>NZ_CP172936.1:3457500-3488385 GCF_050542585.1 Enterococcus sp. DIV1767 | reverse complement strand
AAATTGTCCTCCTATAACTAAGAATAGATATAACTAAAATAGCACGGATTGAAAAAGTTTTCCACAGATTACGATAAAAAAGGTTAGAAAAAAATACTTTTCCACAAAACGGGATAAATGAAAAAAGGAAATGCACATGTTCGAAATTCGACTATCCACAGGCAGAAAAAGAATGTGCATAACTATAAAAAAATCTCCTTTATCCACAGATCAATGTGAAGATCATGCCTTGATAATACTAGGTTTTAGGGCAGTTATCAACAGCTTGGAAAACGATTGTGGAAAACTTTTCTACAGGCTGTTTGTTTGTGGAAAAAGCCAAAATAACTCTGGGGAAAAAGTTATCCACAAAAATTGGCTATAAACAGCAAACCCACACAAATCAAGGGGATTGTGGATAAAGAATGCCCGATTTTGAGCAAACTTCTTATTGACAAACTAGTACTTGACTCGTTATACTATCAAAGTATGTCTGTGCGCATAAGCATTATCCTGATGGAGGTGGAAATAAATGAAAAGAACGTATCAACCAAATAAACGTAAACGTCAAAAAGTTCACGGATTCCGTAAACGTATGAGTACAAAAAATGGACGTCGTGTTTTAGCTAGCCGTCGTCGTAAAGGCAGAAAGGTTATTTCTGCGTAAGCCACTGAATGCCAGTGGTTTTTTTTTATGCCGTTTTTGCGGAATATAGTGTCTGACTTTTGGCAAATATGGTATTATTGACAGGTGAGTGGTTACGGATTCAATCCGTTTCGCGAAGCTTAATTGAAAGAAGTGAAGGAACCGAAGATGAGAAAATCCTATCGAGTAAAAACAGAGCAAGATTTTCAAAAAGTTTTTCAGGCAGGAAATTCTTTTGCAAATCGGAAGTTCGTGGTGTATGTCTTACCTAAAGAGCAATCACATTTTCGAGTTGGTTTATCTGTAGGGAAAAAAGTCGGTAATGCAGTGAAGCGAAATGAGATCAAGCGCAAGATCCGTGCGAGTTTAACGGAAATGAAGCCGCGGATCGAACCAGCGGTCGATTTCATCGTGATCGCTCGTCCAAGTATCGCCACTTGTTCCTCAAAGGAAATCTACTCGAATTTAGAGCATGTTTTAAAGCTTGCCAAAATTATTCATTAATGGAAAGGAATTAGTTACGTGAAAAAAGGGAAACGCGTCTTACTATTTTTGGGAGTTCTCTCATTAGTAGTTGTCTTATCTGCCTGCGGTGCAACAGGTGAAGTAAATGCACAAAGTACTGGTCTGTGGGATCGTTACATCGTTTATTATTTTGCAGAGGCGATCAAAGCCCTCTCCTTCGGCAATGCCGGGATCGGGATCATCCTCTTTACATTGATCATTCGGGTCATTTTGATGCCGTTGATGCACTTCCAAACCAAAAGCATGCGCAAAACGCAAGAATTACAACCAAAGCTAAAAGCGCTGCAGCAGCAATATGCGTCAAAAGATACAGAAACACAAAGCAAGTTAAAAGAAGAAACACAACGTTTGTATGCGGAAAACAATGTCAATCCCTATGCCGGCTGTCTGCCATTATTGGTACAAATGCCGATTTTGATGGCCTTGTGGCAATCGATCTCACGGGTTCCTGCTTTGCAAGAAGGAAAATTCTTATGGCTGCAGCTGGGTGATCGTGACCCATACTTCATCTTGCCGATTTTAGCGGCGCTCTTTACTTTTGCAAGTACCTATTTATCAAGTATGAGCCAAGTGGAATCAAATGCGAGTCTGAAAATCATGAATTTCGCTATGCCGATGATGATCTTGCTGATGGGGATCAACATTGCCAGCGGACTTTCCTTGTACTGGGTCGTTTCCAATGCATTCCAAGTTGTGCAAACGTTGATTCTAAATAACCCATTCAAGATTCGCCAAGAAAGAGAAGAAGCCGCCCGCAAAGAACGCGAGCGTGAACGTGCGCTGAAAAAAGCAATGAGTCCTAAAAAGAAACGGAAAAAATAAGAGGAGGTTGCACTGCAATGCCGATTTATGAAAATCTGACAGTAGCTGAAGCAATTCAAGAGGGATTGCAAGTCCTTGGTATTACCAAAGATCAAGCAGTAATCGAAGTCCTGGATGAAGGAAAAAAAGGCTTCTTGGGGCTAGGAAAAAAACAAGCACGGGTCTCCATTGAAAAAAGAATCGTTGAAGAACCGGCACCCGTTGAAGAAGTACCAGCAAAACCGCTGGTAGAACCAGATCCTGTGACGACAGAGGATGCAAGCAGTGTGATGGAGGCGGCCGCGAGCGAACCTGTTTTGCTGACGGATCTTTCCGATGAGGAAGCACTAGCTCAGTTGGGACTCTATCTGACAAATATTTCAAAAGCATTGAATGCACCTGCCTTAGTAAAAACCGCTCGTCAAGACGGCGTGATCGTCTTTCATTTAGAAACGCAAAAACAAGGTATTTTAATTGGGAAGCACGGCAAAACCTTGAATGCACTGCAATATTTGGCGCAAGTTTACATTCACCGCATCGCGAAAAACAAATTATCGATCGTTGTGAATGTCGGGGATTACCGTGAAAAACGTCAAGCGATCTTAGAACGTTTGGCCAGTCGTACTGCTGAAAAAGTCAAACGAACAGGCCGCCCGGTCTTTTTAGAGCCGATGCCGGCGTTTGAAAGAAAGCAGATCCATTCCGTATTGAGTAAAGATGCGTATGTTCAAACTCATTCTGAAGGGGATGAACCGTATCGCTACTTAGTAGTGGAACCTGCGGACAAACGAATTTAATGAAAAAAGGGAAAGGCGCTCTGACAAGCCTTTCCCTTTTTTGATGGGAAAAAGCAATTGACAACAAATTTAAAACCAAGTATCCTTGACTAGAAATCATTCTTATCAAAGTCAACATACGTTACGTAGGTCAGCCTTTGGTATCAAAAAAGAGTCCGTATGCCGCGGACTCTTTTTTGTATTTTTTTTGATGATAGAGGCAATTAACCGCCGATCGTTGATTGAGTAAATTGAACCACCGTACCATAGGCAAAGATCTCAAGATAGGTTTTGTCGCCTTCGACGATGCGATCGTGTTCGAAATGACAGTTGATCACCGCGTTCGCGCCATAGCTGTGGGCTGTTTCTTTTAAGCGATAAGTCACGTCTGCCAACAGATCGTTCAAGTTCACAGATGTATCAAATAGATCTACTTCGATTTTGTCTGCCGCAAAGACGATATCCCGCACGACATAAGGCCGATTCACGTTTCCTGTCGATAAAATGATTTCCTTAATGCGGGCAGCACTGTTTGATGATTTGATGGTTTCCATAATAGATCACTCTTTTCTTATTCTTTGCTTTTATTTTAAAGGTTTTTGCGGACAGATGCAAAATTTAAAAGTTTTTCAAGGAAGCTTGCGACTGGCGCCAAAATGTGCTAATCTATTTCCAGAATTTAATTGACAAGCAGTCAAAGTGCTAAGTCTACTCGTTTTTATTGATTTTCAATCAATTTGACGGGTGGAGTGGGCACTTTTTTTATGTGAAAAAATAGGAGGAGTATGCAACATGGCGAATATTACGCAAGAATTTGATACGATTGCCGCAATTTCCACCCCGCCCGGCGAAGGAGCCATCAGTATTGTGCGATTAAGCGGGGAAGAAGCGATCGCAATTGCGGATCGGATTTTTCAAGCAGGCAATAAAACCCTCGCCCAAGTTCCAAGTCATACGATCCATTATGGTCATATCGTGGATCCAGAGGAAAGTCGTTTGATGGATGAAGTGATGCTTTCAGTGATGAAAAAGCCACGGACCTTTACCCGAGAAGATGTCGTTGAGATCAACTGTCATGGCGGGATCGTGGTCGTCAATCAACTCTTGCAGCTGGTTTTACGCCAAGGGGCACGGCTGGCTGAGCCGGGGGAATTCACGAAGCGGGCCTTTTTGAATGGACGTGTCGACCTTTCTCAAGCCGAGGCGGTGATGGATCTGATTCGTGCCAAGACCGATAAAGCGATGAACCTCGCCGTCAATCAGTTGGATGGCAATCTTTCCCACTTGATTCGGACTTTACGCCAAGAGATTTTAGAGACGCTGGCGCAAGTTGAAGTGAATATCGATTACCCTGAATACGATGATGTGGAAGAATTGACGACCCGCTTATTGCTAGAAAAAGCCACGATGGTCAAAGGGCAGATCCAAGCCTTATTAGCAACAGCCCAACAAGGAAAAATTTTGCGAGAAGGTCTGAGTACTGCGATCATCGGCCGGCCGAATGTCGGCAAATCCAGCTTATTGAACCATTTATTAAGGGAAGAAAAAGCCATCGTGACAGACATTGCTGGTACGACTCGAGATGTCATTGAAGAGTATGTCAATGTTCGCGGGGTACCGTTGAAACTGATCGATACGGCTGGTATCCGCGAAACAGAAGATGTCGTTGAGAAAATCGGGGTCGAACGCAGCCGCAAAGCACTGGCAGAAGCGGAGTTGATTTTGCTGGTTCTCAACCAAAGCGAAGGCTTGACCCAGGAAGACAAACAATTGCTGGAGCTGACTGCTGGCAGCCGTCGGATCATCTTATTGAATAAGACCGACCTTGAGCCAAAATTAGCACCCGCTGAGTTAGCACAGTACGCAGCAGATGAACCGATTTTTTCTGTCTCTGTGTTGACGAGTGAAGGCTTAGACCAACTGGAACAAGCCATTGCCGATCTATTCTTTGGGGGGAAGACCACTGATAAGGATGCTTCCTATCTTTCTAACACCCGCCACATTGCCTTATTAGAAAATGCCGTTCAGTCGTTGTCTGAGGTCATCCAAGGGATTGAAGCAGGAATGCCTGTTGACTTGGTTCAAATCGATATGACACGCTGCTGGGACTATCTAGGAGAAGTTGTCGGCGATAGTGTCCAAGATGAGTTGATCACCCAATTATTTAGTCAGTTTTGTTTAGGAAAATAAAGAATGCGCCACTGGCGTAAAAAGGAGAACACCATGCAAGAATATCAAGCAGAAAGTTATGACGTGATCGTTGTTGGGGCCGGCCATGCCGGATCAGAAGCTGCCTTGGCAGCTAGCCGCATGGGGGCAAAAACCCTCTTGCTGACTATCAACTTAGACATGGTCGCATTCATGCCTTGCAATCCCTCCGTCGGCGGACCCGCGAAAGGTGTCGTGGTGCGCGAAATCGATGCTTTAGGCGGAGAAATGGGCAAAAATATCGACAAAACCTACATCCAAATGCGGATGCTCAATACAGGAAAAGGTCCCGCTGTGCGGGCCTTGCGAGCGCAAGCCGATAAACATGCCTATGCGGCTGAAATGAAACGAACGATCGAAAAAGAAGCCAATTTGACACTGCGCCAAGGAATCGTTGAAAAGCTGATCGTTGAAGAAGGCGAATGTCGTGGCGTCGTGACCTCTACAGGCGCTCGTTACCAAGCCCAAGCTGTAGTGATCACTGCAGGAACAGCGTTGCGAGGAGAGATCATCATTGGAGAGTTGAAATATTCTTCTGGTCCAAACAACTCGCAACCATCGATTGGACTAGCCGATCATTTGAAAGAGCTTGGTCTAGAGATCGCTCGTTTTAAAACCGGTACACCACCGCGGGTGAAATCCAGCACCATCAACTATGAGGTAACGGAGATCCAGCCTGGCGATGAACAACCGAATCACTTTAGTTATAGCACACCCGATGAAGCCTACAATCAAAACCAAGAACCTTGCTGGTTGACCTATACGAACGAAGGGACCCACCAAATCATCAACCAGAATTTACACCGGGCGCCGATGTTTACAGGGATCGTCGAAGGAGTAGGTGCCCGTTATTGCCCATCCATCGAAGACAAAATCGTGCGTTTTGCAGACAAATCTCGTCACCAACTATTCTTGGAACCAGAAGGGTTGAACACCGAAGAAGTGTATGTTCAAGGGCTTTCTACTTCTATGCCAGAAGACGTCCAAGTCCAAATGCTGCATTCCATCGCAGGTTTAGAAAAAGCGGAAATGATGCGGACGGGCTACGCCATTGAATATGATGTCGTGGTACCTCATCAATTGCGTCCAACATTAGAAACCAAAGTCATCGAAAACCTCTTTACGGCAGGACAAACCAACGGAACCAGCGGCTATGAAGAAGCGGCCGGTCAAGGCTTGATCGCCGGCATCAATGCCGCTTTGAAAATTCAAGGCAAAGAACCCTTCATTATGAAACGCAGCGACGGTTATATCGGTGTGATGATCGATGATTTGGTGACTAAAGGAACCAATGAACCATACCGTTTATTGACCTCTCGTGCCGAATACCGCTTATTGCTGCGTCATGATAATGCCGATCTGCGTTTGACCGAAGTGGGACATCAAATTGGGCTTGTCCCAGAAGCACAATACGAAGCGTATGTAGCGAAAAAAGAAGCTGTTGAAGCAGAAATCAAACGTTTATCCAAAATCCGCATCAAACCAACGCCAGAAGTACAAGCGTATTTGACTGCCAAAGGGACGGCCACCTTGAAAGATGGCGTTTTAGCAAATGAATTCTTGCGTCGGCCTGAAGTGACGTATGCCGAAATGCTGCAATTTATCGAAGCCAATGAAGCATTGAAGCCAAAAGAGATTGAACAAGTCGAGATTCAAATCAAATACGAAGGTTATATTAAAAAAGCCCTCGAAAAAGTGGAGAAACTCAAACGGATGGAAGCCAAACGTATTCCTGAAAACATCGACTATGCCGCTATCAATGGCTTGGCAACAGAAGCCAAACAAAAACTGCAAAAAATCCAACCCGAAACCATCGCCCAAGCGAGCCGTATCAGCGGAGTAAACCCAGCTGATATTAGTATTTTGATGGTGTATATCGAACAAGGGAAGATTGCAAAGGTTAACTAAAGACGGTTAATATTCTTTGAAAAACCAATTTATAAATGGTAAATAGAGTGTCAAAAGCCCGCTGCGAAAACAATTCGCAGCGGGCTTTTTGTGTTAGCAATTGAATTATTCAACTTTTTCAATCGTAGTGGTTCCCCAATTCATGATGTTGCTGAGATGGACATAGCCATCGTACAAATTCAAGAAAATCGAGAAGGCACAGACGATATAGATCAATACATAAAAATTATTGGCCTTTTTGTTACGCCATAAGACAAAGCCATCTAAAATCAAACCTAATGGAAAGAGAAATGAGCCGATTCCAGCTAACAGTAGCAAGAGCAGACTTTCATCTTTATCTGCTGCCATCGTTCTTTGGAGTAACGACAATTTTTCTTTCTTGTCGCTGATTTCTTGATTGTTGGTTTCGATCCGCTCTTTTAAGGCTTCGTTCTCACGTAAAAGCTCATCAATCGAGACTTGATAGAGATCACTCAACAAAATCAAATTCTCAATATCTGGATAGCCGCGCCCATTTTCCCATTTCGAAATCGACTGGCGTGAAATCTGTAATTTTTCTGCGACTGCTGTTTGCGACAATCCCGAAGACTCGCGACAGCTTTTTAATTGTTCTGCTAAAGCCAATGTATGCTCCTATCTGCTATTTAACAACTAGCTTCCCATTTGAGATCGTGGTTACGACACTCCCATTGGTAGTGATTATACCTGCTTTTTGCTTAAACGTACAGGTGGCTTTGGTGGACGTGTGAGTTAATGAACTAGAAGTGATACTTCCTCTGTGAGCAACTAAACTTAAATTCGAAGTGCCTGTAAATTGATTGCGGCTATTGACCGTTACATTATAACTAGCGGTCCAATTACCGGCGGATGTTTTTGACACACGATACGTTCCCGCTGCCAGATTTGCTCGGAATGACGGCAATTTTTCAATGGTCAAAATCACCTCATTGCCTTCTTCATCTACCGTGATCAGCTGCTCATAGGGACTATCTGATGCTAGGTCATAAACGAGTTCTGGTTCTTCCACTGTCTGGGCGGCAGCTGGGAGAGCAAAGAGGAAACAAATAAAAATAAACGGCACAAAAAATAATTTTTTCACAAACACCACTCCTTGTACTTTTGATAATTCAAGTATACAAGGTTTATTTAGTTAAAGAAAGCACAAGCTAGTTTACAGGGGTAACGGATGGTTTACAGTTGTTGCTAAATCAGCATTTCATAGGCTTACTTTTTAGGATGTCGAGAAATTTTAAAAGTAATAGTTCATTCAAAAGGTCTTCGTTTTTTAGGTTTCTGACAACGAACCGCTGCTTTTAAAGAGAAACGTTAAAGAAGCGGTTGCTTTAGTTTTAACCAAACCTAGCTGTAAAAGGAAACAAAAAAGCGAAAGAGAAGGTAACGTTTCGCGCCGTTAAAACGACAAACGTAAGACCTCCTTCCACTTTTCTGCGGCCAATTTTATTCTCCTAAATCAATATCCTTTTGATGGTCGCCGTCTTTTTTATAAACGTTCACCACGGATTCTTTATTTTCGGCAATTTCTTTGGCACGGGCGATGGCCTCTGCTTTATTGTCGAAATGATCACTGGCACGTTTTGCTCCTTTGGAACGGACTTGCCATTGGTCCTCTTCATACACAACTTCAACATCCGCATCCATTAATTTTTTCGCATTTTTATTGGTTTGATGGGCATCATCTTTTTGCGGATTTTTCTCTTTCTGAAAAGCTTTCTTCTCCTCTTCATCTGCATTGTCATACCATTTTTCTGCTTGACTCGTGGCGATCGGGATCGCCCGATCGTCGGAATAGCCATCGGCTAGCAGGGCATTGGCGATATCGATCGCTTTTTTACGAACTAAGGGGTCTAGATTCTTCATTGACGCAGGATAATCACGGACATTCCAAGGCATTGTTTGGTTCCTCCTTTTTCTTGATCCAAAGTCATTTTCCTAGGGGTTCCCTTTTACAGGTACCACCAGTTACTACTCATTAGTTTACCCCCTTCTATAAAAAAGTGAAATCATTTGCTTTCTGGACAAAAATGAGGGCACTTTCTTTTTTCATTTTCTAATAAACGAGGATTTATTTTTGTTAACAAAGCGTTATATTTCCCAAAAAAAAATGAATGGTTTAGAATTTTATTATAGAGAAAAGGAGGACGTAAGAATGAGTGAACCTATTTTGACTGATCCACGGGAACTTTATCACACGGGTAAATACAGCAAACAGGAACAAGATACGCCTGCTTTACAAGAAGAAATGCGACCAAAACCTGATTGTGGTGAAGACTCTTATGAGGGAAGTCAGCAGTTAGAAAACCGGCGGGTACTGATTACCGGTGGGGATTCTGGGATCGGACGAGCAGCAGCGATTGCCTTCGCTCGTGAAGGAGCAGACATTGCCCTGCACTTTTTCCCAGGAGAAGAAGAAGATGCCGAAGAAGTTGCAGGGTACATCAAAGAAGCCGGACGCAAAGTGATTTTGCTACCCTATGACCTGCGAGACGAAGCGGCACCACAAGAGATCGTTGACAAAGCGGTAGCAGCATTAGGTGGGTTAGATACATTAGTATTGAACGCAGCACAGCAAATCACGCGGCCATCGATTGCAGAATTACCGATTGAACAAGTGAAAGACACCTTTATGGTAAACATTATCTCAATGTTTGCATTAGTGAAAGCAGCTGAGCCACACTTACCGGCTGGGGGAGCGATCGTGACAACGACTTCTGTCCAAGCCTTTAGTCCAAGCGCCCATTTAATGGATTATGCGGCAACCAAATCGGCGATCGCCAGTTTTACAGTCAGCTTGGCGAAACAATTTGCTGAAAAAGGGATTCGGGTCAATGGGGTAGCCCCAGGACCAATCTGGACACCATTACAGTTAGATCATGGCCAACCGCAAGACAAGCTGCCTGAATTTGGTCAGCAAGCATTACTGGAGCGGGCTGGACAACCAGCTGAGCTGGCACCCGTCTATGTCTTTTTAGCTTCCAATAAAGCTAGCTATGTGACAGCACAGATTTATGGTGTTACCGGCGGAGAAGCCATCAACTTGTAAGCTTATCAAAAAATCGGAGAAAAAGGAGGAGGTGTCCTATGAGTAAAGGGTGGAAAATCGTATCAATCATCGTTTCGTTGATCTTTATCACTGTCTTATTACCAATCGTTTTAATGAGTAATCCTTACATGCAGCTGCCATTTGGTTTGGACAGCAGAGGCAATGTCGTCACGTATTTCTTTGACAACTTGTTTATGCGTCAATATATGTTTTGGGTAGCCGTTGTTTTAATCGCCGTATTCTTGATCGTGATCTTAGTCGTGCTGTTTTATCCAAAAACCAAAACAACCTTTGTTTTGAAAGAGGATAAGGGCGCATTGACGATCGATAAGAAAGCGATCGAAGGACTTGTACGTACGAAAGTAAATGAAAAAGAATTTGTTGAAGGACCAAAAGTTCATGTCAAGGCGACCAAAAATCGAATTTTAATCAAAATCAAAGGCCGCTTGAAACGGACGTCTGCCTTAGTTGGCAAAACCGAAAACTTAATGGCGGAAATCCAACAAGATGTCCAACGAGTGCTTGGCTCAAGTGAAAAAGTCAAAGTCGAAGTCAATTACGCGAATTTTGAACAAAATGAGACTCCGGAAAACCCGCGAGTAGAATAGGAGGGCTATGATGAACGAACTACAACAATACAAAATCCCATTGATTTTTGGAGCAATCGGCCTTGTTCTGGCTGTGTTGTTTGTAACGATCGGTTTTTTCAAAACATTGCTGATTCTACTCCTAACAGGTTTGGGTTTTGCGCTAGGATTGTATCTCCAACGTACCGGTATCATCGACGAATTTTTTAACCAACAATAACGTATTTTATAGGAGGAATTTTTAATGAATAACGATAAAAACGAATTAAACAATGAAAAAAATGTCAGTGCACATCCAGATCCAGTGGTTCCCAACACCAATCATCAAGCCAATGAAAATGCGATTCCAATGACTGAATCACCTGATCCAGTGGTACCAAATGCTGAAAAAGCAGTAGCAGGACAACAAAATGGACCAAAACCAGGGGATCATCCAGCACCAGGAAATCCAGATCCAGCCGGACATCATCCAGCACCGCCAAAACCTGGCCACAACGATTTTGAAGGACCAACCGGGGATGCACCCGTTCATGGTTCATTGACCTATGATGACAAAGTGATCCAAAAAATTATCGGAATTGCATTAGAAAATGTAGATGGTCTGTTGACGGTCGATGGTGGTTTCTTCTCTAATATTGCTGAAAAATTAGTTAATACAGACAATGTGACTGCCGGTATCAATACTGAAGTTGGGAAAAAACAAGTAGCCGTTGATTTAGATATCGTGGTTGAATACGACCGCAATATCCCAGAAATCGCTGAACAAGTCAAAGAAGTCATTCAAAAAGAAGTAACGACAATGACCCAATTAGAAGTGATCGAAGTCAACATCAACGTTGTGGATGTGAAAACAATCGCTGAATACGAAGAGGAACAAGAAACGGTTCAAGACAAAGTAACGTCAGCGGCTTCTAAAACCGGCGACTTTGCTTCACGTCAAACCAACAAAGCCAAACATGCGGCTTCCCGCGCGTCTGATCGTATCGAAGAATACAACGAACCTCGCGTGAAATAAAAAAGTTTCATATGAAACAAAAACAAGCATTGATCCTGAGATCAATGCTTGTTTCTTTGAGAAAAAAGCTGACCAGCAGGGTTGGCAGCCTTGCTGGTCAAGGAAAAATGAAAAAAGTTTTTTGGATTGAAATGAGTATAATTCCCATGCCTTAAACCAACCTTAAAGCCCCAGTTAAAAAATGGTAAATTCTCCTAGAAAGCAATCGCTGGCTATTGCATCACATTGCTTTTTGCGTTAAAGTAGGAACTAGTCTGTGAAACATTTTTCTGTTTCACAAAATAGAAAGGATTCGTTATGCTACCTGAAGAATTTCATGAAGAATTACGCAAAAACGGGATCATTTTAACCGAAGAACAAATGGAAAAATTCGTTGTCTATTTCGAGCGTTTGGTCGAATGGAATCAGAAGATGAATCTAACCGCAATTACGGAAAAATCAGAAGTGTATTTAAAGCATTTCTACGATTCTGTTTCCTTAGCTTTTGAAACCGCCTTTGACCCGCAAAGTCATTTGTGCGATGTCGGTTCAGGTGCTGGCTTTCCAAGTATTCCACTAAAAATCGTGTTTCCTGAATTAGAAGTGACGATCGTCGACTCTTTAAATAAGCGCATCACCTTTTTACAAACTCTTGTGACGGATCTACAATTGGAAAATGTCCACTTGTACCATGACCGTGCAGAAACATTTGGTCAAAAACCGCAATTTCGTGGGCAATTCGATTATGTGACCGCTCGTGCGGTTGCCCGTTTGAATGTGTTAACGGAACTCTGTGTGCCATTGGTGAAAAAAGCAGGCTATTTTTATGCGCTCAAAGCTGCCAAAAGCGAGGAAGAACTGGTTGAAGCCAAACCAGCGATCTCACTCTTAGGCGGCAAATTTATTGAAGAAAAAAGCTTTACCTTACCGGTCAGCGGCGATGAACGCCATCTTTTGATCATTCAAAAGAAAAAAGAAACGCCAAAGAAATACCCCCGCAAACCGGGAATGCCAGCGAAACAACCAATTAAATAGGAGGAAAATCAATGGCCCGTATTATTTCTGTTGCAAACCAAAAAGGCGGCGTAGGCAAAACCACCACAACGGTGAACCTAGGTGCGTCCTTAGCATTTGTCGGCAAAAAAGTGTTACTCGTAGATATTGATGCCCAAGGCAACGCCACAAGCGGTGTCGGCATTCGCAAACCAGATGTGGAACAAGACATCTATGATGTATTAGTCAATGAAACACCGATCGTTGAAGCGATTTTACCTAGCAGCCGAGAAAACTTGGATATCGTTCCAGCGACGATCCAATTAGCTGGTGCGGAAATTGAATTGACCTCCATGATGGCACGGGAATCTCGATTGAAATCGGCTTTGAATGAAATCAAAGAACAATACGATTATATCTTTATCGATTGCCCGCCATCTTTAGGTCATTTGACGATCAATGCCTTTACCGCCAGTGATTCGATTTTGATCCCAGTCCAATGTGAGTACTATGCATTAGAAGGGCTGAGCCAACTATTGAATACCGTGCGTTTAGTACAAAAACATTTTAACCCTGAGTTAGAGATCGAAGGGGTCTTACTGACGATGTATGATGCCCGCACGAACTTAGGCGCGGAAGTCGTGGAAGAAGTCCGCCGCTATTTCCAAGAAAAAGTGTATGAAACCATTATTCCACGGAATATCCGGTTGTCTGAAGCACCTAGTCATGGATTGTCGATCATTGATTATGATCCACGCTCAAAAGGAGCCGAAGTCTATCAGACGTTAGCAAAGGAAGTGTTAGCCCGTGAAGAATAAAGGGAAAGGATTAGGGCGTGGGATCGATGCGTTGTTTCAAGACCTGCAAGGGTTAGAAGAAGTCGATATCAAGACAGAAAAAGTCGTTGAACTGCCTTTAAACGAATTAAGACCCAACCCTTATCAACCGCGAAAAACCTTTGATGAGCTTTCATTACAAGAACTAGCCAATTCGATCCAACATTCGGGGGTCTTTCAACCGATCATCGTGCGGCAATCATCTGTCAAAGGCTATGAGATCATTGCTGGTGAACGCCGGTTTCGAGCGTCCAAATTAGCTGGCAAGGAAACGATCCCCGCCATCATCCGCAATTTTGATGAAGAAGCGATGATGCAAGTCGCCGTTTTAGAAAACTTGCAGCGGGAAGATTTAAATCCTTTAGAAGAAGCAGAAGCCTATGACATGCTGATGAAGAACTTGAAATTGACCCAAGCACAAGTCGCTGAACGTTTAGGGAAAAGCCGCCCGTATATCGCCAATTATTTGCGGTTACTGTCCTTGCCGAAACTCGTCAAAGAAATGGTTCAAGATGACCGTTTGTCTATGGGGCAAGCTCGGACATTATTAGGCTTGAAAAACAAAGAACAGATCTTAAAATTAGCCAATCGTTGTGTCAAAGAAAATCTGACAGTCCGCCAATTAGAACAAATGGTCGCTGAGATGAACGACACGAAAAACGAAAAGAAAAAAGTGCCGCGTCTGATTCGAGAAAAACCGTACTATTTACGAGAAAGCGAAGAACGGTTAATGGATAAATTCGGCACGAATGTCGAGATCCGCGAAAAAGAAGGCAAAGGAAAAATCGAGATCGAATACCTGTCACAAAAAGATTTAACCCGTATTTTAGATTTGTTGAACATTCAATTTGATGAAGCTTGAGGTGATAAAGATGTATGATCTTGGGGATATTGTCGAAATGAAAAAACCGCATGCCTGCAAAGCCAATCGTTGGGAAATCATCCGCATGGGGGCAGACATCAAAATAAAGTGTACGAATTGCGGCCACATCGTCATGATGACGCGCCGAGAATTTGATAAAAAGATGAAGAAAATCCTAGAAAAAAAAGAGAAAGAGTGAAGTGAAGCATGGCGTTAACTGCCGGAATCGTTGGATTGCCAAATGTGGGCAAATCTACTTTATTTAATGCAATAACCAAAGCAGGAGCAGAAGCCGCAAACTACCCGTTTGCGACGATCGATCCGAATGTAGGAATGGTGGAAGTGCCAGATTGGCGCTTACAGCGTTTAACAGAATTAGTCCGTCCGAAAAAGACGGTCCCAACCACCTTTGAATTTACGGATATTGCCGGAATCGTCCGCGGTGCCAGCAAAGGGGAAGGATTAGGAAACCAATTTTTGAGCCATATCCGCCAAGTGGATGCGATCTGTCATGTCGTTCGTTGTTTCGACGATGACAACATCACCCACGTAGAAGGCCGCGTGGACCCATTAGCTGATATCGACACCATCAATTTGGAGTTGGTTTTAGCAGATTTAGAATCCGTCAACAAGCGCTATACTCGGGTCGCAAAAATTGCCAAAACCAAAGACAAAGATGCAGTTGCGGAACTGGCCGTTCTTGATAAGATCAAACCGGTCTTAGAAGAAGGGATCTCTGCTCGTTCGATCGAATTTACAGATGAAGAACAGCGCATCGTCAAAAGTTTGTTTTTACTAACGACCAAACCAGTCTTATACGTTGCCAACGTAGCAGAAGAAGACGTGGCAGACTATGAAACCAATGACTATGTCAACAAAGTGAAAGAATTTGCAGCAAGCGAAAATGCGGAAGTGATCGTCATCAGTGCTCGTGCTGAAGAAGAGATCGCTGAGCTGGAAGAAGAAGACAAAGCAGAGTTTTTAGAAGCATTAGGAATTGAAGAATCAGGGTTGGATCAATTGATTCGTGCCGCCTATGATTTGCTGGGTCTAGCAACGTACTTTACCGCTGGTGAACAAGAAGTGCGTGCGTGGACGTTCCGTAAAGGCATCAAAGCACCGCAAGCAGCGGGGATCATCCATACGGACTTTGAGCGCGGCTTTATTCGTGCGGAAACTGTTTCCTTTGAAGATCTGAACCAATACGGCACGATGCAAGCGGCCAAAGAAGCCGGTCGGGTACGTTTGGAAGGAAAAGATTATGTCGTGCAAGATGGCGACGTGATGTTGTTCCGTTTTAACGTATAAAGGGCTTTCTTCCCAGTGAATTTGTGGTAAAATGTCCATTGTGAAGAAAACGCAGAAGGGAGAATCAATTCATGGAACCAGAAACTCTGCGAAATTATGTTTCCGAAAATCGTGAATTAGAACAACAATTAACAAAACGAAACCAACAATATATATTTGATTTAAAAAAATCGCTAGAGGCAGCCAACCTTTCTGAAGAAGAAAAAACGATTGCCTTGCATGAGATGCTGCCGGTCTTAGTCAAAGAACAAAAAGGCGGCAAAACGGCCCGCCAATTATTTGGTACAGTGTCTGAACGTACCGAAGCCATCATCAACAAACCCGTTGAGCAAAAAGAATCCGGCCCCTTCTTGATGTGGTTGGATAACACCTTGCTGATTTTAGGGATTTTTGGGTTGATGTTAGGGGTTATGGGAATCTTTACTAGAGGACAAGCACAACCTTATGGCTTATTGACCCTCTTCTTGATGGCGATGCTTGCTGGTTGGGTCTTCTACTTGATGTACAAATACATGTATCAATATGAACGCCCGGGTGCTGATAAGAGCAAACGGCCGAAGATGTGGAAGATCATTTTGATTTTAGTCGCAGCCTTCATGCTATGGATCGTTGTGATCTCGCTTTCTGCGATGATCCAACCACCATTGAATCCACAAGTGGATCCTGTGATTGAAGCCTTGATCGGGGCAGTGGCATTAGCAGCGAAGTACTACTTGAAACGCAAATACAATATCATCAGCAGTCTGTCTGTTCCTAGAGGCTGATGGCTACACGTTGATCGTGCGCCTTCTTTTGTTAAAAAAGACCGCACGATCAGCGTGTTTTTTTAGAAAAAATGGCGAATTATGAGATTTGACCAAAGGTTTGAAGAGGATTATTAAGAAAGCTTTCCGAATGGTTGACTTATGAAAAAATCTTTGCTATTTTTTTTAAAATACCTAAAAACTTTAAGGAGTGGTTACAAAAATGTCCAACTGGGAAACCAAATTTGTAAAAAAAGGGTTAACGTTTGATGATGTCTTATTGATTCCGGCAGAAAGTCACGTCTTGCCAAATGACGTGGATATGAAAGTGCAGCTTGCCCCGAATATTACACTAAATATTCCAATCATAAGTGCCAGTATGGATACCGTAACTGATAGTAAAATGGCGATCTCAATGGCGCGTCAAGGCGGACTTGGCGTGATTCACAAAAACATGAGTATCGCAGCGCAAGCAGATGAAGTGCGCAAAGTAAAACGTTCTGAAAGCGGCGTGATCATCGATCCGTTTTTCTTAACACCAACCCACTTAGTTGCTGATGCAGAACATTTGATGAGCAAGTACCGCATCAGTGGGGTACCGATCGTAGAAACGATGGAAAACCGCAAATTAGTCGGTATCATCACGAACCGCGACATGCGTTTTGTCACGGATTATACGATGCCGATCAATGATGTGATGACCAAAGACCAATTGATCACAGCACCTGTCGGTACTTCGTTGAAAGACGCGGAAAAAATCTTACAACAACACAAGATCGAAAAATTACCGATCGTTGATGAAGCAGGGATCTTAAGCGGGTTGATCACTATCAAAGATATTGAAAAAGTGATCGAATTCCCGAATGCAGCCAAAGACACGCATGGACGTCTATTAGTGGCAGCGGCAGTCGGTGTTACCAGCGATACCTTTGAACGAGCACAAGCATTATTGGATGCAGGCGTGGACGCAATCGTTATTGATACTGCCCACGGACACAGTGCCGGTGTTTTACGCAAAATCTCTGAAATTCGCGCGCATTTCCCAGAAGCGACATTGATTGCTGGAAATGTTGCCACTGCCGAAGGCACGAAAGCATTGTATGATGCTGGTGTCGATGTCGTAAAAGTCGGGATCGGTCCAGGATCGATCTGTACTACTCGGGTGGTAGCCGGTGTCGGAGTTCCTCAATTGACCGCGATCTATGATGCAGCCTCTGTGGCACGTCAATACGGAAAAGCAATCATTGCTGATGGTGGGATCAAGTACTCTGGCGATATCGTCAAAGCTTTAGCAGCTGGCGGTCATGCCGTAATGCTCGGTAGCATGTTGGCAGGAACCGATGAATCACCAGGTGAATTCGAAATCTATCAAGGCCGTCGCTTCAAAACGTACCGCGGAATGGGTTCATTGGGGGCAATGGAAAAAGGCTCCAGCGACCGTTACTTCCAAGGGGGCGTAAACGAAGCCAACAAATTGGTTCCAGAAGGCATTGAAGGGCGTGTCGCTTATAAAGGCAGCGTTTCTGATATCATCTTCCAAATGATCGGCGGGTTGAAATCAGGGATGGGTTATGTCGGTGCTGGCAATCTACAGCAATTACGTGATGAAGCACAATTCATCCAAATGAGCGGCAACGGACTAAAAGAATCACATCCCCACGATGTTCAAATCACGAAAGAAGCACCGAACTACTCTGTAAAATCATAAAATGTTTCACGTGAAAACAAACGATCCCCTCTGTTCAAAAGCGGACAGAGGGGATTATTTGTTCAAAAAAGGACGTCACTCTCAGCTATCTAGGCAAGAGTGGCGTCCTTTTCTTTAAAATCACTGCTGGATGATCAGCAAATCGCTTTAGCAGCAGCTTATTCGTTTGATTTCAATGCATCGATCATGTTGACATGAGTCAGTTTCACATGGGTGACGCACATCACGATGATCGTAAAGAGAATCGTCATGCCGCCGGCTAAAGCATAGGCCGGCCAATTGATCACTAATGGAAAGACCATGTTTTCCATCGAAGCTTGGATCAAAATAAAGTCAGTCAAGAAGTAACCTACCACGTAGCCTGCGAGAATCCCAAATAACGTAAAGACGATATTTTCCCGTACGATGTACATGGTGACTTCCTTATTGTAAAACCCTAATACTTTAATGGTAGAAAGTTCGCGAATCCGCTCGGAAACATTGATGTTGGTCAAGTTATACAAGACGACAAAGGCTAATGCCCCTGATAATACAACTAAGATCAAGACAATGGAGTTCAAGTTGCCCATCGAATCATCCTGCATTTTGATCTGAGTGGAAAGGAACGTCGTGTTTTTGACTTTGTCGGTATCTAACAAGGCTGTTGATAAAGCTTCCTCTTGCTTTTTCGTCATCGTCTTGCTTTTGACTAAGAACGCATTCGGTTCAAAGGTACTATTGGTGATTTCTTCATAAACGGTTGGTGACAGATAAAGGGAATTGCCTAAATAGTTTTCTGCGATGCCGCTGATAGGTACTTCAAAGGCTTCTTGATCGCTGGTATAGAAGGTCAATGTATCGCCAACCTGCAGATCATACAATTCTGCGTACTTCATAGTCAGCACGGCACCCTCTGTTAATGACAGCTTCTGTCCTGCCGTTGTTTTCAAATGGACATAGTCGGTAAAAGCTTCTTGATCTGCCGGAACCATCAAGGTCAGACTTTGTTTTCCTTGGTTAGCCGGTCGAATCTCGATCGTTTCATTGTAGACTAGCATCGAATGGGTCACAAGAGGCTCGTCTGTTAAAACCGTTTCAGCGGCAGCAACGGTTTCTTCCTTCGCATCATTTAAGGTCACGACGGCTTGATAATCCGTAATGGGTCCAAATTGTTTCGCAGTCACAGCACTTAAGGAATCTTTCAACCCAACGCCTGCCACCATCAGTCCCGTACAACCGGCGATGCCAATGATCGCCATGATCATTCGCGATTTGTAGCGGAAGATGTTACGGAAGCTGACTTTTTGATTGAAGCTTAAACGGGACCATAAGGGGGTAATGGCTTCTAATAAAATCCGTTTCCCAGGTTTTGGCGCCCGAACTTGCAGTAGCTGAGCGGGTTTTTCCCGCAATTCTTTGATCAGAACAAACAGACAGGCACCAAGCGTCGCCAGTAAAAAGGCGATTGCGGCCAAAATAATTGGCGACCAGACATAATAGACGCGAATCCCGTCTAAAAGATACCGTTCGCTGGATAGGAAATAGATCAAACGCGGCAACAGTTCGGTTCCTAATACGGCCCCACTAATAATGCCAATGGCCGAAGAAAGGAGGGCATAAATCAAATATTTAAGGGAGATCTCGACTTTGCCATAGCCCATCGCTTTTAAGGTACCGATCTCTTTGCGGTTTTCTTCTACCATCCGCGTCAGTGTCGTAAAGGTGATCAACGCAGCGATAAAGAAGAAGAAGACTGGGAATACATTGGCGATTGCGGCGATACGATCAGACAGCCCACCATATTCTTGGAAACCGGGATTGTCTTTGCGCTGGTTGTAAAGATACGTGGGCTCTGCCAAGTCTTCGATCTCTGCCCGTTTTTCTGCCAGTGTTTGTTGGGCATCAGTTAGTTCTTGTTGCTGTTCATCTAATTGGTCTTGCTGCTGTGTCAATTCTGCTTCCCCAGCTGCCAATTGGCCTTCGAGGGCTGCTTGTTGTACGGGCGGCAGCTGTGCTAAGGCGGCTTGCTGTTGTTCTAGTTCCGCTTTGGCCTGATCCAGTTGGGCTTGTCCATCAGTTAACTGTTTTTGTCCATCGCGGACTTCTTTTTCTGCAGGGGCTAATTCATCAAAAGCGTCTTGTTGAATTTCTGCTAAGCGTTCTTTAGGACGGTCCGCAAACAGTTCCTCAATCGTTTCTTGATGGGCTGCCATCTTGTCGGTGTACGCATCGGAGTATGTTTCAAGCCCGGCGATATCATCAAAGGCGAGATAGAGGATCGATTTGACCTCCATCGTGAACTGTTTTTCCGGTACATAAGCAAAGTACGTCACGACACCGCTGCCGACATTCGCATAGCCCCGTTCGGCAGCACTGATATAAATCGGAGAAGTGGCAAACCCAACGATCGTATACTCTTTGTCCGACAGATTATCGGCATCATCGATCGTAAAAGTATCACCTATTTGCCAGCCATAATTTTTTGCTTCGGTATCCAGCACGATTTCATCGGCTTTTTCTGGCAGTCGGCCGTCCTTCACCAGTAACTGGTTGAGTTCCTGTGAGGGGTCATAAGAGGTCACTTGCACGACTTCATCTGAATTGGCAGCGTAATAAAATTGATAGGCGGCTTCTGTGTGAGCACCGCTTTTTTCCGCGGCATCAATGTCTTCCTCCGTCAATCCCAGCGTGGAAGTGACTTGCAGATCTGCTAAATGCTGGCCGTTGACATATTCACTCGCGGAATGATTCAGGATCGGGCCGGTCGCTTTGACACCGACAAAGAGAAACGTTCCTAAAAAAATGATCAAGGTGATTGCGATAAAGCGGCCTTTTGATTGGCGAATCTCTCGCAAACTTGCTTTAAGATAGGTCTTATTTTTCATCAGATCCTCCTACCAAACGATTTCATCGATCGAGATGGGATGAGGATTCTCTTCAATGGAACGGACAGTGGCATCGTTGATATGGATCACCCGATCGGCGATCGGGGCAATGGCGCTATTATGGGTGATAATCAACACCGTATTGCCATTTTTCCGGCTAGCGTTTTGCAAAAGCTTCAACACTTGTTTTCCTGTTTCAAAGTCCAAGGCACCAGTCGGTTCATCGCATAGCAGCAGTTTCGGGTTTTTGGCTAACGCCCGAGCGATCGATACCCGCTGCTGTTCCCCACCAGAAAGCTGCGAAGGAAAGTTGTTTTTGCGGTTTTCTAACCCGACTTGGGTCAAGACTTCATCAGGATCGAGTGCATTCGGTGAGACTTCTGTTGCCAATTCAATGTTTTCTTTTGCTGTCAAATTCGGGACCAAATTATAAAACTGGAAGACGAACCCGACGTCTGTGCGGCGGTATTCCGTCAGCTGTTTGTCGTTAAACTTCGCGATATCGACATTGTCGATAATGATTTCTCCTTCATCTGGCGAATCCATCCCGCCTAAAATATTCAAAACGGTCGATTTTCCGGCACCACTGGGTCCAAGGATCACTACTAGTTCGCCTTCTTCAATGGCAAAGGAAAGATCGTTGTTGGCAGTGATGGTGGTTTCGCCCATCTGATAGCGTTTATATTCATTCTTTACTTCAACATAACTCATTAATAAAGCCTCCATTTTTTAAACACGTGTTGATTTAATCACATGGTGTTAGTATACTAAGAAAGAAAAGTAAGAGCAATCCTCAATGCTTGCTTATTTGTCATTAAATAGACAAATATTGATCAAATGTATAGAGAAAAGGGGAAACGATATGGTAGGGACTGTCGGGAACCGTCGAACGATCTACTCGAAAAAAGTGATCCGGCGCGCCTTTCAGGAGTTATTGTTGGAAAAAGAGTATCGCAAAATCACGATCAAAGAGATTGCGGAACGAGCCGATATCAACCGAGGAACATTTTATAAATATTATAAGGATACGGCCGCTTTGTTGGAGGAGATCGAAGGGGAGCTCGTTGAGCAGATCGCATCGAACTTGCAGCAGGAAAATTTGTCATTGGATCTTTGGCTGGAAAAGCTATTGACGATTTTGTATGAGAATCCTAGTACCACCCATTTGATTTTGTTGAACAACAGCCATTTGCTGAATCTTTTGTTGTCTGAGATTAAACCGGAGACCTTGAAACGGTTTGCCCAATACTTTCAAGATGCTTCCGAGGAAGAATTGGAGCTGTGCCTGAGCTTTTTTGTCTGCGGATCTATCGGGTTGATCGAACGCTGGCTCAAAGATTTTTCAACGATGCCGCCAAAAGCTGTCGCTGATCTATTGATTCAAATTTTTGTGACTAATGTGTATGAAGAAAAGAAGGGCTAAAAAAGAGGGAACGATCCAATAACCAAAAAGGAACGCAGCAAGAGACAATTTGCTGCGTTCCTTTTTCTCTTAATCAACGAGGCGTTCATCGTTCATCCCAAAGTATTGATGCAGCGGTTTTTGCCGTGCGCCTAATAATTGATCGACGGTCACGAATTCGTAGCCTTCGTTTTTGAGCGTTTTAATGACTCCCGGTACAGCTTTCACAGATTTCGGGTGGATATCATGAATCAAGATCATGGCACCATTAAAGACATTTTGTTGAACCAAGGCATTGATTTTCTTCGGATCCTTCAATTTCCAGTCTTGAGAATCGATGTCCCATTGAATGATCGGCATGCCGATGGTTTCTGCGCTTTGTTTGTCGATAGCGCCATAAGGGGGCCGTAAATTCCTAGGTAGTAAACCCGTCGCATTGTAAATGGCTTTATTGGTTTTCGTGACTTCTGACTGCAAATCTTCCGCTGAAAGAGTATTCAGCTGCGGATGAGAGTAAGAATGACTGGCGATCTCGTGTCCAGCTTCTTGGACTTTTTTGGCAGCTTGCGGATATTGCTCAACCATTTGTCCTAGCATAAAGAAGGTCGCTTTGACATCATTTTCTTGTAAGATGTTCAACAGATCCATGGTGGAGGTGTTGTTGGGTCCATCATCAAAGGTCAATGCCACGTATTTTTTATTGGGGTCAAGACTTGGCAAGGCATTGTCGAGTTGGTCAGCAGCAACGAGATCAGGATCAATGAATGGGGCGATCTCGCTGTAAGACAGGGTGATTTCCGTCGCTCCCGTCTGATTTTTTGGCAATTCGATGGTCAGCTTCTCTGGATCATAAGTAAATTTCGAATCGAAGGTGATCCGCTCCATGGCCAAGACGGCGTTGATGATTTTTGCGGGTTCCTTAGCTTGATCCAGCAGTTTCTGTTGAATGACTTGTTGAATACCTAATAAGCTGCCTTCATCAGGAACCAGTTCTTTCAAAGACAATTCGGTTTGTGTCTTCTCTGAAACAAAGATCGGTGCATCTGTTAAACGATCAGCATCTTCAAAACGACCGGTTTCTCGATTCCATACATAGCTGTCGGCTTTTAATGAATAGGTAGAGACTTTTGCAGCTACTGTTTGTGCTTGGATACGGGCAACGGTGACGACTTCTTTTTCCGTTTGTTTTTTGCGCAATGACTCAGCGGCTTTCGTCAACCGATCTTTGATATCTTTGATGGGAAACGTATCGAGGTCTTGCGGGCGGTAGATCAGTTCTTTGTTTGCTCCTTTGGAGAGCACTTCAGGCGTTGTTTTTAACCCATTTTGGCTTTGTTCTGCTTGGATTGATGCCAGTAATTTCTCTGCAGCTGCCTCATATTTTGCTTGGGCGGCAACTTCTTGTTGGTGCAACGTGTAAAGGACTGAGCCAGCCGTTGCGATCAAAACGATCAATAATAAGGCGAATAAGGAAAAAATTGCTTTTCGATACGGCTTCTTTTTCGAGGGTGGTCCTTTCGGTCTTTCTTCAGCTGATGTTGTTCGTTTTTGATTATTGTTTGGTTTCTTGTGTAAGTCACTCCGACGGGCATAGGTCTTTCGTTCGGGCATTGGTGAAGCTCCCTTCATTCCATCCTAAATTATGCCCACGTTACCATAAGTCACAGGCACTTTCAACGATCATGCCCGGTTTCTGATAGAGGATTAAAAAGACAAAGGGATTTTTCTAATTATTCGCTTAAAAATTACAACCTTGTTGCGTTGTTTCTCTTGCAAGAAGCGATCAAAGTGGCTAGGGGGGATTGAAACCACTACAGGCGACGTGAACAAGAAAACCCCTAGGGAACGTTCACGCGGTGTGACTGTTCTCTAGGGGTTGCTACTGAGGTTACTAAGGCTTAGGCTTTTTCAATTTTTGTCAGTCCGCCCATGTAAGGAACCAGAACTTCCGGTATCGTTACACTGCCGTCTTCGTTTTGATAATTTTCAAGCACTGCAGCCACCGTCCGACCGACGGCCAGACCAGAGCCGTTTAGTGTATGCATGTAGTGAATCTTGCCCTCTTGATCGCGGTAACGGATCATAGCACGGCGTGCTTGGAAGTCTTCACAGTTTGAGCAAGAGCTGATCTCACGATACATCTCTTGGGCAGGGATCCATACTTCTAAATCATAGGTCTTCGCTGCAGAAAAGCCCATATCTCCTGTACACAAGCTAAGCACACGGTAAGGCAAATGGAGTTTTTGCAAAATGTCTTCGGCATTAGCCGTCATTTTTTCTAATTCTTCATAAGAATGTTCTGCATCACTGAATTTCACCATTTCGACTTTATTGAATTGATGCAAGCGAATCAAGCCGCGAGTGTCACGGCCAGCGCTGCCGGCTTCCGAACGAAATGATGGGCTCAAGGCAGTGAAGTAGGCAGGGAGCTGCTCTTGTTCTAAGATCTCCCCTTGATAGTAGTTGGTCAAAGGTACTTCCGCAGTCGGGATCAAAGTCAAATCAGTGTCTGCCAATTGGAAAACATCTTCTTTGAACTTCGGAAATTGCCCAGTACCGAACATTGCTTGGCTGTTGACGATATACGGGGTGATCATCTCTGTATATCCATGCTCATAAACATGCTGATCCAACATGAAGTTGTATAAGGCACGTTCCAAACGAGCACCTAAGCCTTTGTAGTAAACAAAACGGCTACCAGAAACTTTGGCACCCCGCTCAAAGTCGAGGATCCCCAAGTCTTCTGCGATCTCCCAATGGGGTTTTGGTTCAAAGTCAAAGGTTTTTGGTTCTGCCCAGCGGCGGACTTCTACATTGTCGTCTTCATCTTTGCCCACCGGAACAGAATCATTCGGCAAGTTCGGCAATGTCGTGGCGATCTCTTTGATGTCTTCATCGATTTGGGCGATTTCTTCATCCAATTGCTTGATTTGGCTACCGACTTCTTTCATTTGGGCAATTTTATCTGCCGCGTCTTCTTTCGCCCGTTTCAAGGCAGCGATCTCACCAGAAACATCGTTGCGCAATTTCTTGCGTTCTTCCGTTTGGACTAAGAGTTCTCGGCGACGTTCGTCAAGCGTTAAAAAGCGGTCCAACACTTCTTTTTGCACGCCGCGTGTTGCGAGTTTGCTTTGTACTTCAGCAAAATTTTGGCGAATCATTTTTACATCTAACATAGTGATACATCCTCCTTTGATTTTTCCATAGAAAAAAGGCCATTCCGATCCCGTATTGCTTGGGACGAAATGACCATTCGCGGTGCCACCCAAGTTCAGCTTGCGCTGCCCTTGCTGCTCGTATCGTGAGCCAACGATTTTTCTTTCGAAAAATACACGTTAAAGAACTGGATTCTATTTTTTCCAACACTGATTTTCACCAACCATCAGCTCTCTATACAGATGAAAAAAATATACTAGGTTCTGTGCCTTGATTATTTTCTCTAGCATACCCAAAAAATGTTGGGTCGTCAACCATAGGTTTGTGTGTTGGATAAGTTGTTGCGTTTCAACGGGAGATGGATAATAAAGGACGTCCATTCCGGCGTTGACTTGGCATAGATATAGCCGCCATGTAAGGCGACGATGCTTTGAGCGATCGCTAGACCTAAGCCAGTTCCTCCTGTTTCTTGAGAGCGGGATTCTTCCACTCGGTAGAAACGGTCGAATAGAGAATCAAGGGCTTGCTTAGGGATCATTTGCCCATTGTTTTTGACTGTTAAGATCGCTTCGGTCCCGACTTTCTCGACTTCCATGCGGATCTTATCGGCGCCTTTGCCGTATTTCAAGGCATTTGACAGCAAGTTATTGAAGACCCGCACCAGTTTTTCGGTATCGCCATCCATTTCGATATGCTCTGGACGGGTGTAGGTTTCGATCTTGATGCCTTTTCGACTAGCTTCTAATTCAAAGTCTGCCGCCAATTGTTCAACTAGCTGGGCCATATCAAATTCCATCACATTGATTGGGACGCTAGGCTGGCGCACTTTTGTGTATTCAAACAAATCATCGACGAGTGATTTCATTTGCTTGGCTTTGACATACGCCGTATGGGTATATTTCAGCAATTCTTCTTCTGAATGGTATTGTCGATCTTCAATTAGACCTAAATAGCCGATGATCGAAGTCAATGGTGTCCGAATGTCATGGCTAACATTGGTGATCAGCTCATCTTTGGATTGCTCGATCCGCCGTTCATCTTCGATCGCCGCCACCGTACTGTCGACTAAGCCGTTGATATTAGAAACAATCCGACTTAAATCGCCCCGTAACTCGAAGGGGATGCGATGATCGTAATTGCCTTCCGCAATAAAATGAAGCTCACTGATGATGTGACGTAGCTGCATTTGATGGTAGCGGCGAATCAAACGCCAATATAAGACGATCACATCTAATAGGAAGAACATCGGTAGAATGAAGTTACGCCCACTGCGGAAGATATCCGTATTAAAGGCAGACGTGAAAGCATTCTTCGATGCGTAGATGGCATCAACTAAATCTGGTGAGTTTTCAACGATTGAGGTCAAGATGACCAAAATAGCGATATTTAATAGAAGTAAAAGAACAATCGTTACAATTCCTTCGGCAAATAACTCACTGATTTCCTTTGAGGTCAACGTGATCCGTTTCTTTTTTTCGATTGGTGTGTTGCGCTTTTTTTCAGTTGGTTTACTTCGCATCTATTTTGTAGCCGACCCCCCATACTGTTTGGATGACTTTTTCACCATCCGTGGCTTCTTCGATCTTATCTCGTAAGTGACTGACATGGACCATAACTGTTTTGGCAGAAACGACACTTTCTTGTTTCCAAACTCGTTCAAAAATCTCATCGGCGCTAAAGACACGGTTGGGATGCGATGCCAGTAAGTAGAGGATACCAAATTCTAATGCAGTCAATTGAATTTCGTTGCCATCGACGGTTTTTACTTCATGGGAATCGCGATTGATAATAAGAGAGCTTACTTCCAGAATCTCTGGTTGATTTGAAGCAGCCTGCATCTTGGTTCTTCTCAATAACGATTTTACCCGGGCCATAACTTCTAATGGGTTGAAAGGTTTTGTGACATAATCATCCGCACCGGCGACCAATCCACGAATCTTATCCATATCGGTTGTTTTAGCGGTCAGCATAATAATAGGGATTTGGGATTCTTTTCTCAATTCTTTCACGACTTGCATGCCATCCATTTCCGGCATCATGATATCTAAGATCAATAGTTCGATATCAGAAGTGGTGCGGATCTTGGTCAGTGCTTCTTTTCCATCATATGCTTTGACCGATTCATAACCTTCATTGTGTAAATAAATGCTTAATAGTTCTACGATCTCTTTGTCATCATCTGCTACAAGTATTTTCATACTGGGTCCTCCTAGGAACAATATTCTTTTCTCCATTTTAGCAAATATTCCACAAAATAGATAAAATCATACTTAAATTTATAAGAATGATAGGAATTAAGAAAACACAAAAAGGAAAAAGACGAACGATAGGCAAATAATAACGGAAAAAGTCCTTAAAAAATGCGGAAATCACGGACTAAAAATCACGAATCATCTTTGGAAACGGAGTAACTAGAAACGTTGGTCTATCAATCATTTTATGGTTGACGAATAGCGCAAGTCTTGGTATATTATTACATGTGCCAAATGACTAATTGAATTCCTAAAAAGAATTGAAAAAAGTAGTTGACGCACAGCTCGACAGATGATATTATAACGAAGTCGCAATTTTAAAACAGTTAATCAATGTTGATACATCAACAAAATTAATTGAAAAAAGTTGTTGACAAATAACAAATCATTTGTTATTCTAATAAAGTCGCTGAGACAGCCGCTACGAAGTTGAAAAACAACGAGCGAAAAAAACTTTTAAAAAAAGAGTTGACAATCAAACGTCGCTCTGATATGATATAAAAGTTGCTAACACAGCACGGTAGACCTTTGAAAACTGAACAAAGCAAGCAAACGAACCAATGTGTAGGACGTTTCAATTTATTGAAACAAATACATGCAAGCAATAGCTAGCAAAGTTAATTTTTATGAGCTTAATGACCATCTGGTCATTCAAACAAATCATTATGAGAGTTTGATCCTGGCTCAGGACGAACGCTGGCGGCGTGCCTAATACATGCAAGTCGAACGCTTTTTCTTTCACCGGAGCTTGCTCCACCGAAAGAAAAAGAGTGGCGAACGGGTGAGTAACACGTGGGTAACCTGCCCATCAGAAGGGGATAACACTTGGAAACAGGTGCTAATACCGTATAACACTATTTTCCGCATGGAAGAAAGTTGAAAGGCGCTTTTGCGTCACTGATGGATGGACCCGCGGTGCATTAGCTAGTTGGTGAGGTAACGGCTCACCAAGGCAACGATGCATAGCCGACCTGAGAGGGTGATCGGCCACACTGGGACTGAGACACGGCCCAGACTCCTACGGGAGGCAGCAGTAGGGAATCTTCGGCAATGGACGAAAGTCTGACCGAGCAACGCCGCGTGAGTGAAGAAGGTTTTCGGATCGTAAAACTCTGTTGTTAGAGAAGAACAAGGATGAGAGTAAAATGTTCATCCCTTGACGGTATCTAACCAGAAAGCCACGGCTAACTACGTGCCAGCAGCCGCGGTAATACGTAGGTGGCAAGCGTTGTCCGGATTTATTGGGCGTAAAGCGAGCGCAGGCGGTTTCTTAAGTCTGATGTGAAAGCCCCCGGCTCAACCGGGGAGGGTCATTGGAAACTGGGAGACTTGAGTGCAGAAGAGGAGAGTGGAATTCCATGTGTAGCGGTGAAATGCGTAGATATATGGAGGAACACCAGTGGCGAAGGCGGCTCTCTGGTCTGTAACTGACGCTGAGGCTCGAAAGCGTGGGGAGCGAACAGGATTAGATACCCTGGTAGTCCACGCCGTAAACGATGAGTGCTAAGTGTTGGAGGGTTTCCGCCCTTCAGTGCTGCAGCAAACGCATTAAGCACTCCGCCTGGGGAGTACGACCGCAAGGTTGAAACTCAAAGGAATTGACGGGGGCCCGCACAAGCGGTGGAGCATGTGGTTTAATTCGAAGCAACGCGAAGAACCTTACCAGGTCTTGACATCCTTTGACCACTCTAGAGATAGAGCTTCCCCTTCGGGGGCAAAGTGACAGGTGGTGCATGGTTGTCGTCAGCTCGTGTCGTGAGATGTTGGGTTAAGTCCCGCAACGAGCGCAACCCTTATTGTTAGTTGCCATCATTTAGTTGGGCACTCTAGCGAGACTGCCGGTGACAAACCGGAGGAAGGTGGGGATGACGTCAAATCATCATGCCCCTTATGACCTGGGCTACACACGTGCTACAATGGGAAGTACAACGAGTTGCGAAGTCGCGAGGCTAAGCTAATCTCTTAAAGCTTCTCTCAGTTCGGATTGTAGGCTGCAACTCGCCTACATGAAGCCGGAATCGCTAGTAATCGCGGATCAGCACGCCGCGGTGAATACGTTCCCGGGCCTTGTACACACCGCCCGTCACACCACGAGAGTTTGTAACACCCGAAGTCGGTGAGGTAACCTTTTGGAGCCAGCCGCCTAAGGTGGGATAGATGATTGGGGTGAAGTCGTAACAAGGTAGCCGTATCGGAAGGTGCGGCTGGATCACCTCCTTTCTAAGGAATATTTCGGAAGACTACACATCGTTTGCCTTTGTTCAGTTTTGAGAGGTTTACTCTCAAACAAATTTGTTCATTGAAAACTGGATATCGAAGAAAAAACAAAACAAGTAACACACACCGAGTTGAAATGTTAAAAGAGTTTTTTAATAAGTTCAACGCTTATTTTCTTGAGCAACCTTCTATCGCTAGAAGAAGTACTCAAAACCGACCGTAAGGTCAAAGGTTAAGTGAATAAGGGCGCACGGTGGATGCCTTGGCACTAGGAGCCGATGAAGGACGGGACTAACACCGATATGCTTTGGGGAGCTGTAAGTAAGCTATGATCCAGAGATTTCCGAATGGGGGAACCCAGCATCTTTTATAGGATGTTACGTCTGCGTGAATACATAGCGCAGTCGAGGTAGACGCAGAGAACTGAAACATCTAAGTACCTGCAGGAAGAGAAAGAAAATTCGATTCCCTGAGTAGCGGCGAGCGAAACGGGAAAAGCCCAAACCAACAAGCTTGCTTGTTGGGGTTGTAGGACTCCGATATGGTAGTCTATTCAGATAGTCGAAATACTTGGAAAAGTATGTCAAAGAGGGTAAAAACCCCGTAGGCGAAATTTGGATAACACCTAGGAGGATCCTGAGTACGGCGGAACACGAGGAATTCCGTCGGAATCCGGGAGGACCATCTCCCAAGGCTAAATACTCCCTAGTGACCGATAGTGAACCAGTACCGTGAGGGAAAGGTGAAAAGCACCCCGGAAGGGGAGTGAAATAGATCCTGAAACCGTGTGCCTACAACAAGTTAGAGCCCGTTAATGGGTGATAGCGTGCCTTTTGTAGAATGAACCGGCGAGTTACGATAGCATGCGAGGTTAAGTTGAAGAGACGGAGCCGCAGCGAAAGCGAGTCTGAATAGGGCGAATGAGTATGTTGTCGTAGACCCGAAACCATGTGATCTACCCATGTCCAGGTTGAAGGTGCGGTAAAACGCACTGGAGGACCGAACCCACGTACGTTGAAAAGTGCGGGGATGAGGTGTGGGTAGCGGAGAAATTCCAAA
>NZ_CP172936.1:3142500-3455000 GCF_050542585.1 Enterococcus sp. DIV1767 | reverse complement strand
ATCTAGCGCCTTCGGGCGTGGGGGTTCAAGTCCCTTCACCCGCACTTCATTGCCGGCTTAGCTCAGTTGGTAGAGCATCTGATTTGTAATCAGAGGGTCGAGGGTTCAAGTCCTTTAGCCGGCATCAGGAATATGCGGAAATAGCTCAGTGGTAGAGCACCACCTTGCCAAGGTGGGGGTCGCGGGTTCGAACCCCGTTTTCCGCTTTGCCTTAGCAATTTTCAGCCGGGGTGGCGGAACTGGCAGACGCACAGGACTTAAAATCCTGCGGTGAGTGATCACCGTACCGGTTCGATTCCGGTCCTCGGCATTTTATAATATGCGCCCATAGCTCAATTGGATAGAGTGTTTGACTACGGATCAAAAGGTTAGGGGTTCGACTCCTCTTGGGCGCGTAGTCTTTTTATTTGTTTCATTTTTATTATCGGGAAGTAGCTCAGCTTGGTAGAGCACTTGGTTTGGGACCAAGGGGTCGCAGGTTCGAATCCTGTCTTCCCGATTTTTTGATGCCTGAAGCATTCGCTTCAGGCTTTTTTTGTGTTTTCAGCCAGTGAGAAGACCTGAAAATATGATACAATAGTAAAAAACGAGGAGGAAATTGTTTGAAGGGAAAAATCATCAAAGCGCTAAGCGGATTTTATTATGTGGCATCAGAAGATGAAATCTTTCAAACCCGCGCTCGAGGAAATTTTCGGAATCGAAAAATCACTCCTTTGGTTGGGGATGAAGTGATTTTTGAAAGCAGCAATCAAACAGACGGTTATCTTTTAGAGATCTTGCCGCGAAAAAATGAGCTGGTTCGACCGCCAGTCGCAAATGTGGATCAAGGGGTGGTCGTGACAAGTCTAGTTGAGCCGAATTTCTCCTATAATCTATTGGATCGCTTTTTAGTGACGTTAGAGTATGAGGGGATCGAACCGATCATCTTTTTGACAAAAGCGGATCTTGTGAAAGATCTTGCCGCAATGAAAGCAATTGAGGAGACCTATCAAGCAATTGGCTACCACGTGATCACGTCAAAAGCAGAAGGCGAAGATCTATTGGAACTTCAACGGTACTTCCCAGAGCGGATTACCGTCTTTATGGGGCAATCCGGTGCTGGAAAGTCTACGCTATTGAATCGAATCGTCCCGGAATTGGCATTGGAAACAGGAGGGATCTCAGAATCTCTCGGACGGGGGAAACATACGACCCGTCATGTGGAGCTCTTGCCGATTTGTGATGGATTGGTTGCCGATACGCCTGGTTTTAGTTCAATCGATTTTCTGGAAATCGAAGCAGTAGAGTTACCAAAGCTCTTCCCTGATTTTTTAGCAGTAGCTGCCAACTGCCGTTTTAGGGAATGTATGCACCTTAATGAACCTGATTGTGCAGTTAAGCAGGGGGTTGCAGCAAATGAGATCGCCGAGACTCGTTATAAGAATTACGTGCAATTTTTAGAAGAGATTGAAAACCGACGTCCGGTTTATAAAAAGAAGAAAAAGTGAGGGAAAAGCATAATGAAACTAGCACCATCTATTTTAAGTGCCGATTTTGCAAATCTTCAAAGAGACATTGAGCTGGTAGAGCGCCATGGCGCAGATTACATTCACGTAGACGTGATGGACGGTCATTTCGTCCCTAATATTACCTTAGGCCCAAACATCGTTAAAGCGATTCGCCCAGTTACCAAACTGCCGTTGGATGTTCACCTAATGATCACCGAGCCAGAAAAGTATATCCATGCCTTCGCAGAAGCTGGAGCAGATATCATTGGTATCCACGCAGAAGCAACACCTCATATCCATCGTGCGATCCAAATGATTGTGGCAGAAAATGTCAAAGCAGAAATCGTCATCAACCCAGGCACACCAGTTTCAGCCATTGAACATGTTTTATCCATGTGTGATCAAGTGTTAGTTATGACGGTCAATCCAGGGTTTGGTGGGCAATCCTTTATTGAAGAATCACTGGAAAAAATTGCGGCGCTGGCTGCTTTAAAAGAAGAAAAAGGCTATCATTATGATATCGAGGTAGATGGCGGGATCGTTCCTGAGACAGCCAAACGTTGTCTGGAAGCAGGTGCAAATGTTTTCGTAGCAGGAAGCTATATTTACGATGCCGATGAACCTGCAGCACAAATCAGAGCCTTGAAAGAAGCTTTGCAATAAATGAAGATTTTGTTAGCAGCAGGGGGGCGCCCTGAAAATTGGCCACAGTTGATGGCGTATGATAAATACATTGGAATTGATCGTGGGGCCCTGTTTTTGCTTCAGCACCAACGGCCAGTCGATCTGGCAATCGGTGATTTCGACTCCCTGACCGTAGCAGAACTGCAAGCGGTCAAACAACAAGTTAAGACAGTGATCCAAGCCCCTGCTGAAAAAGATGATACAGATACCCAATTGGCATTGGTGGAGACGTTGCGCCGCTATCCAGAAGCGCAAATCGACTTGATTGGTGCAACAGGGGGACGTCTCGACCATCTTTTAGCCAATCTATGGCTGCCCTTAGAAGATCGGTTTCGTCCATTTGCCCCAAATCTGCGTTTTTTAGATCGTCAAAATGTTGTTCAGTTCTTTTTACCAGGCACCTATCAACTGGAAAAAGAACCCGGAATGCAGTATTTGGCGTATTGCTGTTTGACGCCGGTAACAGATTTGACGTTAACAGGCAGCAAGTATTTATTAGAAAACGTCCAAGTACCGTACCCAACTTCTTATGCCAGCAATGAATTTCTGACACAGACAGCAGGTTTTTCCTTTAGCAGCGGGATGATAGCAGTCATTCAAAGTTGTGATTAAGAGACGGAACGTCTCTTTTTTTTGTTGAAAATTTCAGAAACTTAATTACAAAAAAAACATTAAGACGGTCAACTTAGCTTTTGTTTGCAGGGCATTAATGGTAAAATTGGAACTACAGTTTGGAATTATTTGAGGTGTCTTTGTGAAAAAGTTTAATCCTAATAAAAATATTATCATCACATTGATTATTGTGATTTTAGTTGTCACCGTATTAAGCGTGACGATCGCCCGCCGAGCAGCGGGAAACTCCACCAATGCCGTGCAATCTACGGTCAATGACTCCGTTGGCTTTATCGATAAAGTGATTACCGCTCCTTTTCGTTGGATCGAAAATGGTGCCAATTCAGTCAAAAATTTGTTTGTGACCTATGAAGAAAATGAACGTTTAAAAGAGAAATTGGACAGTTTTGAGGAACTGGAACAAGCGAAGGACAATGCGCAAAGAGAAATCGATGCCTTGAAAGAAGAGCTAGAGCTGAATGCAACCTTGACGAATTATGAACGGATCTCCGCCAATGTCATCAATCGGTCACCGGATACTTGGCAAGATATGCTGATCGTGGATCGAGGCTCAAGAGACGGCGTTGAGGTCAACATGGCAGTCATGTCGCAAAAAGGCTTGATTGGTCGTGTCATTGAGGTCAATGCAGCTTCTTCTAAAATTGAACTTTTGACTTCTGAAAACCAGAATTCCAACCACTATCCGGTTCGAATCAGCGGCGAAGATGGGTCAAATTTTGGGATCCTAAGTAGTTACGATCAAAAAGAACGTTCCTTAGTCATTACCCAATTGACGGGGGACAATGAGCTGAAGGAAGGCGATGTCGTGCAGACCTCTGGATTAGGAGGAAACTCGCCCGCCGATTTAGCGATCGGAACAGTGATCCGTACCACTAAAGATGAGTTTGGTCTTGATACCCAAGTATTTGTAAAACCGTATGCCCAAATGTATGATATTCAAGCAGTAACGATTATCAAACGCTTGGCAGGTGAGGAATAGCCATGAAAAAGCATGACTACATCAAATACCTGGCAGCGGGCGTCTTCTTTTTGATGATGTTGGCAGATGGACAACTGACGCGTTTTTTGGAAAAATGGACCCAAGACAATTATATCGCCAGTGCCCATCTTTTGCTGATCGCCCTTTTGTGTGGCGCAAAGTATTTGCCGAAAAACTTTTTGATTACCACGGCGCTGGTGATCGGCTGCCTCTATGACGTGTATTATGTCGGTGTGATCGGCATCTACACGGTGGCGTTTCCTCTGATCGTGTGGATCATGTACATTTTGAAAAATACGCTTTATCAAAATGTATTTACCATGTTTTTCGGAATGATCATCTTTGTTACCAGCTTAGAAGTTGTGACGTTGGGCGTCCAGTTGCTATTTAAGATCGCATCAGTTAGCACGTCATTCTTTGTTTCCCGCTTTTTAGCACCAACGCTTTTATTGAACATCATTTTGTTTATCCTTTTAGTCGTTCCATTCATGAAGCTATTCAAAGACGAATAGCTTCATTTTTTTTGCCTTTGACGGTATAAAAATAACAGCGATTGAAATGTTTTTGTAATATTCCTTTTATCTCTCTGACATACGGCTGTGTTACAATCACACTATCGTGAAGGACTTTAGGTATTCTTAAGCATTTATACATAAAAAAACCATATTAGGGGAAGCAACAGCCGGAGGAATGAAGAGTGAAAAAGCGAATTTTATCTTTCTTGTTAGTAAGTTCAATTGTTCTTACTTCTGCAGCAGCACCGACACTTGTCTTTGCATCAGATTTTGACAATAAAATTGAAGAAAAAAATCAAGAAATCTCTGACTTGCAAAACCAGCAAGCAAGCATCCAGTCACAAGTAGCAGCACTTGAAAGCGACGTGGCTGCAATCAATGAAAAAGCCCAAGCTTTGTTGCAACAACAAGGGGATTTGCGTGCGGATTCTGAAAAGTTGAAGCAAGAAATTGCCGATTTGAAAGTCAGAATCGAAAAGCGTGAAGAAGCGATCCAAAAACAAGCCCGTGATGTTCAAGTCAATGGACAAAGCACGAACTTTATTGATGCAGTATTAGAAGCTGACTCTTTAACCGATGCCATTGGTCGTGTGCAAGCAATGACGACGATCGTCAATGCTAACAAAGATCTTGTAGATCAACAAAAGGCAGACCAAGAAGCAGTTGAAGCGAAAAAAGCGGAAAACGACGATAAATTGGCAGAAATCGCAGCGAACCAATTTGAATTAGAAACACAATTAGGGGATCTACAAGCCAAACAAGCTGATTTAAATGTTTTGCAAGCGGAATTGGCTGTTCAACAAGCATCGAAAGAAGATGAAAAAGCTGATTTAGAAAAACAAAAAGAAGAATACGAAGCAGAACAAGCTCGCATCGCTGCAGAAGAAGCGGCGGCAGCAGCAGCTCGTGAACAAGCAGCACAAGAAGCAGCGGCTCAAGAAGCGGCAGCAGCTGAAGCAACTACTCAGGAAGCAGCATCAAGCGAGTCTTCAACGTCGAATTCAACGACATCAAGCTCCACAACAAATTCTAGTACGACGACTGATACTACGCAAGGCAGTTCATCACAAGGTGGCGGTTCAACAAATACGACACCATCGACGCCTGCCAACAATAACAATAGCAATAACAACCAAGGATCGAACAATAGCGGCAATGGTGCAAGCAATACTCCTGCACCCGCACAAACGGTCAACGGTTCAGCAATCGTAGCAGAAGCAATGAAATACATTGGTACCCCTTATGTTTGGGGTGGTACGACACCAGATGGCTTTGACTGTTCTGGCTTTACACAATATGTATTTGCTAAAGTTGGCATCTCATTACCACGGGTAACTTACGCACAAGAATTTTCCGGTACGGTGATTTCGATCAACGAAGCAAAAGCTGGCGACCTGTTATTCTGGGGTAGCCGTGGAAGCACGCATCACGTGGCGATCGCTATGGGTAACGGACAATACATTCATGCACCAACACCTGGTCAAAGTGTTTCTGTCAGCAGTTACTCTTATTACTCACCAGATTTCGCGGTACGCGTAAACTAAATCAATTGAAGCTATTTCAAAAGCTGGCGTTTTACGTCAGCTTTTTTTGATTTTTGTTAAAAAAAAACGTATGCTTTTTTTGTTTTCAGTCTTGCCAGAACATCTTATAATAGAAAAGAGAAAGGAAGCGGATAAAATGAACAAGACCTCGTCTTCCAGAGAAAAAATGATAACGGTTAAGTTTTATACGAATTATCTTTCTCGCATGATGATGCCGAATTTAAGTATTTTTATTGCGTGGATGCTGATTTCATTCCTGCTGCCTTTTTTTTCAGTCGATCAACAAGTGATTCAGCAAATGGAACAAGGGGTCTTGACTGTGTTGCTGCCCCTCATGATTGCTTATACAGGTGGGCAAATGTTGGCACCTGAGCGAGGTGGGGTCGTAGGAGCAGTGGCGGTCTTAGGGGCTATTCTCGCAACGGATATTCCCCAAGTCTTTGGGGCGATGCTACTGGGACCACTGGCAGGCTGGCTGTTGTATCGCAGTGATTCGTTCGTTAGTAAGGTCAAAAGTGGCTATGAGATGCTGGTGCGCAATTTTATTGCAGGTGCGCTTGGCGGACTCCTTTTTTTAGGTAGTTATTTCCTATTGGCGCCGCTTTTTAATTGGTTCAGTCTCGGCAGCTATCAGCTCGTTGATTATTTCGTTCGGCAAAACGTCTTGCCCTTTATTCATATCATTGTAGAACCATTGAAGGTTTTGTTTTTTAATAATATTGTCAACCATGGACTATTTACGCCGCTAGGAATCGAAGCCGCGGCAGTTAACGGTCAGTCGGTTTTATTTTTGATCGAGGCCAACCCCGGTCCGGGATTAGGGGTCTTAGCGGCGTATCTTTTCTTTGGTTCAAAGCGAAACCGAACGAATGCCGCAGCATCCATTTTTGTGCAGGCCATTGGTGGGATTCATGAAGTGTATTTCCCGTTTGTTCTGCTCGATCCTTGGGTGTTGCTCGGTCCGATCGTTGGTGGTTTCAGCGGTACGCTGATCTTCCAATTTTTAGGAGTAGGCTTGAGAGCACCGGCGTCCCCGGGCTCGATTTTGGCGATTTTGCTCAATACACCGGCTTCTATGATCCTAGGTGTCTTAGCTGGGATTGTCGTCAGTACGGTCGTATCGTTTGCAATTGCTAGTGTGCTATTAAAACGGAAGACCAATACAGAAAATGAGGAGCGTAAGATGCCGAAAATGAAGAAAGTTACGGAAATCGTCGTGGCTTGTGACGCAGGGATGGGGTCCAGTGCAATCGGTGCCAGCATACTAAAGAAAGAGTTAGAAGAAGCCCAGCTAACGTTTCCTGTCCGCTATCAGTCGATTTATCGTGTGACGGATGATCCCAAGCTGTTAGTGATCACCCAACGGGAATTAGCAGCTATTGCCCAAAAGCAGACACCACACGCACAGCATTATGTGTTAGATAATTTTTTGGCGGCAGATGAGTATGCCCCGCTGATCCAAGAATTACAAAGAAGAGAACAGGATCCGCAACAATCGCTACAAATCGAAGCAGCAAATTCGCTAGGGTTTTCAACGATCATCTTTTTGTATACTGGAAAAAAACGCGGTTCACAAACGATGGCAGTGGAGATATTAAGAAAAATGGCTCGCCAACAAGCACTGTCTTTGACCGTCAAAAAAATGGCATATGAAGGACAAGCTCTTGATCCTACGGCAGTCTATATTCTCCCGAAAGAACTTGCAGAAAAGTGCCCGATCCCAGATGTTCCTTTACTGGTGGTGGATGATTTATTGACGACAGATGCGTATCGTCAGTTACTGACAGAAGGAGTCGACTATGTTTTTGACCAATCGTGAAACACTTTTATTAACGGAATTGATGAATAGTACCGGTCCGGTTTCTTTAGATCGCATGATGCAAGTCTTAAAAGTCAGTAAACGAACGGTGTACCGTGAACTGGCTAATCTAGAAAAATCGCTGGAAACAGTAGGAGCTACCTTAGAGAAGGTCGGTCGTGGTCATTTCCAAATTTTTGCATCAGAAACGAGCATTCGCCAATTGCAAGAAGCCATTATGGCAGATACCGATCAAGAATTCGCGGCTAGTGAGCGACAACATCGTATTTTGCTGCAACTGACTACCGCCACGAAGCCTGTATCTAGTCATTTTTTCTTGGAGCGTTACCAAATCAGCAATACGACGTTTTTTTCAGACATCAAACAGCTAGAAGAGAGTCTCGCACGGCTACCGTTAAGGATCGTGCGCAATCAAGGGTATGAGATCGAAGGCTCCGAAAAGTATCGGCGGTTGCTCACAGCCAATACACTAGTGATGGAGATCAATGAGTACCAATTTTTCCATTTACTGGAAACCGATGATGAAGCCCCGTTTATTTTTCAATTTCTGTCCCGTGACCATCTATTGCTAGCCCAGCGGCTGATTCGAGAAACCATCGAGCCGCAGTTTAAGGAACTTAGTGACCGCAAATTGGCCTTTATCGTCTTGATGCTGGCGCTAGCCATGGATCGGGTAGCTTTGGGCTACACGGTGGAAGAAGAGACATACCCGAGTCAGATCAACAAAGACTTGCTGAAGGTGGCGAAAAAGATTTTTGCTCAGATCGCCGAAAAGACCAAACTGCTTTATTCTATCAACGAAATCGTCTTTTTTGCCGTGTTACTAGGTGATTTTGCCAATTCCTTTGATCGTGATTTTTTTGATGACAATTTTGATACTGACTTGGCTTATCGCGTGAAACGCTTGATCGAATTGGTCAGTGAGCAAACGGAAGTGGCGTTTTATGAAGACACGAACTTGTATAAAATGCTGCTGACCCATATCTCAGGAGTGATGACGCGGGCGATTTTAGAAGAAGATCATTTGAACAACCCTATCCTAGAAAAAATCATGAACCAGTATGTCGAGATCGCCAGCGGGATTCGCAATCATTTGCCGCAAGTCTTTCCGCAGCAGCAGTTCTCGGAAGAAGAAATCGCCTATATGGTCCTGCATTTTGCCAATTCGTTGGAAAAAAATCCGAAAGTGTTAGAAGTCAATATTGCAGGGATCTCTCCTAGCGGATTAGCCTCCATCAGTTTGTTAGAGATGCAGCTGCGGAAACATTTTCCCTTTATCAATCAAATCACCTTCTTTCGAGTGGGGGATGTCAAACGGGAAAATATCGAGGAGACCTATGACTTGGTGATCTCGACTTCATTGCTGCCAGGGTATCAAGGAGAATACAAACTCGTTTCACCGATCCTGCTAGAAGAAGACATTCAAGAGTTGAAGAAGGCCTTCCAAGCCATTAGTCAGAAAAAACGTTCCGCCAAAAAAGCGCCCTCTGCTTTGGTCAAAGAGGAATCCTATGAAGCGGTCTTGGCTTTTATCGAAGCTATTAACCAGCTATTGGCGCTGTTTCAAGTGCAGACCATTGATAACCCAGCGGACTTGGAAGAAACGTTGCAGCTGGTGCTGACGTCTTTTGATGAACATGTTGTTTTGGATCGTGAGAAAGTTGTTGATCGTCTCTTAAGACGCTACTTCCAAGCGCCAGTGGGCATTCCTGACACTCACTTTGCCTTGTTTCACGCGGCGAGTTCGGCGATCCTGCAACCTGTTTTTCGTATTTTCGATTTGAAACAGCCTTTGCCGCTTTTAGCGATGGATAAAAAAGAAATCGCTGTTACCCGTTTATTAGTCATGCTGGCGCCGTATCCTATCAATGAAACAAGCTCTCAGATGTTAGGGAAGATCAGTGGTTCGATCATTATGAATGATCTAAATACGGAGATTTTTAATTCCGGCAATGATTCGATTATTTATCAGTTACTCTCTTCGCTCTTGATTGAAGAAGTAAAACAATAGGAGGGATCAGCGATGTATATTCCACAGGAGCGGATTTTGTTGGATCAACACTTTACCGATGCCACAGAGGCCCTGACAAAAATTGGCGAGTATTTAGTCAACCAGGAGATCGTCTCTTTACCTTATGTCAAAAGCCTTTTGCGGCGCCATCAAAAAACAGGTGTTTACATCGGTAACTTTGTTGCATTGCCCCATGGGGAAGAAGAAGCCCAGCAATGGATCAAGGAAGAAGGGCTCTTTTTGATCCAAGTGCCGGATGGCGTCGACTTCGGCACGAAGGAGCAACCCAAAATCGCTACGATCCTTTTCGTAGTCGTCCTAAAAGAGCAGCAATTAGCTGTTTTGCAAGAAATCGCCTTTTTTTGTTCCGATATGCAAAATGTTCGGGCGCTGAGTGATGCCGAATCGGTTGAAGAGATCCAACAGATTTTGCTGGCAGAAGAATAAGCAATCAGCAGCAGACTGGCTTGTAACAAGAGCAGCGAACGAAATGAGTGAATGAGCTGCCTCCGTGTGCTCGCTCTTTCTACCTTGTGTAGAAGGAGCGGGTACACGTTTTTTTTTGTGTTTTGGCAAAAACCAGATAGAAATGCTCCACGTGAAACAGAACAAAAATAAGCGAGTGCAGGGGCTGCTCGCCTTTTTTTGTTCTATCCGTTTGGCTACAAGTTTTGGCACAGTTTTTTGTGCCAAAGTACGACTTTCGACCGTTTTGGGAAGCGCCTACAATAAGGGTGTAAGCAGACGAGAGGAGAGAAAAAAATGGAACAGACACAAAAAGCAGCCAAATCATCAGTAAAAGCAAAAGTTCAAAAATTAGGCAGTACATTGTCGAGTATGGTGATGCCGAATATCGGCGCATTGATTGCATGGGGTGTATTAACGGCATTATTTATTCCAGATGGGTATTTACCAAATGAAGCCTTTGCAACGATGGTCGGTCCAATGCTAACGTATTTGATCCCAATCTTGATTGGGTATACTGGCGGGAAAGTGATTGCTGGTGACCGCGGAGCCGTGGTTGGGGCGATCGCAACGATGGGGGTCATCGTCGGAACGGATATCCCAATGCTATTGGGTGCAATGATCATGGGTCCTTTAGGCGGTTGGGTCATCAAGAAATTTGACGAGATCTTCCAAGACAAAGTTCGCGCTGGCTTTGAAATGTTGGTCAACAACTTTTCATCAGGTTTGATCGGTTTTGCTTTAGCATTACTGGGCTTTGTAGCAATCGGGCCAGTTGTTAACACCTTGACAGAAGCAATGGCAGCAGGGGTAGAAGTGATCGTCAATGCCCACTTGATTCCATTAGCCAATATTTTTATTGAACCAGCAAAAATCCTATTCTTAAACAATGCCATCAACCATGGAATTTTGACGCCACTAGGTACTGAGCAAGTCAGCGAATTTGGGAAATCGATTCTTTACTTGTTAGAAGCCAATCCTGGACCTGGTTTAGGAGTCTTGCTAGCCTTCACTTTCTTCGGAAAAGGAGCAGCGAAATCTTCGGCACCTGGAGCGATCATCATTCACTTTATCGGTGGGATCCATGAGATCTACTTCCCATACGTCATGATGAAACCATTGATGTTCTTAGCAGTGATTGCCGGCGGTGTATCAGGAAGCTTTACCTTCCAATTGTTAGGTGCAGGCTTACGGGCACCTGCTTCACCAGGTTCGATCATTGCGATCTTAGCAATGACGCCATTCAACTCGGTGATGAGTGTCGTTTCTGTCTTAGCCGGAATTGCCGTAGGAGCAGGCGTGTCCTTTATCGTCGCTGCCGCAATTTTGAAAGCGGATGCGAAGGATACAGTGGATAATTTTGAAGAAAAAGTACAACAAACGCAAGCAGCAAAACTCAGCGCTAAAGGCTTGGCGGCTCAACCAATGACTGGCATCAATCGTATCATCTTCGCATGTGATGCAGGCATGGGCTCCAGTGCTATGGGGGCATCGATCTTACGTAAAAAAGTCAAAGAAGCCGGTCTTCCACAAAATGTCTCGAATTCCGCCATCAACAATTTGACGGACGATGCCAATACATTGATCGTCACTCAAGAAGAATTGCAAGAACGTGCCAAACAAAAAGCGCCAAATGCGACCTTCGTTGCGGTTGAGAATTTCCTGAACTCTCCACGGTACGATGAAATCGTAGCCACATTGTCAGGGACTAAGACAGCGGGGGAGTCAGCAAAAAAGTCTGAAGCAGGCAACCAGGCAGATGTTCCTTCCGCCAATGACCTTAAGCAAGTCAGTGAAATCATTTTGGCCCACGATGACCGCAAAGGTTCGGCAACGATGGCTCAGAAAGTCTTTCAAGATCTTTTAGCCAAAGAAGCTCTGACGATGCCGATCAGAAAAAGCCATATCAATGATCTCCATGCCAACGCCTCTTCATTGGTGATCACGAAAGAAGCCTTAACGCCGCAAGCGCAAAACTCAGCGCCAGAAGCGATCCATCTATCCGTCAATAATTTGATGGGAACGACGAACTATCAACGGATCGTGGCATCGATCAAAGCAGCGAATTAAGAAAGGATGAGCCGAATGCAAGTATTAGAAAAAGACATGATTGAATTGAACAAACAATTTGCGACCAAAGAAGAAGCCATTCGTTACTGCGGCGAAAAACTGCTGGCGGCAGGCTGTGTGGAAAAAGAATACATCGATGCCATGCTTGAGCGTGACGAGATGCTCTCAGTCTATATGGGGAACTTTATTGCGATTCCTCACGGTACGGATGAAGCCAAAAAATACGTCAAAAAATCAGGTATCTGTATCGTGCAAGTACCGGATGGCGTGAATTTCGGTACCGCGGACGAAGAAAAAATCGTCACCGTCCTTTTCGGCATCGCGGGCAAAGGAGAAGATCATCTGCAATTGGTCCAACAAATCGCCCTCTTTTGCAGCGATATCGATAACGTTGTCGAATTGGCGGATGCCTTAGATAAAGAAGAAATCGCCCAAAGTTTGACCGTGGCATAAGGATTTAAGGAGGAGACAAGACATGAAGGCAGTTCACTTTGGTGCAGGTAATATTGGTCGCGGCTTTATCGGCGAGATATTGGCTGCCAACAACTTTGAAATCACATTTATTGATGTCAATGAAACGATCATTGACGCCTTAAAAGCAAGACAAGGGTATACCATCGAATTAGCCGATGAGACCCAAGAACAGATCCACATTGAGCATGTGACGGGATTGAACAATGCCAAAGAACCAGAAGCGGTGATCCAAGCGATCGCCGAGGCAGACATCCTTACGACCGCCATTGGTCCCAACATTTTGCCGCATATCGCTGAGCTGATCGCCAAAGGCTTAGAAGCACGTCAGCAACACCCAGACAAGCCAGCCATTGATGTGATCGCCTGTGAGAACATGATCGGCGGATCGACCTTTTTAAAAAGCGAAGTGCAAAAATACGTTGCGGATTGGTCAGCATTGGAAGCGACGGTTGGTTTTCCAGATGCAGCGGTGGACCGCATCGTACCGCTGCAGCACCATGATGATCCCTTATTCGTTCAAGTAGAACCCTTCTGCGAATGGGTGATCCAAGAGACAGGGATGAAATCCTCGATCCATCTGCAAGGGGTCCATTATGTGGCGGATCTGGAACCGTATATTGAACGGAAATTATTCAGTGTCAATACGGGTCATGCCACGGTAGCGTACACAGGTGCCCTCCAAGGCTATCAGACGATCGATGAAGCGATGCAGGACCATTTAGTGGTGATCCAATTAAAATCCGTTCTCGAAGAAACTGGGCGGCTTTTAATTGAGAAATGGGCTTTTGATCCTGAAGAACATGAACGGTATATCGAAAAAATCATCCAACGCTTTAAAAACAAACACATTTCCGATGCCATCACACGGGTGGCACGGACACCTGTCCGCAAATTAGGAACCGAAGAACGCTTTATTCGACCAGTCCTTGAGTTAGAAAAACGCAACATGCAGCCAGATCATCTCTATGAAACGATCGGCATGATCTTCAACTACAAAGACCCTGAAGATGAGCAAAGCCAACAGTTACAAGCACTTTTGGATGAAAAGTCACTACCGGAAGTCATTGCAGAAATCACTGGCTTGCAAGATGAAGACATGATTGAAACGATCCGACAAAACATTGAAAAATATGCGTATGTTGCCGCATAAAAACGAGTAACACACAGAGCAAGCAGATAAATTGCCGCATCCGTAAAAGCTAGCCCAACAAGTGAGCTTTTGCGGATAGGTCAATTTCTTTCAGCGCTTGTTCTGTGTTTTTTTGCTCACCGATTGACCTTTGCTGCCAACTTGACGATAATAAGAAAAGAAATGAGGGAGAGCAATGGAACGATGGTTTGAAGAAGCCCAGCTTCAAGTAATTGAGTTGCCGATCGAATGGCAGGAAAACCGTCCCGTCTATCGGGCCTTTATCCGTGAATTGCCGACGATCCAAGGGGAAGGAACTTCGCGGCAAGCTGTTTATCGGCAGTTGGCAGAAGCCTACGCGGCTTACCTTGCCCAACTTCGAGAGGTCAATGAGGCGCAGGAAGAAATGACGTCTTCCTTATTATCGACGGAAGAATTATTGCGCTACTATGATGGCGAGACTTTCGATGGTTTTGAGTTGCCTTCTGACGAGTAACGGGAAACGAGCCATTCACTGAAAACCGAAAAGCTACGCAAGAAAAAACCGCTCAGCTGCAGCTCGATCGATACGAAGGATCGAACGCTGCAACTGGCGGCTTTTTTTTCTATCAAAGAAACCACGTCTTATTCGCGGTTAGTTCAATGCCTCAGTAATCGCTTGATTGAAGGCATCTAGGTCATCTGGGTTCCGACTGGTGATCAACCGATAAGTTTCGTCGATCACGACGGGCTCATCTTTGACGGTGGCCCCTGCGTAGGCTAAATCTGGTCGCACAGAATCATAAGCCGTCAAGGTCAAATCTTTCGTCAGTCCTGTTTGGATAAACAGTTGTGGCCCGTGGCAAATGGCAAAGACGGGACGATCAGATGTCAAAAAGTCTTTCGTCAATGACACATAGCGCTCATCGGTTCGTAATTGGTCAGGGGAGAAACCGCCTGGGATCAACAAAGCATCAAAACTGGCGGGATCGATCGTATCGATGGCCGCATCGACGGGAAATGTTCCACCTTGTTTGCCTTCGACGGTCTCGGCGCCTTCATTACTAATAACGACTACTTCGTGTCCAGCCGCTTCCAGTGCTTCTTTGGGTGACGTCAACTCAACATCTTCAACTAGATCAGTGACAATAACAGCAACTTTACTCATTCGATCTCCTCCTTATTACTTGATGAACAATTTGTTCACCTGCTATTATTTATGCTAACGAAGATTTTCGCTGTTGACAAATCATCTGTTTGTCCGCAGCTTGAAAAAGAAAGAAGGCAACGTCATGGCAACGATCCAACTATTTATCTCTGATACCCCCTTTTGCTTTGAAAAAGCGGAATTCACTTTTATGGAAGAAACATTTGTCATCGAGAAACAGCAATTATTTGAAAAAGTTGATGCGGTGATGCATCAGGAAGTATCCTCGGCCTTGGTTTCATTGGTAGAAAAAGCCCTTTTGACGCTAGAAGCGATCGGGGAAGAAGAGGATTATTTCGACCTGCTTTATTTGACCTATGAGAATACCCGCCATTCCCTCAGCGGACAGCAATTACTCGCGCAGCCTTTTCCAGATGTAGAAGCAGCCTTGCAGCCAGTCTTTGATGAGTTGGCAGAACCGATCGTAGAAAAGTTTTATGAGGAGCTGACCAATCAGCTAGAAGAAGTCGCTGATGATGAACTGTTTAGTTCTTATTATCTGGATGAGGAAGAAGCGGTGATCCAAATCGATGCCCCGATCCAACATGAAGAAGTGATCGCATTGCCCGCCCTTTTACGGGATTACCATGGCACGTTGCACCTGACCTTTGAAAAGTTTTATGAATACCTTGTGTAGCGGCGGCAACTGTCGTCGTTATTTTTTGTGAAAACAGTTACATGTTTAGTTTTTTTTAAATCCTGCGACAGAAGCCTCGGGAATCTTGACCCTTTTGTCAGAAACGATTATAAAGGTAAGAAGAGGCTGAAGGAACCGAGACTGCCAATGGGCAGAATCGGGTAAGAAAAGGATGAGAATCATGCGAAAAGTCCCGCCTATTTTAAAACCAATTGCACTTTTAACGATATCAACGATCATTGCCACTGCTACCGGCGTGGTGAATTCAGGCAGTTATCGCCAACCAAGTCGTGCGACGGAAACGACAGAAACGACCGAACAAGCACCAAGTGAAAGCACACCGTCTTCGATAACGGAGGACAGTCAAAATCAAACACCTGCTAGCACGGACTCACAACCGACGAACGATGACCAGCAGACAACACCGTCATCCAGCAGTGAAGTAGTAACACCAGAAACGACCCCGTCTTCTTCGGTGCCGACAGAAACGACACCATCAAGCGATGAGAGTGTTTCACCGACGACACCGGAAAACAATCAAGAAACGCCTTCTTCAAGTGAAGAAACCACGCCAGATCAGCAAGTGATCATGGATGAGAATCAAGGAAATGAGTAGGTGAGAAAATGACGCTTATTTTAGATTTAATCAACGGCATCCACAAATTTTTGGGCTATCTTGACATCAGTCCCAAATACTTGAATCGCGCCTATACCATCCTCAGTATCATTCCAACGGCGTATATTTTGCGGATCGTCTATGGAATGTTTGCGAACCAAAACTATTTTCAAGCGATCCTTTATACGATCGGCTTTTTGGTCTTAGTCTATTTCTGGGTACTGAATATCTTCTATTATTTCTTGAATAAAAACCTGAAGTTCGATGTCACTCAGACCTTTGTCAAAGTCTTGCCGGATGAAGTCTTCAATATTGAAGGGGAAACTATCAGCACCACCGACATTGATCGTTTGACGACTGAAAAAGCGGTGATCGATTTTGAAGAAGACTATCAGCTAGTATTGGCGAATCATTTGCAGACCTTGATCGCTCAAGAAGAATTGGCGATCAAACCGTCATCCAACGGCTTTACGATCCCGAAAAATACTTTGTACCCTTACTATTTTGTCAAACAGCAAGGGAAAAACGAGTACGTATTGCAGATCGGGACCAGCTACACGGAGATGACGAAAGTCGGCACGATTCAATGGACCGGCAAGCAACCTTTAGAGCCAGTGGGCTTATTTATCACTGGCGGTGACTTTGTCAAAAACGATGTCAAATACCATGAACCGTACAGTTTGAAATTGTACGTCAAAAAAGAGGTCTCCGAAGAAGAACCACAGACCTCAAGACAGGCATATCGACGACAAGCACGCAAATAAGAAAAGGCAGTTCCCCCCAGAGCGTTCTCTGAAGGGACTGCCTTTTTGGTATCTCGGTTATTCGATCGGAATATTTTTTGCGGGTGCGTCTTTGTAGCTAGCTTTCGGTAAGGTCAGGGTCAAAACGCCGTCTTCAAACACTGCTTTAATGGACTCTTCATCAATGTCTGTGATGGTGAAGGTCCGTTGATAGGCACTGCTAGAGCGTTCTTTGCGCAAATAATGTCCGAAATCATCCTCGGTTTCAGTGGTCTCTGTTTGAGCCGCTGAAATCGTCAAGGTATTGTTGACGTAACTGACGCGGATGTTTTCTTTCTTGATGCCGGGTAAATCTGCTTGAACGAGATACTTGTCTTCGTACTCTTTAATGTCCGTGTTCATTTGCCGTTCTTGCCAAAAACTGTTCATTAATTTGCCTAATAGTTCTTCGCCGCCTGCTAAATCTCTTGGAATCAAATTTGCCATGTGGTTCCCCCGCTTTCTTTTATCTATTGAGTTGGTACCTCTATTTTACGAGGAACCAAGCCAAAGGGCAACCAAAATGGCAACAATCACAAAAACAAGAGAAATCACTCAACTATCTTATAAGAATCTGCTATGATAGAACTAAATAACTATCAGATGATTGGATGAATGAAGATGGAGATTATTGAAAAAGCGCCAGCTAAGATCAACCTCGGTCTCGATGTGATAGAGAAAAGAACAGACGGTTACCATGAGTTGGAAATGGTGATGTCTAGTGTTGATCTAGCCGACCGTCTGATAATGGAAGAGATAGCAGAAGATAAGATCATTGTAGAAACCAACAAAGCTTTTTTACCGATCGATAAACGCAATAATGTCTATCAGGCCGCCAGTATTTTAAAAAAACGCTATGGTATCAAAAAAGGCATCCGCATTCGCATCACCAAGAATATCCCGGTGGCAGCTGGGTTAGGGGGTGGCAGTACGGATTGTGCGGCAGCGCTGCGGGGGATGGTTCGCCTTTGGGACTTGGATCTTTCCATGGCAGAGCTGATCGATATTGGTATGGAAGTTGGTACCGATGTTCCCTATTGTCTGTATGGGACCACTGCTCATATTGCAGGAAAGGGGGAGCTAGTGACGCCGCTGCGGCCGATGCCGCAATGTTGGGTCATCTTAGTCAAACCTCGTCTGAGTGTTTCAACGGGGAAAATCTTTCAAGAAGTCGAGCTAGACCAACTGCACCATCCAGATATCGCAGCATTGTCTGCCGCCGTCTTAGCCGAAGACTACTCGGCTATGATCGCTGCCATGGGCAATAGCCTAGAAGCCATCACGATCCCCAAATATCCGATCGTCCAACAGATCAAAGATCGCATGATGAAATATGGTGCCGATGTTGCCTTGATGACCGGCAGCGGACCGACTGTTTTTGCTCTTTGTCAAAAATATTCACGGGCACAGCGGGTCTACAATGCCTTAAAAGGGTTCTGTGACGAGGTTTATCTTGTACGTACATTGAAATGAATGAGTCAAGGACACAGGCAGGAAGTGCCTGTGTTTTTTCGTTCCTTCGATAAAAATCAGTCATATAGCGAAGAAAAAGGCAGCTGAGGTAGGGAGGAAGCATCTAGAAGCTGCCCTACACAAAAGTCCCCGACGAAAAAAAGGCGTCGGGGTCTGAATCTTTACGTAAAGCAAAGGCTATTCTTTTTGGTGCTGCTGCTTTGCGGATTTTTTCTTTTTGTCTTCTTCGTACAATGATTTGTCGATCGCTTTGCGGATTTCTTCGGTTTGTTGCGATGCAGGATCTTCCGGTAAATCGATTCGATTCAGCAGTTCACTGTTGGTTACAGTTGGCGGCACAGTTACAAATTCGTTCATCTTCGTTTCCTCCAAGTGCTTTTAGATCATTATCCTACATACTCTCTAATTTTTCAAGCTGACACAGTAGGGGCGCATGGCGAATGGTGTAAAATATAACTAAGTTTCTGAGAGAAGAATCCGCTTCAAATGAACGTTATCTCCTATGTTTTCCGATTTATCTCGAAATAAAAGTTTTAAATCGTAAAACGTACGATTTGTCTTGACGAACCGGAAATCATTTGATAGAGTAACTTTTGCTAACAAAACGGAGTTGTTCCGTTTTAAAATAAAAAGATGAGCCAGCAAATGGAAGGGGAAGTCCCGATGAAAAAAATCTTACTTACTACAGCACTCCTTTTAGGGGGCGTGCTTCTTGGCGCTTGCGGGCAGCAAGAAGCGACAAGTCAATCGAGTGACACCGAGAAGCTGTCGATCGTCACGACGTTTTATCCAATGTACGAATTTACGAAAGAAGTCGTAGGCGATGCAGCAGAGGTCTCCTTGTTGATCCCTGCAGGAACCGAACCTCACGACTATGAGCCAAGTGCCAAAGATATGACCAAAATTATGGATGCAGATGCCTTTGTCTACAATAGTCCTGAGCTAGAAACTTGGGTCGCTAGTTTGACGGATTCCGTCGATCCTGAGCAAACAGCCGTGATCGAAGCGGCCAAAAACATTCAGTTGGTGGAAGGCACAGAGGAAGAGCATGGTCACGAGGATGAAGACAGCCATGAAGGCCATGATCATACGTATGACCCTCATGTTTGGACCGATCCAGTCTTAGCGATCCAAGAAGTAGAAACGATCCGCGATGACCTGATTGCGAAGTTTCCTGAGCAAAAGGCAACCTTCACGGAAAATGCGGCTGCCTATATCGAAAAACTTTCTGCTTTAGATGAAGCCTACCAAGCGGCGTTAAAGGATGCGACTCAGCGGACCTTCGTTACGCAGCACGCAGCCTTTGGCTATTTGGCACGGCAGTATAATTTAGTCGAAGAATCGATTTCGGGCATTTCACCCGATCAAGAACCAACGCCAAGTCGGTTGGCTGAACTGAAAGAATATGTAGAAGAAAAGCAAGTCAAAGTTATCTATTTTGAAGAAAACGCGTCATCGAAGGTGGCTGAGACCTTAGCCTCTGAAACAGGAGTGGAGCTGGCGGTCTTGAATCCATTAGAAAGCTTGACGCAAGCGCAGATGGATAACGGCGAAACATACCTGTCTGTAATGGAAGACAATTTGGCAGCATTACAAAAAAGTATTCACTAAGGAGGCGCCTGCGTGCGTTATATCGATGTAAAAGATTTGACCTTTTATTATGATGATGAGCCCGTCTTGGAAGATATTTCCTACTTTGTCGAAGACGGCGAATTCGTGATTTTGACCGGCGAAAATGGGGCGGCAAAATCTACTTTGATCAAAGCAACCCTTGGTTTGTTGAAACCTTCTAAAGGAGCAGTCACCTTGGCGACCAAGAATGCCGCTGGTGAAAAATTAAGCATCGGCTACATTCCTCAGCAGATTGCTTCCTTTAATGTGGGATTTCCCAGCACCGTTTTGGAATTGGTCCAATCAGGCCGCTACCCAAGAGACCGCTGGTTCAAGCGACTGACGAAACGAGACCATGAACATGTCCGCCGTGCATTAGATGCCGTCGGGATGTGGGACGTGCGTCATAAACGGATCGGTGAGTTGTCCGGTGGCCAAAAACAACGGATCAGCTTGGCACGGGTCTTTGCCACGGATCCTGATTTATTTATTTTAGATGAACCAACCACGGGGATGGATGAACAATCCCGCAATCTGTTTTATGAACTGCTGCGACACAATGCTCATGACCACGGCAAGTCGATTTTGATGATCACCCATGATCACGAAGATATCAAAGAATATGCGGACCGTCAGATCCGTTTAGTGCGGAAGGAGGATTCACCATGGCGCTGCTTTCATATGAATTCATGAGAAGAGCTTTTCTTGCGGCGATTTTTATTGCTGGTATCGCACCAATGCTAGGGGTCTTTCTGGTGATTCGACGACAGTCATTGATGGCTGATACGCTGTCCCATGTCTCTTTAGCAGGGGTGGCACTAGGCTTCTTTCTAAATCTAAATCCCAGTTTGACGACGCTATTGATCGTAGTCATTGCCGCAATCATTTTGGAATACTTGCGAACACTGTACCGCAGTTATTCAGAGATCTCGATCGCCATTTTGATGTCCGGCGGTTTAGCGTTAGCCCTCGTACTGATGAACCTTAGCGGTGGAAACTCCGCAACGAGTATCCAATCGTATTTGTTTGGGTCGATCGTTACGATCACACAAGAACAAGTCTGGATCTTAGGCTTTTTGTTTTTAGTCGTTTTTGCTTTATTTTTCTTATTCAAACGGCCCATGTACATCTTGACCTTTGATGAAGATACCGCACATGTCGATGGCTTGCCTGTGCGAGTGATGTCGATGCTCTTTAATGTCTTGACGGGGGTGGCAATCGCCATGATGATCCCGATTGCGGGTGCATTGTTGATCTCTGCGATCATGGTTTTACCAGCTGCCATCAGTATGCGTTTAGGCAAGAGCTTCAACGCGGTGATTTTGATCAGTGTCGTGATCGGCATGATTGGGATGATGTCTGGTTTGACCAGTTCCTTTTATTTGGACACACCACCGGGAGCGACGATCACGCTGGTTTTTATCGCTCTTTTCTTAGTGATCAATTTGATCAAACGCATCGTGATCCTCGTGCAACGAAAACAGCGCCTCAAATAAAGGGCTTTATGAAAAAGAAACGAAGAATTTTCGTTTCTTTTTTTTAAACTCTAATCAAAACCGAACAATATAAGCAATATTTCAGATAATGCTCGCATTTATCCCGAAAAAGCCTTATAATAAGGCGAATAAACTAAAGGAGTTGTCCGGTGTGAAAATACGTCGAAGTGAACGACTGATCGATATGACACATTACTTGTTGAATCATCCCCATGAATTGATTTCATTGTCCTTCTTTTCTAAACGATATGCCTCTGCAAAATCATCGATTAGCGAAGATTTATCTATTATCAAAAAGACCTTTAAAGAACGAGGAACAGGCATTCTTGATACCGTGCCAGGCGCTGCTGGCGGTGTTTTTTTTGTGCCTGAAATTTCTGAAGAAGAAGCGTATGCGTACGTCGAAGGGCTGGCAGAACGCTTGTCTGAGCAAGACCGTTTGTTGCCTGGCGGCTATGTTTATCTATCTGACTTATTAGGCGAACCGGAATTGCTGCGCCAAGTCGGCCGCATCATCGCTTCCAAATATTTAGGCGAACAAATCGATGCGGTGATGACCGTTGCTACTAAAGGAGTGCCGATCGCTCAAGCAGTCTCTTACTACTTGAATGTTCCCTTCGTGATCGTGCGTCGTGATTCCAAGATCACTGAAGGCTCGACCGTGAGTGTCAATTATGTCTCTGGTTCTTCAGAGCGCATCGAAAAAATGGAATTATCCAAACGCAGCTTAAAGCGCGGCTCTAGAGTATTGGTGGTTGATGACTTTATGAAAGGCGGCGGCACGGTCAATGGGATGAAGAGCTTGATTGAAGAATTTGAGGCCGAATTAGTCGGTATTACGGTTTTTGCCGAAACGAAATTCAAAGGCAAGCGGGCCATCAGCGATTACAGCTCTCTGCTTTATGTTGAAGATGTCGATACCCAGACCAAAACGATCTCGGTAGTACCGGGAAATTATTTTGAGAAAAAAGCCTGATTTTTGTGGCTCTTAGACTGGCGCAAGCAGCTGTTTTTAAAACGGCGGCTGCCAGTCTTTTTTTGATTGGTCTAGGTGGCGATTCCTTAAATCGTTGAAATTTACAAGTACTTGGGCTAAACTGTTTATAGGAAATTCAATGAATAAAAATCCTTCAGATTGATAGGAGTGGAATACGTGGACGCACGTTTTGCAATAATTTTAGCGGCTGGAAAAGGCACGCGCATGAAATCGAAGTTATATAAAGTGTTACATCCGGTTTGCGGTAAGCCAATGGTGGAGCACATCATGAACCGAGTGGTGGAAACAAATCCTGAAGAGATCGTGACGATCGTTGGTCACGGGGCGGAAATGGTTAAAGAGCAACTGGGGGATCGCACCAATTATGCCTTACAAGCCGAACAATTAGGTACCGGTCACGCTGTCGTTCAAGCCGAATCATTTTTAAAAGGCAAAAAAGGCACGACCTTAGTAATCAGTGGGGATACACCGTTATTGACGACGGAAACCTTGGATAACTTGTTCGATTACCATCAAGGGAAAAATGCATCGGCGACGATCTTGACGGCACAAGCGGCAGATCCAACGGGCTATGGCCGGATCGTACGGGATCATGTCGGTATCGTGGAGAAAATCGTTGAGCAAAAAGATGCGTCGACCGAAGAAGCGCTGATCCAAGAAATCAATACAGGCACGTATTGCTTCGACAATGAATTGCTATTTGACGCCTTGGCAAAATTAGATACGGACAATGCCCAAGGGGAGTACTACTTGACTGATATTATCGAGATCTTAAAGGAAGACGGCAAAATCATCGCTGCTTATCAAACCGAAGATTTCCATGAATCTTTAGGGGTCAACGACCGCATCGCCTTAGCCGAAGCCAATCGCTTGATGCGCCAACGGATCAACCGTCAGCACATGCAAAACGGCGTGACCTTGATCGACCCGGCGACGACTTATATCGACGAAGGCGTTGTGATCGGTTCAGATACCTTGATCGAAGCCGGTGTGATCATCAAAGGGAAGACGACGATCGGAGAAGATTGTGTCATTACGGCAGCTTCTGAAATTGAAGACAGCAAGATCGGCAACCAAGTGACGATCAAGGCATCGACGATCGAGGAGAGCATCATTCATGATGGCGCTGATGTCGGTCCCAATGCCCATCTTCGTCCCCATGCGGAAATTTTGGCCCATGCCCATATCGGGAACTTTGTGGAGGTCAAAAATGCGACGATTGGTGAAGGCACCAAAGTCGGACACTTGTCTTATGTTGGCGATGCGACCCTAGGCAAAAACATCAATGTCGGCTGCGGCGTAGTCTTTGTTAATTATGACGGCAAGAGCAAATTCAAAACGACTGTCGGCGACAATTGCTTTATCGGCTCTGGCTCCAATCTAGTTGCGCCATTGACCATCGAAGAGGAAACGATGATCGCTGCTGGCTCAACGATCACCAAAGATGTTCCTAAACACAGTATGGCGATTGCCCGCGCCCGTCAGGAAAATAAAGCGGATTACGCGAAAAAGTTACCTTATCTAAATTAGAAATAGCGAAATGACTTGATTTCTTAAGGAAAAATGACTACTATTTATTAGGAAGAAGATTCTAGTAAAAAGGAGTCATTTTTTTCTAGATGAACGCAAAGAAAGTGGAGGTTCTCATGTCAAATCATTATTTTGATCCAAGATTGAAGATTTTTTCTCTGAACTCAAATCGTCCTTTGGCGGAAAAAATCGCAGCTGCAGTAGGTGTTGAATTAGGTAAGTGTTCAGTCAAACAATTTAGCGATGGTGAAATCCAAGTGAATATTGAAGAAAGTATTCGTGGTGCCCACGTCTACGTGATTCAATCAACCAGCAGCCCTGTAAACGATAACCTAATGGAATTGCTGATCATGATCGATGCTTTGAAGCGCGCCAGTGCGAAGACGATCAATGTAGTAATGCCTTATTATGGTTATGCAAGACAAGACCGCAAAGCGCGATCAAGAGAACCAATCACCGCAAAACTTGTAGCAAACATGATCGAAAAAGCCGGTGCGAACCGCATGGTTACACTGGATTTGCATGCCTCACAGATTCAAGGGTTCTTTGATATCCCCGTTGACCACTTGATGGGTGCACCATTGATCGCCAACTACTTCTTGGAAAGAGGCATTCAAGGCGATGATGTCGTCGTTGTTTCACCAGACCACGGTGGCGTGACTCGTGCCCGCAAATTAGCTGAGTTTCTTAAGTCACCAATCGCGATCATCGACAAACGTCGTCCGAAAGCCAACGTAGCGGAAGTCATGAATATCATTGGTCATGTTGAAGGCAAAACTTGTGTCTTGATCGACGATATGATCGATACTGCGGGTACCATCACATTGGCTGCGAACGCGTTGAAACAAGCAGGAGCTAAAAGTGTTTACGCCTCATGTACCCACCCTGTCTTGTCAGGACCTGCCTTGGAACGGATCGAAGATTCGGCCATTGAGCATCTAGTTGTGACAGATTCGATTCACTTGCCAGAAGACCGCAAGTCGAAAAAAATCGATGAGATCAGTGTCGGTGCCTTGATGGGCGAAGCGATCAAACGAATCCATGAGAACAAACCAGTAAGTCCACTGTTTGAATCAAAATTATCAATTTAATCGTGTCTCATATGCATGAGAACAACAGCCAATGGTCGGTCTTTAGCCCCTCATTGGCTGTTTTTTTCTGAGGAGTTTCAGGATGTTTTTAGAAAAAACGATCGCAGTCATGTTTCTTTTCACCAATTTATGGTATTCTTGAAAGTGACTTGCGAAACGCAAGCAAAAAATAAAATAGAATCTAATCACAAAGGGGAGTCTGCAAAGGCTGAGAATGAGAGTACTCTAAACCCTTCGTACCTGTTTCGATCATGCGAACGTAGGAATTGTGACGAGTTGAAGTGTCCAACACTTCTCCTTTGTGAATTGTGATGATTCTAAAGGAGGAGTTTTTTTTGAAACGAAAAATGTCGCTGCAGGTCTGGACGGAAGGAACGATGATCGCTGCTATCGGGGTCGTCTTGTCGTATATCCCGATCCAGACAGCCAATTCCAGTATCGACTTGTCTCTAGGGCTCGTGCCCTTGGTCTTGTATTCGTATCGTCGCGGGGTGCTGCCGGGAATGACGGCGGGATTTATGTGGGGCTTGCTGAATATTTTGATTGGTAGTGCGATGCGTAACTTTATCACCGTTCCACAGATCATCTTTGAATATCCCTTTGCCTTTGCTTTTGGTGGGGTGGGCGGCTTGTTTGCTAATAAAATCCAGCAAGCGATCCGTCAAAACAGCAAAACCGTTACGTGGTATGTCGTCTTAGGGGGCATCGTGGCGGTGATTAGCCGTTGGTTTTGGCATTATTGGGCAGGGGTTTTTGTCTGGGGAATGTACGCACCGCCAGGACAAAGTCCGTATCTGTATTCCTTGATCTTTAATGGGTCATCGGTCATCATCAATATCGTTTATGTAGGGGTCGTATTAGGTCTCTTAGTCAAGGCCGCTCCAAAATTATTTGTGCCGAAAGTTTAGTTTTAGAAATGAAATCATAAAAAATGTCTTGATGCTCTTTGAAAAAGAGAAGCATCAAGACATTTTTTTGTCGAAAAATCCAAAAGCCAAATCTTCTTGATCAATTTCCAACGACCAGTTTTTTTTGCTGGCTGAGTAGCGCAAAACTGCAATTTGATCCAGCTCTTTTTGATTGACCAGCGTGTTTTTTAAGCCAGCATCTTCTGACAGATAGATCGGGATCGTATAAGTTTTATCGATCAGTTGCTCTTGTGTCAGACAGAAGACGATGCCTTCTTGCATGATTCCCCGTAATTCTTTCAGCAAATTAAAGTCGAGCTTTTCCACCGGTGTCGCTTTTTTAAAAAAGGAGAGACGATCATTGATTTTTTCTAAGACGATACGGGTGATCCGATCCGCCAAGATCCGGTAATATTCATCTAAATAGCGATAATAAACGCGGGAACGTGCATCTTTTAAGTCAAAGAAAACAAAGTTATTTTGCAGTTTGTAAAAGAAAGGGGAGTGGAGGTGTGTCTTCATGTGGCCAAAATATAACAATTCGGAGATCTCTAAAGGCGTCAATTCTTTGACCATCTCGTAATCATTAAAATCGATCCACTTCATTTCTTCGGCAATGCGACCTTTGTTGATCTGCTGAAAAAACAGTTGGACATCTTCCATTCCACGAATAACTTTTAAGCCCGTATGACCGTCGAATTCGCCGAAATCACTGGAAGGATCAAGCAAGAGCAGATTCTTGGGCTGATGGACAATGCTCTTGTTAAAATCTTGGGGGGCAAGCCCGCGGGTCAAGACGGCATTGCTGGTTGTATCAATATGTACGTAAATCGTGTTAGACATGCCGATCGATCCCTCCTATCTACTAAGTTCATTCTACAACAAAGCGCTGAAAATTGCTTGTATCTTTTCGTTTAAAGTTATATTACAAAATAACAGAAAAAACAATTTTTAAGTTCTCTTTTTCGACAAAAAAAGGCAAATCTTGTCTTTTCGTAAAAAAAATTGCCCAAATTGGCGTCTTTATGAGGATTTTGGTATGATAAAAGAAGAAACTAATGGAGACGAGAACCTATGAGAAAAAAGAAAAGTAGACTTTCCAATTGGCTGAGCAATCTCTTTTTGCTTTTGCTGTTATTGATTGGTTTAGCCTTGATTTTTAATAATCAAATCAAAAATTATTTTATTAAACAAACGGGTGAAGCTTACGCAGTCGGCACCATTGATCGTAGTGATGTGGAAAAAAACATGGAAGCGGAAGCGACCTTTGATTTTGATGCCGTGGAGCCGGCAAGTTCAGAAGCAGTCTTACGGGCGCAGCTGAGCAACAAAGCTTTGCCAGTGATCGGCGGCGTGGCGGTTCCCAGTGTTGGGATCAATCTGCCGATTTTTAAAGGCTTGGCCAACGAGGCCTTGCTGTATGGTGCTGGTACGTTAAGTCCCACCCAAAAAATGGGGGAAGGCAATTACGCGTTGGCTAGCCATCGCGCCCAATCGCCAGATCTTTTGTTTACACCATTGGATGATGTCGCCATCGGGGCGGCTATCTATGTGACCGATCTGGAAAATATTTACACGTATACCGCGACTTCTTCTGTGCGGGTCGATCCGACCGATGTCTATTTGCTTGACGAAGTAGAAGGCCGCAAAATGATCACGCTGATCACCTGTGGCGAAATGGGCGGTGTCACCCGTCGTGTGATCCAAGGTGATTTGGAATCTGTGACGCCAGTCGATGAAGCCACGGATGAGATGTTGGCAGCATTCAACATGGCACAACGAACATTTTAATCAAAAGAATAGCTCGAGTGGTACGGCAGCCGGCGTGTCATTCGTCTATTCTTTTTTGCTTAAGGAGGCGTCTTGATGAAAGTGAAAAAACTGACTTCGATCGATTTTCTTGCACAAAGGGCAGGGTTTCAAGAAAGCCGACTGGTCTTTTCCTTTTTTGAGTCGCACTCAAAAGCGCGACGAGCATTTCTTGCCGACATGTCGCAGCAGGGCTGGCAGATCGACAGCCGTTATGGCCGCTTTTACCTTGCCGGGCAGTTTGATTTTGACCAAAAGACACTGACTATCACCAATCTGCTGGTGGAAGCAGCCGCCGAGTTTACTTGGAAACAACTGCTAGCTGTGACAGAAAGCTTTGCCCGCAGTCGTTTTGTAGCAGCCATCTTGTGGCAGCTCCCTCATCGGACCCCCTTGGCTGAGTGGTTTATCCAGCAAGGGTATCAGGTGGTCCCTCAAGGGTATCAAAAAGCGCTAGCTTATCAGACGGCGCTGGTTTTAGGCGGTGGCGGTGCTCATGGGGCGTATCAAATCGGGGTTTGGCAAGCGCTGCAAGAACGGGGCATCACCTTTGAATGGATCACGGGAACTTCCGTTGGTGCGTTGAATGGCGCCTTGATTTTAATGAACGATGTGGAAGCGGCCGTCGATTTATGGGCAAATATCTCCAGCGAGCAAGTATTGCACTATCCGCTTGCTTCGGTACGAGCCCAAACGCTGCGGGATTTGATGAATCAAGCCAACTCGCTGGTCCGCGAAGCGGTCAAAAGCAACGGCGCCAGTACCGAACCCTTGGCAAAGCTTTTGCAGAAGACCTTTGATCAAGAAAAATTCAGCCAAACTGCTTGTCATTTGCTGATCTGTACGACTCGTCTGCCCGACTTCAAGGAGACGATCTATGCCTTTGATCCATCCGCAGTTGAGGAAAATCTGCATTGGTTGTTGGCATCCGCCTCATTTTATCCAGCAATGCAGGCGCAAAAAATTAATGATGCTTATTATATCGATGGCGGCTATCGCAACAACCTGCCCATCGATGTCGCTCTCCAGCAAGGGGCAACGGAATGTATCACCGTGGATGTCCAAGGACCCGGCATCAATAAAAGGACGGTTTTGATGGAAGAAACTGCGCAACTTTCGTTGGGGTCTCCTTGGTCCTTAGGCAGCTTTTTGGTTTTTGATGCCCAGCGTTCGCTGGATAATATGACCTTGGGCTATTTGGAAACCTTGAAAGTGTTCGGCAAATACCAAGGCCATTGGTATACCTTTGAAAAGACGGTTGATTTTCAGCCGTTATGGCGGGGCTTTTTGAAAGAGCTACGCCAGACAGACCCGTTGCTTTATCAGGAACTAAAGAAAAAAGAATTTTGGAAAAAAATGCGTAAATTCTATCAACAGGATGTGCCATTTGAGCAGTGGGGGCGTATACTGATAGAGTGTACCGCGAAAGTATTGTATCTAGCGCCTACGGTGATTTATGAGCAGGAAACGATGCTAACGGCTTTAGCTGAAAAAATTGCGCTAAAGGCAGTGGAAGAAGCCGATGCCTGGTCGATCACCGAGTGGCTGAGCTATTATCGCGACCGTTTTTTTGTCTTGTCCGAGCAAAACCGCTTTTTCTTTTTTTATCGGACGCAGCAATTGAATCTGCCCGCCCTTCAGCAGATTCGTCGGCGTTACCCGCTGACTGCTTTAATGGCAGCGTATAGTCACTATCTTTTGAAAGGAGCAGAAAATGGATAAATTTTCGTATGAAATCGTTGAAGAGATCGCCGTGCTTTCGGAAAATCAAAGAGGCTGGCGCAAAGAATTGAATTTGGTGAGCTGGAATGGGCGTCCGCCAAAATTTGATCTGAGAGATTGGGGCCCAGAGCACGAGAAGATGGGCAAAGGCGTGACCTTATCCAATGAAGAATTTGCAGAACTTAAAAAAGCCCTGCTTTCCATGTAAGAAAGCAAAAGGGTGAGGAGTGATCAAATGAAAAGTATGACTGGTTTTGGCAAAGGCAGTGCAGAAACACCAGATGTGCAGATCGAAATTGAAATCAAAAGTGTCAATCAGCGCTTTTTAGACCTGCAGCTGCGAATGCCCAAACAATTGAATCCTCTAGAAGGTGCTTTACGGCAGTCGATCAAGCAGACCCTCCAGCGAGGACGGATCGAATTGTATGTGACTTTAAAAGAAAAAACCGCAAATACGAAACAGATCGAGATCCAATGGGACCTGCTGGAACGTTTCATGCAGGAGATCGATACCGAAGCCAAAGACCGTTTTGACTTAGCAGAGCTGCCTAAAGCAGCATTGCTGGAACAATTCCTGCTCCATGAGGCTTTTCTAACGATCTCTGATCAAGAGCCAGAAGAAAGCACCTTAGCCGATGGCGTGATGGAAGCATTAGATCAAGCGCTGGCAGCGATCGATCAAAGCCGCTGGGTGGAAGGGCAAGGCATTCTGCAGATCTTGCAAGAAAACCAGCGACAGCTGCAGGAAAAACTGACAGAACTCAAACAATTCGTGACCCTCTATGAGGCGGACTACCAAGAACGCTTTGAAAAGAAACTGACTGCCTATCTAGGGGAAGAAGTCGATCGCGATCGTTTACTGACAGAGTTGGCGATTTTATTGGAACGCGGCGATATCCACGAAGAACTGGATCGTTTAAGTATCCATTTAACGACGATGACGGAGCTGCTGGCAGCCGAGACACCAATAGGTCGAGAGCTGGATTTCTTGATCCAAGAGATGAACCGGGAAGTCAATACGATTGGCTCAAAATCGAGTCCGATCCAAATCAAAAACAGTGTCGTCCAAATGAAGACGATCATTGAAAAAATCAGAGAACAAGTTCAAAACATCGAGTAGGAGGAATGAACCAATGAAATATTACGATATCACCTTTCACGAACTAAGCGGAAAAAATGTCATCAAGCGTAGTATTCCCTCTGACAAAGAGAATTTCTCGGCGTGGGAAGATGCCTGTGTAGCCATCGAGCCGGATTTTCTCCATCTATTAGTTGATGGCGTAGCTGTTTCTTTAAATCGTCGGTACATCGTACGTATCGATTGCCAAGAAGTGACGGATCCTACTGAAAAAGCGATCACTGCCAAAGACGAATTGGCAGGGGTCATCAATACCTTAAGCAACATGGGCTTTTAAGAAAGCGGCCGAAGTGTAGACTAGCAATTTCATGAAATTCCCATTATAATAAAGTAGTTCTTGAAAGTTGCTGAAAAAAAGTGCAAAATAGACGTTAAGCAAATGTCAGTGAAAGGACGTCATTATGTCAGAGCGAGGATTACTTATAGTTTTATCAGGACCTTCCGGAGTAGGGAAAGGGACCGTGCGCAAAGCAATTTTTGAGAGTGACGACAACGATTTTCAATATTCCGTTTCAATGACCACTCGTCAAAAACGCGAGGGGGAAGTGGAAGGGGTCGATTACTATTTCCGCACGCGGGAAGAATTTGAAGCCTTGATCGAAGCCGGTGAAATGCTGGAATACGCCGAATATGTCGGCAATTATTATGGCACCCCATTATCTTATGTCCAACAGACATTGGATCAAGGAAAAGATGTGTTTTTAGAGATCGAAGTGCAAGGGGCAAAACAAGTAAAAGACAAAGTTCCCGATGGTGTGTTTATTTTTCTGACGCCACCTGATCTGGCAGAATTACGCTCTCGTATTACAGGAAGAGGAACCGACTCTGCCGAAGTGATCGATGAACGGATGCGTGTCGCCCGTGAAGAAATCGAAATGATGGCTTTGTATGATTATGCCGTTGTCAATGATGAAGTACCTAAGGCAGTCCAACGAATTCGCGAAATTATTTCAAGTGAACATTTTCGCGTTGACCGAGTGATCGGAACCTATATCAAAATGTTAGAGGAGCTGTAAGAAATATGATGTTAAAACCTTCAATCGATTCTTTGTTGGATCGTGTCAATTCAAAATATTCATTAGTGATCTTAGCAAGCAAACGGGCGCATGAACTTGATGCCGGTGCGCAAGCAACACTAGAAAACTTTGATTCAGTGAAAAGCGTGGGTCAAGCGCTTGAAGAAATCGAAGCGGAATTAGTCGTTAATGATCCGCATCCAGAAATCAAACGGGCCCGCTTGAAAATGGAACAAGAAGAGCGCAAAGCGCAAAAAGACCAAGAACAAAAAGAATTAGAAGCGCGTATCCGCGACGAACAAAAGCTATAGACAAAAGCAAGCTAGAGCACGCCTGTGTTCTGGCTTTTTCTTTTGAATGGCGATGGTTAAATTTTTGTAAGGGGTACAGACAAACCCCCACCCATTTAGTAAAATAGAACCTAAAAGGAGGAGAAGAAATGGCGTACATAGCAGAAGTGATCGTGGATGTTCCCACGATGCAGACCGATCAGCCTTTTACCTATCTGATCCCATCAGAATTACAAGCCGCCATTGAGACAGGGATGCGGGTCGAAGTGCCATTTGGCAAGGGCGACCGCCATATCCAAGGGTTCGTCGTCGGCCTTTCAGAAGTTGCCGAACCGCAGCAGACCTTAAAACCAATCGTTCGTTTGTTGGATTTGTCGCCTGTCGTCAATGAAGAACTTCTCCAATTAGCCGACTACATGAAGGAAACGACCTTTGCCTTTAAGATTACTTGCTTGCAGACGATGCTGCCTAGTGTGATGAAAGCCGAGTACCAAAAGCAGATCGTTTTGCTGGAAGGAAATCATCCCATCAAAGAATATTTTCCCGAAGACGGCATCCTCAGTTGGCAAGACGCCGAAAGTGCAGGGCTGCTGCCGCAGTTGAAGCCTTTGCGGGAAGCCGCAGTAGTTGAATTGCAGTATCTCGTGAAAAATAAAAACAAAGCGAAAATGACCCGTTACATTGAACGCAAGATCGAGCCAGCAGAAATCCCCGCCGTCCAGCAACAGCTGCGCAAAGGGGCCAAACGCAAGCTGGAAATCTTACAGATTTTGACAGAGGAAGCCCGCTTGCCGGTTTCCTTTTTTACCGAACAAGGGATTTCCACCGCGGCTTTGAACCAAGCGCAAGAAGCTGGCTGGCTGACCTTTACGGAAGTTGAAGCCTACCGTGATCCTTACAAAGACCGTCAATTTCAAAAAACGGTCCCCCTTGAATTAAATGAAGAACAGGCAGCTGCAGTAGCGCAAATCACTGCTTGTGCGGATAACCAAGAGGCACAGACTTTTTTACTGGAAGGGATCACCGGCAGTGGAAAAACAGAAGTCTATCTACAAGCGATCGCCCAATTGCTGAAACAAGGCAAAACCGCGATCATGCTCGTACCGGAGATCGCTTTGACCCCGCAAATGGTCGAACGCTTTAAAAGCCGTCTCGGCGACGCAGTGGCTGTTTTACACAGCGGCTTGTCCCAAGGTGAAAAATACGATGAATGGCGTAAGATCGAACGTGGGGAGGCGCAGGTGGTGGTTGGCGCCCGTTCGGCGATTTTTGCTCCGTTGAAAAACATTGGGGTCATCATCGTCGATGAGGAGCACGAAGCTTCCTACAAGCAAGAGGAAGCCCCTCGTTATCATGCGAGAGATTTAGCGATTTGGCGCAGCCAGTACCATCACTGTCCAGTGGTGTTAGGCAGTGCGACGCCGTCATTAGAATCTCGTGCTCGGGCCCAAAAAGAAGTCTACCGCTTATTGAAATTGAATCAGCGGGCAAAAACCAGTGCGCAATTACCGCAGATCGAAGTCGTGGATATGCGTACCGAATTTGCCAATAAAAAGTATCAAACTTTTTCTCGTCCGTTACAGGAAAAAATCACAGACCGTTTGGCCCGCAAAGAACAGATCGTCTTGCTGCTGAATCGGCGCGGCTACTCTTCCTTCGTGATGTGCCGCGATTGCGGGTATGTTTTGCCTTGTCCAAATTGCGACATCTCCTTGACGCTGCATATGGATACCAAAACGATGCGCTGTCATTATTGCGGGCATGAAGAACACATCCCCCATCGTTGCCCCAACTGCAATGCAGACAAGATTCGTTATTACGGAACGGGCACGCAAAAAGTGGAAGAAGAATTGAAGGAACTGTTTCCTGAAGCGCGGGTCTTACGGATGGATGTCGATACCACCCGCAAAAAAGGTGCCCACGAAAAAATCTTGACCTTGTTTGGGGAGAAAAAAGCGGATATTTTGTTGGGGACTCAGATGATCGCCAAAGGCTTGGATTTCCCTGATATCACACTGGTAGGGGTCTTGAATGCCGATACTGCCTTGAACTTGCCAGATTTTCGTTCGAGTGAACGGACGTTCCAACTGTTGACTCAGGTCAGTGGTCGGGCAGGTCGGGCAGAAAAAACCGGCGAAGTGGTGATCCAAACATTCAACCCTGAGCACTACGCCATCCAATTGGCGCAGTCGCAAGACTACGAAGATTTCTATCAAAAAGAGATGTGGATGCGGCACCAAAGCGGCTACCCACCGTATTATTTCACCGTCAAAATCACCTGCAGTCATCCCGAAGAGCAAGTCGCCGCTCAGAAGATGTTTGCGATCGCGCGGGATCTGCAGCAGGAGCTGTCACCGCAAAGTATTTTGTTGGGGCCGGCACCAAGTGCGATTTTGCGGGTGAAAAACCGTTATTACTACCAATTGATCATTAAATACAAAAATGAACCGCAGCTACCTGCATTGTTGACCCGTCTGTTGGATCAAAGTCAAATCGATCAGCGCAAAGGATTGTACGTGTCGATTGACCAAGAGCCGTTGAATTTTATTTAGAGGAGAAAATATGCGTTATCCTATTATTATTACCCCCGATGAACGTCTTCGTCGGCAAGCAAAACCCGTCAAAGTAATTACCGATGAGCTCGTTCAGCTACTAGACGACCTTTATGAAACGATGGTTGCTCACGATGGGATCGGTATTGCCGCACCGCAAGTCGGCAAAAACCTGCAAGTGGCGATCGTGGAAGTCGAAGAAGACGATCGCTTTGAAATGATCAACCCTGAGATCATCGCTTCTTCTGGTGAATCCCTGGATGTGGAAGGCTGCTTGAGTATTCCTCACACCTTCGGGACCGTCAAACGAGCAGACGAGATCACTGTCCGCTATTTCGATCGAGAAGGAGAAGAAATGGAAGTGGAAGCATTCGGTTACTTGGCGCGGGCGATGCAGCATGAGATCGATCATTTAAATGGCGTGCTGTTTGTCGACAAGCTCGTCGAACGCATTCCTGAAGAAGACTTAGAAAAGTATATGGAGGAACATGAAAATGACTAAAATCGTCTTTATGGGTACCCCGGCGTTTTCCGTCCCAATTTTAGAAGGCTTGCTTGAAGCCGGTTATGAAGTGGCAGCAGTCGTGACCCAGCCGGATCGTCCCGTCGGTCGCAAAAAAATCATTACTCCGACCCCCGTCAAAGAAGCGGCGTTGAAGCATGGCTTGTTGGTTTTACAACCAGAAAAAATCAGTGGGTCACCAGAAATGGAGCAGATTCAAGCTTTGGCACCTGATCTGCTGATCACGGCAGCTTTCGGCCAATTTTTACCTAGTGCTTTACTAGAAGTACCGAAGTATGGCGCTATCAACGTTCATGCGTCCCTACTGCCGAAATACCGTGGCGGGGCTCCTGTGCATTATGCCATCATGGAAGGTGAGCAAGAAACGGGTGTAACCATCATGGAAATGATCAAAAAAATGGATGCTGGCGGTATTTTTGCTCAAGCTCGTTTGCCGATCACGGCCCAAGATGATGTGGGGACGATGTTTGATAAGTTGAGCCTATTAGGCAAAGATTTGCTGCTGGAAACTGTGCCGAAAATCTTGTCAGGAGAGCTGCAGCCGGTTCCGCAAGAAGAAGCAAAAGTCACCTTCTCGCCGAATATCAGCCGTGAACAAGAAGCCATCGACTGGCAGAAAACGGCGGTGCAAATCGACGCCCAAGTCCGAGGCATGCGGCCATGGCCAATCGCTTTTACGACACAAAACGGCAACCGCTGGAAGCTTTGGCAAGTAACACCGTTGGAGCAAACGACGACAGCCCCGCCAGGAACGATCATTGAACGGACGAAAAAAACGTTGCTGATCGCTTGTGGTGAAGGCACGGTATTGGCTATCGATGAATTGCAGCCAGCTGGAAAAGGCCGACAAGACATTGCCGCATTCTTAAACGGCAGTGGACAACAGATTCAAAAAGGAGATCAGGTAGGTACCTATGAAGCGTAATCTTGGAGACATACAATATACAGTGCGCTTTGTGGCCCTAGAAGCGTTGTTACGAATCGAAAAAGGCGGCGCTTATTCCAATCTACTACTACGGGAATTGATGAATCAAGGGCGTTTAAATGACAAAGACGGTCGCTTACTGACTGAATTGGTGTACGGCACCATCAGTCGTCAGCTTTTATTGGATTATTATTTGGACCGGTTTATTAAAAATGCCCGCAAAGTCGATCCGTGGGTCAAAACGCTGCTGCGGCTTTCCTTGTATCAGATGCTGTATCTCGATAAAGTACCCGCCCATGCCATCATTCATGAAGCCGTGGATATCGCGAAAGCCAAAGGCAATCCGGGAACCGGTAAATTCGTCAATGGCGTGCTGCGCACGATCCAACGACAAGGAGTGCCAGACTTGGCATTGATCAAAGACCCAATGGAACGTTTAGCAACGGAAATCAGTTTGCCCCTGTGGCTAACGAAGAAACTAGTCAAACAAATTGGGATCGAAGAAACCAGTGAGCTGGGCTATGCCCTATTTGAACCCAATCATGCCAGTGGTCGTATCGATCTGCAGCGCATCTCGCAAGCAGCAGCGATCGAGCGGCTGCAAGAAGAAGGCATCGACGCACGGCCAAGTGAGCTTTCCCCCTATGGGGTTGTGGCTGACAAAGGCTTTATGGCGGGCTCGTCCCTCTACAAAGAAGGCTTACTGACGATCCAAGATGAAAGTTCGATGCTGGTTGCCCCCGTTTTACAAGTAGCCCGAGACCATCAAGTACTGGATGCCTGCGCCGCACCAGGAGGCAAAACGACCCATATCGCTGCCTTCTTGTCTGCCGCAGAGGGCGGCAAAGTGACAGCACTGGATATCCATGCCCATAAGGTTAAGCTGATTCAGCAAAATGCCCAACGTTTAGGTGTCGAAGCAGTTGTGGAAACCCGCGTGATGGATGCGCGGGAGACGGCTCAAACCTTTGCCCCTGAACAATTTGATCGCATCTTAGTGGATGCCCCTTGTTCTGGATTAGGATTGATGCGCCGTAAGCCGGACATCAAATACAGCAAGACGGAAGCCGATTTCCAACGCTTGCCGCAGATTCAGCGAGAGATTTTGGAAAGTGCCGCCCCAACCTTGAAAAAATCGGGTATAATGGTCTACAGCACATGTACGATTCTAGCGGAAGAAAATCAACAAGTCGTGGCAGCGTTTCTCGCTGACCATCCTGAATTTGAGCAAATGCCTCTTGCGGTAGGACCGCTGGCAGCCGAAGCTGTTCAAGAGGATATGTTGACGATCTATCCGCAAGATTTTATGACAGATGGCTTTTTTATCAGTTGTCTACGCAAAAAGTAACGAGGTGAAAGAAATTGGAGATTCGTTTTCAAACAGATGTCGGCAAACGTCGCAACACAAACCAAGATTTTGCAGCAACCTATGTAAATAAAGCCAATGTGACATTGGCCTTGCTTGCCGATGGCATGGGGGGCCACCGGGCCGGAGATGTCGCTAGCCGTCAAGCAGTCAGTGAGATCGGCACCGCTTGGGAACAGACAGAACTGACAGATAGTGAAAAAACTGCCCAATGGCTGATCCAAAAAATCCAAGCGGAAAGCCAAGTGATTTTCCAAAAAGGACAAGAACAAGAAGAACTTAGCGGCATGGGCACCACGATCATTGCTGTGGCCTTATTAGGCGACCAGTTTACGATCGCCAATGTTGGGGACAGCCGTGCCTATCTTTTACGCAATCAAGTGCTGACCCAAATCACAGAGGACCATTCACTGGTCAATGAATTGGTGAAGTCAGGACAAATCACGGCAGAAATGGCCTTGAATCATCCTCGCAAAAACGTTTTGACCCGCTCGATCGGTATGCCAAGCGAAGTCGAAGTCGATGTGGCGATCCACTTTATTGCAGACGGGGATTATTTGCTGCTGTGTTCAGATGGATTGACCAACATGGTCTCAGATGAAGAGATCACAGCAACGATCCAAGAAACCCCTGAGCTGGAAGAAGCAGTGCAATCATTGATCGATCAAGCCAACGAACGCGGCGGTGTCGACAATATCACGGTATTATTGATTAAAGTTGGAGGAGAGCGCCCATGATCGAAATTGGGAAGAAGATAAACGGCCGATACAAAATCATCGGCAATATCGGCAGCGGCGGAATGGCAAATGTGTTTTTGGCGCATGACTTGATCTTAGACCGTGAAGTGGCAATCAAAGTGCTTCGTTTTGACTTCCAAAACGACCAAAGTGCGATTCGGCGCTTTCAACGAGAAGCCTTGGCGGCGACTGAGCTGGTTCATCCCAACATCGTAACCGTTTATGATGTCGGTGAAGAAGACGGCATGCAGTTTTTGGTGATGGAATATGTCAAAGGAATGGATCTCAAGCGCTATATCCAAACGCACTATCCCGTACCTTATTTGCAGATCGTTGATATCATCCAACAAATCTTATCAGCGGTGGCATTGGCCCATCAGCACCGTATCATTCACCGGGACCTAAAGCCCCAGAATGTGCTTATCAATGAAGACGGCGTGGTGAAAATCACCGATTTTGGGATCGCGATCGCCCTATCCGAAACGTCGATCACCCAAACCAACTCGATGCTAGGCTCGGTGCATTATCTTTCACCAGAACAAGCACGAGGCAGTATGGCCACCAATCAATCAGATATTTATGCGATTGGGATCATCCTCTATGAAATTTTAACCGGCAAAGTACCCTTTGATGGCGAATCAGCCGTAACGATCGCCTTGAAACACTTCCAAGATGAGATCCCGTCGATTCGGATCTATGACAAAAATGTTCCGCAATCGTTGGAAAACGTCGTGTTGAAGGCGACCGCCAAAGAACCGGCGGATCGTTACAAGACCGCCGATGAAATGCGGGCAGATCTCGATACCGTGTTGTCTCCTGAACGGCTCAATGAACCGAGATGGGAACCTCATGCCCTGATGGATGAAACGAGAGTGCTGACCCCTGTGGAAGCAGCCCAAGTCGAAACGCCGCCAGTGGAAGAACCCGTGGCAGAAACGGCTGCGGATCAAGCTGAAGAAGCGGCGCAGCCGAAAAAGAAAAAACGCAAGCGCTGGCTACTGCTGCCAATCATTATGGTGATCGCACTGCTAGGGATAGGCAGTTACTTCCTATTCGGCGGTGGTCGGGGAGATGTGGCAATTCCTGAAGTCAGTGGTCAGACAGAAGCCACCGCTCGGGCCGAACTGGAAGCCGCCGGTTTGAAAGTGGCAGACGAGGTGGAAGAAATCGAAGATGATGAAGTCGAAGCAGGCAATGTCGTCAAAACCGATCCCCCAGAAGGCAATGAAGTCAAAAAGAATTCCGTCGTGACCCTCTACATCAGTAGCGGAACGAAGAAAATCACCCTTGATGACTATGAAGGCCGTTCCTTTGATGATGTCAAAAAAGAGTTGATCGATTTGGGCTTTGATGAAGACAGAATCAAAGAAGAGCTAGAGTCGTCAGATGATGTCGATGAAGGGGATATTATCAGTCAATCACCAGCAGCAGGGCGGGAAGTTTCCCCAGCAGAAGACGAAATCACCTTTAAGGTCAGCTCCGGACCAGATAGCTTCGCAATGGACAACTATTATGGCATGACAGAGGCAGATGCACGAGCAGCATTGACTTCTCGCGGTGTCGACCGATCACAGATCGAAGTGAACTATCAATCTAGCAGTCAACCATCAGGCACGATCATCGCCCAAGCACCCGCAACAGGTGAAACGGTGGTGACTTCCCAAACGACCATCACTTTGACGGTCAGCAGTGGGCAGGAAATGGTCAATGTACCAAGAATTGTTGGGAAAAGCCAAGCCGATGCAGAAGCAGACTTGAATGAAGCGGGATTGGACTCAACTTTTGAGGAAGAGGACGGCTATAATGACTCAGTACCAGCTGGACATGTTGTCCGTGTCTCTCCAGGTGCTGGAACCTCCGTCGAAGTTGGCTCTACTGTAACGGTCACGATCTCTAGAGGACCTGAACCAGATGATTCGTCCTCATCGACGCCAAGCAGTAGTTCAGATGATTCCTCTGATTCAAGTGCTACGAGTGAAAGTAGCTCAGAAAGTGATTAGAAACTAGCTAAAACCAAATACTTTAACCAAGCAGCCTTCGGGGACCAAAGAATTCTCTTTTTGTTCCCCGTCCAGCTGCTTGTTTTTGTTTCTAAACCTTATAGTGAGGCACAGGTGTCTTTAAAATTTCCTTTAGTCCGGCCCTTTGTGCAAGCGTACATCTTTCCAAGGAATCAAAAATTGGGTATAATGAAGGTCAGAATTAGTCAAGGGAGGGAATGAATTGAGTCATCACAATACTTCCGATTTGATTGAAGCATATTTGAAGAAAATTCTTGAAGACAGTGAAACCATTGAGATTCGTCGCGCAGAAATGGCAAATTTGTTCAACTGCGTGCCCTCACAAATAAATTACGTGATCAATACCCGCTTTACCGTTCAAAGAGGCTATGCGGTTGAAAGCAAACGCGGCGGGGGCGGCTATATTCGGATCGAGAAAGTCAAAATTACTGACAGCCACCACTACTTAAAAGAAATGAATCAATTATTCGATGAAACCATCTCGGAAAAAGATGCATATGCAATAATCCAGAAACTTTATGAGGAAGGAATCCTGTCCAAGCGAGAAGGCAATTTATTGTTGACCGTCATCGCGAAAGCAGTTCTAGGACGTTCTCCTTATGAAAATAGAACACGAGCTGATTTGCTCCATGCAATTCTAGAACGATTAAGTTACGAAGACAGGAAGTGAAAGAGATGGATGAATTATTCACCCAACGCGCGAAAGCCGTTTTGGCTATCGCCCAAGAAGAAGCAAAATACTTTAAGCACCAAGCAGTAGGTTCTGAACACATTCTATTGGCATTGGTCATTGAACAAAACGGGATCGCCGGCAAAACCTTGCGGGAAATGAATATCACAGAAAATGATATTCGTGAAGAAATCGAACATTTAACAGGGTACGGCACCGTTCGTCAATATCCAGAAAATGCCTATCTCGCATATTCACCACGAGCAAAACATACATTTGCTTATGCAGGGGATGAAGCCAAGCGTTTAGGGGCACCACAAATCGGTACCGAACATCTATTATTGGGCTTATTAAGAGACGAAGACATATTGGCTTCACGAATCATGCTGAATCTCGGCTTGAGTCTCGCGAAAATGCGTCAGCTTTTGAAGAAAAAAATGGGCTTCAATGAAAGCAAAACCAACGGAAGTGCTGGTCGTCGTCGTCCAGCCCAAGCCAAAGCGCAGCAAGGAACACCGACCTTGGATTCCTTAGCCCGTGATTTGACCAAATTAGCCCGTGAAAAACGCCTAGATCCTGTTGTCGGGCGTGCCAAAGAAGTCAAGCGGTTGATCCAGATCCTTAGCCGTCGGACCAAAAACAACCCTGTTCTCGTGGGGGAACCTGGTGTTGGGAAAACCGCGATCGCCGAAGGCTTAGCCCAAAAAATCATCAATGGGGAAGTCCCAGAAGACATGCAAAACAAACGCTTGATGATGCTGGACATGGGGGCTTTAGTTGCCGGAACGAAATACCGTGGGGAATTTGAGGACCGAATGAAAAAAATCATCGATGAGATCTATCAAGATGGTCAAATCATCTTATTCATTGATGAATTGCATACACTGATTGGGGCCGGCGGAGCCGAAGGGGCGATTGATGCCTCGAATATTCTGAAACCAGCCTTAGCCCGTGGAGAATTGCAAACCATCGGTGCCACAACGCTAGATGAGTACCAAAAATACATTGAAAAAGATTCTGCGTTAGAACGCCGTTTTGCCCGGGTGCAAGTCGACGAACCAACACCAGAAGAAGCAGAAGAAATTTTACGGGGCTTGCGTCCTCGTTATGAAGAACATCATGGGGTGGAAATTTCTGATGATGCGTTACACGCCGCTGTGCAACTGTCCGTGCGTTACATCAATTCGCGCCAATTACCAGATAAAGCCATCGATTTGATGGATGAATCAGCTGCCAAAGTGCGTTTAGACAAAACCGATGAAAGTTCAGAATTGGCAGATCTGCAAAACGAGATCGCCAACTTGATCGAAGAAAAAGAAGCCGCCATTCGTCAGCAAGATTTTGAAGCAGCAGCTCGTCTACGGATCAAGGAAAAGAAATTGACCCAACAGCTGACGGAAGTAGCGTTTATGGAAGTCAAAGAAGCGTCAGGCTATGCCGATAGTGTTACTGCAGAAGATGTTGCCACGGTCGTTTCCCAATGGACCGGCGTACCTCTGCAGCAGATGGAGAAAAAAGAAAGCGAACGCTTGTTGGATCTTGAAAAGATCTTGCATCAACGGGTAGTTGGCCAAGAAGAAGCGGTCAAAGCAGTCGCTCGTTCGATCCGCCGCGCCCGCAGTGGATTGAAAGACCCCAACCGCCCAATCGGTTCCTTCATGTTCTTAGGGCCGACCGGTGTCGGGAAAACCGAGCTTGCCAAAGCCTTAGCAGAAGCGATGTTTGGTAGTGAAGATGCCTTGGTTCGTGTCGATATGTCCGAATTTATGGAAAAATACAGCACGAGCCGTTTGATCGGTTCACCGCCAGGCTATGTCGGCTATGATGAAGGTGGGCAATTGACGGAAAAAATCCGTTCAAAACCTTACTCCGTCATCTTATTGGACGAGGTGGAAAAAGCCCATCCCGATGTCTTCAATATCCTCTTGCAAGTGCTGGATGATGGCCATTTGACGGATGCCAAAGGTCGGAAAGTCGATTTCCGCAACACGATTTTGATCATGACCTCTAATATCGGTGCCCAACAAATCCGCGAAGAAAAAAGCGTTGGTTTCAATGTCACTGATTTAACGAAAGATCACCAAGCGATGCAAAAACGGATCTTAGAAGAGCTGAAAAAAGCCTTCCGTCCAGAGTTCTTGAACCGTGTGGATGAAACAGTGGTCTTCCAATCCTTAGGTGAAGGGGAGATCCACGAGATCGTGAAGATCATGAGCAAAGCGATCATCAAACGATTAGGCAACCAAGACATCCAATTGAAGATCACGCCATCTGCCATTGATGTGATCGGTAAAGCTGGTTTTGATCCAGAATATGGGGCACGGCCGATTCGTCGGGCCTTGCAAAAAGAAGTCGAAGACCGTTTAAGTGAAGCACTCCTATCAGGACAAATTCATTTAGGTGACAAAGTGACGATCGGTGCTTCCAAAGGATCGATCACCCTCAATGTCAAAGAGGGACAAGCACGTGTCTTGCAACAAGTTTAAGTCGAGCCAATAACGGCAGCGGCGTTTCTATGGTCGAGCAATCGGCATCCATAGGAACGCCGCTTTTTTGTCTTGTTATGTCTAGTAGTGATCAAGAAGTCTCCACTGATTATGATTGATGATTCACAAAGAAATATCCTTATAAACAGCTTTATGACAACGGTTGATTAATGATCAAAGCACTATTCGTGAAAAAAAGAGTAACGAGACCTCTTGGAAAGAACCCTGCTGTGTGATACTATGAATGAGTTGAAAAAAGGAGGAGTATTATGGTTGAGATTATCGCCACGGTGGAATCGATCGAGCAAGCACAGCAGCTCATCCCTTATGTTGATACATTGTTTTTTGGAGAAGAGACATTCGGGCTGCGCCTACCGGCCTCTTTTTCTCGTGAAGAGCAAATCGGACTGATCGACATGGCCCACGAAGCTGGAAAGAAAGTGACGATCGCAGTCAATGGCATCATGCATCCAGAAAAAATGAAGCTGATTCCAGAATACCTAGCATTTCTGAAGACCAATCAAGCCGATCAAATCGCTCTCGGAGATCCTGGGATTATTTACCGCATGAAGCAAAATCCAGAATGTGCCTTGCCATTTATCTATGCAGGGGAAACCTTAGTAACGAGCGCTCGTCAAATCAATTTTTGGGGACAAAAAGGAGCAAAGGCAGCCGTTTTAGCGCGAGAAGTTCCTTTCGAGGAAATGAAAATCATGGCCCCGCAACTAAATATTCCTGTGGAAGTATTGGTTTATGGTGCGACCTGCATTCACCAATCGAAGCGTCCGCTTTTACAAAATTATTATAACTATACCCAACAATCGGAAGAAAAGAACCACGACCGTGGGTTGTTTTTATCCGAACCGAAAAAAGAAGAAACCCACTATTCCATTTATGAAGATAGCCACGGCACGCACATTTTTGCCAATAACGACATCAATCTGATGCTGCAGCTGGCGGAATTAGACGCAACAGGCTTTCAAACCTGGAAGCTGGACGGAATCTATACACGAGGGGCTGCCTTTGTGGCAATTGCTAAACTGTTTGCCCAAGCCAAGAGCCTTGTGGAAAGTGGGAAGTGGCAAGCAGAGCAAGCAGCTGTGCTCAGTGAACAAGTTGCCCAACTTCATCCGGCAGAACGTGGGTTAGACACTGGATTTTATGCCATCGATCCTGACGATATCAAGTAAGGAGCAAGAACAAATGACCGTTAAACAAGCATTGAAACGACCAGAAGTGTTAGCACCAGCTGGTACGTTAGAAAAATTAAAAACAGCGATCCACTATGGCGCTGACGCTGTCTATATCGGCGGCAATGCCTATGGTCTACGGAGTCGCGCGGGTAACTTTACCTATGAAGAAATGGCGGAAGGGGTGGCTTTTGCCAAAGCCCACAACGCAAAAGTCTATGTAGCAGCCAATATGGTGACCCATGAGGGCAATCAAGAAGGTGCAGGGGAATTCTTTCGGGAATTGCGAGATGTCGGTATTTCGGCCGTGATCGTTTCTGATCCCGCTTTGATCCAGATCTGCGCAACAGAAGCGCCGGGTCTACCGATCCATTTGTCCACCCAAGCTAGTGCCACGAACTATGAAACATTGGAATTTTGGCGGGAAGAAGGCCTAGAACGGGTCGTCCTCGCCCGAGAAGTGTCGATGGAGGAAGTCGCTGAGATCCGCAAAAATACTAGCGTGGAGATCGAAGCCTTTATTCATGGCGCCATGTGTATTTCGTATTCTGGCCGTTGTACTTTGTCCAATCATATGTCGATGCGAGACGCCAATCGCGGCGGCTGTTCGCAATCTTGCCGCTGGAAATATGATTTGTTTGACATGCCGTTTGCAACGGAACGAAACAGTTTGACTAAAAACGGGACAGTGGAAGAAGAGTTTTCCATGAGTGCCGTGGATATGTCGATGATCGAACATATCCCTGATTTGATTGAAAACGGCGTGGATAGTTTCAAAATCGAAGGTCGCATGAAATCGATCCACTATGTTTCAACTGTGGCGAACGTTTATAAAGCAGCCGTGGACAGTTACATGGCCGATCCAGAGAACTATGTCTGCAAACAAGAATGGATCGATGAATTGTGGAAAGTTGCGCAGCGCGAGCTTGCGTCAGGCTTTTACTACGATACCCCGAGTGAAAATGAGCAGTTGTTTGGTCCACGTCGGAAAATTCCGCAATACAAATTTATTGGGGAAGTCATGGCGTATGATCCGGCAACGAAAACAGCTACGATTCGGCAACGAAACCACTTTTCCGTCGGCGATGAAATCGAATTTTACGGTCCCGGATTCCATCACTTTCACCAAACCGTCGAAGTCATGTATAATGAAGACGGTGAATCCATCGATCGTGCACCAAATCCTATGATGCTGCTGACGATGCCGGTCAAAGAACCGGTGGAAGTCGGAGACATGATTCGGAAGAAAAAATAAGGTCGAGAGTTTCTCTCGGCTTTTTTTGTTGAATCAATCCAGCCAAAAAGGATCGATGAGAACATAGACAATCTTAAGGAGGAAACAACAAATATGGAAACATACGACTACATAGTAATTGGTGGCGGCAGCGGCGGGATCGCCTCAGCCAATCGGGCAGGGATGCACGGCGCCAAAGTATTATTGATCGAAGGCAATGAATTAGGCGGCACCTGTGTCAATGTCGGTTGTGTACCGAAAAAAGTCATGTGGCAAGCTAGTGAGATGTTAGAAATGATCAAACGGGACGCAACTAGCTACGGCATTTATCCACATGTGGATAAATTTAATTTCACTGAGCTTGTGGATAACCGTGAAAAATACATTGATTTTTTACACACGGCCTATCAAAAAGGCTTAGACAGCAACAATGTAGAAGTTATCCACGGTTATGCACAGTTTGTGGATAACCACACGATTACCGTCAATGGGGAAAACTACCATGCAGCAAATATTTTGATTGCCACCGGTGGAAAACCTAGCGCGATGAATATTCCCGGCGGTGAGTACGCCATTGACTCGAATGGTTTTTTTGCGTTGCGAGAAGCACCAAAGCGTATGGTCGTCTTAGGGGCAGGCTACATCGCAGCCGAAATCAGCGGTGTCAGCCAACAGCTGGGCAGCCAAGTGGCTTGGGCGTACCGCAAAGAGCGGCCATTACGAACCTTTGACAAGATGCTTGCGGATAATCTCGTGGAGATGTACCAAGAATCAGGAATCGAAACTTATGCAGGCTACGTTGCCTCTCGTATCATTAAAGAAGGTGACGAGTATATCGTTCACTTTGAAAATGGCGAAACCTTGACCGGCGATTGCGTCCTTTTTGCTGGTGGTCGTGTGCCGAATACGGACAAGTTAGGCCTAGAAAACACCGATGTCCAATTGGATGAAAAAGGGTTTATCATTGTGGACAAATATCAAACTACTACGGCTGACTCGATTTTTGCAGTGGGCGATGTCATTGGAAAATTGGATTTGACCCCGGTTGCGATCGCCGCCGGTCGTCGCTTGTCTGAACGCTTGTTCAACGGTCAAAGCGATGCGTACTTGGATTATAATTTAGTACCGACGGTCATCTTTACGCATCCACCGATTGCCACGATTGGTTTATCCGAAGAAGCAGCCTTGGAAAAATACGGCCAAGAGCAGATAAAGGTGTATCGTTCGCGCTTTACACCGATGTACTTTGCTTTAAATGAGTATCGCCAAAAGTGTGAGATGAAATTGGTGTGCTTAGGAGAAGAAGAAAAAATCATCGGTCTGCACGGCATCGGGATCGGTGTCGATGAAATGCTGCAAGGCTTCGCTGTAGCCATCAAAATGGGTGCTACGAAAGCAGACTTTGATCAAACCGTTGCCATTCATCCGACGGGGTCAGAAGAATTTGTGACGATGCGTTAAAAGAAAAAAAGCCTCAACGGACAGATGAATTGTCCGTTGAGGCTTTTTTCGTATAAACTTCTAGCTATCAACTAAAAAGTCCCCAAAAGTAGATCAGAAATCTAACCTTGGGGGCTTATTTCAGGATGATCCCAGCTGCTGGGTTTATGCTAGATCCTTGATCAGTTCTGACGCCCAAGGATCTGAGCAGTGATCTGATAAAGATATGTTTTGGTTTCATCTTTGGTCTCAGGCAGTTTCTGGATCGCCTGCAAAGCTTTTTTCGTGTAGTCGGCAGCGAGTTTCTTGGCTTCGTCAATCCCGGCACTTTCTTGGACGATCCGATAGACTTCATGGGTATCCGCCTCAGTCATTTCGGCTTGTTTTTCCAGCAGTGGCAACAGCTGTTGGCGGTCACTTTTCAGTGCCATCAACAGCGGCAAAGAATAGACGCCTTGCCGAACATCTTCCAATACTGGTTTTCCTAAGGCAGTCGCTTCTTGGCTGTAATCCAAGACATCATCCATGATTTGAAAGGCAAGGCCAATGGCTTCGCCGATCTCACGGGCTTGATTGGCAAAGCGCAAGGAAGTGCCGCTTTCGTAAGCCCCGATAAAGCAGCTTAAGGCAAACAACTCAGCGGTTTTGCCGCGAATGTTTTCTAAGTAATCCTCGACAGTGACGGACAAATCATATCGTTTGCTCATTTGCCCTAATTCGCCGGCCAGGATTTTTTCCATACTACGGGAATTCATCTGCAAGCTTTTCATGGAGCTGGCATAATCCGCCATCAATTTAAAGCAGCAGACGAAGAGGTAATCACCAGCATAGACAGCGACATCGTTGCCAAATTCGGAACGAATGGTCGGCAGCTTGCGGCGGGTGTCCGCATGATCGACGATATCGTCGTGGATCAGCGAGGCAGTGTGGAGCATCTCGATCGAAGCCGCCAATGCGACGGCTTTCTCGCGATCTTTGTCACTGCCATAAGCAGAAAAGAGCAGCTGATAAGCAGGACGCAGCAGTTTCCCACCTGAATGGATCATGGACAGGATCGCTTGTTCGACCTCTTTGTTTTTTAGTTTTAATGATTTTTCCATCAATTGCAAGGAGGCAGATAAGTCAGCTTGCAGTGCTGGATACTCTTGCCACATGGAATGAAGTTTCATAATTAACTCCTTTATTCTGAATCCGAGCGCCATTTGACTTTGGTCTGGCGTTCATAATCAATTTGAAAACGGCGCAGTGTTTCGACACGGCGCAGCAAGTAGTTGGCGGCGATCCCGATAGCGATCCCGGACAAGATCCCAAAGAAAGACAGGACCGGCAAGTAGAGCATCACGCTCCAGGATTGAGCGATCCATGAGGCGGTGATCAACTGTCCGACGTTGTGCAAGAAACCGCCAGCCGCACTAATGCCGATGATACTGACACGCTTAGGCCCCAACTGTTTCACCAAAGACATCCCAAAGTAGCTCAGTAAGGAACCGCTCATACTATATAAGAAGGTCGAAACCGTTCCTCCTAGTAACGTCGTTAAAATCAGTCTTAGCCAAATCAAGAGAAAGCTGTCTTTTTTCGGCATGGTGAACAAAGCAATAATGGTAATTAAATTTGCCAAACCTAGTTTCGCACCAGGCGCAAAGGCAAATGGATAAGGGATCATATTTTCAACTAAACCAATCACGACCCCTTGGGCGACCAGCAGTGAGATGAAAATTATTCGTTGTAATCGACTCATAAGCAAACGATCAATAAATTAGATCGTCGGTCTCACTCCCATCTGCGGCTTGGATTTCGATCACCAATTTATGAGGCAGACAGACGATGGTTTCCCCATTTTTACTGGCCCAGCCACGGCGGACACAAATCTGGTCGCCGCAATCAGCTTCCTTGATTCGGATCCGATCGCCTTCGATCTCCAGTAAATTGGTATCTCCGTCTTCATCTTCATAAAGATAGGTGTATGCTTTTTGACCTTCAACTAAGTCAAAACGTTTGATTTCTGTCCCATCGACCCGTAAGACGGCTTCTTTGTCCGCCGTTTGTGTCTGGCCAAAAATAAAAAGCGGTAAAAAAGAGCTGAGGATCAAAACAAGTATGATGACGCCATCCCATGGTTTTAAATGGGCATCGCGGATAAATTCTTTTAGTTTCATCAAAAAAGACTCCTGTTCTTTCATGTGATGTGTCTCATTCTAGCATAAGAAGACAAGATTCTACTAGCTGAATCCTCAATAATCCACCGATTTCTGTGCAAGGACGATCAAGAAAAAGTTCTGTACTTGGAAAGAGACCAAGACACTGATTGAAAAATCAGAATGTCTTAGTCTCATGAAGTCGTACAGGTATTCTATTTTGCTGGCTTATTTATTGCCATATAAGGAGCGAGGGGTACCGTACCACCATTTTCCAAGGGTACGTTGCAACCATGGGATTACCCAACGGTCTAAACCGACTGCGCGTCCTGAACCGTTCATCAAGGCAAATGCAACTGGAATGAACCAGATGTTTACCCAGTAGAACATACCAGACATACAGAAAGTCAACACCAAAACGATAGTCGTTGCGTTTACTAACCAAGTGAAGAGACCAGCCATCAATGCAAGAGCTAAAGCAATTTCAAAGAAGACCATGAATTTTTGGAAGAACATGGCAACGTCGTTGTTTGGCATAATAAATTGCATAACTTTTGTGAACCAGTCAGGTGATTTTTCAATCACGATCATTGGTTGCTCACCGTAAGCATAGCTCAAACCGAAGTGTGCGGCTTGTGTCGCTGCATCGGCTGCTTCACCGGCACCACTAGCGGCACTTGCTGCATCGGCTGCTTCACTAGCACCACTGGCTGCATCAGCGACTGTTTGATATTCCCAAGTCCAAGGGAATACGCTGTTGCCTTGGAACCAAGAACCTTCACCGAACCAAGTACCAGGTTTGAAGACTTCCCCATTCGTACCTAAAATTTTCTTGAAGGCTTCAACGAACCAGACAAGACCATAGAAAATACGAAGCGGAACACTCCACAAGACGTTACCGTAACGAGACGTGTGACCACGAGCGACTGTCCGGTCATCTTTGATGTGGAAGATTTCATGCATCAAGTATTGGAACATGTAGTAACCAGAACGAATATCAAAGAAGTATTTCAAGTTAACGATGTGTTTCATAATGATCGCTAAGAAACCGCTCAGGTGAATCTTATTGAATAAGTTCGCCACGCCCCATTTGGCACCGATGGAAACCATAAATCCTTGGTAGTTTCCTTTGAATTTATGTTTTTCGCCGCCTTTGATGGCTGAAACGATATTCGTTGCTGCAGTGTGACCTGTTTGTTCAGCTGCTTGCACGATTTGTGGTGTTGGTGTATTCGGGAATTCTTCGAAGTAAACCAAGTCACCAATAATATAGATGTTTTTGTCTTCGTAGCCTTTTGCTTCCATGTACTCATTGGCAACTAGACGGAACCCACGCGCGGTTTCTAAACCGAAATCAGCAGCATCGCTAGTTCCTTTGACACCGGCAGTCCAGATCAATGTGTGGGTTGGGATCGTTGAACCATCTTTTAGTTTGATGTGGTCAGGTGCCACTTCAACAATTGGTGCATTCAAGACAAGATCAACATTGTTTTTCTTCAAGTAACGTTCTGCTTTGGCTGCATCGTTACGATCAAGCATGTTTAAGATCGTTGGCATTGCTTCAACGACTTTCAAGCTGATTTCACTTGGGTCCAATTTATAATCGGAAGCTAAACGATCTTTCCAATCGATCAGTTCACCGATCATTTCGATCCCGGTAAATCCAGAACCACAAACGACAAAGGTCAACATTGCTTTGCGTAATGCTGCATCTGGTTCGATCGCTGCTTTTGCGACAGTTTTTTCAATGTGTTCGCGAATGCGGACAGCATCGTCAAATGACCATAAAGTAAAGCCGTTTTCTTTAACGCCAGGTGTACCGAAGTCATTCGGTTCGCCACCCATCCCTAAGATCAAGTAGTCAAATGAATAGCTACCTAATTTTGTTTGGACAGTTTTATTTTCTTTATCGATCCCAGTTACTGTATCGGTTACTAAACGAACATTTTTCTTGCGTGAGAACAAGCGCTGCAAGTCATATTGAATTGCGGTAGGTTCTACACGTCCTCCAGCGACTTCATGCAGTTCAGTCATCATCGTATGATAAGAGTGACGGTCGATCAATGTTATCTCAACATCATTGTCTTTTTTCAATTTCTTTGCCATGTACTTCGTAGCAGAAACGCCTGCATAACCGGCACCGACAACGACAATGTTTTTCTTTGCCATTGCAAATCTCTCCTTAATAAAAATAATCTATGATAATAATTACACAATCGTTCCTATTATATAGACAAATGGTTCATTTGTCTAACGATTCTGATGAAAAAAACGCATATTTCCTGAAATTCGTGAAAACTTGCGAAAATCAAAAAATAAGTCGTTTTTTCGAGAAAAAGCGGAAAGGAAGCGGTTGACATATCGTAAATTTACTTTACAATGTTAGATGTATCACAAACTTTTTTGTGGGGAAAATAAACAAGTAAAAGGTGGATAATTATGAAAGCAAAGAAATTGATTGTAGGTATGGCGGTATTTTCATTCGCAGCATTATTTTTAGGGGGTTGCGGAGCGGACAACAACAATACAGCTTCTTCGTCAACTAGTGAAAGTACATCACAAACTTCTGCGAGCGATTCAGCATCAACAGAAAGCACGGAAGCAACCGTTGTTGCAGGCGAGCCAATGCAAGATGGGACATATCGTTTAGAAGAAAAGAACTACAAAAACGACTACCGTGTTACCTTTGAGATCACAGTCAAAGACGGCAAAATCGTTGAATCAAAATATGACAACGTCAATGCGGATGGCGAATCAAAAACAGAAAACACTGAATACAATGAAACGATGAAAGAAAAAGCAGGTATCAGCCCAGAAGAATTTATTCCTAAATTCAATGAAGAATTAGTTGCCGCACAAAGCCCTTCTTCAATCGAAGTAGTTTCTGGCGCGACTCATTCCTTTGATTCCTTCCAAAACTATGCACAACAATTGATCCAAGCGGCGCAAGCAGGCAACACGGAAACCATTGAAATCGACAATGGGGCAGACTTGAAAGACGGAACCTATACATTAGAAGAAAAGAACTACTCAAACGGTTACCGCGTGGTCTTCTCAATGACTGTGGCTGACGGCAAAATCTCTGAATCAAACTACGACTACCTAAACGAAGCCGGCGAGTCGAAAAAAGATGATGCATCATACAACGAAAACATGGAAGCTAAATCTGGTACAAGTCCAGAAGAATTCATTCCAAACTTCAATGAAGCTTTTGTTTCTGCAGTCAATGCTGAAGATGGTTCTGTGGCAGACATGGATGTAGTTTCTGGTGCAACCCACAGCTTCCACAGCTTTGTTATCTATGCACAACAATTGTTGAATGCCGCTGAAAAAGGCGACCAAACAACAATCGAAGTGGATAACTTCGTTACTGAATAATCACAACTTCTTTGAATGAAGAGGACAGCATTCGCTTTGAGTGCTGTCTTTTTTTCGTAGGCAGCAAGGTCACAAAAGCAAGTTCGTGCAAAAGGAAGCAATCTGGTGGGAAGGTTTTTTTAAAAGAACTGTTTTTTACAAAGAAGAAAAAGTTCGATTAAGGATTCCTAAAATACGTTGCGGAATCACGGAATGCCCCTTTTCATTCTGCCAAAAAAAGGCTATTATATGAAGGTTGAAGACAATAGAAAAGAGGAAAATCATGAAAAAGAAAGTAACGTTTTTTCTGATGTTTGTTTTTTTAGGCACAATGTTGGCAGCTTGTGGCAGTGATCAGGAAGCAACGACGCTGCGAGAAGAACCATATTTTCAAGAAGAATTTTTATTAGGCACTTATACTCGGATTCGCATTTATGATGAAGGCAAAGAGGACGCCATGAAGCCGGCCTTTGACCGCATCAGAGAGTTAGGCGATAAAATCACCATCAACCAAGCAGGGTCAGAGATCGATGAGATCAATGCGCAAGCTGGTATCAAGCCGGTAAAGGTTTCGGATGACATCTATTATTTGTTAAAAGAAGCTTACGATTATAGTGTGAAATCAGAAGGCGGCTTTAATATGGCCATCGGTGCCATCACTCAATTATGGCGGATCGGCTTTGATGATGCCCGCAAGCCAGAGCAATCTGAGATCGATGAAGCATTGAAACATATCAATTATGAACAAGTCGAGTTTAACGATGAAGATCAAACCGTTTATTTAAAAGACAAGGACATGATCCTTGACCTTGGGGCGATCGCTAAAGGCTATATCACGGACGAAGTCGTCAAAGTGTTGAAGGACAATGGTGTGACTTCCGCGATCGTCGATTTGGGCGGGAATGTCTATGTGTTAGGTCATAGTAACCGCGGCACAGATGAGCCATGGAATGTCGGAATCCAAGACCCGAACAAATCTCGCGGCTCGATTATCGGCAGTATCAAAGAAACCAATAAAACAGTAGTTACTTCAGGGATCTACGAACGCTATTTAGAAGTAGACGGCAAAACGTACCATCATATTTTCGATTCTGAGACTGGCTATCCTTACGACAGCGATGTGGCAAGTGTAACTGTCATCACCGACAAATCCATCGATGGCGATGGGTTAACTACGGTGGCATTTGATAAAGGGGTCAAGGAAGGCTTAGCCTATATCGAACAACATACCGAAAAGGGTACCGATGCGATCTTTATCACAAAAGAAGACAAAGTGTATGTAACCGACGGTATCAAAGATACCTTTGAACTTTCAGAGGAATCAGGCTACACGATGGGTGATCGTGCGGATTTAGAATAGGAGGAGTGAAAGATGTCTCTTTCAGTGTTTTTAGAAGTAGTGGAGATCCGTACCAAAGTGGCCAGTGTCTTCCCCTTCATTATGGGTGTATTGTTCTCGTTGGTGTATTTTCATGAATTTCATCCGTTGAATACTGTAATTTTTTTTCTGGGGATGCTGCTGTTTGATTTGACGACGACATCCATCAACAATTATATGGATTTCAAAAAAGCCAAATCAGAAACCTACAAATACCAGCACAATGTGATCGGGCGCGAAAACATCTCAGAAGCTACTGTTCGCAATCTGATTTTTGCGATGTTGGCAGGAACCTTACTGATCGGTCTTTACTTGACCTTTGTTACCGGCTGGCTGCTGCTAGTGATGGGGTTGGTGGTTTGTTTTATCGGAGTCTTTTATACCTTTGGCCCCATTCCGTTATCGCGGATGCCTTTAGGCGAGGTGTTCAGTGGCGTAACGATGGGATTAGGGATTTTTGCCATCACGATCTATATCAATACTATTGATCAAAAAGTGTTTTATCTGGCACTGGATTTTGCGAACGGAACCTTTGGCTTAGTGGGGAACCTCTGGGCCGTGTGTGCCATCGTGTTGGCATCTTTGCCATTGATTTTCACGATTGCTGACATCATGTTAGCCAATAACTTACGGGATCTGGAAGCCGATATCGAAAATCACCGCTACACGCTGGTGTACTACATCGGTCGCGAAGCAGGTATCCGTCTGTTTCAAGGAATGATGCTAGCTTCCTACGCCGCTATTTTGTTGGGCCTCTTGTTTGGTCTCTTCCAATGGCCGATTTTGCTCGTGTTTCTAACACTGCCGAAAATCCGCCAAAACTTGAAGGAGCATCAAGCCAGCCTGCCCCACCCACGTAGCTTCGGCTATTCGATTAAGAACATGATTTTATTCAACAGCAGCTATGCCTTAGGCTTGCTTTTCTGTCTGTTGTGGCAATTGCTGTAAAAGAAAAGATCGACCCGCTCTTGAAAGAGCAGGTCGATCTTTTTTATGTGGGGAATGAAATAGCGTGTAAAAACTGTAGAAAAGACATGATAAAAGAACGAGCATGATACTTATTATGAAAAGATAAGGCTCGCTTTTTCTGCGGAATTGATCGTAGCAGTAAAGTTTGTTTGGGAGCTGCCTAGGTTGCTTTTTATTTGACCCCTCGGAATAAGCAGGTCTGTTTATGGAGTGTTTGTGTTTACGCTTGCTGTGACTGGTTACCTACGAAAGCAGCCTCAATACCGCTCCAAACTGATTTCTCCAGAAGAAAGCACCTTGCGCTCCGTCGCTGTTTCCACCACCAATTCACCGGTGTTGGTAATGTCTTTGGCAATCCCTTCATAGGTCACACCTTGTTGCGTAAATTGAACGGTGCGGCCCAAAACGAAGGATTTTTGCCGATAGCGGGCCATATAATCCATGTCAGGCAGTTGTGCCAACAATTGGAAGAACCGACGCCAAATTTCTTGGATCAAGGTTGCCCGAGAAAAGGTTGGATACTCCTCACCAGGAAAGAGTGAAGTCGCTTTTTCCCGAATCTCTGCTGGAAACTGCTGTTGCGGAATCGAAAAACTGATGCCGATACCGATCACAACCGAGGTAATGCGGCCTGTCTCAAAGTCACTGGTTGCTTCAGACAAAATACCGCAGATTTTTTTTTCATCTAAGTATAGATCGTTGACCCACTTAATGGCCGTTTCCTTCATTAGAAGGGCGTCGATGGCTTCGGCGACTGCCACCGCCGCCAAAACGGTATATTGTGGCAATTCTTGAAACGCTTGGTTTGGTTTTAAAAGCAAGCTCATATAGATCCCTTGTTTTTTCGGTGAGAAAAACGGACGTTCGAAGCGGCCGTGACCGCCTGTTTGTGTTTCGGTCAAAAAAAGGGCGGGGGTTGCCAGTCCACTGTCCAAAGCGGCGATCTTGGCTTCTTTCATGGTGGATTCAACAGCTTCCTTGATTTGAATCGTGGGGATCATCGGCAAGGCGGCCGCAAGTACTGCTTGATCGTAGCGATCATCCGAGACAAAGCGATAGCCGTTGGCCAAGTGTTCGAAATGATAGCCTTCTTTCTCAAGTTCTTTAATGGCTTTCCAGACTGCGGTGCGGGAGATCGACAAAGCTTGGGCTAATTTCTCTCCAGATAGCACAGTATCTTCTTTTTGTAATAAGGTCAGTATTTTTTCTTTTGTCGTCATAAGGATATCCTTCCTAATGTTTCACGTGTAACGTTTTCGTTAGCATAGCAAGAAATCGGCAAAAAGCAAAGTAGTTTTTTACGAAAAACAGTCCCCACCAGCCTGTTTTTTTCTTTAGAAAATCTTAGGAAATGGGTGCGTCAGAAAAGCATTGTAACTTCCAATGAAAGCTTGACAGAAAAGTGCTTCATCTGTATAATAAGGAGTTGCAAAAACTATCTGAACGAAAAAAGCAGAAACGAAATATTGTCCGTTTCGGCTTAGGAATAAGGAAACAAAAGTAGAAAATGCCCAATGCATCCGTTCTATTTTTGGTTTTTTTTTGCCTAAAAGCCGCAAAAAATGCTTTCTGTAACCTATATTTAATATTTGTTACAGTTTTGTAAATAATCGGATAGCCTTTTTGAAAGACTTTATGAAGAGGTGAAGAGCTTGGCTGGACACGTAGTAAAATACGGAAAGCATCGCGAACGTAGAAGTTTCGCACGGATCAGTGAAGTATTAGAATTACCGAATTTGATTGAAATTCAAACCGACTCTTACCAATGGTTCCTAGATGAGGGCCTAAGAGAAATGTTTGAAGATATTTTGCCAATCGAAGGATTCAACGGTAACTTGTCCCTAGAATTTGTGGATTATGAATTGAAAGAACCAAAGTATACAGTAGAAGAAGCACGTGCCCATGATGCAAACTATTCGGCACCATTACATGTTACTTTGCGTTTGACGAACCGTGAAACTGGGGAAATCAAATCCCAAGAAGTATTCTTTGGTGATTTCCCATTAATGACTGAACAAGGAACCTTTATCATCAACGGGGCAGAACGGGTTATCGTTTCTCAGTTGGTCCGCTCTCCGGGTGTATATTTCCATGGCAAAGTCGATAAAAACGGCAAAGAAGGCTTTGGGTCAACTGTTATCCCTAACCGCGGTGCGTGGTTAGAAATGGAAACTGATGCCAAAGATATCTCTTACGTACGGATTGACCGTACCCGTAAAATTCCTTTGACGGTCTTAGTCCGTGCCCTAGGGTTTGGTTCTGATGATACGATCTTTGAAATTTTCGGCGACAGTGAATCATTGCGTAACACGATCGAAAAAGACTTGCATAAAAACGCAAGCGATTCTCGTACCGAAGAGGGATTGAAAGATGTTTACGAACGTCTTCGTCCAGGCGAGCCAAAAACAGCAGACAGCTCACGCAGCTTGCTGAACGCACGTTTCTTCGATCCAAAACGTTACGACTTAGCAAATGTTGGTCGTTACAAAGTAAACAAAAAATTAGACTTGAAAACACGTCTATTGAACTTGACCTTAGCAGAAACCTTGGTTGACCCTGAAACAGGCGAGATCATTGTTGAAAAAGGCACTGTTTTGACTCACCAAGTCATGGAAACATTAGGCGCATTTATCGATAATGGCCTAAATAGTGTAACGTACTATCCATCAGAAGATGGGGTCGTGACCGAACCAATGACCGTCCAAGTCATCAAAGTCTTTTCACCAAAAGATCCAGAACAAGAAGTCAACGTGATCGGTAATGGCTATCCAGATACTGCCACACGTACCGTTCGTCCAGCAGACATCATTGCTTCAATGAGCTACTTCTTCAACTTGATGGAAGGCATCGGCAATGTCGATGACATCGACCACTTAGGAAACCGTCGGATTCGTTCTGTTGGTGAATTATTGCAAAACCAATTCCGTATCGGGCTTGCTCGGATGGAACGTGTCGTGCGTGAACGGATGTCGATCCAAGACACTGAAACCTTGACACCACAACAATTGATCAATATTCGTCCGGTTGTCGCAAGTATCAAAGAATTCTTTGGTTCTTCTCAGTTGTCACAGTTCATGGACCAAACAAACCCACTGGGTGAGTTGACCCATAAACGTCGTCTATCTGCCTTAGGACCTGGTGGTTTGACCCGTGACCGTGCCGGCTATGAAGTCCGAGACGTTCACTATTCCCACTATGGCCGTATGTGTCCGATCGAAACGCCTGAGGGACCAAACATCGGGTTGATCAACAGCTTGGCCTCTTATGCCAAAGTCAACAAGTATGGCTTCATTGAAACACCATACCGTCGCGTTGACCGCGAAACAGGTCGTGTTACTGACAAGATCGATTACTTGACTGCCGATACCGAAGACCACTACGTTGTGGCCCAAGCAAACAGCTTGTTAAATGAAGACGGCTCTTTCGTAAACGACGTTGTTATGGCGCGTGCTACTTCTGAAAACTTGGAAGTATCGATCGATAAAGTCGACTACATGGACGTATCACCAAAACAAGTAGTCGCAGTCGCAACCGCATGTATCCCTTTCTTGGAAAACGATGACTCCAACCGTGCCTTGATGGGTGCCAACATGCAGCGGCAAGCAGTACCATTGATCAATCCGAAAGCACCTTGGGTTGGTACTGGTATGGAATACAAATCAGCACATGACTCAGGAGCTGCTTTGTTATGTAAACATGATGGGATCGTAGAATACGTGGATGCAGCCGAAGTGCGCGTTCGTCGTGACAATGGCGCATTAGACGTTTATTCTGTTACCAAATTCCGTCGTTCAAACTCAGGAACCAGCTACAACCAACGTCCATTAGTGGCACTTGGTGAAAAAGTGGAAAAAGGCGACATCTTAGCAGATGGCCCATCTATGGAACAAGGCGAAATGGCACTAGGACAAAACGTCTTAGTCGCATTCATGACTTGGGAAGGGTACAACTATGAAGATGCCATCATCATGAGCCGTCGTTTGGTGAAAGATGATGTTTACACTTCTGTTCATATTGAAGAATATGAATCAGAAGCCCGCGACACAAAATTAGGACCTGAAGAAATCACTCGCGAAATCCCGAACGTAGGGGAAGACGCATTGAAAGATCTAGACGAAATGGGGATTATCCGCATTGGTGCGGAAGTCAAAGATGGCGATCTGCTTGTTGGGAAAGTCACTCCAAAAGGGGTAACGGAACTTTCAGCAGAAGAGCGTTTGTTGCACGCAATCTTTGGTGAAAAAGCCCGCGAAGTGCGTGACACTTCTCTACGCGTGCCTCACGGCGGCGGCGGAATCGTCCACGATGTCAAAATCTTTACCCGCGAAGCTGGCGATGAATTGTCACCAGGTGTGAACATGCTGGTTCGCGTTTATATCGTTCAAAAACGGAAAATCCATGAAGGGGATAAAATGGCCGGACGTCACGGAAACAAAGGGGTCGTTTCTCGCATTATGCCAGAAGAAGACATGCCTTTCTTACCAGATGGCACACCAGTCGATATCATGCTGAACCCATTAGGGGTACCTTCTCGGATGAACATTGGACAAGTATTAGAATTACACTTAGGAATGGCTGCGCGTCAATTAGGCATTCACGTGGCAACACCAGTCTTTGATGGAGCCAGCGATGAAGATGTTTGGGCAACGGTTGCTGAAGCAGGAATGGCCAGCGATGCCAAAACAGTGCTTTACGACGGACGTACCGGCGAACCATTTGATGGCCGCATCTCCGTTGGTGTCATGTATATGATCAAATTGGCCCACATGGTCGATGATAAATTGCATGCCCGTTCCATTGGACCTTACTCATTGGTTACTCAACAACCATTGGGAGGAAAAGCCCAATTTGGTGGACAACGTTTCGGAGAGATGGAAGTTTGGGCACTGGAAGCATACGGTGCTGCTTACACCTTGCAAGAAATCTTGACCTACAAATCAGATGACGTGGTTGGTCGTGTGAAAACATACGAAGCGATCGTCAAAGGGGAACCAATTCCAAAACCAGGTGTACCAGAATCATTCCGCGTATTAGTAAAAGAATTGCAATCACTGGGTCTAGACATGCGTGTCCTAGATATCGATGATGCAGAGATCGAACTGCGTGATATGGATGATGACGATGATGATTTGATCACCGTTGATGCCTTAACAAAATTTGCGGAGCAACAAACAGCCCGCGAATTAGAACAAAAAGCACAAACAGAAGCTAAAAATGCCGCCGACGCGTTGAACCAACAAATCGAGACAGCAGAAGATCGCTTGCAATAATAGACGGCCCTCGCTATTTCCGCCACTAGCGGAAATAGCCCCCGTTCTATCGGATATGTCCATGAAATGAAATGGAGGGAACCTTTTTTGATCGATGTAAATAAATTCGAAAGTATGCAAATCGGTTTGGCTTCTCCTGAAAAAATCAGAAGCTGGTCTTATGGTGAAGTAAAAAAACCAGAAACCATTAACTACCGTACGTTAAAACCTGAACGCGAAGGGTTGTTTGACGAGCGTATTTTCGGTCCAACCAAAGACTGGGAATGTGCTTGCGGCAAATACAAACGGATCCGCTATAAAGGCATCGTTTGTGACCGTTGCGGCGTGGAAGTAACACGTTCAAAAGTGCGTCGTGAACGCATGGGACACATTGAATTAGCAGCACCAGTATCACACATTTGGTATTTCAAAGGCATTCCTTCACGGATGGGTCTTGTCCTAGACATGAGCCCACGTGCATTGGAAGAAATCATCTACTTTGCTTCATACGTAGTGATTGAACCAGGAAACACCAGCCTTGAGAAAAAACAACTATTGACTGAACGGGAATACCGTGAAAAACGTGACCAATACGGTCAAGAATTTTCAGCAGCGATGGGTGCCGAAGCCATCAAACAATTATTAGATGGCGTTGATCTTGAAGGCGAAGTTGCTGAATTAAAAGAAGAATTGAAAAACGCAACTGGTCAAAAACGGACCCGTGCGATCCGCCGTTTGGATATCTTAGAAGCATTCCGTGCTTCAGGAAACAAACCAAGCTGGATGGTCATGGACGTTATCCCAGTTATCCCGCCTGATTTGCGCCCAATGGTGCAATTAGAAGGTGGACGTTTTGCCACAAGTGACTTGAACGACTTGTATCGCCGTGTAATCAACCGTAACAACCGTTTGAAACGCTTGTTAGACTTGAATGCACCAAACATCATCGTTCAAAATGAAAAACGGATGCTGCAAGAAGCAGTTGATGCCTTGATCGATAACGGTCGTCGCGGCCGTCCAGTTGCAGGTCCAGGGAACCGCCCATTGAAATCTCTTTCTCACATGTTGAAAGGGAAACAAGGTCGTTTCCGTCAAAACTTGCTAGGAAAACGGGTCGATTACTCAGGTCGTTCAGTTATCGTCGTTGGTCCATTCCTTAAAATGTACCAATGTGGTCTGCCAAAAGAAATGGCGATCGAATTGTTCAAACCATTCGTGATGCGGGAACTTGTTTCTCGTGAAATCGCGTCAAACATCAAAAATGCCAAACGCAAAATCGAACGTCAAGAAGACGAAGTTTGGGATGTTTTAGAAGATGTCATCAAAGAACATCCAGTGCTATTGAACCGGGCACCTACGCTTCACAGATTAGGTATCCAAGCATTTGAACCAGTCTTAGTTGAAGGCCGTGCCATTCGTTTGCACCCACTTGTTTGTGAAGCCTACAATGCCGATTTCGATGGAGACCAAATGGCCGTTCATGTACCGTTGAACGAAGAAGCGCAAGCAGAAGCACGTATGCTGATGTTAGCAGCCCAAAACATTTTGAATCCAAAAGACGGAAAACCAGTTGTAACACCATCTCAGGATATGGTCCTAGGGAACTACTACTTGACGATGGAAGAAGAAGGCCGTGAAGGGGAAGGCATGATCTTCCGTGACATGGACGAAGCAGTTACGGCATGGCGCAATGGCTACGTGCATTTACACACACGGATCGCCATCAATCCAAACACTTTAGGGGACAAACCATTCACGTCTGAACAAAAACAACGTTTGATGGTAACAACAGTGGGTAAAGTGATCTTCAACTCGATCATGCCCCCAGAATTCCCATTCTTGAACGAACCGACAGACTACAACTTGACGGTTCAAACACCAGACAAGTACTTTATTGAAGCTGGTACAGATGTGCCTGCCTTCATCAAAGAACAAGAGCTTGTTGGCCCATTCAAGAAGAAAAACTTAGGAAACATCATTTCAGAAGTTTTCAAACGTTTCCGCATCACTGAAACGTCACGCATGCTTGACCGCATGAAAGACTTAGGATACAGCCACTCAACAATGGCGGGTATCACCGTTGGTATCGCTGATATCATGAACTTGCACGAAAAACATGACATCATCGACAATGCCCACAAACAAGTAGAAACGATCACGAAACAATTCCGTCGTGGTTTGATTACCGATGACGAGCGTTATGAACGAGTTATTGGTGTTTGGAATGCAGCCAAAGATGAAATTCAGTTAAAACTGATGGAATCATTGGAAGCGAAAAACCCAATCTTCATGATGTCTGATTCCGGTGCCCGTGGTAACATCTCCAACTTTACTCAGCTTGCTGGGATGCGTGGATTGATGGCCGCGCCTAACGGACGTATCATGGAATTGCCGATCATCTCAAACTTCCGTGAAGGTCTATCTGTCTTGGAAATGTTTATCTCGACCCATGGTGCCCGTAAAGGGATGACCGATACCGCCTTGAAAACAGCCGATTCCGGTTACTTGACACGTCGTCTCGTTGACGTTGCCCAAGATGTCATCATCCGTGAAGACGATTGTGGCACTGACCGTGGTTTAGATATTCAAGCAATTCGCGAAGGAAACGAAATCATCGAATCCTTAGAAGAACGTTTAGTTGGTCGTTACACTCGTAAATCAATCATCCATCCGGAAACTGGCGAAGTGATTCTTGGGGTCAACCAATTGATCACCGAAGACCTAGCCAAAGCAACGGTAGATGCTGGCATCGAAACAGTATCGATTCGCTCTGTCTTTACATGTAACACCAAACATGGTGTATGTAAACATTGTTATGGCCGCAACTTAGCCACTGGTTCTGAAGTTGAAGTTGGGGAAGCAGTCGGTACCATCGCTGCCCAATCAATCGGTGAACCTGGTACTCAGTTGACCATGCGTACCTTCCATACCGGCGGGGTTGCCGGAGACGATATCACGCAAGGTCTCCCTCGTGTCCAAGAAATCTTTGAAGCCCGTAATCCGAAAGGACAAGCGGTCATTACCGAAGTTACCGGAGAAGTCATCGATATCTCAGAAGATCCTTCAACTCGGACCAAAGAAGTGACCATCAAAGGGGAAACCGATACGCGTACGTATACCGTTCCTTATACTGCCCGGATGAAAGTAGCAGAAGGCGACTTTATCCATCGTGGTGCACCATTGACAGAAGGATCGATCGATCCAAAACAACTGTTACAAGTTCGCGATGTCTTGTCTGTTGAAAACTACCTATTACGGGAAGTTCAACGCGTGTACCGTATGCAAGGGGTAGAAATCGGCGACAAACATATCGAAGTAATGGTTCGTCAAATGCTGCGCAAAGTCCGCGTCATGGATCCAGGTGATTCAGGCATCTTGCCAGGAACATTGTTGGATATCGCCGACTTTAAAGACCGCAACTACGACACTTTGGTAGCCGGCGGCGTTCCTGCAACTAGCCGTCCAGTCCTATTAGGGATTACGAAAGCATCCTTGGAAACCAACAGCTTCTTGTCTGCTGCGTCCTTCCAAGAAACCACTCGCGTGTTGACCGATGCAGCGATCCGCGGCAAGAAAGATCCACTTCTTGGATTGAAAGAAAATGTTATCATCGGTAAGATCATCCCAGCTGGTACTGGTATGCCTCGTTACCGTGAAATGGAACCAAAAGAAGTAACAGTTGCCAGCGAAAATGTCTACAGCATCTCAGACATCGAAGCACAAATGGCTGCTGAAGACGCATTGAACAGCCAAAACTAATCAATGCCCAGCACCTGATTGACTCAGTGTGAAGGAAAAGCTTGTCATTCTTCGGAATGGCAAGCTTTTTTTGTTTAGCAAAAGGAGATGTCACGAAAAAGAATGCGCCCTTCTTTCATCTTAGAAAAGGGGGCATTTGGGACGATTAATGAAAGCGTTATTTTTGAAATGTCCAAATCAGTGGACATCGATTAAGAAATACTCGAGCCAAAGAAGGCTATAGTAAAGATACGGAGGGAGACAGTATGAAGCTGAGCAAGAGAGAAACACGTTTGATTGAGCAGTTTATGATACAGGGGATGAATTTGACCGCTAATGAACTAGCCACAGCTGCTAAGGTTTCAACAAAAACCATTTATCGGACGATCAAGCGGATCAATGAGGCTGCTGGTTCAGAAATCATTCGGTCTGAAATCGGCAAAGGATTTTGTTTGGATTATGAAGCGTATCTCAAAGGGACGATTGAAAATCAAGAAACGGATCAACATGATGAGCCGCTTGAGCGACGTCATGCGATTGCACTGCATTTATTGTTTAAATCACCAAAGCGTTTAATGATCAAAGAGTTGTTCGCTCATTACTATTTGAGTGAAGCAGTGATAAGTAGTGATATCAATCGTCTTTCGGAATATTTTCAGTACTTTGAACTCCAGTTGATCCGATCCGATAAGAGAATTGCAGTGATTGGTACCGAAAAAAATATCCGTCGCTGTGTCAATGATCTCTTTACGAAAACCCATGTGTGGAATGAAGAAATGGTCACGCAAAAATATCCCATCAATGCCTTTGATATCAACTTTATTACCTCAATTCTTGAATTCATTGAGCGAAAACTCGCGAACAGTATTGCGTATCCTTACAACATGAATATTTTCTCGCATCTGTATATTCTGATTTTACGAATGAGGGAAGGAGAAATTGACCGTGAAGAGATAATTGAGGGTTTAGATGAGGAAGAACAGCATTTGATTGAACAGCACCAAGAGTTTTATCAAATTGCCCAACAAGTGATTGAAAGAATCAATGCCTATCTCGTGACGGAGCTGCCAGAAAGTGAGGTATTTTATCTCTACCAGTATCTAGTGTCTTCCAGAGTGGAAAACAAACCCTTGGCAATGACCAATCTGACAAAAGAAGCCAGCGAAATCACGGAGTTTTTTACTAACCAGATGGAAAAAGCACTGGGTATTCAATTGAACCAGCAAACAGACAAGACCGATCTACTTTGCCATATCCAGCCGATGCTCTATCGGCTAAAGAATAAAATTATCGTGAAAAACGGTCTGCTAAATGACATTCAACTAGAGTATCCAAGGATTTTTGAGCAAGTGGCACAAGTCAGCAAGGAAGTGGAGCGAACCTATGGAACGAATCCCATATCGGAAGACGAGATTGGTTTCTTAGTGCTGTATTTTGTGAAATTTAAAGTCATTCGTCGGCGCAGACAGCGAGTCTTAATCATGTGCAGCAGCGGCGTAGGGACTTCTGAGCTGCTGAAAGTCAAAGTCCAACGAGCATTTCCAGAGTTGGATATCGTGGATGTGCTTTCCGCTCGTATGTACCGAAAGCATGCGCAAGACTACCAGAATATCGATTTGATCTTAACCACCATTAATTTGCCAGTAGAAACGAAGGTGCCGACGATTTTAGTCAATTCGGTATTTACCAAACAGGATGAAAAGCGAGTCAAACAACTATTAGGAGAGATGTAAAGATGAAAAACGAAAGCCAAACGATCCAAGCGTTCAGTATCGCAGATGTAATCAATCCCAATCTTATCAAGATGGAAATGGAAGCGAATTCAAAAGAAGAGGCAATCACTGAACTCTCTGAACTTTTATATGAAAACCAGATAATTACCGATTTAGCAGGGTTCACCCAAGATGTCTTTGCCCGAGAAATGGAAGGAATGACCGGTATCGGACATGGCTTAGCAATCCCACATGGAAAGTCAGACAGTGTGAAAAAGACTTCCTTAGTGATCGGAAAAATCAAGCGTCCGCTTGAATGGGAGTCCATCGATGAAGCGCCCGTTCAAGTAATTATCTTGTTTGCAGTCAAAAATACCGATGCCAATACGATGCATATCAAGCTGCTGCAAAAGGTAGCGATGCTACTAGCAGATGAATCGTTTATTGATCGTCTCGTTGCGTCAGGGACAAAGGATCAAATGATGGCCTTGCTTGCTAAAGATCCAATGGCAGAAAACTAAGAAAGGGGGAGAAGAGATGAAAATCGTTGGTGTAGCTGCTTGTACTTCAGGAATCGCTCATACGTATATTGCTAAGCAAAAAATTGAAACAGCTGCGAAAGAACTTGGTCATGAAGTCCATATCGAAACCCAAGGAACCATCGGGACAGAAAGTGAATTGACAGAAGCAGATATTCAAGCAGCTGATGTTGTCATTATTGCGGCAGATATCAAAATCGGCGGCAGAGACCGCTTTGAAGGCAAGCGAATAGTAGAAATTCCAACTAGTATGGTGATCAAAGCGCCTAAGCGTTTGCTTGAAACGATTGAAGAAAAATTAAATCAGGGATGAATCAATGGATGTTCTGACAATGCAAATTTAAAGGGGGATGAAACAAATGATGAAACAGCTGCAGTTGAAAAAACATGCCTTAACCGCCATCTCGTATATGCTGCCGGTCGTTGTAACAGCCGGGCTTTTGATTGCGATCGGAAATCTTACCAACGGCACAGTCATTGAAAATTACGATGCTGCCTATACGATCCCGGATGCACTGGTCTCGCTGGGCGTTTTAGGGATGGGGCTGCTGGCGCCAGTGATCGCTGCCGCGATCGCCTACTCCATTGCCGATCGTCCAGGAATCGCTCCCGGACTCTTTATGGGACTGATTGCCAATGCGATTGGCGCAGGCTTTTTAGGGGGAATGTTAGGAGGCTATCTCGCAGGTTATCTGGTCTTATTCTTAGTAAAAAACCTTAAAGTACCACGTTGGGCACAAGGTCTGATGCCAATGATGATCGTTCCAGTTTTGTCGACACTGATCGTCGGTGCTTTGATGTTCTTCGTCATCGGTGTACCGATCGTGTGGGCCACTGACGCGTTGACTACCTTCTTAACGAATCTGCAAGGCTCGGGGAATTTCTTATTTGGCGCGATTGTCGGTGGTATGGCTGCCTTTGATTTTGGCGGACCCGTCAACAAAGTCGCCTCGCTATTTGCTGATGGGCTATTATTGGAAGGCATTCAAGAACCCGAAGCCGTGAAAATTTTAGCCTCAATGGTGCCGCCCTTTGGTGTTACGATCTCTTGGGTCCTCTCTCGTCTCTTACGCCGACCCAAATATTCTACGGAAGAAGAAGACAACATCAAGATCGCTTTTCCAATGGGTCTTTGCATGATCACAGAAGGGGTGATCCCGATCGCTGCCGTCGATCCGTTTCGCGTCATTTTTTCCTGTACGGCCGGAGCAGCCGTCGGCGGTGGTCTAAGCATGGTTTGGGGCGTCGGTTCACCGGTACCATCTGGAGGGGTCTTCATCATTCCTGCCATGACGGATCCACTGAAATTTACCATCGCACTCTTGATTGGTTCTGCCATCACCGGTGTTTTGCTCTTTGCATTGAAAAAGGCACCCGTTGAAACGCCCATCGTGGAAGAGGAAGAAGACATTGACTTTTCGTCGATTGAAATTTCTTAAGAAAAGGAGCGAAGAAGATGTATGTATCAATGAAAGAGATGCTGCAAAAAGCCAATCGAGAAAACTATGCGGTTATGGCTATCAATTGTTTTAACCTAGAAACCGCTAAAGCAGTGATCGATGCCGCTGCAGAATCTCATGCACCCATCATCGTGGATTTGTTGCAAGGCCATTTAAAAACCCATCTGGATCATCGTTACTTAACCCAGCCGATCATTCGGATGGCGGAAAATGTCAATGTGGAGGTTGCCATCAATCTGGATCACGGACAGGATATCGCCTTCGTCAAACAATGTCTCCATGAAGGGTTCTCAAGCGTCATGATGGATGCCTCTATGCATCCTTTAGAAAAAAACATCGCCATCACCAAAGAGATCGTGCAATTTGCGCAAGCCTATAATGCCAGTGTCGAAGCAGAGGTTGGGGACATGGGAGCAGTGGCTGGGGATCAGTATACTAGCGATGGGATGTATACCGATCCAGAGGAAGCCATCCATTTTATTCGAGCAACCGGGGTCGACTGTCTCGCTCTTTCTTACGGCTCCAGTCATGGGGATTATCCAGAAGGGTACCGCCCGGCATTTCGCTTTGATATCGTTCAAACAATCAAAGAAGCCACTGACCTACCGCTGGTTTTGCATGGTGGCTCGGGAGCCGGTAGAGAGAATATCTTACGTTCCGTGGCATTAGGAATCAATAAAATCAATGTAGGGGCTGATTTTATGAAAGCCCAAAGAAATGCCCTACACCAACAGCTGGATGCTTGTCCCGAGAGCGATTATCCGACCCTGATCCACCAAACCATCGAAGCAGGAAAAGCAGTCGTTAAAGAGTATATCGAATTATCTGGATCAAAAAACAAATCACTTTAAAAAAGAATGGAGCACACTTATATGTTAATCAATATGAAACAATTACTGACCGTTGCCAAAGAAAATCAATTTGCTGTTGGTGCCTTTAATGTCGCAGACAGTAACTTCTTACGCGTCGTTATCGAAGCAGCGGAAGAAAACGATGCACCAGCCATCATTGCGGTCCACCCAACAGAATTGGCCTTTACAAAGGATGAATTTTTCCACTATGCAGTTTCCAGAGCGAAAAACAGTTCTGTGCCAATCGTGATCCATATGGATCATGGCGACAGTCTGGCGAGTATTATGCGGGCGATCCATTGCGGGTTCAGCTCAGTGATGATCGATGGGTCGTTGCTGCCTTTTGAAGAAAATATTGCTCTGACAAAACAGATTACCGAGATTTGCCATCCGATTGGGGTATCTGTCGAAGGCGAGCTGGGAACGATCGGCAATACCGGAACCTCCGTTGAAGGGGGCGTCTCCGAAGTGATTTATACTCGTCCAGAAGATGCACAAGAATTCATTGAGAAGACAGGCATTGATACACTAGCAGTTGCGATTGGAACTGCCCATGGTATTTATCCAAAAGATATCAAACCGGAATTAAAAATGGATGTCTTGCAAGAAATCAAAGATCGTGTCGATATCCCATTGGTGTTGCATGGCGGATCGGCCAATCCCGATGAAGAAATCGCTCAGGCAGTGGCAATCGGTATCCAAAAAGTAAATATCTCCTCTGACTATAAATACGCCTTTTATAAAAAATGCCGCCAAATCTTAGCAGAAACGGAATTGTGGGATCCAAATGCCATTTACCCAGAATGTATTGAGGCAGCCAAAGCAGTGGTTACGCAAAAAATGACCCTCTTCAATGCAATTGGGAAAGCAGCTCTGTATCGCCAGCAAAACGTCCAGCCATGGCGTAGTGAACAAAATTAAACAGTAAATAAATAACAAAAAAACCCTCGAAAAATCGCTAAATTGCGACTTTTCGAGGGTTTTTTTATTGCGCACTCTTTTCTTGCAGCATCCGAATCCCCTTTTCCTGAATCTGCCGAGCGATAAACGCCAAATCATTCGAAGTCAGGTTGATGTCTGCATAATGAAACACATTTTTTCTGCAGGAGGGGGTCAAATTGCCGATGATCAAATCATAAGTCTCGTCCAGTTTGGTCAGAGAAAACGAGTCCAGAGGATTTAAAATCGTGATTGTTAGCTGATAAGGAATAAACTGTTGGATTTTCGTCTGGATAAATTCCGTATGGTAACTATTTGTATCATAAAACAAAGCTAAGCGAAAGTCAGCGTGGGTATCGATGATTTCTTTGGCGAAATTTGGAAAAGAGGTATGGAAAATATAAATTAGGTAATTGATCGTACTTGGTCGAATGATTGGCAAATTCGAATGGGTCAAAACCTGAACGATGTCTTGATTGACTGTCTGTTGGACCAAATCACAGTTATTGACAAAACGAGCAAAGCGATCATCCAAGATGCAGTAAGGAACCTGCAAGTTGATTCCAAGAAAATAGGAAAAGACGACGGCATCCAACTTCTCTTCAAAATTGGCTTCATGATAGTTGTATTTTTTAAATATACGCTTGGTCATTTGATAAAACTCTTGTTTGGTCTCGCGAAAGACAGCGGGGTCTTGACCGATATGGGTTGTGATATAGCCGACCATTTTCTCGACGTAAGCACGACTGTAGCCAGTAAATTCGCTTAAATCGATTTTTTCTAAGAAATATTCGATGTGGTTCCCATTGGGATTGGAAGCGTATAAGCGATCGCGCTTCGTGTTGATATAGATTACAAAGGCAATTTTTTTGATGTCGGAAAAATAAAGTTTTAAGGGTGTCGCAGCAGCCATGATACGGGCGATCTTCAAGAAATCCTGCTCTTGGTTAATGTTGGCATCCACAAATTCATACTGGTACTTCTCTAAGAAGAAAATCAGAAAAAATTGGCGAATATTGTTTTCATTTCCTTTTAACTGGATGGGTTTGGTTGCGATGAAGAAATCATACGGTGCCAGAACCAAATTGATCCTCTTGATCAAACGAATGATCGATGACTTGCTTAAATTTAATTCTAGTGCCAGCATGTCATAACTAGTGAAACTTGATGAGAAGAGTAGTTCTAACAATTGAAACGCAGACGAGCGATTTAAAAACTGGCTGTATACGTCTAGTCGAGTAGCGAAAGGCTGCAAGTGTAGGCGAACAGCTGAATAATCGTCAAATTGTAAGTCCAGAAACGAAAATTCATTGTCGATTTCCGCGATATAGGTTTTCGCTGCAGACATTGAAATGGAAAATTTCACTGCCAAATCGTGAAGACTCGTCCCCTGATCGTCTAATAAATACTCAATCAGCTGTAGTTTCTTTTGTGTGGTAGATGATAACAATTTCCGTAACATGATGCCTGTCGAGCCCCCTTTTAAGTAAATAGTATCACGTTTTTACATGTATTCAAAAAAATTACGTGTTGTATTTTTTTTGAATACATCCCCCACCCAAATTTTGGGAAAATAGAAGTGTGGAATAGTAGTAATACGTTTGATACAAGTAGCAAAGACCAAAATGATTGAACCTTAGTGAGGAGGCAAAAAGCAGTTGTTTATTGGGATGTATTGCTCACTGTTGAACAATGTTATGCGCAGAGCACTTCCGAGATCAATTGAAAAAAAATTTATAAAAAGGAATGAACAATTATGAAAAAACAATTTTCTATCTATATATGTTTGCTAGTCTTGCTTGGTTCCATTTTTTGTGAACCAACGATCATTCTAGCAGAAGCAATCAATGCAACCGAAAGTACCGAAAGAACGACCGAAACGTTAGAAAGTACTGAACCTGTGACCGGAACGATCGATACGGAAAAAGCACCTACGGATTCATCGACAGCGGGAGCAGTTCAGTCAGCAACGAGTCAAGCAGAAGAAGAACAAGCAACCGTCCCTAGTGAAAGTCAAGCAACCCAAGCATCTTCGACACTGAATCAAAACAGCATTCAACCCCGAGCACCAGATACTGAGACAGAGACGGAAACGGAAGCTTCTACTACCGCTGAAAATCTTAGTGCCAACCTAAACGAACGGGGAGTACAACTTTTTGACAATGTCCGAATCACTGACTTAAACGATCAACCCTTCACTGCCGAAAATCCACCGATGTATAATGACAATATCAAAATTCATTTTGACTGGTCGTTAGCAGATACGGAAGAAATTCGTGCTGGTGATTATTATACGTATCAATTGCCGAATTATTTTGCCATTCATAACACCGTCAGTGGTGAATTGACCCGTTCCGGCGGACAATCGATCGGAAGCTTTACCTTAGCACTCGATGGTACATTGACCGTTACTTTTAATGAGGCAGCACAAACACTTTCCAACCGCTCAGGGACTATTGATCTGATCACTGAATTAAGTGTAAGCACCGTTACTGAGGAAGTGACCATTCCTACCGGGATTTACGATGAAGATGGCCATGAGATCATCATTACATTGCCTATTTATGAGGTCGATATCATTAAGACGGGTAACGTAACTTCCAGCGGTTCAGTGGTTTGGGAAATTATTTTTAACCAAGCCAGTCGTGAATTGCATGATGTTGTGATCACCGATAAGATGCCACAAGGATTAGCTTATAGTACCTCGACAGGCTACTTGTACGATGAATCCACCGATGAATGGATTCGTACCGATGGCTTATATACGTATAACAGTGTTAACAATACGTTTACCTTCAATCAAACGGTTAATCAACCGGTTCGAATCGTGATCAATAGTGCAGTCACCGATCCAACGGCTTCTTCTTTCAAAAACACGGCAACAATCAACGGTAGCGATTTTACAGAAAAAACCGCAGAAGCAACGGTTACCTACGATGAACAATCAGAATACAAACGATTTAAAGGCTACGATCCAGAAACGAAACGAGCATCTTGGGAAATTTCCGTTACATTGGACAAAGATCAAGCCAGAGTTTTGGATCAGACCTACTCGGGAACAGATCCTGAAAAAGCCTTGCACTTTTTTGTTCCAGAAACTTTGGTGATCACTGACAAAGACGGTAACCCAATCCCTTCAGAGGACTGGTCCTTTGATGGGTCATACCAGCTGGACAAAGAGGGGGAAATCGTACGCTTTGGCATCACGTTTGCCAAAGCTGGCTACTACAAGATCCAATACGACACCCAGTTGTATGAATCGGTTTTAGCCGATACCCGTATATACAATTACGCTTCGATCCGCGACAATCAAAATACCTCGTTGACGGGCAGCGGGACAGTGACACCAACCAAAACGATCGGTGTCGTGAAAACCGCTGGCACCAAAGACTATGAAACGAAGACTGTCGCATGGAAAATTGAAGCCAATACCAATCAGCAAAAAGTTAGCGACCTGATCATAGAAGACCGCTATCAATTGATCTCTGGTGCAAACAGCAGTGCTTTAGCTTTATTGGCGGATACGCTAGTCGTGACAGCCAGCGGGGTGACCGAGCCTTTAGAGCTCAATACCGACTATACGCTAGAGCTGATCACAGAAACGAAAACGCTAGCCGATGGCTCAACGAAGGAACTTGAGACTGGTTTTCGCATCAAGTTGCAAGGAGCGTACCAAACGACCTCGGCAACGATCACTGCTAATTTCAAAACCAGCTTCGATGTTTCACAGCAGATCGCATTAGGAAGTTCTAGCAGCCGGTTTAGTAATGCAGCGTTTGTCCATTATAAAGATGAAGCCGGCAATACGTTCACGGAAGCTTCTGAATCCAATACTTGGATGGATACCAACTGGTTAAAAAATGCCTTGAAATATGGCCTATTCATTGGTGAAGGGGAAGATGTCGCCAAAGCGATTACCGCTGTATTTGGTCGGAATCTAGGAACTATTTTTGATGAGCAGACTGCTTCAAGCGATCAAGTCTATTGGATGGGGCTATTCAATACGTACAAAGAAAAAATCAACAAAGATGCAATCATAACGGACCAGCTGCAAGAAGGCCAAACCTTGAAAGACTTGGCGCTTTACACGGTCACGGTAACTGGATATACGACACAAGTCAGAGCACTGAAAGAGCAATTGGTGCTAAACGAGGATTACAGTTACACTTATGACCCTGACACGAAGAAAGTTACGATCACCTTGCTGAAAGAAACGTCAGAAACACTGGCGGTCTTCTTGGCAACGGAAGCATCTGAAGAAGTATTTACCTACAAAAATACTATTACATTGACGGACAATGACACAACGTTGACGGCTGATGGGCAAGTCGACAAGTCTGCGAAAACGGACTGGTTGATGAAAAACGGCAGCCAGAATGCCGAGAACAATCGATTGCTCGATTGGGAAATCATGATCAACGCTGACAGTCGCAAAATCCACAATGCGGTAGTGACCGATACCATCAACTACAATCAGCACACCTTTTTACGCGATGCCGACGATAACGTGATCGTAGATGTGTATGAAGCAGTCTTAAACAATGGCACGTGGGAAAAAGGCGAAAAAGTCACCTTCACCAACGAAGACAATCCGAAAATCACCTCGGATGTGGTCGCAGGGACGCAATCGTTAGTGATCGCTTTTGAAGAATTGATTGATAAACCGTACTTTATCGTTTATCAAACACAGCTTGATCCCGGGATTTTGAACAATGAACGGGTGGCCAATAGTGTCAATTTGACGGGTAGTGAGATCGAAATTCACACAGTGACCAAAGAAGTTACCATCAAATCGACAGACGGTAGCGGAACCTCTTCTGGGACGAACGGCTCCTTGACGATCGTGAAATACGATGCCGATGGCACGAAAGAACGAGGGATCGATGAAGAAGCAGTTTTCCAACTAAGCCGCAAAAATGCGCAAAACACCTATGAAGTCATCTTGTCGAATCTGGTGGTGAAAAACAATCAGATCATGGAAAACGGCAACGCCATTGAACGGATCGACAATCTGCGCTACGGTGATTACATGATCCAAGAAATCGCCGCACCAGAAGGATATGAACGAGATGCGACTCAGTACACCTTCACTATTTCTGATGAGCAAGTCAATTATGTTTTTGAACTAGCCAATAAGCGAGAAATCAAAGAAACAACCCTTGCCTTGAATGTTCAGAAAATGCTTGATGGACGCGAGTTGAAAGACGGCGAATTTACTTTCCACCTGGTGGATGAAGCTGGCTCTGTGATTTTAACGCAAACCAATGACGGTAACGGTCAAGTTACCTTTGACGCCATCACTTACAACGAGCCTGGCGTGTACCACTATACGATTCGGGAAAAAGCCGGCAACGATCCAACCATCACCTATACTGACAAGGAACTAAAGGTAACTGTGACCGTCACGGAAGAAGACAGCCAGTTGATTGCGAAAGCAGTCTATGAAGGCAATCAAGTCTTTGAAAATGACTATACGCCAAAAGCCGGTAGTGTCGTTTTGAGTGCTGAGAAAGTACTGATTGGTCGTGATTTGAAAGCAGAAGAATTTGACTTCGAGTTAGTCAATGAAGCAGGAACTGTACTTCAAACAAAAGCCAATGATGCAACGGGCAAGATCTACTTTGACGCTCTTCCTTACGATAAAGCAGGTGAATACCGCTATACCATCCGTGAGAAAGCAGGAACTGACGGCACCATCACTTACGATGCAAAAGAACTGGCGGTAGTTGTGACCGTCACCGATGAAGACGGACAGCTTGTGGCAGTTGCCGAATACGAAGGCAACCAAGTCTTTGAAAACGACTATACGCCAAAAGCCGGCAGTGTCGTACTAAGTGCCGAGAAAGTCTTAACCGGTCGTACCTTACAAGCAAATGAATTCGATTTTGAACTAGTCGATGAAGATGGAACTGTACTTCAAACAAAAGCCAATGACGCCACTGGCAAGATCTACTTTGACGCGCTCCCTTACGAGGAAACAGGTGAGTATCACTACACCATTCGTGAGAAGACAGGAACTGACGGTACCATCACTTACGATACGAAAGAACTAGCGGTAGTCGTGACCGTCACCGATGAAGACGGACAGTTGATCGCAGTGGCGGAATATGAAGGCAACCAAGTCTTTGAAAACGACTATACGCCAAAAGCTGGCGGTGTGGTCTTGAATGTAGAGAAAGTGTTGACAGGCCGCACACTAGCAGCCAACGAGTTTGCCTTTGAGCTAGTCGGTGAAGCAGGCAACGTGTTACAGACGAAAACCAATGACGTAAATGGTCAAATCTATTTCGATGAATTGACATATGGCGAAGTCGGCGAATACCGTTATACGATTCGGGAAAAAGCTGGCGCAGATAGTACCATTACCTATGACACGAAAGAAATTGGTGTTGTCGTGAAAGTAACCGATGAAGACGGGCAACTAGTGGCAAAAGCAACGTATGATGGCAATGCGATCTTTGAAAACGACTATACACCAAAAGCTGGTAGTGTCGTACTGAGTGCCGGGAAAGTGTTGACAGGCCGCACGTTGCAAGCTGACGAATTTATATTTGAACTGGTAGATGAAGAAGGTAACATTCTTCAAACAAAAGCCAATGATGCAACCGGACAAATTACCTTCGATGCTCTTGCATATGACAAGGCAGGCGAGTACCACTACACCATCCGTGAGCAAGCAGGAAACGATGGCACCATCACTTACGATACGAAAGAACTTGCGGTAGTCGTTACTGTGACGGATGAAGCGGGACAGTTGACCGCAGTTGCCGAATATGAAGGTAACCAAGTCTTTGAAAACGACTATACGCCAAAAGCCGGCGGAGTGGTGCTGAATGCTGAGAAAGTATTGACGGGCCGCACGCTGGAAGCCAACGAGTTTGCCTTTGAGCTAGTCGGTGAAGCAGGCAACGTGTTGCAGACGAAAACCAATGACGTAAATGGTCAAATCTATTTCGATGAATTGACATATGGCGAAGTCGGCGAATACCGTTATACGATTCGGGAAAAAGCTGGCGCAGATAGTACCATTACCTATGACACGAAAGAAATTGGCGTTGTCGTAAAAGTCACCGATGAAGACGGGCAACTAGTGGCAAAAGCAACGTATGATGGCAATGCGATCTTTGAAAACGACTATACGCCAAAAGCCGGCAGTGTCGTACTAAGTGCCGAGAAAGTGTTGACAGGCCGCACCTTACAAGCTGACGAATTTGCCTTTGAACTGGTGGATGAAGATGGAACTGTACTTCAAACAAAAGCCAATGATGCAACCGGACAAATCTACTTTGACGCTCTCGCCTATGAGAAAGCTGGCGAATACCGCTATACCATCCGTGAGCAAGCAGGAAACGATGGCACCATCACCTACGATACGAAAGAACTGACAGTAGTCGTTACCGTCACTGATGAAGACGGACAGTTGACCGCAGTGGCGGAATACGAAGGCAATCAAGTCTTTGAAAACAGCTATCAACCAAAGGCTGGCAGTGTCGTACTGAGTGCTGAGAAAGTCTTAACTGGTCGTACCTTACAAGCAAATGAATTCGATTTTGAACTAGTCGATGAAGACGGAACTGTTCTTCAAACAAAAGCCAATGATGCAACGGGCAAGATCTACTTTGACGCTCTCGCCTATGATGAAACAGGTGAGTACCACTACACCATTCGTGAGAAAACAGGAACTGATGGCACCATCACGTACGATGCGAAAGAACTGGCAGTAGTCGTTACTGTCACTGATGAAGACGGACAGTTGACCGCAGTGGCGGAATACGAAGGCAGTCAAGTCTTTGAAAACAGCTACCAACCACAAGCTGGCAGTGTCGTTCTAAGTGCCGAGAAAACCTTAACTGGTCGTACACTACAAGCAAATGAATTCGACTTTGAACTAGTCGATGAAGAAGGCAACGTACTTCAAACAAAAGCCAACGACGCCACGGGCAAGATCTACTTTGACGCTCTCGCCTATGATGAAACAGGTGAGTACCACTACACCATTCGTGAGAAAACAGGAACTGATGGCACCATCACGTACGATACGAAAGAGCTAGCGGTAGTTGTGACCGTCACTGATGAAGACGGACAGTTGACCGCAGTTGCCGAATACGAAGGCAGTCAAGTCTTTGAAAACAGCTACCAGCCACAAGCTGGCAGTGTCGTACTAAGTGCTAAGAAAGTCTTGACAGGTAGAGATTTGCAAGCCAACGAATTCGCATTTGAATTAGTGGATGAAGCTGGAAAGGTTCTGCAAACCCAACGCAATGATGCAAATGGAACGATTACCTTTGATGCATTGACGTATGACGATGCTGGGGAACATCGTTACACGATTCGTGAAAAAGCTGGCAACGATGCAACGATCATCTATGATGAAACCACCTATCAAGTAACGGTCACCGTCAAAGATCAAGCAGGAAAATTAGTAGCTGAAGCGGAGCAAACGGCAGACATGGTATTCAACAACCGTGTCAAAGAAGGCAAAACAACGAAACCGGGAACTGGCAACTTACCGAAAACCAATGACACCACGACCGCTGGTTGGGTCGTCTTGGGACTGTTGTTAGTAGTGATCGCAGTAGCCATCTACCTTGATCGCAAAAAACGGACGCCGTTATCATAGGCAGGGGAAGCAACAGAGCAGAAAGAGAAAGCGGGATGAGGCCAACTTGTCCCGCTTTTTCCTGTCCTGTTTTTCTTCACTTCAAAGAAAAAAAGTGTCAAAAGTATGAAACACTAGAAAGCGAACAATCAGCAAACCCAGACTCAAGAAGGGGACGAAGGGCAACTGCGCCAATCGTTTCTTCCAGATGCCTTGATAGCTAAAAAAAGCGAGGAGACCGAGACTGCTGGCTACTAGTAAGAGGGCCAAAAGTGTCTTTGGCGCTAGCCAAGTGCCCCAGCCTGCCAGCACTAAGAGATCGCCGCCGCCCATTTTTTTCTGCCAGACAAAAAAGACCAGTGGAACCAGCAAGCCTAAAGACAGCCATTGAAAAAAAGCGTCGCTTCTAAGCTGTGCCAGCGCTAGCAGTAGGTGGGCGGGGTACAGCAGTTGCGGGTAGACGCTATAGTCTATCAAGTCGGTCAAGCTGAGTAAAAAGGCACTGGTCAGCCAGACAAAAGCCAGAAAGCTTTCTGAAGCATGAAAGGCAACCCCGCAAAGTCCGCCATAGCATATGCAAGCGAAGACCCAATAAAGCGGGGATGAAGGCCATCTTGTAGGAAGCAGAAAAAACCAATGGTTATCCGAAACTTTGTTCACCTTCTGGTAATGAGAACGAGAATCACTTTTTGACGGATTCCAAAACAGGGTTTGTAAGAGCAAAAGCCAAAAGAAGCCGAGTAAAGCGCCTAAAAAAAACACGAAAATCGTCATTTTTCGATCCTCCTTATAAAGAAATACGTAAGAGAGTGAGAAATTTTCTCAAATAGATGATTTTGTTGTACTTTTTATTTGTTTCGTATTATCCTTAAAATAGATAATTTAGAGGAGGAATCGTTATGAAATTTGAACAAACAAAAGAAGTATTAAACCAACTTGTTGCTGATTTAAGCCAAATGGCTATGGTCGTTCACCAAACACACTGGTACATGCGTGGACCTGGCTTTTTGACATTGCATCCAATGATGGACGAATTCATGGATGATTTAAATGAGCAATTGGATGAAGTTTCTGAACGCTTGATTACATTAGACGGTTCACCATATTCAACTTTGCGTGAAATGGCAGAACACACTCAAATCCCTGATGAAGTGGGTAACTGGGACCGCACGATTCCAGAACGCTTAGCTACATTGGTGGAAGGTTACCGTTACTTAGCGGACTTATACCAAAAAGGGATCGAAGTATCTGGTGAAGAAGGCGACGATCCAACCCAAGATATCTTCATCGGCTTCAAAACAGCCATCGAAAAACGTATTTGGATGATCCAAGCGCACTTAGGCGAAGCGCCATTGATCGATCCAGCGAAATCTCGCGTACGTCATTAATCAACAAAAAACCAGCGAAGAATTTTCTTCGCTGGTTTTTTTACTTGATTGCTAATAACCCTTTGGCGGCTTCAATTTGTTGTGCCACTTGATCAAAACCGGTGCCGCCATAAGAATGACGATTTTTGACGGCGGTATAGGAATCAAGTTTTTCAAAAATATCGCTATCGATGGCAGGATGGATCGCTTGGTAGTCTTCCAAGGAAACATCTTGCAGATAGATGCCTTTGCTCAAACACTCACTGACGAGCTTGCCGACGATCTCATGGGCTTGTCTGAAAGGCACGCCTTTGCCAGCTAAGTAATCCGCTAATTCTGTTGCGTTGGAAAAATCCTTTTCAGTGGATTCTTGCATCCGTGCTTGATTGACCTTCATCGTTGCGATCATGCCTGTCATGATCTGCAAGCTTTTCGTGATGGTTTCGGCGCTGTCAAACATGCCTTCTTTGTCTTCTTGGAAATCTTTGTTGTACGCCAGCGGCAAGCCCTTCATGACTGTTAAAAGACCAAAGAGGTTCCCATAGACACGTCCTGTTTTTCCACGGATCAGCTCCGCCATGTCAGGGTTTTTCTTTTGAGGCATGATGGAACTGCCGGTGGAGAAGGTATCGGTCAGTTCCACAAATTGGTACTCGTGGCTGCACCAAAGAATCAGCTCTTCACAAAAACGAGACAGATGCATCATCAATAAAGAGGCGTTGCTTAAAAATTCCAAGATAAAATCACGATCACTGACCGCATCTAGGCTGTTGCTGTAAATATTGCTGAACCCTAACTCTTGAGCAGTGAAATCACGATCGATAGGGAAGGTAGTTCCTGCCAAAGCAGCACTGCCTAAAGGCATCACATCGATGCGGCTCAAACTCTCACTGAAACGCTCTTGGTCACGCGTCAGCATACTGTAATAGGCTAAGAGGTGATGGGCAAAAGAAATCGGCTGTGCATGCTGCAGATGGGTATAACCAGGCATGATGGTGTAGATGTTGGCTTCGGCTTGTAAAACCAGCGCTTCTCGCAATTCAGCGATCAAAGTGATCACCTCTTGAACGACTTCTTTCAAATACAAATGCATATCGGTCGCCACTTGGTCATTACGACTACGGGCAGTATGCAATTTGCCTGCCACTGGTCCAATCAATTCATGCAAGAATGTCTCGATGTTTAAATGGATGTCCTCATTTTCAATCGTGAAGGTCAATTCGCCAGCGGCTACTTGCTGTTGAATCGTGGTCAAGCCGCCAATGATCGCTTCGCCATCGGGTTGACTGATGATGCCCGTATGGACCAGCATTTTGACATGTGCCAAACTGCCAAGAATGTCTTGCTTTGCTAACTTTTGATCAAACGTGATGGAAGCCCCAAAAGCATCGATCCATGCTTCGTTTTTCCCATCGAAACGTCCGCCCCATAATTTTGCCATATTCTCACCTCAAAAAAAGATTATGGCTGAAGCGGCAGCTTCAGCCGTGCATACTTAAATCAATGTTTCTGTTAGTTGCTGTTGTGCTTGGATCTCAGCGTGCACTTTGCTTGGCAGTCCCCATAATTTGATGAAGCCGATAGCCGCATGCTGATCAAAGGTATCTGCAGAAGTATACGTTGCTAAGTTTTCATCGTACAGGCTGTTTTCAGATTTCCGTCCTTCACAAATGACGTTGCCTTTGAATAATTTCAAACGCACGATTCCGTTGACGTAGACTTGTGTGCTTTTCAGGAAGGTAATCAAGGCTTCCGTCAATGGATTGAACCATAAGCCGTCATAGATGACTTGCGCTAATTGCTGCTCGATGATTGGTTTGAAATGCGCCAATTCCCGTACAAAGACCAAATCTTCCAATTCTTTATGAGCCGTCATCAAAGCGATCGCTCCTGGACATTCATAAACTTCCCGTGATTTGATCCCCACCAGACGATTTTCGATATGGTCGATCCGACCAACGCCATGCTCGCCAGCCATCCGGTTTAGTTTCATGATCAATTCTGCTAGATTCATCGTTTCACCATCAATGGCGGTCGGTACCCCTTGATCAAAGGTGATCTCAACGATCGTTGGTACATCAGGAGTATCTTCTAATTCTTGCGTGATGGCGTAGGCTCCTTTTGGCGGTGTTGCCCAAGGGTCTTCTAAGACGCCGCACTCACAAGCACGTCCCCACAAGTTTTGGTCGATGGAATACGGATTGTCCAAGTCAGCGGGAATCGGTACCCCTTTTTCAGCCGCATAGGCAATCTCTTCTTCCCGGGACCATTTCCATTCCCGAACCGGTGCGATGACTTTCAAGTGAGGCGCTAAAGCGGCGATCGCCACTTCAAACCGAACTTGGTCGTTGCCTTTGCCGGTACAGCCGTGGGCGACGGTCGTTGCGCCAGTCGCTAATGCCAACTCCACCAATTTCTTGGCGATCAATGGGCGAGACAAAGCGGAAACAAGAGGATAAGAATTTTCATAAAAAGTATTGCCTTGTAAAGCGATCAAAGCAAAATCTTGGGCGAATTCTTCGCGGGCATCGATGGCATACGATTCAATCGCGCCAACTGCCAACGCTTTGTCTTTAATGGATTGGGTGTCGCGACCTTCACCGATATCTAGGCAGCAAGCTACCACATCATATCCTTGGTCCGTTAACCATTTAATTGAAACGGAGGTATCTAATCCCCCAGAATAGGCCAATATTACTTTTTCTTTCATACTTATTAACTCCTTTTCCGCGTGTTTTCAAGTGATTGAAGCTATCTTATCAGAATAAAAATAATAAATCAAGGGTAAAATTAAATATTTATACATAAAAATGGTGATTATCAGGTTTTTATACTATTATCGATGATTAAGGAAAAGAAGTGGATGCTCACTTTTTTAATGAAAGTTTATACATAATATTCATTCTGGTATTCAGTTTTAGAAGTCTGCAACAACAAGTTTCGTTTTTCAGAGAAAATGGCAGAAAATGAATGGAGAAAATTTTCAAAAAGAGGCGGAATTACGTTGACATTAGGCTTTATAGAAGGTATTATGTTATATGGTATTGTTTGCCCCACAAGAGCCCCGGAAACTCAAGTGTATGTCAAACATTCGTGAAATTGAATTGGAGGAAAAAATTGTGCGTACAACATATATGGCCAAACCAGGCGAAGTAGAACGTAAATGGTACGTAGTAGATGCAACAGATGTTCCTATGGGTCGTCTTTCAGCAGTAGTAGCATCTGTCTTACGTGGTAAAAATAAACCAACATTCACACCTCATGTGGATACAGGCGATTTCGTAATCGTCATTAATGCAGAAAAAATCAAATTAACAGGTAACAAAGCAAGCGATAAAATTTATTACCGTCACTCAAACTTCCCAGGAGGATTGAAATCAGTCTCTGCTGGAGAATTACGTGCTAAAAATTCTCGTCGTTTGATCGAAACTTCTGTAAAAGGCATGCTTCCTAAAAACACTTTAGGCCGTAAACAAGGAATGAAACTTCATGTTTATGCTGGCGCTGAACACCCACATGCTGCACAACAACCAGAAGTATTGGACATCACAAACTTAATCTAATAGGAGGGAATTTCATTGGCACAAGCTCAATATATCGGCACTGGCCGTCGTAAAAATGCAGTAGCCCGCGTACGTTTAGTACCAGGTACTGGTAAAATTACTGTTAACAAAAAAGATGTTGAAGAATACATCCCACACGCAGACTTGCGTGAAGTAATCAACCAACCATTCGGCGTTACAGAAACTAAAGGTTCATACGATGTTTTTGTAAACGTAAATGGTGGTGGATACGCTGGACAATCAGGTGCAATCCGTCACGGTATCGCACGCGCATTGTTACAAGTTGATCCTGATTTCCGTTTAGCTCTTAAACGTGCTGGCTTACTTACTCGTGACGCACGTATGGTTGAACGTAAAAAACCAGGTCTTAAGAAAGCTCGTAAAGCTTCACAGTTCTCAAAACGTTAATCTATCTTATATATCAACTTTCAAGGCGTTTCACAATTCAGGTTGTGAAACGTCTTTTTTCACTGTTGATACCATTTTTAGTGTAGATGAAACTACCTTGAAAGCAAAAATTAAAAATCTTCAACCTTCTCATGGCTATAGTAATTCTTGGGAACCCATTAAAAGCTTTTTACTGGATAAAAAAGACTTATATGGCAATTCTGTTTCTGATTATAAAGATCATATAGACCCTATGCTAAATAGAACATATAAAATAAGAAATATTATGGAGCATCAATATTAAAAAAATTTATCAGAACCAATTTGTTTCAAAATGATTCAAAAATAGATGAGTTAGCAACATCTATTTCAATAGATGAATTTCATGATTTGGTTATTAATCTATTAAGAACTTGTAGGGAAGCAGTAATCTTGTTAGTCATGTCAATCCATGTAAAAGAGAAAAGAAAAAAAGATGATTTTGAGGGATCAGTGCTTACTTATATTAATTTGACCGAGTATAAAGATGAGTGGAAGTTTTAATTCTATCGATATTTTTACTTTTCATAGTTTCAATGACAGATGCATCCATTGCTGCCAAAGAATTTTGAAAACTCATTTAAAATTTGAGTATCGGAAAGTTGTAGAATGGAGGGGAGCACAATGGACTATTACAATAAATTGTTACAAGCAATTGAAAATAGTTCTGATTTTGCTGAACTAAACAAAATTTTGACAAGACATTATACAAAGATTTCTGCTAATCTTAGTGCTATATTATTTAATACCTATCAAAATACAAACAATTTTGATGATTCCTCTTTAAAAATATTATTTGCCTTATCCTATACGCATATAGAAGGGGACATCAAAGAAAATTGGAAGCAAATAATATTTAGAAAAATGAAATTTGACTTCTATAAAGAATTGATGATTATAAACGAGAGTTCAGAAAAGATATTTTCTTTATATTGTGAAGATATCACGGACGAGTCGACAACTTCAGAAGATATCCATTTCAGAGCCTTTCTTTCGTATCATTTTGATTTTCCAGCAATATCTTTTGGACAATATATAAAAATATTGAAGTTGTTTAATCCGGTTTTGTCTAAGGAAATTTCTGGATATAAGAATTTAGATGATTTGTTGAGATTTATTTTAGATATGGTATTGCTTAAGCGACCAGATAACTATCAAGAGCTTGAAGAGGAAGGAGTTATGTTCTTTAATAGGGGGATTATACTTAAAGAGGATATACTAAGGATTATTGAAAAAAGTAATCTTACTAAAGAATGTATGAAAGATTTATTTATAGATAGTGAATCTTTGACTAATTCTTACTTCATTACAAATATTAATAAGGAAATGGTTGGAAAAATAGGTGTAGACTATGGAAAATATTTTTATATACCACAAAGTCCCTTTATTTTAAACAACTTCTTCCAGTTAGTGTTAAAAAGCAAAGTAGTTAATGAAAAGAAAAAAGGTGATATTCTTGAGGAATATGTTCAAGAATTGCTAATGAAATTTTTTCCAAAAGAAACTGTATTTCATGAGATCTATGATCAAGAAGGGTTTGAACAAGACTTCATAATAGTTCATGAAGATGTCATATATTCTATTGAATGCAAGGCGAAGAATTTTCATGAAGTCTTTCGAAATAAGGAAAGTGCAATGACTAGACTAACACATAGGTTTAATTCATCAATTAGAGAAGGTTATGAACAGTGTAGAAGAGTAGAAAAAAGATTGTTAATAGAACAAAGTGACTACTATAACTCTGATAATCCCAAGTCTAGAAAATCTATTTTGTCTATAAGTAAACCTGAAAAATATCGTCTGAAAAAAATAATTATTTTATTGGATGATTTCCAAAATTTAGCTGAATCTTCACAGGAAATTTTACAAGACAATGATTGTTGGTGCGTGAACGTTTTTGCTTTTGAAAAGATTCTTTGGTACCTTGATAAAAATAAGAAAAATAAAATTGAGATTTTAGAGGATTACATTGATTTTAGACTTAAGTCAAGAAAAATTACCACATCTGTTAATAGTGACGAACTATCCCACTTTGGACTATTTATAAGTAAGACTTATCGGTTTCCATCTGGTTTCTTTGATAAAGATATCGGAATATCGCTCCATTTAAAAAATAGTTTCTCGCAGTTTTCTGAGGAGTTTGATATCCAAACGTTTAAAGAAGAGTTAGATAAACTATTTGATTACTCTGTAAAAGTAGTTTAGGATTAATTTTGAAAATTTGAGTTTATTGAAAAAATTTAAGTACATACTTTGGCTCGCATATTTTATTTAAAAATTGACACCATTGTTTTTAAATTTCTTGAAATCCAATAAAGCTTTAAAATATGAATCACTTTATATCCACTGCTATTAAAGGATTTTGAACTATATTCAAAACACAAACAATCGAGCCAGGTCTTAAGAAAGTTCGTAAATCTTCACAGTTTTCAAAACGTTAATCTTTTTATTGAAGTTTTCAAAACACTTCTCGATTTTTCGAGAAGTGTTTTTTGAAAAGGACAGATTTTAGATTTAGTAGTTCCTATAAGTTAATATAATAGAATCAATGACATATTTAATAATTAACTATTAGAAACTTGTATTTACATATGAATTAAATTGTTATTTTTTTATGCTTTAAACACTGAAAAAATAGTTTTATGGACCTGATAATATTCTTTATAATAGCAAATTGGCTCTATTTAGATATGTATTAAAATTTAATAATATAGGGTATAATAACAGTTAAGAAAGAATCCAAATAAAGGACCGCTGTTACTATACACTTATTTGAAAACGCTTTTTATTAATCGGTTTCTTGGTTTACGTTAAGCGTATAATTATGGAATTAAACAAAATATACGGTAGCAAGGCATTAATTTCTAAGACTGAGCCTTTATACACTAATAGAATTAGATTTATGAAGAGAAGATGAATGAGATTATGGATTTATTACATATCGGATAATGAAATTTGGAGGTTGAGTGGATTGTCTGAAGAGATAAAATATGATCTGATTAAGGCTATTCAAGAAAAATTTCCCCATAGAAGGTTAAATATTGAGACTATTACAGTTGAAGATCTCAGACAAGATAGTCTTTTATTTATTGCTGAATTAAAAAAAGAATTGGGCTTAGAGAATAAAGAAGAAAATTCCAGACTATCTACACTTGATCTTTCCATGTTTGATTCTGATGAATTTCACACATTAGATGAAAGAATAAACTCCGAAAACTTCTCTAGAAATTTAAGTAAGCAAAAAGAAAATATGGGGTTTCAATTCAATAATGATTATTTAGACTCCTATCAAAGAGAAGGAGACAACTCTTCGCTAGATGCTCTTGTAAAGGCTAACCGACGCTTAGTATTAAAGATTGCTCAACGATATAATAAATATCTTACAAGTTCATTAGATATAGATGATTTGGAACAATTTGGAATGATTGGACTTTTAAAAGCAGCTGATAAATTTGATATATCTAGAGAATATGCTTTTTCTACTTATGCAACACATTGGATTAGACAATCAATAAGCAGAGGAATTATGGATACAAGTTTAACAGTGAGATTACCGGTTCATATTTTTGAGAAGATCAATAAGTTAAATCGGCTTGAAAGTCAAATGCTGACTAATTCAAGTACAACTGACATTTCTTCTATCTTGAAGGAAATGGAGATAAGTGAAGAACAATACTATGATCTACTTGCTATCCGAAATACCTATTTATCCTTACCTAGCTTGGATACACCAATTGGAATTGACGGAGATACAACTATTGGGGACATGCTTCCTGATAATAATTATGATATTGATGAAGTCATTGATCTTGATTTTTTAAGGGAAGATATAAAGAAGTCAATGAATTACCTAAAAGAAAAGGAGCGAGAAATTTTATATTTGAGATTTGGATTTGATGGTGAAAGTCGTAAAACATTGGAAGAGATTGGAAATATTTTTGGTGTTACTCGAGAAAGAATAAGACAGATTGAAGCTAAAGCAATTAGGAAGATGAGAAAGAAAGTTAATCGTGAATTAATTAGTGATTACTATTATACAAATGGAAGGGACAATGCAGTTGATGATGAGCTTAGTTGAAAATGTACAAAAAAGAATTGAGAGCATTGTGTTAGATAAAAACGATAAACAGTTGTTACTCGTATATAAAGGATTTTTTCCTGAATGGATACCACAAACACTAGGACGACGACTTGTAGACGAAACGCTTTTTTTTCCTTTAGATAAAATTGATACAAAATACATTCACGATAAAATATTCTCAATAGTTACAACTATAAATAGTATAGAGTGTGATTTTTTTTGGCTAACTTATGAAGAATTTACTCTTGTGGAAGAATTACTTTCTTATGCTTTTGATATAAGAATAATTGAGAATAACTTGTATTTAACTAAGTTTCCTTATCAGAACACTCTATCAGATATTAAGGATATATATACAAGGTTTTATTATGAGAATGATGAGATGATACAAGATTCGAAACAAGAAGAATTTGAGCACATAGCATCATTTTATGGAGATATTGACTATTCCTCATCGTCTGATAGTTATTATGTAACTTATCAATCTATCGATGCTAGTAAACACAAAGTAATTAATCTTTTCCAAACAGAATTAATGATAAAGGATCTAACTATTTCAGACGATTCTAATTCATCAAAGATCTCTATTGAACTATCAGATGATGAAATATTGTTTCTAGATTTGATTCAGAAACTAATTTACTCGACAGAGAAGTTTCACCAAATTGAGTTTATATTAACTGCCGATCCTCGAGAGCTTCCTAATGATTATGTCGGAAGATTAGCTATTCTCAAAAATGTAATTGTTCCTCAAACGGAATTTATTTTCAAGCAAAAAACAATTAAACGTAAAGATATTAAAAGACTACCTGAGTATTTGGAAATTTTAAATCATTATTGGGGATATAATAGTTTCAAGGATTTGGAGATGTATTTGAATATTGAGAGTAGGGATAGAAAAACTGTTGAGATTTCTCAAGCTCAAATAATTGATGATATTGTCAACCAAGCTGATGCAGCACTTAGCGGAAAAGACTATCAAGATATTTATATAACTTCTGCAACAGGATCAGGAAAATCAATAATGTTCCAGATCCCAGCTCTGTTTATTCGAGAACACTTTACCGATAAAAAGCCATTAACATTAATCATCTCCCCGTTGATCGGGTTAATGAATGATCAAGTTGATTCAATGACAAGTCGAGGGATAAAAAGTGCTGCTAGAATACACTCTAATACGCCACCTTATAAGCGAGAGCAGATATTAACCGGTGTTACAGATGGTAGTATTGATTTGTTATATCTTTCTCCAGAAACACTTCAAAGTCGTTCTGATATTACTATGCTGATTGGAGAGCGTCAAATTGGTCTAATTATAATTGATGAAGCACACATCGTAACTACATGGGGAAGATCTTTTAGAGCTGATTATTGGTATTTAGGCATCTACTTATCGAAGTTAAGAAAAAAACAGCGTTTTCCAATAGTAACGTTTACCGCCACGGCTATTTACGGTGGGAAAGATGATATGTATATGGATACTAGGGATAGTTTAAACATGGAAAAACCAATCGCTTATTTCGGAAAAGTCAAACGTGACGATATTATAATGTGTATAGACTCATCTGGCAAATCATTTGAAAAGGCTGGGAGAGACTATCGGAAAACGAAATTTCAGCTTGCCTTAGAGCACCTTCAAACTTCTCAAAAAAGTAAGCAAAAAACCCTGATGTATTTTCCAACAATTAAATTGTTACGAGCTTTTAAAGATTTTCTTGATAACCATGATGGTGATATTGCGGAAGTTACAGGTATGTATTATGGATCTATGGAAAAAGAGGAAAAAGACGAAGTGCTCAAGAGCTTCAAAAATGGTGAACTTCGATTTGTATTAGCAACAAAAGCTTTTGGTATGGGAATAGACATACCTGACATCAATAATGTTTATCATTTTGCACCAACAGGAAATGTTGTTGATTATATTCAAGAAATAGGCAGGGTCTCTCGAGATCATGATAAGGTTTCGTTAGGATTTGCTTGGCTTGATTATCTATCAAATGATTTTTCGGAAGTAAATAAATTACAAGGAATGGGCGCGATCCGAAAAGATCAAATACTAGAAGTTATGAGGAAAATTATTAGTATATATAAATCTAAAGGTAACAATCGTAATCTAATCGTAAATGCTGATGAATTTCGATATATTTTTTCAAAAGATCTGGATGATCCAACAGCATTGGACAATAAAATAAAAACGGTTATGCTTATGATTGAAAAGGATTTTTCGTCTCCTAAAAAAATTGGTTACTCTCCATTTGTTGCTCGTCCTAGATCATTATTCGGTAATGAGCAGATTTTAGTTAAAGAAAATGCGGAGTCAATCTTGTTAAATAGTCGATTGAAAGTTTATTTAAATAAAGTATGTGAGTTGGAAAATTCAAATTATAAATATATATATTCTGTAGATGTAGCGGGTATTTGGGAAAAACATTTTAAACATATGAGTTTCCCACAGTTTAAGTTTGCTCTTTTTAATGAAAGTAAGCGTAACGAACTAGAGTATTCAAGTGTCTTCAAGCATTTCACTTTTGCTACAGGAATAACTGTTCCCAGAGTAGATCAAACTGGATATAGTAAAATTGTTACAAAATATAATGGATTGCTGGCTTCTTTTGAACGGTTTTGTAGAGAGAAAAGACGCGTAGAGGGTTTCTTTAATATTAAAGAGTTAGGGGCAGTGATTCATAAAGATTTTCCTTATATAGATATTTTTAAAGCTCGATCAATCGCTCAAGTAATAGTAAATGCAGCTTTCGATTTTGGTAAATTAAAGAACTACAGGTTCATTCAAGAAAGAACTGATACCCGTGGGGAAAGTATCTATAAAATAAATAGTCAACTTGATTTGTTTTTAGAAACAGTGAAAAATAGTTTGTCTAAATTTTATCATGACAGTACAAATCTTTTTGAAGATGAAGAGACGTTTACCGTATACTTTTTTAGAAGTCGCGATAATTCAAAAATAGATGAGGCTATGCTGGTTTTAGGACTGGGACAAGCTCTAGGCGTTTTAGATTATGAAGTATCAAGTGGATTCAATCCTCAAATCTATATTCGGGTGAATTCAATATATCCATTAGAGCGTGCAATAATGGAAGGCGAGCGGTATCGTAATTATCTTCTAGAAGATGTTCATAAAAGGCATAGGATTAGTGTTGCAATGCTCACATATCTATTTACACATAAAGTAGAAGGTAGAAAGAAATCAGAGAGGATAAAAAATTATACAAGCTTTTTCTGGGATAAAATTGAAGATTACTTCTTAGGGATTATTCCAAAAGAAGTTGAAGATGTACTTTTTTCAAGAGAGTAGCCTTTCTACTGTCAAGTATTATAGTTCGTATAAACTACTTAAGATCTACTTCAATTTATATCAATTATGTTAATTAATTAAAACTGGACAGAAAAATCATTTCTGTTCAGTTTTTGTAATGCAATAATTAATTGGTTCCATTAGAAGTAATACAGAAACAAAGACTCTCTGTATTTATCTTTGAAAAAGGATTTTTAACAGAAAGCAAAGATGTTTATTAATAATTGTGTTGTTATGATCAAAGTGGGCACAAATAAAATTCAAATTTTTGACGCATGATTATATCCATGGTTTTTTGTAATATAAAAATATTTCCAAAGAAAGCGGTTGACTTAATCTCAGTAAAAAGGTATCATAACACCATGAATATAAGTTATATAAATATATTTCAAATAATCGAATTGAAAAAAGTTTTTTTAAAGGAGACAACCAAAATGGAAAAAAGAAAACTGTCCGATTTTGTTAGCTTTGTTCAAGGGGTTAACCAGTCGAGAGCTGAAAAGCAGTTTGGGGATCAAGAAATACCATATTACGATCAAGCCTCCTTTGAAGATGACTATCGACATTACAACGAAATGAATCAAGAAGAGAAAATAAATGAATCTTTTACGAGTGAAGTAACCTTGGATAAGCGTGATATTGTAATTAGCAATTCACTGCAACGTGCGACCATGGTAGGGGAGACGAACATTGGAAAAGTACTCTCCATCAATTTTACTAAAGTAAGTTTTATTAATGAGGAGTTAGACAAGCATTATTTTTTATATTTGTTCAATAATTATCAAGATATCCAACGTCAAAAAGAACGTGAACTGCAAGGAACAGGACCCATTCTTCGGTTGACAAAGCAATCTCTAGAGAAACTTATTATTCCAATCGTTCCTTTAAAAGAACAAAGACAAATTGGAACGATTTATGTTGAATCACTAAAAGCACAAAGTAAATTGAGTGAATATGCGCGTTTACTTGAAAAATTTACAGGCGCCATGCTGGAAAATAAACTAAAGGAGTAGAGAGATGAAAAAGAACTCGAGTGTAAAGAGCTTATCTGAATTAAAATTCGAGCAAGAAGTGATTGATCACTTAACAAAAATTGGTGGAGTAAAGCAGTGGGAATACAAAAAGGAAATAAAAACGACGGAACAATTGTGGGACAACTTCAAAAAAATTCTTGAGCAAAATAATCAAGCTCGTTTAGTACAGCCACTATCAATAACTGAGTTTAATCAAGTAAAAAGGATCATCACAAATATCGATTCTCCTTATTCCGCTGGACAGTTTTTATATGGTGTGAATGGGGTTTCCGAAATTGAAGTAGATCTCGATGATGGTAGACATGTGTTCCTTACGGTTTTCGATCAGGCACAAGTTGGTGGAGGTAACACTGTTTATCAAGTAGTGAATCAAATTGAACGGCCCAAAGTGGTTGACGGCAAACAAAATCGGCGATTTGATGTAACGCTTTTGATCAATGGACTGCCCATCATTCAAATTGAGTTGAAAAAAGCATTACATAATGCGACGGAATCGCTAAATCAAATGGAACAATATATTGCTGAAAAACAATTTAGCGGTATCTTTTCTACGTTACAAATACTAATTGCAATGACACCATATGACATACGTTATATGGCAAATACGACTTTGCAAAGCTTTAATCGTGCATTTGCTTTCAATTGGCAAGATGAAGAAACGGCACAACCAGTGCGTTCATGGAAGATTTTTGCTGATAAAGTGCTCTCCATTCCAATGGCTCATGATTTAGCTACTCGGTATATGATCCTTGATGGGACAAAGAACAAAGAAAGTATCAAAGTTATGCGGCCTTATCAAGTATATGCAACGAAGCGAGTATTAGATAAAGTACGTAAATTTGATTTTAAATATGGCGATGGAAAACTAGGATATGTTTGGCATACTACGGGATCAGGAAAGACCATTACCAGTTTTAAAACAGCATGGTTAGCAAGCCGATTGTCTAATGTGGATAAAGTCATTTTTTTGGTTGATCGTATAGCTCTGACTAATCAAACTGCAGATGCTTATCGCGCATACGATCCCATTGCTGGGTTTGAGGGGAAAACAGGGGTGGTTAGTGATACAGCCAATATTTCAGATTTACATCGGAAACTGACGAAGAAAAGCGATAAAAACATTATTGTGACAAGTATTCAAAAAATGTCTCGTTATGTAGCAAGAGATAGTTACAAACCATTGACCGAAAATATTTTATTTATTGTCGATGAGGCTCACCGATCAACAGGGGATGGGCTAAAAAATGAAGGAATGCTTGAAACCATTCGAAAAGCATTGCCAAATTCTGCATGGGTGGGTTATACGGGGACACCGAAGTTTCCAGAAACAAGAGAGATTTTTGGTGATTTACTCCATGCCTATACTATAAAAGAAGCAATCGCTGATAGAAATGTCTTAGGCTTTAAAGTTGAATTTAAAGAAACGATTGAAGCACCTAAAGATCCAACAGAAGAAGAAATCGATGACACTATCCGTGGGAGCGTATATGATTACAGCCCAGAACATGTAGAACTTGTTGTCAACGACATCTTTAAAAATTGGAAAGAGCGTTCAAATAATCGTAGATATAACGCGTTACTCACCGTCCATGTTGGTGGAAATCGCGCCAGCACTCCACGTGCGATGGAGTATTTTGATAAATTTATGGAAGAAAACAGCAAACGACCAAGTGAAGAACGACTGAAAGTTGCTGTGAGCTTCTCAGTTGATACGACAAATGGTGTTCATCAACTTCGAACCAATGAGAGTCTTCACCGAGCTATCAAAGCTTACAATGCATTATTTGGTACAGCTTTCGATATGACCTCGGTTAAAGCCTACACAGAGGATTTGACAAGGCGTTTGAACAAAACGGCTGATGATGGAAACTACTTAGATTTAGTGATCGTCGTGGATCAATTGTTAACTGGATTCGATGCCCCTGAGCTGAATACGCTCTATATTGATCGCACATTAAAAGGCGGGAATTTGATTCAAGCCTACTCACGAACGAATCGTATCCATGATCGTGATGCAAAACCACAAGGAAACATTGTGAATTACCGTTGGCCTGTGCAAAATGAGTATGAAATGAATGAATCATTCGCAATTTACTCAAACCGCGAATCCGCAGCAGAGCAGCTTACACTAGATGAGCTGAAAGAGAGCAATGAAGAGTCTGGAATTTTAGCAAAATCATTTGGTAAAGTCGAAGCTGAAACCAAAGCAGTCATTGAAAAATTAGCCGAGTTAACAGATAACTTTGTTCAATTGCCTCCAAGTGAAAAAGCGCAAGAAGAAGTATTTAATGGATTGAAGGACTACAATCGGTTACTTAATCAATTGAAGCAATTTACCGAAGATGATGATAAGAATCCGATATCTGCTTATGATGAGCCAGAAGTATTTTATGAGCGTTTGGGAATTACAGAAGATCAAGAAGTTATGCTGACAACTGTTCTGGCCAATGAATTGCGGGAAAGACGTGCTCAAATAGAAGAAATTGATATTTCTCAAGTCAATTTAGAAATGGTTCATATCCACGATGTCACCATTAACTATGATTATCTGATTGAACTGATTGCGCGCATGGCTGATGAAGTGCATGAAAATAAAATGGATGAAGCCAAACGTACGAAAGAGGATATTGACATTGAAATTGCAAAATCAGACAGTGATAAGGAAATAACAAAAGTTCGTAGTTTTGTTTCCAAAATTTTTACCAAAGAATTTGTTTTCGATAAGTATCCAGCTCCGCGCGATATTGAGAAAATGAATTTAGCAATGGAACAATCGCAAAAAGAAGGAAACATTAAACTACTAACAGAATTTATTCGCAAATGGGGATTGGACAATAGTACGAAACCCAAAGAGTTGGATAAATTAATTCGACGTCATCGAATTGGACAAGAAGATATGGACAAGCAAGGGGAACTCACAGCAATCATGAATGATGCAAGATCTGACTATAAAGAAATTTCCGCAGCTGATATTGCTGCATTGTCATGGGTTAAATACCGCATTGAATTTCGTAAAGCCTTTTATAAAATGGCGGATGAAATCAAAAAAGAAGAATAATGAATATGATTTTTAAAAAATTAGGGTCAAAGGTTGAAAATAATTAGTAGACAGTCATAATAGTTGTACAGATGCCAAAAGAAAAGCAATTGACGAATAGAAGAAGTTAGGTAAGCGTCAGTAATTTGCTTCTGATTTTGACAAAGAAAAAGGAAGATCAGAGGAGAATAAACATGAATGATGAAATAACAAATATACCGAAAATAAGGTTTAAAGGATATACAGAAGATTGGGAACAGCGTAAGTTCAAAGAGTTTAGTAAGAAGACTGGAAAAAAGAACACGAAAGATTTAGACTTCCCTGCCTATTCGGTAAGTAATAAAGCAGGTTTAATTTCTCAAACAGAACAGTTTGATGGTAGTAGGTTGGATGATTTAGAAAAAACAAATTATAAATTCGTTGAACCAAATGAATTCGCCTATAATCCAGCAAGAATAAACGTAGGATCAATTGCATTTAACAATCTTGGTATGACGGTCATTGTTAGCTCTCTTTATGTAGTTGTGAAAATGAGTGAGGACTTAGATAATGAGTTCATACTTCAGTTTATCAAGTCACCAACATTCATCAAAGAGGTCAAGCGCAACACTGAAGGAAGCGTACGAGAATACTTATTCTATGAGAATTTCGCTAATATCAAGTTTCCTTTTACTAGGAATAAAGAGGAACAAAAAAAAATTGGCACTTTCTTCAAACAACTCGACGACACGATCGCTCTTCATCAGCGAGAGCTTGATCTGTTAAGAAAAATAAAACAGACATATCTTCAAAAAATGTTCCCAAAAACAGGTGAAGATAGACCAGAAATTCGTTTCGCTGGATTTACTGAACCTTGGGAACAGCGTAAGTTCAAAGAGTTTAGTAAGAAGACTGGAAAAAAGAACACGAAAGATTTAGACTTCCCTGCCTATTCGGTAAGTAATAAAGCAGGTTTAATTTCTCAAACAGAACAGTTTGATGGTAGTAGGTTGGATGATTTAGAAAAAACAAATTATAAATTCGTTGAACCAAATGAATTCGCCTATAATCCAGCAAGAATAAACGTAGGATCAATTGCATTTAACAATCTTGGTATGACGGTCATTGTTAGCTCTCTTTATGTAGTTGTGAAAATGAGTGAGGACTTAGATAATGAGTTCATACTTCAGTTTATCAAGTCACCAACATTCATCAAAGAGGTCAAGCGCAACACTGAAGGAAGCGTACGAGAATACTTATTCTATGAGAATTTCGCTAATATCAAGTTTCCTTTTACTAGGAATAAAGAGGAACAAAAAAAAATTGGCACTTTCTTCAAACAACTCGACGACACGATCGCTCTTCATCAACGTAACTTGAATGTACTAAAAGAAATGAAAAAATCATTACTACAACAAATGTTTGTTTAAAAGGAGAAAAAATAAATGAGTACTGCAAATGAAATTACAAAAAAACTATGGGCAATGGCCAATAAGTTACGTGGAACTATGGACGCGAGCGAGTATAAGAACTATATTTTACCATTCATGTTCTATCGTTACTTATCCGAAAATCAAGATACCTATTTAAAAAAGAATGGCTTGGAAGAATACTACGAAGTAACAGATCCAGAAGAAAAAGAAGATTACTTAGAAGAAATTAGTCGTGGGATTGGCTATGCCATTGATCCCGATTATACATGGGATAAATTAGTATCTAAGATTGAAAATCATCAAATCAAAGCTAGTGATTTCCAAGACATGCTAGATTCATTTAATGTAAATGCAAAACGTAATCCTGTTGCTGAAGATGATTTTGCGAATGTCTTTTCGGATATTAACCTCGGTGACACGCGTTTAGGTTCAAATACAAATGAGCGTGCAAAAGCGTTAAACGATGTTGTATTAATGGTGAACGACTTTAATTTTAAAGATGAATCGGGACACGATATTTTAGGAGATGTCTACGAATACCTAATCGGCCAATTTGCCGCTAATGCTGGAAAAAAAGGTGGCGAATTTTATACACCACATGAAGTTAGTCAAGTCCTAGCAAAAATCGTTACCAAAGATGCGAAAGCTGATGGTCATCAATTTCGTGTTTACGATCCAGCGATGGGATCAGGCTCATTATTGCTAACGGTAAAAAATGAATTACCTGATGGACATAAATCAGGTAGTGTTGATTTCTATGGTCAGGAATTGAATACTACAACATATAACTTAGCTCGTATGAACTTAATGATGCATGGAATCAACTATCGCAACATGAACTTAAAACGTGGGGATACACTTGAGGCAGATTGGCCATTTGCAGAAAAAGAGGGGATGCAGATTCCGTTAAAATTTGATGCTGTCGTTGCCAATCCTCCCTATTCAGCCAAATGGGATGTAAAAGGAATTGACCGTGAAAAAGATACGCGTTTTAAAGGATTTGGTGTTGCACCAGCATCAAAAGCTGATTATGCCTTTATTTTACACGGGCTATATCATTTGGACAAAAATGGGACAATGGCGATTGTATTGCCGCATGGAGTATTATTCAGAGGCGCTGCAGAAGGGAAAATTCGCAAAAATATTATTGATAATAACTTATTGGATACTGTAATTGGAATGCCACCGAATCTTTTTTACGGAACAAGCATCCCTACCTGTGTATTGGTATTTAAGGGAAGAGAGGCACGTACAACTAAGGATATTTTATTCATCGATGCATCCAATGAATTTGATAAAGGGAAAAACCAAAACAAACTTACGTCAGATAATATTGCAAAAATTATTGAAACATATGAGAATCGTGAAGATATTGAAAAATATGCATATGTAGCGTCTTTAGATGAGATTAAAGAAAATGATTACAACTTAAATATTCCGAGATATGTAGATACCTTTGAAGAAGAAGAAGTTACACCATTGCCACAGTTAGCGCAAGAACTAGCAGAAGTGAGACAGGAAATTACGGAATCAACCGATAAACTATTTGAAATGCTGAGTGAACTACAAGGCACAACAGATGAATCTCAAGAAGAATTACAAAAGTTTATGAATATGCTTAACAAATAAAACTGAGTGTAAGAAATTTTTTTCTTTTTTACATTGTTTATTTTATTGGATTTCATCCATGAGAAATCAGAATATAGTAATTTATGATTTCTCATGGACGAATTTTATGACGAATCTTTCTTACATGTTGATATTTGATTTAATAAATAATATAAGGTTAACTTTGATAGGCTCAATTTATAGAAGCTGATTAATATGAATTGTTTGGAAAGACAATAATTAGGTGATTGTTATAATCCTTTAGCATAAATAAAATCGTCTAAAGTCATGAAAACAGCTCGTTCTATATAACACAACGAATTGATCAGTTATAAGTCAATGGATAAATTTTATGCAAATCAGTCTAAGAGAGGAGTAATAAATGGATATAAGAGTTTATGAAATTAGTGAAGAGATACACGAGGAAAAATTGAAACCGCTTGATAAAGAGAATATAAGTAAAGTGTTTTCCAAAATATTTTCCCCAGAAAATATTGATCATAATAAAATAGATTGTAATGCCAATGACGACTCTATTTTAAAGGAATATCATACCGAAACAGAAACATTCGATCTAAAGTCCTTTGCAGAAGCATTGAAATTAGCCGAATTAAAAACTGATGGAACAAGGAATAGACAAATTACAGAAGGTTATCTTTTTATAAAAAAGGAAAATACAAAATTATTTTTGCTTAAGCTTGAAAATTTAGAAGTCATAGACAAAGATAATAACTACGAGATGAGAACATCATTTACGACTGAGTCGGACTACTACAAGGGGTGCATTTTTGAAAGTAGCCTCAGTAATATTAAAGTTATTGATAAAAATAAAAGTGTGGCTAAATATTGGAGAGAAAAATTCTTAAGTCTAGAGCTTAATCGAAATGACTATCAAAACTCCAAACACTTAATCGAATTAATTAAGACGGATAAGCTTTATATTCAAAAAATTTATGAATCTGAGCTTTTTCCAAAAATAAAGGATGTAACAGAGAGTTATTTATTTAGTAATAAGAAGTTCGATAAAGTTATACTAGCGGAAATGTTGATCAGCCCTGGATTAATTGAAGAAAAAAATCTGAATGATATCTTTTCAAGTGAATCTAAATTAATTGACTCGGAATTTGATATCTCCAAGAAGGCAATCAAAGAAGAATATCATAAAACAATATTAATTTCGCCGGAAACAAAAATTTCTACAGAAAATTTTACTAAACTTATTAAGAGACAAGGAATAGAATATAAAGATGGAAAGGTTATTTTATCAATAGATGAGGAGTTTATTGATAAGCTGCCGGAAGAGTTAAAAAATGGAAAAGATTAATGGTTCATTTAATATTACATCGTTTGTTTTTAGTGGGGAATACCCATTTTGTTTGAATAATTATATTGAAGATGGCGAGCTGTATAATAAGAAAGATTTGCTTTTCTTTGAAGAGTATTATATTGAGGAATGTTCGAAGTTTTCAAGAATTATTGATAAACTCAAAATAAAAAAATTTGATGAACAGATGAAAATATACAGAAATGGACAGATTGAAAAAATTACTGACCTTTCTGAAGAAGTAAAAAAGTTTGATGAAATACTTTCTTCAAATAATATAAATGGGCTAGAAAAAAAAGATTTAAGTATTTCTGTAACGCACTTTCAAGACTATCAACAATCTGCTAAGCTAACTTTTGTACAAAATATATATATACTATTCTTTCTTTCAAATATTACTGAATATAGCGACAATAGTTTTCTTTTCAAAGTTAAAAATGACGAAAACGAGGTTATATACAATTTTGATTTCGATGATATACAGTCATTAAACTTATTCGATATTTATACTTGGGTTATTCAGAGCAAGGAAAATTTGAATACTAGACTTAAAATAGTTCGTGAATTTATTCTCAAGAAAGGTTCTTTTGCTTTAGTTGAATCTGACTTGCTAGGAATAAAATCTGCTTTTAATAGGATAATAAAGGAAGAGACAGAAAAATATTTTGAACAAGTAAATATGTTACGTGAAGATTTCTTCAAGATAAATAAACATAGACAAGAAAATTTACAGTCTTTGCATTTGAAATTCTTAGGATGGGGTTCATCCATCGCACTATTTGTTTATAGTGAGCTCCAAGGTATAAAAAGCAAAGATCTATGGTTTTCACTATTTTGTTCCAAATCAGAAAAGGTCACTTTATTTTTAATGATATTTATTATGGCCCTAGTAATTATATGGGGTATATATGTAAAAGAATTTCAAGAAATGAAAAAAGAATTTAAGAAACTTAAAAAATTTTATATAGATGAGTTATTTTTTGAGTCGAAATATTTTGACCGTTATATAAAAGAACCGGAGATTCCAAAAATCTATGTGCTTATCTTCTTAATTTTGCTGAATTTACTTATCTATAGACTTTTAATAATTTTCCTATAACTATTATAATTGAAAATAAGGGTCAATTGCATTTAAAAACTATATATTTTATGAAGCTACCTATCGATTTTCGGAAGGTAGTTTTTTTGCTAAACTCTAATATGGAGAAGATGTTATTGACTAATAATAGTAGTGTCTTATGTTTTAACTAGAAATTAGATATTTAGAAAATTGTGGTACATGTCACTATTCTAAAGTGAAAATTCTGTTTAATTAGTTAAAATATGTCCTGCAGATTAATAAAATTAGATTGTTTATATTTTACTAACTCTAAAGTCACCCATAAGGATTTTTAATATCAGTCAAATTTACCAAATAATCAATACTAGTATTATAATAATTTGCTAACTTTATCAACGTTTGAATAGGAATCTCTAATTCACCGTTCTCGTACCGAGAATACGTGGACTGTGAAATATTTAAAAGAGTAGCAATCTGGTGTTGGGTTAAATCGTTGTCTTCCCGCAGATCGCGGATTCGCTGAAACATTCACGTCACCTCGATACTATTCTAAATTATGCTCTTATCGCATATTGACTTTTATGCGTTTTACGCATATTATGTTGTTAGTTACGAGGATAAGGCTTTTGATGGTCTGTTAAATTAAGCAAGTAATCGACGCTAGTAGAATAAAAATCTGCAAGTTTAATCAGAGATTGGGTAGGAATGTCTAATTTCCCTGACTCATAGCGGGAGTAAGTTGTTTGGCTGATATTCAGTAGTTTAGCAAGTTGTTCTTGATTCAAGTCTTTATCTTCGCGTAAGTCACGAATTCTATGATACATAAAAATCACCTCAACCTTATTTTAGGTGAGTAATTTTGTGCTACGGCATATCATGCGTTAAACGCATAATTGTTTTGGATTTTCTGTTAAACATCAATATATTTAGTAACTTACATAGGAAATGAAAGGAGGGAGTACTTGAAAAGCAGAAACAAATTTATCTCTATGTAATTGCCATCTTCAAAGAGGGTCCATATAGAGGAGAAGTCACTTGGTTGTTACAGACAGGACGAAACACATCAGGAGGAAGCTATGTTCCAAGAAAAAATATTCAATCCAGCAATACTACATGAAAACCGCTTGTCGCCTCGAACCAGTTTTTTTAGTTATGAAACGATCGCAGCAGCTATGCAAGGGGATCCGCAGGCATCTTTTGGGTATCAGTCATTAAATGGTCTGTGGGATTTTTATTTGGGTGAGGCAGAAAATCAAATTGTGTATGAACAAAAAATTGAGGTGCCTGCTCATTGGCAGTTTCAAGGGCATGGAAAACCAATTTATACGAATGTCCAGTATCCTTTTCCGATTGATCCGCCATTTGTTGCGATGGAGAACCCAACCGCCTTTTATCGAAAAGCATTTATTGTGGAGGACATTAATCTTGAGCATGTGCTTCACTTTGAAGGCGTGGAATCGGTGTTTGAAGTGCATGTCAATGAGCAGTATGTCGGCTACAGCACCGGCAGTCGCTTGGTCTCTGAGTTTGATATCACACCCTATCTTCAAAAGGGCAAAAATGTGCTTAGTGTAAAGGTGAAGCAATGGAGCGCGATGAGCTATGTCGAGGATCAAGACATGTGGTGGCTTGGAGGAATTTTTAGAGAAGTCTACTTGTTTTCCCGTAAGCCGCAGTCGATCCAAAATGTAACGATCCAAGCAGATTTATGCAATCAATACAAAGATGGCATCTTGGAAGTTTCGCTTTTCTTTAACCCTACAATACCAGAGCAGTTAGAACGTACGATAGAAATCAAATTGCTAGATCAAGAAAATGTAACCGTTTTAAAGAAAGCTGAGAAAAGACTAGGAGGAGCAAAAGCAGATTGGACGATTTCCGCAACCATTGAAGATATCACTCCCTGGAACGCAGAAGAACCGTACTTATACCATCTTTTGGTGAAACAGTATCAAGGCGAGGAACTGTTGGAAGTCATTCCGTTCCAAGTCGGCTTTAGACAGATCTTCATAACCGACGGTATTTTCCAAATCAATGGAAAGCGGGTGGTGCTAAAGGGCGTCAATCGCCATGAATGGCATTGTGAGTCTGGTAGAAGTCTGACGGTTGAGACGATGGAACAAGATGTGCAGATGATGAAAGCATTCAATATCAATGCTGTACGGTGTTCTCATTACCCAGCAGACACAAAGTTTTATCACCTGTGTGATCGTTATGGGCTGTACGTCATTGACGAAGCAGACATTGAAACCCATGGGATGGATATCACCCAAAGGATCAATGAACTGAGCAGTAGTGAGGAATGGTTGCCGACGTATTTAGACCGAGCAAAAAGAATGGTCGAAAAAAATAGAAATCATCCTTCGATCATTTTCTGGTCGTTAGGAAATGAGTCTGGCTATGGGGAAAACTATTTGAAGATGGCGCAGCTGATCAAGGAATTAGATCCCAGTCGTCTGATTCATTATGAAGGAGAAGCACGGCACTTGAAAGCCTTGGGAGAATGGCAAGCGTGCCAAGCGTCTGATGTCATTTCGACTATGTATACTTCTGTTGGCGAAATGGCAGAACAGGGGGAACGTTCCTTAACACAACCGCATATTTTATGTGAATATGGTCATGCGATGGGCAATGGCCCTGGTGGATTGAGCGAATATCTGGAATTGTTTTATCGCTATCCTCGTTTGCAAGGCGGCTTTATTTGGGAGTGGATCGATCATGGCATCAAGAGCATAGATCGTGTTTCTGGTGAAACGTACTACAAGTATGGTGGTGATTTCGCAGAGGAAATCCATGATGGCAACTTTGTGATTGATGGATTGCTATTTCCAGATCGTACGCCATCGCCAGCATTGTTCGAGTATAAGAAAGTGATTCAGCCTGTCAAAATCACCTTCCAGCTATCAGAACAGACCTGTCACATCACCAACCGTTTCGACTTTCGAAATTTAGCGTCTTTACAGGCAGTCCTGCAAATCAAAGAAGACGATCAGGTGATTTTCTTACAAGAGTTGCCAAGAATCGACCTTCTGCCTCAGGAAGAAACGACCATTTCCCTGCCAGAAGAAGCTACGCTGAGCTTAGCAGGAAGAGCACAGGCAGTGGTCACGCTGTTTTTCTTTGAAGAAAGTGCGCCAGATTTTTCTCTAGAACACGCAGTTGCTTGGGAACAAGCCGTCATTGATCAACCAGTAAAAAGCGTACAAATACCTAAAGCGGATGCCTTTCACTGTTCAGAAACGGCCGATGAACTGAGGATTACTTTAGCTGAGCAGACCCATATTTTTCATAAGAAAACAGGTACCTTGAGCCAGTGGCTCATCGAAGGGCAAGCCTTGCTTACTGAACCGCTTGAAATGAACTTTTGGCGGGCACCGACTGACAACGACTTGTTAGGCAGTGAAGAATTTGGTTCGGCAAGCATCGCCAAGGAATGGGAAGCATTTCGCATTCGCCACTTAAAGGAGCGTGTGCTCGCGTTTACCTATGAACAGCGCCCTGATGAAATAAAAGTTGAGATTCGCCGCAACAGCATGCCTATTTCCCTCGACTGGGGAATTGACTTGTTCTTTACGTATCGTCTTTCATTGGCAGGCGACATCCGTGTAGCAGTCAAAGGAACCCCGTTTGGCAATGGACCGAAAACCCTACCGCGAATCGGTGTGCAGCTGATGATTGATAAACAACATCAGAATGTTCAGTGGCTGGGACTTGGGCCGCATGAAACCTATCCTGATAGTTGCCAGAGTGGGTTTTTCGATTGGTGGGAAAGAACCGTTCCAGAGATGCACACGCCGTATGTGCGGCCGCAAGAAAATGGCAACCGTATGAAGACCAAATTCTTCCGTTTGTCTAAGTCTTCTGGAGGTGGACTGACTATTTCCAGCAAATCGCTGAATTTTAGTGTGCATCACTACACCCAGAACAATTTGGAACAAGCGACCCATACCAATCAATTAGAAACCAGCGACGCAGTTGCCGTCAACATTGACTATGGGGTGCAAGGATTAGGAAGTGCCAGTTGCGGTCCCGGCATTTTACCGAAGTATTTATTAAAAAATCAGGCATTTGCCTTTGATTTTCAGATGAATTATCAAAAAAAAGTGGAAGGAGCAAAACAATGAAAAAAATAGCTTTATGTATGGCAATGATTGGACTAGGAGGCTTAGCTGCTTGTGGGAATGGCAGCGATACGCCAGAGCGTGAGGGGGGCGAACAAAACGGCGCAGAGGAAATCACCATTTGGGCGTGGGACCCAAAATTCAATATCGCAGCCTTTGAGTTGGCGGAATCATATCATCAAGAAGAAAATCCTGATTTCAAAATCAATGTCACCGAGATTTCCCAACAAGACAGCGTACAAAAAATGAATACCATCTTTAGTTCAGGCAGTACCCAAGGATTGCCTAATATCGTCTTGATTGAAGATTTTCGCGCTCGTAATTTTTTAGAAGTGTTTCCAGAGTATTTCGTTCCATTGACTGAGTATATAAATGTTGACGAGTTTATGGATTACAAAATCGAGGTGTCTTCGATCGATGGCGAGCAGTATGGGATGCCGTTTGATTCAGGGGTAGCAGGCGTTTACTTGCGAAAATCGATCATTGAAGAAGCGGGCTTGGAGCTGTCAGATTTCACCAATATCACTTGGCAAACCTTTAATGAATTGGGGATCCGTGTGAAAGAAGCAACTGGCAAACCATTGCTGTCCATCGATATGAACGATCTAGGACATTTGCGAATGATGATGCATTCCAGTGGTTACTGGTATACCGCGGAGGATGGTGAAACGCCGTTTATTGACGGCAATCCTTCTTTGAAACAAGGGATTGAAGATTTGAAAATGCTGCTTGATTCAGGAGTAATGACAACGCACAATGGCTGGGACCAAATGCTGGCAGGTTTTAACAGCGGCGAAGTAGCAGGCGTTTTACAAGGAAACTGGATCACGCCATCGGTGAAAGCAGAAGAAAGCCACAGTGGCGATTGGGCAGTCGTTCCAGTACCAAAGCAAGAATCGATCGAAGGTTCAGTCAATGCAACCAATCTCGGAGGCTCGTCAATTTATGTGTTAGATATCGATGGGAAAGAAGAAGCCCTGAGCTATATTGCTGACGTATTTGGCAAAAATATCGCCTTTTACGAAGAGCTGATTCAAACCGTTGGAGCAATCGGTTCTTACGTTCCCGCTTCACAAGGAGATGCGTATCATGCACCAGATCCTTTCTTCGACGATCAGGCTATCTATCAAGATTTCATGAACTGGGCAAATGAAATTCCTTCGGTTAACTTTGGGAAAAACACTTATGCGTTGGAAGACATCATGAATCAAGGCTTTTTGGACTATGTCAATGGAGCAGATTTGGACGAAGTCTTAAAAAACACGCAAATGATTGCTGACAATCAATTGAATTAACACGGACTGAGGGGCATGTACGATGAAAAATAAATTATTTTATAAAAAAGGAGTGATCACGGGGTGGCTGTTTATTGCTATCCCGACACTCTTAATCTTCTTTTTCTCTTTTTATCCAATGATCCAAGCGTTTCTATTATCCTTGCAATCAGGAAGCGGCACCGGGCTGACCTTTAGCGGACTCGCAAATTATCGGCGGCTGTTTTCGGATCAAACCTTTTTGACAGCCACGAAAAATACCTTGATCTTTTTGGGATTTCAAGTGCCTGTCATGGTCTTGTTGGCCATGTTCTTTTCCGTCCAGCTCAATCAGAAAACCCTAAAGCTGAATGGCCTATTTCGGACGATCATTTTTTTACCAGCAGTGACTTCATTAGTCGCATACTCCATGGTCTTTAAATCACTGTTTGCAACAAATGGCGTGGTGAACGCCCTTTTAGTGAGACTGTCGATTGTCTCTGAGCCAATCGCCTTTTTCTCTAGTCCCTTTTGGGCAAAAGTCATTATCATTTTAGCCATCACTTGGCGCTGGACCGGCTACAATATGATTTTCTTTTTATCGGCTTTGCAAAACATTGACCCAGCAATTTATGAAGCTGCTAGAATCGATGGGGCTTCTCCAACGAAACAATTTTTTAAAATCACCGTCCCTTTGCTGAAGCCAGTCATTTTGTTTTCAGCCGTGACCTCAACGATTGGCACACTACAGTTATTTGATGAACCGATGAATTTGACCCAAGGGGGACCAGGAAACGCCACATCAACGATTTCCCAATATATTTATAATCTTTCTTTTCGCTATACACCAGATTTTGGCTACGCCTCTGCAGTTTCCTATGCCATTGTCGTCATGGTCATCTTCTTTTCCATGATCCAATTTAAGATCGGAGGAGAGGACAAATGAAAAAAGTAGGCACATATGTGTTTTTAGGTGTTTTTACCATTCTGTTTGCCTTTCCCTTTTATTTCATGTTAGTGAGTATCACCAACCCTACCGTAAATATCATGCAAGGCAAACTATTGCCAAGTACCCATTTGCTAGAAAACTGGCGTAACCTAGTCTCAACCTATGACTTGAAACAAGTGTTCTTTAATAGTGCAAGGATTGCGTTGTTACAGACAATATTATCCGTGACGATCGCTTCGTTGGCCGGCTACGGATTTGAGATCTATCAAAGCCGATTAAAAAATATGCTTTTTAATATGTTGCTCTTGTCGATGATGTTGCCTTTTGCCGCCACCATGATTCCGCTGTTTCGAATGTTCGGCAGCTTTTCAACGACGATTCCTTTTATTGGACTCGATACAGTAGCTTCAGTCATTTTGCCAACATTATCGACCGCATTTCTGATTTTCTTTTTCAGACAAAACACAAAAATGTTTTCCAAGTCACTGCTTGAAGCAGGGCGAATGGATGGTCTGTCGGAACTAGGCTTGTTTTTCCGAATATACATGCCAACCATGAAAACAACTTATGCGGCAGCTGCCATCATTACCTTCATCAATAGTTGGAACAGCTACCTTTGGCCGTTGATCACCCTTCAATCACCAGAAAAGCAAACCTTTCCCCTGATGATTTCTGCCATCGGTGCCGCCAATAATCCAGATTATGGCTTAATGATGTTAGCAATCGTGATCGCAACTCTGCCAACAATGGTGGTCTTCTTCTCGCTGCAAAAGTATTTTGTGGCTGGGATGTTGGGATCGGTGAAGTAGGGAGAAGCTATATGCGAGAAAATACTAGCTCATCGTTAGAAAATTTGATTCCATAAAAGAAGAGCCGTATATTGATTTGGAGTAAATTCACAATTTTTGTGAGTTTACTCTTTTTCGCTAATTTCTTTCAGTTGGCGGAAAAAAGTGAATATCAACGTTGTTATAGCTTTTTGGTTTCTGCTTAGTTCAGTCTTTTGTCCATCGGTACATAAAAGGAAATAGGTAAGCATTTAATTAAGAAGAGAAAACTGCCCATTCTTTTTTCACATGCTCTAAAATATCGTTTTCTCCGGTCATTTCCAATAAGAGAAAACCTTCACAAGCTATTTTGTAATCATCTATGCAGATAGCATAACGTACTTTGGCAATCGACAAATAGTCATATCGTTTCGCTTCTTTTCCTAGATCGATTGCTTCTTTGAGTAGAGGAATTGCAGCTTCTTTATGGTTGTTCTGAATCAAAAGTAATCCTACATTTAATAGAATAGATAGTCTAATTGTAATCATAGGGGTAAATTTTTCATATTTTTCAACTGTTTCAAGTAGTTTTGGAAGAAACGAAAGGACGGTTTCTATCGGAAAGTAATACATAAAGCTATTAATTAGACGAAGTTCGCTATAGTACCATTCATCCATTTTTGACAATTTAGACCAGACATCACTTATGATGATTTTTGGTAAACAATCGATTTGCTCAATCTGGTCATTAGTCAGTAAAGTGAGACTTTGAATGATTTTCATCAAGTGTCTTATAAAAATATCGTCTGCTGTTTTCAAATATTTATTTCCTTTTTCAAGTAACCTGAAAAGTTGAGCAGTTTCTAAGTTCGACGTTTGTCTAAAGAAAAGAGAAATAATTTCATCCCTTAAATCATAGCTGAAGTCATTACATACAAATTGAAACTCTTCTTCACTCATATCAATTTGCAACAACAGATAGACCATTGTGTCATAGGAAGGTGAAAGTTTATTATTTTCGAATTTTGACAAGGTTGTTCTAGAAATGCTGGTGCCACAAACCTCGTTTTGACTTAACCCTTTACTCTTTCGTATCTTTTTGTAAATACTTCCTGCATCCCATCTCATAAACAACCTCCTTAAAAAGTGAGTACTCTGTACAAAATTAATTTCTCTAAAGAAAGTGTAATATGCTTTTTCAAAAAAAGAAAGGGTGAATTTTATGCATATTATACTACCTTTGTGTATATCTAGTCTTACATTATGGTTAATTGGCGGGTAAAAGAGTGATTAATCTTTACAGAAAGTAGTTGGAAAATAAAATCTTGTTAATCTGAAGGTAGTTGGTGTACATCTATCGCCAACAAAAATTTAAGGAGGTGTGTATTATGACAACGAAAGTAAAAAAAGAAACAAAAGTACAGTTTACTTTCAAAAAAGTAAACCCAGCATTCGTATCTGATACACAGAAACCCAAAGCTTCAATCATAACTTGTGGCACTTGTCATTGTAGTGGAGCCCCAACCAGAAGTTAATGAAGCTTAAGGAGCTCACTATACGAAAGATAGTGGGCTTTTCTTTAAATTGTGAGGAGGAGTTCAATGTTTTGGTTTAATACAAACTTTTTATTGGTAAAGGAATATGGCAATAAAAAGTTTTTCTTGTTCAATAAAATAAGTGAAGAAAAAGAGAAAATGAATGAAGATATGTTTAATTTACTTATAGGGTTAAGTTATGAACATATTATGACAGAGGAGATTATAGAGTATCTTCGTAAAATAGACGTACTAGATGAATTAATTCAAAAGGAAGTTCTAGTTTCATATTGTACAACAAAAATGGATATAGTCTTTATCCAAGAAAATTATAGTGTGAACCGTATTTTTTTGGAAGTTAGTCAAAAATGTAACTTAAGATGTAATCATTGTTATAATGAATCTTCAGTATTGATGGAGGATGCTTTATCTTATAGTGATATAAAAGGTTTAATTGACAACGCTAAAGGACAAGGGTGCTATATTTTTCAAATTACAGGTGGTGAGCCCTTGATTAGGAAAGATATAGAGGAAATTATTGACTATATAGGAAGAAACGGATTCAAAATTACTATCTTTACTAATCTGACGTTCTTACCCAAAAGGATAGTGGCTCTTTTAAGTAAGTACAGTATAAAAATTGTAACTAGTATCGATTTCATTGATCCCCAAAAACACGATGCTTTTAGAGGGAAAACGGGTGCTTTAAATACTACTATAAAAAACATAAAAAAATTAAAAAATGAGTCAATCGAAGTAAGAGTAAATATGATGATTGATAACAAAGATGATAATGAACTCGAGAGTATTATCAACTTTTTAAAATTAGATTTAAAAGTTCCCTATATAGCAGATGTGATTATACCTACAGGAAGAGGGCGAAATAGAAACAATTTAACGGAATTGTGGGAAAATTCATTTAAGTATAAACAAATTGCAGTAGATGCTGTTCTGAATGACCATAAGTTAGATTTAAGTAAAAAAATAGAGTGTAACATAGCTTGCATATATGCCAACGATTGTGGTGTTGGTAAAAGTTTTTTGTTTGTGGATAGTCATGGCAATGTAACTATTTGTCCATCTATGCGAAAAACTCACAATGAACAATTTTGGTTTGGGAATTTAAAAGAAGATTCTTTTGAAACGATTATGCATAACTTTAAAAACAAACATATAAATGTCTCTTGTAAATTTGAACAAGAATGTGTTTACTCAAAGCAATGCTTAGGAGGTTGTCGTTCTCGAGCATACCATTTTTTAGGGGATGTTCAAGAAGTTGATCCTATCATGTGTAGTATTTATCAAAATGAAAAGTCTGAGATGATGGAGTGGAAAAATGAGATTTACCGATGAAGAATATGCTATTTTAACTATTGAAGCTGAACTTCTTGAAAGAGATGAGGACAAAGAAAAGCTTTGCAATTTGGTTGAGTTTAATTTTGCCAGTATTAATATAAAAAACTCTCGGAATGTGAACCTAAACTTTGCTGAATTAAAAAATATATTTACCTCAAACAATATTAATATTGAATGTAACATGAAAAATCTTCAAAATATGCCAATTTTGAGTAGAAACCAAAGTTATAGCTTAACGCTCGATTATGAAATGATCCAACCAAATTTATGTTTTCGAGATAATAAAGATTTATCTTTCATAAACCTTCCATTAAATTTATCTGGGGATTACGATAAAGATAAAATCGAGAAATTTATAATTTGTAATCAACACGTCATTATCTTTGATCCTTTTTTTTATAAAAATGAAATAGCCATTGATAAGTATGCCAATTTTCTTGAATGGATATTTAAAATGCCATACGAGAATATACGATTATCTAATAATCATATACATGTGAATTCCCTTAGACAACATCCTTGTCATATAGGTGCCTGTAGTGCGAAGGAATGCCATATGAAGAAAACTGGATTACCTAAAAATATATACCTTAAATTTGATTATGGAATTTATATTTTCTCGGACTGTAATATTGGTAATTTGAAGTATGACAATTTAAAGGATTTACTGCATGATAGTCAAGAAAATTATTTGAATATAAATGGAAAAATCTTTACAGAGGAAATACTGAACTATCCGTATGAGTTTTTTCCTTGGAAAGAATATTTTATCAAATATTGGAGGGCTGAGTATGCCTAACATAGTAGAAACTGCTATTTTTCCAATTACCAACAGGTGTAATCTTCGTTGTAATTTCTGCTTTGCATCTGCTCAATATTCGAATAAAGATAAAATGGATCTTAGTTACTTTGAAAACAAAATTAATGAATTAAAAGACTATGGTTTGAAGAAAGTAATTCTTACAGGGGGAGAACCTACAATCCATCCAGATTTTTATAAATTCTTGAAAGTAACAACCAATTTTTCTTTGCCGGTTCAAGTATTAACAAATGGCACAACTACATTAGATAAAGAAATATATCAAAACGAATATATAAGTCATTTTGTCGTGAGTATTGACGGAGAAAGTGAAACACACGATTTTTTGCGTGGAAAGAAAGGTGCTTATGAAAGGACTGTTAAATTTCTTGAACATCTCCCTAAAAAAATCCCATTTTCTACGACAATGACTGTTTCTGAAAAAAATATTTCAGAAATAGAAGCTGTTTATCTGCTTTCAATCAGTTTAGGAGCACAGTCAATCACAATTAATCCCGTTATTCCAGATGGTAAGGCAGCTCATATCGAACAAGGTATAGAAGTACATGAGAAGATATTTGAAGAAATAAAAAGAGTATATCAAAAATATTTTTTTAAAATTCCCATTTATACATCCCTATGTACAAGAGAAAAACTGAAGCACTATTTGAATCCGATAGTTACAAATTTATTTAGAACTTTATGGATTGGAAACAATGATATCTATTCACATTTTCCTTTACCTAGTGAAGAAAATGATATTTATTCGCTTGGATTGCTAGATAGTAAAATAAAAGAATCTACTTTCTATCGTTTTCTATTGATGAATAATGAGATGAATAATATTGATAATCCAAATGGAGTAATAGATCAGCACCAAATGTTAAAAGATCAGTATAAAAGATACATATTGGGGGTAAATAATGTTTAGACTTTTATTGAAAAAAAATAAATATTTGGGTTTCTTATCGATATTCTTTTTAGTATGTTACTCAGCGTATAGTCCTATTTTATCAAAATTAATTCAATACAATATGTCTGTCGCAGAAGGTAAGTACGCTTTAGATCTGGTTAGATTGACAACAATAAATCTGAGTGTATTGATTCTTTTGTGTCTAGTTAATTGGTTTTCTCAATATTTTTCAATTAAATTTTATTCTCGTTCACAAAACGAGTTAAATCAATTGTTTTACAGCAAAGCTGCTAAACATGTGACAGAAGAATTAAAGGTTTCAAAACTAATCAAGGTATTTAGTAATGACATCCCCTTAATCGTGGATAATTATATTCCTTCATTGATTAGTTTAATATATTTTGGTTTGTCATTTAGCTTTGGTGCGATTCTTATTTTCTCTTTAAACAAAATTATTCTGTGCTATCTGATTCTTATTGCTGTTTGTTCGTTACTCGTCTCGAAAAAAATGTCAAACAAGATATCCCCTTCTCAAAAGAAATACAATGATAGTTTGGGAAATAACTCAGACGTTTTGCTAGATATTTTTGATCACTCCATAATTAGAAAAGTATTTTTTCTAGATAATTTTTTGGAAAAACGGTTTGCTTCTTCGAGTGAACAGAGTGCAAAAAAAATGTTTGTATTAAAAAAAGAAAAGTCAATCGTTACTGTCTCAAATGATTCGTTTGCTTGGCTATTACAAATTGGTATGTATGTCATTGGTGCTATTCTCATTACACAAAAGAGCTTATCTTTTGCGGAATTGATTGCTATCACACAAGCTGCTGGTACAATTACAACACCTATTTTCTGGTTTTCCAATACGCTAGCAGATATTTACTCTTCAAAGGAAATTCGACAAGAAATGATGGAGTTTTTGCAATCAGAAGATTCACAAAAGCGAGAGGACTTCCATTCTGTTATAGATAAAGTAGAAATGAAAAATGTAACATTTCTTATGGAAAACAAGCGAGAAATTGGACCAAACAGTTTTATTTTGGAGAAAGGAAATACTTATGCAATGATAGGGAAAAACGGTAGCGGAAAGTCAACGATATATGCTGCTTTGATGCTGGCTAATAATAAATATCGTGGAGAAATTTTGATTAATGGTAAAAACATCCAACATTTGAAAAAAGAAGGCTATTTTTCTCAAATCAGTGCGGTGACTCAAAACATAAAACTATACAACGGCAGTGTAATCGACAACATTACAGGCTTTTCTAGCGATGTGAATGAAGAGAAACTATGTAAGATAAAAAAATTGTTTATTAATGAGCAGGATGAATTTTTCTCGAAAGAGGTCAGCGCCCTTAGTGGTGGTCAAAAGCAAATGGTCTCAATTGCCAGAGCTTTGTATAAAGACGCGTCATTTTTAATTATGGATGAGCCTTTTTCTGCTTTGGACAAAGTAATGGAGGAAGTTGTGCTGGACTATTTGCTTAAGATTGACGATAAAATAGTTTTACTGTCCTTACATCATTACGACCAGTTAGTATTAGATAAATTTAGTGATGTAGTGATTATTGGAGAAAGTATATGAAAATTGGATTGAAAAACCATATCACAGTCGAGAGAGACAAAAACTTTTTTTATTTTATTAATAGAGAAACTTTGAAAATTGCGCATTTTGAAGGAATAGAACAAATGGTTGAATCCCTTATAGAAGGAGTAGACACCGTAGTTCTGGAAAGAATGGATCCAGACTATTGTTTGTTGATAGATAAATTAAACGAGATGAGGATGTTAACTTATCTTTTTGAGGATGAGGAAACTATAACAAATAGACAACTTTACTATTTAAGTGATTTTACTGTTAATCCTAAAGCAGTGCAAGAGTATTTGAGCACTCTTCACATTGCAATCATAGGATTAGGCGGAATTGGATCAATGGTGTTGCATCAGTTATTATGTTCGGGTATAAAAAACTACACTTTAGTTGATTATGATCATGTTGAATTAACTAATTTGAATAGACAAATGGTTTATTATCCAAGTGATATTGGCAAAAAGAAAACGGATAAGTGCGAAGAATTGGTCAAAGAATATTATTGTGATTCAGAAATTTTAAAAATTGATAAAAAGATCAACAACATTCATGATTTCAAGAAATGTGTAGACATTCAACACCCAGATATAGTTGTCGTAGCTATTGATCAACCTAATGGGCTACCTCAAAAAATAACTGAATATTGTTCAGAGCAACATATTCCATGTATAGAAGGTGGAGTAGGAATCAATTTTGGGGTTATTCATTTTAATGCTATGCGTAAGCCGAAATATAGCGTACAAAGAAGTCAAATAAGATCTGAAATACCGAAAGCATCTTTTTGTCCAACTAATTTGATTACGGCTGCTTTTATTGCTTATGATATTATTCATTATTTTATTGGGGAAGATACGTTTTCCTATCAAAATAATTTTGTCATTGATTTTTATAAGAAAAATTTATTTGTAGGTGGTACTTAAGAAGGCTAAAAAATGAATGTTAGGAGACTATTTAGTTTTTTTTCAAATTAAGGAATGGATTTGCATATTTTTATGAGAGTGTGTCGATATAACAGACTAAGATACTTACACAGACCAAAAAGTTTATTTTTTCAAAAATGTTGTTAAAAACAATAAGTTTCTTATTTTTATTGAATAAAAAATCGCGTTTGGTAAAATAATAGAAATAAGCTTAATAAAAAGCATTGTGGGGAGAGTTAAATATACAAATTTCAAGAAGCACATCTTGCTGAAAATTTTAGAATAATTATTGAATAGGGGGAGTCGTATGAAATATCGAGATCTAAAAGGGGTAATGGAATATAGTAGAGGACTGTTCTTATACGATCCGCCTACGGGAAAGGGCAAGAGCTACGCGGCAAGAAATTTGCTTTATCGTAACAGTAAAGCAGGAAATAAAAAGCAAATTTTTATAACAAATAATATTAAAAATTTATCATCCGAAGAAATGAAAGCGTTATACAAATCTGATGGTCGAGAGTGCTGTTTTAAGAAAGAAGTGCTTCATGTAAAATCGAACGTTGATTTTGTGTTAGAGAATTTAAATGAGATGTTGGCATATCCTGATAAGTATAAAACAGACATCTATCATAAAATAGTAAATGCGATTAATGAGTATAAGAATGAATCAGGCGAAAGAAAACGACAGTTGCATACTTTTATTAGAGAAGATTTGGAACCCGAATTTAGAAGAGAACTAAAGAAATTAGTACTGCACGATCTTCCCTCAAAATTGGAAGAACGCCAAAAAATGGTAAGCAGGAGTGATGAGTGGGCGTGGTTAAGAACTTTATATCCAACTGCCGATATTTGGAACTATAGTATTTTCTTTATGACTGTTAAAAAGTTTATTCAAGTTGTTGATCCAATTGTTGATGCGAGCTTTATTTTTATGAATTCTGATTTTACAGAAGATGCCACAATCGTTATCGATGAGTTTGATGAAACGAAGCAAGTTTTACTAAATGAGATTGTAGAATCTGCTATGAAGTCTAAAAGCAACTTGCTTGATTCCTTCAGAAGAATACATTCAACTTTAACAAATCCTAGGAACGTAAAAATTATAAAAAAGTATGATAAAGAATTGAATAGAGGTTTTCTCGTTGGTAAAGGCGATGGATTTCCTGGGTTAATTGAAGAAGTAGAAGGAATTTATGAGGATAATCGCTTAGATCTTTCATATAAAACCATAGATACTGGTACCAATTCGGTCAAAGTCGTTTTCTTTGATGGCGATAATCATTATTCTTATGATGCGGAAAATAATTTGACTTCTGGCATTATTAATGAACAGAAAGAGCAAGTGGAATTATCTTTTGTTTCAAAAGTAGAATACAGTGAGTCGGTAAAAAGCGGGGTGCAGATGAAACCTTTAAATACAATAAAGATATTGTACAACTTTGTTGAAAAATTTCATTACGCTGTTACACAATGGGCACAGATTTTAAGAACCAATACTAATGCGAATCGCAACATAAACGATAGTCGCATGACCAGAAATCAATCTATCGAGTCTTTGTATCGACTGTTCCACTTTCCGGAGGATGAAATAAAGCGCTTGTTGAATCGAAAAGTAGCGAACCAACTGAATCATAACAGTTATTATTTTGACGAAACAAAAATAACTATGCGTTGGTATGAATATGTTGATTCAGATAGCAGATATTTTGAAACGATGATCCAAATTTTAAGTATTGATGATATTCCAGAATCAGCAATTGTTTCATTGGCAAGTCGCGCACGAGTGATTGGCCTTTCGGCAACAGCAATGGTTCCTACTATACTTGGTAACTACGATCTAAGAAGAATACAGAAACAGTTAGGTACAGATTTTCATATTGCAACGCAACAGAAAAATTTGATATCACAAGAAACGATGCAAGAATATAGTCAGCAGTATTCATTGTACGAAAAAAACAGAATCTTATTTGATACATATAGTTTCGATAAATATTTTGATGAACCATTTTCAAAAAGAAAAATAAAAAATATAATTTCTGAATTTAAGGAAGTCGATGACGAAACATTATTAGAAAAACTTGCCGTTGAGATATCAACAGATATCGAAAATGCAGTAAGCCAAATCAAGGAGAAAGAGACTTCTTACTTTGCTGATCGATACATGGAGGTCGTTGAATCGTTTTGTATTTTTATTAATTCTTCCCAATACCAGTCAATACTAGCATTACAAACAGCATTACCAAAACGAAATCATCCTGAATTTGATGAAACTATCTTATTAAAAATTTTCAACGCACTTGTAGCTTATTATGAAATAACCGTAGGCATTTTTATTTTGAAGGGCGATCACTTTGAGAAGAAAAAAGAAGAAATGTTAACTAGACTTTCAGGCGGGGAAAAATTGTATATATTGACATCATATGCGACTACTGGAGCTGGTCAAAATCTCCAATACAAAGCTTGTGAGCCCGAAGCTATTGTTAGGATGGAAACATCACTTACTAAAGATGATTTGCAAACAATAATGAAAGATATTGATGGTGTTTACTTAGGAAATATCACTTACCTACTTTCCTATCTGAATGTAGATGTCCCATGGGAAATGTTGAATAAGCAGGTTCTTTATTTGCTTTTGGAAATTGAGTATTTGTATACAGGAGGTGAGATCGATCTAGGCTATAAAAATGAACTTATTGATAGTATTTTAAAAGTTTATGCGACAAGACAATCGCGCAAGCTCAATACTAGAGAACTTTCTAAAACAATAAGTGTCCGTTTGAAAGCTACCAAACTAGTTATTCAAGCTGTTGGTCGAATCACACGAACAACCAATAAATCCAATCGTATCTTATTTTTGATCTCTCCGAAATTACTCGGAAACATTACTGAATCAGGTCTAAATACCAAACTCATAACTCCTGAGATGGCAGCAGTTCTAGCACATAAAAAAGAAAAATGGTTAGAACCAGTTGTGGATGCCGAAGTACAAAGAAATAGAAGAAACAATTTAGTTATGAAAAATGCAGCTAACTATCTAAATAAGCTTCTTAAAAGTATCCACCACAGTGAGCAAGCACGAGAAGAGTGGCGATTAATACGAAGAAGACTCTTGACTAACCCAACCTTGGACTACTTACCTAATGACGAGTTAGCAAGTGCCTATATTGAGAGCCCTGGAGGAATGGCAGACTCTTACTATTATGCAAAAGATGATTATGGGAATTATTACTTAGGAAAGACAAAGTTAGAAGTGGAAAAGCTTGGAGGAAAGAAAGAACAGTCGATTTTTCGAGTGTCAAAAGAAAATGCTAATTTACCTATACTTTTGAAGTATCCAAGAATGAAGGAGTTGTTTAAAGAAGAAGGTTATTCTAAAACATTTTCCGAAGCACCATTTATGGTAAATCCTATTTTCTTTCAAGCCATACTTAAGGGAGCTTATGGGGAGATAGCTGGGAAGTTTATTGTTGAAACCGAATTGGAAACGACATTGCACGAAATAAGAACGGATGCAGCTTTTGAGTTATTTGATTATCGTGATGATTCAGGAAATTATTATGACTTTAAAAATTGGAATTTAACGTTTGAAGTTTCGCTGGAAGAGTCAAGAGAAAAGGTACGTAGTAAATTTTGCGATATAGGTGGGAAACATGCGTGGATAATTAATTTAATTGATACTAGCGGAAATTTTCATTTTGATATGACAAATGACAAAAAAATTATTGAAATTGCTGGTTTAATTGATCTAAACGGTCAAAGTATATTAAAAAAACAGGCACGAATGATATGGGGGGAACTAAGTGAATAAAGAAGCGCAGTTATATCATAATCAATGGAATATACAGTTTCATTTTGAACGATTGGACCAAGATTTTTATTTCTATACGATTATCAATAAAGAAGGACATAAAGAATTCAACTCTGTTTGCACAAAAATTCCATTGTACTGGTCGCAAGTACTCAATCTTAAAATAATATCAGGTCAAGCATTCTTTCTACTGAAGAAAAGCGATCAGAATCCAGATTTTTTAGATGAAATTTCAGTTTTTTTCGGGAAAATACCAATTGATATTTTCCTAACAAAAAGTTATAACGTTTTCTATCAAGGGAGATATCCTGACGCTGAAAAAAATTTTTTTCCCTTAAAATGCTTAATTCTTGGAATACTTCCAAGGTTAAGTGACAGAAACGGTTGGGGCCAGATTGATGGACATACTTGTTTTTTTCTTCCCAAAAAAGAGGGCAGTTGGCATCGTAAAAATTCAATAATGGGTGTAATGATCGAACCGTTATTTGAAAATAACCGCTTCAACTTACGAGCGAGAAATTTTGCAAAATTAACTGAGTTTAATCGAGAAAAAACTACTAAATTTTATATTTGGGAAGACAAGAAAGGCATATTGAAGCAAATAAAGAATGCTTCTATAGATATGAATGAGAAAGTTTTTTCAAATCGTGCAGTTCCTAGTATGAGAGCATCTGTGAACCATTTAGATTTAAAATCGCATACAGATTTTCTTAAATCAAAAACGGGGATTTTATACTCATTCATGGAAGAAATGAAAACTCATATGTCTGATTATATGACAGTAACCATTTCAACAATGGATGATGTTGCGTATAGTTCAGCAAAACGTGCGAGTAATAAAAACAAAAAATTATATACAGATTATTTTTCAGGAAAAACAATTTATCTGATTGATTTAGTAAAAACTTCTGAATCAAAAGATATTTTGAGTAAAACGTTAGAATTATTAACTACAATGAAAGGATGTGAAGAGATTAATTTCCAGTATTCTGATGATGTCCGAGAAGGCTATAACATAGCTTTGCTTCATAATCTGGAGTATTACCAATTCCAAGAGGAATCAAATGTAGAAGATCCTTACTTAGTGATGCAACCTGGAAAAATTATCCAACACATTACAATCGAGGACTTTAATTTTTTGAGTACAAATGAGAAGCAAAAAGAAACTCTGTTATTTAAATTATTCCACGAACTTATATTAAAGGAAGTAAATGATCAAAAGCAGTTAAACGAATTAACATTGTTAGACTTTTTCAACACAGATGATATCTGGACTTTTGGCTGTTATGTTCGAGAGCAAGACAGTGAGTATGGACTATGTGTACTGAAGATAGCGAAGGGAGGAGTGCTGGAATATATTTATTACTCCTCAGACAACGTGAAAAACAGGGTTTCTCCACTGCTGGTCAAGCTAGAAAATCTACGATGCAAACGAAAAAAACCTTATGATAAGTATGAAAATTACAGCAAGGTTGCAGGTTTTGTTATGAAAAATGAGCATTCTTTAGCTATGATCTATGAAACAGACATGACAACGATTGCAGATTATCAATACATCCATGATATTCTTTTGGATACTAAGACTGTAGACAAGGATGTTAGCACTGCGAAACTAAAGGAAGTTGTTTATGACTTCTTAGAGGAAAACCCGCATCATCCAAACATCCAAAAGGGCAAGCTATTTTATGAGCATCTATTGAAGCTAGGATATATTGAAAAAGTTGGACTAATTAAGGAAGGGTATGATTTAAGGGGAAACCCATCCATTTTCAAAGCAATAAATGAAGAGATTCATAATAAGCTAGGTTATTATATTTGGCCACCTATCCGAACCGTAGAATATCAAGAAGTCTATAGAAATCTCTTAAATATCAACTTATTTCGAGATTCAAATTCATCTGGGTTAAATTTTTACTTCGCGGGATTTGCTAATAATATATCGAATAGCCCTGTAGCGAGAACAACAAGAATGAGAGAATTTTTAGTAAGCGGTACCCCAAAATTACAATTTAAAGAGATTGTAAAGTTATTTGATATTGATATGGTGAGGAATGGTTCAATGACAGTCTATCCATTTCCATTTAAACTAATTAGGGAACACACTGATAACCTGAAAAGAATAAATACAGAAAAAAAGTCCTAATTTGTTTAAAAGACCTAAATACCTTTTCAAATCTAAAATAATGGAATGTTATACTCGTAAGATCCCGATTTTTATTTTGTAGTAATTTACTCAACCTAGAGACCGATACTTTTTTATAGCTATAGTAAATAGCCACCCGTAAAAACAAGGGGAACGTTACAACTCCACCTTACATGCCCTAAAGGTTTATCGTTGTTAGACATTAAAAACTTCCTTTCGATCTGATATGTGGTTGGTAGCCACTGTTCGTGTATTGAAAGGTTTTTTTATCGTTCATGTTATCTTGGCCACGCGTAGAAACGCGCGGCTTTTTTATTTCTTACGATGCGCAAAAATGGTACAACGACAATTATGATTCATCAGCCCGATAAATGATAGATTCCTCTATTTCTCTATTTAGTAGCCAATGCTTTCTGACAGTTTGATTTGAATGGCGATCATCATTTAAGCCAGATACGCTTAACCAACGGACGTTCTTCTCGTTATGTGCCTTTAAAACTGCTTATCGAAAAATTTTGGCTTGGAGGGATATCAAGAGGTTTCGAGCCACTCAACTAGATTAAGTAATGCATACTTTTTTTCGGTTAATTATTTAGTAACAATTAAAATCGTGCCAAATTCTATATTTTATGACAATATTGCCCGATTTATTGAATGGAAACGTATACAATTTCATAGAGAAATCGGTTACAATCATCTTGTCAGTGAGGTGAGAACATGAGATTAGATACTGAAAACGTTGATAAGGTACTGATTGAAAATGATTTAGTAGTAATGCACAAAATAGACAGGATTCATTTTATGGATAAGCCGCATTTTCATGACGGGTTTGAAATTCATTTTACATTAACAAATAGCACAACGTATCAGATTGATGAACGAAAATTTGATGCGGATGCTGGTACAGTTGCTCTATTTAGTTCAGAAGAACTCCATCGAGTCTCGATTGATCGTAGCAAATTGTATGAACGCTATTTTGTTTTGTTCAAGCCCAGCTTTATTGAAGAATTCACAACCAGTTTTCCTTTTCTTTTAGAAATATTTTCTAAGAAACAAAAAGTCGACTGTCTCGAGTTGACTTCAGATCAAAGTCTTAAAGTCACTAACCTTTATGAGGAAATGATTCGATGTGACCAAGAGCGAGAAAAACCGTTTGAACTTTTGCATCTAAAATTGAAGTTAACTGAGTTACTTATTCTATTGAATAAAATCGTTTATTCTAATGAGAAGCTACATAAACCAATATCGTATGAGCATTACCAAACAATTTCTGAGATTGTTTCTTTTCTTAAAGAAGAATACATGAATGAAATGACTCTGGACGAATTGAGTGAACGGTTTTTTATCAGTAAATCAACGATTATTCGCGCATTTAAAAATGCACTTGGGATGACCCCAAATCAATATTTAATCTATATGCGAATTATGAAATCACGAGAATTATTGGAACAAGGATACTCTGTGAAACAAGTTTCGGAAAAAATTGGTTATCGTGATGAATCTAGCTATATTAAAAAGTTTAAAGAGATACAAGCTGAGTCACCAAAACAATACCAATTAAAAAACTTAAGAGCCAAGAGGAGTTAGGAATGGTAGTAGCGAATAATAAAATCTCACTCGTAAGAGAACGGCTTAAGTATTTTGATAGCTTACCGTTAAATCAAGAAGATTTTAGAGACAATAATAATCAATTATCCGAACGTAAAGGATTTTTTGCTAGAGACTTTGGCATGGAACAATGGGACTGGCCTCAAGGCGTCGCAATCTATGGTTTACATTTGGAAGGACCGCTAAATGATGAGTATATCAAACAATGGGCAACTGAAGAGATCAATAAAGGACTTCCAACTAAAAATGTGAATACGATTTGTCCTTTACTAACACTTGTTGACTATCCGGAGTATGAAAACATGGCTCTAGAATGGATGAAGTGGATTGAAAGAGAGTTTCCTAGAACAGATGAAAATGGTCTACAGCATATTACGTCTGGGATAGACAAATTCACAGTAAAAGAGAATCGACAGCAAATTTGGGTAGATACTCTTTTCATGACCGTGCTTTTTATGGGAAAAATGGGGGTGAAATACGATAATCAGGCATGGCGTGAGGATGCAATAGAACAAATGCTGCTACATTGTAAGTATCTCTTGAATCGTAAGAGTGGGCTGTTTTATCATGGGTGGAATTTTGAAGAACAATCAAACTATGGAGGCAATTTTTGGTGTCGAGGAAATAGCTGGATCACGATTGGTATACCGCTGTTTTTGGAAATAATGAAAGGGTATTTAGCTAAGTCGTCAGAAGTGTACCTATTGAATCTCTACAACAATCAAGTCAAAACGTTGTTAGACCTCCGTAGCAAGGATGGATTATGGCATACCATTTTAACGGACGCCACTTCCTATACGGAAACGTCCGGCTCAGCCGGAATCATTGCCGGCATTCTTTTAGGAATAAAGAATGACTTCCTTACCATTCAGCTTTCTGACGAGACGATCAACGATTTAATCTCATCATTAACTGCCAAAATAGCAGAAGATGGTACGGTACTTGGGGTGTCTGCAGGTACTCCGATTTCTTGCAACGCGGAAGACTATAAAGGAATTGTACAAATGCCAATGGTGTATGGACAAGCGATGACACTGCTTGCCTTGAGTATCGCAAAATCTTTGAAAGAAAAGGAAATCAAATGAACTATCTCATCTATTGTTTACCAGCTTTGGGATGGGGATTGATGCCTATTATTTCTAAAAAAGCTGGGGGATCACCCGTGGAACAATTATTGGGAACAACTGTTACGGCGTTTGGCATTTCTATCATTCTCAGTTTTTTAACGGGTGTTGAGTACACTTTGACTGGGACAATTGCGGCGTTGATCTCTGGATCATTTTGGGCAGGTGGCCAATATCTCCAATTCAAAGCCCTTACGACTGGGTTAGTTTCGGTCGTGATGCCATTATCAAATGGAACACAATTGGTGTTTACGTCATTGGCTGCGGGCATCCTTCTCCGTGAATGGCAGAGTATGAGGCAGTCACTTGTTACCCTGCTATTGCTGCTGGTTATCCTAGCTGCCATCTATCTTATTACAATGAATCAAAAAAAGGATACTGAACAAAAAACGGTGTCGTTACAAACCATGATCATGATTTGTACCTCATCACTTTGTCTGATGGGTTATATGATAACGACATCACTTTTTCATGTAGAAGGGCTACAAATCTTTCTACCCCAAGCATTTGCAATGTTTCTCTCCTCTTGTGTGATTGCGAAATTTGATCCAGGGAAGCAAGAACTATCGAGAATTTCTCGTAATGTGCTGACAGGTATATTTTGGACAATAGCAAATGTTTCCTTATTTTATATCGTGACACAGTTAGGCGTAGGATTCAGTTATACGATTTCTCAGTTGTGCATATTTGTATCTATTATTGGGGGGATTTTATTATTAAAGGAAAAAAAGTCCAAGGTAGAAGTGATGCATACGATCATCGGAATGGTCATGTTTTTTTCAGCAATTTTGGGTTTAAGTCAATTTAAATAGACGACTAGGAGGAAATACTAATGAAAAACAAGATTTTAAAGGCAGGCTTATGTGTAGGGTTATTAATGGGCCTGACGGCATGTGGCAATTCTGATTCTGCTTCTTCCGAAACGGTAAGATTGTTTGTATCGGGAGATGCATCAGAAGGCGGTGCTTATAGTGAGATGGCAAAACGTTATGAAGAAGAGACTGGCGTCAAAGTGGAAGTGACAGATGTACCTTATGCAGATATGGAAACGAAAATTACAAAAGCTGTACAATCAGATGATGCGCCCGATGTTGCCCGCGTTTCAGGAATCTTACCAGATTGGGGAGACTACTTAGTTGATTTGACAGATATTGCTAATAATGGGAAAACGCTAGATTCGATGACAATCAAAGATGACGACGGCAAGGTTCGAGCACTACCAACAGATATTACTGCGGTAGGGATGTTTATTAATACAGATCTATTTGATCAAGCAGGTGTTTCTTATCCCCAGGATGAAGGAGACATTTGGACATGGGATGAATTTTTAGAAGCAGTGGACACAATTCAAGAAAAAACAGATGCGAAATATGGGTTTGTAATGGATCCTTCTGACCATCGTTTGAGAGCGTTTACGTACCAATTTGGTGGACAGGATTTTGTTTTGAATGAAGCAACTGGTACGTATGAAACGGATGACGCGACAAAAGACGCGTTACAAAAGTTCATTGATCTAAATAATGACGGAACAATTCCAAAAACGGTCTGGACTTCTGGGGAAGATGCTTCTTCCATGTTTAAGAGTGGAATGATTCCTGCATACATGTCGGGTAGCTGGCAAATTAAGGATTTTACTACGAATATTAAAGATTTCAATTGGCAAGCCATTTACATGCCGTATGAAACAACTCGTGCTACCAATATGGGTGGTAATTTTATGGTTGGCTTTGAGAACAGTAAGAACAGTGAGGGCGGACAGAAATTTATGGAGTGGTTGTACACACCAGAAAATTATACTGAGTTATGTGAATTAGCTGGTTATCTTCCAGCAGAAGAAGGAATAAATGTGGACTACGGGGATGCACAAGCGGCTTATGATATCTACAATCAAGAAATTGAAGCTGCAGCCCAGCCAATTTCTTCTAAACAAACTGCAGATCAAGTAGCGATGACAATGGCTGGATACGTTGGACTAACTGGTGCATACAAGGACTCAATGGTTCAAGCGTTGAATGACGAAATCACGTTTGATCAAATGATTGAAAATATCGAAAAAGACTACAATGATGGGTACACGAAGAAGTAAGTAAAGTGGGAAATGATGTGGACTGGACGGATATTCATCCGGTTCACATCCATTCTATTTTGAAAGTGGGAGAAGAATGAGCAATTATATTTATTCAGTAAAGCAAGGCACTTCTATCAATCGCTGGCAACGCAGCACGCTCCAAAAGCAAAAAGTTGCAAGCAAAGCTAGTTGTATTGATGCTCCTGTAAATATGACGGAAGGATATCAAGAAGTCGAATACCCCATTCGAACAAACTTTTTGAGAGAACTTTCGGAGGTGCCTTACCCTAGAAAGCAAGTGTTTTCAGAAGTGTATGATGGCTTTGAAAACCCGAGGGTAGATTTTTCTACTTTTCAAGCAACACCGCAGAAAGTAAGTACATACTTGCGAGCACAACTACGTTGCCAAGAGAACCAAACGGTGGAATGCGCGTTGGTTACTTGTGGAAGAGCTATTCTTTGGATAAACGGAAAATTGCTCATCGATTTTCATCCCTACACGCGAAACCACGGTACGAAAACCACGGTAAATCTTCCTCTTGAACAGGGGGATAACGAGCTGATCGTGTACATGAATGATCTAGCCGAGCGGGACGTAAACTTTTTTGTTGAATTAAAAATTTTGTCGAATCATCACTTTCAAGTCGTTTTACCTTTATCGTATGACGATACGATTCTTCAACAGGCAGAGGATTTCTTGAATGGTCTTTATTTTGAAAAAGACTTTTATTCTAAAGGGGAAGTAAGTATCTGTTCAGACTATGATTATTTTGAAAAAGTCTTTGTTACTTATGAAGAAGTCACCTTTACAGAAGAAGTTGGGGGAAATCTGACTGATTTCCGACGAGAAAGTCAGTTTCTGCCGTTAAACAATCAACGGATTTCCTTAGGTGATGTAGAAGACATCCCTACCTCAGGACTAACGCATCTATTTGTGGGGGTTTTACTTCCGGATCAAACATATCTGTTCAAGAAATTTGTTTTTACAGTTTATAACGAAGAAAAACTCGCGCGTCATTTAGGTGGAAATTTGGAAGAAAGAAAAACGACAGCGCTGACGATTTTTTCAAAACTGGCTATTCAGGATATGAATAGTGCGTTAGCCGAAATTCACTTAACAGGTTCCTTGTCAGAAGAGTGCTGGGAAAAACTCCAGCCTGCTTTTCGTATGATCGAAGAGCGGGGAGATTGTGCAGATTTTATGTTTGCACCGTTGTTAGGCTTTTGGCTAGGAAAAAAAGAGCAATTGCCAGAAAAGCTAAGGACAAAATTAAAAGATTTGGCCATACATTTTCGGTATTGGATTGATGAACCTGGCAATGATGTTATGTGGTACTTTAGTGAAAATCATTCCTTGTTGTTTCATACCTGCCAATATTTTGCTGGGTGCTTGCTTCCGGAGGAGACGTTTGTAACGAGTGGCAGACAGGGAAGTCAACAATACGATTTAGGAAAACAACGTTTGTTACAGTGGTTTGAGCAATTTGAACACTATGGGTTTTCTGAATGGAATTCTACTACGTATCTACCTATCGATTTAATCGGATTTTTCAGCCTTTATACGAATGCGCCAGATGAAAAGATAAGAGATGCAGCGAAAAAAGCACTGGATTTCACCTTCACAATCATGGCTGTAAATTTTCATGGAGGCACGCTTTCCTCCACATTCGGTAGAACCTATGAGCACGATTTGAAAGCCATGCGTTTAGGAGAACTCAGTAATATATTAGCGATTGCTTGGGACCGCGGAAATTTTAATTACGCCTTACGAGCATCGACACTGTTTTGCCTATCTGATTATGTTCCACCAAAAGAGTGCTTGTCTTTGATTGATTTACAGCCAAAGGAGGAATTGACCGTAACTTATCTTCAGGGGATCAATCAAGTGCAGACGTATCTTTATAAATGTCGAGAATATTCACTTGCTAGTGGGATCGACTATCATTGCTTTGAAAAGGGTCACCAGCAACATATGATGAACGTTTCCTTAGGCAGTGATGGGACACAGCTTTGGATTAATAACCCAGGTGAGTTTATGCATAGTGGCGAAAATCGACCTAGTTATTGGGCCGGAAATGGCAGAATGCCTTGTATTAAACAATTTAAAAATGTTCTGTGTATGAAATACAATTTATCGAAGGCATATGTACCGTTTATCCACATGTATGTGCCTTATTGGAATTTAGATCAGGTAGATATGGATGATTCTAATTGGCTGTTTATCAAAAAAGATCAAAGCTACCTTGGTGTTTACTTCTCGCAAGGGTATAAAATGCAGCAAAGCGGGGATACTCGTGGGAGAGACATCGTTTCTGAAGGAATAGATCATACGGTACTTGTAAAGTGCGGAAGCAGGAATGAGTTTTCAACTTTTGAGTCTTTTATAACAGCGGTCAAAAAAGCGAAAATGACCGATGAGTCGTTTGATGATTCTCAATTTGGCTTGTTCGTTTGGAATGAGATTGACCATCTTGCGTCGTACCAAGTAATGCCAGTTGTAAAAATGAAAGAGGGAGCAGAGCATGAAGAAACTTAAAAAAAATATATGGCCTTTAGTTTTTACGGGAGTCAATATTGTCCTGTTCATTACTTTTTTTCTCATACCAGCAATTCTGGGTTTCTATTACTCTTTAACGGATTATAAAGGATTTGGGACTGCTAACTTTCTTGGTTTCGATAACTATATTGCTTTATTTCAAGATGCGAGTTTTTATCGTTCCTTATTCCGGACCTTTACCTATGCAATTTTCTTGGTGCCACTGATTTACGCTGTGTCTTTAGGAATTGCTATCTTGTTGAATAACAAACACACAAAGGGAAAACTCATAGGAAAAATAGTTTTCTTCTTACCTTGGACAATTTCAGGAATTGTCGCTGGGGTTATTTGGAAATGGTTGTTTGGAGAAAATTTTGGCTTTGTAAACTACATCATTGGGAATTTAGGGGGAGAATCCGTTCCGTGGTTTTCCAATGCAAGCGCGGCATTTGCTGTCATTCTGTTAGCAGCGCTTTGGGGCGGGACCGCATTTAATATGTTGCAATTTATGTCTGCGCTCAAGAACATACCTAAATCATACTACGAGGCAGCAGATATTGATGGTGCCTCATCCTTTCAAAAGTTTTTGTACATTACGATTCCTTCATTAAAACCAACTAGTTTTATGGTGATCCTATTAGCTAGTATTGGGGCCATGAAAGAATTTGCTTTAGTTCAATCCTTAACGAATGGTGGACCAGGCACAGCAAATATGTTCATTGTGCAATACATTTATACAACTGGATTTGACAAGATGAGAGTTGGGTATGCCAGTGCAGCCTCCATGGTATTATTTGCAATCTTGTTAGTTCTCGGACTCGTTCAAATGAAAATTGGAGGTGGTAAAAATGAATGACACTTCAAAACTTCACGATAAAACGAGCACAATCATTCTCACAGTGGCCCTGATTCTTGTGGCTATGTTGTACTTGTTCCCACTAGTATGGTTTGTACTTAGCTCTTTTAAACCCGGGTCAGAATTATTTTCCTACCCGTTAAGTATCTTGCCAGAGAACGCAACCGTGCAGAATTATCTTGATGCATGGACAAGTCTGGATTTCGTAAAATACTTTACGAACACCATGAAGTCGTCAGTTATTACCACGATATTAACGGTTATTGCCAGTGCAACATGTGGCTTTGCGTTTGCAAAATATGACATGAAGTGGTTGAAATTCTTCTTTGTCTGTATTATTGCAACTACGATGTTACCTACCGAAGTAATCATGAATCCAGTATTTACGGTGATTCGTAAATTAGGTTTGTATGATAGTTTGGCTGGGATCATTATTCCTTCAATCAATACTGCTACCGGAATTTTCATGTTCAGAACCTTCTTTGTCTCTATTCCGGATGACTTAATCGAGTCCGCGCGAATTGATGGAGCTTCAGATGGCACAATATTTATGAAAATCATGTTACCCATTGCCAAACCAATCATTATGACGCTGAGCATCTTTTCTTTCCAATGGCGGTGGAATGATTACATTTGGCCGTTGATAGTTTTGAACGACCCCAAAAAATACACTTTCCAGGTAGCCATCAGGAGCTTGGTGGGGGCAGAAAATGTAAACTGGACGGTGTTAATTGCTGCCTCAGTGATTTCAATTATTCCATTAGTATTAGTGTTTATCGTGTTCCAACGGTATATCTTAGATTCTGGTGCGACAACTGGGATGAAAGACTAATTATGAATGAAAGCGAGGAAAGAGAATGTTTACGACAAACTATTTGTCAGATCCCAAGCGCATTCATGAAAATAGAGAAAGCTCGCGAAGTTATTATCTTCCCTATGCTCCAACGGATGATCATGACAATTCTTCGCGAGTTTTGTCATTGAATGGTTTTTGGCGATTTCGATATTTTCCATCTCATCTAGATAGTGAAAAGGAGCAATTTTTTTCTGATGAATTTTGGCAAAATAGTAACCGGATTCCTGTACCTAGTAATTGGCAAATGGAAGGGTACGGGAAACCGCACTATACAAATATCCAATATCCATTTCCAATCAATCCACCCTATACATTTTCTGAGATTCCGGTAGGGGTTTATCGCTGTGATTTTAGCTGTGACCCTCAAAAAATGCAGCAGTTTCTTAGGTTTGAAGGTGTAGATAATTGCTTTGCTTTGTATCTGAATGGGAAGTATATAGGATTTAGTAAGGGCAGCCGTAATCCAGCTGAATTTGATGTAACCGCTTATATCCAAAAGGGTGAGAATCAACTCGTCATCGAGGTTTTCCAATGGTCCGATAGTTCTTATATTGAAGATCAAGATATGTGGTGGTTAAGTGGGATCTTTCGTGAAGTAGCGTTACTTAGTCGCCCCAAAGAATGTATTTGGGATTTCCAAATTCAAACATCTTTTGATAGCAATTATGAGAATGGTATTTTGACGATTGATTTTCCAAAAATTCATGGGAATCAGCTCGCTTGCGAAATCTTTTTAGAAAAAGAAGCCATTGTCTTTCAAAAAAAGATCGTGATAGATAAAGATAATCATTGTTTTTCTTTTCCAGTCGCTTCACCAAAAAAATGGACTGCTGAAACGCCAGAACTGTATCGGTTGCGCTTGGTCACTTCAGAAGAGGAAATTTGTCAGGAAATTGGCTTCAGAGAAGTTGCTCTTTTGGAAAATAAAATTTGTATTAATGGCAAACCAATTCTCTTTAAAGGAGTCAATCATCATGAGTTTCATGAGACGAAGGGGCGAGCTTTGCCAAAAGGTTTTTTAGAAGAAGAGATCCAGTTGATAAAACAAGCGCATTTCAATGCCATTCGAGCTGCTCATTATCCTCATAGCCCTGAATTTTATCAGTTGTGTGATCGCTATGGATTATACGTGATGGATGAAGCGGATTTAGAATGCCATGGCATAGGGAGTACCGGTGATCAAAATTTCTTGAGTAGCAATCAAGAATGGGAAGAAGCGTATCTTGATCGCATGAAACAAATGGTCGAACGCGACAAGAACTATACTTCAATCATTATCTGGTCGGTAGGAAATGAGTCTGGAAATGGGACCAATCATGAAGCCATGATTCGTTGGTGCCGCGAGAAGGACCCCACTCGTTTGATTCACCATGAAGGAGAGTCCCGTGATTGTCTCTCAAAAACGGATGGACGCTATGTTAAAGATGTTCAACAAGCCGATTTTAATTCTAGAATGTATGCGACGATTCAGGAATTACAAGAGGTCGTTGATAATCCGAAAGTTATCAAACCCTACATCCTCTGTGAATATGGGCATGCGATGGGGAATGGCCCCGGTTCGTTAAAAGAGTACTGGGAAATGTTCTATAAGGAACCGCAATTACAAGGTGGCTTTTTATGGGAATGGAAAGATCAAGGAATCAAAGCAAAGCGAGAGGGACAACTGACCTATTTTTACGGCGGCGACTTTGGTGATATTCCTAACGACTACAATTTTGTTCTGGATGGGTTAATGACGCCTGATTTGCAACCATCACCTAGTTATTTCGATATTCAGCGACAACAAGAACCAATCACCATTGATTTTTCCTCATATGAAGTTGGAAAAATAATCCTACGTAATCGCAATCAATTCAAAGGCCTGCTAGGTATGAAGTGTTGTTTTGAAATGAAACAAGATCAAGAAGTGTTAGCAAGAAAGATAGTGACCGTCAATTTGCCCCACGAAAAAGACGTCGAAATTACGTTGCCTAGGAATTTGTTGAATACAGAAAAGGGTAACCTTTTAAAAGTGTTGATTTTCGATGATCAAAAAGCACTTCATGGCAAACTAGCTAATATTGTCGCATCTATGCCAGTTGAAGGATTCTCTCTACCTGAGCCAGAACCTGATTTACTCATTTTTAATGAAATTCAGGATGATGCAAAAATTTTGCTGCTCCAACATGGGACAAACTATTTGAGAGTGGATAAAGTCACTGGCAAATGGCAGTTTATGAACGAACAACAAGACATTTATCTAGCTTCGCCAGAAAGTATTTTTTGGCGACCGACAACAAACAATGATTTTATTTCTAGTGAAACGTGGCGGGAGTATGGTGTTGATCGCATGCTAACAAATGTAATGAGCTGCAGCATTGTCGCCAATGATTCTGAGAAATTGAAGCTATCTTTAAGGGAAGCAATCGGGCCAGCAGGGAGGTTTTGGCATATTGAGCAAACATCGACGATTACTTTTTTCAAGGATGGTCGAGTTATCTATGAAATATCTGGGGAGCCTAAAAATAACTATCCGCTGACAGTTCCCCGTATCGGACTTGTTTGGCAGCTGCATAAACAGTTTGATAAAACTTGCTGGTCTGGGAAGGGGCCCATAGAAACCTATGCAGATACCGAAAATGGGAGTTACTTTGATGTATTTTCCCAGGTCACAGATGAGCTGAGTTTTCGATATTTGTATCCACAAGAAAGTGGTAATCACTGCCAGACGAAGTGGGCAACATTCAAGGCAGACAGCCAATTAGCACTCAAGTTTCAAGGAAACCATTCCTTTAATTTTAGTGTACATCCTTATTCTGTTGCGGCTATTGATTCTGCACAACATCTTCATGAATTAAAAAAAGCAGACCGCTACTATTTGTACATCGATTATCAACAGCACGGGATTGGTTCTAGAAGCTGTGGTCCTGATGTATTAGACAAATACCAACTACATTTACAAAAGTATCATTATCAATTTGAGGTAAGAATAAAAGGAGTGTGATTAAGTGAAAGCTAGTACACGAATTTCACAGACGCAACAAATTTCGAGAATCGATCGTCGAATTTATGGTTCATTTATTGAGCACATGGGGCGAGCCGTTTATGAAGGAATTTATCAACCAAATCATGAAACGAGTGACGAAAATGGGTTTCGCCAAGATGTTCTAAAGCTTGTACAAGAGTTGTCTGTTCCAATTGTTCGCTATCCTGGAGGGAATTTTTTGTCTGGCTATCGTTGGGAGGATGGCATAGGACCGAAAGAAAATCGTCCTCAGCGATTGGACTTAGCATGGCAAAGCGTTGAAACAAATGAAGTGGGATTGCATGAGTATATGCATTGGGCGCAGAAGTGCGGGACTGAAGTGAATATGGCAGTTAATTTGGGGACACGGGGCATTGATGCAGCACGTAATCTTGTTGAATATTGCAATTTTGAGGGAGGTACCTATTGGTCTGATCTTCGAAAGCAAAATGGAGATGAAAAACCCTTTGCAATTAAGACTTGGTGCTTAGGGAATGAGATGGACGGAGATTGGCAAATTGGACATAAGACTGCAGAAGAATATGGTCGCTTAGCAGAAGAAACGGCAAAAGCAATGAAATGGGTTGATGATTCAATTGAACTAGTGGTGTGTGGCAGTTCCAGCAGTACTCGACCGACATTCGTGGATTGGGAATTAACGGTACTGGATCACACCTATGAATATGTCGATTACTTATCACTGCATCAATATTACGACAATAAAACAGATAACCTTGCTGAATTTTTGGCCAAGTCAGAAGATATGGATCGTTTTATCAAATCAGTAATAGCAATTTGCGACACGATGAAAGCAAAAAAACGAAGTGACAAGACGATGATGTTGTCCTTTGATGAATGGAACGTCTGGTACCACTCCAATGAAGAGACGGCGGCGCAAAAACCATGGACGGTAGCACCGCACATTTTGGAAGATATCTACAATTTTGAAGATGCTTTGCTTGTTGGCAGCATGCTCATTACATTGTTAAAGAATTCTGACCGAGTGAAGATTGCTTGTTTAGCGCAATTGGTAAACGTGATCGCACCGATTATGACCGAAAAAAATGGAACCGCTTGGAAGCAGACCATCTTCTATCCGTACCAACAAGCTTCATTGTATGGCCATGGCCAAGCATTAACGACAAAAGTTGATGTAGCAACTTATGATACAAACCAATTCAAGAATGTGCCCTATCTTGACAGTATTGCTATTTTGAACGGTGAAAAAAATGAGTTAGTCATTTTCTCTGTTAATAAGCATCGTTGTGAAGAAATTGCATTCACAGTTGATTCTGATTTGAGATTAGCTAGTGTCATTGAAGCTACTGAAATGGCTGATTATGATCCAAAAGCGGTTAATGGGCCAAATCAAGAGTTAGTTGCCCCTCGTGATTCGTTGGAGCGGATAGTGATTGACGGAGGAAGAGTTACAATTAACACAAAGCCGCTCTCGTGGAATATGACAAGAATTAGCTTGAATTAAAGAGGGCAATATGACCATGCCTGATTGTTTAATCAGGGATACAATACTCTTTTCAAGAACAGCCATATGTCTTTTTATGATGGAGGTCCTCAAAATGAATTTTTTCTTTACAAGTCCAGCGCAGGAATGGGAGGAAACGTTACCTATTGGAAATGGTAGTCTAGGGGGAATGATCTTTGGAAGTTTCCCTGAAAAAATTGGCTTGAATGATGAATTACTCTGGTCGGGATACGAATATGATAAAAATAGGCCAGAAGCTGCAAAGTATTTGTCAGAAGTACAACAAGCTATTTTAGAAGGCCGTTATCTAAAAGCAGGTCAACAAGTGGAAGCGGCTTTTTTAGGAAATTATACCGAAAGCTATTTGCCCTTGGGAAACCTGATCATTACGCAACCAGATCAAAAAGGAGCGATTGAACAGTATTGTCGTTGTCTTGATTTAAGTAAAAGTAAAGTAGAAATAACCTACCAAGGAAGGAAAGGTGTCTATCAGCGCGAGTATTTTGCTAGTTATCCTGACCAAGCCTTGTGGGGAAGATTCGTTGCTCCCGAAGCAGAATCCATTATTATTGCCTATGAGTCACAGTTACACTCAAGGGTTATCTACCATGCGAATGAAAGCTGTGTTGAAATACAGGTTAAATGTCCGGAACACGTAAACCCTAAATATATAAGCAATGAACGGGACTTTGTACAAGGGACACGCGGAGAAACACATATCTATGAATTAATCATTGAGAAAACGGATGGCAATCTGATTTTTGACAACGATCGACTTGTCATCGAAAACGCCCAAAATGTATCATTTCTTTTTAGAAGAAAAGAGTCACGAAAGGTTTCAAGCTTTGTAGAAGCGGAAAAGTGCCACAGGAAAGACTATCAAGAACTATTCAATCGCGTGGAGATGTCTTTAGGAGACCAAGTCCATTTGCCGCTGAATGAACGTATTGCAAGGGTAAAGGAAGGGCAATCAGATCCTGGACTAATCGCTTTATATTTTCAATATGGACGCTACTTATTGATCAGTTCTTCTCGCCCTGGGAGTCTGCCGAGTAATTTACAAGGAATCTGGAGTTGGCAGCTGCGAGCGCCTTGGTCCTGCAATTTCACAACAAATATCAATTTAGAAATGAATTATTGGTTAGCGGATACTTGTAATTTACACGAATGCTTTGTGCCTTATAGTAACTTTATTGAACAACTCTCTAGTGCAGGGGAAAAGACAGCCTGTGTTCATTATGGTGTAGCAGGATCTGTATGTCATCATAATACAGATCGTTGGTTTACAACCAATCCAGTGGGGGCTCCTTATCAATCCCAGACTGGTAGAGGCGATGCTTCTTGGGCAATGTGGCAAATGGGCGGGGCGTGGCTAGCCAGTGATTTGTACCGGCACTATGAGTACACGGGAGATAGGACTTACTTGAAAGAGGTGGTTTATCCAGTATTGCGAAAGTCTGTGATGTTCTTAGTCAATACATTAATAGAAAGTGATGGAACATATCATAGCTGTCCCTCTTCGTCACCAGAGAACCTGTTTTTCGATGCTGCTGGAAATAAATGCTCGTTGCATCTGTCAACTACAATGGATATCTGCTTAATCAATGAAAACTTCGATTTCTTCCAGCGAACTTGTGAATCACTAAGTATCCAAGATGATTTGTTGGATAGAATGAAGCGAATCCAACCATATTTAGCAACTGTAAAAATTGGATCGAAAGGTCAAATTTTGGAATGGCAAGAAGAATTTGAAGAAGTAGAACCCGGGCATCGCCACGTTTCTCACCTTTATGGGGCATATCCTGGTGAACTTTATAAGACAGATGAACTTTTAAATGCAACGAGAAAGTCAATTGCTCTGCGCTTAGAAAATGGTGGGGGACATACCGGATGGAGTAATGCTTGGTTAATCAATTTATTTGCTGTCTTAGGAGATTCGCAAAAAGCCTATCAACATATTCAGCATGCTATTTTGGAAGCTTCCTATAGTAATCTTTGGAGCAAACATCCACCATTTCAGATTGACGGTAACTTTGGTGTGGCCGCTGGGATTGCCAATCTGTTTGTTCAAGATCGCAATGGACGCGTTAAATGGTTGCCTGCATTACCAAATGAACTGAAAGATGGTTTTGTCAAAGGACTAAAAATCAAAGGGAATAAAACAGTTGAAATGCAGTGGAAAAACGGTGAGCTGATTAAAAAAAATATTTATTAGAAGTCGTCAAATAAGTGTTTGTAAAAAATACCGACGGCGACGTGACGAGTCAAATATTGGCTCTTTGTCATCCAGTCTATCAGGTTATTGAAGTTCCTCGCTGTTATTAGTAACCGAGGTTTCCGGCAAAATGGGCCGTTGATTATTATCTATTAGGAAGCAAACATCTTGATACTGTGGGGGTTCCCAGAATCTCACTGGATGGCCACGTTTCACCTAATAGAATATGGAGTAAAAGAGCGAGCAGCTGTCTTCTGATTTCTATTTGAGAGTCGAGCACCTGATCGAAACAGCTAGTAAGTGGAACAGAGTGCTCTGGTTAACAGACTTATGAAGGGATAAGCTATAGAACTAATTAGCAACTCCTCGTTGGGTTCTTTCCCTAAATCCATTGTACTCTGCAAAATCATACAACAACGAAATCATTTCCGGAAGGAATGGGTTGTTCAAAAATTTTATGTTTTATAGACGCTTTAAAAGCAGCGTATTAGGCAAAAATTCGTTTACGAGGACAGGTGAGTTGTACAAAAATTAAATCTGGGACTGAAAAATCACGTCTAATTCATCCGTTTTCTAAACTATAACACCAAAATTTTACGAATAAATTGAATGATTGCGTTTTCTTTTAGAGCAATCTCAATATTCTCTTTTCCTTTTTTAGCATCGCTAATTTGACGTCGTCTAGCAGGAACCATATTCAAGGGCAGCCTGTTTAAAGGAAAGAATTTCAGTTGTTTCGTTTCAGGTCCTTCAGTGATGGGACAGCCTGATACTATATTGCTTAGTAAAAGTATTTGAGTATCATTTCGTTCATTATTGATGTAAGAACCAATAATTTTCTCAATTTTTACATTGTAACCAGTCTCTTCTCGGGTTTCTCTAATTGAACAATCAAAAATAGATTCTCCCACCTCAAGCCTTCCTCCTGGTAAATCCCATAGGGGAAGGTCTCTTCGTTTTACCAACAAAACACGATCATTTGAAATGATCACACTAAAAACACCAATAGTTTTATCCATATAGGTCTCCTTTTTACTAATTGTATCATGGGAGTAACTATGTTTGTTTCGCTAAGGAAATTCTCAATAATCTATATTTAAAATAGGGCTCGTGATGGTTGTGAAGATCCGCACTGAAACGAAAGTCGATCATACGTTTTGATTAATTATGGATCTGATTATAGTTAACTAAGGTATCAAAGATAGTGTGGAAGGGGATATAAAACTTATATCCGTGGCTATTTTTGGCAAGGTAGGTTGTCTCAAGATTGTCAACATGTTTCCTCATAACTTGTCTGTTTATTCCGAAAAACTCAGCTAATTCCTTTATTGTCAGCATTTGTCTGGGGTGTCTATCGGTTATCACTAGGGTTGTCACCACCTTGTTTTTGTCTTTAGTATACACACGAGTTAAGCTGTATTTAAACGTTTCAGAAAACTCCTTACCGTCAGCTAGTGGCAAATGTGTGGCAGACTGACGGCGTGTGGCGTCAAAAATGATTTTAGCAGTCCCAGGCGAATCGCCCAGCACTGTGGGGATCCCATGGATATGAGCACAGATTTCCCTTATGCTCTTTTAAAGCGTTTGAGATTTCGAACGCTCTAAGACGAAAAACGAGCAGAACTTTGCTCGTTTTTTCGTTTAGTGAGTTACGCTACCACTAATATCAAATTTTAATGCTTTCGGAGCTTCAAATCTTAAATAGTATGTTCCTTTGCCTAGATTAGCTGAAAAAGAACCGTTTGTTGAGCCTTTAAAACTAGACGAAGCTGCAGTGCTAGAACCCACGAATTCTTTTTTCTTTATATATACTGTCATTGATGTACTCGAGGTTGCAGTTGTTCTTGTTTGTTTATGTGTTACTTTGTATTTTTTTGTTGAGCTTACTGACCAATCACTTACAGATGACCAAGACCAAATACCATATCCTTTGTAAGTAATATCGGTGGCTGCGTGTGCAACAACGGGAATTAGAAAGCTTAACACAAGCAATGAGTAAGCTACCTTTTTCATATATTTCTCCATGACTTATCCTCTAACATGATATAATAATATTACGATTGCATGTATACGATAATATATTGGAGAATTCATGAAAAACTTAAAATTAATTTCAATCCATTTTTTTATAATTATAGTTTCTTTTTTTGTATCCAGATGGTTTTTTATGGAATTTTTGTATCCTTTTTCGATGAGTTTTTTCCCTACTAGTGGATCTGTTGATTTTGTTATTCCATTGATACAGATATTGCTAATTACTTTTTATTTGTATTTATTTGTTCAAAGTTTTATTTCTGGTTTTTTTCCAAAATGGGCAATATATATATTTTATATTATTTATTATTTGTTATTAATTTATTTACTTTTTTTCAAAAATATTGGAATACAAGGAATTGAATGGAATCCTCTTATGTTCATTCAAGATTTACTGAGTGCTGTGGTATTGCTTAATATTGTTATGTTTATACCTAATGGTTTTTTATTTAAATTTAACAAGAAAAATTTACTCCTATTTATTTTGGTTATTTTTCTTGTAGAAATTAGCCAATACGTTTTTGCTTTAGGGATTTTTGATTTTGGTGATATTTTCACTAATACTTGTGGGTTCATTATTGGTTCTGCCATAAGTGAGACGCCATTATTTTCTAATTTTAAAGAGAAGATAAGGTAAAAAGGGGATTGTATCGAGTATGACTTTTGAATTGGTCTGTGTAAAAATGAGTGTGCGAAACGAAATTAGTTTAAAATTACAGTTGCAACAAAAATCCCTCCTACTGCGAATAGGAGTGATTTTTTTGCGCTGTTGCGACTCCGTGGTGAGGCTAGAAGGCAACTGCTTTGATTATCGGCTAATCGTCTAACCAGCGATCAACTAGCAAAAGTACTAGACCTACTAGAAGTAGGCCGATAATCCACGAAATTCGTTCTTCAATCACAGTGACAACCCATTGCGGACCAGTTACCGGTATTTAGTCTATCATACTAGCAGTTATGATATTTAAAGAGTAGAAAAGGCGATATGGTGCTGCCAACGGTTGTTCACAGGTTATTTGTGGCTCACTCGTGATCCAGCGATTGACGGTCGTTCTTTATCCTTAACACGAACAAGCAAATGGACGGATTTTTAGTCCACTTGCTTGTTCGATAAATTTATTTGATATAAATATATTGATTCAGTATAATTTCAATAATATTTAAACTTTTCAAAATATTAAATGTTCGGGTGAGAAATTCGAAAGAAAGGAGTATATATGAAAAATATGAAGCGATCAAAAAAAATGGTTGTTGTGGTTATTTTGTTTTTTGTGGTATTGATTGGGGGGGCTACAGGATTTGCTACAGTTCAAAAGAATAAACTCTCTGATTTGTATTCCCAAGTTTCTACGTGGGAAAAAACTGGGAGAACGTATACTACCAATGAAAATGGTATTGGGTATTCTGTTGTTGAACTTAGTACCGAAAATATATTCGAAGTGCCAGCCAGTCTTCCTATTACAGCTACAGATTATGAAAATGGCGTATTAGTTGATTACGATGGAAATGACAATGATTTTCAAGTGACATGGACAACAAGCGGAAACATCAGCGAAACGGTACACATGGATTCGAATTTTAACGTTATAGACGAAACAACAGGAAAAATAGTTTCTAGCGAAGATATGAAAGTTGTAAAAAATGTTTTTACTAGTGCGAAAGATAAGTGGAATCAAATCAATCAAAATTAGCAATAGTTAGGAGTGTTGTGCATGAAGAAATATTTGTTTTTATTGGGAGTAGTTGTGTCTTTGAGCGTATTGTTTTTTAAAAATGTTGAAGCTTCAGAAACGAAGGTCGCTACTATTGACAACGAAACGGTAGTTTTAGAAAAAGTTGAAGACTTAGAAACAATTAGCTCGATTTTAGAAGAACATGGTTACTCGAAAGAAGAAGTTGGAGCTGTATATAAATATACTATTGAAGATCCTGTACCAGTTTTTAATCGTACACGTGCTTACAGAGTGGATGTTCTATCTGCAGCTTATAGAAAGCATAAAATTGCTACAGGGGCAGCAGTTGGGGACTATTATAATAAGCGCTATAAGACTTTAAATGTTCGAAATGGTTATGAATGGGTAAGTGGGTATGCAGTTTATGTCAAGCAAGTAAGCACGACAGAGGAAGTTCTGGATCATATTCGAGTTTATAAGACATGGTAATATGCCATCTAAAAATGTGATTTTTGAAAGGAAATAAGAGGTATTTAGAAGTGAAAGTATTATTAGGCTCACAAGTAGACATTCTATTTTTAAACGATAAATTAGAAAATATTAGAGGTACAGTAATAAATATTTTTGAAGATTCTATGAGAGTAGAAGTTGAAACAACAAAAAAGCATTTAATCATATTGAAAACAGCAATCGCAACAATAACTCTTTTGGATTAACTCAGCTTTTTTACCAATTAGTTAACATAATCAAACTTTTTATACCAAGTAAAAAATTGAATTTGGAAGAAAATTTATTTTGAAATTAATTTATTAAAATAATTGGAGGATTTCTATATGGTTTTTATTGAACGAATAACGACGGAGGATATACTAAAAGTTCATGAAATTCAAAAATTAGGTTTTGAAAAATTGTATAGAAAGTACGGAGATAAAGAATCTCCTTATAATGAAACTAGCGAAGATTTTCTGAGAAAGTTTAATCGACCCAATAATTATATGTTTCTAGTTAAAAATTATAAAGAAAGTATAGGTTACATAAGGGTGGTTACTACAGATCAAAGAGATCAAGCTAGAATTGCGCCAATAGTTATACTCCCAGAGTATGAAAATTTGGGATTAGGAAAAAAAGTAATGCAACTGGTCGAAATGGAATTTAATACTGTAAAAGAATGGCATTTAGAAACTATTTTGCAAGAGAGCAGGTTGATACATTTTTATACTCAAATGGGATATAAACAAGAAAATATCACACCGATTCAAAACGGGATGGATGAAGTCTCATTTATCAAATTTTTTTAAAAAACGGTATTTAACGACTGGTTCACATAATCTTGACGATCAAAATATTAATAAGAGAAAATACCAAATGAGAACAGTCGCATCGATAGTATAGAATAGGTTCTAGATCTTTTCAACTGTCGATGTCAAACAGCCTTAATTTCCCCTAGTTACGACAGATGACGAAAAGTACTTAGAATATAAGCTTCTTTTGATATATAATGTTATCTAAGGGGATGAATCACTTCAAATTTTGGACATCGACAGAAACAGGCCTATAAAGCCTATTATTTCAATGTGTAGTAGGGGCGGGGTTCAAATCTAAAATAGTGGAATTTAAAGCTACTTGTTGACCGCTAGTAACAACCGTGTGATCTTGTCTAAATCTAAAACAAAGGAACGCCAAAAGCATTCAATTAACGATCGACCGAATCATCACAACATCAAAACTCCCAAAAAGACGGAGAGGCTAGTCACTTTCTAAGCTCAAAACAAACTTTCATCATCAATTTCCTCATTATAAACAATGTAATCCTCCAATGAACCTGCCATCAACTCAAAAACTGTCGTCCTTCCTTCTCAATCAACTCACACGTCTATTTATCCTCAAATAACGATGCCATCTGTCTTGCTTGCGCAAACAAATCCGTATCTTTGATCGCAAAACTTTTTCGAGCAGTGGCTAACGAATAGTAATCATAGCGCTTGCTCTTTTTTGCCAATAGCAGGGCTTGATCCGCGGCTCCTTTCGCTTCTTGGTGTTGCTGTTCTTGCAGATAAAGCAAGGCGACATTCAAATGAATCGCACACTGTAAAGACATAGTGTTTTCTAGTGCTTCGTATTTTTTTAGTTGTTGGATCAATTGGCGGGCGATGGCGTGGGCGATTTCAACTGGAAAGAGGTATAAAAGACAATTGATCAGCTTAATATCATCAAGGGTCCAGTCGGAATAAGCTTGAAGTGCATCCCAGGGAACCGTCAAAAGAACTTTGGGCAGGCAAGGAATTTCTTTTTCTGCATTCGTTGAGAGCGCTGTGAGAGAGTCGATTACATACAACAATAAGTCAATGGTTTTACTGACGGATGTTCTTTGGAAAAGTAAACATTGTTCTTTCAAAGCAAGCAATGCTTTTAGATCCTGGTTGGAAAACAAAGAGAAAAATTGATGCAAGATTTGTTGTTTTTCATTTAAACGGTATCCTTGGGCGATGTAAAAAAATTCCTCAAAACCGCAATCGATTCGCGCTAAAAGTGCGATAAAAAGGGTAACGGAGGGCGTTAATTTTTCATTCTCAAATTTAGATAAGGTGGTTCTTGAAAGCAGGTCTTTACAAACTTGCGCTTGCGTGATGCCACGGCTTTTTCTGATTTTACGATACGTGGTTCCTAAATTATTCATAGGCACCTCCTTGAGCAATGTGATTATAGTGTACATAAGATAATTTTACCCGTCAATCTGGTATAGTAGAACTATTAGACAGCTAGGCAACACCAGATAGAGGAGGCCCACAAATGAATCAGACAAAATAAAATCCTTTACTTAGCAAATGGCGATCAATAACTAGAAAAACGAGCAATCGTTATTTCTAAGTAAAGGTGGAAAACAAATGAAGAAGAATCAGGGATTTACTCAATTGATCATTGGCCAAACAGTGGCGAATGTCGGGGATACCATTTTTATTGTGGCAATTATCAGTTCTATTTTTAGCTGGACGGACTCTGCTTTGGCAGCGGCGCTTGTCCCAGTGCTAGTAACAGGAGGTGGTGTCATTTCCGGCTTTCTCTCACCGGTCATCACGAGTTATTTTCGCTTAGAACAAGTGCTGAAGGTCAGCCAGATGTGCAAAACAGCCTTACTCTTTTTTATGACCGCGTATCTCTATCTGAAAGCTGAAACGATGAATCTATTGGTTTTCTATTGCCTTGTCGCATTGATTTCGTTTTTGGACGGCTGTTCAGAACCAATTAGCCGTGCCTTGATCCCGAAATATGTGGAAAAGCATCGCCTCGTCAAAGCCAATGGAATATTCAATTCGATGCTTCAAACAGTCAACATCGGCAGCTGGGCGATCGGAACCTCCTTGCTGCGGGTATTTTTTGTTCATCAGTTAGTTTTATTAGACAGCTTTTTGTTTCTAAGTGCCTCGATAGTATTAGCGTTTTTGCCTAGAACGACTCGAGAAAAAAACGAAAAGCAGCCATTAGGACACCAGTTGTTTATTGGCTGGCGCTGGATTATGAAAGATCCTCTGGTTCGGGTGATCGTTGGTATGGACATGCTGGAAAGTATCGCCAATACAGCCTGGGTGTCCGCAATTGTGTTAGTATTCGTTCGAGAAGTGATGCAGGCACCTGATGCTTGGTGGGGCTATATCAACGCCACTTATTTTGTTGGCGCGTTGCTAGGAAGTGCGTTGGTGATGCGATTTTCCGAGCGGTTTGATAAAAACAAACGAACAGCGATTGTAATGGGCGCTGTCTTAGGCGGACTGATCACCGTTGCCGTTGCCCTATCAGGCGACCGCTTTTTGATTCTGGGATTATCCGTTTTAATCGGGCTTTTTTCCCAGATCAAAAATATTCCACAAGCCTCATTAATCCAACAAAAAGTAGCAGCCGATCGATTGGTTGCCATCTACGCTGCCTCAGGCATCTTAAATTCCGGTGTTTTTGCTTTATTCACATTGTTGATGGGACAGGTAGCAGATGTTTTTGATGTACGGTGGGTGTTTGTTCTTTCCGGCAGTTTATTGCTTCTAGTGGGGCTGATTGCAGGGAAGCTTAAAATCAGTTAAAAGTAAGAGAGATAGTAGTCAAGAGAACATCTTTTTTACGAGGATTTTATAAGATGAAACTAGCTTTAATAGTTTACTTTGATAATGGCATAGGAAGATGAAAAAGCAGATACAGCTAGTTAGGAACAGTCCCTGACTAGCTTTTTGTGTGGTGATCTAAACGCTCTTACATCGAGAATACAATGATTATTGTAGATTTGATCGGTAGCTAATCACAGATCATTCATATGCAAAAGCATTTCGTGGCTGAATGTTGAGATTGACTAAGTATGGGGCTGCTATAGGAGGAAAGCGCAAGCATCTCTATATAAAACTTGATTAATTGAAAAAAAAGCTTTGTATTGATTTGGAGTAAATTCACAATTTTTTTGAATATCTTTAATTTTCCAAGATTCCCCTAAAAAGCTCATCTAACAGCTCTTAACCTTATATACATTTACATATCTAACTCTTATCTTTTCGCTTTTAGTTAGTTAAAAAGCAAAAAATAAATGTGAATCCGAGCTATTTTTAAATAATTAACTAGATAATCTTCCGATTGGAACGGTTAAACAGTGAATGATTGTTAGAAAATAGATTAGGGAATGCAAGTTGTGATAAGTAAACTCATAAAAGAAGAATGCTAGAAAAGTAGAGAAAAAATAGGATTAATGAAATAATCGAGATCCTTATTTTTTAACAATTTTCGAAAACCATAAATGAATTGAAGGAAGCTTAGTGTGGGTGAAAGAATAATTACAAAAAAATATTGACTTAAAAAAATGGCTATGGTAATCTATAAACGAAAATAGTGGGAACGTTTCCAAAAATGCATCTTTGTTAAATTTTTATTTTTTTAAACAAAAATGGAAACGTTTCTAAAATGTATTGGGAGGAGATCGAATTGGAAAAGACATTGGGACCAGGTGGTGAGATAAGGGCGGTACAACGGGATAAAAAAAATATCTCGAAGTGGGAAAAATTAAAGAAACAGTTGCGGCGTGATAAGTGGATGTACTTGTTGCTCTTACCAGGTATCATCATGACGTTTATCTTTAAGTATGTGCCAATGTACGGTGCTGTGATTGCATTTAAAGACTATAATCCTATGCTAGGAATTTTGGAAAGTCCTTGGGTAGGACTTGATCACTTTAGGGAATTTATTAGTTCACCAAATTTTACGCTTTTGCTGAGCAACACATTAAAAATTAGCATTTATGGTTTATTGTTAGGTTTTTTTCCACCAATTATTTTAGCACTGAGCTTGAATCAAATTATCAATAAAAAAATAAAACAGAAAATCCAGTTGATTCTATATGCGCCGAATTTTATCTCAGTAGTTATTATCGTGGGGATGCTGTTTTTGTTCCTATCCGCAAATGGACCTATTAACGGGTTAGTAGAAAAGGTTACGGGGCAACCAATTATGTTCATGTCTAATCCAGCTTATTTCAGAACGATTTATATTTTATCGGGAATTTGGCAAGGAATCGGCTGGTCATCCATTCTTTACACCGCGACGCTGGCGGGAGTCAGTACCGATTTATATGAGGCAGCAAATATCGATGGGGCAAATATTTTACAAAAGATTTGGCATATCGATTTGCCTGCATTGAGGCCTGTGATGGTGATCAGCTTCATCTTGGCCGCCGGCGGTATTATGAATGTAGGATATGAAAAAGCCTACTTGATGCAAACTTCAATGAACATCCCTGCCTCAGAAATCATTTCCACTTATGTATACAAAGTCGGCTTGCAATCAGGTGATTATGCCTACTCTGCTGCTGTTGGTCTGTTCAATATGATTATTAATGTCGTTTTATTACTGATTGTCAACAATATAACCAAGCGGCTAAACGATGGTCAAGGCTTGTAATGAAAGGAGAAAATTATGAATAGTGCTTTATCAAAAATCGACCGTCAAATCTTATGGCTGAATCGAGTGATTGTAACTTTTTTGGTCGTCATTACCATTGTTCCGCTGATTTATGTACTGGTAGCTTCTTTTATGGACCCAGCTACTTTGATCAATAAAGGTATAAGCTTCAATCCGAAAGATTGGACAATACAAGGATATCAACGGGTATTTGCAGATGATTCCATTTTACGCGGTTTTGTAAATTCGTTGTTTTACTCTTTTAGCTTCAGCTTATTGACTGTATTTATTACGATGATCACTGCGTATCCTTTGTCTCGACCTAACTTGGCTGGGAAAAAGATTATTATGACTTTTTTTGTCATTACAATGTTCGTTGGTGGCGGCTTGATACCTACCTATTTATTGGTAAAGAACTTGGGCATGTTAGATAGTGTATGGGCGATTATCGTACCAGGTGCTATAAATGTGTGGAATATTATCTTAGCGCGTACCTATTTTAGTGCTTTGCCAAAAGAACTTTCTGAAGCTGCTACTATCGATGGCGCCAATGACTTGCAAATACTGTTCAAAGTCATGCTTCCATTAGCTAAACCAATTATGTTCGTGTTGTTTCTATATGCCTTTGTTGGACAATGGAATTCATACTTTGACGCCATGATTTACATCAAAGATCCCGACTTACAGCCGTTGCAACTCGTATTAAGAAATATTTTGATCCAAAACCAGCCCTCACAAGACATGGTGGGAGCCAATACAGCCATGGCAGAAATGAAACAAATTGCTGAGTTGATTAAATACGCAACGATCGTCATTTCTAGTCTGCCATTAATCATAATGTATCCTTTCTTCCAAAAATATTTTGATAAAGGTGTTTTAGTTGGTTCCGTTAAAGGGTAAGTATTGTTCACTATTTGTATGAATAAAAATTATAAAGGAGATTTTAAGATGAAAGCAAAATGGATGCTGCCAATCGTTTTTACTTCCGTACTAATTTTGGGGGCTTGTGGAGGCTCAAAAGAAAAGAGTACATCAAGCCCTGATTATGAACTAGAAAATGTCTCTTTTCCATTGAAAGAAAAAGTATCTTTAAAAATGATGTCTCAAAGTGCCCCTTTGGCTCCCAATGATCCTAATGACAAATTGATTTTCCAACGGTTAGAAGAAGAGACCAATCTCCATATTGATTGGACAAACTACAGTAGTGATTTTGCCGAAAAAAGAAATTTGGATATCGCTAGTGGTGATTTACCAGATGCCATCTTCAACGCCGCTGCAGGTGACTATGATTTATTAAACTGGGCGGAAAGTGGCGTTATTGTACCGATTGAAGATTTGATCGAAGAATATATGCCAAATCTGAAGAAAATTTTTGATGAAAACCCCGAATACCGACAAATGTCTACTGCACCTGATGGTCACATTTACTCTATGCCTTGGATTGAAGAATTAGGCGAAGGAAAAGAGTCGATTCATACAGTAAATGGGATGGCTTGGATCAACAAGGAGTGGTTGGATAATTTGGGTCTTGAAATGCCGCAAACCACTGATCAGTTGATGACTGTGTTGGAGGCTTTCAAGACGCAAGATCCAAATGGTAATGGTGAAGCAGATGAAATTCCTTTTAGCTTTATTAACAATGGAGGAAATGAAGACTTAAAATTTTTAATGGGGGCATTCGGTCTAGGTGATAATGATGACCACTTAGTCGTTGATAACGATGGCCAGGTACAATTTACTGCTAACAAAGAAGGGTATAAAGAAGCCATCAAATATTTCAATGAAATGAATAATAAAGGTCTTATTGATAAAGAGGCTTTCGAACAAGATTGGAATACGTATGTTGCCAAAGGAAAAGAACATAAGTATGGCGTGTACTTTACTTGGGATAAAGCAAATATCACGGGTGCAGATGATAGTTATGACGTCTTGCCAGTCTTAGCGGGACCAGATGGAACGAAACACGTTACTCGTACGAATGGCATGGGTTTCTCAAGAGATCGTTTCGTAATTACTAGTGCGAATAAAAACTTGGAACTTACAGCTAGATGGATAGATAAAATGTATGAACCGTTACAGTCTGTCCAAAATAACTGGGGAACCTACGGTGATGAAGCACAGGCCAATATTTTTGAATTAAAGGATGGTATGTTAAAACATTTGCCTTTAGAGGGGACAGCACCGGGGGAACTAAGACAAAAAACCGAAGCTGGAGGACCATTAGCAGTTCTTGATTCTTATTACGACACAGTCACTACTATGCCAGATGATGCGAAGTGGCGTTTAGATTTGATGCATGATACGTATTTGCCATATATTACGGAAGACAATATCTATCCACGTGTCTTTTTAGAAAAAGAAGATACAGACCGATTAGCAAAAATTGAAACAGATATGTGGGATTACATCTATCGCAAAAGAGCAGAGTGGATCACCGGCGGTAAAATCGATGAAGAATGGGAAGAATACCTTGCTGAATTGGAACGTGTAGGTTTGGAAGAATGGATTCAAATAAAACAAACTGGCTATGATAATTTTTTGAAGGGAGCACAATAAGTGTTAGTAGAAGAAACGGCGATTTTGGATAAAGCAAATCGATTTATTGAAATGATGCGAGGAAAAGTTAACCCTCAGTATCGACAAAACTATCATTTTTCCGCACCCATCGGGTGGATAAATGACCCCAATGGGTTTATATATTACAAAGGGCATTACCATCTCTTCTATCAATACTATCCTTACGATAGTCGATGGGGGCCCATGCATTGGGGGCATGCGCGCAGTAGTGATTTGGTCCATTGGGAAGATCTACCAGTAGCGTTAGCCCCAGATCAACCTTATGACAGCGGCGGGTGTTTCTCAGGAAGTGCAATTGAAAGAGACGGAAAACTATATTTATTTTATACAGGCTGTCAAGAAATTGATGGTATTAGCCATCAGCATCAATGTTTGGCGGTCTCTGAAGATGGTATTCATTTTAGCAAATACAGTGGTAATCCTGTGGTAGCAGAAAAACAGCTAGGTGAGAATGGGCTGATACAAGAATTTCGTGATCCTAAAGTAATTGTTCACAACGATGCTTACTATATGGTAGTAGCTACTAAATCTACACAGTCTACTGGTAGAATAGTGATGTTTCAATCATCAGATTTGTATACTTGGCACTTTTACTCTGTGTTGCTAGAAGGGACTTCAGAGCAAGGAATAATGTGGGAATGTCCTGACTTATTCCATTTAGACGGACGAGATGTCTTAATCATGTCACCGATACAAATCAAGAAGAACGGACTGGAATATCATAATATCAGTTCTACCATGGCTTGTATTGGTGAGGTAGACTGGGAAACAGGTCAGATGATAGTTGATAATTTCCATGAAATGGATTTTGGAATGGATTTTTATGCACCACAAACAACAACAGATCCTAATGGTGGACGGGTGATGATTGCTTGGATGCAGATGTGGGATCGTACATTGCCTACACATGAGTTAGGCCATCTTTGGGCAGGCTCTATGAGTTTGCCCCGAGAGTTAAGAGTGAAAAAAAATCGATTGGTACAAAAACCCATCTCAACTGTATATAGTCATTTAGTTTATCAACAAGGCAGTGAAAATATTGCAGTGACTGACACCTCAGTCGTATTTCGAAACGCGCTGTCTGATTCTTCATATTTACATCTAGTCGTAGATTTGGAGAAAGCTGAAGTTTTTACAATTGAATTACTGAGGTCTAAGACGGATTGTCTCAAATTAACTTATGACACTGCTACACAGGTTTTTGAATTGGATCGTCAGAAACTAGGAAGAGAGCTTACAGGGGCGGAAGAAGACCCTCTGAATGTCCGAAAAGTTGAAGTACCTTTGATTGATAATCAGCTCGTTCTTGAGATTTTTAGAGATACCTCATCAGTTGAAGTCTTTATTAATGGGTTAGAAGTTATGACGGCTACTTTCTATGAGCTAGAAAAAGCTCGAGATATCTTGTTTCATTCGATTGGAGAAAGTCGTATTCAAGCTTTTGAAACAGCGAGTGTGAAATAAATGTTTGATTGCTTAGGCGATGTATCAATTACTTAATAGGTTTTGAAGGATAATGTTTTTAGAAAAGAACAGATAGCTAGATTTCCCACGGCTTTGCTATTAGTATTTTGAAAAAATTAGTAATTTATGACAAAATTCATTATACTAAACTTGTGCAGAAATGTGAGGGATCAACTATGAAAGCAACAATGAAAGATGTCGCAAAATTAGCAGGTGTCGGAGTAGGAACTGTTTCCCGGGTATTGAATAACGGTTCTGTTAAAGCTTCTACTAGAGAAAAAGTTGAAGCAGCAATGACAGAGTTAAACTATCAACCAGATTTTTATGCCCGGGGGTTAAAGATGAAGCATACGAACACGGTTGCTTTGATTCTACCCACTGTATGGCATCCATTTTTTGGCGAATTTGCCTACCATGTAGAAACAGCATTAGAAAGACAAAACTACAAGCTTTATTTGTGTAACTCCAGTGGTAATAGTGAAAAAGAACAAGAATATATCCAGATGGTCAGCCAAAATAAAGTAGACGGCATCATTGGAATTACTTATTCAGATATCGATGAATACATTTCGAGTAATCTGCCTTTTGTTAGTATTGACCGTTATTTCACTGAAGAGGTGATTTATGTGACCGCTGACAATGCGGCCGGTGGACGTTTGGCTGCAAATGAACTTTATCGCCGAGGATGTCAGAATGTAGCATATATCGGTGGGTACCAAGAAACACCGAATGAAACGAAGAGTCGTCGAAAATATTTTGAGATCGAGTGCCGTCAACTGGGGATTTCCTATAAAGCGTTAGATATGTTAGAACCTTTAGACCATCTCTCAGAACGTGTAACAAATTTTTTGTTAGAGAATCCCGATATCGATGGGATTTTTACGATCAACGATCCGATGGCATTAGCTGTCATTGGTATGCTTGAAAAAATAGGGAAAAACGTACCAGAGGATGTCCAAGTTATCGGATTTGATGGTCAAAAGATGACAGAAGGAGACCCTTATCTCGTCTCAACAATTGCCCAACCTACAAAGCAAATGGCGGAAGTGGCAGTGGCAAAATTAATTGCTGTCATTAATGGAGAGACAGTAGAAAAACGTACCGTATTGCCGATTGAATTTGGTGAAGGTGGAACAACGAAATCTTTAGTGAGAAACGATTTTGCTTAGTGCAAATACGTTTCTTTTTTTGAAAATGAGTGAATGAAAGGTGTAGATAAAATGTTATATGGTGGAATTGAAGCTGGTGGAACAAAGTTTGTCTGTGGGATTGGTAATGAACAATTACAAGTGATAGAACGGAAAAGTTTTCCTACCACAACACCAGAAGAAACGATGAAGCAAGTGTTTGATTTCTTTGATAAGTACAAAGGAAATATCGCATCAATTGGTGTAGGAGCATTTGGGCCAATTGATATTCAAATCGAATCAAGAACTTACGGATATATCACCAACACCCCGAAGTTAGCTTGGCAAAATTATCATTTTGTCGGAGCTTTGGAAAACGCCTTGTCGGTTCCCATCTATTGGACTACCGATGTAAATGCTGCTTGTTATGGAGAATATATGGCAGGGTATGGAAAAGGTAAAAATAGTGTTCTTTATTACACCGTTGGTACTGGTGTTGGTGGTGGTGCTGTAGTCGATGGAAAAATAGTCACAGGTTTCAGTCATCCTGAAATGGGACATATGCTCTTACAACGTCATAATGAAGATCAATTTGAAGGAATCTGTCCTTTTCATCATGATTGTTTGGAAGGGTTAGCCTCAGGCCCCGCGATTGAAAAACGCTTTGGAAGAAAAGCCCAGACCATTTCATTTGATCATCCTTATTGGGCGATTGAGGCAGATTATCTTGCTCAGTGTGTGTATAACACAACGTTACTATATGCACCGGAAGTAATAATTTTAGGCGGGGGTGTAATGAAACAGCCGCAACTACTCGAGTTGATTCGCCAAGCGTTTAAAGAAAAAATGGGTTCCTACGTGGATACGCCCACTCTCGAAGAATACCTACTAACTCCAATGCTTGCTGACGATGCAGGTTTGATCGGCTGCTTAGCTTTAGCAATAAAGAAGTTGGAACAATAGCAGCATGTTAAAGAACGTGTGAGAGAGTTTTTATAGCAGTTAGGATAGATAAAAAGGTTAACTAAAATGAGAGCTAGAAAAAAGGATGGCTAATAATAGATGTTCATATATATTTTTTTGCGTAATCGAATGTCGCAAATAAGAATTTTTTCTTTCGTTCTCGTCTTCAGTTATATTGTTGTCTAGCTGCCTCAAAATTACTTCTTAGTGCTTGTTTTTTTTCTATTAGCCCGAGCAAAGAAAAAGGAAACAGAATGTCTTATTAAAGCCAATTAGGCCTACGCCTAATTGGCTTTCTATATTCCTGTTCTAATTGTGTTTGGGTGGGATGAATATCCTTTTTATTAATAATAGTGACGGTGTAATGAACGGTTTTGCTAACGGTAAAATAAGTATATCTAATTCAACTTTCTACTAACGCGAACATCCTTTGAATTTGATTTACTAAAAGCTGGGTAGCTTCTCATCAGTCATTCTCTTCATTGGGGTTAATAAAGTGTTGTCAGTCATCCTGCCCTATTCTCAACAAGTACCTGCCTAATGCCTTCTTCAAACGTTGTGATCTTAAAATGAGGGAATGCCTTTTTGAATTTATCAGAGACAAAAAGATTATCCACCGTGTATCTAGGTAATAACTCACTTAGTTCGCGCGCGTTTTTACTGAATAGCTTAGCAAGTTTAAATTGCCACAAAGGAATGACGCGGTATTTCAATGGCTTGCCTTCAATTTTTTCGGCGAGATCGATCATGTCTTGGAAACTATGAGGTGTATCACAGGGCAAATGCCAAGTTTGGCCATAGGCACTAGGCGTATTTCCGATAAGGGCCATTGCCCGGCTAGCATCAGGTGTCCATATAAGTGTGCGTAAGGTGTCCTTATTGACAGGTATTTTGATGGGAGCATTGTGGACTATATTGTTTAAGACAAGTGTATTAGTAATGCTCTGGGTCTTGCCAGGGCCGTAAAACTCGGGGGCTCGACAAATCACCGCATCTAAACGGCCACTTTCCATCTCGGATAAAACCAATTGAGCCATTTTAGAGCGTACGAGGGACTTCCTGCCTGCTGGAAAAAATGGCGTGTCTTCCTTTTGGGGCGTACGATCCTTTGGATACATATAAGTATTATCAAAAAAAACCAGTTTGCTCTGTGCTTCTTGGCAAGCGCGGATGACATTTTCTGTGATTTTCATAAAATTGGTTTCCCACAGCCCAGCATCCATCGGTAACCCAACAGTGAAGTAAACAATCTCACTATGTTCAATCGCTTTTTTCGTTTGCGAAAAGTCCATCAAATCTGCGGAAACGATCTGATCTGTAGGATTGATTTTTTGAGGCTTCCGGCTAACTAGCCGAAGCTCATTTGTGTAATTTTTGTATAGTTCTTTTGCTAGTTCATAGCCGATTTGTCCATTGCTTCCTAAAATTGTTTGCATGACTGTACCTCCTCAAGATATAGTTTTGCTACAGCACGTACAGAAAAAGGATTTTGGCCAGTGATAATCCGTCCATCTTTTAGGGAAAATGCTTTATAAAAGCGTCTTTTTTTGAATTGAGCGTTTCGTTCTTCTGCGGCGGTTTGATTAAAGAAAGGAACTTTGTTCATTTTCCCGGCGAGAAATTCTTCTGTTTTCGTAAATCCAGTGATTTTTTTCCCAGAAATCAAAAAGCTTCCTTCTCTATCTTTTATATTTAGTAAACCAGCGATTCCGTGACAAACAGATAGAATATACCCATTATTTTCATAAATGGCTAAAGCGAGTTCTTGCAGCTCTTTATTATCAGGAAAATCCCACATGACACCATGCCCTCCGGTAAAATAAATCGCATGGTAATCGTTCGGATTTATCTCTGAGGTTTTTTTCGTGTGAATCAAGCCGTTCTGAATGAAATTTTCTTCCAGATAAATGTTCATAATGGCTTGATCTATATATTTCATGCTTCTTGGATCTAGAGGAACAAAGCCTCCCAATGGACTTACGAAATCAACGTCAATCCCTTGTTGGTAGACTTCATCTAGAAACTCGGCACTTTCTCCTAACCAAAGTCCGGTAGCTTCGTTCGTGCCAGCATATTTTTGAATGTTTGTTTCAACAACTAATACTTTCTTCATGATTGGTCCCTCGCGTTCATAATGTGAATGACTTTCGTCAAAAAAGATTGGAGTTTCTTTATTTCTGTTTGCTTGTGATCGAGATAGTAATAATTTTTTGTTCCTTCTTGTCTGAAATTCACGATTTTGGCTTCTTTCAAGATTTTCAAATGATGTGAAATGGCGGGTCTAGATAAATTGGTGGCCTCTAATAAGGAAGTGACCTGTAAGCCAGCACAATTTTCCGCTTCTAGCAACCGAATGATGATAGCTTGTCTTTTTTTGTCACCTAGCGCGATTAAAAAATCACTTAATTCAGAAAAATCTTGTTGCAGATTGGCATAATCTATCATAATTGTCTCTCCTATATGGTTTAAAAGTTTAAACCATTAAACCATAGAGAGAAGATTTTTGCAATGAAAGAAGCTCGAGAGCATTCCTCTTCTTCACCATCGCTAATGAGATTAGAATGTTTTGTAAGCAAATAGATAATAATGGAAAAGCATAAGAGCATTTGATCCTTTTTTGTGTTTAGAAGCATCTTATTTCTTTATGAAGTGATTAATAGCCGTGTGTTGCTCATTTTTTGTTGTTGTGTTATGCAATGTAATGTTCATAGCTTTGTATTTGAACAGATGGACTATGTAATAGGGACAGGAGAAGTTGAAGTCAGTTATCGTGATGCAGCTACAAATGAAGAAATAATACCTAGTCAATTGTTAGAAATTCCTTTTAAATCAGAGGCAGTTCTTAATCCAAATTCAGGGATTGATGATGAACCGTACCTTCTTGGTTATGACTATAGTCATGTTGAGACAGATGCACTTTATTTCGATGAAAGAAACAATACCATAAAACCAGAGACTGAGCGTCGGAATGTTACTTACTTTTTTAATCGTGCTGAGTCCGAGGTGACAATTCATTACATTGATGATGCCGGGACAGTTATTTCGCCATCTGATACAATCATTGGTTATGTGAATGAGGAGCTAGAAGTAACGATTAAGGAAATAGAAAACTACAAGTTTTTATTTGAAAGAGACAATCAATTATTGAATACAGTATTTACTCGAGAGCAACAAAATTATTGGCTCGTTTATATCTTACAAGGCTCCATGCCACCAGTAGATCCATTGGATCCTGAAATAGAAGTGAACCCAGAAAATAAACCAGAGCTGCCAGAAAATCAAGGGCTTCTGAGTATTGACTTCATTTCCTCCTTTAACTTTGGCTCACAACCTATTTCAGTTCATGACCAAATCTATTACGCGCAACCACAACGTTTATTGGATGAAGACGGAACTGTAAATGAGATGGAAGAACGTCCTAACTATATTCAGATCAGCGATCGTCGGTCAGCTACTGAACGTAACGGCTGGCAGCTATCGGTTACCCAGACGAAACAATTTGAAGGATTAAAAAATCAACAGCTTACAGGTGCGAGTATTACTTTCTCAAATCAACAATTAGTGACCGCTCAAGGTGGCAATACCCCTTCTTCACAGACAGCCAACCCGTTAACGTTGGTACCAGGAAACAAGCGAGCGCTGATTCGTGCGGAAGATACTGAAGGAACAGGCACATGGATCTATCGTTTTGGAGATGAGCATACAGCAAGAGAAAGTGTTACGCTCAACGTACCGAAAGGTTCAAATCCTGAAGCCACAAGCTATTCCACAACCCTGATATGGGAATTGAATGCTATTCCTGACAATTAAAAGAGAAATTTCTTTTTTCCTTTTTCTGCCATTTATTATTGAGACCGCTAGATGGGTTCGTAAAAAGATGAATAGTTCGTGTATGATCCTGGTTCATTCAAAAGAAAGTCAAGCCATGACGAACAAAGAATTAAAAGAGAAACTAAGCGTCATGCCACCAATAGTTAAAGGAAATATCAAACAAATCAAGACATATTTCAAAGAAATCTGTGGTTATGATCTAAGTGTAGAAAAGAAGAATTCTATCGTATTCAATGTGTCATAGAGTTTGTATAAATAAAAATTATCTTAAAAAAGGCTTCAAAAAAATTTTTTGAAGCCTTTTTTTGTTTTCCGCAAGTATTAAGATTAAGAACTAACGCTACTGTCTAATGACATAGTTAAGGGAAAACGTAAAGGTCTGTGTTAAAGCTAAACCTTAAAGGAAAAGATAGGAAAAAACGAATAATTTGGAAGTTACTATTTTTCGCTAATGAATTTAGACAGCAATATTATGGAGATAAAGGAATCACGATTAAGAAAGTTCACGATTGATAAAAACTTGCTAATAAATGAAACTAATTGACCTGTTCTTTCGTCATACCCTATAGAACAACGAAAGAGAGGAAATACTATGAGAAAAAAATTATTGTTAATAGCTATATTCTGTGCATTGATTCTTACGTTAGTAGTGGGTGTCACGTATAAGTACCTAATGAGTCAAGTGTATGGAGAAGAACAAACAAATTTTGAAACGCAAGTCGAAAAAACAATTAAAACTGCATTTTTTGATCGTGATATCACTCAGATTGAAGAATCAAAGAGTGGCGATAATCAATACAATAAATATTACCTGTACTATTCTGCGACTGAAAATAAAAATATTATAAAACAATTGGAAGCTCAAACTCAGGTTGCTTCGAAACAATTGAAGGATTCTCGGTCAATGGTGCTTTCCTATGTCAATGAGGAAAAGGTGAATGATGCCCTTATTAATCGACAATTAGTAACAAAGGAATATATTTGGGATGATAAAACAAAGTCTTTGAAATATTTAGGTGAAATAAAAGAACTATCTGAAATACTCTTATCCAAAAATCGAAATGAGCCTCGATTAAAAGATATTGTCAACGATGAATCAGACTTGCTTGCGATAAACAGAGTTGTACAAGAACAACTACTTAGTACTCGAACTAAATTAAAATCAACAATTGATGAGGAAGAATTAGATCAAGTGTTAACATATGACTTTTTAAGCAAGGATAGTAAGATAACCATTCTCCCCCACTCAATACAAATCGCTTTTGATAAAGAGGTCTTAGGGTTGACAAAGATGAATGTCGACATTGAAAAAATTCTGCCTTTTATTGATCCAGCAATCGTTTCTGATAATAATCTGCCAAAAAAATCCTTAGACCAAAAAAAAAACTATGTCGCGCTCACCTTTGATGATGGACCTAACGATACGTCTACGAAAAAATTACTAGGAGAGTTAAAAAAAGAAAAGATAAAAGCGACTTTTTTTGTTTTAGGTCAGATGGTTGATAAGAACCCAGAGGTCGCGAAAAAAATAGTGGGAGAGGGGCATGAAATTGGCAGTCATTCATACACTCACCCAGACTTAACTCAAGTAACTCTGGATAAAGTCAAAGAAGAAGTACTGAAGACTGATAAGGCAATATTTCATGCTACAGGGGTATTGCCAAAACTCTTTCGACCACCTTACGGAGCAGTAAACGGCGCCGTTGCCAAAACCATCGGATTGCCTATTATTCAATGGAATGTAGACTCTGAAGATTGGCAAGTCAAAAATAAAGATTTGATTGTAAATAAGGTAATTGATACTGTAGAAAATGGATCAATCATTTTGATTCATGATATCCATGAACGTTCCGTAGAATCCATTCCAGAAATGGTAAGTCAACTAAGAAAAAGAGGCTATGAGTTTGTGACTATAAGCGAATTGCTCTCTTATGGACAAAAACCACTAAATCAGTATTTTGGTTTAGCTGACCAAAGAGAAATTAAATAGCAGTCTTTTCTAGTCCCTTGGAGAGTTGTTGAAGGAGTGATCTTTATTTTTAAGAATAGAAGTCAAACAAAAAAAGTGCGCTATTATGAGCATCTACTAGAAGAACTGATAGAAGGTAAATATGATCAAATGTATCGAATTGCCTACAGTTATGTTTATGATCATGAAGATGCTTTAGATGTCCTGCAGGATAGCTTTCAAAAGGCGTTAAAAAGCTTTAGAAACACAGTAGAAATTGATAATTTTCAAGCATGGTTCTATAAAATTTTAGTAAGAACCGCGATTGATCAATGGCGAGTGAAGAGACTAAGACCATTTGGGTTAGCCTTTGAAGAAACTATAGAACTAAGTCATTTTCGTTTCGATCAAAGTGAATTTCTTGAACTAAAGGAAATTCTAGAGAGAACGCCTAGTCCGGAAAGAGATATCATCATTTTAAAATATTTTGATGGATTTACCTTGCAGGAAATTGCTCAAATACTTAATTTAAATGAGAATACGGTGAAAACGAAGATGTACCGTTCTCTTGTTCAATTTAAGCATCTTTTAAATTAGAAAAAACAAGATATGAAAAGGAGAATGAGCGAAATGAAACAGCACACGTTTGATGGAGAAAACCAGGAACAATTAAAGCGTGAAATAGTTGCGCGTTTTCAAATAGAAAAGGCAAAGGTATACGAAGAAAAGAAGCGAAAAGTACTTAGAAGAGGAGTCGAAAGCGTGATCTTGGTGGTTTTTAGTTTTTTGATTATGCTTCAAAATACTACCTTTAGAGGTTTTGCATCAGAAATACCTATTTTGGGGGATTTGGTATCAATTATAACTGGGGAAACGCTTCTGTTCAGTAAAGAGGAAGCAGAAATCACTATTGATGTGCCTAAGATAACAGAAGAAAATCAAGTGTATTCGCAATTAAATGAAAAATATCTCCGTGAAGGACAACGAGCATATCAAAGTTATATAGACGTAATAAATAAGGTGGACGAAAAACAAATGTATGTCAGTGGTACCTATGATGTGAAAGTCAATGATAATCGATTTTTAGTAATCGACCGTACGTTTGAAGAGACAGTGGGGAGCACCAATGTCGAACATCGATTTGATACATTCGATAAAAAGAACGAGGTCTTATTATCATTAAAGATGTTATTTAAAACGGAAAACTATTTAGAGGTGCTGGCTCAGGAAATTGAGCACCAAATGAAAGAGCGGATGAGAGTAAATAGCGATATCAAATATTGGGTTTTAGACTATAATGATACAAATTGGTTGGAGAATGATCCGAATTTTTATATTAATGAAAATCATGAACTAGTTATTTCGTTTGATAAATATGAAGTTTCGGCTGGATACATGGGGACACAAGAGTTCATAATACCTACTACAGTATTGAAGCCGATCTTAGTTGACGAAAATTTTTTTAATTAGATCGATAAATCAGTTTAAGCTTATTCAGAAAATGATTTCTGGATAAGCTTTCTTTTTTTCGCTAGCAAGAGCGGAAAATAAAGCCTACTTTTCTAATTGGCATTGATACCATGAGGGGAAAAAATCGATGAACCCAGAGTCTCTTTTATACACGTTTACTACAAAGGCAATAAAAAGTACCTTGTTGTCTGCTTTTGTGAGTAACTTTTCCACAGTGTGGAACTCCCTGAGCCTTACTACCATTATTGGATTTGAAAATAATTAGAGATCTAATTATTAGGTAGCGAATCTTTTTATTGACTTTCCTTTTTAACCGGTGTATATTCTTTTCGAATAGTTAGATATCTAACATTTGGCGAAGGGGGAGTCGTTTTGGAGGAACTGATCGTTTCGAATTTGATGCGTTCCATTATGAATAAGTCACGGGAATCGATGGAACTGCGTATAAAAGACCTGGATATCAGTCAGCAGCAAGGAAGAATGATTGCGTATATCGCACAAAATGAAGACAAGGGATTGATTCAGAAGGATTTGGCCCAAGTGTTTCAACGTCGTGATGCCAGTATCACAAGTATGCTTCAAGGGTTAGAAAAAAAAGGGTATATCGAACGCCGCATCCCAAAAAATAATGAGCGGCAAAAAAATATATACGTTTTGCCCAAAGGAAAAGCGTTGATTGATCAAACCAATGAAGCTTTTTATGCGGCAGAAAAAGAACTGGTCCAAGCACTGAATGCAGAAGAAGTCGAAGAACTGACTCGTTTGTTAAGAAAAATCGATCAAAGTCTATGATCAATAAGCAGTCAATCACTGCTTATTGCCTTAAAGTTAGAATTCTAACATTTAACTATCTAATTAAAGGAGGAATCATCATGGAAGAAGTCACAATGAATGAATCCAATATTTACTACTTAAGCGAAAGTCCGGTGCGAAAGGCAATTGCCCATTTATCGATCCCGATGATGGTTGGTATTTCAACCACGACGATCTATAATTTGATTAATGCTTATTTTATTGGATTGATCCATGATACCAATATGATGTCGGCGATTACCTTGGCGATGCCCATTACGATTTTGTTGATGGCCGTTGGGAACATGCTAGGTGTTGGTGGAGGAAGCTATATCACACGACTACTAGGAAATGGAGACACTCAAAAGGGCAAGAAAGTTGCCGGCTATGCGTTTTACTCGAGCATCCTGCTCGGTGTGATCATAGGGATTGTCGCAGTAATTTTCATGGATCCGTTTATTCATTTACTAGGAGCAGGTGGTCAGACATTTTTGTATACAAAACAATATTCACTGATTTTGTTTGTTGGTGGAGCATCGTTCATTTTAAATTTTGCTTTGGAACAGTTGGTGCGTTCAGAAGGGGCATCAAAAGAATCAATGTATGGCATGTTTGTCAGTGTTGCAGTGAGTATCCTACTTGATGCATTATTGATTCTCGTCTTTAACCTACATGTGATCGGTGCAGGGCTATCACTGGTGATTGCGAATATCGCTTCAACAACGTATTATGTCTGGTTCCTAGAAACGAAAAGTGAGACATTGAAGGGCTTTTTAAAGAGCATGAAACTTTCAATCAAAGATCAGCTAGAAGTTTACAAAATAGGAATATCCGAGCTGTTTAAATCAGCTTTCATGATCGTCACCACATTATTATTGAACAATTTTTCTGCTGAATATGGGGACAATGTTGTGGCTAGCTTTGGTATCGCTGTTCGAATCACGCAACTACCGGAATTTTTAACAATGGGTCTATTTTTGGGCGTCATACCGTTATTTGCCTACAGTTTCTCTGCCCATAACACGAAACGAGTGAAAGAAGCACTGAAAGAAGTATCTTTGTGGATAGGTGGGATCTCCATCCTTTTTGCATTGATTGTGTATTGGTTGCGAGTGCCTGTGCTGGGGTTATTTACAAGTGATCCTCGTGTGATCCAAGTTGGCTTAACGATTTTAGGGGCACAGTTGGTTTCTTCGATCTTTAATGGTTTCTCTGGTTTATTCACGGGCATCTTTCAGGCATCTGGACTAGGTGCTCAGACCGGAGTGATGTCCACGATTCAAGGAACATTCTTTATTCCAATCGTTTTAGTGCTTCATCATTTCTATGGATTGGATGGATTGATTTGGTCAATGACGATTACAGAAGGTATCGCGTTTGTTGCGGGTGTCTTAATGATGATTCCTTATCTAAATAAACTTAATAAGGATGACCTGCCCGCCATGCAAAACAGTAGCATATAAGAATCAGGTACGTTTGAACTATTGGTTTCTGGATGAAAAGATAGCGAAAGGTTTCTTTTCGAATCTCGGGTATGGAAAGCTCAACGAAGTTTGCTTTGTTGGGCTTCTTTACTTGCTATTTATTTTCTTTGCATTAAAGTAAGAGGAGATGTTCATTCTGTTATACTTACAATTGAAAAAACTTCATTCAAAGATCAATGATTTTTGAATGTGTTGATAGAAGAAAAGTGTCTAAAATGAACGTTATTATAAAAACTATCAAGCGATTGAGGAACCTACTATGCAAAAAAAATTTTATAAAGTTGTCTCTGTCTCGAATAACAGTCGTCTGTTTGCGATTTTAATGGCTTTTTCAGGCGGGGCATTAGATGTCTATTCTCACAATTACTTTCATGGATTAGTTGCTACCCAGACGGGGAACATTATTTTGATGGCTTCGAATTTATCCCAATATAATTGGCAGCAAATGCTGCCTAAGATCGTATCGATCGTTTTGTTTACGGTAGGATTTTTATTAGGTATTCTTCTAAAGCGCAGCAATTTCAGTCATTATTGGCGCAGTTACACCATGCTACCTGTTATTTTATCGAGCTTGATCATTCCATTGTTGTCTCAAAACTTGCACCTTTTTAAAATTGGTCTGCTTGCTTTTGGCAGTGGCTTGCTGATGCTGACGTTTACTGGAACGCAAATCGAAGGAAATCCTTATACGATCATGATGACCTCAGGCAATTATCGGAAAATGCTAAATGAATGGTATCTGTATCTGACCTCACGAAATAAAACGTCGCTTCAAAAACGCAATGCCCATAACTATACGATCGTCGTGCTCTCATTTGTCATTGGTGCTTGTTTACTAGCCTTTGTCAGTCTTATTTTGAAAAAATATTCAATTTGGATCGTAACCTTCACGTTTCTGCTGGCACTTTTTATTGAAATCCATCAAGCGAAAAAGACGATTCGATAGTCAAATAAAACCGTCAGAGGGACTCCTTCTGGCGGTTTTTCTTATAAGCTGAAAGAGGAATATTTTTTAGAATGTCCTCACAGCTCCGCAATCTTCCGTACGGTATTGATGGTTCGAATCGTAATCTGTTTGCCGACGCTGGTGCTGGCTGTTTTTTTCCACCAATTGGTTTTTTGATAGTCTTTGCGGAGGTAAGACCAGAAGACGACGTCTTTGTAAGGGAAAACCTGTTCAAGCTCGGCATTCGGAGCCCCGAGTTTTTCAGATAACTCCTCGTAGGTCAGCGAAGGCATCAAAAAGATCAGGTTGTCATAGATGGTTTTATCTTCCGTCCCTGACCAGTCGGGCATATGGGTCAATCGTTCCTGCAGCTCTGATTGGCGAATGATATAAATAGCGATATCAAAGGAAAAGTCGCGTTTGACCATTGCTTTAATCGTTTCGGCAAGGGCTTGTGGATCATCCCCTTCACTGGAAAAAATCACATTGCCGCTATTCAAATAAGTGACCACATTGCTAAACCCCAATTCTTCAAAACCGGCTTTCAATTCTTTCATAGAAATTTTGTTCTTTCCACCGACATTGATGCCTCTTAATAAAGCGATGTATCGTTGCATGGATAACTCCTCCTTTAAACCCCTTCTTTTAGCTGATTATAGAATGGATGAAGCGGAAGTACAATCCTGGCTTCTCAGCTGTCCACAATACGTGAGCGAGAAACGACGAATGAAAGCTTGTTGGTGGAGTGGCTATGGCGCATGTATTTTTGCGCTGCTGATTAGTAAAAACAAAGAAACAGCCTGGAAATGATAACAACCCTCACAAATTTGCTCAAGCAAGCGAATTTGTGAGGGTCACTTTCAGTCGTTTTCTCTGTTTCTGGCTTCGTTGTTAATCCACCGCAATCTTCACAGACACGGTCTGTACGGGGACGTCATAAAAGGGATCTTCTCGTCGGCCTAAAAAGTCTTGGGCTTGCTGAGGGAAGAGGGCGTACATCAGCACGTCTTCTTCGCTTTTGGCATACTCAGCGATTTCTTCCTTGAAGGCTGGCAGTTGCGGTGCCAGTAAATCAGCTGGTCTGACGGTGATCACTTCGGCATCTCCGATGATTGTTTCTTTGATTTCGTCGCTGATGGGTGCTGGCGATTGTCCGTAAAGTCCTTTGACGTAATCTTTGATCTCACTTGGGACAAGTTTGTAACGTTCTCCTGAAATCACATTCATCAAGGCTTGAGTGCCGACCATTTGCGACAATGGGGTCACTAGTGGCGGATAGCCCAAGTCCGCTCTGACTTTTGGTACTTCTGCTAGAACTTCTTCATACTTGTCTTGCAATCCTTGTTCCGTCAATTGGCTGAGTAGGTTCGACAACATGCCACCAGGTACTTGATAGATCAAGGTTTTAGGTTCGATATCTTTGACTTTCGGGTTCAGTAGTCCTTCTTCGCGGAAACGATCACGAACGGGATTGAAGTGTTCCGCGATCTCAGCGACTTTCTGCAGATCAAGTCCTGTAGCAAAGCCGCAATCTTCTAAGGCGATTGCCACAGATTCGGTTGCTGGCTGACTGGTGCCGCCAGCAAAGGAGGAGATGGCGGTATCAATGATGTCTGCACCGGCTTCCGCAACTTTCAAGTAAGTCATCTCAGCGATGCCGCTGGTGGCATGGGTATGGACTTCTAGCGGCAGATCGACGGCATCTTTGATTCGGCTGACCAGCTCATAGCCGGTTTGCGGCGTCAAAACGCCGGCCATATCTTTGATACAGATGGAATCGGCGCCGAGATTTGCCATTTTGTTGGCAAGGTCAACGAAGTAATCCACGGTATGGATTTGGCTAGTAGTATAAGAGATTGCCGTTTGACAGTGTCCACCGGCTGCTTTTGTGGCGCGGATGGCGGTTTCTAAATTGCGGACATCATTTAAGGCGTCAAACAAACGAAGAATATCGATGCCGTTTTCGACTGATTTGGTCACAAAGTCAGCAACGACGTCATCGGCATAGTTTTTGTAACCTAAGAGATTTTGTCCCCGTAAGAGCATTTGCAGTTTGGTCTTTTTCACTTCTTTGCGGATCGCCCGCAATCTTTCCCATGGGTCTTCATTTAAAAAACGCAGACAAGCATCGAAGGTCGCGCCACCCCACATTTCAAGGGCATGATAGCCTGCTTGATCCATGGTTTTTAAAATTGGCAGCATATCGCTGGTAGGCATTCGCGTGGCGATCAGACTTTGTTGGCCGTCCCGCAAGACGGTTTCGGTAAATTGGATTTTTTTCATTCTTTCACTCTTTCCTGAATGATTTTACGGATCTGCTGCTGCATATCTGCTACGCTATGAGTTCTAGAACGGCCACAAACTTTGGCATCTTGTTCACAGACGTAGCAGCTTCTTGCCGGCAGTCCGATTTCGGTGCGGCTGATAGGTAAAAGCTGGTCTTGGTTTTTGGCTAAGACATCCAGATCCACCAATCGACCATAAGGATGATGGGTCTCAATCTGAACCATCATTCGTTTTAGTTCATAAGGATCTGTGGGCAGTACGAGATAATATTCCGGTCCAGTTTCCAAACTACGGTAGAGGTTTGCCAGTGGAATCAGTTCCTTGACGGCCTCTTCGATTTCCGTAATGAGTTCTTCAAAAACAGCGGTCAATGGGGCAGAATTTTTCACTGGACCGGGAATATTCATGGTGGCAACAAGCAATGCCGCTTTTTCATCCGCAGCGAGAAGCTCCCGTTGAAGGGAGCTTCTATTTTCTCGTGCCTGCAGCATGTCGGTTAGCGTCACAGGGTTTCCTGAAAATAGGGCATCAGACATTTTTGACCACATCAATGATCGTGCCATCGCGGTATTCGATCAAAGCGACGGTTTTTTCCCCGTACTTGATTGGTTCGGGTTGACCGACAATGCTGTAGGCTTTTTCTTTTAGCTCTTCAATGGTGTATTGGGGAATATCCAATGCTTCAAAATGGCTGATCAGGTCTTCGCGAGCAGGGTTGATGGCGATCCCGATTTCCGTAACGACGACATCAATACTGGCGCCTGGCGTGACGATCGTGTTGACGGTATCGACGATCGTTGGGATCCGTCCCCGCACAAGAGGAGCGATCACTAAGCTCATTTTGCACGCCATACTGGTATCTGAGTGGCCGCCAGAGGCACCGCGGATCACACCGTCAGAACCGGTGATGACATTGATGTTGAAATCCGTGTCGACTTCCAGTGCGGAAAGAATGGCGGTATCCAATTGATTGATAAACGCCCCTTTGCTTAACGGTGAGGCATACATATTGGCATCGATCTCGTAATGATTGGTGTTTTTCCCTAGCGATTGCGCGGAAGGATGATCAAAGTCTTGGACATCGATCAGTTTTTCCACTAATCCTTCTTCTAACAGTTCCACCATGGCATTGGTAATGCCGCCGAGGGCAAAGCTGGCTTTGATCTCATCTTTGATCATTGCTTCGCGTAAAAAACGAGAAACGGCTAATGCGGCACCGCCTGTTCCGGTTTGGAAGGAGAAGCCTTGTTGGTAGTAAGGCGAGCTGGTGATGACCTTGGCTGCATACTCAGCAATCAGTAATTCCTTTGGATTTTTGGTAAAGCGGGTCGCACCTTTTGCGATCCCTGCAGGATCACCGATGGCGTCGACTTCCACGACATAATCGACATCCGTTTGGGGAATGCTGATTGGGGTATTTGGAAACGGCACAAGGGTGTCGGTGATGATCACGACTTGGTCGGCGTATTTTGCATCGACCATCGCATAGCCCAATGAGCCGCAGGTTGCTTTTCCGACGGTACCATTGGCATTGCCATACGCATCTGAGCTAGGCGCCCCTAAGAAGGCGACATCGATGTGGATATCGCCGGCGGCAATCGCACGAGCCCGACCGCCATGAGAACGGATAATGACTGGAGCATCCATAATGCCTTCGGAGATTGCGGCACCGACTTTGTCCCGCAGTCCGCTGGAGGTGATATTGGTCACGACGCCAGATTTGATATGTCCGATCAATGGTTCATGGACATTCGCGATGGAACTAGGGGCAATCGCAAGATTCTTGATACCCATTTTTGCGATCTCGTCCAAAACGAGATTCATGATAAAATCCCCTTCGCGAAAATGATGGTGGAAGGAGATCGTCATGCCGTCCGTTAACCCTGTTTTTTCAATGGCTTCACGAATACTGCCCAAGACCTTGCTTTTGCCTGGCAGGACTGGCTCGATCTTGCGACTCGCTTCTTTGTAGGCATGGATATTGGCTGTTTCATTTTCAAAGACCCCGTATTGGGTGGCATAGCATTCAGGGATGTCTTTTCCTGCTTTGTTTAACACCATAATTACACTTCCTCCTCGGTAATCAATTTCGCTGCTTTGGCAAGGGCGATCACGCGTTCCGCTCGCTCAACGATTGGTTTATCGACCATTTTGCCATTCAAGGAGATCACACCAGATCCTTTGCTTTCGGCTTCGCGAATGGCCCAGATCACTTCTTTGGCCTGCTGGATCTCGGCTTTTGAAGGCGCATAGATCCCATTGACTAGGGGAATCTGCCGGGGATTGATCACTGATTTTCCGTCAAAACCAAGCTGTTTGATGCGGGTCGTTTCAGCGATAAAGCCATCTGTGTCATTGATATCAGAAAAGACGGTATCGATGGCGGCGATTCCCGCAGCTCTAGCTGCATGCAAGATCATACTGCGGGCAAACAACAATTCTTGCCCATCTGGGTAGCGACGAGTCTTCATATTGGTGACATAATCTTCTGCCCCTAAAGCGATCCCGATCAAGCGCTCGGAAGCTGTGGCGATGTCTCGGGCATTTAAAACGCCTTCGGCAGACTCGATGGCAGCCATCATTTTGGTGGTTCCTACCGGTAGATCATTGTCTTTTTCCACTTGTGTAATCACAGCGGCAACGTCAATGATGTCTTGGGCGGTTTCGGTTTTCGGTAGACGAATGACGTTGACCCCCGCTAGGACCATCGCTTCGATATCAAGGGCACCCACCGTGTCGAGGCCGTTGATGCGTACGACGGTTTCGATGGCAGAATAGTCAAAGGTTTTTAAGGCAAAATGCACCAGTGTCCGAGCGGAGTCTTTTTCATTCAAGGAGACCGCATCTTCTAAATCAAACATAACGGAATCGGCGCCATACAATGGTGCATCCCGTAGCATGGCAGCATTGGCTCCTGGTACAAACATCATCGTTCTTCTTAAACGTTCCATGTGTCGATCTCCTTCCAAGCATACTGTTCTTGTTCGGCGGCCCGATGAACGGCGGTCAGAGTTCGGGCTTTGATGGTACAGTCCAATGCGCCTTTATCGGTGGCAGTGATTTTGGCCTGTGTCACGCCTAGATGGTTCAGCGTCTCAAGGATGACGGCGCGAATTTGTTTGCCGAATTGTTTTTCGACACTGCTATCGAGGGTCAGCTCGATGGTTTGGGTTGTGGTAGGCTCGATCGCGATCAAGATATCACTGGATTCAACAGAGCCAGCAACCGCACTTTTTTTGATTTCCACTTATTATCACCTCTAAATATAGTTATGCTGCATTAAAAATGTGAACGTTGTTTCTGGCAAAAATTGCTGCAAGGAAAGTAAATCTTTTTCTGCAATCGCTTTCCGAACGTTTGTAGCCGAAACGGTTGATTGGTTGATCTTCAGACGGTCGATCACGATCAGTTCAAGCTCGGGAGAAAAAACGGCAGCCATTGCCTCATTGTAGAGTTGGGTCACGGGTGAGTAAGGCTCTGAGCCTACAAAACGCGTGGTGATCGCCAACAGCGGGGCAATTTTTTCTTTGAAGAGGGTCGCATCAAAGGCGGCTTGTTTTTTGGCGATCGCCTCAGGTGCTTGCTCTTTCAAGAAATAACTGGGAAAAACTGCCGAAGAGACGAGATAGTTGTTGGTCGGCAGCACCGTTACATTTGGCAGATGAGCCACACCATCCGTCACCATCTGCAGCCGTTCGCTGGCAGAAAATTGCGAGCGGTCTTCTGATAAAACGAACACATAAACCTGTTCTTTTTGACTCGCAGCCGTTTCGACTAAGTACAAATGTCCTTTAGTAAAAGGATTAGCGTTCATGACGATCGCGCCGTTGTTTTGTCCAATTCGCTGCCGTTGCAGCTGTTGGGCATAGCTTTCAAAAGAAGGAACGCCTTGTTCCATGAACAAGATGTCTTGTGCTGCCAGCACTTCACGAAACCCGAGTGATTCAAAAAACAGGCGGTTTTTCGGTGCTGTATAGACGAAGGACTTGCTGAAGCCTTCGTCTTTGATATGATCGCTAAGGTGTGAAATCAATTGCGTCAACAGCTGTTCGGAGCGTCTTTTTTCACAGACCACTACATACTTGATGATATTGGCATAGCAAGAAGCAGTAGCAATCAAGGTTTGCTGATCAAAAATGCCCACGGTATAGGCTACTTCTTCACCGACGGCTAAGCCAGCATGAGTGATCAATTTTTGCCATTGCAAAAAGACTTCCGGATCTTTTTGCAGCCAGATTCTTTTTAAGGTATACATACAATGCCTTCTTTATTTTTTTACTGGAAAGAGCTTCGACAAAAGCAAGGATGCGAAGTAGATGATCAGGATCACGACAAAGACGCCGCCCCAACCGAATAACAACAATTCAAATGAAGTCAGTAAATCTTGACTCATAGTTTTCCTCTCCTTTCTAGTAACCTAAGCAATCAGTGCCAGCAGTAAGCCACCGGCGATGACCGAAGCAATCTGTCCTGAAACGTTGGCACCGGCTGCATGCATCAAGATAAAGTTTTGCGGATCTTCATCTGTCGCCATTTTTTGGATGACCCGACTAGACATTGGAAACGCAGAGATACCAGCTGCACCGATCATTGGGTTGATTTTTTCTTTACGGAACAAGTTCAGCACTTTCGCAAACAACACGCCGCCGACCGAGTCCATAATAAAGGCAACCAGCCCTAAACCAATAACCATCAATGTGTCGACTTGTAAAAATTCTTCATATTGCATTTTCACAGAAATTGATAAACCTAGGAGGATACTGATGATATTCACCAGTTCGTTTTGAGCGGTGATGGACAAACGATCCAAGACACCACATTCCCGCAAGAGATTTCCGAACATCAAAAATCCAACCAATGGCAATGAAACAGGCGCAATCAACCCTGCTACGATCGAGATCACGATTGGGAACAAAATTTTTGCCGTTTGCGAAACTTCTCCGGCACGATACGTCATACGGATTTTTCGTTCATGCTTGGTCGTCACTGCTTTGATGGCTACCGGTTGAATGATCGGTACTAGCGCCATGTAAGAGTAAGCTGCCACCATGATCGCACCCATATATTTCGAGTTCAGCGTATTTGCGACAAAAATCGACGTTGGTCCGTCAGCGGCACCGATGATCCCGATGGAAGCCGCGTCGTTTAAATCAAAGCCAAGCAGCACGGCAACGATGATCGTAAAGAAGATCCCGAATTGTGCAGCAGCGCCAAACAACAGAAGAAATGGATTTTGCAGCAATGGACCGAAGTCGATCATCGCACCAATCCCGATAAACAAAAGCAAAGGGAATAATTCAGTTGAGATCCCCATATCAAACAATACTTGGAACGGGCCAGCTTCTCCACCAGCACTTAACACACCTGAGTTCGGGAAGTTCACTAACAACGTGCCCAATCCCATAGGGACTAACAAGGTTGGTTCATATTCTTTCTTGATCCCCAAATACATCAATAGACCACCGATGAACATCATAACGATCCGTCCCGGCTCTGATCCTAACCCGACTACACCTTCAATTAACGTTTCCACTACGTCACTTCCTTTTCAATAAATTAGCCGATCGTAATCAGCAGTTCTCCTGGGTTGACCATATCGCCCGCATTGACTGCAATGGCAACCACGGTTCCGGCTTTTGGTGCCACGATCTCATTTTCCATCTTCATGGCTTCTAAAATCATCAATGACTGATTTTCTTGTACAGTATCACCTACATTGACCAAGAGACGTAAAATCGTTCCCGGCATCGGAGAATGAATCGGCTCGCCGTCAGCAGGGAGCGTAGCTGGCGCTGGCTGTGGTGCGGCTTCTGGTTCTGGTGTGCTGACTGGCTCTGGTTGAGTAGGTACCGCTGCGGGAGCCGGTGTTGGCACTGCTGGGGCAGGAGCGGTAGTTTGCGGCGCACCGATTTCTTCCATTTCGACAAGGTATTCTTGCCCATCGATTGCTATTTTAAATTTACGTAACATGTTTTTCCCTCACTTGTTTTCATTTTTTTTGGCTATTTTTTTGATTGTGAACTGAGAATCAGGCAGCTCTCCGGCGGCAATACTGGCGGCTATCAGGGTGACTCGCATAAATTCAGGATTGCGTTTCTCAATTCTACGAATGACAAACTGACTTTCAGGGGAACACTCGGCACCTAGTGCGGCGGCTATCAGACTGACTAGTGGATAATCTTCTGCTGGCGCCGGCTGATAGCTCGACATTTCTTGCCAAACAGATGCGGGTGGATCCGCTATCATTTCCCTTGGCTTCAGAGGAGGACTGACAGGCGCATCTGGTTCATCATGCGTTTTTTTGAACAATCTTTTAATAAGATTCATGGGCTTCTCCTTTCTCAATGATTCGTTCTCTTTCATTATAGAAACTCCTGTTCAATCAGCGAGAATTATTTCAGCTCAAAATTGTTTTTTCAGTGTTCCTTTTTTGAGAAAAGAGCGAAAAACCGAGATAAACGTTGTTTTATCAAGGTTTTTCTTGCGTTAATATTCTGTTAAGAACTTTTTAAACGAAAAATAAGATTTGAAAAGAGAAATTGTTTTTTTGCTGTTCTTTTTGTAAACGGGTCTTTTTTTCTAATTCTTGATTGTTTATTCTTAGACGTGTAAAGCATTCAATAACATTATTTCCTTTAAGAAAAGAAAAATTTTCACAAACTAGTGGCGCTTGTCACTAATAAATTACGGGCCTGTAATTTTTTTAAAATGTTTTTTGATAACGCTTACACATTTCGATGCATGAAAGGAAGAAGAAAATGTTCTTAACAATTTTGTCCTATGCCATGATTATTGTCTTCATGTTTGTCATCATGAAGAAAAAAATGTCACCCTTTACATCCTTAGTAATTATCCCATTACTATTTACCCTCGTTGCGATGGTTGCCGGTGTTTCCGAAAAAGGCAACATCGGAGATTTTGTTCTTGAGGGAATCTCCACTACAGCCAACACAGGGATCATGTTGCTGTTTGCGATTTTGTACTTTTCCATTATGTTGGATGCCGGTTTATTTGATCCAATCACGAAAAAAATGATTTATTTTGCCAAAGGCGATCCGATGAAAGTCTTGATGGCAACGGCAATCGTTGCCGCTGCAGTCTCTTTGAACGGTGATGGAACGACCACTACCTTGATCTGCTGTTCTGCGTTTATTCCCATCTACAAGAAGCTGAATATGAAAATGATGAACCTTGGTGTCTTGATCATTTTGCAAAACACCATCATGAACTTATTGCCATGGGGCGGACCGACTGCTCGGGCAATGGCGGTGTTGGAAGTTGATGCGGATATTCTTTCTTATTTGTTGCCAGGAATGATTTTGTCTCTGTTATATGTGATTTTCTTCGTAGCTCGCAGAATGGGGATCCAAGAACGGAAACGTTTAGGGGTTACGGAACTGACGAACGATGAGATTTTAGAAATGACGACTGTGACTGATCCTGATACATTAGCGATCCGTCGTCCGAAAAACTTTGTCTTCAATGGTATCTTAACGATCGTCTTGATTGGCTGGTTAGTAGCAAGCTCCTTTATTTCTAGTATCGCTTTACCACCAATCTTGTTATTCCTTGTAGGTACTTGTATCGCATTGATGGTCAACTACCCAATTTTGAAAGACCAATCGTCACGGATCGGTGCCAACGGCGGCGACGCTGTACAAGTCGTAATTTTAGTTTTTGCAGCGGGCGTCTTCATGGGCTTGTTCCAAGGCTCCGGGATGGCTACTGCCTTAGCGAATAGTTTCACGCAAATTATTCCTAAACAATTGGCCGGTTTCTGGGGGTTAGTTATCGCCCTGATTTCCGCACCAGGAACCTTCTTTATTTCCAATGACGGTTTTTACTTTGGGGTCCTGCCGGTCTTAGCAGAAGCAGGTCGCTCGTATGGCTTCACCAATATGCAGATGGCCTTGGCGTCCTTAATGGGCCAAGCATTCCACTTGTTAAGTCCATTGGTTGCCTTCATCTACTTGCTATTGCGCTTGACGGGCTTAGATATGGGGCAATGGCAAAAAGAAGCGGCGAAATACGCACTGGGAATTTTCGTGATCTTCGTCGTTACGATCGTACTATTAGGTCATATGCCGTTTTATATTCCACAGTAATTTCATAAAGAAACTATCGAGCAGGCTGCCATTTTGCTCGGTAGTTTTCCTTGTTTATCGATATATCTATTTTTTCCCAAAAATCTCATTTGTTTTTAGTATGATAGGAGTAAATCATGAATCCAATTATTGATGCAGTAAATAAAAATCTGGATCTGACCAAAAATAAACCATTAAAAGATTTGATCTATGAAGCGTTCAAAAAAACCATCATTTTAGGAGACATTCCCGCAGGCTCTCGCATCAATGAGAAAGAATTTTCCGATACGCTAAATATCAGCCGAACCCCGATTCGTTACGCCATGACTCAGCTCGTGGCTGAAAAACTGGTGGAGCATGTGCCAAAAATCGGCATCGTTGTAAAAGGGATCAGTATCAAGGATGCCTATGAGATTTATGATATCCGCAAATCACTGGATACGTTGGCGACTATCAAAGCAATGGCCTTGATGAGTGAGGAAGATTTCCGGGAGATGCGCTGCTTGTTAGAACATGGCGAACAGCTGAATCGTGAGGATGACGTGGATGGGGTCTTGAAAAACTTTTCTGACTTCAATGCGTTTATTTACGAAAAAAGCCAAATGCTACGGTTAAAAAGTATCGTGCTGGATCTGCAAGCGTACCTCGTGTATTTTCGTGATATTGCGATTCGCTCTTCTAGAAGAAGGGATGCGGCATTGGCGGAACATTGGCTGATTTATCGCGGCATGAGAACCAATGACACGGAACAGATCACGTTGTTGACCCATGAACATTTGGATCATTCCCTGCAATTTATTCTTGCTGAAATGGAGCGAAGAAAAATTGACTGATTCCCGTCTTTTTACCGCCAGCAACTATGCAGTCAATGCGCTGCATTATGAGGTAGTGTTAGCTCCCAAGCCTGGTTTAGTAGATCCTTGCTCATCCGGTGCGCATCAGGACATGAATGTGTTTACCTTTATCAATAGTATCACTTGTTTGGCGCCGTTTTTTCAGCGCTATAGCCAAGCCGGTTTTGCCCATACAGGCTCGCTGATCCAGCTGTTTGACCAGTTACGAGGCATCGGTCAAGAAGCAGAAGAAGCGATGCTTCAGGCAACCAAAGGCATCAATACCCACAAGGGGGCGAATTTTTCCTTTGCAGTTTTGTTGGGGGCAACAGGAGTCTATTATCAACAAAATGGCAAGGCGGAGCTGACGGCTGAAGATACCAATCAGATCCTGCAGCTTGCTGCCGATATCTGCCAGCATTTGGTCAAGCAAGACCTGCAGCAAATCACCCACAAAGACCAGTTGTCTTACGGAGAAAAAAATTATTTGACCTATGGCACGATGGGGATTCGTGGAGAAGCTGCAGCTGGGTATCCAACGGTCAAAAAACTGCTGGAGTACTTGCGGCAGCAACCACAAAAAACCTCCGTTTCCTTGTTGCGCGGGTTGGTCTATCTAATGAGTGAAACCGAAGACAGCAACCTCGTCCACCGAGGCGGCTACGAGGCGATGAAGACCGTGCAGCAGGAGATGCAAAAAATTCACCAAGCCAATCTGTCGGATACAGACTTGCTTCGTGAATTAACGACCTATGATCAAGTATTGATTGCACGCCATTTGAGTCCCGGCGGCTCGGCGGATCTTTTAGCCTTGGCCCTTTATTTCTTGCAGCTAGAAGGCGTCTCCTTCTGGTAAAAAGGTATAGCCGATCCCCCAAACGGTTTTCAAAAAACGGGCTTGCTTCGGCTCATCTTCAATTTTGTTTCGCAGATGATTGATAAAAACCATCACGGTATTGGCATCGAATTGGCCATCTTGCCAAACATTACTGTAAATCTGTTCTTTCGAGAACACTTGATCCGGATTTTCCATGAAAAAGCGCATCAGCATGATTTCTTTTGAAGATAACTTGATGGGCTGATCATTTTTGAAAAACTGATAGCGTTTTTGGTCAAAACGAAACATGCCGCTGCACAGATCTCCTTCCGGTTTAGCGATCCCTTTTTCTCGCAGCACGTTGCGGCGATCTAGAATCGAAACGATTTGTGCTTTTAAGAGTGCCGGTGAAAAAGGCTTCGTAATGTAGTGATCAGCGCCGATCTCATAGCCGTTGATCATATCTTTTTCGTCACTTTTACCGCTCAAAAAGACGATCGGCACCGTGGGGTTTTCTTCTCGAATCAGTTGTGCCAAATGATAGCCGTCATTTTCATGCTCCAAACTGATATCCAGTAAAAAAAGATCAAAGCTGACACGAGAATTGATCGCAATCGTTTTTTCAACGGAATCAGTCTGGTAGATCAAAATGCCCGTCGACTGTAAAGATTTCCAAATCAGCCGCCGAATGGCAGGGTCATCATCAACGATTAAAATTTTTTCAGCTCGCAAAATATCCGCCTCCTGTATCAATAGTATTATAGTAAATATGAAAGGGGTTTACAATGAAACCGCCATCAAAGTTTTGGCTGTATTTAAGCGTGGTCGCTACCTTATTCATTACATTGATTGGACTTATTTTTACCTTTACAAGTTATAAAAGCGCACAAAGACAAGCTGAAACCGTCGGGTTGCGGCAGTTGGAAACGGTCAATCAAGCGGCGATCAAGCTGATCAGCCGCAGTATCGAATCGTACCACATGGCTCTTACCAATTATGCCGATGACCACCTCGAAGGCGCCGCCTTGGCTGATTTGCAGCGCCCCTTAACGTTACCAGTGATCAATTCTGCGAACAATGCCATGGTCGGATTGTTTTTGATCGACCAACAAGGTCAGGTCATCGCCCAAAATACCGCAACGGCGGTCAATAAACCAGAAGACCCAACGATGCAGGAACTGTTATTTAAAGATCCATCCTTAGACAAAGTATTGGCGGGACGGCAGGTACAAAATGGGCAAGTCTATTTCGATGGTAAAGAGGCCTATTTAAATGTGTATCAGTCCCTAACCCTTGACGACAAAGAAGCGGTTCTTGTGATGCCTTTGAATCTGCAGCGCATGTATCATCATGAATTTACCACCGATCGCAATGTCTCCGGCTATACGATGGTCAAAAACGCCGATATGCGGATCGTTATGCACCCATCGGACGAACAAATTGGTTTTTCCATCGTTGAGAGCCGTAAAAAAGAATTTCCAGAGCTGGATTTCACCGATCTTGAGCGCTTGGAGCAAGAACAAATCGACAATGAAGCAGGCACCTCCGTCTATTATTCTTATTGGTGGAATGAAGAAACACTGCAAAAAGTACTGAAATTGGCTGCTTATCAATGGATCACCATCGGCGACAGTCGGCTGATCGTCGCTAGCAATGCCGATTTTTTGGAGCAAAGCGGTCTCTTTTTACAAGATAACTTGATTTTGATCGGCCTACTGGGTTTGTTGTTTGTCATTATGATTTTATTGACGGTCCTGATCAAAAACTACATGAAACGCAATCAAGCCTATGTCGAAAACCAAGCATTGAAAGAACGACAACGGCTACTAAAAGAAAAGCACGAAATCGAAAAAAACATTTTGCAAGAATCAAAACTGGAAACCATTGGCTTGCTAACGACCTCAATCGTCCATGACCTAAACAACTTTTTGACGCCCATGATTGGTCATCTGCAATTGCTGATCGAGGAAAACCAACACGATGAAGTCTTAGTGGAGGACTTGCAAGAAGTCTGCAAAGCGGCGGAAAAAGGCAAAGAGTTAGCCAGCAATGTGCTGCGTTTTTCGAAACTCGAAAGTGCCGATAAAACTGTGCAGTCGATTGCTACTACCTTGACAGAAGCCATCGATACTATGCGCGCACTGTTGCCAAAAGCCTTTTCCCTTACGTATGATATCCAAGAAGCGGGATATGCCGTCTACGAGAAAATCGATCTGCAAGTGATCATTTACAATTTGTTGATGAATGTGTACCAAGCAAATGCCGATTGCAGCATTCGATTGAGTCGCAGTTCGACAACAACCGCCAACTTTCCGTTTCGTAAGCAAGCATTCCCAGCGCAACAGGAATTTGCTTTGATCGAAATTGCCGACAACGGTCCCGGCATACCAGAAGCGATCCAAGAAAAAATCTTTACCCGCTTCTTCACGACCAAGAGTGCCACTGGCGGTACTGGTCTAGGACTCTTTACTGTCTCTTCAATCGTGGAAAAAAACGACTGGTTGATCGATGTTACGAGTACGCCTAAAGGAACCACCTTTTATATTGGTATTCCTCTAACTGATCCCGAAAAAGCCACTGAAACCAACTGATCCGACGGGGTGGTTTCAGTGGTCTTTTTCTTGGGCATGCTGGAAGGCATTGATTTTTTGCAGGACTAGTAAGACGAGTACCAAAACAAAGATCGCTAAAGCAAAAAATAGGGCATCGTTCGCCATGCCTTGCGTCAATAATAACTCGCGCAAAATCGCAGTGATACTGATCAAAATCAAGTAACGGACGGGAATATGGTGTCCGTCCTTCATATACCGCAGCAACATCAAAATGATTTCTAACAAAATGAATAACGTGGCAATTTCTTCAATCAAAAAGGACAGATGGGGCGCTTCACTTAAAGGAAAGAGCGTCGTGCTGATCATAAAAATCGCTTTTCCCATAAAAATCAAGACGACAACGACTAAGATCGCTAACATGCTATCAATACAGATACTGATCACTCGCTCGAACATCCGGGTCAATTTTTCCATATGCCACTCCATTTCTGCTTTTTCTTTTATTATACAAAAGAAGGTGCAGCACAAAGGGAAAAGAACAGTGAAAGAACAATCGCGGCCATATCTTTTTACTCGCGAGCTTAACGGTCATTCTATGGGCATGTCTTTTGTGATAGCTTTCAATAGCAGAAAGTAGCGAGGAAAATATAGTATCTTTTTCCGATAAAATTAGAAAAAGATGAGAATGGATAGTTAAAATATACACAAATTATTACGAGACACTTAGTTTCTTTTTTTGTTACAATGGTTAAATAAAATAGAGCGCTGTTGAAATGTTGCTTAAACAATGTTTTTATCGCTATCGAATAGAAAAATAGTCCGATCGCAAGATATTTACCATTGTTAATAAAGTAACAAGTTGGGCAGAGTTCACAAGAAAAAAGCTTCTTTTCTCATCATATATGACGGGGATCAGTGAGGAGAAAAGAGCAAGAAAAACGGAGGGAAACAAATGAAAAAAAGTGGATGGTCAAAATGGGTGATTGGGGCAGCCTCATTATTGTTGCTTAGTGCATGTGGTGCCGATGGCGGAACAAAAGCCAGCAGCAGTGCGGCAAGCTCTTCTTCAGAAAGTGAAGTCACTTCAGGTGCTTCCCAACAAGAGTATACCGATCCAGCAGAGTTAAAAGATCAATATGATATCGTCATCGTTGGTGCTGGCGGTGCAGGGATGGCAGCAGCCTTGTCGGCTAAAGATGCTGGAATGAATCCAGTCATTTTAGAAAAAATGCCGATCGCAGGCGGAAATACCTTGAAATCTTCTGGCGGAATGAACGCATCAGAAACCAAATTCCAAGAAGCCCAAGGTATTGAAGATTCCAATGAACAATTTTTTGAAGATACCCTTAAAGGTGGTAAAGGAACCAACGATCAAGAATTGCTGCATTATTTAGTAGACAACTCTGCTTCAGCGATTGATTGGTTGGATTCAATGGGGATCACTTTAGACAATATCAGTTACAGTGGCGGTGCCAGTGTAAAACGAATCCATCGTCCTCATGACGGTTCAGCAGTCGGTACGTATTTGGTGGATGGCCTGTTGAGAAACATTCATGAGCAAGAAATTCCTTTGTTTGTAAATGCTGATGTGACAAAAATCAATGAAACAGACGGCAAAGTCACTGGCGTCAACGTGAAAATCAATGGCGAAGAAAAAGAAATCGCTGGTGATGCAGTGGTTGTTACTACTGGTGGTTTTGGCTCCAACAAAGAACTGATCGAAAAATATCGTCCAGATCTGAAAGGCTATGTCAGCACGACTTCTGAAGGAAGTACAGGCGATGGCATCAAGATGATCGAAGAATTAGGCGGCGCAACGGTTGATATGGATCAAATCCAAGTCCATCCAACAGTGGTTCAAGATACAGGGATGTTGATCAGTGAAACCGTTCGTGGAGAAGGCGCCATTTTGGTGAACCAACAAGGGGAACGTTTCTACAATGAATTAGAAACCCGCGACAATGTTTCAGCTGCTATTACGGATCTGCCAGAAAGCTATGCCTACTTGATTTTTGATAATGCGTTAGCAGGTAGAGCCAAACAAGTCGATTACTACAAAGAACAAGGTGTAGTGGTAGAAGCTGACACCATCGAAGCGTTAGCTGAAAAAATTGATGTTGATCCAGCAACCTTGAAGAAAACTTTAGATACATGGAACCAAGCAGTGGCAGACAAATCCGACAAAGATTTCGGTCGTGAAACGGCGATGGACTATGATTTGACGGAAGGACCATTCTATGCGATTCAAATCGCACCTGGGATCCACCATACAATGGGCGGCGTCAAGATCAATACGAAGACCCAAGTGTTGAAAGAAGATGGCACACCAATCACTGGCTTGTATGCAGCAGGTGAAGTGACCGGCGGTATCCACGGACAAAATCGAATCGGCGGCAATGCTGTAGCCGACATTATGGTCTTTGGTCGCCAAGCAGGCGCGCAATCCTCTGACTATGTGAAAGAAAACGGGAAATAAGCGGCTGTTTTTTCCTGAAAAAGATCGTCTATAAAGAAAGAAACTTGGAACGAATCCTCTTAAGTGATTAGGAGAATCGTTTCAAGTTTTTTTGTATTTCTCACTGAAAGGACGGAAAACTAGTCATTATAATCTTATAATGATTAGGTCATTTATTATACATATATAAATAAACTATTTTTAAATGGAGGGTTTGCTTTTCACTGAATCGGAATCAATGAATAAACGGATAAGTTTGGTTTATTCGATGATAAAAAATTTTAGGAGGCAGAGTATGAAAAACGCATTGGTAAAATGGTCGGTCGGGGTGGCAATCTTACTTGGAGGGACCTTGTTCTTCACGGGGAAACAAGTATTTGCTCATGGTTATGTGGAATCACCTGTCAGTCGGGGCTATCAAGGGTCTTTGGATCGCAATACGTTAGGGTGGAGCGCTGCATTTGAGAAATATGGCAATGTCATTTCAAACCCACAATCATTGGAAACTAAAAAAGGCTTTCCAGAAGCAGGACCAGTAGATGGTCGCATCGCTTCGGCAGATGGTGGACTTGGACAAATCGGGGACTTTGTTCTTGATGAACAAGGAACCAATCGTTGGACCAAACAAGACATCAATCAAGGTCCATTGCGGGTCAACTGGCATTATACAGCGCCTCACAAGACCACAAAATGGCATTACTATATCACGAAACCAGGGTGGGATCAAAACGCGCCACTTTCAAGAGATAGCTTGGAATTGATCGCTACTGTGAATCACGATGGATCGGCTGCCAGCAATAGCCCAAGCCATACCATTACCATTCCAGAAAATCGTCTTGGTTACCATGTCATTTTAGCGGTCTGGGATGTTGCCGATACGCCAAATGCCTTTTATAACGTGATCGACGTCAACGTTTCCGGTTCAACAGTCATTCCCGAAAAACCAGCAGCACCAGCAAATGTCCGCTCAGAACGAGTGACTAGCAGCACGGTGGCTTTAGCATGGAACGGTCAAACCGATGCGAAAGAATACAACGTGTATCGTGATGGTGCCTTAGTGGCAACCACTACTGAGCCAACCTTTACCGACACGCAATTAAAAGCCAACACAACCTATAGCTATCAAGTAGAAGCTGTCGGCTTTACGGCGTTAGTTTCAGAAAAAAGTGCTGCAGTGAAAGTGACTACCGCAGCAGACAATCAAGTCGAAACCCCTTCGACACCAGGCAACCTACACCAAATGAGCGTGACAGACAGCAGCGTGTCCTTAATGTGGCAAGCATCCACTCATACAAATGGTATCGCTGGATATGATGTTTACCGCAATGGCGTCAAAATCGCTACAGCCACAGGAACAACCTATGAAGACACGAATCTAGCAGCGGATACAACCTACAATTACCAAATCAAAGCAATCAGCAAAACGGGCGAACAATCCGCTTTCAGTAACCAGCTGAGCGTGAAAACCAATGCCAAAGAAGAAACGGAAACACCTGGAGGCGGGGAGTCAGAATACCGTGTGTGGAAACTAGGTACATTCTCTGCACCAGAAGTGTATACAAGTGGTGAAATCGTGAGCCATAAAGGCAGCAATTATGTCGTGATTAACACCCACTCAAATTACGGGGACGCCACTTGGTCTCCTGATCAAGCCCCAACCTTGTTTCAGAAGCTGTAATCCTTGAATGAATCAGTAAAGCAAGAGCAGTGCAGAGGCACTGCTCTTGTTGACACTTTTATGAGGACATGGTTGAACCTTTGTTTGATTCGTGCAACGAATTGGACGAATTCGCTTGATGAATGCAAAAAAGTGCTGCTATGCGTCATGCGTAGCAGCACTTTTTTTTTGTTTTAGATCAAGAATAGAAGAAACGGATCAAAATCCCGCCTAAAATTAGCACAATCGCACCGCATAAACGGTTGGCCATTTGGGCAAAAGCAATCATTTCCATTCTATCAGAGGCAGACAATACAGCGATATTACCTGTTCCCCCCATCGAGTTGTTGATCATACCGGCGCCAATTGCGGTTTCAACGGGATACATCCCCAATACCATCCCGAAGAACCAGCTGGCAGCCCCCATAGATACGACACTGGTTAGGCAAAGCACGACAAATTGCCAAGTAAAGGCAGAGGCCAATGTTGACAGATCGATCAATGCCAAACCAATCCCCGCCAAGACCGCATGGGTCAAATTCGTCATCACAACATTGTTGAACATCACCACAGAATCTTCGAGTTTCTTAGGGACAATGTTCAAGGCTTTTAGAATAAAGACAATCACGATCATAAAGGCATACTCGTGAATTTTAGGGAAAAAGTCGCTTAAAATCGCACCAACGACCAACAGTGAGAAGGAAAACAGCATCCCGACCCCGATTTGTTGGGCATCAAGTGTTATTTTTGGTTTTTCTAATTCTTCTTTCGTGGCATTGATCAGGGTGCCATGGCCATTGTATTTGGTTTTAGCAAAGGCCTTAGCGATAAATAAAGCACCAATAATGGCAAGAATATTCCCGAAAGTAACTGCTGGCGCTAATTGAGAAAAGATGGCGGCTTGATTGCCGTTTGCCAAGCCATCGGCATAAATTTGTGAAAGTGGGGTGATTCCCGCACCCATCCCGCCAGACATCATTGGTAGAGATACGTACATCACCGAATCAGCAAAGCCATTGCCTAGCAGCATACCGACAAGGCCGACGGAGAAAAAGCCTACTACCATGGTGATCAAAGCAACAGGAATGAATTTCGTAGAAGCTTTCACCAACAAATTGCGGTTCATACCTAAAATCGAGCCGCAAATCAAAGCGGCAATATAGAAATCAAGAAAACCAAAACCGCCCCCCATGAAGTCACTGACCGCGTCAATGACTTTCGTGGGAACGAGATGGAAGGAGGCTAAAAGGGTGGCACCAAGCAGGGTAAAAACTGACCCACCGCCAAGATAAGAATTCATGATTGGGAGTTTTTCCCCAATGAAATACAGCAGGTGTCCTAAGGCAACCAGTAAAATGGTGATCCCAACCATATTTAATGGCAACTTGTCTAAGGCAATCGCACTGAATATGACAACCATGAAAAAGAGATACAAGGGAAGACTAATTCCCGAAATCGTCATCGTTTTTAATTTATTCATTTTTCAGACCTTCCTAGTATGTTGGATACCATTTAAGATTTTGGACAGCTTTTGCCATATCGGTTTCTTGCGCTTGGGCTAGTCCTTGTTCTTGGGCTTTATTGGCAACTGCTTCAGCCACTTTGATAGAAACGTCCGCAACGTATTCAAATGGTGGGAGAACAGGTGCACCGGGTTGGCTCAAATCAACCAAACCACTTAATGAGTGAGCAGCGGCACCAATCATTTCGTCGGTCAAGAGAGAGGCTTCTGAAGCCAACATACCTAACCCTAGACCAGGATAGATCAAGGCGTTGTTTGCTTGACCGATTTGGTAGTCGACTCCTTTGTATTGGATCGTTCCTGAAGGGACACCGGTTGCCACAAAGGCTTTTCCATCAGACCATTCGATTACTTGTTCAGCCGTTGCTTCTAATTTTTTGGTTGGATTAGAGATAGGGAAAATCACTGGACGAGCAGTGTTTTCACACATCGCTTCCACCACTTCTTTGGTAAAGGCACCCGCATTGGTTGAAGTACCGACCAAAATCGTTGGTTTTGCGACTTTAATGACATTGATCAATTGCGTCATATCGCCAGCATTGGCAAAGTCAGCCCGTTTTTTGGCAAATGGTTTTTGTGCAGGAGTCAAATCGGACATATCATCGAACAAAAGCCCTTGTTTGTCAACCATAAAGAAATGATTGTAGGCTTCTTCTTCTGAAAGACCTTCGCTGACCATTTCCGCATGGACTCGACTGGCAATCCCAGCACCAGCGGAACCACCGCCATAACATAAGTAGACTTGATCCGTTAATTTTTCACCTGTAATATCTAATGCGCCGAAGATACCACCCAGTACAACGATTCCCGTTCCTTGGATGTCATCGTTAAAAGTTGGAATTGTTTGTTTGTATTTGTCCAAAATCGTTGCAGCATTTGAACGGCCAAAGTCTTCCCAATGCAAGTAAAGTTTAGGGAACAATGATTCTGCCGTTTGAACAAATTGATCGATGAATTGGTAGTAAGCGTCACCGTAGACACGTTCTTGACGATTGCCTAGATACAAATGATCCTCTAACAATTCTTTGCGGTTGGTACCGGCATCGATCACGATTGGTAAAACAGAAGCAGGGTCGATCCCAGCAGCTGCTGTATAAATCATCAATTTACCGACAGAAATATCAACACCTTGGACACCCCAGTCACCAATCCCAAGAATTCCTTCAGCGTCAGTGGCTACGATCAAGCGAATGTCCCGATCGCCAGCGGCGTTTTTCAACGTTTCTTCGATGTTTTCTGGATGGTTGATATCTAAATATGCTGCATATTGAGGATCAACGAATAGGCGGCTATAATTTTCAATGGTATCAGCAATCGTTGGATCGTAGACGATCGGATTGAATTCAACGATATGTTGGTTGAACAAATAGTAGAACAATGTCCGATTGGTATTAAAGATCTCCATTAAAAAGTGACGTTTTTCAATGTCTGATTCTTTGGTGACATATTGCAAATAGGCTTGTTCTGCTTGTTCTTCGATCGTTTGCACGTGTGGGGGCAATAAACCGATCAATCCTAGTTCTTTTCGTTCTTCTTGTGTAAACGCGGTTCCTTTGTTTAAAAATGGGTTGTTTAAAATGTCATGTGCTTTCATTATGTTCCTCCAATGGATATATTTTGAGTACTCGTTCATTTCCATTAGCTACTTTAATCCTCGGACAGAATTATAGTCAACTATCGGTGGTATAATAAAAATTATTTATAACAAAGCCGATGCGAGCTTGAATCGGCTAAGGGAGAAATCAGACGATGAACATACGAGATTTAGAATACTTTAACGCTTTGGCAGATATGCTTTCTTTTACCCAAGTGGCGCATAAATTTGCGGTCAGTCAACCAACCGTCAGCTACGCTGTCAAACGCTTGGAAGAGCATTATGGTTGTGATTTGATCGTGCGAGAAGCCTCGCATCGCTCCATCTCATTGACCACGGAAGGGGAAATTTTGAAAGCTCATGCACAGTATATCTTAGACGAATTTGTGACCTTGGACCGAGCCATCGACCATGCTAAAAACAACCGGACCCACATCGGTTTGCCGCCGATCATTCGTTCCAAAGTTTTTTCGAAACTCTTAGATGAAAAAGAGATCATCCGCTTTATTTCGAAATTTCACTTGGTATCTGGGGGATCCAATGAATTGCTTTCAAAACTATTATCAGGAAAAATCGATTTTAGCTTGCTGGGCAGTGTCAATCCCCTCGTCCACCCGAATCTGCAGGTGAAATTATTGCATCAGCAAGAGTTTTTTATTTTTGTGTCAAAAGAAAATCCATTAGCTAAGAAAAAGGAAATCTCATTTGAAGAAGCTGCCGAATATCCCTTTATCCTATTGGAAAAAGGCTATACCCACATGCGCGCCTTTCAGAATTTAAGTGAGAAATCAAAGAAGAAACCCGAAGTCCCCTTTTATTTTTCAGACGTCCAGACGATTGGCCAGCTGGTCAGTTCCAATATCGGCATTACCTTGATGACGGAATTTCCCGTGTTTCAAGAAATGGAAGGCTTAGTGAAAATACCGCTGATCCCTGAAGATAAGGAGATCTTTTATATTCAATATGCTTACTTAAAGAGTGCGATGTTGAATCAAGAAGTTCAGAAGTTGATTAGGATCTTGGATGAGCTGTCTTGGGAGGATGAAGGGTGAAGAATGGGTATTTTTTGAGGTAAGGTCAGAGAAAAAATGGTGTAGGTATGTGTTCTTGAGGTAAGAAAAATCTTTCAAAGTGGATAAAACGAGTGAATGGTTCCTTTATTTTAGCCCTTTTTATCGCATGAATAAACGCTAAAAACCTTGATAAATATCGGTTTTTAGCGTGGGTTTTGGTATAATAAGGATACAGTAGAGTTTGTGACGGTGGCGCTTTTTTTGAAAGTGAGGTGGTGCATTATGAATGTACTATCGAAATCTGAAGAAAGGAGCAGTCTTTTGCAAGGTGTAGATATAATCGGCATTTTGTTAGCAATAGCGCCTGTTTTATTAGCCTTTATTGGTTTAATCGAAGCATGTGTGAAACTAGCAGATACGATTATAAACACTCGTTCTTCTAAGCGTAAAAGCAAGAAGAAACGAAAAAAGAGTGCAAAAAAATAACCGTCCTCTTTAGCCAGGCGACGATTATTTTTTAAAAAGTAATTAAATCTGGCCACCGTCTTAAGCGGTGCTGTAGGGGAGTTGTTGACGCAACTCCTCTTTACATAGTAATTATAGCAAGATTTCGGTAAGATATCAATCATTGACGCTATAGACTTGCTTTGCACGTCTATTTTTTTGTCCTCCTAAGTGGTGGGGAACAACGATTGGTCGCTTTGGCGTATCACTTGTTTACCAATCAAGATTTCTATGGATTCGAAGATGGTAAGAGGTACAATAATTCTCCGTTAGAAGTATTTTCTGGTGTTGATGAAGCTGGTTACCAGTTGATCAAGAAAGTGATTTATCGTAGACTACAGTTTTATTCATTAGTCTTAATTATTGTGTTCAGAAACACGTAACAAAATCTAAGTTCAGTTATTCAGTCGGTATTAAGTTAGGGTAAAATTTATGATGAAATCGATCAGCCTATAAATCAAAAAGATTACCAAAATACTGACCTTTTATTTTCAAGGGATTACTAAAATAGATAACCATATTGTGCAAAAGCAAAAAAGATAGATCGAAGAGGCTGGTGGAAAAATCGAATCTTTAGAAGAGTGGGTCCCTCTCATGAAAAGATGGGGGGCAACAAATAGAAAGACGAATACGGTAGAATAGCATGTTTTCAGGGATGTAACATGATAATTGCGTGCCTGTTTTGTCGAACACAATGTATAATCCTACTTGACTGATATAGTAATCAGAAAAAATCGGAGATGATCATTGTGAAGAAAATTATTTTAGGGATTGCAGCTGTTCTATCTTTATTAATGGGGTGTAGCAGCTTCAGCTGAAGAATCAGAGATTTGGGTTTCTGAGGGAATTGAAATGATTAGTGATGTTGAAACGGATGCCGATTTAAGCGATCACCCAATTGAAAATATTGGCATAACTATCCCTGGGTTGACTAGAGGAGCTAATGTGCCAAGTAGCAATTGGAACATAGCTTCCAAAGGTAAATATTCCCTTAGTGGAAGTAGTGATCGAGGGGGATACGTGTATTCTTCGTATACATTTAAAGGAAAAACTTCTTATACCGTATCGATTAGTAATACAGGAAAAAATGTTATAGATATAAAGTGTAAAAATAGTAGTACAACGTATATTTCTTTTTCTGTCAAAGCAGGGAAAAGCCGGACAGTAATCTGGAATGGAATTAAATCTAGTACAACTTGGTATGCTCAATTTTATAATGGTAACTTGATAAACAATTCTTACTCGTTTACAGGTACAATAAAATAATTAGAGCAATTTATGTTTTACAAAATCAATTGTTAAATGGCAATTGCTAAACAAACGAACCCTTGGAGGATAAACTTTATTTATGGAAATCGGAAAAATGTTACGCCAAAAGAGAACTGATTTAAATTTAACACAAGAAGATATTGCGAAGCAGTTTAATGTTACACGTCAAACTGTTTCTCGCTGGGAAAATGAATTATCATACCCTAATATAGATACTCTTGTAGAACTTAGCATTTTTTTTGAATTTTCCTTAGATGAAATTTTACGAGGTGATTCTGTAATGGTAAAAGATTTCGCACAAAAGGTTAATATGTCAAAAAAATACAAAGGATGGAAAATAGCGACACTTTGTTTAACCTTATTAATTTCTATATTTGTTTTAAACTATTTTTCTCCCTCAATGGATATTGGTAAAGACGATGTAGATTCTGTTACTGTTACTAAATCAAAGGATCACACTAATGTTGAGGTTCAATTGAATCTCAATGTATTTGAACAACCTGAAGTCTGGGAATATTATCCGGATCTAGAGGATGGAAAGGGGATTATTGAAGTCTCGAAAAGGATACAGCTACAAGCTATTTTTAATCCAAAGAAGAGAGTGAATCTAGAAATTCCTAATGATTTTCTATCTGATAAGGAAACTATCAAAATTAAAAACACGAATTATACCATCAATTTAGAAACAGGAACTGTAACTAACTAATTCTCTCGTTGAGTATTACTTAACGAACATATAGTGCACGTGAGAGTATCCAGGTAATGTCAACCTATGAAAATCTTCCCCTTATTTAATAGAGTGTATTGTAAACCCAAAGGTTGTTTTACCCACAAAATAAAGAGTGTCCAGAGTTATTATCTGGGCACTCTTTATTTTGATCAACTTAATATTATAAATTTAACACCTGATATAATAAACTATGCTAGGATGGGAGATACTAATCTATTTTACCTCTATCGATTGTTCGTAAAAATCTGAATCACTTTCAATATAGTTAGTTATATTATCCAAATCATTTTTTATATCAGTAATAATCTTCTGATCATTACTCATTACGAAAACACCTAACTTATTTTTTTCTTCAGAACTATAGGGGATGAATGCAACATATTTTTGATCAGCCGTAAAAGTATTGGTATCAGATAATTCTTCACTACCTGAAGCCGACAATGAGACTTCAAATTTATTGTTTTGAGTGGTAAAAATCAATTCTAATTCTCTGCTTTGGGAGTTACTTACAAATTCCGAATTAACTATTTCTGTCGCTTCTTCAGTCTTTAGATTAGTAGACATGATATGAATGGATTGCCCCGCTTTTTGTTCTACTTTAAACCTTGAGTTATCGCCATCAGTTCTCATACTATCGATGCTATCTCCCGTAGGATTAGTAGCAGAATCACTTGTAGCACTTACTTCGATACTGGAACTACTCGTTCCGTTATTGTTATTTCTGGAAGTACATCCCCCTATAGCCACAAGTACTAGTAATGCTGAAATACTTAAACAGATTTTTTTCATTATAAATCCCTCCTTGTTTTATAATATAAATCTTATTTATTCTATTATATAGGGTAAAATTTCAAATATGCAAACAAATAAATTTTGTGTTTTTAAAATCGAATAAAAACTTTTAAATGTATTTGAAGTGAAAAGATATTTTTTGATTACAATCAAATTGGTTTGATGGATATATTTGGAGGTAATCATGAAACAAATCGTTCTTGCGTTTTCCGTTTTGTTGGTAGCGTATTTTTGTTGTCAGATAAAGGTGCAGCTAGTCAAATTGAGAGAACTGACGAAATTAATTTTTCAGTTCAAAATATTGATACTGGGGAATACGTAAATGAAAATGTTGAGTTAACGTATGAAGTACCTTCTTTAAGATCAAGTATGATAACCGATGGCAATGTTAGCGAAGAAAAGAGCTACGTTTCTGAGTTTGAGATTGAGTTTACTCCTGAAGATGAAACTGACAGCAATATGATCAAACCATTTGCTAGTAATGATGATGAAACAAATTCAACCGAAGCTGTGAAAGTACTTGCAAGAATTACTTATACAAAATCTGGATACAACATTAAAGTAACTAGCGCTTCTTCCAAATTTACATTGACCAGTTCCTTCGCAAGTGTTTCAAGCAGAAACTTAAAAGTTCAACAGGGTTTTACCAATGCCTTAGAAAGAACGTCTACTTCTAATTCATTAACCACGTATAATACTGGATGGGGATATGTTTACAATTATGGTGGAGCAGCTACTGCAAAAACTACGGTATCAGGAACAGTAACAATGTCTGGAATGGCTAGCTATAGAGTTTCTGCAACAGCCTCCAGATTATAAAAAAGGAGAACTCAAATGAAAAAATACTTATCACTGTTATCGGATTTGTCTCATTGACGATATTGTTTGGAAATACTTTACAGGCTAAAGCCGATTCTCTAGCAACTATTTCTACAGTTGAGGCAAAGATTACTTCCGCTGAAGGTGTTGTCGGAGAAGGAAGTACGCAAACAAAAGTTATCGAACATAAGGAATTAACTTATTTAAGTAAATTTTCAATGGTTCCTGCATTAGAAGAAAAGAAGTATGAGACTACTATAGAAGTCGACTATTACTTTACTCCTGATAATACTAATATTTCCCCATTATCTACTAATACTGGTTCAGCTAATAATGGTGTTGCGAAATCGAGTATAACGTTGACCTATTGGATTTCTGGTAATACTATCAAGGTTGAAAAATGTCATAGATCCTGGAGCAAAGCTTCTACCTCATCAATTATCGTCTCCGATCGTTATGTAACTTATAGAGGACCAAATGTTCAACAGACTGCATGGAAATATCCTACTAGCAATACCTTCTCTTATAATACTGGATGGGGATATGCTTCCCAAAATACAGCTGGAAATGGACGTGCATACATGTCTGCTTATACCAGTATTAGTGGTATGGGAAGATTATTCTTGGAAGCAGCACTAAACCTGTAATTGCTTGAAAAATATTTGATTATAATAATAAATATCCCTCGCCAGATTCACTTTATTGGCGAGGGAATTTGGGTGTCCAAAATATACATATAAAAATTTGAGTTTTGGTCCTTATTTTTTGGAAGGCGTATCTAATTAACTTATGTCACGCCCCCATTTTCATTTTACCAATTATATTTTGTTGTTAGTGTTACAGTGTTGTAGCCTGATTTTTTAAACTGATGATACCCTAAAGATTTAGGGCTAGTGTGCAGTATACCAAACGTTGCTTGTGCGCTTCCATATTTGCTATTTTTTACTGTATTCTGATCGCTGTTTATGAGTTTTTTTCCAGATGTATAAGACTCACATTTCGACCAGATAGAATCTTGTTTTTGACTAGCAGTTGAAGTAGCCACAAAAACTAGATTAGATTTTGATAGATTTCCTTTTACTGAAATAGAAGAGCGTGTGCGTGCGTTCGACATTGTTGCTTCGTTTGAGTCAACAACTTCAAGTAGATTTCCTTGTTCGCTTGCAAGGGCTGTAGTGGAGACACTGAATCCTAAGATGCTTAGCAAGAATGTAAAAAGTATAATTTTTCTTTTCATTATTGATTCTCCTTTACTGATTCGCTCTAACTTCATGAGTGACCGTTGAATAACCTGATTTCTTAAATGTTGAATTTGCATAGGTATAGTTTTTTGACACACTTACTGGGGCATGATTTGTTTTAACAGAATTATAGGCTGTTTTTGTTTTAGTAGAGGACTTATCATTTTTCAGTACACCGTTTGAATTGTAAAGTCGTGATCGTACAAAGATACTGTCCATCATTTTAGCAGCTTCTCCAGTTGCAGAGGACGCTGCACTTATTGGAGCGAGTGTGTAATGGATTGTAGCAGTCGTAGTACATTTGATGGAAGACCGTGAAACTCCACCAGCCATGGAGCTGGAATCACTATTCGAGACGACTACTTCTTCTAGAATTGGTTCTTCTTGAATATTTTCACCTTCTTCAGAGGCGTATGCAAAACCTGGTAGTGTCGTGAGTGGTAAGAGGCTCAGTACCCCCATTTTATATAGTACTTTTTTCATTATGATGACCTTCTTTCTTTTTATTCTCAAAGTTACCTTTCAAGATGAAAACAATAAATAATACTGCTTTCACGAAAGAGAAACTGTGATTTACTGTATCCAAAGGAACCTCTTTTGCTAACAATAACTGGAAAATAAATGGCACAACTATTGGCGAGATTATGACGTATATACAATATATGAAATATGCGAAAATTAAGTTATTTACAAGATTTGCTGTTTTTTTCATATTTTTCCACCTACTTACTATTTTTTATGAGGATAGGATTTGAGAAATCAATCTCAGTAATAGAATATATCCCATCGTTCATTTGATATGGCGACAGAACATCAACTAATTGAAAAATACTGTTTTCTTTTTTTGTGAAGGGAATTTTAATCGGAATCCTATACAATTTATTATCAGAGATTTCATACACGGTGTTTGGAGGCAGTTCGTTTTTTTCTATGAGAGAGCCATTTACAAAGGAAAGGATAGAGTGTCTGCTGTTCTCATGACTAGTTTGTCCCAAAAGAAGCTCCACACTGTCATTAGATCTTTTTTCAAGTTCGAGGATCGCTTCATTTGAAGATTGAACATTTACCATTGAAATTCTGGCATTGTAATCGTTCGTATCATTATCATTAAGAAATTTAATGGACTGAGGATAGGTACTGTTATTAGTCAAATTGAATCTTAGTCCCATAACCGAGTATTCTAAACTTCTTTCCAAGGTCATCGAGTCGTTCGATTTCGGATATTTAAAAAGTAAAACCATTAGTTCGTTTCCCTCAGAAATATTATCTATTGAAAGGTCTATATTTATTTTCTGTTTATTGGTCAATGAAAACATGTTTGCCGAAGTAACTTCTTTACCATTAACTTCATAGGGAATTTCATGCAAGTCCTTTAAAATGTTTAAGTAATAAAGGTATTGTCCCTCCATATCTTGGATAATTTCAAGATCCCCTGAAAATGAAGATGAGCCGCTTTGGTTTATTTGTGTACCTACATCAACTATCTGACCATTACTATCACGTAATCCATAACTTATGGTGTTTTCGAAAACAATAGTTTGAGTTTCTTCGGACTTAGGATTAGTTAATAAGAGGCCGGGCAAAACTAAAAAAATAAGTATGGATAATGCAACTATTGAAAGTATGGTAAACAATAATGACGTTTTTTTATTTTTAAATATTCTCTTTTCCATCATTCACACTCCTTTTCCATTTACATTTTCATAATGCCACATATCTATTTACTTTAAAGGACTAATCTATTTACATTTCAGGTTTACGAAGGGATGTAAACCTGAAGTTTACGTAGTGTAAATAGAACGATACTTATAAATGCCATTATTACAATGTATACTAAGAGAAAAATTTAGAATAGGAGAACGAAATGAACAAAATATTTGCGTTATTTATATTAGGGGTAGGTATTCTTTTTTTTCCAGCCACGGGACTTGCGCACGAAAATGAGGAATTAGTATTTGACCTTGATTCAACAACTATTAGAAGCGAGTCATCGTATATAGATGACTCGGGAGAAACCATTGAACTAATGATTGAAAATATTTCATCCGGTACTAGGGTAGGTAAAGGGACATACAAAGTCTCAAAAAAAAGCACGGGTAATTGGTTAGTGTCGTACAATGTGACTGTTAACTCGAACAAACAATTCACATCTGCAACTAATTTAAATATGACCACTTATCAAGGAAGTATTACTTCAAGTTCTTTGAGTAGCAATTCATCAAGAGCTATCTGTAATTTCAAACACAAGATTGGAACAATGACTTCTAATGCGAGCGTGACGACGACTATTTCAAATGGTAAACTGGTTGTAAAATAATAAGTAGGTGTATTTAATGATGGAACTCGGGGAAAAACTTAAGTCACATCGAGAAAACAAAGGATTCTCACAAGTGTTTGTAGCTGAAAAGCTTAATGTTTCAAGACAATCTATTTCAAAGTGGGAAAATGACCGAGGCTATCCTGACTACGATAACTTAATTCTATTGAGCCAACTTTATGAAGTTTCTATTGGAGAGCTACTCGATGAGAATGAAAAATTGAAGAAAAAAATTGAACATAATAATGAAGATATTGCTAGTAAGAAACAGAAGCTCAGACTTTTAAGAAATACCTTGGGAAAAGATGAAAGTCTGGTTTTAATCGGTCTTTCAGCGTTAGCATCGTTCATATTTCCAGTAGGCATTATTGTGTGTATGTTCGTATTTGTCAGAAATAAGCGCTGTAATTCATACTACAAATTAATTTGGCTTATCAGCATTTTAGCACTGGCGTTAAATTTATATGCTGGATACGGACACTTAGCAAATTATATGGGTTGGGGATCAGTTTCGATCGAACAGATTGAATAACGTCAAAATCAGTAGGAGTAAGAATGAAAAAACGAAATTTACTTACTGTTTGTAACGAAAGAAGAAGCGTCAATCAGCAAAAATTAAACTATGCGGAAGAATTTCTTCTATTTAGGGGTAATACTCAGGAAGAACTGTATTCTGATAAAACATTTCTTACACTGATTGATAAAGAAAAAGAATTAGTTCAAGAAAGAGATAAACTATTAAATGAGTAGTCCCATTCTATGGTGAAGACAATTTTAATTCTGAAGGTGTAATAGTAACTACTAAAAATAACCTTTTCGTTTACCTTTAGTAGTAAGCCGATGATGTAAACTTTTTGTTCCTTACATTTTTTTCATATTTCAAGGATACTTAGTATATAAAAAATGAAAGAGGGATCAAAATGAATAAATCTATCGTAACAACTATGTTAACAGCAATAATTGCATCCACTGTATTTACAGCTTTTGGTGGTGCAGTAACTTATGCTAAAGCAGAAACAATGGAAGAAACTAACGAACTTATTCTTCCTGACGAAAATGCACCAATTTTTTCGGACGAAGGAGCAGAGTACTTAAACATTCCTGAAATTAATCTTGATAATGATACGAACTTGTACTCGAAAGGTATACAAGTAAATACTAGGGTAGCTCAATATAGAATGTGGAGAATTGAATCGAAAACATCAGCTGGTACATCCTATGGCGCATGGAGAAATGGACCGTCTGGAAAGGGAAAAGCAACATTGTCAGCCACTAACTCAAATACTTCTAGTAGATCTGTTTCGTCTTCTATTTCAGGTAGTTATCCAATTGGTGCCGATAAAATCGGAGCATCGTTGGGAATTACAATTGGGCAATCAAAGACTTACGGAGTATCTTATTCTATAAACATCCCCGCAGGTAAAAGACAACAAATAATTTTTAGACCAGTGTACAAATCTACAAAAGTAGTACAGCGTGAATATATAAGTGGGGTCAAAACAAAGACAACTAAAACCGCTACTGTAAAAACCTTTGGTCATTGGGATTACTCATTTAAAAACCTCTAAGGAGAAAAAGATGGAGAAACAATACATTTATAGTTTATTTATCGGATTCATTCTATTTTTTCAATTACAATTGATCAGTTACTGCAACTATCTTTTGGTTAAACAAGGTACAGTCAATGGTGTTTTAGATCCTTATTTATTACTAAAAACGCCATTAATCGCTATCCCCGTCTTGTTTATTTTATATTGTGCATATGGTATTTATAAAACGATTAAGAAATGATAATAAATTAGTGCGCGTGTTAATTCTTCCCCAAATTAACATAATCTCGATATGGAATTCAAAATTAAGAAAAATTATAAAACTGTGGTTACCATTAAAATTGGAGTGTTCAGAAAATGACTGTTTTCTGGACATTCTTTTCTTTGAACAAATTTCTATGAAAAGTATTCTATATAGTGCACAGAAACTCGTAACAAAATCTATGTTCAGCTGAAAATAGGAGACGATGAATTTTAGAACAGTTCGTTACCGGAAGAATATCCACGAAGTTTCAGAGAAAAGCGATAAAAACATAAAAAATCTTCTAGACTCATTCAAATCTATCGAGTATTCTGTTAGCAATTGTGAGTAAGGAGGTGTTTAATAGGTGTTGAAGAAAAACAAGTTGGAAATAGGCACTATTTTTATAGGAATACGTGCATGAAGTTTGAGATTAAACGATTCGTCATTCCAATAGGTGAAACCGATAATATTAGTCTAGCATTTATCAAGTCCGATAACGGAATCTTATATAGAATCAGTACATAGGTGAGGTGGAAGAAATGATTCAAGAGTTGAATCGGTTGATGACGTATATCGAAGAGCGATTAACACAAGAGATTTCACTGGCAGAGGCTGCTAAAACGATGGGGTTATCTGAATACCATTTAAAGCGTACGTTTTCATTTATTGCTGGGATTTCATTAGTAGAATATGTTAGAAATCGACGGTTGGCATTGGCTAATAGTGATTTAATCAAAGGTGAATCCGTAACAGAAGTAGCCTTTAAATACGGCTACCAGTCCGTAGAGGGATTTTCAAGAGCATTCCGAGAATGGTCAGGCTTCTTGCCTTCCGAGATTATCAAAAATCAGTTTCAAAAGTCTTTTCCTCCACTATCCTTTTATATTAATGTTAAAGGAGGAGTTTCAATGGATTTTAAAATTGAAGAAAAACCCACATTCAATTTAGTGGGTGTCTCAAAGCGTGTTCCCATACAATTTGAAGGAACAAACAAGGTGGTTCAAGAGCTGGCACAATCAATGACGGAAAAGCAACGAACAGAAATGCGTAAATTAGGGAATATGTATCCTAATCAGGTGTTGAACGCTTCCTACGCGTTCGATGAAGGAAGGATGGAAGAAACAGGAGAACTAACACATTTCATCGGTTTTGCGACAACACAAGAAAATCTTTTTGATGATTTGGAGCAACTACCTATTGCGAAACACAAATGGGCGATTTTCCCAAATAAGGGACCATTTCCTCAGACTTTACAAGATACTTGGGGAAAGATCTATTCTGAATGGCTGCCCTCATCAAACTACGAATTGGTCCAAGCCCCAGAGCTTTCTTTTACAAACTATGATGAAGGTCTAGAAAATTGTTACAGTGAGATTTGGGTTGCAGTGAAAGAGAAATAAACAATTCTTTCAACGAAAAAATAAAGTAAAGATCATCATTAACCAGAATAAGTCGGCTTTCAGATGACTTATTCTGGTTTTTTGAGGGTCAATATATAGATGTGATGGAAGTACTCGGTACATAGGCAATAACTGTAGCTACTATGTGTTTGAAATCTAAAATTATTTAATTGATTTTAATTTTAATGAATCGATTTATTTAAATTAAAAATGTTAGAAAATATAGACAATTTTGTTTTCCTACTATATATTAAATTAAAAGGAAGGGCTTTACTAGGAGGATAAGATAAAAAAAGTTGTTAATGTTGGTTTTTTAGTTATAACTATTGCCTCATTGTTTTTCGCTGCGGGAGCTAGCATTGCAAGTGCTGCGACTATGATGTAACTGTAAAAAGTAGTCGAGTACAAGTGTTAGATATATTGGGACGTATTACTTCTACAACCAATTATTGGAGAACAATTCGCTATACAAGATATTGTCACCCTGTCGATGAGAAAAAGACTAAGTACTATTCGGGACTTCATGCGATTGTTACTACAAACTATATCTACGATTATAGATAAATAAACGTTTAAAAGACACCCCTTCCTTTCTTAATAGCCAGTTTTAGGAGTGATACAACAATGATTGAGATTAGAGACATGAGTAAACAATTTGGTAGTACCACGATTTTTCATAATTGCAATTTAACATTTGAAAAGCATTCGCTTATCGGTTGTATTGGCCCAAATGGGGTAGGAAAAACTACATTTCTCTCGTTGCTTTCTGGTATTTTCAAAGCGACTACGGGAGAAATCAGAGTGTTTGATCAGACTATCAATAGTACAGCAGATGCAGTAGGCAAAGTTTCCTTTTTCTTAGATGAAAAAATTTTGAGTCAAGAATTGACGGGGAAACAGCATTTAGAAGCTCTTCCCAATCTTAATCCAGAATTAGTAAAAGAGTATGTCGCCTATTTTTCTTTTTCAGATGCTTTAAAGAAAAAAGTAAAGAAGTATTCTTTAGGGATGAGACAATTGCTTTTATTGATAATGACACTAAGTCTCGACACAGATATTTTGTTACTGGATGAAGTTCTTAATGGATTAGATCCAAAAAATCGGAAATTAACCATTCGGTTATTGAATAAACTAAAAGGAAATAAACTTATCTTTTTCTCGTCTCACCAATTAATAGATGTCACTGAGCTCTCTGACAAAATTTTGATTTTTACTCATCAAAAAATCGTCGAGTATAGTAAAGAAGAGATTTCTATAGAGTATCTAGAACAACATGTTTTTAATATTGGTGAAGCTATATGAAAAAAATTATTTACTTGGAATTTTTAAAACTCATAAATAATAAAAAAAATCAAGCAATGCTCGTATTTGCAGTATTACTAATTGGAGTACAGTTATACTCAACCAATCAATTAAGCAATCGCTTTATTGATACTACACTACCTGAGTTAGAGGATCGTATTTCTATGATTTCTTCTGAACAAGATAATGCAAAGCTTGAGATGGAAGACTCAGGCATTGACGAAGAAGACAAAAAGTTTCTTAGCGAGTATATTGAGAAAACTGATAAAATATTAAATATTATCTATCAGCAAAGAACAGCATTAGAGCAATCAAATATGAATCAATATTGGTCCTTAGAAAAAACAATTTTAGAGTTTACAGATGAAATGGATGATGGCTATCAGCATCCCGACGTAGACCCTATGAACGTTTCGTCCAAGCCTAGAATAATGAAATTGCAATATATTTTCGATAATCAGATAGAAGTAGATACTGATCTGGATATTCCAGTGAAAGCTTGGAGTTCTTTAGGAGAAATAACTAGTAGCTTTTTGTCTTCGGTTATTTTCATTTTATTACTTTTAGTGTTTTTTGGGGATTTAACTAGCGGAGATTATGAAAACAAAAGTCGGTTTCTTTATTCATTAACGGTCAAAAAGAAAGCAAATATTCTTTTATCGAAATTTGTTGTTTCATTGATGGGTATGTTTAGTATAGTTATAGGTTTATCATTGATGAACTTTATTATCCAAGGGTTGATGAATGGATTTGGCTCACCACTTTCGCCAATAGTTATTGGAAATGATCCTAATAATCTATCCATTACTCCTGTTTCTTTATTTTTGCTTTCTTACATCACCTATAGTCTAGTTGTATTTGCTTTTATATCAATGTTGCTAATAGCATTGGGAATATTGATAAAAAAGAACATTATTGTAATAGGTAGTAGTGTACTTGTTTACTACGGATTTTCATTGATTCAAGATCATCCTTTGGTAAAAGAGTATATTCAATATATTCCACTAAGCTATTTAGATTCATTTTCAGTAATATCACAATCGAAAGGTTTTATGAATGATACTACTTGGATTGTGGGATCGCTTTATTTAGTTATCTTGTCTATAGCTCTTTTCTTACTTTCGAAGTATCTTATTAAAGAAAAGAACTTATACTAAATACTATGTAGAATAGGAAGAGGAAAAGAGAAAACACTCTTTTTCTCTTTTTTATTAATAACATGTTTTTATTTTTTATGACTCGTTGTGTTCATTTGTCAAAGTTTTTAGAAAAAGTCAGTGGCAACATTGCGACAGGGGTGAAAAATCCCTACTTACCGATGACAGAATGGGGCTGGCAAATTGAACCAGTCGGACGCCGAATCTCCTTGCTTTCCCTGTTGGTCTAAGCAATCACCTTCATGAATTTGGTTTTGAAATTAGGAGAAATTCGAATAGTATTTCTACTTGGAATGATTGTAAAAGGAGAGTACAGAGAAGTTTTTCTCGGTATTCTCCTGCTTTTTTTGAGAACAGAAACAACAAGCTTATGCCATGCACCCATTTTCTAAGAGTGAGTAAAAAAGTAAATCAAGCCCATTATTGTTGCATATGCAACAATGGTGGGCTATTATAGTCCTAGATAGGGAGGGGATAGTTCGTGGAGGATATACTTCGTGAGATAGGTTCAATCAGTAGAATGTTGGAATCCATTGCTAATATTGAATTTAAAGAGGTTCAACTCAGTAAAGGACAATACATTTACTTAGTTCGTATATTTGAAAATGAAGGAATTATTCCTGAACGACTAGCCGAACTGATCAAAGTTGATCGCACGACTTTGTCCCGGGCGGTAAAAAAGTTAGAGGAAAATGGGTTTATTCTAAAAGAGCCGGACAAAGAAAATAAAAAAATCAAACACTTGTACACAACCGCCAAAGGAAAACAGGCGGTTCAATTAATCATAAGAGAAAATAACTATTCAAATAAAGTAGCGATTCAACAGTTATCTGCTTTAGAAAGAAAAAATCTTGCGGAAATGCTGGCAAAAATAAAATCTTCGGTAGAAGTTGATTGGGTCAACGTCAAGAATGGGATCAAAAGAGACTATTAAACGAATAACGCCGCTGGGGAGATTGGATCTGATTGAATGTACATTCATGCTACCTAGGGGAGGAAGCACAGGTAGCTGATATTTTGTTAAAAAGGATATAGCTCGGCTGGCTCCTGAAAAAACAGAGAGCCTGAAAAATAAAGGACATGAATTTGTTCAAATAAACTAAATAGGAGTGTAGAGAAAGTGAAGAAAATAATGATCGATCAAGAATTTTGGGCACTATTTCCAGAAGCACAAATCAACTGCCTTGTTGTAAAAAATATAAACAATGTTGCCGATGCTGCACACGAAACGTTTTTTACTGACTTGCTAAAAAGTAGTAAAGAACAAGCAAAGCGCTACTTAACGACCGACACCTTCAGTGAAAACCAAGTGATCCAAGAATGGCGAAGTGCTTTTCAGCAATTTAAAACGAAAAAAGGGGTACGCTCTTCCATCGAAGCACTGTTGAAACGGGTGAATCAAGACAGAAAATTTTCTCCCATCAATCCCTTAGTAGATATCTATAATAGTATTTCCTTGAAATATGGCGTCCCTTTAGGCGGAGAAGATCTCGATACAATCGTTGGCGACCTTCATTTAGGCGTTGCAAAAGGTGGCGAATCCTTCTTCCCTTTAGGTGCAGATACTGATTCCCCAGCTTTGGAAAAGGAAGTCATTTACTATGATGAGAAAGGTGCAATCTGTCGATGCTTAAATTGGCGGGAAGCCCAACGTACGATGTTAACAGAAGAGACCACCCATGCTGTTTTATTCATTGAGTCGATCAATGAAACGCAACGGGCTCGGGCGAATGAAGCAATCAAAGAGTTAAGTCTGTTGATTCAAGAATATTTTAACGTAACAGGTAATGATTATGTGCTAAGTAAAGAAAATCCTGAAATCATTTTGTAGAGGCGTGCTTCTTATCTTTAGGATCAGGATGTACACGTACTTTTTCTCGATTTTGCATACGATTCTCTCATTTTGATTGATCGGTCATCGTGAAAATCTTGACCCAAATATTCGGATGTGCAATAATTAGGTGGAATTTAAATAATGACATTAGATTTGTTCGCCGGAATAAATCTTATTGAAGTCAGAAAAACTAACCTTAGGCTTTTATGGTTAGTTTGTCTGACTTCTTTTTTGTTTTAGGAGGTATAGGCAGATGGTAAAAGAACAATTGAAAGAAAACGGAAAGAGTCCTAACCAGTCGGGACTTTCCAGTAAAGAAGCAGAAATGAGGCTAGAAAAATATGGGTTTAATTCCATAGAAAGCAAAGATGAGAAGCATTTTTATGACTATTTGAAAGAGTCGATGAAGGATATTACCATCTTGATTTTAATCGTTGCAACGCTCTTATCTAGTTATGTTGCTTTTCAAAATCATCCTGATGATTTTACGGAACCAATAGTCATCTTTTCAATTGTCATTCTTAATCTATATTTGTCGATTCGACAGCAAAAACATGCGGAAAAATCAATGAGTGAATTAAATAAGATGAGTGTTCCCGTAAGTAAAGTATTCAGAGATGGGGCGTTAAAAGAGATTGAAAGTTTGAACATTGTTCCTGGTGATATTGTTCAGTTGGCATTAGGGGACCGTATTCCAGCAGATGCTAAGCTTTTAACTAGTAGTAATTTCTTTGTTGATGAATCGTTTCTAACTGGTGAAAGTGAACCAAGTGAAAAAGATCCCACCTATATTTCTTCTAGGGAAGATTCTTTAGGGGACAGAAAAGACTGGGTTTTTTCTGGCTCATTGGTAGTCACAGGAAAAGCAAACGTTCGAGTTGAAAAGACAGGAATGAATACGGAAATTGGTAAAATATCGAGCTTATTAAGCAAGGAAGAAACAACCATAGCACCTTTACAAATAAAAATGCAAAAACTGGGGAAAGTTCTAGGCCTAATCGCTATTCTCTCTGGCTTTCTAGCGATTGCTATAGGAATCAGCAAAGGATTGTCTTTAGAGACCAGTATCATGACTGCAATATCAATGGCTGTTGCTGCTATTCCAGAGGTTTTGCCAGTCGTAGTAACAATCTCTCTAGCTGTTGGGATGAGGAATATGGCACTGAAGAAAACCATCGTTAGGACTCCTTCAACAGTAGAAACCGTTGGGGGTGTTTCAATCATCTGCTCAGACAAAACTGGAACGATTACGGAAAATAAGATGATCGTGAAAGAAGTTATTATGATGAAGGATAGACTGACTTCCTGCTTAGAAATAACAGAAGAGAAGGGAAAAAATCTCTTATTTCTCTTCTATATTGCTAGTTCGATGGAAGAAAATACAACAGTAACTAGTAATCCAACAGAGTTGGGGATCAGAAAAAAACTGGCATCGCTCTTCACTAAAGAGGAACTAGAAAAATTTACGTCAAGTTTTAAACAGATTCATGAAGTTCCCTTTGATTCAAAACGAAAAAGAATGACTGTCTTATATAAAGTAAACAACCAGTATGTTTCTGTCACAAAAGGGGCTTTTGATCGCTTGGATCTCATTGATGCGAACAACCCTGCCTACTTGAGTAAGCATGATGAGTTGGCCAACCAAGCCTATCGTGTTTTGGGCGTTGCTTATAAAAGATACGATGAAAAACCTACACGTTTTACTGAAGAAATTCTTGAAAGTCAGTTAGAATTTGCAGGATTTGTTGGGATTATCGACCCAGCTCGGCCCGAAAGCTATACGGCTGTTTCTATTGCAAAACAAGCAGGGATTCAAACCGTAATGATCACAGGGGACCACTTACTGACAGCAAAGAAAATCGCAGAGGATGTAGGAATTCTCACCGATGGGAAAAAAGCAATGACCGGAGCGGATTTACATGAAATGAGCGATGAAAAATTAGCTCGTGTGATTGATGACTATCGAGTCTTTGCTCGTACTTCCCCAGAAGATAAAATTCGAATCGTAAAAGCATTCCAAAAAAACGATGAGATTGTCGCTATGACTGGCGATGGTGTCAATGATGCACCTGCATTAAAAGCAGCTGATGTAGGGATCGCAATGGGAGGTGGCACAGAAGTAGCAAAGGAAGCTTCTGATATGGTTTTAGTAGACGATAATTTTGCGACGATTGTTCAGGCGGTTGAAGAAGGACGACGGGTATACAGCAATATCAGAAAATCATTATACGCGATGCTTGGTTGCAATATTTCTGCACTGACGATCGTTTTAATTTCCTTGCTCGTTGGGTGGGGAGCACCTGTTACAGCGGTTCAATTGTTAATCATAAAAGTAGTTGCAGATGGAATCCCAGGAATGAGTCTTAGTATTGAACCAGTCGATAAAAAAGCAATGATGGAAGCCCCGATCGCTAAATACACGAGCATTTTTGCGCAAGGATTATTGGTAAAAATTGTAGAAATTTCAATTGTTTTTACAGGCGTCACATTAGGCGCGATTCTAATTGGACGTCTAGAATCGATAGAGGTTTCGCAGACAATGACATTTATTGTATTGGGATTATCAACTATTGTGCATATGTTTAATTGTAGAAGTAAAGAATCTATTCTGAAGCTGCGTTTTTTGAGCAATCCGTTGTTAGTAATGACAACCTTCATAGGTGCATTGATCATTATCTTGTTAGTAACGATTCCATTCACGCAAACCAGTTTTGGCTTTGTCTCTCTTCGTGCAGTTGACTGGCTATGGGTAATCGGCTTATCCATTTTTCCTTTAGTGTATATTGAAGTGAAAAAATACTTTGGTTTCTTCTAATAAGAATGATAGATAGAAAATATTCTATTATCAAATTTTCTTGAGAAATGAGGGGGCAAAAACCGGAAATTTTTTGCTCCTCCTTTAATTATTTACAGATGCTTATAATTTCTGGTTTGACATTATTTAGAAGATATCAGAATGCACAGCAACTATTGTTGTAAGGAAGGATTCGGTAGTATGTTTCAGGCAAATCACCAGAAGTAGCTAAAAAAATCCCCTCTATTCTACTCTCTTTTTCAAGAATTCCTGTTAAATGGTAGGTTTTATGTCAAAATGAAAGATAGAAATCGATGAGGAGTTGTTGAAATGAAGGAAACAATATTAGCAATGAAGCTGAAAGAATATAGAGAAAAAAACAAGCTAACACAAAGTATGCTAGCAGAATTATTAGAAGTAAGTGATAAGACGATCTCTAAATGGGAGCTAGGTGCTACGTACCCTAGCAAAAAAAATATGATCAAAATAGCCGAAGAATTAGATATCTCATTAGAAATATTACTTTTGGAAGAAACTAAGAAAGACAATGATGATTTAAAAGTAAGTATCAAGTATGGGGTGATTAGTTTTTGCTTGATCTTTTTTGCCACGATGATCGTTACTTCGTTCAATCAAGACTTCAGCACGATTATGAATCTTTCTATTCAAGAAAAATTTGGTGTACTTTTAAACACTGCTTTAAAATTATTGAGCATCTCGGTGCCGCCAGCGATCATCATTGGCTCCGTGTTTTATTTTTATATCTTCCCTAAAAATAAAAAAGAGAACTAACCATTTCCTCGGTTTCGACAGAAATGGTAGATTAGAGTATAGGAATCAAGTGATGGATAGAAAAACGCATTTTAGATAAAAAGAATGCTCAGTCTGGCTAGTGTGAAAAGCGCATAAATTTTATAAGAAGGGGAGAACAGGATGGGATTATTTGGTAAAAAGAAAGAAGTCAGAAATTTAACGAAGGAAGAAGAAGCAGAGATCAAAGAAGAAATGGCGCGACAAATGCTTTCAAAAAACGAAAATGATATTGGCATGGTCAAGAAAATTAAAGTCCTGACAAACATGAGTACAGGACAAGCGAAAGACCTATTCCTGAAATTTAGGGATGAGTTAACCGAGAATTAATCGGATAGGGAGTCAGATAGCGATTGCCCTTCAAGAAGGCGATATTTTGCTTATTATGTTTTTTTCAAAATTGAGATGAATAGAAAGGGAGAATAGATATGAAGAAAAAAAACTCTGAAAAATGGTATTTTTGGGTACTTGTTGTCATAATGGTTGTTGTCTTTTTCTATCTTACTAAGTAAAGAGAATGAATTTTCTTGAAAATAAACACTTACTAAGAATGACTATTTTTTAAGTTATGAATGGATGATGATTTTATGAAAAACGAATATGGATTTACCTTGATTTCAGTTTTAACTATGTTATCCATTAGATTATTATATTGATGAATGAAGCATCCAGATACCCATTGTTTTCTGAATGCTTTTTTCATCTACAAATCATTCTTTGAGAATCCGGCTGTTACGAAAAATCAGTGATAGTGTATTAGAATATATGATGAATTCTGTTGAAGGGAGCATTCATTAAATGGCTCGGGCGATTAATTCCCTGTAAGGTTTCCATTAAAAGGACCACTTACGACGACTTTTCCCAACATATGGCCACTTTCGACATCTCTCGTTGCACGCTTCAAATTTACCGCGTTGATTCCATCCGAATAGACTTTGCTTAAGGTTGTTTTTAGTGTCCCTTCATTTGCTAAATCAGCAATCACTTTTAGCGCTTGTCCTTGTGTCTCGATTTGATAGTCGTGGTCTGTTTTAGCAAACATATACTCCCAATCAAAGCTAACAGAAAGGTTTTTCCATACACTTAAATCAAGGGGCTCGTGAATGCCAACGATCGTGCCCACATGACCATAAGGTTTTACCAAATGGCTGATTTGATCAAAGTATTGGGTGATGTCAAACAAGACAGCGATATAATCGACATTCGGAACGCCTAATTCTCGAAAGCTGTCCCTTAGGTCGTGATGGTAGTCTAAAGGGTGGTCAACCCCGGTTTTTTTAAGCCAGTCAAAATTTTTTGAACTAGCGGTAGCATACACTTCTAGACCTGCCCAATGAGCCAACTGATTCAGTATCGATCCGACGCCACCCGCACCATTGATAACGAGAATACTTTTCCCTTGATTGGCGTTTTCTTTAGGAGTCAAGCCGAATTTTTCAAACAGCAATTCATAAGCGGTTAATGCAGTCAATGGGAATGCAGCAGCCTCTTCATCTGTTAAATTTTTAGGGGCTAGGGCAACGATCCGTTCATCGACTGCTTGATATTCTTGATTGCTTCCTGATCGAGTGGTGGTTCCTGCATAAAAGACCCGATCACCAACAGTAAATTTTATGACATCTTTTCCGACAGCGACCACTTCTCCGACCGCATCAAAACCTAAGATACGCAGGGCATTTCGCTTGCGAGTCGTTTGCCGTAATTTGGTGTCGACTGGATTGACCGAAACGGCTTTGATTTTTACTAATAAATCACGAGGACCTGGAACAGGGATTCCTTCTTTTTGGTCAATAAAACTATGCGTAGCTTCAATTGGCAGGCCTTCGAAAAAGCCTATTACATTCATCGTTTTCTGTTCTGACATCTTAATTCCTCCTTTTCTGGATAGAAAATCGCATTAGTTCTTTTACGTATTGCCCTCCATTTGGATCAAGACCGGTTAGTTTGCTTTCGCAGGATTTTTTCCGATAAAAATGCGGAACAGACTGTAAGGCTTCTCTCTCAGGTCTTCTCCTTTGTGAAAACTAGCCTGCCGTTGCAGCTGGTTGGCGTTAAAATATAAGTATTGATCTGGTCCAATAGATAAAGTATCTGGCCATAAAATACGCGGATCGTGAGCCAAAGTCTCCATTGTACCATCCGTGTGAATCACACGAATGCTGTTGTTTTCATAGTCGCCAGCATAGATCGTTCCATCTTCTGCCGTAATCATGCCATCGGAGGCGCCTTTTTCGCCCCAATCTTTAACATGTGCTTCTAACGCATGATCGTCAATTTCTTTGTTGAAAATTTTATCAGTTTCAATTGAGTATAAATGTCGACTGGATAAAGGACTAAAAAACAAGGTTTTTCCATCGGGAGAAATCGCTAGGCCGTCAGCTGCCACTTGCCAAGGCGAAGTTGTTCCATCAGCCGAGCGATTTAACAAAATCTCGCCTTCAACTTTAGGAATGAAGGCTGGATCAACCGCGGTGGAGGGGGCGCCATCTAAAATACGGAACGCATCGCCAGTACCTAAATCGAGTACGATCAACGCACCAGGACCGGTAATAGAAGAATCGGTTATATAGGCTACCCCTTCAGAACCGCGGCGTAAATCAATTCGAACATCATTCAAATACGTAGAGTCTAGGACGACATCTGATGAAAAAGTATAGACTTTGCGAATTTGATTGGTACTTAAATCCACAGCAACCAGTTTTGCACCACCCTTAACAGGAACGGTGAATTTGGGTGCAGCGGTATCCAATACCCACAAAGTACCAGCACCATCAGCAACGATACTTTGTACACTTAGAAATCCGTTTTCCGGATTTTGAGGATCAAATGTATTCGCTTCTTGGCTAGGATAAGGAATTAATTTGCCGTCTACTCGTTCAACGACTGTCGCGGTTACTTGGTCTCCCCATTCAGGAAAATTAATAAAGATTCTCCCGGTTTCCGATAAGCTAACACCGGTAGGCATCGCATCATAAAATTCATGGACTTGTTCTAGTTTGCCAAAATAGTTTTCTTTTGCAGCATTCATTACGTATCTTCCTCTCTGAGCTTTCCCTATTTCACTTCGACTTCAAAGTTCACAACACCACGAGCTAGGACATGTCCAAAGGTATTAAAAATGAAAAAGGCTGGGGTAGAATCCTCAGGAATTTCAACTTTCTCAATAGCCAATGCCCAAACCGTTAAGAAGTAGTGATGAACACCATGACCTTTGGGCGGTGCAGCACCAATATATTTTTTCATGCGGGCATCATTTGGTAATTGAACGGCTCCTTGTGGCAGCTTTGCGTTATCGCTACTGCCGGCTCCTTGTGATAATTCCTCTACAGAAGCGGGGATATTCATGACTGCCCAATGCCAGAATCCGGATCCAGTTGGTGCATCAGGGTCGTATAAGGTAACCGCATAGCTTTTCGTATTGCTTGGTGCACCGGTCCAATGAAGCTCTGGTGAAATGTCTTGTCCATCCTCAATCCCAAAATCGCCAGACATAAATTTCTTATCCATAAGTTTCCCGTCAACAATGTCCTTACTGGTCACGTGAAACGCTGGCACGTCTTGTAATCCTAAAAATGGATCGTTCATACTATCTCCTCCTTGAAACGTGTTTTTGTAACAAGGACAGCGTAATCCTCGGTCAATGAAATGTAAATTAGGGAATTTTTTTATACCACAATTAGAGGTGAACGAGTGTAAACTGACTTAAGAAGCCTGCTTGCCAGTCTTTATCCGATCTCAAATGGACTTGACCGTAATCAACTAGCCAACCATGAAAATTTTGTGCTTGTTCATTGGTAAATGTATCCGGTAATTCGATCATATTTTGAAGAGTGAGGTAAGTAAGCGGCTCATTTAGGCCTAAGCGACTAAAAATTCGTTGTGCGTATTTATCAGCGATAAACACGACCTTATTAAACACAAAAACCATTAGTACATCTGCCGTTTCATAGCCAACACCATAGATAGCTAGCAACTCTTTTCGTAACTCAGCCTGTTCTTTTTTCTGTATAATACCGATATCATAGTTGTAGCGCTGAAACCAAGAAAAGATTTCTTTTATCGCGCGGGATTTATTTTTGTAGAAACCACTGGGCCGAATCAGATCCTGAAGAAGGAACTGATCAATTTCTGCCAATCTTTTCGGAGAAAATCCAATCTCTCTTCTGATGTTTGCTAAGGAATAGGCCGCATTTTTCCAATTGGTATTTTGAACCAAAATTGATCCGACAACGATTTCCCATGGATTTTCTGTATCCCACCACGTTGAATGTTCCATTGATGTGCTTAATGCTTCATATAATTCTTCAATATTTTCAATCTTTTTCACGTTAAAAACCTCATTTTTACTAGCAGTCGCGATCAATTGCAAGTTAAACATTCTTCTTCAAGTAATCCCGCGTTTTTGTGATTAAAATCTTCGCCCCAGCGATACAATAATTCAATGATCTCTTTTAAAGAGTAGCCATAATCGGTCATTCCATACACAACCTGTAATGGTTTTTCCTGAACGACCTTACGATAGATCAATCCATCCTTTTCTAAATCTTTCAACTGCAAAGAGACCATTCTTCTAGTGATGCCGGGAATCAGCTTTTGTAGTTCGTTATAGCGAAGCGACCCATCAAACATCAAATGATATAAGATAACGCTTTTCCAACGACCTGAAATCATTTGTAAAGTCGATTCGACCGCGCAGCCATTTTCGCAATTGTATATTTTTCTTGTCATCTTCCGTTGTCTCCTTTTCCGTATGTCTGAGAGTATCATAAGGATTTACTTACTATTTGTAAAACAATTCATCTCCTAATCGTAAGAAGGCAATAAGAAATAGACGTATAAAAAAATTCCCTAATGTACAATTCTTTCTTTTGAATCTATAGTACACGAGTAAGCAAATTTATTACCTTTACAGCTATCTCAAGTAATCCTAATAAACAACTTGCAAAAAACATTTAGGAGAGATTTATTATGAATAAGAACGGTGCAGACTTGATTATAGATACATTGATTAAAAATGGCGTGGAATATGTCTTTCAATTGCCAGGCGGCAAGTTGGGTCCGCTATTAATGGCTTTGAAGAAACGTGAAGAGATTAAAGTTGTTACGGTAAGACATGAACAAAATGCGGGTTTCATGGCACAAGGAATTGGGCGCATGACTGGTAAACCTGGTGTAGTGATGACTACGTCAGGACCGGGGGCTTTGAATTTGGTCACACCTTTAGCTACGGCGACTTCTGATGGTGACCCGGTATTGGCTATTGCCGGACAAGTTCCACAAGCGAAGTTAGTAACACCGTATCCTCAAAATCCTAATATTTCTGGCGTAATGAATGATTCAACGATTACTAAATATGCCAAGGAAATTCAGCATACCGATGCTCTTGCAGATGAAGTAGCGAATGCGTATGTCTCAAGTATCAATGGCAATCCCGGGGCCGTTTTTATGGATATTCCAGGTAATATTCTGTTAGCAGAGACCACTAAATCTGGTTTGGCTTTTTCGACCTTAGTGAATCAATTGGACAATACGATCAGTGACGAAACTGCCATTCTTAGTGCAGTTGAAAAAATCAAAGCGGCCAAACGCCCAGTTATTATCGTTGGTGCTCGGGCAGCCGACGATAATGCGGCGGCTGCCATTCAAGCGTTCGTTAAAAAAACGGGAATTCCGGTCGTGGAGACGTTCGAAGCTACAGGTCTATTGACGGACGAGTTTTCTCAAAACTATGTGGGTCGAGTGGGGCTGTTTAATAACCTGCCTGGGGATGAACTAGTTTTTAACAGTGATTTAGTGATTACATTGGGATTAAATTTGGTTGAATACTGGGCTTCTGTTTGGAATAGCGATAACAAGCGCATTATTGATATTGATACTGTAGTGGATCATTTAGATGAAACTTATCTCCCTGACACCATACTCTTAGGCAATATCGCAAAAAATCTAAAAAATATTACCAATAGCATAACGGATCAAGCCATTACGGATGAGTGGAAAATGGTTGTCCATGACTTGCAAGAAAAATTGACAGCGAAGAAAAAAGTACCCAGCCAAACAACTGAGGATGCACTACATCCATTGGAAATTGTTGATTCTTTGCAAAAAATAATTGATGCTCATCCAAATACGACCGTTGTTATGGATGGAGGAAGTCATGAAGTGTGGTTGGGTTCGTACCTAAAGGTGTATCGGCCAAAACATTTCTTAATGTCTGATGGGGAACAAACCTTAGGCGTCGGTCTTCCTTGGGCGATTTCAGCAGCATTGTTGCGTCCTGAGGAAAAGATTTTGTCTTCAGGTGGGGATGGCAGCTTTATGTTTTCCTCACAAGAATTAGCTACAGTAGTCCATTACAATTTGAATATTGTGCAAGTAATCTGGGTGGATAAAGAATACAACATGGTTGAATTCCAACAAGAACTAGACTATAACGGACAAAAAGAAGGGGTCGATATCGATTATATTGGGTATAAAGAAATGGCTGAAAGCTACGGTATTAAAGCAGTCCGTGTACGTTCCAAAGAAGCTTTAGACGCTGCGTTGAAGGAAGCATACGCTACGAGTGAACCAAGAGTGATTGAAATGATCGAAGACAATCATGAGAATCTTCATTTACGAGACAAAGAACCGTTTAAAAAGTACTGAATCTTTTTACTACGGACCACAAAACATGTCCTAGAAAAGAATGGCAATCCACCTTTGCTAAGCTAAAGAAAAGAAAATTTTTTTGCAATAAAAACAGTGCCTGACTAAAAATATGAAGTGGAATTTTTAGAGAAGCTAGGACAGAATCTTTCATAAAATGCCGTTGGTAAGGACGATGATTCGTTTACTGCTAGCGGTATTTTTGTTAGCATCCCCTCTGATTTTTTCGGAGAAAAGGTCTGCCATTTCGGCACTGTCTTAAAAAAGCACATCGATACTCTAAATACGGTGGATAGCGGTGATTTGGATACGTGTTTCTAGTCTTCATAGAGGCAGATTTCAAGTAAGTCGAATGAAGGAAATTAAACACTTCCTATGTTGTTTGATGGAAGGATTATTAGTGAGGAGACTCCTTTATCCAGCTAAGGAATGACTTCTATAGGATGATTTCCTTGTTAATTGTTGCAAGTATAATGTGTAAAAATATTTTAAGATTCTTTTTTTGATGAATGGTGTGTATAATAAGATCATAAAGCAATAAAGTGTATGCTGAAAAGAGGTCTCTTATGAAAAAATTTGCATTCGGCGTTTTTTGTTTCAGTCTTTTTATCACGGTCGTTGGCTTTTTTTTACAAACGATTTTGATCCCTATTCAAGATTTTGACACAATCAGTCAAGAAGAACTTAAGGATATCCAACTTGACCTTGCTATTAATTATCCGTTAGGAATTGGTATGCTCTATGTCGGACTTCCTTTGTTAGTATGCTCGAGTGGTTATTTGGTTTATTGTTATTTTAGAGATAGGAAGAACTGAAAGAAGAGTAAAACTATCTGGAGTATACAGCTTTCGTTCAATAGGAGGGATAAGTTGAAAAGAGGGTTATTTTTATTGTTTTATGTCATATGGAAGGGGCTAGCAATACGTGGCATTCCTTCTTCTTATGCAAGATATTTGATGAGTTATAATTATATTGGAATAAAATTACTATTCATTTTATTCGGTACTATACTCTTTCGTAATTATTTAGTAGAGAGTTATCAAAAGCTAAATAAAATTGCGCTAATAAAAATCGGTCTCATCGTACCTACGAGTATTATCCTCACTATCGGTTTAATTAATGTTCTTTTATTTCGTGATCTCAATGCGTTGATTTTTGTTTATCCCTCAGATCAAAGAACCCTTCCCTTTGTATTTGATGCCCTTTTGCTAGCACCTGTTTTTGAGGAAATACTTTATCGCTACACACTGATTTATGTTGGAGAAAAACGATGGCTGAGAATCATCACTGCTGTCGGAAGCCTCTTGCTTTTTACTCAGAGTCATATTGTAAATGCGAACGGGAATCTTTTTGCTCTTTTTCCCTACTTTGTCATAGGGTTTTATTTGACGATCACCTATTTACGTAGGGGAAATATTTTGGAATCCATTTTTGCACATAGCTTCTATAATTTCGTTGTGATGGCAGCAGCTATCTTGATTTAAAGATTTCTTTTATTGTTTCCCCTTAAGAGTAGAAGAATTGGGGGCAATTTATCTATAGGTACGTATAGAATCTCTAAAACATATTTGGTGAAAGGAAATTTGAGAGGCCAGATAAGCGTCTTAGGCTTGTTGCTTTGCACAGTTCTACGAATGTACGTCCTTCGTCACTTTGTAGGTCATCATTTAGGACCCACGATTAAGTATGAAAGCCAGTTATTTGATCCGTGCAGATTCACTAGCCGGAGTTTCAAAAACAGTTTCATTTTTACAAAGAAAAGTGACGACCTACCATTCAGTAAGAAACACTATAAGTCCGCCTCCTTTTGCAAGGGGAGCGGACTTATAGTGTTTTCCTTATTAGCTTTCAGTATCTAACATCCGATTCATAAACCATTCCACTTGTTGGGGAGCATCGTGGTCAAAGAATGCGGACTCTTTTTTATCTAAAGCGGCTATTTTTTCAATGTCTTCCTGGGAAAGCTCAAAGTCAAAAATAGCAATGTTTTCAGCCATCCGTTCTGGACGAACTGTTTTTGCTAAAGCGACAATCCCTCTTTGCATCAACCAGCGAAGAACAACTTGGCCAACCGTTTTGCCATATTGCTTGCCAATTTCTGCTAATGTCGGATTGGTAAATAGGTCATGGCGTCCTTCTGCAAAAGGTGCCCAAGCTTCAACTTGGACGTCATATTTATCATGCCATTCCTGATCTTCCACTCGTTGATTCCAAGGGTTCACTTCGATTTGATTGATTTGAGGTTTCACCTCATTCAAGCCGACAAACTCGATCATCTTAGCTGATTTGAAATTTGAAACGCCAATTGCACGTAATTTCCCTGTTTTTTGAGCAGCAACCATGGAGCGCCAAGCACCATAAATATCTCCATATGGTTGGTGAATAAGGTAAAGATCGAGGTAAGTTAATCCCATTGTTTCAAGCGAAAGTTCAATCGTTTCTTTCGCTTTATCTTCGGAAGTTTGGAGAATAAATAATTTAGAAGTAACAAAAAGTTCTTCTCGAGTGACTAGACCTTCAGTGATGGCGCGCTTGATTCCCTCGCCTGTTTCTGCTTCATTTCCATAAATAGAAGCGGTGTCGATCAGTCGATACCCAGCTTTGATTGCTTGGTAAACAGCTTCTGCTGTTTCTTCCAAAGGAATTTGATAAACCCCAAATCCTAGTTGCGGCATGGTGACACCATTATTGAGTGTGATTGTTTGCATAATGTTTCCTCCTCTAATTTTCATTGCATGTTCTATCCTAAACCTTGGAGTTAAGTCCATAGCAAGTAAAAGATGTTACTTTTTTCGTTCCCATAATTTTTCCACTTTATCAGGGGTCATATTTCCTGCTTTGAATTTTGCGATATGCTCATCATACGTTTCTATCTTATAAATAAGCAGGTCTCGCACTTCCTGCATTTCTGCTAACTTTTTCTCTAATTCTTCGAGTTGATCGGCTAAAATCTGTTTCTGAGCTTTTTCGACATTTTGACTTTCACGCACTTGTGCCAATTGAGCAAATTCAATTAGCGATTCGATGGACAGTCCTGCATTTCGTAAATGTTTTGCTAAATAGATCCAGTTTAGATCATTTGTTGTGTACACCCGATAGCCACTCTCATTGCGTTGGACAGGTGGAATCACACCGACTCGTTCATAATAGCGCAATGTGTCTACGCTCAAATCAAACATTTCCGCTGCTTTTTTTATATTCATCGTTGGTTCTCCTTATCTTTTTCTATAAGTAATCATAAACCCTAAAGTGGACTCTAGGGCAAGTGGTTTAAAATCGTTTGTTTAAAAGAATATATTTTGTTCGTTATGGCGACTATTCGGGAAGAAAAAGCTACAAGTATTTTTATTTCAACAGAATGATTTGAGAAATTATCAATATTGAAAGCTCCTTTTTTAGTGTGTTTCAAAGCAAGTCATACTCTCTTAGAATTGATTGTTTCGTTATCTATTTGAGCGAGGCATTTTTTATCCATAGATTTTAAATAAATCCATCTCATGGTATGATGATGATGAAAATTCTTAACTTGGATCAAGGAAATAATCGGTTCTTGTTATGAAAAACGAAAAAAAGCTGATGAGAGTGTGACTATCCATGAATATAAAAGAAGTAAATAATATGAATCAAAAGTTAGAGCAACAATTAATTGAAGTTTGGGAGAGTTCTGTTAAGGCGACGCACACCTTTTTGTCAGAGTCTGAAATCCAAGCCATTAAGCAATACATTCCAGAGGCATTGCATCATGTGCCGCATTTGATTGTCGTAGAAAGTGAGCATGGAGAGCCAGCTGGTTTCATGGGGATCTCGGATCGAAATCTTGAAATGCTGTTTATAGCAAATGAACAAAGAGACAAGGGCCTAGGAAAGAAACTCTTGGCATACGGGATGGAAAACTATGCTGTAAATGAACTGGGAGTAAATGAACAGAATCCTCAGGCGAAAGGATTTTATGAGCATATGGGATTTGAGGTATACAGAAGAAGCGAGTTAGACGAACAAGGAAACCCTTATCCAATTCTGTATATGAAGAAAGTTGATAACAAATAGCTGTTAAAAAAATTATTTGCGTTTGCGGGAAATATGTAAGAAGGGGTCGAGACATATATAGCTAGTCACGACCCCTTCTTTGATTGCTATTATTCTTATTAATAAGTAAAGTAAGGATCAAATGATTTTCTCTTAACTAGCTTTCTCTTCTTTTTTTATCTCTTCTTTTTTCTGATTTGAAAATGGTGTATCAGTCTCTTCAGGTAAGATGATTGGTGGATGATGGGAATGCTGATTACTTCCACACATGGTGATGATTTGTTCTTTTGAAGCTTCAGAGATTACTTTCATTGTATACCTCTCCTTTCTTTTATATTTCCAGATGACATAAGGTAGGCCTATATCATCTAAATTCATGATCTATTTAACTGAATTAGCTCATCAAATGAACCTAGAAATTCCTGATTTGTTGAGTGAGTAACGACAATGACTATTTTATCTGTAAGTGAGCAGATTAAGTCACTGATAATCATCTCGTTTATACTGTCTAGACCAGATGTTGGTTCGTCAAAAAGAATAACATCGGAATCTTTAAAGATTGCCCGAGCAATCTCAAGCCGTCTAAGCTCGCCGCCAGAAAGAAAGTTTATCCATGTATTATCTTGCGTATCGGTTAAATCATTGTTATCAAAACGATCATCTAATCCACTTCGTTTTAAAACATCAACGATTTTTTCAAGTTCGTATTCACTAAAAATAGAAACGTTGTAAGCAATACTCGTCTGGAAGATAGCAGTTTTTTGTTGGACAAGTGCGACTTTCTCATAAAGGGAGTCTCTAGATAGCTGATTCATCTCTTGCTGGTCAACCAATACTTGACGATCGTCGATAGGGTAAATTCCCGCTAAAATATTCAATAGTGTCGACTTCCCACTACCGCTTGCGCCAGTGATAGCATATTTTTTTCCACGCTCAAATGTTTGAGTAAAACCATTAAAAATCAAGCGATTTCCATGATGGAAATGCAGATTTTCAATCGATAAAGTAGTTATTGGTTCTGCAAGTTCAAGTGAGCGATTGGGCTCATCATCATCGGTGCCATCAATGAAAGCTATAAGATCGTCCGCGACCTTCTTGCTCGCTAAAATATCTGTAACTGAAGTACTGAAATACTCTAACGGACCGGCAATCGTACTCATTAGTGTAGTCATCGCAATAAGATCGGGAATGGTGATTATTTTGGCAGCAACAAAGAAGCCACCAACGATCCATGTCCCTGAATAAGCAAGATCCCCAAGTCCAAAAGAAATTGCATAAGTCAGTCCTTGTAAGGTTTCAAAAGTGATACTTTCCTTTTTTAATCGTTCACTACTGTTAGTAAAAATTTTCGTATATGTTGGAAAACCTTTGCCGACACGTAAGGTCATGTATCCTGAGAGAAGTTGGTCAAATAAACTAAGAGTACGATCTTGCTCCAGAACAACGGACTTGCGACGATCACTAAGGATTCGCTTAGCGAAATAAGGGGCTAGCAAAGGACTAAAAGCTAAGAGCAGCATAATCAATGAAAAAGAAGTGTTTAATTTTAGTGTGAATAAAAGAGAGAATAGAAAGGTAAAAATGCTTAAAATCAGTCCAAATCCGGGCTTTAAAAATTCTAATTCAACGACTTTCATTTCATTTGCCAACTTTGAGAGATACTCGTTTTTCTCATTTTTAAGAAATAGTACCGGATTCATTCGAACGATTTTCTGCGAGAGACTCTCTCTCAGTTGATTCATTATTGATTGAACTAAGACGGATTTACTTCTTCTTGGAATAAAATCGCTCATCGTGTTCAATAAGATGTAAAAGAAGGCGAATATACCAATAAATAAAAGTCTTTTTACATCTCCTGACATAGCAACCTCAGTGATTTGTCTATACACCAAAGCAACCCCAACTTGAATGAGCGCTGCAATTGCGCATAAAATCACATGCAAAAAGAAAAGTGGTTGGTTTCTTTTTAATATTTTTTTCATTCTCTCCCTCCTATGTAAAAACTATATCACAAATTAAAAAAATGTATAATTAATAATTTGTGGATGGTACGGCTACTAAAAATGAGAGAAAGATACAATTTTAAAGGTATTTAAGCTCTTTTTTGCAATGTATTGACGCATGTAATAGTCACTATTGAACCTTATAAAACAAAAAGCAAAATTTAGATTTTGAGGGAAACGAATGAAGGAGCATGAGAATATTTAGTTGAAATGGATTTATATAGGTAATTTGATAGATCATTAATAGAGTTCAATGATATTCAAAGAGAGACTTAGCTGCTGTACTAAAAATTATAAGGAGTCAAACAAGGTGTAAACCCAAAGCAGCCCCCCGAAAAACAGTTTCGGAGGCTGCTTTGGGTTTGGGGGCTTAGCTAGCTAAGTAATGATCGATCACTAAAAAATGATCAAAACAGAATAGGCAATTTTTTCTTTTCAATCAAAAAATTTTGATCATTTTATCAAGCAGAGGATGGCACAAGTAAGTGGAAAGTAGGTAGTGGCTATTTTTTGTGTTCAGGATGGGGAAGTAGATTTGTCTAGGATACACGTGAGGATAAACGTTTTGAGGATCATTTGTTTTTGACTTACCTATGTGCCATCACTGCGGAAACCCTGTGGATGAAGGCGTCATGTACGACACCAGATACTCGGATGAGAGCTAAAGACGTTTGATTGCCTGTGCCTGACATGCTTTTTCTAACCGCAAAGTCGTAGGGGCTAAAGAGCTACAGCGCTGAGAAAGATGACTGCCCCGTGCGGTTTTGGGTGTTTTTTGAACCCTACAAGCTGCTATTGCTCCTCGCCTATTCGTCGCAAGCTTGGAAGGTCTTCTCAGAAAATGCCCGTCAGCTGTAAGCAAGCTGTCTTTTGCATCAGGAAGCATCAGCGTTCCGACGAATCTTTGTGACCTAGTAGGCGCCCACTCATTTTGGGCAACTTCTATCCGAGAAAACATTGCGTTAGAAGTATGTCTGTCCGTCCTTTCCAGATAAAAGTCAGCTGAAAGAGGGCTGATACTTAACAAAACGGCAGTTAGGACGACCACAAGCGCTCTCAAAAAAACTCAGTCCTTTCTTTTCAATGGTCATTGTTCTTATCTGCACTTCATGATAGCACCGAAACGCGAATTATTTTTCGCGTTTTTTTGTTTTTAAAATAAAAAATTAGGTATTCGCTTTTTTGGGTTAAATGGTATACCTGAGATGGAATAAAAATAATAAAAGAAAGGACAGGATTTACAATGAAGAAAACATCATTAGTTGCAGGTTTCGTTTTAGGTGTAGGCGTTTTGTTTACTCTAGGTGCATGCTCAACAGTGGAAGAATCAGGGGAAGTGGTCTCTGGGTCTGGAACGGAAACGTTGATCAGCGATTCGTCAGATGAAGTAGTTGTGGGAAGTGAAAAATTGAGTGATGACGGGTATTTTGAAGAAATCGTAACTAAGGGAATCGATCCGAAAATCAAAGACGTCGTTTGGTATGAAACGAATTATGAAAATGCTGGTTGGGATCACATTCGCTTTTTAGTGAATCATGTAAAAATCGTGAATGTAGAAGAATTCAAAGACAAAGACAAAGAATACAAAACATTGCTCTCACTGAAATATCAATTGTTTAATGAAGATTCGAAAGACAAAAAAATCAAACCTGACAAAGCCTATTTGGTGTTGAATGATGGCAAAAAAGTAGAAGCGGAAGTGTTTGTGGACTACTTAGATGATGAGATTTTGACCCATGACAAACACAAAGATGGCTTTATTCATTTTAAAGTGGCGCAAGAACAAAGTTTGCCAGCGATCAAAGCGGTCGAAATCGAATTTAAAGCAGATGGAGATTTGACACATACGTACCATATTGATCTATCTTCCGCTGCTGAAAAATAGTATCTAACGATAGGAGGTAAAAAAAATGGATACTAGCAAGAAAAAACTATCATTGTTGAGTTTTTTTGCAATAACTGCTTCAATGGTGATGACGGTATATGAGTATCCAACCTTTGCGACATCGAAGATGAATTTAGTTTTTTATTTACTCGTCGGCGGTTTCCTCTGGTTTATCCCTGTAGCCCTTTGCTCTGCGGAGATGGCTACTGTAAAGGGATGGGAAAAAGGGGGACTCTATACCTGGGTCTCAAAAACATTAGGGAGAAAATGGGGCTTTGCTGCCATTTTCTTCCAATGGTTCCAAATCACGGTAGGCTTTATTACGATGATTTACTTTATTGTCGGGGCGCTTTCCTATGCCCTAAATTGGCCGGCTCTTAATACGAATGTTTGGCTGAAGCTGATTGCCACTTTAGTGATCTTTTGGCTGATTACGATCTCACAATTTGGCGGAACAAAAAATACTGCGAAGATTGCCAAAGTAGGGTTCTTTGTGGGGATCGTCGCAACAGGGATCATTCTTTTTATCTTAGGAATTGTCTACATTGCTCAAGGGAATCCCGTCAAAGTTTCTTTTGGATCAGGCGCTTGGATTCCTGATTTCACGAAAATCAATACGCTGGTCGTTTTTGTTTCCTTTATTTTGGCCTATGCAGGGGTTGAATCTTCTGCCAGTCACGTAAAAGATATGGACAATCCTGGAAAGCATTACCCGAAAGCTATTTTGATTTTAGTTGTAGCAACGATTCTTTTGGATACGTTAGGTGGGGCAACGGTGGCTGCCACGATTCCCCAAAATCAATTGTCTCTTGATACTGGCGTGATTCAAGCCTATTCTTATTTGATCCATCATTTTGGCGGCGGAGAATGGCTGGTTCGTTTGATTGCCGTGGTCATCTGTTTAGGTGTCATTGCAGAAATTGCTGCTTGGGTAGTCGGCCCATCGACGGCGATGCTTGAAGCAGCTGAAAATGGCTTGCTGCCAAAACAAATGGCCAAAGTCAATCAACACAATGTCCCAATCAATATCGTTTTGGTACAAGGCATCATTGTTTCCATTTGGGCGGTTGTCTTGACATTAGGCGGTGGAGGCGCCAATCTATCCTTCTTCGTTGCGATGGCTTTGACGGTCTGCATCTATCTGGTGGCTTATGTCCTCTTGTTTCTTTCCTATATTAAATTAGTCAAAGAAAAAGACGACTTAACAAGAACGTATCATATTCCTGGTGGGAAAAATGTGAAAATTGGTGTTGCGATGGTTGGTTTGCTTGTTTCTATTTTTTCTTTCTTTATTTCCTTCTTTCCACCGAGCGATATCGGCTCCGGAAAGGGCGGAACCTATTTAGCCATCTTGATCATCAGTTGGCTGATTATTGTCGTGATACCGTTTGTCATCTATAAATATGTAGGTGAAAAAGCAAGCGATAAAAAATAAAAAGCACAACCTATGAGGAGGAGAGCTGCATGTTATTTAGTAAAAAAAATCGAAAAGAAGCCCAATATTTGGAGCCTATCTATGGGAATGAGGCAATGGATCAAGCGATCCCTATGTACAAATTACCAAAAGAGTCCTTGGTACCGCGGGATGCCTATGAATTAGTCAAGGATCAATTGATCGATGAAGGGGTCTCAAGACAAAATTTGGCGACGTTTTGTCAAACCTACATGGAACCAGAAGCAGTCAAAATCATGAGTGAAACCCTTGATAAAAACGCCATCGATAAAACCGAGTACCCACGGACAGCAGAAATTGAGAACCGCTGTGTCAACATGATCGCTGATTTATGGCATGCCCCAGAAGCATCAGATTTTATCGGTACATCAACGGTAGGCTCAAGTGAAGCGTGTATGCTAGGTGGATTGGCCTTAAAATTTGCTTGGCGCAATCGGGCAAAAAAACTTGGCTTAGATATCAATAAACAAAAACCAAACTTAGTGATTTCTTCTGCCTATCAAGTCGTTTGGGAAAAATTCTGTGTCTACTGGGACATTGAAATGCGGACGATCCCTATCGATGAAGAACATGGCAGCATCAATGTCGAAAAGGTCACGGACTATTTAGATGAATATACGATCGGAGTCGTCGGTATTTTAGGGATCACTTACACTGGACGATACGATGATATCAAAGCACTAGATAAGAAATTAGAGGAATACAACAAACACACCGACTACAAAGTCTACATCCACGTGGATGCGGCTAGTGGTGGATTGTACACACCATTTATGGAACCAGAACTTGAATGGGATTTCCGTTTGAAAAACGTTCGTTCCATCAGTACGTCTGGACACAAATATGGGTTAGTCTATCCTGGTATCGGTTGGGTGCTTTGGAAAGAAAAAGATTTCTTACCAGAAGAGCTGGTCTTTAAAGTAAGTTATCTTGGCGGTGAAATGCCAACGATGGCCATCAACTTTTCAAGAAGTGCCAGCCAAATCATCGGCCAATATTACACCTTTATCCGCAATGGGTTTGAAGGCTACCGCTTGATCCACAAAAAGACCAGTGATGTTGCCCAATATTTAGCAAAAGAGATTGAAAACATGGGTTACTTCGATATTTATAATGATGGTTCACGGTTGCCGATCGTCTGCTACAAATTAAAAGAAGATGCCGATATTTCTTGGAATCTGTATGATTTGACGGATGAATTTGCGATGAAAGGCTGGCAAGTCCCTACCTATCCATTACCTGATAATCTATCACATATCAATATCCAACGCTTTGTCTGTCGGGCAGATTTAAGTATGCAAATGGCAATGGATCTGGTGCAAGACATGAAAGAAGGAATCGAGCGCTTGAACAAGCGACCAAGCCGTCATGTTTCATCCGATCAAACCTATGGCTTTTCACATTAAGAAACGGTATCGCTAGAAACCCTTTCATTGCTTTTTTCAATGAATAAAAAGTCCCTTTATGAAACGTTTTTTGCAAGACTGAATGAACATTGGTTTATAGAAAAATCAAAGGCGGTTGCATCGACTGCCTTTGATTTTTTTGTTTGTAAGAACGGGTAAGCACTTGATAGTGTCGTTTTTTAAGAGAAAGTAAAAAAACAGTGCTTGATAATTTCATTTATTGACATTTCTGACTTGTGATAGTATTAATTATTATGGTCTAAATATATTTTTTTAGAGAAGAACGTTTTACATAAACGAAAAGGAAATCTTAGAACGTTGTCGTGAGGGAATTCTTAGGAAAATTCGTCTTGCATCGAGGGTTTTTGTTTGTCAGTCATGGTTTGTTGGGGAGTAAGTGAAGGGAAAGTATGTGTAGAAAGGGCCTGTTTTTACTGCGCTTGTTTGTTTCATGAGTAACGTACTGCTATCTTTTTCTGTAAATTGGTTGTAACTATTCTGAATGAATATAGATTTACACTGGAGGAAAAACAGTCATGTATAAAGAAGACTTACTGGATAAGGACTTGAAATTAGAGTATATCTTGCTCAAATTTTTGTATTTATCGACCGGTCATATCAAAAAAAGTGATGCGTGTCGGGAATTAGATATTACGATGCCGACCTTGACGAAATTATCAGAGAGCCTTCAACGGCAACTAAAAAATGAGAAGGTCTCTTTTATCATCAACCGTTATACGTTGGAACTGCAAGTAACCGATAGTGTTTCACTGGATGATTTGACCGACACGCTATTGAAAAAATCTGCTAAATATCAAATCATCCATTATTTGTTTCAACATGCAGGCTATGATGCCTTCGTCTTGGCTGATGAATTAAACATAAGTGTGGGGACCCTCAATCGATTGATCGCTGAGTGCAATCAGTTGTTGCAGCATTTTGAATTAAAGATCAGAAACAAAAAACTAGTTGGAACGATGACACAACGCATTTATTTTTACTATAATTTTTTCAAAATGGGTGCAACAACGATCGATTCTGTTTTGATCGATGACCTGGTTGCGGAGTTAGCGAAAAAAATAACCTTATCGATTGCCCAACAAAAGCAGCTGAAGATCTGGTTGTATGTAATTATGAAAAAAGTCACGTCTCACACGACCTTGGGAAGTTTAAGTCCGGAAGAACAAACCAAAATCGAGCGTTGCCAAGAGATGCCCCTCTGTCACTTTATTCGACAGATCTATGCTTCTAAAAAATGTATCTGCTCAGTAGATGAAGCGAAGATCGTGCCATTCTTTATCTGTCTCTTCCTCATTACGGTGGGCGGGATTCCTTACGAGGAACTTCGCTTAGGACTGTACACTAATAAAAATCCCGTCTTTGAGATCACCGATGAAGTCATGGCAGCAATCCAGTCCATTTATCGTCTTGATGCCTCGCATACGACGATCGATATCAAAGCCAATGTCTTTTCCTTAATCGCACAAGTTTATTACTTTCATGGAGTGAATTATTCCATCGATCGAGTCACGCTAAATTATTACCACAAAATGTTTCACAATTCTTTGCGGGATCAAGTGATCTCAGACATTCTTGAACACATTATTGCACCGACCAACTTGTTTACGCCCACGAAACTCAACTATCTCAAGAAACGCCTAGTCTTTTTAATTTATATGTTATCACCTAAAGAAGAGTATCGGGTACGGATCGGGGTCTTAAATATGTGCTCCAGTCTTTTGGCGGATGCTTCGATTTACTTGTTAAAAAATGAACTAAAAGGCAAGCAAAATGTTGTTGTTTTACCCTATACTCCGGACGAGACGTTTGATTTGTTGATTTCCAATGCCAATCTCCCCCAATTAGGGAACAATTATGACCAATTTTATCAAGTGACCGCCATTGGTGCCGATTTAGACGTCAATCAGGTTTCTGCGATCGTCGATCAAATTGCTTATTCTAAGTATCATTCTTTTGTGGTGTGAGCAGTCATTTTTTAGTTGAAAAGCAGCGAGTCAACGGATAGGTGATTCGCTACTTTTTCAATTATCTGCGAAGTAGGGAAAGGAAACGGCACTTGAATTGCTCTTGTCATTGATGCCGAGATGAAAACAGAGTCAGTCAAGCAGCTTTCTGCTAGATAAATGTGTCCAGTATCCTTGTATAACGTATCGCAACAGAGCAGAAGACATCAAGCGTGAAAATAACAGAAGGGATTCAAAATACTGATTTTGGAAAGATGTAAAAAAAGACCCACATAATGATGTGAGTCTGCAGTCGTTAGTTGGCTCTATCAATATCAACAAACCGACTAGCTATATTTTTCCAAAAACGGAAGTGTGATAAAATAGAATTCAACTAATAGTTTAGTTCTGATTTTCTCTATTCCGCACTCCGTTCATCAAAAAGTTAATCTCAAGGAAGTTATATTAATGTTCGAGAGAAGAAAAAATCAAACAATTAAGGCAATCTAAAATGATGACTCAAAAAAGCTTAACAGAAATTCTGAACGATAATTTTTTATTAAGGAACTAATGAAAGCGTTCTAATAAGCGCTGAGATAGAACTCAACCAATAGTTTAGTCCTCATTCCCTCTATTCAACGATCCGTTCATTGAAAAGATAATCTGAAGGGAATTATATTAATGTTAGATTTAGGAAAAAATATCAAAGAATTAAGACAATCGAAAAAAATGACCCAAAAAAGTTTAGCAAGAATTTTGAACGTTACGCCACAAGCTGTATCAAAGTGGGAAAGAAATGAGAGCAATCCAGACATTCAGACGCTTATATCTTTGAGTAACTACTTCAATGTTTCTGTTGACGAGATTTTAGGAAGGAAAAGACCTACTTTTTTTGAGACTCTTTTTTCTAAAATGAAAGGATACCAGAACATGGAAAAAACAGGAGATTTAATTAAAACAAAAGATTCAGAAGAAGAAAAGAAGTGGAAAAAAGTTGTTATTTTTGATATCGTCTTTAGCTTCATTGCGGACCAAGGGCTTTTACAAACGCAGGCTTTAAGTAGGAAACTGGAGATGCTTATGCAGAAAAGAGGACATAAAGTTTTAATTGAGACCTATAATTCGAATCAGGTAAATCAATATGGCGGTGAAGCCGATCTTATTTTGCTGACTCCATCTTTCGGGTATGCGAAAAACGAAATTGAACAGAATTTTCCTACAACACCAGTCATAGCTATTTCAAAAAAAGATTACGGGATGCTTAATGTTGAAAAATTGTACAAAGAGATAGAAAATGCATTCGATCGATAGCGGATCTCAAAAGATTTGCTATTTTTGTTTTACGTTTCACTTTGGGACTTTGGTTGGTTCAGCAACCTTATCCGCTATTTCGTTTAATTGAGTTTCTGTTCGTAGACTCAAAGTTGTGCGACACCACTTCCTGCACCTTGTCATTACTGTACTCGGCTTGTGGTTCGCTGCACTTGCCAGTAACTATCTGCGAGTGGTTTTGTACCAGCTAGATAAGTGCCATCCATGTCCAGTAGACTCAAAAAAAGATGAAAGTCATTAGCAAAAAAATCTGAGCCAGAATGTGATTTTTTCTGACCCAGATTTGATATTGTGCAACTCATTAGTCCTTATTAACAAAAGCTCATTAGTTCTGATTTTCTAATTTTTCTAGAATCTTTTTGGGAATTGCGTCTTTTTCAACGCCATTCGGGCCTTTTATTGTCCGCTTTTCACTGATCACCGCTTTTACATATGAATTTGGTGTTAGTGGTTTTGCGTTATCTTCTGATAATGAAACCTCGAGTGTTTGTGTGCTACCATCTTCTTTTACAAAGTTTAACGTGTAATCGTAAGAATACCAAGGCGACTGGTCGCCGATGCCACTTTTACTTTCATGCTCTACCTTAGGCGGAATCTCAGATGGGACATACGCGTAAGCTGTTTGTCCTGAGTAGGTGGATTGATAATATTCATAGCCTTTGTATCCGGCAAACCCTAAAAGTACGACTAAGACGAATCCGATTATTTTTTTCATATAAACCATCCTTATCCTCAAATATGGAGCTATTATAACAGAATGGTTCTATAGATGACCTTTCATCAAACGAACAGTTTTGCAAGGAGAAACGTTACTAGCCAGTCTAGGAAAGGTGGGGAACGTCGCTAATAATGGGTTCTATCTATAAATCGTCAGGGGATTGTTGCTTAGAGTGACTAGAAATAAGTGCGGAATCAGGCGAAAAGACCTTAATAAAAAAACACAGCATGGAAAATGTTTCTTTTTTGTATGCTCACCAGCAGACTATTTGATGAGACGTGCCGTTTGTTTTTTCACTATAGAAAGGCGAAAGAGGGCGCACCAGTTTCATAAAAAACCAGCAAAGGCGCTCCGTAAGAGACCGTCTTTGCTGGTTTTTTCTACCGAAAATGCTTGAGAGCAGTCCATGGCAGCTTTTTATGGCTCGATTTTACTATACAAATCGAGGGCTCTTTTTCTGGCTTCGTTGTGATCAACTATAGGCAACGGATAGTTGGTGCCTAAAACTACCTTTAGGTCGGCTTGTTCTTCGTCAGTCATCAGGTAAGGTTCGTGGATGAATTTTAGCGGCAACTGGGCGAGTTCGGGAACAAATTGTTTGATAAACGTCCCCTCTTTGTCGAATTTTTTCCCCTGAGTGATGGGGTTGAAAATTCGAAAGTAAGGAACCGCATCGGTGCCAGTCGAAGCTGCCCACTGCCAGCCGCCGATATTGCTGGCAGCGTCGTAGTCGATCAATTGTCGAGCAAAATAGGCTTCTCCTTGCCGCCAATCGATCAGTAGATCTTTGGTTAGAAAGGAAGCGACGATCATCCGTAGACGGTTATGCATCCAACCGGTTTGATTCAGCTGCCGCATCGCGGCATCAATGATCGGATAGCCGGTTTGCCCTGCTTGCCATTTGTTTAGCGCCTCTTCATCCTTTTGCCAATCCATATTTCGATATTTCTCAATGAGTTCATAGTTTTTTTGCTCCGGATGAGTGAAGTAGATCATATGATAAAAATCTCGCCATGCCAGTTCTTTTAAAAAGGTCGCTTTGCCAGTGCTGGGTGGCATTCCTTGGCAAGCGGCCCAAACCTTCCGAATAGAGAGTTGTCCAAAAGACAAGAAAGGAGACAGGCGGCTGGTTCCTTTGATTGAAGGGAGATCTCGATCTTTTTCATAGGCGGCCAAACGCTTTTGCACAAAGGCCTGCAATTGTTTATGCGCATAGTCTTCCCCAACGATCGTTGAAAAATCGGTCTTTCTATTTTTTAGCAGCTTAGCAAGCAACGCTGTCCCTGCTTTAAAGTGAGATGCATCATCAAAATCAACGGCTTTTTCAAAATCAAGGGCCTGCTTTTGATAGACCGGTTTGGGCAGCTGGATCCATTTCTTATAATAGGGCGTAAATTTTTTGTAATACGTCCCGTCCTCTTTGGTGACTTCCGTTGGTTGGTGCAGATGATGTTCTTCAAAGGAATGGACAGTGACGCCTTTTTTCTCGACCAATTCTTTTATGTAGAGGTCGCGTTTACGACCATATCCACGGTTATCAAAGTTGAAGTACAGTTGGCTCCATTCTGGATAGCAAGCGAACAACTGATCAAAGGCTTCTGTCAAAGTCCCCGTCAAGAGGTGGATCGTCAGATTTTGTTTTTTGGCAGCCTCGATAAAGTGAGCAACCGCGCTAAAAAAGTAATCATGGCTTGGTGCATCGGGGAGAAACTGCTTTTCATTGAGATGAAACACACACAACAATTGGTCGTTTGCTTGAAGAGACGCAAGCGCCTCAGTCAGTGCCGTGTTGTCCTCTAAGCGCAGATCCTTTCTAAACCACATCACATGAATTGCCATACAAACCTCCTTGATAGTATAACCGTGCAAAAACGATCGGATTTCGTTTATAGTAATGGAAAGATGGGATTTATTCAAATTTGGCGATTACGCAAAGAAAACTGCTGTTGCAACAAGTCGAGGGACTTACAGGTTTTTCTTTAGTTGGCGCGCCGATTTGAATAGGCGCTTGTCATTTACTGTATCGTTTCTGCAAATCGTCTCTTCTTAATAAATAATAGGTAAAAAATGAGTAGTAGGGGATGAAATGAGTTACATTTGCGTAACGAGAACGTATATAATCATAGTATATAGTGAGGCTTTTTGCTTTAGCATTTATTAATAAGCGCATATTTGGATGGAGTGAAGGATGATCAAAAACAAATTACAGCAATATAAAATTTTAACGATTTTACTGATACTTGTGACGGTTGGATTAATTCTCTTTTTAAATCAAATGATTTATGCTTGGCAGGCCATTGAAATTTTGGCGATTCTTCTTTGTGGCTACTTAGTGGTTTTTGATCAAAGGGATGGAACTTCGAAGATTGCTTGGATCTTAGCTTTATTGTTTTTACCGATTGTAGGAGTCATGTTGTATTATTTAATTGGCCGCGAACCTCGATTAAGGAAATTGCCCAAACAGCAGATACAAAATGAACGGGAAGTACAGCGAACGGTTTCGGCTATTCTGCAAGAACATTCAGAGATCATTCATGAGAAACATGATCTCTCCAATGAGATTTTTCATCTTTCGGGCAAGTATCCCACAACTAATAATCATCTGACCCTATTAAACGAAGGCACTGAGGCGTTCGCTTCTTTGTTAGAAGATATCAAAAAAGCCAAGCATCATGTGCATGTGTTTTTTTATATCGTTAAAGGGGATGAAACAGGGGAGGAGCTGACAAATATTTTGGTCGAAAAGGCCAAACAAGGGGTGGAAGTTCGGTTTATGTATGATAGCGTGGGGTCGATCGCCTTTCCTAATCAATTGTTATTAATGATGCGAAAGAATGGGGTAGAGGTACGCACGTATGATTTGTTGAACTCGCCTTGGCTAAGTAATAAAGCGAACTGGCGCAATCACCGTAAAATGGTCGTTATTGATGGGGGGATTGCACATACAGGAGGCATGAATATTGGAAATGAATATAGTGGGCGAGGCAGTAAGTTTTCTTATTGGCGAGACACAAACATCCGGATAGAAGGACCTGCTGTTCTAGAAGTTCAAGAGTGCTTTATTTATGATTGGCTCTTTCTTGATGAGACGGAAGAAACGGTCACTCATTTTTTGACACAGACAGCTACGTATTTTCCGTTGAAGACCGACGTTCAAAGCGGTTCGGAAATCGTTCAGGTAATCTACGGCGGACCCTATGATAGCGAGCGAATCATTAAGGATTCCTTTAATGATCTCATTGGAAAGGCAACGGATTCGATTAAGATCGCCATGCCTTACTTTATTCCTGATGAAGAAAGTTTAGGTGCGCTTAGAAGAGCAGCACGGTGCGGGATCAACGTGCAATTGATCGTGCCGGGAAAAGGGGATCGAGGAATTTCTTTTCATGGCACGAATTCGTTTATTGATGACCTATTATCTGCCGGCGTCGAAGTCTACACCTATGATGAGACTGCTTTTATTCACTGTAAATATATGATCGTCGATGAGTTTGCTGCAACGATCGGGTCAACAAATTTTGATATTCGTAGTTTTTACCTTAACCATGAGTTATCGATGTTCATCTATGGGCCGTCTAAAATAATCACAGAGTTAAATCAGCAATTTATGGAAGACTTAGCTCATGCAAAATTAGTAGAAAAAGAAGAATGGCAAGCCAGAAGCCTTTTGACGAAAACAAAAGAAAAAATCAGTGGCTTGTTTGTTCCGATTCTTTGAAGGAAGATAGTGAACAAAAGAAAAAACTCGATTCCATCATCTGGAATCGAGTTTTTTGCGTTATTTTCTTCTAGCAGCTCGAAAATAATTGATCCCGGTTCCTGCAAATACTACGAAACTAGCCAATAGGAACAAAAATCCTACGGGGATTAGATAGAAATTTTCATGTAAAATGCCGGATTGATCGATGTATTCTACGGCGCTTGCTTTGATGAAGAAGCAGGCAAAGCCGAATAGTAGTAAAAATGTTCCGATCAAGGTCGTGATCAAATTGAGTTTGGCGCGTCGAGTCTCGCTGCCGTCTTTGATTAGTTTTTCAGTGATCTTGTTCACTTGAGTTCCTCCTAAAATCAATTCATCAAGCGAGAGTTGAAAAATTGTGGCGATGGCAATCAACATTTCTAAATCTGGTAGATTGCGATTGTTTTCCCAGTTCGAAACGGCTTGTCTTGTCACGTGTAGTTGAGTGGCAAATTGTTCTTGGGTCAAGTTATTTCTTGTGCGTACTTCTTTGATTTTTTCGCCAAATTCCATCTTTTTTTCCTTTCGCTGATGTGACTTAAGCATAGTCGAAACCCACGCTGATTCCAAGAAAGCAGGGCTTGCTTCTTGATAAATCAAGGGAAAGTGGTGCTTGCGTCGTTTTTTATCTGCTGTTTTTTTGAGAGGAGCATCGTTTTTATTCTGAGGTCGTGAAAAACGTCTTTGACGAAGTGATCTTGTAGTGTGTTATTTTTTACTGCATATCTTTTTGTTTATTATAGCACTGAGGCTGAGGGGAAGGAAATATGTGGCTTTTTTTCCTCTTGCTTGATTGGTACATGTCCGATACATGACAGTTTATCGAGTGGGGAGCAACGCAACAGCAAGGTTCTTTTCTTAAAGAAATTCACTTAGTTGACAAATAGGGAAACATCTTGTTTAATATACCCCGAGGGGTATACGAAAGGAGCAAGAAATGTTTTCACTATTTAAGCGCATACCAAGTATGTCAACAGCTGATTTACAAAAAGAAGGAGCCAAAGAATGGACGGTTCTGGATGTACGCACGCCGGCGGAGTACCGCAGTGGGCATATTGCCTATGCGAAAAATGTACCGTTAAACAAGATTGCGGGATTTACTCAAAAAGGTGACAAGAAACTGGCAGTCATTTGCCAATCAGGGATGCGAAGCAAACAAGCAGCCAAAATCCTAAGTAAAAAAGGTTTTGACGTGGTCAACGTTCGTGGTGGCATGAATCAATGGCGCGGAACAACCAAAGGAGGAAAGTAATGATGGAAAAAATAGTTATTGTCGGTGGGGTAGCAGGGGGAATGTCGGCAGCCACGCGCTTACGTCGGCTTAAAGAAGCAGCGGAGATCATTGTTTTTGAAAAAGGTCCTTTTGTCTCTTTTGCGAATTGTGGGCTGCCGTATGCTATTTCTGGTGAGATCAAAGAGCGAGACGCCTTATTGGTCCAAACACCTGAGGCATTAAAAAAACGGTTTAACCTAGATGTGCGGCCTCTTCATGAGGTACTGGCGATCGATCCGCAGGAGAAAACGGTGACGGTCAAACATGGCGAACAGGTCTTCACGGAATCTTATGATGCGTTGATTTTATCACCGGGGGCAAAACCGCTAGTACCAGCGATCAAAGGGCTAGAAGAAGCAACCAACGCCTTTTCTTTGCGCAATGTTCCTGACTTAGACCAAATCATGGCGCATCTTGAAGACAAAAAGCCTCAAAAAGCGACGATCATTGGCGCTGGGTTTATTGGGTTAGAAGTCGCTGAAAATTTACATAAAAAAGGCCTCGAAGTTACGATCGTAGAAAAAGCACCCCACGTATTGCCACCTTTGGACGAAGAAATGGCTGCGTATATCAAAAATGAATTGATCAAGCAAGGAGTCAAAGTTTTGACCTCGCAGTCAGCGACCGCTTTTGAAAAAGCAGGGCAAGAAATCGTTCTGGAGGATGGCACGGTCCTAGCTTCAGACGTCACGATTCTTTCGGTAGGTATCCAACCAGAAACGAATTTGGCGAAACGTGCTGGTATTGAATTGGGACACCGGGGGGGTATCCTGGTAGATGAGCAATACCAAACCAGCAAGAAAGACATTTACGCGGTGGGAGATGCCATCGTTGTGAAACAACAAATCACTAACGAAGACACGCTGATCTCCTTGGCGTCACCAGCCAATCGCCAAGGTCGGCAAGTTGCGGATGTATTGGGAGGACTGACTCGCAAAAACAAAGGCAGTATTGGGACGGCGATCGTGCGCGTATTCGATCTTGCCGCAGCGTCTACTGGGTTGAGTGAGCGCAGCGCCAAACTGGCGGGGCTAAATCCCCAGGTGGTTCATCTTTCAGGCAAAGACCATGCTGGGTATTATCCTGATGCGACGGATATTTATTTGAAATTGATTTTTGATGCTGATACTGGAAAAATCTACGGTGCGCAAGGCATCGGTGCCAAAGGGGTCGATAAACGGATCGATATTTTAGCAACAGCGATCAAAGGCGGCTTAACGATCTTTGACTTGCCTGAACTGGAATTTACCTATGCACCGCCTTTTGGCTCAGCCAAAGATCCAGTGAATATGATTGGCTATGCAGCGATCAATCTGGCGGAAGGAATCAGTGCGAATATCCAATGGCACGAATTGACGGAGGCCTTAGAAAACGGTAAGCAGTTGTTGGATGTTCGTTCAGAAATGGAATTAGCCAATAATGGACGTTTTCAACAAGCGCTCCACATTCCGTTAGATGAATTGAGGGATCGGTTGTCTGAATTGGATCCAAGCGTTTCGTATGTCGTTACGTGTCATAGCGGATTGAGAAGCTACATTGCCGAACGCATCTTAAAACAAGCGGGCATCAATTGTCAAAACCTCGATGGTGCCTTTTCGTTGTATAATACTATTAAGCCGGAGATGATTATTCATGATTAAAGCCATATCTATGGACGAATTTACCCAAAAAGAAAAACGTGAGGCGCTTGAGATCCTTGATGTCAGAGAAGTTGATGAGTTTGCACAAGGACACATCAAAACAGCACAAAACCTACCGTTGAGCGAGCTTACGGAACAAATCAGCGACTTAGAGAAGGATAAAAATTACTATGTCATCTGTCATTCAGGGGCTCGTTCGCAAATGGCGTCTGAGTTTTTGAACCAGCAAGGGTTTCAAGTGACCAATGTCCTCGGTGGCATGTCAGCATGGAGAGGAGAAATCAAACGATGACCGCATGCAACAAAGATATTTTGAATCGGTTAAAACGAACCGAAGGCCAGTTGCGGGGGATTCAAAAAATGATCGAAGACGAGAAAGAATGCGTCGATGTCATCACGCAATTGTCCGCCGTCAGTTCCAGCGTCAACCGTATTATGGGGATCATTGTCGCTGAAAATTTGAAAAATTGTTTGGAAAATCCAGACAGCGACACGGAAACCCAAAAGCAGAAAATCGATCAAGCCGTTCAGCTGATCGTGAAGAAATAACGGAATTTTTGACAGTGTTACGATTTAATTTCGTTTGAAAGAGTCTGTTTGTCATCTAGATATAAGATTCGAAGCTGACCGCAAAAGAAGGTAAATACCTATTTTGCGGTTTTTTGTACAAAAAAAATGATTGCGTTTTCTTTTTTTGGATGCTATGATTAATTTAAGAAATAAATAGTGATTTTTTTTATGTGTATGTGACTGTACGGCAGGCAAGGCATAATAAAATCAATTTTGCGAAGGTTCGCAGATTTGATTTTATTATGCCTTTTTTTACGCTCAGAAAGGAGGAAGGAGAAGAATACATGTATTTGATTAAGAAGGTTTTGAATGTAAACGTTATTATTGTTGAGAAAGACAATAAAGATGTTATTGCTTTTGGCAAGGGTATCGGTTATCAGCAAAAGAAAGGTCAATTGATTTCGGAAGAGAAAATCTCTAAATTTTATCTTCCGATTGAAGATAATCGAATGGAGTCCTTGATCACTTTTATGAACAATGTACCTGTAAAGTATATCGAGCTAGCGTATGAAGTCATCCAAGAAGCGGAGAAATATCTAGATACGGAGTTATCTGCTAATACACTCTTTTCACTGACCGATCATATTTATTTTACTGTCGAGAGGATCAGAGACAATGTCATTATGACTTCTTCAATGTATTGGGAGTTCAAACGATTTTATCCTGAAGAATTTCAGGCTGCTCAAAAAGGTGTTGCCATTATTGAAAAAGCACTTGGTGTTTCTTTGAATGAACAAGAAGCAGCGAACATTACTTTCCATATCATTAACGGAAATAGTCGCTCAGCAATTCATGCCAATGCTATCCAAATCACAAAAATCGTGACAAATATTTTAAAATCTGTACAAATGTTGGTGAAGAAAAAATTGGATAGCCACAGTCTGCACTATGAGCGTCTGGTTACACATGCCAAATTTTTTGCAGAACGCTATTTAACGAACACGATGTTAAACAATGATGCAGTTTTAATAAAGACAGTCTCTACGCTGTATCAAGAACCGATGGCCTATAGTCAGCGAATAAAACGGACTTTAGAAGAAATCTATGAGAAACCAATCACTGAAGAAGAAATTGCATATTTAGCTATTCATATTAATAGACTATTACTATCACAAAATGAGGAGTGAACCAAATGATTGATAAAAAGAAAGAATCAGTAGACAAAATCATTCAATCGATCGGTGGAGAGAAAAATATTAACGCGGTCTATCATTGTGCAACTCGCCTTCGCTTCCAGTTAAAAGATACCACGCAATTCAATCAAGCACAGGCAAAGGAAATTCCAGGAGTACTAGGGACCAAATTGACTGGAGATGAAGTACAATTTGTGATTGGCGGAGAAGTAGGAAATTACTATTCGACTGTAATCAATCAGTATAAAATCACGGAAAAAAACAGTGATGAAGCTGTAGATACACCTAAAAACGGACTTGTGAAACGAATCGTCGAAAATATTGTTGGTGTAATGGCGCCAATCATTACAGCATTGATCGGATTTGGTTTAATTCGGGCGGTTTTAGCTTTACTGGTCCTTTTGGGATTGAGTAGAGAAAGTTTAAATTATCAAATCATCAATATGATTGGAGACGCCGCCTTTTACTTTTTACCTTTTTTAATTGCGGCTAGTGCGGCACGGCAATTTAAAACCAATCTTTATTTAGCATTGGGGATCACAGGCGTCTTATTACATCCAACATTTCAGAGTCTGGTTGCCTCGGATGTTTCTATGCAGCTGTTTGGGCTTCCGATACGTGAAGCCGCTTATTCAGGAACGGTTATCCCAATCATCTTGATAGTCTGGGTTATGAGTTATGTTGATCGTTTATCTGAAAAGATCATTCCAAGTGTTTTAAAAACCATGTTGAAGCCGCTTTTTATCGTGATCATCATGGCTCCGCTCGCACTGATGATCTTAGGACCCATCGGCGCGATTTTTGGAGATGGATTGTTCTTTGTTGTGGATTATCTGCGAGTGACTGTTCCATGGCTCGTGCCGACACTGATGGGCATCTTCACGCCTTTATTAGTAATGGTTGGTATGCACACGGCTTTGACTCCGATTGCGCAAGTCTCCTTTTCAACCGTAGGCTTTGAAATCGTCCAAGGACCAGGTATGTTAGCAAGCAACATTTCGCAAGCGGGTGCCGCCTTTGGGGTATTTGTTAAAACCAAAGATAAACAGATGAAACAAATTGCTTTTTCCAGCGGCATCACGGCGCTGTCTGGTATCACGGAACCTGCGCTGTACGGGGTTAACTTGAAACTGAAAAAACCACTGATTTATGTGATGATCTCAGGTGGAATTGCTGGTTTTTATGCGGGTATCAGCGGACTAGTCCGCTATTCATTCGGATCGCCAGGGCTTTTGACCTTGCCGGTATTTTTCGGAGAGGATGCCTCTAATATTGTAAAAGCAGCCATAACATTGGCGTTAGCTTTTTCGATATCATTTGTTTTGACAGTCATTTTTGGTTTTGAAGAGAGTATTGAAGAAGATATGAAAGCGTTGGAGAAGCCTTCACCGATTGCTTCAGAAAAACGAACAGCGGCTGAAGAAGCATTGATTCAAGGCTTCGTCCGTGGCAGCATTTTGCCGCTGAGTGAAGTAGCTGACGAGGTTTTTGCCACCGAACAAATGGGACCAGGGCTAGCGATCGATCCTGTGTCAGGAGAATTCCATTCACCGATTGAAGGCACGATAACAACTGTCTTTCCAACAAAACATGCCATCGGGTTGCGACATGATAATGGATTAGAAATGTTACTGCATATTGGATTAGATACAGTGAAACTGGATGGAGAGGGATTTGAACTTTTTATTGAGGAAGGTCAGCGAGTAAAGGCGGGTGATTTGCTAGCCCGTGTTGATATTGATTTTATCAAGTCTAAAGGCTACGATCCAACTTCTGTTTTGATTTTTATGAACAATCAGAATGAACCGGTATTTTTTGAGCACGATGAATTGATTGATTACTCGAATAAATTAGTAACAATTATTTAGAAGAAAGAAGAGGAAAAAATGAAAGCAAAATTTCCAGATGGATTTTATTGGGGTGGGGCGACAGCTGCCAATCAATTAGAAGGAGCGTATCAAGCGGACGGCAAAGGAATGTCAATCAGTGATCTGCTTCTGGGAGGCGATGTGAACACGCCTCGGCGAATCACCACAGAAATTGAAGAAGGTGCTTTTTATCCAAGTCATGAGGCGATTGATCATTTTCATCGATACAAAGAGGATATTGCTTTATTTGCAGAAATGGGATTTAAGCTGTATCGCTTTTCTATCGCATGGACTCGTATTTTTCCGACCGGTTTAGAGAAAGTACCAAATGAAGAAGGGTTAAAGTTTTACGATGGTCTTATCGCAGAACTAAAGAAGTACGAGATAGAACCGATGGTCTCATTGTCTCATTATGAATCACCGATAGAAATGACAAAGCAGTTTAATGGCTGGGAAAGCAGAGAAATGATTGAAGCATATGAAAGATTCGCCAAGACGGTCATTGATCGCTATCAAGATGATGTGAGATATTGGCTGACGTTCAATGAAATCAATATTTTATCCAGAGATGTAGGGGTGGGTACGTATTTAGGAGGAGGAATGTATCCAAAGGATATTGATGATTTTTTGAATACTAAAAATATCGATAACAGCCAACAGCGGTTTCAGGCGCTCCACCACCAATTCGTTGCAAGTGCCCGAGTGATCAAGTACGCAAAAAGTCTACACAAAAATTTGCACATGGGCTGTATGATTGCCTATCGAATGATTTATCCGTTGTCTTCTCATCCAGAGGATATTCGTTTCGCACAAGAGATGACTAATATCAGTAATTTTTACTGTGGTGATGTTCAAGTGAAAGGTCGCTATCCATATTTTGCTAAAAAGTTTTGGCAAGATAGAGGGATCGATCTTACTATCGAAGCAGGAGATTTAGAAGTACTGAAAGAGGGCACTGTTGATTTCTATACGTTTTCTTACTACCAATCTTCTACTGTGACTAAAGTAAATGATCAAGCCGAAAAGCAAACGGGGAATTTTTTCAATGGAGTTAAAAATCCGCATCTTACAGCGAGTGAATGGGGCTGGGAAATCGATCCATTAGGATTGCGCATCGCGTTAAATCAAATTTATGAACGCTATGAAATTCCCTTGATGGTGGTCGAAAATGGGTTAGGTGCAATAGATACCCTCATTGAAAAAAATGGTGAATATACAGTCGAGGATGATTATCGTATCGACTATTTACGAAGACATATTAAGGCAATGGCTGATGCTATTGCAGATGGCGTCGATCTTATCGGATATACTTCTTGGGGGCCCATCGACCTTGTTTCAGCAGGAACTGGACAAATGGCAAAACGCTATGGGTTTATTTATGTAGACAAGCACGACAATGGGACTGGCTCGTTGGCTCGCTATAAGAAAAAGTCCTTTTATTGGTACAAAAAAGTGATTCAATCAAATGGTGAAGGAGTTAATTAAGATAATCGAAAATTCATTTTTTTACAGAAAAAGCGAAGGCCCAACTGGGCCTTCGCTTTTTGTCACCCGGAATTGGATCGGGGAATGGGGGATTAATTTTGGGTGACTTCTTCGTAAAAAATAGCGTTGCGTTCTGCAATTAGTTGGGTTTCCCTTCGCTCTAATTCGAGAAAGGTTTCGTCTGCCAGCAATTCGGCCGCGGAGTAGCCGGCCGCCAAGAAGTTTTCTGCATAGGTCAATTTTTGATTCGTAATGTTTCTTCGTTGCTCGGCAATGACGAGCAGCTGTTTCACATTCATACACTCACTCCATTCTTATATAAAAAGCAAGTACTAAAAGAGGACAGCTAATAATACTTGCAAGTCAACGGTGAAGGCAGGATATCAATCATGCTCGGCTATTCATAAAAAGAGAAAAACGGCAGGTTCGTTTCTGATTGGTCGTTTTATACGGAAGCTTTGTACTAAGTATAAAAAAATTTCCCCCGTAGTAACAGAACCTAGTCGTTTACATAAAGCAACGATTGGTTTACATTACTCGGACAAGTGGGTGTCACAAGAAAACCAAGCAATTTTTTCCAGAGAAACGGCGGATTTGACGACAAAAAAACCTGCGGCCGCATCAAGCGGAAGCAGGTTTCATGGGCTAGTAGAAATAACTTAAACGGTTTGTTTTGCTGGGCGCAGCAAGACTTCGCTGATCGCCACATGTTGGGGCTGCTGAATGGCATAAACCACTGCATTTGCTACGTCTTCTGGCGTTAGGCTGTTGCCTTCTACGCGAGAGGTTTCTTTCAAGGCTGCTTCTAGTTGAGCATTGCCGACGGTTTCAAACAATTCCGTGGAGACCATTCCTGGAGAGACGATGGTGGAGCGAATGCCATGTTCACGTTCTTCTTGGCGCAAGCCTTCCATAATTGCACGAACTGCAAACTTTGTCCCGTTGTACACGGCAGAACCTGGGTAAATGACATGTCCGGCAACTGAGTCAGTGGCGATGATCAAGCCGTCTTGTTGTTTTTGCATGATGGGCAGCACAGTGCCGATCCCGTTCAATACCCCCATGATATTGATATCCAGCATTTGTTGCCAGCTGTCATAGTTCAACTCTGCCAAGTTTCCTTGAGGCATGATGCCAGCATTATTGAAAAGGACATCAATCCGACCAAAGGAGGTCATAGCTAAATCGATGACTTGTTGGACTTGTCCGCGATTGGTGACATCGGCTGTTTGATACAAGACATTTTCTCCTAGTTTTTCAGCCAGTGCTTTGATGCGCTCTTCACGGCGGGCGGCGATTACTACTTTTGCCCCTTGCTCGGCTAGTTTAACGGCGGTTGCTTCCCCAATTCCTGAAGAGGCTCCCATAATTACGATAACTTTCTCTTTGATTTCTGACATTTGTATTTCCTCCAGTGAATGATTTTTTTCATCGAATCCTGCTACTGCCAATGCCAAACCTGTGACACGATAGGTGATTGACAGTACAGTGCTTGCGGTGTATTTTAATTGTAGAACCTGAAGTTAGGTTTAGGTCAAGGGAGAAACTAAATTTTTTAGGAGCGATGCAAGTGAGTTACTCGATTGGCGAAGTATCACAAACGACTAATATCCCCATCTCGACTCTGCGTTATTACGATCGAGAAGGGATGTTTCCGAAGCTGGCCCGCAGTAATGGCGGCATTCGGGTGTTTTCCGAAAAAGAAGTAGCGACGATCAAAGTGATCGATTGTTTGAAGAATACTGGCATGCCCATCAAAGACATCAAGAATTTCTTGGATTGGGGCGAGGAAGGCGATGCGTCTTTGCAGAAACGGCAGCAGCTGTTTCATGAACGTCTGGAAGAAGTCACAAAGCAAATGGCAGCCTTGCAAGAAACCATGAATACGATCAAATACAAATGCTGGTACTACGATACAGCGATGGCAGCAGGCACCGAAGCGGTAGTAAAAGAGCTACCGCTAGAAGAAATACCAAAAGAAGTCCGGGCATACAAACTGTAAGCAAAGAGAAAAACCACCTGCTGTTTTTGCAGGTGGTTTTTCGATTGTACTAGTTTTGCTGGGAAAATCAACCTTGCCAGTTGCCATTCTCTAATGAAAGACTGACAATCCACGAAAATGGGCTCTGTTATTCAGTAGCGCTACTCAATAACCCCCACTGGAATCAAATAGCGAGGTTCATTTTCCGTCGGCAGTTGTAATAATTCTTTGAGTTCATGATCCGTGAAGGCGCCGATCGGCACAGCACCTAAGCCTAACGCTTGGGCTTGCAAAAGGACGTTTTGGGCGGAATGACCGACTTCGATATAGGCATAGCGTTCGATTCCTCGGTCCCCATAGCGCTCGATCAGTCGTTCATAAACCACTGTATAAAGCAATGTGGCAGGTGCCTGTTGGATCGCTTGCTGATCCAACGATCCTTCCGCCAATGCGGTCCGAAAATCGCCGGCAAGAACTTTTGCTAAGGTATGTTGCTCAGGTTGATACAGATAAAGCCCTGGCTCAAGCCCCGTTACCTGTGTGACCACGACATAGAGATCTAAGGGATACAAGGCACCAGCCGAAGGCGCTGTCCGGCGACCATCTTCTGTAGTGACACCGGCAGCGGCCCATAAAAGCTGTGCCAGCTGTTCTTGTGTTAGCTCAGTGTCTTGAAAATCCCGTTGCGAGCGCCGATTGAAGAGAGCTTCTGCCACGCTGTTTTCCCCGTCTAAGATCGGTTGCGGCAATGGAAAAGTTTCATAGGAAACCGCTGGTTCAAAAGGAGTGACCGTGTCGGTAGTCGGTTGTTCTTCAATCGGTGTCGTATCCGCACTGCAGCCAGTGAGGAGTAAGCCCAACACCAAAAGAGCGCCTAAACGAGCAAAGCGAAATCGTTTGTAACGGATCATGAGGATTCCTCCTTTTTACTATGGACTTCATGTTATTTATAAGTATAACAAGGATTGCTTTTTCATGCGCTTTTATTCACAAATGTGTGAGCAGTGGCAACCGCATCAGCTCAATCAGGTCATAGGGAAAGCAGACTTTTTAATATTTTCTAAAGGCTTTAAAAGTATTGCTATCGAGAAATCGTCTAGATTCTGTTCTGGCTCTTTCAATCAATGATCATTGGAAAAGAGTGTAGCAAATGCCAGAGTGTTATCTAAAGGAAGACAAGCATCATAAGATGGGGAACAACCCTTCGAGGAGCTTTCTGGAATCAATAAAGCCCCCTTGTCTCTTGCGACAAAGGGGGCGGGGCTAACTATTCATTTCTGCGACTTCTTCCTCCATATCAAATTCTAACTGTTTGGCAGCATTGAGCTGGTCGCTATAGTAGCTGGCAAGCTCTTCAGCAGATTGCGGTGTTAGATTGTTGAAGGCAAAAGTCACATAGGAGCCATGATCCTCTAGACAAATCGAATTGATAGTGAAGCGACGCTTATCATCGTAAAAGACGTAACTTTCACCTGGTACGAAGATTTGCTCGGGATGAGTCCGGACACGGAAGCCATTGAAACTCATTTGATACATTTCGAACGTCTTGGCATCATAAGAAAGCTGACGATTGATGGCGATACTCAAGGCTTCACTATCACTTTCGATAAAACGGTTTTTCCCGATCAAAATGGCATAAAACAAGCCATAGAGGTTATAGATCGACCAAATCAAGGTCACGATATAGCCGAATTCATAGCCTTCTCCTCGGTACAAACGATACCCAGCTACCAGACAGGCAAAGGAAATCCAAGTAAAGAGGATGATGTGGGGCAAGACGGTTCGCCAATCAAAGGCGTTGCTGCCGACGATCTCTTTTTTGGTCACGTTGAATTTTTTCTGTGATTTCATAAATTCTTTGATCAATGCCCCAGTGTGGATAGGAGCGACAAAGCAATCATAGATGTGGGAACTTGTCAGGTTCCTGATCTTAGGGACATACAGCCGAAACGACAGGGAAATCATAATGAAAGGCGGTAAAAAGAACAACAGTAATTGGTGATTGTTGCTTCTGACGATAAAGATATCAAAAACCATAAATAAGGTTGGTGCCAATAAAAAGATGATTTTTTGGAAAGAGGTAAACCAATACAAATAGGAGTTGTAATAACAAAGTTTTTGCATAAAAGACAACCCTTTTAACCGGCGCGGTTTGAAGTGGTCAAAAATTTGTTTCGTTCCTTGCGCCCACCGAGTCCGTTGTGAGGTCAGCTCTTTGGCAGTGTAAGGAGTGATCCCCAAGGCATAGGCTTTATTGATAAAAATCGTTTCATAGCCGGCGTCTTGTAAAAGCATCCCGGTCGCCATATCTTCGGTGATACTGCTGGTAGGAACGCCGCCGATCTCTTCAAGGGCACTGCGACGAATGATGGCATTGGTACCGATATGGATCAAAGCATTCTCACGAGAAAGTGCTGGTTCTAGAAAGCGCATGAATAATTCCTGTTCGTTGTACATGGATTTGCGCAGTAATTGAAAGGGATCTTTGTTATAAAATGTTTGTGGATATTGCACCAATGCGACTTTAGGATTGCGGAAATAGTCGACAGCTTCAAAAATAATGTTCTTTTTGACGATAAAGTCAGCATCCAGAAGCAAAATCAAGTCACTGCTGGTTTGGGACAAGGCATAGTTGATATTCCCAGCTTTGGCATTGGCATTTCCTTCGCGGGTCAAATAGCCGAGATTCATTCGCTCGGCCATTTCTTTTAGTTCCTCTCGATGGCCATCATCGCAGATATAGATTTTTTTATTGGGGTATTTCAAGGCTTTGACAGCTAATGCTGTGGCGATCACCAGCTTGATGTCTTCATTGTAAGTGCAGATAAAAGCGGCGACACTTGGCAAGAATTCTTCTGCTTCATCCCCCTCGTAGCGGTATTCTTTTGAGAGCTTATTGGAAAAAAGGTAAACAAAAAAGCCATAGACAAATAAACCAATGACTTCCGCAATATAGAGAATGATCCCAAATACTAGTGAAGCAGAACTATCAATCGGGATCGTGAAAAATAAACGCCAAACCAAGTAAATAAGCAGAAAAGCAATCGTGATCTTCGAAAACAGCTGTTTGATGCGATTATTTTTCTTTGCCAGGAAATACAACAAGAAAATGACCAAAAACAACCCAGATAAATAAACCAATTCCAAACCAATCTCCTCCTTTGTTATACTAAAATAGTAATAAGTTTTTAAAAATAAATCAAAGTAAACGATTGCATGTTTTTTAACATGTAAGAAAGAAGAAGGAGGACAAGTACGAAGAAGCGAAAAAAAGGCCATACAAAAACCCTCCAGCAACGAATTGCTGGAGGGTTTCATTTAATTGGCAGCTGCCAATGCTGCTTGGTTTTGTTTGGCATGATAGGCTTCCACGTCTAAGATTGCTTGTTTGAACATTTCTCGCGTGATCTCATAAGGCACGTGGACGATGTCATTGGTGGTCATTGCTTTGTCTAAGATTGCCTCAAGGTCGCTGGTGGTGTTAAGACCCATATCAGCTAAGCAAACCGGCAGTTTGTTTTCCTTCATAAAGGCGTAGATGCGCTGGAAGAGGGCTTCTTGCTGATCGAGCTGCAACAAGGCCAAAACGCCGTAACTAACGGAAGCACCATGTAAATAGTCTTCCATTTTTTCCAAAACGGTCGTTCCGTAGTAAAAGGAATGGGCAAGGGCGGAGTTGTAATCATTGATGACTAAGACGGAAACTAAGCCGGTAGTCACGATGATATCCAAGACGACTTGCTCAATGGCATAAGATGGCTGATTGGCGGCACTGTCCTTCAAGGCTTGTGTGCCGTATTGCAATAAGCGTTCCGTGCACATTTTGCCGATTTGGATGCCTAACCCATCGGTGTAGTCTAACTGATCGCCCCGCGCTGAAAACGTCGATTCGATCTCTTTGGAGAGGGCATCGCCGATTCCTGCCCATAAGTACTTATCGGGGGCCTGGGCGATGATCTCACTGTCGATAAAGGCATGGGTCGGCGGTTGCGAAGGGAAAAACAGCCCTTGCATCTCGCCGTTTTCTTTATAGATGACACAGACCGCGGTGACTGGTGAGCAGTTGGAGCCGATCGTTGGAAAGGTGAAGACTGGTTTGCCTGCTTTTTCTCCAACCACTTTGACGGTATCGCAAACGCGGCCGCCGCCAACGGCGAATAGAACATCGGCGGCTTGGACGCTTGGATTGGCTAACAGCTGATCGACGTTTTCATAGGTCGAGTTGCCGCCGTACCACAAGGTATCCGTCACTTTGACTTCTGACGTTAAACCGGCTTTGATCTTGTCTTCGGCTTTTTCAAGGGCGGTTTTTCCGCCGATGATCACGGCATTGGTGCCGTATGGTTTTACGATGTCATTTACTTTTTCGTAGGCGTCCGCCCCGATTGTGTAGTTTGGCAAAAAGATACTTTGACTCATACTGTTTTCCTTCTTTCTTGGCCACGAGATTGGCTAAAATTGGTCCGGTAATTTGATGGATCACCATGCCGACTGCGGCAGGGGTAACGGCTGCAGCAATGGCGGCAAAGTGGGCATTGGCTAACGAGATCGCTAGGCCGGTATTTTTCATTCCTAATTGAAACATGATGGATTTGGCTTGGGTGGCACTGACGCCCATCACACGGCTCAGACCATAGCCTGCACCGTAGCCAATCAAGTTATGGAGCAAGACTAAGAAAATCACGATCAAGCCAGATTGGACGATGACGGCACCGTTGCGAGCGACAGTTCCGGCAACGATCAATAAGATACTAACGGAAGAAATCAACACAAATGATTGCAGAAATCGCTCGATGTGCTTGGCAATGAGTTTGTGGACGATCACCCCTAAAATGATCGGCAAAAGCACCATCTGCAAGACAGACAAGAGCATTTCCCAGAAGGAGATCTCAGTATACTGACCAGCCAAGACGTAAACCAAAAAGGGGGTAACGACGGTCGCTAACAAGGTCGATACCGTGGTCATAGAAACGGTGAGGGCGACATCGCCTTTGCCGATAAAGGTCATGACATTGCTGGCGGTTCCACCAGAAACGCAACCTAGTAGGACAAACCCGATGATCAAACCGGAAGAAAGACCAAACAGCTGCGCTAAGCCGTAAGCCACCAAAGGACTGATGGTGAACTGGAAAAGCACTCCTAAGATGAATGCTTTGGGCTGTAAGACGACCATTTTAAAAGCAGCAACATTTAAAGTCATCCCCATACAAAACATGATGATGCTCAGAAGAATCGTTGTACGAGGCGGAATCCATAAGAAGGGTTGCGGGAAGAAATAAGAGACGATCATCAATAAAATCATGATATAGATCAAATACTTGTTTACAAAAGCAGCGATCGTGTTGACGGTTTTCATAAGAAAAAATCATCCTTCCTTTTTCTGCTTGACCAATCAAGTGTTCAAACAGAAGGGGTCTTTAGAATAAGTGCAGTGCATAACCGCGGGGAATCGGCAGCAGTTGTTCAATGAGCGTTTGGGATCTATCTGACATCAATGTGTCAGCTTGCAAAAGGCCGCTTTCTTGAAAATGGGTATAAAAAAACACTCCATCTCAAGAAGCTGTTCTTCTTTTTGGATGCAATGTGAATAGGGACTCTTTGAATGTATAAAATCAAACAGTCCCGACTATAATAATAAAATAATTCGTTTGCTAACATTGGTGCGGGTCATATACGCCACCGTCCTTTTCTTTATTTGGAATTTTCTAAATATTTAAATTATTTCTATCTAGTCTACAAAAGAGTCAAGGCTTTGTCAATCGTTTGAGAAAATTTTTTTCATTTTTTTTGGTGTTTTTTTAAAAACATGGGTTTCTATGGGGAAAAACAGCAAGAATTGGTTTGTGCTGTGCCTTTTTCCCTTTCGTTTAGGAACAGAATAGTTGTTGGATTTTGGTTTTTGTCCTACGATGATACTAGCAAGAGTTGGAAAAAGAATCGAGAGGAGCAAAGAAAATGAAAATTTTTGTCGTTGGTGCTACTGGACGAGTAGGTCAAAAATTGATCGACTTTCTAGAAAAACAAGGACACATCGTTTATGCTGGTGCGCGCAGCAGTGAGAAAATCACAGAAACGGAGACGATCAAGCCCGTGTTCTTTGATTTACACACGGAACCGGCAGAGATGGCGGCCAAATTCGCAGATGCGGAAGCGGTATACTTCGTGGCGGGTTCCCGAGGCAAAGACTTGTTGCAATCCGATCTGTATGGTGCCGTCAAAGTTATGCAAGCCGCCGAATCAAAAGGAATCAAACGCTACATCCACCTTAGCTCAGCCTATGCCTTAGAACCTGAACAGTGGCAAAGGGAAGGCATGGCGTCATTGATGGATTACACGATCGCCAAGTTTTTCTCTGATCGCTGGCTGATCGACAACACCGCACTAGACTATACGATTTTGCAGCCGGGTGCGTTGAAAGAAACTCCAGGATCTAGTTTGATTGAGATCAGTGAAACGACCTCTGGTGCGATCCCGATCGAGGATGTCGCCGTCTTGTTAGGTGAAATGCTGGAACGTCCAGCAACCTATCAAAAAGTCATCAAAGTCCAAGCTGGGGAAACACCGATCAGCGAGGCACTGGATCAGCTTTAAGGCGAGCCTTTGGGAGCTTGAAGAGAATGTACTGAAGGAGCTGTACGGCAATGAATCGTTGTCGTGCGGCTTTTTTTCGTAAAAACTTTGAGATGCCCCTTCATTGCTATGAAAGCGATGACTCTTGACTTTGGAAAAATAGTTTGTTACGCTTATTGCTAACTTTAGAGGGGGTGGTAAACGAATGTCAAGCGACTCGAGTGACGGTGAGCAGAAACACTATTTTGACTTACCTTACTTTTTAATTGAATAGGAGACCAACAACAGCGCGTTATTTAGGAGCAGTTTCTAAATAAGGGGCTTATTTGTGTTATCCATCAATGAAAAAAGAAAAGGAAGAAGAATAAATGAATAAAAAAGAGTTTCAATTATCAGTGTCAGAAACAATCGAACAGTATCAGGTGCCCTCAATCGAACAAGGATTAGATGAGGCGCAAGTAACCGAGCGGTTAGAAACCTACGGATTGAATCAATTAGCGGTCAAAAAAATCGCCAAGTGGCGTTTGCTGCTGCGGCAATTCCATAACACGATCATCTACATTTTGATTTTCTCCGCCATCTTAACGCTGCTGATGGGGCATTTCTCTGATGCCGTGATCATTGGCATCGTCGTACTGGTCAATGCGTTGATCGGTTATTACCAAGAAGCCAATGCTTCCGATGCGTTAGAACGGATTAAAGAGATGCTATCAGCAGAAGCCACGGTCTACCGGAATGGGATTCGGCAAGATATTCCAGCTGCCGAAGTCGTTCCGGGGGATGTCGTATTTTTAGAAGCTGGCGACAATGTGCCTGCGGATCTGCGGATCATCGAAGCGGACAACTTGCGTATCCAAGAATCCGCCTTGACTGGTGAAGCCGATTCGGTGGAAAAAATAACAGATGCCTTAGTGGATGAAGCAACCCCATTAGCGGAACAACGGAATTTGGCATTTGCTTCGACGTCCGTGACGTCAGGAAGTGGGAAAGGGATCGTGATCGCTACTGGCGCGAATACTGAGATCGGGAAAATCTCAGCTGAAGTCAATCAAACAGAAGAACGAAAAACGCCGTTAATGAAAGAGATCGATGGACTGGGGAAAGGCATCACCTATGTGATCATGGGCGTGGCGGTCTCGCTGTTTATCGTCAGTTTGTTCCAGCAAACCTATGCGATCTCTGTCCTGTCCTTAGCCGTCGTCACCATGATCGTCGGCTCGATCCCAGAAGGATTGCCCGCAACGACCTCGGTGGTTTTGGCGATGGGTGTCAGTGATATGGCAAAAAACAAGCACACCATCATCAAAACACTGCCGGCGGTTGAAACGCTAGGCTCAGTGGATGTGATCGCGACGGATAAGACCGGTACCCTGACCAAAAATGAAATGACAGTTAAAGACATCGTATTGGCTGAGCAGGAATACGAAGTGTCGGGTGACGGCTATGCGCCTGTGGGCGTGATTCGTCCAAAGCAAGAGGGCGTCTACACGCAAGACATCTTGCAGTTGTTTTTGGAAGCTGGTTACGAAGCCAACGATACGGTACTGGTCCCAGAAGGAAATCACTGGACGATCAATGGGGAACCAACAGACGGCTCCTTTTTGACGCTGTATCATAAGCAATTTGCCTATCCGCAAGCACCTGCTTACCAAGAGCTGGATATGCTGCCCTTTGATTCGGACAACCGCTACATGGCGAAACTAGTGGTAAACCCTGCGGGGGAACGCTTGCTATTTGTTAAAGGCTCCCCAGATAAATTGTTTGAAATGGTGCAAAAACAAGCGGCGCCTTTTGATGAAGCCTATTGGACAGGCCATGTCCGCCGCTTGTCGGCAGAAGGCAAACGGGTGGTAGCGGTGGGCTATCAGAAAGTTTCGATTGATCACATTGATGAAACGATTTTTGAGCAAGGGCTGCAATTACTAGGGATCGCCGGGATCATCGATCCGCCGCGAGAAGAAGTGATCGCTTCCCTGAAGGAAATGAACCAAGCCGGTGTTCAAGTAAAAATGATCACGGGGGATCACCCTCTGACTGCCAAAGCGATTGGGGAAAAGCTTGGTTTAGCTGATGAGATTCACGTCGTGACTGGTGCCGAGTTGGATCAGATGAGTGAAGCCGAATTTCAGGATGCTGCCTTGACGAATCAAGTCTTTGCACGAACCACGCCGAAAAATAAATTGGACATTATCAGAGCGCTACAAGCCAAAGGTAAAGTCACGGCGATGACAGGGGACGGGGTCAACGATGCCCCTGCGTTGAAGCGGGCGGATATCGGTGTAGCGATGGGGATCAGCGGCACGGATGTAGCCAAAGACTCTGCTGATATGATCTTGACCGATGACAATTTCGGTACAATGTCCTTAGCGATTCGCGAAGGACGCAGGATCTATGACAACATCAAAAAGAGTATTCTGTTTCTGTTGCCGACATCTTTTGCCGAAGGGCTGATCATTGCCTTTACGATCATGATGCAAAAAGAATTGCCACTGCAGGCGACACAACTGCTGTGGATCAACATGGTTTCTGCTATTACGATCCAGTTTGCGTTTATCTTTGAACCAGCAGAGTCTGGGATCATGAACCGCAAACCGCGAAAGACAGGCAATAAATTGTTGAATCGCCACGATATTTGGCAGATGGCGTATGTATCGATCTTGATGGCAGTCATCAGTTTGATCGCCCATGACTGGCTCTTGCTGCAAGGCGTCAGCGAAGCCGTTGCCAGTACCATGATGGTCAATATCGTGGTCTTGAGTAAGATTTTCTATTTGTTCAACATCCGTACCAGTGCACCAGCATTTTCTAAAGCTTCCTTCACCAATCCAAAAGCGTTCGTGATCATTGGTGTGATGCTGGTTCTACAACTGTTATTGACCTATGTTCCATTTATGCAAAGCGCCTTTCATACTGAGGACATGTCCTTGATTGGCTGGGTCATCTCAGCAGCTTCTGGGATGGTCGTCTTACTCGTGACGGAGTTCGATAAATGGCTTCGTTCGAGAAAAAATATTTAACCTAGGTTTTCTCGTATTTTTTTACAGGCAAAATCACCTTGCTGCAGCTTAGGAAAATGGCGGAACGACAAGGGATTTCTGCTGTCGTTGTTTTGGAGTTGCCAAAAGAAAAAGCCAAGAGGAATTCCTATCGGCTCGTGATCAGGCCTATTGACAAACAAAAATGGTCGGGCTAAAATGCACATGAATTGAATAGTATTCTTCGGGGCAGGGTGTAATTCCCGACCGACGGTGACAAGTACAATGCTTGAAGTCCGTGACCCGCATAGCTATGCGGTGGAGCCAGTGTGAATCTGGCACCGACAGTGAAAGTCTGGATGGGAGAAGAAAAACCACAAAATTTCAAGGGGCGCAGTGCGTCTAAAATTGATTTTTTGCCGGTCTTGTTTGTCTATGCCTCGTGAGATTCTCACGAGGCATTTTTTTATTGAAAGGAGGAAGGAAGATGCATAACGAATACATGCGTTTGGCGATCGCAGAAGCCAAAAAAGGGCGTTACCAAACCTTTACCAATCCGCTAGTGGGCGCTGTGATCGTCAAAGAGCAACGGGTCATTGCCAAAGGGGCTCACTTAGTCTATGGGCAGCCCCATGCGGAACGAAACGCCATCGAACAATGCCATTCCTCCGAAGACCTAATCAATTCGACTTTATACGTGACATTAGAACCTTGCAACCATCAAGGAAAACAGCCGCCTTGCACCCAGCTGATCATTGACAGCGGCATCAAAAAAGTAGTCGTCGGCCAGTTAGACCCTAACCCGATCGTGGCTGGACAAGGCAAGCAATTTTTAGAAGAACGGGGCATCGACGTGTTGGTGGGCATCGAAGAAACAGCGGTGCGCCGTTTGAATCCACACTATAATTTTTACCATCAGCATCAGCGACCATACGTGGCATTGAAGCAAGCGATCACTTTAGATGGTCGGATCGCTCATGATGCGTTAACCCGCATTGCCATCACTGGTTCAGCGGTTTGGCAAAACGTCCATCAAGAACGTGGGGACTATCAAGGGATCTTAGTGGGCAGTCAGACGGTGTTGACGGATGATCCCACCTTATTGACCACGGTTGAAACCAGCTTTCCGCCGATTCGCATCGTGTTAGACCGTCGGGGGCGAACGCTGTCGCAACCCGATTTGGCATTGTTTGCCGATGATTCGGCACCTGTGTGGATTTTTACGCAGCAGACAGTTGTCAGCGACTTGCCAGCGCATGTGTCAGTGATCCAGCTGGAAGAGTTGACGATCGCTGCATTGTTGAAGGAGCTTGCCACACGACAGGTCCAATCGCTTTACGTAGAAGGAGGCGCTGCGATCCATGATGCCTTTTTAGCCAGCGGACTGTGGCAAGAAAGCATTACCTATGTGGCACCAAAGTTTCTTGGGGGCAATAGTCTCGCTAGTTTTGCCAGCGAACGTACCCCGAAACAGCTGCAGCAGCTAACAGAGGTGATGGTGACGGCAGTTGGGGAAGATGTTTGCATCCGAGGAAGGAGACTAGAGGAATGTTCACAGGATTGATTCAGGAAAAAGGCCGCATCAAAGAGATCCGCAAGCAAAGCCGCACGATCCAGCTAACCTGCAGTGCGTCCGAAGGATTACTGGCGGATTACCAGATCGGAGACAGTATGGCGATCAACGGGACGTGTTTGACGGCGATCGCCAAACAAGCGACGACGTTTACGGTGGATATCATGCCAGAAACCTTTCAACGTACGACCTTTAAACAACTCTCGGTGGGTGCCGAAGTCAATTTGGAACGAGCGATGGCAGCAACGCAGCGTTTTGAAGGCCACTTTGTCGCTGGCCACATCGATGTAACGACCCGTTTGATCCAGAAAAAGCAGTTGGAAAATGCCTTGATCTTGACATTTGCTTACCCCACCAGTGTGCAAGGGGAAATCATTCCGCAAGGGTCGATTGCGATCAATGGCGTCAGTTTGACGGTCACCCAGACGACGGCACAGGCCTTTTCCGTTAGCTTGATCCCCCATTCCAAAGACCAGACGACGCTGGGGCAGTTGAAACAAGGGGAGTGGGTCAATATCGAGACGGATATGATTGGGAAATATGTCAAATACCAACGAAAATGAAAGAAGGCAGACGATGCATAAAGTAGAACAAGCAGTGGAATGGTTAAAAAAAGGCGGCTTAGTGATTGTCGCCGATGATGAAAATCGGGAATCAGAAGGAGATTTGATTGGGATCGCTGAATACGCAACGCCAGAAGCCGTCAATTTTATGGCGACTTATGGCCGCGGCTTGATCTGTGCACCCATCTCACAAGCGATCGCTGAAAAGCTGGCATTGCCTGAGATGACCGCCAATAATACGGATGCCTTTGGTACCGCGTTTACCATCAGTGTCGATCACGTGATGACGAGTACGGGAATTTCTGCGAAAGACCGGGCAGTGACGATTGAAAAGTTGGCTGATCCTGCGTCACAGGCTGCGGATTTTTATCGCCCTGGACATATCTTCCCATTGACCGCTCAACCTGGCGGCGTGTTGGAACGCAGAGGACATACAGAAGCGGCTGTGGATTTAGCGAAGCTTGCTGGCAGCGTGGAAGCAGCCTACATTTGTGAGATTTTAAATGAAGATGGCACGATGGCTCGGGTCCCAGAATTGAAAAAATTAGCAGAAAAATGGCAGCTGCCGTTTTTGACCATTGATGAGTTGGCGGAATATCTACGAGGAACTGCACCTATAACGGTGGATCTGCCAACGGCTTATGGGGCGTTCCAATTGACCTTATTTGAAGATGAATTCGGCAATGAACACCTTTTACTAGCCAAAGGCGAGATTCAACATACTACCGAGCCGCTGTTACTACGGATCCATTCAGAGTGTTTAACAGGCGATGTCTTCGGCTCTCATCGCTGTGATTGTGGCGAACAGCTGCAAGAAGCGATGCGGCAGATCGAAGCAAAAGGCCGTGGTGCGATTTTGTATCTACGCCAAGAAGGCCGCGGTATTGGCTTGCGGAACAAGCTCCGTGCCTACCAGTTGCAGGAACAAGGATTGGATACGTATGAAGCAAATATTGCATTGGGTTTTGCAGCAGATGCTCGTCATTACACGTTTGCTGCCGATGTTTTACGTTCCTTAGAAGTGCAGGAGATTCAACTGATGACCAATAACCCTGACAAAGTGAAGGAATTAGAAAGCTTAGGGATCAAGGTAGCAGAACGGGTTCCGCTGGAGATGCCCGCGCATAAAGAAAACAGCAGCTACTTGAAAACGAAGAAAGAAAAGTTTCACCATTACCTATCTATTTAATCAACCAAAGGAGAATGAGCGATGACAGTATTTGAAGGAACGTTTCAGGGAGAGGCAGTCAAAGTAGGGATCGTGGTCTCACGATTCAACGAGTTTATCACTTCCAAGTTAGTGGAAGGCGCCAAAGACAATTTGGTGCGTCATGGAGTCAAAGCAGAAAACATCGATGTATATTGGGTTCCAGGTGCTTATGAGATTCCGTATATTACCAAAAAAATCGTTGACCACAAACAATACGATGGGATCATGACATTAGGTGCCTTGATTCGCGGAGCAACGACCCACTATGAATTGATCTCAAATGAAGTGGCGAAAGGCGTAGCCCAAATTGGTCTGAATGCCGATATTCCGATCATGTTTGGTGTGTTGACGACTGAAACGATCGAACAAGCCATTGAACGGGCGGGAACCAAAGCCGGCAACAAAGGCAGTGAAGCCGCTCAAGGTCTTTTGGAGATGATTTCGTTGAATCAGCAAATCCTTGGCAACGCATAGGTTTCACGTTCGAACAAAGGGAAGCTAGCAAGAAAAAGCCTGCCTAAGCATAGGCATTAGACTGGAGACAGACTTCGTACAAAATGAAGTCTGTCTTTTTTTCATCATTAAAAAAAATGGATCATTTTGCCAAAGGATTCGCTTCTTCACGGGTACCGTGTTTTCGATAGGTCAATGGAGAGGAAAACGCCCATCAATCACGAACATTAGAATAACTCTTATTTAAGGAAATTTTCAGAAAATTATTTACATTTCACAAAAGGTTCCTTATAATGACTCTATTCATTGAGAGTGATTCTCATTTGCAAATAGATGTCAAAGCAGCACATGGCTTTGGCGCTTTTCATGAGAAGAACTGTTATAAGCGAAAAAACGCACAGATGCTTCTTTTATGATGGCGGCGAGGCAACAGTCAAGGTTGTTTTTGCTGTGAAATCAGGAGAGGATCGTGCTGAATAAAGGAGAATCACATGTCGGTAGGGTTGATTAAATCAAATCGTTGGATGGTTTCGACAATCATTTGCTGTGTTTTAGTTGTCGCCATTCTCTTATCTGTAGGAGTTGCTTTGGCAAACGGCCAAGCCAATATCACCCTTGGCGAAGTTTACCAAATTCTCTTCTATAAAATCAGCCATGGGTTGGTTGGTGATCTTTCAGGCATTTCAGACGCAAACATCAATATCGTCTGGTTTGTTCGGGCACCGCGGGTCTTGCTTTCTATTTTTGTGGGGATGGGGTTAGCGATCAGCGGGGCAGTGATGCAGGCGGTGGTCCAAAATCCGCTGGCAGATCCCTATATCTTAGGAATCTCTTCTGGCGCATCCTTAGGGGCGACCTTCGCCATCTTAGTCGGGTTTGGCGGCTCGGCGCTAGTCTTGCAGCTGGGCTTATCGTTTGGTGCCTTTGCAGGAGCGGGGATTGCCACCATTTTGGTGCTGCTGCTTGCCAGTATCGGTGGGAAAATGACTTCCACAAAACTTGTGCTGTCGGGGACGATCGTCAGTGCCTTATGTAGCTCTGTTTCAAACTTGATCATCTATCTGGCTAGCAATGCAGAAGGGATGAAGACTGTGGCGTTTTGGTCGATGGGCAGCCTAGCCTCGGCTTCTTGGAACAAATTGGGCTTTATCGTGGTTCTGGTTTCTTTGATCACGCTGTTCTTCCTGACGCAATACCGTGTTTTGAATACGCTTTTGCTGGGAGATGAAGTTGCCTCCACCTTAGGGGTCAAGCTGACCTTCTATCGTCGTTTTTACATGCTGCTAGCAGCACTATTAACCAGTATCATCGTTGCGAATTCTGGGATGATCGGCTTTGTCGGCTTGATCATTCCTCATATCGTACGTGGAGTCAGTGGGTCGGATCATCGCCTGTTGATGCCTTTGACCGCTTTGACAGGCGCGTTGTTTTTGATTTGGGCGGATGTGATCGCCCGCTCGACTCTGCAAGGAGTCGAACTGCCGATCGGGATCATTACAGCGCTGATTGGCGCACCGATCTTTATCTATATCATTGTCAAACGGCAATACAATTTTGGGGGGTGACGGAATGAAACTAGCAGTTGAAAAGCTCAATCTGACGATCGGGGATCAGCAGATACTAAAAGATATCTCCGTCCAAACCGCACAAGGGCAATTTGTCGGCTTGATTGGGTCCAACGGCAGCGGCAAATCTACATTGTTAAAAGCTATCTACAAAACGTTGAAACCTGACAGCGGCGACATTTATTTGGGTGAGATGAATATTTTGAAAAGTTCCGAAAAAAAAGTCGCCCAGCAAGTCAGCGTCGTCAGTCAGTTCAATGAGTTGAGCTTTGATTTAACAGTAGAACAGATGGTACTTTTAGGCCGCACGCCCCACAAGGGTCTATTGGAACAAGACACCAAAGCCGATCATGAGCTGGTCACTGAAGCCTTAGCCAAAACAGGGCTAAGTGCCTATAGAAAACGCAGTTACCTCTCATTATCAGGAGGCGAAAAACAGCGGGTCGTCCTTGCTCGTGCCATCACCCAAGAACCGAAATTTATGATTCTCGATGAGCCGACCAATCATTTGGATATCCGTTACCAGCTGGAAATCTTAGAGACCGTCAAGCATCTGAAGATTGGCTTGTTGGCGGCGCTGCATAATTTGGAACAAGCAGCCAACTATTGCGACATCATCTATGCCTTAAAAGATGGTCGGGTCGTAGGGTATGGCGAACCAGAAACGCTGCTGACAGAGGAACTGATCGAAGAAATCTATGGCGTGAAATGCAGTATTTACCATCATCCGATCACAGGCGGATTAGGGTTTCATTATTATTTTGAAAAGGAGCAAACAGATGAATAAATGGGGAAAAATGATTGGGGTAGGATTGGCAGTTTTTACATTAAGCGCTTGCGGCAATACGAAGGATGAAGGAACTTCGGCTTCTTCCTCACAGGCAGAAAGTACGTATCCCTTAACCATCAGCAACTACACCAAAGCAGAAGGCGGTACGCAATGGACCGCCAAGGACCAAACCTTTAATGAGGCACCGAAAAAAGTCGTAGCCAACACACGACCAGCAGCGGAATTGCTGCTGCATCTCGGCCTCAAGGATCAGATTGCGGGTGTCGGTGCAACCTTTGGTGCCGCCGATGAGGAAGTTGCTGCTGATTATGCAGAACTCAACGACCTGGGCAGTGACTATATCAGTAAAGAAACGGCGCTAAGTGTGGATCCAGATTTGATTTTTGGTCGCGGGGGACTTTTCGATAACCAAGATTGGGGCGTCGGCACCGTTGATTCCTTGAACGAGATGGGCATTCCGACTTACGTCCAAGAAACCTCTGTCACTGGTGCAACATTTGATTCCGTTTATCAAGACATTGAAAACCTCGGTAAGCTCTTCAATGTCCCTGAGGCAGCCGCTGCTTTTGAAAAAGAATTAAAGGATCGCCAGAGTGCCTTGGAAGAAAAAGTAGCAGACAAAGAAGAGCAAACCTTTGCCCATCTCTTTATGTCTGATCCAAGTGTGGTCAGTGTCTATGCCGCTCAAGACGAGTCTTTTTTCAATAGCAACTTTGACATGATCAAACTGAACAATGTGTTTCAAGACTATTCAGGAGAAGTCAGTGTCGAAACCTTGATCGAAACGGATCCCGATGTCTTGATCGTCGGCGACTGGTCAACAATCGAAGGCAGTGTTTCTGGTCAAGAAATCATTGAAGGCTTGTACAAAAATGACAAACTCTCCAGCATGAAAGCCATCAAAAACAAACAAGTCTACAGCATGGACTACAATTATCTCTTTGGCTACGGCTACCAAGCCTTGACTGGTTTGGAAGAACTGGTAGAGCAAATGGCACAATAAACACCTCCTGTTGCATAAAAAGGAGAACCAACTTTTTATTTAATAGAAGAAAACCAACGTTTCACTGGCCGATCGACCACAGAAACGTTGGTTTTTTGTATTTGGGAAAAGCAACCTTTGCCGCTGCCCGTTCCGCAACAAGTAGCCGGTTAGCTGTTTTTTTCTGTCACGTGGTCCATTTGATAGCGAGACAATAGCTTCTCTTTGTGTTTTTGCATGATCGTCTCTAGAGAAATATCGTATTTATCGGCGAGAATAAATAAGTTATCCAGTACATCGCCCAATTCTTCCGTCAGGTTTGCCAGTTTTTCTTCTGGCAAGCCTTCTTGTTCATCGGGACGGTCACGACCGATCTCCAATGTCCGAATGGCACGGCTCACTTCCCCGACTTCCTCTGCTAAAAAATTCGCCCGAATAAACGGATCGTACTGATACCAGTTGCGGGCTTTGTAGAAGTCACTGATAAATCGTTGATATTCCTCAATGTTCATAAATTTTTTCTCATCCTTTCCCAGAACCTTTATCAGAATCATGATATACTATTTCAAAATGATTGAGAAGGATGATGAAGAGTTTTATGAAAATTGCAGTCTATTGTGGTGCCAGTGTCGGTAATGAACCTAGTTTTGCAACAGCCGCCCAAGAATTGGGGCAGTGGATCGCTTCAAGAAAAAATACGCTAGTTTATGGCGGCGGAAAAGCCGGCTTGATGGGCGTGCTGGCAGATGCTGTCTTAGAAAATGGCGGTCAGGTGATCGGGGTGATCCCAACCTTTTTAAAGGATCGGGAACTAGCACATCCTGGATTGACCGAACTCCATGTCGTCGAGACGATGTCAGAAAGAAAACGAAAAATGTTCGAATTGTCGCAGGCGTTTGTCGCACTGCCAGGTGGTCCCGGGACGCTGGAAGAAATCACGGAGATGATCTCGTGGTCAAGAATCGGTCAAAACCCGAATCCTTGTGCTTTTTATGATGTGAACAACTTTTACCGCGCAACGAGAGCCTTGTATGACAACATGGTGGAAAATGAGTTCTTGACGCAGGCCGATCGCGAAAAAATCGGCTTTGCGCAAACGACGAAGGAGCTTGAAGCCTTTATTCAAGCCTACGAACCACCAGTTATTCGGCAGTATTAAGCGTCTGTTGCAAAAGAGTAAGACGAAGCACCGGCGGGTGTCGTCTTGCTCTTTTGCTTCTTTGACGCATTCTTAGTATAATGGGGTTTGTTTTGCAAGTGGGGTCATAAAATAAGATCCTTGGACAAAGAAATGGAGCGTAAATCATGACAACAAATTTTTGGGCTGAATTGCCGAAGCCTTTTTTTATCCTAGCACCAATGGAAGATGTCACCGATGTCGTTTTTCGGCATGTCGTTCAAGCTGCCGGCGCACCAGATGTTTTCTTTACGGAATTCACCAACTCCGATAGTTACTGCCATCCAGAAGGACGCGACAGTGTGCGGGGACGTTTAGTCTTCACCGAAGATGAGCAGCCGATGGTGGCACACATTTGGGGTGACAAGCCAGAGTATTTCCGTGAGATGAGTATCGGCTTAGCGGAGATGGGCTTTAAAGGGATCGACTTAAATATGGGTTGCCCAGTGCCAAACGTTGCCGGACGAGGCAAAGGCAGCGGCTTGATCTTGCGACCGGACGTTGCGGCTGAGCTGATCCAAGCAGCCAAAGCTGGCGGTCTGCCGGTCAGTGTCAAGACGCGTTTGGGCTATACCGAACTAGGGGAAATGGAAGCCTGGCTGACCCATGTCCTGCAACAAGATATCGCCAACCTTTCGATCCATTTGCGAACCCGCAAAGAAATGAGCAAGGTCGATGCCCATTGGGAATTGATTCCTGAAGTGGTTGCCTTGCGGGATAGAATCGCCCCACAAACGAAGCTGACGATCAACGGCGATATCCCTGATCGTACCAAAGGTTTAGAGCTAGCAGAAAAATATGGCGTAGACGGAATCATGATCGGTCGTGGTATTTTCAAGAATCCCTATGCCTTTGAAAAAGAACCAAAAGAGCATACCTCAGAAGAGCTATTAGGCTTGCTACAGCTGCAATTAGACTTGCAGGACCATTACGCCAAAATGGTGCCACGCTCGATCGCAGGACTTCATCGTTTCTTTAAAATCTATGTCAAAGGCTTCCCAGGAGCCAGTGATTTGCGGGCAAAATTGATGAATACCAAATCAACGGATGAAGTTCGGCAACTGCTGGCAGAGTTTGCTGAGAAAAAGAACCACGAGGAAAGTATTGAAGCGTAAGTTTCAATGCTTTTTTGTTTTTGGTTGCTGTACCCGCTCTCATTGTCAATCCTTTCTTGACAATAGATAGGTACCTATGTAAAATGGAGAGCGGACTTTTAACTAGGTACCTATCTAAATAGTGAAGAGGCGAAAGGAGCTGAAGGTCGATGGTTTCCGAACAAGAAATCGTGGAACGATTGTTTGAAGTGTATAAATTAAATCGGCGGTATGCGGAACAAAAATATGGGCGCTTTATGCCAGGTCGGGGACAGTTCAATTGCCTACTGGTATTGGACGAAAAAGGGACGTTGACCCAAAAAGATCTCGCCGCGTATTTAGCGATTCGTTCGACATCCACTGGCGAACTACTAAAGAAACTGGCTGAAAAAGGGCTGATCCAAAAAGAAGTCGATCCGAAAGATAAACGCAGCCATTTGATTTCGTTGACAGAAGCAGGCAAGGAAGAGGCACAGCGAATGAAAGAAAAACGTAGCAAGGCGCACCAAGAAATGCTGACCTATTTGACGGCAGAAGAAAAACAAGCCTTTGGTCAAGCCTTAGCAAAAATCGAACAGTTTTATCTTGAGAAGGAGGCGGACGTTGATTGAGTGAAACAGTCCAACGAACGGAACGTCAGCGGACGCTGATTTTTATTAATTTAATGATTACATGTATTGCCGTATCCATGTTGGCGACCGCCTTGACGACGGCTTTACCCGCCATCGTCACTGACCTGCAGATTTCCGTCACTACGGGACAATGGCTGACAAGCGGTTATTCCTTGGCGATGGCGATCGTTATGCCCTTGACGGCATATCTTATGAATCGTGTACCAACCAAAAAGCTCTATCTAGCTGCCTTAGGAATTGCGTTGGTGGGCTTGCTGCTTTGTGCTGCAGCGCCCAATTTTCTAGTCATGATGCTTGCTCGTATTTTGCAGGCCGTAGGCAATGGAATCTTGACCGCAATGGCGCAAGTGATCCTCTTATCGATCTATCCGATCAATCGCATCGGTGTGGTGATGGGCTGGTATGGACTCTCAATTACCGCGGCACCCGTGATTGCACCGACGATCGCTGGGCTGATCGTGGATCGCTTGAACTGGCATGCGATTTTTTATATCGTTGCCGTGATCGTTTTGATCTCGTTGATTTGGGCCATAAAGGTTTTTGATGATGTGTTACCAGTAAGCAACAGCAAATTTGATCAGACCTCTTTTGTTTTGAGTGCCTTCGCCTTTGGTGGGATCACTTTAGGCTTTGGCAATATCGGCAGCTATGGCTTTTTCAGCTTGCCAGTTTTAGGAACCTTAGGGATCGGTTTGGTAGCAGGGATCTTCTTTGTCTTCCGTCAGTTAAGAGCGGAAACCCCATTTTTGGATCTGCGGGTCTTGAAAACAAAAGAATATGCCATCAGTGTCTTTGGCAGTATCATGCTTTACTTGGTCTTGATGGGTTCGGCGATGCTGATGCCGCTTTACGTGCAGTCGATTTTAGGCAAAACAGCGACGATCTCAGGGTTAGTCGTTTTGCCAGGTTCCTTGGTCTCGGCTTTTTTAAGTCCGGTGGCTGGACGAATCTATGACAAAGTCGGCATCCGTCTGTTGACGATTTTCGGCGGCGGCTCACTGGTCTTGAGCAACATCGGCATGTATTTCATCCATATGCACACGGGGATTTGGGTAGCAGTGGTTTTGAACATGCTGCGCTGTGCCGCCACCGGCTGTTTGTTGATGCCCTTTGTGACGTGGGGAAATAAAAATATTCCGCCGCAGCTGACGGCGCATGGAACAGCGTTATTGACTTCTTTGCGGACGGTGGCAGGCGCCATCGGAACAGCATTATTTGTCGGGATCATGAATAGTGTGGCGCAAAACAGCACGACCTTAACGGGGACGAGTGCACTGCTTCATGGGATGAATGTTTCTTTCTTATTGATGACGATCGCTTCTGGTCTGCTGTTTGCAACGGGGCTATTTTTGATTCGTGATCAGAAACCGGAAGCCGTGTGGCTGGAAGGTGCGGAAGAACCGCTGGAATAAAGAGGGGCACCTTTCTTTGAAGGGTGCTTTTCTTGATTTATTTCATGAAACTCTATGAAAAACCAAAAAATTCGATATAATAAGATAACTTATGGTTTAGGAGGAGTATTTTTTTTCAGGAAAGACTTGCTTTCATGGAAAAAAATCAGGGAGAAAATGAAGAATAAAGGCGTTTATTTTGGGTTGTCTGCCTATGTCTTGTGGGGCTTGGTCACACTATATTGGAAAATAATCGTTGGGGTTTCCCCGTTAGCAACGATGTGCTACCGAATCGTGTGGTCCTTTGTTTTTATGGTGTTGTTTATCGTGCTTTCCGGGAAGAAAACGCAATTTTTACAAGAAGCGCGTCTGCTGTGGAAGAACAAAGCATTTGCTGGACTGATCGTTTTAGCGTCTGTGCTGATTTCCATCAACTGGTTCACTTTTATCTTCGCGGTGAGTGCGGGCCACGTGATGCAAGCCAGCTTAGGCTATTACATCAATCCGCTAGTCAATGTCTTGTTAGCAACCGTTTTTTTGAAGGAACGTCTTAGTCGTACTGGCATGCTGGCGTGTCTGCTGGCAAGTATCGGGGTAATCTTATTATCGATCCAAACAGGAACGATTCCTTATGCCTCACTGATCATGGCCTTTTCCTTTAGTACGTATGGCTTGATCAAAAAAAGGATCCCCATTAGTTCGGTTACTGGGTTAACGATCGAGACGATGGTGATTTTTCCCTTTTCCCTCGTGTATATTTTAGGGTTTTCAACCGTCGGCTTTATGAATTATCCCTTGCAAACCAATCTCTTATTGATGGGTGCCGGGATCGTGACGGCTATTCCGTTGTTGCTGTTTGCGGAAGCAGCGAAAAATGTTTCTTACATTACGCTTGGGTTTATTCAATACGTCAACCCGACGATCATGCTTTTGTTAGCCATCTTTTTGTTTCACGAAACCTATTCACTGGCCCAATTTTCCGCCTTTGCGTTTATTTGGCTGGGGATCGCGGTCTTCACCTATGGTTCGTTAGGGACGGCCATGAAAGAGCGGCGCATGGGACAGCAAAGAAAGCAACTCTGATAGATCAGGAATGGCTGCAGCTGGGCCGTTCCTTTTTTGATTAAAAAACAACTCAATTTAGATAGTGAAGGATGTTGCAAGGAGAATTGTTCAATGGTATAACAAAGGAAAAGCACGTTGCAGAAATTCTGATTGAAAAGGGTTGCATCTGCCACAGGGGTGTGTTATTATTCTTTCAGTTACAAGGATTGTTACTGTTCGGCAGGCAAAACCAGAATTGACCGTAGCGCGCTAATGGGGAGATTCTAGGTTTTTTTATTTTGGAGTGAGGGAAAACGATGGTTATTGGGAAAATTTTAAATAATAATGTCGTCATCTCGACCAATGATGCCGGTCAGGAAGTGATCTATATGGGTCGTGGCATTGCGTTTAAGAAGAAGGTCGGCGATCCAGTGGATGAAGCCTTTGTCGAAAAAGAATTTGTGTTAAAGGATACCTTTACCGCAAATCAGTTTCAGCAATTGTTTTCAGACATTCCTGTGGAAGAAGTCGAAGCCGTCAAGCAGGTGGTGGATGATGCGGAAGCATCCTTGGGGATCGAGCTGTCGCCAAATATTTATTTGACACTGACCGATCATATCCATTATGCGCTGGTTCGGGCACGTGAAGGCATTGAGCTGCCGAATCCATTGTTGTTTGAGACCCGCAAATTTTATCCGAAAGAGTATGCGGTTGCAGCAGATGCCGTTGCTTATTTTGAAAAAGTCTTCGGGATTTCATTGCCGGAATCGGAAATTGGCTTTATCGCCTTTCATATCGTCAATAGCGAACAAGCCAATGGTACGATGGAAACCACGATGCAAGCGGTAGAGATCGTACGTGACGTACTGGCGATCATCAGTCGTTTTTATGGACGAGTCTTTAACCCAGATTCCTTGAATTATCAACGGATCACCACGCATTTGCAGTATTTTGCGCAGCGTTATTTAAGCGATGAACTTTCAGGGGAAAAAGATGAGTTTTTATTTGCCCTTGTGCAATCGAAGTACCCTAAAGCGTTTCAAACGGTCCAACGGATCAACGAGTACTTGATCAAAACCTACGACAAATCGATCGGTGAATCAGAAATGATCTACTTAACGATCCATATCGAACGTGTCGTCAATGATCAAACCAATTAACATTCAATCATTAACGGATTGTTACTGTCAGGCAGGCAATACCCAGATTGAAAAGACAACAGTCAGCGAGGAAAAGACTCGTTGGACGGTCGTTTTTTCAATCTGGGTTTTTTTATTAAAAAAGGAGTGTTGAAAAAATGAGTTCAAATAAAGAAATTGCCGTTCGCGTCCTCGATGCAGTGGGCGGCAAAGAAAATGTCAACAGCGTGGTGCATTGTGCGACCCGCTTGCGTTTCAAATTAAAAGATGAGAACAAAGCGGATACGGCACGCTTGAATCAAGACGACGACGTGATCCAAGTCGTTCAAAGCGGCGGACAATACCAAGTGGTGATCGGCAGTCATGTCAGCGACGTTTACCGTGAATTGAATGGAGTAGCGAACTTCGATGGTGAAGCAGACAGCAAAGGCGACAAAGGCAACCTGTTGAATCAACTGGTGGATATTATTTCGTCGATCTTCACGCCGTTTTTAGGCGCAATGGCAGGTGCCGGGGTCTTAAAAGGATTCTTGACGCTGGCAGTCACCTTGAATTGGCTGGCAGCTGATTCTGGGGTCTACACTGTATTGTATGCGATTGCCGATGGGTTATTTACCTATTTACCAGTGATGTTGGCTTTTACTGCAGCGAAGAAGTTTCGTACCAATGAATTTCTAGCGGTTTCCTTAGCGATGGCATTGGTTCATCCAAATATTACCGCTTTGGCTGGACAAACGTTGAGTTTCCTAGGCTTACCGGTCATTATTGGTGCGAGTGCTTATACGTCTTCCGTCATTCCGATTATTTTAGCGGTCTTTTTACAAAGCTATGTGGAGCGTTTCTTTAAAAAAGTCATTCCTAGCTTCTTACAGATCATCTGTGTACCTTTAGCGGTCTTCTTGATCATGGCGCCATTGACCTTTATTGTCGTCGGTCCACTAGGAACGATTTTAGGAAACTTGTTAGGTAGTGCTTACGACAGCATTTACCACTTTAGCCCACTGATCGCTGGCGCTGTCATGGGTGGTTTATGGCAAGTCTTTGTGATGTTTGGCATGCACTGGGGCTTTGTACCGATCATGATGTTGAATCTCAGTCAAACCGGTGTCGATACCATGGTGCCAATGCTGTTGCCAGCTGTCCTTTCTCAAGGTGGTGCAGCGCTAGCAGTGTTCTTTATGACAAAAAATGTGAAATTGAAAGGCTTGGCCCTTTCTTCAACGATCACCTCAATTTTTGGGATCACAGAACCGACGGTGTATGGGGTAACCTTGCCATTGAAAAAACCATTTATTGCCGCGTGTATCAGTGGTGCCATCGGTGGAGCCTTCATCGGCTTCAGCCAAGTCGAAAACTATACCTTTGGGTTAGTTAGCTTACTAAGTCTGCCGTCCTTTATCCCACAAGATACGAAAGATCTAAGTGGTCTGATCGCAGCTTCCATCGGCACGGCTATCGCTTTTGGGGCAGCGTTTGTCTTGACCTTCTTCTTACGTTTTGAAGATCAGCCAGCAACTGATGCCAGTGCAGCACCAGCAAAAGAGCCAGCAGCACCCACAGAGAGTTCGTCTAAAGAACGAGTGATCCTCAGCAGTCCGTTAGAAGGCAAAGTGGTTCCCTTAGCAGAAGTCAAAGACCAAGTCTTTTCTTCTGGTGCATTAGGAAAAGGCATCGCCATCGAACCGACCATCGGGGCTTTATATGCGCCGGCAGATGGCACCATCACGACGCTCTTTCCTACCGGCCATGCCGTTGGTTTGACCACCACGGATGGAGCAGAAGTTCTGATGCATATTGGTATGGATACCGTGGAACTAGATGGCAAAGGCTTTGAGGTCTTTGTTAAACAAGACGATCAAGTCAAACGTGGCGATTTGTTAGTGAAGTTTGATCTAGATACGATCAAAGCAGCTGGCTTATCCACGATCACACCGATCGTTGTGACGAACACCCCGCAATATTTAGATGTGATGGATATGAACCAAACCGATGTCTTGCAAGGAGAAGACTTCTTAGCCATCGTAAAATAAGCAAAAGAAACCCGATCCTCGACTGAATATCAGCAAGGATCGGGTTTTTTGTAAGAAAATAAGGCGCAGTTGCCCTTCTCGCTTGCCTGACATGGTAGCAAACGCTTGTCACAGCGCGAGTTAAGGGCAAGACCAACATCAGGAACGCCTACTCAGGGAAAACCCGAACATTCTTGGGGACTGCTCCTTACACATGGCTTAAATTTTCGGCAAGCGACTCTAAAGCGGGGAAATCGAGAATCGCATAGCCCTGTTTTTGTTTTTCGATCAGCTTGTCTTCCCGAAAGCTGGTAAAGGTTCGCAGCAGGTGGCGATAGCTGACATTCAAGATTGCGGCACAGGTGGTCAACTGAAAGGAAAAGTGTTGATTTTCTTGATGCGCAAGAATAAATTTGGCCAACCGTGTCTCTACAGGTTCCGTCAATGAATTCGCTAAGTTGATCCCCGAATTCAAGCGGGAACTGAGCAACTGACAGATGGTTTGCAAAAAGCGGACGTCTTGTTGCAAGGTGTTGCGGTAGCGATTCAAAGGGATACAGACACAGACGCAAGCAGAAGCGGCTTTGACACTGCTTTTCGGCAAGAGTTCCCATAAAGAGGAAGCTTCTCCTAATGGTGCAGCTGGCTTGGCGTAATCAATACAAATCGTTTGGGTATCCGAAGAGAAGGAATAGACCATCACGGTTCCTTCTACGAGAAAATACAAGTATTCAGAAGGCGTGCCTGTTCGAATCAGGTGCTCTTCTTTTTCAAAGGAATGCAAAGTGGCCATCGCTAACAAATCATTGTCCATATAAGATTGCAGATCGTATGTGTCAATGTAATTACTGAGGCGTGCGGTATCATCGATTTTTTTCATGGAAATCAGCCACTCCTGAATGGTTTTCTTTAAGTATAGCTTAGTTCCCCTTTTGACTCAACACGAACGATAAATAAAATCTAATGTAAATTGTATGTAAAAATAAGGTAAAATAGGACATGTGTCACTTCATTTTGAAGGGATACTTGGTATGATTTGAATGTAAGAAAGCTTCAAACCATTAGGAGGAGAAAAAATGCCATTGAAACGAATTGTTAAAGGAATGTTAGGAATTGCGTTAGTTGCAGCATTGACCGGCTGTGGGAATGGGAGCAGCAGCAGCGACAGCAGTGCCGCAGCCGAAAAAGAAAAGCTGGTGGTACAATTCGTACCGACCAATAATGACGGCTCGATGCAAGCCAAAGCAAAACCGTTTGCTGAGTATTTATCAAAAAAATTAGACCGTGAAGTAGAAGTAACGTTAGCAACGGATTATTCGACGATCGTAGAAGCGATGGCTTCTGGACAAGTTGATTTAGGGATCATGCCGCCAGCCGCTTATGTTCAAGCCAAAGACATGGATGCAGCTGAAGCGATTTTGACTTCTCAATTAGGTGCTTATGATCCAGAGACGGGCTTGCCATTAGAAGGGGAAAAAACCAATACCTTCAAAGGGGAAATCTTGGTCCGTGCGGATAGCGACATGACAGAATTGACGGACTTAAAAGGGAAAAAAATCGCCACATTGAGTCCGAACTCTGCCAGCGGCTATATTTACCCAGTTGCCGAGTTGAAAGATGCAGGAGTTGATCCAACGACGGATGCTACATTAACGACGGTGAACGATATTCCAAGTGAGATCACTGCAGTCTTGAATGGTCAGATGGATGCCGCCTTTGTGTTTCAAGGGGCACGAAATGTCTTTGCATCAAGCTTTCCAGACAACGATTTATTCAAAGACCTAAAAGTCCTTTACTTGACTGAAGGGGATATTCCAAATGACGCCATTGCCGTTCAACCGACGATGGATGCTGAACTTAAAGAGCAGATCAAAGAAGTGTTCTTGAATATGGCAGACGATGAAGAAGGCGCCGAAGCAATGAGCTTGTGGGGACACCAAGGGTATGAAGAAGCAGCAGATTCTGCTTACGATACCATTCGCGATTATACACAACGAGCAGCAGAGTAAAAAATCAGGGATTGCGGTAGAAGGATAACGGGACACGGAGATGTGCAGCGATTTACTAGGGGAATAGGTGGAATACGCAATATCAGTGCATTTTTTAGTGAGATAGACCGTGACCGATTGGGGAAACTTTGCCGCGGTCCCTACATAATGGAGAAAACAGATGATAACTTTTGAGAATGTATCCAAAGTCTACCCAAATGGGGTCAAAGGATTACAGAACATAGATGTAACGATTGAACAAGGAGAATTTGTGGCAATCATTGGTTTGAGTGGTGCTGGTAAGAGTACCTTTTTACGCTCGATCAATCGCTTAGTGCCAATCACTGAAGGAGATATTCGGGTAGACGGCAAATCAGTCACGAAAGCCAATAAAAAAGAATTGCGCTTGATTCGTCGACAAATCGGATTGATCTCCCAAAGCTTCAATTTGGTCAAACGTAGTACTGTCCAAAAGAATGTGCTATCTGGTCGTTTGGGGTATTACGGGACATGGAAAAGTATTTTAGGGTTGTTTACGAAAGAAGACTACGAAAGAACGAAAGAAGCGCTAGCGACTGTCGGCTTGTCAGACAAACTGCAAACGAGAAGCGACCAGTTGAGTGGTGGTCAACAGCAGCGAGTATCCATCGCCCGTGCCTTGGTTCAACAAGCGCCGGTGATTTTAGCTGATGAACCCGTGGCATCACTAGATCCCATCACGACAGAGAAAGTGATGGAGGATCTGAAGAAGATCAATCAAGAAATGGGCAAAACGATTGTCATCAATCTGCATTCGATTCCCTTGGCTCGTCAGTATGCGACAAGGATCATTGCCTTAAAAGCAGGTGCGATCGTTTTTGACGGCAACGCAGCCGCTTTGACAGATCAGCGTTTAGAACAAATCTATGGCAAAGCAATTTTTGAAGAAAAGGCAGGAGAAATCGATGAAACTGAAAGAAACAGTTCATTTTAATTGGTACAAGCACCTGCTGCTGGTTCTTTTATTGCTGCTCTTTTTTCAAAGCAGTGCCTGGATCACGGGGGCTGATTTTGCCCAAGTGTGGTCGAATCGCAGCCAGATGACGGCTTTCATGGCTCGGTTTTTGCATCCGGATTTTAGTTATTTACCGCAACTGATGATGCCCTTGATCAAGACATTGCAGATGTCCTTTTTAGGTACCGTTTTAGGAGTAGTCGCAGCGATACCGGTGAGTCTGTTGGCGACGACAGTCGTGACAGAAAGCCGTTGGGTCTCTGTGCCGATGCGTTTTCTCTTAGGGCTGGTGCGGACGATTCCCAACCTATTGTTGGCGGCATTGTTCGTAGCGATTTTTGGGATCGGTGAAGCCACTGGTGTTTTGACCATCGCGGTCTTTACCTTTGGTATGGTTTCACAGCTGATGTTCCAAGCGATCGAAACCATTGATTTTGCGCCAATCGAAGCAGCAGCGGCGGTAGGGGCAAATAAATTTCAAGTGACTGTTTGGGCGATCATACCTCAAGTCATCAGCCAGTTTGCCAGCTATACTTTTTATGCCTTTGAAGTCAATGTTCGAGCTTCGACGGTGTTAGGATATGTGGGTGCCGGCGGGATCGGGGTCATCCTGAACGCCTCATTGGCATTATTGAATTATGAACGGGTCTCAATCATTATCTTGACGATTTTGCTGACGGTAGCGATCGTTGATTTTCTCAGTGAGCGGGTAAGGAGGTCATTCCTATGATGATCAGAGAAGTGAAGAAAACGACTTGGCTATTATGGGGACTCTTTGCTATCTTACTGGTATTATCCGCAGCGACGCTGGATTATTCCGGATTGAGTACTTTTTCCTTAGCGATGGGAAGAGATGTCCTGCAAGGGTTGAGTCAGCCAGACTGGTCTTTCTTTTACGACGGTAGCGGGGAGGATCTGTGGAGCTTATTGTTACTGACGATCGGCATCGCTTGTCTAGGAACGATGATCGCAACGGTCTGTGCGATACCGGTGACTTTGCTGAGTGCCGCCAACCTATGGGCTTCTGCGCCGTGGGTCGCGAAGGTCGGCAAAATGATCTGCAATATCTTGCGGGCATTTCCAGAGCTAGTTTATGCGATTATTTTTGTCCGTGTGGTAGGTCCGGGACCTTTCGCTGGGGTTATGGCGATCGGTGTCCACCAGATCGGTATGCTGGGCAAGTTGTTTACCGAAGAAATGGAAGCCATGGATGAGCGCTTGACGGAAGAGATGCAAGCAGTTGGTGCCAACTTTTGGCAGACGATGTTTTTCGTGCGGGTCCCTTACTTAGCACCCATCTATAGTTCCTTTGCATTGAATCATTTTGAAATTGCGGTCCGCAGTGCGGCAACATTAGGATTAGTCGGTGCTGGCGGGATCGGTGCACCATTGATTTTTGCTATTCAAACCAGAACCTGGAGCAAGGTAAGTATTATTTTGTTGGGCGTCGTTGTGACCGTCTTCTTATTAGACCAGTTGACTGGAATCATCAGAAAGAAATTGAGATAAACCTATGAATGTATTGCATATATCAGATATCCATTTTCGAGAAAGTTACCTGCCTTGTGAAGAAGGGTATCAAGGAATGCTGGCAGCCATGCAAAATCCCTTGATTCCTCTGGAAGAGTGTATCCAAGATGCCAAGGCGCGAGCAGCGATCGATTTGGTGGTGATCAGCGGCGATTTGACCGAAGATGGCGCGCCTGCCGATTATGCCTCTTTGAAGCAATATTTAGAAAAAGCCTTTGGCTCAGTGCCCATCGTAGTAACGCTAGGTAATCATGATATCAAACGGCATTTTCGCCAAGGCTGGCAAGGCAAGTCAGTAGAAACCGCCAGTGATACACCTTTTAATCAAGTCTATGAAACGGAGACATTGGCGATCGTGACTTTCGATAATTCCTGCTATGGCTATGCCGACGGTATCGTAGATGAGCGACAGTTTGAATGGCTGCAAGCCACGCTGGCGCAGCTCAAAGAGAAAAAGATCGTTTTTGTGACGCATCATCATTTGTTGCCCGACCAAGCAAGCACGCCGGCATGGGCCGGTGCCAATCGTTTGGTGGCATTATTGCAGCAGTATCAAATCTCTTGTATTCTCAGTGGACATACCCATCATGCGTTTACGGGAACGATCACAGGGATTCCTTACTATACTGTGGCAAGTATGTCGTTTGTCGGTGAAGATGAAGGCGATGGGATGGTCCGTTTTGAAGAACGCTATGGATACAATTTGTATCGTTTTGAGGAAGGTGCGCTGGTTCATCAATCCTCAGAAAACTATCGACCGAACCGTGTATTGATGCGGGTCAACATGCAAGGATAAAAAATAGACGTTCCGTCAACGCTGCCTTTAGCAGCAGAAAAGGAACGTCTGTTTTTGTGTAAAAAAGGCTTAACCTTGATTGCCAAAGGTTTTGACAACTTCAATCGTGCCGTCGATATGGAAAAACAAGGTATAGTTTTCTTCGGTTTTGATACCGTCAAAGCGGCGAGCATAATACGTGACCGCATCTTTGAAGGTTTGTGGGGGAACCCCTAAAAAATCAGCGCATGCCGCCAATGTTTTGCAGCCTTCTTCAAAACAAGCGATGATATCATAGGGCGTGACCACGATCGCAGAACCAATGTCGCGGGCTTTGCGTTCTTGTTTGCGTTTTTCGTTGGTGTCTTGGGCGGTAATGTCGCCAGCACTGGTCAAATAATGACCGATTTCTTCACCGATGGTGCTCAAGAGGTCTTCTTGTGATTGGTCAGGGTTCAAGTAAATATGGTGATCGATGTACAATCCTTGCTGACCATCAGGCATATTTTTATCGAAAATAAAGTGCAAGTCTGGGTAGGCGGCCATCAGTTCTTCTACTTTATCCATTTCCATCATTCCTTTTGGGCGTGCCGCTGTTTTATAAATTCAATATAGCTGAGGATATCTTCCATCTGCTCATCGGTGACGTCATCATCAATATGGGCCGCAACGGTTTGAACTTTTGCAGAGGGCGGAGTAAAGCCTGCCGGGACTTGTCTGCCTAATAAAAAATCGGTGGATACTTGAAAAATCTCCGCGAGTTTGACGATGGTCTCGCCATCGGGTTCGTTACGATCATTTTCGAAATGCGAATACGCTGCGCGGGTGATTCCCAGCTGATCTGCGATCTGCTGTTGGGTTTGATTGGTTCGTAGTCTGAGTGTTCTTAGCCGTTCGCCAAGCATGAGTGATCGCCTCCTTTTTTGTAGTATAGCACGTTGGATATAATTTGTATCTATTTTTGTATTATTTGATATAAAAAATATCACATCAGTTGACGATACGAATCGTATCTTTTATACTGGAAACAGATGATATGAATCGTATCAAAAAGAATGGGGGAGGATCATGGATACATCGATCGTAACAGTTGTCTTGCCGTCACTCATTACCGGTGTACTTACTTATTTGGCTACCCGAGTATCCAGCAAAGCGAATTTGGAACAAACAAATATCGAAAATGCCCAAAAGCTTTACCTGAAATATGAACAGATCAATCAAGAATTGACCCATAAAATCGACCAGTTAGAAGAAGAAGTCCAAAAGACCGCCAAAACCTACCAAGAAGAAGTCTTGGTCTATCAAGGAAAGCTTGCTACTGCCCAAAGCGAACGGGATTTTTTGCGGGCAGAAAATCAGGTGCTGAAAGAATTGCAGCGAGTAAATCAAGTGCCTGGGACGCGTGAAGAGAAGCAACATTCAGCCGTTGACTAATAGAAAAAAACTGCTTATCCATCAATAAGCAGTTTTTATTCTTTAATTGATCATTTGTTCATTGACATAGGCAGCATAAAGTGGGTGATTGCTGATCAATTCTGCATGGGTACCTTGACCGGTAATGGTACCTTTTTCTATAAAGTAAATTTGATCGGCATCCACGATGGTCGATAAGCGATGAGCAATCACTAATGTCGTGCGCCCTTCCATCAAATGATCCAACGCCCGCTGGACCTTTTCTTCCGACTGAGAATCTAGGCTGGCGGTCGCTTCATCCAGCATCAGCAGCTTGGGGTCTCGCAAGAATGCTCGTGCGATGGCGATCCGTTGTTTTTGCCCGCCAGATAGTTTGACGCCGCGTTCGCCGATTTGTGTTTCTAGTTTTTCGGGGAACTCTTGGACGAACTGATCGGCATAAGCCAATGCCAGTCCTTGCCACAATTCCTCCTCTGACAGTGTTCGACTTAATCCGTATTGCAAGTTTTCCCGAATCGTACCGGCAAAGACCGCACTGTCTTGGGAAACATAGCCGATTTGTGCCCGCCAGTTCTGCAGATCAATGTCAGCTATCGGCTGTTCACCAATCAGCAAGCGCCCGTTAGTGGGTTCATAAAAGCGTTCTAGTAAAGCAAAAATCGTGGATTTTCCACCGCCGCTTGGTCCCGCAAAAGCAATCACGGTGTTGGGCTTGGCTTCAAAAGAAATGTTTTGCAAAATCGGCCGTTTGGGATCGTAACTGAAATCGATCTGTTCTGCCCGTAAGACAGCGCCATCGATGGCGGCTTTGGGTGCTGCCTGGATCGGCTCCAGCGGCGTATCCAAAATTTCTTGGATCCGTTCCGTAGCACCCATCGCTTTTTGAACTTGCGAAAAGAACATCGCAAACGTCGTCACAGGCGCAATAATATTAAAGAGATACAGTAGAAAAGCGATCAATGCACCACTCGTCAAGGTGCCGGCTTGGACGCGGATCGCGCCATAACCGAGGATTCCTACGAGTAAGCCCAGCATGGCCGTCGTCATGATTGGCTGCAAAATCGCACTAACTTTCGCATCCTTGACCCCGAGGGTAAAAATTGCCCCAATGTTGCGCCGACCGTTTTCTTGTTCACTAGCTTCTCCATTGCTGGCTTTGATCAAACGGATCTCTGAGAGCTTTTCGCTGGCATCCGCATTGAAATCGGCGGTCGCTGCTTGCAGCTGGCGTCCTAGTTTCGACATGATCTTGCCGATTGGCCACATGATCAAGGTGATCAAAGGCACCGCACTGAACATGATCGCCGCCATCTGCCAATCCATCAAAAACAAGATGATCATCGAACCAACCAATTGGATCAAGCCAGTGACAAAGCTGGGAAATTGCGAGGTGACTAGTTCTTTGATCACGGAAGTATCGTTGACAAGTCGCGAACTGCTTTCCCCCGACTTGTGGTCATCAAAATAGCTGACTGGCAAATGCAGCAGATGTTTCCAAAGACGTTCCCGCAATGTTTTCACGGCACTTTCTCCCACATAGCGCAAGAGAAAGCCGCCTAAAGTCCCTACGCCTAATTGCAGCACAAAGGCTAGGATCAAAACGACCAGCATGGAGGTGCTGAACGTGGGCGTGCCACTGGCATCGACCAGCGTTTTCGTCAGCTGCGGCACGACCAAACTGGCGGCACTTGTGATCAGGCTAAAGAGCATCCCTAAAAGAAACAAGCCTTTCTTAGGATTGACACTGACGATCAGGTGGATAAAGTCTTTCATTTTAAATTTGTTTTTGTTCACTGTTGGTGTCGTTGTTTCCATTCGTTTTCCTCCGCAGCAAGCAAGAGGGCTTACCGCTTTTTCTTTTTAATTAGGTGTTATTAGAAATCCTGCCAATCATCCTCGGCTGTTTCGTCTTTAGAAGTTGAAGTAGGGTTTGGTTTGTGGTCTTGTCTGCTGAAAGGGTCAAAGAAATCTTTTGGTGCCCATGCTTGCCATCCCTCATCTTGGCGATGGCGACCAAATGGCATGCCGCGATGTCCAGGAAACGGCATTTGCCGCATAGCTTCTTTGATTTGTTTTTTCATTTGGCGTCGCTCGTTAGTGCCCATGTCTTGCCAAGTATCTTTCATTTGTTGCCTCATTTTTCGGCGTTCGTCATTCGTCATTTCCTGCCAATTTCCGCCCCATTGCTTCATCATTTCTTCACGAATCTCTTGCATGACTTGCAAACGATCCATGGGATCAACAAAGCGTTGCGTCTGTTGCTGAAAGTCAGCCTCCCATCCAGCAGCAATGTTTTCAAGCAGACGGGCAAATTCGGTTTGTTCTTCCTCTGTTAACCCAGCAAAAAACGTTTGACTGCTGGTGGCTTCTTTTTGTGCCAGTAATTTTTCTGCTTTTTTTCGTCCAGTCTCTGTCAGATAGATTCGTTTGATCCGTTTGTCGGCTGCATCTTCTTTACGCTGGATATCCCCACTGTTTTCCATTTTCTTCAATAGTTCTGCCAAGGAACTTGGCCGTAAATCTAAAACTTCTGCGAGGTAATTTTGCACCAAGCCATCTTCTAAGTTTAAAACGGCAAGGACGCGTTGCTGTCCAGAAAGGCGTTGGTTGTTTTGGCTCATAAAGGCATTGCTGGCTTCGCTGATAAAACGAAGCTGTTTCATTAAGTGATCGGTCATTGTACTCATTGAAAACACTCCTTTTGGATTATTGTTCGGTACCTAACGATATCGATGGATTGATTATAGTTCGGTGACGAACGAATGTCAAGAGAAAATAGTTTGTTTTTTTCTAACAAAAAGTAAGCAAAAGGATTGACTTACTAAAAGTAAGTTTGGTATGCTGAGTCCATCGTTTAAGAAAACACAATAAAAGGAGTACAAAAGAATGGTCTTTGGATTTGGAAAAAAAGAACAAATAATTGAAAAAGAAGTGATTAAAGAGGTGTATCACACCCCGGAAAAGAAAAAAGCGCAAAAAATCGGAATCATCGTTGGCAGTACGAGAGAAGGCCGCGTGAGTCCGCAAGTAGCCAATTACGTGTTACAAACAGCACGAGCACATAGCGACCGCTCGTTTGAAATCATTGATATCAAAGACTACGACTTACCCTTTATGGGTACAGGCGAAGCGAACCAAGCGTGGAACGAAAAAATCGCTGAATTAGATGGCTACATCTTCATCGTGCAAGAATACAATCATGGGGTCTCGGCTTCCTTGAAAAATGCGTTGGACAGCGCCCGCGAGGAATGGTTCAACAAAGCAGCAGCAATCGTCAGCTATGGTTCAGCAGGAGGGATTCGGGCCGCTGAGCAAGTTCGCTTGATTTTGGCGGAACAAAAAGTAGCCACGGTGCGCACCAATCCGGCCTTCAACTTGTTCACGGATTTTGAAAACTTTGCCACCTTTACTCCTGGCGAACATATGACGGCAGGAATGAACGACATGTTGACGGAATTGCTGGACTGGGCAGACACATTTGCCAATCGTTAAGAAAACAAAATAAGACAACCTTAGGAGGAACCTATCATGAAATTTGGCATTATTTTAGGAAGTACAAGAGAAGGACGCGTAAGTCCGCAAGTCGGAGCATATATTCAAGAAATTGCTAATCAACGGTCAGAGCATCAGTTTGAGATCGTTGATGTAAAGGCATTTGATTTACCGTTTATGGGAACGGCTGAGCCAAACATGGCATGGAACAAAAAAATCGCTGAGTTAGATGGCTATATCTTCATCGTGCAAGAATACAACCACGGTTTTGCAGCTTCCTTAAAAAACGCCGTAGATTCTGCTCGGGAAGAATGGTTTGATAAAGCAGCTGGGATCGTCAGTTATGGTTCTGGCGGTGGGATTCGGGCCGCTGAACAATTGCGCAACGTATTAGCTGAACAAAAAGTAGCCACCGTGCGGACTAACCCAGCCTTCAATCTCTTCACTGATTTTGAAAATTTCAGTACCTTCAAACCAGGTGCGCACATGGCTGCAGGTGTCAATGACATGCTAGATGAATTGTTGTTGTGGTCAACGGCTTTTGCCACGATTCGCTGATCTGTTTAGGATGTCACCATTTATCATCGATCATTTGCTGTTTCATTCATTGGATGGAACAGCATTTTTTTGCGTTTCCAAGGGATGGTTTTCACTGGAAAGGCTATTTCACTGAAAGAATGACTAAAAATCGGGTATACTAGAAGAGCAGAAGATGCGGGCAACTGCGTTCGATTTTTCCAAAAACGAGCACGCAACCAGTAACAGAGGAGTGAACAAGAGCATGAATCTACTTTTTGCGATTGATGATCGATTCAGTGAACAATTAAAAACAACGTTATATTCAATCAAACGTCATACGACAGCAGCATCTTTCGATGTCTATGTCCTACAAGAAAAAGAATTGAGACAAGGTGCAGAGCTAGAGGTCTTTTGTCAAAAATTGGCGATGACCTATCATCCCGTCGTCATCGGTTCTGGTTCGATCTTTAAAACGGCACCAGTTAGTGACCGCTACCCAGAGTCGATCTACTATCGATTGTTGGCACAAAATTACTTGCCGCAGCAGGTGGAAAAAATCCTGTATCTAGATGCGGATATTTTGTGCATCAATGATTTGCGCCCCTTGTATGAGCTGACGTTAGGGGATTTTCTGTATGCCGCCGCCAGCCATTCTAAACTGACAGAAGTGACAACAGTCATCAATAAAGTTCGGTTACGCAATTATGAGTCGGAAGGCTACTATAATTCAGGCGTTTTGCTGATGAATGTGCACCAGCTACGGCAAGAGGTCAAAGAAACAGAAATCGCAGCCTTCATTGAGAAAAATCATTTGAACCTCTTTTTGCCGGATCAAGATATTTTGAATGGGTTATATGGTGATCGGGTGCTGGCGATTCCTGATCAGCTCTATAACTATGATGTACGGAAAAACCGTACGTATGAGACGATCAGCCTAGGGGAATGGAGTTTGGATTGGGTCATCGAACATACCGTTCTGTTGCATTTTTGCGGCAAAGAGAAGCCGTGGAAGAAAGGCTATCGCAGCCGCTACGGTTCGTTATACAAATATGTAGAAAATGAACGGCGGAAGTTTGAAGAGGAACAATCAAAGTAGCTGTCATTGAATATAATCAAAATTACCTTGAAAAAAACGTCCACACGGGCGTTTCTTTTTTTAAGCGTTCTATTCTGCTTTTTTTCGATTCGATGGTACGATGAAACGAGAGAGTCATGAAAAAAAGAAGGAGTGGAGAACATGAAGTTTTTAATTTGGCTGGTCTGTGTGATCGGCATTGAAGCAACAGGAATCATCTCGAGTTTGTTTGCAGGGGACATTGCCGGAACGTATGCGCAAATGGAAAAACCCTTTTTGGCCCCTCCTGGCGGGATCATTGGGATCGTTTGGACGATTTTGTATGCTTTTATGGGAACGGCGTTGTATCTACTGATCGTAGCCAAAGTCAATCCAGCACTTAAAAAAAATGCCTATATCTTTTTTGCGATTCAGCAAGTATTAAACTTCTTGTGGAGTATTGTTTTCTTTGGCTGGAATGCTTACTGGGCCGGAACCATCATTATTGTCTTGTTAGTGTTATCAGTAATTATCTGTATGATCCTCTTTGCCCGTATCGACAAAAAAGCAATGTACTTGTTTATTCCTTATTTGATTTGGTGTTTATACGCAGGCTACTTAACGATTGGCTTAACTTTATTGAATGCCTGATAGAAAAACCCTCTTCCAAGCGTCGTGTTGGAAGAGGGTTTTTTCTTTTAGATATAGTCTTCAGTCAATTCCATAAAGCTGGCAACATCTTTTAGGACCATGTCGATCCCTGCTTGCCAGAAGTCTGGTTTTGTTAAATCAACACCAAGGTGTTTTTGTGCCAATTCTTCGGTGGTCATTGAAGCAGTATCTTGCAATAAAGCAATGTATTCTTCTTCAAAGCTAGACCCTTTTTCATTGGCATACGCGTAGATCCCCATACTAAAGAGGTAACCAAAGGTGTACGGGAAGTTGTAGAACGGCACATCGTCAATAAAGAAGTGCAATTTGGCTGCCCAGAAATGCGGGTGATAAGTCGCTAACCCATCCGCATAGCTTTCTTTTTGCGCCGCTGTCATCATTTCCGTGATTTGTTCCGCTGAAACTAAGCCCTTTTGACGAGCTTGATAGAAGCTGTTTTCAAAAATAAAACGTGCGTGGATGTTCATGAACATCGCGATCGCATTTTGCATTTTGGCATCCAATAGATTGATTTTTTCTTCTTTTGTTGTTGCTTCTTTAAGGGTTGCATCCGCAACGATCAATTCAGCAAAGGTACTTGCTGTTTCGGCAACGTTCATGGCATAGTTGCGATTTAATTCCGGCAGCTCCCAAAGAACGCTGCTGTGAAACGCGTGACCGAGCTCATGGGCGAGCGTCGCTACTTCGTTGACTGAATTGCTGTAGGTCATGAAAATACGTGACTCTTTGGTTTCTGGCAAGCTGGTGCAATAGCCGCCAGGACGTTTGCCTGGACGATCTTCTGCTTCGATCCAGCTTTTTTCAAAAGCGACTTGGGCAAAGTCAGCCATTTTCGGACTGAACTTACGGAAGTTGGTCAAAATAAAGTCAGCTGCTTCATCAAAGGTGTAGGTTCTTTCTTCCATGTCCCCAAGAATGATTGGCGCATCTTGGTCTTGCCATTCCATTTTTTCTTTGCCGAAAAGCTGGGCTTTGCGGGTCAAGAAATCAACGATCGGCTGTTTGTTTTTTTGGATCGTGCCCCACATAGCATCCAATGTCGCTTTTTGCAGACGATTGTATTCTAATGGTTCCTTCAAGTAATCAGTGACACCGTGAAGTTTGAAGGTAGAGAGGCGGAAGCCGTCTAAGTGGTTCAAGGTATCCGCAAAGAGGTCTTCTTTTTCTGCCCACGTCTTTTCCCAAGTATCGAATAAACGCGCACGAACTTCCGGATCAGGATCGCCCATCATTTTATTGAAGGCTTGACCAGCTGACAACTTGATCGTCGTGCCGTCTTCTTGCTGGAAAGGAATTTCGATTGAGGCAACGATTGTATCGTAATGTTGGCTCCAAGCATTCAAGCCATCTAAATTTAAAGTGTTGATGATGGTTTCTTCTGCCTCGGATAACAATTCTTTGCCGTCGCGGCGAATCTCGCTTAAACGAAAAGCGACAGATGCTAAGTTTTCTGCTTTAACTAGTGCTGTCCAATCATCCTCAGAAATTTCTGTCAATTTTTTTGAAAAAACGGTTTGTGCTGCTTGCAGTGCTGGCAATTTTGCATAGAGGTCACCCGTCAGGATTTTGGCTTTGCTGTCATTGACATTGGCTGAAAGCAAGGCATTGATAAAGCTACCACATTGTGAAAATCCTTGACTGATAGTTGCGGATAAATCAAGTAACTCTCCTAATTTTGCTGCATCGTCTTCGCTGTTGGGCGACCATGCATCGACTGTTGTTCGGTAATTTGCAATTTGTTCTTCCAGTTGGCTCATGCGTTCTTTTAATTGAACAGAATCGCTGCCTCCCGGAAAGATTGTTTCTAGATCCCAATTGATTGAATAGGTCATTCCTATCAAACCCCTTTCTTTTCCTTCGATCTTATTAAGTATAGCATAACGAAATTTGGTCGCAACCATCAGAATCCTTATGAAATAAGGGTTTTTGATGAAACTGTATCAAAAGCAAAAAATGGAATGTATATCTCCTTGATCTATTGATAGGGCGGAAAAACGTCAAAAATAAAAAAACTATTACATCCTCATCAAATTCTTAGAAAAAAAACGATGGATAAATATTACATATGAAAAAAAACAGCGAGTAAAAAAACGTCTGAAGAGCGATATTCGCTTTTTCATGCATAATGCCAAATCCTTTGCGAAAAGAACACGAAATATACCACTACGAAAGCGTATACAATTAGGTAGCATAGAGGCGTAAACAGAAGAAGGAGGAAGAAAAATGCCAAATGCTATTCATGTTTTTTCAGAGATTGGACGCTTGAAGCAAGTCATGCTTCACCGCCCTGGTCGGGAATTGGAGAACCTTGTTCCTGATCATTTGAACCGCCTGCTATTTGATGATATTCCTTTTTTGGAACAAGCCAGAGTAGAACATGATCGGTTTGCGGAAGTCCTACGTCAAAATGATGTGGAGGTGTTGTACCTAGAAGATTTAGCTGCTGAATCGCTCACGTCACCAGAAATCAAACAGCAATTTCTCAAGGATTATTTAGCGGAAACAACGATCCAAAGTCCCGAGATCATCAAAGAAGTCACGGATTATTTTCTGTCTTGCGACAATGATCGGGAACTGATCGACAAAACCATGGCTGGTTTAGCCAAAAATGAACTGGAGCTGCCAAACACCCAGAGCCTCGCTGGGACCGTGGATGATCAATACCCATTTCTGATCGATCCAATGCCGAATTTGTATTTTACGCGCGATCCCTTTGCGACGATTGGAAACGGCGTTTCGTTGAATCGCATGTATTCAGAAACAAGACGGCGCGAAACGTTATACGGCAAATATATTTTTGCTCATCATCCAATGTTTCAGCAAAATCCGCCTCATATGCTTTATGATCGCGCCCAACCAACCCGCATCGAAGGTGGCGACGAATTAGTTCTGTCAAAACATGTGCTGGCGATTGGTATCTCGCAACGAACGGATGCCGCTTCGATTGAGCAGCTGGCCCGCAAAGTGTTCGAAAATGAGCCAAGCTTTGAATATGTCCTAGCGTTTGACATTGGTCAAGAGCGCAAATTCATGCATTTAGATACGGTATTTACAATGGTCGATCATGACAAGTTTACGATCCATCCAGAAATTGAAGGAGAGCTGACGGTTTATTCAATCTCACGAGCAGGTGATGGGGTGACGATCAAAGAAGAAAAGGACACGTTGGAAAATATTTTATGTCGCTATCTAGAACTAAATGCGGTTGAATTGATTCGTTGCGGCGGCAGCGATTTGATTGCAGCGGCTCGGGAACAGTGGAATGACGGTTCGAATACTTTAACGATCGCACCTGGCGAAGTCGTCGTATATGACCGCAATACCATCACCAATCAGAAGTTGGCAGAAGCCGGCATCAAATTGCACAAAATCTCTGGCAGTGAATTGGTTCGCGGTCGTGGTGGCCCTCGTTGCATGAGCATGCCATTTGTTAGAGAAGATATTTAAATCAGAGGAGGAATCATCGATGGAACAAGTATTTAAAGGAAGAAGTTTTTTAGCAGAAAAAGATTTTACGAAAGCCGAGTTAGAATACCTCATTGATTTTTCAATCTATTTGAAACAGTTGAAAAAACAAAATATTTCTCATCGCTATTTGGAAGGCAAGAACATTGCCCTTTTGTTCGAAAAAACGTCGACTCGGACACGGGCGGCCTTTACGACAGCTGCCATCGATCTTGGTGCCCATCCAGAATTTTTAGGCGCGAATGATATTCAGCTAGGCAAAAAAGAATCCGTCGAAGATACAGCAAAAGTTTTAGGTAGCATGTTTGACGGTATTGAGTTTCGTGGATTCAGCCAACAAGTCGTTGAAGATTTAGCCAAATTCTCCGGTGTTCCTGTTTGGAATGGCTTAACCGATGAATGGCACCCAACCCAAATGATCGCTGACTTTATGACCATCAAAGAAAACTTCGGTACCTTGGAAAACATTACGCTAGTTTATGTGGGTGACGGTCGGAACAATATGGCGAATAGTTTGTTAGTGACGGGGGCGATTTTAGGGGTCAACGTTCGTATCTGTGCACCAAAAGAACTTTTCCCAGCGCAAGAAGTGACAGATTATGCCAACGAATTTGCTAAAGAATCTGGCAGTCAGTTGATGGTAACAGACGATATTCAAAAAGGCGTCAAAGATGCAGACGTCTTGTATACCGATGTTTGGGTGTCAATGGGGGAAGAAGATCAGTTCGAAGAGCGGGTGAAGCTGTTGAAAGATTACCAGATCAACCGCGAAATGGTGATGGCTACCGGAAAACAAGACGATGGCTTGATCGTGCTTCATTGCTTGCCAGCGTTCCATGATACGAATACGACGTATGGAAAAATGATCGAAGAAAAATTCGGCATTTCTGAAATGGAGATCACAGACGATATTTTCCGTAGTCACTGGGGTCGTCAATTTGAAGAGGCTGAAAACCGGATGCACTCAATCAAAGCGATCATGGCAGTAACCTTAGGCGATCTATTTATTCCTAGAGTGTAAGAAGGAGCAGTGAGCAGATGAGTGAAAAGAAACCAACGATCGTTGTCGCCCTTGGCGGCAACGCCATCTTAGCAGAAGATGCCAGTGCCAAAGGGCAAAAAGAGCGGCTTAAACAGACGGTCGAGTATTTAATTCCCCTGATCCAAAAAGACGTTCATTTGATCATTACCCATGGGAATGGGCCCCAAGTGGGAAACCTGGTTTTGCAGCAGCAAGCGAGCGATTCTAGTAAAAATCCAGCGATGCCTTTAGATACCTGTGTTGCTATGACCCAAGGCAGTATTGGTTATTGGTTGCAAAATGAGCTGAGAACTCAGTTGAAAGCAGCTCAAATAGCGAAGCCGGTGGTGACTGTGGTCACGGAAATTACAGTCGATGCCCAAGATCCAGCATTTGCCCATCCGACAAAACCAATCGGGCCTTTCTTAACGGAAACGGCTGCCAAAGAAGCCATGGCGGCAACAGATGCCATCTATCGTGAAGATGCTGGTCGTGGTTGGCGGAAAGTCGTAGCCAGTCCTGCACCACAAGCGATCCAAGAAGTTGCCAGCATCAAAGCGCTGATTGAACAAAACACGATCGTCATTTGTGCAGGCGGCGGCGGCATTCCCGTGTTAGACAATGGCCTGGGTGTTGAAGCCGTGATCGATAAAGATTTTGCTTCTGAAAAATTGGCTCGATTAGTCGATGCGGATCAGCTGATCATTTTAACGGGAGTAGAAAAAATCGCTTTGAACTTTGGCAAGGAAAATGAGCAGTGGTTGGATCATGTGACCGCCGCTGAATTGGAAACCTATGTCGATGAAGGCCATTTTTCACCAGGCAGTATGTTGCCGAAAGTGCAAGCCGCTTTGAATTTTGTCAAAATGGGGGCGGAAAAACAGGCAGTGATTACTTCTTTAGACAAGCTGGCGGACATCGAAGACGCTGGTACGCAGATCACCTGGAAATAAGCGAAGCAGCAAAGCAAGACCCAAAACATTGGAGTGAGAAAAATGATCGACCACCAAATAAAAGATCCATCAACAAGAGTGAACAGCTTTCAATGGCTGGAAGAAGAAAATCAGCAGCGTTTGAAAGAGCATATTTACTGCCGTACGTACAAAAAAGGCCAGGTACTTTTTTATGAAGGCGACGTAAGAGATCGGATATTCCTCGTGATAGAAGGACTTGTGCGGATCGAAAAAACCGACGGAACTGATTCCTATTGTTATGTAGATTTTGTTGGGCCTGATCAGTTATTTCCTTTGATTGGCTTGTTTGAAAGAGACAACTATGATGTATCGGCATTCGCTGCAACAGACATTGTCGTGCAGTTTGCAGCGATGTCGCTGTTTGAACCGCTAGTTGTTTCGTCTACAAGTCAGTTGCTGTGGCTCAATCAGCAAATGAGCCGTCAATTGGAAAAACAAAGACGCCGTGTCGAGTATTGTGTCACCTCCAGTGCGCAAACAAGAGTCGTCAATACGATTGGTCTTTTGATGATCGAGCATGGGCAGACACAAGGTGAGCAGATTCGCATCCCTTTTCCCGTTTTTATCAATGATATAGCCAAGTACAGTGGAACGACGCGAGAGACAGTCAGTCAAACGCTCAAGGCGCTCGTGCATAAAAGAAAGATTTATTATCGCTACAAAGAACTCATTATTTATGACCAAGATTATTTTTCTCATGTTGTCAATTAATGTAGGCAGCAAATAGGATTGATTCAATAAAGGGGGAACACAGATGAAAAAAAAGCAAAAAGAAAAAAAGTCGCTGACATCGTTCAGTATCTTATTTCTGATCATTATCGCCTTGACGGTCGCTTCCTGGCTTTTAGCAGGGCAGCCTTTTGCGCCTTCTTTACCAGCAGGCCAAGAAGAGATGGTCAGCCAAGTGGTAGGTGCCAAGTTTTCTGATTTCTTTATGGCGCCTTTTAACGGATTTCGTGATGCGATCGAGATCTGTGTGTTTATTCTCTGTTTAGGTGGTTTTTTGAATATCGTCACGCGAACAGGCGCTTTGGAAGCCGGGATTCAACATTTGGTCAAAAAACTCAAAGGCAATGAGTTGATTTTGATTCCGATTTTAATGATCCTGTTTTCGATCGGCGGCTCCACTTATGGAATGGCGGAAGAAACGATTCCTTTTTATTCCTTATTAGCAATCACGATGGTGGCATCAGGTTTTGATACGATCGTCGCAGCAGGAACCGTTATGCTGGGTGCGGGTGCTGGCGTGATTGGCTCCACCGTCAATCCCTTTGCGACCGGCGTTGCGATGGATGCCTTGCGAAGCATCGATATTGCCCCAAACAACGGCACGATTTTAGTAGTCGGGGCAATGCTTTGGTTAGTCACGACCGCATACTGTATCTTTGTAGTGATGTCTTATGCCAAAAAAGTCAAAGCTGACAAAGGGTCGACGATCTTATCGCTGCAAGAGCAAAAAGAAATGGAAGAACATTTTGTCAAAGACACGAACGAAGCCTTGGTGTTTACGCAAAAACATCGCCTGATTTTGACGATTTTTGGCTTATCCTTTGTGATCATGGTGGTTTCCTTGATTCCTTGGGGCGACTTTGATATCCATGTGTTTGACGGTTGGACCGCCTTTTTGACCGGCAATAGCTTCGGTGAATGGTATTTTGGTGATTTGGCCATGTGGTTCTTCTACATCAGTATCATCATTGCGTTGATTCAAGGATTCTCAGAAAAAGAAATCGTGACCAACTTTATCGATGGGGTCAAAGACATTTTATCCGTTGTCTTGATCATCGTTGTGGCACGGGGTGCTTCCTACATTATGCAAACGACGTACTTGGATCTGTTTATTTTGGATCGGGCTTCCCAGCTTTTAGAAGGTCTATCACCTGTCCTGTTTGTGATTGGCGCCTACATTTTGTATTTGCTCTTATCGTTCTTGATTCCATCAACTTCCGGACTAGCGTATGTATCGATCCCAATCATGGGGGCCTTGGCGCAAAGCATCGGACTCAATCCGAACGTCATGGTAATGATCTTTACTGCTGGTTGCGGATTAGTGAATTTGATCACACCAACTTCTGGCGTCGTGATGGGGGGATTGGAGCTGGCTCGGGTCAACTATTCCACTTGGACCCGCTTTATGCGCAAACCGTTACTTGTGATTGGGGTTTCGAATCTGCTGATCTTGATCTTCTCGATGCTCTTCCTTTGATAGGCAATCTGTCTTGCTGCTCCCCCACTGAGTGAGAGGTTCTGCTTATTTAATAAGATCTGAGAGGAGCTGATTGAACAAATGAAGAAAAAAGAGCGTCAAGTGATCATCAAACGTCTTTTTGCGGAACACCGTATCGAATCTCAAGAAGAATTGATGAACTTATTAAAACAAGAAAACGTTACAGCAACCCAAGCGACGATTTCCCGTGATATGCGAGAAATGAATATTGCCAAAACCTATGCGAAAAATGGTCGTCCTTATTATTCGATTTTTGAATCAAAAGAGCGCAATTTGGAGGACAAAATTGCTTTTTCTATGTATGAATATTTAAAAGCGATCACGCAAGTCGAGTTTATGGTGGTGGTGCATACTGCGGGAAATGGAGCAGATGTCATCGCCAACTACCTAGATGAGATGGAGCTACCGGAGATCGCCGGTACCATCGCAGGTTTTGATATCCTATTGATCATTACCCCTTCAAAATCTGCTGCTGAAGCCGTCGTTCGCCGCTTAAATCATTATGTCGAGGGCTATGAGATGGGTACAAGCCTCTTCAAGGATGAACCACAGGTCTGAAAATAAGCAAAAACTTGCAGGTAGGCAGCGATGTGTCGCTTAAGTTGTTTCAAAAGAAGTATGTCAGCTCTATAAGGATGAACAAAGCTGTTTTTACTGACTAGTGAATGATGAAAAAATCCGTGCGTCGAACAGAGATAGGTTCGACGCACTTTTTTTATAGGTAGAACATGGTTAAGCAGGAAGGTCACGACAGCAGTTGGTTATTATGGGAGAGTGCTGAAAGGAGACGGTATTATTGAATCAGTTGGTCACTGATCTTGTAGGATCAACGGTCTCGAGATAAAAAAAGTGGCCATTTTCATAAGTAAAGACCATAAAACCGCAATTAGCCAATCGTAAAGGGGGAACTTCATTTGGAAATAAGTGTTTGAAAAAATAAAAGATTGCTCCGTTGTGGGAGACAACTAAGGTATTGTCAGCTTTGGTAGTGGTCATGATATCTACAAGCTCGGCAAACATTCGTTGGCGAACTTCAGCAGCAGATTCTCCGCCGAAGGATTGATAAAAATGTTCGTAAGCTTTTGGTCCTTTCGGCTGCAAGTGGGTACTTTCTCCCTCGAATAGACCAAAATTCATTTCTTTCAATCCTTTTCGGCGCTCATAGTCGGTTGTCCCGCAAATTATTTCTAGTGTGTCACAGGCCCTTTCTTGAGTCGATGCTACTGCATGGCCGAAAGTTAGTTGGTTTCTTGCAAAGTAAGCTTTTGCCTTATGGGCTTGCTCTTTGCCGGTCTCCGTTAGGGGAGAATCACACCATCCTTGTACTTTGCCAAGTTTGTTGAAAAGAGTTTCTCCGTGGCGCATTAAGTATAACCGCTTCATAATCATTACTCCTTTTTTACTATTGTAGCTGTTTGAGTGTACTTGAAGTCAAGGGGAACAAGCCTTGTTTTTTTGTGACCACAAAAGCCATATTGAACCCTTAAAAAATGGATAAGCATTGTTTCTAGCTGCGTAATTTTGAGCAGACTATTTATTAAGTGGATACATCACTTATCTTAGGAAAGATCAAGTGATCACCTAATCGCCAGAAAGTCTATGCCTAAAAAGCATAGGAAGGCGTTTTTTAAGCAATAGACATCGCTTTTTGTTTGAATTAAAATTCAGCTAACAAAGAAAATAGTGGGGAGTGATCAGTAAAATGGAGTATACCAAATTAGGCAATACGGGTTTGGATGTTTCCAAAATCTGTTTAGGTGCGATGAGTTTCGGTGACCCAGTCAATTGGATACACAAATGGGTTTTGGAAGAAGCTGACAGCCGTCCAATCATTAAAGGGGCACTTGACTTGGGAATCAATTTTTTTGATACGGCGAATGTTTATTCAATCGGGCGTAGTGAAGAGATTCTAGGTGCAGCATTGAAAGACTATGCTAAACGGGATGAAATCGTGCTGGCAACAAAAGTACATCAGAAAATGTTTGATGGCCCTAATGGCGGTGGACTTTCTCGGAAACATATCATGTCCCAAATAGATCAAAGCTTGAAACGTTTGCAAACAGACTATGTTGATCTATACATCATTCATCGATGGGATTACAACACACCGATCGAAGAAACGATGGCAGCCTTACATGATGTGGTCAAATCAGGAAAAGCTCGCTATATTGGCGCATCAGCGATGCATGCTTACCAATTTCAAAAAGCCAATTATATTGCTGAGAAAAATGGTTGGACCAAATTCGTTTCTATGCAGAATCATTTAAACTTGATCTATCGTGAAGAAGAAAGAGAAATGATTCCTTATTGTGAATCAGAAGGTATCGCTCTTACACCGTACAGTCCATTAGCCTCTGGTCGTTTGGCCAGAAGCAACAATGAGTCATCAAAACGGTTAGTGACTGATGAGGTTGCTCGCTCCAAATATGACGAAACCGCAGATAAAGACCAACTGATTATTGACCGCGTTGGAGAATTGGCTAGTCGCTATGGTGTCAGTCGAGTAGAAATCTCTTTAGCTTGGTTATTCAGCAAACCAACTCTGGCAGCACCAGTGATTGGCGCGACGAAAATGTCTCATGTTGAAACAGCAGTTAAGGCGACAGGCATTGCTTTGGATCCCGCTGATATTGCATATCTCGAGGAGCCTTATGTTCCTCATCGAATCGTTGGGTTTGAATAATTCGTTTCCTTCTAGGTTATGGTCTGAGAAATGAGAAAAGTATCTGAATGGCATGAAAAGCTGTTTCAGATACTTTTTTATGTTTTTTGAGGAATCGCTTTGAAAGAGAGACTCTAAAGGAAGATCGTTTTTCATCGAAACGCTGAAAGATCAATAGAACGCTCTTTTTGAAAAACAGTTGCATCACCAAATGAAAATGGTAAGATAGGAAAATGAGGAGTGAAAATTATGAAAAAATTACTGAAAGAACCGAATTTTTACTTTTGTATCGCAGTTGCGGTCATGGTTATCCTCTTTATCAGTTCTTCACAAACCTATGAGCAGCAATCGCAAATTGGGTTGCTTTCACGAATCTTAAAAAATGAACCATTGAAAGAGTGGCTAGAGAAGATTTCTTTTTCCTATGCTGGTTCGGAGATCAGTATTGCGGAAAAAGGCTATTTCTCCTTTGTGGAATTTTTCATCCGTAAAGGCGCACATTTCTTTACCTATTTTGTCCTAGGGGGCAGTTTGTTTTTCGTGCTCGTTTATCGCCGTATGCCGTATTGGCTAGCCGCTTTTTTTGCTTGGTTGGCAGCCACTGGCTATGCAGGGATCGATGAATACCATCAAATGCTGACGGGAGGACGGACGCCGCTTTTTCAAGATGTCATGCTGGATTCAGCTGGAGCACTGACCGCCGTTCTTTTGGGGTGGTTGATTTGTCAGCTATCGAAAAAGTCACCTAAACGCCGCAAAACATAACGAGTTGTCGGCGTTTTTAAGCGTTAAGCTGTCAGAAAGTATAAAAAAACAAGAGGCGAAACCAATGGAAAAAAGTTTGAGTAGTGTCAAAGGCAAAACCGAGTTTCTCGTGCATGAAAGTTTGCCGGTGGGGGTTCTTCTCGCGATGGCTGGCGGCTTTTTAGATGCCTATACCTATCTCTTTCACGGTGAAGTGTTTGCGAGCATGCAGTCGGGGAATGTCATTTTGTTAGGGATCAATCTTTCAACGGGGCAGTTTGAACAAGCCTTTCGATATCTGCCACCAATCTTCATGTTTTTAGTGGGGATCGTAGTGACGAATTATCTGCAGCATCATTTTCCGACAGGGGGCTGGATCGTTTGGCAAAATGCCGCATTGATCTTTGAAGCGATCGGTATTTTGGTTCTGGGCTTTTTTGCTCGATCATTACCCAATGTCATGATCGATTCGGGGTTATCTTTTTTTGCAGCGATTCAATATGCCGCCTATCGTCGCTTGGCAGGGATGCCCTATGCCACCACGATGACCACCGGCAACTTACGTTCACTGGCTGATTATGTGTACATGCGCTGGTTTAAAAAGGACCGATCAGTGACGCCCAAGATTATTTCTATTTCCTTGATCATCGGCGGCTTCTTTTTTGGTGCAGTCTTAAGCAGCTTGCTAGGAATTTTCTTATTCCACCGGACCATCTGGGTGGTTTCAGGAATTTTAGCCTTGGTGTTGGGAATCACGATCCACAGTCAAAATAAAGAATAGAAAAAAGACATTCCCCGGAATGTCTTTTTTGTCTTACTTTTTGGTGCTCGAGCGTGAATCTTTGAGATAAAGCGCTATTTCTACCAGCAGTGCTGCTAGAAGGTAGCTGCCAAGGACGGCTAGCTGGTAAAATTTCTCTTCAATCAGCTCGTTGCGCTGCAGCACAATGACCCCACCTAGAAAGAGCATCGCCAACAGGGAGAACCACTGCTGGGAAAAACGCCAATTGCTGATACTGGCTGTACTGCGCTTGGTGCGAAAGCCGAAGATATAATTGGGTTCTTCTCGGTAAAAGAACCGGAAGACGATGAAAAAAATACCTGTAAAAATCAACAAAAAAAGTCCAATATCGATCGAGATCACTACCTTTCACGTGCGATTTGTTGGGAAAATCAGCGAATAAAGAGGATTATCTATTTATTGTACTCGCTGTAAAGGGTTCTATGAAGGGGAACTATTGAAAAAATAGATAGTTTTGCGTAAATAAAAAGGGAGGGCGCTATAAGTCGCCATCCCTTTTTCAATTATCCCCGTTGAAAAGGGCCTTTTGGTGCAATCAGTTCAAGATTGGTACCGTCTGGATCTGTAAAGTAGGCAACTCCTGTCCCGAAGCCGCTTTTTAAACCATCTTGTTCTTCAAAAACGATTGGGGTACCGTCAGGTTCAACCCCGATGGCTTTTAGACGAGCAACGGCTTCATCAATATTTTCGACTTCAAAACAAAGATGCATGGCACTGATTTGCTCATTGGAATAGCTAGCTTTGTTGGATTTTGGTTCGACGTATTCTAAAAGGTCGATGTTGAGATTGTCTAAATGAAGATTGGCGTATTTGATCAATGTATCCTCTAAACCTTGCGTTTGCGCCATTCGTTTGCCACCGATCGTATCTTGATTGGCGATTTTCTTTCCAGTTAATGCTTCATAAAATTGGATGGAACGTTCGAGATTGCTGACGGTGATTCCCACGTGGTTCACCATTGAAAAGCCTGTGTTTGTGTTTGTCATTCTACTTCCTCCTAAGGTTTTGTTTAGTATATAGTGTGATTAATGAAAATCGAATGTGTCTGGATCTGGACCCACTCGCAGGTCCTCATTTAATGTGTTCAAGCGGGCCATTTCCTCTTCTGATAAACGGAAATCAAAAATCGCTGCATTGGCGATCATTCGCTCAGGGTGTGTCGATTTGACATTGACTAAGATTCCTTGTTGGATAGCCCAGCGTAAAAGCACTTGTGCCGCTGATTTTTGCTGTGCATCGGCGATTGCCAAGACGGTGTCATCTGTCAGCAGTTTACCTTGCATCAAAGGTGACCAGGCTTGGATCGCAATACCCTTTTCAGCACAAAAGTCCCGCAGGTCTTGCTGCGTCAGTTTGGGATGCAGTTCGATCTGATTGACGACAGGAACGACCTTAGCAACGGCCAATAATTGCTCCAAGTGATGAATCTGGAAGTTGCTGACCCCGATTGCTTTGATTTTTCCTGCAGCATACAAGTCTTCCAATGCGCGCCATGACTCTTGAAATGCCTGATTTCCCGGCCAATGGATCAAGTACAAGTCGAGATACTCGAGGTTTAAGCGGGCCAAACTCTCATTGAAGGCGTGGATCGTTTCATCATAAGTTAAATGATCGTTCCAAAGTTTGGAAGTGACAAAGAGTTCTTCACGAGCCAACCCCGTTTCTTGTAAGCCTTGTTTGATTCCTTCCCCTGTTCCTGTTTCGTTGCCGTAAATAGCCGCCGTATCAATCAGGCGATACCCATTGACGATGGCCTGTTTCACGACCTCTGCTGTTTCAGCTTCAGGGATTTGAAAGACACCTAACCCCAAACCGGGGATTTTACTGCCATTGTTCAGTGTAACGGTATCCGATAATTTTTCGATCATAAAAACATCTCCTTTATTTTTTTCTGTAATCATCATATAATGAGGAGGTAAGGTTGTATAGTACGTACTTTTTTGTTTGATACACACCTTTTGGTAACTTTTGTATGTTAGCAAACATGATGAGGTGAAAAAAATGGAAGAAAAAATTTATAATATTGGTGTAGAAGCAACAATGGATGTCATCGGCGGGAAATGGAAACCAATCATTCTTTGTAATTTACGCCATGGGGCATTGCGTCCTAGTGATTTACGGCGGAAAATTCCTGGCATCAGTCAAAAAATGTTGACGCAGCAATTGCGGGAATTAGAAGAGTCTGATATCGTTACCCGTAAGTCCTATAATCAAGTACCACCCAAAGTTGAGTATTCCTTGAGTGAATATGGAGAAACGTTAGGCGGCTTATTGGATACCCTTTGCCAGTGGGGGACGATGCACGTCGCCGCGCTGCAAGACAAAGGAGAGCAAGTTACTTTGTTAGAACAAGAAGAAGCGATGGTCTAGCAAAGGGCAAGTGGCATGAGAAAAGGCCGGCAGAAACCATTGGTTTCCGTCGGCCTTTTTAGGTTATGCTTGTTGGATCAATTCTAGAATGCCTTCAGTATTCATGCCGCTGTAATGATTGACAGGAAACGACAGGCGTTTGATGCGCGGTGGGATAGCTTGTTGGATCATTGGATCTGTTAAAGAAAGCAAGGGGTCGACCAAAACGATTTTTTCTTGCGAAAAACGATAACTTGCTAGTCGTTCCGGTGTCAGAACCGTCACGCTGATTTGATCCTCAGAAAGCATTTGGATGTTGCGGGCAAAAATTTTAATCAAACTTCCAGCCAAAGTAGAACGATCGATGAAGACGACTTTTTCCAAAATGATTCTCCTTATTAATTAATATAGTTAATTAAGTATATTAATTAAATGACGCTTTGTAAATAGGAACATGGGGGAGATAGCAAAAAAGCCGCAAAAGAATTTTCTTTTGCAGCTTTTGGTTCATCTATAAAAAGGTCTGACTCTTTTTTCGGTTAAATCACGATCACGGGTGTCCCGACTTCGGCTTTGCTGTACAATTCTTTCATGACGCCTGGCGGAGTATTGATACAGCCGTGAGAGCCGCGGGTTTTCCAAAGATCACCACCGTATTCCGTTTGCCAATCAGAATCATGGATTCCGACACCGGTCCAATCAATCGGCATCCAGTAATCAACAGGGGACGCATAATCTTCACCGGTCAAGGTTGCATCTTCTTCTTTGTTCCAGACATAGAAGACACCAGTTGGCGTTGGTGTAGCTGGTTTCCCAGAGATGATTTTCGTATCTAGCACCAGCTCGCCATCTTTGTAATACCACATGTGTTGGTTTTTCAAATCAACTTCAATATACGTGTTGCCAAATAACGGGCTGCCAGCATCGGTGCTTCCTTGAGCAATCGGTGTGCGGGTGAAGTCTTCGCCGGCTTTTAACGCCTCGATCAAGGCTTCTGTTTCCGCATCGGTTTGGATCGTCCAGCTGAGGGTGCCGGCTGGAACTGTTACTTCGCCTTGTTTGGTACTCTTGAAGGTCGAAGAATTGGTGCTGGTGTTGTATTGCTCACCGATCGAAGCGACATAGCTTCTTACTTTGTCTTCGTCGATCGTGGTGTTGCCATCTTTGTAAGAGAGCCAATCCATGATCGATTCTCTTGGAATTTGAAACGTGTTTCCGTTGATCGTATAATTGCCGGTTACTTTGGCGATTTTATTCAACGAATCCATTTCTTTGGTTAGATCAGGATCATCAGCGGTCACACTTGGTTTTGTGATGTAATCGCCGAGATTTAGTTCCTTTTCGCCACTGACGATGGCTTCTTGTAAGTCAGCCACTGCTTTGTCCACATCAATGGCATCGCCGTCAACTTCTGGTTTGATAGAAAAACCGTCTTCGCCTTTTTCCAATGTTGCATCGGCAGACTTGGTACGATCCTCATTTAAAGTTTCTAGTTCCTTTTGAATCGTGTCTGTTTCGCTGTTTAGCGTATCTTGATCTACCGAGAGATTATCCAGTGTTTTTTCTTCTGCAGCAGAAACGTAAGCCATTCCCCAACTCCACTGGTTCTGTTCATCTTTTAACGATTGTAGCTCATCGGTGAAATCCGTCTGTAAACCAAATTGAGCAAGGTTGATTGTCTTCCATTCGCTATCGCCTTCTTTGATGGTGAAATCTTCTTGCGAATAGCGGTCATGCAGCAGGGCATTGGCCTCAGCGACGGTTTTGTTGCTGATATCGATGCCCTCAATTTCAGTCTTTGGTAAAAAACGGTTCGCATAATATGTACTTCGGTAGGTATAGCCGCCAGCGATCACTACTAATAAAGCAGCCACAACGATCAGAACAATTTTCTTGGTATTGTTCTTGGCGTCAGTATGTTTGTTTGAACGAGTCATTCAACTACTCCTTTTTTCTAATGGCATAATAGATAATAACGCTTAAATCATACCATATTCCCCCAGGAAAGCGAATATGGCAAATGAAACTTCCATGAAAAATAGAAAATTCTTAAACTATCTTTAGCTAAGCTGTAGAAAAGCATTTCATTGCATAAAAAAACTGAACGAACCGGCAGCAGGTCATCTTGATCAAATTGTTCTGAAAAAGAGTAAGCTGTAAGGTTCGTTCAATTGCATGGTTGATTAGCTAAACGAAGTGAGAGAAATTATTGATTGTCTTCTGCATCTAGTTTCGCAAAAGCTTCATCAAGAATATCTTTTAATTGTTTTGCAGAAGCGGCCATCCGGTCTTTTTCCCCATCCGTCAATGGAATCTCAATTACTTTTTGGATCCCTTGGGCATTGATGACTGCAGGCGCACCGATGTACAAGTCGTTTAAACCATATTCGCCGTTCATGTACACAGATAATGGTAAAACAGCATTTTCATCGTCTAAGATCGCACGAGTGATCCGTGCTAAAGCTACTGCGATCCCATAGAAAGTCGCACCTTTTTTCTCGATGATGGTGTAGGCTGCATCACGAACGCTGAAGAAAATGTTGACCATGGCTTCTTCATCGATGTCTGGGTTATTTTTGACCCATTCATAGATTTGTAGGCCGGCTACGTTGGCATGAGACCAAACAGGGAATTCTGAATCCCCGTGTTCACCTAAGATATAGGCATGGACGTTACGGGCATCAACATCGACCAATTCAGCCAATGCTTGACGGAAACGGGCAGAATCTAATGAAGTACCTGAACCGATGACGCGTTCTTTCGGGAAGCCTGAGAATTTCCAAGTCGAATAAGTCAAAATATCGACTGGGTTTGCTGCTACCAAGAAGATTCCGTTAAACCCTGAATCAACGATTTGGGTAACTACTTCCCGGTTGATTTTTAAGTTTTTATGAACCAAATCTAAGCGGGTTTCGCCTGGTTTTTGAGGCGCACCAGCAGTAATAACAACTAAATCAGCATCATGTGCGTCTTCATAAGAAGCGGCATAGATTTTCTTAGGGGAAGTAAAGGCCAAGGCATGGGACAAATCAATTGCGTCGCCTTCTGTTTTTGCTGTATTTATATCAATGATTCCGACTTCTTGCGCAATGTTTTGGGTCACCAACGCAAACGCGTAACTAGAACCAACCGCACCGTCTCCAACAAGAATTACCTTTTGGTGATCTTTTTTGTTCGTTTTTGCAGTCATCTGTGTATCATTCCTTCCGCATAATTGTTTTACTCGCTATCATCCTACCATTTTCAAGTATATTTGTCATGTGATTTGCACAACAATATTACACAAAATATCACTGTTTCAGTTGTAAATGCTTTCTTTGTTATTACTTCAAAAAGAAGATATACCAACGTTTTATTAAGATTAGTTAAGAAAGATAAAAACTGAGCAAGAGGACGCCACCATAACAGTCCATTTCGTGTTATAATTACCTAAGCAAAAGAACTGGGCGCATTTGTGTGCCCAGTATTTTGTGTTTGGATAAGAAAACCGATAAAATAGATGAAGAATCAGCTTGAAACTAGAAATAATGGAGCGTAACTAAAAAATGAAAATGATTGTAGGCTTGGGAAATCCCGGCAAAAAATATGAAAAAACCAAACATAATGTTGGCTTTATGGTAGTGGATGCGTTGGCACAAAAGTACCAAGCAACCTTTAAAAAGTCGGCTTTTGAAGCAGAGGTGGCAGAGTTTTTCTTGAAGGGTGAAAAAATCCTTTTGGTCAAACCGCAAACCTTCATGAATGAATCGGGTCGTGCGGTAGGTCCGTTGATGACCTATTTTGGCATCTACCAAGAAGAATTAGTGGTGGTCTATGATGACCTTGATTTAGCATTAGGGAAAATCCGCTTGCGCCAAAAAGGCAGTGCAGGTGGCCACAATGGGATCAAGAGTTTGATCGCTCACTTGGATTCGACAGTCTTTGACCGGATCAAAATCGGGATCGATCGTCCGCGTCCGGGACAAACCGTGGTCAATCATGTACTGAGTCCTTTTGCAAAAGACGATCTGCCGATCGTTTTACAAAGTATTGATAAAGCGGTCGAGGCAAGTAGTGATTACTTGACCAACGGCGACTTTCTTGCCACAATGAATCGATTTAACTAAGGAGGGCCGAGATGGATTTAATTGAATTAATAAATAAAGTGCCGACAGTGGCGGCTTGGCATGCAGGTTTACGTGAACAGGCCCCCCGGCAATTACTGACCGGTCTAGCTGGATCGGCAAAAACATTAGCGATCACCGGTGTGTATCAGGCATTTCAAAAGCAAGTGATCGTGGTGACACCAAATCTCTATTATACAAATCAACTAGCCGAAGATCTGCGTAATGTGACGGAAGATGTCTATGTTTTTCCAGTGGATGAAGTGTTGTCAGCCGAAATGGCTTTTTCTTCACCAGAAGCACGAGAAGAACGAGTGGCAGCGCTGAATGCTGTTTCTCAAGGGAAAACCGGGATCTATGTGTTGCCGGTGGCGGCTTTGCGAAAGTATTTGCCTGAAAAGAAAACCTGGTTAGCCAACCAATTTCAATGGCAGATTGGCGATGAGATCGATTTAGAGCGTTTGCCGCAACAATTGATCTTGATGGGTTACGAACGGCAGTCAATGATTGGCAAACCCGGCGAATTCAGTATTCGTGGAAGCATCCTCGATATATACCCATTAAATGCCGAATACCCCGTACGGATCGAGTTGTTTGATGTAGAAATCGACTCGATGCGTTCTTTCAACGTGGAAACGCAACGCTCAGTGGAAACGCTGCAACAAGTGGCTATTTTACCCACTACCGAATTGGTTTTCTCAGCGGAAGATTTAGCGGCGGGGCAAAAGCAGCTGCAAGAATTATTGAACAAGCGGTTGGCAGTCACCAAAGAAGCAACCGATCGTGCCTTTTTAGAAGATTATTTTGGCCAGTTGGCTTCTCAATGGCAAGCGGGGATTCCTGGTGAAAGTGCCCGTTATTACACGGATTTGCTGTATCGTCAGCAAACAAGTGTCTTAGATTATTTTTCTGAAGATGCCTTTTTGATGATCGATGATTACGCTCGGATCATGGAGACCAATCGTGAGATCGAACGGGAAGAGGCGGAGTGGCATACCCAAAAATTAGCGGAACTGCGGGTCTTTTCTGAACAGCAATTCGGGATCGATGTCCATCAGCTACTACAAAAAGAAACCTTTGTGACTAGCTTCTTTTCATTATTCCAAAAAGGAATGGGGAACATTCGCTTCCAAGCGATCCATCAATTCCAATACCGGCCGATGCAGCAGTTTTTCAGCCAAATGGGTCTCTTGAAAGTTGAGATCGATCGCTGGGAGAAGCAACAGCAAACGGTGATTTTTCTGGTCAGTGACCAAGAACGGGCTAAGAAGTTAGAGCAAGATCTGCGAGATCATGATATCTATGCGGTGCAGACGCAACAAGACCGCCTGTTTACGGGACGCACCCAAATCGTGGTGGAACGTTTGCAAAGCGGCTTTGAAATGCCGCAAGACAAGCTAGTGGTGGTTACGGAAAAAGAAATTTTCCAAAAGATGAACAAAAAAAGAGCCCGCCGGCAAAATGTCACCAATGCGGAACGTCTCAAAAGCTACAATGAGTTAAAAGCCGGCGATTATGTCGTCCATGCGAATCATGGGATCGGGAAGTACATCGGCATGGAAACCTTAGAAGTCGATGGCGTCCACCAAGATTACATGACGATCTTGTACCAAAACGAAGACAAGCTCTTTATTCCAGTCACCCAATTGAATTTGATTCAGAAATATGTGGCTTCCGAGTCGAAAACACCGAAAATCAATAAATTAGGCGGCAGTGAGTGGGCGAAGACCAAGCGCAAAGTGACGGCTAAAATTGAAGACATCGCGGATGATTTGATTTTATTGTATGCCAAACGCGAATCGGAAAAAGGCTATGCCTTTCAACCAGACGATGCCTATCAAAAAGAATTTGAAGATGCTTTTCCGTATTCGGAAACCGATGATCAACTGCGCAGTACGGCAGAGATCAAGCGGGATATGGAAAAAGAAAAACCGATGGACCGCTTGTTAGTCGGAGATGTTGGTTTTGGGAAAACAGAAGTGGCGCTGCGGGCTGCTTTTAAAGCGATCAAAGAAAGCAAACAAGTGGCTTTCTTAGTGCCGACAACGATCTTGGCGCAGCAGCACTATGAAACGATGGTCGATCGTTTTGAAGGATTCCCCGTCAATGTTGGGGTGCTGAGTCGTTTTCGGACGAAAAAACAGCAGAATGAAACGATCGAGCAAGTGCGCAAAGGGCAAGTCGATATTTTGGTGGGGACCCACCGATTATTGTCAAAAGATGTTGAGTTTGCTGATTTGGGCTTGTTGGTGATCGATGAAGAACAACGGTTTGGGGTCAAACACAAAGAGCGCTTGAAACAACTGCGTTCGCAAGTCGATGTGTTGACGTTGACGGCAACGCCGATCCCACGAACGTTGCATATGTCGATGCTGGGGGTGCGGGACCTATCTGTGATCGAAACACCACCGGAAAATCGTTACCCGATCCAAACCTATGTGATGGAGATGAATCCAGGAGCGGTGCGAGAAGCGATCCAACGGGAGATGGCCCGGGGAGGCCAAGTGTTTTATCTCTATAATCGTGTCGATACGATCGAGCGAAAAGTCGAAGAACTGCAGGCGTTAGTGCCTGATGCACGAATCGCTTATGCCCACGGGCAAATGACTGAGATCCAATTGGAAAATACGTTGTTTGACTTTATTGAAGGCCAATACGATGTGTTGGTGACAACGACGATCATTGAAACCGGTGTGGATATTCCCAATGCCAATACGTTGTTTGTAGAAAATGCCGATTACATGGGGCTTTCGACGTTGTATCAGTTGCGCGGCCGTGTCGGACGGAGCAATCGAGTCGCCTATGCGTATTTCATGTATGAACAGCAAAAAGTGTTGAACGAAGTCAGTGAAAAACGACTACAAGCCATTAAGGACTTTACGGAGTTAGGTTCAGGATTCAAAATCGCGATGCGCGATCTTTCGATTCGTGGAGCGGGAAATCTATTGGGGGCGCAACAGCACGGCTTTATCGATGCAGTCGGGTTTGACATGTACTCGCAAATGCTGTCGGAAGCAGTTACCCGTAAGCAAGGGAAAAATACCCAAACAGAGAAAACGACCGTTGAGATTGATCTGGGGATCGATGCCTACTTGCCGACTTCGTATATTGAAGATGAACGGCAAAAAATCGAGATCTACAAACGAATTCGTGAGCTGGAATCACAAGAAGCAGTCGATGAACTTCAAGATGATTTGTTAGACCGTTTTGGAGAATACCCTGTTGAAGTGGCGCACCTCTTAACGGTGGGCGAGATCAAAATGAACGGGGATCGTGCCTTGTTAGAAACTATCCGCAAGCAGCAACAGACGGTGTCGTTTACTTTGAGTAAAGTCGGCACGAAAAATTATTCGGTGGAGCAGCTGTTTGAGGCATTAAAAGCCACTAAATTAAAAGCCACGATGGGTGTCGATCATGAGCAAATGACCATCAAATTACAGATTCCGCCAGTGATGAAAGAAAGCACCTGGCTATTAGAAATCCAAGATTTTGTCAAAGCATTACGGGAACAAAAATACGCCAGTCAAGGCTAGAAAGGAACCAGAGGGATGCCGAAATCACAATTGAAGCGTACGATGGAAGGGGCGTTTATTTTAACGATCGCTTCCTTTATCGCAAAAATCTTAAGTGCCGTTTATCGGGTCCCTTTTCAGAACCTGGTAGGGGACGAAGGGTTTTATGTGTATCAACAAGTCTATCCGATTTATGGATTGGCAATGACTTTGGCGTTGTCAGGTTTGCCACAGTTTATCTCCCGCATTGTCGCTGAAGAACCCGATCCTTTGAAAAGCAAGGAACGGCTACAAGCTTTGACGCCTTATGTGCTTTGGTCGGCGATCGGCTTATGGGCTATGACCTTTTTATTTGCCGGTCCAATCGCGCAAGTGATGGGGGACTACCAACTGTCAGGCTTGATTCGAGTCGTTTCCTTTACCTTCTTGTTTGTCCCACCTTTGACCTTTTATCGAGGAATGTTTCAAGGGAATTTACAAATGGTGCCAACCGCAGTTTCCCAAGTCGTAGAGCAGCTCCTTAGAGTCGGGGTGATTTTAGGTGCTGCGGCAGCTTTCCAGCAATTGGGTTGGACGGTTTATCAAACGGGGACTGTCGCCATGATGGGTGCCTTAGTCGGGGGGCTTGCGGCGTGGTGGATTTTAAGTTACTATAGCCGACAAATCAACGGCAAACGCTTATCGTTATGGCATAAACCAGTCACTAGTATAGGAGAAAACACTGCTGTTTTATCAGCCTCTTTGAAAAAACGGTTCTTCTTAGAAGGCGGTCTGTTGACGATTTATAGCGGCTATTTGATCTTGTTCCAGTTAGCGGATTCGTTTTTGTTGACCAATGCACTGGAAGCAGGTGGGTTGACGGCACAAGCAGCTCGGATTTCGAAAGGGATCTATGATCGAGGACAACCCCTCGTCCAACTAGGTCTTGTGGTGGCGATGGCGTTAAGTTCGACGTTTTTGCCAACATTGACCAAGTATTTGACGGTAAAAAATCAGCAGCTGTTTGAAAAGTCGGCAAAAATGTATTTACGCCTAACAATCGGGATTGCTTCGGCTTCCGCCGTAGGCTTAGCGATTTTGCTGCCTTATATCAACTTTGCCTTATTCAAAGACGGATCTGGCAATGCGGCGCTAGTATTGTTTGTCTTTTCCATCGCTCTGATGGCGACAATTCAAGCTTATCAAAGCATTCAACAAAGCCGCAGTACCTATACCTTCGGCTTGATTGCTGCGGGGATCGGTCTTTTGGTTAAATGTCTATCAATGTGGCCGCTGACTGCTTCTTATGGGACTGCAGGAGCAAGTATCAGTACGCTGTTGGGGTTAGGCGCGACCTTATGCTGTTTTGTGGTTTCCGAACAGCGTCGAGCACAAAGTAGCATCAATCGCTTTTGGTATGAAGGAAATTATGGAAAAAAATTATTTATTTGTTTAGGGATCATGGCAAGCGTGCTATTCTTATATTATAGCTTCGTGGCGATCTTATTGAACGGTCCTTTGACCCATCGACTACAGGCGCTGCTTTTTTGCCTAGGCGGTGTCGGTCTGGGAGGCGCAGCCTTTATCGGGGCAGCGATCAAAATCAAATTGTTAACGATTCGCGAATGGCTGTTAGTTCCATTTGGAAAGAAACTATTAAGAAGAGGTGAAAAACATGAGATTAGATAAATTTCTTAAAATCTCCCGCATCATCAAGCGTCGCTCTGTGGCCAAAGAAGTGGCAGACAAGGGACGTATTCAGATCAACGGCAAATTAGCCAAGTCAAGCAGTGACGTCAAAGTAGGCGATACCATGCGCATTCAGTTCGGGAATAAGGTCTTGGAAGTAAAAGTTAATGAATTGCATGAATCGACGAAAAAAGAAGACGCTGCAAAAATGTATGAGATCGTTTCAGAGGAAAGAATCTCAGAAAATGCTTGATTTTTACGGCATTTTCAGTTAGACAAGCTTTGCGGATGTTGGTATAATGTAAAAAACAAAGACAGCGACGGGAGCGAGTTCAGGTGGCAAAAGAATCAAATAAAAAAATAGAACTATTGCAGACCGATTATGCGAAAGAGCAATTTGCCAAGTTTGAAAAAGAGCGGCGGCAAGTCGTGTTTCGTCGACGTCGGCTGGTGGCGTTTTTCGTAGCGGCATTAGCGATATTTGCGATCGTAGGCATTCAGATGTTCAACGATCAAATGCGCCTGCAAAAGCTAAAGGAATATAAGGCGGAAACAGTCGCTGAACAAAAAGAAGCTGAACAAAAAGTGGCTTCGTTGGAGCGGGATGTTGCCTTACTGAAAGACGATGAATATGTAGCGAAATTGGCCCGGAGCCGATTCTTCTATTCAAAAGATGGCGAAAAGATCTATCCGGTCTTGCCGGACGGAACGGATTCTCAGAGCACGAATGAAGGCTCTTCACAAAGCGAGCAAGAATCATCATCCACAGAGTCACAAGATTAAGCAATGTCATACCTACTCAGCGCAGTAGTTTGAATTATTTTAAATGGGTAAAAATTAGGAGGAACATTTTTTATATGTCAATCGAAGTTGGAGCGAAACTAAAGGGCAAAGTGTCTGGTATTACAAATTTTGGTGCGTTCATTGATCTTGGTGAAGGGAAAACTGGTTTGGTGCATATCAGTGAAGTATCAAACGGATTCGTCAAAGACATTCACGACGTGTTGTCTGTTGGGGATGAAGTGACAGTACTTGTTACGGCAATCGGCAACGATGGAAAAATCGGCCTATCGATCCGCAAAGCAGAAGATAAACCGGAAGAAAAACGTGAATACCCGAAAAAAGAATTCAATCGACCAAATCCGAAAAAATCTTTTTCACGCAATCAAACTACGAATGTAAATAAACAAGACTTCGATTCATTGATGAGTTCTTTTCTAAAAGATAGTGATGATCGTCTTTCGTCATTACGTCGAAATACAGAAGGAAAACGCGGTGGCCGCGGCGGACGCCGTAACTAAACATGAATAGCAAGTTGGAAAAAGCTGGAACAAAACTGTTGGTTCGTTTTGTTTCAGCTTTCTTTCTTGTGGGTCTACCGAAGGAAAAGGAGGTCATAAGATGGTCATTCAAACCGTTCGAGGGCAAATCGCTGCTATCGATCCGGAAAAAAAACGCCGCTTTTTGCTGGCGGTATCGACGGGCGTCGACTCGATGGTCTTGTTGCAGGTCTTTTGTCAGTTGTTTCCCGAAATGCAAAAAGAGCCATGTTTTGGCGTGGCACATGTGAACCATCAATTGCGTCCAGCATCTGCTGAGGAAGCGGCTTTTTTACGGCAGTACTGCCAGGAACGCGGCATTCCTTTTTATGAGCGGTGTTGGGAAAATCCGCCAGAAACCGGCGTAGAAGCTAGCGCTCGCGACTTTCGCTATACGTTTTTTGCCGATGTCATGTCCCAAGAAGGCTATGATGTTTTGCTGACTGCCCATCACAGTGATGACCAAGTAGAAACGATGCTGATGAAGATGATGCGAGAAGGCCGCTTGCAATCGGCTGGCGGGATGCAGCAGCAGCAGCCTTTTCACACAGGAGTCCTGTTGCGGCCGCTGCTTAGTGTCAGTAAGGCAGCGATTTACGACTATGCGCAAGCACAGCAGATTCCCTACTTTGAAGATGAAAGCAATCACGAACCGTTGTATTTGCGAAATCGACTACGCCAGCAAGTAGTGCCGGCATTAAAAGCGGAAAATCCGCAACTGCTGCCACATTTTCAACAGCTTTCTGTAGAAATGCAGTTAGCCAATCAGTTGATCCAGCAAGAGCAGCAGCAATGGTTGTCTGCGTTCGTTCAACAGCAAGCTGCTCGCTTAGTGATCGATCTGCAACAGCTACCGACGTTTTCGCCGGCGCAGCGCTATTTTTTCTATGCTGGGTTTTTGCAGCAAGCAGAAGCTTTTACAAAGCAGCCACTCAATCAAAAACAGCTGCCACAGTTATTGCGTCTGCTAGACGAAAAGAAAGGGCAATGGCAATTGGCATTGCACAAACAGTGGCAGTTGCGGCGCAGTTATGACCAATTATTATTGGAATCTGTAGCTGTTTCCCAAAAGCCTGCAACGCCGTTGACAGAAGTCAGTCAGCGTCTGGTTTTAGGGGAGGGGATCTATCTTTCTGAAAAGGAATGGATTGGGTATTTTCCGATAAATGAACAGCATATTCCCAAAAAAATCACAAATTGGTCAGAGTTTTCCCAAGATTTACCGCTAAACTATTCCTCTGAGCTGATCGTACGTAAGCGTCAGCCAGGAGACCGAATCCGCTTGGCGCGTGGCCTGACCAAAAAGATCAGTCGTTTTTTTATCGATTCAAAAATTCCTAATGAAGAGCGAGAAAAAAGTTGGGTCGTCACAAACCTTGATAAACAGGTGATTGCCTTACTACCTCATGCATTTTCCTATTTGAGTATTGCGCCAGAAACTGATAAAATACACTACATACTTCTTTATAAATATCAGAAGTAAGAGTTGGAAGGAGAACTTTATGCTAGATAAAGATATTGAGAAAATTTTGATTTCCCGTGACGAAATCAAAAATCGTTGTGTGGAACTTGGTCAAGAATTAACGGCGGCTTATGCGGATAAAAATCCTCTAGTCGTAGGTGTACTGAAAGGTGCCGTTCCTTTCATGGCAGACATCGTTCGTGAGATGGATTGTTACTTGGAGTTAGACTTCATGGATGTCTCGAGTTATGGCAATGCCATGATTTCATCTGGAGAAGTCAAAATCATCAAAGATTTAGATACAAATGTTGAGGGCCGCGATCTTTTGATCGTTGAAGACATCATTGACAGCGGTCGCACGTTGGCTTATCTGGTAGATCTATTCAAATACCGTAAAGCGAAATCAGTGAAAATCGTGACGTTATTAGATAAGCCGGAAGGCCGTGTTGTTGAGATCGATGCTGATTACGTCGGCTTCGATGTGCCAAATGAGTTTGTTGTTGGATATGGACTGGACTATGCAGAGCAATATCGAAACTTACCTTACGTTGGCGTCTTAAAACCTAGTGTTTATCAGTCAAATTAGTGACTGTTCTAAATCAATTGTGATACAATTAAATGGTCAGGATTGATAAAACAAAATAGCCAGGGAGGTACGCATGAATAAGAAAAATAACGGTATGGTAAAAAATACCTTATATTATGTACTTGTCTTGTTGGCAATGGTCATGGTCGTTTATTTCATCTTTGGAAATGGCAATCAGCAGACCCCAACGATCGAGTACTCCACGTTTACAGAACAACTGAAAGACGGGAAGGTCAAACAATTTACTGTCCAACCCGCTAACGGTGTGTATCGAATCGTGGGTGAATACAATGAAGAACAAACTGTCAGCAATGACAACAGCTTGTCTGTTTTAGGCAATACACAGGCAAGTTCGACCCGCTTTTCAACGATCATTTTACCAAATGATTCTACGCTGAGCGAAGTCACCAGTCTGGCCTCAGCACAAGGGGTCAAAACTACCATCGAAGAAGAATCCAACAGTGGTATTTGGTTATCGCTTTTGGTTAGCTTCTTACCACTTGTGATCATCATTTTCTTCTTCTACATGATGATGAGCCAACAAGGCGGCGGCGGTGGCGGTGGCGGCCGTGTAATGAACTTTGGCAAATCAAAAGCCAAAGAAGCGGACAAAAAAGCCAACCGCGTACGTTTTTCAGACGTAGCCGGTGCAGAAGAAGAAAAACAAGAGCTTGTCGAAGTCGTGGAATTCTTGAAAGATCCTCGACGTTTCGTTGAATTAGGTGCTCGTATCCCAGCAGGTGTCTTACTTGAGGGACCTCCGGGAACCGGGAAAACGTTACTAGCCAAGGCCGTTGCTGGTGAAGCTGGCGTACCATTTTACTCGATCTCTGGTTCAGATTTCGTTGAAATGTTTGTCGGTGTCGGTGCAAGCCGGGTGCGTGACTTATTTGAAACAGCGAAGAAAAATGCACCAGCCATCATCTTTATCGATGAAATCGATGCTGTCGGTCGCCAACGTGGTGCTGGTATGGGTGGCGGACATGATGAGCGGGAACAAACATTGAACCAGTTATTGGTTGAAATGGATGGTTTTGATGGAAACGAAGGCGTGATCGTCATTGCCGCAACGAACCGTTCGGATGTTCTAGATCCAGCGTTGCTACGTCCAGGTCGTTTTGACCGTCAGATTTTAGTTGGTCGTCCAGACGTGAAAGGTCGCGAAGCGATCCTCCGTGTCCATGCCCGCAACAAACCTTTATCAGATGATGTTGATTTGAAAGTCGTTGCCCAACAAACACCAGGGTTTGCCGGTGCGGATCTGGAAAACGTCTTGAACGAAGCGGCATTAGTTGCTGCTCGTCGTAACAAGAAAAAAATCGATGCTTCAGATATCGATGAAGCGGAAGACCGCGTGATCGCTGGTCCAGCGAAGAAAGATCGGGTCATCAACAAACGCGAACGTGAAATGGTTGCTTACCATGAAGCAGGACATACCATCGTTGGGTTAGTCTTGAGTCGTGCCCGTGTGGTACACAAAGTAACGATCATTCCTCGGGGACGTGCAGGTGGTTACATGATCGCCTTACCGAAAGAAGATCAATTTTTGATGACCAAAGAAGATATGTTTGAACAAATCGTTGGGTTGCTTGGTGGACGTACGGCAGAAGAAATCATCTTCGGTGTACAATCAACGGGTGCTTCTAATGACTTTGAACAAGCAACTGCGCTTGCAAGAAGCATGGTGACAGAATATGGAATGAGCGACAAATTAGGTCCAGTTCAATATGAAGGAAACCATCAAGTCTTTGTCGGTCGTGATTATGGTCAAACAAAAGCGTACTCTGAACAAGTTGCCTTTGAAATCGATCAAGAAGTTCGCAAGATTTTAATGGATGCCCATCAAAAAGCCCATGAAATCATTGAAGAACACCGTGCACAGCACAAATTGATCGCTGAAAAACTGCTTGAACATGAAACATTAGATGCCAAAGCAATCAAATCCTTGTTTGAAGAAGGCAAAATGCCTGAAGGAACCGAAAGCTCTGAGTATCCTAGTGAAAAAGCCCAAACGTTTGAAGAAGCGAAACGTGCGCTGGAAGAAAAAGATGCAGAGAAGCAAGCTGCAGAAAAACACAGTGAAGATGCACCATCAAACGATTTTGATCAACAATTGGAAGACGTTCGCCGCAATAGCGAAAGCCAACCGACTGATCAAGAAAACAAAGATGATAACGCCTAAAACAAGACATATCAAGGCGCCGAGGAAACTCGGTGCCTTTTTGTTTCTATTTAAGAAGACTTTCCTTAAATTCAAACACATTCAGTTGAAAAAAGCGGCGCTTCCTAGTATGATTCATTAATGAATAAAAAGGAGAATCAAGATGAAGGATTATTTAGTAAAAGCACTAGCATATGACGGCTTCGTCCGGGCATATGCAGTATCGGCAACAGAAACGATCGCCGAAGCACAACGACGCCATGAAACATGGAATACGGCATCCGCTGCTTTAGGGCGAGCGATGGTGGGAAGTTTGTTATTAGGCAGTACCTTAAAAGGGGAAGACAAATTGACCGTCAAAATTCAAGGAAATGGTCCTGCTGGGGCAATCGTCGTAGACAGCAATGGCCGTGGGGACGTAAAAGGATACATAAAAAATCCGCAGATCAGTCTACCGTTGAACCCTCAAGGGAAATTGGATGTTCGGGGCGCAGTGGGTGACCAAGGGATCTTTACCGTAATCAAAGACTTAGGGCTAAAAGAACCCTTCTCTGGACAAACACCGATCGTCTCGGGGGAGCTTGGGGAAGACTTTACTTATTATTTAGCAGTGTCAGAACAGATTCCTTCTGCTGTTGGTCTGAGTGTATTAGTAGAAACCGATGATTCGATACGGGCAGCCGGTGGCTTTATGCTACAGATCATGCCTGGTGCCAGTGAAGAGATCATTGATGCCATCGAAAAACGTTTGGGAGAATTGCCTCGAGTATCAACCTTGATCGATGAAGGCCAATCACCAGAAGAGATCTTAGCGACATTGTTGCCAGACACGACGATCGAAGTACTAGAAAAAATGCCAGTTCAGTTCCATTGTGATTGCACGAAAGAAAAATTTGCGACAGCGATCATTACCTTAGGGGCTGACGAGATCCAAGCGATGATCGATGAAGACCACGGGGCAGAGGCAGTCTGCTCGTTTTGTGGCAACAAGTATCATTTTGATGAAACGGAACTGGCGGCGTTGAAGAAAGAGGCGGAAGCGTAAGTGAAAGATAGACAGACATGGCAGATCGGCTCGGTTGAGATTCCTAACCGCGTCGTCGTTGCGCCAATGGCGGGGATCACCAATTCTGCGTTTCGTGTGACAGTCAAAGAATTTGGTGCGGGTTTAGTCGTCTGTGAGATGATCAGTGATCGAGGGATTCAACTGCGTAACAAGAAGACCCTTGAGATGCTGTTTATTGACGAGACGGAGCATCCTCTTAGTATTCAGATTTTTGGTGGGAATAAAGCATCCTTAGTAGAAGCAGCGCAATTTGTCGCAGAGAACACAACTGCCGATATCATTGATATCAATATGGGGTGTCCTGTAAACAAAATCATCAAAGCAGAAGCTGGTGCGAAGTGGCTCTTAGATCCCGACAAGGTTTATGAAATGGTTCATGCTGTTTCCAGTGCGATCGACAAGCCCGTTACCGTCAAAATGCGGATCGGCTGGGATGAGCAGCACGTCTTTGCGGTTGAGAATGCCCAGGCCGCAGAAGCAGCGGGTGCCGCAGCAATCGGTATGCATGGCAGAACCCGTGTACAGATGTATGAAGGATCGGCTGATTGGGACGTTTTGAAACAAGTGAAGCAAAGTATCACGATTCCCTTTATGGGCAACGGCGATGTCAAAACCCCTGAAGATGCGAAACGAATGTTGGAAGAAGTCGGCGCCGATGCAGTGATGATCGGACGGGCAGCCTTAGGCAATCCGTGGATGATCCACCGCACCAAGCAATACTTAGAGACAGGCGAGTTATTGCCGGAACCAACACCACGAGAAAAAATTTCGACAGCGAAACTTCATTTAGAACGGTTGGCTGATCTAAAAGGGGAAAAAATCGCTTCGCGAGAATTCCGCCAACATGCTGCGTACTACTTAAAAGGTATTTCGCGGGCAGCCAAAGTGAAGGCAGCTATCAATCAAGCAGAAGATAAGCAGACGATTTTTGATTTATTAGATGCATTTGTGGAAAAGACCGAAAAACAGCCGGTAGCAACTCTTAAGGAATAAGAAACAAATCAAGTCGATTCGAAAGTTCGGCTTGATTTTTTGCGTCATCATTGGCATTATAAGAAGGAAACCCAAGTTAAGAATGGAGGAAAACTCGTGACAGAGGAACGACAAACACAAGAAGAATTGAATGATCAAATGTTGGTTCGCCGTGAAAAGATGGAAAAACTACGGGAAGAAGGCATTGATCCTTTTGGCAAGCGATTCGAACGCACCCATAATTCTGCCGAGTTACATGAGTTATTTGATCAAAGAACCAAAGAAGAATTAGCCGAAATGAATCTTTCAGCAAGCATTGCAGGAAGAATCGTTACAAAACGTGGAAAAGGAAAGGCTGGTTTTGCGCATTTACAAGACCGCGAAGGCCGTATTCAAATATATGTACGTAAAGACCAAGTAGGGGACGAACCTTACGAAGTATTCAAACACGCAGACTTAGGTGATTTCTTCGGCGTATCTGGCGAGATCATGAAGACCGATACCGGCGAAGTGACCATCAAAGCCAAAGAAATCGTGATTTTATCAAAAGCATTGCGTCCATTGCCTGACAAATACCATGGCTTGACGAACGTAGAACAACGCTACCGTCAACGATACTTGGATTTGATCAGTAATAAAGAAAGCTTTGATCGTTTCATGAAACGAAGCCAAATCATCAGCGAAATTCGTCGTTACCTTGACGGTCATGGGTATATCGAAGTCGAAACGCCAGTATTGCATAATCAAGCAGGTGGTGCAGCGGCTCGTCCCTTCATTACCCACCATAATGCTTTAGATATGGATCTGTATTTGCGGATCGCTCTTGAGCTTCACTTAAAACGATTGATCGTGGGCGGCATGGAAAAAGTCTATGAGATCGGCCGCGTTTTCCGAAATGAAGGAATCGATACGACCCATAACCCTGAGTTTACGATGCTAGAAGCGTATACGGCATATACAGATTTTAAAGATGTGATGGATCTAACCGAAGGCATTATCCGTAATGCTGCTGAAAAAGTCTTGCATACAGCAACGATCCAATACGATGGACAAGAAGTCGATCTAGCTAGCGACTTTGCACGAATCCATATGGTCGATGCAATCAAAAATCAAACAGGTGTGGATTTCTGGCAACCAATGTCCGTTGAAGAAGCCCGCAGCTTAGCGAAAGAACATCATGTTGAAATCACTGATGCCATGACTGTTGGCCATATCATCAATGAATTCTTTGAGACATTTGTTGAAGAAACGTTACAGCAGCCAACTTTTGTCTTTGGTCATCCAGTGGAAGTTTCGCCATTAGCGAAAAAGAATCCAGAAGATGAACGCTTTACCGACCGCTTTGAATTATTTATCGTTGGTCGTGAATTTGCGAATGCCTTCACGGAATTGAATGACCCAATCGATCAAAGAGAACGTTTTGAAGGGCAAGAAAAAGAGCGCGAAGCAGGAAATGATGAAGCCCATGGGGTGGATGAAGATTTCTTAGAAGCACTTGAATACGGTATGCCGCCAACTGGTGGATTAGGGATCGGGATCGATCGCTTAGTGATGTTGTTGACCGATGCGCAATCGATTCGCGACGTTTTATTATTCCCAACAATGAGATAAAAAAAACTCCGTCCACTCGCAAGAGATGGGTGGAGTTTTTATTGTCTACTGAACCAGAGAGAAAAACTGCGAGGAAATAGAGGGAAATACGTTAGGGCAGATGCTAGAAAACGGATTAAATGCGAACGATAAAAGCTGGATCCAATGCGATTAGACGGGTTTGTAAAAATTGAAAAAAGCCATAGAAAATGATTGACCGCAAGGGATTTAGTTGGTATATTATTACATGTGCCAAATGACTAAATGAATTCCTAAAAAGAATTGAAAAAAGTAGTTGACGCACAGCTCGACAGATGATATTATAACGAAGTCGCAATTTTAAAAAAGTTAATTGATGTTGATACATCAACAAAATTAATTGAAAAAGTTGTTGACAAATAACAAATCATTTGTTATTCTAATAAAGTCGCTGAGACAGCCGCTACGAAGTTGAAAAACAACGAGCGAAAAAAACTTTTTAAAAAAGAGTTGACAATCAAACGTTGCTCTGATATGATATAAAAGTTGCTAACGCAGCACGGTAGACCTTTGAAAACTGAACAAAGCAAGCAAACGAACCAATGTGTAGGACGTTTCAATTTATTGAAACAAATACATGCAAGCAATAGCTAGCAAAGTTAATTTTTATGAGCTTAATGACCGTATGGTCATTCAAACAAATCATTATGAGAGTTTGATCCTGGCTCAGGACGAACGCTGGCGGCGTGCCTAATACATGCAAGTCGAACGCTTTTTCTTTCACCGGAGCTTGCTCCATCGAAAGAAAAAGAGTGGCGAACGGGTGAGTAACACGTGGGTAACCTGCCCATCAGAAGGGGATAACACTTGGAAACAGGTGCTAATACCGTATAACACTATTTTCCGCATGGAAGAAAGTTGAAAGGCGCTTTTGCGTCACTGATGGATGGACCCGCGGTGCATTAGCTAGTTGGTGAGGTAACGGCTCACCAAGGCAACGATGCATAGCCGACCTGAGAGGGTGATCGGCCACACTGGGACTGAGACACGGCCCAGACTCCTACGGGAGGCAGCAGTAGGGAATCTTCGGCAATGGACGAAAGTCTGACCGAGCAACGCCGCGTGAGTGAAGAAGGTTTTCGGATCGTAAAACTCTGTTGTTAGAGAAGAACAAGGATGAGAGTGAAATGTTCATCCCTTGACGGTATCTAACCAGAAAGCCACGGCTAACTACGTGCCAGCAGCCGCGGTAATACGTAGGTGGCAAGCGTTGTCCGGATTTATTGGGCGTAAAGCGAGCGCAGGCGGTTTCTTAAGTCTGATGTGAAAGCCCCCGGCTCAACCGGGGAGGGTCATTGGAAACTGGGAGACTTGAGTGCAGAAGAGGAGAGTGGAATTCCATGTGTAGCGGTGAAATGCGTAGATATATGGAGGAACACCAGTGGCGAAGGCGGCTCTCTGGTCTGTAACTGACGCTGAGGCTCGAAAGCGTGGGGAGCGAACAGGATTAGATACCCTGGTAGTCCACGCCGTAAACGATGAGTGCTAAGTGTTGGAGGGTTTCCGCCCTTCAGTGCTGCAGCAAACGCATTAAGCACTCCGCCTGGGGAGTACGACCGCAAGGTTGAAACTCAAAGGAATTGACGGGGGCCCGCACAAGCGGTGGAGCATGTGGTTTAATTCGAAGCAACGCGAAGAACCTTACCAGGTCTTGACATCCTTTGACCACTCTAGAGATAGAGCTTCCCCTTCGGGGGCAAAGTGACAGGTGGTGCATGGTTGTCGTCAGCTCGTGTCGTGAGATGTTGGGTTAAGTCCCGCAACGAGCGCAACCCTTATTGTTAGTTGCCATCATTTAGTTGGGCACTCTAGCGAGACTGCCGGTGACAAACCGGAGGAAGGTGGGGATGACGTCAAATCATCATGCCCCTTATGACCTGGGCTACACACGTGCTACAATGGGAAGTACAACGAGTTGCGAAGTCGCGAGGCTAAGCTAATCTCTTAAAGCTTCTCTCAGTTCGGATTGTAGGCTGCAACTCGCCTACATGAAGCCGGAATCGCTAGTAATCGCGGATCAGCACGCCGCGGTGAATACGTTCCCGGGCCTTGTACACACCGCCCGTCACACCACGAGAGTTTGTAACACCCGAAGTCGGTGAGGTAACCTTTTGGAGCCAGCCGCCTAAGGTGGGATAGATGATTGGGGTGAAGTCGTAACAAGGTAGCCGTATCGGAAGGTGCGGCTGGATCACCTCCTTTCTAAGGAATATTTCGGAAGACTACACATCGTTTGCCTTTGTTCAGTTTTGAGAGGTCTACTCTCAAGTAAATACCCGGGGCCTTAGCTCAGCTGGGAGAGCGCCTGCTTTGCACGCAGGAGGTCAGCGGTTCGATCCCGCTAGGCTCCATTAACGACAATGGTCGTTAAGCTTTGTTCATTGAAAACTGGATATCGAAGAAATAATCAAAACAAGTAACACACACCGAGTTGAAATGTTAAAAGAGTTTTTTAATAAGTTCAACGCTTATTTTCTTGAGCAACCTTCTATCGCTAGAAGAAGTACTCAAAACCGACCGTAAGGTCAAAGGTTAAGTGAATAAGGGCGCACGGTGGATGCCTTGGCACTAGGAGCCGATGAAGGACGGGACTAACACCGATATGCTTTGGGGAGCTGTAAGTAAGCTATGATCCAGAGATTTCCGAATGGGGGAACCCAGCATCTTTTATAGGATGTTACGTCTGCGTGAATACATAGCGCAGTCGAGGTAGACGCAGAGAACTGAAACATCTAAGTACCTGCAGGAAGAGAAAGAAAATTCGATTCCCTGAGTAGCGGCGAGCGAAACGGGAAAAGCCCAAACCAACAAGCTTGCTTGTTGGGGTTGTAGGACTCCGATATGGTAGTCTATTCAGATAGTCGAAATACTTGGGAAAGTATGTCAAAGAGGGTAAAAACCCCGTAGGCGAAATTTGGATAACAC
>NZ_CP172936.1:1095000-3140000 GCF_050542585.1 Enterococcus sp. DIV1767 | reverse complement strand
TCGATCGAGGACTTAACCAAAAAGAAAAAAGCACGTAAACTCGTAGCGTTTTGATTTCTTCGATCCAGTTTTGAGTGAGCAAAACTTACTCAATTGAATAGTGTGGTGGCGATAGCAAGAAGGATACACCTGTAACCATGCCGAACACAGAAGTTAAGCTTCTTAGCGCCGATTGTAGTGAAGGGTTTCCCTTTGTGAGAGTAGGACGTCGCCACGCGTTTTTTTTACCTTATGGGGGTTTAGCTCAGCTGGGAGAGCATCTGCCTTACAAGCAGAGGGTCAGCGGTTCGATCCCGTTAACCCCCATATGAGTCGTTAGCTCAGTTGGTAGAGCATCTGACTTTTAATCAGAGGGTCACAGGTTCGAGCCCTGTACGACTCATAGTAATAACCTATGCGGGTGTGGCGGAATTGGCAGACGCACTAGATTTAGGATCTAGCGCCTTCGGGCGTGGGGGTTCAAGTCCCTTCACCCGCACTTCATTGCCGGCTTAGCTCAGTTGGTAGAGCATCTGATTTGTAATCAGAGGGTCGAGGGTTCAAGTCCTTTAGCCGGCATCAGGAATATGCGGAAATAGCTCAGTGGTAGAGCACCACCTTGCCAAGGTGGGGGTCGCGGGTTCGAACCCCGTTTTCCGCTTTGCCTTAGCAATTTTCAGCCGGGGTGGCGGAACTGGCAGACGCACAGGACTTAAAATCCTGCGGTGAGTGATCACCGTACCGGTTCGATTCCGGTCCTCGGCATTTCTTAATATGCGCCCATAGCTCAATTGGATAGAGTGTTTGACTACGGATCAAAAGGTTAGGGGTTCGACTCCTCTTGGGCGCGCTTTTTAATAACGGGAAGTAGCTCAGCTTGGTAGAGCACTTGGTTTGGGACCAAGGGGTCGCAGGTTCGAATCCTGTCTTCCCGATACTTTTTCAAAAGGGGCCTTAGCTCAGCTGGGAGAGCGCCTGCTTTGCACGCAGGAGGTCAGCGGTTCGATCCCGCTAGGCTCCATATCATTTGAATAAATGATTCTTTTTTACGCGGTGTAGCTCAGCTGGCTAGAGCGTCCGGTTCATACCCGGGAGGTCGGGGGTTCGATCCCCTCCGCCGCGATTTTTAAGAGCCTGGACCTTTAGCTCAGTTGGTTAGAGCAGACGGCTCATAACCGTCCGGTCGTAGGTTCGAGTCCTACAAGGTCCATTGTGGCATTGTATCTGTTTTATTATGGAGGATTACCCAAGTCCGGCTGAAGGGAACGGTCTTGAAAACCGTCAGGCGGGTAAAACCGTGCAAGGGTTCGAATCCCTTATCCTCCTTAACTGTCTCTTTTGTTGCGAGCAAAAGAATCACAGTCCTTTAATTACTGTAAAGTAATTACTTATCGCGGGATGGAGCAGTCTGGTAGCTCGTCGGGCTCATAACCCGAAGGTCGTAGGTTCAAATCCTGCTCCCGCAATTGCTTTTGTTTTCAAAAGCGCAATAAAAGCTAAATATGGTTTGGTAGTTCAGTTGGTTAGAATGCCTGCCTGTCACGCAGGAGGTCGCGGGTTCGAGTCCCGTCCAGACCGCCATGCGGGTGTAGTTTAGTGGTAAAACCACAGCCTTCCAAGCTGTTGTCGCGAGTTCGATTCTCGTCACCCGCTTTAGCTTTTATTTTTTGGGGCCTATAGCTCAGCTGGTTAGAGCGCACGCCTGATAAGCGTGAGGTCGATGGTTCGAGTCCATTTAGGCCCATCAAAATGTAGTCATACATTTGGGGAAGTACTCAAGTGGCTGAAGAGGCGCCCCTGCTAAGGGTGTAGGTCGGGAAACCGGCGCGAGGGTTCAAATCCCTCCTTCTCCGTTTTTTATTGGTCCGTTGGTCAAGTGGTTAAGACACCGCCCTTTCACGGCGGTAACACGGGTTCGAATCCCGTACGGATCATTTTTTACTTTTGGAGGATTACCCAAGTCCGGCTGAAGGGAACGGTCTTGAAAACCGTCAGGCGGGTAAAACCGTGCAAGGGTTCGAATCCCTTATCCTCCTTAACTGTCTCTTTTGTTGCGAGCAAAAGAATCACAGTCTTTTAATTACTGTAAAGTAATTACTTATCGCGGGATGGAGCAGTCTGGTAGCTCGTCGGGCTCATAACCCGAAGGTCGTAGGTTCAAATCCTGCTCCCGCAATCGCTTTGTTTAACGGCAAAGCAGCAATACAAAGCTTCTGGTTTGGTAGTTCAGTTGGTTAGAATGCCTGCCTGTCACGCAGGAGGTCGCGGGTTCGAGTCCCGTCCAGACCGTTGTTTTTGGCTCGGTAGCTCAGTTGGTAGAGCAATGGATTGAAGCTCCATGTGTCGGCAGTTCGATTCTGTCCCGCGCCATAGGAATGCGGGTGTAGTTTAGTGGTAAAACTACAGCCTTCCAAGCTGTTGTCGCGAGTTCGATTCTCGTCACCCGCTTTGCATTTTTTATTTGGGGCCTATAGCTCAGCTGGTTAGAGCGCACGCCTGATAAGCGTGAGGTCGATGGTTCGAGTCCATTTAGGCCCATTACATTTTTAAACTGGTCCGTTGGTCAAGCGGTTAAGACACCGCCCTTTCACGGCGGTAACACGGGTTCGAATCCCGTACGGATCATGCAAACACTCTTGAGAGTGTTTTTTTATTACCCAAAAATGATCTTTTTATCATTTTCTCAAGCATGAGCAGTCAAAATTTGTTATAATCAGTCCGTTGCAAGTTCCCGAAAGGATTCGCAGCTGCGAAGATGCCTTGTAACCGAAACATATATTAGGGGGAATACAAAAATGACAGAGAAACACTTATTTACATCAGAGTCCGTTTCAGAAGGACACCCAGACAAAGTAGCCGACCAAATCAGTGATGCCATCTTAGATGCGTTGCTTGCCGAAGATCCAATGGCACGGGTCGCTTGCGAAACGTCAGTTACTACCGGACTGGTTTTAGTCTTTGGAGAAATTTCTACTTCTGCTTATGTAGATATCCAAAAAGTCGTCCGAGAAACCATCAAAGAAATCGGCTATACACGAGCAAAATTCGGCTTTGACGGTGACACGGTTGCTGTTTTAGTAGCGATCGATGAGCAATCACCAGATATCGCTCAAGGCGTCGATGATGCTTTAGAAAGTCGTGGAGAAACGGATAAAGAAGATATCGGTGCCGGCGACCAAGGCTTGATGTTTGGTTTTGCTGTTGATGAAACACCTGAATTGATGCCTTTACCGATCGCGTTGAGCCATCGGCTGGTACGTCGCTTAGCAGAGTTGCGTAAAAACAACGAACTAAGCTACTTGCGTCCAGATGCAAAATCACAAGTAACCGTTGAATATGATGATAACGATCAACCACAAAGAGTGGACACCGTCGTTATTAGTACCCAGCATGATGATGCGGCTGATAATGAAACGATCCACCGTGATGTCATCGAAAAAGTGATCAAAGAAGTGATCCCTGCCGATCTTTTAGACGAGCAGACAAAATATTATATTAATCCTACTGGTCGTTTTGTGATTGGCGGTCCTCAAGGGGATGCCGGTTTGACTGGCAGAAAAATCATCGTTGATACTTATGGCGGCTATGCACGTCATGGCGGCGGTGCGTTTTCTGGAAAAGACGCAACCAAAGTTGACCGTTCAGCCAGCTATGCGGCTCGCTACATTGCTAAAAACATCGTAGCAGCAAAGCTAGCCAAAAAAGTGGAAGTACAATTAGCCTATGCGATCGGTGTGGCACAGCCCGTTTCGATCAGCATCAACACTTTTGGTACAGGAACCGTCAGCAACGAGCGCTTGATCCAAGCGGTACGGGAAAACTTTGATTTGCGACCAGCAGGAATTATTGAAATGTTAGATTTGCGCCGTCCGATTTATCGTCAGACTGCCGCTTACGGACATTTCGGTCGTACAGATATCGATTTGCCATGGGAACGCACCGACAAGGTGGCGGCACTTTTGGCAAGTGTGAAGGATTAAAAGAGGCGACCTCTATTGATGACCATCAATAGAGGTTCTTTTTTTTGGAGTAAAAGGAGGAGTTACATGCGAACCAATGTAAAATTAGTCACCATTGCAGTTTTTGTCGCAACGTTTATGACCGCGATCGAAGGAACGATCATTACGACAGCGATGCCTACCATCGTCAGTTCATTGAAAGGAATCGAGATCATGAACTGGGTCTTCTCGATCTATCTTTTGACCAGTGCGATGTTGACCCCGATCTACGGCAAGTTTGCCGATAATATCGGCCGCAAACCAGTCTTTTTATTTGGTACGCTGCTGTTTATTATCGGGTCGGCGTTTTGTGGGATGGCCAATACGATGTTGACGTTGATCATTGCCAGAGCGTTGCAAGGATTAGGCGCAGGGGCCATGATGCCCGTTGCCCTAACGATCATTGCGGACCTGTATCCTGTTGAAAAGCGGGCGAAAGTCTTAGGGCTCAATAGTACTGCTTGGGGGATCGCCAGCGTCGTCGGACCCTTAGCCGGTGGCTTGATCGTAGATACGATCGGCTGGCATTGGATCTTCTTTATCAACGTGCCCATCGGATTAGGGTTGATCGCCTTGATTTGGTTTTATTTTCATGAAGAAAAAAAAGCCTTTGCTGCAGTCAACATTGATTATGCTGGCAGTCTCTTGTTGATGTTGACGCTAGTAGGGCTCCTGCTAGGCTTCCAGTTGCTGGGAGATTATGGTATGAGTCTGCCTGTCATCGGGCTATTCGTTTTTTCTGTCCTTACGTTTATCGGCTTCATTCGAGTGGAGAAAAAAGCAACAGATCCGATTATTGATCTGAAGCTGTTCCACTCAAAATTGTTTGTGGTGGTCAATATCGTAGCAGCTTTGGCGAGCGGCTTCTTGATGGGGATCGATGTCTATATCCCAATGTGGATGCAAGGGGTCTTAGGCATGAGTGCGGGGATTGGCGGGCTTGTGTTGGCACCGTTGTCGATTTTATGGATGATTGGTTCCTTCTTAGCCAGCCGTTGGTTGACACAACACAGTGTCAGTTGGGTCTTGACGGTTAGCTTAGTGATCACGGCTACCGGTGCTTTGTGGCTCTTTTTGACACCGGCACAGACGTCATTCTGGTTGTTCTTGGTGATTTCTTCTATTACGGGCGTCGGTTTAGGGGCAACGATGGTGGTTTGTACCGTTACTGCCCAAACCAGCGTTGCCCCCACCCAAGTCGGCGTGGCGACTTCTTTTAATACGCTGCTGCGCACGATCGGGCAAACCATCATGGTGGCGGTCTTCGGTATCGTTTTAAATACCAGTAATAGCATAGGCTTAGCACAGGCGCAAGTCACTGACAGCAGTGTCATGAATCAGCTGGTTGATCCAGCCGCCGCGCGTCAGCTGCCAACCGCCTTATTAGGACAATTACGGGAGATTCTTTATAGCGGTCTACACTGGGTTTTTGGGATCGGTGTTTTACTCATTGTGCTAGCGATTGGTTTGACCCGCACGATTTCGCGAGAATCTGGTACAATATAAAAAAAGGATCGCAGGTGATTGTATGGCTTTTTTACAAGCAAATATCTATTCAAATGTTCTTGAAATGGAGGTAATGATCGATGTGATCTTGCCTCAAAGTACCAAGAAAAAAATCGGCACCCAAAGCCAATCGACGGGCACAGATCTCCCAGTGCTTTATTTATTGCATGGGATGAACGGAAATCATAGTGTCTGGCAGCGACGGACGTCGATCGAGCGGTATGCCGCAGAGTATCAACTAGCGGTCATCATGCCGTCTACTGATCTAGGCTGGTATACTGATACGACCTATGAGATGAAGTATTGGACGTTTATCGCCGAAGAATTACCACAGATTTGCCATGAGCTGTTTCCTCAGCTGACGCAAAAACGAGAAAAAACTTTTGCAGCAGGTCTCTCGATGGGAGGCTATGGGGCTGTAAAACTTGGGCTGCGCAAGCCTGACCAGTTTGCGGCGGTAGCGTCTTTGTCTGGGGCATTAGCGCTGGCTGAAAGCATGGATTCCTTGCTGCAGCTGCGAAGCCAAGCTTATTGGGCAGGAATCTTTGGCCCTTTAGAGCAATTCAAAGGATCTGAAAATGATTTGATCCATCTGATTGAGACCATCGATCCAAGCACCGCGCCGCGCTTTTTTATTAGCTGCGGAACCGAAGATCAACTGTACCCGGCAAGTGAGTATGCGGCGGATAAGCTGCAAAAACGCAAAATAGCCGTAACGTTTGAATCGGGAACTGGGGATCATGATTGGAATTTCTGGGATCAATGGATCCAACGAGTCTTGCAATGGCTTTTTAGCGAATAAAAAAAACCATCAGTCGATCGACACCTTAACGTGCCGAGGACTGATGGTTTTTTCGTTCGATACAAAATAAGATCGGCGGCTGGTTCCGCTGATTGATAAATTGATAGGAAAGGACATTGAATGCCTCTTGCGGCAGCTGCTGACAAAAGGAGTGGACTTCTTTCAGCTCTGCTTCGCCGCCAGCGTGTCCATAATAGCAGACGAGGATGATTCTACCTTTCGGGGCTAAACGTGTCAGTAAAGCTTCTAAAGCCGTTTTCGTTGTATCAGGCAGCGTGATGATCGCTTTGTCTCCTTTAGGCAAGTAGCCTAAATTGAAAATGGCGGCGTGAACCGGACCACTCACAACATCTGCCAACGTCTCATGGCCTTGATGGATCAGCTGGACTTGCGCCAACAGCTCTTTTTCAGCCAACCGCTTTTTGGTAGCTTCCAGGGCTTGTTCCTGAATATCAAAAGCAAACACCTGACCAGTCGGTCCAACTAAGGAAGCCAGTAATTCCGTGTCGAAGCCGTTGCCCATCGTGGCATCAACGGCGGTTTGTCCCGGTTGCAGAACTTCTTTTAAAAGGGTGTGGCTATAGCGCATGGCGGTCGGCAGCATCGACTGGCTCCTTTCGCACATTGAATTTTCCTTGATAGGAGTTGCGGCGCAACATTTCTTGATCGATCTCATTCAAGACTTCCCATTTTTTCAAACTCCACATTGGACCTACCAGAGAATCCCATGGTGCATCGCCTGTCAAGCGATGAATGATGATCTCTGGGGGGATCATCTCTAACTGATCACAAATCAATGACACATAGGTATCGCGCCGCATCAATTGCAAACGTCCCTCATGATAATCCCGCAGCATCCGAGTATTGCGCATCAAATGCAGCAGGTGCAGTTTGATGCCTTGAATATCAGAATCTTGAATGGTACGGCGGACGTTTTCTTGCATCATCTCGATCGTCTCGCCTGGCAGGCCATTGATCAAATGGGTACAGACACGAATATTGTGTTTGCGCAGGCTGGCGACGCCGTCTAAGTAAGTTTGATAATCATGGGCGCGGTTAATGGCGTTGCTCGTGGTTTCAAACGTCGTTTGCAGTCCTAATTCGACCCATAAATAAAATCGTTGATTGAGTTCTGCCAGATAGTCAACGACATCTGCTGGTAAGCAGTCTGGTCGGGTCCCAATGGAGATCCCGACAACACCAGGTAGTGTCAGCACTTGCTCGAAGCGCTCGCGGATCACTGCCACCGGTGCGTGAGTGTTCGTAAAGTTTTGAAAATAGACAATGTATTTGTCCACTTGCGGCCACTTTTTGTGCATCATGGCGATCTCTTTTTCAAACTGCTCTGGCAGCGGGGCTTCAGGTGCTACGATCATATCACCAGAGCCGGACACACTGCAAAATGTACAGCCGCCTTTGGCAACGGTGCCGTCACGATTGGGGCAGTCGAAGCCGGCATCAATGGGGACTTTAAAGATTTTTTCGCCAAATTCTTGCCGCAAAGCAAAGTTCCACGAATGGTATCGTTTGTTTTTATCTTCTGCATAAGGAAATGGATTCATTTTTTTACCTTCTTTTATAATTGTTTACGGGTGAAGCGCCAGACAAAGCTTTTTTGCAAGTAGTAAGGGTAGGTCAACAGCAGCCATGAAAGGCCAACACAAAACCCACCTAACACATCACTGGGAAAATGCACGCCAACATAGATGCGGCTAATGCCGATACAACCGATCAATAGGCCTAACAGAATACGGAGTCCCCATTGCCAAAAAGGCTGCTTGAAGAAAACCGGGACCAAGAAGAGCAATGTCCCATAAAAAACCATACTGCCTGTCGAGTGTCCGCTGGGGAAACTAAAACTTGATTCCGTGACTAAGTGTTCAAGGGTTGGTCGCTCCCGTAAAAAAACCAGTTTGATCAATGGATTAAAGAGCCCGGCAATCCCGATGGTGCCGATACTGAGCCATAGTGCTTCTGCATAATATTTGTTGATCACTAAAACGGCTAAAACAGCAAGAAAGAGCAAGATGATCGTGGTAGGATTCGCAAATTTTGTGACCCATAGAAAAAACGGTGTCCAAAACGGATAGCCGGTGCGGATGATGCGAGTCAAGGTTTCGTCAAAGGAGACCAACCAAGTAGGATAAAATTTCACGAGATAGCCAAGAAAAACGAACAGCAGTAAAAAGCAGCTGCCGGCAAATTGAAAATATAGTTTTTTATGCATGGAAAAGCCTCGTTTCTAGAGAATTTCTGTCCCTACAAGCAAAGAGACATCTAGAAGGTATTATAGCATTTATCGCACGACGGAAAAAGCAGGGGACCAATCAAGGATTCTCCCACTTTCAAAGAATAGCTTTCGTTTGGTTAAATACAAACTCTTCATTTCAATAAATGTTTGTTTGATTACAAAGAGTTTACAGTTTCTGAAATCGGCTCAAATACCTTTTATAAATTCTTAAGAAATTGTATACTAAATCTACGTTCACTATAAGGAAAAAACGGAGGAATAACGGACATGAACACGAGTCAATCAAGAAAAGTACATCGTCAAGCAGACCAATCGGGCGATAAGTATCGAGTGATCAAAAAAAGTGCAGTTGTTTTAGGAACGACACTGACTGCTTGCTCTGTTGTAGCTCCATTGGTGTCATCGGTTCAAGCAGAAGCCGTAGAGACCTCGATCGCCCAAGTTTCTACTAGCAATTTTGCCGCGCCGAATACTTCCGCATTTATTGCTGAAATCGCTACGTACGCTCAGCCCGTGGCACAAGCCAACGATTTATATGCTTCTGTGATGATCGCACAAGCCATTTTAGAAAGTGGTTGGGGCCGAAGCAGTTTATCAAAAGCACCAAATTATAATTTATTCGGGATCAAAGGCAGCTACAACGGTCAAACCGTTTATATGAGTACCTTGGAGTACTTGAACAATCAATGGTTGACTATGAATGAACCTTTTAAGCGCTACCCATCTTACACGCAATCATTCGAAGATAATGCACGTACTTTACGCTCAACCTCTTTACAAAGCGGTGTCGCGTATTATTCTGGCGCTTGGAAGAGCAATACGACTTCATATCTTGATGCAACCGCATGGCTAGCAGGTCGCTATGCGACTGCACCAAACTATGCTTCTTCCCTGAATGCCGTGATCCAACAATTTGGTTTGACGCAATATGACACACCAGCTTCTGGCAATGCCGGTGGTGGTGCCACAGCTAGCGCATCAACCAATACCACGACTACAACGGCAGCTGTTAGCACGAGCGGAAGTCAAACCTATACAGTCGCTTCAGGCGATTCGGTCTGGTCGATTGCTAACAAACATGGTATCTCCATGGATCAGTTGCGCAGTTTGAACAACATCAAAAACGATTTTGTTTATCCAGGGCAAACGTTGAATGTCAACGGCAGCACCCAAAGTACTTCGACAACTTCAACAGTATCGATCGTTAATCGTAATACTTCAGCAACTACATCAGGCAACACCTATACCGTAGTTTCTGGCGATTCGGTTTGGTCGATTGCCAATAAGCATGGCATTTCGATGGATCAATTCCGCAGCCTGAACAACATCAAAAATGATTTTGTCTATCCAGGGCAAAAAGTTGTCGTCAGCGGTGGATCGTCTACGAATACCAGCAGTACTACGACCGTCAGCACGGCATCAACGGCTAGCCAAAGCAGTGGCGGCACTTACACGGTGGCAGCTGGCGATTCGGTCTGGTCGATTGCTAACAAACATGGGATTTCCATGGATCAATTCCGCAGTTTGAACAACATTAAAAACGACTATGTCTATCCAGGACAAAAGGTGGTTGTCAGCGGTAGTTCCGCAACGAGTACTACAACAAGCACGACCGTCAGCAACCAAACCAGCAGTAGTGTTGCAGGCAATACCTATACGGTGGCAGCTGGGGATTCAGTCTGGTCAGTTGCCAATAAACATGGGATTACGATGGATCAATTCCGCAGCTGGAACAACATCAAAAATGATTTTATCTATCCAGGACAAAAGGTGGTCGTTAAGCAAGGCGGCACGGCAGCTACCACCAGTACTTCCACGACAAATGGTTCTTACAAGGTCGCATCGGGGGATTCCGTTTGGGGAATCGCAGATAAGTTCGGCATCACGACGGATCAATTTATCCAATGGAACAATATTCAAAATAACTTTATTTACCCAGGACAAACAGTTAGGGTAAAATAGATTGCTATTCCTAATGATTTTTGTTAGGATAAGTGCAAAGAAACTTTCACGTTTGAGAAGGAATAGTAGAAGTACGGTGGGACTTTTAGAGAGTGCATGGTTGGTGGAAATGCACAGCACACCTTTCGAACTCGTCTTCGAGTGATATCTGACTGAACCTGAATTGGCTAGGCAGATACGGCGATGGCCGTTAAAACATCGAGGTCTGCTTTTTTGAGGAGCAGATAAACTTAGGTGGTACCACGTTGATAACGTCCTATAAAAATCATAGCGATTTTTATAGGACTTTTTTTAAGTTTTGCTAGTTGATTTGACGAGCAAAACACCAATTTTTAGGAGGAGTCCATCGTGAATTACAATCACAAAGAAATCGAAAAAAAATGGCAAAAATATTGGGCGAAGAAAAATGAATTCAACACCCATGATGAGCCGGACAAACCAAAATTTTATGCGCTAGATATGTTCCCATATCCATCTGGACAAGGATTACATGTCGGACATCCAGAAGGCTATACGGCTACGGATATCTTGAGCCGCTTCAAACGCAGCCAAGGCTACAATGTACTGCACCCAATGGGCTGGGATGCCTTTGGTCTGCCTGCCGAACAATATGCACTAGACACAGGAAATGATCCAGCGGAATTCACAAAGAAAAACATTGAGACCTTCCGTCGTCAGATCAATTCGTTAGGCTTCAGCTATGACTGGAATCGTGAAATCAACACGACAGACCCTGAATACTACAAGTGGACCCAATGGATCTTTACCAAGCTTTATGAAAAAGGGTTAGCTTATGAAGCTGAAGTTCCAGTAAACTGGGTACCAGAGCTTGGAACTGTGATTGCCAATGAAGAAGTCATTGACGGCAAGAGTGAACGGGGCGGCTATGATGTGATCCGCAAACCGATGCGCCAATGGATGCTGAAAATCACGGCATATGCTGATCGTTTGTTGGACGATCTTGAAGAAGTTGATTGGCCAGAAAGCATCAAAGAAATGCAACGCAATTGGATCGGACGTTCTGTCGGAGCCAACGTAACGTTTAAAGTGGCAGAGATGGAAAAAGACTTTACCGTCTTTACGACTCGCCCAGATACCTTGTTTGGTGCGACCTACGCCGTATTGGCGCCAGAACATGAGCTAGTGGCACAAATCACTACCCCTGAACAAAAAGCAGCCATTGATGCCTATGTAGAAGAAGCGTCGAAAAAATCTGATTTGAACCGAACAGATTTGGCCAAAGAAAAAACCGGTGTCTTCACTGGTGCCTATGCCATCAATCCCGTGAATGGCAAAGAGATCCCGATCTGGATCGCCGATTACGTTTTGGCTTCTTATGGAACAGGTGCGATCATGGCGGTTCCTGCCCATGACGAACGTGACCACGAATTTGCCAAAACATTCGGCTTAGAGATCATTCCTGTATTGGCAGGGGGCAACGTGGAAGAATCTGCCTATACCGAAGATGGACTGCATATCAATTCAGACTTTTTGGATGGGCTAGACAAAGAGACTGCCATCGAAAAAATGGTCGCATGGTTGGAAGAAAACCATGTTGGGAAAAAAGAAGTCAGCTATCGTCTTCGCGATTGGTTGTTCTCTCGTCAACGGTATTGGGGGGAACCAATCCCAATCATCCATTGGGAAGATGGGACGACTACGACGCTTCCTGAAGATCAGCTGCCGTTGCGTTTGCCAAAAACCGACAATATCAAACCAAGCGGTACTGGTGAATCGCCATTAGCCAATGTCACGGATTGGGTCAATGTCACCGACCCTGAAACTGGGAAAAAAGGACGTCGGGAAACCAATACGATGCCGCAATGGGCTGGAAGTTCCTGGTATTTCTTACGTTTTATCGATCCTCATAATAAGTCTGTTTTGGCTGACTACGATAAATTGAAACGCTGGATGCCAGTCGATATTTATATCGGTGGCGCAGAGCACGCTGTCTTGCATTTACTTTATGCTCGCTTCTGGCATAAATTCTTGTACGATATCGGTGTTGTACCAACGAAAGAACCATTTGAAAAATTGTTTAACCAAGGGATGATCCTTGGGGAAAATAATGAAAAAATGTCAAAATCCCGCGGCAACGTCGTCAATCCAGATGATGTCGTCAACCAATACGGTGCGGACACCTTGCGTTTATATGAAATGTTTATGGGCCCACTGGATGCATCGATCGCTTGGAATGAGAATGGTCTTGAAGGCAGTCGTAAATTCTTGGATCGCGTGTGGCGCTTGATCGTCGATGAAAATGGCAAAATGCGCGACCGCATCACGACATTCAACGATGGCAAATTGTCGAAAGTGTACCATCAAACAGTTAAGAAAGTGACGGAAGATTTTGAGCAGCTGCATTTCAATACGGCGATTTCCCAATTGATGGTCTTCGTCAATGAAGCGTACAAAGCCGATGCCTTGCCTTACGAATATGTCGAAGGATTTGTGCAGCTATTGGCTCCGATCGCACCGCATATCGGGGAAGAGCTCTGGTCGATCCTCGGAAATGACAATGGGATCTCCTATGTGCCATGGCCAACCTATGACGAAAGTGCCCTAGTGGAAGATGAGATCGAAGTCGTCTTTCAAGTCAATGGCAAAGTTCGCGCCAAAGCAATGGTGCCAGCGGATGCCGAAAAAGCAGTGCTTGAACAATTGGCGCAAGAAAACGAACTTGTCCAAGAACAGCTCCAAGGAAAAACGATCCGCAAAGTGATCGTCGTACCGAATAAATTGGTCAATATCGTTGCAAACTAAACGCTAAAAACGTAGCTACCTAACAGATCGACAGTCTGTTAGGCAGCTTTTTGGTAGCGACAAAGAAAAAAAGTGTTACTGAGTGGTTCTCAGCAACACTTTTTTGTTATTTTTTGCGAATGATCCCATAGAACAAAGCGGCTGTTGCGACCAATGGAATCAAGATCACTAGTAGAAAGCCGTTTGGATACGTAGCGCGAGTGAAAATTTCTGATGAAGCATCACTTCCGCCAAATAGATGATTGGAAATCATGAACTGAGCCATCATAGCAACGATTGCGACAAAACCAATTGTAGCACCAGTACCGACGAATAATTTTTTCTTTGCGTTGTTCATTACATTTGCCCCTTTTATAGTCTCTATGTATCATTATACAAAATTTGGATACGTGTTCAATCTGATTTTGTCAAATAATTGATTCGTAATACACTTGAAATGTTTCTGACATATTTAAGCGCCAAAAAAGCCAAAATTCCGCTTGTTAGCGATCATATTATTCGCTGATCCTCACGGACTCTCGTATAATAAAGAAAGAGAAAAGAAAGAGGGGACTTACATGGAGTATCAATCATTTGAAGGCCAAACGGCTTTTTTTGAAGATTATGCACGGATTGCCAAACCTGGCTATGAAGAAGAGGCAGTCACTGCCGATGTCTTGGAACAGTTGAATCAACAATTAACAGAAGAAGAGCTGTTTTACCGTTTAGCAGCCGAAGATGCCAAAGAAGGGCAAGTCTTTTTGTTTCCTTTCAGCAAACGAATGTTTACCGAAGACCTTGACGCCGCCATTTCAACAGAATTCCGTTATGATGGCGCACCCTATGTCTATGAGACTTACGAAGACGAACAACCTTAATCACGCAGAAAAAAGCTTTCAGATGATTTAACCGATCATCTGAAAGCTTTTTTGGTTGAGGCATTGCTATTAGTGCTTGGCTTGCTGCTGCGCTAAGGTCAAGTCACCAATGTAAGGGACTTTTTTTCCGGCAACTTTCAAGTATTGTTCGGCACCTTTGCCCGCAATAATCACGATATCCTTACTGTTTGCTTCAGAGATCGCCGATTTGACGGCTTGTTCCCGATCCATCTCAAGAATGACGGCAACTTCAGGATTGATGATAGCGTCGGCGATCTCTTGGGCAATCGCCGATGCTTCTTCAAAATCAGGATCATCGCTAGTCAGATAGACTTTGTCCGCATATTCTCCTAATGCTCGTCCCATATCTGCTCGGCGAGATTGGGCTTTGCCACCCGCACTACCAGTGACAAAAAGCAGGCGGCCATCTGGGCGCAATTGACGGGCAAGTTCACTTAATGATTGGAAGCTAAGGTAATTGTGGGCATAATCAACAATCATGACTGCCCCATTTTCTTTTTCTAAAACGATCATTCGTCCAGGGATGATCACTGTCGGCAGGACTTTCTGGGCGTCCTCACGAGAGGCACCCGCTAAGCAGGCAGCCAAAATCGCCGCTGCGGCGTTCTCATGGTTGAAAGAACCTAAGATCCCCAGTTGATATTCACCAGAGACTTGCAAGACATCAGAAGTAGCTGTCAGGGCAAAACTCTTTAGGTCCATTCCTTCTTGAACGACATAATCGGCGTCTGAACGTCCGTAGGTGATATAAGGAACTTGATGGACTTCACAAGTTTCTCGCAGCAAGTGGTAGTGATCGCTTTGCCGATTTAAAATCATTTGTTTGCTGTTGCGGATCAGTTCCCGTTTGCAGTAAAGGTAATCATCATAAGTCGGGTGTTCCACCGGTCCAATGTGGTCAGGCGAAATATTCAAGAACGCGCCAATATCAAAGGTAATACCGGCGACCCGTTTGGTTTTATAGGCTTGGGAAGAAACCTCCATCACAAGATGGGTCAGGCCGTTTGCGACAGCCTCGGCCATCATTTTATAGAGATCCAGTGTTTCGGGGGTCGTTAACACTGCTTCATTAAAGGTTTTTCCATCGACTGAGTTTTCCTCAGATGAAAAGAATGCTACTTTTTGACCCGTCGATTCTGCTAAAATCGCCCGAGCAAAATAGGCGCAGCTGGTTTTGCCTTTTGTGCCAGTGATGCCGATGGTCACCAGCTGTTCTTGCGGGTTGCCATAAAACGCTTGGGCGATCACTGCCATCGTTTCTCGAATGTCCGTAACAATGATCCCGTAGGTTGCGAAGCTGTCATAAGGTGTTTCTGAAATGTAGCATTGAATGCCTTGATCAATGGCGGCGGCTAGGTAGCTTTCTTTAAAAGAAGCCCCTTTACAGAAAAAAAGCGTCGCCGCATCGGCTGTTCGCGAGTCGTAGCTTAATGAGGTAAAGGCAAGATCAGTCATTTCTTGCGGCACGGTATAAACCCAATCAGTGGGGGTGATGATTTCTTTCAATAGGTTTTCCTGCAATAAGAGCTTGCGGATCTGGGGCACGGTAATGAGTTCCTTTTGCATCGTTGTTCTCCTTCATTCCTCTAAAGATTTCTCTTATTATAGCATAACTCCTAAAAACCGCCGTTTGGGAGAGAAAAGTTTTCTTTTTTTTCTCCTTATTTTGAAGAAACTTTAAGATGTTGCAAAAATAGATTGCGACCAACCCTTTTTCGAATTAAAATGGAAGGGATATGTTTGTAGAAAGTTGGAGATAATGGCGATGGATAATCACATGCGTTCAGTGTCAAAAGAATTAACTACACAAGAAAAAATGGCTCAAGGATCTGCTTGGATGACGATGGGAAATATCGGCTCACGTTTGCTTGGCGCCATTTACATTTTACCCTGGTATTATTGGATGGGGGCAAATGCTGATAAAGCAAATGCGTTATTTGGAATGGGCTATAATGTTTACGCCTTATTTTTAATGATCTCCACTGCGGGGATCCCATCGGCAATTGCCAAACAGATTTCTTTTTATAATTCTCGCCAAGAATACCGCACGAGCCAGAAACTCTTTTTAAGAGCCTTCCAATTGATGGCAGGTTTTGGCGTGGTGACCGCTGGAATCATGTATTTGGCAGCCCCATGGTTGGCAACGGCTTCAGGCGGAGGCGCAGAATTGATTCCTGCGATGCGCTCATTGAGTATTGCTTTATTGGTTTTTCCTTGTATGAGTGTCATGCGAGGGTATTTCCAAGGAAACCAAGACATGAAACCTTTTGCGATCTCGCAAGTGGTGGAACAAATCGCTCGTGTCTGTTATATGCTTTTAGCGACCTTCATCATTATGCGGGTCATCGAAGGCGAATACACGGCAGCCGTGACGCAATCGACCTTTGCCGCCTTTATCGGTGTCTTAGCGAGCATTTTGGTATTAGGCTATTACTTCCAAAAGCAGCGGGTGCGGATGGATGTTTTAGTGGATATGAGCAAAGAAGAAACGGTGCTGCAAACCAAAGAATTGGTTTTAGCGACCATCAAAGAAGCGATCCCTTTTATTATCGTTGGTTCTGGGATCACGATTTTAAAATTGGTGGATCAGTACACCTTTGTACGGATCATGAGTAGTTTTACTGAATTTTCAAATGACCAGCTCTTAGAATTAATGGCGATTTTCGGTAGCAATCCTGATAAGTTGACGATGGTCGTTATCGGATTAGCTACTTCCATGGCTTCAACAGGCTTGCCTTTGATCAGTGAAGCAGTCGCCAAAAAAGACAAAAAGAACTTAGCTAAATTGATCAGCAACAACTTGCAATTGTATTCCTTTGTAATGTTCCCAGCGACCTTTGGGATGATCGTACTGTCTTATCCCTTATACACCTTGTTTTATCGCCCAGATGCGTTAGGGGCGAGCGTCCTAGTCGCTGCCTGTCTGTCTGGACTGGTCTTAGGCTTGTTTATGCTTAGTTCCAGTATGCTTCAAGGAATGTACCACAACAAAGAAGCCGTTATTTTCTTCTTTGTAGGGTTGCTGGTGAAAGTGATCTTGCAATACCCAGCGATTCGGTTGTTCCAAGTTTACGGCCCATTGGTTTCCACCACGATTGCTCTAGGGATCGTCTGCTGGCTAAATATTCGCAAGATGATTCGCAAAGGCCATTTCAATGTAAACTTGACGTTGCGACGGACGTTATTGATTGGCGCGATGACGATCATTATGGTAATCGCAGCGTTGATTGCCCGCCAACTCTTTGGGCTTGTCCTCAGTTCTGAAAGAAAAGTTCAAGCCTTTATCTTGAGCTTGCTAGTAGCAGGAGTCGGTGGCAGTGTGTACATCTACATTGCGCTGAAATTGCGTTTAGCTGAAAAACTGCTCGGCTCATCAATGGTTCGTTTGCGCCAGAAATTACACATCAAATAAAACCAGAAGCAGTCGCTGAGCCTCCATTGCGAGACCTTGGCGGCTGTTTTCCATGAAAGGAAGAAAGCAATGCGTTTAGACAAGTTTTTAGCGGATATGGGTTATGGCTCCCGCAAAGAAGTGAAACAGCTGATCAAAAAAGGTCTCGTGACCGTCAATGGACAAGTCATCAAGAGTGACAAAGCGCAAGTACTAGAAACACAAGATACCGTTTGTTTTGAGGGGGAACCCATCGTCTATCAAAGCCAGTTTTATTATTTACTAAATAAACCCGCTGGAGTGATTTCGGCAACCGTCGATTCCTATGAAGAGACGGTCTTAGATTTGTTTTCTGAAGAAGCGTTTCGCGAAGATTTGTTTCCAGTAGGACGGTTGGATAAAGACACCGAAGGCTTTTTGCTGATTACGAACGATGGCGGATTGGCGCATCAATTATTGTCGCCTAAGAAGCATGTGGAAAAAGAATATTATGCCCAAGTCGAGGGAATCATGACAGCGGAGGATCAAAAAACCTTTGCCAAAGGCATCAAATTAGACGGCGAGTGGACCTTGCCGGCTGAACTGCAGATCCTCAACGTCGATGAAGAAGAAACGCGCAGCGAAATCAAACTGATTCTCCATGAAGGCAAGTTTCATCAAGTCAAACGGATGGTCCAGGCAGTAGGAAAAGAAGTCGTTTATTTGAAACGGATTCGCATGGGAGGCCTGTCCCTGCCAGATGATTTGGCATTAGGCGAGTATCGGGAATTAACTCCTGAGGAATTGGCGAAGCTGCAAGAGCGAGGATAAGACGATCGGCGAGCTAAAGAAATTCTTATAAAAGTTGTTATTCGGCTGCAATATTTGTAAAAAAAGCCCGTTTTATAGGTGATTTACATGAAAATTTGCAACAATAGACTTTAAACTGTTGGAAAAACCCTCTTTTTTTTCATAAATAAGCATGTTACAGTAGCCAAGCTACTAAAAAAAGAAGGAGTTACCTCATTGAAGAAAAAGATTTTTTTATTGCTCGCCCTTACGTTGCCCCTTTTCCAGCCAGCTGTCAGTTATGCTGCTGAAACCAAGAGCAGCGAGGAACTGACGGTTTTGACCACAGAACTAGCCTCTTATGAAGAAGAAGTCACGACTAGCCAACAGAAAGTCACAGCGCTGGAAAGTCAATTAGCAGATTATCAGGAAGAATTAAACCAATTGGCAGAAGAAAGCAAGGAAGTTCAAACGCAGATCGCTGCTCTGAATGACCAAAAAGCCCAGCACCAAGGAAGCCAAGCGCAAAGCAGCCTGGTAGTCGATGGACCGCAAGCCACGATCCAGCAACTACGCAAGTTTAGTGAAACACAAGCAGCTTTACGGGAAGTGAACCAACAGTTGGCGGAAAAAGAAGTCCAACAACAACGTATCACTTCGTACCAAACCTTGACGCAAGCCCAATTAGTACATAGTAAAGAACAACTAGCAACAGCCAAAAATGAATTGCAGAACCAACAAGAACAGCTGCAGCAAACGCAAGCGCAAGTACAAGACTTGCAAGAAAAAGTGGACAAAGAAGCAAAAGCCGCTGAAGAAGCAAAACAAAAAGCCAAAGAAGCAGCAGAGAAAGCAGCAGCCAGTGAATTTTCACTGCCAATCACGGGCTCCGTGTCGATCTCTAGCGGTTTTGGTACTCGAGCTGACCCAACTGGTTTTTCAGGGACGCAGCATGACGGGATCGACTTCACAGGTCAAGCGGGGGAGAAGATCGTCGCCGCTCGTGATGGACAGGTAGAAGATGCTGGCTATGGCCCAAGCACTGGAAACTACGTGATTTTGGCTCACGATAACGGCTTTTACTCGTATTATTTTCATTTAACAGCTGTCAGTGTCTCGAAGGGGGCGACCGTTGCAGTCGGCGACCAAGTCGGTACGATGGGGACGACTGGAAACTCGACTGGTGTCCATCTGCACTTTGGATTGAGTAAGACGTTGTGGTCAGAGTTCGTTGATCCAGCAGCTTACTTACCGCTATAAGCCGAAGCCCCGAGTAGAAACATTGAAAAAAACATCTGAAACCAAAAAGCATGACTGACAAGAGGGGTTCCTCAAGTCATCATGCTTTTTTTGTTTACCACAAGCCCGGTTGAGCGATGATCACTAACTGTTCTTTGGTAAAGGGATGCTCTAGATGCAATTCGTAGCCATGCAGCAGCAAACGCGGCGCTGGTTTGTTTTGGTAAAGCGGGTCACCAACGACTGGATGACCGATGCTGGCAAGGTGGACGCGAATTTGGTGGGTCCTACCCGTATCTAACACACAATATACATCGGTTGTCTTTTGTTGGGCGTGGGCGATGGTTACATGGGTGACGGCGGACTGACCGTTGCGGGGGTCAATGATCCGCTTGCGCCGATCGTGACGGTCACGACCGATTTTTTTGGCGATCGTTTGATCTTGCGTAAGTTTGCCCCAAACCGTGGCTTGATAGCGGCGGAAAATCTGTTTGTTTTCCAACATTCGGCCCAAGATCGGCAACACCAAGGGATTTTTTGCGAATAAAACGACACCGCTGGTTTCTTTGTCTAGACGATGGACCACATAAGGCTGCTGCTGTTTCGGCGCAAGGTAAGCAGCGGCATCATTCAACAGGGTATCTGCTTCTAATGGCTGATTGGGGTGCGTCTTGACCCCGGCCGGCTTGTTCAGTACCAATAAGTGCTCATCTTCAAAAAGTACGTCGACTTTGTCTGCTTGACCTAACTGGATCGGCTGGTAGCTGTAATCACTGTCTTCAATGATCAAAGTGATCTGATCGCCGCCACGAACTTCTTGATGAAACATCGCAGGCTGCTGATTGACGGCCACATTTTTCCGTGTGCGCAGAAAATGGCGCACTTTTCGTGGGACGAGCCACTCCTGTTCCAACAACTCGCGAAGCGGCATGGGCGGGTGATTTTCGGGTAAAGTCATGGTGTATTCCATAAAAACGTCCTTTCTTTGCTGTTCGCTACCGACTATTATAGCATCTTTAAGCTTTTCTTATAAAAAAAACAATAAAAAACAGAGTATTCAATGCTAGAATAATAAAGCATTCTTTTCGAATGAAATTACGTCTAGAGCCGTATAAAAAAGAAAGTCATTTATGCTACACTTAACCAAAGGAGCGTGAAGTAATGGATTGGAAGCACATCCTTCACAAAATAAAAACCGGTTGGCTGACCTTTTGGCGCTGGTTAAAACCGTATTTGCAGCAATTTCATCAATGGCGCAAGCGGGTTTGGAAAAAATACCACGTAAATAAAATTTTTATTTTACTTAGTTTAGTTGCTATCTTAATCATGAGCGGGTATTTGTTTTATATCGCCAAAAATACGAAAGTCAGTGAATTAGAGTCAGGTCTGAAAGAATCGACGGTGATTTTTGATGCCAATGGCGATGAAGCAGGGCAGTTGTACTCGCAAAAAGGCACGTACGTTTCTCTTGATGCCATTTCCAGTGATGTGGTCAACGCCTTGATCTCAACCGAAGACCGCAACTTCTATAATCACCACGGGTTTGATATCAAGGGGATCGCTCGAGCAGCCCTGCGCATGCTGGTCAACCGCAGTGCCGAAGGCGGTGGGGGAAGTACCATCACCCAGCAGCTTGCCAAAAATGCCTATCTGTCCTTGGATCAAACCTTTAGTCGAAAAGCCAAGGAGCTTTTCTTAGCGATCGAGATCGAGAAGAAATATTCCAAAGATGAGATTTTGGAAATGTATTTGAACAGTTCCTATTTCGGTAACGGGGTTTGGGGCATTCAAGATGCCTCGCTAAAATATTTCGGTGTCAATGCTTCTGAACTAAGCGTGGGAGAAGCTGCGACGTTGGTGGGGATGCTCAAAGGTCCTTCGATCTATAACCCGATCGACAATCTGGAAAACGCCACGAACCGTCGCGACACCGTCTTGAGTTTGATGGTGGATAACGGCAAGTTGGACCAGTCCGTTGCTGACCAAGAATCACAAGTTGCCTTAGCCAATTTACTGTATGATGGATTTGGCAATTCAGAATCTGGCTATAAGTATCCTTATTATTTCGATGCGGTCATCGATGAAGCCGAATCCTATGGGTTGGATGCTGATGATGTCATGAATCGCGGCTACAAGATCTATACAGCGCTGGATCAAAACTACCAAGCACAAATGGAAGCTGCCTATAAAAACGATGCCTTGTTCCCTGAAAATGCCGCTGATGGCACGATGGTGCAATCTGGCTCTGTCGCACTTGATCCGAATACCGGTGGGGTGCAAGCGGTGGTGGGTCGTCGTGGCGAGCACGTCTTTAGAGGTTTTAATTTTGCCACGCAAATGAAACGTTCACCAGGCTCCACGATTAAACCGATCAGCGTCTTCGCCCCTGCCCTAGAAGCTGGGTTTGAACCCGATAGTATCCTGAAAGACGAGCCCCTTGATTTTTATGATGCTCAAAACTTTGATGGGACCTATGCTGGCGAAGCAGTCATGTATCAAGCCCTCGCCCAAAGCTTGAATCTGCCAGCAGTTTGGCTGCTGCATGAGATCGGCTTAGATCGTGGGTACAGCAAAGCACAAGAATTCGGTCTTTCCTTGACTGAATCCGACAAATATTATGGCTTAGCTTTAGGTGGTTTGGAAAAAGGGGAATCACCAATGACGATGGCAGCAGCGTATGGCGTTTTCGCAAATGGCGGGTATTACTACAAACCGCATTTGATCACCAAAATCGTTGATTCTACCGGTGCCGTGATCGTTGACAATACGTCTGTGCAAGGCAAACGGGTGATTTCTAAAGAGACCGCTGATAAAATGACGAGCATGATGCTGGGCACCTTTTCTAACGGGACGGGTGTTAGTGCCAGTCCGTACGGCTTTACGATCGCCGGTAAGACGGGTACGACAGAGACCAACTTTGATGCTTCTAAGGTCAATGACCAATGGATCGTCGGCTATACTCCTGATATGGTTCTGTCAACTTGGTTAGGATTTGAGCATGTGAGTGAAGATCATTACTTAACAGGAACCAGTGGGCAAGTCGTTGGGAAAATATTCAAAGCAGAGGCCGAAAGCTTACTGCCTTATAGTCAAGGCACCCAATTCCAAGTTGCAGACGCTTATTGGACAGGCGGAAAACTGATGGCGGCCGATGAAGTACCAGATCCTGAGAGCAGTACGTCACAAAATGGCAATGATTGGCAGCAAACCATCGATGACTTTGCCGAAAGCGCCAAAGAAGGCATGAAGGAATTCGGCAGCAAGATCAAAGAAGGAACGAAAGAACTGTTTGGTGGCTTGTGGAATTCCATCAGCGGAAATTAAAGGAATTACGCAACTGCTAGTCTAGAACCTGAGAAGAATGGTATACTAGAAAAAAAGAGGAGGCGTCAAAATGGCAAATATTTATGATACAGCAAACCAATTAGAACGTGAATTACGGGAGTCAGAACAGTTTCAAGATTTGAAAGGTTCTTTCGACCGCTTGAAAGCAAATGAAGAAGCCTATGCGTTATTCAAAGAGTTTCAAGAGTTGCAACAAAGCCTGCAACAAAAAATGATGGCTGGCGAAGAAATGACGGAAGAAGAAGCGCAAAAAGCCCAAGAATTATCGCAAAAAATTCAACAAGACGGCATCGTTTCTGACTTGATGCAAAAAGAGCAAGCCTTCAGCTTAGTAGCCAATGACTTGAACCGCATCATCATGGGTCCTGTAAGAGATCTATACGAAGCGTAATCGCCAACCAGCAAAGACCAAAGAAGCAAGTGAATCTTCAGAGAAATCGGCTGCAACTGCAAGAGCCGTTTCCAAAGAAGTTTCAAAAGCGCTTCTTTGGTTTTTTTTATGAAAAAGGCGAACAAATTTTCGTGTTTTGCTGACGGAATGCCTGAGAAATGTTATGATAGAAGCATTAAGGAGGGAGAAAGAAATGCGATTTTTACATAGTGCAGACCTGCATATCGACCGGTCATTTGAAGGGGTTCATTTGTTATCTGAAAAAGTGAAGACCCAACTCCCTGCCATCAATCAAAAAATCATCCGTAATTTGGTGGATGTTGCCTTAGAAAAAGCGGTCGATTTTGTTTTGCTGGCTGGGGATACATTCCATCAAGCACGGCCGAGTCTAAAAGTGCAGCATGACTTTTTTGCCCAACTGCAACGACTAGGGGAAGCACAGATCCCAGTCTATATGATTTTCGGCAACCATGATTATTATGATCCGCAACGGTATTGGTTTGCTTTTCCAGAAAACGTCATTCTCTTTTCATCAGAAGAAGTTCAAACGGTTCAAGGAACAACGAAAAACGGTGAAACCTATGCCATCAGTGGATTTAGCTACCAACATCCTTGGATCGCTAAAAATAAAGTAACAGAATTTCCTGCAAGAGCAGCGGTGGATTACCATATCGGGCTTTACCACGGGGACCAAGCCGGTGAACGGTATGCCCCCTTTTCAATCAGCGAAATGAAGCAAAAAGGCTATGATTATTGGGGCTTGGGGCACATCCATGTACCTAAGACGCTCTCAGAGCAGCCACCGATCCTCTATCCCGGTACACCCCAAGGAAAGACCAAGAAAGAACAGGCGACTGGGGTGATTTTGGCAGACTTAACGCCGCAAGGATCAACGATCGAGCGCTTGGAGATCGCTGAGATCGCTTGGCAAAAGCAAGTGGTCTCCTTAGCGGATGTGACCGCCTCGAATGCCGTATTGCCAGCGATCATCGAGCGTTTAAAAAGTCCTCGTTCGCGCTTGCTGCATCTGGTGTTGACCGATGTGCAGCAGCTGCCGCCAGATTGGTTTCCAGCTGCGGAAAAAAATGAATGGCTAACCTACCTCAATGAACGGTTGGCGCAAACAGAGCCACTGCAAGTGATCTATGCCCTTGAAGTCGAGCAAGCCAATGAAGACAAGATCGCATTGGCGGTATCAGAAGATTATATGCTGCAGTTTTTAGCGATGTATGAGTCACCAGAGATGTTTGCGGACCGACTGTCGGACCTATTGCAGCATCCGCTGATCCAGCGAGGCATCACCCATGAATCATTTCAAGAAGAAGTCTTGCAGCAAGCTAAACAATTGTTGAAAGACGACTTTCAATGGGAGGAGCAGTCATGAAAATTTTAAAAGCAGAGATTACCGGTTTTGGGAAATACCATGAACAAAGCTTTGCCTTTCATCCGCAAAATCAGCTGCTCTTTGGGCACAATGAGATCGGAAAATCGACGTTGTATCAATTTATTGCCGCCATCTTGTTTGGCTTTCCGAAAAAGACAGCCAAGAAAAAAGACTATACCCCCAAAAACGGTGCTGCTTACGGTGGCAAGTTATGGTTGGCGCTGGAACCCTTCGGCGAAGTGATCGTCGAACGCTATCGGCAAGTGGACCGTGGTCGTGCCAAAGTCCATGTCGCTGGTCAGACGGTTGATGAGCAATGGCTGGCACAACACTTGCAGCCCCTCAATCGAGCGTTGTTCTTCGATGTCTTTACTTTTCAGCAAGAGCAATTGACCCAGATCGATAAGCTAGAAGAAAATGAGCTGCACCAAGCTTTGATTTCTCTAGGGATCAGCGGCAGTCAAAAAATGCTGCAGCAAGTGGCGCAATATGAAACCACCAATCAGCAGCAATACAAGCCGCGGGGGCAAAAGCTGCCTTTGAACCAGGCTTTAAAACAATTAGAAAAACTGCAAAAAACGATTGCGGAAAAAGAAAGCGAAGAAAGCCGTATCCAACAGCAGTATCAGCAGATCGCCCAGCTGCAAGAACAGATCCAAGACTTGCGACACCAGTATCAAGCATTGAATGACGCCTATCAGGAAAATCAGCAGCAGCTGAGTCATTGGGGTCTTTATGAAGAGTGGCAGCAAATGGCACCAGCAGATACGTTAGCCGATCCTCAGCAAGTCCAAGTCATCAAACAGTTTTATCAGCAGTATCAGCAGCTGACGGAAGAAATTCGCAAAAAAGAAGCAGAATTAGATCAGTTGGAGCAAGGAAAAGAATCAGATAAGTATTTCTTTTATCTTGATCATGAGCACCAAATCCATCACTTGCTGCAGCAGCAAGTGACGATGGCGCGTTTGGCAGATCGTGAAGCAGCGGCCAATCAACAAGAAGCCGTCGCTATCACGGAGCTGAATCGCTTGATTGAAAAGCGCCAATGGAGCAGAGAATCGCCGCCGCTAGTAACGGCTTCGATCCATGAACAAACCACACGTTTACTACAAGAACGTGTGCAGTTAGAAGAGCTCGAAAAGCGCATGATGCGTTTAGAAGAAAAAGCGCAGCCTTTGCAAGCCACCGCAGCTCGCTTAGAACAGCAGCATCCTCAATTGATTGGCCGCAAGCCGGTTTCTCGCCCGCTATGGCCGCTAGGGATCGTCGGTGGGCTGCTAGCAGTGATCGGTATCTTTTTGCCGAGTCCGTGGCGCTGGCTTGCATTAGGTGCGGGGATCGCAGCGATTATCGGCAGTGTTTTGCCGCTGATGAAAGCAGCGCCAAACAAGCAGCAAGGTATCAAGCAAGAATGGCAGACGGTCCTCATGCAGCTGGATCTACTGGGAGAAGAGTTGGCACAGCTGGAAAATGAACAGCAGCAAAAGCAGCAGCAGATCGATCGTGCCCACCAAGCGTTGACCCCCTTTTTTGGTGATTTGCCGGTGGAAAGCTGGCAGGCGTATCTATTGGCCTATGATGAAGATGTTGCTAGCTATCAAGCCTACTCACAACAACGCAAACAAGCCTATCAAGAACGGCAAGCCGTCGCAGAAGAACTGCCCCCCTTTGACGAGCAGTTCCGTCCGTATGCGGAGTGGCTGCCGTTGCAAAACAAAACCTTGTTAGAAAAAGCAGCGATCTTACAGAAATTTCATGAAGAGATGCAAACGATCAAGCTTTCACGGCTGCAACAACCTAGTACACTGCTGGCTCAACAATTGAACCGCACCCGCAATGAACGCGACCAACTACTTTCCCAGGCCAGTGATCTCTTGCAGCAGCAAGGCTTAGATCACCCCGCAGAAATTAGCCTCTGGTTGAAGCAATGGGAAGCGGCGCAACGCACGCAGCAGCGAGCAGAAGAATTGGCGGAGATGTTAACACCGATCTATCCCAAACCAGTGACACAAGCAGAATTGCTGCAGCAAAAAGACCAGATCAAGCAGCAGCAAACACAGCTTCAAGCACAAATACAGCAGTTGACAGAGCAAAAACAGCGCTTGGAATTAGAAGCAGCAGCCAGTCAAAAAAGCGGCACCTTGAATCAGCTTTATCAAGAAGAAAGTGAGCTAAAGGCGGTCATTGAAGAACTTGCTGTGGCATGGGGGAGTCGTCAGTTGGCGGCTTCAATTTTGACGGATGTCACGACCGAATTGTCAGAACAGCAATTGCCACAGCTATTGTCAGCCGCTTCGACTTATTTTGAACAGCTTTCAAACGGACGTTATCAAAAGATTCTTCTGGAAAATGGTCTGTTAGTAGCGGCAAATGCCAGCGAGACCTTTTCGATCATCGACTTGTCCACAGGCACGAAGGATCAGTTGATCATGGCGTTACGTTTCGGTTATCTAGCGCTGCAAAAAAATCATCCGTTGTGCCCGATCATTATTGATGATGGTTGGTTGCATTATGACAGTGTTCGTAAGGAACGCTTCGCTGCGCTGTTAAAAGAGTTTGGTCAAAGTTATCAAGTAATTTGTTTGTCTTCTGACCAAGAAATGGTAAGCTATTATCAGAAGTACCAGCAGCCTATCCAGGATCTGAGTAAAGGAAGTGAAAGATTTGGCTGATCGGCCAAATAAGCCCATGAAAAAAATTCGTGAATTAACTGTTGATGAAACGTTTCAACTTTTCTTACTGATTAAGAATGCCGATGTACGAATCGCGAAAAACGGCAAAAAGTTTATTGCCTTCACCTTTCAAGATACATCCGGCACGATCGACGGAAAGTTCTGGGATGCATCAGATGAAGAAATCGCCCGTTTTGAACCCGGGAAAGTAGTACTGCTAGATGGGAAACGGGAAGTCTACCAAGGCAATCCCCAAGTCAAAATCATGCATTTGCGCTTAGCGAAGCCGGAAGAACCTCATGAACCAAGCCAATACATGGAAAAAGCGCCCTTGCGAAAAGAAGAGATGGAAGAAGAAATCAGTCAAACCTTGTTTGAGATCACAAATCCTCACTGGAATCGCATCGTCCGTTTCTTGTTGAACAAGTATAAAAAGGAATTCTTTGACTTTCCAGCAGCGAAGCGCAATCACCATGCCTTCGCCAGTGGATTGGCGTATCATACGACAACTATGCTGCGGTTAGGAAAAGCGATCGTCAAAGAATACCCTGAATTAAATGCGTCACTGCTGTATGCGGGCATTATTTTGCATGATTTAGGAAAAGTAATCGAGTTGACAGGTCCCATGACGACAGAGTATACCTTAGCAGGGAATCTAGTAGGGCATCTCGTCTTAGTGGATGAAGAAATCACACAAGCCTGTATTGCTTTGAAATTTGATGATAAAGAAGAAGATATCGTTGTTTTGCGGCATATGGTCTTAGCTCATCATGGGTTGCTAGAATATGGGTCACCTGTTCGGCCCCGCATAATGGAAGCAGAAATCCTCCATCAGATCGATAACTTGGATGCTTCCATGCAAATGATGCTGACGTCAATCCGTTTAACGGAACCTGGTCAATACACGGATCGTATTTTTGGCATGGACAACCGGAGTTTTTATGTACCGAAAGAAGTGTAGCAGCGACGTTGCAGCACGATCAACCAAAGTGAATGACGGAAAGAACAAAAACCACGCTAGGCTTGCTTAGCGTGGTTTTTGTTAGCTGCTGGAAAAATTTGAATCGTAGATAGAAATCTAATCGGTACAAAAAAAGAAGCGCCGCTATGACGGCACTTCTTTTTTTATTATTCAGCAGAAGAATCTGTAGCACTTTCACTCGTTGCAGTAGAGTCATCGGTTGCATCAGTAGCAGAAGAATCTGCCGCTGAGCTGTCCGTTGCATCTGTTGCAGAAGAGTCAGCAGTTGAATCTTCTGTTTCGGCTGCTGTGATGTAATCAGAAAGCAAGTCTGCTAAGTCAGAGTCTTTCATTTTCACATTAGCTGCTTGCAATTCTTGACCGATCGTTGCTGCCACGAATGTTTGATCATTCAATAAGGTGTTTTGAGCGATCTCAGTCAAATCATCTTTGTATTTATCCATATCGTTGCCTTTGTCTTGGTTTTTCACCATTTTCACGATGTAGTATTCTGTCGTGTAAGTTGATGTGTTGGTGGCAGAGATCACTTCAGAGATTTCACCATCTTTTAAGTCAAAAGCGGCTGTTTTTACTTCATTCGGTACAGCTGATGAAGTAGAATCGAATTTGATCGTTCCGCCATCTTCTTTTGTGGCTGCATCTGTTGATTTTTCTTTGGCAATTTCACCAAAATCAGCATCATCTTTTTTCACTTCTTCTAAGACATCTTTGGCATCATCTTCACTTGCTACTTTGATGATTTGTGCCTCTACCTCTGGGTGGAAAGAATCCCATGCTGTTTTCATGTCTTCGTCAGTAATATCCATGTTGGCTTTTAAGCCTTCACGTAAAGCAAGTTGTTGCTTCAATTCTGCCCGGTAAGACTTCACCGTATAACCAGAGGCAGTCAAGGTTGATTCAAAGGAATCATTCCCACCGTATTGTTCAGCCATATTGTTGAATTGCTCATCGATCATGTCTTCGGTAACATCATCACCATATTTTTCAGTAAAGACTTTTAAGACGATCATTTGACGCAACGCATTTTGGTTTTCTGAACTTGTTTTTGCTTGGTCATAAAAATCTTGAACAGTGATTTTACCGCCCTTCATTGTTGCGATTTCCTCACTTGAATTACCACAAGCCGCTAATGCAAAAAGACTCATTGCACTGACTGCTACTAAAATTAATTTTTTCTTCATTCGTTTAAGCACTCCTAATTCTAAAAAAGATTCATAATAATCACTGCACCTACTATACCACTTCTAGAAATGGTTGGGAAGAAAACAGTGGATGTTTCAAACAAAATTCATAAAAACTACAAATTTTCAATTTGTTTGGTATCCTCTGCGCTTTGGGCTTGAATCGTCGTGATGTGCTGATTCAACTGCTCCATTTGGGTTTTGATCCGAGCAAGGCGCGGTTGCGCTTGGAATTTGAAGGCTTCCAGATCTTTCGTAAAAGATTCGGTCACAACGGGGATGGTTTCGTCGATCGTTTTGCGGGTCACCATCACAGCATCCTTTAGCTGTTTAACGCTGTCATTGAATTCTAAGGTCGCTTCTGTCGTGTCATCTAAATAGCGAATCAATTCTTCACGAGTTTCATTGCCGCTTTTCGGTGCAAAAAGCAAACCACCTAAGCCGCCGGCGATGGAACCGAATAATAGTCCTTTAAGAAAATTGCCGATCATTTAATCCACCTGCTTTCCAATTTTTTCGGCGATTGCCGCTAGTTCTTCCCCCGTGTAGTTGTCTGCGTGATTGCCAAAATGGATCTTGAAATCATCGTCTTTGCTGTAACGAGGAATCAAATGGACATGGGAATGAAAGACCGATTGGTACGCCAATTCTTTATTGTTGTTGATGATATTTAAGCCTTCGATCTCAGGGAATGCTTTTTCGATCGCTCGAGCAATCTTAGGAATGCGGGCAAAAACCGCTGCTGCCAACGTTTCATCGTACTCAAAAATATCCGTCACATGCGTTTTGGGGATCACCAATGTATGACCCGGGGTGACTTGGGAAATATCTAAAAAGGCATAGACTTGCTCATCCTCGTAGACTTTGTAGCTAGGAATCTCACGATTGTTGATTTTACAAAAAATACAATTTTCCATTGTAAAAAAACCTCCTTGATCTAGTACCTCTACTTTACCATATTTTGCTTTTTTTCGTCTGGTTTCCTCTTTGAAAAAGTCGGAACAAGGCAACTGTTCCTTCAACAAAGGCGCTTTTTTAAAGAAATGCGAAAAGCGAGCGAGAAACGCTTGCATTTAGATTCCAACAACCCTAGACTTAATATCAGAAATCATTTGGAAAGAAGGAACCTATGAAACCGATCATTAGAGAAACCTTACAGAAAAAAACAACGACTTCAGCGAAGCTTCGCTACTTAGCCTATGCCTATAAAGAGTGGTTGATCGCGATCACGCTGTTTGTGGTGTTTGCTGGTTCAATCACTTATTCTCTGACACGTCCGCAAGAAGAAGTAGTCAATGCCGCCATTGTCACTGAAACAGCAATGGACCCTGCGGTGCAAAGTGAATTGGAAGCAGCCGTTGAAGCATGGGCGATTGACCAAGGGTATCAAAAAGAAGAGCTGAGGATCAGTCTGGTTTCTTATGCTGAACCAGCTGCTGTCCAAGCATTTACCACCCGTCTTGCTGCTGGTGCGATCCAAATGGTCGTCTTTCCAGCCAGCGAAGCACAAACGTGGCAAGAGCGCTTTGGCAGCCAAGAACTGCCGCAAGACCCCATTACAGTGGGAGAAAACGAATTTATCTTGCAAGTTACGAATAAAGAAAAATAAATAACTGTTTTGCCAGCTGACTGAATTGAACAAAAAGAGCCTACGTTGAAAAAGTGTCGTAATTAGGTGAATCGGAGGAAGAAAATGACTTTACAAGTAGCAAACGTGACAGGCGGCTATAATCAACTGCCAGTCTTAAAAAATATTGATTTTACGATCGGCGATGGGGAACTCGTCGGCTTGATCGGCTTGAACGGGGCAGGAAAGAGTACGACGATCAAAGAGATCATCGGGTTACTGCAACCTCACAGCGGCACCATCACGATCGATGGCCTGACCCTGAAAGAAAACCCAGAGCAATACCGCAAACAAATCGGGTATATCCCTGAAACCCCTTCTTTATATGAAGAATTGACCTTAAGAGAGCACATCGAAGTGACGGCGATGGCCTACGATCTTCCGCAAGGAGAAGCCATGAAGCGAGCAGAACGCTTGTTAAAAACGTTTCGTTTAGAAAACAAACTCGATTGGTTCCCAGCAAATTTTTCAAAAGGAATGAAACAAAAAGTCATGGTGCTCTGTGCCTTTTTGATTGAACCAAGCGTTTACATCATCGACGAACCCTTCTTAGGATTGGATCCTTTAGCGATCAATGCATTATTGGAACTGATGAATGAGATGAAACAAACTGGAGCATCGATTTTGATGTCCACCCACATTTTAGCAACCGCAGAGAAGTATTGTGATAAATTCATTCTACTGCATAACGGTGAGATCCGCGCACAAGGGACCTTGGCGCAACTAAGAAGCCAATTTCAAGCACCGGAAGCCTCCCTTGATGATCTGTACCTCGCACTGACAAAGGAGAGTCAAGCATGAAGCAGTTTTTCTCGCAACGCTTACAGCGGCATCAAAAACAGATGACACGCTATTTGCGCTATGTCTTCAATGATCATTTTGCTTTGATCAGCACCTTTTTAGTCGGAGGCCTCGGTCTTTACTATTCGGAGTTATTAAAAACATTGCCGCGGCCGTTTCCCTTAGGCGGCGTCATCGTGGTGGCTGTTTGGTTATTTGTTTTACCGTTAGGACGCTTAGCGACATTGACAAAACCGGCAGACTTGATTTTTCTTTTAGCCAAGGAAGGACAAATGACAAGTTACCTCAGCCAAGCGTTACGTTATTCCCTCTGGCTGCCCTTTGGGGTTTTATTTTTAACCGTAGGGGCAACGATGCCTTTGGTCGTGGTCACAGCAAACAGCACCTTTGCCTCATTCCCATACTTTTTAGGGATGATGTGGCTCTTAAAACTGGGGGATCTTTCACTACAACGGATCCGTTTGTATCAAGAAACCCAGCAGCAAGTCAAACAGCAGCGAGGCATCTGGATGGTCAGTGCGCTAGTTGCTGCACTTGCTAGTATTTATGTAGTACCTTGGTTAGGGTTGGTGATCAGCATCCTCCAAGCAATCTGGTTCCTCTTTGGACTGAAAGCCGATAGCCAGCTTTTAGATTGGGACTATATGATCCAAGCCGAACAGTCGCGCTTAATGCGGATCTATCGGTTTATCAACTTATTTACAGATGTTCCCCAAATCACGACGGAAGCCAAACGGCGCAAATACCTCGACTGGTTGCTGGCAAAGATCAAGCCAGTGCACAGCAATACGTACCTCTATCTTTACTTGCGCCGAGTGATTCGTGGTGGACAATACGGTGGCCTTTATGTCCGTTTATCCTTGATTGGTGGGTTCGTCTTATTCTTTGTCGATGAGCTTTGGATCAGTCTGCTGATCGGCTGCTTGTTTCTTTATCTGATCGGTTTCCAATTGATTCCTTTGATCAATGAATTTCAATACATGGTTTTGACCCATCTGTATCCCGTGCCAGAAAAACAAAAAGCCGCAGCGATCAAAAAAATTCTTGGGGCACTTTTACTGGTGACCGCAGTTCTTTTCGGCGTGATCTGTTGCTTGCGCTTGCCTTTTGTTTGGCAAGGCGGTATCGCGTTTCTTGGCTTCTTAGGGTTTGCGGGTCTCTTTTTAGGCAGCTATTTACCAGGGCGATTAAAGAAAATGCATGCTTGATCCACAAGTGGCTTCTCTTACAAAAAGCGAACGCATATGCGCTTGACGGCGACCCTTTAGGAAGCTAGAATAAGAGGTACTGCGAAATAAGGAGAGAAGCTAGGATGGATATTCGCTTGGATCAAGATTGGCGTATGCGGCCGATCAAAGGCGACACCGGGAAAGCCTATATCGGGCTCAAGGACAACGACAAAGTCTTTATCAAACGAAATACGACCCCGATGCTTGCGGCACTCTCTAAAGAGGGCATTGCACCCAAACTCGTCTGGACGAAACGGACGGGAAATGGCGATACGCTCTCCGCACAAGAATGGCTGGATGGACGGGTCTTAGATCCCGATGAAATCGGCCAAAGAAATGACGTCATTGATGTGTTGTATCACTTGCATCATTCAAAAACACTGGCACAGATGCTAAGTAAAATAGGGGGACAAGTCAGATCGCCTGAACAGATGCTGATGGATTATCAGGATCAACTACCTTCTGCGGTCGCCCAAAACGGTTTTATTCATTTGGTCACCGAGTATTTAAAAGCTAATATTCCAGCTTTTGACGAGCAAAAAGCCGCGGTCGTCCATGGCGATGTCAATTATCGAAATTGGCTAGTTTGTCAAAATTATTTATATTTAGTCGATTGGGATTCCGTGATGTTTGCAGATCCAGCAATCGATATCGGGACTATTTTAGGTCACTATGTGCCGCTATCCAGCTGGTCTCATTGGCTGGTGCGCTATGGTATCCATAGCAGCAGCGAAGTGATCGAAAAGATTTATTGGTATGCATTGTTGAGTATGCTGCAAGAGGTCAAAAAATATTATCTGCGGGGCGATTACAAAGCCATGAATGCAGAGATTTTACAATTAAAACGAATTTATAGTGAATGAAGAGAAGATGGAGCGAGGCAATTTGGTTCCATCTTGTTTTTTCGGAAAGGAAGAAACATGAGAGTAAGAAAACGTGCAGGTGCAAAAGAGCTGATTGAAGCTCATCCACAATACGTCGTTGCAGAGCCTACCGAATGGAAAGGGCGTTGGCATGAACGCTTTGGCAATGATCATCCGCTACACATCGAAATCGGCATGGGAAAAGGCCAATTTATTACAGAAATGGCGAAAGCTCATCCCGAGATCAATTATATTGGGGTAGAGATGCAGATCAGTGTCGTTTCAATCGCATTGGATAAAATGATCGAGCAGGAGATCCCAAACTTGCAACTGCTGCATGTGGATGGTTCGGCTTTGACCAACTATTTTGCGGACAATGAAGTAGACCAGATCTACTTGAATTTTTCTGATCCCTGGCCTAAGAAGAAGCATGAGAAGCGCCGTTTGACTTCTAAAGCCTTTTTAGCAGTGGACGAGCAAATTTTACGACCTAATGGCGAGATCCATTTCAAAACGGACAACCAAGGATTGTTTGAGTATTCCTTAGCGAGCTTTTCTCAATATGGCATGATCATCAAACAAGTTTGGTTGGACCTGCATAACAGTACCTTTGAGAACAATATCATGACGGAATATGAAGAAAAATTCTCCAGCCGCGGTCAGCGAATCTATCGGGTGGAAGCCCAATTTGTGGCAAAAGAACCACAGAAATAAACGAATGATGAAAGATGAAGCAAATTTGCTTCATCTTTTTTTCTATTCTCAAAGCGTTTGCGTATTTCTTTTTAGGAGGGATAAGTCGTGGATATTCAAGCATTCTCAGACGAGTTGATTCTTTATGGAAGACAAGAACGCATGCAGGATCTGGCCATTTTGCCTAGCGGTTCACAGATGGAGGTGACTTTCAGTAAAAGCTATCTCAGAAAGACCTATCAAGTACTGACCAACGAAGAAGCCCAGCAGCTGATCACTCGCTTCAAATTTTTAGGAGGAATGGAGGTGGGAGAGCGGCGTAAAGCTCAGTTAGGCGCAGTCAGTTATCCGATAGATGATCAGCTGCAGCGGCTGCGCATCTCCACAGTCGGTGACTACCAAGGGCGTGAAAGTCTCGTGATGCGGTTTCTTTATCCCTTGACTCAGGAGCATCTGCGCTATTTCTTTGCAGAAGATGTCCAGCAGATCCAACAGGGGACCAAACAAAGAGGGCTGTATTTGTTTTCAGGCCCCACTGGCTCAGGAAAGTCGACCCTCATGTATCAGTTAGCACGGGCAACCAAGGGGCAAGTTATTACCATTGAAGATCCCGTCGAGATCGAAGAGCCGCGCTTTTTGCAGCTACAAACTAATTTGAAGATCGGGCAAGATTATGATGAATTGATTCGCTTGTCTTTGCGGCATCGTCCGGACCTGCTTTTGATCGGCGAGATCCGTAACAAAGAAACGGCGCAAGCCGCTGTTCGAGCCGCTCTGACAGGTCACCGAGTATTTGCCACGATCCATGCCCGAGGTGTAGCAGAAACCAAGACGCGGCTGCTGGAATTGCTCGGGACAGACGATCGTCTGGCACATGCGCTGCAAGGGATCATTTATCAGCGATTGCTGCCAAATGAAGCGAATGAACCTCATGGATTGCTGGCGTATCACTTTTATGAGGGGCAAGTGGAAAAACAGTGGCAACACGTACTAAACCGAGTGAAAGAAAGTGGGTGGATCAGCGATGAAGTTTATGAAAAAGAAGCCCCAGCTACCACGCCGTGCAACTGAAGCACTCTTAGTCACCTTCACGGTGTTATTGGAGAGTGGCTTTTCCCTACAAGAAAGCCTCCAAGTGCTGCTGCGCAGCCGCCAGTTTTCTGAACCTGTGATCGAACAGCTGATTGTCCATCTTGCCCAAGGGCAAAGCTTTGCAGCAGCGGTAGCGCCGTTATCGTTATCAGCTACTGAAAAAAGTCAGCTTCATTTAGCAGAAAGGCATGGGGATCTCACGGCGACCTTGCGGCGGATGGTCGACTACCACACATTGGTCAACAAGCAAAAACAGCTGCTGTACAAAGTAGCTGCCTATCCGCTTTTGTTGCTGGTCTTTTTACTAGCTGCGCTTTTTGGGATGCACCGCTTTTTATTGCCCCAATTGTTAGCCTCTGGCATGATCGACGAAGGTCATTGGGGCATTCGCGCCATCACTTGGGCACCCGCAGTACTTATCCTCTTCTTGTTGTTCAGTGGGCTGCTTTTTGTGATCAGCCGCTGGGTGTTTGCCCGCCGCACTGCCTTGCAAAAAGCTGTGTTTTTCAGCCGCCTGCCATTGTTCGGAGCATTGTACACGAGTTATCACACGAGTTTTTTCGCATTGGAATGGGGCAAGTTGTTTCAGCAAGGGTTAGATATCCAACAGATCATTGAGTGTATGGAGCACACCAATAAAGCTACCTTGATCCAAGAATTAGCACGAGAGCTGCGAGTGACCTTGACACTTGGGGGAGAACTCCCAGAAAAACTTCGGCGTTTTTCGTTTCTCACACCAGAATTTTCTTTGATCGTCTTTCAAGGAGAAGTACGAGGAAAGTTAGGAGAAGAGCTTTTTCTATACAGCCAATTATTGATGGAACGCTTGTTTCAGCGGATTGAAAAAGCCATCCACTGGATTCAGCCCTTGATTTTTTTACTAGTTGCTTTGATGATCGTTGGGATCTATGCCGCTATGTTTTTACCAATCTATGGAAATATCCAAGGAGTGATCGAATGATAGAAAAGAAAGTAGCATCTCCTCGCAAGCAGGGGATTTGGCGTGTCAAAAAAGGCTTTACATTGGTTGAAATGCTAGTCGTTTTATTAGTGATTAGTATTTTGGTTTTATTGTTTGTCCCAAATCTTGCCAGTCAAAGAGGAATCATTGATGAGAAAGGAAATGCGGCGATCGTGAAAGTAGTGGAAACCCAGATCGAACTCTTCCGTCTGAATGAAAATCGGGAGCCTTCGAGAGAAGAATTGATTGCTGAAGGGTATGTATCTGAGGAACAATATGCGATTTATGAGCAGGGGAACTGAGGATTGTCAATGGCGCTCTTTTGCTGGGTTTACCTTAATAGAAAGCCTTTTGGTCCTTCTTGTCAGTAGTATGTTTCTCTTTTTTCCTATTGTGGCCATTGAATACTATCAGCAATCTGCCGAAGTCTTAGGCTTTTGTGCTCGCTTAGAAAAAGGGCTCTACACTTTACAGCAAACGGCCATCATCGACAACACACAAACCCGGGCCGTCTATCAAGCAGAGCCAACGCCAACTGTTTCATTTTATGGCGCTGCAACTGAGCCGGTAACGAAGATTGAAGTTCCTTCACAGCTAGAGGTGCAGGCGTTTCCCGACATCCTGTTCAGTAGTCAATCTGGCAACAATAGCAGTCTGCGAAAGATCGTTTTTTATTGGCAGGAGAAAAAGCAAACCATCAGCTATAAGTTTTTATTTGGGAGTGGCCGTTATGAAAAAATCGTTGAATAGCGGGTATATCTTGGCCGAAAGCCTGATGGGGTTTGGGGTGTTAGCAACGTGTATCTTATTGTTTTTAGTGATGCAGGCTGCTGTACTTGCTCAAAGTGCGGCATTGCAGGAAAAAGCCCAGATGATGAGGGTGCTGTATGAAGAAGTCCAGAACCATTCCTTTGATTCTTCAGCCATCACCTACACGACGCAGCGTCAGGCGGTCTATCAAGTTCGCTTTTGGCAAGCAGCGCAGCATCAACAGGCACGCATCCAAAGTGGCGAACAGCTCTGGGAGATTTTGTATGAAGAGTAAAGGCTTTACTTTGTGGGAGTGCCTGTTGTCTTTATGGATATTGGCGATCTGCTTATTGATGATCAGTGGGATCGTCAAGCACCTGGCACCGGTCAATCAGCAGATCATGGCTCGCAAAGATCAAGAGTGGCATGTGTTTTTGCTTCAGCTGGAACGGGAATTAAGTACCTGTACCTATCTATCAGTCAGCGAGACGACGCTATATTTGCGAAGCAGTCAAAACAATTCGGTAACGATCGATCGCATCAATCGCGTGCTGCGGAAACGGGACAACAATGGCTATCAACCACTATTGACAGAAGTAGCGGATGTGTCTTTTGAGAAAATTGGCGCAGCGATCCGCTTTACCGTTTCCTTTGAGAATGGAGAGCAAAAAATTGGGCAATGGAAAATACACACACAAGAGGCGGCATAAGGGCGGTATTTTATTGACAGCACTATTGTTTGTACAGCTGATGAGTTTGATGCTATTACTGGTGTTAGAAAATAGTCGGACAACGGCATTTTTTTATACAAAAACCATTGAAACTTATGAAGCTCGCATCATGAGTGAACTGTTCCATGCGGAATTCTTGCAAAACGAAATGGCTGATCAAGGGTCACGTCTTTATAATGTGGGAAAGTTGACCTATGAACGGCAAGGACAGGTCTTACAGATCGAGTGCCATGTCAAAAGCCGCCGCTTTACATTTACCTTTTTGTTACCCGAAGAACAGCCTGAAATAGACACAGAAGACTAAGAGGAATAGTACAGGGAAAGGATGGTTGTTTCGACCATCCTTTTTCATACAGAAATAGAAAAAGAATGTTTACAGCTTCACAAATTATTCTAAACGAAAGCGATTGATTATTTTGGATGAATCGGCTAAAATTAAACAGGTATATATGTTGTTATAGTTTTGAAAAGAGGTGCAAGATGTCCGCAGAAAAAATGGAAACGTCTTTTCATTTGACCGTTGAAGCGATCCAATTGCTTCAAAACGCATTGGAAACGTCTTTTTTTGATGCTTACGTAGAGACGATCGAAAATTTTGTTGATCAATACCAAGTTCGTGTGATCGATGGGGTACCTGATGAAGCAACTGCTACTCGTTTAGAAACCATCTATCAAGAAATTCGAGCAATGGAACTATCGGCAGAAGAAAAACGCAAGCTTGCGCAGTTGGTTTTGCTCAAAGGCAGCCAAACGGAGCGCTTGCAGGCCAATCACCAACTGACACCAGATAGTCTTGGGTTTTTATTCGTTTATCTGATCGAGCAACTAAGCAGTGCCGATCAACCAGTGAAACTTCTGGATTTATCGGTAGGCATGGGGAATCTCTTATTGACAGTCTTGCTGAATCTACAATTAGCCAAGCGGCCAGTAGAAGGAACCGGTGTGGATATTGACGAAACCTTGTTGGCGATCGCAGCTGCAACGGGGGAATGGACCAAAGCGCCTTTGCATTTGTTCCATCAAGATGGCTTACAAGAGCTATTGATCGAACCAATGGATCTGGCAATCAGCGATCTACCGGTGGGCTATTACCCACAAGATGAAAAAGCCCAAAGTTTCATTACAGCGGCTCCTGAAGGACACAGTTACGCCCATCATTTGCTGATGGAACAAGCGATGAACTATGTCAAAGCAGGTGGGTACGGTTTGTTCTTAGTACCAAGCAACTTCTTGGAAACAGAACAGAGTGAATTTTTGAAAAAATGGCTGAAAGAAAAGGTTTATTTGCAAGGAATGATTCAGCTTCCTGAAGAACTCTTTAAAAATGAACATTCACGTAAAAGTATTTTGCTTTTACAAAACCATGGAGGGACAAGCAAACAAGCAGACGAAGTCTTGCTGGTCAAGCTAGCCTCACTGAAAGAACCAAAGAACATCACAAAACTTTTTGAACAATTTGCGGCTTGGAAAGCAGCAAATCTGTAATATAATTCGGATAAGGAGATCATCATGTCAAAAACAATCGCAATCAATGCTGGAAGTTCAAGTTTAAAATGGCAATTATATCAAATGCCAGAGGAAACAGTTGTCGCTAAAGGAATCGTTGAACGAATCGGTTTGAAAGATTCTATCTTTACCATCAAATATGGGGAAGATCAAAAATTCGAACAAATCATCGACATCAACGATCACGAAGTAGCGGTAAAAATGTTATTGGATCAACTGATCGAATTAAACATTTTAGGTGCCTATGATGAAATCACTGGTGTCGGCCATCGTGTCGTTCACGGCGGAGAAGATTTCCCTGATTCTGTTGTGATTACAGACGAAGTGATGGAACGCATCCAAGCATTGGCTGAATTTGCGCCATTACACAACCCAGCAAACTTGATGGGGATCACTGCTTTCAAAAAAATCTTGCCAGAAATCATTAGTGTCGCTGTTTTTGATACTTCTTTTCATGCAACGATGCCAAAACACAATTACCTATACAGCTTGCCATTAGAGTACTATAACGAGTTTAAAGTACGTAAATACGGCTTCCACGGTACAAGCCACCGTTATGTTTCTGAGCGTGCAGCAGAAATGTTAGGCAAACCAATCGAAGAATTAAAAATCATCACTTGCCATCTAGGGAACGGTGCGTCGATCACTGCGGTTGACGGCGGAAAATCAGTGGATACCTCAATGGGCTTCACGCCATTAGCTGGTGTAACGATGGGCACACGTTCAGGTGACATCGATCCTGCTGTTTTACCATATTTAATGGAAAAATTAGATTTGAACATCGATGAAATGGTGGATGTTTTGAATAAAAAATCTGGTCTATTAGGCTTAACTGGTATTTCAAGTGACATGCGGGATCTAGAAGCAAACTACGACAAAGAAGAAGTCAAAGTTGCTTATGATGTCTTTACTGACCGGATCCGTAAATATATCGGTGGCTATGTCACAACCATGAATGGCGTTGACGCGATCGTCTTTACTGCTGGTATCGGTGAAAATGATGCCCACGTCCGTAGCGAAGTCATCAAAGGCATGACTTGGTTTGGTTGCGAATTAGATGCCGATAAAAATGCAAAACGCGGCGAAGAATTAGTGATCTCAACTGAAGAGTCAAAAGTCAAAGTGCTTTTGATCCCAACAGATGAAGAATTAATGATCGCTCGCGATGTGGAACGTTTACGCGGCTAAGCGAAAACCTTCCTTAGAATAGAAGCTGAAACACATGCAAGAGAAATGCTTGCATGTGTTTTTTTGTAGGAAAATCCCAAAAATGGTGTCAGAGGTAAAAATTGGTGAAGACCATTTTCTAATTTTTATAACAAAATATTTAATAATTATAAATATAGGAATTGTTTTATACTAGACTTATTTGGAACGTTTCTCATCATGTTTTCATTTGAATTTAAATTTCCCTCCTTTTTTGCAGGATGTTCTCAGGGAAATACCCTTGTAAAAGTCGCCAAATGGGAATAAACTGGCATTTGTGAATTTTCAGAAAAATTCCGCTATTTTATTTTCACTAATTTTTATAAGGGGCCATTACATATGGAAAAAGAAAAAACATTCTTAGGTCAGCCGCGAGGGCTGTCGACTTTATTCTTCACGGAAATGTGGGAACGATTCAGTTATTATGGTATGCGGGCGATTTTGGTGTACTTCATGTACGATGCAGTTGCCAACGGCGGCTTAGGGTTGCCAAAAGGAACGGCTGTAGCGATCATGTCGATTTACGGTTCCTTAGTGTATATGTCAAGCATTGTTGGCGGCTGGATCTCGGACCGTCTTTTAGGATCAAATAAATCCGTCTTTTATGGTGGGATCTTGATCATGTTAGGACACATCGTTTTGGCAACACCTTTAGGGATTCCAGCGTTGTTTGTGTCCATGATGCTGATCGTCATCGGAACCGGACTATTGAAATCCAACGTATCGGGTATGGTGGGGCATTTGTACAGCAAAGACGATATCCGTCGGGATGCTGGTTTCTCGATTTTCTATATGGGGATCAATATCGGCGGCTTGTTAGCACCGATCATCGTTGGGATCTTAGGACAAGAAGTTAACTACCACTTAGGCTTTTCGATTGCTGCTATCGGGATGTTTATCGGTTTGGTGCAGTATTATGTTCAAGGAAAAACCACGTTGAAAAGTGTAGCGATCGCGCCAACGAATCCTTTATCGGCAGCCGAAAAGAAAACCTTCTTCCGAGCAGTCGTTCTGGTTCTTCTCGCATTGGCAGTGTTGTTTGGCGCAGCAGCTGCAACGGGGCATCTGACGGTTGATTTCTTTATCAACTTTATCAGTGTTCTAGGTATTTTCTTGCCGATCTACTACTTTACCAAAATGCTGCGTTCGAAAGATGTTACACCAGATGAAAAGAAAAAAGTATTGGCCTACATTCCGCTGTTTTTGTCAGCGATCGTCTTTTGGTCTTTAGAAGAACAAGGCTCATCGATCTTGGCATTGTTTGCCGCTGACCGTACGCAATCAACGTTATTCGGCATCAATATTCCAGCAAGTTTATATCAAACCTTAAATCCACTTTTTGTTGTCTTACTGACACCTGTCTTTGTTTGGTTGTGGACCAAACTAGGTTCTCGTCAACCGCGGACAGAAGTGAAGTTTGCCATCGGTTTAGTCTTAGCCGGTTTGTCTTTTCTCTTATTGATGCTGCCAAGCCTTTTGTTTGGAGTAGAAGAACGGGTCAGCCCATTATGGTTAGTATTGAGCTTCTTCATTATGATTGCTGGGGAAATGTGTCTTTCACCGGTGGGCTTGTCGGTGACGACCAAACTAGCGCCAAAAGCCTTTGAAGCACAAACCTTGGCGATTTGGCTGCTAGCAGACGCGTCTTCACAAGCCATCAATGCGCAAATCGCTCGGTTCTATACACCGCAAACAGAAGGGATGTACTATGGCATCGTCGGCGGAGTAGCCGTTGTTGTCGGCATCATCTTGTATTTAGCTAGAAAACCGATCCGCAACTTGATCGGCAACATTCATTGATCAAAAAATAAAAACTTGATTTTCCTACCGTATGCATTGGTTGTTCAATCAATGCATAGGCGGAAAATCAAGTTTTTTGTTGTGAATCAATGTCTTAGTCAATCAAGGGACTCAGAGATTGGCGCGTGATCTGCTGCTGTTCAATAACTAAGGCTTCTTGGAAGTGCTGCTGTAAAAAGTAGCGGTCATGGCTGACTGCCAGCAGGGTCCCTTGATATTCTTGCAACATTTCTTCAATTTCTTCTCGGGCATAGCTGTCGAGGTGATTGGTTGGTTCATCCAAAATCAGGACGTTGATTTTTTCTAAAAAGAGTTTCAGTAACGCCAAACGGATTTTTTCACCACCAGATAAATCTTTGATTCGTTTGGCCACATCACTTTGATAAAAACCGCTTTTAGCTAACTGTCGGCGAGCCGTTTCTTCGTTTCCTGTCAACGTCTGTACGTAGGCCAACAAACGGCTCTCGGGGGCGGCAAACTGCAGTTGCTGGGGCAAATAGCCGATTTGTAAGCTGCTGCCGCGCTTGATGGTGCCGCCACTGGGAATTTCCTCACCGAGGAGTAACTTGAGTAAGGTTGATTTTCCGGTACCATTGTCGCCGATGATCGCTAGATGCTCCCCACGGTAGACCGCAAAACTGCTGTCTTTGAATAGGAGCTGATCGGCATATTGCTGGTGCAAGTCGCGAACGATGAACACCTCTTTGCCCGATTTTCCGCCATTTGCCAAGCCATGCAGCCGATTTTTCGGGGGCGCTGGCAGTTTGACCAGGGTTAGTTTCGCTAGGCGGCGCTCCAATTCTTTGGCTTTTTTGAAGAAGGCCTCATTGTCTCCTTCATTGGCCCACTGACGAAATCGCCGAATCATGACTTTCAGTCGCTGGACCTCTTTTTGCTGCAGTTCGTAGTTTTTGGTCAGCTCCGCCAAGCGAGCTTCTTTCAAGACACGAAACCGGCTGTAGTTCCCGGGATACTCAATCAAGGCGCCTTCTTCCAGTTCCCAGGTCTTGGTGGTGACTTGATCAAGAAAGTGCCGATCGTGAGAAACGACTAGGATCGCTTTTTTCGTATTCTGTAAATAATTTTCCAACCAGCGGATACTTGAAAGATCCAAGTGATTGGTTGGTTCATCCAGTAACAGCAAGTCAGCATCGGCAACTAGCACTTTGGCTAAAGCGACTTTGACCCGTTCACCACCGCTAAGCTCTGTTAGCCGTGCGTCCTGTCGATGGGGAATTCCTAAGCCTTGTAAGATCGCGGAAATTCGGTCTTCTAATCCATAACCGCCCAACTCTTCAAAGCGCTGCTGCAACTCGCCATAACGGATCAGACACTTCTCTAAATCAGTATTGGGTTCTGCCATCAAGGCTTCGTAATGACTCATTTGTTGTTTGAGTTCTTGAATGTTAGCAGCAGAATGGAGCAGGTAGTGGATAACGGTTGCTTCAGAAACGGTCAGCTCTTGCTCGACCGTCCCGATCCTCAAGCCTTTTTGGCGGCTAATAACGCCACTATCGACGCCTTCAGCGCCAGTCAAGATTTGTAAAAAGGTTGATTTGCCCGTTCCGTTGATGCCGACTAGGGCAATTTTTTCCCTAGCTTCGATTTGGCAGGATAACTCCTCAAATAACGGATTCCCGCCGATGGTTTTTTTAATAGCAATTGCTTGTATGATCATGATCTCTCTCCTTGAGACCACTCAAAAAGGCCATGGATATCCATGGCCAGTGTTATTTAAACTCAGATTCTTTCGAGAAAAATACCTTGAGATGGCCATTGATTTTACGTAAATTTCACTGTTTTGGACAGACTCGTCCCGTCAACAGCAACTGTAAAACCAATTGCATGGCTAAATGCGATATGGTATCGTTGGTAATTTTCATTACTTGTTATTTTAGTCATGCGCATCATGGTCGTTTTCCCTCCTTTGTGTCTTTGTCTTTTCAGTGTACCTGAAAGTATCAGAAAGTTCAACCAGGACTGGCGGTTTCTTAGCGTTCCTCGATGCGTAATTCTGTCAGAGAGCTTTCTTTCATCTGACCGATGACCAATGGAACGGTCTCATGAACCACATCACTATATTCTAAGCCGAACCAGCGTTCCGGTGAAATCGTATGGCGTTTGATAAAAAGCTTCGTCTGCATGACTTGCTTCTGCCATTTGCTTAATGCCGTTGCATTCGACAGCTCTTCTTCGATCATCACGAATTGGAAATCACCCACATTGCGTCCAGGCGTTAAGGAGTAGCGTTGCGGCTGCAGCGGCAAGCGACCATCTTTCATCAATTCTTGAATGATTTGGCGAATGTAGAGATTGACTTCTTGCGGCACCCGAAAGCCGAGATAAAGCTTTAGTTTAACGATAAAATCGGTATCTGCCATCGAAACTTCATATTTTTTCGTATAGGGTTCATCGGTGACTTCCACATTGACGAACCAATACACTTTGGCACGCTTCGGCCGTTTGTCTAAAATGGAATAGATGAACTGCTGACCGATCTGATCGTCTTGCAGTTTAGGAACCATGAAGACGACATTCGTCTGAGATAATGGCAAAGAATCATCTTCCCGCAACTGTTTCAATTGAGGGATGTAGGTAGAAAGTGCAACTTCTTCGGCAGCATTTTCTTGAATACGATTGCCCCATTCCCAAATCAGCATCACGCCGATGATCACGCTGGCTAACAAGATGGCAACGTAACCGCCATGGAAAAATTTTGTCGCACTGGAGATAAAGAAAATCCCCTCGATCGCTGCAAAAAAGAGCGTGATGAACGGTGCCAAGAAACGGGTCTTCTTGTTTTGATGCAAGTAGAAATACAGCAAAATAGTGGTCATCAACATCGTTACCGTAATGGCCAATCCATAAGCAGCTTCCATCCGAGTAGAGGTCTGGAAGAACAAGACCACGCCAGAACAGGCGATCCACAGCAAGGTGTTCAAGGCAGGAATGTACATTTGCCCGATAGACGCCCCCGGATAGATGATTTGCATCCGCGGCAATAGTTTCAACTTGATGGCTTCAGAAACCAAGGTAAAGGAGCCAGACAGCAGGGCTTGCGAAGCAATGATGGCAGCGAGGGTGGCAAAGCTGACGCCAAAGACTGTCCACCCTTGCGGCAACGCTTGGAAGAATGGATTCAAGTTTTCGATTTCTTGATAAGTCGGGTTTTGATAGACTTGCAGCAACCACGCAGCTTGACCAAAGTAATTCAGCATCAAGCAGATTTTGATATAGGGCCAGCTGGCATAAATGTTTTTCTTGCCCACGTGACCTAAGTCTGAGTAGAGGGCTTCCGCACCAGTCGTTGCCAAAAAGATATTGCCGAGAATAAAGAGACCGGCGCTGTTATCGGGACTAAAGAGCAATTTGATTGCATAACGGGGATCAAGGGCGCGAATCACTGAAAGGTCACCAGCAAAGTTCATCACACCGACGATGCCTAAGAAGGTGAACCAGCCTAGCATGATCGGTCCGAAGGCTTTGCCGACAAACTCAGTCCCAAAACGCTGCAGGGCAAAGAGGACCAATAAGATTGCTAAGGTGATGCCGACGATGATCGATTGATCATTGCCGAAGCGATCAAAAAAGACTGGAATCCCCCGTAATCCTTCGATGGCAGTGGTCACCGTCACGGCTGGCGTCAACACGCCATCTGCTAGCAGGGCTGCGCCCCCGATGATTGCTGGAATAATCAAATAGCGGCTGTTTTTACGAACTAGGGTATAAAGGGAGAATATCCCGCCTTCTCCATGATTATCCGCGTTTAATGCGATCAAGACGTACTTGATCGTCGTTAACAGCGTTAGCGTCCAAAAGACGAGCGAGACGCTGCCTAAGATAAAATCGGGTGTTAAGGTGCGTAGTCCGCCATTGTCCTCCACCAAGGCTTTCATTACGTAAAGCGGGCTCGTACCAATATCACCGTAGACCACCCCCATGGCGACTAAAAGTCCGCCGGCGGTCACTTTTTTCATTTTGCTTGAACTCATTGACTGTTTTCCCTCCATTTTAAACTGCAAAAAGACCTAAGCGGCCCCTTGCCACTTAGGTCTTGCAAGAAACATCTTAAACCAGCGGATTCCCGCTTGCTGTTGATCTAAGATCATGGAACGATCCATGTGCTACTCCCCTAAAGTGCTCTTATTATCTTTGTTTTTGCAGCTCCTGTCAATTGATTTGTTAAAAATGGCAATAAACATTTTTCATTTCCTGCTTTTCAGCGTAAGATAACAATAGGTATGGAATAAGGAGGCAGGAAAATGATTGAGATCAAGAATCTGACGAAACAATATGGACCAAAAAAAGCGTTGTCTGATCTTTCCCTGACGATCCGTCAAGGGGAGATCTTTGGCTTTCTGGGACACAACGGAGCAGGGAAGTCCACCACGATCAAAAGCTTAGTGAGTATTTTGCAGCCAACAAGTGGAGAAATCTATTTTGATGGCCAATCCCTCGTGGAACATCGCGAAGCGATAAAAAAACAAATTGCTTATGTACCGGACACGCCAGATTTGTTTTTACAGCTAACGGCAGGGGAGTATTGGGACTTGATTGCCGCCGCGTATGAGGTGCCAGCAGCGGAAAAGGCCGAGCGTTTGCAAAAATTAGGGCGCTTGTTTGATATGCTGTCTCATGAAGAAGAGACCATCGCCAGCTTTTCCCATGGAATGCGGCAAAAAACGCTGCTGATTGGGGCATTGATCCCCGATCCTGACATTTGGATCTTGGATGAACCGTTACAAGGCTTAGATCCCCAAGCGGCGTATGATTTAAAAGAAATGATGAAACAGCATGCTGCCAAGGGCAAGACCGTGATTTTTTCCACCCACGTCTTAGACACCGCCCAGCAGTTGTGTGATCAATTGGCGATTTTGAAAAAAGGCGAGCTGCTGTACAATGGCTCAGTGGCAGATTTGCTGGCACAGCATCCGTCGCTTTCTTTGGAAACGATCTATCTGCAAATGACTGGGAGAAGTCAAGAAGAAGCGATTCTTGCAGAAGCGGAGGAAGCGTAGATGCGAAAACAACAATTTCTGACGCTGACCTCCGTTAATTTGCGGTATGCCAATCCCCAATTGACAGACAAAGCCCGCAAAAAAGGCAAGGCTGGTTCGACCTTGACCAGTTATTTGTTGTTTCAATATGCGCTTTCTGGGGTAGTGTTTCTGCTAGTCTATGGGTTGACGATGATCACATTGGATTTTAGTCAGATGCCAGGCTTTTTTACCGCTTATGTCGCTTTGTTCGGGATCTTAGGCTTTTCCCAAGGGATTTCGTCCATTTACAATGTCTTTTTCGAGAGTCAAGATCTGCCAGCGTATTTGCCGCTGCCCTTTCGACAGAGTGAAATTTTTTTGGCAAAGATCGTGGTGGTATTTCTCACCGTTGCGCCGTTTATTTTTCCTCTGTTGGTCTTATTTCTCCTGACAGGGATTCGGGCAAATGTCTTTTTCTTGCTGACGATCTTATGGGCGTTCTTGCTGTTCGGCTTGTTTTTAGTCTTGATCTTCAGCATTTGCAGCTTGATCGTCTTCAGCCTGACCCGCACCAAGTTTTTCTTGAAGCATAAAAAATTGGTCACTAGTTTATTGCTAGGCGTGACGATGCTGGTTGTTGTGATCGGGGTCTTAATGATGAATCAGGTGAATACTTATGAGACAGACGTGGTAGATCGGGGAGCGATCAGCTTTTTATTGCCCTTTTATTATGTGATGGTGGCACCGTTTCAAACGACTGGTTTGCTTAGCTTGCTAGGGATCATCGCCACAGCAGGCGTGTTGCTTTTTGCCCTCTATCGATTGATCTTGCCGAAGTTTTATGAGCAAGTGGCAGCCGCGGCGCCCAACCAAGGGAGTGTTCGTCGGAAGCATAAACCCAATCAAGGCTTGGGCCAGCTGTTGTTTAATTACAATTCGCAGTTGATCCGAGATCCGAATTTGATCATGCAAGTCTTTTCTTCTTCGTTGCTGATGCCCATTATTTTCTTAGTGTCCTTTGTGTTTACAGGAGCGATTCAGTTAAGTGAATTGGATGAGCGGTTTATCGGTGTCGTTTTTGTGGCAGGGATCGCCTTGGCAGCATTGATGGTCAACCCGACTTCTTTTATCAGTAATTTGATCTCACTGGATCAGGAGAATTTCTTGTTTGTCCGCTCCTTGCCGCTATCGATGAAGCGCTACTTGCGGGAAAAATTCCGCTTTGGCGTCGTTTTGCAGCTGAGCTTAACGGCAGTCATCGTGCTGGCAGCAGTCCTTCTGTTCAAAATGCCGCTGATTTTGGCTGTCTCTTTTTTAATCGGGGCACTTTGGAGCAGTTTTCTTTTGTGCTTGAAATATTTTGCTCGTGATTATCGGCTGCTGCTTTTGGATTGGACCAACATCAGTCAATTGTTTACGAGAGGGGCGGGGAGTCTTGGGTTAGCCATTGGAACGATCGCAACGCTGTTTCTTTCCATCATTGTTATCATCCTTTACGGCTTTGCTGCGACTTCGGTTGATTTTTGGTTATTGAATGGTCCGGTTTTCTTTGTGATCCTCTTGACCAGCGTCCTTTGGATAGCCCATTATCACCATAGATTTTGGCGTCGTTTTTCCTAAGGGAAGCGACGCTTTGCTTTTTTTATTTAAGGATGGGTAAATTAACTATTTATTCAGAAAATTCAGAAAAACTATTTACAATCAAGCGGAAACATGGTTAGATAGGAGTACCTATTACTTTGCTTTCATTTTTTGCTGTACAAGTTTGGATAACCGACTTGTCAAAGAGCTGTGACCAAAGTCAAAAAGACCAATGAGACCTGAGCGCTCGTTGCCTCTTTTGCTTTTGTCACGGTTTTTTTTGTAAAAAAAAAACCTGCCAAGCAGCGGCAGGTCGTCTCACTATTAAGCTTTCGTGTGGTCTTTTGCTGGGACTTTGTTTTCTAGGTCTGTCCGTACAACTAACACATCACAGCCGGCATGGCGAATGACATACTCAGAAACGGAACCGATAAAGATTCGTTCCACGGCATTTAAACCAGTGGCACCGATCATAATCAAATCGATGTCGTGATCTTCTGGCAATTGTTTGGCAATGATCGGTTTTGGCGAGCCGTATTCGATCACCGTTTTGACCGCAGTTACTTGATGCTTGCGGGCATAATCCTCATAGTCTTTCAAGGTTTGTTTGGCCATTTCGGTTGCTTGCTCAGCAAGCATGCCGTCAAAAGAAGAAACGGTTTGAAAGGCCCGAGTGTCGATCACATGTGCTAAAACTAATTCAGAATCATTCCGCTGTGCCACGTTCACGGCTTTTTTGAAGGCTAATTCGGACTCGCTGGACCCATCGACGGCTACCATGATTCGTTGATATTGTTGTAACATAAGAAACACTCCCATCTGTTATCTTCTACTTTTATTGTAATGCTTTTTTCTGGAAAAAGAAAACCTAATCTTCCTTTTTTTTCATTTTTTGTGCCAGCAAGATGCTGAAAGATGCGGAAGAGAGCAGCAGCAAAGCCAAATAAAACAAGGCAATCAGCTCCCTATCGACAAAGCCCACAACCAATGCCACCACGCCTAAAAGGAAATGAATGAGGCTATAGGTTTTTAAGAAGACCTTATTCGCCTCGGTGGTAGGGATCAAAGTGAAAAAAATCGCTTGTTTGGCATAAAGCAAATAACTGGTGCCGAATAATACGAGTGCCACGATCGTAAATAATAGAAGAATCATAAACATACGCCATCCTGTCCTAAGTTGATAGGTTTAGTATAGCGAACCCTAGAAAGAATAGCAAAAGCCACCCTTACTTTGATATCAGATGAAGGACGTTGTACGGTTTCTAACGGCTAGAAAACGCAAAAAAGCCATCTGTTAAAAACAGATGGCACATTCTAAAAAGAATGGGTAATATCCGTTGATGCCGTTCTTTTTCCCATAGTATTGATCCCGCAAATTCTAGCAGGTGGGTTCCACGGTCTAAGCTTCGAACTACCAAAGGAAAAGGCATGTTACCAGCATTGACACAAGACGGATCCCAAGATATCAATAAAAATGTTCGGTCAACACACAAAAGGGACAACTCGTACATCACAGAATTCCCACCCTTATAGTAGCATAGGAATGACGAAGGTGCAATAAAGTTGTTTGAAAACGATACCAAAAAGTCACTATTTTTTCTAAGCACCTAGTTTTTTTTCTTTCGCTGCTGCAATTGTTGGTACCGTTGGCCTAGTGCTTGCTCATATTTACCGGTGGCTTTTGGTTGGTAATAATGAGTATTTTTCAGCTTATCAGGTAAGTATTGCTGATCGACCCAGGCATCATCAAAATTATGCGGGTATTGATAGCCAACACCCCGATTCAAGCTTTCGGCACCTTTATAATGACTGTCTCGTAAATGATCCGGGACATCGCCAGCTTTGCCGCTGCGAATATCTGCGATCGCTGCATCCAATGCCATGTAGGCAGAGTTGGATTTGGGTGACAGACATAGATCAACCACTGTATCGGCTAACGGAATCCGAGCTTCCGGTAAGCCCAAACGTTCAGCGGCTAACACAGCATTGACGGTTCGAGCAGCGGCTGCTGGGTTAGCTAAACCGATGTCTTCATAGCCGATGACCATCAAGCGCCGACAAATGATCGCCAGATCGCCTGCCTCTACTAAACGACCTAAGTAATGCAGCGCACCATCCACATCACTGCCACGAATCGATTTTTGAAAAGCAGAGATCACATCATAGTGCGCATCCCCATCTTTATCGTGGGTCAATGCTTTACGCTGTACGCACTCTTCGATGATTTCTAAGGTCAAATGAATAATGCCGTCTGGTCCTTTCGGTGTGGAACGGGCAGCGAGTTCTAAGCCATTTAGCGCACTTCGTAAATCACCGTTGGTCGCTCGCGAGAGATGCAAGCGGGCATCATCGGTCAATACGATGGTTTCTGATCCAAGTCCGCGAGTTTCATCTGCTAAGGCTTGATCAATGGCGGTCAAAATATCTTCTTCTTGGAGCGGTTTGACTTCAAAAATCTGTGTCCGACTGCGAATCGCTGGATTGATCGTAATGTAGGGATTTTCCGTCGTGGCACCGATCATAATGATCTTGCCGCTTTCTAAATGGGGCAGTAAAAAGTCTTGTTTTGTCTTGTCTAGTCGATGGACTTCATCCAGCAATAAAATGACAGTACCGCTCATTTTGGCTTCCTCTGCCACGATTTGCAGGTCTTTTTTTGTATCTGTGGCGGCGTTCAGCATGCGAAACGCATAGCGTGTCGAGCCGGCGATCGCACTGGCAATGCTGGTTTTTCCGGTTCCCGGCGGTCCGTATAGGATCATCGAAGAAAGCATTTTGGCTTCGACCATTCGGCGAATGATTTTCCCCGGGCCAACCAAATGCTGCTGTCCGACGACTTCATCTAAGTTCCGTGGCCGCATTCGATAAGCAAGTGGCTGCTGCATAAAACGATCCTCTCCTTTTCCTGTAAGTATAACATAAGAACGTACATTCTCATAAACAAGCTGATTTGCGCCCTTACGGAAACAAAAGGGCCCTTATTTTCCACTCAGTCAGCAAAAATCAGGATCGTTGAAAAGAAATCGTTGAGATCGTCGTAACTCTGTAGTCAAAGATAGTAAGTTCGCCGAGAATTGTGTAGAATAAAGAGGGTGATGAGAATGGATGAATTAATGGCACTTTTTGCGACACAGCCGACAACGACCATCGCACGTGCCTTATTAGGGATGTATTTGGAACATGAGACCCCAGTAGGAACATTAGGTGGGTATATCGTGGATTGTGAAGCGTATCTAGGTCCCGATGATTTGGCGGCTCATAGTGTGGGCATGCGAAACACACCAAGGGTTCGGGCGATGTATCAGGAACCAGGTACGATTTATTTATATACGATGCATACGCATCGAATCGTCAACTTTATTACGCAGCCAAAAGGCATCCCGCAAGGAATCATGATTCGCGGGCTAGAACCGGTGGATGGGATCGCCTTGATGGAACAACAACGACAAAAAACAGGACCGGATGTAGCCAACGGCCCCGGGAAACTGGTACAGGCACTGCAGATCCCCGCTGAGCTTTATGGCGAATCGATTTTTACAAGCCCACTGCATTTGGTTCCTGAGCGCCGACGTACCCCAAAAGAAATTTTGGCATTGCCTCGGATCGGTATCCCAAATAAAGGGGAATGGACCCAGATGCCGCTTCGTTTTGCGGTGGCTGGCAATCCGTATTTGACAAATATACGAAAAACCGCTGTTCAGCAAGACCATGGATGGTGTTAAGAAAGAAGGAATAGTGATGGCGAAAGAAACGATATTGACTTACTTAGATCAGCGATTAACGAAAAAAATCACCGACTATGATGTGGCGATCGATTGGGATGCTAAAAATCATACCATCGAATTGGTGCTGCGCTTGTTTGCCGAAAATCCTCACCACGTGCAGATCGACGATGCACAAGGTGTAGCATCAGAAGAAGCGATCATTGAATTTGAAGATGGGATTTTGCTGTATGATCCACAAAAATCAACGTTTGATGAAGAAGATTATTTAGCAACGATCCCTTATGCAGGGAAAAAAGGGATTCAAAAAGCGTTGTTAGACGGATTGGTTGATTACATTCAAGAAATTTTAGAGGAAGGCCAAAGCGATCTGCTTGATTTCTTGAACGATGACAGTGAAGAAGCGATCTTTGAATTGCGATTCAACGAAGAAGCATTTGTGGAGAAAATGACGAACTATCAAGCCGGGGCTGGGGAAACCATGATCCCGTACCCTAGTTACTAAGGAGAACGAACATGAAGTGGAATGAAGTAACCGTAGCGACAGCTAGCGAAGCAGTGGAAGCAGTCGCCAATATTTTAATGGAACACGGAGCAAGTGGGGTAGCGATCGAGGACGTTTTAGATATCGAAAATTTTAAAAGCGATGCATATGGCGAAATTTTGGATAAAGAAACCTATACAACCTTAGAAGAAGGCGCCCAAGTCAGTGCCTATTTCCCAGAGACGATCTTTTTACCAGAAGTGCTGCCGACGATCAAAGCAGCCATTGACCGTCTGCCAGAGTATGGTTTGGCGATCGGCAAAAACACCATCACAACGAGCGAGGTCGTGGAAGAAGCATGGGCAACGGCCTGGAAAAAATATTACCATCCAGTCCGTATCTCCCGCTATCTGACGATCGTGCCGAGCTGGGAAAACTATCAACCGCTGCAAGAAGAGGAAAAGATCATCACCCTTGATCCGGGAATGGCTTTTGGGACCGGCACACATCCTACAACACGGTTGACATTACAAGCCCTAGAAGTCTACTTGCGAGGCGGTGAAACCGTCTTAGATGTCGGGACGGGCTCAGGCGTGTTGAGTATCGCCAGTAAATATTTAGGTGCCAAAGACGTGTTCGCTTATGATCTAGATGAAGTCGCTGTGAGGTCCGCCCAAGAAAATATGGCGATGAACCCTATTGCTCACGATGTGACTGTCCAAGCCAATGACCTTTTGCAAGGAGTGACAGTCCCTGCTGATCTTATCGTTGCCAATATTTTAGCGGACATCATTTTATTAATGATCCCTGATGCGTGGCGTCTATTGAAGCAAGAAGGCACCTTGATCGTTTCTGGGATTATTGAGACGAAAAAACAATTAGTGATCGATGCTATGATCGCACAAGGCTTTGAGATCGATCAATTGTTCAATCAAAAAGACTGGTATGCGATCGCCTTTAAAAAAACAGAGGTAGAGTAAGATGCAGCGATATTTTTTAAAGGAGCCTTATGAAGCAAAAGCGGTGTTTGCCGTTTCGGGAGAACCTTTCCACCATATGATCCGAGTGATGCGCATGACGCCCGGCACGAAAGTCGGTTTAGTCTTTGAGGATCATTTGGCGATCATCGCCAAGATCAAAGAGGCGGATGAAGAAACGGTTTACTTAGAGGAAGTCGAAAAAGAACAGCAGGACAAGGAATTGCCGCTGCAGGTCACGATCGCTAGCGGCTACCCGAAAGGCGACAAGTTGGACTTGATCGTTCAAAAAGGCACGGAACTGGGGGCGGCAGCCTTTATCGGTTTTCCTGCGCAAACTTCGGTCGTGAAATGGGATCAAAAGAAATTACAGAAAAAGCAGCAGCGGCTGCAAAAAATCGCCCAAGAAGCGGCGGAGCAATCCCAACGGCAGATCGCACCAGCCATCACACTGCTGGATAACGCCAAAGCATTTTGGCAAAGCCTCAGTCAGTATGATGCGGTCCTAGTGGCTTATGAAGAATCAGCCAAGCAAGGAGAAGCAGCGATGCTGCTGCAAGTGATCACCGCATTGCCCGTTGGTAGCAAAGTTTTAGCGATCTTTGGCCCAGAAGGCGGTCTGACCCCCTCCGAAATCGAAGAAGCCCAGCAAAACAACGCCAAATTATGCGGGTTAGGCCCTCGGATTTTACGAACAGAAACAGCACCGTTTTATTTTTTAAGTGCTGTCAGTGTGCTAACGGAATTAAAGAGGATGTGAGTTGATGAATAAGAACCAAGAAGCAATCAGTGTCCGTTTGTTGACGGCCGATCTGACCGACTGGGTCTTGAAGGATTTTATCAATCAATATAAGACGACCTTAAAGGAAGTCGTCGTTTTGCCTAGTGCCATTCGGCGGGCGAAAATCTTGGCACAAGGCTCTTCCCTACAAATCGGCGCAGTGATCGATTACCCCCTTGCCCAAGGAACACTGGCAAAGGTAGCGTTTGAAATTGGTCGGGCGTTTATGGAAGGTGCCGATTTTTTGGAAGTCTGGCTGCCAGCTTCTTCCTTCATGGAAAATGATCGTGGCTTTGCGGAGTTGACCGAAACGATCCGCTCCTTGACCTTGACAGGAGGAGAGATCCGCTTAGCTGTACAGACCGAAATCATGAATGAATTGACGAAGATCCAAGTGGCACAGCGCTTGAAAGAAGAAGCTTGGCCAAAGATCGTTTTAGGGCAAAAACAACCACTAGCAGAAGCATTGCATGACGTGAGCTTGTTTTCCTTAGATGGTGGCAGCCAACTGTCGATCCAGATCAATCCCGATACGGTCGATGAACAAGCTCTGGAATCATTACAGGCTGCCGGCGCCGAGAAAATCGGGCTCTCGTATCATATTTTTGAAGAATTGCTTAAGGACCAGCCAGCACCCGATATGCTTTGAACAACAGCGATTGAAAAATAGCTGAAAAATTTGTATAATAATACTACTAAATAAGAACTGCAGGTTAGACAGGAGTCCCATGCTTAGAACGTTTGTCCGCAAGGCTTTGGGTGCGTGACGAGACGTTAACAGTGACTTCTGTCTGCCTTTTTGATAGCACAAAAAAGAAGAGCAGGAGGCGGAATGAATGGCAAAAGAAGTTATATTGACCGGGCCCAATGTCATCAAATTGGTCGCTCATTATATGAGTGAAGAACACGTTGCCTTTGTCCAAAAAGCATTAGACTATGCGACAGAAGCCCACAAAGAACAATTCCGTAAATCCGGCGAGCCGTACATTATTCATCCAATCCAAGTTGCGGGGATCTTGGCAGAATTGCAGATGGACCCACATACTGTTGCAACAGGTTTTTTGCATGATGTCGTCGAAGATACTGATGTGACGCTAGCCGATCTAAAAGAAGAATTCGGTGCCGATGTAGCGATGCTAGTGGATGGCGTGACCAAGCTGGGTAAGATCAAGTACAAATCTCATGAAGAACAATTAGCAGAAAATCATCGAAAAATGTTGATCGCCATGGCGCAAGATTTACGGGTCATCATGGTCAAACTGGCTGACCGTTTACATAATATGCGTACGTTGAAACATTTGCGGGAAGACAAACAACGCCGTATCGCCCAAGAAACGATGGAAATCTATGCCCCATTGGCTCATCGTTTAGGGATCAGCCGCATCAAATGGGAATTAGAAGATATTTCTTTGCGTTACTTGAATCCACAGCAATATTACCGAATCGTGCATTTGATGCAGACCAAACGAGAAGAACGGGAATCCTACGTTTCCGAAACCGTGGAAGAGATTCGGATCGCTACGGAAGAACTAGATATCTATGCTGAGATCTATGGTCGACCAAAGCATATTTACTCGATCTATCGCAAAATGAAAGACCAAAAGAAACAGTTCAATGAAATTTATGATTTGTTGGCGATCCGAGTGATCGTTGACTCCATCAAAGATTGTTACGCGGTTTTGGGAACGATCCATACAAAATGGAAACCAATGCCAGGGCGGTTCAAGGACTATATCGCGATGCCAAAAGCCAACATGTACCAATCACTGCATACGACGGTTATTGGTCCCAAAGGCAATCCTGTCGAGATCCAAATTCGGACCCATGAAATGCATGAGATCGCTGAATTTGGGGTTGCTGCGCACTGGGCCTATAAAGAAGGCAAGACGGAAAAAGTCAAAGCCGACAAGATGACCCAACAAGTTGGCTGGTTCCGCGAAATCTTGGAACTACAAGACGAAAGCTATGATGCTTCTGAATTTATGGAAGGTGTCAAAGGCGATATTTTCAGCGACAAAGTCTATGTATTTACGCCAAAAGGTGATGTGACGGAGTTGCCTCAAGGCTCCAGTCCACTGGATTTTGCCTATAGCATCCATACCGACATCGGCAACAAAACCACCGGCGCCAAGGTCAACGGCAAAATGGTCCAATTGGACTACAAGCTAAAAAATGGGGACATTATCGAGATCTTGACCTCACCAAATTCCTTTGGGCCAAGCCGCGACTGGGTCAAACTAGTGGCTACCAGCAAAGCGAAGAACAAAATCAAACGATTCTTCAAAGCCCAAGATCGTGATGAAAACATCATCAAAGGGCATGAGGCAGTGGTTCGTACTTTACAAGATATGGGCTTTGTGCCAAAAGAATTCTTGACGAAAAGCAAAATGGCGGAAGCTTGCGAACGGTTCAACTACCAAACAGAAGATGACTTGTTTGCCTCTGTCGGCTATGGGGAAGTCAGTCCCACGACCTTAGCCAACCGTTTGACCGAAGAAGAACGGCGGGAGAAACAAATCGAGAAGCAAAAGCAGCAAGTCCAAGAGATGATCAATCAACCGGCGAAAAAAGAACCAGAAAAAATGAAGGTTCGTCACGAAGGCGGTATTGTCATTGAAGGGGTCGATAACTTGTTGATCCGCATCTCCCGATGCTGCAATCCGGTTCCTGGGGATTCGATCGTCGGCTATATTACTAAAGGGCGGGGAATCTCGATCCACCGCAGCGATTGTCCCAATGTTCAAAACAAAGACGCCGCCAACCGTTTGATCGACGTTGAGTGGGAAGATGCCACCGACATCAACAAGGAATACGATGCCGATCTTGAGATCTATGGCTATGATCGTTCTGGTTTACTCAACGATGTCTTACAGACAGTCAATAGCGTCACCAAGCGTTTGGTAAGTGTTGAAGCCAAAACCAACAAAGACAAAATGGCAACGATCCGCATCACGGTGGCGATTCAGAATTTGACTCATTTGAAATCGATCGTTGATAAGATCAAACAGATTCCAGATGTTTACAGCGTCAGACGTACGAAGGGATGAGAAAGAATGCGGGCAGTGATCCAGCGAGTCAGTCAAGCAAGCGTGTCGATTGAGGACAATGTCGTCGGTGCGATCCAACAGGGATTCATGGTTTTGTTGGGGATCACCCATGAGGATACAGGTGACGATGTGGCTTATCTCGTAAGAAAAATCAAGAATTTACGGGTTTTTGAAGACGAAGAGGGCAAAATGAATCGGTCACTGGAAAGCATAAACGGTTCCGTCTTGAGTATTTCACAGTTTACCCTCTATGGGGAGACGAAGAAAGGCAATCGCCCCAGCTTCATTCAAGCGGCACCGCCAAGTATTGCGATCCCGCTTTACGAAGCCTTTAATGAAGGCTTAAAGGCCGAAGGGATCACTGTTGCTACCGGGAAATTTGGCGCAGATATGCAAGTCGCCTTGGTCAATGATGGCCCGGTGACGATCGTGATCGATACGAAAGAAAAATAAGTGATACAAAACGAAGGATTTTCTCGCTGGGAAATAGTGAGAGAATTCCTTCGTTTTTTTATCCTCTCGAAAGCGCCAAGCATTTTTGATGGACTCTATGTGAAATCTAAGTTGAAATCGGGAAATCTTACAAAACTGTTAGCAAAAATTCCATTCTTTTATTTGTTATTTAACATCTTTTTCTTGTTCTTTTATAAGGGTTTTTAAATGAAAATATCGTTTGCGCTCGTTTTTTAATATTTCAAATTCGAAAAACGATCCTTTATTGCGATTGTTCTTAAGGGAGAAGTATGGAATAATTGTTAAAAAATAATGTCACTGGAGGAAATAACAATGAACTTTTGGCAGCGTGCATTAAAAAGTATCACCAGAAGAAAAGGGAAATCATTTATTTTATTTTTAGTTCTATTTATTTTAGGCAATGTGATCGCTGGTGCTGTAGCAATTCAACAATCCACTGCCAACGTGGAGCGAGAGACGAAACGCAAAATGGGGAACGTAGCTACGGTGGAAATGGATTGGGAAGGTTTTGAAAAAGACAACGCAGATGTTTCGGATGAAGAGCGGTCTCGAGAGGATTTTTATCCGAAACCACCAGCATTGGATGTTTATGAGCAAATCGGTCAGTTAAGCTATGTGAAATACTTTGATTATCAAAATCAAGCGTGGTTAGAAACAACAAAATTGAAAGCCTATACGCCAGAGGATGGCTCGGTCGGCATGGGTGGCAACTATTTCACCTTGAAGGGTGGAAATTTGGTTGAGCCATTAGACATGCAAGAAGGCTTGATTCGCTTGGAGGAAGGCGAGGGATTGACAGAAAAAGATGTCAGTGAGTTGACGAACGCGGTATTGATCAGTAAAGAGATCGCAGAATTGAATAACCTGAGTGTCGGTGATCAATTGGTGTGGGATACACGGGCAGAAGTCATGATGGAAGAAGGCTCAAGCGAAGCAGTGAGTGACGATAGTGAGGATGCGACGGACGAAACAGCTGAAAGTGGCAATCGTGTCGCAACCTTTGATTATCCCGTGACCATTGCAGGGATCTTTTCTGTCGTTAAAAAGGATCAAAGCAATCAAGGCAATTCATCAGAGCAAAGCAATTCTCAAAATAGTGATCAGATATGGCAAGTGATGGATCAAATCAACACCTTTTATGCTAGCAATAATTTAGTGCAGGATTTTAACAAATTGCAGTCTGAAAAGCTTTGGGGTCAAGAAGTGATCGAAGAAGAGTCAGACGCCTATTATCAGCCGATCTTTGTCCTAAATTCAACGGATGACGTCGAAGCCTTTAAACAAGAAGCCGGTGCCTTATTGCCCCAATATTACCGCGTCGTTGCCAATACGGATCAATACGAGCAGATCGCCGGTGGTTTTACTCGTTTAGGAGTGATCGCAAATTACATCGTGATCATTGCATCGATCGCAACCATCTTTATCATTTCCTTAGTGGTCCTACTTTTCTTACGAGATCGGAAACAAGAATTAGGCATCTATCTCTCCTTAGGGGAAAGCCGTGGGAAAGTCATTGGTCAGATCGTGATTGAAGTCTTGCTGGTTAGTTTAGCCGCACTGCTATTGTCCTTAGTGACCGGGAACTTATTAGGTGGGGCCGTTTCAAATACCTTGATGCAAAACGATTGGATGAGCAATCAAAATGATATGGGCGGTGTTTATTCTGGCGGTTTGATGGCAGCTAATATTGATTACATGGATATCAAGAATGCCTATCAAGTGTCCTTCTCAGCAGGCTACATCATCACGTATCTGCTATTAGGTCTAGGAACTGTCTTACTCTCAGCGATTTTACCGCTATTGTATATTTTACGCTTGAATCCAAAGAAAATCATGATGTAGGAGGAACCAACGATGACTTTATTAGAAACCAAAGCAGTCGATTACTATTACCAAGACGGCGATCAGCGTCGCTATATACTGAAAGAGACTTCTGTTTCTTTTGAAAAAGGCCGATTTTATGCCATCTTAGGTCAATCTGGTTCGGGAAAAACGACGTTTTTGTCCTTGATCAGTGCACTGGATAGTCCGAAAAGTGGACAAGTACTTTATGAAGGCACCGATATCGAAAAAATCGGGCATGAGAATTACCGCCGCGACGACATCAGTATTATTTTCCAAAGCTATAATCTGATTCCTTATTTGAGTGCAGTCGAGAATGTCTTAGTGCCGATGGCAATCACGAAAAATCAGTTGCCGGACAATCAACGAGAAGTGGCGTACAATTTGCTGGATTATATTGGCATCACCAAGGAAAAAGCTGATCGGCTCGTCAATCAATTATCTGGTGGTGAACAACAACGGGTAGCGATCGCGCGGGCATTAGCCACCAATGTCGATATCATTTTAGCGGATGAACCAACCGGAAATTTGGATGAAGAAATGGAGCAAGAGATCATCGATATCTTTAAAGAGCTGGCTCACGTCCACAACAAATGTGTGATCGTCGTGACCCACGCCAATGAGATCGCCCAACAAGCAGATGAAGTCTTGTATTTACGTAAAGGTGTGTTGAGTAAGCATGAGTGATTTTTTATCAAATTTCAGCCCGGACAACTATGATGGCAAAAAGAAGCCTGCTGGCAATAGCGAGAAAAAAACTAGCGAACCTGTCGGAGATCAAAATGCAAGCGGCGCTGAGCAAGCGAGCAAACCAGCGGAGCCAACGACGGTTCACCAATCAGAAGAGCCGACAGCTAGTGAGCCGATGAGTCGCTCGGCAGCCCGTCAACAAACACAGACGACTGAAGCAAAAGCAGCGAGTTCTTCGACGGAGAAGATAGCGTCAAAGGAACCAGTCAGCCGTTTTGGGAAAGAAGAAACGGAATTTGATCCGACCTACAAAAAGCGTCGGCAGAAAAAAATCTTGCTGATTGCCCTGCTGACCGCCTTGGCGGTTACCGTGATCGGGATCGTCTATTATCAGATGACACATGTGAAGGTGCCGGATTTCACTGCCCAAGATCTGTCAGAAGCGCGGACGTGGGGCATGGAAGAAGGCGTCGCTATCAAAGTGGAGCAAGAATATGACTTTGACAAAGACGTCAACCAAGTGATCGACCAAAGTGTTGACCCTGACAAAAAGATCAAGAAAGGTGCCACACTGACACTGACGGCGAGTCTCGGGCCTGATCCTGAAGAACGCTTAGAGCTGCCAGATTTTTCAGCAATGCAAGTGACCGAAGCAAAAGAATGGATCGCCAGCAATAAAGCCGAGAACCTCTCTTTGATCGAACAATTTGACGACAACGTAGCAGCAGAAGCTTTTATTAAACAAGAGGCGGCCAACAAAGAGCTTGATTTAGCCGAATACAAACGCAAAGACCGTTTGAGTGTCTATTATTCAAAGGGCAAAGAAGTCTTTGAAAAAAATATTGAAGTACCTGATTTTACAGGCAAAGCCAAAAGTGAAGCTTCCGAATGGGCGAAAAAGAATGACTTGAAATACAAAGAAGAAACCGTCTTTTCTGACAGTGTCGCCCTAGACCTGGTGGTTTCACAAGAACCAGTCAAAGGCAGCAAACTTGCGAAAAAAGAAGAATTTGTGGTGAAGGTCTCAAAAGGCCAGGCTTTGACCGTTCCAGATTTTTCACAATACACGATCGAAGAAGCCCAAGGTCTAGAATCGAAGATCCCGCTGCAAGTCAGCACGGTCTATTCCGATCAAGTGGCGTATGGTAGTTTCTTGAGTCAGTCAGAGGAAGCGGGCAAAGAATACAGCGAAAGCGATACTTTGCCAACTGTCAAAGTCGTCTACTCATTAGGCAGACCGTATTTGAAAGACATCCGTTTCCAAGCAACGGAAGGCGACTTGCCAAAACTATTCTTTGATGAATACAAATCAAAAGGCGCCAATGTCTATTACGAAATCTACTATGTCGATTCGGCGGAACCGAAAGGAACCGTCGTTGAAATGAGCCGCTACGGCGAGTTTATTCCCTTAGAAACGTGGATCACTATCGGGATCAGTCGTGGCAATCTTCAAGGCAGTACCCAAACACCGCCGGCAGATGATGGCGGTGACGATACCGATGAACCGGTCAGTACCGCTGGTTCATCTGCTGCCGAATAATCTCGCAACCAACACTTTTTCACACAGTATCAAAAGGTAAGCACCCTTCCTTGGAAGGGTGTTTTTACTTACTAATTGTAAAAAAAACACGAGCGAGCCGCTTGAAATCGCTGGATCGATAAAGTAAACTTGATGGTAACGATAAAAAATGGCTCCGCAGTGCCATCTATAGAAGGGACGAAACAAATGATAAAAAAATTACTCGCGAATGTTGGCAGCTATAAGAAGGACAGCTTGCTGACCCCTGTGTATGTAGCAGGAGAGGTTGCCTTAGATGTCATTATGCCCCTGATCATGGCCATGATGATCGACCAAGGGATCGAAAAAGGAGACGCCGGTGTGATTCTAAGAGATGGCGGCTTGCTTTTTTTATGTTCCTTGATCGCATTACTTTTAGGAACGCTTGGCGGACGAACCGCAGCGATCGCTTCGGCTGGTTTTGCCCGCAACCTGCGGCACAATCTGTTTCGCCGAATCCAAGATTTTTCCTTTTCAAACATTGACCGCTTTTCTTCCTCCAGTTTGATCACCCGCTTGACCACTGACGTGACCAACGTCCAAAATGCGTATCAAATGATTATTCGTATTCTGGTCCGCAGCCCGTTAGTTCTGATTTTCTCACTTGCAATGGTTAGCACCATCAGCCCAGAACTTATGACGATCTACTTAGTTGTTTTACCGATCTTAGCGATTGGCCTTGCCTTAGTGATTCGTTTTGCCCACCCACTGTTTCTAAAAGTATTCCGCATTTATGACCGCTTGAATAATGTGGTGCAAGAGAATTTACAAGGGGTTCGTGTCGTGAAATCGTATGTTCGGGAAGAACAGCAAGAAGAACTGTTTGGCGAAGTGTCCACCGACGTTTATCGGAATTTCACGCTGGCGCAACGGATCGTTTCCTTTAATATGCCATTGATGCAATTTGCAGTCTATACATGTATGCTACTCTTGTCATGGTTTGGTGCCCAGTTGATCGTGGAACAAAGTAGCCTGACGACGGGTGAATTAGTCAGCATGTTCAACTACACGATGCAGATTTTGATGAGCTTGATGATGATGTCGATGGCCTTTGTGCAAATTTTGATCGCACGAACGTCGGCAGAACGGGTCGTGGAAGTATTAGATGAAGAAAGTGACTTGAAAAATCCCGCCGATCCAGTCAAAGAGATCAAAGACGGCTCCATCGTTTTTGAAAATGTTGGCTTTAGTTACGCCAATGACAAAAACAAGTTGGCGCTGACGGATGCGAATCTACGCATCGAATCCGGTGAAGTCATTGGAATCATTGGTGGAACCGGGAGTGGGAAATCCACCCTCGTCCAGCTAATCCCGCGCTTATATGATGTGATTGAAGGGCGTGTCATCGTCGGCGGTCATGATGTTCGCGACTATGATTTAGAAGCATTGCGGGATCAAGTAAGTATGGTCTTGCAAAACAACGTACTCTTTAGCGGCACTATCAACGACAATTTGCGTTGGGGCAATGAAGAGGCATCGGATGAAGAGATCCAGCGCGTGGCAACGATCGCACAAGCCGATCCCTTTATTCAAGAGTTTCCTGACAAGTATGAAACACAGATTTCGCAAGGAGGAAACAATGTTTCCGGTGGGCAAAAACAACGGTTGACGATTGCTCGTGCCTTGTTGAAGAAACCGAAAATCTTGATCCTCGATGATTCTACCAGTGCCGTCGACACCAAAACCGATCGCAGTATCCGCGAAGGCTTGAAACGAGAAATTCCGGGAACGACGACGATCATTATTTCTCAACGGATCAACTCGATCGAAGACGCCGACCGGATCATCGTAATGGATGATGGAAAAATCAACGGCATCGGTACCCACGAAGAATTGTTGGCAAACAATGCCATCTATCAAGAAGTGTACCATTCGCAGCAGAAAGGATTTGGTGAAGGTGAAGAATAGACAAGCAGCAAATCCCAAGCGCACATTGAAACGTTTATTGCGAACGATGTTTGGCGACTACAAAGGACAACTCCTGTTCGTCGTGGTCATGATCTTGTTAAGTGCCTTTGCCAACGTACGCGGTTCGTTGTTTTTACAAGTCGTGATCGACGATCATATCACACCCCTCTTAGGGCAAGCCAATCCTGATTTTGGCGGCTTGTTTCGGGCGATCGTTCAAATGGCGATCATCTACCTGATTGGAATCTTGGCCGCACTGACCTATAACTTTATGATGGTCAAAATCAGTGAAGGGACACAGAAAAAAATCCGGGACCAAATGTTCACGCATATGCAGTCTCTGCCCGTCGGCTACTTTGATGCCCGCTCAGATGGCGACATCATGAGCCATTTTACTAATGATACGGATACGTTGCGTCAAATGATCTCTCAAAGTATTCCGAACTTGATGATGGCGGCAGTAACCTTTTGTTCCGTCTTTATCGCCATGTTCTCCATCAGTGTCCCATTGACTCTGTTCGTGATGCTGTCGGTTATTTTGATGCTAAATGTGATCCGTATCATTTCTCGCCGCAGCGGCCGCTTCTTTGGCGCCCAGCAACGAGATTTAGGCGCTGTCAACGGGTATATCGAAGAAATGATGCACGGGCAAAAGGTCGTCAAGATCTTCAATCATGAAAAGATCGTCATGGAAGAATTTGATGCCTTAAATGACCAACTACAAGAAAGTGCCACTAAAGCCAATGTCAACGCCAATACCTTGATGCCGATCATGATGAACTTACTGAATGTCCAATATGTCTTGATCGCCATCATTGGTGGCCTGTTTGCCATCAATGGTGTTTCTGGACTAACGGTCGGGATGATCGCTTCTTTCTTGCAACTGAGCCGTTCATTGAATGGTCCTATCAGCCAAGTGTCACAACAAATCAACTTTGTGATCATGGCGTTAGCCGGTGCTGAGCGAATTTTCAACCTATTAGATGAAACGCCAGAAATCGATCATGGCTACGTCACACTGGTCAATGCCAAATGGTCCCAAGGTCAGCTAGTTGAAACCAAAGAACGAACCGGCACGTGGGCGTGGAAACATCCCCACGAGGATGGAACCATTACCTATACGGAAGTGACGGGAGACGTGCGGTTTGAAGACGTTGATTTTGGTTATGTCGACAATCAACTGGTCTTACATGATATCAATCTTTATGCAGAACCCGGACAAAAAGTTGCCTTTGTCGGTGCCACAGGTGCTGGCAAGACAACGATCACCAATCTGATCAATCGATTCTACAATATCCAAGATGGGAAGATTCGCTATGATGGTATCAACATTGAAAAAATCCATCTGGAATCCCTGCGCCGCTCCTTAGGGATCGTTTTGCAAGACACCCATTTGTTTACCGGAACGATTCGCGAAAATATTCGCTTTGGGAAACTAGATGCTAGTGATGAAGAAGTGCTGGCAGCTGCGAAATTAGCCAATGCCGACATGTTTATCAACCATTTGCCAGAAAAATACGATACCGTGATCACGGGGGATGGCGAAGGACTTTCCCAAGGGCAACGGCAGCTGTTGGCCATTGCTCGCGCAGCGATCGCTGATCCACCAGTGATGATCTTAGACGAAGCCACCTCAAGTATCGACACCCGTACAGAGCGGATCGTCCAATCAGGGATGGACCGTTTGATGTCTGGACGGACCGTGTTTGTGATCGCCCACCGATTGTCAACGATCCAAAACTCCGATGTCATCATGGTAATGGATCATGGCCGCATCATTGAGCGGGGGACCCATGAAACGCTATTAGCTGAAAAAGGCACCTATTATCAGCTATATACTGGAAAAATCGAATTGGATTGATCCTGCCAGTGCTATGGCTCAAAGTTGGAGCAGCTGGAGAGCAACCTATTTTCCCACTATTTGCAACGACCGATTGGCAATAAGCCAATCGGTTTTTTTGCGCAGCTCGAAAAAATGGTATACTGTCACTGAGACAGCTGCACAACGGCGGCTGCACGTAAGCAGTTGTGCTGCGAAAAATGGATTCCATGAGGTGAAAACATGAAATTAGCATTGGCAAAGATCGTTTTAGAAGAAGAATGGTATGAGGTGGTCCAATCGGAAAAAGGAATGGTTTATTTTGGTCGACAGCAGGATCATCATGAGTTACTCAAATTCTTTCCGCTAGCTGAAATCAGCAGCACAGTTGACCTCGATCCAGTAATTGAAGCGCAACTACAAGCTTATTTCGCAGGTGAACCAGTTACGTTTACTTTTGCGTTTGATTTTGTCGGGACGCCGTTTCAACAAACCGTTTGGCAAGCACTGACCCAAATTCCTTATGGACAAACGACTACGTACAGTGACTTGGCGCTGCGCATCCAACGTCCGACCGCTGTTCGAGCTGTCGCCAATGCAGTGGGGCGTAACCCAATGATGATCGTGGTTCCTTGTCATCGTGTGTTAGGAAAAAACGGCCGCTTGACGGGGTATCGGGGCGGGTTAGCAACCAAACGCCGACTACTGCAACTGGAAGGGATTCCGTTTAAAGAATAAGGAAAGTAAACTATTTATAGTAAAAAATACTAAAAAGCAATTTCATTTCCTTTTTTCTCTGGTATAATAAAATTGATTCCGGTTACAAGAAGGGGTGGAGGAAATGAACATCGTTGATTTGCAAAATGGTTCTGATATTCGAGGGATTGCGATCGCAACAGAAAAAGAACAGGTGACGCTGACGGAGCAAGCGGTTCGGCAAGTTGCTTCGGGCTTGCGCAACTGGTTGGCAACAAAGGGCAGCGGACCTTTTCGCGTGGCAGTCGGTCGTGACAGTCGCTTGAGTGGCGAAGCACTGCAAGAAGTGTTGATGGCACAGCTGCAGCAAGAAGGCGTGGCAGTGATCGATTGTGGCTTGGCAACGACACCAGCCATGTTTATGAGCACACAGTTTGCGGATTTCGACTGTGATGCTGGTGTGATGCTGACAGCGAGTCATTTGCCTTATTACTTTAATGGAATAAAAATTTTCAGCCGCCAAGGCGGTGCCGAAAAAACGGATATCCACTATATTTTGACCCACACTACCGTTCATGAGGCAGCGGAAAAAGGAAGCTATCAGCAAAAAGACCTGCTAACGCCTTATGCCCAAGACCTGCTGCAAAAAATCCGCCAAGGGATGGGCACCAATACCGAAAAACCTTTGGCTGGATTAAAGATCATTGTTGATGCAGGCAATGGTGCCGGCGGCTTTTTTGCTGAAAAGGTGTTGCTGCCGCTAGGGGCAGATACGAATGGCTCGCAATTTTTGGAACCGGATGGGCATTTTCCCAATCATATCCCTAATCCAGACAATAAAGAGGCGATGGCGAGTATCCGTGAAGCCGTCTTACGAGAACAAGCCGATCTAGGCATTATTTTCGATACCGATGTCGACCGCTCGGCTGTCGTGACCAAAAGCGGAGAGCCATTGAACCGCAACAATATGATCGCTGTATTAAGCAAGATCATCCTAGCGGAACACCCTGGCACACGCATCGTCACCAATTCGCCAACCTCCAATCATTTAAAAATCTTTATTGAAGCACTGGGGGGACAGCAAGTACGCTATATTTCTGGCTATCGTAATGTGATCAACAAAGCGATCGAATTGAATGAAGCAGGACTGGACACACAGTTAGCCATCGAAACCAGCGGGCATGCCGCGTTTAAAGAAAATTTCTTTTTAGATGACGGGGCGTACGTGATCGCCAAGCTCTTGATGATGCTGCCACAACTGCAAGAGCAAGGCACGACGCTGGATGAACTGATCGCAGCATTGCAACAACCCGCTGAGACCCAAGAATTGCGCTTTACCATCCGGCAAAGTAATTATCAAGACTATGGTCGCCAAGTGATCGCGGATTTAGCCGATCATTTGCTGCCAGGCTGGCAGATTGATCCAGAAAATGAGGAAGGCATTCGTATTAATCTAACGGGTCCCTATGGTCAAGGCTGGTTCTTGCTGCGAATGAGCCTGCACGAACCATTGCTCGTGCTGCAGATTGAAAATGATGAAGCGGGTCATCTACCGGCAGTCGTTCAAGCGATCGGTCGCTTCCTATCGCAGTATGAAGCCATCGATCAAAGCAAGCTGACACAGTTTTTAGCACAGCAACCAAAAATTTGAAGAAAAGCAGGGAACTAAAATGGTGATTTTGATGCTGCTGATCATGGCAGTGACATATGGTGTGAATTTTTTCTTGTTTCGTTACTTGAACAAACGACCAAAAATCGATGTCGTTGAACGGTTATCGATGTTATTAGGTGTCAACATGAGTGTGCTTTTTTTCGATGGGATCTTATTGTTTATCGGTAAATTACTGATCGAGACGGTAGAGATCATCGAATAACCCAATAGACGTTTTTGCTTTGCCTCGCCACTGGCTTCTACCGTCAGTGGCGAGGTTTTTTAGGGTTTGCTAAAAACGGCGATTAATGTTCGCATTCGTTTTTGATATTTGATAAAGTAAAGAGGAGAAAATTACGCAAAGTGAGGGAATTCACGGATATGGCAAAAATAATGGTAGTAGAAGATGAAGCGGTGATTCGCCAACTAATTATCGAAGAACTAGAAAAATGGCAGTTTGAGACCTTTGGCACCACGGATTTCCATCAAGTGTTGACTGACTTTGAAGAACAAGAGCCCCAACTGATTTTACTGGATATCAACTTGCCGGTTTTTGATGGCTACTATTGGTGTCAAAAAATCCGCGAAGCTTCCAAAGTACCAATCATTTTTATTTCTAGCCGCAACACCAATATGGATATGATCATGGCCATGAATATGGGAGCGGACGATTTTGTGACAAAACCTTTTGAGATCGACGTTCTGATTGCAAAAATCAATGCCTTATTGCGCCGTTCCTACAACTATGTAGAAAGCAGCAGCGAAACATTAGTGCATAACGGTTTGACCCTCAATATCGACAACAGCAGCATGTATATCAATGGCGAAAGCATCGATCTTAGCAAAAACGAATACCGCCTGCTGTATATTTTGATGAAAAATCACGGCAAGATTTTAAGTCGGGAAAAACTCTTGCGGGCCTTATGGGATGACGAGCGTTTTGTAGATGACAATACCTTGACGGTCAATATCAATCGTTTGCGACGAAAAATCGAACAAGCGGGGATGAACGGCTACATTGAGACCAAGGTTGGTCAAGGGTATATCGTACCATGACAAAGTGGCGAGTTTTGCGCAGTTTTTTGAAAGATCGTTGGCTGCTGTTTATCGGTTGGCTAGTCTTTTTCGTGTTGACGGTCTTAGTTTTTTGGCTGACTCCTCATTCCCCGATGGATTGGGGCACAGTCGGCTATCTCTTTTTGATGCAAAGTGTCTTGATGGTGTTCTTTTTAGCAGTCAGCTACTTATCCAAGCGGCGTTTTTGGCAAAAAATCACTCCCAAGCCCGGGGACAGCTTGCTGCAAAACTACTTGCAAGGAGCACGCTCGGCGGAAGAAGAACGGATCGAATCCTACATCAATCAGTTGATCCGAGAGCACCAAGAATTGATGCAGCAAGTGGTCAGCAATCAAGAAGAGCAAAAGGAATACATCGATTCGTGGGTCCATGAAATCAAAGTACCTTTAGCCGCATCACGATTGCTTTTGCATTCGATCGAATTTGATATTCCTGATGAAAAATTTATCTTACTAGAAAATGAATTGAACCGTATGAATGAATACGTCGAGCAAGTCTTGTACGTCGCCCGTTTGGATAGCTTTTCAAAAGATTATCTGGTCCAAGAAATTTCATTGAAAGCCGTCGTTCAGCCGGTTTTGCGCAGTCAGGCCAACTATTTTATCCAAAAGAACTTGCATTATGCTGTTGAAGGCGAGGACCAGCAAGTGTTGACCGATGAAAAATGGCTCGGCTTTATCTTTCGACAACTGGTCAGTAATGCCGTGAAGTACACACCACAAAATGGACAGCTGACGATTCGGATCGAAAAAGATGCCCAAGGGACCTATCTCCACTTGCAAGATAGTGGGATCGGCATTCCTAAAGAAGATATGCGGCGCATCTTTGATAAAGGCTTTACGGGCGAAAATGGGCGCCAAACGGACACCCACTCGACGGGATTGGGGCTCTTTTTAGCGAAAAGTTTAGCGAAGGAACTAGGCATCGAGCTAACGGCTTCGTCGACGGTTGGAAAAGGAACCACCATGACGCTGTTCTTCCCGTTACTAAGTTATTATGAGGAAAAACGCTAATCTGCTTTTTTTCGAGTATCTTTTTGTGTTTATTGACAAAAATCACTTGTCCCTAGAACGTTTTCACTGATACACTAAAGCCTGTGTTTAAAATTGAATGGTAAGGATGAATGAAATGGAGATACTCGTTGCATTAGTACCAATGTTTGCTTGGGGCAGCATTGGTTTGGTAAGTGCCAAACTTGGCGGGGATGCGAACCAGCAAACGCTAGGAATGACGATTGGTGCCTTTTTCTTTTCTCTGGTCGTATTTTTTGTGACGATGCCAGTGATTGATGGAAAGGTGATTTTGATCGGTCTTTTGTCTGGTCTCTTTTGGTCCGTCGGTCAAAACGGTCAATTCCATGGTATGAAATATTTAGGTGTGTCTGTTGGACTGCCGCTTTCAACCGGCATGCAGCTAATTTTAAATACGGTCGCCGGTGCATTGTTTTTTGCGGAATGGACCCAGACCCGCGATTATGCATTAGGTGTTAGCGCATTGATCTTGTTGGTGATCGGGGCGTATCTGACCGCTCGCCAAGATGGCGAAAGTCCGGTAGAAGCCGGCAGCAAGATGCTTGATTTTCCTAAAGGATTTCGGGCCTTGATCTCATCAACGATCGGTTACGGCGCCTATACGATTTTGATTACTTGGGCAGGATTGGATCCGCTAGCGATCATTTTGCCGCAAAGTATCGGAATGCTGATCGGAGCTAGTCTGTTTGCTTTAAGAAAGACGAAGGTCGATCGTTTTGTAGGAAAAAATACTTTGTCAGGGTTGTTATGGGGCATCGGCAATGTCTGCATGCTGATCACGGTTCAGCAAGTCGGATTAGCGGTGGGCTTCTCATTGTCACAGATGGGGATCATCATTTCAACGCTAGGCGGGATTTTTATTCTCGGCGAAAAGAAAACCAAGAAAGAACTGCGGTATGTGGTGATTGGTTGTCTGCTGGTGATTATCGGCGGTGTTTTGCTAGGGTATATGAAAGCAACATAAACGTATATGTTTGAGGAGGAGTTATGGATTTATTTCGAAAAAAAGTCATACAACGGGAAAGTGTGACGAATTTAAAAAAAGAGTTGAAGTTAAAAGATTTGATTATGTTGGGGATCGGCGCCATTATCGGCACAGGTATCTTTGTTGTTACAGGGACTGCTTCTGCTGAGTATGCCGGACCGGCATTGATTCTTTCCTTTGTTGTAGCTGGTATCGTTGTTGTGTTATCAGGGCTTTCTTTTGCGGAATTTGCTTCTCGGATCCCTGTTTTAGGGGGCGCCTACTCGTATTTATATGTCGTTTTTGGTGAATTTACCGCGTGGCTGGCGGGCTGGTTTTTGATTTGCGAGTTCTTATTGGCTGTTTCTTCAGTGGCATCTGGCTGGTCAGGCTATGTACAAGGCTTTTTGGCCAGTGCGGATATCCATTTACCAACCGCTTTGACTGGCGGTTATGACCCAAGTAAGGGGACCTACATTGATTTGATCGCGGGTTTAGTCATTATTTTTGTAACCTTATGGGTTAGCCAAGAAGCGAAAAAAGCGTTACGTTTGAACAATGCCATGGTATGGGTGAAATTCGGCGTGATCGTCTTGTTTATCGTCTTTGGTGCTTTTTTCGTGGAACCAGACAACTGGCAGCCTTTTATGCCCTTTGGTTTTTCAGGCGTCTTTAATGGTGCAGCGTTAGTCTTCTTTGCTTTTCTTGGCTTCGATGCTGTCGCAATGGCGGCGGAAGAAGTCGAAGATGCCAAGAAAAATGTCCCTCGGGGGATCATTGGTTCGATTGCGATCGCAACGGTACTGTACATCGTTGTTACCCTGATCATGACAGGGATCGTGCCGTTTGCTGAATTAGGAGTCAATGATCCGGTGGCTTTTGCTATGCGTTATGTCGGTCATGGGGTTGTCGGATCAATCATTTCCGTAGGGGCGATCTTGACCTTATTAACAGTGACGATCGCTATGATGTACTCCTTGGCGCGTCTGTTATATGCCATCAGTAAAGATGGGTTATTGCCAAAAGCCATGCAAGCCATCGATCCAAAACATCAAACACCAAAGAAAGCGACCTATATCGCCGGTGTTTTTGCTTTCTTCTTTGCAGCAGCTTTCCCATTGAATATCTTAGCAGAATTGACCAACATTGCGGCATTGTCGTATATGATCTTGATGTCCTTAGGGATCATCAAGCTGCGGAAGATGATGGGCCCCCCTGCTAAAGGCGAATTCAAAGTACCACTGGTACCGTTATTGCCTTTGTTGTCCGTTGCCAGCTGTCTCTTCTTGATGACACGCCTGAAAACGGCGACTTGGATCGTTTTTGGGATCTCCTTAGTGATCGGAATCGCGATCTATTTTGTATATGGCTATCGTAACAGCGAATTAAATGAGAACATTGACGAATAGGATTGTGAAAAGGCAAAGACCCGGATGCGGTCTTTGTCTTTTTTTGTGTAAATATAGCCGAGCTTCCTATAAGCAGCGTTTTAGGAGGCTTTTTTTGTTATTCAAATAGTGGCCATTTCTGGTGCTGCTCATTGCAACGACAGTCTTTCTTGATCAAACGTCCTCTATGAATCTGCTTTTTTTGAGAAATTTTCCAAATGACAGATTCACTAAAGGTTCATCCAGTATGCTTTTGTTAGAGAAAAAAAGAGAGGATGTTGGCAATTGAATTATATGAAACGGGCATGGCTGAGTGTGACGAGAAAGCGAGGAAAATCTGCAATATTGTTTGCTGTTATTCTAATTTTAGGAAATGTGATCGCTGGCGCAATTGCGGTCAATCAGTCGACTCAAAATGTCGAAAAGCAGATCAAAAACCAATTAGGTTCCCTCGCAACGATCGATATCGACTATGAAGCCTTGATGGCAAATAGTGAGGGCGGCGCAAGTATGGAGGAGATTCAGCCGCTGCCGGAGGAGCTGATCAAACAAATTGGCGAGCGCTCGGAAGTCAAACAGTATGACTATTTGCGAGAAGCATCGATTGCTGTTGAAAACTTCAAACCTTATCGTTTTAGTCCTCAAGAAGATGATGACAATGTCATGATCGTTGGGGGCATGCTTTCCTTGATCCATTTAGCAGGAACCAATCTCTTAAAGCCGCTAGACTTTGAAGAAGGCACGGTGAATTTAACACAGGGACGCTTCTTCACTGAAGAGGAACAGCGTACCGGAAAACGTGTGGGGTTGATTTCTGAAGAGTTGGCTCAGGAAAACGGCTTAGTCGTTGGTGACACCATGGTCTTAGATGGACAGTTTATCGACTATTCATCTGGTGAGGAGCCAGAGAAACAAAAAGGCAATGATTACCCAATTGAAATCGTCGGGATCTTTAAAAACACAAATTTAGAAAAAGCGAATGAAAAAAATGATAATTCGAGTTCGTCCTTTTTTGATGATAGTCCCTTCAATCGGATCTATATGCCAAATGATGCTGTGAAAACGATTGTTGAAGAGGAACGTGTGGGGCGACAAGCGGCGTTTCCAGCGACAGACCCCGGTTCTGACGAGGATTTCTTTACCCCGCAATTTATTTTGAATCAACCAGAAGATGCAGAACAATTCAAACAAGAGGTGACACCACTTTTGCCAAATGGCTATAAGGTCAATGCTTCTACGGATGAGTATGACCGTGTGGGAACCAGTATGAATCGCTTATCACAAATTTCCTCGTATGTCGTAGTGATTGCGGTGATTGCTTCCTTGATTATTATCTCCTTAATTATTGTGTTGTTTACCCGAGATCGTAAATATGAATTAGGCATCTACCTTTCGTTAGGAGAACGCCGGAAATACGTGTTTGCACAAATCGTGATCGAACTCCTGCTGATTGGTATCAGTGCGATGTTGATTTCCTTAGTCACCGGCAACATGCTGGGCAAGATGGTTTCTGAATCTTTGTTAGCCAGCAGTATGCTAGAGGCAAACCAAACAGGGATGGAACAATTCTTTGTGGGTGCACCGAAAATCGACCAAGCGACGATCAACGAGGCGTTTCGCGTTCAATATACCTTATCTTATGTGATCGCCTTTTTAGCGACTGGGATCGTGACGATCTTGCTTTCGGCAGTGGTGCCGCTGTTGTATATTTTACGGTTGAATCCGAAAAAAATCATGCTGTAAGGAGCGATGAACATGGCAATTTTAGAAACAAAAGACATGACGTATTACTACCAAGATGGCGAGAATCGCCGGAAAATTTTAGATAAAACCAATATCTCCTTTGAAAAAGGTAAATTTTACACGATCTTAGGAAAATCAGGCTCAGGAAAGACCACTTTTCTTTCCTTGATCAGTGCATTGGATCAGCCAACCGATGGGGAAGTGTTTTTTGAAGAAAAAAATATCAAAACGATCGGTTATGAAGAATATCGCCGCAACAAGATCAGTTTGATTTTTCAAAGTTACAACTTGATCCCTTATTTGACGGCTTTAGAAAACGTCCTTGTTTCAATGGCGATTTCAGACAACAAACTACCAGATCAGCACGATCAAATTGCGTATCGTTTGCTGGACTATATCGGCATCAATTCCACGAAAGCCGATCGTTTCGTCAATCAGCTTTCCGGTGGGGAACAGCAGCGGGTCGCCATCGCTCGTGCCTTAGCGACCAATGTTGATATCATTTTAGCCGATGAACCTACCGGGAACTTAGATGAAGGCATGGAACAAGAAATCGTGGATATTTTTAAAGAACTAGCGGCGATCCACAACAAGTGCATCATCGTAGTGACCCATTCGACTGAGATTGCCAAGCAGTCAGATCAGACATTTTACTTAAAAAAAGGTGCGTTGACAGCCTATGAGTGATTTTTTATCAAAGTTTGAAGAAGCAAAAGAGTCGGAAAAGAATGCGGAAACAGTTGTAGAACCTTCTTCTCGTTCGTCACGAAAAGAAAAGACGGCAGCTGCTGGAGAAGAGGGGATCGAACACGATCCCTCCTTCAAAAAGAAGCGGCGGAAAAAAAGGCTGCTGGGGCTAGCTGCCCTGCTCGGACTACTTATACTCAGCGGCTTTTTATTTTTCCAGTTGGCGTATGTCCGGTTGGATAACTTTGTGGACAAAGAGATCTCAGAGGTCAGGGAATGGGCGGCGGAACATGATCTTGCGGTTGCTGTCACACCAGCCTATAATGAAGCCCCAGCCAATCAAGTGATTGCCCAAGAAGAAGCTGCCAGAAGCCGAGTCAGAAAAAGAAGCACGTTGCATCTAACGGTTAGCCAAGGACCAGATCCAGAAGAGAAATTGGCGTTGCCAGACTTTATGGAAATGACCAGGGACGAGGCAGCAGAGTGGATCGAAAAAAATCAAGCCAGCAATTTGACGATCGTCGATGAATACCACGATGAGATCGAGGAAAAAGCACCGATTCGAGTAGAATTTACCAATAAGGAAGTCTCGCGAGAAAACTATCATCGTCGAGATGTCGGACGAGTCTTTTATTCAAAAGGCGAAGAAACCTTTGAAAAAGATATTGAGGTACCTGACTTTAAGGATAAAACCCGTTCAGAGGTAGAAACATGGGGGAAAGTCCATGAGCTGGACCTAGAAGTCAAAGAACAGGCTTCAGACACTGTGGAAGAAGGCAAAGTCATTGAACAAAGCGTGGCACCAAAAGAAAAAATCGCGAAACGGGATGCGTTTCAAGTAACGATTTCCCTAGGAAAAGGAGTCACCGTACCGGACTTTTCAACGATTTTACCAGATGATGCCCAGGACGCTGTTGAGGGCGTCAATGTACGGGTACGGATGCAGTTTACTCAGAGTCTGGCTTACGGACAGCTGATCTCCCAAAGCGAGTCCGCCGGGACAGTCCTGACTAGCAAAGATGACCAAGGGATTGACGTCGTCTACTCCGCAGGTCAACCGTATATCAGAGATTATCGTCGAGGAGAATACCTTGAAGGAGATCTGCAAAAGCTTTTCTTTGATGAATTCCGTTCAAAAGGGGCGAACATCAGCTATCAAGTCCGTTACGTCAACTCAGCAGAACCCTACGGAACGATCGTGGGGATGAGCAAGTTCAATCAGTTTCTGCCGTTAGAAGATACGATCACCTTTGATATCAGTTTAGGCAATCAGACAGCCCCAGCGGCCCCTGATCCTGAATAGTCGCTTTCTTTTTTTAGTCAACCTGCAAAAGGAGGAAACCCATGCGTCATCAAGAGAATTTTCAAGAACTTAGGAAAAAGCTGTTTGTCTTTTTACTAAGCGGTATGGTAGCATTGTTGCTACACATGTGGATTCATCAATCAAGTGTACACATGCGGATCGTTTCAACAGAACGTTTTATTGGAGAACAATTGGAATGATCCTACAGGAATGATTGTGCTTACCGAAAAGTGATTGAAAAAAGAAATGATGAGTGTAAAAGGGGGACTGACCGATGCGGATCTTATTCGTAGAAGATGAGCCATCGATCGCAGAAGCGGTTGCCAGCTTATTGAAGAAACACCATTATTCCGTTGATTTGGCCTTTGACGGCGAAACCGGATTAGATTATGCTACGAGTGGTGTATATGACATTCTCGTTTTGGATATCATGCTGCCTAAAATCGATGGAATCACATTGCTAAAGACGTTACGCAAGCAAAACATCCGGACGCCGATCATTATGTTGACGGCCAAAAGCGAAGTCGATGACAAGGTGCTTGGCTTAGATGCAGGAGCCGATGATTATTTGACGAAGCCTTTTCAAATGAAAGAGCTGCTGGCGCGGATCCGTTCGCTAGGCAGAAGAAAAGATTTGGATTATCAAGAAGACCAGTTAGCATTTGGCAATGTGGTCTTGGCGCGTAATGAGCTGCAGTTGGCTACGAAGACCAATCAAGTGGTGCTGTCACCAAAAGAAATGAAACTGATGGAGCTATTTTTAGCCAGACCTAAAGTGATTTTATCAAAAGAAACCATCATCAATAAGATTTGGGGCTTTGATCCCGATGTGGAAGAAAACCGTGTTGAGATCTATGTATCTTTGCTGCGAAAAAAACTGACGCTGCTAGAAGCGGATATCGGCATTCGTACGATCCGCAATGCCGGGTACATTTTGCAGAGCAAGGAGCCGCCATGTTAAAAAAATTGCGAAATAAAATGCTATGGTTCAATATGGCATTGACTTCGATTATTGTCTTAGGTGCCTTTACCTTTATCTATATTTTGAATGCCACGCAAATCGAAAATGAGATTCAATCACTAATCTCGCAAGAAGCAAACACCTTAGCTGCGGTACCTATGGATGAGGAGGAAGTACGGAAATCACTGACAGAACCTGAGTATCCAATGATGTTGACCATCACGAATAGTACCAGTGAGTTCAGAGAAATCGCTCTAGTCGACGTGGATCAAATGGATGTCGTGATTCAAAGTATTGATGAGAGCGTCGATCAAAACGAGCTTTATGAAGCATTGGTCGATGCAGCGACGAAACAAGGGGAGATCCCTAACGAAGTGAAGGTGAATGGCCGAAATTGGCGGTATGCGCTCTTTTTGGTGACTTCCTTTAATCATTATTCGATTAATCATGATTCGACGGGGGAATATTCCACCAGTATCAATAATTACGAGCCATTTTATCAAGTGCTGTTCTTTGACGTCACCGACTACAAAACCAGTCTAAGCAACTTAAGAAACACGCTTTTGCTCATCGGCGTTTTAGCTTTAGCCAGTATCTATATCGCTAGTTTTTACGTCGCCAATCGAGCCTTGCGACCAGTTGAACTGGCTTGGCGCAAACAAAAAGAGTTTGTTTCTAACGCTTCCCATGAGTTGAAAACACCACTGGCAATCATTCAAGTTAATGCCGAAGTATTAGCTGGCAGTCCAGAAGAAACCTTGGAAAGCCAAATGAAATGGCTGGAAAACATTCAGTTAGGTTCCGAACGGATGGATGAGCTAGTGAATAGCTTACTGCTATTGACCAAATTCGAAAGTGCCGAGCAAGAAGTCGTGCGTTCGGTGATTGATGCCACTCAAGTCGTGCAAAGTGTTTATCAAAGCATGGAGGCCATTGCGCTGGAAAAAGGGATCCACTATCAGGAACAGATCGCTAAACAGGTGAGCCTTGAAAGCAATGAGCAAGCCTTGCGGCAATTGACCATGATATTGGTAGACAATGCCTTGAAATACACGCCCGCTGGAGAAACCGTCACAGTGGCACTCGTTGAACGCCAACGAAAAACGGTGCTGCAAGTCTCCAACAGTGGTTGTCCGATCCCAGAAGAAACAAATCCCTATGTCTTTGACCGCTTCTACCGCGGGGATCCTTCTCGCAACCATCAAGACGGTGGCTATGGGTTAGGTTTAGCCATCGCCAAAGCCATCACAGAAATGTTGCAGGCACAAATCAGTTTGACGGTAGACCAAGAAGGCGTCAATCACTTTGAAGTTTCATTTCATTGAGATTGGATCGCTGCCTTCACTTAAATAAAATTTTTCAAAAAAAGAGGACTCCATGAATGGAAGTCCTCTTTTGATAGGCGAAATTTACTTGTTGCTAGTTAAATCCAATAAGCGGTCTTTCAAGTCTTCTTCTAGATGACCCAATTCCACTTCGGCAGCCCGACGTTTTTCTTTTCCTTCTTTTTGGATCCGTAATGTTTCTTGGATCGTTTCCACAAGGTCGTTTTGTGTTTTTTGCAATGTTTCGATGTCGACGATGCCGCGTTCGTTTTCTTTCGCTGTTTCAATAGCAGAAACTTTCAACATTTCTGAGTTTTTCTTCAATAGATCATTGGTGGTCTCAGAAACTTGACGCTGTGCCGTAACTGCATCTTTTTGACGCAATAAAGTCAAGGCAATCACCACTTGGTTTTTCCATAGTGGGATCGCTGTATTGACAGAAGCTTGGATTTTTTCTGCTAGCGCTTGGTTCGTGTTTTGGATCAGGCGAATTTGCGGTGCCTGCTGGATCGTGATTTGGCGGGCCAAGCGCAAGTCATGGGTCCGTTTGTCTAAACGATCTAGGAATTGCGTGTAATCGTTGGCGATCTGTACGTCCATTTGATCATTCGTTTCTTCTGCTTTTTTCATGGCTTCAGGAATGATTTTGGTTTGCAATTCTTGCATCTTCAACTCGCCAGCGGCAATGTAGATGTTTAATGCATCGAAGTAATCTTTGTTCTTTTGATACAATTGTTCCAACATCAGGTTGTCTTTTAGCAAACCGTCTTTTTCTTTGTCCAATTTGACGGCGATCTTGTCGATTTGGGCACCGATTTTTTGGTATTTAGCGGTGATTTCAAAAATGGATTGTTTGACTTTACCAAACATCCGCTTGAATAAGTTGCCTTCACCTGCACGCAGTTCGTCTGGATTGGCTTCTTGCAAGCGATACATCAACTCCGTCAATGAGTCGCCCACAGGGCCGATATCAGCTGCTTGGACATGGTTCAACATGGATTGGGAAAACTCTCCAAGTTTGGTTTGGGCAGCTGCACCATAGGTGATGACCGCTTGTTGGTCAGTGGCATCGATTTTACTTGCTAATTCTTGGGCCTGTGCTTGACGCTCTGGCGGTAATTTGTCAATCAAACGCGGTGCTGTTTGCTGTTCTTTCAGCTGACTGATCTCCGCTTGTTGAGTGGTGGTCAAAGTGTCGACAGGGGTTGAAAATGGGTTGTTCAATAAATCGTCAAGCGTATCCGTTACGGGTTTTGCTTGATTTGGTGTTTCACTCATAATAACTCCTCCTAATAAGTGTCTGCTTTCGAAAAAAATCTAGCCTGGGCTAGATTTTTTTTTAGATTCTTTTCTTGTTGCCAATCAGAATCTATCCCTATTCATTATCTCGTTTTATGCTTTGTTTGGCAATGGATAACTCAACATCCATGTCATCAAGATCGTCTGCTACAAATTGGGAATAGTCTTTGGCGATCAAGGAAGCCATTTGCTCGATGATTTGGGTGCTTTCCTCGATTTTATCATAGGTCTCACGACTTTTGATCTCATGGCTATTGATTTCAATGAACTTATCGGTCAAATCGACCATATTGGGCAAGTGGGTATAAAGGAAATGACTTGCCAAAGGAAGTTTGGTTGGTTCTTTTACGAGTTCTTTGAAAAGAGCTTTTGAGGCACGCAAAGCATCGTGACGCAAGTCAATGGCTTTTAACTTGTTATTGCTAGTGATATTTTTTTGGTATTTATCGATTTGGTGTTTCGTCTGATTCATCGTTTCCCGGAACAATTCGATCTCACGAGTAGTCATCCCGCTTTTCAAGTAATGGGCTTCTCTTTCTCTCGTTAAAGAAGGCAAAACTTGTGGATCGGCTGCTGGAACTTTACGTCCTCTGATACCGACGTAGACTAAAATCGCACCGACGATTAATAATAGGCTCGCAAATGAATCGCCTACTACGTTAAAAATAATACTGATGAGGACGATCGCACCAACGATCAGCCAGATGTTTTTTTTCATTTTTCCTCCTCCTAAAAATCTCTTGGACAAGTAGATTGGGTTATTCGACATCTTTATTTTAGCATGTTCACTAAAAGAAAAATATCAGACTTGGGGTGGATTTTCCGATATTTAGTAAATTCATAAGCTTTCTTGCTATTTCTTAAGAAGATATTTTTTCTAAATTATGCTAAAGTGTTTGATAGATAAGACGTATGAGGAAAGTTAGGTGTCGATAGATGTTAGAATTTAAAGATTTTGAAGAAAAAACGATCCAACGAAATGAAATTTTCCATGGCAAAATCATTGATGTAGTGGTTGATAATGTCTCCTTGCCAAATGGCGGGACCAGCAAACGAGAACTCGTCTTTCACCCAGGCGGTGTGGCCGTGATCGCCTTGACGAGTGAGAACAAGATGCTGTTCGTTCGCCAATTCAGAAAACCATTAGAGCGAGTGATTTTAGAGATACCAGCAGGAAAAATCGATCCAGGAGAAGGTGCTCGTCCGGATTTGACTGGCGCCCGGGAATTAGAAGAAGAGACTGGCTATCGTGCAAAAACGCTGGAGCACGTTTCTTCTATGTACCTTTCACCAGGCTTTGCGAATGAAATCTTGCACGTCTATTATGCGAAAGAGCTGGAAAAAGTGACAAATCCATTGCCGCAAGACGAAGACGAAGTGCTGGAAGTCTATGAATTGAACTTAGAGCAGGCACAAGCCGCTATCGCTGATGGAACGATCTGTGATGCGAAGACCGTGTTTGCAATCCAATTTTGGGAGTTGCTGGAATTGAAACGGAGGAACGGACTTGCCTAAAGAACCATTGATCACCCGCAGTGAGCTTCGACGCCGACGCGAAGAAGAACAAGCGGCAGCTGAACGCAATCAGCAAATCGTAGAAAAACAAAGCAAGAAAGAATGGAAACAAAAAGAAAAACAAATCGATAACCACTACCGAAAAGTGCGCAAGAAAAACAAAGAAATCACGAAGACCCGTGCGGGCGAGAACCAAAAATCTCGGGATCTGAATCGCTTTTTAATGAAAGCCATCGTGATCGTCACTTTATTGTTAGTCGTCGTCGGTTTAGCGATCTTTTTGTTGTGATTCATCTAGTACTAAGAAAAAGCCGCCCCTGCATCTTCTGCAAGTGCGGCTTTTTTGTTATTCGGTCGGCTTTTTCAAAATAGCTAAAAACATGGCAGCTGGCTGATTCATGAACAAATGATCCGCTTCATGAAAAACGGTAAAGGAAGTGTCGGTAAACCCAATCGCCTCTGTCAGTTGAGTCAATGCAGCAGGGTCAAACCCATTATGAACCAGCGGGTGAGACACGGCGGGATTCTTGAGGAAATCCACTAGGTAAAGGGTTCCTCCTGGCTGCAGTAAGGCGTATAGTTTTTCCAGCATAGCGGCTGTGTCAGGAATATGCAGCAAGACGAGGGATAGCAGCACAGCATCTGCTTTTGCTTGCAAGGATTCTTGCAGCAGATCGTGGACAGTTGCAGAAGCATTGGACAGCTGCAGTTGGTTGATTTTTTTTTCAGAAACCTCGATCATGTTAGGGGCAGTATCCCAGATGGCTAAGTGCTGGACATAAGCTGCTAAGGGCAGACTTACCAGGCCGGTACCGCCGCCGATATCGATCAAGGTTTGGTGCTGGTTGTCTTTAAAATAAGGGTCAAGGGTTCGGGTGACCAAGTGTGCTAACGCGATTCGCTCAGGGGTATCGTATTTTGCTGCCATGGCGTTGAAAATTTCAGACATAAGTGCCTCCTTTGATAATGACAAAAAACTGTTCGTTTCGTCAAAACTAGTTTATCATGAAAGGAGAAAAACACGTCAGTAGATACGTGGGAATTTCTGTTGTTTTTCATTTCAAAGGATGAAAAATAAACGAGAAGCAGGAGGCAAACACATGAAAATTGGTATTATTGGTGCAATGGAGGAAGAAATCAAGGCGTTGCGGGAACAGTTGATTTCACCGCTTTCTTGGGAACGCGGCGGCGCACTATTTATTTCAGGAAGTATCGGCAATCATGAAGTGATCGTTGTTCGTTCAGGTATCGGCAAGGTTCTGGCATCGATCACCACTAGCTTACTGATCCAACAATATGGGGTCAATATGGTGATCAATACTGGATCGGCTGGTGGGATTGGTGCCGGTTTACAAGTAGGGGATTTAGTGATCTCAGATAAAGTGGCGTATTTTGATGTCGATGTGACGGGCTTTGGTTATGAATATGGCCAGCTGCCTGGCGGGATGCCCTTGTATTATGAAGCCAGCCGCTACTTGATCAGTGAGATGACGAAAGCCGCAGAGGCGACCCATCATACCGTGAAAAAGGGATTGATCGTTACCGGCGACAGTTTCATCAATGACCCGCAAAAAGTACAGGAGATTTTAGGACATTTTCCAGATGCCTTGGCTTGTGAGATGGAAGGAGCCGCGATCGCACAGACCGCACAGCAATTCAATATTCCTTTCTTGATCGTGCGCGCGATCAGCGACACCGCCGACCATGCAGCGACTGTCTCTTTTGATGAGTTTATCTTAGAAGCTGGCAAGCGTTCCGCTGAAATGGTCTTGGCATTCGTTGAAACATTAAAATAACTTAAAAAACAGGAGAGCCGATCCGTAAGAGGAGGAAGGAAGCATGAGAGCATTACTATCGATTGATTATACGTTTGATTTTGTTGCAGATGAGGGACGATTGACCACGGGGGCTGCTGGGCAAGCGATTGAAGCTGCCTTAGTGGCTCGCACGCAAGCCTTTATCGAAGCCGGTGAGTATGTCGTTTTTGCCATTGATCGTCATGAGGAAACAGACAACTATCATCCTGAAAACCGTTTGTTCCCACCCCATAATCTTGCGGGCAGTGCAGGTCGACATCTTTACGGCCGTTTAGCCCCGCTTTATGAAAACTATCAGGAAGCGCCAAATGTCTATTGGATCGACAAGCGCCATTACTCAGCGTTTAGCGGTACCGACTTGGACATCCGTCTGCGAGAAAGAGGGATCACGGAATTGTACTTGACCGGCGTTTGTACCGATATCTGTGTCTTGCATACAGCAGTGGATGCCTATAATTTAGGCTACCAACTGGTGATCGATGCAGATACCGTTGCCAGCTTTGACGCGGTCGGACATGAATGGGCACTGCGCCATTTTGAAAATACCCTTGGCGCGAAAATCATTTCTGCGAAGGAGGAAGCGTAAATGGGATGGATGGATCAATTAAAAGCAAATTTCAGCTTCAGTGAACTGACTAGTCTTTATCAAGCGTATCAAAAGGGAGATCTTGATGTGAAGGCATTGTTGAATAATGACTTCTTGCAAAAGTATACGGATTTTCAGAACTTGGATGAGTTTATGGCTAAATTAGGCATCCAGAATGAAAACCAAATCTTCGACTTTCTAAAAGACCGCCCCAATCGACAAAAAGCCGATCAAGTCGTCAATGAGCATTCCCAATTCGATTCTGTGATCAGTATGATGAAAAAAGCTTTGCAGAAATAAACAATTGGCGAAGAAAAAGCGCAAGCAGAAAAATCTGCTTGCGCTTTTGTTTACCAAATCTGCACACGATCTTCTGGTGCACGATACATAGGGTCACCAGGTTTGATATCAAAGGTTGTATAGAATTCATCGATATTTTGAACTTGGATATTGGCCCGTAGTTTAGCTGGTCCGTGGACATCGATCGACAGTAAGAGCTGTTGGTATTGTTCTTTGGCTTTTGTACGCCAGATCTTTGCCCAATTGGTGAAGAAGTCTGCTAAAGAAACATCGCTTTCTTTTTGCGCTGCTTCTAGCGCACAGCTTAGTCCGCCTGCGTCGGCGATGTTTTCAGAAACAGTCAATGTGCCGTTGACGGTACCGCCGGCAAAGGGCAGGCCATCAAACTCGTCGATCATCGCTTGAGCTAAGCGTTCAAAGTGGGTCAAATCTTCCTCTGTCCACCAATTGTTTAAATTACCATATTCATCAAATTTTGCCCCGTTGTTGTCAAAGGCGTGGGAAATCTCATGAGCAATGACCGCGCCGATCCCCCCATAATTTGCGCTGGTGGATTGCTCCAAACTATAAAAGGGTGCTTGTAAGATTGCCGCTGGGAAAACGATCACGTTTTTAAATGGGTGATAGTAGGCATTCACGGTAGCGGCGGACATTTCCCATTCCTCACGATCCACGGGCTGCTGCCATTTTTTGAAGGCATCTTCTCGGAACAAACGATTGAAATGCAGGGCATTTGCCAGCAGACTTTTCTCTTCATCGGTATGCAACTGGTCATAAATGACAGGAACTTGATCAGGGTACCCGACATGGATACCTAAACGATTCAATTTGATGATCGCTTTTTGGCGGGTCTCTTCACTTAACCACGTGTTGTTGCGCAAACGCTCTTGGTAGACAGCAATCATTGTTTCCACCATATGTTTGACGTCTTTTTTCGCTGTTTCCCCAAAGTACTTGCGTCCATAATAATCACCGATCACTTGACTGAAATGACCCATCGTTAAGTAATAAGCCGCTTTTTGTTGGGGAGCCGCTTCATCGATCCCTGATAAGTAGCGACTGTAGGTTCCGCCTAACTGACGCAATTCTTCACTCAGATAGCTAGTATAGCGCAAGCTTTGGTTGACGATCATCCAGCCTTTCAAGAGTTCAAAATGGCTATCAGAAACAATAATGTCAAAGGCTTCAAAGTAAGCGGGTTCCGTTACGATCAGCTCTTCCGGTGTACCTGGTAAAAGGGCCGTTAAGAGTTGTCTAAAATCGATCTTGCTAGCTTGCTTTGCAAATTCCTCCAAGGAGCGAGGATTGTAGTTTTTGCTATAATCCGCACTTTCTTCCGCACTGCGGACGTGAGGGGCGATCAATTTATCAAATGCGATCGCTTGCTCTACCAACGATTCCGCTTCTGCTTGGTCTTTTCCGTAAGCAACTAACACGTTGACGGCCATCTCAAAGTAGACTTGCAGCATTTCGCCTGCTTGGGGATTTTCTGTGTAATAGGTTTTATCCGGCAAAATAGTAGCAGGCGGATAGACCGATAAAGTATTCATTTGCGCATTTTTCATGTCTGCATCGACATCTAGTTGAAAAGGCAAGGCAATACCATCTAAAACGAAACTTGCCAGTTGCTGATTCAATTCCTCATAAGAACGCAACGCTTCGATTTTTGCTAATAGTGCATTTGCTTCAGTAGCGCCCGCTGCCTCTCGTTGGGCAAAATCGCTGGCTAAGCGGTAAAAAGCCACAGCATCCTTCATACGGCCTTTTGGCGTAGCATGGGGATCGTGTGCCATATTTTCAAATTCTGCGATCATTAAGGAATCGATTCCGTCAACGAGATCTTGGAATCCACCCGTAGCGGGTTTATCTGCTGGAATAACAGCGGTCTCCAGCCACTCGCCATTTACATAGTCATAAAAATCATCTTTTAACAAGGTTGTCATGTCTTTCGCTCCTCTCGCTTTCTACTATTATGAAACAAAATCTGTAAGGACGCAAAGAAAAGTTTTCTAGACGAAAAAGGGTTTTGATCCAAATAGGAGGAGAATCTAAGGTATAATAAGAAAAAAGGCAGGTGAACGAGATGGAACAAGTAGAGTGGAAAGGGATCGCCGAAGAGCGGTTTCGTCCGTATAAACAGTGGGTCACTCCTTCAGGGTATTTATGCGGCACCTATGCGGCAGCCGTCTTTTTGGCCTACTATCAAGATTACATCGATGAAACGATCATCCCGAAAGCGTTTCGCAGAAAAAAACAGCGGGATCTGACAGTAGTGACGGAAATGCTGCGTGTGCTGATTCAGCCTCATGGGTTGCCGACGATCGCTTGGCAAGTCAGTCATGGATTGACTCGGTTTTTCGATCAATTCCAATTGCCTTACCGCGGACGTGCGACCGTTGTTGGCGGTTGGCATCGAGCGTGCAAACGAATCGACGAAGGCAAACCGGTGATCATCGGTATTTTGAAGCCTTTAGGTAGCACATATGGCAATCATTGGGTCGTGGCTTACGCCTACGCTGAAACCGCCAGCGGAGAACGCTATTTTAAAGTTCATGACAACTGGGGCAACTACAAAAAAGTGATTCCCGCCAGTTGGGTAAACGGTACCGTCACACTTCCTTGAACGAGACGGTTAAAAAAACAGTCACTTTGTGCTAGAATAGAAGAAAACAACCACATTCATTGGAGGCAATCATGGGCGAAAGTTATAAAGATAGTTCGTTGAAAATTTTTAGTTTAAATGGAAATTTACCATTAGCAGAAAACATTGCGAAAGTTTTCGGTACAGAACTAGGGAAGTCAAAAGTGACACAGTTTAGTGATGGAGAGATTGCCATCAATATTGAAGAAAGTGTGCGGGGCGACCATATTTATATCATTCAATCGACGAATGAACCCGTCAATGATCATTATTTAGAGTTGCTGATCATGATCGATGCCATGAAACGGGCTAGTGCGAAGACCATCAATGTCGTTTTGCCTTATTACGCATATGCACGGCAAGACCGAACTGCCAACCCGCATGAGCCGATCACTGCAAAATTGATTGCCAATATGCTGGTGGAAGCAGGAGCTTCTCGGATCTTGACGCTTGATCTGCATGCCGTCCAAGTTCAAGGCTTTTTCGACATCCCAGTGGATAATCTCTTTACGATTCCATTGTTTGCCCATTATTATCGCGAACAAAAAATGACGGGTGACGACTATGTCGTGGTTTCACCAAAAAACAGCGGTGTTCAACGGACCCGTAGTTTGGCAGAATACCTAGATACAGCGATCGCGATCGTCGATCAAGATGAAGCCGATGGCGGCTATGTGATTGGTGATGTTGTTGGGAAAAAATGTATTTTGGTTGATGACATTTTAAATACCGGCCATACATTGGCAAAAGCGGCAGACTTGTTGAAGGAAGCTGGTGCCAGCGAAGTGTATGCTTGTGTCTCTCACGCCTTGCTTTCACCGCCAGCTAAAGAAATTTTGGATCAATCAGCGATTGAAAGGATTTGTGTCACCGATTCTTGCTGGACTAGCGAAGAACGCCATCCAGAAAAACTGCACTACATTTCTTGTGCTGAATTGATGGGGGAAGCCGTTCGCCGCATTCACGAAAATACACCAATGAGTCCATTGTTCCGCTTGGAAAGCAAAGAGTATAAATAAAAATATGAAAAGCACCCGCTATCCCTAGGGACAGCGGGTGCTTTTGCGTGTGGGGGAAGTGGACCAGACCCAGCGGATCAGTTCAACTGGTTGCGGTTCAAGACTGTTTCTCGTTTGATCAACTTATGTGGTACGACCAGCTGTACGCCGTTTGAATCTTCATGATTCAATTGCGCCATCAGCCGTTCGGTAGCGATTTTTCCTAAGGACAACACGTTGATATCGATACTAGTCAAATACGGATGGGTCAAAGTAGCAAAGATCGAATTGTTGAAACTGATGATGGATAAATCGTCGGGGACTTTGTAGCCATACATCGTCGCTAATTGAATGATCCGCACAGCGAACAGATCATCGATCACGACGATGGCCGTTGCTTGGGATTCTTTGATCGTTTCTTCAAACGTGACGTAATCTTCCGCTTTTTCAAAGGTCAATGCTGGATAAAAGGGGAGATTTGCCAGCATCATGGCTTTTTGGTAGCCGAAGAAACGCTCGAAATACAGATTTTCATGGGTCGTATTAGTAGCAAATAATATCTTCGTATGCCCTTGGGCGATCAGATGCTCGGTTGCTTGCTTGCCTAACAACTGGTTGTCATTATCGACAAAAACGATTTTGTCTTCATTGCTGTATGGTTGACCAATCAAGGTAAAGGGGACTTCTTTTTCGACCAGATAATCGATGATGGGGTCTTTTTCATCAGAGTAGACCAAAATAAAGCCATCTACTTGTTTTTGCAGGTGCATCCGTTCCACGTTTTTTAGTAATGTAGCAAAGTCACGGGCGGAGGCAACGGCAACCGTCATTTGATGATGGCGGGCCTCTTCATTGATGGCTTCGATCGTTTCTAAATAAAAGGGGTTTCCTAGTCGTTCTTTCGAATCAAGAGGCGGCAAGATCACGCCGATGGCACTGGATATCTGTTTGCCGAGATTTCGAGCTGCAAGATTGGGGACATAGCCCATTTCTGCCATTACTTTGCGCACTTTCTTCTTGGTATCTTCAGAAATGCTGGGATGATCGTTTACGACACGAGAAACCGTGGATGTAGCGACGCCAGCCTTTTTGGCGACATCTTTGACCGTAATGCTCACTGATTTCCCTCCTTTTTTAGCTTATAGTATCACAAAGTGTCGACACAAGGGTAGAGCCAATCAAAAGAAAGAAGAAATGCAGACATTTCTTCTTTCAGAAGGCTTGTTTAGTTGATCGCTGTACTGATTTCGTCTTCTAAAACATAGTCTTTGCCATACACCTTGATTGGCAATGCCTCACCGCTGATTTTTTTCAAAGTCACCGTCGACTCATTGACGGAAACGAAGAGCAGACGTCCACGATAGTTGATGTGGAAGGCATAGCGGCTCCACGTTTTAGGTAAGAATGGCGCAAACCCTAAGTGGTCGTGATCGGTTTTCATTTGAGCAAAGCCTTGAACGATCGCTAACCAGCTGCCGGTCATAGAAGTGATGTGCAAGCCATCATCGGTATCATTGTTGTAATTGTCCAAATCAAGACGAGCAGTCCGCTCATACATTTCCAACGCTTTTTCTTCCATACCTAATTCCGCTGCCAAAATCGCATGAATACTTGGGGAAAGGGAAGATTCATGCACTGTCATCGGCTCATAGAAATCAAAGTTCCGTTGTTTTTCTTCTTTGCTGAATTGATCGCCGAAGAAGTAGATCCCTTGCAAAACATCGGCTTGCTTGATAAAGCAAGAGCGCAAGATATGATCCCACGACCAATTTTGGTTTAACGGCAAGTGTTTTGGATCAAGATCGGAAACGGGCATCAAGTCTTTGTCTAAGAAGGTATCATGCTGGACGAACACACCAAGCTCTTGGTCTTCTGGGAAGTACATATTGTCGATGATGTCTTGCCATTTAGCTTGTTCTTCGTCTGAGATCGTGACAGTCGCTTCGTCTTTGAAGGCTTCATAGCTGGCTAAGGTATAAGCTAAGACCCAAGTAGCCATTTTATTGGTGTACCAGTTGTTATTGATATTGTTTTCGTATTCGTTTGGTCCTGTAACGCCATGGATCATGTATTTTTGCTGGCGTTTTGAATAGTGGACACGATCTGCCCAGAAACGTGAGATCGCGCTTAACACTTCTAATCCTTCTTTTTTCAGGTAACTTGTATCGCCAGTATAATTCGTATAGTTGTAGATGGCATAAGCGATGGCACCATTTCGGTGGATTTCTTCGAAAGTGATCTCCCACTCATTGTGGCATTCGATCCCAGTGAAGGTCACCATTGGGTAAAGGGCACCTGCTAAGCCTTGTTTTTGCGCATTGATATGGGCTTGCGGCAATTGGTTGTGACGGTATTTCAACAAGTTGCGGGTCACTTCTGGTTTTGCTAATGCCAAATACAATGGGACTGCATAGGCTTCGGTATCCCAGTAAGTCGCACCGCCATATTTTTCACCAGTAAAGCCTTTCGGTCCAATGTTCAGACGCTCGTCTTCACCATAATAGGTTGAGAACAATTGGAACAGGTTGAAACGAATCCCTTGTTGCGCCGCAGCATCGCCTTCAATGATCACATCGGCTAAATCCCAGCGGGCTTTCCAAGCAGCGACTTGTTCTGCACGCAACGCATCATAATCTGCTTTGTATAAAGTGCCTAATTCGGTGACTTTTGCTGGATGATCATGAGCGGGAACATCACGACTCGTAACGATCAAGACTTCTTTGATCAATGAGAAGGTGTCACCGGCTGCCCCAGAAAAGGCAAAGGTATCAGCGACGCAAAGTTCGCTTTTCACGGAATCAATCGGTGTTTGGCTATGACGCATAGCAGAAGTGACAGTGAAGCGTTCAATGTCAAAATTATTTTCTACAGTCCGAGTGGTCAAGTAATGGAAGGTTTCGGTTTGGCCATGATCTAATTCTTCCCAGAAACGTTCGTCGTAGTTGCTGTCTTCGTTATGGACGTTGTTATCTAGTTTAGAAACGACTTTGATCTCAGCGTCGCCTTCAATGATCTCAGCATCCATCTTAATGAGGGCAAGTTCACGTTTTACGATGCTCAAGAAGCGTTCAAAAGAGAATTTAACCGTTGCACCTGCCAAAGACACAGTGTAGTTACGGCGCAAAATCCCAGTTTCCATGTCTAGTTCTAAATAGAAATCACTTGGGCTGATTTTTGCTAAGTCGACTAACTGGTCGTTGACAAATAGGTCCATCGCAATAAAGTTGACCGCGTTGATCACTTTGCCAAAATAATCAGGATAGCCGTTTTTCCACCAGCCAACACGGGTTTTGTCTGGGTACCAGACACCTGCGATATAAGTACCTAAGTGATGGTCGCCACTATATTGTTCCTCAAAGTTGCCGCGCATTCCCATGTAGCCATTCCCGATGCTTGTTAGCGACTCTTGCAGTCGACGATTTTCTTTATCTAAGGTAGATGTCGCGATTTTCCATGGATCGATCTCGAACAATCGTTGGATTTTTTTCATGAAAGTCCCTCCAGAATCTTTTTGATATCTCTATCATAAGCGCAAACGATTGCATCGTCAAGTGAAAGTTGTTGCGTTTGTAGATTTTCCTGTTGGGAAACATAAAGAAGGAAAGATTCAGTTAGATAAAGGCGAAAAAGCGAATAGAATACCTTTTGATATTTCTGGGTTTACAAAATCTTTTTTCTCCGTTAGAATGAAATCATTAAGAAACCGATTGCGTAAATCGATTCAGGGAAGGAAGAAGGAAGATGAAAAAATTATTGAGCTTCGAATTTTGGCAAAAATTCGGAAAAGCGCTAATGGTGGTTGTCGCTGTTATGCCAGCCGCTGGTTTGATGATCAGTATTGGGAAAACGATCCCAATGATCAATGCCGACTTGGCATTTTTGATCACTACAGGAGGCGTCATTGAAAACATTGGTTGGGCAATTATTGGTAACCTGCACTTATTATTTGCATTAGCTATTGGTGGTAGTTGGGCAAAAGAGCGAGCTGGTGGGGCATTTGCTGCTGGGATCGCCTTTATTTTGATCAACCGGATCACTGGTTCGATCTTTGGCGTGACAAGCGCGATGTTAACCGAAGAAGGCGCCTTCACCCATACGTTGTTTGGGACAAAGATCATGATCGACGGCTTCTTTACTAGTGTACTAGAAGCACCGGCTTTGAACATGGGCGTCTTTGTCGGGATCATCGCCGGTTTTGTGGGGGCAACAGCCTATAACAAATACTATAATTTCCGCAAATTACCGGATGCGCTTTCCTTCTTTAACGGCAAACGCTTCGTCCCTTTCGTGGTAATTGCCCGTTCAGTGGTCGTCGCATTAGTATTATCAATCGTTTGGCCTTACATTCAAGCTGGTATCAATAATTTCGGTTTATGGATCGCGCAATCACAAGAAAGTGCGCCCGTTTTAGCACCGTTCTTGTTTGGAACCTTGGAGCGGCTGCTCTTACCATTCGGGCTGCATCACATGTTGACGATCCCGATCAATTACACCGAATTAGGTGGAACCTACACGATTCTTTCTGGAGCACAAGCCGGCACCCAAGTCTTTGGACAAGACCCCTTATGGCTTGCTTGGGCAACGGATCTAGTGAACATGCGCAATGCTGGCGATACGTCACAATATCAATTTTTATTGGACAACTTTGTTCCTGCCCGCTTTAAAGTTGGACAAATGATTGGTTCCTCTGGGATCTTGATGGGCTTGTCTTATGCCATGTATCGCAATGTCGATGCGGACAAACGGCACAAATATACCTCTATGTATTTATCAGCTGCCATCGCTGTCTTCTTGACAGGGGTAACGGAACCGTTGGAGTTCATGTTTATGTTTGCTGCCGTACCGCTTTACATCGTTTATGCAGTCGTACAAGGGGCGGCGTTTGCGATGGCGGATATCGTCAACTTACGGGTCCATTCTTTTGGGAATATCGAGTTGTTGACCCGTACCCCAATGGCGATCAATGCCGGCTTAGGACAAGATTTGATCAACTTTGTGTTAGTGACCATCGTCTTTGGTGTCGGGATGTATTTCTTGGCAAACTTCTTGATCAAAAAATTCAACTTTGCAACACCAGGTAGAAACGGCAACTATGAAACAGAAGGGGCCAGCGATACGCCAGCAACTGCTTCGGCGGATGGCAATTTGAACCCAGATTCGCAAGTCGTGAAAATCATTCATTTATTAGGTGGACGTGAAAATATCGTCGACGTTGATGCATGTATGACTCGTTTACGGGTCTCTGTGAAAAATCGAGAAGCGGTCGGCGATGAAAAAGCGTGGAAAGCCGCAGGGGCGTTAGGCTTGATCGTAAAAGACAATGGCGTGCAAGCAGTCTATGGACCGAAAGCAGATGTCTTAAAATCAGACATTCAAGATATCTTAGATTCTGGTGTCACGATTCCCGAACCGACTGCTAGTCAAGCACCAGTAGAAACGACTACCCATCAAAGCCAAGGCGTGATGGCTGAACTAGCTGCTGTTGCCACTGGAGAAGTGATGCCGATCACCTCTGTCAAAGACCAAGTGTTTGCGGAAAAAATGATGGGTGACGGTTATGGTATACGTCCAGAGCAGACGACAGTTGTCGCACCAATCAGCGGGAAAGTCACCAACATCTTCCCAACGAAACATGCGATCGGCTTGCTTTCTGATGAAGGCATCGAAGTATTGGTTCACATGGGATTAGATACCGTTGACTTAAACGGTGCACCCTTTACGGTAGCTGTCACTGAAGGACAACAAGTGGCGGTGGGTGACAAGTTAGCGGAGATGGATCTCGCTGCAGTAAGTGCTGCTGGCAAAGATACCACCATCGTTGTAGTGTTGACCAACAGCGATCAAATCGATTCCTTTGAATTGACCCAAATCGGCAAGCAACAAGCAGCCGCAGTTGTTGGAATCGTAAAACTATAATAAAATGACAAGCGGGTCGACTCTTTTGTTGACCCGCTCTCTTTTATTTTCAAATGGAATCGTACAAGCAAACCGAGAGAAGGAGCCTTATTCATGAAGGTATTAACATTGAACACCCATAGCTGGTTAGAAGAAAATCAGCTAGAAAAATGCAAAATGATCGCACAAGAGATTGCAACAGGCGATTATGACATCATCGCCTTGCAAGAAGTCAACCAAACGATCGCTGCTCAAACCATCGTTCCTGATGGGCTTTATTGCCCCACAGATACGCTGGTGGAAATCAAGGAGGACAATTTTGCTTTGCGTCTCGTGGAAGAACTGCAACTGTTAGACTGTGATTACTACTGGTCATGGACCTACAGTCACGTAGGCTATGACATTTACCACGAAGGCAATGCCTTATTGTCCAAACAGCCCATCATTGCCAAAGAATACCTTGCTTCACAAGCCACGGATGTCTGGGATCATACCACACGCAAAAACCTGAGCGGCGTGACTGAAGCCGATGGACAGATCGTACAAGTCATTAGCTGTCATTTTTCTTGGTGGCAAGACGGTAAATTTGCCTACGAGTGGCAACAGACAGAAGCATTTTTAGCAGAACGGGCTGATACCTTATTGATCCTAGGGGATTTCAACAACGATGCCGCCAGTTCTGGGCATCAACTGGTCCTTGACAGCTCCTTACAGCTGCAAGACAGCTTTTTAACGGCTGCTGAAACGATCGGGGAAGCCTCTGTCGTTAAAGCCATTGATGGTTGGCAAGACAATCGAGAAGCGTTGCGAATCGATTATGTTTTTACATCCAAAGACCTGCAAGCAACGGAATATGAAGTCGTTTTTGACGGAACGCGTACTCCGATCGTCAGCGATCACTTTGGAATCAAAGTGGTTTTTGCTTCAAAAACAGAGCCAAACTAGCAGAAACGACAGCAAAAAGCAGTGCCAACCGGCACTGCTTTTCTTTTTGGGGAAGTTAAATCGCTGATCGAACAAGGAGGAAAAATAATAAACTCAATAAAAGAATGAATGCTAATGCCCCATAGGTAAAACTCTTTTCGCCCCAAGTTGCGTTTTCCTCCTGACTCGAAAGACTTCTTCTTGTAAAAAAGACGAGTCCTGCGCCGATGACATTCGCTGTCAGTAACTGCTGGAAGAAGATCAGGAATAAATACTGTCCCAAAAGGCCTTTTTTACTCATGGAAAACCGTTGAATAAAGTACAGGCAAGCCCCTTGCAGCAAAAGGAGACTACTTAACAAGACCCCTAAAGCGGCTAACGGTTGCGAGTTGAGGTACTGGGCAAAGGTCATCCCATGGTTGAAGGCAGTCAAGGAAAGATAAAGATAGTAAGCACCGGCGATCAAAAGCCAGTAACTCAGTAAAATCAATGGAAACGCCCATTTTCGTTTAGTCATGGTTGCCCTCCTGTAAAGTGAATAGTCCGTAGGAACGGATCAAATAATCAATCAAGCAGCTCAGTCCGATCAAAGACTGGCTAGGGATTTTCTTGCGACCGATTTGAAAAAAATCGCAATAATAGGTCAGGTGAAACGTTGAATGGCGAGCAAAATAATTATCTCCTGGCGCACTCAATGTCAAAACGGGAATCTGACGAATCGCAAAAGTCGTCAGATTCTCTTTGACGTTTTCTGTTTCGCCGCTGAGTGAGGCGATGATCACACAATCTTCGGCAGTGATCATCGGCATGACCATATCAAATTCCGTTTTGTTCGGCAATACGATCACTCGTTTTTCCATAGAAAGCATCATTTTGGAAAACTCCTCCAGTGCTTTCTTTTGGGAAAAACCAGTTGGGTAGCAGTAAATGGTTTTGCTGCGGTCAAACAAGCGGTTGAGGGCAGCTAAGTCTACCGTTTTTAAATAGTTGAGGGTGGCGAAAATATCCTCTTGTTGTTTTTCAAAAATCGTTTTTTGCTGCGAAATCGTTGTTATCTGTTCTTGCTGATGCCGTAAAAAATATTTGAACTCGGAATAGCCAGAAAAACCAAGTTTTTTCGTCAACCGTAAAATAGATGACTTTGAGACGTGAACCTGCTCGGATAGCTCGACGATCCCCATAGATAGAACGGTGTCGCCGTTGGAAAGAATATAGTTCAGAATGCCGCGATCAAGTTCACTTAACTCTGATTGGTGCTGTTGAATCAAATACTGTAATTTCACAAAAACCCCTCCTTATGGATTAAGTATAGCTGAAAAGCCAGGAGGGGAGGCGAAGAACGCTGGCTAGTGTAATTCTGGCCAAAAGGCTTGATTTGCTTCAATCAATTCATCGAGTAATTCTTTGGCTACACGGGCATTTGGGACCACTTTTGAAAGAATCAGTGCTTGCCACAGCTTCTGATAAGAACCCTCTGCCCAAGCTTCCACGACTAATTTTTCTACGGCGACTTGTTGTTCCATCAATCCTTTTTGGAAGCGAGGGATCTTGCCTTGTGTGATTGGTTCTGCTCCGTTACTGCCGACGATACAAGGCACTTCTACCATTGCCTGCTCATCAAAGTTGACGATCGCTCCTTCGTTAGGCACGATCAACAGCATTCGTTCTTGCGTGTTATAAGCAATCGCTCGTGCAAGGTCAACAATGTAGCTGGCGTGTTCATCCACTTCAAGCGTGGTGTCAGTCGCTGTTTGGTTTTCTACGATGCGTTGGCATTCACCAAAGACGTGTTTTTCGCGACCAGCCATGACTTCATTTGCCCGTGTAAAAGATGGGTTGGTGTGCGCCACTTCATCTTGAGGGAAAAAGTAATACTTCAAGTAGGTATTTGGCAAAGTGGATGGATCAACCTCGTACACTTCTTTTGCTTTGGCAAAGGTGTGCATCCAGCTAGCATCAGCATGTTGGCTCGCTTCGATCTCTTCTGGCAATGAATAGCCGTATTTTGCCACATGCGCCTGAATCTGCGGCAGCAAATCATTGCCAGCTTTGTCTCGTATATCTGTCCACCAGCCAAAGTGATTCAAGCCATAATAGCGAACCACCAATTCTTTGCGAGAAGCTAAGCCGATCGCTTGCGCCATCCGTTCTTCGATTCCCACTGGCATATCACAAATATTAATGATCTTGGCATCAGGGCGTAATTTACGAGTCGCTTCTGCGACGATCGCTGCGGGATTGGAATAATTCAACATCCACGCATCAGGAGAATATTTTTCCATATAATCGACTAACTCCAATACACCGCCGATAGAACGCATCCCATAAGCGATCCCGCCAGGACCACAAGTTTCTTGGCCGACCACACCATATTTCAAAGGGATTTTTTCATCCTTTTCGCGCATCGCATACAAGCCAACTCGGATATGCGCCATCACAAAATCGACATCCTGAAACGCGGTTTCGGGATCAGTGGTTGCTAAAAAGCTGATTTCGGGTGCACGTTCTTTCAATAAAATCTCACAAGCTTGTGCCACTTTTTCTTGTCGTTCTTCCAAATTGTCGTAAAACTTGATTTGGCGAATCGGAAAACGATCCAAGTGTTCCAAAAGCATCAAGACGATTCCTGGGGTAAAAGTACTGCCGCCTCCGGCGATCACGATTGAAAATTTTTTCATTTTTGTTTCCTCCTTAGTCTGATACAGCTAATAATTTTTCGAATTGTTCTCTCACTTGTGGCACATCCAGGCCAACGATCACTTGGAAGGCGTTGCCGTTGCGAACGACACCATGGGCACCAGCGCCTTTAAAGATATCATCTGGCAGCACTTGGTCTTGATCTTTGACGGTGATTCTTAGGCGAGTGGCACAATTAGTGACTTTATCAATGTTGTCGCGACCGCCAAACCCTTCTAAGTAGACTGCGGCTTGTTCGGTATAGCGATTGGCACCAGCAATCACTGGCGTTCCAGTGTTGGCTTGTTTTTCTTTGTAATCTTTTTTGGTGTACAGTTTGACTTCGCTATTGTTTTCTTCCCGTCCTGGTGTGGCTAACTTAAATTTGAGGATCAAGAAGCGGAAAACAAGGAAATAAAGGGCAGTAAAGGCTAACCCGATCACCAGCTGCGTGAAGATCATACTGCGATGATTTTGAAATAGCGGAATCCAGACCTTCGCCAACAGATCGATCAAGCCGCCCCCCATATCTCCAACGACCCCGAAGGCAAACATCGTTGCCGCCATGGTCGCTGCTAAAACAGCGTGCACCGCAAAGAGGGGTGGTGAGATAAAGAGGAAGGTGAATTCCAATGGCTCAGTGATACCAGCTAAAATGGCAGTTAAAGTGGCAGGGATCAAAATCGCTAAGACCTTCTTTTTGTTTTCAGGCTTGGCTGTGAAATAAAAAGCAGCAGCGATCCCTGGTGCAGCAAAGATCTTAGAATTGCCATGTAAAGCAAAGCCCCCTTCAGGGAAAAGCTCTTTCAATGGTCTGGTGGACTGGGCAAATTCTTGTAAATGTGCCATCCAGTATTTGGAGATCCCTTCTTCGACGACAGCGGGACCAAAAACAAAGGGGGTATACACGAAATGATGGAGACCTGTGGGGATCAATATTCGCTCTAAGAAAGTATAGAGCCAGACCCCAAAGACCCCAGCACTTGCTAGAAACCCTTGCATGGACCCAATGCCAGCTTGGACTTTTGGCCAAATCAATGCGATCAAGTAAGCAACTGGCAGCATCAAAAAGAAACCGAGGATCACGACAAAGGAAGAGCCTTGGAAGACTCCGAGAAAATCAGGCAGCTTCGTATCGAAAAATTTGTTGTGAAGATAGACGACAATCGCCGAAATAAAAATTGCTCCGATAATACCAGTATCTAATGTTTTGATGCCGGCGATCATTTTCAAGCCACTCTCACCGCCGGGATCAGTTGCAAAGTTGACACCGAAGAAGCTACCAAAGTACTCGATCATGCCAGAAATAAAATAATTACAAGTAATATAGACGACAAAGGCTTCCATTGCCGCTCGCGCATTAGCTTTTTTTGCGAGACCGATCGGTAATCCAATGACAAATAATAATTCCATTTGGTTGAAGACCGTCCACGCACCATTTTCAATGATCGTCCAAATGTTGTACCAAGTAGAGCCTTCAGTGGCGATGCTCCCCACAAGCATCGGATTTTTAAAGATAATACACAGCGCGACCATGATCCCTGAAAAGGAAAACAAGAGGACCGGGGTAAACATCGCACCGCCAAACCGCTGAACTTTTTCCATCATAATTTCTTAACATCTCCTTTCAATTTTTACTACAACCTCAGTATAGAAAAGAAAGATAGCGGTTACAATGAAGCGAGGCAGCATAGGAACGTAGAAGCAAACAAAGAGAAAAAGTGGCAACTGCGGGGAAATTTCCCATAAAAAAACAAACCTGTGAAACACAGGTTTGTTTGCTACGTACGTGTATTTAAATTTCGACGTTGCCATAACGATTGGCAAGGGCGGTGCGGATCAAGCGCTCTGCCAAATGCTCATTTCTTGCAAGGAGCGGTCCGTGGAAGTAAGAGCCGAACACATTGCGGTAAACCACGCCTTCGGTTTGGTCTTCGCCATTGTTTCCTTGTCCTTGGATGACTTTCCCCAATGGTTTTTCCCCTTTACCTAAGAAAGTACGGCCATTATGGTTTTCAAAGCCATAATAGGTCTCATCGAATTCTTCATTGTGGATCACGATGTCACCGATGAACCGGTTGTTTTCTTGGCTCAAGGTGTAATGATCCAAGGCGCCGATCCCCTTGATTTTCTCGCCGTTGGCACCGATGTAGTAATGACCTAGCAATTGATAGCCACCGCAGATCGCCAGCATGACGCCATCATTTTCGATATAGCTGGTCAAGGCTTCTTTTTTTGATTGGATATCTTGTGAAACAATCACTTGTTCAAAATCTTGTCCCCCACCGAAAAAGACGAGATCATATCTTTCAGGATCGAAGGGCTCGTGAATGCTGACGACCTCTGCGTTGAAGGTCACGCCTAGTTTTTCGGCCACGTAGCGCAGCATCAAGAGATTGCCGTTGTCGCCATAAGTATTCAAAAGATTTCCATACAAGTGGGCAACATTCAGTTGATACTTAGTCACGACTCATTCCTCCTTTGATATAGCCTTTTTCCGCAAGCTTTTTGCGTAGCTGCAAGACTGCAGTGTAAGTCGCTAAAATATAGACTTTTTCTGTAGGTAAGTCTGCGATTTGCTTGATGACGTCATCAAGTTCAGGGGTTTCAATGATTTTCTCTTCAGGGATCCCCGCAACTTTTAGCCGCAACGCCATATCTTTGTGACGATCACCACCAGCGATCACTTGAGGAATCCCCATATCGGCAAACGCTTCATGGTCGCCATCCCAAATCCAGCTGACGTCGATCCCATCTGCGTAGTTGGCATTCAACAAGCTGACTAGCGAGAAAGGATAGGGTGACAGGCCGATCATATCAATGACTTGGTTCAAACCAACAGGGTTTTTAACTAAGACTAACGTACATTCTTTGTCCCCGATGCGGATCACTTCTTGGCGACCAAAGACTTTTTCGTCATAGGCCAAACCAGCTTTGATTTTTGCAGGTGCTACGCCATAATATTCCGCAACCGCAGTTGCCGCCAGCGCATTGTAGACATTGTACATCCCACCGACTTCGATGCGATAGTCATTGCCATCGATCACAAAATCAGCAGAGGTGTTGTCCATTGCGGTCATTTCCGTCAGTTTATAATCCAATTCTGGTCGATGGAAGCCGCAATTTGGGCAGTAGTATTTTCCAAGATTGGCATAGGTGATCATTTTATAATGCAAAATGTGATGACACTCAGGACACAACACGCCATCCGTATTGTAATGGGCCATCTGCTCTTCATCTGGCAAATGATCAAATCCATAGTATTTTCGCGGATTGACAGTTGCCACCGAATTGAACAGTGGCGAATCCCCATTGCAGAGGATCGTTGCTTCCGGTGAGTTTGCGGCACCTTCAACGATCATTTTATAGGTCGTATAAATCTCGCCATAACGGTCCATTTGATCACGGAAAATATTGGTGAAAACGAACAATTCCGGTTTGATGTACTTCGTTACTTTGCTGAGACTGGCTTCATCAATTTCTAAAACCGCAAATTTTTTGCCTTTTTTAGGGCGTGCCGATAGAAAGGTTGAAACGATCCCTTGGACCATATTGGCGCCGGTTGGGTTCGTCAATACTTCATCAAATTCTTGGCGCAAAATATTGACAGTCAAGGCAGTTGTCAATGTTTTGCCGTTGGTGCCTGTGATCACGACGACTTGGTAATCTTTCGCCAAATGATCTAATATATGTGGATCAACTTTTAATGCTAATTTACCAGGCAGGCTTGAGCCGCCTTTGAAAAAGTTCTTTAATACCCATTGAGAGGTCTTACCGACTGAAACAGCCAGATGACTTCGTATTCCCATAATGTAACCCTCCATTAGAGCGAATGCTTTCATTGTGCAAATTCAATTTATCATACCATATACCAAGAAAAAGGTTAAATTGCTTTTGCGATTCTTTAAATTTCTGCAAAGACCATTCTGATAAATGGCTCTTTTACTTGCGCTGATCAAAGGCTTGAAAAGCAAAACAGCAAACCTTCTGTCAGGTTTGCTGTGCTTTAACCGATAATGATTTTTTCCGTTGGGTACTCGTAACCTAAGTCACGTGTTTCTTTTGGTACGAATAACATCAAAGTGTACAGCATACCGACACGGCCAATAAACATCAAAAGAGCAATCACGAGTTTGCCAATAGTTGATAAATCGCCCGTGATTCCTAAAGAAAGCCCTGTGGTTCCAAAGGCCGAGGAAACTTCAACAATGATGGCAATCAAAGGGATGTCCTCGATGGCGGTCAAGAATAAGACACAAAAGAAGCACATGCCCATCGAAAGCATGAAGACTACCACCGATTTGCGGACGTCATCTTGATCGATGCGGCGACCAAAGATATTGATATTATCCTCACTTTTTAAGAAGGCATAGAGGTACAGCCCAATGATGGCAATGGTCGTCGTCCGAATCCCGCCACCAACAGAGCTGGGACTACAACCAATAAACATCAGCAAGGAGAAAACGATCAATGTCGTGGTTTGGAAGTTGCCTAAGTCATGGATCTGCAAGCCAGCATTCCGCGTTGTCATAGAATAAAACATGCTGTTCATCCACATACCACTAAAGCTGTAATCTTTGAATAAATAATCTTTCTCAAGGAAAAAGATCGCTAATGTGCCGCCGACAAAGAGGATCACGAAAGCCAAAACAGCAATTTTTGTGAACAAAGAAAAGCGAAACGGCAAGCGGCGGCGTTGTTTTTTCATTTTAAAAAGGACCCATTCCCGAAAGTCCATGATCACTGGAAATCCGATCCCCCCGATAAAAATCAAAATCATGATACACGTCAGGAAGAAATAATCATGGGAAAACGGCAAGATGGAATTGCCCGTCACATCAAAGCCAGAGTTGGTCACAGCAGAGATCGCTTGATAAAACCCATAAAAGATCGCGTCTCGCCAATTGTCATAATACCCGTAAAGATGAAAATAAACAGCGAAGATCGTGCCTGCTACCAACTGACAAACTAAAATGATGGTAAACGTCGTTCGAATCATCCGAACGATCCCGCTAAGCTTCGGCTGGTTCATATCCGTCATGATCAACTGGCGCTGCTTTAAACTGATTTTGCGCCGTGAAACGATCGCAAAAAAAGTCGAGATCATCATGATCCCTAAACCACCGACTTGAAAGAGGACTTCCAATAAAATGACCCCGCGGTCGTTAAATACGTCATTGATCGGGAAGGTAGTCAACCCTGTGACACTGACCGTGCTGACCGCCATAAAGAACAGATCGATAAACGCGACATGAGAGCCGGGTTCCCGAAAGAAGGGGAGTGAAAAAAGCCCCAAAGAGACCACCGTCATCACGATATAATAAAAAACGATCACTTGGATCGAAGACACATTCTGGGAAATAAATGTTTTGCTCCTGCGCTGTGTCAAGCGAGCAAAGCGGGTAAAGTTCATTACAAAAAACCCCTCACTAAATAAACTATCCCCAGTATACCAAAGAACCAAGTAGATTTGAAAGAAAGCAGGATAGAATTTATGAGCAGCAGAAATTGTGCAAGGAAAAGCTTTTGGAAAGTGTCGTTGAGAAGAAATGATCAGACTGTGCTTCTTGCGGCAGCTTGATTGTTTAAGAAACTTAAAAACTCGAAGCAAATCAGTAAGGATTTCGCGATTTCAGAAGAAAACGCTAGCAATTTATGAGAAGATAAAAGAAGTAAAAGATAACAGCGACGATCCGCACGGAACAATAGCGAGAAAGCGGACAAAAAAGCGTATCAAATTTTTTGAAAATCGAGACGGAAATGGGGAAGATCATGAAAGACGTAAAAATTATTTTTTTCGATGTTGATGGCACACTGATCGATATGAGCAAAAAGCAAATCTCTGAAAGAATGTTAGCCACATTAAAAGCCTTGAAGAAGCAAGGGATCCTGTTGTGCATTGCGACTGGCAGAAGTCCCATCGCGTTGCCGCAATTTGAAGGCGTGACCTTTGATGCGTTTTTGACCTTTAACGGATCGTATTGTTTTAATCAAGCCGAGGGGATCCACCAAAACCCCATTCCTAAAAAAGATGTTCAGCAAATCATAGAAAATGCCACGGCACTCAAGCGTCCAGTAGCGATCGCTACGAAGGACCGAACGGTTGCCAATGGCAAAGATGCTGATTTAGTTGAGTATTTTTCCTTTGCCCACCAAGAAGTGATCGTGGCAGAAGATTTTGATGAGGTGATCCAGCAGCAAGACATTTTCCAAGTGATGCTTGGCTCAGGGAAAGAAGACTACGCCAAAGTGATGGCAAATACCACAGAGGCGAAAATCACCGCTTGGTGGGATCGGGCAGTCGATATTATTCCAGCCAGCAGCGGAAAAGGAAGCGGCATTGCCAAAATGCTGGCTTACTATGGCTTGGATAAATCCGAAGCCATTGCCTTTGGGGATGGCAACAATGATATTGAGATGCTGGAGGCAGTCGGCTGGGGTCTAGCAATGGACAATGCTTCGGACGAGTTAAAAGCAATCGCCGACGAAGTGATCGGTCACGTAGCCGAGGAAGGCATTTATCATTACTGCTTAGAAAACGGGCTATTGGGTGAAGTCGTGCAGTGATGGGCAATGCGCCAGTTGCTGTCGCCCGCTAAGAATATGCGCAGCCAGGATCGCTACTGCGTGTCTGTTTGATCAAATAAAAAAACTGTTTCCGAAATGCATTAGGGAAACAGTTTTTTTGATATAAAGTTGTTTAGCAATGTGTACGGTTTACAGCGCCTCCACCGCTTCGATCGCCTGATAGACTTTTTCGGGTGTGATCGCAGGATCAATCAAAATAAAGGTTTCTTCTTCTTTGACAGCATAGGTCAGAACCGAGGCGAAGTAATCCCGATCAAGGCGCGTCACGTGGAGATCCTTCAGCTTCATTGGCAAGTGCAAAGCTTCGTAAAACGGCCGTAATTTTTCAATCACATCAAAATCATTGGTATAGGCAAGCTGGACCCAAATGCAGTAGGCGACTTTGTTGCCGTGCAAGACGCTATGGGTCTCACTCAAATAAGACAAGCCGTCATGCAGCGCATGCGCACCGGACGTGCGGCCAAATTCGACTGCAAAACCGCCAACTTCGCCTGCCAAAGCAATGATCGCATCGGTGATGCGGGCAAAGGCGGGGGTCAGCTGCCCGGTTTCTAAGTCTTTGACGGCATGGATCGCATCGGCAATCAGCAAGTTTTTGATCAAAAGAGCGCTTTGGAAACCTAGCCGTACTAAGGCAGTCTTGTCGTCTTCTGCCATGTTGCGGACGATGGCTTCCATTTCATAATATTTGGCTAAGGTATCAGCGATCCCTGCGATAAAGTAATCAACGGGTGTGGCTAGTAAAAAACGGGTGTCGACGATCGTCATGTAGGCACCTTTTTTGGCATAGTCGATTTTACAAATCGTATGATCGGGGTAATAGGCGACGATCACCGGGGTGAAGGGTGCACAGTTAGAAACCAATGTAGGGATCACGATCAATTCTGCACCAAGGGTTTGGGCGGTGATTTTTGCTGTATCAGCCACCTTGCCGCCGCCGATTGCCACCACGGCATCCGCTTGCTGGATCGCTTCAGCTAAGGCTTGCGCATTTTCATAACTCGATGATCCATCGTAGCGGTAGATCGGGTAGTCAAATGAATGAGGGTAATAGTTCGAAAACACATCGAATGACTGCTCCCCAGTGATCACGGCAACTTCTTGGAACTCTCGTAAATACTCTGGCAAATCAGCTAAGACCCCATCGCCAGTAATATACCGATTAGGACCTGGACGGACTTCATTGGCTAACATCAAACAAACACTCCTTTATAATCGTCAGAATTTTCTAATCAGTGTATCGCGAAAATGCCCTGACTGTCAATTTCCTTTTTGGGAAAAAACAGAAAACAGCCGATCTGCCTTGAGAGCAGATCGGCTGTTAGTGATGAATTGTAATGAACGTTCCCCAAAAAGTTAAGCCCAGTTTTGGCGAATAAAGCCAGCTCGACCGGAGCCTTCGCTATAAGCATTGTAATGGGCTGCATTTTTTTTGTAAAAATCTTGATGATAGTCTTCTGCAGGATAAAAAGGTTCTGCTGGTTCGATCTTCGTTACGATCGGACGGTCAAAGCGGCCACTAGCTTGCAACTGCGCCTTTGATTTTTCCGCAATCGCTTTTTGTTCTTCACTATTGTAAAAAATCACTGGACGATAGGAATCACCACGGTCGGCAAACTGACCAAACGCATCTGTGGGGTCTGTCTGTTGCCAATAGATGGCAACCAATTCTTCATAAGAGATGACTTCAGGATCAAAGGTGATCTCAACTGCTTCGGTGTGACCGGTGGTACCTGTCGTTACTTGTTGGTAGGTTGGGTTAGGCACATGGCCACCAGTAAAGCCAGAAACCACTTTGAGGATGCCTGGCAGCGAATCAAAAGGCTTCACCATGCACCAAAAACAACCGCCAGCAAAAATTGCCGTATCTTTCATAGGTATTCCTCCTTTGCTTCTATGGTATGCTTCTAGTAGAGAAAAACAAGAGATATGCTTAGAAAACAGGGCAATGAAGAAAGGAAGTTTGCATGGAAAGTTTTTTGATTTTACTTCGAGGTAATTCTGGCAGCGGCAAAACCACTATTGCCAAAGCTGTTCAGCACGTTTTTGGGGAAGAGGCAGTGCTGATTTCACAAGATGTTTTTCGGCGAGAAATTTTTTGTGTCAAAGATACCCCTAATAATTTAGCCAGCGGTTTGATGAAAGAAGCTGTCCTATATGCGAAGGGGAAAGTGCCGGTGGTACTTGTTGAAGGAATTTATTCTCGTGAAAAATACCAAGACTTTCTCGACTTTCTAATGAAACTCTTTCCCCAAAAAAAGCTAGTTTATTATTTTGATCTTTCTTTTGAGGAAACGGTCAAAAGACATCAGACCCGAATGCAGCGAGACTATTTTTCCGAGGAAACGATGCGTAAATGGTGGCTTGAGCGTGACTTGCTTTTCCCAAAAGGATCTTCAGAGGAAAGACTGATCAAAGAAGGCCTAGCGATAGCAGAAACGGTCGATCAGATCATCGCAGATCATCAAGAAACAAGAAGGAGTGATTGAATATGACGCGAATCATTGAACAAGGAACAGACCAAGAATTGGCTGCGTTAGAAACAGCATTAACAGCTTACACAAAGCACCAAAAACCATTTACACAAACAGAGACCTATCAGAACTTTAGCAGTGTAATCAAAAAAGAGGGTGTGGTGATTGCTGGTGGCATTGCCTACGCCTCAATGTATCATATCGGCTATCTTGACACCCTGTGGGTCAAAGCATCCGAGCGGGGGAAAGGGTATGGCAAGCAGATTCTTACGGATCTTGAACAGCAGTTGAAAGCATTTGGCTGTGAAAACTGTCAGACGGCGACCTTTGATTTTCAAGCGCCAGATTTTTATCAGCGAATGGGTTATGACGAAATTGGGAGAATCGCCCATACGCAAAATCAGCTAACAGAAATTTTTCTAGTAAAGAAATTACATGATTGATTCCAAATTGATTCTCAAATAAACCTTTGAACAAGGAAAAAACCAATGAGAGAGAGGCACAACCAATGTTAGATAAATCAATTCCATATGCAGAAATCTGGATGAAGCGAGCGCACAAAAACACACCGATCCAGCCCCTTCAATCCGATAACTATTCGCTACGCAGCTACCAAGCAGGAGACGAAAGGCATTGGGCACGGATCGAAACATCCGTCGGAGAGTTTGACAATGAGGCCGAGGCATTGGCGTATTTTGAAAAGGAATTTATGCCCGAGCAAGCACAGCTAGGACAGCGAATGTTTTTTGCCCTTGATCAATCAGGTACACCGGTCGGTACGGCTACCGCTTGGAAAAAAGCCAAGCAAGACGGCACACTGGTTCCACTAGTCCATTGGGTAGCAGTAATGCCGCAAGCCCAGCGCCAAGGGATCGCTCGCGGCTTGGTCACGCAAGTCGTTTCTGTCTTGGAGGCAGCCAATGAACCGATGTATCTTCATACGCAAACTTGGAGCCACGCAGCAATCAAGCTCTATCAGCAGCTTGGATTTGCGATCATTGCAACGGATATCAATGGGGCTGAAAATCCAGAATACCCACTGGCTTGTCAAGTATTGGCAGAAGTGGCCCGAAAAGTCAGAAACGAGTAAGAGATGCTGGCGGAAAAAAATCCGTTAACTTTTCGTAAAACTCTTGCGTAAAAGGCGGCATGTGTCGAATTTAAGTCTGTAAAAATTCTCCTTTTTCAAGTATAATACCAAAGGAGTATGAGGAAGGATGGGCGAGATGGCACAGCTTTTTTTTAAATATGGCGCAATGAATAGTGGGAAAACGATCGAGATACTGAAAGTTGCTCACAACTATGAAGAACAAGATAAACCAGTCGTGATCATGACAAGCGGATTGGACACGAGAAGTGGCGTGGGAAATGTTTCGAGTCGCATCGGCTTAGAACGAGACGCGATCCCGATTTTTGATGAAACGGATCTGTTCCATTTGATCAAAGACCTGGGTTATAAACCTTATTGTATTTTAATCGATGAAGCACAGTTCCTAAAGAAGCATCACGTGCTGGCTTTCACCAAAATCGTGGACGAGTTAGGTATCCCTGTGATGGCCTTTGGTTTGAAAAATGATTTCCGCAATGAATTATTTGAAGGCTCAAAATACTTGCTGCTTTACGCAGATAAAATCGAAGAGATGAAAACCATCTGCTGGTTCTGTCATAAAAAAGCAACCATGAACTTGCACTATATCGACGGAAAACCCGTTTACGAGGGCGATCAAGTACAAATCGGCGGCAATGAAGCGTATTATCCAGTTTGCCGCAAGCATTACTTTCACCCGGGAATGAAAAAAGAAGGAGAATAATCAATGTACGATCAGTTACAAGCAATCGAAGACCGTTACGAAGAATTAGGCGAATTACTAAGTGATCCAGCCGTGATCTCTGACACCAAACGCTTCATGCAGCTTTCAAAAGAAGAAGCCAATACACGGGAAACGGTGGAAGTCTACCGCCGTTACAAAGAAGTCGTTGAAGGAATCAAGGATACCGAAGAAATGCTTGGGGAAAACCTTGATGCGGAAATGGCAGAGATGGCCAAAGAAGAACTCTCTGATTTGAAAAAAGAAAAAGATGTTTTAGAAGAACGCATCAAAATTTTGTTATTGCCAAAAGATCCGAATGATGACAAAAACATCATCATGGAGATCCGTGGTGCAGCAGGCGGCGATGAAGCAGCCTTATTTGCTGGCGATCTTTTCAATATGTATCAAAAATATGCGGAAAACCAAGGTTGGAAAGTTGAAGTCATGGATGCCAACGTCACTGGAATCGGCGGCTACAAAGAAGTCATCATGATGATCACTGGCGACAACGTCTTTTCAAAATTGAAATATGAGAGCGGCGCCCACCGAGTACAAAGGGTACCGTCTACCGAATCGCAAGGCCGAATCCATACGTCTACGGCAACGGTCGTGGTTATGCCTGAAGCTGAAGAAGTCGAAATCGATATCGCAGACAAAGATATTCGAACCGATATTTACCATGCCTCTGGTGCTGGTGGTCAGCACGTCAACAAAACAGCTTCTGCTGTTCGTTTGACGCACTTGCCAACAGGGATCGCTGTTGCGATGCAAGATGAGCGTTCACAGCTGAAAAACCGTGAGAAAGCGATGAAAGTCTTGCGGGCACGGGTCTATGACCAAATGCAGCAAGAAGCACAAAGCGAATACGATGCAAACCGTAAATCAGCAGTGGGTACCGGCGATCGTTCTGAACGGATTCGGACCTATAACTTCCCACAAAACCGCGTAACAGATCACCGTATCGGGTTGACTATTCAAAAATTGGATCAAATTTTAGCTGGAAAACTCGATGAAATTGTTGATGCACTGATCGTTTACGATCAAACATCAAAATTAGATGAGATGCAAAATGGCTAAAACCTATCGAGAAGTCCTTTCACGGGCTTCTTCTTTTTTAGAAACGAAAGGGCTGGACGGGTATGCGATCCAATACCTGTTTTTACAGCGAAAAAACTGGCAGCAACTCGATTGGCTGCTGCAGATGGACCAACCCATCCTAAAGGAAGATGAGGCACAGATCGCAGCAGATCTTGAACAGCTGCTACAGCATGAACCCCCGCAATATTTACTGGGGTATGAAGAATTTTATGGGCATCGCTTAAAAGTGACTCCTGCAACCTTGATCCCGCGTCCAGAAACCGAAGAGCTGGTGGAAAAGTGTTTGGCAAAATTACCAGCAGATCAGCCACTACGAGTCGTAGACATCGGCACAGGTACTGGAGCGATCGCCATTGCCTTGAAATTGGCACGTCCCCAGTGGGCCGTAAGTGCCGTGGATCTTTCAGCAGAGGCATTAGCCGTTGCTAAAGAAAATGCGGCAACCTTAGGCGCAGAGATCCGCTTTTTCCAAGGAAATACCTTAGAGCCTGTGGCAGATCAGCAATGGGATCTGATCGTTTCCAACCCGCCGTATATCAGCGCTGAAGAGTGGCCGCTGATGGATATCAGCGTACGGGAAAAAGAGCCTAAAATGGCGCTTTTTGCTCAAGAACAAGGGTTAGCGATCTATAAGCAATTAGCACAGCAAGCACCGAAGTGTTTGGCGCCAAGTGGGCAAATGGCGCTAGAAATCGGCTTTCAGCAAGGACCCGCCGTTCAACAACTGTTTGCAGCCGCTTTTCCCAACAAAGAAGTCACCGTAGTAAAAGATCTTGCGGGTCAAGACCGGATGGTGCTCGTCAGTCATCCACAAGATGTGGATAAATAATTTTTTTTTACACAGGAAAAATTGCAAAAACCTTATGAAATGAACGACTTCTAAATAAACCGAGTTATAAACAGGGTTATCCACACTTGACAAACGACTTATCCACAAAATGTGGAAAAGAAACCAGAAAATGTTGATAAGTGTGGAAACTTCTCAAAAAAGGATGTGGATAAATTGTGGAAACAAAAATTTTTGATCAATCACAGTTAAACGAAGCAGCAGCTATTTTAGCTGAAGGGGGATTAGTGGCGTTCCCGACGGAAACCGTCTATGGACTAGGGGCTAGCGCGCTTTTGCCCAATGCTGTTGCGCAAGTATATCAAGTCAAAGGACGACCTAGTGACAACCCTTTGATCGTTCATATTGCCGAGCCAGAGCAGTTGGAACCGTTTGTGGATAACAAGCATCCCTTCGCTGATAAATTGATGGAAACTTTCTGGCCGGGGCCCTTAACCTTGATCTTTTCGATCAAAAAAGACAGTTTACCTAGCATCGTTACTGGCGGCTTATCCACAGCGGCTTTTCGGATGCCCAACAACACCAAGACGTTAGCGTTGATCAAACAAGCCCAACAGCCATTGGTTGGTCCTAGCGCGAATACATCTGGTAAACCAAGCCCAACATCAGCTGCGCATGTTCAGCATGATCTGGCAGGCAAAATCGCTGGCATCTTGGATGATGGGGTGACGCAGATCGGTGTCGAATCAACAGTCTTAGATTTGAGTGACCCAAAGGCGCCGCCGATCATCTTACGTCCTGGTGCGATCTCTAAAGAACAGCTTGAAGCAGTCTTACAAACGAAAGTCCTCGTCGATCAGCATTTAGTAACAGAAAGTGAAGCACCCAAAGCGCCGGGCATGAAATACAAGCACTATGCACCGAATACCAACGTCATGATGGTCAATGACCAAGATTGGTCGGCAGCCATGGCTTGGGCAAAAGAACAGCAACTTAAGGTAGGTGTTTTAGCTGGACCGACGATCGCCGAGCAAGTCCGCTTTGAAGCGGCGGCCATTTATTTATTTTTTGATGACAGTGTGGAAGCCGCGACAAAAGGGCTGTTTGCGGGGTTACGGGCGTTAGATGAATCGATTGCTGAGCTAGATATTATATTTGCACCCACGTTTCCAGAAAGCGGCTTAGGGGCTGCTTATATGAATCGATTGAAAAAAGCTGCAAATCAAAGTTTCTTTCAAGAAAATTAGCAAAAAACCAGAATTCATTATAGGTAGCTTATGAAGAAATGTGATACAATGCTACCATTAAGGTAAAGGGGTGTTGTAAGCATGGATTATCAAACGTTTGATCCCGAATTGTGGCAAGCGATCGAAAAAGAAACGAATCGTCAACAAAACAATTTGGAATTGATTGCGTCTGAAAATATCGTTTCAGAAGGTGTAATGGCTGCGCAAGGTAGTATTTTGACAAATAAATACGCTGAGGGTTATCCAGGTCGTCGTTACTATGGTGGTTGTGAATTTGTTGATGTGGTAGAAAACTTAGCAATTGAACGGGCGAAAAGTATTTTCGGTGCGGCATATGCCAATGTTCAACCGCATTCTGGTTCTCAAGCCAACACAGCAGCTTATTTAGCGTTGATCGAAACAGGCGATACAGTATTAGGGATGGATCTTTCCGCAGGCGGTCATTTGACCCATGGCTCACCAGTGAATTTCAGCGGCAAGACCTATAATTTTGTTAGTTATGGTGTTGATCCTGCAACAGAAGTCATTGACTACAATGTCGTTCGTATTTTGGCGCGCAAGCATCAACCGAAACTGATCGTTGCCGGTGCCAGTGCTTACTCACGTACGATCGATTTTGCGAAGTTCCGTGAAATCGCTGATGAAGTTGGCGCAAAATTGATGGTGGATATGGCGCATATCGCTGGTTTAGTAGCGGCTGGTCTTCATCCAAACCCAGTTCCTTATGCGGACATCACGACTTCTACGACCCATAAAACATTACGCGGCCCTCGAGGCGGTTTGATTTTAACAAATGATGAAGACTTAGCGAAAAAAATCAATAGTGCCGTTTTCCCTGGCATCCAAGGCGGACCATTAGAGCACGTGATCGCAGCGAAAGCTGTCGCTTTTAAAGAAGCACAAGATGCGTCGTTCAAAGAGTACTCTGAACAAGTCATCCGCAATGCGCAAGCAATGGCGAAAGTCTTCAACCAAGCACCACAAGCCCGCTTGGTCTCTGGTGCAACAGACAATCACCTATTATTGATCGATGTGCGTGGCTTTGATTTGAACGGAAAAGAAGCAGAAGCCTTGCTGGATCAAGTCAATATTACCGTCAATAAAAACTCGATTCCTTTCGAATCATTAAGTCCTTTCAAAACGAGTGGGATTCGCGTGGGGACACCAGCGATCACTAGTCGTGGCTTTAAAGAAGAAGATTGTGTCGAAGTGGCGAAATTGATCGTCAAAGTTTTAGAAAAACCAAATGATGAAGCCGTCTTGGCAGAAGTAGCGGCGCAAGTCAAAGAATTGACGGACAACTATCCACTTTACAAAAACAAATAAAATGGGACTGTGACAGAAGTTAAGGTCAGACAAGACGTCTCACGCGTTTTTCCTGCGCTCCAGCTCTTTGATCACCAAAAGTGAAAAAGGGGCTAGAATGAACGTAGAGGCGTGATACATGCCGTCTTGTCTCCTTCCTTCTAACACAATCCTTTTTTTGAGGAAAAGCAGCATTGCCTGGGGCAGATGGTTGTAACAAGAGCCGATTTGCTTTAAAATAAGAGAAAAACCAAAGGAGATTTTTTTAAATGGGTAAATTTCAAGTAATCGATCACCCGCTGATCCAACACAAATTAACAATGATCCGCGACAAGAACTGTGGAACAAAGGTTTTCCGTGAAGTTGTTAATGAAATCGCAATGTTGATGGCGTATGAAGTGTCTCGGGACATGCCGCTTGAAGATCTAGTGATTGAAACACCAATTGAAGAATCAACACAAAAAACACTATCCGGTAAAAAGGTAGCGATCATTCCCATCCTGCGCGCAGGTCTAGGCATGGTTGATGGTATCCTTGAATTGATCCCAGCCGCAAAAGTTGGTCATATCGGGATGTACCGTGATGAAGAAACGCTAGAACCACACGAATACTTCGTAAAATTACCTGAAGATATCGATGAACGTCAATTATTTATCGTTGACCCAATGTTAGCTACGGGTGGTTCAGCGATCATGGCGATCGATGCACTGAAAAAACGTGGTGCTTCAAACATGAAATTCGTCTGCTTAGTTGCTGCACCAGAAGGCGTGAAAGCATTGCAAGATGCCCATCCAGATGTTGACATCTACACTGCAAATCTTGATGAACGCCTAAATGAACACGGCTATATCGTTCCTGGTTTGGGCGATGCCGGTGACCGTCTATTCGGTACAAAATAAATCAATACAAATACGACAACGGCAACTGCTTCAAGTTTTGCCTCGTCAATGACGCCATGGAAGAAGATCGACAGCCAAAACGGTTCGATCGGTTATCCATGGCTTTTTTTGCGTTTTTCAAAAAAACAAACAATGAAAAAAGGAGAAAATCAACTGATTTTCTCCTTGCATTAAACGAGTTATAGTTTGGTTAATTGTTTGTAATTGATGATCAATACACCATTACTTTGCGAAACTAATTTCTGGTTTTCTGGGGTTTCGTTCAGCTCGACCACCGCAGAGTTTTTCAACTGCTTTGTGATGGTACCAGTTTGTTTCTTCCCATGGAACGTGAACATGACAGGAGTAGCGACCTCAAACGTTGAACCTTCTTGTGACGGGACAATTGTTGTTTCGAATTTACCAAATGTTGCCATGTAAAAACCTCCTTGATACTTCTATTATATCACAATTTTCGGAAAATTTCAGTAAGTAGATTTTTTTCAGCAGACCTCTTTACAAAACAACCGTTTTTGCATATAATTTTCTTTGTGCCATACAACGCCAGCTTAGCTCAGTTGGTAGAGCAACGCACTCGTAACGCGTAGGTCGTAGGTTCGATCCCTATAGCTGGCATAAGAAATGAAAAACCATGAATCTTCTTTTAGAGGATTCATGGTTTTTCTTTTGCAGGCGATAAGTAATCTAAATTTTTCCTGATTTACCCGATAACTGTTCTTATTCGCCCATTAGCATTACATGGCATGTCCTATTTCGCACACGATTTTGATCGAAATCAACAAAATAGATATAGCCTACAGAGCCGATCTCTAGCTTGCCATTACTTAAAATAAAGCTTTCGCTTGCACCGAAAAAACTCGAGCGAATATGTGCATCGCCGTTTAAAATCGTTGCTGGATCTGTTGGGTAGTTTGGATCGTCCAGACTCATCAAAAATTCTAAATGCTTTGGTCCAGGATAACGATAATCGGTATTTTCTGATAGTTCACGAGGAATAATTTTATCGAGAATTCGGTTTAAATCAACTTGAAGAAATTCATCTCCGTTAAAGTCTGTATCATGCATGTATTCTTCAAAGATAACAGAACAAGTCGTATGGGGAGACTGTACGAGACAGATTCCATTTGAAATTCCGCTTTTTTCAACCATTGCTTTCACTTCTTCTGTGATGTTGTGGTAAGACACTCGATTCCCGTTAGAAGTTAACGTCAGTTGCTCTTTTAAAAATTTCACAGTCTTAATCCTCCTTTTTGTGCTTCACCGCTTGTTTGATCATTTCTGTAAGGGTTTGAACTGGATCATCTGCTTGCACAATACCGCTTGTCCCTCCGGTACCATCAGCACCTGACGACAAAGCTTTTTCAACATCGGCAGCACTAGATATACCAGCAGCCTGCAAAATCAGGATTTCTGGATCAATTTCCCGAACAACACGATTTGTTTCCGTCATGTATTGAAGATCACTGGTTTGTCCTGTCCCAATTAGTTCGGTTGGCTCGCAAACCATCACATCGGGTTTTAGGGAAGCCGCGGCTCTCGCTTCACTCAATGAATTCGCACAGACAATTGTTAAGAGACCCAATTCATTTGAGCGCTGAATCGCTTTAGTCAGTTCTTGCAATGTCATGGGGTGTTCAGTATGGTTTAAAAAGGTAGCTTCAGCTCCGGCTTCTGCCACTGCTTCGGGTAAAACATAGCCCATTCCACGACCAATTTCGATTCCGTCTAAATGTTGGACAGTGACGAATAAATGTGTTGTTGCCTGTTTAATTAAAGAAACGTCTGCATGCTGAACAGTAAATAGAATGTCGATGTCATACAAAGATGACAACTCATCAGCAGCTTTTGCCAATGCCAATGCTTGTTTTCCATAAAGATAGGCTTTGGGATTGATGACAAAGAATGGCGTTCTTAAAGTTCTTTTTTTCATTAGCTTTCTCCTTCACGGTAAGGTTTGGTATGAAAGACTGTAAAATAGTGCTCGAGTGTCTTGGACATTCCATTGCTTGCTGAATGAAGTAAATCGAAATAGTCATTTGGTTGATTTTTGTGAATTTCATTCATAGCAGCAGTGACAAAGTCAGTAAAAATATTTATTTTCCGGATACCTTCTAAGGCACATTTTTCAAGGTTTTCATCGCCAGAAGAGGATCCGCCATGCAGAACAAGAGGAACATTGACGGCATGGTGTATTTCCTTTAAAACGTCAAAATTTATTTTGGGTATCCCTTGATAATGTCCGTGAGAGGTGCCAATAGAAACTGCCAACGAATCAACCCCGGTTAATTTGGCAAATGCAACAGCCTCAGAAGGTTCTGTGTAAATAGATTGACTATTTACGGCTGATTCCAGACTGTTTTCCGACCCAACGTGCCCGATTTCGGCTTCAACAACGACACCATTTTTATGAGCGTAATCGGCGATCTCCTTTGACCGACGGACATTTTCTTCGAATGACTCCTCAGAAGCGTCGATCATTACGGAAGTAAAACCTAAATGAATGGCTCTTTTGATGACCTCTTCATCGGTACCGTGATCTAAGTGCAAAGCGATAGGTGTAGTGCTTTTTTTTGCTAAAAATTTTCCAATCATGGCAGCCTCTTCTAAAGTCAACATGTTCATATGGGACTGAGCGAAGGCCAATATCAAAGGCTTGTTTAAACGTTCAGCAGTCTCCGCGTATGTTCTTGCACTAGTTAAGTCGAAAAAATTTGCTGCGGGTAATGCATAATTGTGTTTTTCTGCATGTGCGAATAGTTCTTTTGTTGTGACCAACATAGGGCATTCTCCTTATTCTTTGATTTTCTTTTCGATTTCCGCGTACATTTCTTCTGTACCAATCCCTGTTAAGAGTGGCAGCCCCATAATTACGCGATCTTTGATTGAGTCTGGAACAACCGTTGTACTCACCACGATGTCATAGTTATCAATTTTATTCATCTCATCTGCCACTTTGGATTGATACAGTTTCACTTGATCAGTCATCCCTTTTTCTTTCAGCCATTCTTTTACCTTATTTGTTACAATTGTTGAAGTTGCAACACCTGTACCGCACATAATCAATAGTTTTTTCATTATCATTTCCTCCTATAATTTCGATGTTTGTTTCTTGGGACGAATTTTATTTACATAAATCAATCCAAACAAAACAGAGACGCCAATTATGGCTAAACCGCCCCAGCTTAATATTTTTGTTAAGCCGACATAAAGGAATGTGGTCCATAAACCACCTTCAGCCATAGCAGTGATCATAGAGTTTCCTTGTAGATCAAAGTTTGCGGATCGAGCAGCAGTAGTGACAAGCGGTGCTGCCCACGAAGTAATATAGAGAATGCTTACCATATAAATCGTTCCAGCAATTACTGTTCGAATGATGTTTCCTCCAAAAACAGCAGCCATCAAGCAAATCAGAAAGGGAATGGTTGCTAAATCACCAAAAGGCAAGGTCGTATTGCCAGGTAGAATTACGGCTAACAAAATAGTGATCGGAACTAGCAGCAATGAGGAAGAAAGGACAGCTGGATGACCAACCGATAATGCTGCATCCATACCGATGTAAAGCTCTCTTCCAGGAAACCGTTTTTTGACGAATTCATTTGCAGATTCAGAAATAGGCGTTAGACCTTCCATCAGTAAAGCAACCATTTTAGGCATCAAAACCATCACAGCGCCTGTTTGGACGGCTAATTGGCCGACACCTGCTGTGTCATATCCGGCAAGTATTCCCATGATGAGACCAATCAAAAAGCCCATAACAGTAGAGTCACCAAAGACACCAAATTTTTTCTGAATGGTTTCTGGATCTGCTTTCCAATCTTTTAGTCCTGGAATACGATCAAAGAGCCAATTCATCGGAAGTGCAAAGATGAATCCTGGTGCGGCGGTACCATGAGGAAAAGTGATATTAGGAAATCCGTAGAACTTATTAATGATCGGACCTAAAATATCTCCCATTAAAAGAATCATCATCAAATAGATGACGGTGGCCGCGATCCCCATTGCAAAGTCTCCAGTGAGGGCATAAATCAGAGAAGAGATGAAGGCTGCGTGCCAAATATTCCAAATATCTACATTCAATACTTTAGTCAGCCCTAAAATGATGAGTAGAACATTTAGGACCACACCAATCGGAATGGCAAGACTTCCTAAAATCGTCCCGTAAGAAATTGCCGCTGCGGCAGGCCATCCGACATCAATCGTTGTCAAATTTAATCCTAGACGTTCAACCATATGCTGGGCGGCAGGACCCAAGCTGCTGCTTAGAAGGTCAATCACCAAATTCAATCCAACAAACCCGACACCAACAGTTAAGGCTGAAGTAAAGGCTTTGCCAGGCTTGGTTCCCAAAATTATTCCAAAAATAAAAATTAAAATAGGCAAAACAACGATTGAACCTAGATCAACGAACCACTGTAATGCATTTAACATAATTGTTCCTCCTTTTTATTGCAGGCCATTTTTTTCAATAATCGAAAGATACGCTTCTTTAGTCGTTACTGAGGATAGGGCTTCCAAAACCCCTGGTGTTTGAAACATAGAGATAAGATTTTGTAGCATACCCAATTGCTCATGTGGTTCCTTCAATGCAAGCATGAACAACAGAGATACATCGATTTTCTTTTCTTGCGAACCCATTTCAATAAATGAAAGGGGAGAGGCAAGTGACATAAAAGCGACTTGGGATCGTAAAACAAATTTGCTGTCCGTATGTGGGATCGCTACCCCAATGCCGTTAATTTTTAAACCTGTAGGAAAGGTTTCTTCTCGCTGTACGATATTTTGATAGAACTGATCATTTACACAATGAGTTTTGATGAGTTCGTCTGCTAATAGTCGAAAAGCTTCCTCTTTTGTTTTAGAATCTTTTTCAAGTAACACGATTTGGTGATCAAAAAACATGATCAATTTCCTCCTCTTAACAATCTTTGATACAGTTCTTCTTGCGTTTGACTATTAACGATCCATTGAATTTCTTCGGCTGAGTTAAACAATCCGTAAATCGAAGCGATCAACTCTTTTGCCTCGATCATGTTTTCTTCAGCAATCGCAAGCAAAACAATTAGTTGGATTTTTGTGTCTCCCCAAGTAATTGGCGCATCGAGGGTGAGAAAAGCAAGTTTTGTTTCTTTCACTGTATGTGGATCAGCATGTGGAATGGCTACTCCCGTCTTTAAGCCAGTGCTTCCTAGTTCCTCTCGTTCAAATAGAGAATGCTTAAATTTTGTTGTAACAAGCTTTTTTTTCAGATAATCATCTGCTAAAAAATCCAGTACATCTTTTTTTGTTCGAAACTTTTTTTTGACAAAAAGGAAAGTAGGATCTAAATATTTTTGTAATAAAGTCGTTTTCTGGTATTTTTTTGAGTAAAAATTTTTCTCATTCTCATTAAGATTAGATATCTTTGCTGAGATTCTTCCTATTTCTTCGGTAGTAGGAAGCGGCGAAATATAAATAACTGGCGGTGCTGTAATGTCCAATGGAATAGTTGATATGATCAGATCAACAGTTTCAAGAGATGTACTGACCAGTTTACTCAAAGGAATGATCTCCAATACGGTATCAGCAGCGATCGTTTGTTTGATACGGTTAAAAATCAACTCCGATGTAGCAAAACCAGATTGGCAAACAATTAGTATATGGTTAGTAATTTTTATCTTTTCAAAGGCTAGCTGAAAATGGATCGTCAGAAAAGAAACTTCGTCTTCTGTTAATAAGATTTGAAATCGCTCCTCTAAATCTCCAATTGCATATTTGGTCAATGTATACATTGTTGAGTATTGTTTTTTGATACTTTTTATCAGTGGGTTTTTCAATAAAATTCCTGTCTTTGATCGATGGATCATGGGAACGATATGAGCCAATAATGTTTGCAGCAATAATTTATCTTGTGTCAGATCTGCGTTTAACATATGTGACATTTTTTGAATAATTTGTTTCGTACAATTTGTGATAGTAGATTCGTGAGGCTCATCCATTTGACCAAAAGGCTCGATGCCGTGTGCTAATAACAAGGAACATACATATTGAATATCTGTATCACTAAATTGAACAGGTAGTTGCTGTTGGATCATTTCAGAAAAATCAACCGCGATCATATAGAATTTCATTCGTCTAAGTTCGTCAAATACTAGATGCTCTTGTTTTTCAATGTGTTTATCTATAAGAAGTCTTGAAAGAAAAATTCGCAATGAAAGCTTCAAAGATTCAATAGAATAATTATTGACTGGATGGCCGATTGTTTGAGTCATGTCTGAGACAAATTTCTTCGTTAAATCGAGAACCTTAGAGTCAAAGAGATTGTTGACCAAAAGATTTTCACTGGCTTTGGCGTCGGTATACTTCTCTAAAAAAGATTTGAATACGTTTTGAGCAGCAGATTCAACTGAGGTTAGCTTGAGTCCGCTAGTAGTCATTTTTGTTGATACTTGATGGAATCGACAGAAAGCAACGATTTCATCAACATCTTTCTTTATTGACTGGTTGCTAATATAAAAATATTCAGAGAATTCCTGATAATGCATTGGTTTTACTGAAAACAGATAGTTAGCGAAAATAAAGATTTTACGATAATTAGGTGAAAATAGTTCGAGTTTAGTCTCTTTTTTTGCTAACAATCGATAACCATTCTGTTTTGCTGATTCAGAACCAGATAAAAAGATTCCTTTTCTTGGTACTTTTTTGAGAGCTAGTCCCGAATCTTTTAGTTTCTTTTCTAAAGTCGTTAAATTGTTATAAACCGTTTTTTGGGATACATTTAACTGCTTTTGAAAAAAAGAGGCAGGGCGAAACTCCGTTTGTTCTAATAGTAGTTGCAACAGCAGTTGTTCTCGATTATTTAAAATCATTGGTTCACCTCCGGAAGCGCTTCCTTAATTGTATTCTAGTGAAATTATGTGGTGGCGTAAATAACATTTCATTACCACATTAATGTGGTAAATTAGGCTTGTCATGTATCAATTTATATTTTGGAAAAAGTAGTTAAGAGTAGTCATTTGTTGCTATATATTTGAAACGAAAACTAGGTGGCGATCTATCATGGAGTTAAAGTTGCTTTATTCTGTTACATTGAGGAAAGATTTATCAAAAATAAAGAAGAATACTAAGAATAAGATATTTTATTAAGTAAGGAGAATAGACGAATTCAGCGAGTTTTCATTGAAAAGTATGTCGCTGAACTTCCTATCTAGTACATATACGATCGTTTTACTCTGATTGATCAGATATGAATCAGAATATAGCCCTTCTTTCATTGTAATTCTAAACAATTTCGGATTGTTTTTAACCCTCTTTTCCCGAAAATCATTAAAGTTTCTAAATTTTTTGTGAATGCTCGTGGACAATCCTTTCTTTTCTCCTCAAATATCACTATAATGGATAAAGATTCTACAGAAGAGAGTGTGGACATGGAAAATTCACGAATAAAAACGAACGATAATCGAATTGACTACGGTGTGATTCTACCCGTATTTTTATTATGTCTGATTGGTGTGGCGTCCTTGTATGTGGCGTTGACCCACGATCCAAATAACCCGAATATGTTGCGAACGTTAGGGTTTCAAGCTTTATGGTATGTGCTAGGTATTATTGCGGTGATTATTATCATGCAGATCAAATCAAAATGGCTTTGGAAATTGACTCCCTATATTTATGGAGCCGGATTAGCCGTCATGTTGGCGCTTTTGAAATTTTACGACCGGACAATGGCTGCCTCGACAGGGTCAAAAAACTGGTTCCGTTTTGGGGTCTTTACTCTCCAGCCGTCAGAGTTGATGAAGATCGCCTATATTATGATGTTGGCCTTAGTCGTCACACAGCACAATGTCAAGCATCGGGAACGAGATCTGAAAACAGATGGGTTGCTGATTGCGAAAATGTTGGCCGTCACGATTCCAGTACTGATCCTGATCACCTTGCAAAACGACTTTGGTACGATGTTGGTCTTTCTGGCGATTTTCGGTGGGGTCTTCTTGATGTCGGGGATCTCTTGGCGAATCGTTGTGCCAGTGATTGCGGCATTCGTGATTCTCGGCGGCGGAACGATTTTCTTAGTGACTACCGATGTTGGTCGTGAGTTGCTGTACAATACAGGGATCTTTAAAGAGTACCAGTTCGCCCGTATCGATTCGTGGCTAGATCCTTTTCATGATACCCAAGGGCAATCCTTCCAATTGGCGTACGCTCTGATGGCGATCGCATCTGGCGGGATGTTCGGGAAAGGATTTAATGTCAGCGATGTGTATGTACCAGTCCGAGAATCCGATATGATTTTTTCAGTGATCGGTGAGAATTTTGGGTTTATTGGCAGCACGTTTGTCATTTTATTGTATTTTATTTTGATCTACCGGATGATCCGCGTATGTTTCGATACCAACAATGAATTTTATGCTTACTTGGCAACTGGGATCATTATGATGATTCTCTTCCATGTGTTTGAAAACATTGGCGCAAACATCGGTCTCTTACCGTTGACGGGGATTCCACTGCCGTTTATTAGCCAAGGAGGATCTGCCCTATTAAGCAATATGATTGGGATCGGTTTGATTTTAGCGATGCGCTATCAAGCTGAGACCGCACCAAAAACACTTTAAGGAGTTCACATGATTACATTTTATTGGTACCCAAAATGCAGTACATGCCGAAATGCGAAGCGTTGGTTAGAAGAGCACGAGATTCCCTTTGAAGCGATCGATATGGTGAACACACCGCCTCAACCGGAACAATTGCTGGCTTGGATCCAATCAAGCGAAGCACCGTTAACCCGTTTCTTTAACACAAGCGGCATGAAATACCGTGAATTGCAATTAAAAGAAAAAGTGCCGACCATGACTGCCCAAGACGCAGCTGATGTGCTGGCAACCGATGGTATGTTGATCAAGCGCCCACTGCTGGTTAGCGGCGACCGCTTTTTGATTAATGGATTTAAAGAAAATGAATATGAAGGAGTCTTACTAGAATCATGGAAAAGAAATGCTTAAGAAAAAAAGATAATTTGTGGGTTTTGTTTAACGGGAAAGAATATTGTGTCGGTTTAACAAAAGAAGCGCAAGAAGAACTTGGTGCGGTCACGTTTGCTTCGATTCAAAAAGCAGGAACTGCTTTAAAACAAGGAGAGACCCTTGTTGAGCTAGAAGCGGAAAAAGCAGTCAGTGAATTTCCAAGTCCATTGACGGGCGTGATTTCTTCCGTAAATGAAAAAATCGATCAATCCATTGATACCTTAAATGATGAAGACGAAATGAACGCTTGGCTGGTCAGCTTCAAAGAGGTTGACCCAAGTCAATTTGAAGCCTTGTAAGTCAAATCTGTAAAAACGACTATTTTTTCAAAAAGAATTGACAGTCGGATAAGACGTTGCTATAATTTGCTCAATAAATGAATGCTTTGAAAAGAAGAGTACATGTTCTTAACGTACACAGAGAGCCCTGTTTGGTGCAAATGGGCAACGGAGAGAGGATGGAAGATGGTCTTTGAGCATGATAGGTGAGTGGAAACAAGCCTATCACGGGAGGCACCCGTTACAGTGCAGCAGTATGCGAAGCAATTCAAGTACTGAGCGAGGCTGTTGATGTGAATCGACAGTAAATCAAGGTGGTAACGCGGAAGTTGTGCTTTCGTCCTTTGTAACAGTATAATGTACAGAGGATGAAAGCTTTTTTTGTGTTTAACCAACCAAAGAGGAAAGATGGGAATAGCATGGCATTAATCGAATTGTCGCATGTAAAAAAGTCATTCGGCAAAAAGCAAACGGCTGTCCACGCCGTCAATGATGTTTCACTGCAAGTGGAAAAAGGCGATATCTATGGAATCGTTGGCTACTCTGGTGCTGGGAAAAGTACATTAGTTCGTTTGTTGAACGGCTTAGAATTGCCGACAGCAGGAGATGTAGTCATTAACGGTCAAAATATTTTGGCATTGAAAAACAAAGAATTGAGAAACTTCCGTAAAAAAATAGGCATGATTTTTCAGCACTTTAATCTATTATGGTCTCGAACGGTGGCGGAGAACATCGAATTGCCATTGGAGTTGGCAGGCGTTGAAAAAGCAAAACGCCGGCAACGAGCGCAAGAGCTGATCAAGTTAGTTGGGTTGGAAGGACGGGAAACTGCCTATCCGGCACAATTGTCTGGCGGACAAAAGCAAAGAGTCGGGATTGCTCGTGCATTAGCGAATGAACCAGAAATTTTGCTGTGTGATGAAGCAACGAGTGCGTTAGATCCACAAACAACAGAAGAAGTGTTGGATCTCTTGCTTTCCATCAATAAAAAATTGCATTTGACGATCGTGCTGATTACCCATGAAATGAACGTCATTCGCAAAATCTGCAACAAGGTCGCGGTGATGGAGCATGGGCAGATCGTGGAAGAAGGATCAGTACAATCGGTTTTCCGTAACCCGCAGCAAGAAGTGACCAAACGTTTTGTTCAGCAAGATTTGGAACCAGAAGAAGATGTCGAAGAACTACGGCAAGCCTTCTTACGAGAAAATCCGCAAGGGCATTTAGTGACCTTGACATTCACGCAAGACAACGCCAATGAACCAGTCATTTCACAAGCAATTCGCCGCTTCCAGATCGATGTCAATGTCGTTTATGGAAAGATCCAACAAACCAATGAAGGATCCTTTGGCGGCTTGACGGTCTTATTGACAGGTGAAGCAAATGAGATCGAAAAAGCGATCACCTTTTTCAAAGAGCAGCAAGTAGGCGTGGAGGTGATTGAACGTGGATAAGTCATTTGTAGAAACCTATTTTAATTTTGAAAAGGTCGACTGGGCCAATATGCAGCAAGCAACCCTAGACACCTTGTTTATGACTTTCTTCTCCATGGTTTTAGTGGTTGTAATCGGTTTGCTTCTAGGATTGGCGCTTTATTCACTAGGGCGTAAACAAACGGCGGGAGCCAACATTTTCTATAATGTGGTTTCCATCATCAGTAACGCCTTTCGCTCAACACCATTCATGATTTTAATGGTCTTGATCATTCCCTTTACAACGTTATTAGTCGGTTCGTTCCTAGGGGCAAAAGCAGCGATCCCAGCATTAGTATTATCGGCAGCACCGTTTTATGCTCGGATGGTGGAAATTGCTTTTCGTGAAGTCAATCCCGGTGTGATTGAAGCAGCAGAAGCGATGGGCGCTAGTTACTGGGAGATCATTTATAAGATCGTGATCCCAGAAAGTGTTCCGGCATTGATTTCAGGACTGACAGTCACAACGATCTCAATGATTGGTTATACCGCCATGGCAGGCGCGATCGGTGCCGGTGGGCTAGGCGCTTTGGCTTGGCAAGAAGGATTTCAACGTGGAAATTACACTGTTACCCTTGTCGCAACAGTGATTATTTTAATTATCGTTTTCATTATCCAAGGGGTCGGCGATTTCCTTGCGAAGGCCACCGACAAACGGTAAATGAAACGAAGAACAAAAAGTGGAAAATATGGGAGGAAATGGATATGAAAAAGATTTTTGGTATTGCAACAACGTTATTATTAACTGCCGCTTTAGCTGCTTGCGGAACGGGCTCAAATTCAGGAAGCTCTGACTCATCTGCGGCTGAGGGAGAATCAACAAAATTAGTGATCGGTGCATCAGTTACCCCTCATGCGGAAATTTTAGAACAAGCCAAACCTTTACTAGCAGAAGAAGGCATTGACCTTGAAATCAAAACCTTCGATGATTATGTGTTGCCAAACAAAGCATTGGAAAATGGTGATATCGATGCCAATTACTTCCAACACATTCCTTATCTAAACAAACAAATTGCAGACAATGGCTATGACTTTGTCAATGCCGGTGCGATCCATATCGAGCCAATGGGTCTTTACTCAAAACGAATCTCTGATATTTCGGAACTAGAAGATGGTGCAACGGTTCTTACCTCCACTTCTGAATCTGACTGGGGTCGTATCCTAACGATTTTACAAGATGCTGACTTGATCACCTTAAAAGACGGCGTTGATACAGAAACGGCAACCTTTGATGATATTGCTGAAAATCCGAAAAACTTAGAATTTAAACATGACGTCGATCCATCTCTTTTGGCGACTGCTTATCAAAACGACGAAGCAGACCTAATTGCCATCAATGCGAACTTCGCATTCGGAATCGATTTGAATCCAGCGGATGATTCTGTTTTGTTAGAAACGGATAATTCTCCTTATGTCAACGTGATCGCTGTCCGCAGTGGTGATGAAGATAGCGACAAAATCAAGAAATTGATCGAAGTGTTGCATTCAGACGAAATCAAAGACTTTGTTGAAAAACAATGGCAAGGTTCAGTGAAAATCGTTGATGCTGACGCACAATAATTTACTGATAGTAAAATGATTTTAAAAAGAGCGTACCGCTATTCAAGCGGGCGCTCTTTTTGTTGGGGAAAGGCAATGATCGGTTGGAAAAAAGAGAGCTCTTGCCAAATGCATTCATAAAGCAAGGGAAGCTCAGGGTGCTTCTTTAAAAGTTTTTCGTAATGGGGAAGCTGTGTCAATAAAGCCTGGACCAAACGTCGGGAACGTTCAGATAAGCGAGGGTTTAGTGGCGGATAGACAAATAAATTGCCTTCCAACAATGCCCCCAGCAGATGGGCTTGAAAAAATTTCGGCAAAAGAACCTCTAAAGGCTGTTGGAGCGGATGCTCCAACAAAATCGGCGTGATGATTCGTCGCAAAAGGAAGGCTTCTTCTGTTGGCACATAGAAAGGTTCCAGTGTTAGCAGTTGTTTCCATAAAAATAAGTAGCTGCGTTCATCGACTAAATAAAAACGCGGCACAAAACATGTTGGATAAATTTGCTGAGTAAACGGGGCGGGGGTGCTAGGATAAAAAGCCTTTGCTCGTAACTGATGGATCTTCTTCAGTTCTTGAAACGCTTGTTTGGGGGAAAGCGTTGGGTTTGCTAAGAGGGTAAGGCGAAAAAGCAAATAGCGCAGTTGTCGTTCATTGCCAGTAATCAAAGGATAGCTGCGGCGATCGATAGCTAGTTGATAAGGTGCTAAAAAGCTGGAAAAGGCTGAAAAGCGCCGATGCAAACTGGATGGGCTAAGATAATAGCGTTTGTAGAGATCTGCAAAGGAAATAGTCGGCATTTTTAACAAGAGCAAGAGCAGCTGATAATTCACGCTTTTGTTGAACAGTGCAGCAATCATTTCTGTATGGGACAGGGAGTGGCCGGTTGAAGGCTGCTGCAAACGATGGTTTGCGCGAATATGTCCTTGTTCTACATCATAGTGGAAGGAAAGATCCTCGTTTAAATAGCTTGATAACAGTCGACGGATCGTTTTGACAGAGAGATTTTGGGCGGCAGCAGCCTTACTCAAGGGAAGGGGATTTTCGGTTAAGAGTGTTGTGGACAGTCGCAGCATTTGCATAATATCTTTTTCAAGAATATTTTTCAACATCATGCACCTCTTTCAGCTGAATTTTACAACTGTCCTTATTATAAGGGAAATTCACTCGTTATTTTAACGCACAAAAAATAGTCAATAAAACGTAATAAAAAACGAGGTTTTTGTCGAGCATTTATTTGAAATTGCTGCTAGATAAAATTAAATGAGAGGAGGTATGCAAAAAAAAACCACCTTCTAAAACAAAAAGGGTGGTTTTTTATATAGGTATTGTTATAAAAAATCAATAGGAATGGACGTTAACGGGTCTCACTAGGCAATAAAATCGTTTGCCGTTGCCCATCGTCATATACATAGACTTTTTGGGGATACAGGTCGGAATACCGGTACGGTAGATCAACACCAAGTTCGATTTGACTTTGGGCTTGAGAAAAAAGCAGGGTGACACGACCATGATTGTTTTGGACTTCAAAGGTGAGCAGATTTGTCAACGGAATAAACCCTTTTAAATCAAGATCAATGATTAACCATATACTATCGATCAGTTCGCTAGGTAGTGTTTGAACAATACCGCCAGAAGCGTAACGACTGCGGTGATCGTCAAATGTTTCAAACATAATAACCCCCTCCTTCAAGTAGGCTTGCCATTAACATCAAATTTGTCTATTTATCATAATGAAGAACCGTCAAAAATGCAACTACTTCTGCTTTTCTTTTTGGTCAGCGACGCATTTTAAATATTCTCTTAAAAATTTGTTGGGATGGTTGGACAAAGTATTCTAATGACGCCTTTCAGCAGAAAATAGCCAGTTGCAGCGCACTAGCCCTTCGTAAGAATGAAAAAGACTCTTAAAGGGAAAGCCCTTCAAGAGTCTTACATTTCTTAGAACTGTCTGTTGATTGAAGACGCGATTATAAGAATGTCGGTCTATGATTATTCTTCGTCTTCACCGATAACTGCTGGCTCAGCAGCTTCGCCGGCTTCTTCATCTTCAGAGATTTCTTGTGGTTCAGTAACCGCAACGATTTGTTCTTCTGGATCGGTCACGATCGTGTACTCGTCGTTCTTAGGCAGATCAGCCACTGTTAATGAATCACCGATCTCTAATGACGTTACATCGATCTCAACACGTTCCGGCAATTTGTCTGGTGTTGCTGATACAACGACTGTATACAAGTTTTGTGCTAGAACACCACCAGCTTTGACACCAGCAGATTCGCCAATCAAGGTTACTTCTGCTTCTACTTCGGTTTCTTCATTCATATCGACAGATAGGAATTCAACGTGGGTTAAATTGCGTGTGAAGGTATCTGATTGATACTCTTTGATCAGTGTATTGACTTTTTTACCTTCTAAACTGATCGTAATAACGGTATTCAATCCATTTTCACGCAAGATCTTTTCCAATTCTGCTGCATTGACAGCAATCGGTGTGCTTTCTACTTTGTACCCATTGACAATTGCAGGTACTTTTCCTTCGTGACGCAACTTGTTCCGTAAAGAACGTGGGCGAACTTCTCTTTTCGTAACTTCTAATGATACTGACATAACTCAATTCCTCCTAAAATTTTCTCGTTAATAACGAGATTTTTTAAGCAAATTTTGTTAACTCTGCACATTAAGTGGTACGTGAGTGAAAACACGCAAAAGGGCAGTTGTGTACACAACTGCCCCAGAAAGTTTTGGTTCAACTTTTCTCCACCAGGTCATAACGCTGTGTATGAGAAACTATATTTACTTTACTCTTTAACCTTACGCAAAAAGACAAAGAAAGTCAAATCATATGAAATCCCAGCAGTTTCCTTTCACTAGATCCTGAGCTATAATAGCCACTATGGAGAAGAACTTATGCGTTTAGATAAAGTGATCGAGCAACAAATGAATACTTCTCGGAAAGAGATGAAGCGGTTGTTCCAGCAAGGAAAGGTCCTTGTGGATCAAAGGATTGAGCGAAGACCCGAGCGCAATGTCGACAGTGCCTTGCATCAAGTCATGGTTGTGGGGCGGCAGCTGGAAACACAGGAACGCTATTATATCGTCAATAAGCCCAATGGTGTCGTTACAGCCAATCTGGATCAACAGCACCAGACAGTGATCGATTTGATTGCACCAAAGGATCAACATCCGGATCTTTATGCCGTCGGGCGGCTGGATCGGGACACGGAAGGATTGGTATTGGTAACAACGAATGGTCAGTTAGGCTATGACTTGCTGCATCCATCCAAAAAAGTGACCAAGCGGTATGAAGTGGTGGTCAATGACTTGGTGACCCCTGAGGATGTGGCGGCATTTGCCACAGGGATCACCTTTCATGGCGGTGTCACCTGCAAACCAGCTGACTTAACGATCATCGATGCACGAGTGGATCGTTCCTTTGTTTCGTTAGAAATTGCTGAAGGCAAATTCCATCAAGTGAAGAAGATGTTTCTAGCTCGGGGAAAAAAAGTGATTCAGCTGAAACGAACAGCGATGGGTTCGCTGGTTCTACCAGATGATTTAGCAGTGGGCAGTTATCGCTCGTTGACGCAAGAAGAATTAAAAGGATTGGCGGCGCATTTCCGCTGAGAAAGAGGGAGAAAATGAAGTATAAAACATTATTATTTGATGTCGATGACACGATCCTCGACTTTCAAGATACCGAAGATCAAGCCTTAAAAGCACTATTTGAAGCTCATGGCTTGGAAATAACCCCAGAGCGCAAACAAAGCTATCAAACCATCAATCATGATTTGTGGCAGCAGTTTGAGCAAGGAAAAATCACGAGAGACCAAGTCATCAATGAGCGTTTCGGTTTGTTTTTTGAAACGCAAGGCATTCAGGTCGATAGCCCAGCAGTTGAATTGGCCTATAGGGAATTTCTAAATGAAGGACATAAACTGTTAGACAACAGTGATGAGGTCTTAGCGGAGTTGGCGCAGCATTTTGACCTATACGTGGTGACGAACGGGGTTTCTGAAACCCAATACCGCCGCTTGGAAGATGCCAAATTAAAGCCCTATTTCCGTGATATTTTTGTTTCAGAAGATACGGGTTATCAAAAACCAATGAAAGAATATTTTGACTACGTGTTTGCTCGCATACCAAACGTAAAAAAACAAGAAACAGTCATCATTGGCGATTCACTGACTTCAGATATCTTAGGCGGACAATTGGCAGGGATCGATACGATTTGGTTCAATCCAAAGAAAAAAAACAGTGGTGAGATTCAGTCTACTTATGAGATCGAACGTTTGCAGCAATTACTTCCTTTATTACAGCACTGATTCTTCAGAAACAGTAGTAATTTGCCGAATTTTCGCTATAATAGAACCAGTGTGAATTTTTTAAGATGAAAGAGGTTAATTGAATGACGAATGGCAAGCCCATTATTATTGGTGTGACAGGTGGATCAGGTAGTGGAAAAACAAGCGTGAGTCGGGCGATCTTTAATCATTTCCCCAACCATTCTATTATGATGCTTGAACAAGACTCCTACTATAAAGACCAAAGTGATCTGAGCTTTGAAGAACGGTTGAACACCAACTATGACCATCCTTTTGCATTTGATACTGATTTGTTGATCGATCACTTGCAGCAGCTGCTTGCATATCAAACGATCGAAAAACCTGTCTATGATTATGTCGCTCATACTCGCAGCGAAGCAACGATCATTCAAGAACCCAAAGAAGTCATTATCTTGGAAGGGATCTTGATTCTAGAAGATGAGCGATTACGTAATTTAATGGATATTAAACTTTATGTTGATACAGACGATGATATTCGGATTATTCGCCGAATCAAACGTGATATGGAAGAACGTGGCCGGACGTTGGATTCTGTGATCGAACAATACTTGACGGTCGTAAAACCAATGTATCATCAATTCATCGAACCGACAAAACGGTATGCTGATGTCATCGTACCAGAAGGCGGCGAAAACCACGTAGCCATCGATTTGATTACGACCAAAGTAGCGACCTTCTTATCCTAAGTTTTTTTAACCGTCGATGGGAATGTTTCTATGAAAAGTAACCATTGATTCATGAAAAACTGCTGATAAGCACTCTTTCTCGAGAAATGCGTATCAGCAGTTTTTGATTTTATAAAAAAACAGTAGTATTCCGACTAATTTTATGGTAAAGTAATCCTCATGCGACGAGTCGAGAAGGTCTAGCATTAGCTGACCAGATTGATAGCAGAGGCACATCGCGTAAGCAACCTACCGGATTTGTAGGGTGTCGGAATATTCCTTTTGTGGAGATAGGGTATTCTACTAGCAATAGTACTGTGAGTGAAGAAAGCTGTGAACATTTTTGTTCACAGCTTTTTTTGTTTATTTAAGTGAGGGAACAGCGATAAATGGTGGAAGATTCTCCCCAAGGATGGTAACCAGTGCCAATCGGTTCAAAAGCAAACTGCTCATAAAAAGTAGAAAGATCCGTACATAGATACAGAGAATCAAAACCAGCTCCAGCAGCACGTTGCTTGGCTGTTTCGATCAAAAGGCGGGCACCGCCTTGGCCACGCCACAAAGGGTCCACATACAAGGCGCAAAGCCAAGGGGTCAAATCCATCCGACTGATGAAGTCGTTGGGGATCAAGCCGCCGCAGCCGATGATTTGATAACGTCCGTCTGCTGCGATTTTTTCGTTGACCAGCAGCAGCCATTGCGGCAAAGGATTTGCTGAAAAACTATGGGTCAGGCTATCCTCATAAACCATGAGGGAGTTGGGGCTAGCCCACTGATTTTGGAAGTAACGAATGGCTTCTGCTAAGTATTCAGGGTGTTCTTTAAAGGTGATGACCTGCATTTATTTTTCTCCTTTATCCTTCTTTAGGTAAGCGAATCTGAAAAATAACCCCTCGTGGCTGCAGATCTTTGACCAGAATTTGTCCTTTGTGCTCTTCGACGATTTGCTTAGCGATCGCTAAGCCTAAACCATAGCCGCCGGTCTCCTTGGAGCGGGAACGATCCTCGCGGTAGAAGCGGTCAAAGATGCGAGCTTTCTCTTCATCGGAAATAGTTGGGCCAGTATTTTTGACCTCGAGCAGCCATTGCTTGTTAGAAATCTCCGATAAGAGCGTAATTTTATCACCGCTGCTGGTATATTTTAAGGCATTATCTAGGAGAATCACGAGGACTTGATGAATTTTCTTTTGGTCAAAGCAAGCGGTCGTTTTGGCAAAGTTTTCGACAATAAAATGTTTTTGATCCAATTCGGCAATTTCTTTGAAAGGTTTGACTAAGTCATCGATAAACGGAGCTAATTCGACGGTTTCTTTCGTTAACAGCAGTTGATTGGAATCACTGCGGGCGATCGTCAGCAGGTCCGCCGTTAAACCAGTCAGCCGCCGGGTTTCCGCTAACGCTTGGGCAATGCTTTCAGATTCTTCAATGATCGTATGATTGGGCTTGGTAAACAGGCGCTCCAGACTGTTTTGAATGATCGTCAATGGTGTGCGCAGCTCGTGAGAAGCATTTTCGACAAATTCTTGTTGTTTCTTCCACGAGGCTAAAATCGGGCGCATGTTCAAGCTGGAAAGCAAGTAGCTGATCCCGATCGAGAGAATCCAGAAAAAAATCATCGATAAAATCAAGATGGTTTGGAAATTGTTCATGGCATTTTTGATTTGATTGGTGTTCGCTAAGACTTGGATATAGCCGACCCCGGCGTCATTGGTTGGGGCTTTAGTGGTGATTGAGCGAAACAAAAGGGTTTCTTCTTCCTCTGACAAGGACTGATCCACCACTGAAAAAGACGTGATACTGTCTAAGTGGCTCGTATCTAAAGATAGACTTGCCAATTGTGAAAAACGTCCGCCTAAGGTCTGTTTGTTTAAAATCTCGCCGTCCTCAGACCAGAGGATCAACTGGGTATTGAAGCGATTGGTCCCAGGGATCTTTGGCATGGCACTATCCGGCGGCAATACCTCTAGATTGGATTGCGAAGCGCTGATCTCTGCTTGGATCAAGCGGGTATCTTTGACTGCTTGTTCCAAAGAAATGTCGGTTTGTCGATAAGCCGATTGGTTGAATAATTGGAGGACGATGGTTCCTAAAAGTAAGAAAACCAAGGCAAAGGCACTGACATTTAGGAGAAAAGAGTGCAGTCGTTGTCTCTTAGTGCGTTCTTTGTTCATAGACTAGGCTCCTTGCATGATATAGCCGACATTTCGCAACGTGCGGATCTCTTTGTCGATTCCTGTCTGGCGCAAGTGTTTTCGCAGATTGCTCATGTAGACTTCGACGACAGTTAGGGTCGTTTCTGAATCAAATCCCCAGATGCGATCAAAAATCTGTTCCTTGGTCAAAATAATGTTTCTATTTTGTAGAAAATAAAGCAGTAGCTCAAATTCTTTCCCTTGAATCGGTAAAAGCTCTCCTTGGTAGCTGACCTCGTTGGTGCCAAGATTACAGAGCAATCCATTATATTCCAGTGTATTTTCATTGAACAAACCTAAGGAGCGTTTTAGTAACGCTTTGATCCGCATCAATAACTCTTCCCGATAAAAAGGCTTAGTCAAATAATCATCAGCTCCTTTTTGAAAGCCGGTTACTTTGTCTTCTAAGCCGTCTTTAGCGGTCAAAATCAGGACGGGTGTTTGGAGTCCTTTTTTTCGCAATGCTGAAAGCACCTCATAGCCGTTCATCTCAGGCATCATCAAGTCAAGAATAATCAAGTCATAGATCCCCGTTTCTGCCTCGTACAAGCCTTCGCTGCCATCATATGCTTGCGTGACTTCACCGATTTCGCTGATGATTTCTTTCATATTTTCAGATAATGTTTTGTCATCTTCGATTACTAATAATTTAATCATGTTCCCACCTCTTTAAGGATAAGAATAGCACGAATAGCATAAAAAATGCTTAAAAAAACTGTTTTGTCTTAAGCTGCATTTAAGATAGCTGCCGTAAATTCAGTGCATGGATTTCAAGGGAGGAACATTTTATGAAATTAAAAAAAGTCTTTCAAAGAAAAGAGACGAAATATCTATTAACTAAGGAGCAATTTCCAGCATTTCTTGGCGAGTTGCAGCAAAAAATGGCGATCGATGAATATGGGCAACACACGATTATGTCCTTGTATTACGATACCCAGGATGACCGCTTTATTCGTCATTCCATGGACAAACCGAAATACAAAGAAAAATTTCGGGTCCGTAGCTACGGGGTACCAACAGAACAACAGTTGATTTTTTTAGAGATCAAGAAGAAAGTCAGTGGCGTGGTCTACAAACGCCGCGTTCCGATGCCCTATGCTGACTATTGCCGCTGGATGCAAACGGGGGTCTTGCCGTCAATGGAGGAAGCCCCGCAAATCGCCGCGGAGATCCACTGGTTATTTAAGAAAAACCCGGACCTGCTGCCGAAAGTATTGATTGCCTATGATCGCCTGTCGCTGTTTGTTGATGATGATAGTGAATTTCGCGTGACGTTCGATCAAAACATTCGCTTTCGCACCTGTGATCTCATGTTAGGTTCTGGCAGTGACGGTGCGCTAGTCGCACCGGAAGTCGGAGTGTTGATGGAAGTCAAAGCCCTCGGCTCTTATCCAATATGGTTTGTGGAACTACTGAACAAATACAGTGTGCGCAAAGGCAGCTTTTCAAAGTATGCCCAAACCTATCAACGGCATTTATTCAAGAAGGAGGAACGGTTACATGTTATCTAGTCTATTTTCTGGCGATACGAGCACCCTTGAATGGAGTAGCTTATTGATCTGTATCGCCGCCTCATTGCTTTTAGGGTTATTAGTGGCAGCGATCCATATGATCCGCAATGTCTATACGAAAAACTTCGTCATTACCTTGGCAGTCTTACCGATTCTCGTTCAATCGGTGATCATGTTAGTCAATGGCAATCTTGGCACAGGGGTGGCGATCTTAGGCGCTTTCAGTTTGATTCGTTTCCGCTCGGTTCCCGGGGGTTCTAGAGAGATCACCAGCGTCTTTTGGTCGATGGGGATCGGTCTGGCAACTGGGATGGGGTATGTCGGCTATGTGGTCATTTTTTCCATTATCGTGGCGCTTTTCTTGACCCTTTTATATACGGTGCCCTTTGGCGATCGACAAGCTACGAGTGAACGGGAACTGAAGGTCACGATTCCGGAAGATTTGGATTATCCGCAATTATTCGATGATCTCTTTGAAAAATATACGCATTCTGCCAAACTGACATCGGTTCGAACGACGACGATGGGAAGCTTGTATGAATTGCGCTATCAGTTGCTGTTAAAAGACCAAGCGCAAGAAAAGCAAATCATTGATGAAGTTCGGGTTCGTAATGGCAATTTACCTGTTGTTTTAGGCAAGCTCACCGCTAACCGCGATGAGCTGTAGAAGGAGGAACCTTTTATGAAAAAACTCATTTATCCACTCTTGCTCTCATCACTGCTCTTAGGCGCTTGCGGGCAAACCGATAGTACTAGCACGAGCAGCAGTTCCAGTTCCGCAGCAGCTGTTTCTGGTTCGGCCGCAGTGACCAACGTTTCAACGACCCTTGATGATTCTGTGGACTATTACGGTAGTTACGAAGAAGAAGATGTTGATGCTTCCTACGATGAGGCAAATGCTACGCAACTTGAATTGAATGGCAGCGACACGACGGCTGTTGATGGCGTTTCAGTGGAAGACCAAACCGTGACGATCACCCAAGCCGGCACCTATGTCGTCAGCGGGTCGTTAAGTAATGGGCAACTGGTTGTCAACGTCAACAAAGAAGAAAAAGTCCATCTGATCTTTGCAGGTGTCACGATCACCAATGAAGACGGGGCGGCCGTCGTCATCGAACAAGCAGAAAAAGTCATCACGACCTTAGCCAGTGATACGACGAATACTCTGACGGATGGCAGCAGCTACACCTTGGCAGAAGGCGAGACAGAACCAGATGCTGCCTTTTATAGTAAAGAAGATTTGTCCATCAATGGCAATGGGACGCTGGTGATCACAGGAAATTACAGCAACGGACTGCGCAGCAAAGATGATTTGGTTTTAGCAGGTGGTACGATTGAAATCACAGCGAAAAACAACGCCATCAAAGGAAAAGATTCCGTATCGATCTTGGCGGGGAACTACACACTGAACACCACTGAAGGAGATGGTATCCAAGCGAATAATACGGAAGATGCGGAAAAAGGCTACGTTGCGATCGATGGTGGTACTTTTTCGATCCAAAGTGGTCGTGACGGGATTCAAGCAGAAACAAATTTAAGCGTACAATCAGCTGATATTACGATCAAAACGGCTGATGGGGCACAAAGTCAGTCGCTAGTGACGGATGAAAGTTACAAAGGATTGAAAGCTGGCGGTGTGATGACCATCACCAGTGGTACCTTTGCGATCGATAGTGCGGATGATAGCTTGCATGCCAATGATACGATCAACATTGCAGGTGGTACGATCACTGCCAGCAGTGGCGATGATGGGATCCACGCCGACAATGAATTGACGATCTCCGACGGAACGATTTCTATCGAAGAATCCTATGAAGGACTAGAAGCAAGTGTAATCACGATTGCTGGTGGCACGACACACGTCGTGGCTAGCGATGACGGGATCAATGCCGGTGGTGGCAGTGATACGGATGAAACAACGGGACAATTTGGTCAAGACAGTTTTGGTGGCGGCCCTGGCGGTGGCGATACCGCGGATGACAGTAAACAGATCACGATCACTGGTGGAACGTTGGTCATTGATGCCGAAGGGGACGGCCTAGATAGTAATGGCAATGTCACCATGAGTGATGGCGTCGTCATCGTAAATGGTCCAACGACCGGAGGTAATGGTGCTTTGGACTATAACGGCACATTTGAACTCACCGGCGGCGTCTTGTTAGCGGCAGGCACGACCGATATGGCCATGAACGTTAGCGGTGGTAGTCAACAGTCGATCGGAATCAGTTTCGATCAAACCCAATCAGCAGAGACCCTAGTGACCTTAAAGGATAGTCAAGGACAGACGATCTTGTCTTATGCACCAAGCAAAAGCTATCAACACGTGGTTCTTTCTAGCCCAGATTTGACCGATAGCAGCTATACATTGGTCAGTGGGGGAACAAATGATGCACAAGCAGTCTCCGGTTATTATGCTGGCGGAACCCTTAGTGATGGGACAGAATTAGGAACATTGTCCGTCACGGATACGATCGCTAACTTGACCCAATCAGGTGCAACGGCGACAACCAATCAGATGGGCGGTGGTTTTGGTCGTTAGTTGAAGTTTTATCGATCATCACCAAATGTTTATCCAAAAAATCAACAGATCGCAGGAAGCAGCTGCGGTCTGTTTCTATGATTCAAAAATCAGGAGATGGTTTAAGGTCAATTTAAGCTATGATCCTTATAGTCGAAAGACAATAAATAGCTATTCAGGAGGAACAAAGATGAATTTTTTGAAACGAGGTTTTCAAAGTTTATGGGCGAAAAAAGGCCGGAGCCTGTTGCTGATCGCTGTATTTTCTGCAATCTTGATTTTTGTATTGGCGGGTTTGACGATTCGCAGTGCAGCGCTAGTAGCGACTGAAAATGCTCAGAAAAGTGTCGGCGCAACCGTGACGTTGCAAGCCAACCGTGAGCAGGCTTTTCAGCAAAGAAGTTCTTCATCTGACAGCGATGACCAAAGCACCCGACCAGATCCAGGGAGTTTTCAATCGACACCCGTAGCGATCACAGATGCCCAAGCAATCGCTGATTTAGACGGGGTTGCTTCATATAGTTTTGAAGTCAGTACCTCCGCTGATGCCGTCAGCGGGATCGAACCGATCTCTAGCAGTGACTCCTCGACAGAGTCAGAAGCAACCGATAGCAGCGAGTCGGGGCAAATGGGCGGTATGCCAGGAGGTATGCCTGGTGGGAGTATGAGTACAGGTGATTTCCAAATCACTGGCGTATCAACCAGTGCGGCGTATACGACTTTTTCGGAAGGAACAGCGACGATCACGGATGGGGAAGGCATTACTTCTGAGGATGAAGGTACGAACCAAGTCCTGATCGAATCCTCACTAGCTGAAGCGAATGATTTGGCGGTCGGAGATACGTTTTCGATCACTGATGCAGAGGACAATGAAGTAGAAGTGACTATCAAAGGGATCTATGAAACGAGTGAAGTTGGCAACAGCATGAGCCAAATGTTTAACTTTCTCAACCCAGCCAACACGATCTTTGCTTCTTATACCCTTGCCAATACGTTGAGCGGCAATGAGGACACCATTGATTCGGCAACTTATACCTTGAGTGATCCGTCTGAAATGACAGCATTCGTGGAAGAAGCAGAAGGGTTGATCGATACAGAAACCTACAGCATCCAAACCAACGATCAAATGTATCAATCGATGCTGACACCGTTGAATAATGTCGCTAGCTTTGCAAAAAATATTATTGTCTTAGTTGCTGCTGCCGGTATCATTATTTTGACGTTGATCGTGATGATGTCGATTCGGGAACGTCGCTATGAGATTGGCGTATTGCTCTCTTTAGGTGAGTCACGGGCCAAAGTGATTCTACAATTTTTCACAGAGATTTTTGTCTGTATGGTGTTTGCTTTAGGGATTGCGGCCGCTAGCGGCAATCTTGTCGGTAATGCTGTCGGAGAGCAATTATTGGCGCAACAAACGGAGACGACGACTGACCAAGCAGCCACTGAAAACGCTGGTCCTGGAGGCGGGGAGATGCCGCAAATGGGCGGCAATCGTGGTGGTTCTTTCCCATCCTTCACCCAATCAGCAGAAGTGGAGTCCTTAGAAATCACCGTTTCCCCTCAACAAATTGGTCTATTGGCATTACTCGGTCTAGGGATCAGCTTTGGCTCGATCTTACTCTCGTCGGCGGGCATTTTGCGGCTGAACCCGAAAAAAATCTTGGTTTCTTAGGAGGAACGACATGACATTACGAACAGAACAATTAGGCTATTGGTATCAAAGCGAAGCAGAAGCCCTGTTTCGTGGCGTTGACTTGACCTTCGAGCCTGGCAAGATGTATGCGATCTTAGGTTCCAGCGGATCGGGGAAAACAACCTTCTTGTCGCTGATCACGGGCCTAGATACCCCGAAAGAAGGAAAGATCCTTTACAACGAAGAAACGTTAGCGAAAATCGGATTGCGGGAATATCGTCGCAAAGATGTTTCCATCGTGTTCCAAGCCTATAATCTACTGCCTTATATGTCGGCACTGGACAATGTGATCACAGCCATGGCGATCGCCAAGTCACAGCAAGCCGATAAAAAGGCCTATGCTTTAGCCAACTTAGCCAAAGTTGGCATCACAGAAGAGCTGGCACTGAAAAAAGTGACCCAATTATCGGGTGGGCAACAGCAGCGGGTCGCTATCGTTCGCGCGTTGTGCTGTGAGCATGAGCTGATCGTAGCCGATGAACCGACTGGAAACTTGGATGAAACGACCTCCAAAGAAATCGTTAAACTGTTTCAAGAAATTGCCCATGAGCAAAAAAAATGTATCATCTTAGTGACCCATGAACAAGAAGTAGCAAAGGCTTGCGATGTCGTTTATGAGCTGAAGGAACGAGCCTTTTCTAAAGTTGATAGGTGAGCTTAACCGCTTGTTAGTGAAAGAAAGATCGTCATTCTAGTTCCCTCATTGAGCAAGACTGAAATGAAAATACCGCAAAGTCTGCTTGCATCTTCTAGGTGCTCCTCTTACAATAGAAGTAATTGTAAACGAAGAAATTTGTGAGAGGAGCAAGCAGATGCGGCTTTTTATTGACGGCGACGGTTCGCCAGTGAAAAATGAAGTGATTGAACTGGCTCAGCAGTATCAGCTGCCGGTAGTAATCGTGACCAGTGTCGATCATTATACGACCAAAGATTATCCTGCCCACGTTCACTTTGTCTATGTCGACAAAGGCTCGGATCGCGCGGATTATGAAATCGTGAAGGAAATAGAACCCGGCGATTTTCTCGTCACCCAAGATTATGGCTTAGCCTCGTTGGTCTTGCCGAAAAAAGCGCGGGTTTTTCACCATAACGGCACAGAGTATTTGCCAGAAACGATCGATTTTTTACTCGGACAACGCTACTTAGGTGCGCAGATGCGTAAAGCAGGCAAGCGCACAAAAGGACCGAAACCTTTTACGAAAGAGGATCGGGAAGCCTTCAAACGAATCTTTGAAAACGAATTGCGACAGACCCTTGCAAAATAAGCACCCTCAAGACCCAGCTTCTGCATGAAACACGGGAATTGAAGGTGCTTATTTATTTCTTACGAAAACGATCATAGAAGTATTTACCAACTAAAGCCACGATCGCGAAAAATGCCAAGGTATATCCGAAGATCCCCATCTGATGGACGAAGGCTCCTTGTTGCGGGCTGGCGACCACCAATAAGGAAGAGCCAAGGATGACCGCAGCTAGAATAATACCGATCACCAGTCGATTGACCATCTGATCAAAGCGGTCCAATAGCTGTTTTTGTTCGCGGATCTCTAGATTCAACCGGTGTTTACCAGTCGCAAACGTGTCTAAGACAGCCAAGGTCCGATCGGGAAGATGGCTAAGTGCCCGCAAGCTTTTTGCGGTTGCCAAGGCGCTTTTTTTCACCTCGTCTTCAATACTCAGCTGCTGTAGGAAATATTTTTGTGCAAAAGGCTGAGTGACTTCCATCATTGATAATTCGGGATCTAAGGCTTTGATCACACCTTCCAAGGTACCAAAAGCCTTGATCAGCAAGGTGATGTCTCGATGCATCTGCAGTTGGTTATCATGGCAGATCGTGATGACTTCCGCCATCACTTTTTGCAAGTCGATATCCTTTAGCGGCATATTATAGTAGTTTTCAACAAATTTTTGCAGGTCTTGGTAGAAGGCGACTTCGTCAAAGGAACTGCCGCTGCTGTTGCACAACCGCAAGACGGCTTTACCGACTTCTTGGGTGTCTTGGGTATAAAGAGCAATCAACGCATCGGCTAAACGGCTGCGTAAAGACTGATCCAAATGACCCATCATCCCAAAGTCCAAGAAAATCACTTGGTAAGGCGGCATGACAGCTTCTTCTTGCCATTTCAACGAATAATCGACCCCGCCGAGGACACCGACGCGCTGCTTGACTTGAAATGGTTGTGGGCGGTTGGCTTGATCCGTGAAGACATGCAAGAAAAGATTGCCAGGATGCGGATCAGCGTGAAAGAAGCCATCTTCAAAGACTTGTTTCATAAAGTTTTCGACTAATAGCGTCCCCACTTGTTTTTTCACGGCTTTCACGGACTGATTGTCATATACGATGTCTTGATTTTTGCGGGTCAGTAAGCAATTCAAGCTTTCACCTGCCATGTAATCCATGACTAATACTTTTTGGGTACACCATTCGGGATAAACTTTTGGCAATGCCAACTGCGGGTCTTGGTGATTGTTGCGGTAGAATTCCTGTGCGTTTTTCATCTCTTGCAAAAAATTCGTTTCATTGGCAAGTGATCGTCGGACTTCGCTTAGCACGCTTTTTAAATCCACCACATTGGCTTCTGGAATTGCGCGAACCAACGGCAGGGCTTTTTCAAAAAGATCGAGATCCACTTGAATTGCCGCAATGATCCCCGGATGCTGTACTTTGACGATCACTTCTTTGCCGCTGAGCAAGTTTGCTCGATGGGCTTGTCCGATGGAAGCTGAGGCGACTGGAATCTCATCAAAAGCGGAAAAAACTTCCGTTAACGGCTGCTGCAGTTCTGTTTCCAGCAGTGCTTTGACCTTGGGAAATGGATCGCTTTTGACATTGTCCTGCAGCTGCTTGAAGGCATCAACGAAAGTGCTGGAAAGCAGATCATTGCGGACCGAAAGCATCTGCCCGATTTTGATAAATGTTGGTCCTAATTCTTCAAACGCTTGCCGCACCATTTCGGGGTGCTGCTGTTTGCTGATATTTTGAACGACTTTGTATTTCAAAAAGACATGAACGATTTGTTTTAATCGTCCTTTTCTAGAAGGAGCGGTTTGTTCTGTCATAGGTCCCACCTCTTTAAACGTGCCGTGATATATTCATAGTACTGACAAAATCAAAAACATTCAACTAACGACTGTGTAAGCTTAAAGAAATTTCTGCAAGATTTAATGCCGGTTGGTCGATTTTGTGCTAAAATGTGGAAGACTTAGTTTGGTAGAATCAATGAATACAGGAGGAAATTCTTTTGAAAATCATTTTATTATACGGGGGACGCAGTGCAGAGCATGAGGTATCACTGTTATCCGCTTTTTCAGTTGTTAATGCTGTATATTATAATTACTACCAAGTTCAATTAGTAATGATCACCAAAGAAGGACGCTGGTTAAAAGGCCCATTATTGTCTGAGGCGCCAACGTCACCAGATACTTTGGCATTGACCAATGAAGAGACCAAAGGGGAAGAAATTTCACCTGGGGCAATCTATGAAGAAGACGCGATCGTCTTTCCTTTACTTCACGGACCAAATGGCGAAGACGGCACGATCCAAGGGTTTTTAGAAACCATCGGAATGCCTTATGTCGGAGCCGGTGTCTTGACTAGTGCCTGTGGGATGGACAAAATCATGACCAAGTACATCTTGCAAGCTGCGGGAATTCCGCAAGTTCCGTATGTACCAGTCTTGAAAAATGCGTGGAAAGAAAATCCGAAAAAGATTTTCGATCAATGCGAAGGCAGTCTCCTTTATCCGATGTTTGTCAAACCAGCCAACATGGGCTCAAGTGTCGGTATCTCGAAAGCCGAGAACCGCGAAGAACTGCAAAATGCGTTGCAAGAAGCGTATCGCTACGATACCCGAGCGATCGTTGAACAAGGAATCGAAGCTCGTGAGATCGAAGTCGCTGTTCTTGGAAACGAAGACGTGCGGACCACCATGCCGGGAGAAATCGTGAAAGATGTTGCCTTTTATGATTACAATTCCAAATACATTGACAACCGAATCGAGATGCAGATTCCTGCACAAATTCCCGAAGAAACACAAGCCAAAGCCCAAGAGTTTGCGAAAAAAGCCTATACAATGCTAGGCGGCAGCGGATTGAGCCGTTGTGATTTCTTTTTGACCAATAAAAATGAGCTCTTTTTAAATGAGCTGAACACGATGCCAGGGTTCACTGAATTTAGCATGTACCCACTGTTATGGGAGAAGACCGGCTTGCCTTATGGGGATTTGATTGAAGAATTGATCCAATTAGGGATGAATCGTTTCAACCAAAGACGTTCGTTCTTGACCAACGTAGAAGCAACCGAAACGGAAGCAGAAAACGAAAACGAAGCAGAATAAATAGCAGGAAGAAAGCCAGCTCAACTCAAGGAAAATACTTGAAGCGATCTTGTGCTTTCTTTTTTTGTAAAAAAGGAGCAAACCTGATGAATTTTACTGTAAAAGAAGCCGCTGCCGTATTTGGTCAGCAAATTGAAAATGAAACGCCACTTGCCTCTGTGGAATTCGACAGCCGTCTGATCAAAGAAAACAGTCTTTTTGTTCCCTTAGCGGGGACCCGTGATGGACATGAATTTGCCCAGCAAGCCAAAGACAATGGTGCGATCGCCACACTGTGGAGCCACCCTACGATCGAACCGCCGCAAGACATCCTTGTGATTCCTGTCACGGATACCGTCAAAGCGTTTCAACAATTGGCACGAGCGTACAAAGAAAAGCTTGCACCGAAAATCATCGGTATTACTGGAAGTAATGGGAAAACGACCACCAAAGATATGGTGGAAGCGGTCATGGCCCAAAAGTACCAGACCTATAAAACCCAAGGCAACCACAACAATGAATTAGGCGTGCCTTTGACTATCTTGCATGCACCAGAAGATACCCAAGTATTGATTTTAGAAATGGGAATGGATCATGCAGGAGAAATCGAAGTCCTTTCGCGCTTAGCAGAACCTGATGCAGCGGCGATCACTTTGATTGGGGAAGCCCACATTGAAAATTTAGGATCCAGAGAAGGGATCGCCAAAGCCAAAATGGAGATCACCGCAGGATTGAAAAAAGACGGCTTCTTTATGATGCCGGCAGATGAACCATTGTTAGAGCCCTTTGTTCCTAATTTGACGCAAACCATTGAAACTTTTGGCTTAACTGAGGGAGACCTGCAAGGAGACATCGTAGAGGAATCACAAGACCATACGATTTTTACGGTTGCAGGTACCACCTTTACCCTGCCGGTATTAGGCGGCTATAATGTCAAAAATGCTTTGATCGCGATTGGGTTAGGACGTCATTTTGGTGTAGCAGATGAAGCCATCAAGGAAGGTTTGGCGCATTTTCAATTAACGAAAAATCGGACCCAATGGGTGACTGCCGGTAATGGGGCAGCGATTTTGAGCGATATTTACAATGCCAATCCGACTGCCATGGGTCTTGTATTGGATAGCTTCCGCAAACTGCCCTTAGCAGGACGACGGATCGCCGTATTGGCAGATATGCTTGAATTAGGACCAGATTCTGCACAAATGCACGAGCAGATGGCCGCACACTTAGACGACTCGTTCCAACTAGTTTTTCTTTATGGCAAAGAAATGCAAGCATTGCAAAAACGACTAGCTCAGTCATCACTTGCTGACAAGGTGCGCTATTTTGCGATTGATGAAAAACCACAGCTGATCGCCTCCTTAATAGAAACTTTAGAACCTTCCGATAGCCTAGTGATCAAAGGCAGCAATGGCATGGGCCTGAGTGAAGTCGTTGATGCACTAAAAGGAATGTAAAAGGGAGTTGAAATCTTGCTGAAATTTTCAAAGCGTGTTATACTTATCTAACGCCGAAAGATGAAGCACAGAATGATTACTGTAAAAAACATTGACGTTTTGAGATAAAATGATGGCTGAGACAAACAACACTTGTTTTAGCCTTTTATAATGCCTTCGTGAAGCGGTTTTTCGGTACCGAGAGAAAGATAAGAGTAAATGGGACTACTCTTGTGTTTCTGAAGAACTAACCTACGCTTCGATGATAGAAAAACAGGCATCGAAAAGATGACCAGCCTAGGAGGATCCATTTGAAATTTAAAGATCTAGAATTATCCAACGAATTATTGACTTCTGTTGAGCGTGCCGGCTTTGAAGAAGCAACACCCATCCAAGAAGCAACGATTCCATTAGCCTTAGCAGGCAAAGACGTGATCGGTCAAGCACAGACCGGTACTGGTAAAACCGCCGCATTTGGTTTGCCAATGTTAGAAAAAATCGATCCAACGAACCATCAACTACAAGGATTAGTGATTGCCCCAACCCGTGAATTAGCGATCCAAACCCAAGAAGAATTGTATCGTCTTGGTAAAGACAAAAAAATTCGCGTTCAAGCAGTTTACGGTGGAGCCGATATCGGCCGTCAAATCCGTCAACTAAAAGATCGTCCCCACATCGTAGTTGGTACACCAGGTCGTATGTTAGACCATATCAACCGCCACACCTTGAAATTAGGCACCGTTGAAACGCTTGTATTAGATGAAGCGGATGAAATGTTGAACATGGGCTTCTTGGAAGATATTGAAAAAATCATCAGCCAAGTTCCAGATGTTCGTCAAACGTTGCTATTTTCAGCAACAATGCCGCCAGCAATCAAAAATATCGGCGTGAAATTCATGAAAGAGCCTGAACATGTACAGATCAAAGCCAAAGAAATGACCGCTGATTTGATTGATCAATACTATGTTCGTTCAAAAGACTACGAAAAATTTGATATCATGACTCGCTTATTGGATGTGCAAACGCCAGAATTGACCATCGTTTTCGGTCGTACGAAACGTCGTGTCGATGAATTGGCGCGCGGCTTAGAAGCCCGTGGCTATAAAGCAGAAGGCATTCATGGAGACCTTTCTCAACAAAAACGGATGAGCGTTTTGCGTTCATTCAAGAGTGGTCAACTAGATATCTTAGTTGCCACAGACGTTGCAGCTCGTGGATTGGATATCTCTGGCGTGACACACGTATATAACTACGATATTCCTCAAGATCCTGAAAGCTATGTTCACCGGATCGGACGTACTGGCCGTGCTGGAAAAGGCGGAATGTCTGTGACTTTCGTTACACCAAACGAAATGAGCTATCTGCACGTCATTGAAAACTTAACGAAAAAACGGATGACACCAATGCGCCCACCGACCGAAAAAGAAGCATTCAAAGGTCAACTAGGTGCCGCAATCGAATCTGTTGAAACCAAATTGGATGAAAATGGTTTGGATAAATACTTGCAAGCAGCCGACGATCTATTAGAACGTTATTCTGCACAAGATTTAGCAGCATTGCTTCTAAAAACTATGGCGAAAGATCCTGCTGATTTAGCACCAGTCAAGATCACACCAGAGCGTCCATTGCCTCAAGGGAAAAAATCATTCAACAAAAATGGTCGTCGCAGCAATAACAGCAATGGCGGCAATCGTAACCGCAAAGAAAACGGTGGGAACCGTGGCGGCGGCAACGGCAATAAAGCCCGCGGTAACTATTCAAAAGATGGTGCCCGTAAAAACAATCGCCGCAGCAACGACAAAAAACGCGGTTTTGTTATCAGAAATAACCAAGACTAATTAAGTTTGTGGACCTTGTAAGGAAACTTGCAAGGTCTTTTTTTTATATAAAAAACAAATGCCAGTGATTGAAAATCTTAATCTCCGTATAAACTCGTCAGATTTGAATGGTAATTCGCCATTTTTTTGGTAGAATGGTAACTAGCTAAACAAGGGCCAATTCCAATTTGGAAACCCCTATCTTAAGTAAAGGTAGCGAGAAGAATGATCAAAGGAATCGGGATCGATGCAGTCGAGCTGCCTCGAATGAAAGAATTAATTGAAAAAAAACCGCAGTTTATAACGCGTATTTTAACAGAGAAGGAAGCAAAATTATTTGCCCGTTTGCCCCTGAAACGTCAAGTTGAGTTCCTCGGGGGGCGCTATGCCTGCAAAGAAGCGTTCTCGAAAGCTTGGGGGACAGGGATCGGCAAAGTTTCTTTTCACGATATTGAAGTCTTGACCAATGAATTCGGTGCACCGATCGTCACTAAAGCACCGCACCCTTTAGAAAAAATTTTTGTCAGTATCACTCATACAAACGATACTGCCTTTGCACAAATTATCTTAGAAGTATCGGATAGCGAGTAACCTGAGTGGAAGTCGTCACTTGGTGAAGAAAATTACGATACTTTATGGACGAACAGACGACTACATAAAACCAACTTAATTTGTTTGTCTGATCAAGCACTAGTAGAAAGAAGGAACTGGAAATGGTGGTTGCTTACCATAGACCAACGAAAGCGATTATTGACACAACAGCGATTACCGAAAACATCAAAAACGAGATTGCTCACTTACCAAGTGAGACGTTTCTTTTTGCGGTAGTCAAAGCTAACGGGTACGGACACGGAGCGGTACAAACGGCTCAAGCAGCCAAAGAAGGCGGCGCAGTAGGTTTTTGCGTTGCGACGATTGATGAAGCGATCGAATTGCGAGAAGCAGGGATCAATGAGCCGCTACTGATTTTAGGAGTTGTGAACGTGCATGACATTCCCTTACTTGCGGAATACGATTTTTCTTTTCCAGTCGCTTCGATGGACTGGTTGGTAGAAGCTGATACTTATTTAAAGGAAAATCCTATAAAGACATCCCTTAAAGTACATGTCAAAGTGGATACCGGCATGGGGAGAATCGGCTTTTTGACCCCAGAAGAAGTGCGTCAAGCCGTTCTTTGGTTGGAAGATCATCCCTCTTTTGATTGGGAAGGAATCTTTACCCATTTCTCTACAGCCGATCAAGCTGATACGACTTATTGGGAAACCCAGCACCAGCGATTTAAAGAAGTCTTAACTGTTTTGCCTTATTTGCCGACATATATACATACAGGCAATAGTGCGACCTCCTTGTGGCACAAAGAGGCTGTTGGGAATATGGTCCGTTTTGGGATCGCGATGTATGGATTGAATCCGTCAGGTCATACATTGAAGGAACCATTCTCCTTAAAACCAGCCCTTTCACTTGTTTCTGAACTGATCCAAGTGAAATTACTTGAAAAAGGAGCGGGGATTGGCTATGGTGAGACATATATCACGCCCCGTCAGGAATGGATCGGCACCGTGCCTATCGGTTATGCGGATGGCTGGTTACGAAAAATGCAAGGATTCTCGATCTTAGTAGAAGGCGAACCTTGTGAAATCGTCGGTCGGGTGTGTATGGATCAACTGATGATTCGTTTGCCACGAGCCTTTGCTGTCGGTACAACGGTCACGTTGATTGGTGAGAATCATGGGAAACGAATTACGATGCAGGATGTTGCAGACCAGTTAGAAACGATTCACTATGAAGTAGCGTGCACCCTCTCAGCAAGGGTTCCGCGAGAATATAAAAGTTAGGGTGGTCCTATGGTAAAAAGGGGAGATATTTATTTTGCCGATCTTTCACCAGTCGTTGGATCGGAGCAAGGCGGAATACGGCCGGTCTTGATCATTCAAAATGACTTGGGCAATCACTTCAGTCCCACTGTGATCATTGCGGCGATCACGGCAAAAATGGCGAAGCCGAAATTACCAACCCACATTGGGATTTCCGCTTCTTGCACAGGGATTGGCAAAGACTCCGTCATTTTGATGGAACAGATCCGCACGATCGACAAAAGTCGGTTGAAAGAAAAGGTTTGTCATTTAGACGATAAAGTGATGTGTGAAGTCGATGCTGCTTTGATGATCAGTATTGGTGTGGAGCCGACCTTTGCCACATCAACGATCGAGGTGTAAAACAGCAATGGGGTATTTATTTTTAATAGCAGTTGTCATTTTATTGATTCTCTTTACTTATAAACATATTCGCCGTTTTCTTTCAGAAACCAAAAAGCGCAATGAAACCATGGAACAAGGGTATTACCTTGTGAGTCATACATATGAAGAGAAACGGGAACAGACCTATTATTATGGCGTTTTTCAACAAGGAGACAAAGAACTAATATTAGAAATGTCACTCCAGCTTTATTTACAGCTACAGCCACCGCAACGGGGGATGTTGACCGCAAAAGAAGGCCGAGTCCTTTCTTTTGAAGGGTGATCTTGTCAATAAAGCAACGCTCATGGGGAAAGAGCCGAAATAAGCAGGAAAGAACCGCTCTATTTTGTTCATAGGAGTAGGTTCGGCTCCTGCTTTTTTTGTGCATGTCTTTGTGAGAGTGTTTCTATGGATAAATGAACCGTTAAACGGAATAAAGGAGACCTTTAAAAAAGAGCAATGCAACAAAAAATTGCTGCTGAAAGACTGAGAGGAAGGGACAAGGCACGGTTGCTTTTCACAAAGAATTCAGTTATAGTATGTAGCGACTAGTTTGAAAAGAGGGAAAAAAGTGAACCCATCGATTTATGGACTTACCAAATCAGATTTATCTTTGTGGATAACTGAACAAAATGAAAAGAAATTCCGGGCCAACCAAGTGTGGGAGTGGCTCTATGAAAAACGAGTAACTACCTTTGAAGAAATGACCAATCTACCGAAGCCTTTGATTGAGAAACTGTCGGCAGCCTTTGTGATCAATCCCCTGAAACAGATGGTGGTACAAGAAGCCAGTGACGGGACCGTCAAATATTTATTCCAATTGCCAGACAATCACATGATTGAAACGGTCTTGATGCGTCAAGAATATGGCATGTCCGTTTGTGTGACGACCCAAGTCGGCTGCAACATCGGCTGTACCTTTTGTGCTAGTGGGTTATTAAAGAAACAACGAGACTTAACGGCAGGCGAGATCGTGGCTCAAATCATGTTAGTGCAACACTATTTTGATGAACGCAACGAGGGAGAACGAGTCTCTCACGTAGTCGTCATGGGGATCGGCGAACCTTTTGATAACTATGACAATGTGATGCATTTCTTACAGATTATCAACGACCCGAAAGGCTTAGCGATCGGCGCGCGGCATATTACCGTGTCAACCAGCGGCTTAGCGCATAAAATCAGAGAGTTTGCGGAAAACGGCTTGCAAGTGAACTTGGCCATTTCGCTGCATGCCCCAAATAACGAAGTCAGAACCTCTATGATGCGGATCAATCGGAGCTTCCCAATTGAAAAACTGATGGCAGCGGTCGATTATTATTTAGAAAAAACCAATCGCCGCATCACGTTTGAGTATATCATGCTGGATCATGTCAACGACCGACCGGAACATGCCCGTCAGTTGGCAGCATTATTGAAGGATAAAAAGAAATTGTCTTACGTCAACTTGATTCCTTATAACCCAGTGAGTGAACATGACCAATATGCTCGAAGTAAAAAAGCCGATGTGTTAGCTTTTTATGACATTTTAAAGAAAAACGGCATCAACTGTGTGATTCGTAAAGAACATGGGACAGATATCGACGCAGCTTGCGGACAGCTGCGAAGCAAACAAATGAAAAAAGAAGCCTCTGCTTCTTAAACACGAAAAATAAAAGAAGGACTGCACAAGCGCAGTTCTTCTTTTGTTTTTTATTATCTAAACATTTAAAAAACGCCTTAAAGAAAGCGTATTCCCACAAAGAAAATTCAAAAAATATTGTTTTACAAGAAAAAAATAGATTATACTAAAGGCTGGTATTCATTAAAAATAACTTATCGTGAAAGGATGATTTGATGGAATGGATTAAATTGATTGGTATTCTAGTTATTTTAGTCGGCTTTTTGCTGAAGCTAGATACTATTGCTGTCGTAATCGTTGCTGGTTTTGTCACCGCGCTTGTGTCGGGGATTTCTGTTGTTGATTTTTTAACAATGTTAGGAGAAGCGTTTGTCAATAATCGACTCGTGACACTGTTCTTGCTGACGCTACCAATGGTTGGCTTGTCGGAACGTTTTGGCTTGAAACAGCAGGCCGTCATATTGATTGAAAAAATCAAAGGCTTGACACCAGGGAAGTTTCTGAGTTTGTACTTATTTATTCGAGAACTTGCTGGCTTTTTCTCTATTCGGATCCAAGGACATACGCAATTTATTCGCCCAATCGTCAACCCGATGGCGCAAGCTGCTGGGGAAAATAAATTTGGGGAACTAGATGAAAAAGATCAGGAAAAAATCAAAGCCCGAGCTGCCGCCAACGAAAACTTTGGGAATTTCTTTGCGCAAAATACCTTCGTGGCTGCTTCTGGTGTGCTATTGATCGTAGGAACATTGCAATCTCTTGGGTATGATGTGGCAGCTAGTTCAATCGCGCAAGCCTCATTGCCGATCGCATTGATCGTCTTAGTCATTGCTACATTGTCGAACTTGCTCTTTGATCGAAAATTAGCAAAAAAATATGGCAAGAAGGAGGAGAAATAGATGGAAGGAATCGTTAACGGATTATTGGAATTCTTTTATATCTTGATCGGATTACTGTCGATCATGACGGCTGTACGGGTTTTTCGTGAAGCGGATCATCCTACCCGATTAGGCACCTCTGCTTTTTGGTTACTGCTAGGGATCGTCTTTGCTTTCGGGAATTTCTTGCCGTATCTTGTGGACGGGATTTTGATCGTTTTGATGGGCTGTTTGACCTTCTTCAAACAAGTGCAGATTGGTAAAATCGTGGACGTTGATGATGAAAAAGCCGAAGCGTCAGCAAAACGGATCGGTAGTACGATCTTCGTACCATGTATCAGCTTGGCATTGATCGCTGTGGTGATTTCTTATACACCATTAGGGGGCCAAGTGGGGATCGGGATCGCGTCGATCTTAGCACTCTTGTTGGCAGTCGTGCTAACTTCCGCTAAACCAAAAACAGTGTTAGACGATTCCGACCGGATGCTTCGTCAAGTCGGAACTGCCGGTATCTTGCCACAGTTATTAGCAGCACTAGGTGTCATTTTTAACGCTGCTGGTGTTGGTGACGTGATTTCTCAAGGAATCTCTGGCGTCGTGCCAGAAGGCAATCGTTTTATCGGTGTCGTGGCTTACTGTTTAGGAATGATGATCTTTACTATGATCATGGGAAATGGCTTTGCGGCATTTACTGTTATTACCGCCGGCATTGGTGTACCTTTCGTAATGGCGCAAGGTGGCGACCCCGTCGTTGCTGGTGCGTTGGCAATGACCGCTGGTTTTTGCGGCACGTTGTTGACCCCGATGGCAGCCAATTTCAATGCACTGCCAGTGGCCTTGTTAGAGATGAAAGACCCTAATGGTGTCATTAAAGCACAAGCCCCAATTGCTTTAATATTGTTAGTGATTCACATCGCTTTAATGTACTTTTGGGCATTTTAGTGGTAAAACAGAGATGGAAGGATGATGGAAATGAAATTATTAATTACCGGATTTGATCCATTTGGCGGAGAAGCAATCAATCCTGCCTTAGAAGCAGTGAAATTACTGCCAGATACAATTCATGGTGCACAGATCGTGAAAGCAGAGATCCCCACTGTATTTGGGAAATCAGCGGCGATCGTCGAAGAGAAAATTGAAGAGATCCACCCAGATGTCGTCTTAAACATCGGTCAAGCGGGCGGACGGTTTGCCATCTCACCAGAACGAGTGGCAATCAATGTGGATGATGCCCGGATTCCTGATAATGAAGGCAATCAACCCGTCGATGAAGTGATCCAAACAGAAGGAAAGCCTGCCTACTTCACACAACTGCCGATCAAAGCAATGGTAGAAAACATGAAAAAAGCCGGAATACCTGCAGCCGTTTCTAATACTGCTGGAACCTTTGTCTGCAACCACATCATGTATCAAGTACAATACATGATCGATACAAAGTACCCGGAAATGAAAGGCGGTTTTATCCACGTGCCGTTTATTCCTCAGCAAGTCGTCGATAAAGCAGGACAGCCTGCAATGAGCATCGAAGACATCGCCAAAGGATTAACTGCAGCAGTGGAAGCCATCGTTGATTATGCCGACAAAGAAGATTTAAAAGCGATTGGCGGCGCGATCCATTAATCATTGAAGGGCATCCTTTCGCGGAGGCAACAAGTGTCCTTAAAGCGAGAAGACCTGATCCTATGCGATCAGGTCTTTTTTTGGACTGTTTTGATAAAAATCATTGGTGATTGCTGTATATTTACACTTCTATCAGGGGTTTCTCATTTTGACAGATCAAATGAAAAAGAAAGACAGAAAACGAATGTAAATTACATTTAACCATGTTTTTTTATTATTATTTTTGCTTTATTTCTTATAAATAAAGAAAGGAAAAATAGCATTTAACGAGTGTTTGATGAGAGTAAGGTAAGTAAATACCAAGAAAACTTTCTTCCAAAGGTGTTTTTTATCGAAAAAAGGATTGCTTTTTTAATAATTATTAATTAAAATCTTATCTAACTTCAGAAATCGAATGATTATTCTGAAAATTAATTCAATTAAGGGGTAGGACAGGATGAAAAATAAATGGGCCTATGGTTTAGTAGCTGTGTGTGGCGTGGTGTTAGCCGGCTGTACAACAGGCGGAACAAATAGTTCAAGCAATGACACAGCAACTAGCGGCGATAGCAACGCAGAACAAGTATTTAACGTAGTGGTTTCACAAGAAATGCCAAGTGCGGATCTCTCATTAGCAACCGATACGATCAGCTTCAGTGCATTGAACAATGTATATGAAGGACTGTATCGTTTGGATGCTGACAGCACACCACAACCTGCTGGTGCAGCTGAAGCAGCTGAAGTCAGCGAGGATGGACTAACTTACAAGATCAAACTGCGTGAAGATGCGAAATGGTCAAACGGTGACCCTGTTACAGCAGCGGATTATGTCTATGGCTGGCAACGGACAGTCAAACCTGAAACTGCATCAGAATATGCGTATCTATTTTCACCAGTCAAAAATGCGGATGCCATCACAGCTGGCGATACCGATCCATCAGAGCTAGGCATCAAAGCAGTGGGGGATTATGAATTAGAAATCACCCTAGAAAAAGCAACACCTTACTTTGATTACTTATTAGCATTTCCATCCTTCTTCCCACAAAATCAAAAAGTAGTGGAAGAAAATGGCGATCAATATGCATCAACCAGCGACAATGCCGTTTATAATGGACCATTTGTCTTGACTGGTTTTGATGGACCAGGAACGGATACAGAATGGGCTTATGAAAAGAACGATCAGTATTGGGACAAAGACACTGTTAAATTACAAACGATCAACGTAAGCGTCGTGAAAGAATCCTCAACTGCCTTGAATCTTTTCCAAGATGGTCAAGCAGATGATGTCATCTTAACAGGTGAACTGGCGCAACAGATGGCTAACGACGAAGCATTCGTTTCTCAACCAGAAGCAACGACTTCTTACTTAGAATTGAATCAACGTGATGAAGATTCACCTTTCCGTAACGAAAACTTGCGTAAAGCAATCTCTTATGCGATCGACCGTGATGCCTTAGTAACATCGATCTTAGGTGATGGTTCAATTGCTTCAACTGGTTTGGTGCCGGAAGGCATGACTTTCAGCCCTGGCGATCATACAGACTTCACAGAAGCAGCTGGCAGCGTCATTAGCTACGATCAAGAGAAAGCAAAAGAATATTGGGAAAAAGCCAAAGAAGAATTAGGAATCGATTCATTAGAATTTGATATCTTAGCTTCTGATACAGACTCAACCAAGAAAATCATTGAGTACTTGCAAGACACGATCGAAAAAACATTGGACGGTGTGAAAGTCACGTTAAGTCCAGTTCCATTCTCTGTTCGTTTGGATCGTTCAAATGCGGGTGATTTTGATACAGTAATGGGCGGTTGGGGTGCTGACTATGCCGATGCAAGTAGCTTTACTGACTTGTTTACGACAGGCAACTCATACAACCGTGGTCAATGGAGCAGTGAAGAATACGATGCAGCTGTAAAAGCAGCAGGTACGACCAATGCCAATGACCCTGACAAACGTTGGGAAGATTTGGTCAATGCAGAAAAAATCATTATGAATGAACAAGGTGTCATTCCAGTTTATCAAAAAGCGGAAGCACACTTACGTGCGACAAAAGTCAAAGGTGTTGTTGCTCACGCAGCAGGCGCACAATACGACTACAAGTGGACATCAATCGAATAATCACGAGTAGTTGACTTGAAATGCCGAAGAAAAGGCTGGGACAATTTCTTGTCTCAGCCTTTTGCTTCTCATTTCAACGAGTAAAACTATAAGGATGAAATTAACTAGTAGCAATCATTAAAAAGAGCAATGAAAGGAATAACAAGAAGACACCAGGCCATAACCAAAAGGCGTAACTCTGTTTGCCAACTTGGGATAATTTCAGATAATCTGTTTTATTTTTGGAAAAAGCTTTCTTCATGGAATATTGAAAATGGTCAAAGAAACCAGAAGCAAATACCCATAAAAAACCGCCAATGATCAAAAAGAACAGCGCCCACAAGAAAAGGGCATCTGAAAGAGCTGCTATGGAAAATTCATTTTTTATGGCTAACCATCCGCCAGAAATTGCGAGGCATAGGAGGGGTATGAGCCCACTACTTTTTTTTATTTTCATGATCTGACTCCTTTTTAATGATTCGTACTATGTTAATTTACATAATTATTGAATAGAAGTCAAAATACTTAAGGGGGAAACTGCGTGAACAGCTTTTTGAAATATTTATTGAAACGAGTGTTCTACATGGTCTTAACATTATGGCTGATTGCCACGATCACCTTTTTCTTGATGCAATTTTTGCCAGGAACACCATATACGAATGCTGAAAAATTAAGTCCAGAACAAATTGCCTTGCTAAATGAGCAAGCAGGATTGGACAAACCGATCATTACCCAATATTGGCTTTATTTGACCAATTTACTAAAAGGTGACTTTGGGATCTCTTTCCAATTTAAAAACCAGCCGGTAGCGAATTTACTATCAGGAAGAATCGGACCCTCTCTGCAACTAGGGCTACAAGCGATCATCTTTGGTACCTTCTTTGGGATCATTTTAGGAACGATCTCTGCGATGAAGCAAAATACTTGGATCGATACAACGTCTACCTTAGTGGCGATCTTAGGGCGTTCGATCCCTAACTTTGTCTTTGCCGTTTTGCTGCAATACATTTTTGCCATCAAACTAGGGATCTTGCCGATTGCTAAGTGGGAGACCTTTGCTAGCACGATCCTACCGACCGTCGCCTTAGCGATGTCGCCGTTAGCGGATTCCGCCAGGTTTATTCGAACCGAGATGGTGGAAGTGCTGCATAGTGATTATGTCGAGTTGGCACGAGCAAAAGGATTGAGCCGCTGGGAAATTGCCTTCAAGCACGGTTTGCGGAATAGTTTGATTCCGTTATTGACGTTGTTAGGACCGCTAGCTGTCGGTTTGATGACTGGTTCCCTTGTCGTAGAAAATATTTTTGCGATCCCGGGTATCGGTGAACAGTTCGTAAAATCAATCATGACCAATGACTATCCAACGATCATGGCGGTAACGATCCTTTATTCCGCAATGTTGGTCTTTGTGATTCTTGTTGTTGATATTTTATATGGAATCGTTGATCCGCGGATCCGAGTTTCAGAAGGGAGTCGTGGCTAATGGCAGAGAAACCTTACACAGCAAATGATGTTGCTGCCATCGATGCAGCCAAATTTCAACCGTTACAAAAAAATACCAATGAAGAGCGTGAAGCGATCGCAACCCCTTCATTAACCTTTTTCCAAGATTCATGGCGTCGTTTGAAAAAGAACAAAGCCGCGGTTTTCTCAATCATTTTGTTGCTGATCATTATTGCGATCTCAATCATTACGATTTTTGTCTCGCCACATGATCCAACTGCACAAAATGTGACCTTTACGAATCTGCCGCCGAAAATTCCCGGTATCAACATCAATGGCTTAAACGGCTATGCGATGGTGGGAGGCGAGCTAGTAGATAAGTATGCAGCTGCCAATGTTCCTGACGGGACGTATTTCCTTTTAGGAACGGATGGATTAGGTCGTGACTTATTGAGTCGTTTATTTGTAGGAACACGTATCTCCTTATTGATTGCGTTTATCGCAGCGATGCTAGATATCATCTTTGGTGTAACCTATGGCTTGATCTCTGGTCTTTTAGGTGGACGGATCGATAATGTGATGCAACGTTTCTTAGAGATCTTATCTGGTATTCCCAACTTAGTGGTAATGATCTTGATGCTGGTAGTTTTCGAACCAGGGATCTTCTCGATCGTGGCAGCAATGGCGATCACTAACTGGATTCCAATGGCGCGGATCGTACGGGCCCAAACGATGAAACTAAAAGATCAGGAATTCGTTTTAGCCGCAACGACACTGGGGGAAAGTCGTCTCAAGATTGCGATGAAACACGTATTACCAAATATTTCCAGCGTGATCATCGTACAAATGATGTTCAGTATTCCCTCGGCGATTTTCTTCGAGGCCTTCCTAAGCTTTATCGGGCTAGGACTAAAACCACCTTCAGCATCTTTAGGGATGTTACTAAGCGATGGCTACAAAACCTTCTTGTTCCTGCCTTACCAAATGTGGGTGCCGGCTGTGACCTTGTCTGTGATTATGATTGGGTTCAACTTGCTGGCAGACGGTTTGCGTGATGCCTTTGATCCGAAAATGAAAGAGTGATTGCGATGAAAAAAGTCTTAGAAGTGAAAAACTTAGAAATTTCTTTTGACACCTTTGCTGGGAAAGTCCAAGCGATCCGTGATGTCAGTTTCGATCTATACAAAGGAGAAACCTTGGCGATCGTGGGCGAATCCGGGAGCGGCAAGTCCGTGACAACCCGTAGTATTATGGGGCTGTTAGCCAGCAATGCCAATGTCGATAATGGCCAGATCCTCTTCAATGGGACGGACATTTTGAAAAAATCCGAAAAAGAACTGCAAAAAATCCGTGGCAAGGAAATCGCCATGATTTTCCAAGATCCAATGACTTCACTAGACCCAACGATGCCGATTGGTAAGCAAGTGGCAGAGTCATTGATGAAGCACAACAAAATCAGTAAAAAAGAAGGCTTGCGACAAGCGTTGGAATTACTGAACCTTGTCGGTATCCCGAATGCTGAGAAACGCTTGAAAAATTATCCGCATCAATTTTCCGGTGGTCAGCGGCAGCGGATCGTTATTGCGATCGCGTTGATCTGCTACCCACAGATCTTGATTGCAGATGAACCGACGACTGCATTGGATGTAACGATCCAAGCACAGATCTTAGAGTTATTAAAAGATATTCAGAAGAAAATCAATTCGTCCATCGTCTTTATTACCCATGACTTAGGGGTCGTTGCCAATGTGGCTGACCGAGTAGCCGTGATGTATGGTGGGAAAATCGTCGAAGTGGGGACCGCAGAAGAAATCTTCTACAACCCGCAACATCCGTATACTTGGGGCTTGTTAGGCTCGATGCCGACGTTAGAAGGGACAGGCGATCGGTTGTACGCGATTCCTGGTTCACCACCGGATCTGTTGGACCCGCCAACAGGGGACGCTTTTTATCCACGAAACGAATTTGCTTTGCAGATCGATGCAGAACAGCAACCACCGTTCTTTGATGTTTCACCGACTCACAAAGCAGCAACGTGGCTGTTAGCGCCGCAAGCACCGAAGGTAACTCCGCCGGATGAGATCTTGATTCGCTGGAAAAAATTCCAAGAAAAAAATACTCAGGCATCTGTCTAAAGGAGGAGAAACGGTTGGAAAAAGTTTTACTTGAAGTAAAGAATCTTAAACAATATTTTAACGTTGGCCGCAAAGACGAAGTCAAAGCCGTCGATGATATCTCCTTCCAAATCTATGAAGGAGAAACCTTTGGTCTAGTAGGCGAATCCGGAAGTGGAAAATCGACCACTGGACGGACGGTGATTCGTTTGAATAACCCTACCGGAGGCGAAGTTCTTTTTGATGGACAAGATGTTATGAAAATCAAAGGCAAGAAACCGCTGGCTGATTTTCGCCGGGAAGTCCAAATGGTCTTCCAAGATCCTTATGCCTCCTTGAATCCCCGGATGAAAGTTCGGGACATTATTGCTGAAGGGATCGATATCAACGGATTAGCCAAAAATGAAAAAGAACGCAATGATCGGGTGGATGAACTTTTGCGAACGGTCGGACTCAACCCAAGTCACGGGACCCGTTATCCCCATGAATTTTCAGGGGGACAACGTCAACGGATCGGGATCGCCCGCGCGTTAGCCGTCGATCCAAAATTCATTATCTGTGATGAACCGATCTCGGCATTGGATGTTTCGATCCAAGCCCAAGTCGTTAACTTGCTGCAAGATCTGCAAGAAGAACATAAATTGACCTACTTGTTTATCGCTCATGACTTATCGATGGTCAAACACATCAGCGACCGGATCGGCGTGATGCACAACGGCAAACTACTAGAAGTGGGAACTAGTGATGAAATCTATCATTACGGGGTTCATCCATATACTGAAAGTCTGTTATCAGCGATTCCACTGCCAGATCCTGACCATGAGCGTCAACGTAAACGGATCAAATACGTCAGTGAACCAAACGATAACCAAGAACGAGCAATGGAAGAAATCGCACCAGGACATTTCGTTTATGCCACGAAACAAGAAGCCAAGATCTACCAAGAAAAGTTAGCACAAAAAAAGGGGAACTAGCGTCAAAGGTATAGGGAGTGTTAGGAGGAGATGAAACTGGGTGTTTTAAAAGCATACAAATTTCGGATCTATCCTAATGGACAGCAAAAACAGTTTTTCATCGAAACCTTCGGCTGTGTACGGTTTACGTACAATCAACTGCTGGAGGCGAAGATGGAAGAGCTGGCCAACAATGAAGCAAAGCAAGGGTTGACGCCAGCCAAACTAAAAAAGGAGTATCCTTTTTTGAAGGAGACCGATAGTTTGGCATTGGCGAATGCACAACGGAATCTGGATCGAGCGTTTCGAAATTACTTTCAAAAGCGGGCTGGCTTTCCAAAAATGAAAACCAAAAAAAGTATCTGGCAATCGTATACCACCAATAATCAGCAGCACACCATTTATTTTGAAGAGGATCAAATCAAGCTGCCAAAGCTTAAAACACTGGTTCCCGTAAAAAAGCATCGGGAGATCAAAGGGAAAATCAAATCGGCAACGATCTCAGCAAAAAACAACGAAGAGTTTTACATCTCGATCCTTTGTTTGGAAGAGATCACGCCACTCCCGAAACAGCAAGCGTCTATCGCGGTTGTTTATGATCCACAGCAGTTGGTCAAAGCCAACCAGCCGGTACCCATCACCTGTGAACATGCCATCCAAACGAAGCAAAAGCTGACACGAGCAGAACGCAAACTTCAGGTGAAAGCTACGGCGGTCAAACGGAAAAAAATCCTTTTGACTCAGGCACGAAATTATCAGAAGCTAAAAGGAAAGGTCGCTCGCCTTTATCGTTTTCACTGCTGTCAAAAGCGGGAATTCATCGATCAAGTCAGCTACCATCTCGTAAAACAGTATGATACGATCTATTTGGAACAAATCGCAGAAGATACGGTTTTAAAAGCTGGTCATTACAGCATCAGTGATTGGCATCAATTCGTTCGTAAAATCCAGTACAAAGCGCAGTGGTACGGTAAAGAACTGCGTTTTGTCACGTTGGATACGCAGGACCAACAGAAGCTAGAACGGCTCTCAGGCGAAATGAGTAGCTGAGCCACTTGAACTGGAAGGAACGCCAGGGATCGCCTAGGGTATAGAAAAAATCTTTAAGATTTTTGTTTCTAGGAACCACGTTCACTAATTATGATTAACCAGCAACCCCCTGCCAAACTAAGGTCTGACAGGGGGTTGTATTTTTTTACATTTTATCACCTAAAAATGCGTCATTTAAGCGATAGATCTTTGAGGGACGCCCGATGCCGACGGGCTTTTCGCCAACTTCCGTAAAATATTGGAGCATGGATTTTTTGAAGTTGGAATGATCGATCATTTTAAAATCGATCCCCAAAAACTTGGCGAATACTTTACGGGCTTCCGTGATCGTAAAGTCTTTGCCTAACACAAGAAGCACTTGCGGCTCGTGTTCCATCTTGTTGGCAACCCGTTTGAAGGCTTTGAGAATGATCGCGCTGTGGTCAAAAGCCAACGTATCTTTTCCAACAGAGGCGCCAGTCACCAAGTCAAGAATGATCTCGATCTCACCGCTGGTCAAATAGATTTGATTGGCTTTTCTTTCCAGAGAGAACCAGCGCACTTGATTCGCATCGTCCCCAGCACTCAAAGGCTCTTCACCAATAAATGCCAAATAGCTGACGGTGATTACCCACCCACGCGGATCACGACCAGGGGTGCTGAAGGTATGCAGCTGTTCGATGTTTTGCTTGGAGATGGTGACCCCAATCTCTTCTTGGGTCTCACGGATCACACTTTGGCCTGTCGATTCATTGGGATTGACGAAGCCCCCTGGCAATGCCCAAGAATTCCGGAAAGGATGCCCTTTTCTTTGGATCAGCGCAATTTTGAGTTGTTCTTCTTCTTTGTTGTAACACATCAACACCATATCGACGGTTACGGAGGGTTTCTCGTATTTTGGCTGATCTTGTGCCTGATACCACGTAAGAAAGTCTGCTTCAGAAGCTTCTTTTTCATAGTAGTGCTTTTCAGCTGATTTTGAGGTAAATTCTTTCATTGGTTTCTCCTGCCTTAGATAAAGTAAGTAACTGAGCGCGATGGTTTTCCTTAACGGAAAAAATAAGGAACGATCAAATTAATGAAAAACAATGCGAGATAAAGCCAAGAAGACCGAGGGTGTTCTTTGAGCGCTGAATAACCCCAAAGAGCGATCCAGAGCAGAAAAGCTACCCGTAGGATTGCCAGCGCTGTCGCAAAAAGCGCCGCGTAATCATGGCTGTTGAAGTAAGCAAACAAAAAGGGGTAACCTGTGGTTGAAAAGAGCAAGTGCCCCACAGAAAGCACGGTTAAAAGCAAAAAATGCTGTTTGTTTTTTCGGGTCATAGCGTTCCTTTCTATAAGTGAAGTCTTCCTCATTATAGCAAAAGAAGTACCTGTTAATCAAAGAGAGATAAAACAGCTTTATTTCCTATGAGATTTGTTGTCAGGATCAGATTCTTCCCTTAGAACATTGAAGTGAACGGCTATCTGCGCTATGATAACTAGTAGAAAAGAAATACTCAAATCTGCTGGTTTATTTGCTGCGTTTTAAGGACCAAAACGATTCCTTTGCTTCTTTTAGAGCATGAAGAAAGGTCTTAGGTTGTCCGCTTTTTTGATTAAATTTATAGCATTTTTGGGTTGCGAACTGTATACTACCTAAGTATACACTTTACTAGTGAAAAGGAGGACTTGCGTCCATGGCTGAAAAAGAAACATTCTATATTACGACGCCAATTTATTATCCAAGCGGCAAGCTGCATATCGGGAATTCTTACACGACGATCGCTTGTGATGCGGTAGCACGATACAAACGATTGATGGGCTTTGATGTCTTTTATTTGACGGGTGTCGATGAGCACGGTCAAAAAATCGAGAAAAAAGCAGAAGAACTTGGCGTAGATCCGCAAGAATATGTCGACAAAATGGCAGCTGACGTCAAGAAATTATGGAACACACTAGACATCAGTTATGACAAATTTATCCGTACAACGGATGACTACCATAAAACAGCCGTTCAAAAAATCTTCCAGCAATTGCTTGATCAAGGCGATATCTATCTTGGGGAATACGAAGGCTGGTATTCCGTTTCTGATGAAGAGTACTTTACCGAAACGCAACTAGCAGAAGTTTACCGCGATGAAGAGGGCAAAGTCATCGGCGGTAAAGCGCCAAGTGGTCATGAGGTAGAATTGGTGAAGGAATCTTCTTATTTCTTCCGCATGAGCAAATATGCCGATCGTTTGGTTGAATACTATGATGAACACCCAGAGTTCATTCAACCAGAATCACGTAAAAATGAAATGCTGAATAATTTTATCAAACCCGGCTTAGAAGACTTGGCTGTTTCCAGAACGACCTTTAAATGGGGCATCCCAGTCACTGCTAGTCCTGAACACGTGGTATATGTGTGGATCGATGCGTTATCCAACTATATTACGGCATTAGGCTATGGCTCAGACGACGATTCCTTGTTCCAAAAATACTGGCCAGCTGACGTGCATATGGTTGGGAAAGAAATCGTGCGTTTCCATACGATCTATTGGCCAATCATGCTGATGGCCTTAGACTTGCCATTACCGAAAAAAATCTTTGGCCATGGCTGGTTGATGATGAAAGACGGCAAGATGTCGAAATCAAAAGGCAATGTCGTTTATCCAGAAATGTTAGTGGAACGCTATAGCTTAGATGCGTTGCGTTACTATCTATTACGAGCGGTTCCTTTTGGGAGCGATGGTGTATTTACACCAGAAGATTTCGTCTCTCGTTTGAACTACGATCTAGCCAACGACTTAGGAAACTTGCTGAATCGGACGATCGCTATGATTAATAAATATTGTGATGGTTTAGTGCCGGACTATGCCTCAAAAGTGACACCTTTTGATAGCGAGTTGTCAACGACTGCTGCCAATGTGGTCGGTCGTTACCATGAAGCCATGGACAAAATGGAATTCAGTACGGCATTATCCGAAGTTTGGACATTGATTTCTCGCGCCAATAAATACATTGACGAAACCCAACCATGGGTGCTAGCCAAAGAAGAAGAAAAGCGCGCAGAATTAAATAGTGTGATGGTTCATTTAGCGGAAAGCTTACGCATCGTCGCGATCTTATTGCAACCGGTGATGACAGAAACACCAGCCAACATTTTCCAACAATTAGGGTTAGCCTCTGTTGCCATGGATCTGAAAGATTTACGCTTTGGTGAATTTCCAAGTGGCACGAAAGTCGTTGCCAAAGGCACACCGATTTTCCCTCGTTTGGAACTTGAAACAGAAGTAGCCTACATCCAAAAGAAAATGGCTGAAGGGACACAAAGTCCAGAAGAAACGGTGAAATGGGATCCAGAAGAAACCACACTGCAATCAGAGAAAGCCGAAATCAAATACGAAGACTTCGATAAGATCGAATTAAAAGTGGCAGAAGTTGTCGACTGTCAAAAAGTCAAAGGCGCCGACAAGCTGCTGCAATTCCGCTTAGCTGCTGGGGATGATCAAGATCGTCAAATTTTATCGGGGATCGCTGAATTTTATCCAGAACCACAAGATTTGATTGGCAAAAAAGTCGTGATCGTTGCCAACTTAAAACCACGGAAAATGCGGGGGCAAGTCAGCCAAGGAATGATCCTTTCGGCAGAAGACAATGATGGTCGTCTGCAAATCGTGGAAGCACCAAAAGGCATGCCAAACGGCTCGATCATCGCTTGATTTTTAGGAGAAATCCTTTGTTGAATTTCAGCGAAAATAAAATTGCCAGACCCGAAAAGTTTTTGTATAATGTAGGTTATTGATATGAACATGAGGGAGTAATTGGCGGATTTTATCTGCGGCAGTATCACCATCCTGAAAGAAATTTCTGGTGCTGTCTTAAACAGTGAGACTTATGTATGCTTAGACAGTGCATACATAAGTCTATTTTTTTTCATATCATGTACAATAAAGGAAGAGTAACTATAAAAGGAGGAGAAACATGTCAGAAGAAAACAAAAAGGAACAGCTTTCGCAGGCGTTTTATGCGCAAGAAGCGCAGCATGTTCTGGAAGAAATGCAAACAGATGCCAATGGATTAACGAACGATGAAGCACAAAAACGCTTATCTGAGTATGGTCCCAACGAATTAGAAGAAGGCAAAAAGAAATCGATGGCACAAAAATTCTTTGAGCAATTCAAAGATTTGATGATCATCGTTTTGCTAGCGGCGGCGATTATCTCAGCAGTCGTTTCCCATGAAGTCGTGGACTCAATTATTATTTTAGCAGTTGTCATTATCAACGCGATCATGGGTGTTGTTCAAGAGGCAAAGGCAGAGCAGGCCATCGAAGCGCTAAGGGAAATGTCCACCCCAAATGCCAACGTCTTGCGTAATGGTCATACCGTCACCATCAAGAGCGATGAATTGGTTCCGGGGGATATTGTCCTATTAGAAGCTGGCGATGTCGTACCGGCGGATTTACGCCTCTTAGAAGCAAGTTCGTTAAAAATTGAAGAAGCCGCTTTGACCGGTGAATCCGTACCAGTCGAAAAAGAATTGACTGTCATCGACGGGACGGATGTCGGGATCGGCGATCGCGTCAATATGGCTTATTCAAACAGTAATGTGACCTATGGCCGCGGAAAAGGGGTCGTGGTCAATACAGGGATGGGAACTGAAGTTGGGAAAATCGCTGGCATGCTGGCTAGCGCCCAAGAAACCGAAACACCGTTGAAGCGTAACTTAAATGAACTAGGAAAATTCCTGACGATCGCCATCATTATCATTGCAGTGATCATGTTCTTTGTTGGAACGATCTTTAACAATACGTCATGGGTCGACATGCTATTGACTTCGATCTCATTAGCAGTAGCGGCGATCCCAGAAGGGCTGCCAGCGATCGTAACGATCATCTTAGCCTTAGGTACGCAAGTCATGGCGAAACGAAATGCAGTGATCCGTAAATTGCCTGCGGTTGAAACCCTTGGGGCAACGGACATTATCGCTTCTGATAAAACCGGTACTTTGACGTTGAATCAAATGACCGTGGAAAAATTGTATGTCAACAACAAACAACATGCTGCTTCAGAAGATATTCCGTTAGACAACATGGCATTAAAAGTCATGAACTTTGCCAATGATACAAAATTTGGTGAAGAAGGCAACTTGATCGGTGATCCGACCGAAACTGCCTTGGTACAATTTGGGATGGATCAAGGGTTCCATGTTCGAGATTTAGTCAATCAAGAACCACGGATAGCGGATCTGCCATTTGATTCTGACCGAAAACTAATGAGTACGATCCACCAACAAGAAGACGGCCGCTATTTAGTTGCTGTCAAAGGTGCACCGGATGTCTTGTTAGGCAGAACCTCAAAAGTGCTATTGGATGGCCAAGAGCTGCCAATGACCGATGAGGAAAAAGAAAAAATCTTATTTAACAATACCGATCTGGCAAAACAAGCGTTACGGGTATTGGGGATGGCCTACAAATACGTAGACCAAGTACCAGAAAACTTAGAATCAGAAATTGTCGAAAATGATCTCGTCTTTGCTGGCTTAGTCGGAATGATCGATCCAGAACGGGCAGAAGCAGCCGATGCGGTACGTTTAGCCAAAGAAGCTGGAATTCGTCCAATCATGATCACCGGAGACCACCGCGATACGGCAGAAGCCATTGCGGGACGTTTAGGGATTATCAAACCGGGCGATGATGATGCTGTCTTGACTGGTGCTGAACTCAATAAAATGAGCGATGAAGAGTTCGCTCAAAAAGTAGCCCACTATTCAGTCTATGCGCGGGTATCACCGGAACATAAAGTCCGCATCGTCAAAGCTTGGCAACAAGAAGGCAAAGTCGTTGCCATGACCGGTGACGGGGTCAACGATGCACCATCACTGAAGCAAGCCGATATTGGTGTCGGCATGGGGATCACAGGTACCGAAGTTTCTAAAGGTGCTTCTGATATGGTCCTAGCCGATGACAACTTTGCTACGATCGTCGTAGCAGTGGAAGAAGGACGAAAAGTCTTCTCCAATATTCAAAAAGCGATTCAATACTTGCTAGCCGCTAACCTAGGGGAAGTTTTGACCTTGTTCTTAGCAACCTTGTGGGGTTGGGACTCGCTATTGCCGATCCACTTGCTTTGGATCAACCTAGTAACGGATACCTTCCCAGCAATTGCCCTAGGAATGGAGCCTGCTGAAAAAGATTTAATGAAACATGCACCGCGGGGACGCAGTTCCAACTTCTTTTCTGGTGGTGTGATGAGTAGTATCATCTACCAAGGGATCTTAGAAGCGGCAACCGTGCTGTTCGTTTATTGGTCAGCGATCCAATGGCCCGTTCACAATACGTACGATGCGATCCATGCCGATGCCTTAACGATGGCTTTTGCCACGTTAGGATTGATGCAGTTGTTCCATGCCTTCAACGTCAAATCGATCCATCAGTCGCTCTTTAAAGTAGGGGCATTTAGAAACAAAGCCTTCAACTGGGCGATCCTGTTGTCCTTTGCGTTGATGCTAGTGATCTTCATCGTGCCAGGATTAAATGATATCTTCCGTGTTGCACACCTTGACTTGTATCAATGGGGCATCGTTTTAGGCGCCTCCTTTGCGATTATTCCAGTCGTTGAGATCGTCAAAGCGATCCAACGAGCAATGGGACGCAAATAAGCCAAAATAAACGAAAAAACAATCAATGGTCTGCTGTCCTTCTCCATGGGCAGCAGGCCTTTTTTGCTGGCTTATTTTCGATAAACCCTGTGTCTGTTTCTTGACCTTTTCATTTGCAGTAAGAAACGGTAAAATAGAAGATAATAACAAAGAAAGTAGGGAACCCACTGTGCGACCAAACTTAGGTTTTTATGTACAAACAATCAACGATCTTGTCAAAGAAACAGAAGCAATCGGGGAGAAAATGAATCCCAATTATGAAGAGATCCGCAAAGCGATTGACGAGAAAAAAGAAGCCGAGGTAACACCTGAGCGGCTAGCTGAGATTACCAGAATTTTTAAAGAAGGCACGGACAAATACCGCTTGATGCTGGAAAAAATCAGCAAATTGCGTCCACCAGCGAATGTGATGGGGATCCATAAAAAATTCGAGCGGGCGTATATGAAATATGTTGCCGGCTGTGATGAGATGATTTTGAGTCTGGATAACAAAATCGACCAAGAAGCCTTTGATGCGGCAGAAGCTAAGCAAGATGAAGCAACGGATGAAATTTCTTTTGCTATCCAACGGATGACCGCTTTATTGTTAAAAAAATGATAAACATTCCAGTTAAACAAGAGTTATTTAATTTAACTGTTATGTTTTTCACATGTAAAATTTTTTTATCGGAGGTATAATGAATTCACAACCAACAACCTTTTTATTTTTCATTTTACTCCTTTTGCCATCAGGACTAACCAACCTGATGGTTTTTTTGTTTTTCAAGTGTTTTTTAATGAAACGTTTCCAGCGATAACGGGTTTAGTTTGTGAATAAAATAGAAAGATAAAGCAGCAGTGAGTACCGAACTTGCGCTTTTTTGTCGATCAATGCTATACTTAGGGCACTATTAAACGAAATGAGGGATCCTCCATTGAAAAATTAACCAATTTGTTGAAAGCTGCATGAAACTGTTCCTCCAAGGGGATAGTCTGCAGATTTTCAGGATTGGTTGACTTTTTCAATGGGGGATCTTTTTGTGTACCTCTAAAAACTGATTCTGAAAATAGCTTTAGGTCTACTCTATTCCGTGAATAGAGACGAGGTATATTTATGTCGAATATCAGTATTAATCATTTAACTTTTGGCTTTGATAGCCAGGAACGGTTGCTTTTTGAGGATGCCAACTTGAACCTTGATACACAATGGAAATTAGGGTTGATTGGCAGAAATGGTCGCGGCAAAACGACCTTGCTGCGTCTGCTGCTCAATGAATTGCCTTATAGCGGCTCGATCACCCATGAGCAACAATTCGTTTATTTTCCCTTAACCGTCGCTGATGATCAGCAATTGACGCTTTTTGTTTTACAGGAATCTGGCGAATTTGAGCAGTGGCGTTTGGAGCGGGAATTGAACCTGCTGCAACTTGATCCAGAAGTGCTTTGGCGTCCCTTTGCGACTTTATCTGGCGGCGAGCAAACGAAAGTCCTATTGGCGCGGTTGTTCGTTGATGAAGAGAATTTTCCTTTGATCGATGAACCGACCAACCATTTGGATGTGACCGCTCGCCAACATGTTGCCCGCTATTTGCAGCAAAAAACCGGGTTTATCGTTGTGAGCCATGATCGACAGTTTGTCGATGAAGTCGTCGATCATGTATTGGCGATCGAAAAAAGCCGCTTGGTGTTGTACAAAGGGAATTATTCAGTCTATGAGCTGCAAAAGCAGCAAAAAGATGCCTATGAGCAAGAACAAAACAGCAAGTTGAAAAAAGAAATCGGGCGTTTGAAGCAGACAGCAGCCGAAAAAGCGGAGTGGTCTAGGGGGCGTGAACGGGACAAATTAGGGTCGCCGACCAAAAAAGGCAGCGGGGCAATCTATGATACGGGGGCGATCGGTGCCCGAGCGGCACGGACCATGAAGCGCTCGAAAGCGATCGTTAAACGGATGGAAGATCAAATTCAAGACAAGTCTGCGTTGTTAAAAGACATTGAGTGGATCGATCCTCTGAAAATGACCCCACTGGTTAGCCATCATGACGTGTTGCTGGAAGCAGAGCATTTTCAGCTCGGCTATGAGCAGCCTTTGTTTAAACCGCTGACGTTTGCGATCCGTCAAAAAGAGCGCTTGGGGATTCAAGGGGCCAACGGATCTGGCAAGTCCAGTTTGATTGCGAGTATTCTAGGTACTTTCGATGGACAGCAGACAGGGACAATCAAAACAGCCCACGGGATCACTATTAGTTACGTCCGGCAAAATTATGAGGACAACCGTGGGATGCTGACAGAGTTTGCCCAAGAGCATGGCTTGAATTATCAAGATCTGCTAAATAATTTAAAAAAACTTGGCTTGGAAAGAACTGTCTTTCAAACCCCGATCCAGCAAATGAGTATGGGGCAACGTAAACGCGTGGAGCTAGCCAAATCATTAGCAACACCAGCGGAATTGTTTATCTGGGATGAACCGCTGAATTATTTGGACGTCTTCAATCAGAAGCAATTAGAGGAAGTGATCCATTTGGTGGAGCCTTCTATGCTGATCATTGAACACGACCGTTATTTTCTTGAGCAAGTCTCAACGAAATTGCTGACGTTGACGATCGATGAAAAAGAATGAATAAAGAGAAAAAAGGACGATTGTTTTCTTAAATAAATCGTTCTTTTTTTGTTATTTTAAACGGGAATTTACTGACAGGTTTAGTAAATAAATACTAAGGGTGCTTTTGATAAAAAAGAAGTGTAAAAATAGTGTTATTATACACAGCTGCATATATTTGATAAAATTCATTCATTTTTTCATGAAAATTTTCGAAAAATGACGAAATGTTCGTGTTTAGTGGGTGCAATCCCCTTTGGACTACTCATCGTTTTCTCATTATTAGGTAAATTAATTAAAAATTCTTTCATAATTCCCAATGATTTTTACAAAACATTTACAATAATAGTATCGAATAAAAACATTCGTTTGTTATGATTAAAATCGAATTTCTTTGAGCGTTTGACCGAAACATCAAGAGTTCGTTTTTTTTGTGACTTGAAATGCCAGTCAACTATTCGGAGGAAAAAGAGAAAATGGAGGGGCAGTTTTGATAGAAGTAGTCGGGTTGAAGAAGGTTTTCGATAATAAGTTTGAAGCCTTGAAAGCAGTAGATTTTACAATAGAAAAAGGCGATTTGGTTTGTTTGTTGGGACCTAGTGGTTGCGGGAAATCGACGATATTGAATTTGATCGCGGGGTTGTTAAGTCCCACCGACGGAGATATCCGCTTTAATGGTACTTCCGTTGTTAAGACAGAGCCGAAAGACCGCAATATCGGGTTTGTTTTTCAGAATTATGCCCTTTATCCCCATATGACTGTGTTAGAAAATGTCATGTTTCCCTTGACAGTCGGAGAGAAAAAAATCAAGAAAAATGAAGCACAAAAAATTGCTGAGAAGTTCATGAAACTGACCAATATTGAAGAATTAAGTCAGAAAAAACCTGGAACCCTTTCCGGTGGACAGCAGCAACGGGTCGCTATTACTCGTGCTTTGGTGCAAAGTCCAGAAGTCTTACTGCTGGATGAACCATTGAGTAACTTAGATGCCCGTTTGCGCTTGAAGATCCGTGAAGAGATCCGTCGGTTAGTCAAAGAAGTAGGTATCACCACGATCTTCGTGACTCATGACCAGGAAGAAGCTCTTTCTATCAGTGATAAGATCATTTTGATGAACGAAGGGATCATTCAGCAAAATGATGATCCGCAAAACCTTTACTTAGAACCAAACAATCTTTTCGTAGCGAAATTTATTGGTAATCCAATCATCAACATCTTGCCAGTAGAAGTCAAAGATGGCCAAATGATCCATCCAGCGTTTACGATCCCAGTTGACCGCTTTACCGACATTCGCTTCAAAAAACCATTGACAGACGGCCAATATACGTTAGGTATTCGTCCAGAAGATGTGCTGACCACTTTACAAGCAGGTTTGTTCCAAACAGAAATCAAGAGTGTAGAGCTGATCGGACGAGAACGAATCTTGAACTTTGATCTGGCTGAAAAACATATGAAATCGATCGTTAGTATTGAAGAGATCATTGAAGAAGGCGCGCAAGTGTCATTTGATTTTCATTACAAAAAAGCCTTTATCTTTGATGAAAAAGGAGAGCGGGTCTACTAATGTTCAAAAAAAATTATAACCCTGAGAATCAACCAAAGGCGTGGCTGTTTTTACTGCCTTCATTGGTCATTATTTTCTTATTCAGTGTGTATCCGCTGTTTCGTTCCTTCATCATGAGTTTCCAAAAAGGAACCTTGATTAACCAACAGTATGCTGGGCTTGAGAACTATCAAAGGGTTTTAACGGACCCCGTATTCTTTCGAGCACTGCAAAACACAGCACTGTTTGCTTTTGCGGTCGTGCCGATCTCGCTGATTCTCTCATTAGCGATTGCTTGGATCATTTTTGAAAAAGTCAAATACAAAAGTTTTTTTGAAACGATCTTCTTTATGCCCTATGTCACAAGTACGATTGCGATCGGGATCGTGTTTCGTTACTTTTTCAATGGCTCTTACGGGATCATTAATTATCTGCTAGGTCTTGTCGGCATTGCGCCAGTCAACTGGCTAGATAACGTCAACATGAGTATGACGACTTTGATCATCTTCGGCGTTTGGACGAGCCTCGCCTTCAACATTATTATCTTGTTGGCAGGAATGCGCAACATCGACAAAGAACACTATAAAATCGCAAAAATGTTTGGCGCTACCGATGGCGAAATTTTTCGGAAAATCACCTTTCCGCAGTTGATCCCGACCTTTGCTTTCTTGTTGACGGTCAATCTGATCAGTGCCTTTAAAGTTTATACTCAAGTATATGCTTTGTTTGGCGGCCAGCCAGGGATCGCTCGTAGTGCCACGACAGCAGTCTTTTATATTTATGACAAATTCCATATTGCCGGACGTCCGGGGATTGCAATGGCGGCAACCGTGATCTTGTTCATCATTATTTTGCTCGTCACCTTTATCCAAAATAAACTTTTGAAGAAAGTGGGCGAATAAACGAATGAAAAAAATTGTGACGATTGTTTCGATGTTGTTTTTAGCAATTTTAGCAGTGATCACGCTGTTTCCCTTTGTCTATATGATCTTGGCTGGGCTAATGACCTACAGTGAAGCAACCAGTATTCCCCCAACGATCATGCCGGAGTCCTTTCAATGGAGCAATTACGGGGAAGTCTTTACCCGAGCACCGTTTTTACGCTACTTCTTTAATACGGTCTTCGTTTCTGCGGTGACGACTATCGCGACGCTGATCACGGCGATTCTAGCTGCCTTTGCATTAACAAGTCTTGAATTCAAATACAAACGTCTCGTGATTGGCTTGATGATCTCGTTATTGATGGTTCCTTATGAATCGATCATTTTCACCAATTACAATACGATTGCGCGAATGGGCTTATTGAATACGTATAGTGCCTTGATCATTCCCTTTTTGACCAGTATTTTTTACATCTATTATTTAAACGGTTATTTACAAAGTATTTCTAATACCTTTTATAAGGCAGCCAAAATTGACGGTGCCAGCGACTTAGCTTATATCCGCCGGATTTTGATCCCCATGTCAAAACCAGCCTTAGTGACAGTCGGGATTCTGACGTTCATCTCTAGCTGGAATTCCTTCTTATGGCCGTTGTTAGTGACCAATGAGAAAAAATACCGCCTCTTAAATAATGGGTTGGCTGCCTTTACCACAGAAAGCGGCAGTGACGTTCATTTACAAATGGCGGCAGCGACCTTGACCGTCATTCCAATTCTGATCATTTACTTGATCTTTAGAAAAGAAATTATCAAAGGAGTGGCTAAAGATGGCATCAAAGGATAAAACAACGATCACCTTCCATAGCGGGATCTTAACGATTGGAGGGACCGTCATCGAAGTTGCGTACAAAGATGCCCATATCTTTTTTGACTTCGGTTCGGAATACCACCCAGAAACACCTTTACCAGATGAAGAAATACAAACTCTAGTCTCCCACCGTTGGATACCAGAACTGAAAAATGTCTACGATCCACGCTTAGACTACACGTATCAAGGCAGTGAAACGAAAGAATACCAAGAAACAGCAGTCTTCCTTTCCCATGCCCATCTGGATCACTCAAAAATGATCAACTTTTTAGACCCGAGCATTCCTATGTATACCTTGAAGGAAACCAAAGCGATCCTCGAAGTGTTGAATCAAAAAGGGGACTTCTTGTTGCCCGTTCCTCATGAGGAAAAAAGCTTTGTCCGTGAATTGATCGGCTTAGAACCCCATGATGTGATTCGGATCGGGGAAATCGAAGTCGAGATCATTCCAGTCGATCATGATGCGTACGGTGCGGCGGCCTTGTTAATTCGCACGCCGGATCATTTTATTGCTTATACCGGTGATTTACGTTTGCATGGCTATCATCCAGAGCGTACCAAAGAATTCTGTCAATTAGCCAAACACACGGATCTATTGATGATGGAAGGGGTCAGCATCAGCTTCCCAGAAAGAGAACCGGATCCCAATGCGATCACGGTGGAAAGTGAAACAGAATTGATCGAGACGTTTGTGCGTTTGGTCAAAGAAAATCCCCAACGACAAATTACCTTCAATGGCTATCCAGCCAATGTCGAGCGCTTTATGGCGCTTGTCGAAGCCGCACCACGGACGGTTGTTCTAGAGGCGACCCAAGCCGCATTGCTGAAAGAAATTTTCGATAAAGATGTACCGTTCTATACGATCGATGATCAAGTACCAGCGACCCTCGATCCAGCCTTTGCTATTTCATATCAGGCATTATGTGACGACACGAGCCAGTACCTTTGGCAAGCAGTCGCGCATTTTGAAAACTTGCAAACAGGTGGATTGTATATCCACAGTGATGCACAGCCGTTAGGCGATTTTGATCCAGCTTATCAAGTCTTTTTGGATCAACTGGCAGCACTGGAGATCGAATTTGTCCGTTTGCCAAACTCGGGACATGCAAAACCAGCTGATTTAGATCAGATCATTGCCTGGATCGAGCCCCAACGATTGGTTCCAATCCATACGCTGAAACCAGAAAATCTGGTGAATCCGTACGGTGAAAGAATATTGCCGCAACGCGGTGAAAAAATTATTTTAGAGTGATAGAGGAGAGGAAAAAATGAAAACAAAGAAACTTGCATTTGCAGCAGCTGCAGCCGCGACATTGGTATTAGGGGCTTGTGGAAACAACAACGATTCATCTGGTTCTACGGAAAGTGATGAAATCGTTACAGAACTAAGCGAAGATACGACTGTCACCTTTTGGCATGCAATGAATGGTGCGCAAGAAGAATCATTGACGAAATTGACGGAGCAATTCATGGATGAAAATCCAAACATCAAGATCGAATTGCAAAACCAATCCAGCTACTCTGATCTACAAGCAAAGGTGAATTCAACCTTGCCTTCACCAAAAGATCTACCAACTATCACCCAAGCATATCCTGGTTGGTTATGGAATGCTGCCCAAGATGACATGTTGGTTGACCTTGGCGAATACATCAACGATGATACTATCGGTTGGGGTGACCAAGAAGAGATCCGCAGTGCCCTTTTAGAAGGCGCGCAGATCGACGGCGTGCAATACGGAATTCCATTCAACAAATCAACAGAAATGCTGTTTTACAATGCAGATATGTTAGACGAGTATGGTATTGACGTACCAACAAACCTTGAAGAATTAAAAGAAGCTTCTCAAGAAATCTATGAAAAATCAAACGGTGAAGTAGTCGGTGCTGGTTTTGACTCATTAAACAACTACTACGCCATCGCAATGAAAAACCAAGGCGTTGATTTTGACAAAGACTTGCAACTAGACAGTGACGAATCAAAAGAAGTCATCAACTACTACCTAGATGGTGTCAAAGACGGCTACTTCCGAATCGCTGGTTCTGATCAATACTTGTCTGGACCATTTGCTAACAAGCAAGTCGCAATGTATGTCGGCTCCATAGCAGGGGAAGGCTTTGTTAAGAAAGATACTGAAGGCAAATTCGAATATGACGTAGCAGCTCGTCCAGAAGCCATCAACTTGCAACAAGGAACTGACTTGTACATGTTCAACAGCGCAACACCAGAGCAACGTACTGCTGCTTTTGAATACATGAAATTCTTGACTTCTCCAGAAGCGCAAAAAACATGGGCAATCGATACCGGCTACATGCCAGTTGTTGAATCTGTTTTGGAAAGCGATGAATACAAAAACAATCCTGAAACAAAAGTAGCTGCCAAATTAGAAGACGCAACCAAAGAATTGTTCTCGATCCCAGTGATTGAAAATGCTGATCCTGCTTACAATGAAATGCGTTCAATCATGGAAAACATTTTGTCTAATACAGATCAAGATGTCGATCAATTGATTGAAAATGCAAAACCACAATTAGAAGATGCTTGGAACCAATAATTCTGAATTTCTTCGTCAAAATAGGGTATAATCAGGGAAACACCTGAGAATGAAACACCAAAGGGTTTGTGCCATAAGGTTTGAAGACACAAGGAAGCAGAAAATGCTGGCTTTCGAGGGTTTTCGACTTATGCGCATGCCCTTTTGGTCTATTGAGGGGAAAAGGAGTCTTTTGAATGAAAATCACGTTTTTAGAAACGAGCGATATGCATGGCTATGTCTATCCAACCAATTTTGCCGATGATACGGAACAAGGATTCGGCGTGGCAAAAGTTGCCACCAAAATGAAAGAGCTACGTCAAGCAGCCTCCGGGCCGGTCGTAACGATCGAAAATGGCGACTTTATCCAAGGCTCGCCCTTAAGCTATTACATCGCCAAGAGCCAGCATTCCGTTGCCGCATTGACCGCTGTCGTCAACCACCTAGACGTTGATGTTCATGTCTTAGGCAATCATGAGTTCAACTACGGTCTGCCTTATTTGCAAGAAGCGATCGCCAGCTACCAAACACCAGTACTGGCAGCGAATATTTTAAATGAAGCGGGAGAACCATTTTTTGGACAAGCCTACACCATCATTGAAAAAGAAGGGGTCAAGATCGCGATCTTAGGAATGGTGACGCCGTATATTCCTCACTGGGAACAGCCTGCGACGATTCGCGGGATGCAGTTTGTCAGCATCGTTGAGACAGCGAAAAACTATGTACCTTACTTACGAGAACAAGCCGATATTGTTGTTGTCAGTTATCATGGCGGCTTCGAGCGTGATTTAGTCACTGGGGAACCGACTGAATTATTGACCGGCGAAAATGAGGGCTATCAATTATTGCAGGAAGTCTCAGGAATCGATGCCTTCTTCACAGGACACCAGCATCGTGAGATCGCCACAAAAATCAATGGTGTTCCCGTTGTACAGCCCGGTTATCGTGGAAGCTTTATCGGCGCCATCGAATTGACGGTTGAAAAAAATCACACAGGGGTTCATGTCACAAACAGTACGGCTGCGTTGATCCCTGTTGCGGATGCTCTCCCAGATCAAGAGACGTTGGCTTTGTTAGCACCTATCGAAGAAGAATTACAAACATGGCTAGATCAGCCGTTAGGCAAAGTCAGTGGGGATATGCGAATCATCGATCCGATGGGGGCACGCTTGAAAGAGCATCCTTATATTGAATTTATCAATCGTGTTCAGATGGCTGCCAGCGGCGCCAAAATTTCTGGCACTGCTCTTTTCAACAATGAAGGCAAGGGCTTTGGCTCAACCATCACGATGCGGGATGTGATCACCAATTATATTTACCCAAATACGTTAGCTGTAGTCAAAGTAACAGGTGCTGAATTAAAAGCCGCTTTAGAACAAACGGCGGATTATTTAGCCGTTGTTGACGGTCAGATCGTGTTCAATCCTGCTTTTATTGAGCCAAAACCGCAATATTATAATTACGATATGTATGAAGGCATCGAGTATACGATCGATCTTAGCCAACCCGTCGGTCAACGAATCACCCGCTTGGATTTTGAAGAAAAAGCCATTGCGATGGACCAAGAATTAGAGATCGTCATCAACCAATACCGTGCCGTGGGCGGTGGCAACTACGCCATGTTTTCTGCCGAAAAAATCGTTCGTGAGATTCAAGTCGATATGACGGAACTGATTGCTGACTATTTGAAACAGCATCCTCAGATCGAAGCTACGACGAATCAAAACTTTCTAGTGACGTTATAATAGCAAAACAGCCTGCGATGATTCCTTCATCGCAGGCTGTTTCTTAATTTTCTACATTACGTACATAATCATCAAAGTATTTTACCAAATCCGCTTTGACTTGTTGATAGTCTTCTTCGGAATAGTCTTTGTCTTCTAGTTTTGCTTCGAAAAATGGCATCGCCAATTCTTCTCGTAAACGATCCAACACTTGTTCTTGGTTCATAACGTCACCTTTTTCACTTTTGATTTGATTTCATCATAACAAATGAAATGAGGCTGTCAATGCTTCGTAAGTGTCTTTCATTTTTTCTAAACGATTTTTTAAAGAAACAAAGTCATCGTCATCATGAAAAAGGACTTGTTTTAATTCAAAATAATAGATCTCAAAAGCATCAAAGAAAGCAATGACTTCCGCTGTTTGCAGCTCTTTGGCAGTATCGCAGCGAATATAGGCTTTTTCAGCGATCGCATACGTTTCCGCAGTCGTTAATAGGACCAATGATTCATTGTATTTGCGGCTCGTCACTAGTTCAAAGGTTGACTGACATTTATTGTAGATATTAGAAAAATCTTTGAGCACAAGTTCCTTTGGTGTTTTATCAAACATGGGGGAATCCTCCAAAACTTTATTTTTTGAATAAGACGCAGACACATTCTGGTGCGTAGATGTCTTTTTCTAAGACAGTCAATTTGCCAGTGGCTTCATCGCGTTTGTATAACGTTAGGTTATCAGAATTTTGGTTGGCACAAACCAGATAATCGTTTGTCGGGTCCAAATCGAAGTCGCGAGGGAAGTCGCCTTCTGTTGAGATTGATTGAACAAAAGCCAGGCCAGCGCCTTCATCGGTTACTTCAAAAACAGCGATTGAATTATGGCCGCGATTTGAGCTGTAAACAAAACGTCCATCGTTCGAGATACGTACCGCAGCGCCACTGTTGAAATCCGTAAAGTCCGCAGGGATCGTTGGCACTTTTTGGATTTTCTCAAAACTGCCATCTGCTTGATTGTAGCGTAAAACAGTCAATGAGCTGTCTAATTCGCCCACTAAGTAAGCGTATTGGTTATTTGGATGGAAGACCAAGTGACGTGGACCAGTTCCGTCTTCTGCCACATAAACGGCAACTTCTGTCAGTTTGCCATCTTCTGAAATATCATAAGTATAGACCCGGTCCGTTCCAAGGTCACAAACTGCTAAACGTTGGTCTGGTGTTAAGTCAGTATAATGGACATGAGGTTTGTCTTGGTTTTCATGAGAGCCGACGGGTTCATCATGGTAGATGCTGTCCGTTGCTTCGATGCTGCCATCTTCTAGAATTTTATAAACATTCACTTCACCTTTGTGGTAGTTGGCACCATATAAAAGCTGACGTTTTTCATCAACTGCTACATAGCAAAGGGGTGCGCCTTCTTCCGTTGCGGTATTCAGCAAGGTAAAGTCTGGAGTATAAGCAGCGGCGCCGCCGTTGCCAGCTACTTCTGTGACGCTGTAAACTGCTTCTTTTTTACTGCGGGCAAGATAAGTCGGACTTTTTTCTTCCGCACATAAGGTCAAATCGGTCAGTGTTCCTTTTTCCGTATCTAAAGCGATCGAATAGATCCCTTTACTTTCGCGACGAGTGTACGTACCTAAATAAATCGTTTGCAACATAAAAAAACCTCCTAATAGTTTCATTCCTCTTTAATTCTACCATAGAATGCGGTTTTGGGCGGGTAGAAAAACTCTTTATGTTATAATAAACGAGAAGATAGAAAGGGGAGTTTGTCATATGAAAAAAGGGACGATCAAAGAAATTGGTCCACAAGCGATCGATTCACAAGAAAGAATGATCATCTTCTTTGGGGAAGAAGCGACCGACACACTGCGAGAATATTCAGTCATTCAAACGATTCCTGATTCGCAAGCGTTAGTCGTCAAAAAAGGGGATCAGATCACTTTTGGTGATCAGACCTATCAAGTCCAATATGTAGGAACGGTGGCTAACCAAATCCTGCAAACGATCCAGCATGTGACCTTTGTCTTTGACGAAGAGCCGGCGGAAGATCCGCTTTCAAGTGCGATTTATTTAACGCCAACTGTTTTGCCGAACCTCGAAGTCGGCATGCAAGTGACGTACAACTAGGAGGCAAAGAATGTCATGAAAGAAACGCAGAAAAAGCCGCATTCCTGGTTTTGGAAATGGTTTTTAAACAATCAAGCAGTGACCAGCTTGCTGGTCATTTTATTGATTCTCTTGATTTTGCTGCTCTTTACGAAAGTGTCGTATTTGTTTGAACCTGTCTGGCAATTTTTAGCTATCGTCGGATTGCCAATCATTTTGGCGGGCATTTTATATTACTTGATGAATCCAACTGTTGACTACTTAGAACGCAAAGGGATCAAGCGAATCTACAGTATTTTCGGTCTCTTTATTTTAGTGGTTGGTCTGATCGTCTGGGGTGTGGTGGTGATCATCCCTAAGATTCAAGAGCAATCCATGAGTTTTGCGGATAATTTGCCAGGCTACTTGACGATTATTGAGAATAAGGTAAATGAAATCTTGTCTGATCCAATCTTCTCGCAAGTCCAAGAGCAGATCGAAGCTTCCAATGAGAAGCTGATTTCTTCTCTGACGGATATCGTCCAAAACCTTTCCCGCAGCACGATTCAAAATCTAGGCAGTTTCTTCGGGGCCGTTGCGACGATCGTTTTAGCGGTCATTACCATGCCGTTTATTTTGTTCTACCTACTGAAAGATGGCCGCAAACTAGCCCCTTATTTTGTCAAATTTTTACCAACCAAAATGCGCCAGCCGTCACTGATCGTTTTAAAAGAAATGAATGACCAGGTATCCTCCTATATTCGGGGACAGCTGACAGTGGCGTTTGCGGTCGCAGTGATGTTTATGATCGGCTTTAGTATTATTGGCTTAGATTATGCCATCACACTAGGCATTGCAGCTGGCTTTTTAAATTTGATCCCTTATTTAGGATCTTTTTTGGCCATGATTCCAGCGGTCTTTTTAGGAATTGTTGGTGGGCCGGTATTGCTGATCCAAGTCCTGATCGTCTTTGTCATTGAGCAGACCATTGAAGGACGCTTGATCTCACCGTTAGTTTTAGGAAACGAATTGTCGATCCATCCTGTCACGATTCTTTTAGTCCTCTTGACTTCAGGAAAACTATTTGGCCTTGTTGGGGTCATTTTAGGGATTCCTGTCTATGCAGCTGCCAAGGTGATCATTACCCATGTATTTGAATGGTATACGCGGGTTTCCTCCTTGTATGAAGACGAAGAACCGATCCCCGAAGCACCATCAGAGGAGACACCCGAAGTCTAGCAACTTCGAATGTAAAAGAGTCCATACGTATTATCAACGGTACAGCCTTTTTCTGTGGGCTGTATCTTTTTTGTGCGGATAAAACAACCAGTATCGTTATAAACTGAATAGCGTATAAATTTGAGTAGACTATGAGAGGTGGGGCTGACAGAAACGCTGCCCACTTATTTCCAGAAAGAGGATCGAAAGGTGTCTCGAAACGGATTGACTTCTAAGGATCAAATAAATATAATTGAGTTATATAAATTGTTTATATAACTAAGGTATAGGAGTATGATGGATGCCAAAACAACGAATAACAAAGGAAATGGTGGTTGATGCTGCTTTTGAGATTGCGCGAAAAGGCGGTATGGAGCAAGTGATCGTCAAGAACATTGCCGAGAAGTTAGGCTGTTCAGTCCAGCCGATTTATAGTTACTGCACCAATATGGAGGGGCTGCGGACCGAGGTAGAACAGAGAGCACGGCAATTTTTACAAGAGTATTTAGCAGCCCATATTGACAAGCGTGATTTGTTTCGTAGTACCGGACATGCATATGTGCAACTTGCCAAAGAAGAACCACATATTTTGAAATTATTTGTATTGCAAAAAAGAACGAATGTTTCATCATTAGAAGAGCTGTATCAGTTGGAAACGAATCCTCAAGTAGCAAAAAGGATTGCCGCCGATTTGAACATTAGCATAGAAACCGCCAAACAGCTACACTTGCATATGCTGATTTACACCATCGGAATCGGCACGATTTTCTCAGTAACGACACCCGGTATTCCACTAGATGAAATCTATGCACAACAGGAAAAAGCGTACGAAATGTTTTTGAAACAGGCAATAGATTCCACAGAAAAATAAGTCGCAGTCCTAACTGCAGGGAGGAGTTCCCCCATGAAAAACGGCATTATTGTTTACCAATCGAAATACGGCGCTGTCAAAAAGTATGTTCACTGGCTTCAAGAAGCAACAGGTTTTTCTAGCGTAGAAACTCCAAAAGCGAAAATAGCTGAAGTAATGGATTATGACACAATTATCTTCTGTGGGGGAATCTATGCTTCCGGCATTGCTGGACTGTCCTTTTTAAAAAAGAATAGCAACCAGCTAAAAGACAAAGAGATACTTATCTTTTGTGCGGGAGCCTCTGCTCCTGAAGAAGATGTGGTGAAAAAACTCAGAGAACAGAATCTCACGGGTCAATTAAAAGACATACCGCTTTTCTACGGAAGAGGGCAATGGCAGGAAAGCAAAATGACCTTTTTTGATCGGACCTTAGTGAAGATGTTAAGAAAAGCTGCCGTTAAAAAAGAGCCACATACCTATGACCCACAGACGAAGGCGCTCATGGAAGCCAATGGACAAGATTGTGATTGGACGGATAAAAAGTACTTGGTTCCGTTGGTGGATTATTTGGAACAGGAACTGTTTTGAAAGAGCAAACAAGTTTTTTGAGGTTTTATGAATCAAAGGAACAATGATAAGTCAGAGAAAAAAATGAAGTGTTCTTACTACGCATTTATGTTCTGTTTGCTACCAAGAATTTGCCAATATATTCTTAGAAAGTTTTCAATCTATTTCTAAAAATCAATGATTAAATTGAATACCGATCACGCATGGGCTGATGCCTTATGTGTGATCGCTTTTTTTGTTTTTACCCACATCGCTTATCCCATTAGAAAAAGAGATGCAATGGCTTCCTTTTTTAGTTTCTCAGTTAACTACATCCAATGAGGTCGTTTTTTTGCTTTGAATGAGGCAAATTTTTGTGAAGCTGAGGGGGACATCAGCTCTTTCAAGTGCTAGAAAAATAAGTTACGAAGCTATCGCTGGCTTTTTAATGGTCCTCTTTTTAAATGCCAAAAATCTTCTATTTCGCGCTTTTTCAATGCTTTAAAGGATTTGACACATTGCTGCAAGAAATACATATGGTCGAGAAAAACATCGGTTGCGTATACTGAATCTAAGACAAAAGAAAACCTTGTGAGGTCAACAAAATGTGGATTTTAGCAATTGATATTGGCGGTACTGCTATTAAATGTGGGTTAGTGAATAGTCAGGGGGAACGTAAACAATTGACTCAATTTCCCATGAACAAGGAATATTCCACAGTCACGCAACGTATATGTCGACAGATCGATGCATGTTATGCAGCAGCATTTGATGGCATTGCTATTAGCTCAACGGGACTGGTTGATCCCCGAAGCCAAGAAATCGGGATGACATCACCTTTATATGAAGGATTTGGTAAAAGACTGGTTAAGCATTTGCGCAGTACATACCAATGTCCAGTGGCTGCCGAAAATGATGGCAACTGTGCGTTATTGGCAGAAAAGTGGTTGGGTCACGCTCAAAATTGTGCGTCCTTTGCGACAATTGTTCTAGGTACATCCGTTGGCGGTGGCTTGATGATCGATCATCAACTGGTTCGCGGTAAACACTTACTAGCAGGAGAGTTTGGTTATATGCTTTTTCCGACCGAAAGGAAGGATTGGGAACTTTGGAGCATCGCAGGGTCAACCAGAACCTTAGTAGAGAAAACAGCAAAACGCATCGGAGACCCAACAATCAATGGTCAGCGTATTGATACACTGGTTCAAGAACAAGATCCGCGATGTCTGCCAGTAGTAGCTGATTTTGTCGATAAGCTGGCGGCAGCTTGCTATAGCCTGCAATATATGATTGATCCGGAAATCATCTTGATTGGCGGTGGAATCAGTGCGAGCCGTTTCTTGATCCCACATGTAAACGCACGATTAGCTATGATTGCTGAGCAGATTCCCAGTACTGTTATCGTGCCAAAAATTTGTGCCTGTCGTTTCGGCAATGAATCTAATTTGTTGGGGGCTTGTTATAACTGGTTAAGAATATACAAGCCTGATAGCTGACTTGTAAAAAAGCATTGTTTTTTATTGAAATAAAGCGTATTTTATTAGAGTATCATACATTCTTTTCTCCTAAATAAGTACCGATAAATGAAAGCGTTTTTGAGCTTTCGAAATAACAGAGAATAGGTGATGCAAATGGGAAAGTACACGGAACTGAATCGTCAAAAACTATTTAGGGGAATCATTCGTGCCATCAGCTCTTATTTAATCGTATTTTTAGTGCCTTTTTTAGCCGTGTCATGGATTTGGTATGATACCTCTGTCAAAAGTATCAATGAACAGGTGATGCTGACCGCTAGAAACCAATTAATTCAGTTGAAATATTCTTTAGAAAATACGTTTATTCAATTGAATTATCTGACGCAAAAAATGACCAATGATCATGTTGTCTCATTGACATATTTGCAGCATCCTTACTTGACCAAAGAAGCAAGAGAGGCCATGCAAACATACAAAATCACCAACGACTTAGTCGAAGAAGTCTATTTATATTATAAAGAGTCCCCAGCAACCTTGTATTCAACCGTAGGATCATTCTCTTTTGACACATTTTTGAAAAAAGTACTGCCGAAAAATGAAATGGGCCAGGAACAGTTAGCCGCACAATTGGATTCCTCAGCGCCTACATTGTTGACATTAGAAGGCGCCGGTGAGGAGCAGCGTTATTCCCGCTTCTTTTATATCGTTCCCATTCAAAGTGAAGAGATGACTGTCTATGGCTCAGCGATCTATGAAATCAAAGAGAACAATTTGAAGAGAATTCTTGATCTCAGCAACAACAATGGGATCAGTAACACCTATATTATCAATGATGAGTACCAGTTATTAGCCAGTACCACCAATGATGAGTTAGCACGCTTTTTAAATCATCCCGAGCGCATGAAAAAAGGCATTCAAACAGGACGAATGCGGTTTGAACAATCGACGTATTTTGTTCAAGCAATTGCCAACAAAGAATTGAATATTTCGGTCGTAGCTGTCGCCAATCCGAATCAAGCATTGGCTTCAGTCAACCGTGTCCAAGAGCAGTTCGTCCTAGTATTTATTGCCATATTGTTTACGGGGATCACCGCAGTCGTGATGCTTGGTTTACGCAGTTATCGGCCGATTCGCAAAATCGAAAATCTAGTTCAGGAGTTTCATCGGGACCCCAAAATGACCCTTCATTCGATGGATGATGTCCATAATACGCTAGCGGCATTTTTGGTAGAGCACCAAGAACTGCATCAGGAAGTCCGCCTGCAAACACCTCATGCCAGAGAGCAAGTGTTGCGCAAATTAATGAGCGGACGTTTTCGGTCCGAGCAAGAATTGGGTCTGCTTTTGGAAGCAGTTCATGTCTGCTTTCCTAAGTCAAACTACTTTGTGATCGCCATTGATACGAAAACTGTGGATTCCAAAGCCAAGCAAGGAGATAAAAAATTTCTGATCGATTATATCGAGGAAATCAAAGAGGCAGATTATACGGCATATGCGACGGAAATTTTATCCAAAGAAATGCTAGCGTTGACCGTAGGGTTTGTTGATGGAAAAGAACAAAAAGAAATTGTGGATGCCATTGCGGAAAAAATAACCCATGCGATCTCCCTAACACCCACAATGGGTGTCGGTATGACGGTCGATCAACTGACCGCCATCAATGAATCCTATATCGAAGGGTTGGCAGCACTGGAAAATCAAGGGAGTCAAGGCAAGCAAATCAGCTACTATGCGGAGCTTTCCAAAGAGACCAATCATTTGCCAATCAATTATCCAGACAATCAAAAATTAAAATTGATCCAAGCCTTGAATCAAGGAAATATTGAGATTGCCAGTGAAACGATCCAGCGGTTGATCGAAGAAGGCGAGAGTAAACAGACTTCGCCGCGTGTCCAAAAAATGTATGGCTACTACTTGTTGAATACGATCGCACAAGTCGGCGGTGAATTGGTGGGGGCAGAAGTACTGCATACCGCTTCTGAAAGTGCTGATTTCAACAGCTTGAATCAATTGCAGACGGCCTTGTTAACGATTGCCCAGCAGATTTGCACGAAGGTGCAGAAACAGCCGCTGGATGATGAGTCGGAAATGAATGAGAAAATCTTCAGTTTTATCCAAGAAAATTACCATTCCTCTCAGCTATCGCTAGAATCGGTGGCAGAAGAAGTGGGTGTATCTGTCTCTTATGTCAGCCGTTTTGTAAAAAAAGAAAGCGGCAAAACCTTCTCCAAATATATTCAAGAACTACGGCTGAAAAAAATCAAAGAGGAACTGATTGAAACAGATTTGCCGATCAAAGAAATTATTCGCAACAATGGGTATTATGATGTTTCCAATTATACGAGAAAGTTCCGAAAAATAGTAGGTGTGACACCAGGGCAATACCGTGAAATGAACCAAAAAATGAGAAATTATTGAAAGTATGAGGGAAAATGAGATGAACAAACAAGTTGATTTAACAGAAGCTCAGCAACGAGCAGCCGTCTTTTTTGAGGAAATAGGTTGGCAGTCGGCGAAAGATCCGTTACCGAAAATAGTGGTCGATCCGCAGCTGGATGCTGATTTTCGATTTGAAAACCAAACAATCAGTGTGTCCTCGCCAGAACATGCCTTTTACGCGTTAACCAAATATGGCCGAGATCAGGCGACGGGTCAATTAGCACAGAAAAGCTATCTAGCAGCGCTTAAAGAACGCTGTCTGATGATCGATATCGGGCGCAAATTCTATTCGCTAGCTGATTTGAAAGCAATCATCCGCAGCATGGCTTGCTTCCAATTCACGCATCTGCAACTTCATTTTTCGGAAAACGAAGGCTTTCGGATTGAATCCCAGCAATTTCCAGAAATTGTTTCGGAAGAATATTTGACCAAGCAGGAGATTCGTGAATTGATTGCGTATGCCCAAAACCATGAAATTGCCATCATCCCTGATTTTGATTCTCCTGGTCATTTGCGACAAGTGTTGGCTCAAAAACCTCAGTGGCAATTGCCGACAGCAGCTGGCACGCGTGATGATCGAGCACTAAACATTTTGGATTCAGAAGCGGTAGCCTTTATTCAGGAAGTTTATCGGGAATATGCGCGACTGTTTGAAGACAGTACCTATTTTCACATCGGGGCTGATGAGTTTATTGATTTTGACCAGTTAGAAAACTTTCCACAAATGATCGAAGCAGCCCGCGAGCGCTATGGGGAAAAAGCCAGCGGAATCGAAGTTTTTATTGATTATGTCAATGAGCTGGCGGCCTTTGTTGAAAGTCTCGGCTTTGTTGTGCGGGTCTGGAATGATGGTTTTTACCGCTTGAATCGCCAAGAGCAGACAACGTTGACGGAGAATTGCCAAATCTCCTATTGGACCCGTTGGAACCAAAATATGGCGCCGGCGGAAGTCTTTTTTGAAAAGGGCTATACCATGATCAATCACAATGATAATTTTTTCTATTATGTCTTAGGAGAAGCGGCAGGGTATACCTATCCAACTTACGAAAAAATCAGCAATGAATTCCAGTTGACGACGTTTGCCAATGGACAACAAGTTGCACAGGAACAGCTTGCCCAAACACAGGCGATCGCTTTATCCGTCTGGGCGGATGTACCTGAGGCTCAGACTAGCCGTGAAGTGATCCAAGCGATTTTTTGGCTCCAAGCGGCCATTAGCCAAAAAGTTTATAATGAGCCAAACCGACCAAAAGAGACATTTCAAAAGCTTTATGATGGGTGGGAAGCGACCTTCAGCTGATTGTTAGAGGAATTGGGTGAAAGGGCGCATCGCTAACAATCCCTGTTGCTTTCTTTATGCTGAATAAGTATAGCGACAAGTGAAACAACAGCCAATAGTATTTTTGATAAAATGAACGTAACTCCGAGTGAGGGGAGAAATGGAGCAAATAAGTGATCATAGATATTCAACCGTTGAAGAGAAAAGATATTCTTGAAATGGATCAAATGTTTTTAAAGCAAGGGTGGCCTTCTCGCCAGCAGCTCTTGATGGAGTATTTAAATGAGCAAGAAGCGGGGGAGAGATACGTTTTGCTTGCCAAAATAAACAACAAAACTGCCGGGTATTTGACTTTGGTCCCTCTAGCAAAGCACGGGCCATTTAAAGGCTTGTATCCAGAAATTGCGGATTTTAATGTTTTTGAATCCTATCAAAAACAAGGGGTAGGCAGTCAGCTTTTAAAAGCAGCCGAAGAAAAGGCACGAGAAATAGCTGCCGTGGTGACTTTGGGGGTAGGTTTACACACTGGTTATGGATCGGCCCAGAGACTGTATGTAAAACAAGGCTATATTCCAGATGGGTCTGGTGTTTGGTTCAATAATCAGAATTGTGCGATGAATGCGCCTTGTTGCAACAATGACGATCTTGTTCTTTATTTGTCCAAGAAACTTTGACCCTCCCGTGGTAAGTACCTTTAAGGAAGGATTAAGCAAGCAACTCGTCTGGATGTTCTCATCACCTGTTCAACAAGCTAGTTTGCTACTTTCGTATAAGCGAATTTGGGGAGTTCTTGAAAAAATAGCCATAAAAAATGACTAGAAACGATCAGTTTCTAGTCATTTTTTTGTAAAGAAAGTAAGGACAATGTTTTTGTATCAATAAAAATATTCATTTAGCACAGTGCAATAGGCGCTTATGTTTCTTTTAAAGTGATTTCTACCACTGGTACCAACACATCTGGTGGGCAGACGGGTAAGCTGAGAACAAGGTCCTCTTTGTTGATGATGGCTTCCGTTGAAGTGAGAACTTCCTCGGGATCAAATCCTCGATAAAACAACTCGGAGCCATCATGTAAGAAACGGATATGCTTCACGCATCCTGCAAGCCCCGGAAGATGCAAGGATTTGTAGGGGTAGGAGAAGAGGTGCAAGTAAAGTTTAATCCCGTTTTGGGTGTAGCGACTGTCAATAGGCGGTTGAAAAGAGCTGGCACCACAGCCGATAATCGCTTGCTGATGATAATGCATCCATGAACCGATGGCTTCTAAATGGCTGCGAGTTGGTAAGTTGATTTCTCCACGAGCAGTCGGGCCGATATTTAAGAGAAAGTTCCCATCTTTTGCTACTGTGTCAATCAGCATTTTGGTCATCATTTCACTGGATTTCCAGTGCTGAGCATCACGATCATAGCCCCACGTTTCGTACATCGTTTGGCACGCTTCCCATATTAAAGGCAATCCATCCGCTTCTAATGGTTTGTCTGGTTGGAATTGCTCAGGGGTGGTAATCCCGCGGCCCAAATCCAAACGGTCATTCAGCAGCATGTTCGGTTGCAGGTTTCGACAAATTTTTTCGATCCGTTCGCTATCCCAATCGGCGGCACCTTTGCCTTTTGACCAGCCCCAATCTCTATGACTATATGGAAAATCAAACCACATATAATCAATGGTCCCATAATTGGTCAATAGTTCGGTGACTTGACCAGCCAAAAAATCTTGATAACGGCGCATGTCCCGCTGGTCATTGGTTTGACGGGCTTGAATAGTCTCTCGTTGCGGATGCAGGCCGTCGAGCGTGAAATCTGGATGATACCAATCGATCAGCGAATGATACAGTCCAACCTTAATGCCGACCTTGCGAAATGCCGGCAGCAGTTCTGCTAAGAGGTCTCGCTTGAATGGGGTGTTGGTTACTTTGTAGTCGCTGAGCGCGGTGTCCCAAAGGGCAAAGCCTTCATGATGTTTCGTCGTGAAGACCATGTATTGAAAACCGGCCTTCTTTGCGGTTTGAGCCCATTCCTCCGCGTTGAAAAGATCAGGATCAAACTGAGAAAAATAGTTCTCGCGATAGGTGGTAGGTTCAATTTTTTCTGTCGTCATAAACCATTCGTGTCGAGCGCCAATACTGAATAGGCCGAAATGGATGAATAAGCCAAACCGATCATGGAGAAACCAGTTTGGGTCAGGGTAGTTGGCAGGCCAATTCCTATACGTTCTCATTAAAAATCACTCCTTTTTCACTCACTTAAAGAAATTCGGTATTCGTCATGACTGTTTCTTGAATTTTCCAGCCATCTGCTTCCTTAACGAAAGTATGGTAAGCCTCTGTGATGTGATCACGGTAGGAAGAGTCTTTTGGGCTGATAGTTTTCTGTTGCGCCGCGACCAGCATGGATCCTGTCTCTTGTTTAACGACTTCAAAAGAAAGCAGCGTGTGCTGCAGCTGTTCTTCTGCAAAAAAATCAGCCAATTCTTGGGTCGTCTCTGCTCGCGCCGCTGCCACGAGCGTGGCGGCATAAGCTGTCGCGTCTTGGTCAGAGGCTGCTTGTAAATTTTCTTTCAGCACTGCCAAACAAGCCTCCGCCGCTGCTTGATTTGTAATATTACCTGTCATCTCCAGTTTTTCTGAAGGTTGGGCATGAACTGGAGCAGAAGAATCGGTTGTTAGAAAATAGAGAAAGAATAGGCTAACAACAGCCAGCAAACTCACGATGATGGTTCGGCGCAGCAAGGATGTTTTCATAATTTCTCACTCCTTCTTTTAAACATCAGAAATTTTCCCCGCACTATAGATTCCATGAAATAAATTGCGACCCACAGAAGTACTGCCGCTGAAAGGGGTCACCATTGGTAAGGACGGTTGAGTTAATTCTTCCAACGTATCGAGCTCCCCGTCCAAGAAGGCAGTAAGCCGCCAGAGTGTCGTGTCGCAGCGCATCAGCAAGGCGCCGTAGCGCAGATCGATAATTTCAAAACCGAAAGGTCGATTCCAGTCAAACCAGACTTGACGATGAGCTTCATAAAGGGATTGCAAGGCGGATTTATAGACACTGAGCTCATCGACTGCTTGGTGCAGTCCGCTGCGATCCTTGCTTTTATAGGCACTGGTGATCTGGTTGGTAATACAGGCTTTTTGTGCCAAAACATCAGCCAGCTGCTGATAAAAGGCAAACATCGTTTGTGTGTCCCGTGTTGCTTTCACAGCAGCCAACTCTTGAGCCAATGTTTGATAGTGGGATGCTAAAGAAAGATCAGTTAAATTTTCTTGATACAAGCCATACAGCAAGTCTTGGTAGAGCAACAGCTTGCTGGGGTTTTCTCCGTGAGGATTATTTTCTGGTACACCTGCAGTTTGATCAAAGCGATCAAGCAGTAAAAAATCGCTGGCTATTGATTGGTGAAAGAGCTGAAATTTTTTAGTTAAATTCTCTAACGAAAGGTCGTTTCCAAACTGCGCTTCACTGAAATATTGCAAACCTAGTAGCGCAGCAATCAACGGTGTTTCAGCTCCGTCGTCGCCCCAAAGTGTGGCATAGACTTCCTGAACATCGTTTTCTTTGGCGGCTTGCAAGGAATGACGCATGGTGGCGAAACTTTTGCCATAGTTCGGCGCCAAACCGTTCCAAGTCCAGATACCTCCAGCAAAGACGATTGGCTGTTTTAATTCCCGATGTTTCGCAAACATTCGCTGATAAGAGGCATGATCATGGTGGTAATAATCCCAGTAAACCATTTTGACAGCAGGAAGGTCAGTAAACAATTCTGTTGGAAAGCACACGTCTGGATCGTAATAATCACTAGTAGGTGCACCGATCCTAAAAAACATATCGCTCCACATCATCGGCTTAAAACCCACGTTTTGACAAAGCACAGCTACCCGCTGCAGATGTTCGGCCATAATCGAGAAACGGTCTTTTAAACCGTGCAATACCAAATATCTTCCTTTCCCCAATTGGTGTGCTTCATCCATGCCAATGTGTAGCTGATCCGTCGTAAAACACGAACGGATCGAACGGATCGCTGCTTCCAAAAAGGTATACGTTTCTTCTTCTCCCACCAGTAAAATATCTTCCGTGTCCCGAATGTTTTTAGCAAATCCCCATTTTAAGGGATTCGTTAAGTGTGCCAATGTTTGAATCGCTGGAATCAAAGTTACACCTATAGATTGCGCATAGCTATCAAGCTTCTTTAACTCAACTTGTGTATAACGGCCTCGTAAATGACCAAAATAAGGATACTCTGGAATTTCATAAGTGTCTTCCATATAAAGCATGAGGTGATTAAGCCCCATCTTGCTTGTCAATAGAATAAAGCGTTGCAGTTTTTCAACGGTCATTACTGCATTGCGGGACAAATCGATCATTGGTCCAATTGCTTCAAAATGAGGGTGTTCCTCCAGGATATAGACAGGGCGGTCCTCATGCAACCACAAGGTCAACGCCCGAAACAAATGGGCTTTTTCTTGATAGTAAATGATTGTTTCTAGCGGACCGTGGCAAATTTTCAGAGAACCGGGCCGTTGAATCAGCTGTAATGGATGCCCTTGCGGTGATTCTCGCAACGCTAGTTCCGGTAGTATGTGACTAAAAAAATCATCAAGATTTTCATTACTTTGGATAAAAATGTCTTTCATTACGAACGTCCCTTCTTAAGTTTCTTTTATCAGCAATGATTCTGAACGTTGGATCGCTTGAAAAGAGAACCAACTATTGGGAAAAAGGAAAAAAGGAACAAAGCCGATGACTAATAAAATCGGTAAAAAAGTCAAAATGATTGTAGTTACTAAGATTCCCAAAATCATCGCAATCGTTTGGGGAACACTGATAACCATCAGTATTACTGCTTGCTTAAAATAGTGAAGAAGGGGCAAGTCATAACGCAAATATACTGGCAGCAGATACAAGCTGATCAAAAGGGCACTGATAAACAACAGCAGCAAAAAAAAGTGAAGCAAGCTATTTTGGATAAAGGTACTAGAGATGCGCAATTCTAGCCATAAGAAAAGCAGCAAACCCACTTGCATGGCTCCTAATTGATTGGCGCGACGGAAATTTTTTTTCACGACAGTTCTGAACCAAGGCTTCAAAGCCGCTGGTCGTCCCTTTTTTTGGAAACTGTCGAAAAAAGCTTGGATGATCGTAGCGGTGGCAGGAAAAATCCCTAAAAATATCCCGTATCGCAAAACCCAATAGAACCAAAGAAACTGCAATTTTAGGCAATGGAGGAGCCATTCACCGACTTGATAGGAAACATGATAAAGACCATTGGATTGTTTCATAAGATCCTCACTTTCTTACGGATAACCATATTGTATCCGCTTTAATTGTTGCCCTTATCGTACCATTGATCCATGGATAGTGGGCATGGATGAAAAAAAACACACATCCCATACAGGAAAAACACAGCAAATATGTTTGACCCGCTTTATTTCTCCTAACGTTTTTATGGAAGGAAGCTTTCTTCATTACAAATTTTGCAAACGCTCTTGCTTGGTTTAACACAGTGAAAAAAGTTACATATTGTTAGATGGACTTTTTTTCGCTTACATTTAGAACAAAGAAAGGAGTGCAAATGCATGACAAAAATTCGCGGCGATATTGAAGAAGCCAAGGAGAGAGAGCAAGCAGCGTGGGTCCCAGAAACAGAAATGCTCAAGCAGCGTCTGGAATGGTTTCAAGACTTGAAATTCGGAGTGATCTTCCATTATGGGCTGTATGCCGAAGCGGGGATCGTTGAATCATGGCAATTATCTGAAAAAGATGAATGGGCTAGAGAAAACCAGCCCTATCGAGAAACTATCGAAGCACTACGTTTGGATTATTGGCAGTTGATCAATCAATTTGAGCCGAAGAAGCTGGATACCCGCAAATGGGCCAAGATCTGTAAGGATGCAGGATTTAAGTACTGTTTGTTCACGACAAAGCATCATGACGGGTTTTCGATGTTCAATACTATGGAATCAGAGTTTAAAATCGGTGGGAAATTAAGTCCCTTTAAACGCGATATATTGCAAGAAGTGTTTACGGCATTTCGAGAAGTAGGGATTGCAACAGGAGCCTACTATTCTAAAGCTGACTGGTATTCTCCTTTTTACTGGTTGGATGATGATACGGTCAAAGGCCGTCATGCCAGCTACGACACCCACCTTCATCCAGAAATTTGGGCGCGCTATGTGTCGTTTGTGCATCGCCAGATTGCAGAGATTACTTCCAATTACGGAACAGTCGATTTTCTTTGGTTAGATGCCGGTTGGTGCGGACAAGGCAAAGAAGACCTACAAATGGATCGTTTAGCTGAGATTGCGCGTGAGAAACAGCCGGAATTGATCATCGTTGATCGGATGATGGGTGGCCGTCATGAAAATTATGTGACACCGGAACGCAAAATTCCTGCATTAGCGGAAATTCCTAAAAAAGTTTGGGAAAGCAATATCCCGATTGGGAATGATTGGGGCTATGTGCCGAATGATACCTTCAAGAGCAGCCAAGAACTGCTGGAAACCTTGATTGATGTAGTCAGCAAAGGGGGAAATTTGATTTTAGGTGTTGGCCCAACACCTGAGGGCGAATTTACATTCGAAGAGACCCAACGCTTAGAAGAAATCGGCAATTGGTTGGCGCTATATGGTGAAGGCATCTATGAAACGCGGGCGAGACCAACAGCTTGGCCAAATGAATGGCATTTGACCTATCAAAAAGACGGCAAGGCTCATTTTGCATTTCGCAGTATCGCTGCAGTGGTTTGCGAACAGATTCCTTTAACAGAGATCGGCGCAACTGAAGAAGACGAGCTAATTGATCTAGCTACTAAAAAACCGTTACCAATCTATAAAAATGCTGATGAACCGTATCTCTTATGGTCGGATATCAGCCACCCGAACGTTGGGGCAGTTGGGATTCGCGTTTCGACACATAGGGAAAAAAATACACATTGATTTGAAAACGAATACAATTCATGATAAGGCTAACACCAAGCAAGGAGGAGGAAGAATGGAAACAGCGCCAATCAGACAAACCGTTTCAGTACCTAAAACAAAGAAACAAGATATAAAAATGAAGATCAAGAAAAATCGGCAATTGTACTTGTTTGTGTTACCAGCATTTTTGATTATTTTGATTTTCTCTTATGGACCGATGTATGGAATCATTATTGCATTCAAGGATTATATGCCATCATTAGGGATTTTGGGCAGTCCTTGGGTTGGATTTAAACATTTTCAACGTTTCTTCGATTCCTATTATTTTTGGGAACTTATCAAAAATACTTTAGGAATCAGTATCTATTCATTGGTTGTCGGTTTTCCGCTGCCGATCATCTTGGCATTGGCTTTGAATGAGATCAAAGACGGCCCGTTTAAAAAAATTACCCAAACAGTCACTTATGCCCCAAACTTTATTGCTGTGGTGGTCATGGTTGGTATGGTCATTGCTTTCTTATCTCCCTCAACAGGGATCATCAATCACCTATTAGAATTTTTGGGTTTCGAGCGGATCAGCTTTATGACCAATCCCCGTTGGTTTAAAACGATTTATGTCCTGTCCGGGGTTTGGCAAGGAACGGGATGGGGGTCGGTGATTTATCTGGCAGCTCTATCTGGAGTCGATACGCAACTGCACGAAGCGGCAACGATCGATGGCGCGTCTCGTCTGCAACGCGTTTGGTATATCAATATTCCAACGATCATGCCCACGATGGTGATCTTATTGATCATGAGCTTCGGCAGCTTGATGTCAGTTGGGTTTGAAAAAATCATCTTGATGCAGAATCCTTTGAATATGCAATCCTCGAATGTGATTGCGACCTTTGTATACCAGCAAGGGCTGTTAGATGCGCAGTACAGTTTTGCTGCGGCAGTCGGCCTGTTTAACTCACTGATCAATTCCGTATTGTTGATCGTAGTCAATCATATTGCCAAACGTTTAAGCAATTCTAGTCTATTGTAGGAAGGAGGACCAAAAGTGAAAACAACTTCTTTAATAAAAGATACCCGTGCTGATAAAATCTTTTTGATCTTTGTTTATGTGTTTTTAGCAATTTCATTGCTGATCGTTTTGTATCCGCTGATCTATATCGTCAGCGCTTCGATCTCAAATCCGCATCTGGTAAACTCAGGTGAAATGTGGCTTTTGCCAAAAGGAATCACCTTCGAAGGCTATCGAACATTATTGGGCAACAGCAGTATCTGGCGTGGCTATTTGAACACGATCTACTATACAGTGTTAGGAACATCGATCAATCTATTGGTAACTTTGCCTTGTGCCTATGCGTTATCGCGAGAAGATTTTTATGGGCGACGGGCCTTCACCAATTTTATGCTGGTCACCATGTTCCTGTCTGGTGGCTTGATTCCCAGCTATTTGCTGATTCGCAGCTTAGGCATGCTGAATACCGTTTGGGCATTGGTGATTCCGGGGGCCGTCTCAGTTTACAATGTGGTTGTTACACGAACGTTTTTTCAATCCACAATTCCGCGAGAGATGGAAGAAGCAGCGATTGTGGATGGTTGTTCCGATTTTCGGCTATTCATGCAGATCGTTTTACCATTATCAACGCCGATCATTGCGGTAATGGCTTTGTTCTATGGCGTCGGACATTGGAACAGCTTCTTTAACGCATTGATCTATCTTTCTGATCGATCGATGTACCCGCTGCAGATGATTTTAAGAGAAATTTTGATTCTTCAAGATATGTCTTCAAATACCGTCAGCAATGTGACTTCAGAAATGGCGAACATGCTATATAGCAAACAGCAACTCGCTCAAGTCATCAAGTACGGTGTCATGATCGTTTCTTCGTTACCGGTAATCATCGTCTATCCGTTCTTACAAAAGTATTTTGTCAAGGGCATGATGGTCGGTTCAATTAAAGGATAAAAAAATCAAAGGAGGAAGAAAATGGGATTAAAAAAGAAACTTTTAGGAATGGCGGGTGTCGCTTTATGCAGTACCCTCGTCTTGGGTGCCTGCGGCAATTCTTCAGATGAGGGAACTGGAGAAAAGAAAGAGGTTGCTATCAATCATGACAGCCAATTTCCAATCATCAAAGAAGGCGAAGAGCTGACCTTGAATATCATGGCACCAGGTGTGGGAATGGCCGAGTGGGAAGACATGCCGACGCTACAGGATTACCAAGAAAAAACCGGTATCAAATTGACTTATACGACACCACCATCGGCTGACTTTAGTACGAAACTGAACTTAGCCTTTGCTTCCGGCGACTTGCCGGATATCGTTTACGGTGCTGGTTCGCAAGCACTGACGGCTTCGATGGAGATCGATTACGGTTCACAAGGGATTTTACTTCCCTTAGAGGAGTATATCACGCCAGAAATCATGCCAAATCTTTATGCACTGACGCAAGAAGATCCTTCTATTTTAAAATCGATCACCACGCCAGATGGGCACATTTACTCCTTGCCAATGATCTCGCGGAATGCGACTTCAATCTGGTGGCAAGGCCCGATGTGGTACAACGGCACGTGGCTAGATAATTTAGGCGTATCAGAACTGCCGAAAACCACGGAGGAACTGCAAGAATTGTTGACGCGTTTCAAAGACGAAGATCCTAACGGAAATGGTCAAGCAGACGAGATTCCATTGACGGATGTCGATATGAACTCGACACGTGTTTGGTTGATGGCCGCCTTTGGCTTACGGACTCGCGGGATTCAAGTGGACGATGATGTGGTCTCCTACACACCGACATCAGAAAACTACAAAGCATTCTTGGAATACATGAATACACTGTACGATGAAGGATTACTAGATAAAGAAGTTTATGGACAGTCCGATGAGCAGAAAAAAGCGAAGGGTGAAAACAATCAACTAGGGCTTTTTGCCGACTATTTCAGCTTCTTTACTACTGGTCGCAGTGAGGCAGAGGCAATGAACGATCCAATGTTCCAACCGTTGACCTCTGAATGGGCACCAGAAGCCAAGATTCCTGGCAGTCCACGAATCTCCCGGGGAACTTTTGCATTGACCAATGTCAATCCTTCCCCAGAAGCTTCCATGCGTTGGGTGGATTACTTCTATTCGGAAGAAGGCACAAAATATATTGAACAAGGGCCAGAAGGTGTTCTTTGGGAGTACCAAGAAAATGCGGATGGCGAAAAAGTCCGGGTTTATGTGGATGGCATTGATACAGATAACACGGAAGACGAACGCGGTAAAATCACGCCAGCGTATGGATTGACTACACCAAACATTGTCATTGATACAACAGGTGAATACCATATTCGCAAAACGGCTGATGAAGAACCAGATACTCGTTTTAGTGATTGGGTTGCACAAGAAACGGCAGAAAAGATGGAAGACATCGCTGAAGTACCATTCCCGCTACTGTATTTAACGATTGAAGAAAATGACAAAGTAGCAGCCACTGCCACTGATTTGACAACTTATGTAGAACAAATGGAAGCGAAGTTTATCACAGGTGTCGAACCATTAGACAATTGGGACGATTATGTGAAAACGATCGAAGCAATGGGCATTGACGAATATGTCGAAGTCTATCAAACGGCCTATGACCGCTGGAAAGCAAACTAATATCATACGATAAGGGAAACGGGTCGAGACAATCAATCTCCACCCGTTTTTTTTCAAAAAATAGATAGAGGAGTCAAAAGAAAAATGAGAGTTATGCAGCCTTACGAGTTTGAACGCATCCGAAAAATTTTCTACAAATTAAAACAGTACCGTGTACGCTACCAACAGCCAATAGACCCGCTTTTTTTAAAGCAAGAGGATTGGGTACCGTATGAGCAAGGGAGTTATTTCGGAGAAAAAAACACCTATTATCAGCTGAAAGGCAGCTTTCAAGTTCCCAATGATTGGGTAGGGAATCCTTGTGTCTTACAAGTCTATTCAAGCCTCTCAGAGTGGGACAACACCACCAATCCCCAAATCAAAATTTATTTGGACGATACCTATGTCCAAGCTATCGATGTCAATCATCGAGAGGTCACTTTGACTGAAGGATATCAACAAAAAGCAGTCAAACTGAAGATTGATCTGTTCTCGGGCCGTTCCGATAAACCATTACCACTGCATATCAACTTATTGGCATTGGATCCTGTCGTCAATGAACTCTGGTTTGATTTTTATACGCTGTTTGATAGTTGGCGTGCCATTCGTGCGTTTGGCGGTGACGAAGCATTTTATCAACAAGTCCTTGGTCAAGTCGCCAATGTCTTGGATTTTCGTACGCCCTACTCAGCGGCATTCTATGAAAGTCTCGCAAAAGCAAAGCAGCTGCTTGCGTCATGTTACTTACCAGCGCATACACCAAAACAAAAAGTGACGGCTGTCGGCCATACCCACATCGATCTGGCGTGGCTTTGGACGGCACAGCAAGCAATTGAAAAAGGTGAGCGCAGTTTCCAGACGGTCTTGAAATTGATGGAGGAGTATCCAGATTACACGTTTTTTCAAAGCCAACCACAACTGTATCTCTCCATGAAAACACATTATCCTGAACTTTACGCTGCAATCAAAGAAAAAGTTCGAGAAGGAAGATGGGAAGTTGACGGGGCGATGTGGGTGGAAGCCGATTGCAATTTGACTTCAGGGGAATCGCTGGTTCGTCAGATCCTTTATGGCAAACGGTTTATGAAAGAGGAATTTCAAGTCGATAGCCGCATCTTATGGCTACCGGATGTCTTTGGTTATTCAGCCGCCTTGCCGCAAATTTTACGCAAAACAAATACGCCCTACTTTATGACGACGAAGCTGTCATGGAACCAGTTCAATCAAATTCCTTATGATTCCTTCTATTGGCAAGGAATTGATGGCAGCCGCGTTTTGACGCATTTTATTACCACCATCAGTGAAGGATACAGTCCAAGAGATTATTATACGACGTATAATGGATTGCTAGATCCGTATACGATTAAGGGGAGTTTTGAACGTTATCAGCAAAAAGATCAGCACGACGAAATTTTGATTGCCTATGGGTACGGTGACGGTGGCGGAGGCCCGACGAAAGAGATGCTAGAAGTCCAGAAACGGCTGCAAAAGACACTGCCAGATATGCCGACGATTACTGGCAATCATGTGGGGGGCTTTTTTGATCGACTGGCAGATTCTTTTAAGGAAAAAACTGGCCCGGTCTGGTACGGCGAATTGTACTTTGAATACCATCGTGGAACACTGACTTCGATTGGCAAAAACAAGAAGGCCAATCGCCAAGGAGAATTTTTCTTACAGACGATTGAAAAACTTTATAGTATTTGTGCAATCAATCGTTATCCGCAAGCTGAATTAGAACAACTTTGGAAACAGCTGCTATTTAATCAATTCCATGACATTCTACCGGGAAGCTCAATCAAAGAAGTTTATGATCAGACGGATCAAGAGTATCAACAGCTCTTTGATAAAGGTTGCAAGCTGATCGAAGCTTTGATTCCAGCGGCGCAAGCAGCCGAAGCTAATTCATGGCATGTCTTTAATCCGCTGGGACAAGAGCGGACGGGTCTGGTCTATTTAGACGATCAGACAGGGATCAAAGAAGCTTACCTGACTCAGCGGACCTATGATGACCGGCTCTTAGTCAAAATTCCCGCCATGGCTGGATTGAGCTGCAAAACACTGACCCCTGTCTCAGCTATGCCTCAATCAAAGCAAGTGGCAATGCGGCTGGAGGAATCGTTTGAAACGGTTGATTTTAAAGTGATTTTTGACGAACACTTTGACATCATCTCTTTATTTGACAAACGGCAGCAGCGAGAAATCGTGCCAAAAGGAGAGCGGTTGAATCAGTTAGTGGCTTACGAAGATCTGCCAATGGATTATGATGCGTGGGACATTGATATTTATTACCAGAAGAAGCCTTATCCTGTGAAGCAAGTTCTCTCAGCTGAGGTTGTTGAGCAAGGGAAGATTCGCGATACCTTGAAGATCAAACGTCAGTTTGAAGATTCTTTTATTACGCAATGGCTGCATTTTTACCATGGCACGGGAAGAATCGATTTTGAAACAGCGGTTGATTGGCACCAGCATCAACTGCTGTTAAAGGCATTGCTGCCGATTGATGTTAACACATTGGAAGCAACGTTTGATATTCAATTCGGGCAGGTAAAACGGCCTGTGCATCAAAACACGTCGTGGGACCAAGCGGGTTTTGAGAGCTGTGGACAAAAATGGGTAGATCTCTCAGAAGGGAATTATGGGGTTAGTATTTTGACGGATTCGAAATATGGGTTCAATACGGATTATCAAAAAATCGGGCTTTCTTTGATTAAATCACCGATTGATCCGTATCCTGAAGCGGATCAAGGCCTTCATGAGTTTACCTATTCCTTGTACGCCCACGAAGGAACTTGGCAAGACGCGCAAACGATGGAAGAAGCATTGGCATTAAATGTTCCCGTTCTGACGGTTCCAAGGGTGTCACAACTATCAGGGGATGCTTTTCTAGCAGTCGACCAAAAGAATGTCTTACTGGATACGGTGAAAAAAGCCGAAGATGAAGAGGCACTGATCGTGCGGTTGTATGAATATCACAATCAAACCACCGCCTGTCAAATGCGCTGCCAGAAAAGAATCAAAAAAGCGGTTTTGACGAATCTTTTGGAAGAAACCGTCGCTGAACTGCCGGTCGAGCCGCTGGATGCCCAAAGCATCACAATCCATTTCCAGCCTTTTGAGATCCAGACCATCATGCTTTATTTAGAAGACTAAATAGAAATGGAGAAGCATATGATTGAGACACTTTTACGGCAAATGACATTGAAAGAAAAAATCGGCCAGCTGAATCAGCGTCTGTATGGTTGGGAAGTTTACGAAAAAAACAATGGAAAAATTATTTTAACTGAAACCTTTAAAAAAGAAGTAGCTCGTTTTGGCAGTCTTGGCTGGATCTACGGCGTCTTTCGGGCTGATCCTTGGTCAGGTAGAAATCAGCAAACCGGCCTGACGACCACGGAGTCCTATGAGCTATCCCTTATGATTCAAACTTATTTGCAGGAGCACACTCGGCTGGGGATTCCGGCCCTTCTCAGTGAAGAGTGTCCTCACGGTCACCAAGGTTTGGAAGCGACGACGTTTCCGGTCAATTTTAGTGTTGGTTCTAGTTGGAATCCAGAGCTGTATCAAGCGGCCCAAACCATCACTGCTCAAGAGATTCGGGCAAAAGGGGCCCATGTCGGCTTGGTTTCCGCATTGGACATTGCTAGAGATCCGCGTTGGGGGCGAACAGAAGAATGTTTCAGTGAAGATCCGTTTTTGACCAGTAGCTTTACCAAAGCAGCCGTCAGAGGGTTACAAGGATCAAAAGCAACGATTGAAAAACAGAACGTTTTAGCAGTGTTAAAGCACTTTGCTGCCCAAGGTGCAGGAATGGGGGGACACAATGCAGGGCCAGTGGCAATCGGTGATCGGGAATTCCGCGAGATCCATCTGCCACCAATGAAAGCAGGGATTGCTGCCGGAGCTTTCGGGTGTATGGCTGCATACAATGATCTAGATGGTATCCCATGCCATGCCAATGCTTATTTGCTGCAAGAGGTTTTACGAGAAGAAAGTGGCTTTACGGGAATTGTGATGGCCGATGGGTGCGGGCTGGATCGGATTGCTGACTGGCTGGGGAGCCGCCCGCAAGCGGCCGCCAAATCCTTGACCAGCGGTGTGGATGTTAGTTTATGGGATGAAGTTTTCCCAGTGTTAGAAGAAGCTGTCCTTGAGGGGCTGATTGCGGAAACGGCGATCGATGATGCAGTCCGCCGTGTGCTTCTTTTGAAAGAAAAACTTGGCTTGTTTAAAGAAGCAACGCCCCATGTTTCATTGCCCCGTAAAGAAAAGGCGCAACAAGTTGCCTTGAAATTGGCGGAGGAATCGATTGTTTTACTAGAGAACAATGGTATTTTGCCTTTGAAGAAAACGCGACAAAAGATTGCCGTCATCGGTCCTCACGTTAAACAGCTCTATCATCAGCTGGGGGATTATACGCCATTCAAGGAAGAAACAACATGTACGACCCTTTGGGAAGGCTTGACCAGTTTAAGTACGCATCAAGCTGACTTCTTCTACGAGAAAGGCTGCGAAATCTCTAGTGGCAAACTGGCTCAACGAAGGCAAGCCTGTCAGATTGCAGAAAAAGCGGATGTCATCTTAGTGACGATCGGCGGCTCCAGTGCCCGTGATTTCACAACGGATTTTGACAAAAACGGTGCCGCCTTAAGGGGATCTCAGGAAATGACCAGTGGAGAAAACATCGACTTGGCTACCCTCGATTTGCCGCAATGCCAGTTGGATTTACTGTTTGCGTTGAAGAAGAGTCAAAAGCCGCTGATTGGGATCGTGATTTCCGGTCGACCGCATTGCTTAGCACCTTTGCAAGACTTGTTCGATGGACTGCTTTACGCTGGCTATCCCGGCCAATATGGAGGGGAAGCGATTGCTCGGATTCTTTTTGGCGAAACGGTTCCTAGTGGGAAATTAGCAGTTTCTATTCCTGATACGGTTGGACAGCTGCCAGTCTGTTATAATTATCGCAACACAGCGTTTCAAAAAGACTACCTCGATCAAAACGGCGCACCAGTATATTCTTTTGGTTATGGTCTTAGTTATGCCTCTTTTACTTGCAGCGCGGTTTCGGCTGAATATGCAGGTGAAGGCATTATCGTTAGCGGCACACTCGAAAATCATTCGGCAGTTTCTGGCAAAGAAGTCATTCAATGTTATCTAAAAGAGTACACAAAAGCATATGTGCCGAGGAAAAAAGTCCTGTGTGGCTTTCAAAAAGTATGGGTGCCTAATCAAGGGCAAGTAGCTTTTCAACTCGTGATCGATGAAGCATCATTGCAGCAGCTGGCAATTTCTTTAAAAGATACTGCATCGTTTTGTCTGGAAGTCGAAACAGCAGGTCAGCAGTATCGATTTTTATTTCAACGATCCAACCCTGACCGTACGTGGCAGGTAACTAAGAAAGGAGCAAAAGAATGATTCACTTTCCAAAAAACTTTTTATGGGGAGCGGCCGCGTCAGCACCGCAAACCGAGGGGGCTGCGGCTGTTGACGGCAAAAGTCCCTCTACATGGGACAAATGGTTTGAGTTAGAGCCGTCACGCTTTTACGATGGTGTCGGACCAAGCGACACTTCAAATACCTACTATCAATACCGTGAAGACGTGGCAAACATGAAGGCCATGAACTTAAATTCCTATCGGACATCGATTGCATGGACCCGCTTATTACCAGACGGAAAAACATTGAATCAGACGGCAGTAAAGTTTTATCGGGCATATTTTCAGGAAATGCTGGATCAAGGCATCGAACCGATCATTAATTTGTTTCATTTTGACATGCCTTGGTGGCTGATGGAGAAAGGAGGCTGGGAAGCCAGGGAATCCGTTGACCATTTTGCATTTTATGCAAAAACTGCTTTTGAACAATTCGGCGATTTAGTGAAAAAATGGGCGACCTTTAATGAACCATTGGTGCATATTGAATGTGGGTATTACGGAGATGCTCATTGGCCGCAAGTGCGTGATTTCAAGCGGGCGATCCAAGTGGGTTATCATACTTTGCTAGCTCATGCGAAGGCGGTTGCTGAGTTTCGTAAACTCGCACTTCCTGATGGAGAAATCTGTATCATTTTGAATTTGTCACCTGTTTATCCAAAAAGCCAAGAAGCGGCTGATCGAGAAGCCGCTGAATGGGCGGACCTCTTGTATATTCGCAGTTTTTTGGACTGTGTCGTTTATGGACAATTTCCTGAAAAACTAACGAGCTTGTTCAAGGAGCATCAATTGACCCCTGAATATGAGGCAGCAGATGCGGAAGTTTTTCGTGAAAATACCGTAGATTTTATCGGTTGCAATTATTATCAACCGTTGCGGATCCAGGCACCACTTCCGCAGAAGGCAGCATCCGGTCCCTTTGAGCCGCGTCAGTTGTTTCGTGGGTACGATTGGCCAGAGAAAAAAATCAATCCTCATCGTGGCTGGGAAATCTATCCAGAAGGGATCTACGATATTGCGATGCGTCTGAAGAATGACTATCAAAACATGCCATGGTTTATTTCCGAAAATGGCATGGGGGTGTCAGAGGAAGAACGGTTCATGGATGCCACGGGGCAAGTCAATGATACGTATCGGATTACCTTTGTTGAAGACCATTTGCGTCAGCTGCATCGCGCGATCGAAGATGGGTCACCTTGTTTCGGCTACCATATGTGGACCTTTATGGATTGCTGGAGCTGGTTGAACGCTTATAAAAACCGCTATGGTTTTTATCGAGTAGATTTGAAGAATAACTTCGAGCGTTATCCCAAAGCGTCCAGTTTTTGGTTGGCAGAAGTAGCTGCTAAAAATGCCATTGATTGATCAAAGTGTCCGATTAGAAGCAAAAATACCGCAGGAACATGTTCCTGCGGATTTCTTTTGGGTATGAACATTTTACAAATACTTCTCACGAAAATCAGCGATGGCTTGGCGTGACGCGTAGATATTGCGTGCCAGCTTTTCATTTTTACTTAAAAAGACATAGAAAAGGACATCGACCGCTAATAGGTGGGCGATGATTGAATTGGTAGCGGCACTCCGCTGGTTGGCTTCTTTGGAACGGGACACTTGCAGGGGAACATCCGCCAACTTCGTCAACGGGTTGCTGCCAAAGCGGGTGAGTGACAGGATCGGAACGCCAAGATTTTTAGCGATTTCGGCTAAGTGAACCATCTCAGGCGTGTGTCCACTGTTGGAAATGACCCAGACCAGACTTTTTTTCTCGTTTTTGACAAGTTGCGGCAACAAGAGATTGTAGTCATTTTCAAACACGACGATCTTGCCTAAACGAGTCCATTTTTGTTGGATATCTTGTGCGATCAAAGAGGAGGCACCGATTCCGCAGACAAAAATGCGTTCACGAGTCGCAATCAGTTCAGCGGCAGCCAACATCAGCTGTTCTTCTAATAATTGGGCCGTCTCATTCATGGTCACCTGGGCATTGTGGCTCAATTTTGAGGTGATGGCATGAAAGGGCTCGTTTAATTCAACATCGGCATAACCTAAATGCTCATTGGCATTGTGGCGCAAGCCGGATTCGGCAGATAATTGTATTTTTAAATCTGTCAAACTAGCAAAGCCGGTTTTTTTCGCAAAACGTACAACGGTTGGTGCACTGATCCCAGTGGCTTCTGCTAATTGACTCGCAGTCATCGACGGCACTTTTTCAGGATTGGCCTCCATGAATGCGAAGAGTTTCTTCTCAGAAAGCGATAATTCATTTTTCATGCTCTCGATTCGGGAAAGAACGCTCATCCTTACACTTCCTTTAGATAGAGTAGTATCCTAAGTATAACATAAGTTTTGGAGGAGCTTTCAAAAGAAACGAAAAGAATAGGTAGATAAACTTGCTTTTTTACTTAGAATCAAGTAAAGTAATTACGTGTGAAAAGCACAGTACCTGTTACTTGGTTTAACGAATCACCAACGTTTTACTCAGTCGCAGGGGAAAAAGAAAAAGAGGTGAAAAACATGGCAATTTCAAAAGAACGCAAAAACGAAATCATCAACAAATTTGCACGTCATGAAGGAGATACTGGTTCTCCAGAAGTTCAAATCGCTGTTTTAACAGAAGAAATCAACCATTTGAACGAACATGCACGTATGCACAAAAAAGACCACCATTCATACCGTGGGTTGATGAAAAAAGTTGGACATCGTCGTAACTTATTAGCTTACCTACGTCAAAAAGACGTACAACGTTACCGCGAATTAATCCAAGCTTTAGGATTACGTCGTTAATCAAACAAAGAAAAGTGAGGTTCAACCCGAATCTCACTTTTTTGCTATGAATCACTGCGACTGGGCGGCGCAAGCCGCACAGAGCAGATGATGAATAGTACTAGGCGAGAGCAGCGAGCGTAGTGACCAAGCAGCGGAATCACTGCGACTGGGCGGCGCAAGCCGCACAGAGCAGATGATGAATAGTACTAGGCGAGAGCAACGAGCGTAGTGACCAAGCAGTGGAATCACTGCGACTGAGCGGCGCAAGCCGCACAGAGCAGATGATGAAACCTACTAGGCGAGAGCAGCGAGCGTAGTGACCAAGCAGCGGAATCACTGCGACTGCATTGTCGGCTAAAACAGCTGATGCAGTCTGACAGGTAAGCTCGAGCCATCTAAAAGTGAAACACCGAAATAGCGGCCTTTTGACTGGTGAATCAAAAAGCGCAGCCAAAAAGAATTTTGGGTCCTTGTAAGCAGCATCCTACTAACCAAATGAAAGCAGCGGAACGCCATTCCGATTTTTTCATTTGTTTAGTAGTGACTTGCTGGGATCCGATGAAAAGGAGCAGAACATGACAGAAAAACAAGTATTCAAAACAACTTGGGGCGGCCGCCCATTAGAAGTAGAAGTTGGCCAATTAGCCAAGCAAGCAAACGGAGCTGTATTGGTTCGTTATGGCGATACGGTTGTCCTAAGTGCAGCGGTTGCATCTAAGGAAGCAAAAGATACCGACTTTTTCCCATTAACGATCAATTACGAAGAAAAAATGTATGCCGTAGGGAAAGTACCTGGTGGCTTTATCAAACGTGAAGGACGTCCAAGTACGGAAGCAACCTTGACTGCCCGCTTGATCGACCGTCCGATCCGTCCAATGTTTGCGGAAGGCTTCCGTAACGAAGTACAAGTTACAAACATCGTAATGAGTGTTGAACAAGATTGTACGCCTGCAATGGCAGCAATGTTAGGTTCTTCTTTAGCGTTATCTATTTCAGATATCCCGTTTGACGGACCGATCGCTGGTGTCGATGTCGGTCGGGTCAATGGCGAATACGTCTTGAATCCAACAGTAGAACAAGCAGAACAAACCGATATCGAATTGACAGTAGCTGGAACGAAAAAAGCCATCAACATGGTTGAATCAGGAGCGAAAGAAGTTTCTGAAGAAGACATGTTAGGTGCGTTATTATTCGGTTTTGATGCTATCAAAGAATTGGTTGCCTTCCAAGAAGAAGTTGTCGCAGCTGTGGGCAAACCAAAAATGGAAGTCAAATTGTTACAAGTAGATGCTGACTTGAAAAAAGAAATTTTCGACGGCTACTACCAAACAATGAAAACTGCTGTTATGACGGAAGAAAAATTGGCTCGTGAAGACGAGATCGATAAAGTCAAAGACACAGTGAAAGAAGTATATGCAGAAAAATTTGCTGGACATGAAGAGGAAGCACAATTCTTGAAAGAAGTGAAACAAATCGCAGAAGATCTTGAAAAAGATGTGGTTCGCGAATTGATCACCATCGACAAGATTCGTCCGGATGGCCGTCAATTAGACGAAATCCGTCCATTGGCATCAGAAGTTGGCTTATTGCCACGTGTTCATGGTTCTGGTCTATTTACTCGGGGACAAACTCAAGCATTGTCTGCTTGTACGTTGGCACCTTTAGGTGAACACCAAATCATTGATGGATTAGGGGTTGAAGAATCAAAACGATTCATCCACCATTACAACTTCCCTCAATTTTCTGTTGGTTCGACTGGTCGTGCTGGCTCACCAGGGCGTCGTGAAATCGGTCATGGTGCATTAGGCGAACGTGCCTTAGCACAAGTGATTCCTGATGAAACAGACTTCCCTTACACAATCCGTCTTGTTGCAGAAGTATTAGAATCAAATGGTTCTTCTTCTCAAGCAAGTATTTGTGCAGGAACCTTAGCATTGATGGATGCAGGGGTGCCAATCAAAGCACCAGTTGCAGGTATCGCAATGGGACTTGTATCTGATGGTGAAAACTACACGATCTTAACGGATATCCAAGGCTTAGAAGATCACCTTGGCGATATGGACTTTAAAGTTGCTGGAACCAAAGATGGGATCACTGCGTTACAAATGGATATCAAGATTCAAGGGATCACTGAACAAATCTTGACAGAAGCATTAGATCAAGCGAAAAAAGCGCGGATGGAAATCTTAAATGAATTGACATCAACATTGGCTGCTCCTCGTGAAGAGTTAAGCCAATACGCACCGAAGATCGAAATGATCCAAATCGATCCTGCGAAGATCAAAGATGTAATCGGTAAAGGCGGCGACACCATCAATGGCATCATTGATGAAACTGGCGTGAAAATCGATATCGATCAAGACGGAAAAGTTTCGATTGCTTCTGCTGATGCAGAAATGATCCAAAAAGCCATCAAGATCATTGAAGAATTGACGAAAGAAGTAAAAGTTGGCGAAGTGTACCTTGGGAAAGTTGTCCGTATTGAAAAATTCGGTGCGTTTGTCAACTTGATCAAAGGCAAAGACGGCTTAGTTCATATTTCACAACTTGCGAACGAACGGGTCAACAAAGTAGAAGACGTTGTCAAAGAAGGCGACGAAATCTTAGTGAAGGTCACAGAAATCGACAAACAAGGCCGTGTGAACCTTTCAAGAAAAGCACTATTGAACGAAGATAAAGCAGAGCAAAAATAAGCTGCTATTTCTAAATTATCGCATTGAAAAGCAAAGTCTAGGAAACTAGACTTTGCTTTTTTTTGTCTAAGTAGCACATCTTCAAAAGGGTCTTACTTGACAGGAGTTATTTTTTGCTTTAGTGCGAAAAATAAGAGATAATTCAGAATATTGTCTTTGCCATGCAAGCAATAATTCTAAGATGTTAAACGCATCTTATTTAGGATAAGGAGTACGATATGAAACAAACATTTCCAACTGATTTTTTATGGGGAGCATCGATTTCCGCTCACCAAACCGAAGGGGCGTATCAAACCGACGGCAAGGGGCTGAGTGTCCAAGATACTCGTCCAAGAGACAACCACATGATCGCGGATTTTACTGTGGCTGTCGACCATTACCACCAGTACAAAGAGGATATCGCCTTGTTAGCAGAAATGGGGATCAAAATTTTCCGTTTTTCGATCGCTTGGTCGCGAATTTTTCCAGAAGGGCGCGGTACTATTAATCAAAAAGGATTGGATCATTACAGCGATGTCATTGATGAATTGCTGAAACACGGCATTCAGCCCTTTGTAACGTTGAACCATTTTGACTTGCCGCAAGCATTGGAAGACGAAGGCGGCTGGACAAAACGCAGCACCGTTGAGGCATTTGCCGCATACGCCAAAACGCTGTTTACAGCCTATGGGGATCGAGTGACGCACTGGCTGACGATCAATGAACCAAATATCATGCTGTTGGTGGATCAAAAAATATTAGGGAAAAAGATTCCATTATCAGAAAAATACCAGCAATTTCATCACCTGATGATCGCTGAAAAATATGCTTTCGAAGCGTGTCATGAAATCGTACCGAATGGCAAAATCGGACCGGTGCCGAATATTTCGTTGGTCTATGCGGCGACTAGTCGACCAGAAGACAACCAAGCAGCGCTGTATTTCAACAGTGTCCGGAACTGGGCGTACCTTGATTTCGCCTGCTTCGGTCGTTACAATACGGTCTTTCAAGATTATTTGAACCAAAACGGCCTCACGATCGACTTTGGTCCGGAAGATGAGGCGTTGATGAAACAGGCTCTGCCTGACTTTGTCGCAATGAACTTCTACACCACGGTGACAGTGGAGCAGCCGACGGAAGCTGGGGACATGAAAAACGGCATCAGTGATCAGCAAAGCGAAGACATTATGGAGCGTGGTTTTTACAAAGGGTTCACCAATACGTTCTTGAAGAAAAATGCCTTCAATTGGACCATCGATCCCTTGGGGCTGAAAACGACGTTGCAAACACTCTATGATCGTTACCACTTACCGATCATCATTACCGAAAATGGCTTAGGGGCCGAAGACCATCTAGAAGCAGATGGCACGGTTCATGATCCGTACCGTATCGATTATTTGTCGCAGCATATCAATCAATGCTTAGCCGCGATCAATGCTGGGGTGGATCTGATCGGATATAGCCCGTGGTCTGCCATTGATTTGATTAGTGTGCATGAAGGGATTCGAAAACGGTATGGTTTTATTTACGTAGATCGCAATGATGCAGAGGAAAAAGAACAAAAACGAGTGAGAAAAGACAGCTTTTATTGGTATCAAAAGCTGATTGAAGAAGGGGCAATCCCTTCGTTGGAGGAGTAACGATGACAAGTGTTTTTACCTTTTTAGAAACGCGTTTGATGCCGCCTTTGAATAAGTTGGCGAATTTACGCTTTATTCGCGCAATCATGCAAGCAGGGATCATTACGGTCCCTTTTACGATCGTCGGATCGATTTTTTTGATCATTAATAATTTACCACAAATCATTCCGCCACTGGCTAGCTTTTTCGAACAAACGATTTTACGATTTTCGCCGCTTTATAGTGTCGTAACTACCATGTCTGTCGGTTCGATTGCTGTTTTTTATTGTTTAGCAACAGGGTATTATTTAACTGAGATTTATCATAAAGAAGAGCATTTGACTATGAGCAGTTTTGTAGGAGCGTTATTAAGTTTGTTTGCTTTTTTAATGACGATCATTCAAGTCGATATCACAGATGGTACTGCACAATTGCTACAATCAGAAAGCGAAACCGCCATTGTTTACAATGGGGTCGCTTTAGGCGGTTGGATCACTCGCTTCAGTGGAGTAGGGATCTTCATCGGGATTATCACCGCAGTAATTGCTACGTCAGTCTATCGTTTTTGTGTAAAAAGAAAGATCACCATCCAGATGCCTGAAGGAGTTCCTGATGGAGTCAGCAAAGCATTTGCGTCATTGATCCCAGCGATTTTGATTGCCTTTTTGATGGTCGTGATCAATGGAGTACTGGCGGCTTTCCACACGGATCTTCACGGATTGCTATCCAAACCCTTTGAATTCGTGAAAGAGTTGACGGGTTCTTGGTTAGGAATCATCGTGATTATGCTCCTTATCCACCTCTTATGGGCAGTGGGGGTTCATGGGACGGCAGTTATTAAAAATAGTTTCATCAATCCCATCCTGTTGGTGGCTCTAACTGAAAATATCGATGGTGCCAATAATATTTTTGCTGGGGATTTCGTGAACATGTATATTTTTATGGGCGGCGCAGGAAGTACACTTGGATTGGTTTTATTGATGCTGTTTGTGGCAAAATCACAACAGCTCAAAGTCTTAGGAAAAGCAGCGATCTTACCGGGGCTTTTTAACATCAATGAACCAGTGATCTTCGGGGCACCGATCGTCTACAATCCGTATTTGATCATCCCCTTTATCATAACCCCTATGATCAACGTGACGATTGCTTACTTTGCTAGCTCGTTTGGCTTTGTCGATAAAGTCATTACGGGAATTCCCTGGATTTCACCAGTCGGAATTGGGGCGTTTTTAGGAACCGGCGGTGATTTCCGAGCCATCCTGATCGCTTTGATCAACTTAGGGGTTTCCATTCTCTGCTATTATCCATTCTTTAAGATGTACGATGGCAAACTCTACACGGAGCAACTTGCCAATCACGCATAAATAGGAAAAAACAGCAAAACGCCCGTTGATGGACTTCTAGTGAAGTGCCAACAATGGGCGTTTTTGCTAGTGCAAATAGTGGTCACGTATGCAAAGACTGTTGATACAAGACACAATCATCGCAATCTTTGCGGGTTGGTTTGGCTTGCTGGGGTGTTTCTTTGTGTAATGGCAAAAGCATACGCAACCCGTTTAAGATAACTAAGATCGTGCTTCCTTCATGACCCACGACCCCTAGAGGTAGCGTGAGAAATTCAAGGAAGTTTGAAGCGATCAGCAACAAGATGACACTGATAGAAAAGACGATGTTTTGTTTGATGATCCGCTGTAATTTCTTAGCCAAACGGTGACTGTCGACCAAACGCAGCAAATCATTTTTCATCAAGACGATGTCCGCCACATCCATTGCGACATCTGTTCCTTCGCCCATCGCGATCCCTACACTTGCGGTCGCTAAGGCTGGAGCATCATTGATCCCATCACCGACCATCGCATTGATTTGGTAGGTTTCTTTCATTTCTTTGATACGAGTGGTTTTCTCATCAGGCAGGCAATCACTTTCGTAGTCAGACAAGCCGATTTCTGCGGCGATCACTTTGGCAGTACCTAAATGATCACCCGTCAGCATCGTCGTGTGAATCCCCTGCTCATTGAAGTAGGCAAGACTTTCACGAGCTTCAGGACGGGGCTGATCCAATAGCGCTAAATATCCTGCTAATACACGGTCACGATTGATATAAATCAAGGTTTTTCCGGCTGCTTTTAATTCTTGGATGCGGGTTTGCTCACTGGCAGCAACAGAGGTTAGATCGACTTCTTTTCCAATCGTCCAATGGGCAGCTTGGTAAGTGGCGGCTAGACCGACTCCCGCTTGTTCTTCCACGGCTAATTCCAACGGCTTTTCATCATGAAAATACGCCAAGATCGACTCAGCCAATGGGTGATTTGATTGTTTTTCCATCCCGACGATCAGTTGGGGAATAAAGGGTTCATCCAGCAACAGATGGACATCAGTGACAGCAGGTTTACCGCGAGTCAGCGTTCCGGTTTTGTCAAAAGCGATCGCTTTGACATTGGCAAAGGCATCCAAGGCTTGTCCGCCTTTACATAAAACGCCTAAACGAGCAGCGTGAGAAATGGCTGCTAAGGTCGCAGGAGTAGCAGAGGCGACTAAGGCACAAGGAGATGCCACCACCAGTAAGACCATGCCGCGATAAAAGCTTTCTTGGAACCCCCAATTCGTGAAAAACGTACACAAAACGATCATTAGCGGGACGGCGATCAAGACGATCGGCACATAGATCCGTTCGATTTTTTCAATCAGGGTCGCCGTTTGACTTGGCATTTGCTGTGCTTCTTCCACCAATTGAATGATTTTTGCAAAGCGGGTGTTTTCACTCGTTTGGGTAACTTCAATGTACAATGGCTGCCCGAGGTTGATGGTTCCGCTAAAGACTTCACTGCCTAAACGTTTCTCGACAGGAATGGATTCGCCACTGATGGCCGCCTCATCAACGCTGCTGTTTCCTTGGATCACGATACCGTCGATCGGGATCGCACTGCCTTTTGCCACCATAATCGTATCTTTTAACTGAAGGGCTTCTACTGGTACTTCGACGAGCTCGCCACTTTCAATCATTTTTAAGGCAGTCGTTGGTTGCAGTGCCATTAATGAACTAATTTCTCGCGTACTTTTGTTGGTCGTATATTCCTCAAGGGCACCGCTCAAACAAAAGATAAAGGTCAGCATCGCCCCTTCAAACCAATGACCAATGATACAGGCACCAATGGCGGCTAATGCCATCAATAGATCGACGTTCAACCGTTTGTCGTGCACCAATTCTTGCGTGCCTTCCCAGGTTTGTTTCCAACCACCAGCAAGAATCGCTAACAGATAAGGGACAAAGCTATAAGGAATGGAAAAAGATGCCATAAGAAAGCCAGTTGCCATCAATAGCAAACAAGCGATCGTTGAAAAAACAGCCGACGATTCTGATTTACTCATAAGAAACGCCTCCTTTTGAATGTAGTCTAGGAATGAAAAACCGATCCTTTTCTCAAGAAATAATCGATTGTTCCTCCCTCAACTTGAGCATAGCACATTCGAAAACAAGATGGTAAAAAAACAACGTACCTGATAATGAAAGTGATTATCAAGTAGCGATTAAATAACGTTGATATCCAAATGTTAAATGGAGAATTCTCTATTATAAAGAAAAGCGCACAAAAAAAGCAGTACAATAAAAAACGAATTATACTGCTTTTACTTATTTGATGTGGTAGTCAGCGATTGGATCGCTTAACGCAAACTATACTTTGCTAAGGGAATTTGACGTGCTTCACACCACTCTTTGACAGCGCCAGAAAAAATCAGCTGGACCTTGGTGAGGTCTTTGGTACTTGTCTGTCCTGCCATAGTGTAGAGCAGCTGTAGCTGTTCCTTCCATGATTGTAAGGTGGCGATGGTTTCTTCTTTGCCTTTTGACAAAAGCAGCACGAGGATCGTGGCTGATAGTCCTACACTATCTGCACCAAGGCAAAGTGCTTTGAAGATATCGTAAGCATCTCGAACCCCGCCTGAAGCGATGCGGGTAAAGGGTTGTTGGATCTCGTTTGCTTCCAGCAAGGAAATCACGGTGGATTGGCCGAAGGTATCTAGATACGCCAATTCACGTTTTTTCCGGCGAGCATTTTCGATTTGAGTAAAACTTGTGCCGCCGCTGCCAGCAACATCAATGGTTTGTACGCCGATCGCCAGTAACTGCTGGATCGTTTCACGGGACATCCCAAAGCCGACCTCTTTGACGACAATCGGAACGGCAACGGAAGCAATCGTTTTTTCCAATAAGGACAGCCATTGGCTAAATTGACGATCACCTTCGGGCATCACTAATTCTTGCGGTGCATTAAGATGGATCTGCAAGGCATCGGCACCAAACAATTCCACTGCCCGTTGTGCATTTTCAACGGGACTGCCCGCGCCAATATTGGCTAATAAGAAGCCGTCAGGATTGGCTTTACGGACGATACGGAAAGAGTCGGCGACACTTGGGTCTTTTAAGGCAGCCGAAACGGAGCCGGTTGCCATCATCAACTCACAGGCTTGTGCGATCTCTGCTAACTCTTGGTTGATTTTTAAGGTTTTTTCACTGCCGCCCGTCATGGCATTGATGAAAAAAGGGCTGGAAAATGAGCGATCAAAGACAGTTGTCGCAATCGACACATCAGCCACATCAATTTGTGGAAATGATTGGTGGACCAAGCGAACTGCATCAAAATCGTTGCTGTGTTCTTTATGGAACGCTTTTGCTAAGGAAACATGTTCATCTTTTCGATTCATGATAGGTCCTCCCGGTAATGGTAAACATGCAGCGGCAAGGGGGTGATCTCGGCTTTTTCCCACGCACTCATCAATGGTAAAATACCGGTTTTCTGGTCAACGATCACGATGCCGCAATCGCCGCCGCCGGCACCGGAAGATTTGGCTGCGCCACAATAATTTTCTGCTAGATCACAAAGCTTTTTAAGTGCGGGGGTTTCAATCGGTACACCAGTCAGTGCAGACAACTCCCGCAGGAGCTTTCGATTTTCCGTGATCATTTTTTTGATCGTGCGACTGTCTTCATTTAAGAAGCCGTCGATCAATCGATTGACGCAGTCTTTGCTGGCTGCTAAAAAGGCCGCATAGGCGTTTTCTTTTTCTTCTTTGGATTGATAGACTTGATCCACTAAGTCAGAGGTGGAGGCTGGAGAGCCTGTCCAGCCAATCAGCAGTCGAAGCGATTTCGGAACCGTCAAGGGACGGATCGATAATCCTGGCCAATCGAAAGCGATCAATTCTGTTAAGGTATGGTCTTTTTGTTTGGCTAAGACCCAGTCGTGATCGAAGGTTGAAAAAGCGATCCAGCCGCCATAGCAAGAGGCCGCAATATCACCGCACGACCCATTGCCTTGAACAGCGAGATGGGCAAGAGCCGCAATTTTGAATTGGGTCAACCGATCCATTTCCATTTGATAGTACAGATTCAATGCTTTGACCGTGGCAACAGTCACGGCACCGCTGGAACCGAGGCCATATTTGCGACCGTTCGAGTTATCCAGTTCACTGGTCACTTTTAAATCGTAAAAGGAAAGGGGGATGCCTTTTTCTTGGGCATATTTTTCCGTCAGACGAATGGCTGCCAAAATATAGTGGAACGGGTTATCCCGGTGGTCTAAGACTAATTCGCCTTTGCGACGCGTCCAGCGAATCGGCAGGTCGCTGTATTGGGCAGACTGGATGCTGCCGTTTTTACGGGCCTCTTCAACAGTGACCGTGATAAATTGGTCAACGGCAACGATGATTGCAGGATGACCAGGTTCGACAACCGCGTATTCACCAGCAATAAATAGTTTTCCGGGAACGGATAGTTCAATCATTTCGACACTCCTAATCGATGGCTTCTTAATGGCTTCTTAGTTGATGGCGGAAGATTCTTCCACCGGTAAAAAGGCTAATCCTTTACCCGCGTGAGCAGTTACTAATTGTTCTGAGGCAAAGTGAGCACTTAATTCACGTAAAATCATTTGTTCTTCTTGTTTTTGGCATAAAACTTTGACATTGGGACCAGCATCCATCGTGAAATAGCAAGCCAATCCTTTTTTTCGCAGCATTCGGACACATTCCATAGCTCTTAAAGATTCAGAAGACCAATAAGTAAAAGGTGGTTCGGCGGCTAAGGTCGTTCCATGCATTTTCAAGGCGTTGGCCTCGGTCGTTTCACCTAAAGCAGTAAAGTCTTTCTCGGCAATCGCTTGTTTCATTTTCACGAGATCGGTCGCAGTGGCAGTAAGCCAACCCGGATAAAAGCTCGAGGTTTCAACGGTTCGGCGCATCCCCTCACGACTGGAGACTTCTTTGGCTTGTGCGTTGATCAAAATAAAGATCATACTCAATTCTTCTTCCCAGCCATTCGACGTCACTTGGGTGGCAAAAGAAGTCTCATCGGTACCTTGATGCCATTCAGCAAAGCCGCCGTAGATACTCCGACACGCCGAACCAGAACCGCGACGGGCCAAACGGGATAACTCTTGCTCCGACAAGTTTAAGTCCAATGCTTCACTACAGGCACCCGCCAATGCCGCTAATCCACTGGCAGAAGAGGCAAGTCCGGCAGCGGTTGGAACAAAATTTTGACTTTCCACCGTGGCATACCACGGGCAGTCCGCTTTTTTTCGTACCAGATCCAAAAAGTCCGCAACTTTTTTGGTGGCAGCGTCTGTTTGCACTACGCCATCCAGCGTAAAGCGATCCTGCGTAAAATCGGGTGAAAAAGCCACCGTTGTTTCTGTGTAAAAAGCATCGAGGGTCAGGGACAAACTATTGTTCATCGGTAAAATGAAGGTTTCGTCTTGTTTTCCCCAATACTTGATCAATGCGATATTCGTGTAGGCACGAGCCTTTCCCTTATACATGTTCATAAACTCCTAATCCTTGTATCCATGCCGCACGAGCGCCATCGGACAATAAAATACGGCTGATGTTCTCAGCCTGTTCCTTCGTTTTGGTTAGTGCGATCATACAGCCGCCCCGGCCCCCGCCGGTCAGCTTCGCCCCATAAGCCCCGTGTGCCAATGCTGAGGAAACCAACTGATCCAGTTGCTGATTGCTGACCCCTAACTGCTGCAGTGCCTGATGGGCATTGTTCATGCTTTCGCCTAATATTTCTAATTGATTGGCTATGATGGCCTCTTTGGCTCTTTTGGTTTCGATCCCTAAACGCTGGATCGCTTGACTAGCCAGCTGCTTGCTGGTTTCAAAAAGATGGGCGACACTTTTGACAGCTTCTCTCGTTTGCCCTTTGATGCCAGTATCAGCGACGAGCAAATAACCGTCGATCGTGAGGGGAAACGAAGTGATGGGATGCCCTTTGATAAAGTAAATGGCATCTGTCCCACTGGCTGCCGCAGCATCGATCCCGCTAGGATTGCCGTGAGCGATTTTTTCAGAAAAGTTGACATAGGTCATCAATTCTTCTTTTGTAAAGTCTTTTTTGATCCAATCAAAAAAAGCGCGAGTCAGTGCAACAGCGACCGCCGCGCTAGAACCCATTCCCCGTTCAGAAGGGATGGTGCTGACGATGGAGGTTGCAAAAGGACCCGTGTGGAAATCTTGTTGCAGACGATGCAGCAAGTCTTTGACATTTTTTAAGTGGCTGGGGACTTCTTCAAGCAGACCGTGATAGTAACTTGAAATCAAGGTGTTTGTTTCATTTGCTGTGATCTCGACTTGTACTTTTGCTCCCGCAAAAGGGAAAGCAATTGCTGGTTCACCGTAAACAACTGAATGTTCACCCATTAAGATGATTTTTCCTGTAGCTATGCCAGTACCAATTGACATTATTTTCCTCATTTCTCTAGGGAGCTTACCCCACATGATTCATTTATCGTTTGTCAGTCAATTGTAACTATCTCCTGACGAAAACACAATTTAATTAAAGATCCTTTCCTATTTTACTAGAAGAAGGCTCTTTCGTTAAGCATTCCGTATGAGATTTCAAAAAAAAGCAAAAATCTTTAAACTTTTATTGAAAAAAATCTTGATCTGTGCTTCGAAAGTTTCAGTTGACGGCACAAGATATAGTATTGTATAGTTGGTATCGCAAAGGCAACATACAATATTTAGTGATGAGTGAGTTGGGGGATATGAGCGTGATCGTATTAGCAGGAACGATTGGTGCCGGTAAATCAAGTTTGACCGCATTGATCGCCAATCATTTTGGCAGTCAAGCCTTTTATGAATCGATCGATGACAATGAAGTGTTACCATTATTTTATGCAGATCCAAATAAATATGCGTTTTTACTGCAAATCTATTTCTTAAATAAACGATTTGAAAGTATCAAGCAAGCCATGAAAGACGACAATAACGTCTTGGACCGTTCCATTTATGAGGATTCACTGTTGTTCCATTTAAATGCGGACCTTGGGCGAGCAACCGATACCGAAGTCAAAGTCTATGATGAATTGTTAGCCAATATGTTGGAAGAGCTGCCGTATGCAGCCCACAAAAAGCATCCAGATCTTTTAGTGCATATTCGCGTTTCTTTTGAAACGATGTTGGAGCGTATTGAAAAACGCGGACGGGAATACGAACAATTGACCTTTGATCCTTCGTTATACGACTACTACAAAGAGTTGAACAAACGCTATGATCAGTGGTACGAAGAATACAATGAGAGTCCAAAAATCCAGATCGATGGCGATCAATTCAATTTTGTCGAAGACCCACAAGCGGCACAGGCCGTTTTAACAATGGTGGAAGAGGCCTTGAAAGACGCCCGTAAATAAGTAATAGCCGATACAGCCAGGAAAGTCCTTTGATTGGGCTTCTGGCTGTTTTCTTTTATAATAGATGAAAGCAAGAGTGGAGGATGGATTGTGGAAAACAAACATGTCTTTTATGACGGAAACTATGAATGGATTCAAGTCGACCAACAAGACGCAAAAAGCGTGATGGCACTGCAAAAACAATATCATTTGTCTGACGAGATGCTTACGTACTCTTTAGATAAAAATGAACGCGCACGGGTCGAATATGATGCCGAAGAGGAAGCATTGCTGCTGGTTTTCAATGTACCTCAGCAAGAAAAGCGTGACAATCATTTTGAGACCAGCCCGATGACGTTTATTTTAAAAAGGAAGCAACTCTTTACTTTTGCATCCCACAATACCCGTTATGTGATTCCAATGATGGAGCGCTTGATCCTGCAAAACCCGCTGCAAACGCCCATTCATTTTTTGTTTCAAAGCTTATTCTTGATTTCTGGCACGTTTTTTCCGCTAGTCGAAGAAGTCAATAGTGAGCGGATTCGCTTGAATCAGCGACTACGGGAAAAAACCACCAATAAAAACCTGCTGCAAATGTCTGATTTGGAAGTTGGACTGGTTTTTTTAGTCTCTGCTACGAAACAAAATGCGGTCCTCTTGGAGCAGATCAAAGCGTTATCCATTTATCGTTTGATGGATGATGACGAGCGGGAACAGCTGGATGATGCCCTGATCGAAGCCAAACAGGCAGTGGAAATGACGTTGCTGGCTTTTCAAATTTTAGAGCAACTATCTGGAACCTACAATAATCTGTTAAACAATAACTTGAATGATACCATGAAGTTTTTGACTGTTTGGTCCCTCTTATTGACTGTGCCTTCCATCGTCACCAGTTTCTTTGGCATGAATGTTCCGCTGCCTTTTACCAATAGTATTTTCGGTTGGGGCATTGCCTTGCTGATTAGTTTAGTGTTATCCGTCTGGATGTTGATTGCTTTATGGCGCAGAATTCGTTAGTCGATCACCAAACCTAGACCGGCGGCGATGACCAAGGCTTGTTCTTGATCGACTGTTAGTCCCCGCAATTGTTCAAAGGACAACGCGATCTTTTGAAATTGATTGGTCCGAAAATCTAGAGTTGCTAATTTTGTGTGAAACCAGTTGCTATTGTTCAACTGGTTTTCTTGTAGCGATAAGTGTTTCCAATCCATCTCATAAAACTCACTGTCGTTTAGTTGGCACTGACGAAACAGCATCGTCCGTAAATTGGTATTGCTAAAAGAAGCAAAGTTCGCCACGCAATCTTCAAAGGTACAGTCACGGAAATAGCTTTCCGCAAAATTCGTACCAGTCAATTTACATTGTTTAAAGTGAACCCGATGAAAGCTAGCGCCAAAACATTCCAGATTAGAAAAATCGCAATTCTCAAAAAGAACGTTTTGGCATTCCCATTGACTCAAGCGTGTTTTTTGCATCGTCACTTTCTTGAAATGACATTGCTTCAAGATGAGGTTTTTGCAAGCATCATAGCTATATTCACCGCCTTCGAAGAAAGCACCTTCGAAAAGCAGTTCTTCTTCTAAATAAAAATCCTGTGGCTCTAATGCCGACAATAAGGGCAGTAGTGGCAATACGATTTTTTTCTTCATCAAGATTCCATCCTATCTGTTTTTCTCTTCAGTATAACACGGCGGATCGCTGCCGCAATAGTTGCGAAAAAGCGGTGGGGTATTGTGAAATTTATTCAATCGGTTTGCAGAATGCTTTTATAACAAGGAAAATCTTTGATTTTGAATACATATTTTTTCACAATCTTTTTGCTTGCAAGACGAAAATAATTTTGATATAGAAACTTAACCCGCTGAAAGTGACGTATATCAACGAAAAACTGTCACAAATTTTTAAAATTGCGAAAAAGTTGATAGTTTTCAAATTCACAAGCGAGCTATAATGACAATGTAAACAAAAGGAGGAAATTTTCCATGACAAAAACAGTTATTATCGGTGCAAACCACGCGGGGATTGCTGCTGCCAATACACTATTAGATAACTACAAAGACCAAGAGGTCGTAATGATCGACCGTAATACAAACTTAAGCTACCTAGGTTGTGGGACTGCTTTATGGGTTGGACGTCAAATCGATTCATACGAAGGCTTGTTCTATACAAAACGTGAAGATTTTGAAGCAAAAGGTGCAAAAATCCATATGGAAACAGTGGTTGACCATATCGATTTTGAGAAAAAAGAAGTACACGCTGTGACCAGTGAAGGTGAAACGATCGTTGAATCTTATGACAAAGTTGTCATCGCAACTGGTTCTGTTCCGATTTCACCAAAAGTACCTGGACGTGACTTGAAAAACATCCATTTCTTGAAAAAATTCCAAGACGGACAAACGGTTGATAAAGAGTTAGCCTCAGAAGACGTGAAAAACGTTGCCGTTATCGGTGCTGGTTACATCGGTGTTGAAATTGCTGAAGCAGCAAAACGCCGTGGCAAAAATGTGTTGCTTTTTGATGCAGCGACACGGGCATTGCCAAACTACTACGACAAATGGTTCACAGATGATATGGACAAAAACTTAGCTGACAATGGCATTGAATTGCATTTCGGTGAATTAGCACGTGAATACAAAGGAACAGAGAAAGTAGAAGCAGTTGTAACAGACAACGGCGAATACCCAGTTGATCTAGTGATCAACGCGATCGGTTTCTTACCAAACAACGAGCTAGGCAAAGATCATTTGGAATTGTTTGCTAACGGCGCGTACTTAGTGGACCGCCATCAACGGACAAGCGATGCAGATGTTTACGCAGTCGGTGACTGTGCAACTGTGTACTCAAATGCTTTGCAACAAACAACGTATATCGCATTAGCAACGAATGCCGTACGTTCAGGGATCGTCGCTGCCCATAATATCGGCGGAACTTCTTTAGAATCAACGGGTGTTCAAGGATCAAACGGGATTTCGATCTTCGGCTACAACATGGTTTCAACGGGCTTGTCAGTCGAAGCTGCCGAACGTAATGGCATGAAAGTGAAATACTCTGATTACGAAGATACCCAAAAACCAGGCTTCATGAAAGAAAATGCGACAGTTAAGATCCGCATCGTCTATGAAGAAGAAACACGCCGCATCGTTGGTGCACAAATGGCGTCACGTACATCTGAAATCGCAATGGGCATCCACATGTTCTCACTAGCGATCGAAGAAGGCGTAACGATCGACAAGATGAAGCTATTAGATATCTTCTTCTTGCCTCACTTCAACCAACCATACAACTACATCACGATGGCTGCGTTGAAAGCAGAATAAGAAACACAAAAGTCGGAGCGTATGCTCTGGCTTTTTTTTGAAACAATCATGAAAACTGTTGACAATAAGAGGGAAAAGCAGTATACTATAAAAGTTGAGAAATAAAAGCAGAAGCACCCGCTTCTCGCCTGAGTGAAGATATCGCTGGGCAGAATAGGATTCCTACCATTTATTTGTGTGGAGTACGTGCGGGTTCGTGAAGAACTCGTTTTTTTATTGTCTGATTTCGAATCGACAAGCTTTTCTTTCTCTCAAAAAACTCGGAGGTGAATGACCATAGCAAAGGATATGATGGTAAACGACGGCATTCGTGCACGTGAATTGCGTTTGATTGATCAAAACGGCGAACAACTTGGTGTAAAGAGTAAAGCTGAAGCATTGCAAATTGCAGAACGAGCAAACCTTGATGTGGTATTGGTGGCACCAAATGCTAAGCCGCCAGTAGCAAGAATTATGGATTACGGGAAATTCCGCTTTGAGCAACAGAAAAAAGACCGTGAAGCTCGTAAGAAACAAAAAGTAATCAACATTAAAGAGGTTCGTTTAAGTCCAACGATCGACGTCAATGATTTCAACACAAAATTGCGTAATGCACGTAAATTCCTTGAAAAAGGGGACAAAGTGAAAGCTTCGATCCGTTTCAAAGGCCGTGCCATTACCCATAAAGAAATTGGTCAGAAAGTGTTAGATCGTTTGGCGGAAGAAACTGCTGATTTGGCAACTGTTGAGCAAAAGCCAAAAATGGATGGCCGCAGTATGTTCTTAGTATTAGCACCAAAAAACGATAAATAATGACTCACTGAGTTTCAGTTTAAAGTCAGATAACGAAAGATTTTGAGGAGGAAATTAGTTATGCCAAAACAAAAAACACACCGCGGATTAGCAAAACGCGTAAAACGCACTGGCGGCGGCGGATTGAAACGCTTCCGTGCCTTTACCAGTCACCGTTTCCACGGCAAAACAAAAAAACAACGTCGTCAATTGCGTAAAGCTTCAATGGTTTCAGCTGGCGATTACAAACGTATCCGTCAACAACTAGCACGCATGAAATAATTGCGTAACCCAAGCTTCACGTATACAAACAATTATCGATTTTCATATTAGGAGGAATTATACATGGCACGTGTTAAAGGTGGAACAGTAACTCGTAAACGTCGTAAAAAAGTGCTTAAATTAGCAAAAGGTTACTACGGTTCTAAACACACTCTATTTAAAACAGCAAAAGAACAAGTAATGAATTCATACAACTACGCATACCGCGATCGTCGTCAAAAGAAACGCGACTTCCGCAAATTGTGGATCGCTCGTATCAACGCAGCGGCTCGTATGAATGGCTTAAGCTACTCAAAATTGATGCACGGCTTGAAATTAGCTGAAATCGACATCAACCGCAAAATGTTAGCTGACTTGGCTGTAAACGATGCAGCAGCATTTACTGCATTAGCTGACCAAGCAAAAGACGCTTTAAACAAATAATCAATCGTTGGGAACAACGTTAGCCCCGCTCTTTGAGCGGGGTTTTTTGTTTTTTCTCGATGACCGAAGAAGGGTTTCTCACTATCTTTCATATGTTTCTTTCCATTAAGCGAAAAATAGATTATACTTTTGAAAGCGTTTGTTTTATTTGTCTCACGATTTTTTCACGAACACTGCAGCAAAAGGAGCGTACGATGGCAATTGATTTATGGCGGCATTTTAAAAAAGGATTGATGGTATATATTGGGATTGGAATTGCAGTCTCATTTTTGAGTGCCGCGAATGTCTTTTATTTTCAAAAACTACTCGATTCATTTGGCAAGACACTTGATTGGCCAGTTGTTTTTATCTATGGGTTAACGCTAGTACTGGTACCACTTTTGTCCTATCTCGAGCAGAAACCAAAAACAACATTGCACAACAGCATGTATTTCTATCTCAAAGAACAAGCTTTAGTAAAAATCAGCAAGATTGCCTATTCCGAATACTTGCAAATCGGCTCTGGAGCACTCTTACAGAAAACCGAAGCGGGAGCAGCGGCGGGCAGAAATATCCATTTGAATTTTTATGGACGCTTGTTTAAAGAATTGCTTCCCGAAACACTGTTTAACTTAGCTTTTATTGCTATGATCGATAAAAGGTTGATTCCAGCGATCCTTGTGGGCTATCTAGTGGTGTTTATCGTGACCAATCTGCTTTTGAAAGTTTTACGCTCTCTCAAAGAACGTGCGCTAGTTTCAGAAGAAGCCATGAACAGCACCTTTATTCGCGGACTAACGGAAATGGTCACGTTTCGGATCAATAAACGGTTTGAAAAAGAGATCGCACAATATAAAAACATGTCTGCTGACACAACAGAACGTTTGACAAAAATGACGATGATCCATGAGTTTTTCTTTGGTTTTTTTGCAGTTTTAGTCGCATTGATCAAAGTCGCAATTGTGGTACTGGCATTTACAAATCAGATTACGGTCAGTTTGGGCGGTTTAGCAGCACTGATTATTTATGTGGATCGAATCTACACGCCTGTTGCAATATTTAACGTGATTTTTGTTCAATACAACTTAGATAAAGTTGCCTTTGCACGGTTAAACGAATTTTTCTATCTGCCAGAGGACAAAGCATTAACACAAGGCGATGCATTGTCTGAGACCATCAACTGCATCACAGTTAAGGATCTATCCGTCACACTTCAAGAAAAGCAAATCTTAACCAATAGCACACTGGAGCTGAAGCGGGGAGCGATTTATGGGTTAGTAGGAGAAAGCGGCGCAGGAAAATCAACGCTGGTCAAAACGATTTTAGGCTTGTATCAGCCGACGACCGGTGCGATCCTGATCAATCACAAAAATTTAGCTGCTTACAACTTAAATGATTTCTATGAGCATATCTTTTATCTATCGCAAGATGCGCCAATCTTCCAAGGAACGTTGAAAGAGAATATTATTTTTGATAAGGAAATCGCAGACGAGGAAATCATAACGGTATTAGAAAAATGTCAATTAGGCGTATTCTATCAGGGACTCATGGGAGGACTGTCTGCTGAAATTGGAGAAAAAGGAGCCAACCTTTCTGGTGGGGAAAAACAGCGAATCGCTTTTGCCCGATTGTTTTTCTCAGACGCAGAAGTCATTGTTCTTGATGAAGCCACATCTGCTTTAGACGAAACAACAGAAGAAAAGCTTTTTGCAGCGATCAAAGACCAATTGAAAAATAAACTAGTCATTATGATCACCCATCGCCCGAAAAATTTGATTTATGCGGATGAGATCATTGAATTGAAAAAAACACAGGTTGTAGCGGCTTCATCATAAAAGCAGCTACACCCTGTATTTTTTGTCAGCGCATCAGTAAATGCGGCAGTGTACTAAGGCATGCGATGATGCCGACGATCAAGGTAAAGACCACGACGATGACTGCTGTTGAAAAGAAATCTTTTTTGACGTCGCGCTTTATCCTAATGGCATCGAGGTCTTGATTTTCCATGAAGGCAACGATCTCTTTATACGTTTTGATATTTTGGGTTTTCTTGATTTTTTCGATCTTTAATGCGGCATACATGGAGACGAGCCAAAAACATAGAGGCGGGACAATCCACCAGTATCCGGGTAAATAAAGAGCAGGACCAACAGAGAGTGCGGTCAATAGTATAAAAAGCAGCATCATTTTTGTGTAACGATCCATTTCTGTTTTCTCAATCGTTTCTTTCATTTGTTCAACATCCCCTTTGACTAATTCATCTAAAGAAACATCAAATAGAACACTGAGCAATAATAAATTGTGAACATCAGGATAGCTTTTTTCATTCTCCCAATTGGAGATCGTTTGTCGGGAGACATAGAGTTTTTCTGCCAGCCCTTCCTGAGAGAGACTTAATCGTTCACGATGTTTTTTTATTTGTTTGCTTAAGTTCATTTTATCCGCTCCTTCTACCATTAGTTTAGGCCAATGTCTGCATTCTAACGATCAAATGTCTTTGACAATGCCTTGAAATCAAGTGTCAAAATGTTTTTACAGTTGGGTTTGGGGTGTTTACATAGCAGTACAGCGTTGATTTTCTTCCGTTAACAAGCGACGGTCAACTTGGTTATTGTTTTTTTATAGACATACCTGCTGGTTTCTAAAAAAAAGAAAAAAGATGGCGAGTCTTTGCTGATTTTAAGTGTTTGTCCTTGTCTATTATTCATTAATTTCGCAAAGATGGGAAGAGGAGAAAACAACTAAGCGTGTGAAAGATTCATTTTTCCATTAGTGATTCTTTAAAGGTACCTGTGTGTTGAAATGGAGCCATTCAGAAGACACCTCTATTTGTTGGTTCTGTTTTAGAAGAAAATCGACTGTTGGTAAGCATATCACCCCATAAAAACGTCTGCTTTATGCTATACTGAGGCTTTGTAAAAATAAGTTTGTACAAGCAAGCAGCAACGGTTTTTTCATTGATTGCTTGCAAGAAGGAGCGTATACGCAGTGAAAAAACTAAAGGTTCAAGATTTAATTGCAGTAGGGATCTATACAGCGATCTATTTTCTTTTAATGAGCATCTGTCTATTGATTTTGCGTTTTGTGATACCAGGTTTTCATAATTTATTTATTCCAGCAGTCACCGCTTTGTTTTCTGGCATTATCTATCTGATTTTATTGAGTAAAGTACCGAAATTTGGCGCAATCACCATTATGGGTACCGTGGTAGGGCTCTTTTTTTTGATTTCAGGACATTTTCCATTGGCCTTTTTGCCCAATATGATTTGTGCCTTAGCAGCTGATTTGATCCAATACAAAACAAAGCTCAAAGGAAACGTTCGCGTACTGGCGAGTTATATCGTCTTTAGTTTTGGCTTGATGGGTCCGATCTTACCCCTGTGGTTTATGAAAAATGCCTACATCGATTCATTAGTGGCTCGCGGAAAAGATGAAACCTACATTGCCGGCGTGTTTGCTCATACCTCCAATTTGATGTTAGGGCTTTGTGCATTGGCGGTTTTGATTGGTGCGGTGGCTGGTTTAGGTATCGGCAGTCGCTTGATGGAAAAACATTTTCAACCAACGATCCAATCGCATAAAGGGTGAGGAATGTGTCGAAAACAAGGTTTGATCCCCGCAGCAAATTAGCGGTGATTCTCTTTGCTAGTTTTACTATGATGGTGACCATCAGCTGGATCGATGAGTTTGCCTTTGTCACTTTCTTGCTGCTGCTATTTATAGTCAGCGGCTTTTGGAAAAAAGGCTTGCTGCTCTATGGCGTGTTTGTCTTGCTGACAATGGCAGATAGTTTTTTGTTTCGCCAAGGCAACCACGTACTAATCGTGTTGCTGGATTTCTTTTCCGTCGGTTATCGCCGCTTATTGCCAACGATCATGGCGGCGGCTTTTGCCATTAGCGGGACGAAAAACAGTGAGTGGATGGCTGCGCTGCAAAAAATGCACGTGCCCAACGTATTATTAGTCCCGCTGGCAGTCTTATTTCGTTTTTTCCCCACATTGGTACAAGATTTCAAAAGTATTCGCCAAGCGATGCGCTTTCGCGGCATCTCGCTGTCGGCAGGATCGATCTTGCTTCATCCACTGCAAAGTGCGGAGTATTTTTTGATCCCATTACTGATGTCGGCTGAAAAGACCGCAACCGAACTGTCCGCTACGGCCCTGGTTCGCGGGTTAGCATCAGAAACTCCCCATACCACCGTCCACGAACTGAAGCTGCGCTGGTGGGATGGCTTGGTCTTTTTAGCATTAGGCGGTTTTATCGTGAAAAGGATGTGGCTTGGATGATCACATTAGAACAAGTGTCAGTGAAACGAGAAAATCGAACCGTATTATCTGAGCTCTCTTTGACGGTCGCAGCTGGGGAAGTCATCGTTTTGTGCGGCGCTAGTGGCAGCGGCAAATCGACCCTGCTCAATGTTTTGAATGGCTTGATCCCTGAGCTGTATCCTGCCGAAGTGCAAGGGAAGATCCGTGTAGGCGAAACAGACTTGCCAGTTGCCGATTTCTCCCATTATGCCCAGACGATTGGCGTCGTCTTTCAAAACCCCAAGACTCAATTTTTCACCACGGATGTCTATTCGGAGTTGGCTTTTTCGATGGAAAATGCGGGCGTCGCACCAGAAAACATTCGGCAGCGAATCACCGAAGTAGCACAGCAGTTTTCCCTGACCCCATTGCTTGATGCTAGTGTCTTTGACCTATCTGGTGGGGAGAAGCAGCTGATTGCTCTCGCTGCAGCAACGATGTTGCCCCATGATGTGTTCTTATTGGATGAGCCTTCCAGTAATTTGGATCAAGAAGCGATCCAAAAGTTGACTCAAGGATTGGCTTCTTTAAAACAACAAGGGAAAACCATTGTGATCGCCGAACACCGCTTGGCGTATTTGGCGCCACTGGCAGATCGCTTCTGTCTATTAGAAGCAGGACGATTGCGGGCGTCTTATCCAGCAGCTCAGCTTTTGTCACTATCAGAGGAGGCAATTCACGAGTTGGGATTGCGAAAAGTAGGTGAGGCGGCATTGGAAACTCAGCACTGCCGAGAATCTTTGCCAGAAAAATCTGGATTAACGGCAACGCATCTGCAGATCAAGCAATCAAAACGCTCGGCAAACAGCAGAAATTGGGCGCTCAACTTGCCTGAACTACTATTGCCGACGAAGCAAGCTGTGGGGATCGTTGGACCAAATGGTGCTGGCAAAAGTACGTTGGTGCAAGTCCTGTCAGGATTGAAAAAATGCCCAGAAGCAGTATTTACCATCAATGGACAAAAGCGGACCCAAAAGCAGCTGCTGCAGGAAAGTTTTCTTGTGATGCAGGATGTCAACTTGCAGCTGTTTTTTGAAACGGTGGAAAAAGAGTTGCTGATCAAAGCCCAAAACCCAGCTCGTTTTGAAGAAATTGTCTCATTGTTGCACTTAACACCACTCCTTGCCCGACATCCGCAAAGCTTGTCGGGTGGGGAAAAACAACGAGTTGCCATCGGCAGTGCCCTGCTTTCTGGTAAACGCCTGTTGTTTTTCGATGAACCAACGAGTGGGTTAGATTTGCAGCAAATGGAGGAAGTCGCAAAACTGTTGCGAACAGTCGCTAAAGAAGTTGATTTATTAGCCGTGATCAGTCATGATCGTGAGTTTTTAGTTGAAACATGTCCTTACGTGCTTCAACTCGAAAAAGGAGAACTTGTTGGCACGTATCAGCTAGCAAAAAAAATGGAATAACGAAAGACGGAGTGAACCTTGGTTCGTGCCGTCTTTTTTTGGTCGAACATGAAAAAATCTTCATGTTTTTTTCTTTCAATCAGTTAGGAAGTTTCGAAAAAATCCGTTATGATAGAAGCAAAACAGGAGGAGGGGCGCATATGGCTTTGAAGATCTTGCTAGTAGAAGACGAAGAAAGTTTAGCCAGTTTTATCCAGACCGAATTGACTTTTGAGGGATATGACACGGTCTGGGCCAAAGATGGGCAAGAGGCATTGACCTTGTTCAATCAGCAAGCAAATGCCTTTGATCTGATTTTATTGGATTGGATGCTGCCAATCTATGATGGCATCACAGTGGCGCGGCGGATACGCAAAGAAAGCGACATCCCGATTTTGATGATGACCGCCAGAAATCAAACCGCCGATGTGGTGACGGGGCTTGATGTCGGATTAGATGATTATTTAACGAAACCTTTTGAAATCGAAGAACTGTTTGCCAGAATTCGGGTGATCGAGCGGCGGCTGCAAAGAGAAGCCAAACAACAAAAGAACCAGCAAAACCAATTAGTGGCGGGGGAGTTGATGATGGACATCGCCAAGCACTTGGTTCAAATTGCTGGAGAGACCATCGAATTGACGCCCAAAGAATTTGGGATTTTATATGAACTAATGAAAGAGCCGGAAGTCGTCAAAACAAGAGATGACCTATTGAATGAGATTTGGGGTTATGAATACGACGGTCAAACGAATGTTGTAGATGTCTATATCCGTACACTGCGGAACAAGCTAGATGTTTGCGGCAAAGGCAAAATGATCGCAACCGTTCGAGGATTAGGCTATGTCTTGAGGACCGACCATGAAGAATAAGTCAGTCAACCAACGTAGAAAAACAGCCCAGTTTCAATTGACGAGCCGCTTTTCCTTGATACTCTTTGGTCTGTTGATTCTCTTCAATCTGCTGTTTATTCTATTGTCCGTAGGTTATTTGTTTGAACATATTGAAAATCGTGCCAGCAACATCCTTGAAGCCATCGAAAAAGGCGAGGCATCAGGGGATGCTTGGGACACTCTCGTCAATGCCTATGTTTCGGCAGATGAAGAAGACGCCCTGCAAGTGATCTTAGCCGATGGCAGTGTCGTTTCATCAGAAGATGCGGAAGAGATTTTTGCCGATATCAATCAAGGGCGAGTGATGCCATTTCTCGAAGACATCGTTTTTACAGAGGATGGCATCTATTACACGAAAACCCAAGAAGTCGATGGGGATCAGGTGACGATCGCTATCAATGGGGAGGATAGTGTGGAATTAGCCTATGGCCTCTTTATGATCAGCAGTTTCTTGAATCTGATCGCTGTTGTGATTGGCAGCCTGCTGATTTATTGGAGTGTCGGGAAATGGAGTCAGAAACTTACCGGCATGGCGCAAGAAATTGCTGCCATTGAACAAAGCCGAACAGGAGAACTGACGGTTTCTGAAGAGCCCATCGAGATTCGTTCGGTGGCATTGGCCTTTAATAAATTATTGAAAGAACAGCGAGAGACGATCGAACGGGAAAAACGGTTCGTTGCCGATGCTTCCCATGAGCTGCGAACACCTTTAGCTGCGATTCGCGGACATGTCCAATTGATCCAGCGGCGTGGAACCAAACATCCCGAAGTCATTCCTTCCTCAATGGCGTTTATCGACAAAGAGTCGAAGCGTTTGGAAACATTGAGCAATCAATTGTTGGACCTAGAAAAAAATCAATCCCAAGATGAAATGACCCTTGTTGATGTTTCCCAGATCGTCCGAGAAGAGTGTGAAAAACAAGCGACGATCGTTCCGCAATCAATTGAATATTTTGTGGAGAACCAATGTATGAAACGTGGACATAAACGTGACTTCCAGCAAATCATCCAAAACCTATTAGAAAATGCCGCGAAGTATTCACCTGCCGATCAGCCGATTCATGTGACCTTGACGCAAGAGCAAAGGCAGTTGTCTTTAACCGTCGCCGATTTTGGCATTGGGATTCCCGATGATAAGAAAGCCTTGATTTTTGAACGGTTCTATCGGGTAGAAGATTCTCGTTCTAGCCAGATTGCTGGTTCAGGCATCGGGCTTTCATTGGTAAAACAGCTGGCAGACAAGTATCATGCCAAAATTACCGTGACAGACAATCAACCGCAAGGCAGTATCTTTAAACTTGCCTTTCCAAATGAAAGAGAAAGATGAAGATTTTTTTAGATTTTCTTCAAGCATTTTTGATTCTTTTTCATGAGGAACTTGTTATTCTAAATATATAGAAAAAGGGAATACACAAACAATTGGAGGAATGAAACATGAAAAAAACAACTATTTTATTCGGAATTGCCGCATTGGGATTATTGGCAGGATGTACACAAAACAACACTGGAAATTCAGAACCTGCGCAAAACAGCAGCTCAAGCACAGCAGTTGCCTCATCAAGTGAAACAACGTCGTCACAAGCAACAGACAGCTCTTCAAGCAGTGCAGCGATCGCCAACGGCGGCTTACCTACGGTGACCGTAGAAGAAGCGATCCAAATATTCCAAGACAAATACCCAGATGCAGCGATCACTTCGATTGATTTGGATACTTCTTTTGGCAATTACTTCTACCAAGTAGAAGGCGTGGATGACACGAATGAGTTTGAATTAAAGATCGATGCAGAAACCAAAGAAACTTCTGAAGAAAGAACGGAAAAATTGGATGCCGATGAACAAAACGGTGTCAAAAAAGATGCCGATCAATTGGACCTAACCAACTTGCTTTCATTGGAAGAAATTTCTGATATCGCCGTGAAAGAAGCTGGCGGTGGTCAAGCAACAGATTGGTCATTAGACAAAGAAATGAATGTAACCTATTGGGAAGTCAAGGTAGAAGATGGCAACAAACAAATAGATGTGAAAATCAATGCCCAAACAGGTGAAGTACTAGAAACCGAATTGGATGACTAATCCTGTTTCGCAGTAAAAAAGATAAGCCGCTATCGTCTATGAGCAAAAGACGATAACGGCTTATTTTTTTACGTATGCTGTTTGACTTCAGTTAACGGTTTGACGCGACCACCAATTTTATCTGCAAATGCTTCGGACTGCTTCCGATCTTCAAAGACCCATAACTTGTCTGGAATTTTTTCACGAGTGCGACGACCATCTTTGCCAATGTAACCATGCAAAACTTTAATCACGTACATCGCCATCATCCTTCCCTGAAATTACTTTTGATTATACGAAAGCCGTTTCAAAAAGCAAGGATTTTGACTTAAATGAGTGATCAGAATTGATTATTCTCCTGACAGGGCAGCATAATCAGCAAATCGTTGATGGATTTCAGGAAAACTACGCTTCAGCTGCACGATGCGATTGGTCTCTTTTGCTAAAAAACAATGCTTTGAAGTCCCCGTCGTTGCCAACTGACCATCGCTAGTTTTGTAGATCTCATAGCGAAAATCCAAACGCGTGCCAGTATATTTGTCGACCAAAACATCGATTCGCACCTCATCTTCGTAACGAATCATCGTTTTGTATTGCGCACTGACTTCCAGCACGGGAACGATCAAGCCCGCTTCTTCGATGGTATGATACGGTAAATCCAAAAACGCGAGTAATTCCACTCGGGCTTCTTCAAACCAGCGGATATAATTGGCGTGATGGATGATCGCCATTTGATCGGTCTCATAGTAGTGTGGTTGACGGATATAGCCTGAATATAAAGACATAAAAACAGCTCCTTTCATAGAAACAAAACCTTCGTTATTCAGCATAACGCAAAAAGGAAGAAAAGCAAACAGAAGGAGAGCTTCTTTGTGTTGACCACTAGAGAAAATGCTACTAGAGAGCAGCGGAATGAAAAAGACAGTGAAACACCTTGACTTTTTCATAGCTTTCTTGTAGTTTATAGATAATATCAAAAATCAGTGAAGGATCGAGTACTTTATTCTACTCCTTAAAAGAGAAAACTGCCCCGGCTGAAAGCAGTTTAGGACGTGTAAAGGAAAGACAATCTGGAGATGAACAGAAGAAAAGCTGTTCCGTGACCGAGCGTTAATCGAGAGGAGAAGAACATTTCTCGAATTTAGGTGGTACCGCGTGTAATCAAAACTCGCCCTTGTATAAAAAACAAGGGCGAGTTTTTTGCTGTGAATCACTATGATTGGCTTGCGGAGCAAGACAGAATAGATGATGAACAGTACTAGGCGACCACAGGGAGCGTAGTAACCAAACTAGGAATCACTGGGATTGTCTTTTGGAGCAAGACAGAATAGATGATGACCAGCAGCAACCAACCACTAAAAGCGCAATAACCCAAAAGCCAAACACGAGAACAACCCACCCACATCAACGAGCAACAAACATTAGGTGAATAAGCAAACAAGTAATGAAAGCAAAGAACATGGGCAACCATGAAACAAATAGGAGGATGCATACGATGAGTTACCAACGTCCAAAAGGAACCAACGATATTTTGCCAGGAGAATCCGAAAAATGGCAATTTGTGGAAGAAACAGCACGTTTAGTGTTTCGCGATTACCAATTCAACGAGATTCGGACGCCGATTTTTGAGCACTTTGAAGTGATCGCCCGCAGTGTCGGGGACACAACGGATATCGTTTCAAAAGAAATGTATGATTTCTACGATAAAGGAGAGCGTCATGTGACGTTGCGTCCAGAAGGCACTGCACCGATCGCTCGTTCTTATGTCGAAAACAAACTATTCGGACCAGAACATACGAAGCCTTATAAAGTGTTTTACATGGGACCAATGTTCCGTTATGAACGTCCGCAAAAAGGCCGTTTGCGTCAATTCCACCAAATCGGTGTCGAAGTTTTCGGTTCAGCAAATCCAGCGACCGATGTTGAAACAATGGCGATGGCAATGGATTTTTATCGTCAATTAGGACTGAGTCAATTGCGCTTGGTCATCAATTCATTAGGTGACAAAGAGACACGCCAAAACTATCGGCAAGCGTTGATCGACTATCTAGCGCCCCATGAAGCGGAGCTTAGTGAGGATTCAAAACGCCGCTTGCATGAAAATCCTTTGCGGGTCCTTGACAGTAAAGATAAGCGTGACCAAAAATTTGTGGCGGATGCACCATCGATCCTAGACTACTTAACACCAGATGCCAAGGCACATTTTGAAACTGTAACGAATATGCTGGATGCGTTGGAGATCCCTTATGAGATTGATTCAAATATGGTGCGCGGGTTGGATTATTATACCCACACGATTTTTGAGATTATGAGTGAGGCACCAAAAATGGGGGCGCAAGCCACCATCTGTGCCGGCGGTCGTTACAATCATTTAGTGGAAGAGCTAGGCGGACCAGAAACACCTGGTTTTGGTTTTGCTTTAGGGATCGAACGTTTATTGATCACTATGGAAGCCGAAGAAGTTGTGATTCCTGCTTTGAATGAGTTAGATGCGTATGTGGTTGGTTTGGGACAAGAAACCAATTTAGAAGCGTTGAAAGTCGTGCAAGCGATTCGTAATTTCGGTTTTTCTGCCGATCGTGATTTCATGGATCGTAAAGCCAAAGCCCAGTTTAAATCTGCTGATAAACAAGGAGCACGGTTGGTTCTGACTCTAGGCGAAACAGAATTAGCAGAACAAGTGATCAATATCAAATCCATGGCAAGCCGTGAAGAAAAACAATTTCCGTTAGCGGATCTTTATGCCCGCTTCGATGAGATTTACGATGAAATGACAACCAAAATGTTTGAGTGAGGAGAAAAAGAATGACAAAACGTACAGTATATTGCGGGTTAGTAAATGAGACCCATTTAAACCAGACAGTAACGCTAAAAGGCTGGGTGCAAAAGCGCCGTGACTTAGGGGGCGTGATCTTTATTGACTTGCGCGACCGAGAAGGGATCGTGCAAATCGTCTTCAATCCTGAGGTTTCGAAAGAAGCCTGGGAAATCGCGGACAAATGCCGCAGTGAATATGTGTTAGAAGTAACAGGTCAAGTCATCAATCGTGCACCAGAAGCCATCAATCCGAAAATGGTGACAGGTGCCTATGAAGTGATGATCAGCGAAATCACGATTTTAAACACTGCAAAAACACCAGCCTTCTTGATTGAAGATGATCAAACCGTTGGCGATGAGATTCGCATGAAATATCGTTATTTAGACTTGCGTCGTCCAAAAATGACGAACAACATCGTGATGCGGGCGAAAACGACGCAAGCGATCCGCAATTTCTTAGATACGAACGACTTCTTGGATATCGAAACACCTTATCTAGGAAAATCAACACCAGAGGGTGCGCGGGATTATTTGGTTCCTTCACGGATCTATCCAGGTCATTTCTATGCGTTGCCGCAATCACCACAAATTTTTAAACAGTTATTGATGGGTGCTGGCTTCGATCGCTACTATCAAATCGTACGTTGCTTCCGTGACGAAGATTTGCGGGGCGACCGTCAACCAGAATTTACCCAAGTCGATATCGAAACCTCTTTCTTGACGGCAGAAGAAATTCAAACCTATACGGAAGAGCTATTGGCAAAAGTGATGCGAGAAGTCAAAGGCATCGAAGTTACCTTGCCATTCCCACGGATGACCTATGATGAGGCAATGGGACGCTACGGCAGTGACAAACCAGATACACGGTTTGACATGGAGCTTATCGACTTATCAGAAGTTGTGAAAGACGTTGATTTTAAAGTCTTCCAAATGGCTCTTGAAAAAGGCGGCGTTGTGAAAGTCTTGAACGCCAAAGGGGCTGCAGACAAATACTCCAGAAAAGACATGGACAATCTAGGTCATTACGCTGGTCAATTTGGTGCCAAAGGATTGGCCTGGGTCAAAGTTGAAGAAGATGGATTGAAAGGACCGATCGCTAAATTCTTGACGGAAGCGACCGACGCGATCATTGCAGCAGCCAATGCGGAAGTTGGCGATATTCTGATGTTTGGTGCCGATTCCTTTGAGATCGTTTCAGCAACGTTAGGTGCGATCCGTAGTAAATTAGGAAAAGAATTAGGCTTGATCGACGAGAGCAAATTCAACTTCCTATGGGTTACTGACTGGCCGCAATTTGAATACGATGAAGAAGCAGGCCGCTATGTTTCTGCTCACCATCCGTTCACATTGCCAAAAGAAAGCGATCTGCCGTTGTTAACGACAGACCCTTCAAAAGTCTATGCGCAAGCCTACGATATCGTGCTAAACGGTTACGAGCTAGGTGGCGGATCATTGCGTATCCATACACGCGAGGTGCAAGAGCAAATGTTTGAAGCGCTAGGCTTCTCACGTCGCGAGATGCAAAATCAATTTGGCTTCTTATTGGATGCTTTGGATTATGGTTTCCCACCACATGGCGGCATCGCCCTTGGGTTAGACCGATTAGTGATGCTCTTGGCTGGTGAAGAAAACATTCGCGAAGTCATTGCCTTCCCTAAAAATGGGAAAGCAGCTGATCCAATGTCACAAGCGCCAAGTACCGTTTCGCCAATGCAGTTGTTTGACTTGAACATCGATGTAACAACGGTTGAAGAAAACGAATAAGCGTTAAATCATGATGAAATGAGTGATGAAATAGAAATTGGTGAATGAATGAAAAAAGTTCATGAGAATTCACCCATTTCTTTCATTGCTCGTTTCTTTTTTTATGAGCTGAAGTATAATAAAGGCAAATCAAAAAAGTGAGGCTATGAAATGCAATGACTCCTCTGTTTAAATGGCTCCCTCATCCGGAATATGCCAACAAACTTTCATTCTCGATCGTGTACGCACTGCTGGCATCGATTGCGGTCAATTTTTTCTATCAGCCGGGCAATATTTATTCCAGCGGCATTACGGGTGTCGCTCAGATCATCACCACGATCTCAAGAGAAGGGCTCGGATTTTATATCCCCTTATCTCTTGCGCTATTATTGTTGAATGTGCCATTATTTTTTCTTGGCTGGTTTAAGATCGGCCACAAATTTACGATCTTTACTGGAATCACTGTTTTATTGACATCCTTATTCGTGCAAATTTTGCCAGAAGAAACCGTCACGACGGACCCGATGATCTGTGCGATTTTCGGTGGTGCCATCAATGGAGTGGGGATCGGCTATGCCTTGAAGAATGGTCTTTCTTCCGGAGGGCTGGATTTTGTCAGCATTGCCATCCGCAAACGGACAGGGAAGACGATCGGCTCGATATCGATTTTCTTTAACATTGTTATTTTGTTCGCCGCCGGAATCTTGTTTGGCTGGCAATATGCGTTGTATAGTGCGATCGCGATTTTTGTCAGTGGAAAAGTGACGGATGCGGTCTTTACGAAACAAAAGAAAATGCAGGTGACGATCATCACTCGCAACCCAGAAGAAGTCATTCAAACGATCCAAAAACATATGCGGCGAGGCATTACCATCATCAATGAAGCCGAAGGAGCTTACAAGCATGACAAACAAACGGTTTTGCTGACGGTAGTCACACGCTTTGAACTGCCGATGCTGCGCAGTGCTATGAAAGAAGCCGATCCAAAAGCCTTTGTTAGTATTGCGGAAAATGTCCAGATTTTGGGTCGGTTTTATGAAGAAGAACTGTAAAAAAGGAGTTGAAAAAAGTATTTCTTTATAGAAGTACTTTTTTTTCGCCAAAAATTAATTTTTTTGAAATATAGCAGATGTTGCTAGCTTTATATGGGGGATTTCTGGTAAATTATGAGAGTATGGAATCAATAGCGTTCATGCTGAAATTGTTTTTTTATGAAACAATTGGATCAATTAGAGAAAAGTGGTTGGAGAATGAACAAACGTTTAAGTACAAGCCGCTATATTACCGGGTTCGACGGCATTCGAACCTTGGCAGTCATCGGCGTTATTTTATATCATTTACTACCTACTCATATGCGAGGCGGGTATTTAGGAGTTCCAGTATTCTTTGTCGTATCAGGTTATTTAATCACTGACTTGCTGAGGCAAGAGTGGGATCAAAACGGCAAAATCAAAGTCAAAGATTTTTATGTTCGGCGGATGAAACGGCTCTATCCAGGAATGGTGGTGATGCTGCTTATCTCAGCAGCGTATATCACGTTGTTCCAGCGAAACCTGCTGAATAATTTGCGCGGGGTTTTTGTTAGCTCGCTGCTGTATTATAACAACTGGTGGCAGATCAATCATGGGTTATCCTATTTTGATCGGTTCGGCAATGAATCCCCCTTTACCCATCTGTGGTCACTGGCTGTGGAGGGACAGAACTATCTGATTTGGCCTTTAGTGTTTATTTTGTTGATGAAAATCGGCAAGCAGAGGCATCGCGCCTTTAAATTTACTGCCGCAGTCACGATTTTATCGGCAATTCTGTTAGCGGTCCTTTACACACCAGGCGCTGATCCAACACGGGTCTATTATGGAACGGATACGCGGCTCTTTTCGATCTGGATGGGGAGTGCCTTAGCATTCATTTGGCCAAGTACCCATTTGAAGAAAGAGATACCGCAAAAAGCCAAACGGGTCTTAAATATCTCTGGTTTTGCTTCCTTGGCTGGTCTGATCGCAGCGTTCTTTTTCTTAGATGATCATTTGACCTTTGTCTATTATGGCGGCATGTTCTTGATCAGTATCTTATGTACGATTCTTGTGGCAGTCACCGCTCATCCCGGAGCCAGTTTGAATCGGGTATTGAGTAATCCGATTTTCAGTTATATCGGCAAGCGCAGTTATGGGATCTATTTGTATCAATTTCCAGTGATGATATTTTACGAAGCAAAAGTGGGAAATATCGGTGAGAACGTGCTGATGCACACGTTAGTGGAACTATTCTTGATCTTGTTTATCAGTGAATTGTCCTATCGGTTTATTGAAAACCCAATGCGTAAATTCCAGTACAAAGATACATTCAGAACGGTCCGCGGTTGGTTCAGTAAACCAATTTTTAGTTGGAAAAAACCGTGGTTAGTGCCCAGCTTACTCATTACCCTCGTTGCTTTGTTTGGCGTCGTGACTGCACCGACGAATTATGTCGATGCCCAGCAGCAGCAGTTGAGAGACAACATTGCGGCCAATAAAAAAGCGGCTGAGCAATCGCAAAAGAATGCGAACGCTGAAGGCAATGAAACGGACGATGAGGCGAACACGAGTGAAGATGAAAAAAATATCATGGAAAAGTATGATCTAACAGCAGCCCAAGTGAAAAAAGCAGAATCTCTTGAAATCACGGCTTTTGGTGATTCTGTGATGCTGGATGCAACGGCTGACTTGAAAGAAGTCTTTACCCAAGCGGTAGTTGATGGGGATGTTGGGCGCCAGCTGTATGCGAGCCCTGAATTGATCAAAGACTTGAAAGAAAAAAATCTTTTACGGGATACCGTCCTTGTGGGGCTAGGGACGAATGGTTCCTTTACAGAAGCCCAATTTGACAGCTTTATGAATGAGATCGGTGATCGCAAAGTCTACTGGATCAATGTGCGGGTACCGACACAGCGTTGGCAAAATGAAGTCAATCGGATGTTGGAGCGCATGGCGGAAAAATACGACAATATGACCTTGATCGATTGGTATGATTTGAGTAATGACCAAGAGTCCTGGTTTTATGAAGATCGGGTCCATCCAAATCCAGATGGCATGGATCAATACGTGAAGCTAGTTGCCCAAACGATTTTACAAGAGGAATAGGCAAGAAAAAGACAAACCTTATGCAATCATAAGGTTTGTCTTTTGTCTTAAACGGTGCTTTGAAAGAGCATCGTTTTTTAATCTTTTTCTATCACCGTTAACAGTGAGTCAAACAAAATCGCACTAGAAGCTGATCCGGGATCGATATGACCGATGGCACGTTCACCAACATAAGAGGCACGGCCTTTTTTAGCAACAAGTTCTTTGGTATGTTCTTTCGCTGCTTCGATCGTGTCTTTGGTCAATTCACCTTTTTTCAAGGCTTCTGCGACAGGTTGCCAAACATCGATCATCGTTTTGTCTTCAAACTCAGCTTTTCCCCGCATTTTGATGCCCGCCAAGCCTTCTTCAACGATCGTACCTAATTGTTCAAAGGAGTCGATCGTTTCTAGTTCCTTCGTTGCTTTGGTCATATTCATAAACGCCGAACCATAAAGGGGACCCGAAGCGCCGCCGACTTTTGAGATCATTGCCATCGAGAAGACTTTAAAGGTATCACTGATCGTCGTTGGCTGTTGTTTGGCATAAGCTTCTTGATAAGCAGCTACGCCGCGTGCCATATTGTTGCCATGGTCCCCGTCGCCGATCGGTGTATCTAAATCGCTCAAATAGGCTTTGTTTGCTTCGATTTCTTTTGTGAAGGTATCTAACCATGCTTGCACCGTTTCTGTTGTCAATTGCATCTCTATTCGCTCCTTTACCAGGCTATTGTTGTGACGGCTTCATTTAACGCATCGGTGTGATCCGTTTCGCTGAAGTCGATCAAGGTCAGTGAAAGTCCCTGCATATCGATGGAAGTCATGAAATTGCCGACTTTATGGAAGGAGACAGGGATGTCTTTTTCTGCGAGTAATTTCGCGACATCATTGGCAAAAACGAACAGCTCCATTTGCGGCGTACCACCCATACCGTTGATCAAGACACCGACTTTTTCTGGGGTCTTTTCATAATCCGCTAAGATTTTTTCCACCAACTCTTGTGCTAGTTCACGTGAGGGTTTCAGTTTTTCACGACGGTAACCAGGTTCGCCGTGGATGCCCACGCCATACTCGATCTCATCATCGGCTAAGTCAAAACCTGGTTTCCCAACTTCAGGAACTGTTGCCGCTTTTAATGCGACCCCGATGGTTTTGATCGATGCAACCAAGGCATCGCCCAGTGTTTTTAATTCGCTTAAGCTGGCACCATTACGAGCAGCTGCGCCTAAAATCTTGTGGACTAAGACCGTACCGGCAACTCCTCGTTTGCCAGCAGTATAGGTGCTATTTTCAACAGCGATATCATCATCCACGACCACGATCTCCGTCGTGATCTCTTCCATTTCTGCCATATCTTTGGCCATCTCAAAGTTCAAGATATCGCCAGTATAGTTTTTGACGATCAGCAAGACGCCTTGTCCTTGATCAGAATCTTGGATAGCCGTCAAAATCTGGTCGGGGGTCGGGGAGGTGAAGACATCGCCTAAAACGGCGGCGCTAAGCATCCCATCACCGACAAAGCCAGCATGGGCCGGCTCATGTCCGCTCCCACCACCAGAAACAAGACCGACTTGTTCTTTTTGATTATTCTTAGCGATCACCCGTGAGTCGGCGACTTGATGGACCAGTTCAGGATAACTGCCTACGATACCAGCCAACATTTCTTCTACGATCATTGAGGGATCATTAATGATTTTTTTCATGCTTCATGCCATCCTTTCTCGGCTGCTTTTTTTGCTTCTGCAACGATTTGTGCCAAATCATCACTGAAACCAGCGGTGATCGCTGCAGCAAAGGCACCTTCCACCAGCGGCGCGTCGATCAGGTGATAGCGTTCTTGTTGCTGAGGTTCCAGCATGTCGTATGCAAGTTCGGCATTCAAAACGGCACTGCCTAGATCGGCAAAGACTAAGATCAGTTCAGCGTCTGCGGATTCGTTGACGGCATCCACGATTTTCGTGGCGTCAGAACCCAGCTCTCCTTCTGCTGTCCCGCCTAAAGAATAGATCGTGACTGACTCGCCGTCAGCCATTTCTTCGATCATCTGTTTTAATCCTTCGGTGAGTTGCTGACTGTGAGAAACGAGTAAAATACTTTTTTTCATCCAATTTCACCAACACTTTCTGATTAAATTTGGCTGTTTGACAAGGGGGCTGCCTTTTCCAAAGAAACACCGTCCTTGTTGAAACCGCCTACAGGTTCAGTATACCAAATTTCTTTCTTCTTGTATGGTTGCACCTATGGAGAGGACAAAAAAACAGCATCGTCTTTCTGGACAAAGCAAGAAAGAGCGATGCTGCAAAATCAATTAGGATTGTTTAACGAGCACTTTGGCTGAAAAGCGCTTCGTTAGGAAAGAAAGCCCCACGTACAGGCAGATGTTCAATGCCATCATGCCAAGGAAGTAAGGCAATGTTACGGCGGTCAAGAAACCGACTTCCAGCAATCCGTGGAAAAGCATTGCTGCGACATAGATCCCCACGGTAGTGGTAATCGCTAAGAACAATCGCAATGGATTTAATGGCAAGCAAGCGCGAATCACAGCGATACAACTGATCCCGATCAACAAATAGTACAACAAGGTCGTCGTATCAAATTGCGACCAACCGTAGTCGGTTTGTAAAAAGCGGATCGCAAAGTAATTGACTAACACCAACAGGGCGTTTGGCAACGCATTGAGCAAGACCGTCGGCAAGTAGCGCCCCTTGATCGGTGCTTTGTTTTCTTCAAAGGAAAGGAAGAAAGAAGGATAGCCTTCAATTGCTAAGTCGATCAATGTGATTTGGATTGGCAAGAACGGAAAGGCGCTGGATGTCAGGATACAAACCAAAGAGAGCAAGAAGCTGTAAATCGTCTTGATAAAGAAGATCCCCGACGCTTTGGTGACGTTATTGACGACGCGGCGTCCTTCAAATAAAACATCTGGCAACGTAGTAAAGTCAGAATCCAATAAGACAAAGTTAGCGATTTGACGAGCCGCACTGTCGCCAGCAGCCATCGCAATACTAACATCGGCTTCCCGCAGCGCCAACACGTCATTGACGCCATCGCCCGTCATAGCAACGGTCCGTTGATTGGCTTTTAATTCTTGGACAAGCAGTTTCTTTTGTTCAGGGGTCACACGACCAAAGACCGTATAGCGTGTCGCAGCTTCTCGGACTTCTGCTTCGGTCGTTAAGGTAGAAAGATCGATGGCTTGATCGGCATTCGCAAGACCTGCACGATGGGCGATCGCTGCGACAGCTATTGGATTATCGCCAGAGATCACCTTTAGATCGATGCCTTGATCGGCTAAGTAAGCCAAGGTTTCTTCAGCGTTTTGGCGGATGATATCAGATAAAATCAAGACTGCCACCGCTTGTGCATTGCTTGGGTCAAAGGATGCTGGCGCTTTTGGATCGGTCTCTACAGCTAAAATCAACACCCGCAGACCTGCTTCTTGCGCTTCTTTGACTTGCGGCAAGGCAGCAGAGCCAGCGACTTTTTCAGGTGCGCCAAGATAGACATTTCCTAGATGTTCAAAAGCTACAGCACCCCATTTGCGCTGTGAAGAAAAGGCAGCGACTTCGATCGGCTGATGATCCGTTAGCTCAGGGCAGCCTTGACGCAATGCTTGCATCGTCAAATTGTTATCTGTGCTGGCTGCCAAATAATTCCCTAAGAGCATGTTAGGGTCGCTGTCGACTTGGAGAGGAACGATCGATTCGAGAACCATATGGCCTTCCGTCAACGTCCCCGTCTTATCCAGACAAAGGGTATCGACATGCGCTAAGGTTTCAACGGCATACATGTCTTGGACCAAAATCCGTTTTTTGGCCAATTTAATGACACCTGTCGTCAAGGCGATACTGATCAGCAGGACAAGTCCTTTTGGTAACATTCCTAATAAGGCAGCGGCAGAAACGACGACGGATTCCTTGATCCCAGCATCTCGCATCATAAAGGCTTGGAAGAACAAAATCACCCCTAAAGGAACGATCACATAGCTGGTGAATTTGGATACACTACGGATCGAAGCAAGCAGCTCAGAGCGGATCGGTTTGTGGACCTTCGCCTCATTGCTTAGTTTCGCTGCGTAGTTTTCTGCACCGACATGAATGACTTTTCCTGTCACTTCACCGCTGACGATGAAACTTCCTGAGAGTAAGGAAGCACCTGCTTCTTTGACAACCAGATCGGCTTCACCAGTCAGCATCGCTTCATTGACTTCGACTAGTCCAGAAAGCACCGTCATATCAGCGGGGATTTGGTCCCCAGCACCAAGAATAACTACGTCCTCTAAGACCAATTCTTTGGCTGAAATCTCATGGATTTGGGCATCTCGAATCACTCGTACCGTTTGCGGTGAAACAAGTGAGAGTTTTTTTACTAAATTACGCGCGTGCAATTCTTGGCTGATCCCAATGGTGATATTCACAAAAATAATCGCTAAGTAGAACATGTTGGAATAGGCGCCTACGGCAAATAAAAAAACGCCAATCAATAGATTGAGAAAATTGAATAATGTCAGTAAATTGTCTTTGATGATCGCAGCAGTTGATTTACTGGTTTTTGTTTCATAATCATTGTGCAACCCCTCTTGGGTTTTCTTGGCGACTTCTGCTGCAGTCAAGCCGGTGGGTAATTGAGTCATAAGCATCTCCATTTCATTTGTTCATTTCTTTCTGATTCCTTTATCTAGTCTAGCATTCGAAAAAGGCAATGCAATCGTTGCGAGGAAAATAACGATAAAATTAATTAAAATCTTAAACAATCAACACGTGTTCTTTTAAAGAAAGAAAAAAACGGGGGAACAAACCGCACCATCGACTTTTTTCAAGTGCTTACGTATAATAGGGGAAGAGAAAAAGCCGAGAAGCAGATGCTTAGCGGACAAAAGAGGGTAGCGAGCATGTCTTTAAAAGAAAAAATTATTGCAGAAAGCAAGCGGCTTGGCATCGACAAGATCGGGTTTGCTTCAGCGGAGCCGTTTTTGGCATTGGAGCCTTCCTTGCGGGAACAAAAAGCCAAAGGCCATACCTCTGGTTTTGAGCATCCCGTGATCGAAGAGCGGATCTATCCTGAACGGACATTTGAAAATCCGCAAACGATCATTGCGATCGCTTTAGCTTATCCGACAAAAATCAAAGAGAAAGTCCCCCGGGATGAAAAGCGTGGCATGTTTGCCCGGGCTTCGTGGGGCATCGATTACCATGATATTTTGCGAGAACGGTTGGATCGCTTGATCGCCTTTATCAAAGAACAAGCACAAACGATGGAAGAACAAGTCGAATGGCGTTTCGCACCGCAAGTCGATACAGGGGAATTGGTGGATGTGGCGGCAGCGCAGCGGGCGGGTCTTGGCTTTATCGGTCGTAATGGCTTGCTGATCACAGAGGAATTTGGTTCGTTTGTTTATCTCGGGGAGATCGTCACTAATATCTCTCTTGAACCGGATGAAGAGGTCCCGTTTGGTTGTGGGGATTGCATGCGTTGTGTTACGGCTTGCCCCACCAAAGCGTTATTGGGCGATGGTCGGATGAATGCCCAGCGCTGTTTGTCCTATCAAACCCAGACGAAGGGCATGATGCCAGAAGAGTACCGCAAAAAGATGCATAACGTGATTTACGGTTGCGATATTTGTCAGCTGGTCTGCCCTTATAATCGGGGGAAAGACTTCCATTTTCATCAAGAGATGGAGCCTGAAGTCGATACCGTTTATCCAAAACTGCAACCGATGCTGTCTTTATCAAACAAAGCCTTCAAAGAACAATTTGGCCATCTATCTGGCTCTTGGCGGGGGAAAAAACCGCTGCAGCGTAATGCCATCATCGCCTTAGCCAATGTGGGAGACCGCAGTGCCTTGCCAGCGATTTGGCGCTGTGCGACAGAAGACGTGCGCCCAGTGATTCGAGGAACGGCTTATTGGGCAATTGGCCAGTTGGGCGTCAAAGAACCAGAGATGTGGTTAGAGCGACTGCAACGGTGCGCAGAGTTAGAACCCGAAGAAGAGGCGCTACAAGAATTGCAGCCTGCCATCGAACGATTGCAAGCAGTCATTACCAAAAAGCAGGAAAAAGAGATATAAAAAAAGCAAAACGTGCCCGTGGCCGTTTTGCTTTTTTGTTTAATCTAGTACGTCATCACTTTCAACGATTTCTTCTGAATCGAGTTCGAAATCGGGTGCTGGATGCACACGCTCAGGCAGCTCCATTTCTAACTCGCCTTCTTCGGTGTATTGGTTGTCGGTATCGGCAACGTCAACTAAAATTTCTTCAGGAAGCTCTTGTTCCAACCGATAGCCTTCTGCATGACGTGCATCGAGTAATTCCAAAAGATGTTGCCACTCGTCTTTCGAGATCACTACAACGTCAATGCCATCTTTGTTTTGTACCTCTACAACAGAGGAAAGATCGGTGCCGACCGTTTTAATGATCGATTCCAACGACCATTTACTCGTTTCTAAGTCAATTTTTTGTGCCATAAGAATTACCCCTTTTTTGAGAAAAATTTTGTCCTACCTTAATTGTAACGGGAAAGTTGCAGAAAACAAAATAGCTTGATTGGGAATCGTTCCTGATATGCGCAAGAACATTTGCACCGCGGCTTTAACCAAGGTAAGATAAGAGCAAGAAGGGAAGGAATAAAAATGACAGAAAAACAGACATTTCATGTGAATGGGTATTTAGCACTGGTTGTGCTGATCGGGTTATTAGTTGGCGGTGGTTATTTGTTTTATCATGGGTTCGTAAATGAGAGCGTTCTCGAAATCGTTCTCAGCATTCTCTTATGGATCGTTTCGTTTCTTTTCCTTAGTTCGTTAACGATCGTACAGCCCAACCAAGCCAAAGCGATCCTCTTTTTTGGGCAGTATTTAGGGACCATTAAAGACAACGGCTTGTTCGTGACAACCCCCTTAACCCAAAAAATCAATGTTTCATTGAAAGTCCGCAACTTTAACAGTTCGCTGTTGAAGGTCAATGATTCAGACGGAAACCCGATCGAGATCTCGGCGGTGGTGGTTTTTAAAGTCGTAGATACCGCTAAAGCATTGTTTGATGTCGATTATTACCAAGATTTCATTGAGATCCAAAGTGAAACAGCGATTCGTCATATTGCGACGCAATACCCGTATGACACGTTCAATGACGATGATCTGACGTTGCGAGGCAATACCAATGAAGTTTCAGAAGAACTGGCAAAAGAATTGCAAGAACGATTGGCTGTTGCCGGGGTCGAAGTCTTGGAGACTCGCTTAAACCATTTGGCGTATGCGACTGAGATCGCTAGTGCGATGCTGCAGCGCCAACAAGCCAAAGCGATTTTATCTGCACGACAAATCATTGTTGAAGGGGCCGTCTCCATGACACAAATGGCGTTAGAACAAATCGAAGACGGGCAGGACATCAATTTCACAGATGACCGCAAAGTCCAATTGATCAATAATTTATTGGTGTCGATCATTACCGATAAAGGCACGCAGCCGGTGATCAATACGGGCGATGTCAAAGAGAAAGGAGTGTAGCATTTGAAGAAACTTTACATCAAACAGAAGGTTTTCAGCATCGGTGAAAAATTTACCGTCACTGATGATTTACAAAACCCTCGCTATTATGTCGAAGGCAGTTTTTTTAAGATCCCGAAAAGTTTTACGATCTTCAATGAGAAGCAGCGACCGATCGCGGAGATCACCAAAAAAGTGTTCAGTTTATTACCGAAATTTTTTGTGGAAGTCCACGGCCAAGAAGCGATCGTTTTAGAAAAACATTTCACATTTTTTAAAGCCCGCTATTCCATCAGTGCAGAAGGCATCGATGTGGACGGCAATTGGTGGGATATGGATTTTGTGGTCAACCGCAACGGCAAACGGATCGCAGAGATCCACAAAAAATGGATCTCTTGGGGCGATACCTATGAAGTTGTGATCTATGAAGAAGATCTAGATGACCTGATCATTGCATTAGTGGTAGCCATCGATCGCGTCAAAGCAGATGATGCCGCAGCGTCAAGTTCAGCAAGTAGTTAGAAAAAAAGGAGCGATGTGCATGTTATATGGTTCGATTGAAGCAGGCGGCACAAAATTTGTGTGCGCCATTGGCGATGAAGAAATGACGATCAAGGAAAGAGTGAGCTTTCCGACAACGACACCTGAGGAAACAATGCCTTTAGTCATTGGTTTCTTCAAACAATACCAAGCAGATTTAGCAGGGATTGGGATTGGCTCATTTGGGCCTATCGATATCCATCGCGATTCTGCCACTTATGGGTACATTACCTCGACCCCGAAATTGGCATGGCAAAATTTTGATTTCATCGGTACCATGAAAAAAGAATTTCCGATCCCGATTTCTTGGACAACAGATGTCAATGCGGCTGCCTACGGTGAGTATGTCTTCGGTAGTGGCAAAGGATTGAGCAGTGTCGTTTACTATACGATCGGTACAGGTGTTGGCGGCGGTGCCTTACAAGAAGGGCGCTTTATCGAAGGGTTTAGTCATCCAGAAATGGGGCATATGCTGGTCGTCCCTCATCCAAAAGATGACTTTGCTGGCAGCTGTCCATTTCATGGCAACTGTTTAGAAGGGATGGCCGCTGGACCCGCCATCGAAAAACGCTTAGGGAAAAAAGGTCAAGAGGTTGCAGAAGATGATCCTTATTGGGAAATCGAAGCCTCCTATATTGCTCAATGTGCCTACAATACAACCTTGATGTTTTCTCCAGATGTGATCATTTTTGGCGGTGGTGTGATGAAACAACGCCATATGCTGCAAAACGTCCACGACGCATTTGCAAAATTGGTCAATGGGTATGTCGAAACACCTGAGTTAAGCAAATATATCGTGACCCCAGCATTGGAAGACAACGCTGGAACCCTCGGTTGTTTGGCATTGGCTCGAGAAGCGGTCTTACATTCATAAACGAAAAAGGGATCATACTCTTCGGGTATGATCTTTTTTTACAGCGTATCAGTGGCGCTTTTGGCGACTTTTTGTATACTTAAGCTGAGGTGGAAAAGAATGAAATTAGCTGTTCGAAAAAGAAAAATTGGAAATATTCCGGTCTTAGAAGTCGTACCAGAAGAAATGATTTATGAGCCGCTGCCATTGATTATTTACTATCATGGCTGGCAGACGAGTAAAGAATTAGTGTTGACACAAGGCAGAAAGTTGGCTAGAGAAGGTTTTCGGGTGGTCTTGCCAGATGCAGCCAATCATGGGGAGCGCAAGACCCAGCTATCGGAGATTCCTTCTTTAACTTTTTGGCAAAGTATCCAAACCAATCTATTTGAGTTTTCTTACTTAGTCGATTTTTTTGAAAACCTTGGTTTGGTCAACGGTCAAATCGCAGTTGGCGGAGTCTCCATGGGAGGGATGACCACGTGCGGTTTATTGTGCCAGCATCCAGAAATCACAGCGGCAGCTTGTATCATGGGTTCTCCTTCCATGTTGAAATACCGTGACCGCATCCAAATGCACGCTGGCGCTGCTGGGTTCTTTGTACCCGAGGATTATGGTCAGCTTTTAAGCTGGATGGATGCTTACGACCTGTCTTCTCAACCAGAGAAATTAGGACAGCGTCCCCTTTTGTTTTGGCATGGTACCCAAGACGAGAAAATTCCTTATGGTGATGTGGAAGCCTTTGTGGCAGAAAATCCAGAAGCAAATTTGCAGTTTATCTCGCGAGAAGAACGCCATCTGGTACGTGGAGAAACGATGGATCAAGTCACAGCTTTTTTCGTGGCAGAGCTCAATCAAACCAATCCATGACACTGTTTGCGCAAGGAAAAAGATTGTGTGAAAAGGTACAAGCATAAAACTCGTTTTTTGTCACGTGATAACCTATACTGTAGGGTGCAAAAAAAGGAGGAATTGGTTTGACATACCGCGTTTTATTATTTTATAAATATACAACAATTGAAGATCCGGAAAGCTTCGCCAAGGAGCATTTAGCATTTGGAAAAGAAATTGGCATCAAGGGCCGTATTTTAGTAGCCAATGAAGGGATCAATGGCACACTTTCTGGAACGGTTGAAGCAACGGATCGCTATATGGAAAAAATGGAAGCTGATCCCCGTTTTAAAGGGATTTTTTATAAGATTGACGAAGTAGAAGAACATGCGTTTAAAAAGCTATTCGTTCGTCCGCGTAAAGAATTGGTTTCATTGAACCTTGAAGACGACATCGATCCATTAGAAATGACTGGAAAATATTTAGATCCTAAAGCGTTCAAAGAAGCGTTGTTAGATGAAGATACCGTGGTGATCGATGCCCGTAACGATTATGAATATGATTTAGGCCATTTCCGAGGAGCCGTTCGTCCCGATATCCGCAGCTTCCGTGAGTTGCCGCAATGGATCATCGATAATAAAGAAAAATTCATGGATAAAAAAGTCGTTACTTATTGTACTGGTGGTATCCGTTGTGAAAAATTCTCAGGCTGGTTGCTGCGAGAAGGCTTTGAAGATGTGGCCCAACTCCATGGCGGTATCTTTGCTTATGGGAATGACCCAGAAGTTCAAGGCGAGCTTTGGGATGGGAAAATGTACGTCTTTGATGAACGCATCAGTGTGGAAATCAATCATGTAGATAAAAAAGTCATCGGCCGCGACTGGTTTGATGGGACACCTTGCGAGCGCTATGTAAACTGTGCCAACCCAGAATGCAATCGCCAATTCTTAACTTCTGAGGAAAATCAGGCTGCCCATTTAGGTGCCTGCAGCTATGATTGTGCCATCCACGAACACAACCGTTATGTGGAGCAACATGGGATCACAGAAACAGAAAAAGCTGAACGGTTAAAAAACTTTGCAACAAAAAATGAAACAGTCACTGCCTAAACCGACAACTGTTTCACAGGAAATGAATGATTAAAAAAGTCGCGCGTGAGTCCGAAAACTGGCTTAGCTCAGTCAGTTTTTCCACCTTCCGTGCGGCTTTTTTGAATGGACAGAATTGGAAACGATTGTTTTTTAATTATCTGAAAAATCTAACTATTCCAATTGTTCTTTTTTCTTTCCTATCGAGAAAAAACGCAAGGCTCTCGCATATTTCACGATTTTAGAGTAAACTATACCTAATTGTGGAAGAGGAAAGAGGAATTCAGATGAAAATTGTTATTGCTGGTGCAGGTGCTATGGGCAGCCGTTTTGCTATTATGCTAAAAAGAGGCGGAAATGACGTCACGTTAATCGACGGCTGGCCTGCGCATATCGAAGCGATCCGTGAACACGGATTACGAGCGAACTTAAACGGTGAAGAGATCGCAGTCCCTTTTTCGATCTATTCGCAAAATGAGATCCCAACGACTGTACAAGCAGACTTGATCCTGGTCTTTACTAAAGCGATGCAACTGGATCAAATGATGCAAACGATCAAACCGATGATCGGAGAGCAAACGAAAGTCTTATGCTTATTAAACGGGATCGGTCATGAGGACACGATTGAAAAATATGTCAGCACGGATAAAATCTTTTTAGGAAATACCATTTGGACGGCGGACTTGATTGGTCCTGGTAACGTTCGCTTGTTTGGGGATGGTTCTGTAGAACTGCAAAATATCGAACCGGGGAAAGAAGAAGATGCCCGTCAATTGGCGGCAGTCTTGGCTGATGCTGGGTTGAATGCGTCTTATTCTGAGAACATCCGTTACTCCATCTATCGCAAAGCCTGTGTCAACGGCACCCTAAATGGCTTGTGTTCGATTTTAAATGTGAATATTGCCCAATTCGGTCAAACCTCAGCGGCGCGTGCGATGGTCCAAACGATCGTGGAAGAATTTGCGGCAGTTGCTGCTCATGAATCTGTTGAACTGGATGTATCCGAAGTAGTCCACCATATTGAAGAAACCTATGATCCAGAAGGCATCGGAATGCACTATCCATCCATGTATCAAGATTTGATCAATAATCATCGTAAAACCGAAATCGATTATATCAATGGCGCAATCTCACGAAAAGGCCGCAAGTACCAAGTGCCAACGCCTTATTGCGACTTTTTGACTCAAATGATCCATGCTAAGGAAGATATTTTAGCAGCAGAATAACACTTCTGCGAAAGTAATAACTCGTAAAATCGCTAGCAGTCAGTAGCGATATCAAGAGACTGCATCCAAATCATTCAGCAAAAAAGTCTTTTCGCTCACTCATAGAAGAAACACTATGAGGGCGAAAAGACTTTTTTTATTGATTTCGAGTGAGTCTGCTTATTTTTTCTTGATACGAATCGCATAAGAATCCAACAAGATTCGAGCAATGACCGATAAGGGCAGTCGTGAGCGGACTTCATAATCAGGGAAAAAGGAAATTTCTGATTTGAAGCCAATCAAAGAAAGCTCGACTAATTCCAGCAAGCGGCTTTCTTTTGAGGCGGTGATCAAAAGCGATCCGATTTCTTTATCGTAACAATTTTGAGCCGCGATGACTAATTCTTCGGTTTCCCCATTTAATGAAACAAAAATCACAGTATCTTCTTTATGCAAACGCTTACTGATCGTAGTGATAATATTGGGATCAGTGTACAACTCACAATATTTATCCACCAGTTGAAATTTTGTCTTCATTTCTTCCCCAATCAATTCTGAAAAGCCCCGTGCAAAAATAACGATTCGTTTCGCGTTGTATATTTTTTGGATCGCATCTTCAATAGTGCCCGTATCCAGCATATTTAAGGTACGAATGACTTCTTGTTCATTTTTAATAATGGAGCGACGGATCTCTTCATCCACCATTTCCACGTTTGAAAAATTCAAGGTTATATTCGATTGCTCTTTTAAATGATGTTTAAAAGAGGTGTAGCCCTCATAGCCCTTTTTCTTCATGGTTCGGACGATCGTTGTCGTTGAAACATTTGCCAGTTCACTTAGTTTGATAATCGAAAGGCTCGGAATTTCTGAAAGGTTTTGCGTAATGTAATTCCATAAAAATAGTTCTGCTTCACTTAATTTGTTGTCCATCTTGCCACCTCTTATCGCTATTTTAGTGTGATTGTATCTGAAAATCAAATGGAATCAAACAAGATTGAAAATGTTTTCAACAGAATGGATCGTTTTAGAAAACATGTACATTCAGAAACAGTGCATACTTAAGGTACAGCAAGGAGGAACAATTATGGGAACGATTTACACATGCACGATGAATTTAGCGATTGACTTATTTATTGAAACAGAACAGCTTTTGCCTCAAGTTGTCAATCGTACACTAGATGATGAGATCCAAGCCAATGGCAAAGGGGTGAACGTTTCTCTTATTTTGAAAATGCTAGGTATTCCCAGCACTGCTTTAGGATTTAGCGGTGGCTTTACAGGAAAATATATTGAAGATTTTTTAAGCGAAAAGCACATCAAGAACGATTTTGTAGCGGTTAATGGAATGACCAGGATCAATGTCTTTACACAAGTCAACGAAGAAAACAAAGAATATAAATTGGTCAATCAAGGACCAGCGATCAGTCCAGAAAATGTGGAACGATTGTTAGCAAAAATCAAGACTCTTGTTCCAGGTGATTTTCTCTGTGTTTCTGGGAGTTTGCCAAAAGGTGTTCAGCCGACGGTTTTGATTGAGATCAGTAAAATCTGTCAGGAACGAGAAGTCAAGCTGATTATTGATACTAGTTATAAGGAAGTTCGGGAATGTTTGCAGTATCGTCCTTACTTAATCAAACCAAATGAAGAGGAGTTAGCGACACTGTTTGATGTCGCCACGATCGCACCCGAAGATTATCAGAAATACGGTCAAATGTTAATTGCAGAAGGAGCGCAAAATGTGTTGCTGTCTTTAGGAAGTGAGGGGGGGATTTTTTTAAATGAAGCAACTTGTCTGATCGCTAATGCCCCAAAAGGCAAAGTGGTAAATACAGCCTGTGCGGGAGATAGCTTATTAGGGACCTTTATTGCTGGGATGGTTCGCAAGGAGGCGGTTTTTCATACATTGAAAAGAAGTATTGCTGCGGGAAGTTCAACTGCTTTTAAAAAGGGATTGACTGACTTTTTAGATATCCCTGAATTGGAAGCGCAAATACATGTTCATAGAAAGGAAGTCCATAAATGACAAAATTTCAGATAGTAGCTGCGACGGGATGTCCGACGGGGATCGCGCATACGTATATGGCACAAGAAGCATTAGAGCAAGCCGCTAAGAAGCGAGGCATTTCGATCAAAGTAGAGACTCATGGACAGATTGGGATTGAAAATGCGTTGACTGCTGAAGAGATCGAAGCTGCCGACGCAGTCATTATCGCGGCTGATAAAGATGTTCAAGCCGAACGTTTTGCAGGCAAAAAAATCATTGATGTCCCGGTAGCTTCGGGCATTCGCAATGCGGATCAATTGATCGCTGATGCCTTAGAGGGTGCAGGGAAAATCAAACAGCCGAAGCAATCTGTTCCGACCAATAAAGAAGAAGTAGCCGTCAGCGGGATTGGACATACGATCTACAAAAACTTAATGAATGGTGTCTCCCATATGTTACCGTTTGTGGTCAGTGGGGGAGTCTTGATTGCTATTTCATTTCTTTGGGGGATTTATTCGGCTGATCCAACTAACGCTCAGTACAACGAATTTGCTGCGCGACTCAATGGAATCGGTGGTTTTGCTATGAGTATGATGGTCCCGATCCTATCAGCATTTATTGCGGAGAGTATCGCGAAACGACCAGGACTAGTGGTTGGGTTTGTTGGGGGCTTGATCGCGGCAGACGGCGGCACTGGCTTTTTAGGTGGGATCGTTTCAGGTTTCTTAGCCGGATATGTCGTGCTAGGGCTGATGAAGGCATTGGTTCTTTTACCTAAATCATTAGATGGTTTGAAAGCAATTTTTCTTTATCCCGTTTTAGGAGTCTTGATTACAGGATTGATTATGGACTTTGTGTCAGGGCCAATGGCAACGATCAACGAAGCAATGATGTCCTTCTTAGCTGGTTTCGAAAACTCTAGTCCCTTTGTATTAGGAATTATTGTTGGCTGTATGTGTGCATTCGATATGGGAGGACCAATCAATAAAGCAGCTTATGTAACAGGTACTGCTTTATTGGCACAAGGAAATACTAGTTTCATGGCAGGAGTTTCGGCAGCGTGCATTGCCCCACCATTGATCACAGGTTTTGCCGTTTTATTCTTTGGGAAGTATTTTGATGCAAATGAAAAAAATGCTGGATTAGTCAATTTTATCTTAGGCTCAACACATATTACAGAAGGAGCGATTCCTTTTGCGGCGAAAGACCCGCTGAGAGTGTTACCGATCATGATGCTTGGTTCTTCGATTGCTGCTGTACTGACCTATCTCTTCAAAGTGCAAGTGCCTGCACCTCATGGTGGCTTTCTGGTATTACCCGTTGTTACTCATGGTCTTTTATGGGTAAGTGCGATTTTGGCAGGATCAATCGCAGGTGGTTTGTTGCTAGGATTGGTTCAAAAAAGAAAAGTTGCCAAACAGAGAATGGACGTGAAAGCATGATTACGGAAGAATATATTTTTGTCGATTCCCTCTTAAAAAATAAAGCAGAAGCTCTATCATTTCTAGCAAAAGAAAGTCGGAGACAAGACGATGCTACGGATGCTTCAGAAGTGGAAGCAGCATTTATCCTTCGAGAAGAACAAGGCTCTACAGGCATGATGGATGGTTTTGCCATTCCTCATGCGAAGAGCAGCGTTATTAGACGACCATTTATTAGTGTAATCAAACTTAGAGAAGCAATCGATTGGGACAGTTTAGACGGACAAAAAATCCATACGATCATCGCTATGTTTATACCAGAGAATGAAGCTGGGAGTACCCACCTTACGATTTTATCTCAAGTGGCAAGGATGTTGATGAAAGAAGATTTTAAAAAAGCGATCCAAGCAACTACTTCTAAAACAGCTTTACTACAAGTAATGAATCAGTATCTAGAAGGGAATTGAAAAAATGACTACGACAATGAAGCAACCGATAGCAGTAACAAAACTTTGTAATTCAAAAGGAATCATCAGTGCATTAGCGATCGATCAAAGAGGCGCATTAAAGCGGATGCTAAGTCAATATAAAAAAGAAGTGTCGGATGTAGCTATCGAGCAATTTAAAACCATCGTCTCTGAAGAACTAACACCCTATGCATCGGCTATTTTATTGGATCCAGAATACGGACTTCCGGCAGCAAAACAACGCGCTCAGCAAACTGGTCTTTTGATGGCTTATGAAAAAACGGGGTATGACGCAACGACGCCAGGGAGACTCCCAGACTCGTTAAATTATTGGTCAGTCAAGAAGCTCAAAGAGGCAGGAGCAGATGCCTGTAAGTTTTTACTCTACTATGATTTAGACGAAAGCGATGCGATCAACGATCAAAAGAAAGCTTATATAGAACGAATCGGTTCTGAATGTCTGGCGGAAGGGCTGCCCTTTTTCTTAGAGCTAGTCTCCTATGATGCGACCATTTCGGATAACACATCGAAAGAATACGCAACGGTCAAACCACATAAAGTCAATCAAATGATGAAGGTTTTTGCAGAGCCGCGCTATAACGTGGCTGTTTTGAAAGTAGAAGTTCCTGTCAATATGAAGTTTGTTGAAGGGTTCGGGAATGAGGTTGTCTATACACAAAAAGAGGCTGCAGCATTCTTTAAAGAACAAAGCCAGATGGCTGCTTGTCCATTTATTTTTCTTAGCGGGGGCGTCAGTGCGGAGCTTTTTCAAGAAACTCTCCGCTTTGCCAAAGCAGCTGGTTCAACCTTCAATGGTGTATTATGCGGGCGAGCAACTTGGGCAGATGGTGTTAAGGTATTTGCCACTAAAGGAGAAGCTGCTGCAAGACAATGGATGCAAACAGACGGTAGAAAAAACATCGAAACATTGAATGAAGTGCTAATGGAAACAGCTTCTTCTTGTCAGGCAACAACTGAATGATTTCTTTCAATGGGAATATCTGAACTTGGGGAAATAAGGTGTCAACATATGCTGGCTTCCAGACGGTTAAACGGATATCTGAGATTGACTTTCGCCGAAGTCTTTATTTGAAAAAGTCAACGATTTGGGTCATTCTTAAGGAGCGTACTAACCAATCTCCGCCTTTTAATACACTCTAATTTCAATCGTTTCAATTAGCTTAGGGAATTTTCCTAAGCTTTTTTTGTGGAAGAAAAAGGTAGGAGTTTTTCTTTCTTTGACTGCTTGTTATTGGAGTGGCTTTGTTGTGGAAAAATCGAGAGCAATTAATTAAGTCGTCTTCACAAACCGTCCTTTAAAAAAAGAGCGGATGACTCCATCTAAGGAGAAGATAGGATAGAATAGAACTCGCTTCAACATGATTCTTTCGGCTGCAAAATAAAATTGCATTGTTTTATAAGGCAAACGGTCTGAAGATTATTCAGTGAATTCGTACACTTTTTTTCCAGATCTTTGAAAAAATCCTGTCTTAATTATTATTGGTCAACGCTTATACTGAAAGCGTAATCAAATTGTAGGAGGGAACGTATGAAAGACTGGTTAAATATAGCTGGAAAAACCGTGATCGTAACAGGGGGTTCTTCAGGAATCGGAAAGAGGATTGTTGAAAGTTTATTAGAGCAAGGGGTGAATGTGGCAAACTTTGACCTTACAGAAGCTACGCAACAACATGACAATTTGTTGTTTGTTGAAACGGATATTTCAATAAGGGAAGAGGTGGAGTCAGGTGTAGAAAAGGTCATTGAGCGGTTTGGAACTGTCGATGGTTTAGTGAACAATGCAGGGATCAATATTCCACGTCTTTTAGTAGATAAGAAAGACCCTCATGGGAAATATGAATTATCAGATCCTATTTTTGACAAGATGAGTGCAATCAATCAAAAGGGCGTTTTCCTAATGACGCAAACAGTAGCCCGAGAATTGGTCAATAAAAAATCTGGAGTCATCATCAATATGTCATCAGAATCAGGGCTTGAAGGATCTGAAGGGCAAAGTGCATATGCTGCTACCAAAGCGGCACTCAATAGCTATACAAGATCATGGGCAAAAGAATTAGGAAAATCAAATGTTCGAGTGGTGGGGATTGCACCCGGTATCATGGAAGAAACAGGTTTGAGAACGCCTGCCTATGAGGAGGCATTGGCTTACACAAGAGGGACGACAGTTAAAAAACTGCGAGAAGGATACACAAAAACGAGTACAATTCCTCTAGGTCGGAGTGGCAAATTGACAGAAGTAGCTGACTTGGTCTGCTATTACCTGTCTGACCGATCCAGTTATATTACAGGAGTGACAACAAATGTAGCGGGAGGAAAAACTAGGGGATAGAAATAGGGGGATAAAATGGCATTCGTAAATCGATGGTATCAAATCTTAGACTTGTTAATAACTCATAAGGATATTTCAATCATTGATTTACAGAAAAAGTTGAGCAGTAGTTCAAAAACAGTAAAGAGTAGTATTGATCTGCTTAATGAAGAACTAATTGGTATTGCGAAAATCGTGCAAAGGAAAAAGAGCTATTCGATTGAGGTAGAAGATGCTGAAGAATTTGAACTCATTTTGGCTGGAAAGTTAAAAAAAGAAACCGATTTTAACTCAGCGAGTAAACGGGTGGCATTTATCCTAAAACAATTGATCGAGGAAAAGTCATTTATTTTAATTGACGATCTGTCTGAAGCGCTAGGGATCAGTAGGAGTACTGTCTATAATGATTTTCGGATGCTAAAAAAGCTACTCAAGCCTTTTGATACAGAAGTAGTCGGAACGCCAAACAGAGGAATTCAGATTAAAGGAAGTGAATTTAATCTGCGTTTGCTTTACATCTATTATGTACAAGATTATTTTTATGAAAATTATTTAGAAAACGATACACAAGCAATGATCCAAAAAATCATTTCTCTCTCAGGGATTCCGCAGTATTATGGTCGTTTACTGTATAAAGTGATTTCTATTTCCATGAAAAGGATCATTGAAGGGAATTATTTAGAGACGATACCGAATTGTTATACAAATTTCATCAAAGAAGAAGAACAAATCGAGCAGTTGATCTATCATCTAGAGACCAAATACCGAGTGACTTTAAGTCAAACAGAACAAGACTTTCTCTGGTTCCCGTTAAATTTATCTGCAAATTCCTTAATTGAGCGTACAGTTGTCCCGACAGCAGTCGAACAGTACTTTAAAGCAATGCTAAAGCGTATCCATCGCACGCTCGTTTTGGATATCAATGAGAAAGTTTTATTTTTAGAAATGAAAGAACACTTAAAGTATATGATCAACCGAATCGTGGTCCAAGCAAAATTAAGCGATTTGTTTTACGGCGAAATCGAGCGACAATATCCCTTTGCCTATGAATTAGCCAAAGTCGGTCTACAAGAGATTGAAGAAGTGGTTGGTCGAACCATACCCACAGTCGAAATCAGTTATCTAGCACTTTATTTTGAACTTGCTTTGAAAAGCCAACAAAACGAACCAGCCAAAAAGCAAATTGCTGTAGTTTGTCACAGTGGCAGAGGTACGGCAATGATCATTCGTCGTCAATTGGAACGAGTCTTAGGCAATGATATTCGCATCACCCATTTATCAGAGGAAGCCTATCAGCAGGAAAATCTGACCGATTACTTCGCTATTTTTACGACGATTCCATTAAAAAATTTAGAACAAGTGAAAAGTCCAATCATTAAATTGACCAACTTATTTGACGATCATTGGTTGCGCAATGAGTGGGAAAAAGCCGAACGCTTGCAGTCAGTAGGGAAGCAGTCGATCCTCTTACACTTTAACCACTTAGATCCTGACTTGACCTATCAAAAGAATGTTGAGTCAATGATCGCCGAATTAACAAAGGAGCATATAGTAGATGAGTGCTTTTTGGAACGAATCAGACAAAGAGAGGAAAAACATGCGACGATTTTTGATTCTGAGATTGGTTTTCCCCATGCGATCAATGATCAAACAGATAAAATCGTTCTGTCGATAGGTGTGTTCAAAAGGAAATTGGTTACTCCTGAGGGCAATATCAAACTGATTTTTTTGTTAGGTATTCCAAGTGAATTGACAGGGAAAAACGAACAAGACTTGTTGCGCATTTATGATGAATTATTTGCGATTGCTGGCAATGCGGATTTCAGAGAAGAAATCAGTGCCCAAGAAAATCTATTGGCATTGAAAGAATGGCTTTATCAGAAGGAGTTGATTATATGAGTTTTGTTTATCTATTTGGTATTTTTTCCTTAGGCGCCTATTTGTTACAAATTCTTTTTGGGTTGAAACAGATCAAACACTTTAATCAAAACTATCAGCAACTGCGCAAAAAAGGCAAGGTAGCGATTGGACGCAGAGCTGGAAAAATAAAAGCAGGAACGATCGTTTTACTTGCGGTCGATCCAGCAGGAATCATTCTTGATGCCAGAAAGATGCAAGGGGTAACCGTGTTGGCGAAGTTTAAAGAGCTGCCGGTCTATCTAGGAGAAGATATTCATTATATCGATAAGTACCATCCCAAAGTGCAGAAAGAAAACAAGTTGACGATTCAAGCGATGGAAAATGCCAGAGAAATCTATTTGCGCACAGAAGCCGGAAACTATACCGAAAGTCAGGGAGTGTCGCCTGTAACACTGATGAAAATACAAATACAAACATGGAAAGAAAAAATATTTATGAAAGAAAAAAGGAGTGCAAAATAATGGAGTATATTACAAAATTTGCTGAAGGTTTTATGAGCCTTTTTCAAACCGGAGCAGAGACCTTTATCTCATGGATGACAGGTATCGTTCCAGTGGTGCTAATGCTGATGGTCGCCATGAATACGTTGATTGCTTTCTTAGGAGAAGAACGCGTGACCAAAGTGGCACGTTTATCTTCAAAAAATCCTTTCACTCGCTATTTGCTTTTACCTTTCCTATCTGCCTTTATGTTAGGAAACCCAATGTCGTTTACTATGGCTCGCTTTTTACCTGAATATTATAAGCCTAGCTATTATGCTTCACAAGCGCAATTTTGTCACACCAGTAATGGGGTATTTCCTCATATCAATCCGGGAGAACTCTTTGTATGGTTGGGTATTGCCCAAGGAATCACAACATTAGGCTTAAACTCGATGGAGCTGGCGATTCGTTACCTATTGGTCGGTATGATCATGAACTTTATTGGCGGTTGGGTCACCGACTTTACGACTGCTTATGTGTGTAAGCAGCAAGGCATCACTTTGAGCAAAACAGTCAAACTAGCGGCAGAATAAGGAGGAATCAAGATGACGTACAAAAGTATACGAGTAGTCAAAGGCAGCGGCGGTTATGGCGGTCCCTTAGTGATCACGCCGACAGAAGAAAGACATAAATTTATTTACATTACTGGTGGTGGTGAGCGACCTGCAATCGTTGATAAAATTGTTGAATTAACGGGAATGGAAGCAGTCAATGGCTTTAAAACATCGATTCCCGATGATGAAATTGCATTGGCGATCATTGACTGTGGTGGCACACTACGTTGCGGTATTTATCCCAAAAAAGGGATTCCGACGATCAATGTCGTCGCAACGGGGAAAAGTGGGCCATTAGCACAATATATCAATGAACAGATCTATGTTTCGGCGGTTGGGGTCGACCAAATTTCATTAAGTGACGAGCAAGAAGCAACCACCGTCGCCAATGAAGCAACAGATCCTAAGCGGGAATTCACCTACGATACTTCGAAAAAAATCACAGAGCAAAAAGCCGAGCAGCAAAATTTTATTGCCAAGATCGGGATGGGCGCCGGGAAAGTCGTTGCGACCTTTAACCAATCTGCACGAGACGGGGTTCAGACGATGATCAATACCGTCATTCCCTTCATGGCATTTGTTTCCCTGTTGATTGGAATCATTCAAGGGTCTGGGGTTGGAAATTTCTTTGCGAATGTGATGGCGCCATTGGCTGGCAATATTTGGGGATTGATGATCATCGGCTTTATTTGTTCCTTGCCATTTCTCTCCCCGTTACTTGGACCAGGGGCTGTGATCAGTCAAGTGATCGGGACACTGATTGGGGTCGAGATTGGCAAAGGAACGATTCCACCACAACTTGCTCTACCTGCTTTATTTGCGATCAATACTCAAAATGCCTGTGATTTTATTCCAGTTGGGTTAGGATTAGAAGAGGCAGAAGCGGAAACGGTTGAGGTTGGGGTACCTTCTGTTCTTTATTCTCGTTTCTTAAATGGTGTACCACGGGTCTTCATAGCATGGCTTGCAAGTTTTGGACTTTATAGTTAAATCAGTATAGGAGGAAGCAGAAATGGCAGTTTTTACTACGACAGTTCTTTCAATCGGTGTGGAGGCGGAATTATTTCGCGAAGAAAATATGATCATTCTTTTTGGCAAAGATGCACCGGCAGCGTTAGCTGACTATTGTTACAATATTGAAGTACAGCCAATGAATGGCACGATTACATCTGAACAAAAATTATGGATCGATGATCAAAGCTATCAAATTACCTCGGTAGGCGATGTGGTATCAAGAAATTTACAAGAATTAGGACACATCACGATTAAATTTGATGGCAGTTCGACCTCTGAATTACCAGGCACACTTTATGTAGAAGCAAAAACGATCCCTGTGATTGATAAAGGAACGAAAATCAGCATTAAGTAAGGAAACTGTCTAGTAAAACGTAAGATTGAAGGAGTGTAAGCAATGGAATTCTTTTTGGATACAGTAAATCTTGAGGAAATCACCCACTATCAAAAGGTACTCCCGCTGGCAGGAGTAACCTCGAACCCCACGATTTTGAAAGCTGCGGGGAACATCGACTTTTTTACTCATTTGCAAGCAGTGAAAGAACGAATCGGAGAAGCATCCTTACATGTTCAAGTGGTTGGGGAAACCGTCGATGAGATGATCCTAGATGCAGAAACGATTATCAATAAGCTGGGAAACGACGTCTATATCAAAATCCCTGTCAATGAAAATGGGTTAGAAGCCATCAAACGCTTAAAAGAGCGTGAATTCAACTTAACAGCTACAGCCATTTATACCGAATTGCAGGGGTTCTTAGCGATTGGTGCTGGAGTCGATTATTTGGCGCCATACTATAACCGTATGGAAAATATTAATGTTGATGCACCAACAGTCATCGAATCATTGGCACAAGCGATTCGTACCACTCAAGCACAAAGTAAGATCCTTGCCGCAAGCTTTAAGAACACTGCGCAAATGAATCGCGCGATTCGTGCAGGGGCACATGCGCTCACTGCTGATCCAGACATCTATCGACAAGGATTAGCCATGCCTTCCATTCAAAAAGCAGTAACGGACTTTCACAATGACTGGGTCGAGACGTTTGAGTCGCCATCGATTCAGGGGTTATGCCAATGACGACAACGGTAATTTTTGATATGGATGGGGTTATTGTAGATTCTGAGTATACGTTTTTAGAATCAAAAACAGCGATGCTTCATAGTGAAGGGCACCTTGTAGATGAGTCGTATCACTATCAGTTCATGGGGACCACTGCAGAATTTATGTGGGAAAAAATGAAGGAAGAATTACAGTTACAAAAATCTGTTTCAGCGTACATTGAAGAAATGAATCGCAGAAGAAAAGCGTTGATCACACGTGATGGCGTCAAAGCGATTCCTCATGTGCAAACATTGATTCGGCAGTTAGCAGAAGCGAACTTTCAGCTTGGTGTTGCTTCCTCTTCTCCCAAAAAAGAGATTGAGGAGAACCTGGATCAATTGCAGTTGCGAAACTATTTTACTGAGATCGTCAGTAGTGAAGAAGTAGCACGCTCGAAACCCTTTCCCGACGTATTCTTGAAAGCAGCGTCTTTGTTGGGCACGAACCCTCAGCAATGTATCGTCATTGAAGATACGATCAATGGCTGTAAAGCTGCCAAAGCTGCGGGTATGTACTGTATTGGCTTTGCGAATCCAGCATTCCCTGTGCAAGGTCTGCCAGCGGATCAAACGATCATTGATTTTCGTGACCTGAATGTGCAAGAATTGAAAACCATCAAATAATACGCACAACTAAAATGACCAACCTAGGAAAGGATGACTGCTAATGAAGCTGGAATCCTCCTTTCCTTGGCTGGTCATTTTTAATTTTTTTGCATGATAGTCAAAGAATAAGCTTATTCTGTCGGTAAATCCGCCATAAACCGTTCGCTACCTTGAAAGAGCGCTAATTGATTGACACCAAAGGAACGCAACAGATCGCTCATCGCTGCAAAATCTAACCGATAGTCACTGGCTTTATGGGCATCAGATCCGAGGGTGAACAATTTACCACCGACACTTTGATACAGCGGGATTGCATATTGATAAAGGTGAGCATTTTGATAGGGGCCAAAGCTCTTAGCGTTGATTTCCATCGCTAAGTCGCGGGCAACGATTTTTTTGAAGATCGTCGTTAACTCTGTTTCAAAATGGGTGGCCAATTCCTCAGCTGTAAATTGGAAACGTCGCAAGCCATAATCAAAGTGGGTCACGATGTGTCCGTCAGAAAACGAGTCCAACACGTGGGCCATTTGGTCAAAGTATTGTTTGGCGACTGCAAATTTGTCTTTGTTCAACACGGCATCGTCCATATAATCAAAGGTACCGTTTTGATGGATACTGATCAATTTCAAGTCATAGGGATGGCTTTCAAGATAGCGCAAGATTTCTTGTTCTTGACCAGGCACGACACCAATCTCGATGCCTTTTAAGAGTTTCGTCGTTGTGGTCTCTTGCAGCTTCTGGTGGGTATTTACTAGTAATTCATAGTCAGGAATATCATCACGGAATCCCGAATAGGGGTTCTTCAAATCGAAATGATCTGTCGCAACGAAGTAGGCAGGCTGGTAAGCAAGATAATTCTCAAACTGTTCATCTGAATCAAAAGACAAAAATGTATGCAGATGTTGATCATAATAATTCATAAACAAGACTCCTTTTCTTGAATACGATACCACAAAAAAGCAGAAGAAACTATGATTGGCTGAGAAAAGGTTTTCTCTTGGACAATTTTTCGCTTATAATAAATAAGAATAGAGCGAAGGAGTCGGTCAGCCATGAGTATGTACCTTGAAATTCCTGAATTTGAAAGTGAATTTCGTTTTCGAACGTTTCTAAATGATGGGTTGACCATCGTTTACCCCCATGTCCATAAAGAAATCGAGATCATTTACGCTAAGCGCGGCACGGTCAATATTGGTGTTGACGATACGATCATTGAGTTGGAGGAAGGGGATCTGTACCTTTTTTCCAGCGGGCAACCCCACTATTTTCTAGCATCGCCTGAGAGTGAACGCTATGTCTATCAATTTGATGTGAAGCTTTTTGAAGAGCCGCTGCTGCGAGAAAATGAAGTATCCTTGATGACACTCTTTGAAGAAGGGGAGCCCCACAGTAAAAATTGGCCAACGAGTTTTACGGAAAAAATAACAGGTCTCTTGATCGAGTTGTATCAGTTGGAAGAAGAAAATGTTGTTGGTAAGCGTTATTTGACTCTCGGGCTGCTTTACCAGTTGATTGGGGAGTGCTATCAAGGTTTGCCAAAGCGCAAACAAGCCGTCAATCCGCTAAAACGAACGGCCGCACAATACAAAGAAACCTTGCAGCGCCTGAATGATGTCTTTGAGTACATCGAATCTCATTACCAAGAAGTCTTGACGATGGAGGACACCGCAAGACATGTAGGGTTTAGTCCCCATTATTTCACGCGTTTCTTTAAAACCAATACTGGCAAGACCTTCATGCAGTTTTTGACGGAATACCGCATCAATCAAGCCAAATTTATCTTGGCCAATGAAAAGATCCCAATGGCAGAAGTCGCCGAAAAAGCAGGCTTTGCTAGTGTCAAAACATTTCACCATGTCTTTAAGGAAGCCGTTGGTCAATCACCGTTGCAGTACCAGAAACAACTGAATCAAAATTGATAGAAACAGCCGATGAGCCTTTGCTTGTCGACTGTTTTTTTGTCAATTTGGCACTATTTTTTTCTCGATAGTGTTTTTTAAAGCGCTCTGCACAAATTGTGGAGTGGTTCTTTTTGTTAAAGTTTCATAAGATAATTTTCGGGAATTTTTTCAATGGAAACTGGGAAGAACTGCTTTCGATGTTTCGCTATAATGAGGGGGTAGAAAATAATAAGCGTTTTCAGGAGGAAAGATATGACAGTAAAAGTTGGAATCATTGGGTGCGGTGGGATCGCAAACGGCAAGCACATGCCTGCCTTGTCTCAAGTAGAAGAAGTAGAAATGGTTGCCTTTTGTGATCTGCTGGTTGAACGTGCAGTTGAAGCGAAATCAGCATTTGGGACCGAAGATGCCCAAGTATTCAGCGATTATCAAGAAATGTTGGCACAAGCTGATCTAGATGTGATCCATGTGTGTACACCAAACGCCTCGCATGCTGAGTTGACGATTGCCGCACTAGAAGCGGATTGTCATGTCATGTGTGAAAAACCAATGGCAAAGACAGCGGCAGAAGCCAAAGCAATGATCGAAGCAGCCAATAGAACAGGGAAAAAACTCACGATCGGCTACCAAAACCGTTTTAGAAAAGATTCTCGTTATCTTCATGAAGTGTGCGCCGAAGGACAATTAGGAAACATTTATTTTGGGAAAGCTCATGCGATCCGTCGTCGGGCTGTGCCAACTTGGGGTGTTTTCCTTGATGAAGAAGCGCAAGGCGGCGGTCCGTTGATCGATATTGGTACCCACGCATTGGATCTGACCTTATGGATGATGAACAATTACAAACCAAAATTTGTTGTCGGAAAAGCGTATCATGAGTTGTCACAAACCAAAAATGCCGCAAATGCTTGGGGCCCTTGGGACCCAGAGAAATTCTCAGTAGAAGATTCGGCCTTTGGTTTTGTGGTCATGGAAGATGGCGCAACGATTTTCTTAGAAGCCAGCTGGGCGCTCAACAGCTTGGATGTGAAAGAAGCCAAAACGACACTGATGGGTAGCAAAGCCGGTGCGGATATGAACAACGGTTTGACCATCAATGGGGAAGACCACAGCTTGCTGTATGAAAAAAATATCGAACTTGAAACAGGTGGCGTTGATTTTTATGAAGGAAACGGGGAGACGCCAGAAATTTTAGAAGCACAATCGTGGATCCATGCGATCATCAACGATACCGAACCAGTGGTCAAACCTGAAGAAGCAATGGTCGTGACGGAGATTTTAGAAGCGATCTACAAATCATCGCAAACCGGTGAGCCAGTCTACCTATAAGAACTGCTGGAAGAAAAGGAGCGAGCATAAATGACAAAACCGAAAATCGCTTTACAGCTTTGGAGTATTCAAGAGGACTGCAAGACAGACCTTTTTGAAGCGTTGAAAACAGTAAAACAAAACGGCTATGACGGTGTTGAATTTGCTGGTTATCATGGACATAGTGCTGCACAGATCAAAGAAATGCTGGAGCAGTTGGATTTGGCGGTCGCGGCTTCCCATATCCCGTTTGAAGCATTGCAAGATCGTTTTGAAGAAACCGTCGCTTTTGAAAAAACGATTGGCAATCAACGGATCGTAATTCCGTATGCCAGCTTTGATTCTTTCGAAAAATGGCAAGCCTTTGCTGCGGAGCTGACCCAGATCACCCAAAAATTGCAAGCCGAAGGGCTGACTTGCTACTACCACAACCATGCCCATGAATTTACTGAAGTTGCTGGAGAATCTATGATCGATGAACTGATCAAAGACAATCCGCAACTGCGTTTGGAAGCCGACCTTTACTGGTTAGCCTTTGCAAACGTGGCTATTTTACCTTGGCTAAAGGAACGCGAAACGAAGGTCGGCTTGGTTCATATCAAAGATATGCAAGAGCAGCCGCAGGAAAGCACCGAGATCGGCAATGGGATTTTACCAATTAAGTCGTATGTAGAAGCAGCTAAAGCATTAGAACTACCATGGCTGATCGTCGAGCAGGAAGCTTTTCAAAAATTCGCTCCTTTAGAAGCTAGCGGGATTGATTATCTGCAATTAAAAGACATCGTAGAGGAGGTCTACCAATGATCCATGTTACGGTATGGAACGAGTTTCGTCATGAAAAAACGAATGAGACCGTCCAAAAAATGTATCCAGAAGGAATCCATGGTCAAATTGCCAAGTTTTTAGAAGAGGATGATTTCCAAGTGCGAACGGCGACCCTTGATGAACCAGAACATGGGTTGACGGAGCAAGTATTGGCTGACACGGATGTGTTGGTTTGGTGGGGCCATATGGCGCATGAAGAAGTCGATGATGCTATCGTTGCTCGTGTGCAGCAGCGTGTATGGGAAGGAATGGGACTGATCGTCTTGCATTCCGGCCATTTTTCGAAAATCTTTAAAACCTTGATGGGAACGTCGTGCGATTTGAAATGGCGGGTAGACGATCAGCATGCGCGGATCTGGAATATCAATCCAAGCCACCCAATCGTTGAAGGAGTCGGCGAATGGATCGAACTAGAGCAAGAGGAAATGTATGGCGAGCACTTTGATATTCCAGCGCCGGATGAATTGATTTTTGTCAGCTGGTTCCCTGGGGGTGAAGTTTTCCGCAGCGGCTGTACATTCCGCCGTGGGAATGGCAAGATCTTCTATTTCCAGCCTGGTCATGAGACATTCCCAAGCTATTACAATCCCAAAGTGCAAAAAGTGATCCAAAATGCGGCTCGTTGGTGTGCACCAACAGAAAATCGTTACCCAACGTATGGGCATTTTCAAGCAATTGAGGAGGAAAGAAAATGAAATTAGGTGTTTTTACCCCGTTATTCAATCAACTTAGCTTTGAAGAGATGATTGATGAAGTAGCGAAAAAAGGGCTCCAAACCGTTGAAATCGGTACCGGTGGTTCTCCCGGCAATGCTCACTTAGACATTGACCGTTTACTAGCAAGTGAAGCAGAGCGAAAAGAATACTTAGCGAAATTAGCTGATAAAGGATTGGAAATCTCAGCTTTGAGCTGTCACAACAACCCAATCTCTCCACTAAAAGCAGAAGCGCAAGAAGCCGATGAACTTTTGCGCAAAACCATCAAATTAGCCAGCTTAATGAATGTACCTGTTGTGAATGGATTTTCAGGCATTTCAGGAGGAAATGCAACAGATACGCAAGTCAACTGGCCAGTATTGCCATGGCCAACGGAATACGATGACAATTATAATTATCAATGGGAACAAAAACTGATTCCTTATTGGAAAGGCATCAACACGGAAGCGGAAGCGGCTGGTGTTAAAATCGGGATCGAACTTCATGGCGGCTTTTTGGCACATACTCCTTATACGATGTTGAAACTGCGGGATGCTGCGGGGAAAGCCATCGGCTGTAACTTGGATCCAAGTCATTTATGGTGGCAAGGGATCGACCCAGTGGCAGCGGTCAAAATCTTAGGGGAAGCCGATGCGATCCATCACTTCCATGCCAAAGATACGTATTTGGACCAAGACAATATCAACATGCATGGCTTGACGGACATGCAGCCATATAGCAATGTCAAAACCCGAGCTTGGACCTTCCGTTCAGTCGGTTGCGGCCACAGCTTACAAGTCTGGTCAGATATTATTTCTGCGCTTAGAATTTATGGGTATGATTATGTCTTGAGTATTGAACATGAAGATCCAATCATGTCCATTGATGAAGGACTGACTCGTGCCATCAGTAACTTGAAGACGATTATGATCCGTGAAGAAGCTTCATCCATGTGGTGGGCATAAGAAGAAAACCGAGGAGTGTCAGACATGAGTGCAATCAATTTTGCAGTAATCGGATATGGCGGCATGGGTGCGTACCATGTCCACAATATCTTACCAAATGAAAACGAACGAATCCACATCGTAGGAACTTACGATATCAATGAAGAACGTCAAGCGATCTCCCAAGAAAAAGGCCATAAGATCTTTAAAAGCTATGATGAAGTCTTAGCCGATGAGACGATCGAAGCAGTATTGATCGCCACACCTAATGACTTGCACAAAGAGTTATCGATCGCTGCGTTGAAAGCCGGCAAACATGTTGTTTGCGAGAAGCCTGTTGCGCTGAATACTGCGGAACTAGATGAGATCGTGGCGGTTGCCCAAGAAACCGGCAATACCTTTATGGTTCACCAAAACCGCCGTTGGGATCCTGATTTTCTACTTGTACGCGAACTGTACCGTAATGGACAGATCGGTGATTTGTTCCAATTAGAGTCACGGGTCCAAGGGGCGAACGGCATCCCAGGAGACTGGCGCCATGTGAAAAAACAAGGTGGAGGAATGCTTTTAGACTGGGGCGTTCACTTGCTGGATCAAATGCTATGGCTGATCGACAGTCCAGTGAAAGATGTTAAAGCGGATCTTAGCTTTGTGTTGGGGGAAGAAGTCGATGATGGGTTCTTCGCTTTGATTACCTTTGAAAATGGGGTCAAAGCAATCGTGGAAGTTGGAACCTCCAATTACACGCAATTGCCTCGCTGGTACATCAAAGGAACAGAAGGAACAGCCACCATCACCGATTGGGATCTAAATGGGGAAATGGTGCAAGCAACAGGTCGCGAAGACGTGGCCGCACCAAAACCAGTCCAAGCAGGCGTCGGCTTGACGAAAACGATGGCACCCCCATCGGAATTGGCAGCCAAAGAAATTCCTTTCCCGAAAGCCGAAGCGGATTTTGAACCTTTCTACAAGAATTTTTACAACGTTGTACGCAACGGTGCCGAACCTATCGTTAAAAACGAAGAAGTCCGAGCAGTGATGCAGTTGATCGAACGCATTTTTGCCATAGCGTAATCCTATTTAAAGACCAAGTACCTGCTGATCGAGGTGCTTGGTCTTTTTTTGTGAATCATTATTCTGAATAATACAGATCGACTTGAATGTTTTGATTATGGTTGCCGAACCCTTTGCCGAATAAAGTTAACCCTCCTTGATTTTTTGCGTCTTTTTCGATGGCTAAACGCAGTTTGATAAATGGGGAGTCGGACAAATGAAGTGCGTCAATAGTGACGTTTGAACAAACTTCGCCATCGATTGTCGCAGCTTGTTTATTGATCCGCAGGTGTTTCAGTAAACCATACTGACTAAAGCGGTCGTTCCACCATAGCGGTGTGTAGCGTCCCCTTGTATCAGAAAAGTTTCCTGGAACAGTATAAACAGCGACTTTTACATCATTAATGAAAATCGAAATATCGCTGGGCCACAGATTGTTTGAGAGGGGAAATTCGGATGCGAGTTCCAGACTGATCTCCAACAATTCCGGAGTCTCAGATTCTTGCAAAAGATTAGGAATTTTGTATTCAACAAATCCTTTGCTGAACCAGAGCAAACCAGCATTTACTCGTTCAGAATCCAGAAAATATTTGGGGTCATCCGGTTTGCCGACAACGTCTCTGACAGTTGCAAGGCCGCAAGTTGGCTTTACCGAAAAATCTGTAAAATGACCGATATTCAAATCGATAGAATGTGCTTTATATGGTTGATTGATCCTAGCCGGAAAACGAATGTAGATATCATCAGTTTTCAAAAAAACAAGCTTCTTGTTGCGGTTGGTTCCTGTTCCCCGTTCGGAATCGAGTAGACCAGCATCCTCCATCTGCTGTACATGCCTTGTGGTAATTGCATTGCTGATCTGCAATGCTTGAGCAATTTCACTGATGCTTTTTTTCTCATTGCCGATATAACGGAGCATGCTTAATCTTGTTTGACTAGCCAACGCTTCATAAATCGGCAGAGCTTCTTTACTTAAATCAAGTTCCATTTGACACCTCTTTAACTGTTCAGTTAATTTAACTGCGGAAAATTCTCCTTATACCTACTTAAGGGTTAACTACATGGTTGTTTTTACAAAAGTAGTATAGCATGGTGTTGACAGCGTTTGCAACGGGTGTTACGTTAAATTTACAGGATAACAACAATTGAATTAATTTAACTAATTAGTTAAATAGTTGGTGGGTTAAATATCCTAGTACCAATTGATGAACAGTGACTGGTACCTACTAAAAAAACTACAAAAAGAAGCAAGCGTTTTTTTATCAGCATATTGCTGTCTGCGCTGTCTTCGGTCAACCGCAACTGCTTCTGTTATAAAAAAGCAAACAAGGAGTGAAAGGTATGAAACGAAATGAATATCCTCGTCCGCAATTTGTGCGTAAAGAGTGGACAAACTTGAATGGGGAATGGCTGTTTATGTATGATGATGACAATGTAGGGATCCAGGCCCGTTGGTTCGAGAATCAAACGGCTTTTCAAAAAAAAATTACGGTCCCCTTTGTCTATCAAAGCCAAGAGAGTGGCATAGGTGAACGGAAGGTACATGACATCGTTTGGTATTCTCGTAAATTTGAAGTAAACTGGCAGCCGGAAGAACGAGTGCTCCTGCATTTTGGGGCCATCGATTATGAATCAGATATCTATATCAATGGGCAGCATGTCAAACATCACATCGGCGGACACACTTCTTTTCATGTAGATATTACCGATCAATTACACGCTGACACTTACCAAAACGTGACGGTTCGGGCCTATGATCCTCACAATGATGAGAGTATTCCCCGTGGCAAGCAGTTTTGGGAAGAAGAGTCTCAGGCAATCTGGTACACGAATTCAACCGGTATCTGGCAGACTGTATGGTTGGAGGTTGTTCCACTCCTCCATTTGGAGTCGGTAAAATTTATGCCAAAATTTGATGAAGGAAAAGTGGAAATAACCGCCAACGCTAGCCAACTCTTGGATAACTTGAATTTGTCTTATGAGATTACCTTTGGCGAAACACGTGTTGTCGCAGGGACTATTGAAATGAATGAACGCAAAGTTGTGTTTGAGTCGGAATTGATCCAAGAGTATATTTTTCGCACGAACTTTCATAATAATGGCTGGTCATGGACACCAGAAACACCGAATCTTTTTTCTGTAAAGCTGATTCTAACTGGCAAAAATGCCCCAGCAGATATCGTTGAAAGTTACTTTGGGATGCGTAAGATTCATACGGAAAACGGCATGATTTATTTGAATAATCGTCCTTACTATCAAAAGCTAGTTTTAGATCAAGGGTACTGGCCTAATGGGTTGCTTACAGCGCCAACGGACGAGGCGTTAAAGAAAGATATTGTACTCGCTAAAGAAATGGGGTTCAACGGTTGTCGGAAGCATCAAAAAACCGAGGATCCGCGCTTCTTATATTGGGCAGATAGATTGGGTTTTCTAGTTTGGGGGGAATGTGCTGCTCCGACAATTTACAATGAGCATTCAGTATCGCGATTGATGCAGGAGTGGACGGAGATCATTGCTCGTGATTTTAATCATCCTTCGATCGTAACTTGGGTTCCCATCAATGAAAGCTGGGGAGTGCCGTCTATTGCTTGGAACCGACAGCAACAGCATTTTTCACAAGCCATATATCATTATATCCATTCATTGGATGAGACGCGTTTGGTGATTTCTAATGATGGTTGGGCGATGACGGAAACTGACATCTGTGGCATCCATAACTATGCTCATGGCAATGAGCATGAAACGAAAAAGTATGCCTATTTCAAGCAAAGTTTGCGAACGCGAGAAGATCTGCTTCACCGAATCTCAAATGCATGGCCGATTTTTGCTAAAGGTTTCAGTTATGCGGGACAACCCATTTTGCTGACAGAGTTTGGCGGCATCGGATTTGATGTCTCGGGAAGACCAGGTTGGGGCTATACTTCTGTCAGCAATGAGGTCGCATTTTTAAAAGACTACCAGCGGATTATGGATGCGGTATATGAATCAGTTGGTTTATGGGGATTCTGTTATACTCAATTAACAGATGTCGAGCAGGAAATCAATGGACTGCTGACCTATGAGCGAAAACCCAAAGCTTCTTTGGAGGAGATCAAAGCTATCAACGATCAATTTCATGTTCCCCAGATCGATTAATTTTAGGAATTGAAAAACTCACAGTCATTCTACGGACTGGTTTGATAAGAAAACGCGTCAACAGAGCTTTTGCTCTGAGAGAAGGCAAGTGCCGCTTTGTTCAAGATTTTTTCTTGGACAAAGCGCTGCATTTGTCTTTATTAGCTTGCTTTTTTCGAAGGTGTATCTACGAACCGATGATTTCCATGTATAATAAAGAAAACAACCGTTTTATTTGGCGGAGGGAAAAGAAAAAGCAAAAGAGGTGCAAACTATGAGGATGAATCAAGAAAAGCTGACTTCATCAAATGGGAAGGATCAGCTTTTTGTCAAAACGTGGCTGCCAGAAGAACAGCCAAAAGCAGTCGTGCAAATCGTCCACGGAATGATCGAACACATTGAACGTTACCACGAGTTTGCGGAATGTTTAACTGCGCAAGGCTATGCGGTGGTCGGTCATGATCACTTAGGGCATGGGCAATCCGTGAAAGAAACACAGGCCTATGGTCATTTTGGTGAAAAAGAGGGCGCCAAATATTTAGTGGCAGATGTGGGAGTGGTCCATCAGTACGCCGCTGCTTGCTACCCAGACCGACCATACTTTATCTTAGGGCACAGTATGGGGTCGCTGGTTTTGCGGAATTATTTGTTTAGTCAGCCACATCCATTGTCAGGAGCGATCATCATGGGCACCACGATGGAAAAAGCCGTGCTGATGCAAGGAGGCAAACTTGTCACGAACTTGTTGCGCCCGTTTGCCGCTCAGAAATGGCCTTATCACGTAATGGAACAGCTAGTTTTTGGTCAGCACAACCGGCGTTTTCGTCCCAATCGAACCGCCAAGGACTGGTTGACCAGTGATCCGCAGCAAGTGGATCGCTATTTGAAGGACCCTTACACCCAATTTCATTTTTCTTTAGCAGCTTACAAGGATCTCTTTACATTGACACAAGCTGCCAGTGATCCGGACCAACTGCGCAAGATTGATCCAGAATTGCCGCTGCTGCTGATTTCAGGTGCAGACGATCCTGTTGGGCACTATGGCAAAAGCGTCCGCCAATTGGCTCAGCAACTGAAGCAAAATGCTGACGTGACGATGTATTTGCTTGAGCAGGGACGTCATGAGATTTTGAATGAGCGCAACCGCGAGATCGTTTACAATGAAATTTCTCGCTGGCTATTTGAAAAAATGCCGAAATGACGAACGTTAAGAAATTGGTAGTCTTTTCTGAAAATTCAAAATTATTTTCTCTTTTAAGGCTTTTTTCATTTTCGGCTATCTGTTATAATGATTTTCACATCTAACATAAAGGAGAGATTTTTTGTATGACAGTTTATAACTTTTCAGCTGGTCCTGCCGTATTGCCCCGTCCCGTATTGGAGAAAGCACAATCCGAACTTTTGAATTACCGCGGAAGTGGGATGTCCGTTATGGAGCTGAGTCATCGATCCTCCTTGTTTGAAGCGATCATTAAAGATGCAGAAGCACTTTTACGAAAATTAATGGGAATTCCTGAAAACTATCAGGTACTGTTTTTACAAGGCGGCGCGAGTCTCCAATTCAGTATGATCCCTTTGAATCTTGCACAAAACAAAAAAGCCTTATACGTAAATACCGGTTCTTGGTCGAAGAAAGCTATTGAAGCAGCAAAAGCGCTTGGAAACGTGACGGTGGAAGTCGTTGCCTCTAGTGAGGATCAAAACTTTACCTATATTCCAGAAATCTCAGAAGATGCGATCGATCAAGAAGCGGCTTATTTGCATATCACCACGAACAATACCATTGAAGGGACGGCCTTTCAAACGATTCCGCAGGCTGGCAATGTGCCGATCGTAGCAGACATGTCCTCAAATATTTTAGCCAATGACTATCGCGTAGAAGACTTCGGTGTGATTTATGCTGGGGCCCAAAAGAATATTGGTCCTGCAGGGTTGACGGTAGTGATCATCCGAGAAGATTTACTCAATGATGATGCTGTTTTCGCTCCAATGCTGGATTATCGTTTACAGGCTAAAAATGACTCATTGTACAATACACCACCAACGTATGCTATCTATATTGCTAAATTGGTGTTTGAATGGTTGGAAGAATTAGGCGGCATTCCTGCAATTTTAGAACAAGACCGCCAAAAAGCGGCGCTTTTATACGAAACGATCGAAGCCTCTGCTCTTTACAGTAGTCCTGTGGCTGTTGATAGCCGTTCACTAACGAATATTCCTTTTGTAACAGGGGATAAAGCATTAGATCAGCGCTTCAATGAAGAAGCTGTCAAAGCCGGTTTTGAGAACTTGAAAGGGCATCGTTCCGTCGGAGGAATGCGAGCAAGCTTGTACAATGCCTTTCCATTAGCTGGCGTTCAAGCGTTAGTCGACTTTATGAAATCATTTGAAGCGGAGGTCAAATAAATGTTCCAAATCAAAACATTCAATGCGATCGCACCAGAAGGATTACAGCGTTTAGAAAAAGAAAAGTATGCCATCAACGAAAGCGACCAACCGCAAGGGATTTTGCTGCGCAGCCAGAAATTGCACGATTACGCTTTTCCTGAAAGTGTCTTAGGTGTTGCCCGTGCAGGGGCTGGGACCAACAACATTCCCGTCAAAGCATGTACTGAAAAAGGGATCGTCGTCTTTAATACGCCAGGTGCCAATGCCAATGCGGTCAAAGAATTAGTGATCGCTAGTCTGCTCTTAAGCGTCCGTCCGATTTTACGAGGTGCCCAATGGGTGCAAACCTTGAGCGGTGATAATGTGGAAGAACAAGCAGAAGCACAAAAAAGTCAATTTGCTGGAACAGAGTTAGAAGGCAAAAAGTTAGGAATCATCGGCCTTGGTTCTATTGGAGCGATGGTCGCCAACGATGCTTATCGTCTAGGGATGGAAGTAGTCGGTTATGATCCTTACGTGTCAGTGGATACTGCTTGGACGATCTCTCGTCGGGTCAAGCGTGCCAATGATATTGCGGAAGTCTTTTCAACCTGTGATTTTATTACGGTTCATGTGCCGCTAATGGAAAACACCCATCATCTCGTCGGGGAAGCCGAACTTGCGAAAATGAAACCAACAACGAAGCTATTCAACTTTTCTCGTAAAGAAATCGTCGATACAGATGCCGTTTTACGTGCGTTAAAAGCCGACCGTTTAGCGGGCTATACGACTGATTTTGCGGATGAACAATTGCTGCACAATGAAAAAGTCCTCGTCTTGCCGCATTTAGGTGCATCAACAGAAGAAGCTGAAGTCAACTGTGCCAAGATGGCAGCCCGAACATTGAAAAAATTCTTGGAATTCGGGACCATCAAGCGCTCGGTGAATTTTCCAACCGTTGAGATGGCCTTTCATTCGCCTTATCGTCTGACGATCATCAATCGCAATGTACCGAATATGTTAGGTCAGATTTCGTCGATCATTGCTGAATCTGGGATCAATATCGACAATATGCTGAATCGTGGACGGGAAGACTTTGCTTACACCCTAGCCGATGTCGCTTCTGAAGATGAAGCATTGTTGAATCAATTAGCCGATAAACTGCGGGAGAACGAAAATATCGTTCGTGTGCGGGTCATCAAGAATCAGGAGGTCGGGTATTAATGGTTCAAGTATTTCCGTTTAAAGCCATTCGTCCAGACGCTTCAATGGCAGAAAAAGTGGCCGAGCTACCGTATGACGTGGTCAATTCACAAGAAGCCGCAGCGTTTGCGCAAGGCAATCCTTACAGCTATTTCCACATTGACCGTTCGGAGATCGACTTGCCAGGAATCGATCCTTATGATCCACAGGTGTATCAAAAAGCGGCAGAAAATCTTGCATCTTTTCAAGAAGCAGGCTGGTTGATCCAAGAAACGGCGCCCGCATATTATTTGTATGAATTGACGATGGCTGGCAGAAGGCAAACTGGGCTTGTCGCCTGTACCTCGATCGATGATTACGTCGCTGGGAAAATCAAGAAACACGAGTTTACCCGTCCAGAAAAAGAAATCGATCGGATCAACCATATTCTGGCATGTGATGCCAATACAAGTCCGATTTTCTTGAGCTATCGCCAACCAGCAGCAGTCAAAGAAGCGATCGATGCGTGGCAAGAAGAGCATGCGCCAATCTATGATTTTGTCAGCTATCATGAGGTGCAACATCGTGTTTGGCTAATCGATGATCCAGCGCTAGTCGCCTCTTTTGCCCAGCAGTTTCAAGCTGTAGATGCCCTTTATATTGCGGATGGGCATCACCGCACAGAGTCAGCAGTCAAAGTCGGCTTGCAAAAGCGAGCCGATGGCCAAAGCAGTCAAGAAAGCGACCGCTTTTTAGCGATTTTATTCCCAGAAAATGAATTGGCGATTTGGGAATACAATCGGGTTTTGCGGGTACCAGTGCCAGATACCTTTTTTGAGCAGGCAGCCCAGCATTTTACGATTCGAGAAACTACAAGGAAGAAACCAGCGCAACGTGGTTCGATTCATCTGTACCTAAACCATGCGTGGTGGGAGTTGACCATCAAACCGGAAGCTGTGCCGCAAGATGCGGTAGGACAGCTGGATGTGTCGCTTTTACAACAATACGTGCTGGCTGATATTTTCGCGATCCAAGATGTGCGGACAGACAAACGCATTGATTTTGTCGGCGGAATTCGTGGTCCAGAAGAATTGGAACGTTTGGTAGATAGCGGAGAATGGACATTGGCCTTTTCCATGTATCCAACGCAAATGGCCGATCTTTTGGCAGTAGCCGATGCGGGAGAAATTATGCCGCCAAAATCAACTTGGTTTGAACCAAAACTGTTGAGCGGTCTGTTTTTACATGATTTAGAAACGAATTAACCAAAAAAAGCTTACGAGGCTAGCTCGTAAGCTTTTTTTCTATTAGAAGTTGCCGAGTGTTTCGATGATCAAGCGGACATTCAAGACCGTCAGTGCAATGGCACAGATCCAGCCTAAGGTAGAGACCCATAGCGGATTCTTGAAGCGTTCCCCCATGATTTTTTTTGAGCTGGTAAAAAGAACCAACGGAATCATCGAAACGGGTAAGGCGATGCTTAAAAAGACTTGCGAATAAATCAGCAGATCGTCCAAGGCTTGTTCGTTGCCGCCAAAGTAAATCGTACAAAGCAAGACGGGGATCACCGATAAGCCACGGGTGATCAGACGTCGCGCCCAAGTAGGGATCTTCATATGGATAAATCCTTCCATCACGACTTGCCCCGTCAGTGTCCCAGTGATCGTTGAATTTTGACCAGATGCCAAGAGCGCCACGGCAAACAGAACGCTCAAGACTGGACTGGCGACAGCACCAGCAATGGAGGAATCTTGCAAAGCATCAAACAGCGCGGAGAAGGTGCCGACTTCTTCACTATGACCAAAGAACAAGGCGCTTCCTAAGATCAAAAGCAGGCAATTGACCAAAAACGCAGCGGATAATTGGATATTGGAATCCCAAGTAGCGAACCGCACGGCCGTTGCCACTTCTTGGGTATCGCTGCGATCGATTTTTCGTGATTGGGAGATCGAAGAATGCAGATAGAGATTATGCGGCATCACAGTCGCACCAACGATCCCCAACGCCATTGTCAGCTGCCCATGGTTCAAGACTTGCTTTTGGGGAATAAAGCCTTGCAAGACAGCAGGCAAATTTGGTTGAGCAATAATGACTTCGTAACAAAAGACCAGCATAATGACCAAAATCAGTGTCATGACGATCGCTTCGATTTTTCGGAAACCCAATTTCATTAAAAAGAGCAGAAGCAGTACATCGAAAATCGTTAAGATGACCCCAACTAATAAAGGTAAGCCAAATAGTAGATTGAGAGCGATCGCTCCTCCGATCACTTCCGCGATATCCGTTGCCATGATAGCCAATTCGGTGACGATCCACAAGACAAAGCCTAAGCCTTTGCTGGTGTGTTTACGAGTTGCTTGCGCAAGGTCCATCTGGGTCACGATCCCTAGCTTGGCTGCCATGTATTGCAGCAGCATAGCGATCAAACTGGAAATCAAGATCACAGAAAGTAAGAGATAGCCATATTCAGCACCGCCACCGATCGAGGTGATCCAGTTTCCTGGGTCCATATAGCCCACGGCTACCAATGCCCCAGGACCAGAAAACGCTAAGAGATTGCGCCAAAAGCTGCCGTTTTTTGGAATGGCAACTGTATTATTTATTTCTTCCAAGCTAGGACCGTTGGCCGCTTGGATCAATTTTTTTTCATCATTCATCGTTTCACGTCCTATCTTTTTAGGTATACCTAAAAACAAATCTATTGTATTCCTCATTTATGAATTTTTCAAGAGAAACCTTTTGGAAGTCAGAAGGAAGGACAAAAAAACAGCAGCCAAAGGAATGGCTACTGTCTGCTGGGTTTTCTTATAAAATTAGTCGGCGCGTAAAGCGATCGCTGCATCTTTCTTCGCTGCCATTCGAGCTGGAATGTGGCCGCCAATCATCGTTAGGACGGTGCTGACGGCAATCAAGATCAGGCCGTGGACCGGATTTAATTGAGCAACATTTTCGAGATCAGTCATGCTATATAAGATCGAGTTGATCGGGAATGTAGCTAACCAAGCAATTAGGACACCTAAAGCCCCTGAAGCGATCCCTAAAATACAGGTTTCGGCATCAAAGACGCGGGTGATGTCTTTTTTACGAGCACCTAATGCTTTTAAGACCCCAATTTCTTTCGTACGTTCTAGTACAGAGGTATAAGTGATGATACCGATCATAATCATGCTGGTTACCAAGGAGATGCCTGCAAAAGCGATCAAGACATAGGTGATCGCATCCATCAAGCCACCAGTCAATTGAGTCATCGTACCGGCTAAATCGGAATAAACGATTTGGTCTTCTTTGTCTTTGCCTTTGTTGAAGTCATCCAAGTAATCAAGGATTTTTTCTTTGGCACTGAAATCATTCGGATAGATCATAATGCTGTTTGGTAAATCACTACCGCCAAGATAAGCGATCAATGAATCTTTGGCACTTTCGTCAACGGGTTCATTCGTCATCACGTTGGTGTCGCTATCTTTTTGTGCTTGGACGATCGCTGAGTCTTGGTTTTCTTTGATGACTTCTTGCGCGAGGGCATCACTGTAGGCAATGCCGGTTGAAAGCAAGTTCATCGTAGAGTTTTGCTTGATACGTAAGATTCCGCTGATCGTTAATTCTTTGTTGTTGCTGTTATCGAAAACTTCATTTATATCTTGGTTTGGAATGAAGTTTCCAGTCGGCAATTCGGTGTAAAAGGCATCATTAGACGCCAATGTGATTTTTGTTCCCACGATATCGTCGAAGGAAACCGTGTCACCATCTTCAATATCAAAACCGAGATTGATCAATGCATTGACATTCGTTACGTTGTTTTCATCGACGATCAAAACGACATCTGTGCTGGCACTTGGGTAGCTGCCTTCTAAAAGGTCATAGTTGTCTTTTAAGAAATTGCCGTTATCCTCTGATAACTGCTCAGGGAAAGTCGAAACCCCAATACCGGTTGAGGCACTCATGGCAGACATCATGGCATTGGTTTGTTCATTGTCAGGCGACGCGTTGGAGAAGCTGACTTGTTCCACATTGTCATCGATCTTGCGGAAAAGATTCAATGAAGTGGAACGAGTGTAGCCGATATTGTTACTTAACTCAGGATCAATGTCGTTGATGTAATCGAGAAACTCTTGATCGATTTTGTTGATATGAGTTGCACGATCCGTATCACTTAATTTGGCAGTGACCTCTTTATCTGAAGGGAAATCTTCAGATTTCTCCCGCGTACCCATCGCTGATGGATCTTGTTCAGTGGCCACTTGTGAGATCGTGATCGGAAAACGAGCTAATGTTTCTGACTGGGTATTGTCGATTTGTTTTTGGAATCCCGTTGACAGTGACAAAACAATGGCGATTCCGATGATTCCGATACTAGAAGCAAAGGCTGTCAAGAAGGTGCGCCCTTTTTTTGTGCGGATATTGTTAAACGACAAACGTAAGGCCGTCATGAAACTCATTTTTGTGTGCTTTAATTCGAATTGGTCTTTCTTTTGTCCTTCGACATGGGGGTTCGAATCTTTAATGATTCGTCCGTCTTTGAATTCAATGATCCGTCCAGCGTATTTGTGGGCCAATTCAGGATTATGGGTAACCATGATGACCAATTTTTCTTTTGATAGTTCTTGGATCAGTTCCATGATTTGGACACTTGTCTCTGAATCCAAGGCACCTGTAGGTTCATCACAAAGGAGGATATCAGGATCATTTGCTAAGGCACGAGCGATCGCTACCCGCTGCATTTGACCACCAGAAAGCTGATTTGGTTTTTTGTGCATATGCTCAGCTAAGCCCACACGCGTCAAAGCATCGGTTGCTTTTGCGCGTTTTTCTTCTTTTGACACACCGCTCAAGGTCATCCCAAGCTCGACGTTGTCGATGATGCCTAAATGACTGATCAAATTGTAGCTTTGGAAGACAAAGCCGATCGAATTGTTCCGATAGGCATCCCAGTCACGATCTTTAAAGGATTTCGTTGATTTGCCATTGATGATCATATCACCAGAGTCGTAATTATCTAACCCGCCGATCACGTTCAACATGGTTGTTTTCCCAGAGCCGCTTGGCCCTAAAATGGCAACAAACTCTTGTTTACGAAAGGCGACGGTGACGCCGTCGAGGGCTTTCGTAGTACTGGAGCCAACTGTATAATACTTCTTGATATCTTTTAATTCTAACATGGGGTCACTCTTTTCTTGCCGTTTTCACGATTATTTTCATTATGTAACCACGCTATCATAATGGTTAACAAAAATCAACGATTATCATTGTTTAAACAAATAATTTATACTAAACTAAAAACAGAAAAGAGGGAGAGTATGGAAAAAGCGTTAGGAACATTCAATATGGCGGTATTTGCGGAGATCTTTTCGCTGATGGGAAACATATTGTTTGAAGAAATCGGTCTGGAAGATTTAAAATTGACCAAAATGGAAATCTTGGAACTCGTGGTGATCTCTAGTAATGAAGGAATCACGATGTCCGAGTTGGCCCAGCAAATCGGTACGTCAAAAGTCCAAATCAGTCGTTCGATCTCGGGGTTGGAAAAGGCTGGCTTTGTGGTACGCAAAACCAACGGCGTCAATCGTCGCAACGTCAATGTTTATTTGGAAGAAGCTGGGAAGCAGTTGTTTGTCCAAAAGAAAAAACAAGTGGAAGACCGCTTGAATGCCAAAACCGCTCAAATGGCTGTGGACGATATCCAGCAGTTGAGTCAGTCGTTGACGGAGGCAGTGGGGATCTTGCGGAAATATGACATTTTACGGACTGGCAATCAATGTGAGAAGAAGACACCGTTTGATTAAAAATGGGTGAAGCAATCGTTTGCTTTTTAATTACTGAATTAATTTCATATTAACTTATATTATCGATTTTTTAGATAAAGCAACCGATTGCGTTTTTCTCTTGTTTTGACTTCTGATTTGTGCGACAATGAGTATATCAAACAAGTCAAAGGAGTCTGCTATGAATACTACTGCCATCTATCATCGTCCCGAAAGTGAATTTGCGTATTTGTACGAGAAGGATAAAATGCATATCCGTTTGCGTACCGCCCGTCAAGACGTCCGCCATGTCCAGCTGCTTTGCGGTGATCCTTACACACTGTATAAAGAAGCGTGGTACCAACAAAGAATTGAAATGCAAAAAATTCTTTCCACGGACTTGCATGATTATTGGCAAGTATCGGTCGGAGCAGAATTCCGCCGTTTGTCTTACGGCTTTTCCATCGAAAGTTACGATGGGTTGCATGTCTTCTATGGGGATCACGGGGTCTACCCCTTTGAACAGCAATATTTAGAAATGAACAACAATTATTTTCGGATGCCTTACTTCCAAGAAGCCGATCGTTTCAAAATTCCCGAGTGGGCGAAAGAAACGGTTTGGTATCAAATTTTCCCTGAGCGCTTTGCGAACGGGGATCCATCAAATGATCCAGAAGGTGTATTGCCATGGGGTTCAAAAAATCCCGATCGCCAAGACTTTTTCGGTGGGGATCTACAAGGGGTCATCGATCATTTGGATTATCTTGTCGATCTAGGGATCAATGGGATCTATTTCTGTCCGATTTTTGAGGCCTATTCGAATCACAAGTATGATACCATCGATTATTTGGCCATCGATCCTGCTTTTGGTGATAACGATACCTTTAAACGATTAGTGGAGGAATGCCACAAACGCGGCATCAAAGTTATGTTGGATGCTGTTTTCAACCATATGGGGGATACTTCGCATCAATGGCTAGATGTCATTAAAAACGGCAAAGATTCGCCGTTTGCTGATTGGTTCCACATCAATGAGTTTCCTGTCAACTACAAAGAAGGGGAAAACTTTGAAGACGCTTATGACATCACCTATGATGTTTTTGCCTTTACGCCGCATATGCCGAAACTCAATACGGAAAATCCCGATGTGCAAGATTATTTGTTGAAGATCGCTCGTTATTGGATCGAAGAATTTGATATCGATGCTTGGCGCTTGGACGTGGCGAATGAAGTTAGTCACTTCTTCTGGAAAAAATTCCGCCAAGTGTGTGATGAGGCCAAAGATGATTTTTATATCCTTGGGGAAATTTGGCATTCTTCTCAACGCTGGTTACAAGGCGACGAGTTTCATGCAGTGATGAACTACGCCTTTACAGATGCAATTATTGAATATTTTGTCAAAGACGAGATCTCCATGACGAAAATGGTCTCGGAATTAAATAACCAGCTGATGTTGTATCGGGAGCAAACCAACCAAGTGCAGTTCAATATTTTGGATTCTCATGATACCCCGCGTTTGTTAACTTTGGCTCGGGGAGACAAAGACTTGATGCGCCAAGTGATGGCCTTTACGTATCTGCAACAAGGCGTTCCTTGCCTGTATTACGGCGATGAGATTGGTTTGACCGGTGATATGGATCCGGATTGTCGTAAATGTATGATTTGGGATGAGGAAAAGCAAGATCGTGATTTGCTGCATTTCACCCAGTCATTGATCAAACTACGCAAAGACAACCAAAAAGTCTTATCTGAAGGTTCCTTGAGTTGGAACTGGGTTTCGGAAGAAGATGGCCTGATCATTTTCGAACGAGAGTTGGGGGCACAGCGGATCATCGGTATTTTCAACACTGGCGAGGACCAACTTACACTCTCTCGTCCTGATTCAATTTTGATGGAACAGTTTGTCCAACTGGAAGATGAGACGATGATCATTGATAACAAAGGCTTTGCTATCGTGAAAGTAAATAACGAAGAATCGAATGAAGCATAAAAATGAGGCAAGAATTGCATATGCAATTCTTGCCTCATTCAATGTTTTGGGTATTTTTAATTTCCCCATGCACGTTGGAAAGAATCTTCCCCAAAATTCCTTCTGTCGGTATTATATCCTATAACACCTAAATGTGACAAATGATAACCCTTAAATATAGGTAGTTTTTTCCAAAAACGGGGAAAACGATTGAAAATTTAGATAGTTCTGCCTTCTTTTTGCGCTTCTTTCCACGAAAGGTCTTTTCTTTTTTACAAGATATGATAAACTAGTAAAAATGTATTTTTATTCGAGGAGTGATTTGATGAGTACAGGGTATCACATAGCAGTTGTCGGAGCTACCGGCGCAGTAGGAACAAAAATGATTGAGATGTTGGAGAAGACCACGTTGCCGATCAAAAAAATAACGTTGTTGGCATCCAAACGTTCTGCTGGGAAGACCCTTGTGTTCAAAAATGAACCGCTCGTTATTCAAGAGCTGACCGCAGATTCCTTTGCGGGAGTCGATATTGCATTGTTCAGTGCCGGTGGTGGCATTTCAAAACAATTTGCTCCAGAAGCAGTCAAACACGGTGCAGTCGTGATCGACAATACCAGTCATTTTCGGATGGATCCGAATGTTCCTCTAGTCGTTCCTGAGGTGAATCCTCATGCATTAGCGCAACATAAAGGAATCATTGCCAATCCGAATTGTTCAACGATTCAAATGATGGTGGCATTAGAACCGATTCGTCAAAAAGTCGGTTTATCGAGGGTCTTGGTTTCAACGTATCAAGCAGTTTCCGGTGCTGGCGCACAAGCCTTGGCTGAATTGACTCGTGAATCTCAAGAACTATTAGCCGGCAAAGCCGCTGATGAACTAAACCCTGAGATTTTACCAGCAGGCAGCGATAAAAAGCACTACCCAATCGCGTTTAACGCTTTGCCGCAAATCGATGTTTTTTCCGAAGAGGATTATACTTACGAAGAGTGGAAAATGATCAATGAAACGAAGAAGATCATGGAAGATACGCAGATCAAAGTAGCAGCTACGTGTGTGAGAATCCCTGTGTTTAGCGGTCATTCGGAGTCGATTTATATCGAGACCAAAGACCATGCCAGTGTTGAGGAAGTTAGGCAGTGGATCAGCGAAGCGCCAGGAGCTGTCTTACAAGATGATCCGAGTCAACAAGTATATCCGCAAGCTTTGACCAGTGTGGACAAAACGGAAACCTTTGTTGGTCGGATTCGCAAAGACTTGGATGTCGAAAACGGCTTGCATTTATGGGTCGTTTCTGATAATTTACTGAAAGGTGCGGCATGGAACTCCGTTCAAATCGCCGAAAGCCTGCATCAGCAAGGATTAGTTCATGTGTAAACCATAAGTTTTTCAGAAAAGTGTGGTGAATGCCACGCTTTTCTTTTTTTTGTTGTATAATAATAGGGACGGCTTATGCTTGGGAAATAATACAGTAGAAAAAAATTAAGAGGTGAATAAAAGTGGAAACGATAAAAATCATTCCTCTTGGCGGTGTACGCGAAAACGGAAAGAACATGTACATTGCTGAAGTTGGCGAGGATATATTTGTGCTGGATTGCGGTGTCCGTTATCCAGAAAATGAATTATTAGGGATCGATACAGTGATTCCAGACTTCACATATTTAGAAGAAAATGCCGACCGTGTGGCGGGTGTCTTCTTGACCCATGGGCATGCAGATGCGATTGGTGCATTGCCTTATTTCTTGGAGAATATCCAAGTACCGGTCTTTGGGACCGAGTTAACGATCGAACTAGCAAAATTGACCGTGAATAAAAATGAAGCTACCAAGCGCTTCAAAGATTTTCATGTGATCGATGAACATTCGGAGATCGACTTTGGCCATGCGACCATCAGCTTTTTCCGTACGACCCACTCTATCCCTGATTCTGTTGGAATCAGCGTAAAAACAGAAGCTGGCAATATCGTTTATACAGGAGATTTCAAGTTTGACCAAACAGCGATCCCTATGTATCAAACCGATTTTGGCCGCTTAGCGGAAATTGGAAAAGAAGGAGTCTTAGCATTGCTAAGTACGTCTTCAAATGCCGAAAATCCAACGCCGATTGCTTCTGAATTGACGATCCAAGATGAAGTTTATGACAATATCCGTTACTGGGAAGGTCGGATCATCGTCGCTAGCGTTGCTAGCAATTTACAACGGGTGCAACAAGTACTAGATGCGGCATTTCGTTCTGATCGCAAAGTCGTTTTGACCGGGCAAGATTTTGGTCGGATCATCAAAACGGCCATGAAGTTAGGGAAATTAAAATTACCTGCCGAAGACTTGCTGATCACCCAAAAAGAAATGAAAAAATACTCAGACGAACAGTTGTTGATTTTAGAAACAGGTCGCATGGGGGAACCAATCAAAGCGTTGCAAAAAATGGCCAACGGCTCTCACCGGACGCTGCGCATCAAAGAAGGAGATCTTGTTTACATCACAACGACGCCGACAACGGCAATGGAAACGGTGGTTGCGAAAACGGAAGATATCATCTATCGCGCTGGCGGTACCGTAAAACAGATCTCGGATAATTTCCGTGTTTCTGGTCATGCCAACCCGAATGATCTGCAGCTGATGTTGAATATGATGAAGCCGAAGTACTTTATCCCTATTCAAGGCGAGTACCGCCAATTAGCCGCCCATGTGGACTTGGCGCAAGAAGTCGGGATTCCGATGAAAAATATCTTCATTACTGCACGTGGAGATGTGTTAGAATACAAAAAAGGCGAAATGCTTGCCGCAGGTGCGGTTCCAGCTGAAAACGTCATGATCGATGGGATCGGTGTCGGTGACATTGGGAATATCGTCCTGCGAGACCGCAAAGTCTTATCTGAAGACGGAATCTTCGTTGCGGTAGTGACGATCAATCGTCGTGAAAAGAAAATTATTTCTGCCCCTCAAATCACTTCTCGCGGGTTTGTCTACGTGAAAGCCAGCCGTGACCTGATTCGTGAAAGTGGCGAGATCGTAGAAGAAATCGTAGAAAAACACCTTCATGATGAAGAGTTTGAATGGAGCAAATTGAAACAAGATATCCGTGATCGTTTGAGTCGTTTCTTGTTTGAACAAACCAAACGCCGTCCCGTCATCTTGCCGGTCATCATGGAATCAAGCCAAAGAAATCGCAACCGTAAATAATTCGTTTTGACCTACTGACAAAAGCAGGTGAAAGAATAGCCGTTTGACGGCCGATTTCTTTTCACCGAAGCTTTTGTCTTTTTTTGTGCAAGAAAACAAGCGGCGGTTTTTTTACAAAATGACCTTTATTTTGGTCGTGATGAGCAGATAAGGATTGACGGCGAATGGATTTCGATCAATAATACAAAGTTGTCCCCCTAAGACTAGAGGAACAAAACAAGCAAAGAGAGGATGGTCGATTTGTGAATAGTTATCAAGAAAATCCCGTAGTACAACAGAGAAAGTGGTGGATTCTCATTGCTGTTTCGATGTTTACCTTTATGTCAACATTGGATGGGAGTATCGTAAATATCGCATTGCCGACGATCTCAGCAGATATGGGTGTACCTATGAATCAAGCGGAATGGGTCGTATCCGTCTACTTGATGATCGTTTGTGCCTGCCTTTTGTTATTCGGTAAAGTAGGGGATAGTTGGGGCAAAATCAAAGTATTCCGCTTGGGGATGCTGATCTTTATTATCGGTTCACTGTTATGCGGGTTTAATCACTCCTTAGCATTTCTGCTATTTGCCCGAGTGGTGCAAGCGATCGGTGCCAGCATGACGATGGCGACGAATACCGGAATTATTACCGAAGTCTTTCCTATGAGTGAACGAGGACGCGCCTTAGGGATGATCGGTGCCTTTGTTTCGTTAGGCTCCATCGCCGGTCCTGGGTTAGGCGGAGTGATTTTGGCGCATTTTTCTTGGCCGTTTATTTTTTGGATCAATGTTCCTGTCGGTATTCTGACGATGATTGCTGGAGAAAAGGTGTTGCCAAAAGATATCACCATGAGTCATGATTCCATCGATAAAACCGGGTTTGTGCTGTTTTCAATTGCAATTATTAGCTTCTTTGGCGGCATTTTTCTTGGACAAGAGCGTGGCTTTCTAACGTGGCTGCCGCTGCTGTTGGTGGGGATCGCCTTAGTGGCATTCATCGTCTTTTTGCGAGTAGAAGCGCGTGTGAGCAAACCGCTGATTACCTTTGGGATCTTTCGTAATAAAATTTTCACCATGAGCCTGATCACGGCGTTGCTGATCTTTTCTGCAAACTTTTTTGTCAATGTCGTGATTCCCTTTTACTTGCAAAGTGCCCGAGGCTTAACGCCGAGCGTGGCAGGAATGCTGATGATGGTCTTTCCTTTGATGATGGTCATTGGTTCACCACTTAGCGGCTATTTGACGGACCGTGTAGGACCGGAGATCTTGGTCTTAGCTGGCTTAGCGTTGCTGTCCATCACTCAGCTGATGTATATGTTTATGAATCAGCATACGCCGATTTGGTACTATGTCGTCGCTACTGCCATCATGGGGTTAGGCAATTCGTTGTTCCAATCCCCCAACAATACGATGGTGATGAGCAGCGTCACCAAAGAAAATCTTGGGGTGGCAGGTAGTCTAAATTCCTTTGCCCGTAACTTGGGCATGGTCTTAGGGATATCCTTAGCAACGACGATTCTTTATGCCGCAATGAGTCAAGCCTATGGGAAGCATGTGACGACCTATATCGCAGGTCGGGCAGATATTTTTGCCTATGGCATGAAAATCACCTTCTTTGGGGCGTTCCTTCTTTGTATCACGGCGTTATTCTTAACAGTCTGGCGCATCTATAAACAAGGCGGACGTAAGAAAACGCTATGATCGCTTGAAGTCATCAGGTCGAACTGTTCTATTCCTTATTCAGAAAGGGTAGAACAGTTTTTTTATTTTTCTTGACAAGAACCAGAAAAAGGACGGATGTAATAAAGCTGCCAGAATTTGTGCTTTTGGATTTCTGGCGTTATCTGTTATAATGAAAAATATTAGACTGTATTACTTAGATGGAAAGGGGAATGTTGTATGAAACTTACGTATCACGGACACTCGGTGCTTGCTATCCAATTAGCGGATGGCCAAAAATTGTTGTTTGACCCTTTTATTACTGGAAATGCTCTGACTGATTTGGATGCAGACACAGTGGAAACCGATTGGCTTTTGATCACGCATGGTCATAGCGATCATATTGGGGACATGGTGCCGATCGCCAAAAGAAATGAAGCACCAGTGATCAGTGTCGTTGAAATTTGCCGCTATGCAGCCCGCAAAGGCGTTGCTGAGACGCATGGCATGAATATGGGAGGCTCTTTTGAGTTTCCGTTTGGCAAAATCTCAATGGTGGAAGCGAAACACAGCTCTGGTCTTGAAGAAGACGGAACGATGATCTATATGGGCAATCCAGTGGGGATCATTTTAGAAGCAGAAGGCAAAACCATCTACCACGCTGGCGATACTGCCCTCTTTAGCGATATGGCGATGATCGGTGAACGTTTCGACATCGATGTGGCGTTTTTACCGATCGGGGATAATTTTACGATGGGCGTTCAAGATGCTGCAACAGCAGCGGCGCTTTTAAACGCGAGCAAAGTAGTACCGATCCATTACAATACGTTTCCAATGATCAAGCAAGATCCGCAAACCTTCGTGAATTTATTGCCGGCAGGTGTGGGCCAGATCCTTGCAGTCGGTGAGACATTAGAAGTTTAAGCAACAGGAAGATTCGTAGTAGGAATAGGGGATAATTATGGCGACAAAACACGACTTGATTTTAGCGCATATCGAGAATCTGCCTGTAGGCGATCGCATCTCGGTGCGGGGAATCGCAAAAGACTTGAATGTCAGTGAAGGAACAGCCTATCGGGCGATCAAAGATGCGGAAAATATCGGCTTGGTTTCAACGATCCAGCGTGTGGGAACCATCCGTATCGAACGGAAACTAAAGAAACACATTGAAAAACTAACTTTCGGCGAAGTCGTCCAAATCATTGAAGGCGATGTTTTAGGCGGCGCTGCCGGTTTAGACAAAGACTTGAACAAATTTGTTATCGGCGCCATGAAGGAATCGGCAATGGAACGCTACATCACGCCTGGTTCTTTAGTGATCGTCGGAAACCGTAACGAAGTCCACAAGTTGGCACTGGAAGATGGCGCAGCCGTCTTGATCACGGGGGGCTTTGAAACCTCAGAGGAAATCTGTCGCTTAGCAGACGAATTGGAGCTGCCGATTTTACAAACGACCTATGACACCTTTACCGTGGCAACGATGATCAACCGTGCCTTGAGCGACCAGCTGATCAAAAAGGACATCATGCTGGTGAGTGACATTTATATGCCATTGGAAAAAACCAAGTATCTGCACACCTTCGATACGGTCAAGGATTACAAACTGCTTTCGGAGTCTACCAACCACTCCCGCTATCCAGTCGTCAACAAGAATATGCGGGTCGTTGGGATCATCACAGCCAAAGATGTCCTAGAAAAGCCTGACACGCAGATCATCGAACGAATCATGACCCGGGAACCACGGGTCGTAAAAAAAGAGATGAGTGTGGCCTCTGCCAGCCATCAGATGATTTGGGATGGCTTAGAAGTGATGCCCGTCGTAGCAGATGACCTTTCTTTGATCGGGATCGTTACACGCCAAGACATCATGAAAGCGATGCAGATGGTCCAACGACAAACACAAATTTCAGATACGATTTCAGACCAAATCTCGGGACAGATGCAAGTCATCGAACAAGATTTTGAAGGGAACAAATTGCCGCAGCCGCATTTCAGCTTTGCGGTGACGCCTCAAATGGTCAATGAAGTCGGAACGATCTCTTTTGGTGTCTTGAGTGAAGTGATCGCTAATACGGCAAAACGTACCATGCAGTTGAATCAACGGCGCAATAGTTGGATCGAACAAGTCAATCTGCATTACTTCCGTTTGATCCAATTAGAAAGCGAGATCATCATTCAACCGAAGATTCTAGAACTGGGGCGACGTTCGGCGAAAATCGATATTGAAGTATCGATCGAAAATTCCTTAGTGGCAAAAGCGATCGTGGTATGCCAAGTAATGGAACGCCCATAAATCATCGAAAACGGCACTTATGGAAAAATTTTAGAGAGAAAGTTGAGACCATTCATGAAGGTACAAGAAGAAATACTTGCAACAATCAAAGCATTCGACCGAATCATTATCCATCGGCACCAACGCCCTGATCCAGATGCATTAGGATCACAAGTGGGCTTGGCAGAAATTTTACGAGCTAGTTTTCCCAAAAAAGAAATCTATCAAGTCGGCGGACCTGTTGAAGGATTGGATTACTTGGCGCTGATGCAGACGATCCCTGATGATTTGTATAAAGGGGCACTAGTGATCGTTACAGATACGGCCAATGCACCACGGGTCAGTGACCAACGCTATGATCAAGGGGCGAAATTGATCAAAATCGATCATCACCCTAATGATGAGCCTTACGGAGAGCTGGTCTGGGTCAATACAAAAGCCAGCAGCTGTAGTGAGATGATCGTTTCGTTTTGGCAAATGTTTCAAAACGAGCTGACGATGACGCAAGAAGCGGCTCGTCTGCTATATGCAGGCATCGTTGGTGATACTGGACGGTTTTTATATCCGGCAACGACAGCGACAACGCTGCGCTTAGCGGCTGAACTATTGGATTACGGTTTTGATGCACCGAAGATCAATCGGCAATTGGATCAAGTCTCTCGCAGTGTTGCTCGCCTTTCAGGGTATGTCTACGAAAACATCGAAATCGATGAGATTGGTGCTGGCAAAGTGATCCTATCACAAGAATTGCAGCAGCGTTTTGGCGTAGTGGATTCGGAAACCTCAGCAGTCGTTTCCTTACCAGGGAAAATCGATGAGGTGCTGGCTTGGGCGATCTTTGTCGAACAACCAGAAGGCTATTACCGAGTGCGGATGCGTTCGAAAGGTCCAGTGATCAATGAGATCGCCAAACGTCATCATGGCGGCGGACATCCCCTTGCCAGTGGAGCAAACGCAAAAGACCTTGAAGAAGTTGCCGTGATCTATCAAGAGATCCAAGCAGCGATCAAAGAATTTCAAGCAGAATAAACACTTTCACAAGAACATTTGCCAATAAAAAAGGGCGTGCCAAAAGCTTTCGGCACGCCCTTTTTTAGACAAAACGCAGCGCAGGCTCATCACTGAACCCGCACTGCGTTTTTTTGTTTATTTTTGAGAAAAGCGCGGTTAGCCCCGTAGATCGTCTAAAAATTCGGTTTTGCTTTTCGTTTTCTCGTCTTTCATTTTGATGACTTTGGCTGGTGATCCAGCAACGACTGCGCCAGCAGGGACATCTTCAGTTACCACAGAACCGGCAGCGACGACTGCACCTTCGCCGACACGGACACCTTCAAGGACAACGGCATTTGCACCGATCAAAACATTGTCTTCAATGATGACTGGGCTTGCTGAAGGTGGCTCAAGAACGCCAGCCAAGACAGCACCAGCGCCAATATGGGCTTTTTTCCCAACGGTTGCTCGGGCGCCTAAAATCGCACCCATGTCGATCATGGTTTCTTCACCAACGACGGCACCAATGTTGATCACGGCCCCCATCATGATAACGGCATTTTTTTCAATGATGGCTTGGTCACGGATAAAGGCACCTGGTTCGATACGGGCATCGACTTTCGTCAAGTCCAATAAAGGGATTGCTGAGTTGCGGCGATCATTTTCCAGATAGTGATCGGTGATTTTGTCTTGGTGCGCGGTTAAAAACTCAGCCACTTTTTGACTGTCACCAACCACGAAATAGAAAGTGCCGTTACCAAACAATTGGATGCCATCTGCTTGGACGTTACTAAGATCTCCATTGATATAGACTTTTACAGGTGTTTGTTTATTTGCTTCTTTGATGTATTTTGCTAATTGATAAGGATCGGAAAATTGTAATTCTGTCATGAGAGACCACCTTTACTTGTCGATTAGATTTTGCATGGAATAAAAACCAGCTGGTTGGTTGGCTAAAAATTCCGCTGCTTTTAGCGCACCATTGGCGAAGATTTCGCGGGAGAGCGCTGTGTGTTTTAATTCAATGATTTCATCCTGCCCAGCGTAGATGACAATGTGTTCTCCAGGAATCGTTCCGCCGCGAACGGCATGGATGCCCATCTGCTTGCGGTCATTTACTAGATCACTGCCTTCACGCCCGTAGAGATACTCTTTTTTCGTTTCGCAGCTGTCATTGATACTATCTGCCAACAGCAAAGCTGTACCACTTGGTGCATCGAGTTTTTGATTATGATGCTTTTCGATGATCTCAATGTCAAAGTCAGCTTCTAATGCGGGGGTGATACTTTGTAGTGCTTTGATCAGTACATTGATCCCCAACGACATATTGGCAGAATAGAAAACTGGGATCACTTTAGCAGCCAACGGCAGCATCATCTGCGTGTCTTCCGTCAAACCAGTTGTAGCAACCACGATAGGCAGCTGCTGTTCGACACAATAGTTCAATAAGGCAGGGACATTGCTATAATGAGAAAAATCAATCACCAAATCGATCGGCTGCGTGATTTTTTCTGGACGATCATAGATCGGAAAGGGACCATCTAATTGCTCGGTACGATCCAAGCCGGCGGCCACTTCTAACTGAGGGTGCTTTGCGATTAGGCTTTGCAACACTTTGCCCATACGACCGTTTGCACCGCTTAATAAAATCTGTTTCACCAAAAACTCCTCCTTACAGCAATCCGTAATTGGTCATTTCTTCTTCTAAATGAACGAGGGTCGCATCTTCTGGGACACCCAAAGGCAAACGATAATGCAATTCGCATTTGCCTAGCAAGGAGACCGCTGCTTTGATCGGCACAGGATTTACTTCACTGAAAATCGCATCGATCAACGGTTTTTGTCGCAATTGCTCTTTGATGGCGGCTTTTACATCACCATTTAAGAAATCAGCAACGAGTTGTGCCGTTTGTTTCGGAGCGATATTGCCGATCGTTGAAATCACGCCAGAGCCACCTAAAGCTAGAATTGGGGTTACTTGATCGTCATTTCCTGAGTAGATCGCAAAGTCATCATCCGCAAGACGAGCGATTTCTGCGATTTGCGAAATGTCGCCGCTGGCTTCTTTGATGCCTTTGATATTAGGGATTTTTTTCAGTTCTGCCACAGCTTCAGGTGTTAAATTTAGGCCGGTTCTTGAGCTGACGGAGTATAAGATCACTGGCAGCTCAACGCTTTGACAGATTGCTTCATAGTGAGCGACTAAACTTTTCTTGGTCGCTTTGTTGTAGTAGGGTGTTACAACCAATAATGCGTCAGCACCAACGCGCTGTGCTTCTTTTGAAAGATGGATCCCATGTTGGGTGTTGTTGGAGCCTGTTCCGCCGATGACTGGGATTCGACCAGCAACTTGTTTTACCACCGCTTCGATCACCGCGATATGTTCTTCATCGTCTAACGTGGATGCTTCACCGGTCGTACCGCATGCAATGATTGCATTCGTTCCTTGCTGCACATGCCACTCCGCTAACTCCTTCAGCTTATCGAAATCCACCGAACCATCTTGAAGCATAGGGGTGATCAACGCAACGCCAGAACCTTTGAATATTGTCAAACTACGACACATCCTTTCAACCAATTTATTTTTCGTAACTCTACGTATAAGTGTACCAAAACGAGGGGTAAAATTTTCAATAAAAATCGAAACATTTCGACAATTTATACTATAGATTATTCGAATTATATACTATAATATTAAACAATATCAATGAAAAACTGAATATTCGTTGGTTTTTATGGATATTTTTAAAAGGAATGAATAGAAAGGTGTTTTAACATGCAAGTATCGCAAGCAGTCAAAGAATTAACCGAAGACGTGGTTCGTTTTCGTCGTGAATTACATACAATCCCTGAATTAGGGTTAACTGAGTTCAAAACAAAGGAATACTTGCTGCGTCAGTTGCAATCCTTTGGGATCAAAGAAATCTATCCAGTGATTGAAACCGGCTTGATTGCGGTCTTTCGCAGCGATCGCCCAGGAAAGACGCTGGCCTTTCGAACGGATATCGATGCACTACCGATCAAAGAAGAGACAGGTGTTTCCTTTGTTTCCAAACATGAAGGGAAAATGCATGCCTGCGGTCATGACGGCCATATGGCAACGATGCTAGGGTTTGCTAAATATTTGGCAACACATCCTGAAGTGATTCGTGGAACGATCGTTTTGATTTTCCAACCAGCCGAGGAAAGCCCTGGTGGCGCTCAATTGATGATCGATGAAGGCATCTTACGAGATTTTGGTGTGGAAAAAATCGTGGGGCTGCATGTCTTCCCAGACTTTCCCGAAGGAGTCATTGCGAGCCGGAAAGGTCCGATGATGGCCCGTAACGGCGAGATCAATCTAACGATCAACGGCACGAGTGCCCATGGTGCCCAGCCTCATCAAGGACATGATGCCATTTTAGCCGCGGCTGCGATTATTCAAGGATTGCATTCGATCATTTCACGCAATATCAGCCCGCTTTCTGCTGGGGTCATCACTTTTGGGAAGATCCATGGGGGAGATGCGGAAAATATCATTCCCGGTAAGGTCGTTTTAAAAGGAACGATGCGGGCGTTTGAAGATGAAGTCTATGAAACGATGACGCGCAGAATCACCACTGTCGCACAAGAAATCGCCAAAGGATATGATTGCACGGCGGATGTCGAATTCGAACATCTTTATCGTGTCGTGGACAATGATCCTGAGATGGTGGAAGTGTTGGAAAAAGTGGTCGGGGAGAGCTACCGAGAAACACCACCATATATGTTGGCAGAGGATTTTTCGATGTACCAAAAGGAGATCCCAGGTGTCTTTTTCTTTGTGGGTACCCGAAATGAAGAAAAAGGCTATGTCCACCCTTTACACAGCAGCAAAATGAATTTTGACGAAAAAAATCTATTGCAAGGCATCGAATGCTACGTTCGTTTGATCGAGGCGTTGAACGAGCCAACAGACAAGGAGTAAAGCGATGGCAAAAGAAATCAAGAACAATCACTTATACATTGACGGTTGTGATACCGTTGAGTTGGCAAAAACCTTCGGAACCCCCCTTTACGTGTATTCCGTTTCGGAGATTCGCGAAGAATGCCAAAAGATTCAGGCGCAGTTTTTGACGCGCTACAGCAAGACACGGGCAGCCTATGCCGCTAAAGCTTTCTGCACCACAGCAATGCTGCAAGTGATCAAGTCAGAAGGACTCTCATTAGACGTGGTTAGCGGTGGAGAGCTGTATACAGCAATCCAAGCTGATTTTCCAGCAGAACACATCGAGTTTAACGGGAATAATAAATCGATTGAAGAATTAACAGCCGCCCTTGATTATGGCGTGGGACGGATCATCGTTGATGGCATTCAAGAAGTCGGCTTGATCCGCGCGTTATGTCAAGAAAAGCAAGTCGTTGCTAAAATTTTGTTGCGCATCACACCCGAGGTTTCGGTCAGCACCCATCAATTTATCTCGACCGGACAAAAAGATTCGAAATTCGGGATTCCTTTAGATGAAGAAATCTTATTTCCGTTAGTGGAAGAAGTGATTCAAGCACCTGAATTGGATTTCTATGGCCTGCATTTTCATGTCGGCAGTCAATTGTCGGACAATCGCTCACATCTAGCGGCAGTTGATGCGGCTTTGGCCCTTGTCCAAACCATTCATGAACGCTTTGATTATTGGATCAAAGAACTAAATGTTGGCGGCGGCTTTGGCGTTCGATACACAGATGCAGATATTCGCCAACCCTACAGCTACTTTTTAGATCCTGTGATGGAAAAAATCGACGCCTTTTATGCGCAGCACCAGAGCGAACGCCCGACCATCGTTATTGAACCTGGGCGCAGTATCGTCGCAGAAGCAGGTATCAGTTTGCACACCATCGGCAGTATCAAGACATTGCCGGGAATCAGAACATACGCCAGCATTGACGGTGGCATGACAGACAATATTCGTCCTGGTCTTTATCAGGCAACTTACACTGGGATCTTAGCCAACCGCGCTTCCGAAGCTGCGACACAAAAGATCACCATTTCTGGTAAAGCTTGTGAGAGCACGGACATCTTAGTAAAAGACCTTGCATTACCGCCCGTTGAAACTGGGGATCTGTTTGCTACGTTCGCAACAGGAGCTTATGGCTATTCGATGGCCAGCAGCTACAATAATTTACAGATTCCTGCAGTCGTCTTTGTGGAAAACGGCCAAGCGGAATTAGCCGTTAAACGACAGTCCTACGAGCAAATGCTGCAAAATGAAGTGGTTCCTTCGTTTCTAAAAGAGGGAGCTTCCAGCAAGTAAAATTTTGAAAAGCAGGTGACAACATGATGATTCCTTATACAAAAATGCAAGGTGCAGGAAATGATTTTATCGTAATCGATAACCGCACATTGAAATTCTCCCATGAACAACTGTCGCAATTTGCTGCTCAGGTTTGCCATCGGAAATTTTCTGTTGGCGCGGATGCAGTCATGGCAGTGGATTTTCCCACAGGAACCGCTGATTTTCGGATGCGGTTTTACAATGCTGATGGGACCGAAGCAGAAATGTGCGGCAACGGCGCTCGCTGTATTGCCCGTTATGCCTTTGAGAAGGGAATTGCTGGCGAGCAGATGACCATCGAAACAGTTGCTGGCGATGTCCCCGCATGGCGTTTGTCGGCAAAACACTACAAAGTAACCTTGAATCCACCCACCGTGACTACATTTGATCAAGCGTACCCGAATCCAATGGTTTCTTTCGTGGACTATGTGGAATTGGGTGATCCAGGAATCCCTCATGCGGTGGTTCACTATCCTGGTCTAGCAGAAACTGAGTTGGAACAGCTGGCTGAACTTGCCAAAGAGATACGCTATTGGGAGGTTTTCCCCAAAGGGGCCAATGTCAATTTCTATGAAGAAGACGAGAAGGGTGAGCTGATCGTTCGCACATATGAACGAGGGGTAGAAGGTTTTACCTATGCGTGCGGCACAGGATCTGGTGCCACTGCGTATGTCGTGACCAAACGTCACCAGCAAGCGGCAGCGAATGTCTTGCTGCACGTGTTAGGTGGCGAGTTAACGGTCGAAGTTGATGTCGATCAGGGCGCATTAGAATTGATCGGCGATGCGGTTATGGTCTCTGAAGGCTTGATTCTAGATGAGAATTTGGCTCTGTAAACACTGTGAAAATTATTGCAAAAAGATGATATTTTCGTGAAAAAAAGAATTGACATTCATTTGAGGCTATCGTATAGTTAAACACAAATTAAAAAACACGCGATGATAAGAAGAGTAAGTCAGTTTCGATTGGATCAGAGAGCTCGGATTGGTGAGAAAGAGCACAGCCGTTTGACTGAAGATGGCCTTGGAGCGTTTGGACGTGAGCAAAAGCAAGCGTGCAGCGGGATTGCCCGATACAGCAAAGCAGTTAATAAACTGATAAGGTTGGCTGGTTCAGCCAATAAATTAAAGGTGGTACCACGAACAAGGTTGTTTCGTCCTTTCTCTATGATGGAGAAAGGACGTTTTTTTATTATAAAAAGGGGGAACAAAGAAATGAAACAGTTGAAAAAGGGAATCGTTGGATTAGTTGCTGCTGCTGTCTTAATTACATTGGCAGCTTGTGGCAATACTAGCAGCACAGAGGATACGCAGTCTGGTGAAAACAGTGTAAATGCAGTGGAAGAAAAAGTCGTTGGAGTGGCGCCGGGACCATACGGGGACATGGTGACAGAGGTGATCTCGCCATTACTGGAAGAAAAAGGGTATCAACTCACGACCAAAGTGTTTAATGATTATATTCAGCCGAACAATGCCTTGGCGAATGGACAAATCGATGCCAATTTGTTTCAACATACGGCCTATCTAGAAAAATTTTCGGCAGATAACCAGTTATCCCTTACGGCATTACAAAAAGTGCCCACACTGGGAATGGGCATCTATTCGAAGCAACTGTCCAGCTTGGATGAGTTAGCAGACGGGGCGACTGTTTCGATTGCCAATGATGCCTCAAATTTAGCGCGGACCTTGCAACTGTTAGCTGCCAATGAGTTGATCACCATCGCAGACAATATCGACGAAACGAAAGCAACAGTGAATGACATCGAAGAAAATCCGAAGAATCTGACTTTTAAAGAATTAGACGCAGCTCAATTGGCTCGTTCGTTAGATACCGTCGATTTAGCTTTAGTACCAGGAAACTTCGCTTGGGCGGCTTCTCTTGATCCTGCAGATGCTTTGGCGTTGGAGTCATTGAAAGAAGAATATAAAAATGTCTTTGTGGTGTCCTCCGAAGAAGAAGACAGTGATTTTGCTAAGGCAGTTACGGAAGTATTAGAAAGTGACGCATTTAAAGAAGCGATTGCCGAATCACCGTTCAGCAACTTTGATCAACCGAAATTTTGGACTGAGTAAGAAGGGGATCCTATGGCAAAAATAGAAGTGAAACAAGTATCAGTGGCCTTCACTCATAAAAAAGAAATCAAAAAAGCAGTGGATTCCGTTGATTTTTCCGTTCAAGCTGGAGAAGTATATGGGATCGTCGGATTGAGCGGGGCCGGGAAAAGTACTTTGGTTCGTACGTTGAATCTACTGCAGGTGCCATCTAGTGGTCAAATTCTGATTGATGGTCAAGACATCACGCAAGCTAAAGGCAAACACTTGCGTGAAGTACGACAAAAAATCGGGATGATCTTTCAGCATTTCAATCTGATCCATAATCGAACCATCAAGGAAAATTTAGCCTTTGCTTTGCGTGCTGGACATTATCCGCAAGAAAAGCAAGAAGCGAGGATCAAGGAACTGTTGGAAATGGTGGATCTGCCTCACAAAATTCACGAGTATCCGAATAATTTGTCTGGGGGAGAAAAGCAACGGATCGGTATTGCGCGAGCGATTGCCAACGAACCTGAGATTTTGTTGTGTGACGAAGCTACAAGTGCGTTAGATGTTGAAACGACTGAAGAAATTTTGAAATTATTGATCCGAATCAAGGAACAGACAGGCATCACCATCGTCTTTATCACCCATGAATTGGATGTTGCCCGAAAGTTTTTTGATCGGGTGGCAGTTATGGAAAAGGGGCGGATCGTTGAAGAACAAACGACCTATGGCTTGTTCAGTCAGCCTAAACAGCCTATGACGAAAAAACTGGTAGGTCGCTACTTGGATCTGACGCTTCCCGAGGAGATTCTAGTATCCTTCACGGAAGGCGACTTGCTGGAATTGCGCTATCAAGGGGAGTATACGTTAGAACCACTGATTTCGACTGTAGCCAAAGCCTATGATGTGTCGATCAATATTATCCACGGAAAAATTGAGTATATCAAAAAAGATGTGATCGGTATTTTGTATATCTATTTGACTGGCCCCGCCGAAGAAGCAGCAAAAGCCCGAGCACACCTAGCTGCGAACGTCTTTTCTCTAAGAAAGATAGGTGAGAAAAATGGCTGATACGCTTGAGATTTTAAAAACAAACCTGCCCCAAGCACTATGGGAAACATTCTTCATGGTGGGAACTTCAGCAATTATAGGAGTAGTTTTCGGCTTATTGATTGGATTAGTCCTGTTTTTAGTCGGCAGTAAACTTTTTCATAAAAATGTTTTCTTGCATCATCTGGCCGATTTTGTCGTCAATGCAATCCGTTCGCTACCATTTTTGATCTTATTGATTACGTTGATTCCGTTATCAGCGATGCTGATCGGTGATCCTTATACCCCGGCCGGCGGAGCGATTGCTTTATCGATTGCCGCGATTCCTTTTTACGCCCGAATCGCTGAATCCGCATTTGCCGAAATCGACTATGGCGTCCTTGAAGCTAGTGTCGCTTCCGGAGCATCGACGGGGCAAATTATTCGCGAAGTGATTTTACCAGAAAGCTTGCCAGCCTTGATTCGCGGATTTGTGTTAACTTTGATCAGTCTTTTAGGCTACTCGGCGATGGTGGGAACGATTGGCGCAGGCGGTATTGGCGATTTAGCGATTCAGTATGGTTATTATCGCTATGAAACGGCGATTTTGATTGTGGTGATTCTCTTGTTGATCCTTTTGGTACAACTCATCCAGTGGATCGGCGATGCTTGTGCAAATTATTTCTCGAAATAAAAATGAATTCTGTGTAGTTCCTTTTCGGATACACGTGAATTTTCGCTTCTGTTATCACTCTACAGAAGCGATTTTTTTGCTTATCGGTCACTGATTTTTGGTTGCGCCACTAGTGGTTTTTCGGTATGCTGATGGTGAGTTGTTTTTTACAGCGAAAATTATATTTTAAAGGAGCAACACTATGACTCAAATTCCTAACTGTCCCAATTGTCAATCTGAATACGCTTATGAAGATCGCGGGCTGTTTGTTTGTCCTGAATGCGGAAACGAATGGCAAGAGCAACAAGCGGCGGAAGAAGCACCCGTATACAAAGATGCCAATGGTAATATTTTAGTAGATGGTGATACAGTGACAGTCATCAAAGACTTGAAAGTCAAAGGCGCATCTGGCGCCATCAAACAAGGAACGAAAGTGAAAAACATCAAATTAGTCGAAGGCGACCACAACATTGATTGCAAGATCGATGGCTTCGGCGCGATGAAACTAAAATCAGAATTTGTAAAAAAAGGTTAAAAACAAAATCTTCCAGTCATCTTCATAATTTTTTCACCACTTTAATGGTAAAATAAGGTCAAAGATTAAAAGGGGGAATTTTATCGTGTATGGTATGGGCGGATACGGGTTCGGCTTTTTTTATGACCCGACTTTCATTCTCGTAATTATCGGTATGGTGATTTCGCTAGCAGCGTCAGCGTATGTCAAAAGTACCTTTAACAAATATGACAAAGTCAGAAGTAAAAATAATATTACCGGCACAAAAGCGGCGCAGTACATCTTGCAAAGCCAAGGAATCAATAATGTTGGTGTGCAAGCGATCGCTGGTGATTTGACGGATAATTACAATTCTGGCAACAAAATGCTGAGTTTATCACAATCCACCGCACAATCAACTTCGGTAGCAGCAATCGGTGTTGCGGCCCATGAGTGTGGTCACGCAGTCCAAGATGCCAAAGGTTATTTTCCTTTGCGTTTGCGTCATGCGATCGTGCCGATCGCCAATATCGGAACTAGCATCTCGATCCCGTTGATTTTGATCGGGGTCCTGTTACGAGGCTCGTTTCTGATCAACTTAGGTTTGTTGGCTTTCTCATTGGCGTTTATTTTCCAATTAGTGACCTTGCCAGTCGAGTTCGATGCCTCAAAACGGGCGATCCGTATTTTGGCAGATGGTGGCTTGTTAACAGAAGATGAAGTACCACAAGCAAGAAGAGTGCTCTTTGCCGCAGCGTTGACGTATGTCGCAGCTGCCGTAGCAACCTTATTGCAGCTCTTACGTTTGATTATTTTATTCGGTAATAACAACCGTCGGAATTAATCGACAGTATGACAGAAAAAAGACCAGCTCAGGCATCCTGAACTGGTCTTTTTTCGTTATTCTACTATTAAGTAAATGTAATAGACGTTTTCAACGCTTTTTAAATTTTCTTCGGACAAGTTATTTTCCATCACATCATATAATTTTAGGTCGCCACCTTGTGCAATATAAATCAAAGGAATCTCAACATTTTTTTGGATTTCTAGGGGATCTTCTTCAATGTGGTAGATTGCTCCCCCGGGAAGATCATTGTCTTCTCCAAGAGAAATATACTGAAATGCCGTAAGATCTGTCGTTGTTTCTGATGCTCCGCCATTGGAAGATAAGTTTACGAGCAGCTTTTTTTCCCCTTTAGAAATACCAATTGTTAAATAACCGTTATAATTGCTTTTGGTATCTGTCATTAAGGAAGCAATCAGCTTGTGGGTTGTTTTCTCGCCTTTTTGATAGTGATCAAAATAAACCGTCATCGCTCGAGCTTGGGTATTAAATTTTAGCTGTGAGCCAAAATCAAATAATAATCTGGAAAGATCCATTTGATTTTCGACTTGAACTAGATGATTATCTGGAACACCCGCTATTTTTTCTCCTCGAAAAGGACCGTAATTGTAATAGTTTAAATAAAGCCCCCCTGGTAGACCAATCAATACTATCAAAGACAGTACAGCAATAACAATTGTCCTATGTGTGTTTTTTAGCCGAGCTTTTTTCACGATTTTTTTAAATTCTTGATCTTTAATAGTCATGATTCTTTTCCTCCATTCGTTTTTTCAGTTGTTTTCTTCCTCGGTATAATGCTGTTTTGATGCTATCTTCCGGGCGATTCAGTAAAAAGCTTATTTCTTTTAAACTCAAATTTTCTGCGTACTTCATGATCAAAAGGGTGGAGGTAGAAACGGGTAATTCTTGAAGTGTCTCATAAAGATCATCATCAGTTTCTTGCCAGTTGATACCAGAAGCAGTCACTGGCAAATACTGCCTGACGATTTCTCGCCGTCGCTTTGTTTGTTTATACAACGTAAAGTAACCATTGATCCCCACACGAAACAGCCACGGACGAATCGCTTCTGCGGTTAAGACCGAATCGATTTCAAGGATTTTAACAACTGCTTCTTGAGCAATATCTTCGGCATCCTGTTGAGAAGCGCCGAGGGACTGCAGGTAATGAACCAAGTCATTCGTTAACTGCAGTAAATAATGTTCGTAAGCATTCAAACGCATTTTTCTCCCTCCTTAACAATACAACAACTGAAAATAAAAAAGTGGACATCTTTCAACTGAAAAAATCGAAAAAAATCGATAAAATGTTAAATTAATCGATTGAGTTGTGCTTATTTTCTCAAAGAACAAAAAGAATGACAATGATTGGTTGGAGAAAATCTAGAAATTTTTAGCAGAATGAGTAAGAACTAAACGAAAATGAAAAAAACTGAAGTGAAATGACATGAAGACACGTGTCATTTCACTGCAGTTTTTTATAAAAGGAGATATGCATCTCAGTTGTTTTTAATAGAATCGCTTAAGAATTAACGGATATGACAGATAGGTACTCTGTCCAAAAATCAGTAAAATCTTTGATTGTTCCATCTTTATTTAGCTGTGCCTGTTCAAATACTGCATTATTTTTTCCGAATGGATCAATTGCGATAATTGTTCCAATCCCAGCACGCTTGGCAGCAAGCAAACCTGAATAAGCATCTTCGATAACAAGACAATCAGCAGGAGCTAAGCCCAATTTGCCAGCCGCTTTAAGAAAAATATCCGGTTGCGGTTTTCCAGGAAAAGAGCCATCGTCATAGACGATCTTATCCCAATCAAACCAGCGTGCTAAATCGAAAGTATCAAAATAAAAAGCAACATTCTCTTTAACAGTAGCCGTGGCAATCGTTAATGGAATCTGCTGGTCAGTCAGCTGATCAAGAGTCGCTTCAAGCCCCTTTGTCAATTGGAGATCGTTCTCATTTTGCAAGCAAAGCATACGATAATAGCTTTCTTTTTCTTCTGACAAGACGGCGATCTCAGAGACAGTCAAATGTTCTGAAATGAAATGTTTTAAAATCTCCGTATTCGTTCGACCATGGATATTTTTTAAAATATCCTCATCTGATAAACCATCTTTTGTATGATCATGAATCATGTGCAGCCAAGCAGCTTCATGTAGATGAGAGTCCAAAAACATTGTTCCGTTAAAATCAAAAATAATCCCTTTCATAGTTACACTCCTATAGTGGTATTTTCGGTTGAATCAGCAATTTGCAGATCGACATATTGTGCATAGTGCTCTTGTAGCTCAGGTGATATTTGACGATCCGTAATGAGTAGGTCGAAGTCATGCAAATTATAAAATACATAAAAATCATCACGGTTGAACTTTTTGTTATCAACGAGCAGATATTTCTTACGGGAATTATTTAATGCGATCTGCTGGGCTTCTCCTTCTTCTGTACTATAAGTAGAAATGGCTTCGTTGTGTACCCCGTTTGAACTGATAAATGCTTTTGTAAACTTTAATCTTCTTAAATTGTCGTTAGTAATCGGTCCAACAAATGCACCGGTATTTTTACGAAAATCGCCGCCAATTAGTAAAATTTCCGGTCCATCTGCTTGCGCAAGAATATCAAAAACTGGGTAATTATTAGTAATGATCCGGATTTTCTTGTTCAGTAAATGTGTCGCCAATAGTTCGATTGTTGTACCTGGTCCTAAGAAAATCGTTTCCCCTTCGTGAATCAATGAGGCTGCTGCGGCAGCAATTTCTTTTTTTTCTTGAATCTGTAGAGTGGCTTTTTCGGTGTGAGAAAGTTCTTGATCTAAAGTATAGGAAAGACTTTGAGCCCCTCCATGGATACGTAGCAGCTTGCCCGATTTTTCTAATTCATCTAAATCTCTGCGAACGGTCATATCAGAAACATCTAATTGATTGATGATCTCGTTAACAGTAAGAATTCCTTTTTTATTGACCATTTCTACGATAGTAAACAATCTTTCTTTTTTCAGCATCGTCTTCACCTCTAATTTAAAGATAATCTATCATATAATCGGCTAGCAGTCAATCTAATTCGAACAAAAACAAACATTTTAAACATATTCTATGTTTGTTTCAATAAAAACCATCATTATTTTCCGATTTTTGTGATTATTTATGTTTGTTTTTGTTGACAAATGTTTTGGATGCGATTACAATTCAATCAGTTAGAAAATGCGGAAACTGATTATAGATTTGAGGAGAGATGTACATGCTTAAATTACCAGAAGATTTTATTTTTGGTGGAGCCACAGCAGCCTATCAGGTTGAAGGAGCCACTAAGGAGGGCGGTAAAGGCGCTGTTGCTTGGGATGATTTTTTAGAGGAACAGGGTAGATTCAGTCCTGATCCGGCAAGTGATTTTTATCATCAATATGCAAGGGATATTGAATTGTGTGAACGATTTGGTGTGAATGGGCTAAGATTATCCATTGCATGGAGTCGAATTTTTCCTGATGGAACAGGGGAACCGAACCCAGAAGGAATCGCTTTTTATCATCGTGTGTTCGAAGAATGTGCGAAAAGAAACGTAACGCCGTTTGTGACACTGCATCATTTTGATACCCCTAAACGTTTGTTTGACCAGGGAGATTTTTTGAATCGAGAAACAATAGAAGCATTCGTTTCCTATGCCATTTTTTGTTTTCATGAATTCAAAGAAGTGAAAGTGTGGAGTACCTTTAATGAAATCTATCCTGTTGCGACCAATCAATATTTGTTAGGCGTTTTCCCACCAGGAATCAAATATGATTTTACAAAAATCATCGCCTGTCTTCATAATATGATGGTTGCCCATGCACGTGTAGTGAACTATTTCAAAGAAAACGAACTTCCAGGCGAAATCGGTGTCGTTCACTCATTAGAGACGAAATATGCGGCAACAGACGCGCCAGAAGACAAGCATGCAGCCTTTTTAGACGATGCATTATCGATCCGTTTCTTATTAGATGCTACTTATTTAGGCAGTTATTCGACTGAAACCTTAAATGCTCTTGATGAGATATGTGAAGCAAATCAGGCGAGCTATCATTTTCCAGAAGAAGATTTTGTTGAATTGAAAAAAGCCTCCACGCGTAATGACTATTTAGGAATCAATCACTACCAATGCCACTTCGTCAGAGCTTACGATGGAGAAAACGCGATCCATCATAATGGCACGGGTGAAAAAGGAACCTCTGTTTATAAAGTGAAGGGGATCGGAGAACGCATTTATAAAGAAGGGATTCCTCGAACGGATTGGGACTGGCTAATTTATCCAGAAGGTCTTTATGATTTGTTACTGCGAATTAAAAGCGATTACCCGCATTATAACAAAATCTATATCACTGAAAACGGCATGGGGTATAAAGACCAGTTTGAAGATGGCATCATTATGGATCAGCCGAGAATCGACTATTTGAGAGTCTATTTGGAATCCTTAAGCAAGGCGATAACAGCTGGGGTAAATGTGAAGGGATATTTTTTGTGGTCGCTTATGGATCTTTTCTCATGGACAAATGGGTATAACAAAAGGTATGGCTTGTTTTATGTTGATTTTGAAACCCAGAAGCGTTACCCGAAAGAGTCAGCATACTGGTACAAATTAGTTAGTGAAACCAAAACGATTATTTAATAAGTAATAATGGAGGAAGAAAAGATGAATAAAGAGGAATTACAAATGCTTGGTTTTGAGATCGTTGCTTATTCAGGGGACGCTCGCAGTACATTATTAAAATTATTGAAAGAAGTAAGACAAGGGAACTTTGAGCATGTTGATTCAGCACTGAAAGAAGCCGACGAAAATTTAACCCTTGCACACAATTCGCAAACAAAAATTTTAGCGGAAGAAGCATCGGGAAAAGAGATGGAGATGGGATTCATTTTTATCCATGGACAGGACCATTTAATGACCACTTTGTTGCTGAGGGATCTGATTCAAGACTTTATTGCACTGTACAAGCAGAATCAAGGATAGGAGAAGAACGCTATGGATGGAATCATTAAACAAATCGAAAAAGGGAAACCGTTTTTTGAAAAAATCTCACGCAATAGTTATCTGGGAGCCGTTCGTGACGGATTTTTAACAGCGATGCCGGCTATTTTATTCTCAAGCATATTCATTTTGATTGCTGCGGTTCCTGAGATTTTTGGTTACCAATGGCCTGAAGCTGTCTCCACTTGGTTGTGGAAAGTCTATAATTATTCGATGGGGGTTGTAGGGTTACTTGTTTCAGCAACCACTGCTCGCTGCTTGGCTGATTCGATGAATCGCCGCTTACCGAAAAACAAAGTGATCAACACGACTTCTGTGATGCTGGCTTCTGTGGTAAGTTTCCTGTTGTTAAGCGTCTCTCCGATCGAAGGCGGATTTTCAACGGAATACATGGGGACAAAGGGGCTATTGGCGTCCTTTGTCGCTGCATTTTTAACAGTTAATTTATATAAGTTTTGTGTGCTGAAAGATATTACCATTAAGATGCCTAAAGAAGTTCCTGGTACGATTTCGCAAACCTTCCGAGATATTTTTCCTTTCTCTTTTTCAGTATTTGCGGCCGTTTTAATTGATTTAGGTATTCGGCAAATTTTCCAAATCTCATTTGCAGAAGCAATCATTACTGTGCTGCAGCCATTATTCACAGCAGCCGACGGTTATTTAGGAATCGCTATCATCTGGGGAGCGATGGCGCTATTTTGGTTTGTCGGTGTTCATGGACCGTCAATCGTGGAACCAGCAATTGCAGCAATTATCTATGCCAATGTGGAAACCAATCTGCAATTGTTCAATTCCGGTGAGCAAGCTTCAAAAGTACTGACAGTCGGTTTAGGAAATTTTGTAGGAACTATGGGAGGAACTGGGGCCACATTGGTCGTTCCTTTTATCTTCTTACTCTTTGCTAAGTCTAAACAATTGAAGGCAGTCGGGAAAGCTTCCTTTATTCCAGTAAGTTTTGCTGTCAATGAACCATTGTTGTTTGCAGCACCCATGATTTTGAATCCCTATTTTTTCATTCCGTTTTTATTAACACCTGTTGTAAACGTTTGTTTGTTTAAGTTTTTTGTCGATGTGCTAGGCATGAACAGTTTTATGTACGTTTTACCTTGGGCAACTCCGGCACCAATCGGTTTGGTTCTAGGAACGGGCATGGGGGTGTTAGCCTTTGTTTTAGCAGCGGTTCTAATCGTCGTTGACTTCCTGATCTATCTGCCATTTTGTAAAGCATACGATGCTGTCTTAGTAGAGCAAGAAGCACAAAAAGCAGAAGTGATCGCAACCGAGGAAGGTACTTCTGCCGCTATACCTGAGGAAGTACCTGTGGCAGCGAGCCAAGTCATCAACGATGCAAATAAAGAAATCAATGTGTTGGTACTTTGTGCTGGAGCAGGGACAAGTGCGATGTTAGCTAATGCTTTAAAAGAAGGCGCATCTGAATCGAAAGCACCGATCAGTGCAATGGCGGGTGCTTATGGTTCTCATTACGAAATGCTGCAGGATTTTGATATGGTGGTCTTAGCACCGCAAGTCAATTCTTACTATGATGATATCAAAGAAGATACCGATCGCTTAGGAATCAAGTTGGTTGCGACAAAAGGAGCAGAATATATCGGATTAACGAGAGATCCTGAAAAAGCCGTTCAATTTATTCTGAACCAATTTCAATAAAGGAGGAGCAAATGAATGAAAAAGGGAGCTTGGTTGCGTAAAGCCGCTTTATTTGCAGCTGTGATAGGGACTTTGGGGGCTGTTTCAAAAACAGTTGAAGCATCTGCCAGCGAATTTATTCGCGGAGCAGATATTTCAATTTTGTCAGATATGGAAAAATCTGGTGCAAAATATTATGAAGATGGTATTTCAAAAGATGCCTTAGAGATTCTAAAAAACAATGGTGTCAACTATGTGCGACTGCGTTTGTGGCAGGATCCTTATAATAGTAACGGAGAAAGTTATGGGGCAGGGACAAATGATCTGGAAACGACGGTTGCCCTTGCAAAACGAGCAAAAAATCTTGGACTCAAAGTGTTGCTAGATTTCCATTACAGTGATTTTTGGGTTGATCCTGGGAAACAGAATGTTCCTAAAGCGTGGCAAGATCTGACCTTTGAAGAAATGAACACGGCATTGTATGACTATACAAAGAACGTTCTGTCGGAAATGAAGCAGCTAGACGTTTATCCTGATATGGTTCAGATCGGCAATGAACTGAATAGTGGCATGCTCTGGCCTTATGGCAAGTCTTGGGGAGAAGACGGGGGTGAGTTTGATCGATTGACTACTTTTTTGAAGTCCGGTGTCCAAGCTGTTCGAGACACTCAACCTAAAACAACTCCAGTAATGCTCCACTTAGCTGATGGTGGCGATACAGGAGCATTTACTTGGTGGTTTGATGAAATCACCAGTCGGGGTGTGTCATTTGATTTAATTGGAGTATCGTATTATCCGTATTGGCACGGTTCAATGAATGAACTTCAAACCAATATGAATACGATCAGTCAACGGTATGGCAAAGAAGTGATCGTAGTTGAAACAGCTTATGGGCATACAACAGCGAATGCAGATACTATGCCAAATGCCTTTGGCGAAGCCGAAGCAGCGGCGGGGGGATATGAACCAACACCGTCAGGACAAGCAGAGTATTTGCTGGATCTAGCCGATCGTATTCAAGCGGTGCCGAATGATCGCGGGGCGGGCTTCTTTTATTGGGAACCTCTTTGGTACAACGGAAACGTGAGTTGGGCAACACAAGCAGGTATGAATTATCTCGGTGTTCAATCTACTATGGGAAACGAATGGGACAACCAGGCGATGTTTGATTTTGCTGGAAACGCCTTGCCAAGCTTGCGTGCGTTTAAACAAGCAGGGGCGCAAACAAATCTGGTTAAAAATGCAAGTTTCGAGAGCGATGGACCAACGACCAGTCCTTCCGATTGGCAAACGTGGTTTCAACAAGGAACAGCTGAAGGTACGATCAAAACGGAAGCTGGGACTTTTTTTGGAGACTACAAATTAACTTTTTGGCAGGACCAAGCTTACGAGGCATCAGCTTATCAAAATGTTAGTGGCATCAGCGATGGAACTTACACATTGAGTGCCTATGTAATGTCTGGGGGAGAGTTTGATACCAATCAGTTATATGTCAAAAATTATGGTGGAGCGGAACTAAATACTGCGGTTGTTAAAACAAGTGAATGGACAAAAATTACAATCAAAGACATTCCAATTACAACAGGTGCTTGTGAAATCGGGGTTTACAGCAAGGCTTCAGGAAATGCTTGGACGAACGTTGATTTTGTTTCATTGGTGAAACAATAATCTAAGGATTACTGCGATTGATCCTCAGAGCCCTCTTTCAACCGCATCACTAGCGTAGAAGGCAGGAATCGAACCTGCACCTCGTCTTTGCCAAAAATAACCAGAAATACGTTCCGATCATTTTTACCAAAACGAGTAAAGCGCCAGACTTCATCTACACTTTGTATTATGCCAAAGAGAGTTCAACGATTTCGTAAGAAGCAATGAAAAAATTGCAAAAAGTTGTGCAGAAAACATGAAGGTTGTTTAAGAAAGAGTAACCTTAGAATGCCAGCGTGAAAAAGGAGGAACCAGCTGCATCGAAGCGTAAAGCGCTTCGTTTGGAAACCTCCGTTTTTTCTGAAAAAATCAGATAAAGTTTTCTTGACATTTGTGAGGTGAGAATGTATCATTCTGTTTGGGCACTCTTTACAAGAGTCAGAAAGTGATTTAGAATTTTCGCTCCCTATTCATTTATGGATAGGGAGCTTTTATTATTTTCTAAATGCTTTTCCTGTAAAATAGATTAAAGGAGTTTTTCAGTTTATGACAAAATATATTTTTGTAACCGGCGGTGTGGTTTCTTCTATTGGTAAAGGGATCGTAGCAGCATCATTAGGACGTTTGTTGAAAAATCGCGGCTTGAAAGTAACCATTCAAAAATTCGATCCGTACATCAACGTCGATCCAGGAACGATGAGCCCATATCAACATGGTGAAGTATTCGTAACCGATGATGGAGCAGAGACCGACTTAGACTTAGGTCACTATGAACGCTTTATCGATATCAATTTGAACAAATACTCAAATGTAACAACTGGAAAAATCTATTCAGAAGTTTTGCGGAAAGAGCGTAAAGGAGAATACTTAGGCGCGACTGTTCAAGTGATCCCGCACATCACCAACGAGATCAAAGAAAAAATCATGCGGGCAGCCAAAATGACTGATTCAGATGTGATCATCACAGAAGTCGGCGGAACAGTAGGGGATATTGAATCATTGCCGTTTCTAGAAGCTTTGCGTCAAATGAAGGCAGACGTAGGTGCGGACAACGTGATGTACATCCATACGACGCTGATTCCTTATTTGAAAGCAGCAGGCGAAATGAAAACCAAACCGACCCAACACAGTGTGAAGGAACTGCGCGGCTTAGGGATTCAACCAAATATCTTGGTCGTTCGGACAGAACAACCTGTAGGACAATCAACAAAAAACAAATTGGCACAATTCTGTGACGTGGCACCAGAAGCCGTGATCGAATCTCGTGACGTTGAGACCCTGTATTCGATCCCATTGGCACTGCAAGCGCAAGGCATGGATCAAATCGTGTGTGATCATTTGAAACTGACTGCACCAGTTGCTGACATGACTGAATGGCAAGCATTGGAAGAAAAGGTGCTGAATTTGAAGAAAAAAGTACGCATCGCATTAGTCGGAAAATATGTGGAATTGCCAGATGCTTATCTATCAGTTGTCGAAGCCTTGAAACATTCTGGTTTTGCCTTTGATGCAGACATCGAGATCGATTGGATCAAAGCCCAAGAAATCACACGGGAAAATGTGGAGTCTTACTTAGGTGAAGTAGACGGGATCCTTGTTCCTGGTGGATTTGGGGATCGTGGGATTGAAGGGAAAATCGAAGCGATCCGATATGCTCGGGAAAACGATGTGCCATTCTTAGGGATTTGTCTAGGGATGCAAATGGCTTGTGTGGAGTATGCCCGCAATGTCGTTGGCTTGGAAAATGCCAATTCCGCAGAAACGGATCCTGAAACAGCCAACAACATCATTGACTTGATGGCTGACCAAGAAAACATCGAAAACTTAGGTGGAACATTGCGTTTAGGCTTGTATCCATGTAAAGTGAAAAAAGGCACCAAAACAGCTGCAGCTTATGATGGGGAGGAAGTTGTTCAAGAACGTCACCGTCATCGTTATGAATTTAATAACAAATATCGTGAAATCTTTGAAGCAAATGGTATGGTCTTCTCAGGTGTGTCGCCAGACAATCGTTTGGTTGAGATCGTTGAGATTCCAGAAAACAAATTCTTCGTGGGTTGCCAATTCCACCCAGAATTGATTTCTCGTCCAACACGCCCACAACGCTTGATCAAAGCATTTGTTGGAGCTTCATTAGACAATCGTCAAGCATAATAATCGTTAGTGGCAAACCAAAAAATGAATGTGCGAAACTCCTCATCTCAAGATGGGGAGTTTTTTGAGTTGCGCGATCCCAGTAATCCGTAAAAGGTTGACACTTGCGTGAGCGTTGGTGGAAATCATCTGTTTCTGCATACAAAAAACTTCCGTCAAAACGACCGGAAGTTTCTGGCTGATGCATTATTATTTTCGCTAACAGTTCGAATGAAATCCGCCAGCGGAAACGCGTGTTGATTTGCTGGTGCCTAGAGAGGATTATTCTTTTAATTTATACCCTTGATCCAAGAGCATTTCCTCTGTACGTTCCATGCTGATCCCATTTTCGGTATTTCCTTCAAAACTAACCCCAGGCAATTGTTTTGCTGAATCATAATCCAACTCGTCGTAATTGATCTTCAAGGATTCAGTCGCTTCACTATCTGTATAGTCGAGGGAATAGTCCAACCCTTTGACTTGCTGATACTGTTCTGCGATCGGATCAAGTACCGTCTGTGCTTCTTCTTTAGTCGTTACCCCAATTGCTGAATAAGGCATGACATTGTTTGCAGTCTGAGTTTTTACTTTATCGCCTTCATAAGTGAAGACCAGTTCCATCGAAACCCCATTTTGATCCATTGTGAATGTTTTGGTTTCTTCTTTGGCCCCCGAGCTGCAACTTGCCAAGAAAAGAACTCCGATGACTGCCAAAAATCCAATAAGCGCTTTTTTCATTTTATCCCTCCTTTTTTACATAATAATATAGCCGCTTTCACAAGGCTATTCTTATGCTCAGAGGAGAAGAAGGAAGGATTTACTGGAAAATTATGATAAAACGACGAAAAAATATGTGAAATTTTTCTCGAATTTTCACACGCTGATTTGTTATCTAACGACCGCATATAGGAGAGCAAAACCTTACAGAATCGTAGACTTTCAGAAAAGATGATGAAAATGCTGGATTTTTATATTTGTGCAATCTTTTTTTGAAAAGAGAAATTCCTCTTTTTAGTAGCAAATACCGCAAATCTTTGCTAAAATAGCATTGTCGGTTAAGCATTGCTTAACAAATAAAGTTTTTCAAAACTTAGGAGGAATTTTTTATGCCAGTAGTATCAGGAGCTGAATTCTTAAAAGCTGCTCGTCAAGGCGGATATGCAGTCGGCGGATTCAACACAAACAACTTAGAATGGACACAAGCGATTTTAAAAGCTGCTGAAGCGAAAAAAGCGCCAGTTCTAATCCAAACTTCAATGGGTGCTGCCAAATATATGGGCGGATACAAAGTTGCTAAAGACATCGTTACAAACTTGGTTGATTCAATGAACATCACTGTTCCAGTTGCAATCCACTTAGACCATGGTGATTATGATGCAGCAATGGAATGTATCGAAGTTGGTTACACTTCTGTTATGTTTGATGGCTCTCACTTACCATTTGAAGAAAACTTGAAATTGGCTAAAGAAGTTGTCGAAAAAGCACACGCAAAAGGCGTTTCTGTTGAGTGTGAAGTTGGTTCAATCGGCGGAGAAGAAGATGGAATCATCGGTTCTGGCGAATTAGCTGACATCGAAGAATGTAAACAAATGGTTGCAACTGGTATTGATTACCTAGCTTGCGGAATTGGTAACATTCACGGTCAATACCCTGAAAACTGGAAAGGCCTTGCTTTTGACCACTTACAAGCAATCGCTGATGCAGTAGGTTCTGATGTACCATTAGTATTACACGGTGGTTCTGGTATTCCTCAAGACCAAATCGAAAAAGCAATCTCAATGGGTGTTTCTAAAGTAAACGTAAATACTGAATTCCAATTATCATTTGCTAAAGCAACTCGTGAATACATCGAAGCTGGCAAAGATAAAGAAGGTAAAGGATTCGACCCTCGTAAATTATTAGCACCAGGTGTTGCTGCAATCGTTAAAGATGCAGAAGAACACATCGACTGGTTCGGTTCAGCTGGTAAAGCTTAATCTTAATCAAAGATCAAAACTCTTAGAATCACTGATTCTAAGAGTTTTTTTGTTTTCCAAGAAAATATTCTTGATGCGGGGATCAAAAATATACTGCATCTTTTTTCTTTGAGGGATCTGTGCTAAAATTGGAATGATACACATAAATTAAAAAAGAGTATAGGTGGAATTCCATGAAAAAAATTGTCATCAACGGCAATCGTCCCTTAAAAGGTGAAGTCACCATTAGCGGCGCAAAAAACAGTGCAGTCGCATTGATCCCGGCAGCGATCTTAGCTGATTCACCGGTCATTTTAGAAGGAGTGCCTGACATCCAAGATGTGCACTCATTAATTGAGATTATCGAAATCATGGGTGTGAAGACCCATTTTGAAAACAATACGCTTGAGATCGATCCGACAAACATCGTTTCGATCCCGATGCCTAACGGAAAAATCAATAGTCTACGAGCTTCTTACTATTTCATGGGGGCATTGTTGGCGAAGTTTGGTGAAGGCGTCGTTGGATTGCCTGGCGGCTGCTTCTTAGGCCCGCGACCCATCGATCTGCATATTAAAGGCTTTGAAGCACTTGGCGCAAAAGTCACCAACGAACATGGTGCTATGTATTTGCGTACCGAAGAAGAAGGCTTGACTGGCGAACGGATTTTCTTAGATATGGTCTCCATCGGAGCAACCATCAATGTAATGCTGGCAGCAGTAAGAGCCAAAGGCAAAACGATCATTGAAAATGCCGCACGGGAACCTGAGATCATTGATGTTGCGACCCTTTTAAATAATATGGGGGCGAAAATCAGAGGTGCAGGTACCAATGAAATTCGTATCGAAGGTGTGGAAGAATTGCACGGTTGTCGCCATTCCATCATTCCAGACCGGATCGAAGCAGGAACCTACCTTTCTTTAGCCGCAGCAGCGGGGGAAGGCATTACTGTCAAAAATGTGATTTATGAGCATCTAGAAAGCTACATTGCGAAATTGGAAGAAATCGGCGTGCGAATGGATATCAGTGAAGATGAAATCTATGTGCATCCCTCAAAAGACTTGAAACCAGCGACTGTGAAAACCTATCCTTATCCGGGATTTGCCACAGACCTGCAACAGCCGATCACACCATTATTGCTAAAAGCAAAGGGAACATCGGAGATTATGGACACGATTTACGCCAAACGGGTCAACCATATTCCTGAATTAGCACGGATGGGCGCACAAGCAACGACAGAAGGCAACATGATTTTTGTTAGCGGACCGAGCCAATTGCACGGAGCAGAAGTTGTCGCTTCTGATTTGCGAGCAGGAGCTTGTCTTGTCATTGCCGGATTGATGGCGACTGGCACGACCAGCGTCTTTAATGTCGAGTACATTTTGCGCGGCTATGATCATATCATCGAAAAACTAACGGCTCTTGGAGCTGATATTCAAATGATAGAGGAGTAATTATGAGCGATTATCTTACGATGGCAGAGTTGGAAAACAAAACCTTAAAAGAAATCTACACCTTTGCCAAAGAGTTTCGAATTCCTTATTACAGCCAAATGAATAAAAAAGAATTGTCATTGGCTGTGATACGGGCGCAGGCGGAAAAACAAGGCTTCTTTTATATGGAAGGAATCTTGGATATCGTAGGCCAAGAAGGCTACGGTTTTTTACGCCCAATCAACTACGGACCGAGTGCAGAAGATATCTATATTTCTTCGTCACAGATTCGTCGGTTTAGTTTGCGTAATGGTGATAAAGTCGCCGGTAAGGCACGCCCGCCCAAGGAATCTGAGCGCTATTATGGATTGATGCACGTTGAGTCTGTTAATGGTAAAGATCCAGAAGATGCCAAAGAGCGTCCGCATTTTCCAGCGCTGACGCCGCTTTATCCGAATCGTCATTTAAAATTAGAAACAACGTCAGGACGCCTTTCTACGCGGATGATCGACATGCTGTCGCCAGTGGGTTTTGGACAACGGGGACTGATCGTTGCTCCGCCTAAAGCTGGGAAAACCAGTATATTGAAAGAAATTGCCAATGGGATCACTGACAACTATCCTGAGGTGGAATTGATCGTTCTTTTGATCGACGAGCGCCCAGAAGAAGTGACTGATCTGGAACGCAGTGTCAAAGGGGATGTTGTTTCTTCAACCTTTGACCTGCAGCCTAGCAATCATACCCGTGTCTCTGAATTGGTACTAGAACGGGCGATGCGTTTGGTAGAAGACAAGCGTGATGTCGTGATTCTGATGGATAGTATCACTCGTTTGGCAAGAGCCTACAACTTAGTGGTACCTCCAAGCGGACGTACACTAAGCGGCGGGATCGATCCAGCTGCTTTGTACAAACCAAAGAAATTTTTTGGTGCTGCCCGTAATATTGAAGAAGGCGGCAGTTTGACGATTCTTGCCACAGCACTGGTGGATACCGGCAGCCGCATGGATGATGTCATCTATGAAGAGTTTAAAGGAACCGGCAATATGGAGCTGCAGCTTTCTCGCAGCTTAGCAGAACGTCGGATCTTCCCTGCGATCGACATCAAGAAATCTGGTACCCGTAAAGAGGAATTGCTGATGAGCAGTGAACAATTGGAAGAAACTTGGCGCTTGCGCAACAACATGTTAGGGGATTCCTTGGAGTTCACAGAACAATTCATTCAATTCTTGCGCAAAACGAAGAACAATGAAGAGTTTTTAGCGGCTTTTCATGATGTCCATTTCGGAGACAAGCGGCAAAAAAGAAATATAAAAAGATAATTGCATCTAAAAACCAAACATGGTAAGATAGTCATGTTGTAAAATCGACAAATCAACTCTGGTGAAGCAAATGAGCCAGGGCAAAGGAGAGAAGAAGAAATGAAACAAGATATCCATCCAGATTATCATCCAGTTGTATTCATGGACTCAACTACTGGTTTCAAATTCTTATCAGGTTCTACAAAGAATTCTCAAGAAACTGTTGAGTGGGAAGACGGCAACACGTATCCATTGATCCGTGTCGAAGTAACTTCTGATTCACATCCATTCTACACTGGACGTCAAAAATTCACACAAGCAGACGGACGTGTGGACCGTTTCAACAAAAAATATGGTCTCAAAGACACAAACGCTGCAGAATAAGACAAACATTGTCCAAGGGCTGTCTTATCAGCTTTCTAGAGGTTTTCCTATTTATAGGGAAACCTCTTTTTTTACCTTTGACTACCGCTAGTATTTTTATCTGGATCTGGGCTGCCGTTTGCCATGAAGTTTGCAAAGTCATGAGCATTTTTTTCTTTTCTTTGTTCAGTTACGTGAGCGTATATGTTCATAGTAGTTTTAATATCAGTATGGCCCATTCGTTCCTGCACGTCTTTTATTGAAACACCTGCTTCAAAAAGTAAACTACAATGAGTATGTCTAAATCCGTGGACAGTCATTTTAGGTAAAATGTTTTCTTTCAGGATTTTTGAAAGATTATGGTTCAGGTAATCTAGATAAAGCGGTTTGTTTTCAGTAGAAGGGAAGAGCAATTGCTCTTGAGATCATGAGTTTATGCCAAACTGAAAAAGAAATTTTTGTTGGTGTAACTTCCATTTTTTTATCAGACCCAGCGTCTCATCATCCAAAAAGATAGTACGAATACTTTTTCTTGTCTTCGGCGGCTGAAAAACTAACTCCTAATTCTGAATAGTTTTCTTTTACTTCTTTTACCACCGACAAAAAAGTAAGCTGCTGTTCACGTTCTTAGAAAGGCACGATGTAGTCCGCTTCATCTATTTCTTTCTGGTTTTTTGGTCGAATTACCCCGTCCATTGGATTATTGTTGAGTAACTGGATATTGATAGCATAATTGAATACTGATGCCGTGATACCGATTAAGTTGGAGTACTTTTTATAGCAACTAAACCAATGATTTACCTATTTTTGGCAAAATTGAATAGTAATCTTACTCATTCGGATATGACCAAATAAAGGGAGAATGTGTTTGTCTATAGCAACTTTTTGAATATTTTAAGTGTCACGATGAAGTTACGGAGACTACCCACTTTGTTATCAAGAATGGCTACATTTACGTTTATCGATATCTAAACTTCAAGCGTTGGTTCTCAGAAGACGGTACGTTACAAGCCTTGGTGAAGGACTTGCATGAGTACATACAGCTAGGAACTTCCGCTAACGGTACAAACGGTTACGGCGGTATGTATTGCCGACACTGGAGCTATCCTGAAGAGTCAATGAAGGTTTTTCAACAAAAAGTTATTGATATTGGTTTTTCCAATACCATTGTCGAAGACCTTTTTAACTATAATTAATCAGTAATCTACCAAAATAATAGAGTTATTGAGGGGGAGTATGAGCGATTCCCAATATGGGGTTGCCTTATATGTTATCCAAGTGGCAACAGAGTAGTTAAATAGATTGAGCAGCTATTTTGTAAAAAATCCAATCATTTTTTTTCTCTACTTGTACTAAGCGTAATTCTATCCCATTAAGAAAGACTTCAAAAGCTTGGGGTTCTGTAAGATCTGGTAAAAAATATTTTACTTTGGAGTATTCACATCCAATTACGACGATACCTTTATCCGAAAGTAATCTTTTAATTTCTAAAAAACTGCTTTGAAGATTATTCCAATGGAAATGATTTTGAAAAGCACAAATCAAATCAAAATAATTTGAGGGAAACTCAGTATTATTTATGTCTTTAATTTCAAAAGTGATATTTTGCTCAGAGTTCATGTTTTTTGCTTGCTCAATGGCTTTTTTTGAAATGTCTATTCCTATAATAGAGGCAGAAGTAAATGTTTGACTGATGTATTTTGTTGTTGCCCCATTACCAATACCTATGTCTAATATATTATTAAATCTTTTCTCTTCTAAAAACGACAAACACCATTTGGCCATAGGCAAATAAACCTTGTTCCATAATTTCATCATTATATTACCTATCCGACCGGACGGATTTTTTGATTGTTTTAAAAGATGGGTAAAAATAATGTACAAAACCAGTGCTATTAAAAGTAGAATTAGGAAAAATTTCATTAGCTATCCTTTCTTACACATATTTATTAAAGGATACCATATTAGATAGTTTAACTTAACAAGTTAATGAATTACCCCTTGTTTGGTAATAATAGGAAAAAAATCATTGGTTAATATTTTATGAAGTAAGTCAGCTATCCGACGAAATAGAAAAAAAGAACCCTATAAAGGATTCTAGTTTAGAAAAGCCACCTTTTTAGCAGTTCATAAATTGGATCTGAAGTTCTTCTTCAAAAAGGAATTCAGTAGGTTCTACTGCATTCAATAGTTCTTCCGTTAGTTTAACTGCAAAAATGCTATTTGTATCATATGGGTTAAAGTAATAGATTTTGTTTGAAGCATCCATTACTGCTCGGTATTGTGTGTAATCATCTAGTCCATCGTCCTTGATATTTACTCCTTTTGGAATAGTCACACCGTTTAAAATTTTCAATATCGTATTTACGGCTTCAGTGGAATTAGCAGCTTGTTTGATCAAGTGTTTCATATAGACTGTTCGAACAAATCTTTCAGGAGAAGTAAAGCCGCCTGGCAATCCGAATGTTCCTGAACCTTGTCCGAAAGGATGTAGGGTGAGTTCGCCTACTTGTCTATTTTTTACATTTGTTGGTTTTAACGAGAGAAAATTATTTAAATTTGTTAAATGCCATTCGAATTTTGGGCTATTTGTCATTACTCCTACTGGGTTCTCTTTGATGACTAGCTCTTTATCTTCGGTCTCGATTACAATCGACTCTCCAGTGGAATCGGTAATGATGTAGTGTAGTGGAGGAACATCATCCAACAGTGAGACTTTTTTATTGATTAATCGGACACCGCCGATATTTTCTTTTATTTCGGCAATGGATTTATTTTCTCCCATCACCCACATTATGAATTCATGTGGAGCTAAGTTAAGCTTGCCTGGTTTTTTAGAATCATGATAGGTTGCTTCATTTGGATGATATAGTTCGGCCACCGACAATCCAAATTCATTCACACCATCAGCAAAAAAGTACCCATCTAATTTACGTCCAGTTCCGACGAAACCGTATCTTGTTTTAATTTCTTTGCCATTTTGTCTTTCCCACACATAGTTTCTAGGGATTGCGACAGGTCTACCTTCTAACTTAACCCCAAAATCCATTGTTCTTGCAAGAAAAAATGTATGGTTTTTTGCTTCATAAGTTAAGCTTGTACACATTGTTGATCTACCTCCTCGAATTAATTCTAGTTCGATTCTGATTTTATCATACGTAGGTTTTGTATAGATAGAAATGTGGATTTTATAATAAAAAGTTGAAGGGTAATGAAAAAAAAGAGCGTATTTACTAATTTTAGATTTTGATAGCTTGTTATCATCGACAGCAAACAAAAGAAATTGAAGAGGAGGAGCGATATCATGGTAATAAAAATAAGAATTGATATTGAAACGACTTGGTCAGGCGTTGGTGAAACCGAATATTTTGAAGTGGAGGATGATGCAATCGAAGATGAGGGATAAGGTGTACCAAAATTTAGAGGTTGGGATAAAGGGCTAGAATCTATGATGCCGATTGAAAGTATCGACTTTGAATACGGAATGATAAATGTAAATGCCGCTTGGCGGTGGTTCGAAGAAATTGAACACATGCAATCACCAGGGTTGAAAGACAACAACGGCGTGGAGATTTTCGAAGGGGATATTATCTTCTATACTTATTTTGAAAAGAATGCAAACAATTGCCTAGTAATATTTGTGAATGGCCAATTTATTACTGAGTTAATTAGACATGGTTACTACAAACCTTTAATTAATGTGAGTGATGATGCAGAGAAAATCGGCAACATATACGAGAATCCAGAACTATTGGAGCCGGCCGATGAAATCTAAAATTATCTTTCTAGACCTACACATTGAAAATAGAAAGAATGCGATTATTTTAGATTCTAAGCTAATTGAATCGAGAATGAAGCAGAAGAAGCTTGAAAATAGGGTGACACAGGTTGATGTAGCAACTAGGAATTTCTAGTAAGTATTATGGAAGCATTGAAAATGGTAAAAATACACCTGCTATTGAGAAACTAAGTTCAATAGCAAAAGTACTTGGATGTCGCTTACCTATTACATGGATGACATGGAAAAGCGTGTGACAGAAGAAAAGGATCGTCTTCAACAAATGTTCAATACAATTCCTCGTGACAAACTTAGTATGGTTGAAGAACTAATTACTCAAGCTGCAAGATTAAGAGTTTTGCTAGATGATAATTGGATCTGACATTATTCGTACAATCCAAATGGGGCTTAAATCTAGAGGAGGATATTATTCTAGTGTAATGGATGGTTTATGTGGCGAAGCAACAATCAAACCGATGCAAAAAGTATTGGGAACAATGGTTGACGGTATTGTCAGTCAGGTTTCTGATATAGTTAAGGAATTGGAACGAGCGATGAACGATAATAAGCTTCCATGGTAGACTCTTTCTTGGATAAGTATAATCTTGCAAAAACAGGATAATTGAAAGTGTAGGAACTCGTGGAAATATGTTATATAATTAAGTCACGGATAGAACATAGATTAGTGCTAGTCACAATCTCCTTACTTTGGCCCCCTCATTATGAGGGGGTTTTGTGTTATGTCCCAAGACTTTTTATTCCAAATTCAACCATGATTTTGTATTGGAAGTATCAAAATGCTTTCTTGGAATTTCCCGATTTAGCAAAATTTCGCAAAAATAAGATAATGGATGTTATTGAAAAAAATTATTCTTCTTATATAATGTATTTATGAATAATAGTCATAACCTTACTATTATTACATCCTTTTTTCTGTCCTCCTCAAACGAGGGGGATTTTTTTTTAATTGCTTGCAGTAGCTAAGTTTAGGATTTAAATTAGTAAGTGCATGCAAAAGAAGCTGAGGAGTATTAGGCCGGAATGCTTGGGGAAGTGTACCTGATACTCTTCAGTTTTCTTATTCTAGCACTATTCACGACAATGAATATTTATATTTTGATTGTCGGAAAATTTTTATGTGTAACAAAAAGATTCTAATCATAACCTAATGTCAAATAGTTCATTCTCTCTACCTTTTTAGCTTCTGTACTTTTTCGCAAATAATTAACTATAGTGGGATTGTGCACAAAAGAAATAAACACCTTGAATGTCTAATGAAATGGTATTTACAAATGTTAGTAAGTAAGAGATATTTTTTTATAAGGCAAATAGAATTACATGATTAAAATTACTATGCCAAAATCTCTTGCTAAGTACACTATAAACAAGATTTCGATGGCTGTTTTTGATCAAAATCTTCGCCCTAAAGATAACAAATTTGCTATAAATAGAAAACTGCGTTCTGTTTAGTCCTTCAGGATTAAATGATGGGGCATTGGCGGCAACCGGTGCTCCTTTTTATTTTACCGAAAAAAATCGCAAGAAATGAACGCTTTCTCTTCATTTCTTGCGGTTTTCTTTTATGGACTTATGTCAAAGCCTCTTTATTTAGGTGTAATTTAAACAAACTCGTTCCATACGAATGTTCCATCATGCAGTCGGAAGACTGAGTGCCTAACTCTATGGGTTGCAAAATGTTTTGGAAAGACGAGGCGGTAACGAACGCGTATATGATACTTTCGGCAGATTAAGTGATCGAAAAAGCAGCGATTTTTTGAAGCAGGACGCAATTTTGGTATGTCCTACTGCTTCTAAACAGGGGATAATGAGTAAATTAGCTACGGTTATTTTGAAGCCAGCTCCCCGTGTTTTTGACGACTTAAAGTGTATTTGAATAGAAGAAAACGTAAGAAATGGCAATCAAACAAACCAACAATAAACCAGAGAGTGACAGAAAAAGCAGCATGATCCGTTTCTTCTTCAATCCTAGTACAAGTATCACTACATTCAATAGAAAGAAAACAAGTAAAATCGCTAAATATTCCATAACTGGTCCTCTTTTACGTTTTTATTTATCTTACCAGAGATTGCTTGCTTTTCCTAGCCAGTTTTTGTCTTTAAGGGGATAAATATTTACAGTGTATCAGGGACGTGATTGCTCAAATAAAAAAGCGACTGAGCAATTTTACAATTATCGAAAAGAAAAAGAGCATCAATCATTAGAGGATGCGTCTTCAATGATTGATGTCTAAAAGGGCTTCTTGCTTGTTCTATGAACCCGTTGAAATATAGTTCTTCAAACCTACTCGCCAAAAGAAGAAGGCGGGAAAGGCAAAGAGCAGACAAACCAAGGGCGATAAGATCCACCAAGGATTAGTTACGCGACCAATGACATACAAAAACGGATAATACTGAAACCAAGCCATCGGCACGATGTAGGTCAATAAACGCAAGACGTGTTTTCCGTAGATACTAAATGGGTAGCGACCAAATTCTCGGGCACCATCGGTAAAAATATTCATAAATTCAAGTCCTTGGATCGTAAAGAAGGAAATGGCAGCATACACTAAGAACAATAGGGCGAAAAAGAGGGCGCCGCAGACGATCATTAGAAAAAGAGTCAGGACATTTCCAAAATGCCAAGCAATTCCACTATTGGGAATCGCATAAGCAAACAACAGCAAGGCTTGAATAAAACGACCGAGACGCGAGAACTCCATTTTGGAAGCTAAGACTTGAAAGATCAAGGAGCGGGGACGCACGAGTGCCCGATCGAACTCGCCATTACTGATCATTTGTGGAAAAAGATCGAACCCGCGAAAGAAGCATTCCGCAATCGAAAAGGCAAACAAAACCGTCGCAAAGGAAAGCAGGACTTCCTCAAAGGTAAAGCCATCCACTTGATGAAAACGGGTAAACATAAACCAAATGCCTAAAAAAGCAGTAAAGGAACCTAGAAATTGTCCCAAAGCAGTTAACATAAAGGAAACTTTATACTGCATCTGACTTTTGAGATGGATACAAAAATAATGCCAATAAACCATATTCCTTAACCTCCTTGCACAACGACACGCTTGAGTGCCTGCTGCAGCCAAATTTTTCCGATCACGATCAAAAGTACGAGCCAAAACGCTTGTAAGAGCAATGCGGAAACAAGCGCAAAGCCAGTCAGATCCCCGTTGTAAATTCGCAGCGGGACGTTTTGCATGGAAGCAAAAGGCAATAGTTCCACGAATTGGCGAAAAGACTGCGGAAAGAAAGGCAGAGGAATGACCCCGCCAGCTAAAAATTCACCGATGGAGCTGATGACGATCCGCACCCCGATGGAGGATAATGTATAAAAAGTTGAGATGTAGACCAGCTGCGACATAGCGATCACTACACCTAAACTCAGCACCATCGACAAAAGAAACAAGAACAGGGCAGCGACGTTTGTTGGCAGAATCAAGCGATAAGGGGCTGGCAGTAAAAAGGCAATCACAAAAATTGGTCCGCAACGCAAGAGGGCTTTTGCTAAGCGATTGGCAGCCGACTGGCAAAACCAGCGATTGTATAGATCCATCGGCCGCACAAGTTCGTAGGCGATCGACCCTGTGGTGATGGTATCGAAAATTTCTGACTCAAAGAACCACAACATAAATAAGGATAAGAAGGCTTGCTGGAGCCAAACATAGGAGACGGTTTGTTGAAAGGTCATGGGAAAGGAACTAGGATCTGCTTGGTAAAAGGCGTGGAATGCCAGAATTTCCATCAAGCCCCAAGCTAGTTGTGTAGCCATCCCGGCAATCGCCGCCGAGCGGTATTGCAAGGTATTGATAAAGCGAATGCGGAAAAATGCCTGATACTTCCTCATATTTGATACTCCTGATACAGCTTGGCGACCATTTCTTCGGCGGTGATACTGGCAACGGCCAAATCGGTGATCTCGACTTGATTGCTGAGCAGACTGAGGAGCTGAGCGACTGACACTTCTTTGGGATTAAGCTTCAGAACCAAGCGACCAACGTCTTTTTGAAGCAGCTGGACATTTTCTGGCAGATGGGGCTCCTTCCCTTGATAGTCGATCTCCAGCGTTTTGACATCAGAAAAACGATGCTTTAGTTCATCGAGGCGACCATCCAGCAAAATTTGCCCTTTGCCGATCAACAGAATTCGTTGTGTCAGCGCCTCGATATCTTGCATATCGTGGGTCGTCAGGATGACTGTGGTACCTTTTTCTTGGTTTCTTTTTTTGATGAACTGACGCACAGCAATTTTTGATACAGCATCTAAACCGATGGTGGGTTCATCAAGAAATAAGATTTTGGGGTCATGGAGTAAGGAGGCGGCGATCTCACAGCGCATACGCTGACCGAGACTCAAGGAACGAGCCGGGGTTTTTAAGATCTCACCTAAATCTAGTAAGGTGACTAATTCTTCTAGGTTGCGCTGATAACTAGCAGCGTCAACTTTGTAGATATCACGGATCAAATCAAAGCTGTCATTGACGGGGACATCCCACCAAAGTTGACTGCGCTGACCGAAGACGACGCCGATGTCTTTGACATGTTGGATACGTTCTTGCCAAGGGGTACGACCATTGATGTGACAAACGCCTTGATCAGGGGTCAAAATCCCACACATGATTTTGATGGTGGTACTTTTTCCAGCACCATTAGGCCCGATGTAGCCAACCATTTCGCCCTCATTGATGGTAAAGCTGATGTCTTGCAACGCATGGACGGTGGTGGTTTCACGAGAAAGAAAGGCTTTGGCTGCTTGGCGAAAGCCGCTTTTTCGCTTGGATACTTGGAAGGTCTTGCTGAGGTGTTCTACTTGGATCATTTGGATTCACTCACTTTCTTTTGACAAACGCGACAAAAAGAGCATTCGAAATCGAATACTCGCAACGAGTTGGTCCAAACGAACATGGTTGGGGCAGCGGTTCGTCAGCCAAACAAAAGTAGGAACAGTGTAGCATAAGAGAGCGCTTTTTTCAAACATTACTTATATTTTTTTGAGAGCAGCAAAAGAAAAAACGTGGTTTATTGGATAAAATACGCAAAATAACTGTTTTTATTTTTTATTTGTTGTAAATACTGAAGAAACTCAGTATCATTAGAAACAAGCCGATAGCGGCTTGCTTCTGGATATATGGGGAACCAAGTGATGAGCTGTGTCATGATTTGTCGTAACCCAATCCTGCAAAATGCAATGAGAAAAAAGGAGGAGAGCATGAAAGCAGTAAAGAACTTATTTATTTTGATTGGCTTATTCTTACTTAGTCAAGTAGGGATGACCGTATTCAGTGTGGTAAAAATCTATTATTTGGAAGCCGGAGAGCCGAGGATTCCTGCGATGATGAGCTACGGATTGATTGCCTTGCTTTTGGCAAACATTGGCCTGATGATGTATTTGGCTTGGAAGCTAGGACTTGCCACCTTTGACTTTGGCTGGTCAACGAAGCGCAACTGGTTATGGATCATCGGTGGCTTTGTTTTAGGACGAGTTATTGCTGTTGGTGGTACCATGTATCTGCAGCATATTTCCGATCAAGAAGCGACCGCCAATGATGCAGTGTTAGGGGAACTGTTTACAGGCGAAAATCCGCTTTTGATCTTTCTATTGATCGCCGTGGCGGCGCCAATCATGGAAGAGATCGTTTTCCGGGGTGGATTCATCGGCCTTTTATTCAAGAAATACCCGATAGTTGGGATCATCTCAAGTGTGGCGGCTTTTAGTATCATCCATTCCGTCACCAATCTGGTCGAGTTTCTAATTTACGGTGCTATGGGATTGATCATGGCGCTGATTTATGTAAAAACTAAGCGCTTAGAAACAGCCATCGCCATGCATTTTCTCAATAACGCCTTGGCAGCGATCGCAATGATCTTGTTAGGATAAGAAGTCAGCAAAAAACCACCGATCAAAACGATTCGGTGGTTTTTGTTTACTCTGGCAGTTGTCCTTGTTCAAAGGGTAATTGTTCCAGTTCTTCTGCAGTAAAGAGGAGATCGCCTTCGTCTTCGATAGAAAATGTGTCACCTGCTGCAGATTTTTGATAGGCGCGTGCTTTATTCATATTACGAAGATAAAGATCCTTGCCTGCATTTAATTCTGGTGCAGCTAAATTGTCTTGGCGATTGCTGCGAATGACGATTTTACTTGTTTGCGCGCCAAAATGAAAACCGCGATGACCAAAAGCCATTAATTGGCTGGCATTTTCGCTGCTGTATTCTTTATAACCCGACAGACGGCCCGTTTTTACCAATGGCCGATCGATCGTATAAGTGATCAAGTATTCCGTATCTTCAGGCAGCTGAATCACTTGTCCGGTTTCCTGATTCGTTATCTCAGTGGCAGGCAAGTGGTACTTTTTAATAGAAGTGATCGTTAGGTCTTCTTTTGTGAAAAAGACTGGATCGATCCAAAATCCTGCCAGCAAAATCGTACTTAAGCTAATACTGAGAACAGTCAAAAGGGCGATCAATACGAGGCCAATTCGTTTGCGGTGGGTGGTCAGATTGAGTTCTTGCACCATCTGCTGATCTTCTTTTAATAAATAGTCCAAGGTCAATTCAAAATAGTTGCTCAGCTTGACTACTTGATCTAGATCAGGATAGCTCTTGCCGTTTTCCCATTTTGAAATCAGTTGCCGAGTGACAAAAAATTCCTGCGCCAATTGTTCTTGTGTGAGATTTCGTTTGGTGCGTTCTTCTTTAATAATTTTCCCAATATCCATGTGTCTGTTTTGCCTCCATCATTCTTTCTATATTATAGCAAACTCTTTTCTATGCGAACGAGGATCTATGAAATTAGCGATGCAACAAAGGGTAACATCCTTTATTTATTAATGTTTCTACTTGTTGCACTGTCTTTCTATCCTGGAAGCTTTCAGTGCTGGTCATAAAAAGAAAGGGTCAGTAAAGTGAAGGATGTTTGATCAAATTTGACGGAGAAAGGAGAAACGATTGAATGAAGACAAAACAACCTATGGTTCCAATTGGCTACATCCAATTCATCGCTTCCTTACTGGTGATTCTCGTTCACTGTGGTCGACTGGCGGAAAACAACGGGCTTCATTTTTTGTTAAAGAGTCTCTTATGTCGTTTGGCGGTTCCTTTTTTTCTGCTGCTGAATGGCTATTTTTTTCAAAAGAGCACCTGTTCATGGCAGCAATGGTGCAAACGACAACTTAAGTTATATTTGCGTTGGTCGATCGTGTATCTTCCCTTAGGCTGGTTTTATTTAGGAGAGCAAAATCTTGCCGATCCATTACGGGTCATCGGTTTGGTTGTTGGCTTTTTTACTGTAGGCATTTGGTATCATCTCTGGTATTTTCCAGCGTTGCTCTTTGGCATGTGGTTAGTACGGAAAACCCGCCTTCTTGGCTATCGGCGGCAGTTTTTACTGGCGATCAGTTTGTATGTGATTGGCTGTCTTGAAACGTACAGCAGTTATTTAAGTGGACCTTTATTGGTATTTTATCAAAATTATCGGACCCTATTTTTTACAACGAGAAACGGTCTTTTTTATGGGTTTCTTTTTTTGCTGTGCGGGTTTTGTTTAGGTGAACACCAGAAACGTCCTTTTTTCACGAAGCATCTTGGCAGAAAATTCGCGGTCTCTCTTTGTTTATTAGGCATTGAAGGTCGACTGGTGTATCTCAATCAGGGGGACGATAAGAATTTCATGCTGTTCTTTGTGCCGACGACTCTTTTTTTCCTTGCTTGGCTGATCAAGCAGCAACCACAAAAGCGGACTTGGCAAGCAAAACAAGCAGCTGAGGCTAGTCGATTGATCTTTCTGAGTCACCCGCTGTTTCTGGAATCCGGGAAAGTCTTTTTTTCACTAGGAGGGTTTCCGTTGTTCTTTTATACGATAGTTTTAACGGGAGTCTTTCTCGGCTTGAGGAAAGTGGGCAGCCGTTTGAAATCCTATGCGGTTGGTTTTGCTAAAAAAACAGTTGATGAAAAGAAAAGCGTCTAAAGTATTGCTGTACCAAGGATAATACCAAATTGTGCCTTTTTTAAATAGCAGCAGAGTTCTAAGTTTTTCTTCATTTCAGACCCTAGACGTAGGCTTTGCAAGAAAACCTATAGTACAATAACAGCAGTAAGTGGGAAAAATCCCTGAAAAAGAGATCAACACTTGGAGGATATAGTGATGAAAAAACAGACTCGAAAACCAGCGATGATTTTAGCGACTCTCTTGGTATCTAGCCAAGTTTTATTAGCAGCACCACAAGTTTTTGCTGACGAAACCAATTCAACGACCAGCAGTTCCACTGCAACAAGCAGTTCTACTGCAACGACAGCCACTACCGACAGTCAGACGAGTACCTCTGACAGCAGTTCAGATCGTTTGCAAGTCAATGCCGTGGCGATCGGAAATGCCTTGACGAAAGCACAAGAAGACTACACACTTGAACGCCTGGGCATTCAAGGCGAAACACCGATTTATACGACAAACGGTACTGACTTGATGAAATACATTCCCGATGGTGGCTTTACCGCAGATTGGGCGGTCTATAGCTCGGTCAGAATGCAGACGCTAGAAAGCGGAGCAGGAATCACTGTCGATATCGCGACACCAGATAACATTACCCGCATCACCGCAGCCCAATATCAAAATGCAGCGCTGACGGCAGGGATCACTGATGCGAAGCTAACGGTAGCTTCTGCTGTACCGATCGACGGTTCCGGTGCTTTAGCTGGGGTATACAAAATCGTTGAAGAATCAGGCGGCGTCATCAATCAGAATCGAGTAGCTGTAGCTCAAGATGAGATGGATGTGCTTTCTACGATCACCGAAGAGAACAAAGACAAAGAAGGCTATTCCGATGAAGCATTGAATGCAGCGCAAGAACAAGCGAAAACCGATTTGGCTGCTCAAACCGCAGATGGTACGGAATTAACCCAAGCAGACATTCAAGAGACAGTAGAAAAAGCCTTGAAGGACAACGGACTTGAAGGAATCGTTACGGAAAATCAAATTTCTGAATTGACCTCTTTAATGAGCGACATGCGAGACAACAATATCTTCGATGACTTCATCAAAGAATTGGATCTATCAGAAGCCCGCAAGCAAATCGAAGAAACCTCTAAGGGCCTTTGGGAAAATATCAAGAGCTTTTTTAGCGGCATCTGGTCTTCGATCACCGGTGTCTTCGGCAATGACTCAAATGAGTCCAACAATAGCAGCGAATCAACCGTTGATTCTGGGCAATAAGCATTTTACAAAATAACACATTTTGCTTGTATTAAGAAAAAAGAGAAGCGCGCAGGGGAAGGAGCATCAGACGATAGCGCACGTCTGAGGGCTTTCGATGTCCTCTGCTTTCTTTGCTAAAACAGGAGCAGTCTTTATTAAAAAAAGAAGGAGGGCAATCAGATGAATTTTTTAGGCAACGTGATTTGGTTTGTCTTTGGCGGCTTGATCGGTGCGATCTCATGGTTTTTGGCTGGGTGTTTATGGTGTATCACCATCATCGGCATTCCATTTGCGGCGCAATCATTGAAAATGGCGCGCTTAGCGTTGATGCCCTTTGGAGCAGAGATTGTGTCTAGTCGTTATTGATTTACCTAAAAAAAGATAGTCTTAAAAAACCACATTACAGAGCGGATAGCTTTGTGATGTGGTTTTTTTGCGACCATCAGCAAGAGTAAGGGACAAGATTTTTGGCAGGCTCACCGCAGTTGAATTTCAGAACTGAAAAAGTTGATAAGAAACCAAAGAAGAGTACAGAAAAAAGCACAAGTTTTTTTGCATATCAACTGTGATTCACAAAAGATTTAGCGAAACACAGAAAAATGTTAAGTTTTTTTCTTCCCTTCTCAGGGTTCTTTGATTTTTGAAATGGAGCGCCGAATTTTGGCAATCGATTGTTGCGCTTTGTCTCGATTAATAAACATTAAGATGACATAGAGGGAATCCATGATGCTCAGTTGAGCGATTCTGGATGCCAATGCCTCTGAGCGAAACTCAGTTTCTTCGGAAATAGAGATGAAAACCACGTCGCCGAGTTTGGCTAAAGGGGAAGCAGCATGGCTAGTAATGACGATAATTTTGGCACCATTGTTTTTGGCAACTTGAGCTAGTTCAATGGTTTCTCTTGATTTTCCAGTATGAGAGATAAAAATACCGCAATCATCTGGCGTCAACAATGAAGCCTCCATCAGTTGGATGTGATAATCACTGCTGTGAAAAACAGTGATCGGCGAGCGCAAAAATTTGTGATAGGCATCGGTTGCCACGATCTCTGAACCACCAACGCCGAAGAAAAAAAGTCGTTTAGATTGATTGATCATTGCAGCAGCAAGCTTTAAATCTTCTTCTTTCAAAAGATTTTTGGTATCAGTCAATGTGGTCATATTGGAATCAAATACTTTTTGAGCCATAGTCAATTCATTATCAGACTTCTGGATATTTTCATGGATCGAAATGGCAGAAAAATCATTTTCCTGCATAAGCATTGCCATTTTGAAGTCTTTAAATCCGTTGTAACCGAGTTTTTTTGTGAATTGAAAAAAGGTCGAATCAGCGATGCCTAATTCATTGGATAAATCACTGATTGAACTGTGGCTGACTTTACTAGGATTTTCCAAAATGTAGTCGGCAATCGCTTGTTCTTTGAGACTTAAGTCTTTATAAAGCGTTTTTATTTGCAGGCGAATCGAAACAGTCAAAGACGGTTACCTCCTTTATATGAACATTATTATCTTTGTATTGTTACGTTACCTCTTTTAAAGAAAAAAAGCAAATAAAAATTATTTTTATTTTTTATGTTTACAAAAAAATATTTTTTTGTATAATGAAAGTATGAAATGGAGGCGCTATCATGGAGATAGGAATTATCGGACTTGGAAAAATGGGATTGAACTTGGCCCTCAATTTAAAAGATCAAGGTTATCAAGTAAAAGGGCTGGATCTTTCGATACATGCGCAGAAAACAGCGCAAGAAGCTGGAATTACACTCTATCAAACGCTAGCTGATTTGACGAATTCTTTTAGCGGCCGACGGGTTTTATGGTTGATGCTTCCTGCGGGAACTGTGACTGAGGGGATTCTTGAAGAACTATGGCCCCTTGTATCAGCGAAAGACATCGTGATTGAAGGCGGAAATTCTAATTACAAAGATTCGATTCGCCGAGCAGCCTGGTTTAAAGAAAAAGAGGTGCATTACTTTGATTGTGGGACTTCTGGTGGGGTTTCCGGAGCTAGAAAAGATGCATGTTTGATGATTGGCGGGAATGAAATCGCTTTTTCAGAGGTGGAATCTTTGTTTGCAGATGTGGCTGTTTTAGGAGGCTACCTTTATGCAGGGGAATCAGGAAGCGGTCATTTTCTAAAGATGGTCCATAACGGTATCGAATACGGAATGATGCAAGCCATCGGTGAAGGCTTTCAATTGATTGAACAAAGTGCCTATGACTTTGATTTGGCTTCCGTCGCAGAGGTATGGAATCATGGATCGGTTATTCGCAGCTGGCTGATGGAAATCGCAGCGGCCCAATTTAATGAGAGCCCTAAGTTGGAGGAATATCGCGGGGTTGTTGCAGCTTCTGGTGAAGCTAGGTGGACAGTGGAAACGGCTTTGGAGATGAATGTTGCTGTACCGACGATCGCTATGAGTTTGTTTATGAGAAATTTGTCCCAAGAAGAAGACAGTTTCTCAGCAAAAGTCGTCTCTGCGCTAAGGAATGGTTTTGGTGGTCACGAGATTGTTGCAAAAGAGTAAGGAGGAAGAATATGGAACAGTTTAAGATCGCTATAGTGAATTCCAGCAGCTTTGGAAAAATCTTTCCGCAACATATCGAGCGGTTGAAAGCAATCGGAACTGTCAGTCATTTCACGTTCGATAGCGAAATCAATGGGAAAGAATTGGCAGAAAAGCTTAAGGGATACAACATCATTATAGCAAGTGTTACCCCATTTTTTACCAAAGAGTTTTTTGAGTATAAAGATGAATTGCTACTGATCACACGCCACGGGATCGGCTATAACAATATTGATTTAGAAGCAGCGAAGGACCACCAAACGATTGTTTCGATCATTCCAGCTTTGGTCGAGCGAGATGCAGTAGCAGAAAATAATGTGACCAATCTATTGGCGCTTCTGCGCTGTACAGTTGAATCGAATACAAAGGTCCGCGAAGATCAATGGGAAAAACGAGCGAACTTTGTCGGACGCGCATTATTTAACAAGACGGTAGGGGTGATCGGTGTCGGCAATACTGGAAGTTGTGTAGTAGAAATATTGAGAAATGGTTTCCGCTGCGAGGTTTTGGCATACGATCCATATAAGTCCGCTTTGCATATTCAAAGCTATGGCGGAAAAAAAGTCGAGCTAGACGAGCTGCTAGCAAAATCAGATATTATTTGTCTATGTGCTAACTTGACGGAGGAAAATTATCATATGATTTCCTTTGAAGAAATTTCAAAAATGAAAGATCAAGTATATCTCTCCAATAGTGCCCGTGGCGCACTTTTGAATGAAGAGGCAATTGTAAGCGGATTAAAAAGTGGGAAAATCGCTGGTCTTGCCACTGATGTCTTAGAGGAAGAGCCTGGTCATAAAGACCATCCGTATTTAGCTTTTGAAAATGTAGTGATGACACCACATACATCGGCTTATACTATGGAATGCTTAGAAGAGATGGGAAACAAATGTGTAACGGATATTGAACGAATCGTTAAGGGGCTGCTGCCAGACCGTGCTGTTCAAGCGGAAAGTCGGTTTTTGGCTGTATAAAGGAGAGTGAAACTCGTGCTAACGGATTTAAAAGTAAAGGTTGGACCGCAAGTTTATCGTTACCATGAAGGCGCGATCGACTATGTGCCGGAAGTATTAAAAGAGTACAAAGTAAAACGACTGCTGCTCGTACATGGAACGGTTTCATGGGAAAAAGCAAAACCAAAATTACTCTTTTTAGAAGATGCGCATTTGGAAATTTTTTATCAGCGCTACACGGGAGAATGCAGCTATTATGGCGCTGGGCTGATTGCTGATCTTGTTGAAGAACTGGCGATAGATTTTATTCTGGGGGTTGGCGGCGGGAAGTTAGCCGACTTAGTGGGATATGCAGCACATGTAGTCAATCGACCCTTTGGACTGATCCCAACATTGGCCAGTAATTGTGCACCATGGACACCCTTGTCTGTCATGTATAAAGAGTCAGGAGAATCTGAAGGAAAGTCGGAACACTATTTAAGACAGGCTGCTTTTTTGATTACCGATCCGACGTTAGTGATTGATGCACCAGTCTCCTACTTCATCGCCGGTTTAGCAGATACGTTGGCAAAGTGGATTGAATCGGAAGCAATCTTAGCCCAACCACATTTGAAAAATGAGCCCTTCTTGCAAATGGCAGGCTATACAGCAAAATTATGCGAAACAGCTATTTTGACACAATCGAAACAAGCGATTGAAGATATGAAGCGGCAGGAAGTGACAGACGCCTTTTGTCACTTGTCGGAGATCGTTATTGCAGTTGCTGGAATGGTAGGCGGGCTAGGCGATAAATATGCCCGCAATGCAGCGGCGCATGCGATGCATGATGCCATCAGTAAATATCTGCTTGAAAGTCATCGTTTTCTTCACGGGGAAAAGGTTGCCTATGGGATGTTTTATCAATTAGCCCTTGAAGAAAAATGGACGGTCATCGATCAGTTGATCCCCTTTTATCAAGAATTGCACTTACCAATGAGTTTACATCAAATGGGTATTTTTCCTGAAGATGCACAAGTCATCGATCAGTTGGTGCAGTTCATAGATTCGAAAGAAAAAGTACACTTGATTCCAGTCTTAATCACCAAAGAACGCTTGAAAGAAGCTGTTCTTGATTTAGAAAACTATTTGAAAGAAGTTTAGGAGGAGGAAAAATGGATACATTAAGTGTTACACAAAGTTTACTGATTGCGCTATGGGTTGCAGCAGTCATGTCTCGTTGGCTCGGCGGAGGCGCCACACTGACTTTACGTTTTTCACCATTGATGACGGGATTAGTTGTCGGACTGGTGATGGGAAATGTGGCTCAAGCCATGATCGTTACTGCCGCTTTACAAATGATTTACATGGGGGTATTTTCTCCTGGCGGATCCATGCCAGCGGAACCTTCGATTGCTGCGGCGATTGCCGTACCGGTAGCTTTGCTAGGAAATCTGCAACCAGAAGCAGCGATTGCTGTTGCCGTTCCTGTTGGGTTGCTAGGGAGTTATTTGTATCAGTTCCGTTTCTTTATCAATACCTTCTTAGGAAAATATACGGATAAAGCAGTGGAAGATCTGAATGTCAAAGCAATGACTCGTTCAATTATTTTATACCCAACGTTGGCTTCATTTATTTTATTTGTTCCGCTGGTATTTATTGCACTTTATTTAGGCGCTCCACTGATTGCTGATGTCATCAATGCTCTTGAGGGGACAGTCGTTATTCATATTTTAGAAGTAGTCGGCGGAGGATTGGCAGCGATCGGGATTGCAACTACCGTCTATGTGATCGGTCGAAAAGATTATATGGTCTTTTTCTTCTTGGCCTATTTCATGAGTGTAGTTTTCAGTTCGCTGGAAATTACCATGGTCACCTATGCGATTTTTGGTATTTTGATCGCGTTGATTTTTGTTCAGTCACAAAAAGGAAAATTGGCCCCAGCCCCAGAAACGAATACAGCATCACCATCCTTTGATGATGACGATGACGATGACTATGATGACGGGTTCTAATCGATAAGGAGGAGCAGTAATGACCGAAATAATTCAAAAAGCGCAAGGCGCACCGGAAGAAATCACGAAGAAAGATGTCACAAAAGCATACCTAAGATGGCATTTCGCCAATGAGATCCCGCATTCATTTGAACGGTATTTATCACCCTCGCTTTTATACGCCATGATGCCGATTTTGCGCAAACTTTACAAAGACGATGAGGCACTGAAAGCTGCCTACAAACGCCAACTGCTGTTTTTCAATACCCAGCTGAGTTGGGGTGGCGGAGTCATCACTGGGCTGATGTCATCAATGGAACAACAGCGGGCCGAGGAAGAGCATGAGAAAAAAGAGATCTTGATGCAAGATGATCTAATGTACAACACGAAAGCTGGTTTGATGGGGGCTTTAGCAGGAATTGGGGATGCCATCGACTCAGGAACCGTTCAATATATCTTTATTGCGATTGCCGTCCCTTGGGCACAGCAAGGAAGTCCGCTAGGTGCGTTGTTCCCATTCATTTGCTTTGCACTGTATCAAGTTTCTCTAGGAATGTTTTTCGCCCGTCAAGCATTTTCGATGGGGCGCAATGCAACTGGATTGATGCAAAGTACAGGCGTCCAAACCGCAATTGAAACACTGTCGGTTCTCGGTTTGTTTATGATGGGGGTTCTGGCTGGAAACTATGTCAAAGTCAGTTCTTCGCTGCAGTTTGATATTTCTGGACGAGAATTTATTATCCAAGATATCCTTGATCAGATTGTACCAGGGATCTTGCCGTTAGCAGTTGTGATGGGCGTCTACTGGTTCTATACAAAGAAAGGATTAAAAGTCACGCAAGCATTGCTATGGCTGACTTTGATTCTGATTATTTTAGCCGGTGTCGGTATTTTATAAGAAAAGGAAGTGTCAAAAATGGGTGTAGTAAATTTAGCACGAGTCGACGAACGATTGATCCATGGGCAGGTCATGATGACCTTGTCACAAAAAAGCGGAGTCAATTCGATTTTTGTAGTGGATGAGGTAGTAGCTAAGGATAAGTTCATGCGGGAATTATACAAAAATGCCGGTAGCCGCACAGGGCAAAAAACGATCGTCGTTACACCAGAAAAAGCCAAATTTTACTGGGATGAATACAACTTCAAAGATTACAACTGTATTTTGATCGCCAAAACTGTCAGTGTGATGTACGACTTAGTCAAACACGGCGTGCCGATGAAAGAATTAAACATAGGCGGTATCGCCCAAAAAGATCCTGAAAAGGACCTTCTCGTTACAAAATCTGTTTATTTAAATCAAGCGGATGCGCAAAAACTCAAAGAAATGAACGAAGCGTACGGTGTGGAATCAATCTATTTTCAAGCAACACCTTCTGCACCGAAATCAACCCTTAAAGATGTGTTGAAGCAGTTCAATTTGTAATCATTGAGCGAGTTCGTCATCTGTTGAAGAGGAAGGCGGAGGATCTTATAAAAAAAGAGTTCCTCCTTCCTTGTCGGTAATCTGTGAATAGGAGAATTCGCCATGAATCAAACAGAAGCATTTCGTGATTGGCTGTTTCGTTATCGGTATGTCTATCGGTCGCGATCCACGGATAAAAGCAAACAAAGATTTTTGAAGGCACTCATCGCGGATATCATTCCATTTCGCAAAGACCTTCAGGTGATCGAGTATGATCACACGAAAAAAAACGCCTCACGCAATTTGTATGTTGGCGATCTGACCAAAGCAAAACGGATCATCTGCACATATTATGATACACCGCCACAGCATTTCGGTGATTACCATTTTTTTGATCGGCAGGAGCAAGGGCGCAAAACAAATCAATTTATTCTGACTGCTTCAGCAGTGATGATTCTTTTAGGGTTGTTGGGTACCTGGCTTTATATCCACTTTGCCTCAGGGAGATTTCCCTTGCTCTCATGGCAAACAGCGCTTTTTGCTTTAGGAGTCGGTATTTATTTTCTGCTATTAAATCGCGTAAGCCGCGGGGCAGGATTTGAGCAAAATTTGACCCGCAATACCTCCTCTATCTTAGCGCTGCTGTCACTGATCAGTCAAAACAGTCAAACAGCGACTGCCTTCGCATTTCTTGATGAAGGAAGTTACGGAGAACGCGGGTTGGAAGTGTTACGTGATTCAGCAAGGCCGAATGCGAAGATTTATTATTTAGATTCTATTGGTGCCGATGCGCCGATTCGAGCTATCGGCAAGCAATTCAATGAAGGGCAACTGCAGCAGCTGGCGATCGAACACAGCAGTGAAGCAATGGGCAGCATCAACTATCTGTTTTGTGCAGAAAAGCAACAGGATCAGACGTATGTGTTGCCTAGAAAACAATTAAAGCAAAAAGAGCTGAATAGTAGGAATATGCAAAAAGTCCTTGCATTATTTGGTTAGGAAGCGAAAAAGGAGGAACAACATTTGTTAGGAATCGTATTGGCAACTCACGGACAGCTGAGTACTGGTTTTAAAGATGCCGCAGAGGTGATCATGGGCAGTGTCGAAAATATTGCGGTCGTTAATTTGAACCACGGAGAGGATATTCAACTTCTGGGAAACAAAATCCATGAAGCAATCCATGAAACAGATCAAGGGGACGGTGTATTGGTGTTTGCTGATCTATTGAGTGCGAGTCCCTACAATCAGTCGGTTGTAACGATCAATCAATTAGAAGAACCTCTTCAGGAAAAGACGTATGTGATCGGCGGAGTGAATCTGCCGATGGTATTAGAAGCAATCAATCACCAATTTTTGGCGACACCGATTGAACAGGCGGTGGCAGCAGTGATCCAGCAAGGAGAAAACAGTGTGGCGCTTTGGCACAATTCTTCGGCAGGTGATAGTAGCAAAGAAACTGATGAGGACGATGATTTTTAAAAACGAAAGGATGACAGCAAATGCAATGGGGGTTTCGATGGTACGGGGAAGGGGATACGATCCCGTTAACGAATATTCGACAAATTCCAGGAATGCACGGCATTGTAGGAACACTTCTGAATAAAATGCCCGGAGATGTCTGGGAGATTTCCGAAATCAACGCACTAAAAGCATCAATTGAAAAAGAGCATCTTTCGCTATTAGGGATTGAGAGTGTGGCGATCCACGATGCGATCAAAGCTGGAACAGAGGAACGGGATCACTACATCGATCAATATATTCAAACGATTCGGAATTTAGCAGCTTGTGATGTACATATGATCTGCTATAGCTTCAAACCGATCTTCGGCTGGGCAAAAACAAACCTATTTTATCAAAACAAGGATGGCAGTTTCTCCTTGCTCTATGATCAAGCCGTTGTAGATGATATGGAACCTAGTGAGATGTATACGTTGATCCATAGCCAATCAAAAGGCTTTAAATTGCCAGGCTGGGAAGAAGAACGACTGAAAAAGTTCCAGCGTTTGATGGCAACTTATGAAGGGGTCACTCAAGAGATCCTCTTTGATAACTTAAGCTATTTCTTAAAGCGGATCATTCCTGTGTGTGAAGAAGTAGATGTGAAAATGGCGATCCATCCCGACGACCCACCTTGGGAAATTTTTGGCTTGCCACGGATCACCAAAAATTTAGAGGACTTGAAAAAAATCATGGCCATCGTGGATTCACCTTATAATGGGGTGACGTTGTGCACCGGTTCGTTAGGTGCCGATCCAGAAAACGACATGGTGGAGATCGTTCATGCCTTAAAAGGCCGCATCAACTTTGTTCATTTCCGCAATGTGTTGTTTATGGGGGAACGCAAATTTAAAGAATCTGCCCATCTTTCCACTGAAGGATCGTTAGACATGTATGCCATCATGAAAGCCTTGGTTGAGGTCGGTTTTGATGGCGTCATCCGTCCTGATCACGGACGGACGATCTGGGGGGAAGTGGCGATGCCAGGCTATGGTCTGTATGATCGCGCGATTGGAATCAGTTATCTTCAAGGGCTTCATGAAGCCGTCTTGAAAGAGCAAATGCAATCGAAGGGAGGAAAGAGTGTATGACACTCTATGAACAATTGGCAAAAACAAGGGTGTTGCCTCTTTACACGGCAACAGACCTTACCTATTTGCCAGTAGTAGAATCACTGCTGATTGAGCATGAACTGTATTTTATTGAAGTGACCTTCCGCAGTGACCTTGCTTTAGCAGCGATTGAAGAACTCTCTCGATCGGGCAAATTGATCGTAGGCGCAGGCACGGTACGCACCTTAGAACAAGCGAAAGCAGCAGTTGAGAAAGGGGCGCGCTTTATTGTTTCCCCTGCTCTTGTACCTGATGTGGTGGAATTTTGTCTTGCCGAAAACATTCCAGTATTTCCGGGGACAGCTACGCCAAATGACATTCAACGAGCAGCGGCATATGGCTTATCAGTTGTGAAATTTTTCCCCGCGGATATCTACGGGGGCTTGCCGGCGATCAAAGCCCTCAGCGGTCCGTTTTATGATATTCGATTTGTCCCAACTGGTGGCATCACTCTCGAAAATATGCAAGACTATTTATCTGATCCGCAGGTGCTAGCAGTTGGCGGCTCTTTCATTCTTTCAGAATCATTAGTAAAAGAAGGTCGGGAAAAGGCTGACAGCCATTTGGCGCATGTAAAATCATTGCTAAGTTGAGCAGTCAGCTGTAAATAAACAAGATGAAGCAATGGGTGCCAAAGGATTTTGGTACCATTGCTTTTTTATTCGCAGAAAAGCAAAGGAGGCCATAGGATGGAGAAGATAAAACTGGTGATTTTTGATATGGACGGTTTGATGTTTGAAACAGGTCGTCTAGCTTACCGCGCCTATTTAAGCGCCGCGGAGGAGTATGATTTTGAAGTTTGCCAAGATGTTTATTATTACCTGACTGGCAAAACGGAAGCCGATATTCGTAGAGGGATGCAGGAACTTTATGGCAGTACGGTACCAACGGATCGGTGGCGAGAAGCGATGAATCGTCAGAAAGAAGTGATTTTAGCTGAAGAAAAACGGGTGTTCAAAAAGCCCGGCCTTCTTGAACTGTTGGAAGCATTAAAAAAACAAGATTGCTTGATAGCCGTGGCGTCCTCTTCGTCGAAAGAAAAAATCAAGGCGTATTTTGAAATGGAACAGATGCCAGATTGGTTTGACACGGTGGTTTCTGGGGATCAAGTGCGAAACGGCAAACCTGATCCAGAAATCTTTCTAACAGCTTGCCAACAATTAGGCGTAAAGCCTGAAGCAGCCTTGGTATTAGAAGATTCTCTAGCCGGCATAAAAGCCGCAAAACAAGCCGAGATCCCAGCTTTTCTGATTGCGGATGATTTGAGTGCTTTGCCAGTCAAAAAAAATGGGAAGTATCCTTTGCTTAAACAGCCAAAACTTGAGCAAGAAGTAGCTACACAGGTGAAAACTTTTTCTGATCTAACAGAAGTCAGAGACTGGCTAGTCGTGAATCATTTTTCTTGGGCTTGATCGATATTTAAAGAAGCTTCGATCAAGCAAACGGGCATTAAGCAAGAACATACAGTGCTGTAAATCAGGGATAGTGTTGCGGAATCGATAAAACAACAAAGGTTGATTTTGGCAATTGGTTTTTTCCTGCTCATTTCTCTATGAAGAAGGGGAGCGTTAGAACGTTTTTCACTACTTTCTGGGAACGTGGCAAAAGGTTGACTAGAATAACGAGTAAGATTGTAGCAGCTCACTTTATAGGTAAGTGAAGCTGCTTTTTTACGCTATTCCTTCAGCAACGAAAAATGAGCATTGTGTGTTAAGCGGTATTCTTTCGGAGTCAGTGAGGTCAATGCTTTGAAATTTCGATTGAAGGTTCGCACGTTTTGAAAGCCAGCTTGTTCTGCTACTTCCGTAATCGGCAAGAGACTATGGGTCAGCAAAAAAGAGGCATGGCGAATTCTTGCTTGATTCAAAAGCCGAGGAAAGGTGCTTTTCAATTTCTCAGTGATCATTCTGGAAACGTAGACGCTACTATAACCGATACTGCTGCTTAGTTTTTCGAGCGTCAGCTCTTCTTTGAAGTGTGACTCGATATAGGCAAGCAGCTGGATCAGGATATCCTCTTGGTTTTTGGCTGGTAGTAAAGTCGTTTGGTGCTCAAAAAGGTAAAGGACTTGATACAGTGCCGATTTTCGTAAATAGAGGGAATCCGTTTCAAATAAAGGATAATACAGCTGATTTGCGACAGACGGATCAATGGTGATAACGGGATCTGACAAAGCAAAATCTTTGGTTTTGGCATAAAAATCTGGAATAAACTCCGGCGAAAAAACCAGAATATGTAGTTGTGATTCCTTAGGGGTTTCGATGGCATGGGTCTGGTAAGGCATGACTAATAACACTTGGCCAGTTGTAAGGACATAGGGACTTTCTTCGATTTTGACAACCGCTTCGCCGTCACTACAAAAAAGCAATTCAAAGGAACGATGAAAATGTTCCATGTAATTAAGCGAGTAGGGATGGTAACTGGAAACGCCTAGATATTCGCCAAAATGGTATTCTTCTAAAATGGTCACGCAATCTTTCCTCCATTTTTTGTCTATCGATGTGTGGAAATCGTCCTGTGAATGATAGCGATTTCATTTTATAATTATGACAGTTCAGCTGAAGAAAGTAAATAGAACAATGATTAGTGAATATTTTTAAAATGAACTACAGCAGCAAGTCTCTTTTTTTAGTTAGGTATATTAGTAAAGAAAACTTACTAACTGAAAGCTGCTTATTCCTATTGACACTCAGTTGAATCACAAAATGCCAAAAAGGGAAAGAGGAGGAAATTTTTTTGATTACCAATCCGATACTAACAGGCTTTCATCCAGACCCGAGTATTTGTCGTGCAGGAGAAGATTATTACATTGCTACATCGACCTTTGAATGGTTTCCAGGTGTGCGCATCTTCCATTCGAAGGATTTGAAGAACTGGCGCTTGATCAGTACACCAGTCAATCGTGTCAGTCAGTTGAATATGCTGGGAAACCCTGATTCTGGGGGCGTTTGGGCGCCAAACTTAAGTTACAGTGATGGTCGTTTTTGGTTGATTTATTCAGATGTCAAAACACAATCCAATAGCTGGAAAGATGTGAACAACTATTTGATCACCTGTGAAACCATTGATGGGGAGTGGTCAGAACCAATCTATATGAACTCTTCTGGTTTCGATCCCTCGTTATTTCATGACGACGACGGCAAAAAATATTTTCTGAACATGGTATGGGATTATCGCCCGACAAACCATTCCTTTTATGGGATCGCTCTTCAAGAGTTTGATTGGCAAGCCAAGAAATTGGTGGGGCAGCCCAAAATTATCTTCAAAGGAACAGAGCGCAAATTGACTGAAGCACCGGTTATGTATAAAGTGAACGGCTATTATTATTTATTGACGGCAGAAGGCGGCACCAAGTTTGAACATGCAAGTACCATCGCTCGTGGGACGCACATCGACGGGCCTTATGAAGTTCATCCTCAAAACCCTCTGATCAGTTCATGGGGACAGCCAGAGATCCCGCTACAAAAAGCTGGCCATGGTTCATTTGTGAAAACGCAGACCGATGAATGGTATTTTGTTCACTTAACAGGGCGAGCGCTGAAGTATCCAGAAACGCCCCTCTTAGAAAATCGCGGCTATTGCCCGCTCGGACGGGAAACAGCGATCCAGTCTGTTTATTGGGAAAATGATTGGCCGTATATCACAGGCGGAAACTTTCCAAAAGAGGAAGTCCCACAGCCACAGCTGCCCGAACATCCGTGGGAGACAGAATCAGGCTTTGATGATTTTGAAGAGAAGTCTTTGGCACCAGTGTTTCAAACCTTGCGGATTCCTTTTTCTGAGGAGATCGGTAGTTTGACCGCACGACCTGGATACTTGCGCTTGTATGGGCGAGAGTCGTTCAATTCCTTGTTCCATCAAGCACTGGTGGCAAGAAGATGGAGCGATTTTCGTTTCGAAGCAACGACTGCCGTCGAATTTTCACCGACCTCGTTTCTACAGTTGGCAGGCATGACGAATTACTACAATACACAAAACTGGTCGGCGATCTACATCACTCATGATGAGACGAAAGGCAGAATCATTACTGTATTGGCAAGCGAAAAGGGCCAACTGAAGAGTCAAAAAGCACCAGAAGTTATGATACCAGCCGATGTACAAACAGTCTACTTCAAAACGATCGTTAATTATGCCCACTATCAATACGCGTACTCCTTTGATCAAAAAGAGTGGCAGGTCATCGATCAGCTATTTGACAGCTTGCAATTGTCTGACGACTATGTAGCAGAACATTACGGTGGGTTCTTTACAGGGGCTTTTGTAGGGATGTTTGCGATCGATACGACCGGCAATCGTTTGGCGGCTGATTTTGATTCATTTGACTATCAAAAAATCGAGGAGGAAGAAAGATGAAAAATTGGAAACGGGTCTTACAAACAGCGTCAGTGGCGGGCTTAGCGGCTTTTATGCTTAGTGGCTGCGGGAATGGTTCAGGAAACAGCGGCTCGGATAACAGCGCATCAGGAAGTAGTGGCAAGGATGAACTCGTGGTTTGGACCTTTACTTCAGAATTATCAACGATGATCAATGATTACTATTTGCCGGCGCATGACGATTTGGCCTATGACATTCGGATCGTGGAGATTCCTTCTGACCAATTCGAGACCAAGCTCGATCCGATTCTCGGTTCCAAAGATGCACCAGATGTGATTGCTTTAGAATCTGCCTTTGTCAAAAAATATGTGGAATCAGGCATGATGGCAGACCTTGGTTCACTGGGACTTGATGAAGCCGCGGCAGATACGTATCAATATGTCAAAGACGTAGGGACTTCAAAAGACGGGGTTCTTCATGCCTTGGCTTGGCAAGCCGCTCCTGGCGGGTTTTATTACCGGGCATCGATGGCAGAAGAGCTGCTAGGGATCGATGATCCAGCGGCTGCGCAAGCGGCCTTGTCAGACTACGACAAGTTCTATGAGGAAGCCAAAGCAGTCAAAGAAAAAAGTGGTGGAACCACCTATATGATCTCTAGTGTCCAAGATTTGGCGAAGCCTTTTTATGGTCAACGCGAACATGGCTGGGTTGAAGACGGTAAATTAGTGATCGACGACAGTTTGTATGATTTGTTGGATATATCACGAAAATTTGTAGAAGAAGGCCTGACACAAGATACAGAAGGACAATCAGAAGCTTGGTTTGCTGGAATGAATAGCGACAATGTATTCGGTTATAGTTTGCCGACATGGGGGCTGCACTATTGGTTAAAACCAAATGCGACAGCTGCCGATAACTCCAGCTCAACAGAAGGGGACTGGCGCATGATCCAAGGACCGTCGTCGTGGTTCTGGGGCGGCACATGGATCGGTGCTACGGCAAATTCTGAGATGCAAGAAGAAGCGGCGCAATTGGTGGCTTACTTGACCACAGATCAAGCATTTTTAAAACAATGGGCCGAAGATACTGGTGATTTTGTATCGAATGAGCGAGTCGTTGAAGAAATTAAAAGCGAATACCAAGAGGAATTTTTAGGCGGTCAAAACCACTATGCAGAATTTGCCGATATGGTTCAAGACATCAACGCGAAAATTCTGACCGAGTATGACCAGACGATTGAAACCCTCTTTACGGATAGTTGTTTGACACCATATTCAAAAGGTGAAGTGGATCAGGAAACGGCGATCCAAAACTTTAAAGATGCGGTCGTCAATGCTTATCCAGATGTTCAAGTAGATTAGGCGTTGTTGAAATCGGCACCGAAGACGGGGTCGGTTTCAACCTTTTCTAGGTACTAGGCGCTGCTTAAATGGCTTGTCTTTATAGGCAGAAGTTGACAGTGGAAGAAAAAAATATCAGGGGGATTACGATGCAGAATAAGAGAAGATTTGAACAGTATCATCGCTATGGGCTATTATTTATCGCACCATTTTTTCTAGCATTCTTGGTTTTTCAGCTTTATCCAATTCTCTATACGATTTACCTGAGCTTTACAGATCTAAAAGGGTGGAATCCGACTGCCAATCTTGTCGGACTGGATAACTATCTTGCGATTTTTCGCAACCCGTTATTTTTAAAATCGATCAGCAATACCTTTATTTTGTGGGGCGTAAACTTTGTTCCTCAAATTGGCTTGGCTTTGTTGCTGGCGGCATGGTTTACCAATATCAAGCTGCGCTTGCGGGGGAAAGGCTTCTTCAAAGTCGCTTTTTACTTACCCAACATCATTACTGCCGCTTCAGTAGCAATCTTATTTTTTGTTTTGTTCAGTTTTCCGTTAGGTCCGATCAACCTAGTCTTGCAGCATTTCGGTGTTTTGGACCAGCCCTATGACTTTTTCCGTAGTGAAACGGGCACTCGGCTGATCGTTTCCTTTATCCAATTTTGGATGTGGTATGGTCAGACAACGATCGTTTTGGTTTCGGGCATTTTGAGCATTGATGATGCTCTTTTTGAATCAGCAATGGTCGATGGAGCCAATGATGGTCAAATTTTCCGCAAGATTACGCTGCCTTTGTTAAAACCAATCTTGCTTTATACATTGGTGACGTCCTTGATTGGCGGCTTGCAAATGTTCGATATTCCTTTTTTGCTGACAAATGGCAATCCCAACAATAGCGTCTTAACGATCACGATGTTTATCTACAACCAAGCCTTTACCGGGAGTCGGAATTTCAACGTTGCCGCAACCGCGTCGGTACTATTATTGGTACTTTCAATCGTATTAAGCACGTTATTGTTTCAATTTTTCAAAGAAAACAGCAAAGTGGGGCGAAAATAAATGGAAAATAGCTATCGAGCAAAACGATTGTTGATCTATGTCTTTTTGGTGTTGCTGACCATCCTAAGTATACTGCCGTTTTGGGTCGTCTTAGTCAATGCGACTCGTTCAGCGGAACAGATCCAGCAAGGGCTGTCCTTGTGGCCCGGCGGTAATCTCCAATACAACTGGTCCGTCTTAATGGGCAGAGGCTTTAATGTTTTCAATGGGTTTAAAAATAGTTTCCTGATTGCTGCTGGTGCTACCGTTCTCAATGTGTATTTTTCAGCGCTGACGGCTTATGGCGTGATCGCCTATGAATTTCGTGGCAAGAAAGTCCTGTTTGCTGTCATTCTTGGGCTGATCATGATTCCTCAGCAAATTAGCATGATCGGTTTTTATCAATTTATGAATCGCTTAGGGCTCTTAAATAATTTTCTGCCATTGATTTTACCAGCGATCGCATCACCCGCGACCGTTTTTTTCTTAAAGCAATATTTAGAAACGATCTATCATCCTGATTTGGCAGATTCTGCTCGTTTAGACGGAGCCGGCGAAATCAAAATTTTCCATCGCATCATGTTGCCTTTGATGAAACCGGGCCTAGCCACCATGGCGATTTTCTCGTTCGTGACCTCGTGGAATAATTTCTTGATGCCCTTGATCTTGATCAACGATACGGAAAAGTATACGTTACCGATGCTGGTCCAATTGCTGAAAACCGATGTTTACCGTACTGAATTTGGCAGTATGTATCTAGGGATCTCATTAAGTATTATTCCTTTACTGCTGATTTACCTGTTTCTCTCGAAATACATCGTGGGCGGTGTGACGGCTGGCGGAATCAAAGGATAGCGAGACCTTTTTACCAAAAGAAAACGCTGGACTGAGTTTTCAGTCCAGCGTTCATTTAACGGATCGCATGGGAGAGATCAAGTGCTGCAAAGCGTAAATCGTTGATATTCAAGAAATGTTTTGCCACTAGAACGTTACCGCCAAACAGCGGGGCTTGATCGCCCAATCGACTGTTTTTGATCTTCGTGTTTTTGGTGAACTGACTGGTCAATTTTTGCTGCAGCACCAGTAATAAATCAGGAATTTTGCGATAGACCGAGCTGTTGATATAGACTTCTTCGGGATCAGAAAAAGTGATGACATTGTTTAGCCCAATGCTAAGAAACTCAACATTTTGTTGCGCCAATTCGACTGCTGATTTTTCTCCGGCATGGTAGGCTTGTGCGAAGGTATCCGAATTTACGAAGGCAGTTTTTGTATAGTGACTGTAGGTGTCAAACAAGACTTTGTTCGAGGCATATTGCTCTAAGCAGCCTCGATTGCCGCAAGGACACAAGTTGCCGTGAGGAAAGAGCGTAGAATGGCCAACTTCCCCCGCCATACCGTGAGTACCGGTTTGTAGCTGCCCATCAACGATGATTCCGACACCGATCCCGCTATGGACGCTGACGCTCAGTAAATTCGTGGAATCAGAAGAAAAACAGTACTCGCCTAAAGCCGTCAGATTGGCTTCGTTTTCTATATAGACCGCCGTATTGTATTTTTGGCTCAAAGGGGCGATCAAATCAAAGTGTTCCAAGTCGTAGTAGGGGGCAAAGGTGATCGTCTGATTGTGAACGATGCCGTGGATCGCCAAACAGATTCCTACTAATCCATGAGTGGTTTGCGGCATTTGCGGCCAAAATTCTTTCATCATAGAATCGATCGTCGCCAGTACATTTTCTTTGGTGATCAATTCATGGGAATGATCGGCGGAGGCGATCATCTCGCCATTGATATAAGAAAGCATTCCACGAACATAGTTATAGCCGATGTCAAAGGTAACAGCTAAGCTGCTGCGGTGATTGAATTGCAATTGAATCGGCTTGCGACCACCGATCGAAGTGGAATCCCCAATGCCGACTTCGCGCACGAAGTCCGTGTCGATCAGTTTTTTGGTTATTTGAGAAACAGACGCTTTATTGAGATGGGTCAAATTTGACACTTCCGCTCTTGACACATTTTCATTGTCAATGATTGTCTTCAATACAGCCGCTTCATTTTGTTCGCGTATGCCCATTTTATTGATAATCATGTGTTCTCCTCTTCGTAGATGTGATTAGTGTTAGTTTACCGTGCAAATTAATATTGTGCAAGCTGAAGAATAAAGAAAAAACGAAGAATGTAGGAACAGTAGTTTGAGAACGAAAAACCATAAAAGAATCGTTGAAAGCGCTTGACAGGAATGCAAGAATCGTTTACTATCCAATTAGTTAGTTTTGAATGCTAATTAACCGATTGAGGATCAATGGTTAACTGCTTCAAACAGAGGAAGGAGAGAAGAGATGGCTTATTTTTTAGGGGTGGATCTAGGAACAAGTGCGTTAAAAGGCTTAGTTTTTGATCAAACCGGGGAACTCCAAGGAACAGCAAGTGCTGACTATCCATTGTCATCCCCTAGACCGGGGTTCAGTGAGCAAGAGCCGGTGCATTGGCAAGAGGCGGCAGATAAGGTAATCAAAACCTTGATCCAGCAGCTTCCAACGCTGCAGAAAGAATTGATCGGCATCAGCTTTTCTGGGCAAATGCATAGTCTTGTTTTATTGGATGAAGATAACCGAGTCATTCGTCCGGCAATATTATGGAATGACGTTCGAACCACCAAACAATGCCAAGAGATCATGGCATCCTTTGGAGAGGAAATAAAAGCAATCACCAAGAATGTTGCTTTGGAAGGGTTCACCTTACCAAAAGTTTTATGGGTTCAAGAACATGAGCCTGAACATTGGCAACAAGTTCGTCACATGATGCTGCCAAAAGACTACTTGGCTTTTTGGCTGACTGGTAACTATTCGATGGATTATTCTGATGCAGCGGGTACGTTGCTGCTGGATATCGAAAAGAAGTGCTGGTCTGAAGCCATTCTAGAAAAATTCGCCATCGCATCGGATTTACTGCCGCCGCTTTTTGAATCAGCAGCGCCTGTAGGGCAAATGCGAAAAGAGCTGCAAGAAGCCTTTGGCTTTGAACAAGAGGTGACGATCTATGCAGGTGGCGCAGACAATGCCTGTGCTGCATTAGGGTCAGGGATCATCGCCGAAGGTGTCGGCATGGTGTCGATTGGCACTAGCGGTGTGTTCTTATCCTTTGAAGAAGCGCAAGAGGTTGATTATCAAGGCGATCTACACCTTTTCCGTCATGCGATCAAAGACAAGTTGTATTCAATGGGGGTCACGTTAGCCGCTGGAAATTCCTTAAGCTGGTATCGTGATACGTTTGCCCCAAACCAATCGTTTCAGGAATTGCTTTCAGCGATCAGTGAGGTAAAACCGGGGGCAGAAGGCCTGCTGTTTACGCCTTATATCGTGGGCGAACGCACCCCACATACCGACAGCCAAATCAGAGGAAGTTTTATTGGCATTGACACACGGCATCGCGAAAAGCATTTCAGTCGTGCCGTCTTAGAAGGGATCACCTTCTCTTTGAAAGATTCCCAAATGATCATGGAAGAACGAGCACAGCGGAAATTCACCCAGATCGTTTCTGTGGGGGGCGGTGCGAAAAATGCCGAATGGCTGCAAATGCAAGCCGATATTTTTAATGCAGAAATGCTGACTTTGTCTACTGAGCAAGGTCCAGGTATGGGCGCAGCAATGCTGGCAGCAATCGGCAGTGGCATTTATCCAGATGCAGGTGCTTGTGTTAACGCCTTTGTCAAATATGGCAAAGCCATTGCACCGATTCCTGAAAATGTCGCCAAATACCAAGAAATCTATGCGATCTACCGGACCGTCTACCAGCAAACCGCGCCTATCTGCCATGCGTTGGCGCAAATCGAATAGCGTAATGGCCGCAGGCAATCTGCTTGATCAAAGCGAGGAATCGTTTTTAGTTCTAAATGATTGGAAACAAGTAAGTTAGTTTATTACACTAAAAAACATAAAATGGAGGCAACAACAATGACTTATTTCCCAGAGATCGAAAAAATCCGCTACGAAGGTCCTAAAACAGACAATATGTTTGCATTTCGCCATTACGATGCCGAAGAAGTTGTTTTGGGCAAGAAAATGAAAGATCATCTACGTTTTGCAATCGCCTATTGGCATACGATGACGCAAGACGGCTCTGATCCTTTCGGCGCACCTGTCAACAAACGGACGTGGATTGGTGACACCGAAATGGAAACGGCGAAAAATCGAGTAGAAGCCTTCTTTGAGATTTGCGAAAAATTAGGGGCAGAGTTCTTCTGTTTCCATGATGTTGACGTGGCACCTGCGGGAGAAACGTTAGAAGAATTTTTCCAAAACTTAGACGAAATCACCGATTTGATCAAAGAAAAAATGGAACAAACGGGAATCAAACTATTATGGAATACAGCAAATATGTTCTCACACCCTCGTTTCAACAACGGCGCTGCTTCCACCAATAATGCGGAAGTTTACGCGTATGCAGCAGCCCAAGTTAAAAAAGGCTTAGATATCTCGAAAAAATTAGGCGGGGAAAACTATGTCTTCTGGGGCGGCCGTGAAGGCTATGAAACCTTGTTGAATACAGACATGAAATTTGAACAAGACAACATCGCCCGTCTATTCAAAATGGCGATCGCTTATGGCGAAAAAATCGGTCATAAACCGCAGTTCTTATTAGAGCCGAAACCAAAAGAACCATCAAAACACCAATATGATTTTGATGCAGCGACAACGATGGCCTTCATTCAGCACTACGGCTTAGAAGGAGATTTCAAATTAAATCTAGAAGCCAATCATGCAACATTAGCTGGGCATACCTTTGAACATGAAATCGCCGTCGCCCGTAGCTATAACGCATTAGGCTCACTGGATGCCAACCAAGGAGATATGCTGTTAGGATGGGATACGGATGAATTCCCAACCAACGTCTTTGACTCAACACTCGCTTTATACGAAGTCTTAGAAAACGGCGGCATCGCGCCGGGAGGAATCAATTTCGATTCTAAAGTCCGTCGTTCGTCATTTGAAATGGAAGATCTGTTGTTAGCCCACATCGCTGGTATGGATACGTATGCCAGAGCGTTGAAAGCAGCAGCGAAACTAAAAGAAGACCGCTTCTTAGACGAGTTGAAGAAAAAACGGTACGCCTCTTTCCAAGAAGGCATCGGAGCGAAGATCGTTGCTGATGAGGAAAACTTAGAAACACTGACAGATTACGCATTGGCGCATGATCAAATCGAATTAGAATCCAGCCACATTGAATATGTGAAATCTCGTTTGAATGATTACCTGTTTTAATAAGAAACGACTGTCGTTCTGAGGAGCGACAGTTTTTTCACCTAAAAAATATCTTTTGGTAATTGTTACGAATCAACCAAATTATGATACGATAAAATGTAACCGATTTAACTCGGTTTAGGAATTGAAGGAGGCAACTTGATGTTTCACACAAACTTAGATCCTTTCCCAGAAAACTTCTTATGGGGGGCGGCTTCGGCGGCCTATCAAATTGAAGGTGCGTGGGCAGAAGACGGCAAAGGTCCGTCGATTTGGGATACCTATGCCCAAATTCCCGGCAATACCTTTGAGGAAACCAACGGCAAAGTGGCGATCGATCACTACCATCGATACAAAGAAGATGTTGCTTTGATGAAGCAAATGGGCTTGAAAGCCTATCGCTTCAGCGTGGCGTGGTCGCGAATCTTACCTGATGGCGAAGGCGCGGTCAACGAAGCGGGTGTGGCGTTTTACGAAAAGCTGGTGGACGAATTGCTTCGGCAAGGAGTAGAGCCGATTTTGACGCTGTATCATTGGGACCTTCCTCAGGCTTTGCAAGACAAATACTTAGGATGGGAAGGCCGAGAAACAGCAGAAGCATTTGAACGGTATTGTCGGATCCTTTTTGAACGCCTAGGAAAGAAAGTCACCTATTGGGTCACCATGAATGAACAAAATGTCTTCACTTCCTTAGGGTACCGTTGGGCGGCACATCCACCGGGCTTGAAGGACTTAAAACGGATGTATGCAGCCAATCATATCATCAACCTTGCCAATGCAAAGGCGATCAATTTGTTCCATGAGCTGGTTCCACAGGGCAAGATTGGTCCAAGTTTTGGCTATGGTCCGATGTATCCGTTTAGCTGTGACCCAGAAGATGTGCTGGCTGCAGAAAATGGCGAAGCCTTCAACAACGCGTGGTTTTTAGATGTCTATTGCAAAGGCGAATACCCGAAATTTGTCTACAAGCAATTAGCCAAAGTTGGCTTGGCTCCTGAAGTCACTCCAGAAGATCAAGCACTATTAAAACAGGCAAAACCTGATTTCTTAGGAATCAATTACTATCACGGTGGGACGGCCCAGCAAAACAATTTGCAAAAGCAGTCAGCTGAAAAGAAAGAATTTTCTAAAGTCGATCCGTATTTGATGCAAGCGGCAGCTGGTGAGTTCTCACCCGAAGAAACCATGTTTGCGACAGCAGAAAATCCTCACTTGAAAAAAACGGATTGGGGCTGGGAGATCGATCCCGTTGGTTTCCGCGTAGCCTTGCGACGCATCCAAGCCAATTATGACTTGCCGATTTTTATTACTGAAAATGGGTTAGGCGCTATCGATCAATTGACAGAAGACAAACAGATCCATGACCCCTACCGCATCACCTATTTGCAGGAACATCTGGTGGAACTGCAAAAGGCCATCACGGATGGGGTTGAGCTGATCGGCTATTGTGCTTGGTCCTTTACAGATCTACTGAGTTGGTTGAATGGATACAAAAAACGCTATGGGTTTGTTTATGTCGATCGCGACAATCAAAGCGAACGTCAGTTGGCGCGCATCCCGAAAGATAGTTTTTATTGGTATCAAGAGGTGATTCGCACCAACGGGGCAAGTTTGACAAGTGAAACATGATGTAACGAAGGAGTAGCTGAAAATGGAGGTTGGAAAATGCGTAAAGTGTTGATCGTTGACGATGAAGCATCGATCCGAAATGGACTGCCTCTGATCATCGATTGGGAACGTCTGGGGTATCAAATCGTCGGGTCGGCGGAAAACGGCGAAGCTGGCTTGGCAATGATCCGCGAATTGAAGCCAGATGTTGTGATCGCTGATATCCGTATGCCGGGAAAAAATGGTCTTGAGATGGTGCAAGCAGCATCGGAGGAAGGGCTTTTGTTTTTTGCCATTATTTTGTCCGGCTACTCAGATTTTGATTATGCCAAACAAGCGTTGCAACTGGGCGCTGTGACCTATTTGCTGAAACCAGTTGATGAAGAAGAGCTGATCGGTATTTTGACGAAAATCGATCAAAAAGCCAAGACCGATCAGCAGAAAAATCAGAAGAGTCAGTTGATGGAGAAATTGTTTGGCGGGGATCCAACGGGGATCAAAGACGCACAAGCCATCAAGCTATTGCGACTTCCCGAGGAGGCAGATGCCCAAAAGCTGGTTGAGAAATTGCAGGAGCAAGTGGCGCAAGTCATCACCTTGATCCATCGGCATCATCGGTATTTGGTTTTGTTAAACGAGGAACGCTTTCCCGACGAGGCGATCGATGCGTGGTGCCGCAAAAAAATGGCTCATCAAGAGATCTTGATCTCTCGCTGGTTTGCGGCGCAAGATAACTTGAAGCCATTGATGATCGATATCCAAACATTGAGTAAATTGATTTTCTTATTTCCCAATCAAGTCATTTCTCACCATGTTTTGGATACGACCCAAGAAGCAGAAGAACGAAGCGATTTGCGTGAAGAATTAGTAAAAGCGATTTTGGCAAACGATCCGTTGGAACAGCCGTTATTCCGCTATTATCAAACCTTTTATCATTCATTGGCATTGGAAGAAGAGATCAAATGGCAAATCAATGGTGACATCGAATGGTTGCAGCATCAAATCAGTGAAAAAGTAGCCTTAGCAATCGAATGGTCGACAGACGAAGTGCATCAGCAGATTTTTCTCGCCCAAACGTTTCCGATGCTGCAAAAGGTCATCGCCGAAAAACTAGCAGCCTTGCAAGCAACAGTCGCCAGCAGTTTGAACCAAATCGATATCATTGCAGAATTAATCCAATACACAAAAAAGCATTATCAAGAAGATTTGACCTTGAAAAAAATCGGGGAACGTTTCAATTACAATAGTGCCTATCTAGGCAAGAAGTTTCGCAAAGAAACCGGTAAAAATTATTTGGCGTTCTTGGATGAAGTGCGAATGGAAAAGGCGGTGGAAATCTTACGTCATTCCAATCTAATGGTCTACGAAGTCGCTGAATTGGTAGGCTACAGCAATGTTGATTATTTCTACAAAAAGTTCAAACAATACCATCAGGTTTCACCAAATGAGTTTCGGAAAAATGAATAACCACAAAGATGTCCGTGATTTTCTACGGACATCTATTTTTTAGGGTAACGATGACTAAATTGCTTGGTAGGCTTTCTTTTTTTTCTTTTATATAATTTAGATGAAACTGTAAGCGCTTTTTGAACGGAGGAGGAGAAATGACAGATGTACGCCTGTGCTTTGATGTAGGCGGGACCTATATCAAATTCGGGGTTTTTACCGAGAAGAATCAATGGCTGGACCGAGGCAAAATCAAAACCCCGAGTAATACCCGGGATGAATTTTTTGCTGCCTTAGCTGCCAAAATACAAGAAGTCGAGCAAGCGCATGTCATCGAAGGAATTGGGCTGAGTTTTCCTGGTTTCATTGATTCAGTCAATGGCCGGGCGATCATGGCGGGGGCGTTGGCTCCTTTACACGGCTGTGCTGTCGTACAAGAGCTGCAGCAGCGTTTAACCAAGCCCTATCCGATCTGGATCGAAAATGATGCGAAATGTGCTGCTTTAGCAGAACTTTCGACCGGCAATGCTACTGACGTACAAGATTTTGTCATGATCACATTAGGTACCGGTATTGGTGGCGCGCTCGTTCATCAGCGCCAGTTGATTCACGGGAATGGGTTTCGGGCAGGAGAATTCGGGATGATGATCACTGATTTTCAAGCATCTTCTTTTGCGACCCTCCATGATCTAGCTTCAACGAGAGGACTGATTGCTGCCTATCGACGGGCAAAAGCGATTCCTGAATCAGAGGAGATTTTAGGCGAAACCATCATGCAGCAGCGGTCGAGTGATCCTGAAACGCAGGAGATTCTGAAACAGTGGGCACGTTATGTCGCACTTGCGATTTACAACCTAGCTGTCACGATGAATCCCGAAAAAATACTGATCGGCGGCGGCATCAGCCAAAACCCTGATCTATTAGCTATAATCAAACAAGCAATCAATGAGAACCCCCATTGGCCGGATTTCCAAGTGCCGATCGAGACTTGTCGTTACTATAATGATTCTGGTCTGTTAGGGGCGTTGACATTGATCCAACAAGGAGGAAAAAAATGAAATTTTCAGATGGCGGTTGGTTATTTCGTGAAGGATTTGATGTGAAATTTGCGGTGCATGTCTACGATGCCCGTAAAGAAGAAAACAAATTGGTCTTATATCTGCCTTATAGCTATGTCGGGCATAAAGGGGCAACCTTGGATGGCGGATTGTTAACGATGGAAGTCACTACCCCTAGAACCAATATCATTGGGATCACCCTCTATAATTATAAGGGAGTCCAAGCCAAAGCCCCCGATTTTGAATTGATGACAGAAGAGATCACTCCTGATATTTCAGAAGATGAGCAATCGTATGTTTTTCGCTCGGGAGACTTGCAAGTCGTGATTAGCAAAGAGGAAAATGTGACAGCTTCGTTTTATTACAAAGAACAGCTGATTACCCAAAGCAAACCTCGCAGTAAAGCCTTAGTGATCGATCCGCAAGCAAATACCCATATCAGCGAACAGTTGACCCTGGATGTGGGAGAAACGATCTATGGTTTAGGGGAACGCTTTACAAATTTCGTGAAGAACGGCCAAAGTGTTGATATTTGGAATGCCGACGGGGGCACTGGTACGGAGCAAGCTTACAAAAATATTCCGTTTTATGTAAGTAATAAAGGGTATGGCGTCTTCGTCAATTCACCAGACCGGGTGCAATTTGAAGTGGGGAGTGAAAAAGTTTCTCGTGTTCAATTCAGCAATCCAGGACAATCGCTGCAGTACTTTGTGATTGCCGGCGATGAGTTAAAACAAGTGATTCAGCGCTACACTGATTTGACGGGGAAACCGTCGTTGCCGCCTGCGTGGTCCTTTGGTTTGTGGCTAAGTACCTCGTTCTTGACGGATTATGATGAACAAACCGTGACGTCTTTTGTAGACGGTATGGCAGAACGTGATATCCCTCTTGAGGTCTTTCATTTTGACTGCTTATGGATGAAAGAATATGAGTGGTGCAACTTCACGTGGGACGAACGAACTTTCCCAGAACCTGAAAAAATGCTGCAGCGCTTGAAAGCCAAAGGATTGAAAATCTGTGTCTGGATCAATCCTTACATTGGGCAAAAATCACCCTTGTTTGATGAAGGGATGGCCAATGGCTACTTTTTGAAACGCGCCAATGGAGATGTCTGGCAATGGGACAAATGGCAAGCAGGTTTGGCGATCGTCGACTTCACCAACCCTGAAGCGGTCGCTTGGTACAATAGCAAGCTGCGTGCCTTATTAGACATGGGTGTGGATTGCTTCAAAACGGATTTTGGGGAACGGATTCCCACCGATGCGGTGTACTATGACGGCTCTGATCCAGAAAAAATGCACAATTATTACGCCTACCTATACAATAAAGTCGTCTTTGACTTGCTGAAAGAAGTCAAGGGAGCAGAAGAAGCCATCGTTTTTGCGCGGGCAGCTTCGGTTGGTTCGCAACGCTTGCCTGTACACTGGGGTGGCGACAGTACCTCAGATTATCCATCAATGGCAGAGTCACTGCGAGCAGGTCTGTCCTTTGGGTTAGGCGGCTTTGGGTATTGGAGCCACGATATCTCAGGGTTTGAAGCTGGCTCAACCCCAGACCTTTACAAGCGCTGGACACAATTTGGTCTGCTGTCTTCCCATAGCCGTTACCATGGCAGCTGGGAATACAAAGTGCCTTGGGTCTATGACGACGAAGCCGTGGCGGTAGCCAAAGCCTTTACCAAGTTAAAATTGTCCTTGATGCCTTACTTGCAAGCCCAATCGGTGCTAACTGCTCAAACGGGGATTCCGATGATGCGGGCGATGGTCTTAGAGTTTCCTGAAGACGAGATGACCCATCATTTGGATCGCCAATACATGCTGGGGGAACACCTTTTAGTTGCACCCATTTTTAATGATCAAGGAACGGTCTCCTTTTACGTACCGAAGACGAAGGGGCATTGGATCGACTACTTATCTGGCAAAGCCTACGAGGGCGGACACTGGTACCAAGAAACCTATGACTATTTCCACTTGCCACTGTTAGTCCGACCAAATCAACTGATTGTCGAAGGCCATGAACAAACCAAAGCAGTCTATGACTATGCTGAACATCCAACGATCCATCTCTTTGATCCGCAAGACAAGACCGCTGCCGCTATCTATGATCACCACGGTGAATGGCTTGGCGAGGTAGCTGTCGAAAGAGTCGCTCAAGAACTGATCGTCAAGCTGACTGGCATCCAGCAAGCATCCTTGCAGATTCACACGACTGCTGGAAAAACGAGCCATGAGCTGACCGCTGACCAAACCACGATAAAGGAGTTCTAGATGCCCATGCGAACCATCACGAATCCAATTTTGCCTGGATTTCATCCAGATCCCAGTATTTGCCGTGTCGGTGAAGACTTTTATCTGGTGACGAGTACCTTTGAATATTTTCCTGGATTACCAATCTATCACAGTAAAAACTTGGCAGACTGGCAGCTGATTGGCCATGGACTTTCGCGACCTGAGCAGCTGCAGTTATCGACTGAAAATCCCAATGCTTTTGGTCTGTATGCCCCAACCTTGCGTTTTATCAAGGACCGCTTTTACATCGTTTGCACCAACGTTGGCGCAAACGAAGGAGGAGAAGGCAACTTTCTGATCTGGACGGATGACATCGCCGGTGAATGGTCTGCCCCGATTTGGCTGGACACTCCTGGGATCGACCCGACGATTTTCGCAGATGACGATGGACAGACCTATTACTTAGGCACCCATAAGGAGATCTATCTGCGGACGATCGATTTGGTTTCTGGAGAACTAGGCCCGCGCCAAAACATTTGGACGGGCAGCGGAGCGGCTGATCCAGAAGGCCCCCACTTGTATAAAAAAGACGGCTATTACTACCTGTTGATCTCCGAAGGCGGAACGTCCTATGGGCATATGCTGACCATGGCCCGCAGCCGTTCCTTGACGGGACCCTACGAAGCATGCCCCAACAATCCAGTGATGACCAATCGCAGTACGAATTTGCCACTGCAAGCCGCAGGGCATGCGGATCTCGTGCAAGATACTAAAGGCAACTGGTGGGCAGTCTGTCTAGCAGTACGCCCCATCAGCTATCCTTTGAGGCATTTGTTAGGGCGGGAAACATGTTTGCTGTCAGTAGACTGGTCAAACTCATGGCCGGTGTTTGGCGAAAAAGGTCATTTGCCAGAAACCATTCAGGTAGACACAGCGGCAGCATCAAAGGAAACACGAAAGGAGAGCAGCAAGCCTGATTACGTGACTTTATTCGAATGGGACCCAACATTGATTGAAGAAGAGCCACATGGCTTCTTGCTGCATCCTAATCAGACGGGTCTGTCTGATCAAGGCAAACTCGCGGCTGTGTTCCAACGACAAACCGCCTTTGAGCAACAATTTCAGGCAACCTTTGATTGTCGGCAACTAACGGATGGACAAGTGGGATTGACGGTTTTCTTAAATGCCACCCATCACTATGAGGGATACCTGGAAAAAACAGCAACCAGTCAGCAGCTGGTTTTCCGCCGACAAATCGGTTCCTTATGGAAAGTGGAAAAGAAACTGTCTTATGCAGCGGATACGGTCACCTTTCGGCTGAGCGCCGATAATGAAACCTATCGTTTTTCTGTTCTTGATGAACAAGGACAAGCACAGCCTTTAGGCAGTGGAGAAACAAAATATCTGACCACTGAGGTCGGTGGTGTCTTTACTGGAATCATGGTGGGCTGTTACGCCAGTGCTTCTTCACCACAACAAACCGTTCGTGTGCGGGATTTCTAATCAATCAAAAGCCCCCCTTCGATTTCTGTTTCAGAAATCGAAGGGGGGCTTTACTGTTTTAGCGAGGAGAAAATGAATCTTGGCTTAGATCGTGGATCCGCAAGGTGACTTGTGTGCCGCTGCCCAACACACTCTCGATCGTTAAGCCGTATTCAGGTCCATAAAACATTTTGACCCGATGATTGACATTGGCTAGCCCAATGTTCTTTTTGGCATGGGTGGAGGGCGTCTTGATTTTTTGCTGCAAGTGTTCGAGTTTTTCTGGCGGTATCCCGCTGCCGTTGTCTTGTACCACGATCACCAGATCATGGCCGTCTTTGGTGATCGTCAAACGGACAAATCCTGGATAGGTGATGCCTTCCAAGCCATGGGAGATGGCGTTTTCCACCAATGGTTGAATCAGGAGGGGCAATATTTGGACCTCTTTTTGGTCGATCTCATTGGAGACTGAATAGGAAAAGTTGACTCGATCGCCAAAGCGCATCCGCTGGATCTTGACATATACGTGAACGGCATCTAAGGACTCTTCTAAACTCGTTCGCTTGGTTCCGTGGGCTTCTAGCGTATAGCGCATCGATTTTGCCAGTAATTTGATGGCATAAACGACGTCAGAATTGCCGGAAGTCAGCGCCATCATACGAATCGTTTCTAATGTATTGAACAAGAAGTGGGGATTGATCTGCCCCGCTAAGATATTAAATTCCATTTGCTGCTGCTGAGTCAACAGCTCTTGCTGTGCCAAACGTGAACGGTAGATCTCTTCTTCTTTTTTCTTGATTCGTTGAATGATCTTGTGGAAATCAAGAGAGATCTGTGAAATCTCGTCTTCGCCGCTAATATTTTGAAAGAAATCATAATCCTCGATCGAGGCAAAGTAGACCGCCTGCTGCAGTTGAGAAATTCGTTTGGTAAAGAATCGAGCAAAGAGAAAGACGATGATGAAAGTAGTGATCAAAATCACCAAAACGATCGTGCTCCACCGGATCAGATTGGCGCGTAGATTGCGATAGGCATTGGTATCCGCACTATAAATCGTGATGATGTCTTCTTTGTTACTCATGGGTAAGGTGCTTTTGGTCAGCATCACCTTGGTACCATCATTTTTTAAAAAGGCAGCACTCGTTTGCGGCTCAGAAAGAGCTGTCAGCTGTCCCGGTTCCCCAACTTGATTGATTTTGTCGCTATAAAAGATGACATCATCATTTAACTGTAATTCCAATTCATAGGATGAATTACGAAGTCGGTTACTGAGATAATTGTAATCGACTTGGATCTCCAAAACGGCAGTTTCTTTTGATAAAGGCAAAGGCAACGTTTTATAAAGACTCAAACGATTTGCTTTGTAATCCTCTGGCATCGTCATCAAAAAAGCATCGGGTTGCTTGAGAGCTCTTTGGTACCAGGCGGTCGCTTGAATCGTGTCATCTGCCTGTTGAAAATATTTATAGTTCGGAATGGTTTGATTCGTCGTATAGATGGTTAATTTCGCAATCGAGGTTTGAAGATTTCTGATCTCATCTAGCTGATCATAGCTATTGATGTCCACGATCGCTTCTTGGTCGTCAAGGTAATTGGCAGTTAAAAGCTGACGTAGATGAGTATCGTTTGATAAGGAACTCGCCGTGTTGGTCAGCGTGTTTGTTGTATCAAAAAGAACAGATTTGACACGCTGAGCATTTAACTCAGCCAAGTGTTGGTAATTGCCTGTCAGCTGTTTGGTTGAATCGTAGACCAATAAGAGACCAATAGTCACTGTGGATAAAAAAACAACAGGTAGATAAAGAATGAACAATTGTCGCCGAATGGAAAACTGACTCAGACGACGAAAAAGTGAGAGATGACTGATTCTTTTCATGCTTGTTGATTACGAAAGATAGAAAGCAACAGGAACGAGCTACAATAAATAACAAAAGAAAAACCAAAAATCAACAAGAGGAATTTAAACAACGGAAATAAAACAACAAAACAAAACGCAGCGATAGGAATAAGCGCGAGGGCTAACGAACGGATAGGGTCCGCGATCGGTAACAGAAACGCGTTTTTTAATGTTTGCCTAAAGCTGTTTTCATAACGTCCAATTAACGCGAGGCAATAGACTAACACAATAAACAGATAAATAGCTGTAACTATTAGAACGAAGGCAAAAATACTGGCAAGAATGGTTTTTGAGGAAAACCAAAACAAGCTACTATACAGTAGTGCTACCATAGGCAACCCAAGAAGGAGAAAACTACCGGTTGCTTTCATGAAGTTTGCTCGTAGCGCTCGGACATAGCCCACGATCAATTCACCACGCTCTTCATCCGCATAACGAATCGTCACTTCATAAAGGGCAGCTGTCGCAGCTCCAATCGTAATAATTGGCAAACAGCTAACGATATATAGTAAATTTAACAATGTGAATTGTGAAAAAACGGTGGTTATTTTGTACAGTTGACCATCAGGATTGTACTTCATTTTTATCCCTCCAAAATTGATATATTCCTATAGTACTCGCAAAAAACAAATATTGAAAGCCTTACCATTTAGGTGTCTTTTATCTGAAACCTTGATATATCAGCATTCTTTATAAATAAAAGAAAAATAAAGTCTAAAATGTACGGATTGACCTCTATTTTTAACAGGTGGCAAATAAGATTTCAGGTGCTAGTATTAAAAATGTAAAAGCGGTTACAAAAAAGGGGGAGGAAAATGGAAAGTAAATTAAGCAGTGTCCCAAGAAAAAATAAGCGGGTGACACGAGAAGGGAAGATTTTGTTTTTATGTATCGTTCCCTTCCTGATTCTCGTGTTTTTGTTCTCTTATTTTCCTTTGCACGGATGGATTTATTCACTTTATGATTACAAACCAGCATTAGGTTTAGCGCGCAGCGAGTTTGTAGGCTTCAAATGGTTTCGACTTCTTGTCTCTAGTCCAACACAAGTGGATCAGATCGTACAAGTAATGAAAAACACCTTTGCCATGAGTTTTTTAGGGATCGCTACTTCGATCCTACCAGTAGGCTTCGCCATTTTACTGAACGAAATCAAGTGCAAATGGTTTAAAAACTTGGTCCAAACGCTGACCACGCTGCCAAATTTTATCAGTTGGGTTTTGGTGTATACGATCGCCTTTAGCTTGTTTTCTTCAACAGGGCTGGTAAACACGTTGCTGCAAGAATGGGGCTTCGTTACCGATCCAGTCAAATTTTTGGATAGCGGCAATCATACATGGCTGATGATGTGTCTTTGGAATATTTGGAAAGGCTTGGGCTGGGGTGCCATCATGTATCTGGCAGGCATTTCAGGAATTGACCCCGAATTGTATGAATCGGCACGAATCGATGGGGCGAATCGTTTCCATCTGATGCGTCATATCACACTACCTGCCTTGATGCCGACGTTCCTTGTGATGCTGATGCTGTCTATCGCCAACTTGCTGAACAACGGGATGGATCAGTACTTTGTTTTCCAAAATGCATTCAATCGAAATACGATCCAAGTCCTCGATTTGTATGTCTACAATTTGGGGATGGGCGGAAATAGTCTATCTCTGGCTACCGCGATCAGTATGCTAAAAAGTGTCATTTCTGTTGCCTTGTTGGCCATCGTCAATATTGCTTCGAAAAAAATTCGGGGGACTTCCATTATTTAGGAGAGGAGGATATCTATGGAACTATCGATTAGTGAAAAGAAAAAGGCGAAAAAAGTACCCAAACGTGAAAACCTGACGTTTAGTATCCTCAATTATACCTTTTTCTTTCTGATTACGTTGATTTGCGCGTATCCTTTTTATTACTTGATTATTAATTCAATCAGTAATAATGAGTTGAGTGCGTTAGGACAAATTCGCTTTTTTCCACAAGAGATCCATTTTGAAAACTACAGTCAAGTGTTACAACTAAAAGGGTTGCCATTAGCCGCAACCGTTTCGGTGGCTAGAACGGTGATCGGAACAGCAGCAACCGTCTTAGCTTCAGCCTTCTTAGGCTTTATGTTTACCCAAGAAAAAATGTGGAAACGAAAATTTTGGTATCGCTTTGTCGTGATTACAATGTATTTCAATGCAGGGCTGATTCCATTATTCATCACCATGAAGACATTAGGTTTAACGAATAATTTTTGGGTCTATATTTTGCCGGCTGTCGTTCAGCCTTTTAACATCATCTTAGTGAAAACCTATATTGAGTCAATCCCCAAATCGTTGCAAGAAGCAGCTGAAATGGATGGAGCTGGCATCATTCAAGTATTCTTTCGGGTAATTTTACCCAACTGTACGCCGATTTTAGCAACAGTTGCGATCTTCTCGGCAGTTGGTCAATGGAATTCTTTCCAAGATACACTGATTTACATTACGGATCAAAGTCTCTACTCCTTGCAATACCTTCTTTATACGTATATCAATCAAGCCAATTCGTTGGCACAAATGGTCAAAAATACATCGGGATCACTTTCCAGCATCGCTTCAGCAGCGACAACACAGACGCCGACTTCGATTCGCATGACCGTTTCAGTCATTGTTGTTTTACCAATCATGTTCATTTATCCGCTATTCCAGAAATATTTTGTCAAAGGAATTATGTTGGGTGCGGTGAAAGGTTAATAAAAAGAAAGAGGGAAGAAAATGAAAAAAATGTCGAAATATGTAACAACAGGTTTGTTAGGCATGACATTGCTAGGTAGTTTAGCCGGCTGTGGAGGAGCGGCTGAATCTGACACAGACGCTGCTTCTAGCGAAAGTGGTTACGATGAGACGATCACGATCGATGTCTATAATGGGTTAGCCAACTATATGGGGATGCAAGAAGGTTGGTTTGCCAAAATCGTGCGAGATAAATTCAATATGGAATTGAACATCATCGCACCAAACGTTGCTGGAAACGGAGACACTCTTTATCAAACGAGGACGGCAGCAGGTGATTTGGGCGATTTGATCATTGTTGATAATGGCCAACAATACAACGAATTGGTTGAAGCTGGCTTGTTGACCGATGCGAGCGAGTATTATGAAACTATGGAAAATGTTCAGCGCTTTGATGCGGCTGTTCAAAATCTAAACAAAGATGCCGATGGTCTATATGGCTTTCCAACTTCCGTTTCTACATTAAAAGCCACCGATCCTTCAGAAGGATTAGATCCTACATTTGGTGCTTATGTGCGTTGGGATCTTTATGGGGAGCAAGGATATCCAGAAATCGGTACATTGGAAGACCTACTTCCTGTGATTCAAAAAATGCAAGAAGACAATCCAACAACAGATTCTGGGAAAAAAGTTTATGGGTTTTCTCTATTCAGCGATTGGGACGGCAACATGATGAATGCAGGCAAACAGCTGGTCACCTATTATGGGTACGATGAATCAGGATTTGTCTTGGCAAAAGCGGATGGTTCTGATTATCAAAGCATTCTCGATAGTGATTCTGAATATATTCGCGCACTTAAGTTTTATTTCCAAGCCAATCAAATGGGCTTAGTGGATCCAGAATCAACGACGCAAAATTACGATACACTTTTTGCCAAATTCCAAGAAGGACAAGTCTTATTCTCATGGTGGCCTTGGTTAGGTCAAGCGGCCTTTAATACGACCACGAACTTGACTGAAGGAAAAGGCTTTATGTTGGCACCGATTCAAGACCAAAAAATCTTCTCTTATGGTGCGGAAGTTTACGGTGGCAAACAATTTATCGGGATCGGTTCAAATGCCGAAGACCCAGAGCGAATCGCAGCCTTTATTGACTGGCTCTACTCTTCAGAAGGCGTGTTAGCAAATTCTTCTCAAACAAGCGGTAGTAGTGGCCCTGAAGGCTTAACTTGGGAAATGAAAGATGGCGAGCCTGTCTTAACTGAGTTCGGAAAACAAGCGTTGCTAGATGGCGATGGGGATGTGCCAGAAGAATATGGTGGCGGAAGTTACAAAGATGGTGTATCCGCACTAAACGTCAATACGGTATTACCGATCGATATTAATCCTGATACCGGCTTCCCATATGCTTACACAATGTGGGAAAGCTATCAAAATGAAACAACCGATCCTGTAAAAGAAGATTGGTCAAAAAATATGGGTGGTGCAGAATCGACCATTGGCTATTTAGAGGAGAACGACCAATTGTTAGTTGCCCCTGGTGCCAGCTATGTAGCGCCAGAAGATAGTTCAGAGATCTCTACGTTGCGGAATCAAGCCAAAGCGACGATCATCGAGTACTCTTGGCGAATGGTTTTTGCCAAAGATGAAGCAGAATTTGACCAATTGCTAAAAGAAATGCAAGAAACAGCAGACGGCTTAGGCTATCAAACAGTGCTAGAATTTGACATGAATAATGCGAAAGATCAAAACGAAAAACGGGTAGAAGTAGCAAAAGAATTTGGGGACTAATCAAAAACAAAGAATCATAAAAATGGTTGGTCAATGGTTCCTTGACAAAAGTGAGTAAACAGCGTTTGGTTAAGCAATCACTTAAGAAGATTGATCCAGCACCAGCGGATCAGTCTTCTTTCTTTAAGGAGGAAAACAATGATAGTGGATAAAAAAGATCGTCTGCTTTTTATGGGGGATTCGATCACAGATAGTAATCGAAATTATCAAGCGATACCTGCGGGATGGTCGTCATGGGGGGACGGCTATGTTCATCTGATCAACGCCTATACCACAGCATTACTCCCACAAATGGAATTAATGATCGTTAACCGAGGCATCAGTGGAGATACAGTCGTCGATTTGAAGAAGCGTTGGAATGATGATGTATTAGCATTTCAACCAGATTGGGTAACGATCATGATCGGTGTAAATGATGTGTGGCGGCATTTTGATGGCACATTTGCTCAAACGGAATTGGTGGGGATTGAAAGATTTGAATCAGAGTTGCGTGATTTGATCGCTCAGACATTACCGAGTGTCAAGGGAATGATTCTCTTGACCCCATTTATGGTTGAAGCCAACAAAGAAGATCCACTAAGAAAAATGCTTACCAACTACCAACACGTGCTTGCTAAAGTAGCGCAAGAGTATGGTATCCTTTTAGGAGATACGCAGGAAAAGTTTGATGATTTTTTGCTTTATCAGTCATCCTATGTCTTAAGCAGTGATCGTGTGCATCCGTCGACTGCAGGACATGTGTTGATTGCAAAAACATGGCTGGAAACAGTCGGTATTTTGGAGGAAAGACCATGATCACAGTAGAAACGATCCGCCAAGTCGCGCACCAAGGCCCCTTTTTCCCAAATTGGCAGTCATTGGGCGCTTTTGTTCTACCAGAATGGTTCCCCAAAGCAAAATTCGGGGTCTTCATTCATTGGGGATTGTATAGTGTTCCTGCATTTAATAACGAGTGGTACTCCAGAAATATGTACCTCAAAGACCATCCGGAATACGATCACCATATCAACACCTACGGTCCGCAAAAAAACTTCGGCTACAAAGACTTTATTCCCATGTTTACTGCAGAAAAATTCGATGCAAATGAGTGGATTCGACTGATCAAACATGCCGGTGCCAATTATCTTTTTCCCGTTGCAGAACATCACGATGGGTTTCAGATGTACAAAAGCGAGCTGTCTGAATGGAATGCGGCAGTTATGGGACCGAAAAAAGATATTCTTGCGGAATTAAAAGAAGCAGCTGAGGAACAAGGCCTGCATTTTTGCACATCATCTCATCGTGCCGAACATTGGTTTTTTATGGGACACGGTAAGGAATTCGACAGCGACATCAAGGAACCATTAGAAAAAGGCGACTTTTATTGGCCTGCTATGCCAGAACCTGATAATCAAGATTTGTATAGCGAGCCATATCCATCAAAAGAGTTTTTAGATGATTGGCTACTGCGAACTTGTGAATTAGTCGATAACTATCAACCAGAGCTGCTCTATTTTGATTGGTGGATCCAACACGAAGCCTTCAAGGAGCACCTGCAACTTTTCGCTGCTTACTATTACAATCGTGGGGCTGAATGGGGCAAAAAAGTTGGTATCTGTTACAAACATGATGCCATGATGTTTGGTAGTGGTATTGTGGAGATCGAACGGGGAAAATTTGCCGAACCACAACCTTTTTACTGGCAAACAGATACAGCGATCGCTCGTAATTCATGGTGCTATACCACAACGTTGGATTACAAAACAACGCGTGAGATTTTACAGGATTTGATCGAAGTCGTCAGTAAAAATGGCAATCTCCTTTTGAATATCGGGCCGAAAGGGGATGGTTCGATCCCAGAAAAAGATCAAACGATCTTAAAAGAAATCGGTGCGTGGCTGGATGTAAACGGTGAAGCCATTTATGAAGCGAAACCATGGCGCAAAGCTGGGGAAGGACCCACGACCGTTGTCTCAGGTCAATTTCAAGAGGCACAGGCGACGACATACACGAGCCAGGATTTCCGCTTTACGGTTCAGGGGGATTCGTTGTATGCTATTGGCATGGCAAGTCCTGAGAATGGACACGCAAGGATCCAAGCACTGGCCCAGTCTAAAGATCAAAATTTGCCAGAATTTCACGGCATCATCCAAACCGTGACGATTCTAGGACACGAAGAACAGCCTATTGATTGGCAAGTGACCGATGAAGGCTTGCAACTAACTTTTGAACCAATTGAAACCGACCAACCAATTGTCTATAAAATTACAATGAAATGAGGCGCAATCCGTGATACATGAAAAAAGAACCGCACTTTTACCAGAAAGCCAAGCCAGTTTAACCACGTATGTCATGGAAAATTCTCCTGAAATGGAACCAGATCGTGTTCGACCAGCGGTCATCATCTGTCCTGGCGGCGGCTATGAAATGTTGTCTAATCGCGAAGCGGAACCAATCGCCATCAAAATGATGAGCTTTGGTTTCCAAGCCTTTGTGTTGCATTATAGTATCAAACCGGCTGTCTATCCGTTAGCCTTAAAGGAATTGGCGGCTGCCGTTCGTCTTGTGCGCACCAATCATGAGGTCTGGCACGTCGATCCTGAAAGAATCATTGTTGCCGGTTTTTCAGCTGGTGGTCACTTAGCTGCTAATCTGGGTGTGTCTTGGCAGCAACCTTTTCTAGCAGAGGCTTTACAAGGAGCCAATGAAGAATGGCGACCTAACGGCTTACTGTTGAGTTATCCGGTCTTATCTAGTGGTGAACTTGGACACCAAGATTCCTTCCGTTCATTATTAGCAGATCGCTATGAAACAGAAAAAGCCGCTTTGTCTTTAGAGACTTTAGTCAATGAACAGACACCGCCGACGTTTCTTTGGCATACGTTAGAAGATGGATTAGTCTTGGCGGAAAACAGCCTCCTTTTTGCCGAACAGCTGCGCAAATTTAATATACCTTATGAGCTGCACATTTTCCCTCGCGGTGGTCATGGACTAAGTTTAGGAACACCGGAAACCGCCAACGGCAATCAACACGGGATCGAAGCATCGGTTGTCCGTTGGCCAGAATTGTTTGCTGATTGGGTGAAGTGGAACCTCTAAGAGGAATGCAAGAAAACAGTATAATCTTTAATCAATCATCTTTGTCGAATTCTCAAATCCGTTTTTTCAGCAGTATAAAAAGGATTTACTGAAAACATAAGATTGAGTGCTTGGTTCATTTACAAAATTAGGAAAGCGAAAGGGGTATTCAGTGAAAGTCAGATTAAAAGACATTGCAAAAGAAGTAGGTGTATCGATCGCAGCCGTTTCTCAAGTGTTAAATGACAAACCGATTCGGATCACAGAAGAAAAAAAACAGCAAATCAAGCGCTTGGCAGCAGAAAATAATTATACGCCGAATGCTGCGGCTAAAAGCCTGGTTTTGAAAAAAACCAATACGATCGGACTGATCATCCCAGATATCAACAATCCTTTTTTTGCCAACTTGGCCAAGGTCTTAGAAGATTTGCTGCGAAAACAGGGGTATCTGCTGATTTTGGTCAACTCAGATGATAAAGTTGACGTTGAGAAGGAATTGATTCAGCTCCTGATTGACCGCAACGTTGATGCGTTGATCATCGCCCTTTCAACCGAATCCTACGCGGATGAGGTACAAACCAAAGAACGATTGAAGAATCTTTCGGTTCCAATCGTTTTGGTTGATAGAGGAATAGATAACTTTGAGGTCGATCAAGTCTTTTATAATAATCGGCATGGGGGATATATTGCTACCAGTGAGCTAATAAAAAAAGGACACAAAAAGATCGGCACGATGATGAACCCTGATAAAAATATCAATTGTGTGTATCGATACCAAGGCTATTTAGATGCGCTGAAGGAATTCAATCTCCAACGAAAAGACAGTTGGCATGTGGTAACAAAGTTCCAATTTGAAGACGCCTATGAAAAAGCAGACATTCTCTTAAAAAACCGAGATGTAACCGGCATTGTTGCTGGCAACGACTTGATTGCATTGGGAATTATGAAGCGTGCCAAAGAACTAGGAATCAAGGTTCCAGAGGATGTTTCGATCGTAGGATACGACAATCTTGTTTTGAATGATCTTTTAGAAGTATCTCTAACGTCTGTGGAACAAGATGTAAATGATTTAGGTGAAAAAACGGTTCTTGCCTTGATGAATGCAATCAGCGGACAGAAGCCACGTTACGTCCAATTGACACCTAGATTGATAAAAAAGAACAGTGTGACTGAAAGAGTTTCCTAGCGAAACTCTTTTTTTATTATTGACAGCGCTTTAAAACGATGTTATTCTTTGTGTGAACATTAGATAAAACGCTTTATCAGATGTTCGCTTTTTTTAGAAAAATGATAAAACGTTTTATCAAAGGTGAGAGGAGAATACGTATGTCAAAAAAAGAAGTCATTATTGATACGGATCCGGGGATCGATGATGCAGTTGCGTTGGGAATTGCTCTATTTAGTGAAGTCTTGGAGGTCAAGTTGATCACGACAGTGGCCGGAAATGTCGGTATTGAACATGTCACCAATAATTTACTGAAACTGCTTTCCTTTTGGAATTTGTCGATTCCAGCAGCACAAGGTGCATCTCAGCCACTAACGCGAGCAGTCAAAGATGCCAGCGATGTTCATGGGGTCACAGGAATGGCCGGCTATTCATTTCCAGAACCAGATCGTTCATTGCTGCTGGAAACTTCAGCTGTGGAAGCGATGTATCAAACGATCAAAAAGAATAAAGAAAAAATCACAATTGTCGCATTAGGTCCTCTAACGAATATTGCTCTTTTGCTTAAGATTTATCCAGAAGTCAAAGAAAAAATCGATGAGATCGTTTTAATGGGCGGAGCCTTAGGTAGAGGAAACTTTGGTGTATTGTCAGAGTTCAATATTGCGATTGACCCCGAGGCTGCAACGATTGTTTTTGAGAGCGGCTTACCACTTTCTGTAGCACCATTAGATGTGGGCGCCAAAGCGCTTGTTTACCCAGAAGACAGCGCAAAAATCAAAGAAATGAATCAAACCGGAGATATGATGGTTCAATTATTCAAAAAATATCGTGGTGGCAGTTTTGGCACGGGGCTGAAAATGTATGACAGTTGCGCGATCGCTTATCTTTTGTGTCCAGAGATGTTCACTGTTCAAGAGACTTTTGTTGCGATCGAAACACAAGGAGCCTACACAGCAGGTGCGACAATTGTCGATCTCAACAATCGTCTGAAGCAGAAAAACAATTGCCGTGTTTGTGTCGATATCGATGAAGCGCTCTTTAAAGAATGGTTTTTACAGGCAATCAGCAAGTGTAAATAGGAGGGGAAAGAAATGATAGAAGCGATTTTAGTACTCGTTGTTTTGGGGATCGTCGGATATTTTATTATTAAGAGTTATAATCCAGCATTGATTTTGATTATTGGGGCACTTGTCTTGCTTTGTGCATCCGTTGCTTTAGGAAATCCGCTTTACCCAGAAGGCGAAGGGACTGGCTTGGCCTTATTCGATATTTTTTTAAAGCTTAAAGATACGATCATCTCTCAAGTAAGTTCTGCTGGTCTAGTGATCATGATCTTATTCGGATATTCAGGTTATATGAATCTCATTGGTGCCAATCAAAAAGCTGTCAATATCCTGGTTCAGCCAATGACCAAAATCAAGTCTAAGGCATTATTTATTCCGATCGTTTTCTTATTAGGGAATTTGATGTCGTTAGTCGTCCCAAGTGCATCTAGTTTGGCAATAATTTTGATGGCAATCCTTTATCCACTGCTTCAAGGGATTGGTATCTCTTCCTTAACAGCAGCCGGAGTTATCGCAATGACTGCCACGATCATGCCGACGCCATTAGGTGCGGATAATGTGATTGCGGCTCAGACATTGAATTACAACATCTTAACTTATGTTCTGTACCATGCGAAAATTTCCATCCCAACATTGCTGATCATGGCCATTGTTCATTACTTTTGGCAAACGTATTGTGACAAAAAAGAAGGCAAAGATGCCTTTGTAGAACTAAAAGAAATTGAAAGTAAGTCAGAAGAAACGGCTGTTCCTGGATTTTATGCAATTTTACCACTCCTTCCTTTGGTGTTGATCATTATCGTTGGTATAATCGGTATATTCAAAGAAGGTGTAACAATGGATATTTTCGTCCTAACGATGATTTCCTTTTTTGTCGCATTACTGATTGAATGTTTGAGAAAGAAATCTTTCAAAATCGCGCAAGAAAGTGCAGTGGAACTATTCAAAGGAATGGGACAAGGGTTTAGTCAAGTAGTCATGTTGGTTGTGGGTGGATCATTATTTACCACAGCTATCCAAAGCTTAGGAGTGATTGATTCACTAATGAGTGCGGTAGAAAATTCTCAATCTGCTGGCGTGTTAACGGCATTGATATTCAGCGGCGCAACCGCATTGTTCGGTATTTTGAGTGGCGGAGGATTGGCGATGTTTTACGCTGTGATTGAACTGATTCCCGATATTGCCGCTAAAGCGGGTATTGACGGGATTTTAATCGCCTTGCCAATGCAGATGATCGCCAATCTTGGCAGAACGATCTCACCAGTTGCCGCTGTAATTATGATTGTGTCTTCTTCAATCGACGTCAGCCCTGTTCGGTTACTGAAACGAACCAGCGTTCCAACGATCGTTGGGATTATAGCAGTGGTCATTTTGTCGTTGGTATTGCTCCCTTACTAGAGTCATGAATGAACTTAAAAGGGCGTCAAGGCAAGAATTAGCAGAGATTTTTCAACTGTTCATCGAAGCAAAGCAGCAGATGAATAGAAGGAAAATCTACCAGTGGACTGATACTTATCCCTCCCTAGAAATCTTAGCGAAGGATATCGAGAAAAAGGAACTGTTGGTGTTGAAGGATGAAAATAAAAACATTGTAAGTGTCGGTGTTTTGTCAGTTGACTCATTGTCAAATTGTAGCAAAGAATATCATGGGATAAGAACGATTCAGCGACTCGTTGCGAGACCATCTCAAGCGGGGCAAGGCTTTGGCCGCCAGTGGATCAGAAGCTGTTTGGAACAACAGTGTGATGAAGGGGAAACACTTCTTTCAATCACAAATCATACCAATCTGCCCATGCAGCGATTATTTGTAAAAACAGGGTTTTTAAAGGTTGGTGAAACGACCATTGAGGGTCGGGAAGCCTTTGGTCCTTTTTATATATTCAAGAGAAATAGGTGATTTTTTGAGTAAGATAACGATTTTAGGTAGTGTGAACATGGATATCGTGATCACGACAACACGAATGCCGAGGATCGGCGAAACGATCATTGGGGAGCAAATTGATTATTTTGTCGGGGGCAAAGGAGCAAATCAAGCAGTGGCAGCTTCTCGTTACGGTGCATCAACAAAATTTTTAGGGAAAATCGGGGAAGATACTTTTGGGGAAAAGGTTCTTCAGCACCTCAGCAGAGAAGCTCTCGATTTATCGGCTGTTTCCCGTGAAAAAAATATGTTCACAGGAATTGCGAGTATTTTTAAATTAGCAGAGGATAATTGTATCACTGTCGTCCCCGGTGCGAATGGACTGATCGATGAAGCCTACGTTCAGCAAACAATCAGTGAACTTTCACAAGGGGATATCTTACTTACTCAACTGGAAATTCCTGTGGAAACAATCAAAAAAGCATTGATTCTTGCCAAGAAAAAAGGAGTTCTAACGATTTTGAATCCTGCTCCTTACAATGAAATCGTACCGGAACTCCTGCCATATATTGATATTTTGACACCAAATGAAACGGAATTTGCCGCTTTGATCGGTAAAGAGGCCATTTTGGAAGACGAAATTGAGCAGATCATTGCTGATTGGCAAAAAAACTACGCTACGCGAATCGTTGTCACACGAGGAAGCAAAGGGGTAACATTTGTAGAAAAGTCACAAGTTGTGACGATTCCATCGAACAAAGTTTCAGTTGTAGACACTACCGGTGCGGGGGATACCTTTAATGGCATCTTGGCAGCCGCTTTAGGGGAAGGAGCGGATTTTTATAAAGCCGTTTCTATGGCGAATAATGGAGCTAGTCTGTCCGTTCAAAAGCTGGGGGCTCAAACAGGGATGCCACTGAAAAGTGAAATAGAAGAGTTTATGAAGCAGCAGGTTGATTCATTTACCTTAAAGACTATGTACAATTAACAAACGACTATTCCTGAAAAAAGGCATCTGCAGCTCTAAAAAGAAGCGCAGATGCCTTTTATATAGGTAAGATTTATGCGGTGAAAACAACTGTTCCTTGATAAAAGCTTTTGCTAACGAAGCCTTTGCGGGCAACGAATTCTGCCGTACAAGCAGCTGGTGTCAGTAAGAAATCAGCCGAATCACCAACCTTAGGCCATTGCTGCGCACCGTTTTTATCCAATGGCACTTTGCCATCCGTGACTAAACCTAATGCTTGCGTCAAGTCTTCCTGACTTTTGACGGCAAAAATCTCTAAATAGCGGGCCAGTTTTTCTTGTAAAGAACCATCTCCTAGAGAAGACCAGGAATCATAGACGTTGTCGCAACCAATATGAACAGCAACGCCATAGCTTTGCAATTCTTTAAGCGGTGGAATCGTGCCAGGGCTGATGGGAATACTTGAAATGATATGGATCTCTAAATCTGCTAAGGCTTGAAAGACTTCTTTGCGTTCTGCGCCTTCAAAGTCATTTAGACCAAAGGCGTGACTGATCGCCACTTTTCCTTGCATATTGAATTCCTTCGTCAAACGAATCATTTCTTTGACGGTCGCTCTGCCAGCTTCTTGCCGATCATGAAGATGGAGGTCAATCCCGACATGCCCTTTTTGAGCAAGTTCAAAAGTTGTCCGTAAGGAAGTTTTATAGTCTTGATCGAGTGTATACGGATCAACACCGCCAAGAAAAGAAGCTTTGCCCGTTGCTAAGGCTTCTTCAATCAAAGAAGCAGCATTTGAGCGCAATAAGCCATGTTGTGGGAATAAGACCAACTCCGAGCCAAAAGGTTGTTCGGCAACTAATTCGGTAATCGTATCAAAATAACGCAGCTGAGTCATTGGTTCAATATCAATATGTGAGCGGAACATCACCGCACCATGAGGCAGTTCTAAATCGATCAGCGCTTGTCCGCGTTCTTTGATCGATAACGGCAAGGCATCTAATTGGGGAATCTCAGTTTCAAATCGTTCCACCAAGCTAGCTGCCGGCGTTACTGGACGCCAAGGAGTACCTAATTTACTTTTGTCCAAATGACAATGTTTTTCGATCAATCCTGGCAACAATAACTGATTTTCCCCATCAATGATCGTCGCTTCGCTTGATGCCTGCCATTCGGTCATCGGCACGATCTCCGCTATTTTTCCATCATTGATCCCGATTGCTTTATTTTCTGTTTTGGTTCCATAAGACCAATCGCCTTCTTTTAAATAACTCGTCTCAAGTTGTACGTTTGTAAGCCATAAATCCAAGAAATCGCCTTCTTTCGTGTTTGCTTCATGGTATCATACATTCGCTGCTCGGCTCTAAAGAGATGCTTGTGGCAAAAGGACGAAGTGCTGAGCCTTGCAATCATTGGCTAGAAGTGTAGGATAGAAACTAAGTGAAGATAACGAGGAATAAACCAAAAGACTTGGAGGATAAAGGATGAAGAAAAACGACTTTCTATTGACAGCTGATGAGCTGTCCCATCAGAAAATGGAGTATCTAGAAACATTGTTCGCTTTAGGAAATGGGCAAATCGGCGTCCGTGCAGGGCATCCTTTGAAGGTCAATCAACTGTATCCAGGAAATCCTGGGGCGTTTGTCAACGGCTTTTTTGACAGCGAGCCGATTCAGTATGGCGAATGGGCTTACGGGTATGCAAAAGAACATCAAACGATTTGCAAACTGCCCAACTTGCGTGGAGTTATTTTGAAAATCGGCGAGGAGGATTCTTCGGTTGAGGAATGGCAAGTCGAACGAACCCAAATGAGTCTTAAATTAGCTGATGGGGTTCTAACGGAGAGTTACCAGATCACTACTCCGACTGGAAAGTCTTTTGAGTTGAGGTTAACTTCGTTTGCGTCAATGACGCGCAGTGAACTCTATGTTTGTCGCTATGAAGTGATAACAGCCGATTTTTCAGAACCGATCGAACTCTCCCACACATTAAATCAGCAATTCTCTGTCAATAAAACAGATGATCCTCGAGTTGCCAGTAAGAATCATCAATTGGAAAAAGAACAAATGGGCGCATACCAAGTATGGACAGCACCAAATAGTCAAAAGAAAATCGCTATTCAGCTACATCAAGAAAAGCAGCATTTGACTGTTGGAGAACCGTCAACTTCGATTTTTCAGGTCAAATTGTTGCAAAGGATTGGTGAGACACCATTTCAGCAGAGCGTCGACAAGTTTTCTGTCTTATTAAAAGAACAAGCGGATTACTATCAATCTTTCTGGCAAGCCAGCGATATTCAAATTGTGGGTGATGACTATTTGCAAAAAGGGATTCGATTCAATTTGTTTCATTTGAATCAAGGTGCTGGGCGTGATGGGAAAACGAATTTTGCCGCAAAAGGGCTGACGGGTGAAGGATATGAAGGCCATTATTTTTGGGATACAGAAATGTATCTGCTGCCGTTCTTCATTTATACGAACCCCGAGATAGCCAAAAGCTTGCTTTCCTATCGTGCAAGTATTTTGCCGCAAGCCAAAAAACGAGCACAAGAATTGAATCAAGCAGGGGCCTTGTTTGCTTGGCGCACGATTGACGGGAATGAAACGAGTGCCTATTATCCAGCAGGTACAGCACAGCTGCATATCAATGCCGATATCGTGTATGGCTTTCAATTATATGAACGTATCACGGGTGATCAAACCTTTATTGAAGAAATTGGTCAAGAAGTCGTTTTTGAAACAGCGAAATTCTGGTTTCATTATGGCACGTTTGCTATAAAAGAAGGACAAGAGCGATTTTGTATTCATGGAGTGACAGGACCAGACGAATACAGCGCTTTGGTAAACAACAATTTTTATACAAACAAAATGGTACAAAATAACTTACGCTATGCGGTCGAACTGGCAAAACGCTACAATGTCTATCAAGAAATGATTGCCGATTGGGAAAAAGCGGCTGACTTTATGTACTTCGGCTATGACGAAGAGCGGCAGTTAACGAAACAAGATGATTCGTTCTTAGATCAAGCGCTGTGGCCATTTGAGGAAACACCATCTGAGAATTATCCGCTTCTGCTTCATTATCATCCAATGATTATTTATAAGTATCAAGTATGCAAGCAAGCAGATACGGTTTTAGCAGAGATGCTGTTTACCCATGAATTTTCAGCAGATCAATTAACAAGAGACTATGACTATTACGAGCAGGTGACGACCCATGACTCCTCGTTGTCTCGTTCCATCTTTAGTGTGATGGCTAGCCGAATCGGCGACACTGAAAAAGCGTATCGCTACTTCATGGATACTGCACTGATGGATCTCAACGATTTGCAAAAGAATGTTGTAGATGGTGTTCATGCAGCCAATATGGGTGGCAGCTGGTTGAGTTTGATTTATGGTTTTGCTGGTCTGACCTATGATCGCGGACTTCATCTGGCGAATCATTTGCCGCAGAAAATCGAATCATTGACGTTTACGATCACTTATCAGCAAGAAGCAATCAAAGTGAAGCTTCAAGGAGGAGAAATCGAATGCTGGCTGCTGCCTGATAGCAAGCTGCACATTGTCAAAGAGAAGCATGGACTTTGGATCCAGTAATACACCTCGATTATCGCTGTTTAGTTATAAGAAGCTTGTTCCATTAAATAGAACCAGTCCCGTCGCAAGGATTTTCGCTTGCGGCGTTTTTTTTTGACTTATTTCATAAAACTTCTTGTAGAAATTTCCCTTAATGAAAGGGAAGATATACCTATGGAGGTTGTTTGGGTTTGACTCTAAACTAGTAAGCGAGGGAGAGAGAGATGGAAAAATTAAGCCTATTGTTGTTAAGAACACTTTCGGAGCATGACGGTTTTATGACGAGTAAAGCGGCTGCTGCCGAGTTGGGTGTTAGCAGGAAAACCGTTCGCCGTTATGCAGAAGAAATCAACCAGCATCATGAACGATACGGTTGTATGATTCAAGCGAAAAAAGGGAGTGGGTTGTATTTACAAATAACGAACGAAGAAGCTTTTCAGCGAAGGAAAGAACAAGCGTCCCACAATGACGACTTTGTTTCTAGAATTATTGAATTCTTTATTCAAGAAGAAACGTATATTAAGTCCGAAATGCTTTGCGAACGCTTATTCATTTCTCAAAGCAAGCTATCTCAAGAATTGAAAAAGCTGCGACGGATACTAAGCCATTACCAGCTCTCCATTCAAACGAAGCCGTATTACGGAATGAAACTTAGCGGCAGCGAATTTGACTTGAGACGATTTATGGCTAGTAATTATTTGCAAAGAACCCATATCAAGCAGTTAGAAGAGGGCACAATCAGCGAAGATACACCGTCGCTTCTTCACCAGCAGATAAAAGCGATCGTTTCGTCGGAGTTTTCGCAAAAAGCCTACCCCATGTCGGAGGCTATTTTGAACAATCTGGTGAATCATTTAGCGATCGCTGTCTTACGCATGCAAAGCGGCCGCTACTTAGATCGAAACCTACCGATCAGCGGCAGGACCAATGATGAACAGACATTACTAGGAGAGCGAATCATCGCCAGAATTGAAAAAGAGTGTACTGTACATTTTACCGAATACGAGCGAAATTATGTTTTAGGGCAAATCGTTGGCAAACGAGTAGTCCCTAGAAATGAAAAGATGACTGTTTCAGATGAAGCAGCAGAATTGGTCAGCAAAATTTTAAAAGCGATCAAGGAAAGCCGCCAAATCGATTTCAGTAAGGACTTGGATCTGCAAACGATGTTGATGTTGCACTTTGCTCCGCTGATCGATCGGATCGAATTGGGGATCGAGCTGAAAAATCCTTTGTTGAATGAGGTGAAGGTACACTGTAATGTCGCTTATGATTTAGCCATTATTGCCGGTCAAGTCATTGCAAAGCAATTTGAAAAGACCATCAGTGATCATGAACTCAGCTATTTGGCGATGCACTTTGATGTGGCTTTAAATAAGAAAGATTCGCAAACACAGCGCAAGTATATTTTAGTGGTCAATGACCTCGGCCGAGCGACCAATACCTTCCTTAAAGAGAAATTTGAGTTTTATTTTCGCAATTATATCAAGAAAGTCACGGTATGCAATCAATATGAATTTTTACAAATGATCGAAGAGCAGGAGTTCGATTTTATCTTTTCTTCGATTCCACTTCCTTACGAAGGAACGATTCCTGTTATGAATGTTGATTATTTTATGCAACCGGATATGATCAAAAAGATCGAAGCCGCATTGGCCGCTGTCTTCACAGAAGAAGTGCTTTTGAACTACTTTAGGGAATCGTTATTCATCTGTGAACAAGAATTTGAAACAAAAGAAGCGGTATTGCATTTTTTATGCCAACAAATCAAAGAACAGTATTCAATGCCTGAGAATTTTGAAACATTGGTTTTTGAACGAGAAGCCTTTTTTGGAACCGATTTCTTACCGTCAGTCGCTTTCCCTCATCCCAATGCACTGATTGGTTCAGAAACCGTGATTGCCGTTGCAAACTTGAAAAAGCCAGTGTTCTGGTACAAACAGACGGTTCGTCTCGTTTTTTTATTAGTGATTGCGGAACAAGATCATTTAAAAGTGAAACCGCTGAATGATCATTTGATCAAACAATGTTCTTCGTTGGATAAAGTAAACAAACTAGCTGCGACAACGGACTTTATGACGTTCATTAATTTTTTAAAGGAGTAGTATATGACAAATGAAAAAGTAACCTTAGAGGGTGCGTATAATTTTCGCGATTTTGGCGGCTATCGGACCAAAGAGGGCAAATACGTAGTGACTGGAAAACTATACCGCTCAGACGAGTTGAGCAAATTGACAGAAGCCGATCAGAAAAAATTAGCAGCTCTGGGAATTGAGAAAATTATTGACTACCGTAATGCCCAAGAAAGAGCAGACAATGAAGACAAACCCATTGGGAATGCTCAGATCCTTTATTTGACGCCAATTGCTGATATTGCTGCTTTAGCTTCTTCAGAAGAAGGGGAGCCAATGGCGCTTTCTGCAGAAAAAATCACCGCCGAAGTTGCAAAAGAATTGATGATTCGGCAAAATTATGAATTTGTTGAAAACAGTCAATGCAAGACCGTTTTTAAAGAAGTATTGGACATTCATTTGGAAGCTGAAGGTGCAGTGGTTCAGCACTGCCGTGGTGGCAAAGACCGCACCGGGTATGGGGTTGCCCTGATTCAGTTACTGTTGGGTGTCAGTTATGAAGAGGTCATGGAAGATTACCTGCTGACCAACGAGTACAAAAGGGAGAAAAATACCAAGAGTCTCAAGCTGATACAAGAAGAAACGAACAACCCCGATTTTGTGGCAGCAATGCGATACTTCAAAGAAGCTGATCGGTGCTTTTTACAAACCGCTTTGGATTTGATTGAGGCTCATGGGGGGATTGAAACGTATGTAAAAGAAGAACTGGGTTTTTCACAGCAGAAAATCCAGCTGCTTAAAGATAAATACTTGCGGGATTAAGTGAAGGAGGACCTTATGAATACACTGAAAGATAAAATACTAGCTGCAGCCGTTCAAGTACAAAACAATATTTATATGAAAGCCATTGCCAATGCAATGATGGGCTTAATGCCCGTCATGATGATCAGTTCCATTGCTTCCTTGATCAATGCGATCGACATTGGGGCAACGCAACAGATAATGGAACAAATTGGTTTGAAAGCATTATTAACCCAAGTCAACGCGATGACAATCGATGTCGTTTCCGTTTATGTCGCCTTTCTAGTCGGCTATAAATTAGCCGAGCATTTAAATGCGGATCAACTAAATGCCGGTATCATGAGTTTGGTATCATTTTTGATCTTGAGTCCGATTTCGACTTTAGAAGAAACCCGTACGATGGAGTTGTCGACCCTTGGCTCCGGTGGGATGTTTGTCGCCATGTTTGGCGGATTGTTGGGTGCCAGAATTTACATTTTATGTGTACAGAAGAATTTGATGATCAAAATGCCGGATTCGGTACCGCCGATCGTCAACAAATCCTTTGCAGCGATCGTGCCAGCAATTATTGTTTCAGCCATTATGGGCATCATTTATGTGGGCATGGCGGCAACTCCTTACGGCACACTGACAGATATGATCTATACTTGGGTACAAGCTCCATTGACCTTGCTAGGAGCGAATATTTTTGCTTGTATGATCATTGTGGCGTTTATCGAATTTCTTTGGTTCTTTGGCATTCACGGAGTGTTGGCTGTTTATCCGATCTTGATGTTGGTCTTTTACCAACCAGGGCTTGATAATCTGGCGGCGTACAGTGCCGGCCAAGCATTACCACATTTGTTTACGATTGGGTTTATTTTGAACAATCGCGGGGCTCGTTCATTTGCAGTCGCTTTACTGGCTATTTTTGGTTGCAAATCAGAGCAACTAAAAGCTGTTGGTAAAATTGGTTTGATCCCTTCTATGTTTGGTATTTCTGAGCCAATCAAATTTGGGATTCCTCAGGTGATGAATATCAGAATGCTGCTTCCCTTGATGGTAACACCGGCTGTTTCCGTATTGTCAGCATATCTCTTAACAATTGTCGGCTTTTTGCCTTATCACAATGGAGTCAATATCCCAACTGGATTTCCGATTATTTTCGGTGGCTTCTTAGTGAATGGCTGGCAAGGGATCATTGCACAATTGATTCAATTTGTCTTATGTGTCATCATCTACATCCCTTTTATGCGTCTGCAAGACAAAGCAGCACTCGCTGAAGAAAAGAATCTGCAAACCCAAGCGGCAGTCGTTGAGTAACAAATAACGAGAAAATGGAGGAACAATGATGAAAAAAATAGTATTAGTTTGCGCTGGCGGCATGTCTACTGGCGTCTTAGTAAATAATATGAAAAAAGCAGCGCAAGAAAAAGGAGAAACGGTGGCGATCGATGCGTTCTCTATTGAATCGGTCACGACTGCAGCCAAAGATGCTGATTGCGTACTGTTAGGACCGCAAGTTTCATACCGATTAAATGAAGTCCAAGGTTTAGTTGCTTGTCCAGCAGCCAGTATCGACATGCGCACCTATGGCATGATGGATGGAAAAAAAGCATTGGAACAAGCACTTGAACTAATAGGAGAGTAGAATGGAAGAAAAAGAACAAATTTGTTTTCAGATTATCTCGCAAGCGGGTATGGCAAGAAGTTGCTTTTTTGAAAGTATTCAAAAAGGAAGAGAAGCCCAGAATCTGGCTGCACTGCAAGCAATCGAAAAAGGAAAAGAACACTATCATGAAGCCCATTTGGCACATCGGAAGTTAGTTCAACAAGAAGCACAAGGGGACAAAGTTTGGATGTCCTTACTATTAAGTCATGCGGAAGATCTTTTGATGAGCGCAGACATCATGAGTGAGCTTGCAAAAGAGTTTCAAGGGTTGTATGAAGAAATTCAGGCAATTAAGCAAACGATTCAGTCTACTGGCTCCTAACCGAAAATCGCAATAAGAAAAAGAAACGAAGTGTCAGTCCTTTGACAACACACTTGGTTTCTTTTTGCTTAAATTTGACACGCAAGTTGACAGGATTGCTTGAAAGTGTAGGATAGAAGAAAGATGGAACTTTAAATCAAGGCAAGGAGTCGGACGATGAAAGCTTTAAAATCCCATACCGCACTTTTGATCATCAGCAATACGATCACGATCATCCCGTATCTTTATTTCTTATCTTTGAGCAAAGAGCAGTCGCTAAGTGCAGCATTAGCCTTTGCGCTCTTTTATACCTTTCGCATGACAGGGGTCTTTTTCTTACAGACGCTTACGGCGCTTTTCGCACCATCGCTCTTAGCAGCCAGTGTCTTGATCGGCGGCGCCGGCGCATTGGTAGGTATCTTGAGCACTTGGTGGAGCGCTGCACTCTTGCCAGCTGCTGGTTTGTTGGGGATCAGTGCTTCTTGGTTGCCGCCAGCTGACCTGATGGTACGCCAAAAAGCCAAGCTCACTGAACAGCCGCTGAAAAATGATTGGAAGGAGGCGCTGTTCTTTCTTTTCGTTTTATTGTTTGCCTTACGGTTGCCTGATGACCTTCAAGGCATTGGTCTATTTGGCAGTTATCTTGCACTCTTTGTGCTTGCGGCTAAGAGTAGTCAAACCTTCAAAAACCTACCGAAAAGACCGCTGATGCAGCGCAACCAGTTATTCAACAAGCAATTTTTGTTGTATTTCTTTTTCTTTCTCTTACTGTTTGGCTTGCGAGCAGCCAGGCTGATCAAGTCGAATGCCCTCTTTGAGTGGGCGATCACTGGTTTCTTGTTTCTCTTTGCTTTGCTGCTGATCACTTTAACGAAACGCAGTAAGTCGTGGAGACAGCCGCTTCACTTGAACATCCTCACCTTTATTCGGGGAGTGATCGGTAACTTTCTTTTTCTTTTCGGCTCGGTCTATGTTACCGGTCGATTTGGGGCACAAGCGCTCAGTACTCACGTTTACTTGCCTTATGCACTGGGCCTCTTTGGCGCAATGTTTCTCGGAGGAAAACTCGCACGCTTGCTAGAAAAACAGTTAGTACCGGCGTATTTGCTTGGATTGATGGTTGGTGTTCTTCTATTTAGCAGCGATCTTTTGATCCCAATAAGTTTATTTGTCATTAGTTTCTTTAATGCGGGATTGAATCAATGGCTCACGAAACAGTATTTGGCGGCAAAACCGGAAGCAATTGAACAGCAGAGCTTAGCCAAGTATGCCACACAAAGCAAAGGAAGTCTGGTACATCAATTTCTTTTGATGACACTCCTATTTGTCATTCTTCGTTTTGAACATCAGCCGCTGGCTTTCTTGTTTCAGCTATCAGGAACGACGGCAACGAATCAAACCTCAAGGATCCAAAGCTTTTTAGAGCCAGCAAAATGGGGCTCGATTGCAGGATTACTGTGTTTGCTAGTAGGTGGACTGGTGGTTTTTCGTAGGAATCGTAAAGAAAAATGATGGAGAAATGATTTGGAGTTGATTCGGTTTCATCGACAAAGAGAATGTTAAGTAGTTTTGTATCAACTAGAAAAAAAGATGAAACCAATTATAGGGAATAAAGTCTAAGAAAGAATAATGAACGGTAACTTGAATCGACAAATGATGGCATATATGCTATCATTTGTATATGGACAAACCTAAGTTTGAGTTTTATGAGCGACCAAATGGACACAATGAATTTATTGAGTTTTTTGAACAGTTACCTGAGAAAGACCAGAAAAAAATGTTAGCAGTCATTGCGAATGTGGAAGAACATGGAATACTGATCGCTCAAAAAATGAAATGGGTGAAAAAACTGGGAGATAACCTATTTGAGCTGAGATCAGGAATTGGAGGAAACATTCAAAGAGCTTTATATTTTCATTGGCTAGGTTCTAAATTCATTATTACCCATGGTTTCACCAAGAAAACGCAGAAGACGCCAATTCAAGAAATAGCAAAAGCGATAGAGATCCGAAAAGAATTTGAGGAGGAGATCAAAGATGCCAACAGTTAAATTCAATGATTTTTTAAAAGAAAAAATGAAAGACACTGAATTCAAAGCTGAATATGAAGCTGAAAAAGCGAAACTTGCTAGTGCTGTAGCATTGATGAAAGCGCGAGAAAGTGCAGGACTCACACAAAGAGAACTTGCAGAGCTCGCCGCTGTTCCTCAGTCAACCATTGCACGTATTGAGAGAGGGGATAATACAAGTTTCGAAACATTATCCAAACTTGCTTCCGCCCTCGGAAAAACCCTGACCGTTAGTCTAGTTTAGGTAACGCCTTAGTTATAGATAAACCAAGCGAATATTCTCAAAAAGCAGACACTGTCTTATTTCTAGACGGTGTCTTTTTTTGAAATCGCATAAAAACCGAACGTTCAGCGTTTTATCTTCCTTTATGATAGTGAATTTTATTGCACTATTTTCGAATAGCGTTAAAATAAGAACATCGTGTTAGTGAAAAAGGAACATTAAATGAACGGCTTTTTCCTGACAATGTCTTAGAGAACGGGGGAAATCAAACAAATGGCAACCATTCGCTATTTTAAAGGAGATGTTTTCCATACGCCAAGTGATGGAAAATTGGAGTATATAGAAGAAGCTTTGATTCAAGTCGATGACGCAGGGATCATCACAAAAGTCACTGCTAAAACAGATCAAGGGTATGAGTCAGAGCTGGCGAAAGCATCAGAGAATCTGCAGGCTTTATCTGCAGGCCAGTGTTTTTTACCAGGGTTTGTCGATCTGCATGTCCATGCACCACAATGGCCGCAAGCAGGGATCGCGTTAGATGAACCGTTAAATGTCTGGTTAGATGAATGCACGTTTCCGCTGGAGGCAAAATATGCCGATCCAGCATTTGCCAAAGCTGTCTATCAGGATTTGGTGGCACAGCTGTTAGCTAGAGGAACGACAACGGTTCTTTATTTTGCAACGATCCATCTAGAAGCGAGCCTTCAATTGGCGAAGACTTGTGCCGCTCTTGGTCAACGGGGATTAGTCGGAAAAGTCGTTATGGACGATCCCCAAGCCAATCCTGCTTTTTATCGGGACGCGTCAACAGAAGAGGCATTAGCGGATACAGAACGTTTTATTCAAGAAGTACAAGCAATCGCAAAGACTGCACCTCAAGGCGTTTATCCTGTGGTTACTCCGCGATTTGTCCCCAGCTGTACCGATAAAGGCTTGGCAGGGTTAGGCGCATTGGCTGAAAAGTATGATGTCCATGTTCAGACCCACTGCAGTGAAGGGCAATGGGAACATGACTTTGTTCAAGAACGATTTGGCAAAACGGATACCGAAGTGCTGCAAGATTTCGGCTTGTTGCGAGAAAAAGCAGTGATGGCTCATGGCAATTTCATCAGCCCAGCTGACGGCGCCCGTTTTGTCGAAAGCGGCGCCGCAGTTGCGCACTGTCCCATCTCAAATGCCTACTTTGCCAATGGTGTGATCCCAATCAAGCGCTTGAAAGAGCAAGGGGTCACGATTGGGTTAGGGACGGATATCTCCGGTGGTTTTTCACCGAGTTTGTATGACAACATCAAACAAGCTGTGATGTCTTCGAGAATGTTAGAAGATGGTGTAGACGTCACGCTTCCCCAAAACACACGAGGAGTAGCTGATTCTCGTATATCCGTGATCGATGCGTTCTCATTGGCGACAAAAGGCGGCGGTGAGGCACTGAAATTACCTGTAGGTGTCATCAAAGAAGGTTATGCGTTTGATGTGCAAGTGATCGATACGCGACAAAAAGAAAATCCTTTGCCTGACTTCGGTGTGTTCACCTCACCCGAAGCAAGATTACAAAAAATCCTGTACTTAGCAACGATGCAAAATATTCGCCAAGTCTGGGTCCAAGGAAAAAAAGTACACGAAAAACGAGGAGAATGAGACAGTGGAATCAACGAAAAACAAACATTTAACGATCGGAATGAATGAAGACATTCCCTTTGGTCAAGCAGTACTTTTAGGGTTGCAGCATGTGTTGGCAATGGACGTGTATGTGCCGCCATTTATTATCGCAACGGCGGTGGCGATGTCCTCTTCAGACGCATCAGGTTTGATCCAATCGACCTTTTTAGGAGCAGGGATCGCTTCTTTGATCCAAGTCCTCTTTTTCTTGAAATTACCCGTATGTCAAGGACCATCCTTTGTACCCGTTGGAGCGATCATCGGTATTTATTTTGGTGCCAACGGTATGGACACGGTGTTAGGAGCTAGCATTGTTGGTGCTGCAGCAGTCATTTTACTAGGTTTTACGGGCATTTATAAGTATATCGTTCGTCATTTTATTCCTACGATCGTGAGTGGGACGATCATTATGATCGTTGGTTTGACGCTGCTGCCAACGGCATTTACCAGCAATATCTATCCTGCCACTGAAACACTAAGTGCCAATCAAAACATGTTGTTAGCTGCGATTACTGCGGCGATTTTGATCTTGTTTTCTATGTTAGGTGATTATTTTCCGGGAATGGGAAAATACTTCCGAATCAGTTCAGTCATTATTGCATTGGTTATCGGTACCGTGATTGCTTCCTTTATGGGGGGCGTTGATTTTCAGTCGGTGGCGGATGCTTCTTTCTTTAGTCTGCCAAAACTGGTATTTCTAAACTATGGCCTGCACTTTGATGTTTCAGCAATCTTAACGATGCTAGTGATCTATATGGTGCTCCTAGCAGAAACAACAGGAACTTGGTATGCGGTCAGTTCTGTGACAGAAGAACCTGTTACGGATGAACAGATCAATAAAGGCGTGATCGGCGAAGGATTAGGCTGCTTGGTTGCCGCCTTAGTAGGAACGACCCCTGTGACTGGTTATTCTACCAATGCAGGGATCATTTCGATCACAGGGGTTGCTAGTAAAAAAGTCTTTGTGATGGCATCTGTCTGGTTTATCCTATTGTCCTTCATGGGAAAACTTTCAGCCTTGATTCACGCAGTACCTTCTGCTGTCATCGGCGGCGTGTTCGCGGTCGTCTGCGTCATTATTTTGTTGAGCGGCTTTCGGGTCATTAAGAATGAAGAGTTTTCCGAGCGGGAGTTGTATATTATCGGGGTACCGTTGATTATTGCCATCGGCTTGTTGTTTCTGCCAGCAGAAATCAAAGAATCTGCGCCTCAATTCTTACAATATTTATTAGATTCACCGATTGCTTTAAGCGCTATTGCGGCGATCGTCATGAATAAATTGATCCCAGTGAAGAAAAAATAGGAAGTAAATGAGGAATGAGACCTTGTCTCGTTCCTTCTTTTGTTACAATCCTGTGTAAAAAGAGGGTTTTTTGTAATATAGGAAAGGTTTTCTAAGGTTAACTGGTTTACCTAAAAACAAAATAACTGTAATGTTAAAAATTACAGCAGAGAAAAGCTTGATATGATAGTCTTTTCCGATTCTTACGAAACGTAAGGCAACTGTCGTTTTCGTAATCATCTGTAATGATTTCTTTACCTATGAAATATTCTTCGGTGTTAGACTTGTTTATGCGCTTGAGTCATCTCAAATGACGCAAAATGAGTTTCAAAGAAGGAGATTTAATTATATGAAGTCTTTAAAAACTGTTTTACTTAGTACAGCTGTCCTTGCCGGTTTCGGCCTTTTCTTAGGTGGGAAAGACGCCTTTGCAGACGAACAATACACTGTTCAATCTGGTGATACATTATCAACAATCGCTACTAACTTTTATGGTTATAGCTCTGATGATACGATCAATGCGATCGTTGAAGCAAACGAGATTGCTGATAAAAACTTGATTTTTGTTGGGGAAGCATTGATCATCCCTACAGATGGCACTGCAACTTATACAGAATCTGCAAACACGACTGCTGCAGCAAGTGTCCAACAACCAAGTGAACCAGCAGCTTCACAATCAAGCAACACACAATCTGCTGCTGCAAGCACTCAAAGCAGCTCAAGCTATAGCTCTTCAGCTAGCGGCTCAGAAGCTTCAGCAAAAGAATGGATCGCAAACAAAGAATCTGGTGGTTCTTACACAGCGACAAACGGACAATACTACGGTCGTTACCAATTAACCAACTCTTACTTAAATGGTGACTATTCAGCTGCTAACCAAGAAAAGGTTGCCGATGAATATGTTGCATCACGTTATGGTTCTTGGTCTGCTGCCAAAGCATTCTGGGAAGCAAATGGTTGGTACTAAGATTCTAAAATGAATCTTGTCCATGACATCTAGTAATCAATTGCCCTTATTGGCGAGTACATCTTACTCGCTGATGAGGGCTTTTTTGTATCTTCTGAGAGAGATGAATGAATGTAACGCCGCATGCCACTCTCAAGAGTCATTTTCAGGCGACATGCCATTGATAAAAAATCCCTTTTTCCACGACAACCATGTATAATAGTAGGAAATAGAGCAGAAAGCGATTCAATCTGTCAAAATTGAGACAGAAAATGGCGGTTTTGATAGCAGAAAGTGGGGGAAACACAATGAGTACATCGATTGAAGATAAAATTGCACAAAAAATGCAGCGATTTCAAGCATTTGGGGAAGGTTTGCCGGGAGCCAAAGTCTATTACCGCGAAGATTGGGATGCAATCTACTTTGATTTAGTAGGAAAACAGTTTGGGATCATGAGTCCGCAAGCAGAAGAAACAGCGTTTTTGACTTTGAAAAATCTGCCCGAGGTCAACGAAACGCTGCGAGAGCAATTTCCTGACGTCATCATTCCGGGGTATTATGCCAATAAGACCCATTGGAATACCATCAAGTTGGCATCTGATGCCTTGATGGAAGAAAACATCGAACAAATGATTTTGGTTTCCTACGATCTAGTCAAACAAAAACTGACAAAAAAACAAAAAAGTGAGCTGGAAAACAGCGAATCGTAAGTCAAAGATTTAGCGACAAAAAATAATCAAACCAGTATCGAGGATCATCATAATCCCTTTATTATTCGTTATTTTCGCCAACGTTTATGCAATATTTTCAAAGAGCTTTCATGAAAGCTCTTTTTGTTTTATTTGTTCGCTTGTTTCTAGTCGTGATCCATGGTAAATTGTTGTGCAACCGAAATTTTTTGGCAGTCTTTTCTGCTAAACACAAAGGAGTGGTACGTATATGGATCTGGTCTTACGCCATGTCAAAAAGTACAAAGCGGCAACCAGCATTGCCTTATTATCGGTCATTTTAATGGTCGTTGCTGCATTATGGCAGCCGAAGCTCTTGCAGCAAGTGCTAGAGTCAATTATTACCGAAAACAATGATGAAATGAAAAAAATTGGTGTGCAGTTGATTGGGCTAGCTTTGCTAGGCCTTGTTGCAGGGATCATCAATACGGTTTTTTCTGCGAAAGTGGCGCAAGGCGTTAGTGCCGATATTCGAGAAGAAATGTTTCGGAAAATCCAGACCTTCTCATTTGGTAATATCGAAACCTTCTCGGCAGGAAACTTAGTGGTGCGTTTGACCAATGACATCACGCAAATTCAAAACTTAGTGATGATCTCTCTACAATCGTTGTTTCGCATCCCGTTCTTATTTATCGGTGCCTTCATTTTGGCGATGGCAACCATGCCACAACTGTGGTGGATCATCGTCTTACTGATTATCGCTGTTCTAGTGATTACGGCACTCTCCTTTACACGGATGGGGAAACACTTTATGATCATCCAGAACTTGATCGATAAAATCAACGGGATCGCCAAAGAAAATTTGATGGGGATTCGTGTGGTGAAATCCTTTGTCCAAGAAGACAACCAACTGCAAGGCTTTTCCAAAGTCAGTGAAACGTTAACGAAGCACAATATTATTGTAGGAACCCTGTTCTCTGTAATGATCCCCTCCTTTATGCTGGCGGCCAACTTAGCAGTGGTCGGCGCGATTTTCTTTGTCAGTGATCTAGCGAAAGATGACCCAACCTTGATTGGGGGAATTGCCTCATTCATGAACTATTTGATGCAAATTATGATGGCGATCATTATCGGCGGCATGATGATGATGATGACATCACGGGCTGCAGTTTCGCTAAAACGGATCAAAGAGATTCTAGATACCGAACCAGATCTGCAATACCAAGATGTCCCAGAACAAGAATTGTCTGGAAGTGTCGCTTTTGAAAACGTCAGCTTCCGTTACCCTGGGGATGAAAAAAATGCCCTAACGGATATCAGTTTTACCATCAAACCTGGCGAAATGATTGGGATCGTAGGGGCGACTGGTGCCGGCAAATCAACACTGGCGCAGCTGATTCCCCGTTTGTTTGACCCAACGGAAGGTGTCGTGCGGGTTGGCGGCGTTGACCTAAAAGAAGTCAATGAACAAAGTTTGCGAAAAACGGTCGCCTTTGTCTTGCAAAAAGCGATCCTCTTTTCAGGAACGATTGCCCAAAACTTGCGGCAAGGGAAAAAAGATGCTTCAGAGTCTGAGATGTCTCGGGCAACAGAAATCGCCCAAGCCAGTGAATTTATTCAAAAATTGACAGCGGGTTTTGAAGCGCCGGTCTCCGAGCGCAGCAGCAATTTTTCTGGAGGACAAAAGCAACGCTTATCGATTTCTCGAGGCGTGATCGGTGAACCGAAAATTTTGATTTTGGATGATAGTACGAGTGCATTAGATGCGCGTTCGGAGAAATTGGTTCGCGAAGCATTTGAAAAACAATTAAAAGACACGACAACAATCATTATCGCGCAAAAGATTGCCTCTGTTGTGAAAGCCGACCGTATCTTCGTTTTAGATAATGGACGTCTGGTTGGTGAAGGAAGCCATGAATTTTTAGCCAATAACAATGCCATCTATCAAGAAATCTTCGCAACACAGAAAGGAGAGGAGTAACCATGACAGATTTGTTCAAAGCGAGTAAATTTTTCTATCATTACTTAAAACAATACAAGTGGTCGTTTCTATTCATTTTTGTAACGGTGATTCTGGCAACGTATCTGCAAGTGCAAGCACCAGTTTTTGTCGGAGAAGCGTTCCAAGAGTTGGCGAATTATGTTGGTGGTTTGATGCAAGGGGTCGATGATAAATCGGCTTTTCTATCAATCATTTGGAAATTGTTGATTTTTTATGTCTTAGCCAGTGCAGCCAATTTTGTTTATAGTATCTTGTTCACGCAAGTGGTGGGAAAATCAACCAACAGAATGCGGATCGGCTTATTCAATAAACTGGAAAAATTGACAATCAAATTCTTTGATTCCCATCAAGACGGTGATATTTTGAGCCGTTTCACCAGTGACTTGGATAACATCCAAAACAGTCTGAATCAAGCATTGTTGCAAGTGCTGACCAATGTAGTCTTAATGGTGGGAATCTTGATTATGATGTTCCGTCAAAACGTTGAATTGGCATGGGCAACGATCGCTTCCACCCCGATTGCGGTGTTGATCGCGGTGATCGTGATCCAAAAAGCCCGCAAATATGTCGATCTACAGCAAGATGAAGTCGGAAAATTAAACGGCTATATCGATGAAAAAATCAGTGGTCAACGAATCATCATCACCAATGGACTGCAAGAAGAAACCATCGACGGTTTCTTGGTCCACAACCAACAAGTCCGCGAAGCTACCTACAAAGGGCAAGTCTACTCTGGGCTGCTTTTCCCCTTGATGCAAGGGATGTCCTTGTTGAACACGGCAATCGTGATTTTCTTTGGTGGCTGGTTAGCATTGAACGGTGACTTAGAACGTTCCGTTGCCTTAGGATTAGTTGTGACCTTCGTCCAGTATTCGCAGCAGTATTACCAACCATTGATGCAGATCTCTTCTGGTTACAGCATGATTCAGTTGGCGATCACCGGTGCGCGCAGAATCAATGAAATGTTTGATGAACCCGATGAGGTCAAACCAAAAGACGGGATCAAAGTGAAGGGCATCAAAGAGGCGGTTGCTTTGAATCACGTGGACTTTGGGTATGACAGTCAAGAATTAGTCCTAAAAGATGTCTCGATCACGGTCAACAAAGGGGAAATGGTCGCATTGGTCGGGCCGACTGGTTCTGGAAAAACGACCATCATGAACTTGTTGAATCGGTTCTATGATGTGAATGGTGGTTCTGTGACCTTTGACGGCATCGACATCCGGGAACTAGACTTGGATCTGCTGCGTTCTCAAGTGGGGATCGTTTTGCAAGAATCCGTGTTGTTCTCAGGGACGATTCGTGAAAACATTGCTTTTGGGAAACCAGAAGCGACTGAAGCCGAAGTCATTGCAGCAGCGAAACAAGCCAATATCCATGAGTTTGTTATGACGTTGGAAAAAGGCTATGACACGGAGATCACCGAAGAGAACAATCTTTTCAGTACTGGTCAAAAACAATTGATGAGTATTGCCCGAACGATTTTGACCAATCCAGAATTGTTGATTTTGGATGAAGCCACCAGTAACGTTGATACCGTGACTGAAGCGAAAATTCAACGAGCAATGGATGAAGCAATCAAAGGACGAACCAGTTTTGTGATCGCCCATCGTTTGAAGACAATTTTGAATGCCGATCGTATTGTTGTCTTGAAGGACGGCGAAGTCATTGAAGAAGGCAATCACCATCAGTTGGTGGCTGCCGACGGCTTTTATGCGGAACTGTATCACAATCAATTCGTTTTTGAATAAGCGCAAACCAACGTAAACTCATTAAGAAGACACTAGCAGGACAGCCCGCAATTTCGTCAGCCAATCGACGAAACAGCGGGCTGTTTTTTAGGTTAAAGCAAGCGCTTCTTATGACGACAATGTCTATGAGCAGTTAGTGGTATAAGAGATCCGTTGATCTGATAACAAAAAAAGACCAGCCTGAAGCATGGTCTTCTTTGGTTTTTTAGTGATACGCAGCGGTTTGAGTCAACCACTCAATAAAATGGTCTGGTTGTTGCGTATCCTGCGCCACGATATTCCACTGCTGGTTTTTGCAGCGGGTGCATTCATGCAGCAGCTGATAGCCTTTTTGGGAATGTTGGCGATAGTCGATGGGACGCATCAGGCCATGGCAAGTATTTTGACGATCACCTGGGCGAATATCCACGTGTAACGAGTAGAGACACTGGGGACAATGGTTGCGGTAAGAACCATTGGTCAAGGGGGCAACAGGCGTACTGCAGTTTTTACAAACAAAGGTCGTGTTTTCTTCTTTTCTCATTTTGCTTTCCTCCAAAAGAATGATTTCTTTTGAGAGAAAAGGGTTCCGTTCGTTCTTCATCAGGCTTCTTTGGCTAGGGACACATTCACCGTCCGTAACGATTACTTCTGCTTCCAGCTTCATGCGATTTCGCAATCCGTACCACGCTTAGTTTTTTTGTTTTGTGCTAAGCACTGTGTTGCGGCAGCCCACAACCCAGCAGTAAGTGTAGTCCAAAGTCACTGTCATTGGCGTCGTCCCCTAGAAAGCAATTGAGGAATGCTTTTTCATAGAGTCCCTCCTATATGTTTATGAGGATATTATAGCAGAGATGGGTTTCGCTTTAAAAGATACAATTTTTTGCTAAAGGGTTCTATCTGATGAAACATTTCTGTCTATTTTTCTAAAATTCCTGGAGGGGATGTGCAAAAAAGCTAAAATTGTATTTTCTCCGAAAGCATAAGTGGAATTTTTGTGCCATCTTTTTTAAGCCAATCACTTCCAAGTCTTTGGTACCAAAGGACACATTGATCAATTGAGATGACCGATTCAGACCAGCTTCCTTCAAGGCACTCTCAGACAAGTGAATTCCTTTTTTTAGACCCGCTGGCGAGGCATTCCCGATTCCGATATGGCAAGCTGTATTTTCATCAAGTAAAGTATTGTAAAAAAGACTATTCATCTGAGCTAGGGGAGAATCATTAAAGACTAAAGCAATTTCGCCTAAATAGTGAGTTCCCTCTTCAGCTTCTATGATATTTTGCAGTATTTCTTGTCCTACAGAGGCATGAAAATCAATAATTTTACCTTTTTCAAAAACCAAATAAAAATCATCGATAATATTCCCACCATATATAAGCGGCTTAGAGGCCGTCAATTTTCCATTGATTTTGTATTTATGAGGAACGGTAAAAACCTCTTCAGTTGGTATGTTAGGGAAAAAGCGAGTTCCTTGTCTATCTTGGACACTACCACCAAGAAACTGATGATCTTCTGGTAAACCAATTGCTAATTCAGTGCCATGTTTATTGGAAAAATATAGCTGGGTAAATTGTTGATAATTTAAAAAGTTTTTCCTAGCTTCCAAGTTTTTATCATGAATTTGCCAGTCGTTAAAAGGGTGTTCGCCATCAGCACGGGCACCTTTTAATATCATTCCCCATAACTTGCTGACAGCTTCTTCTTTATTTAAAGTAGGAAAAAGTGTGGTTGCCCAAGTAAAAGAAGGCACCACTACAAGATTCCAACGAATTTGATAGGATCTGGTCTTTTCATAATAGAAGTTCAAATATTTACGGGTGGTTTTCTGAAGTAAGCTCATACGATATGAGGGCACCGTGTTATAGATGCCGGGTGTTTCTGAAATAATGCGGATGAAAGCTGCTCCTTGATTGATCCATGCTTTATGACGGAGGATTTTCCATTCTGAAAATCAGCAATCGTCTCAACGGTTGCATACACTAACTGCTGCTTGGTGGTTTCTTCATCTGTCCAATCCATCACCACATTAGAAGCACCTGCTTTGTAAGCAGCTTTTTGAACAAAACGGGCGAATTCGGCATGTTCAAGATCACTGTGAACGATTACTAATTGATTTTTTTGCACATTTACGCCAATTTGTACAGCGAGATTTGCGTATTTTATCAGTGCAGCTTTACTGATACTCTCGTTTTTTTTAGTAGATGTCATATTTCTCCAATCTTTTAAAAGAACTTAATTAATTTAAAAGTTCACTAAAAATAGGTAACTATTTCTCTTTTTCTATCAAAAATAGGATGTTTCTCTAATTAAGCTGAAAAATGCTGGTTTTCGCAAAATATCTATAAATAGCTCACTAAGTAATATTTTATGAAAATAGTGACTGATAAAGTGAAGAAAACGGATATTTTAGTAAGATAAAAACAGACAATAGCTAGTAAATAAAGAGCTGGATCAGGAAGAGTCTAAAGGGGACTAAAACCAAAAAACAGCTAAAGCTCATTAAGCTATTGATAGAATAAGCTTGGTCATTAAGTCTCTGCTCAAAACAGCAGGAACAATTATTTATTGATAAGTGATAACTCCCAGTTTTCGAATGAATGTAACAAGCCATCTTTATGCCAATAAAAACCAGTCGGAAAGTTTCCGAACTGGTCTTTTTATCTTGGTTCGAAATCAAACAAGCAACCCTTAATCTGCAACTTCCAACGTATAGAATTAATCAAAGTACTCATGAAACTCGCCATAAACAGCTTCATAATTTTCATCAACGAGGTCTAAATGACGAGAAACTAATTTTGCGATAAGGTCTGCATCTTTGGCTTTCAGCGCTTCATAAATATCCCAATGCTGTTGCAGGATATTCATCCAATCAAAGTCTTTTACTTTTAAGGTCAAATGGCGGTAGCGATTCAAATGAACATTTAAATCCAGCAACCAAGTATAAACATGTGTTTTATCGGTCACCAGGTAGAAAAATTGGTGAAACTCTTCGTCCAATTCAAAGAATTTTTCCGAGTTGCCGTTTTTTAGGTAAATCTCTTGCATTTCGACGATTTGCCGAAGGGACTCAATTTGTGCATCATCAATAATCCCAATAGCTTCAACAACAATAGCAGATTCTAATTTTTCTCGTACAAATTTTGCTTCCCGAACTTGCTGCATGTTGATTTTGGAGATAAAAGTTCCGCTTTGAGGTCTTATGACTAACAACCCTTCTCTTTTCAGTTGAAGAATAGCCTCTCTAACGGGAGTATCACCGATATCCAGCATAGACACAAATTGTTTTCTTGAGATTTTTTCCCCAGGCAATAGTTCCAATCGAATAATCTTTTCTTTGATGATGTGATAAGCTTCGTCTTTATAGCTTGCTATAGTCATTTGGCGTCTCCTATTTTTATTAATATATTAGTTTGTCTTTTCAGTATAACCAATAAAGATAAAAAAAACTATTGCAACCTTTGAAAGCGCATGCTAATATTCTAATATATTAGTTAACAAGTGCACATTTTAATTAATAGCAAAGGAAGAAGTTTATTTATAGAGAGAAGGAGAAACAGATGGAAAAAATAATGGCTACTTTTGATGGGGTCTTGGCAGGAGTCACGAAATTCAGTAATAATAAGTATATAAAATCGATTTCTGATGCAATGATGGCACTGATCGGTATTATGATTTTTGGTTCATTTGCAGTTATTTTTCGTGCATTCCCAATACCAAGTGTTGCGGAATTTTTCGTCACTATCGGACTTGATGTGTTTTTTGGCGCAATCAACAATTTGACGATTGGTGCAATTTCAATTTATCTTGTCTTTTTGATAGCAAAAAACTTGACGGCCAAATTTAACTTGGGAGAAGATGGTACAACTGTCGGGTTGATTGCTATCATGAGTTTCTTGATCTTTACACCATTAGGCAGTTATACCGTCGATGAGGCCAATATCACTGCGATTCCACTTACTTGGATTGGAACGAGCGGTATGTTTTCTGCAATTATAATAGGCCTTTTAGTTGGTCGAGGTTATGTATTTATTAAGGAACGGAAGTGGACAATCAAAATGCCTGCGAGTGTCCCACCAATGGTATCGCGTTCATTTGAAGCACTGATCCCAACTATTTTATTGGGTACACTTTCCGGTTTTGTCGCGTACTTGTTTAGTCTTACTTCCTTTGGCAATCTGCATCAGCTGATTTTTACGATCGTTCAAACGCCGTTGCAAGGAGTCGGAAGTTCTATCTGGGCGGTCATGCTGATTATTGCTTTTCAACAATTTTTGTGGTTCTTGGGTATTCATGGAACGAATGTTATTGGACCGATCGTCACGCCGATCTGGATGGCTTTAAATGTTGAGAATCTGACTGCCTATGAAGCTGGGCAGCCATTACCGAATATTGTTACTCATGCATTTATCAACATCGTATGCTGGGGAGGATCCGCATTGGGACTGGTCTTGCTGATGCTGTTTGTAAGCAAAAGCCAACGCTATAAAGAGATGGGAAAAATTTCGATCATCCCTGCATTATTTGGTATCACTGAACCAGTAATTTTTGGAACTCCATTAGTTCTAAACTTTAAAATGGCTGTACCTTTTATTTTCAATAATTCGATTTGTTTAGGAATCGCGTACTTCTTAACCAATATCGGATTCATCGAACGAACGATTGGTGCACAAGCGATCTTTGGGTTGCCAGTAGGGTTTCATGCTAGTATTGGTGGAAGTGTATCGATCATTATTCTGCAGCTTCTTTTGCAGTTGATCTTGTCGCCGATCCTTTGGTATCCGTGGTTCAAATTGATCGATAAAGATGCCTATTTAGAAGAACAAAAACATGCAGAAGGCAGGTAGATAAAATGTTGTATCCCGTGATGAATGAAACACGTTCGCTGATCGATTTAAGTGGCATCTGGCGTGTTCAAGTTGAAAAACAGAATGAATCAATTGATCCTGCGAAACCTTTGAAAAATCCTTTCTTGATCGCGGTACCAGGATCTATTGATGACCAAGTAATTGATGAAACAATTAGGAAACATGTTGGAAACTTCTGGTATGAAACAGAAATGATGATCCCGATTTCTCTAATGGATGAAAGAAAAGTGTTGCGTTTTGCCTCCGTGACTCATGAAGCTGTTGTTTATATCAATGGTATAAAAGCAGCTCATCATATTGGCGGTTTTACCCCCTTTGAAATAGACATTGATTCTTTGGTTCATGCTGGGAAAAACGATTTAAAAGTGTGTGTTTCAAATATCTTGGATGAAAGTACACTACCATGTGGATTTTATCAAGAAAAAAATGGCCGACCATCGGTAACACCTCGTTTTGATTTTTACAATTATTGTGGTATCCATCGTCCTGTGAAACTATACACAACGAAAAAAACATATATTGATGATATCGTGATCCATTATGAGTATCACGGTGGGGTAACAACGGTTCGGCCAGAAGTGTCTATTACTGGGAACTATGATACCATCAAGCTGAAAATTTGGGATGAAGACAATCAGTTGATCGCCCAAAGCAGTGATGTTGAACAACCGTTATTAATCTCTGAAACTCGACTCTGGCACCCGCTGGATGCTTATCTTTATCGATTGGAGGTATCGCTCTTTGATAAAGAACTTTTGATCGATACCTATACTGAAGAATTCGGTGTTCGAACGATTCAAATAAAACAGAATAAAGTCTATATCAATGATAAAGAGTTTTATTTTAAAGGCTTCGGAAAACACGAAGATTTCCCTGTATTAGGTAAGGGATACAACGGCGCTGTTGCGAATCTGGATAAAAACCTTATGAAATGGCTGGGTGCGAATTCTTTTCGAACATCGCACTATCCTTATTCAGAAGAAGAAATGCGGCTTGCTGATCGTGAAGGAATCGTTGTTATTGACGAGGTTCCCGGTGTTGGACTGTTTACTAATTTTCACGTAGATGTCAATTTGAACAATAACAAGAAGAATACTTGGGAGACGCTGAGAACACATGAGAACCATCACAAGGTGATTCAAGAGTTGATTGAACGTGATAAGAACCATGCATGCGTAGTTGTTTGGGCGATCGCGAATGAACCAGCGAGTCATCAAGAAGGTGCCGGAGCATATTTTAAACCGTTGGTTGAATTGACTAAAGCATTGGACCATCAAAAACGGCCTATTGTGATACCAAACATCGTCAATGCGTCGCCAGATTTGGATCAAGCAGCAGAACTCGTTGATATTCTTTGTTTGAATCGCTATTATGGCTGGTATATAGAGCACGGGGATCTTGACTCTGCAATGATTGGGCTTCGACAAGAAATTGAAAAATGGCACGAAAAGTATCCTGATAAACCGATCATGTTTTCTGAATTCGGAGCGGACACGATTTCAGGCTTGCATTCACTCTATCGGACACCTTATTCAGAAGAATTCCAAATTGATTTTTACAAAGCCAATTTTGAAGTGCTGGATGCTTTAGATTACGTTGTTGGGGAACACTTGTGGAATTTCGCTGATTTTGCAACAGCTGCGAATATTCGTCGGATCGATGGCAATAAAAAGGGGATTTTTACCCGCGACCGCAGACCAAAATCGATTGCCTTTGAAATCAAAAAACGCTGGGAAGCACGATAAGAAAACATTCCTTTACCCAGCGGATGACTCAAACATCAATCTATACAGCAGATAGACTGAACGATGTCTGATTTCTTAAACATATGGTTGCTAGAGGTTCGAAAAATCAAGCAAAAGAAACAATGAAATTGCTGACAAAAAAGAGAGTGAAGACCCGCAAGGCGGCCTTCACTCTCTTTCGTTTGTTTCGATCGCAATTTCCAACTGCTGTTGAATTTGACGAAATATAGCTTTACTGATTTAGAATAGAGGATCAACGAGCGTTTGTCTATTACCAAAAGACTTAATAGTACTCCCCGTGGCGATAGTCCCATGAGTTGAAGTGATCAGAAAGGTACATTTGGATTTTTTCAACATCGAGTCCTTTACGGATCAAGACAGGTGCTGGCGTGATGGAGCGTTGGTCTCCTTGCTCTGGAATCAAGTTGCCGTCTTGGTCAACGAAAGAAACCATGACTCCTTGCTCATAGCGGGTTTCCAGCGTTTTGTCTGGTTGGATCGATGCAACATAGTCGTTGCCTTCGATGATCAGATCGGCTTCTTGCGCGATTTGTTCGCCGATCCCTTCAACAAGCCCGCGATTTCCTTTGCCTGAAGGGTTCGCTGAGCTGGCGAAAAGCAACTTCTTATTCTGCTCCCAAAGCTCTTTAGAAATCTGCTCGCCAGGAACTCCAAATTTAATCACGAAGCAGCTAGTTCCCCGAACGTCAGTCATCAATTCCTCTGAGCCATCGTTTGGGATATAGGCTTTTCCTGATTCTTTCCAAGGCAAAATCGCGCCGAATAACACGTCATTGTTCCAACACGTTTCATAAACAGCGGCGGTTTCCGCATTTAATTCAGCTAGTTCGTGTAGCTGCTCCAATGAGCTGCAAAGAACGACACCTGGTTTATTACGTTTGCGATTCTTTGCCGAAAACTTGCGTTCCAGCCCTTTTTTATCAGAGACGGCAATAATATAGCCGACTTTGGTGGGGCAGACGATCACTTTGCCTTCTTCATACAAATAGTTGATCGCTCGTTGGTTGGGTTCTCCTGTCCATGGGACTTGTTTTGCTTCATTCACTCTCTTCATCCTCCCTGTCTTCCAATGAATCGCCGTTATGAAAAATATAACGGAATATTCTGAAGATTCTGATTGAATATGGTTACCCTTGATGATAAGGGAATCAATCTGCGTAGTCAAGGGGATTTACACCAGAATGTAAAAAGAATAGGCCAGGGAAATCGAGGATCTGTAACGAGGACTAGGAAGAGTGAGTGACAGCAACACTATTTTTTTCCGCTTTGTATGAAAAAAATGACTGTTTTTTATGTTATTTATATGGGAAGATAGGCTTATAGATAGAAGAATGCAATCAAATTGATAGTTTTTTTGAAAAAAAGAAAGAGGAATATCATGAGTGAAAAGAAAAAAATACGCAAGCTCTTGCTGGCCTCGATTGTCGCTGGGAGTATCTATGGCGGCGGTGCCTTGCTTTTTGGGTTACTGGTCAGTTATAACGTTCTCTTGTTAGATGGAGTTTATACATTGATTGGTGCAGTGATGTCGCTAATTGCTTTATATGTAGCAAAGTATATCCAAGCCCAAGATTTTGAACGTTTCCCATTCGGTAAAGAGGCATTGATGCCATTAGTGGTATTTATTCAATATAGTATCATCCTGCTGATCTCAATTTATGGGATTATTGAGTCTGCCTTTAGTTTGTTACACGTTAGTGACGGCATGATTGATCCAATCGGTTTGTATTTCTCACTGGTTGGAACGATCTACTGCTTTTCCTTTTACCTGTACTTAAAAAAGAAACCACTGACCCATCCCTTTTATTGGGTGGAACTAGAACAATGGCGTTTCGGCTTTTTCTTTAGTCTGGGTGTCGTCGGTTCATTTCTTGTGTCCTGGCTGATCCAAGCCAGTCCCTATGGGAATTTTGCGATGTATGTCGACCCAATCATCTCCATCGGGATCACCTTGTTCTTTATCCAGCTTTCGATAAAAGAGTTGAAAGCAGCGATTTTAGAATTGACTTCTTCTACTCCAAAAGAAGAACTGCGGGAGACCATCATGACGATCGTTGAAAAAGAATTGCGCGCAGAAGAAGTGGTGGACTTTGTGTTACGTACCGCCAAAGTCGGTAATCAAGTCATTGTGGAATTAGATGTAGTGATTTTACCGGCAACTCCTCTCGATACAGTAGGTCAGCAAGATCCCTTGCGAGAACGATTGAATCAGGCAATCAGCCAACAGATTTCCGGTTATTCCCTCTGGCTAAACATAAATTTTGTCGGAGACATCAAATGGGCGTATAGTGAGGAGTAAGAATGGCTGCTAGGCGGTCACTGACGGAATCAACTTGTGAAAATGACAAAGAAAAGAGGAAACAAATGACAATTCTGAAAACTTATGGAAAAATTACCGCAGCACTTTTTTTACTAGCGGCAAGCATCAATTTATTTTTAGGCCCGCATCATGTGGCAGCTGGCGGTGTCAGTGGAATCGGTATTTTATTAGAGTCAGCACTCGGTTGGGATCGAGCAGCTGTGATCATGGTCTTGAATATTCTCATGCTTATTCTGGCCTATGCCTTTTTAGGGAAGGGGCCTTTTTTGAAAGTCCTTTATGGTAGTTTTGCTTTTCCAGTAGCAATTGCCTTAGTACCAGAATATATGGTTGCTGAAGACCGGCTGCTTTCCGTGATATTTGGCAGTGCGATTTTTGCTTTAGGTGTAGCGATTTTGTACAAAAATCAGTCTTCCAGCGGCGGCACAACGATTCCACCGCTGATTTTCAAGAAATACTTTAATTTGAATCCAGCGATTGGCTTGCTGGCGACCGATGCGATCGTTGTTTCCATGAACTTGTTCGTTTTCGGGTTTGAAGAGTTCTTGTTTGCGATCTTATCGATCGTGATCACCTCTGGTGTGATGACCTACATTGAAACGGGCTTTAACCGGAAGAAATCCATCATGATCTTAAGTGAGAATCACGTGAATGAGATTCGAGAAGCGGTCTTTGATAAAACAGCTCGTGGTGCCACTCTATTGGCTGCCCAAGGCGGTTACCAGCAAGCCGACAAGCAAGTGTTGCTGATCGTGGCCAGTGACCAAGAGTTTATGCAGATCAGACAAATCATTGAGACCATTGACCCCAAAGCGTTTGTGATCGTCAATAATGTCTCAGAAGTACTAGGGCAAGGTTTTAGTTATCATCCCATTGAATGATGAGAAACACAGTCAAATTCTACTATGCCTATTACAAAACACAGCGAAGTGAACGCCACTTCACTGTGTTTTTTTGTCTTGTCCATTTAACGCAGTAAGGTCAAACCAGAAATGGAACAGTCTAGAGAAAATACTAGCCTTTGTTCGCAGGGAAGAATCATTCTTGGGAACAAAAAAGGAATTGTAGGTTTCTCTCTTGAAAATGCTTGCATTTTTCTTTTGTGTAGATTAGAATACTAATATATCAGTTTAAATAATTTAAGGAGGATATTCATGTTTGATCACAATGTCTTGAAAAAGGCGCGCGTCATTTTTCCTGCTGAAAAAAAAGCAGCGATTGATGCTCAAACAGAAATACAGCCGAGATGGCTTCATTTTGGCGGAGGAAATTTATACCGAGCGTTTCATGCAGAAATCGCACAATCCTTGATTGATCAGAACGAATTATCGAGCGGCATCGTTGTCTGCGAAACATTTGATGAACAGATAATCGATCAAGTATATACACCTTATGAGAATGATATTCTAGAAGTGATCATGCATGAGGATGGTCAATTAACGAAAAATCTTTTGCAATCGACAGTTGCCAGTTATTATTGTCATCCTTCTTGCACCGATAGTTATCAAAAGGTACGTCAGCTGTTTAGCGATCCTTCTGTGCAGTTGGTTACCGTAACGATCACAGAAAAAGGCTATGGCTTAAAAGACAGTCAGGGGAATTTTTTACCTGTTGTCCAAGCGGATCTTGCTGCGGGTCCCCATCAGGTCAACCATACAATGAGCATTTTGGCTAGCTTTTTATGGGATCGTTTTCAATCAGGGGCACTTCCGATCGCTATGGTCTCCACCGATAATTTTTCGCAAAATGGGCTCCGTTTCCAAACGGCGATTGTCACCATCGCAAAAGAATGGCAAAAGCTAGGGCATGTTTCAGAAGCGTTTGTCCGATACTTAGAAAACAACGCGCAGGTGACGTTTCCGTGGTCAATGATCGATCGGATTACACCAAATCCTTCAACAGCAGTTGCAGAAGATTTAGCAGCAGCTGGGATCGAGCAGCTGCCAGTCATCCGGACCGATAAAGGAACGAATATCGCTCCGTTTGCTAACACAGAGGCGACTCATTACTTGGTGATTGAAGATGATTTCCCGAACGGTCGCCCGAATTTAGATAAAGCGGGGGTGATCTTGACGAGTCGAGAGATCGTCGACAAAACCGATAGTATGAAAGTCACAACTTGTTTGAATCCACTGCATACCGCAATGAGTTTGTTCGGCTGTTTACTCGGTTATACATCCATTGCTGCGGAAATGTCCGATCCTGATATTATCGCTTTGATCAAAGGAATCGGCTATCGTGAAGGCTTACCGGTAGTGGAAGATCCTGAGATCATTCAGCCAAAGAAATTTATCGATGAGGTGGTTGGTCTTCGTTTACCGAATCCGCTGATTCCTGATACCCCACAGCGGATCGCCGCAGATACCTCACAGAAAATCGCCATCCGTTTTGGCGAAACCATCAAAAAGTATGTGGAAAAAGAAGGCTCGGCTTCTGAGCTGACTTTCATTCCCTTAGCGATTGCAGGCTGGTTGCGTTATCTATTAGCGATTGATGATGAAGGCCATCCATTTGGCCCAAGTCCTGATCCCCTCTTAGCAGAATTACAAGAGATTTTATGTGAGTGTCAGTTGGGGACAGCCGCCGATGTTCAAGGGATCATTCGACCAATCCTAGAAAATCCGCAGATTTTTGGTTTGGATCTCTATCAAGCAGGAATCGCTGAAAACGTGGGTCACTTGTTCGCTAAGATGCTGGCAGGAACCGGCGCAGTCCGTAAAACATTACATGAAACAGTAGAAGGGATCGAATAAAAAATGGAAATGACATTTCGCTGGTATGGAAAAGACTACGATAAAATCAAGTTAGCAGATATCCGTCAAATTCCAGGGATGAAAGGCATTGTCGGCACACTCTTTGATTTGCCTGCTGGGGCAGTCTGGCCGAAAGAAAGGATCAAGGCGCTCGTGGAAGAAGTCGAAGCAGCTGGACTTTCCCTCAAGGTGATCGAAAGTGTCAATATTCATGATGACATCAAGATTGGCTTGCCTTCGAGAGACCTGTATATCGAAAACTACAAAGAGACAATTCGAAATTTGGCAGCATATGGGATCGAAGTGATCTGCTATAATTTTATGCCGATTTTCGATTGGATCAAAACGGATCTTGATTATCGCTTAGCCGACGGTTCTTCTACGATGGCATTTGAAAAAGCAGGAATCGACAAAGACCCAGAAGAGATCGTCAAAGAAGTTGAGGAGTCAAGCTCTGGCTATACCTTGCCAGGCTGGGAACCAGAACGTTTGGCACATGTCAAAGAATTGTTTGCTGCGTATAAGGATGTCGATGATGACAAATTAAGAGAAAACTTTGCTTACTTCCTAAAAGCCATCATTCCCACCTGTGAAGAGGTCGGCATCAAGATGGCTGTTCATCCAGATGATCCTCCCTATTCGATTTTTGGTCTGCCGCGTATCGTTAAAAACCGCGATGATTTGGATTGGGTCTGCAACGTGGTCGACAGTCCGTCAAATGGGATCACACTTTGTACTGGCAGTATCGCCGAAGACCCAGCCAATAATGTCTATGAGATTTTGGCTGAGTTTTGTCGCCGGGACCGGATTCCTTTTGCTCATGTTCGTAACATTCAATACTTGGGTAATGACAAAGACTTTTATGAAGCACCGCATCTCTCCTCTGAAGGTTCGTTAGACATGTATCAAATCCTAGAAGCGATGTACAAAAATGGCTTTGACGGCTATATCCGACCAGATCATGGGCGAATGATCTGGGGAGAGACGGGACGTCCAGGCTATGGCTTGTATGATCGGGCGATCGGCGCTTCTTACTTATTAGGGTTGTGGGAAGCCATCGACAAGAGCGTGGGGCGTTAAGAAAAGGAGCGAAGAAATGTTTTTAACTGATGATTTTATTTTGAAAAACAGCTTTGCCAAACAGTTATACCATGAGTATGCAAAAAAGCAGCCGATCATTGATTACCATTGCCATTTAGAGCCGAAAGAGATTTTCGAAAACCAAAACTTCACCAATCTCACCCAAGCGTGGCTGGCGGAAGACCATTACAAATGGCGCTTGATGCGAGCCAATGGTGTTGCGGAATCATTGATCACTGGCGATGCTGACGACTACGAAAAATTCTGTGCTTGGGCGCAGACCTTGGAGGCTTGCATTGGCAATCCCTTATATGTCTGGACCAATTTGGAATTGAAACGAATCTTTGGTATTGATGAGCGGTTGACACTAGCCAATGCAGCAAGTATTTGGGAAAAAGCCAATCAACAGCTGCAGACGAAGGAATTTTCACCACGAGGACTGATCAAAAAGATGGCCGTTGAGGTGATCTGTACGACGGATGATCCCATTGATTCGTTGACGTATCATCAAAAGCTGGCAGAAGAATCCTTTGCCGTGTATCCTACCTTTCGTCCTGACAAAGCAATCAATCTGCAGAATCCAGAATTTTCAGCATACCTTAAGCAATTGGCTGCAGCTGCGAGCAAAGAGATCACTAGCTATCAAACGCTAGTTGAAGCATTGACCGTACGTATTTCTTACTTCCAGCAACAGGGCTGTCGTTTAGCAGATCACAGTCTGTCACGTCTTGGAGAGGAAGCTTATGATGTCGCTGCACTTGAAGCGATTTTTCAAAAGCGTTTGACCACTGAGACACTGACTAATGAAGAAATCAGACAGTTTCAGACCGGCTTGTTGATTGACTTGATGCGCCAATACGCAAAGCAAGGCTGGACCGCGCAATTGCATCTGATGGCGACTCGCAACAACAGTCAAAAGCTTTTCCAACAACTAGGGCCTGATAGCGGCGGTGATGCGATGGGAGACGACCGTCTAGCGAGGGGCTTAAGTCGGACATTGGCGCAGCTTCAGGCGGAAAGTTTATTGCCGAAGACGATTTTGTATTCACTGAACCCCAAAGATTATCCAGTGTTGACTGCGCTGATGGGGGCGTTCCAAGAAGAGAGCAAAGGCAAGCTGCAATTAGGCTCTGCTTGGTGGTTCAATGATACGTATTCTGGTATGCGACATCAGTTGACGACCTTAGCAGAAGGCGGGATTCTTGGAAACTTCGTCGGCATGCTGACGGATTCCCGCAGCTTTTTGTCTTATCCACGCCACGAGTATTTCCGGCGGATTTTGTGTCAGGTGATCAGTGAATGGGTGGAAGACGGTCAACTGCCAGCAGATGAAATGTATTTAGGGCAGATCGTCGCAGATATCTCTTATCACAATGCGAAAACCTACTTTGATTTTCCAAACTAATGACTACTCGATTCGTTCTTGGCTTGCTAGAGAAGGAATCGAGTGTTTGTATGGCTATTGCTAAAGTTGCGTCTGTTCATTTACTATTGGCAGGGAATCCAGTACTATGATAGAAAGATCAAAGAAGGAGCGAACAGTATGAATCCATTCTATGAAGAAGTCTATGCGCTGGCGCGGCAGATCCCTTTTGGTAAAGTCGTCTCCTATAGTCAGATTGCGTGGAAATTGGGACAAATCAACGGCGCGCGAGCAGTCGGTCGAGCGATGCGCTTGAGCCCTCAGGATGTCCCTGCCCATCGAGTCGTGCGGGCAGATGGCGTCTTAGTTGGTCCTACCGCCAATGTGCGAAAAGCAGCACTCGTCGATGAAGGGGTGGTCTTCAAAGCCAGTGGTCGTATCGATATGAAGGCTTGCAGTTGGTCCATGAGCGAGATCGCTCCCGCTCAAATGAAGGAGCCATTATGAAAAAACGTGAATTTATCGTGCAAGATCTGTTGAGTAAAATCTATCAGGAAGAATTTTCTGCCGGCAAACTACCCAACCAAAGAACCCTTGCGCAAACCTATGGCGTTTCTCGGTTTACGATCCAGCAAGCAATCAAAAACCTTGAAGAGATCGGGATCGTCAAAGTGGTTCAAGGCTCAGGGATTTTTATCCATGAAAAATGGGTCAAAAACCCAATGATCTTTAATTCCTTGACCCGCACCCCTTATGACCGAATCCGTTCCAAAATGATTTCCTTGAATAGGGCGGAAGCAACGTTGGATGAGCAGCAGATTTTCCAAATAGGCCCAGACGAGGAAGTCTGGACCTTTGAACGAGTGCGGATCGTCAATTACAAAATCGAGCAGCTGGAAACCTCTAAATTGCCTGTCAGTCTATTTCCCGAATTGACACAAGAAATCGTAGAGCACTCGATCCAACGCTATGTCGAAAGCTGCGGATACCGTATTTCCCACTACATCACCAGCTATACCCCCATCACCACATCGACCGCGCAATCGGGCATTTTATTGTGCAAGCGGGGGACGCCGGCAATGCAGATCAGCAATCGGGCGATTTTAGAAGACGGCCGCGTGTATGAGTTCAGCAATATCGTTGCCATTGATTATGCCGTGACCTACATCCGTCCCTTTGACCGCGAGATCCATCGCTCACGCATCGATTGATTTTGGGAAAGCAAATGTGCCAGTTGCGTCGTCTTTACCCACAGAGAACAAAAGACATCCCCTGTCGGTGGACAGGAGATGTCTTTTGTTGTGTTTAAGGAGTGATCAAAGTGCCGTCTGGTGTACGGCTCTGGGTCCATTCATGAGGACGGTAAACCACGGGAAATTCCGCAGCTGCTGCTTCATCAAACGTGATCCCGATCCCACTTTTCTCGATGGGATAAAAATAGCCATTTTTTGGTTGGGGACTGCCACCAAAGACCGATTGGGTATTTGCTGGGATCGCAATCGTTTCTTGGATCGCGGCATTGTGGAGATGGATATTTAGATGGGTGTTGACGGCTAAGCCGACAGGGCTGATATCAGACGGCGTGTGCCAAGCGATCCGAATGCCCATCGCATCGCAGAAGTGAGCCAATTTCAATGCTGGCGTGATCCCACCGATTTGTGAGACATGGGCACGCATAAAGTCGATCTGTTGATTTTTGACCAGCTCTTGCCATTCCATCGGATTATTGAACAATTCGCCGGTCGCGATCGGGGTCGCCGACTGGCTGCGGAGTTGCTGCAACCACTTGTTTTGATCCGGCGACAAAATATCTTCGAGGAAAAAGAGATTAAAAGGTTCCGCAGCTTTTGCAAATTGAATCGCTTGGTTTGGATGCAGCCGTTCATGCACGTCATGCAGCATTTGGAATTGATTGCCGTATCGTTCTTGGATCGCAGCAAACATCTTTAGTGTTGTGTCCATGTAGTCTGTTTGATCAAAATAGGAACCAGCGATGGGCTGATCGGGTGTTTGCAGTTGGCTAGGATTTCCACCATAAAAGCCTAATTGGCAACGGATATAGCGATACCCCTCAGCCAAGAAGCGATCGATTTCTTGGTAAAGGTCTTCGAGATTATCTGCCACGGCATGGGTATAGGCGGGAATCGCCGTACGCGCTTTTCCACCTAACAGTTGATACAATGGCATATCGGCTAATTGTCCCTTGATGTCCCACAAAGCCATATCGACTCCTGAGAGGGCATTGTTGGTGATCGGACCATTCCGCCAGTAAGAATTGACATTCATCACTTGCCAAAGGTCTTCGATTTGATTGGCATCGCGGCCAAGTAAGAGAGGGCGCAAATACTCGTCAACGACGGTTTTTACGGCTAGTGGGCGAAACTGGAAGGTTGCACAACCTAACCCAGATACGCCTTTGTTCGTTTCTACTTTAACGACAACAAGGTTATGACGATCAGGTTTGATCGCAAAGGCTTTGACGTCGGTGATGATCGTTGGTGTCATTTCATTCACTCCAATTTTTGTCTCTAGTTGCTATAGCCATTGAAACATGCTTGGCAACCGCTGTCAATTTGGTCTAATAAAAACTGGATATACACCATAAAACCAGTCCAATTTTTACTTATTTTATAATAAAACGTTGATATATAGCGTTTTTATTCTGGTTTTATCAAAAAAGGACTGGTTTTACAAGTCTGTGTGAGCATGCTACTATGTGTGTGAAAACGGAAACACCTGAAAGGGCGCCCGTCAAAAGGATCAGGACCGTTAGCAAACAACAGGGGGAAAAAAAGATGACCAAAGAAGACATCGTAAAACAGATCATTAAAGATGTTGGCGGATCAGACAATATCAACAATGCATGGCACTGTATGACTCGCTTGCGTTTTGATTTAAAGGATGAGAAAAAAGTCGACTATGCGGCGTTAGAAAAAACACCCAAAGTCGTAGGAACAAAATATCAAAGCAATCAGCTGCAAGTAGTGATAGGAACGGATGTTGCTGATTATTATGCACCTTTAGCCAAAGAATTAGGTCTTGATGAAGCGAACCAAGGGGAAACATCAGAGAAAAAAGGAGCCGTTTCCTTATTTATGGATACCGTTTCTGGCGTTTTTGGTCCGATCGTTCCAGCTATCGCTGGCGCAGGAATGATCAAAGGATTGATGGCTGGATTGGTGGCATTGAATGTCATCTCTAATCAAACAGATACCTATTTAGTGATCGACATGATCGCGAGCGGCGTATTCACATTCTTGCCATTTTTTGTTGCTGCCTCTGCCGCTCGGATTTTTAAAACCAATCAATATTTAGCGATCGCAATCGCGGCAACGCTGCAATTTCCAACGATGACCAATGCGGTAGCCGAAGGAAGCATTTCCGCCTTTCGTTTGTTCGGCGTATTGCCAGTACCCGTCTTTAACTATGCAGGGACAGTGATTCCCATTATCTTTGCCGTGCTGGCGCTCAGTTATATTTACCGTTGGGTCGATAAACTCTTACCACAAGTGCTACGTACCGTGTTTACACCGACGATTTCGTTGTTTGTCGCTGGTATCTTGACATTAACGGTCATTGGTCCAATCAGTATCCATCTAGGAAACTTATTGGCTGCTGGCGTGGCTGGATTATTCACTATCTCGCCTGTCTTAGCAGGAATCGTGGTAGGGGCGATTCGACCAATTGCAATCTTCACGGGACTGCACCATGCCATGACCCCGATCGCTTTGCAAAACTTCGCCAATCAAGGGTATGACATGCTGATGCCAATGATGTTTATGGCAAATATGGCAATCACCGGCGCAACAGCAGCTATCTATTTCAAAGTCAAAACCAAAGAAGAAAAATCGGTCATTCTATCTTCGGCTGTTTCTGGCTTGTTAGGGATTACAGAACCTGCGTTATTCGGGATTTTGTCGAAGTATAAAAAAGCCTTTATCGCAGCAACAGTTGGTAGTTCTGTGGCTTCTGCTTTCATCAGTTTCTTCGGTGTTCGTATTTATGGGTACATTCTTTCAAGTATCTTTAGTTTGCCAGCCTATATTGGGGAATACTTTATCTATGCCGTTTTAGGGATCATCTTGGCGATCGGCTTATCCTTCGCAATGAGCTGGTTCTTAGTACCAACTCAAGCAGCAGAAGGCGATCGTTACACCAACGAAGTGGATCTGCATGCCGTGACTCATGGAGAATATGTCCCATTAGAAGATGTACCAGATGAAGTTTTTTCAACGAAAATGATGGGAGAAGGCTATGCCATCGAGTCACAAGATGGCCAAATCTTTGCACCAGTCAGTGGCGAAGTGACCACTGTGTTCCCTTCAAAACATGCCGTTGGGATCAAAACCCAAAACGGCGTGGAAGTTCTTGTGCATATGGGGATCGATACAGTTTCCCTTGGCGGTCAAGGCTTTGAAGTCTTTGTCAAAGCTGGGGAGCAAGTCACTCCGCAAACCAAACTGGCACAAATGGATCTGCCTTATATCAAGCAGCAAGGCAAAGAAACCATGGTGATCGTTTTGATCACCAACATGGATCGCGTGCAGCAATTTTCTGGAAGTACTGATTTAGAAGGCAGACACCAAGCCGGTGCATTACTGGAAAAAGTCGTTTTGAATGCCTAATAAAAGAAAAAAGATGAGCTTCTTCAAGGAAGTTCATCTTTTTTTGTTTGTCCAGTAACTATTTTTTTACTCATAGCGCAAAGCTTGAATTGGATCTAGTTTGCCTGCGCGGTTAGCAGGCAATGTGCCGGCTAAAAAGGCGATCAATAGGATGACACCCATAACAGTCAGCGTGTTCGACCAAGAAAAGCCGATCAATTCAAAACCAGTCAATTCTTCTAGGAAGGTGTTCGCAGCGTAATCGTTGATGACATTTCCTAAACCATAAGCGGCGAGAATTCCGGTGAGGGCGCCAAAGAAACCAATCAAAAGCGCTTCGAAACTGAAGGTGAGAAAGACCTTGCTGCGGCTCATGCCTAGTGCTTTCATCAATCCAATCTCACGGGTACGATCTTGAACTGACATATAAAGTGTATTGATGATACCAAAGCTAGCGGCAAGTAATGAGATAGCGCCAAAGAGTGTAAGAACCCCAGTGATAGCGTTGATGACTAGTCGGAACATATTGATTTCATCTTCGATCGTCATACCTTGAAACCCGAGTTCACGCAATTCTTTTTTGATCGTATCGATTTTTGTGCTGGACAGGCCATCCTCTAGATAGGCTTGTGCTGCAAAGGATTGATTTTTTAAGTTTTCTGGTAATCCCTTTTCGGCGATTGTTTGCACGCGCTGGCTTAATGCTTGGTTCAAAATGGTCATGCCTGCTTGGATAAAACTAAAGTTACGGACTCCAACGACTTTGGCGGTCACAGTTTCTTGTTCGCCAGTCGCTTGAGCAGAAACTCCGAGAACGACTTCTTTTTCCAATGCATCTTGAGCATTTTTAAAACCTAGTGGTTCGATATATTCTTGATCAAGGACGATCTCATATTCGTCTATCTCATTATTGATTTGACGCCCCGCCTCTAAATCTAAATCAACACCAGCTGAGCCCATGGCGTTTAGTTGATATTTTGAATCAGTCAGACCTTGAATATAATCAATCGTTAAAGCCGCGATTGGTTCTACTCGGTAGATATTGTCAATAGTTCCTATTTTTTCGATATCCTTTGGAGTGATCATACTTGCCTCAGCGGTATTTTTTTCTGGATCGTATTCTTGTAAATTGCTGCCCGGAACCATGCTGACAGTCCCATCTGATTTATAGACAGCTAAAAGCTGATCATTGCCAACAGTCTCTAACTGCAGATCCATATAATTATTGACGCCGGTATTAATACCTAGTGTTAAGTAGATCGTAAAAGACCCAATAAAGATTGCGATGATCGTTAGAAGTGTTCGACCTTTGTTGCGTAGTAGATTTCCTGCAGAAGATTTTACTAAATCGATTAGGTTCATTTTTCTACCTCCTCAATCACCAAACCATCTTTGATATGGATCTGACGATCACAGCGATCAGCCAGCTCAGGATCGTGAGTGACGATGACTAAGGTGATTTTTTCATTTTTATTAAGGTCGAACAATAGGTCTGCGACTTTTTGGCCAGTCGTTGAATCAAGGTTTCCCGTCGGTTCGTCGGCAAAAATGATCTTGGGTTTGTTAACGATGGCGCGGGCAATACAGACCCGTTGTTTTTGACCGCCAGAAAGATCGGTTGCTTTATTTTTGGATTTTTCTGATAATTCCACAGCTTGTAAGGCTTCATCAACCAATTTTTTTCGCTGACTGCGGCGCATGCCTTTTATTTTTAATGGCAACATGACATTTTCATGGACTGTATCTTTAGCATTCATAAAGAATTGTTGGAAAACAAAGCCAAATGTTTCATTTCGTAAGTGATTTAATTCCGACGCTTTTTTTCCTTTGACGTTTTGACCCATCAAGAACAATTCTCCGCTAGTGGGTTGATCAAGTAACGCCAATAAGTGCATCAATGTGGATTTTCCGGAACCACTTTTTCCGACGATTGCTACTGAGTCACCTTCTCTGATTTTTAAATCAATTCCTTTTAACGCATTGAAGGATGATTCGCCTTTTCCGTAGACCCTTGTTAAGTTTCGTGCTTCTAAAACAATCATTTCATTCCTCCTCTTAAAAAGTTATTAAGTTAAGGTTATCACAAATAGTTGTCAATAAATCAGTCTCTAGTCGTAGATTTTTAAATATAATGAAAAAAAGACGATTTCCGCTGGAAATCGTCTTGAAAATGCAAGAAAGATTTTAAGTTCAATTAACTACGCAGCCCGCGGCCTTTTTGGATCAAGTACCAGCATACGCTGTATAAGACAACAATGAACAAGACCAAAATACCGATGGATAGGAAAATTGGGACATCGATGGTGCCTAAAAAGCCGTAGCGGAAACCAGAGATCATATACACGATCGGGTTGACTTTGGAGATCGTTTGCCAAATCGGCGGTAGCATGCTGATGGAGTAAAAGACGCCTCCAAGATAGGTCAATGGTTGTAAAACAAAGGTTGGCACGATGGAAACATCGTCAAAGGATTGGGCGAAGATCCCATTTAGCAACCCTGCTAATGAAAATAAGATGGCGGTCATGACTAGGGTTAAGACAACGATGACCCAAGAATACACATGTAATGGCACGAAGAAAAGGGAAATGATGGTCACCAATGTGCCCACCAAGATACTACGGCCAAGTCCGCCAAAGACAAAGCCCCAAATGATGACGTGGGTAGGAACCGGCGCCACTAAGAGTTCCTCAATGTTTTTTTGAAACTTCTGTGAAAAGAAGGAAGAAGACACATTAGAGTATGAACTGGTGATCGTCGACATCATGATCAGCCCAGGAACGATAAATTCCATATAAGAAAAGCCGCCCATTTCGCCGATACGGCTGCCGATCATTTTCCCAAAGATAATAAAGTATAAGGAAGTAGTGATGACGGGTGGGACGAGGGTCTGCACCCAAATCCGTAAATAGCGGTTGGTCTCTTTGACCGCTAAACTTTTTAAGGCTGTAAAATAAAGACTAAACATGGTTTTCCTCCGCTTCGTGTGCTTCTTCGGTGATTTTCAAAAATAGTTCTTCCAAGCGATTGGATTTGTTGCGCATGGAGAGGACATTGATCCCTTGCTGGCTGAATTGAGCAAAAAGATCGTTGACGCCTTGGTCTCGAGCGACTTCAACGGCGATGGTCTGTTCATCTTCCATTTGGATCGGATATCCAGTGATCGTTGGGGCTTGTTTGATCGGTGCGATATCAAAAAGAAAGGTTTCAAATTGCAGTTTTGCTAACAAAGATTTCATACTGGTGTTTTCGATCAGTTCACCAGATTGAATGATCCCGATGTTGCGGCAAAGCATTTCCGCCTCTTCTAAATAATGGGTCGTCAAAATGATCGTTGTGCCATTTTGGTTCAGCTCCCGCAAAAAGCTCCACATTTCCCGACGCAATTCGATATCGACACCTGCCGTCGGTTCATCCAAAATCAATAGCCGTGGTTCATGCATCAGGGCACGGGCAATCATCAAACGGCGTTTCATCCCGCCCGACAGCATCCGCGCACGAACATTGCGTTTTTCCCACAAATTCGACTGCTTCAAGTATTTTTCGCTGCGCTTGATGGCTTCGTTGCGGGGGACACCATAATACCCGGCTTGATTGACAACTATCTGTTGGACCGTTTCAAAGGGATTGAAATTGAATTCTTGGGGAACCAGACCAATCTGTTGTTTGACTTGGACCAATTCTTTGTCTAAATCGTAGCCGAAGACTTTGACGCTTCCGGAAGATTTATTGACAAGAGAGGTGATAATGCCGATGGTGGTGGATTTTCCAGCGCCGTTAGGGCCTAACAAGGCATAAAAGTCGCCTTCTTCCACCGTCAAATTTATGCCCCGCAACGCTTCAACGCCGGTAGCATAGACTTTGCGTAAATCGGTTAGTTCTAGTGCATAGGTCATGTTTATTTGAACTCCTTCTATGTATGATGGTTTATTCTATCATTTTTTTTCAAGAAGAACCGCATGTTTTGATTTTTTCATTCGATTAGATAACGATTGTTGCTAATTGATGAAAAGTGGGAAAGAGACAAAAGAAAAAACGACCGTTTGATCGTTTTTTCGATAAAGTCGATTGTTAGCATAAATACCGTTCTGGTCGTTCTGTCTGTCCTAGTAAGTAATCGACAGAGACATTATAGAGGGAAGCTGCGTGTAGCAGCGTCAATACATCGGGTAAGCGATCGCCTGCTTCGTATAAGGTGTAATCGGGGTAAGGCACATCGAGATGCTGGCATACTTCTTTTGGGCTCAATCCGCGTTCTTCTCTTAAAAATTTGAAGCGGCATCGCAAGGTGTCTAATAAAAAAGCTTCTTCTAATGTCACTTTGCGGTCCTCCTTAAAAAAATCGCGCTTCCTTTCGCACTGTTCTCTTTTTATTGTACCAACAAAAGCAAAATATGCGAAGTAATTCACATGAAGGTCGATCGGTTTTTGTTAAAAAGTGAAACAAATGACTTGCTCTGAGACGCGTTTCATACAGTATGCTTGATTCATAAAAAGGAAGGCGGGATGAAAAATGAATACGTACATGAAGAAAAATGGTGCGGAATGTTGTTATGTAACGTTGGCTTTTGATGGACAACAATTGGTATTGACGAAACCAAAAGGGTTCTTTCAAGAACGGTTGGTAGAAATTCCGGTGGATGAGATCAGTCATTTGACATGTGATGAACACTTCGGTTCTCAGCGGATCGGTTTTATTCATCACAATGATTACTATGAATTTTATACATGTGGGTTAAGTGTGTTAGACTATATGAAAGAACAATTATTCGTTTAAGGAGCAGTGAGTCATGGCAAACATTCGGGATATTGCACGCTTGACCGGTTATTCGGTCTCCACAGTTTCACGAGTCATTAACAACAATCCGTATGTCAGTGAAGAAAAGCGTCGTAAGATCCTGGCTGTCATGGAAGAGGTCAACTATATTCCGAATTACACGGCACGGGCATTGAGTGTTGGCAAAACCAAAAATATTGGTGTGATTCTGCCATTTGTCAATCATCCGTACTTCGATCGCTTGTTGAGCGGCATCACGACAGCAGCGTTTGCCCGGGGTTATAAGGTGACGCTTTTAGCCACGAACTATGATCCGCAAGTAGAGGAAGCGTATTTGCAAGAATTTGCGGCGAAAAGCTTTGATGCCTTGATCATTGCCTCGCGGGCGAATCCGATCGAAACCTTATTGCCTTATCGTTCTTACGGTCGCATCGTCTTTTGTGAGAATATCCCGTATTTGACTGACGGCTGCACCTATATCGATCGAGAGGAATCGATCAAAGAAGTCTTTACGTATTTTAAGGAACAAGGTATCCAGAAAATCGGCGTGACATTGGGACGTAGCCGTAAGCTAAGCAGCAATTCAAAAATCACGGTCCGTTTGGCTCATGACTATTTTCCGACCTTTTCCGAAGACTTGATCTTTTGGGATTGTTTGACGGAAGAAGATGGCAAAGAAGCAGCTGCTTATTTTGCAGATAAAGGGGTCGAAGCGATCTTCACCAATGGGGATCATGTTGCAGCTGGGATCCAGTCGCAGGCGCCGGGAGAATGGCTTGTGATTGGACGGGACAATTTATACATCAGCGAGCTGCTGCAGCTTTCAACGATCGATCATCACTTGCAAGCTTGCGGGGAGACTGCCGTCCAATTGGCGATAATGGAAAAAAGCGGCAACTATCGCATGCCCTATGAGTTCATCAAACGATAGCATAGACGAAACGATGCGCAAACAAAGCCCCTGAGCGGGCAGTGCTTGCGCATCGTTTTTTTAATGGGATTTGGTGTAATGGTCAATGATCTGTTTCAACAGCTGGGCGCTGCCGACACCCGCTTTTTGATCGTAATAGGCGGTAAAACGCTCGTCTTGAACGTACATTTCCCCTAAAGATCGGTGATATTCTGCTGAGTAAAAGGGCGCTGCTTGTTTGAGCCATGCTTGATGCGCAGCAAAAGCCATTTGGGCTTTGTCAGAAGGGATTCGTTTCCCTTCCTTTTCATTCAACAGCTCTTTTATCAGCTGCAATAAGCGGTTTTCGTTGTCGGTCAGTGCTTGATAATCGACTTGGGTCATCTGCTGCCACTTTTGGTTGCTTTGTTCGATGATTTCCTCACCGTAGGCTTCTCGTAATTCGGCACCGTAGTTCGCTTCGTTTTCACGAATTTTTTGTTCCTTAAAATAACTGAATTTCTCTTGATCGGTCATGGTCTTTTCTCCTTCATAATAATCAATTGTTTGCGCTAAGGTGGTCAAAAGACTGTCCAGGGCTGCTCGTTCTTGTAAAAGCTGTTGGTAATGCTGCAACAAGACCGTTTGGATCGATGCTTGCGGCTCATCCAAGATTCCGCGGATCGTTTCTAATGACAGCCCAAAAGACTTAAAATACAAAATCTGCTGCAGGCGATCGACTTCCTGCCTCCCGTAGATACGGTAACCAGCTGAGTTGGTGCGTTGCGGTTGTAACAACTTGATCTGATCATAATACCGCAGGGTACGACTGCTGACTCCTGACAGTTTGGCTAAGGCACTGATCGTATATTCCATCGGCTTTTCCCTCCTTACACCTGTATCCTAAAGGTTGACGTAACGACAAAGTCAAGAAAATTTTTTTGCGTTTTTTAAAATGTGCTATAATTATAACAAAGAAAGGAAGATAAGATGCAAATAGTTTTTTCTGATATTGATGGGACGTTCCAAGAAATGGGGCACCCGATTCATGAGATCAATAAAGAAGCCATCCGTTGTTTGCAAGCCCAAGGGGATCACTTTGTGTTTGTCACAGGGCGAGGATTTGAGCTTGTTCAAGATATGATGGCGGAAGAAGGCCTTTCCTGCGATGTGATTTTTGGAAACGGCGCTGGTCTGATGTTAAAAGGAGAAGCGCCTGTTTTGACGCATACCTTGCCCTATAAGACATTGGCGCAAGTGATTGGTATCTTAGAAACAGAAGAGGTTTTTTATTTCTTACATACTGACCATGGCATCATTTCCCCACAAGCGCATTTGTATGAAGCGCAGTTTCAAGAAAGCCGCAAGCAGTTACTCGCGGAGTTAGGGGAGCGAGGACAAATCATCGCTGACTACAAATATGAGTTCTTTTACAACGAATGTCTTCATAAAGACGACGTGCTGCAGTTTATGAAGGAAAATCCAGAGATAAAGGTCATCAAAATCGAACTGATGGAAGCGTCAGACGAAAAAAGAGAACGGCTGCGGGCGATGATCCAATCAGAAACGGCTGCGATTTTTCAATCCTTTGTCCAAACACTGGAGATCGTTGATCCATTGGCGACCAAAGGTGCCGCGATCCGTTCCTTTTTAGAAGCTTTTCCCGCTGCCAAAAGCTATGGGATCGGTGATGGTGAAAATGACCTTGCGATGTTTGAAGCGGTGGATGTTTCTTTGGCTGTAGCAAATGCCAGCCCAGCGATCAAAGCAGTTTGTGATCGAACCATTGAGCGCGCGGAAGACGGCGGTGTTGGCCGCTTTATTTTAACAGAATTAGTTTCGAGAGAGGATGTTGTGCATGAAGTTGATTGAAACCCCAGTAAACCAAAATCTAAATATGGAAACTTTTTACCCGAACATCTCCAAGTACCTATTCGACAAAATAGCGATCAAATACTATAAATTGTACTCGCTTGATCGGACGCAGATTCTCTATGTGGATAGTTTTGATACGATTTCTTTAGTATTGATCAACAATAAAAAGAAAATCAGTCGGGAAGAAGTCGACACAGCGATTCATCGTTTGCTGAAGGTCGATCGCAAAGACGTGACCGTCAATGTTAATATTCGTAAAGAAATGGAAGCAAGAGGCATCACCTTTTCTAAACCGAGAAAAGATGTCATTCTTGTTCAATTGCCTGTGAAAGAACACTAGTTGAAAGAAGTTGGGACATGCACGTTGCAAGAGTAATCAAACGTTGAACAAAGGGGCGACCTTATACGAGCGCGTAAATAATGCGCAATAAGTAGGAGGTTGACCCATGCTTTGAGCAATTTGTTCTCAGGTGGATTGTCTTGTACTGGCAAAAACCCAACTTTTTTTTGAAAAAACAAGTTTTTCTGTCTTTTGTGTTTTTTTTGCTATAATGAGAAGAAGTAAGCTAGAGGGAGTAAGAACATGCAGAAATTATTTAAAGATGACAGCTTGACGCTACACACCGATCTCTACCAAATCAACATGATGCAAACCTATTGGGAGTTAGGCAGAGCCGATCGTAATGCGGTGTTTGAATGCTATTTCCGTGACATGCCTTTTGAAAACGGCTATGCGATCTTTGCCGGTCTGGAACGATTGATCGATTATTTGAACGATTTATCCTTTTCAGAAACGGATATTGCCTACTTGCGAGAAATCGGCGGCTACCCAGAAGCCTTTTTAGAGTATCTAAAAGAGTTCAAGTTTGCTTGTACCGTTCGTTCAGCGTTAGAAGGCGATTTGGTCTTCAACAATGAACCGATCATTCAAGTAGAAGGGCCGTTGGCACAAGCGCAGCTGATCGAAACGGCGTTACTAAATATGGTCAATTTCCAAACCTTGATCGCCACGAAAGCTGCCCGCATCAAATCCGTGATCGGCACGGATCCCTTGTTGGAATTTGGTTCACGGCGGGCACAAGAATTGGATGCAGCCATTTGGGGGACTCGAGCGGCCTATATTGGCGGAGCGGATGCGACAAGTAATGTGCGAGCAGGGAAGATTTTTGGCATCCCAGCCAGCGGAACCCATGCCCATTCCCTCGTGCAATCCTACGGCAATGACTATGATGCATTTATGGCGTATGCCCAAACCCACAAAGATTGCGTATTCTTAGTCGATACCTATGATACATTGCGTTTAGGTGTGCCAAATGCGATTCGTGTGGCCAAAGAGATGGGGGATAAAATCAATTTCTTAGGTGTGCGGATCGACAGCGGCGATATGGCGTATATCTCGAAAAAAGTCCGTGAACAGCTGGATGAAGCGGGATTCACGGAAGCCAAAGTCTATGCTTCCAATGATCTAGATGAAAATACGATTCTAAGCTTGAAAATGCAAAAGGCGAAAATCGATGTGTGGGGTGTCGGCACCAAGCTGATCACCGCTTACGATCAACCGGCATTAGGTGCGGTTTATAAACTGGTTGCCATCGAAAATGAGCAGGGAGAAATGATCGACACCATCAAATTATCCAGCAATGCCGAAAAGGTTTCGACCCCTGGGAAAAAACAAGTCTGGCGGATCACCCGTAAATCGGACGGCAAGTCCGAAGGCGATTATGTCACGTTATGGGAAGAAAATCCCCAAGCAGCAGACGAACTGTTCATGTTCCATCCTGTTCACACTTTTATCAACAAAACAGTGACGAACTTTGATGCGCGACCATTGTTGCAAGACATCTTTGTAGATGGCCAGCAAGTGTATCAAGTGCCTGACTTAGAACAGGTCAAAGCCTATGCGACGAATTGCTTGGATTCCCTTTGGGATGAGTACAAACGTGATTTGAATCCACAGAAATACCCAGTCGATCTCTCGCAAGAATGCTGGGATCATAAAATGCGGACGATTGAAAAAGTACGCAAACAGACCAATGGCGCGATTTTGTAATCCGCAACTGCGCTGGTCCTAAGATCAGTCAGCTGCTTCAAAAAATAAGAGGAGGCGTTTCTATGACCATGCAACAAGAAATTATCAAAGAATTAGGAGTCTTACCGACCATCGACCCGAAAGAAGAAGTTCGTAAGAGTATTGATTTTTTAAAGGCGTATCTGCAAAAGAATCCGTTCTTGCATACGTTTGTCTTGGGGATCAGTGGTGGACAAGATTCGACGTTAGCCGGCCGAATCGCGCAATTGACGATGGAGGAAATGCGTAGCGAAACCGGGAATCCCAACTATCAGTTCATAGGGGTACGCTTACCTTATGGGGAACAAGCAGATGAAGAAGATGCCAAAAAAGCCATTGAATTTATCAAACCAGATATTGAGCTGCGGGTAAACATCAAAGCCGCCGTCGATGCCCAAGTGCAAGCGGTGGAGGAAGCAGGCTTAGCGGTTTCTGACTTTAATAAAGGCAATATCAAAGCCCGTCAACGGATGATCACACAATATGCCATTGCGGGTGAAAAAGCAGGGGCTGTTCTGGGTACGGATCACGCTGCGGAAAATATCACCGGCTTCTTTACGAAATACGGCGATGGCGGTGCCGATATCTTACCACTATTTCGTTTGAATAAACGCCAAGGCCGTCAACTCTTGCAATACTTAGGCGCGCCAGAAGCGTTGTATACAAAAGTCCCAACTGCGGACTTGGAAGATGGTAAACCTTTAGTGGCAGATGAAGCAGCTTTAGGAGTGACCTACAACGACATCGATGACTATTTAGAAGGCAAGGAAATTTCGGCTGAAGCCCAACAAACCATTGAAAACTGGTGGAACAAAACGCAACACAAACGCCACTTGCCAGTCACGATTTTTGATGATTTTTGGAAATAAACGAAACCAGTGATTGAGTTCCATTCGGATAGAAAGAAGAGTCTAGGGGGCAAGAAACCTTAGACTCTTTTTATATGAGGATTGCTTTCTTTAAAAATAACAAAAGCTTCTTGCCCTGGCTTTACTTTCTTGTCCTGAAAGCATAAAATACGGGGGTACCTAGAACGTGTAGAAAAGGAGGAATGTTCCTTCGTGAAAATAAATAGCCATCCTTATCTGAAGATCGCATTAAAAGGCATCGCCATCGTCCTGTTGATCATTTTCAGTAATTTATATTTGCAATGGTGTCAAAACAATCTTTCCGTTGAATTAGCCTTGAAATTTGCCTTTTCGTGGCATACAGCAAAGTTTTTCTTGGCTTGTGGGGTGCTACTGCTGGTGTATGGGGTGTTTGCCAGTTTGGCAGGTTCAGTACTGATCGGGGGCATCTTTTATAGTGTCGTCATCGGAATCTTAGGGTATGCCAACCATACGAAGATGGTCTATCGCCAAGAACCAATCTATCCTGATGATTTAAAGATGGTCACTCAATTCGACCTTCTACGAACCATGATCGGCAATGGCGCCTTTTTCTTAGCCATCCTCTTCGCTCTGGCGGCGATCGGGGCGATCGGCTGGAGTATCTATCGCAGCCGCAAATTAAACCGGCGTTTACAAGTAATGCGAGGGGCAGTGCTGGTCGTATGCTCGCTGGGCTTAGTCTATGTTTCACACTTCAACGACAGCAACAACCTTCTACGCAAAGCCTACAATCAGACCGCACTTTGGATTCCGTATTCACAAAAAATGAACTATTACAATACGGGATTTATCGGTGGGTTTTTGTACAACTTGCGGGTAGATGCCATGACGAAGCCTGAGGGGTATTCAAAAGAAGCGATCCAAGCGATTGCGGATACCTACAATGCACAGGCGGCGGAGAAAAACCAAGACCGTGAAAGTGAAGCACCAAATATCGTTTATGTGATGAGTGAGAGCTTTTCCGACCCGAGCCATTTAAATGGCCTGTCGATCACCGGCGATCCGTTGAAAGACTATTACCACGTCGCCGATCAAACCATCAGTGGAAAAATGCTTTCGCAAAATTATGGGGGCGGTACGGCAAACATCGAATTTGAAGCGTTGACTGGTTTTGCCATGGGCCTATTGAATCCGCAAATGACAACGCCTTACACGATGCTGGTGCCGAAATTGACGCAACTGCCATCCCTCGTTTCTTTCTTGGAACAATCAGGGTATACGGCAACGGCGATCCATCCTTACGATACATCAATGTACAAACGCAAGGATGTCTATGGGGTGATGGGGTTTGAACAGTTTATCGATCAAGATACGATGACCTATACCGACAAAATCGAAAATAATCCTTACATCTCTGATGAGGCGGCCTACAAAGAAGTGCTGGCATTGTTGGAAAACGATCAGCAACCGCAATTTGTCCATTTAGTGACGATGCAGACCCATATGCCCTATGCTGGCAAATACGATACGCTGAATTACCAAGCGAGCGGTCCGGGCAATATGGCTTCCTTGGAAAACTACCTACAGGATATCTCTTATAGCAGTACAGCGTTGAAAAACTTTGTGGCTGAATTAGAGCAGCTGGATCGGCGAACGCTGGTCGTCTTTTGGGGCGATCATTTACCAGGCATTTATGCCGATGAGATCAAGGATCAAAATGAAACGGCTGCCCTGCATGAAACCGAGTTTTTGATGGTTGATTCGCAAGGGAATTTTGCACCAGAAGATGTACCAGTAACAAGTCCTTTTTATTTTGCACCGAACCTATTAGAAGCCAGTGATCAACCAACCAGCGGGTTTTACCAGTTGTTGTTGGCCTTGCAAGATGAGTTGCCGGCTTTTGAACTGGGTCAATATTATCAAGAGGGACAATGGCAGACGACTCTTGCGTTGGATCAAGAAGCCCAAGAAATCTATGATGCCTATAGTTTGATCCAATACGATGTGCTACAAGGAGAGCAATACAGTTTAACGACTGGTTTGTTTGACTAAATGAAACATAAAATAGCGCCCTATCCTGTGACTGACACTGGGATAAGGCGCTTTTTTGTGTGTGAAGTTATAATTCCTGCCATTTCCGGTTTTGATCAAAATCATTGGCGGCGGCATAGGCGTCTTGAACGATCATTTCAGGGTAGCCCATGACTTTTAAGAGGGCGATCGCGTTGCGGCTCAAGGCAGGACCGGATTTGACCTTATAATCAAAGGAGATGCCGTCATCTTCCGTGACTTGTTCAGAAAAATGAATGTTGCGGCAATCATTTTTCAAAATTTCAGTCAGCTCAATATCATGGGTAGCGACAAAGGCTAATGATGGGTAGGCTCGCAACCAATGGATGATGCTAGCAGAAGAAGCGATTCGTTCCACCGTATTGGTTCCTTTTAAAATCTCATCAACAAAACAGTAGCAGCGCTGTTTCGTGGCAACGGTATCTAGCAGGCGTTTGATGGATTTGATCTCCGCCACGAAATAGCTGTCGCCTTCAAATAGATCATCTTCGACAGCCATCGAGGTAATGACGTGACCAGGAACCATCGTAAAGGTTTCAGCTACTGCTGTCTGGATGGTTTGTGCCAAAATACAGTTGATGGCGACACTTTTGACATATGTCGATTTGCCTGAGGCATTGGAGCCAGTTACAAGGGTATTGTGGTTCCAAGTGACATCATTCATGACTGCTTCACTCAGAAGGGGATGATACGTACCCGTTGCTTCTACACCTCCGCTTGTTTGGAAGGTCGGTAGGCAAGTGATGGGCATATACGTGCGAAAATTTAAAATGGCGGCTGCGACTTCCAATTTTCCCAGCAAATTCCACAGATCGATGGCTGCTTGTTGGTGTTTGGCTAGAGCAGTAGTGACCGTTTGGTAGGAAATAAACGGCAGCATAAAAATGATATTGATGTATTCAAACAACATGTCTCCTTCGCTGCCGTTTTTGGCACGAAACGAAAAAGCGAAACGAGTGATCTTTTTTAATGGTGCCAAGGATCGTTTGATCTCATCTTGGAGGGGCGTGTTGATTTTAGCGATCTGACTGCCACAGGCAATCGTTTGAACCAAATAGCGCATGCTGTTCAATTCTGTTTCCAGCTTGGCTTTTTTGATGGAGTAATAGATCGTATTGAAAACGACACTAACCAACGTCAACAGGATGCCTTGGACAAACCCCAGCAGGAGCAGCAAGATGCCGACTAATGGCAGCACACCTAAAAAGACAAAGAAAGGCAGAGAACCGATGGATTGCGCCGCTTCATTGGCTAAGTAAGCTTTCGAAAAATTATCATCTTGTTTTCCTAAACGAGCAAACGTATATTGGGATTGTTCGCGTGCGGCACTGTCAGCAGCAAAAAAGTCGATCAATTTGGTCAGCTGTTTGTCCGGCTTGAAGTGAAAATTGCGTAATTGCTGATACAACGCTTCTGAACCGACACTGGAAAACGTCAGATTAATGGACTCAAACAACGAAAAGCCATCCAAGTCATACCAAGTGATGTCATCGACCTCACTATCAAAATCGTGAAACTTCTTCTCAGTCAGCCAAGCCTTTTTCAAACTCGCTTCTTTATCAAAGCGGGGCTGGCGGGGAAGCTTTCCCCAAGCAAGCCGAACGTAACGGCGTACTTTGTATCGATTCCAGATATCTAGTGCGGTCAAGATGAGAATGCTGGCGAGTATGATCAAAATGACCATCGTTTGTGGTTCCATATGCAAAAGTCCTCCTAATGGCTAATGAATGCTGGCTAAAGCTAAGTGTTGCTGTGGGCAGGATCGATTTCTTTCAAACAAGCATAGATCCGTTCAATATCTTGGGTCGTGCCTCGTAGCTCGAAATCTGCTAAGAACGGGATCGAAAACTGTTCCGCATATTGCTTTGCGGTCAAGCAATATTGATAATTGAAGTTTTTGTTGCCGCTGCCGATCACGCCCAAGCAAAGAGCGGCGTTGTTTTCATAGTCAATGTATTCCCGCATGGTTTCTGTGAGGATCTCCTGATCGCCGTTATCGACGCCATTTCCACCTTCTAAATAGGTAGGGACAAAAACCACATAAGGTTCGTCTTCTTGTTCAAAGATACTATTGTCATGAATTTCTTTGGCTTCCCAAGTACTCGGGGTATCTTGCTGATCCGCATAGGCCAACAAGCGGTTGACGAATGCACGGGTATTTCCAGAGATTGAAATATAAAGTAGTTTCATTTTTTTCATCACCTTCCGCTTTCTAGTATAACAGAAACCATTTATGAAAAGAGGAGAACTTCGGCAGTCTTTTCTAGTAAAATGCAGCCAAAGGCATTAAACTGAGAGAGGAATCCAATACAAAGGAGTGGCAATAATGTTTTCAAAAATGCATCATGTGGCGATCATCGCCAGTGATTACCAGCAGACCAAAGAATTTTATGTAGAGAAATTAGGCTTTGAAGTGATTCGTGAACATGCGCGCCCAGAAAAGAAAGATGTAAAAATCGACCTGCGCTTTGGGGAATCAGAAATAGAACTGTTTGTGGTGGAAAACCCACCAGCAAGACCAAGTTTCCCCGAAGCAGCTGGCTTGCGGCATTTGGCCTTTGCGGTGGAAAATATTGAAGCAGTCGTGGCAAAGTTAGCCGCCAAAGGAATTGTGTGCGAACCGATTCGTTTTGATACCTTTACGAATAAGAAAATGACCTTTTTCCAAGATCCAGACGGCTTGCCTTTGGAATTGCATGAATAAATAGAGGGAACTTCAGGTAGGACATTTTTTTGATTCAACTTGGTTTTTCTTAAAAGAATTGTTATTCTATGTATAGAAGCAAGGAGGAAAAAACGTGATAAGATTTGCAAAAGAAGAAGATCGTTTTGTCATGGCTGAACTCGTTTTAGTCATTTTAAAGGACATGGAATTGCCGTTTGTCAAAGAGATCGGAGAAGCCAAGACCTTAGAGATCTTGGCAGATGCCATGCTAGAACCCGATTATCGTTACGGCTTTCGCCGTGCACTAGTCAATGAGATCGACGGGGAAGTTGCTGGGGTCGCCTTTGGATACCCAGACAAAGAAGAGGCGACGATCGATCAGCCTCTAGATAAAGTGCTGGAACAGTACGGTTTGAGTAAAGACATGAAGCTGTTTATCGATGAAGAGACTTTACCAAATGAATGGTACTTAGATACCATTTGTGTGGCTGAGAAATTTCGGGGCAAAGGTGTCGGCTCAGCCTTATTAGAAGCATTGCCAAAAATTGCTTCTAGAGATGGCTATGAGGTGATCGGCTTGAGTGTTGACCGAGCAAATCCCCATGCGAAGCGGCTCTATGAAAAGCACGGCTTTGAAGTCGTGGCCCAAAGAGAAATCAGTGGCCACCTTTACGACCATATGCAAAAAAGAACCAGCTGATTTTTCAGCTGGTTCCATTTGTTAGTCGAAGCTCAAGAGGATGGTCTTTTTTGCGGTGCCGATTGTACAGCCAGTAATCCATGACGGCCGCAATACAGATGCAGACCGGCGCATCCCGGTCATCGACAACATCCAGTACATAATAATCCCCCGTCAACAAGGTCGCTTTGTTCATCTCCATAATCTTTTTATTGAAATGATGGATCCCATAGCGATGATTGTAGATATCGCCGTGGACTGCCCAGTGAAGCTGTTGGATATAGTAGAAATCACCTGGCCAGTTAAAGATTTTTTGCAGTGTACCGACTTTCTCAAAGTCTTTGTAGATCTCAAAGCGTGTACCAAAAGTAAAACTGATTTGTTTGATACTAGCGACCATTTGCCCATTTAAACGGTAAAGGGAGAGGGCATCGCCCTTGGTTCCCCAACGTCCCACCATCAAAAATAGTGATTTGCCTGTTTCATCTTTGACAATGGTTCGTGTGACTCTGCTAAGTTGCCTATCTTGGATGAAAAATTCTGACATACTTACGCCTCCTCATGTATCCCCAAAAAGCTGCGTGGTTTAAAGATTTTCATCAATTGCCCGAACGATTGCTTTGCCGACACCAGCCTCAATATTGGTGTCCGTCAAATACTTCGCGGCTTCTTTTACCTCTAACTCGCCATTTCCCATTGCAAAACTAACGCCTGCCAGTTGCAGCATACTTACGTCATTTAAGTTGTCACCGATCGTCATCACTTCCGCCAGTGAGATCATTCGATCTTTGGCGACATGTGCCACTGCGATTCCTTTTTGCGCGTTTCGGTGGTTGATCTCAATATTGTTTTGTCCAGAAGAAGTCACCACTAGATCGCCGTACCCATCGATGATTTTCGTGATAGGACCCAATACCCGGGCACCGTCTTGGTGGAAGCAGATCACTTTCAAAAATTCTAATTCTTCGATCGAAAACAACTCACTGAAATCATCGACATAATTGATCGGTAAAAATTCTAAACGGGCTGCTGTCATAGCAATCGCCATCTTATGAGTGAGATGGGGCATTGCTTCTGCCGTATGGATCGCAAAATTTTCGATCCGACGTGTCTGACTTTCCGAGTAGATCCCATTGCTCGTTGAGATCTCAAAATAGATGTCGTTTTCTTTTAGTAGGTCGATCAACGAACGAGTTTGTTCATGGCTGATCGGCACAGTAAATAATGAATTACCCGCTTCGTCATAGACTTGGGCCCCATTCAAGGTGATCATGGCACAGTCGATCCCGGCTTCTTGCAGCGGCGGCAATGCCTCTTTACGGTTACGGCCAGTTGCGACCATAAATTCGATTCCTTTGGATTGGGCATATTTGATTGCTTGGATATTTTCTTCTGAAATCTGCATACTGGCATTTAAAAGCGTACCATCCATATCAGAAGCAATTAATTTGATCATTGTCAGCGTCCTTTCTTAATCGTTTCTACAAATAGTGTACCATAAATCACGGATTTTTTTTCTTTCGAAGAGTAATTCTTGTTTCTAAGGGGAGGGATTTGTTATCCTAGAAGAAAACAAAGGAGATTCGCCATGAAACGACTATTGGACAATGATTGGCAAGAACAATTGCAAGAATCATTTGAGCAACCCTATTACCAACAACTACGGGCTTTCTTGAAACAAGAATATGCCCAGCAAAAGATCCATCCAGCGATGGATCATATTTATGAAGCACTTAAACTGACGCCATACCATGACGTAAAAGTCGTCATCTTAGGTCAAGATCCTTATCATGGCCCTCACCAAGCCCACGGACTGTCGTTTTCCGTGCAGCCGGGGGTCAAAATACCGCCTTCCTTACGCAATATTTACAAGGAATTAGCCGATGACTTAGGGATTGCACCTGTGTCCCATGGCTATCTTGTGCCATGGGCGCAACAAGGGGTCTTATTGTTGAATACCGTATTGACGGTACGTGAAGGGCAAGCCTATTCACATCATGGACGTGGCTGGGAGCAGCTGACAGATACGATTATTGAAAAATTGAATCAACGAGAAGAACCGGTCATTTTTGTGCTTTGGGGCAAACCCGCTCAAAAGAAAGCCGCTTTGCTTGATACCAGCAAGCATATTATTATAACAGCGCCTCATCCAAGTCCGTTATCAGCGCATCGAGGATTCTTTGGTTCGAAGCCTTTTTCTAAGATCAATCAAGCATTGCTGGCATTAGGGGAAGAACCAATTTCCTGGGCGTTGCCAGAAAAAATAACACAGTTGTAAAACTGTGTTATTTAGAATGAGTGGATTTGTGAAAAAGGTAACGATATTTAAAATAATCGACTAATACAGGATTTTTATCTGTTCTTTTTTTCGCAGTTATTGTACAATGGAAGGGTATAAAAAAACTGGAGGTCTTTACCCGTGGAATTATTCGAAAGTTTAAAATTTAAAATCGTGCGTCGTCATATCAAAATCGTTTTTCCAGAAGCAACAGATCCTCGTATCCTAGGGGCTGCTAGCCGTTTACGTTCAGAAGAATTAATTGAACCCGTTTTGATCGGTAACCCGGTTGAAATCGAAAAAGCAGCAGAAGCTCGCGGAATCAACGTATCAAACTTTGAAATTTTAGATCCTGAAAATTATGATCGTTGGGATGAAATGGTTGAAGCTTTTGTGGAACGCCGCAACGGCAAGGCAACGAAAGAACAAGCAGAAGAAATCTTAAAAGATGTCAATTATTTCGGAACAATGTTGACTTACATGGGCATTACTGAAGGAATGGTTTCCGGAGCGATCCATTCTACGGGTGATACAGTAAGACCCGCTTTACAAATCATCAAAACAAAACCAGGTGTGAGCCGTACAAGTGGTGCTTTCTTAATGGTTCGTGGTCGTGACCAAGAAAAATACTTGTTCTCAGACTGTGCCATCAATGTAAACCCAAATGCACAAGAATTAGCAGAAATCGCTGTTGACTCAGCGAAAACCGCTGAATTATTTGAAATCGATCCAAAAGTTGCTATGTTAAGCTTCTCAACGAAAGGTTCTGCGAAAGCACCAGAAGTAGATAAAGTCGTTGAAGCAACAAAAATCGCCAAAGAATTGGCACCAGAATACCAAATCGATGGAGAATTGCAATTCGATGCGGCGTATATCTCAGCAGTTGCGCAATTGAAAGCTCCTGAATCTGAAGTAGCTGGTAAAGCAACCGTCTTTGTTTTCCCAGATTTACAATCAGGAAACATTGGCTACAAGATCGCCCAACGTTTCGGTAACTTTGAAGCGATTGGACCAATCTTACAAGGATTGAACAAACCAATCTCTGATTTGTCTCGTGGTTCAAATGAAGAAGATGTCTACAAATTATCAATCATTACTGCGGCACAAACATTAATGGAAAAATAAGCAGCCAATCGCTGCACTGATGAAAAACTGATCCCTTGAGGGTCAGTTTTTTGTTTTGCTTTTGGAAAGTTGAGGGCAGCAAAGCAGGGGGCGTCCGTATGAATCAACGATCCAGTGATCGTCGGGAAATTTTCCCTAAGCTCCTTCTTTACAATTCCTTGAAAAACAGGCTATACTAGCAACTAGTAAATTAGATTGATCAAAGGATGGGGACTATGTTTACCATTAACGACTTAGAAGCAACCGCAGCATTTGCAAAAATCATTGGAGAGGTAGCCGAGCCAGGGGATAATCTGGTATTGACGGGCGACTTAGGTGCTGGCAAAACAACCATGACGAAAGGCATCGCCTTGGGGCTAGGAATCGAGCAACTGATCAAAAGTCCGACCTATACGATCATTCGTGAATATACCAATGGGCGGATGCCCCTGTACCATATGGATGTCTATCGGGTGGAATACGGTGCAGATGATTTAGGACTGGATGATTATTTCGAAGGGGATGGCTTGTGTGTGATCGAGTGGGGCAATCTCTTAGAAGCCTCCCTGCCAGAGGATTATTTAGAACTGATTTTGGAAAAAGATGATACAGATGAACAAAAACGTCTTGTGAAATGTCATGCATATGGCACCAAAGCAACCGCCTTTTTGCAACGGATCACAACAAAATGGCAGGCAGCCCATGAGTGAGATCCAATTACAGATCAAAGAAGCCACGGGTGCTGATGCCAAAGCTGTGTTAGCAGTCAGTCAACAGCTAGGAGAAGAAACGGATTTTCTTTTAATGGACGAAAGCGGCTTGGCGTTGCCAGAAGCTCTATTGGCAGAACAGCTGGATGCTATCTATGAACGGGAGGACTATTTGCTGTTGCTGGCATTTGATCAAGAACAGTTGATCGCCATGGCATCAGTCAAAGGCAATGAAGAGTGGCAATTAGCCCATGTCGGGGAGATCGGTATCTCGATTTTAAAAGACTATTGGGGCTTGGGCTTAGGTTCGCTCCTGATTGAAGAATTACTGGACTGGGTAGTAGAAGTTGGCGAATTGACCCGCATCGAGTTGACCGTTCAAGCGAGAAATCTACGGGCGATCCATCTGTATAAAAAATTTGGTTTTTTAACAGAAGGCTGTATGAAAGAAGCGGTGCAAACCCGCGAGGGGCAAAAAGTTGACGTCTTGATGATGGCACGTCTTTTTGAATCATAAAAAAGGAGTGAAGGAAATGGAGTTTCGGGAACCGACGATCGCAGACTGCGATCAGATCGAAGCGTATCGGCAAGCGTTTGAGAAGAATCAAGAAGTCATCCATGGTGGGGCAGGACTTGTAGAAAGTCCGACAGCCAAAGACTGGCTAGAGGGATTGGCGGATTTTAAAACAGCAGAAACGGTACCAGAAGGATTCGTTCCCGCCCGTACCTATCTGGCTATCCAAGATCAAAAAGTGGTCGGTCTCTTGAATCTGCGTCTGACACTTAATGCGTATTTGCGCCAAATTGGCGGACACATCGGGTATTCGGTGCACCCAGATCATCGAAAGCAAGGCATCGGCTCGGCAATGCTGGCACAGTCATTGGTAAAGGCCAAACAATTTGGCTTGAACAACGTGTTAGTAACCTGTGAAGAAGCCAATCGCACCTCCGCCAAAGTCATTGAAAACAACGGCGGTAAATTAACCGAAAAAGTCATTGATCCTGAAGATGGCGCTGTAATCTGTCATTATTGGATCGATCTGACCTGAAATGAATCCTTCCTTAAATGAAAACGTGCGTTCTAAAGTCTAGCGCAATGCTGACTTTAGGACGCACGTTCTTATTTACTTGACTAATACTAATTTTTTTAATGGATCGATGCCAAATTCTTCTTCTTGACGCAATAAGATTTGGGCACATGCCCGACTATCTTCCAAGGCATCATGGTGGTTTAGTAAAGGAATCTGTAATTGCTCACAAACCGTGTTTAATTTGTGGTTCGTAAATTCTGGATACAGTTTGCGGCTCGTTCGCACCGTACATAAGGAAAGATAATTTGGTTGTGACAACCCATAATAATCAAGACATCCTGCCAAAACCCCAGTATCAAAACCAGCGTTATGCGCAACGATCAAACTGTTCAGTTGATAATATTGTTGGATTTGTTTCCATACGTCAGGAAACTTAGGCGCTTCTTTTACATCTTCTGGACGGATGCCATGAATTTGAATGTTTTTCCAAAAAAATTCCGTTTCCGGTTGGATCAATGTGTAATATTCGCCCACGATTTTGCTATCTTGTACCATGACTAGTGCAAGGGAACAGGCACTATGCTTTTGATAATTTGCTGTTTCAAAGTCCATTGCGATAAAATTCATCAGACTCACCTCATTGCCATTCTAGCACAAAATCAAAGAATGAAAAGCGAACAAACGTTAAGAAAAACTGAAGTTTTCTTACGGTTATTTGAGATCCAGTTCCACCGGACAATGGTCACTGCCGATGATATCTGTATGGATCTTGGCGTCTAGCAAGCGCTCATTTAAGTCATCCGAAACGACAAAGTAATCGATGCGCCAGCCGGCATTGTTTTTGCGAGCGTTGAAACGGTAGCTCCACCAAGAATAAATGCCTTCTGCATCTGGATAGAAATAACGGAACGTATCGGTAAAGCCAGCAGCCAATAGAGTCGAAAACTTTTCCCGTTCTTCTGGCGTAAAGCCGGCGCTTTTTTGATTGGTTTTCCAGTTTTTGATGTCGATATTCTTATGGGCAACATTCAAATCACCACAGAGAATCACTGGCTTTTGTTGTTTCAATTCAGTCAAGTAAGCCAAAAAGGCATCTTCCCAAGTCATGCGATAATCCAAGCGGCGCAATTCATTTTGGGAATTTGGTGTGTAGCAAGTAATCAAGAAAAATTCAGGATACTCCAGCGTGATGACGCGACCTTCCGTATCATGTTCTTCGATCCCTAATCCATAACGGACGGATAGTGCAGGTTCTTTTGCGAAAATCGCCGTGCCAGAATAGCCTTTCTTCTCCGCATAATTCCAGTATTGATGATAGCCTGGTAAATCCAATTCAATCTGACCTTCTTGCAGCTTTGTTTCTTGTAAACAAAAGAAATCAGCATCGAGGGCTTCAAACACTTCAGAAAAATTTTTTTTAACGATGGCCCGTAAACCATTGACATTCCAAGAAATAAATTTCATTAAGACTCCTCCTTATTTTCCACTACGCCTCCCATTTTACCTAAAAAAGCCAGAAGCGCAAAGCAAGTGAGCGGAATAAGGAAAACAAGGAGGAAGAATGAGGATTAAATTTGGATGCTAGAGAAAATTCATTTGTGGTACGAAAAGGATTAATGAATCCTTACTTTTCCTTACGTTTTATGGTACAATCGTTTTGAAAAGGGGGCAGTTCACATGACGATCAAAGCGCAAGTTTCAGCGAAAATGACTTCGAAAAATCAAATAACTATTCCAAAAAGTGTGCGGCAAAAGTTAGGCTTAAAAGAGAATCAGCGGGTCATTTTTGAATTTACCCCAGAAGGTGAGATCAAGGTAACAGGCGAGAAAGCAGCACCTTCTTTTGAAGATTTTTGGAAACAAGAATTAGCGATCGTAGAAGAGACTGGAAAATTTGATACAGGTGAGATGTTTTTTGGAGAAGATTTAGGTGAGGAGAATATTGAATGGTAAGACAAGGAGATATTCTTTTTATTGACTTAAATCCCACCAGAGGAAATGAAATGGCAAAAAAAAGACCTTGTGTGGTGGTTAGTAATGATTATTATAACAAGAGTTTCAATACCGTCTTAGTGATGCCAATCAGTAGCTCAAAAAAATATGTAGAAGAAAAATTTGCTCGATCGAATGCGTTTCAAACAGTTACCGAAACACAAAAGAGTAAAGTTCAAGGGACGATTCTTTGTCAGCATATTCGCAGTGTGGATCTCTTGCATCGCAGCAACTTAGAAGTAGTCGATAAAGTCACTACGGAGATGAAAGAACGATTATCTGAAATAATAAAACACTTTTTTTGAAGATGACTCTTTATTAATCGGATCATTCGAAAAGAGAAGCTTATGGGTCATTCGATCATTAAGCTCTTCTTTGATTCACCAGAGGTAGCAACTTTTCCTTGAACATGCTAAAATAAGTGAGATGTTTATTGTGAAAGGAAACCTTCTCGTGAATAAAGACTTGATGATTGCGCAATTCCCTGAAATTGCCTTATTAAAAGATGAACCCTTATTGAACTATACGTATACAAAAACTGGTGGACCGGCAGACATTTTGGCTTTTCCCAAAACAGCGGAAGAGGCTAAACAGCTGCTTGATTATTGCCGAGAACAAGCGATTCCTTGGATCGTCTTAGGAAATGCCAGCAACTTGATCGTCCGTGATGGTGGTATTCGTGGCGTGGTGATCATGCTATCAGAAATGAACCAAATCGTGGTGGACGGCACTTCTTTGATCGTCGATGCTGGAGCAAAGTTGATCGATACCACCTATGTCGCTTTGCATGAATCGTTGACTGGTTTTGAATTTGCCTGCGGGATTCCTGGCAGTGTCGGCGGTGCCGTCTTTATGAATGCTGGTGCCTATGATGGCGAGATCCAAGATGTCTTTGCGTCCTGCGACGTTTTGCTGGCTAATGGTCAAATCGTGACTTTTACCAAGGAAGAAATGGAATTTGCTTATCGTCATAGCAAATTACAAGAGCAAAAGATGATCATTTTGAGTAGTCGCTTTGATTTAGCAAAAGGCGATCAAGAGCAAATCAAAAAGCGGATGGATGAACTGACAGAATTACGGCAATTGAAGCAACCGCTAGAATATCCCTCTTGTGGGAGTGTCTTCAAACGTCCAGTCGGTCATTTTACCGGCAAGCTGATCCAAGATGCAGGCTTACAAGGATTGAAATGGGGCGGAGCCCAAATTTCGGAAAAACATGCGGGCTTTATCGTGAATGTCGATCAAGCAACAGCCACGGATTACGTTGAACTGATCGCTCATATCCAACAAGTCATCAAAGAAACCTTTGATGTCACCTTAGAAACAGAAGTCCGAATCATCGGCGAAGAATAGATTAGCGAAAAGATTGTCCCGAGGGGCAATCTTTTTTTCATGAGAGCTAATAAAAAGAGCTTAGGATTGTAAGCTTTCGCAGTCTTCGGTACAATAAACGAAAAGGAGTGAGCAGGATGAAAAAGTGGGGACGCGTCATTTTGTTTGTTGGGTTCGCCTTTCTTTTCGGCGGTTGTACGAAATTACCGCAAGAACAGTTTGCCGAACAGTTGACGAATCAGCAAGCAACGAATGCTGGTGAATTCCAAGCGACGATCGATACCTTTGAGATAGGCAGCAGCAGCGAATACGGTCAAGAAGCCGATAGGTACGCCTCTATGTTGATGTCACAGTTAGTCGGCTCGTCATTTAAAGGGGACTTCGTCCAAGACAAAGAAACCAAAGCGATTTTACTCAACCTGGCAGTCGCTTTTGGGGGGCAGGAGCTGCCGATCAAGCTGATCGTCGATCCAGAAAAACAAGAAGCATATGTGTCAGCTGAAATCTATGAAACACTGCAAGGGTATATCAGCGCATTTGGTGATGACAGTTATGGAACAAAACCAGACGCTGGGGAATATGAGGGCAAATACCTGCGCATCGATCAAGAAACCTTAGATTCTTACTTTGGCGAAGGAACTTTTGCAGAGGACGACGAGGGGACGACCGAAGCAGAAAAAGCGCCTGAAAACCTCTTTACCATGAACAGTCTTTTTCATAATGAGACATTTGCAGACTATTTGAAAACCTTTGAACCGGATGCTTTCAAAAGAGATGGAGATACGATCAGCCACACGTTTACCAAAGAAGAATTGGCAGATTATGCAACCTATGCTCAAGAACACGGCGCCGATCAAAATCAAGTCGCCGAATTAGAAGCGCTGCTGGAAGAAGTCGAGCAGTTTGACTTAGCTATGACCGTCAATACGAAAACAAATCAGCAGAAAATGGCTTTTCACTTCGTGCAAGCAGATGAGCTGCAAACCACTATCGGAGCCACGGTGACTTTTACAGGGAAGAAAAGTGATACTGCGGTTGCGATTCCCACAGCGGAAGAATTGATCGACCCAGAAGAATTGTTTTCTCCCTATGATTATGGCTGGGATGACAGCTATGACGATGGGGATGAAAATGATTATGATGATGAGTACTGGGATAGCTATGATGAAGCCGATGATTGGTCTTCTTATATGCTGAGTGATGAGGAGTTTGAAGAACTGCTGCTGCAAATCAAGCAAGAGCTGCCTTATTTGACCCAAGCAGATATCGATGATTATCTGACATTTTATGAAGAGTATTTGACCCAAGAGCAGTATCAAGAGCTTGTCGAAGCACTCCAAGTGCGAAGTCTATGAGTCACTCAAAAGGGAAGCGACCGCCAAAGTTAGCCAAAAAGCTAACTTTGGGCGGTCGCTATTTTTTTAGATACGATTTTTTTTGCGGTTCATGACTAAGCGCAAAAGGACGCTTCCAACTGCCATCGTGGCGATTCCCGCTACAATGGCTTCAGGCACGCCTTGGGCGAAGATCACACCCAAAATCGCTGCATAGACAGCATTGCCGGCTTTTCCCACAACCTCTGCATATTCTTGCTGGAACAAGAAGTAGATCAAGTTCATTACCAGGATCGTATTCGTCAAGCCTCCGGCAACACCAGCAATTAGTAGCGAAAGACTTTGCTGTTTGTTTTTCCAGATTTTTTGACAGCCTTTGTACACAAAGTAAGGAACGACACCAATCAAAATACGGGGAATCAGCGCTACGAGGATCGCTTTCCAACTTCCTTGATCACTCCCATAAATCGGTACGAAAGGAGAGAAGACAAAAGAAAGTGGGGTGATGATCCACGTCGAACGCACCATACTGATGATCCCAAAGGCGCCGCCTAAAAAGCCGCCGATCCGAGGGCCCAATACAATGGAAGCAATGATGACAGGAATGTGCATCGTTGTCGCATTGATTGGTCCTAAGGGAATAAACCCAAGAAAGGGAACCGATGCTAAAAGAATCAAGATTCCTAAAAAGAAAGCTGTTAAGACAAGTTCAAAAGTTGATATTTTTTTCATTGTTAGACACTCCGTACTTCCAAAGCAGTCAATGCTTTTTCAAGAATCGTTTCTGTTGCTGCTAATGCGCCTCTGCCGAAATCACCGCAAGCCAGTAACGCTTCACGGGGTTCAATCTCTTGGAAGCCGACTTCTTTCAAAATCCCCAAATTTCTTTGAACAATCGGGTTTTCGTACATGACGGTATTCATGGCTGGTGCAATCAAACGGGGCACGGATAACGGCAACGCTAAGGCAACTGTTGAGATCAAATCATCGGCTAAACCATGCGCCAGCTTGCCAATACTGTTGGCACTGGCTGGGGCGAGCAAGAAAAGATCGGCTTGTTTGGCTAGTTCAATATGGTTGATCCGATCTGGTTGGCGCTCTTGCATAACATCCACATGGATTGGGCGTTTGGATAATGACTGTAGAGTCAAAGGCGTAATAAATTGTGTGCTATTTTGGGTCATTAAGACATCCACTGCATAGCCCTTTTTGGTCAATTCATTGGTCAGATCGGCTGCTTTGTATGCAGAGATACTGCCGCTGACGCCAAGCAGAACGTGTTTTTGTTTCATGATTCTTTCTCCTTTTCTAAAAAAACATCTAGCTAAGCACGCAGGTCATTGCGTAATGTGTCAACGATCAAGGTTGCGATCTCAGCTTTTGTGCGACCAGTCCCGATTTGTCCTTCTTGTGTCAAAAGGTGGCCAACATGCTGGTTTCCTGAAATTTGCGTCAAGTCGTTGGCCAACACATAGTCCGCTTGGCTAGCCAGTAAACTTTTTCGTGCGACCGCGAACAGTTCTGTTTCCGCTACGTCTACTAATAATTTGAATCCGACTAATAAGGTTGTCGGCTGTAATGCTTTGATGGTTTGGATCACTTTCGGGGTTTTCTTCAACACTAAAAACAAATGATCAGTATTGGAAGAAACTTTGCCTGCCGTTGCTTCAGATTGTGCGAGCACGTGTGCCATCAATGCCGGAGTGACCTGGTTGTCATAAGTCGGTAGGGCATCGTTGATTGCTTCATAAAAGGCTGCTTCTGAAAAATGAGCAGCAGGGGTAAAATCACTAACTGCCATACTGTGGATCACGGCAGCATACGAATGGGTCGTCAATAAATCGGTCAATTGCGCCAACAAGTCCGTGGTCCCTTCAATGAAATGACAGGTAACGCGTGGATCGGTAGGCGGTTGCTTGGCAGTTTTCGTCGTAACGTAATCGATGGTCACCTCAGGGGACTGCAGCCATTCCTTGGCAATGGCTTGACCAAGTGAACCCGTGGAATGATTCGTGATTGCACGGACATCATCGATTTTTTCGGAAGTACCGCCAGCCGTAATCAAAATTCTCATTGCCCTTGTGACACCTCAACGATCGTTCGTCCCTGGTGCGTGCCAGCTAATAAAGCTGCCAACGTTTCTGGTAAGTCTTCCAAAGTGATGGCTTTCGTGTAAAGCTGATCGATCACATTCCACTCACCCGCTAATTTCTCCCATAATGCCGTGCGGATCTCATGAGAAACATTGACTGAATCGATCCCAATTACGCGAATCCCACGCAAAATAAAGGGTAAGACAGTCGTTTCGATTTTGATCCCACCAGCATTGCCGCATAAGAAGGCACCGCCCCCATAAGCGATTTGCGGAAGCACTGCCGCAAGCAATGGCCCGCCAACAGTATCGATGACCGCTGCAAACGATTGTTTTGCTAATGGTTTGACCTTTTCGGGTACCACTTCATCAGGACTGACGATTTTCGCTGCGCCTAGGTCTAACAACCACTGCGCATCGGTTTTCCGAGATAGCGCCACTATATTTGTATAGCCCAGTTTTTTCAATAAAGCAATGCTGACACTGCCAACGCCACCGCTCGCACCTGTCACCAAAATAGCAGCGTCTTTTGCTAAGTGCAGCTGCTCTAATTCTTGCACCGCTAAAGCTGCTGTGAACCCAGCCGTGCCATAGGTCATACTGTCTTTTGCTGAAAAACCAGCAGAACGTTTCACGAGCCACTCGGCTGGGACCCGTTGAAATTGACTGTAACCGCCTGGGTGAGAAACCCCTAAGCCATAACCAGTCACTAAGACTTGGTCGCCTGGGGCAAAATCAGCAGACTGACTGTCCACGACTTCCCCTGCTAAATCGATTCCCGGCGTCATCGGATACGTGCGGATCACGCCGCCATTTTCTTTTGCTGCCAAGGCATCTTTGTAATTGACATCTGAGTAATCAACACGGACAAGCACATCGCCTGCTGGCAGCTCGTCAAGGGTTGCAGTTGTGAGTGAAGCAGTAAAATTTGGTTCATTCATGACACGAAAGGTAGAGAAATTCGTCATTTCAGACACTCCTTTGATGGTTTGTACTCATAATACCATAAGTTTTATTTTTTTAACCAGTGAAGCAAGAAAAGGCAGGGCTTCTTATCAAAAAATCAGTAAAAACAGATCATTATTAAATCTACCTTTTCTTCGTTAAAATAGAAGTTGTTCTTTTAAACCTGTGAAAAGCGAAAATGACGGGATCGCCAATCCTTTCCTTTATAGCATAAGCGTTTAGCGACACTCCTTTTTTTGATCAGTAAGAAAAGAATTCAAAGAAATGAAGAAAAAAGGCTTGTGTTTTTTGCAATTATTTGTATACTAGAAAAAGTGAAATTAAACATGAAGTTTACTTATAGCAAACTTTTTTTACTTGCAGTTGTGTCAATAAAAGGGGGAATGAACATGGAGATTGGCGAGAAGCTGCGCAATTTGCGCGTTCAAAAGAATTTGACCCAAGAAGAATTAGGCGAGCGGACCGATTTGACGAAAGGCTATATCTCACAGTTGGAACGTGATTTGAGTTCGCCTTCTATGGAAACTTTTTTTACGATCTTAGAAGTTTTAGGCGTGACACCAGAGGAATTTTTCCGAGAAGAAAATGCGCAGCATCAAGTGGTTTATCGCGAAGAAGACAGCACGCTCTATTATGATGAAGAAAATGGCTATGAATTGAAGTGGCTGATTCCCGATTCCAATGAAAAAGAAATGGAGCCCGTCTTGCTGACTTTTGATAAAGCGGGCGAATACAAGACCTTTGAACCATCGTTAGCAGAAACATTTATCTATGTCTTAGAGGGCAGTGTGGCGTTGACACTTGGAGAAACGCAGTACAAGGCTCGTAAAGGCCAATCGATTTATTATCAGGCGACTGAGCCGCATCAATTAAAAAATATCGCCGGCAAAAAAAGCCGTGTGCTCGTAGTCGTGACGGATTCTTATTTATAGTACAGGAGGAAAGAGTGTGGGAAAAACAATAATTTCATTCAACAATGTGGTGAAGCGATTTGATGATGATGAAACAGTTTTGAAAAAAGTGAGTTTTGATATTGAAGAAGGTCGCTTTTATACATTGTTAGGTCCTTCAGGTTGTGGAAAAACAACTATTTTACGTATCATTGCGGGTTTTTCGGACGCAACAGAAGGCGACGTTTATTTTGATGGACAAAGAATCAATGACGTTCCTGCCAATCAACGGCAAGTGAATACTGTCTTTCAAGATTATGCCTTATTCCCACATATGAACGTTTTTGAAAATGTGGCATTTGGTCTGCGAATCAAAAAATTACCAAAAGATGAAGTGAATAGAAAAGTCTTAGAAGCGTTACGGTTAGTACAACTTCCTGGTTACGAGAATCGTGAAATCAGCGAAATGTCAGGAGGTCAACGCCAACGGGTCGCAATCGCACGAGCGATCGTCAATGAACCCAAAGTATTGCTTCTTGATGAACCATTGTCCGCATTGGACTTGAAATTGCGAACTGACATGCAATACGAGCTGCGGGAATTGCAGCAGCGACTAGGCATCACCTTTATTTTTGTCACCCATGACCAAGAAGAAGCGTTGGCCATGAGTGATGAGATTTTCGTTATGAACAAAGGGAAGATCGTCCAAAGCGGCACACCAGTGGATATCTACGATGAACCAATCAACCATTTCGTGGCGGATTTTGTCGGTGAAAGCAACATCGTCACAGGCACGATGATCGAAGACAACTTAGTGGAGTTTGTCGGCAAGCAATTTGAATGTGTCGATGGCGGGATGCGGCCGAATGAAGCCGTTGAGATCGTGATTCGTCCAGAAGATTTGAATTTGACGACGGCGGAAAATGGCAAGCTGGTCGTTGAAGTAGACACGCAATTGTTCCGAGGCGTGCATTACGAGATCATTTGTTATGACGAACAAGGCAACGAATGGATGGTTCACTCTACAAGAAAAGCTACTGAAGGAAGCAAGATCGGGCTTTCCTTTGAACCAGAAGATATCCACGTCATGCGTTTCAATGAGTCCGAAGAAGATTTTGATGCTCGTTTAGAGAGCTACGAAGATTAGGAGGGAAAGCTAATGACGAAAATGCGTCGTTTTTATGCGATACCCTATGTCTTTTGGTTATTGCTATTTGTTATTGCACCAGTCTTATTGATCATCTACCAATCCTTTTTTGATATGAACGGCAACTTTTCGCTGGTCAACTATCAAAGCTACTTAGGTTCTGGCAAATATTTGATCATGACCTTAAACTCGGTTTGGTATGCCTTTTTGATCACCTTGATTACCTTAGTGATCAGCTACCCGACAGCCTATTTCTTAACTAAGCTGCGTCACAAAGATTTGTGGCTGCTGCTGATCATCTTACCGACGTGGGTCAACTTATTGTTAAAAGCCTATGCGTTTATTGGGATTTTCGGCATTCATGGCAGTGTCAACAACTTCCTAGAAATCATGGGTGTTGGACCAAAGCAGATTTTGTTTACCGACTTCAGCTTTTTGACGGTTGCCGTCTATATCGAACTGCCCTTTATGATCATGCCGATTTTTAATGCCTTAGAAGAAATGAATCCCTCTTTGATCAGTGCCAGTCGCGATTTAGGGGCAAACAGCTATGATACTTTCCGACGAGTGATTTTCCCTCTGTCGTTAAACGGTGTGAAAAGCGGCGTCCAAGCCGTCTTCATTCCGTCGCTCTCCCTCTTCATGTTGACCCGTTTGATTGGGGGCAATCGCGTGATCACGCTTGGTACAGCGATCGAGCAGCATTTTCTCGTTACCCAAAACTGGGGCATGGGTTCGACCATCGGCGTCATTTTGATCATCGCCATGTTCCTCGTGATGTTGTTTACGGGAGAAAAGAAAAAAGGAGGGCAACGTAAATGAAAAAATTTCGCTGGTCGAATCTTTATCTGATCGTCGTCTTTATTCTTTTGTACGTGCCGATCTTTTATTTGATTTTCTATTCCTTCAATGAAGGAGGCACCATGAATGCTTTTACGGGTTTCACTTTTGAGCATTACCAATCCGTCTTTCAAGATACCCGCTTGATGATCATCGTGTTGAACACCTTTATGCTGGCATTTTTATCAGCATTACTGGCAACGATCATCGGCACATTTGGTGCGATGGGCATCTACTATACCCGCAAACGCCGAACGAGAACGGCATTGTTGAGTTTGAATAATATTTTGCTGGTTTCACCAGATGTCATCATTGGTGCCAGCTTCTTGATTTTCTTTACGATGATCGGCAACTTGTTCCGTGGGTTTAGCTTAGGCTTTTTCAGCGTATTGCTTTCGCATATCGCTTTTAGTATCCCGATCGTGGTCTTGATGGTCTTGCCGAAACTGCAAGAGATGAACGATTCAATGATCGATGCTGCCCGTGATTTAGGCGCGAATAATTTTCAAGTCATTAAAAATATCATTTTGCCTTTCTTGACGCCGGGCATCATCGCCGGCTATTTCATGGCATTTACTTATTCACTCGATGATTTTGCCGTGACATTCTTTGTGACAGGCAATGGCTTTAGTACCTTATCGGTAGAGATCTATTCTAGAGCACGTCAAGGAATCAGTTTAGAAATCAATGCATTAAGCACACTTGTCTTCTTATTCTCCATGATCCTGGTGGTAGGCTATTACTTTATCAGTAAAGAAAACGGCGCGAAAAAGTTGCGTAAAAACCGCCGTGTGGAGGTGGCAAATCTGCGATGAAACGACTACAATCTCTGATTATCGGTATTGTTGCGATCGTCCTGATCTTGCTCTTTGGTGTCCGTCAATTGGAACGCTCCTCTGGTATGGCAGGCGCTGAGGTCGTCAACATCTACAACTGGGGCGACTACATCGACCCTGATTTGATCAGTAAGTTTGAAGAAGAGACAGGCTACAAAGTCAATTATGAAACCTTTGATTCAAATGAAGCGATGTTCACGAAGATCCAACAAGGCGGTACGTCTTATGACATCGCCATACCGAGTGAATACATGATTGAGAAAATGATGGAACAAAATCTTTTAAAACCATTGGATCACAGTAAAATCAAAGGGTTAGACAATATCGACCCTCGCTTTTTAGACTTGAGTTTTGATCCTGGCAATCAATATTCGATCCCTTATTTCTGGGGAACACTGGGGATCGTCTATAACGATAAATTCTTTGATGAAGGTGAGATCACCCAATGGGACGATCTTTGGAAACCCGAATTAGCAAATAGCATCATGCTGATCGATGGCGCGCGTGAAGTAATGGGATTAGGTTTGGACAGCTTAGGCTATTCTCTAAACAGCAAAGACGACGATCAGCTGCAAGAGGCATTCAATAAGCTGCGGACAATGACTCCAAACATCAAAGCCATCGTCGCAGATGAAATCAAGATGTACATGGCCAATGAAGAAGCATCGGTTGCGGTTACATTTTCTGGGGAAGCAGCCGACATGATGTACGAAAATGAGCACATTCATTACGTGATCCCTTCGGAAGGCTCCAACCTGTGGTTCGATAACATGGTCATTCCTAAGACCTCACAAAACGAAGCCGGCGCTTATGCATTCTTGAACTTTATGCTGGAACCCGAGAACGCTGCACAAAACGCAGAATACATCGGCTATTCCACACCAAACCAAGCAGCCATGGCATTACTGCCAGACGAGATCACCGAAGACGAACAATTCTACCCATCCGATGAATTGATGGAACACCTCGAAGTCTATGAAAACTTAGGTGCTGAGTATCTGGGCATCTATAATGATTTGTTCTTGGAATTGAAGATGTATCGGAAATAAGCATTGTGTTTAGTATGACAGAAAAATTAATGTTTCATGTTTTACTCAAATTGTATAAAAAATGTAAAATAACGTCTTTAAGGCGTTATTTTTTTTGAATATTATCGGGATAAGCGTATATGTATCACTCTCTTGCCACAATATAATAGAAACAAAGTAGAACAAGGGAATTCTAGTGAGGAATGATCGATGAAGAATCAATCATATTTTCATTATTGAAAGCGTTTCACAAACTGTGTACAATGACACTAACAAAGGGGGAAGAGGGAGATGGGGAGAAAGGATAGTATTTTTGCTTTCTTATGCGAGCAAACAGAGTCATTTATTTCTGGGGAGTGTTGTTTGAGTATAGATGCGACGAGCATCGCTGATGAACTCAAATTAGCACGTTACAATGTAAGTCGTGATCTGAATAAATTAGCAGAAGAAGGGCAGGTTTTGAAGTTTTCTGGACGACCAGTATGTTTTCTTGCTAAGGAATTGATTGAACGGTGCGTGGGGAAAAAAGATGAAATCGGTACGGGAATGACACTAGAGGAAATGAGAAAGCTATTAAATAAGTATTCGAGTGATCACTTAAATGACTATCCTTTCACCGAATTGATTGGGTATAATGGCTCTTTGGAAAATGCTATTAGGCAAGCGAAAGCCGCCTTACTTTATCCGCCATTTGGTTTACATTCGATACTAACAGGACCATCTGGCTCGGGAAAGACGACGTTTGCTCGTTTTATGTATCAATACGCTAAACATGCTGGAAAGCTGCAGATAGATGCGCCATATGTAATATTTAACTGTGCCGATTATTCCAATAACCAACATTTATTGTTGGATCATTTATTCGGGCATGTAAAACATGCATTCACAGGAGCTGACTCAGATAAAGATGGATTAATTTCTGCTGCTAATAATGGCATTCTTTTCTTAGATGAAATCCATCGTTTGCCACCTGAAGGCCAAGAAATGTTATTTTCAATTATGGATAGAGGAGAGTATTATCGTTTAGGAGAATCATCCAACCCTAGAAAGGTTCGAGTATTGATTATTGGTGCGACGACCGAGGAGTTTGAAGGGAATATTTTAACCACCTTCTTAAGAAGGATTCCTTTGAAAATTTCTATGCCGAGTGTAAAAGAGCGTGGTTTGGCAGAAAAGATAAAGTTGATTTATTTTTGTTTTAAACAAGAGGCGCAAAAAATCGAGCGAAAACTACAGGTCAATGAAGATGTCATTCGTTTCTTTATCCAATATAATCCTGTAGGGAATATTGGACAAATGAAAAATGATATTCAACTATTGTGTGCAAATGCATTAGTTGATAGTATTTCTATTAATTCTGAACTCATTCAAGTTAAATTGTCACATCTTTCGACGTATTTGATTGATCAATTTTATTATGCTCATTCTTCTGAGACCAACAGTGAATTGAGAGAAAAACTAAAATTTCTGCAAATTGATGAATTTATTTTTGCTCCTGAAGAAGAATCAGGTGATGATCCGTTTCTCCTAGTAGATGAGGAAGAAAGTGTTTCTTATGAGGTTCTAGAAACCTATCACAAATATTTAGATGGCAAAAGTTCTTTGTCACCGTTAAAGTCAATTATCCATGGAAAAGCACGAGAATTGGCAGAAAAACAAGGGAATCAGCAACAGGCAATTTTTAAAATTGTTTCTCGTAAGAATTATGAAGTCACGGTCAATATTTTAAAAAGTATCGCTTCGAGAGAACGTTATCACTTAGAAGAAAGTAACATCAAAAGTCTAGCGTTGCATTTAGATACCTTGATTGAAAAGATTACAGAAGGCTATTCTTTTAGAGATAATTCCTTTTTAGAACATAAACAACCTAATGAGTTGGCAATGGAAAAAGAAATTGGTGTAGCTGAACAGATCTGCCGCGAAATTTCTAATCAACTTGAAGTTCAGTTGCCCGAGAGTGAAAAGTACTTTATCTCGTTGTATTTGAAGGCCATGAATGAAAAGTACACTGAGAAAAAAATCGGAGTTTTGATTTTGATGCACGGAACAAGTGCAGCTACTGATTTAGCCAATACGGCCAATCAACTACTGAATGTTGATCATGCAGTCGGTTTGAATATGCCTTTGTCTCAATCGGTCGGCGATACACTGGAAAAAGCAACTGAGTTAATCAAACAAGTTGACCAAGGAAAAGGCGTCGTGATTCTGAGTGATATGGGTTCGCTGAACATGTTTGGCGATATCATCACCAAAAAGACCGGAATTCCAACGAAGACAATTAAAATGGTGACGACGCCAATGGTTATTGAAGCAACTAGAAAATCATTGTTGCCGAAAATGTCGATCACCGAGCTTTCGGAAGATATTGTTGAGCAAAGTGCCTATATTGGGAATAGTGTAGAAGACTTTCAAGAAAAGACAATGGAAGAAAAAGGCACGATGTTTACGGATGATCGCCGCAGTAAAATTATTTGTATTCTTGAAGAAAGTTTGATCTTTTTAGATGGTACTACGATTTACGACCTGTTAGAAGTTGAAGCAAAAAAAATAGCTAAGGTCTTTCAAATTAAACATTTTGAGGACTTTTGGATCAAGTTCCTTTTTCATACCAGTAATATGATTGAACGTGCGATACGCAAAGAACAATTTCTAAGAGAAGATATTGATGTTATTCTAGAAAGTAATCGTGAGTTGTATCAATATCTAAAGGATTTATTGATGCCGTTAGAAAATCGATATGCAATCATTGTTGAGGATAGTGAGATTAGCTATTTAATGGAATTGATTGAAGTGAATACCGATTTAGTTTACTAACCAACACACTATAGGAAAGGATAGCAGCACACTTTTTTAGTTGGACAGCACACTAATAAAATAATTTGCTCATTGAGAAGTATCAATTGCGTTTTATTATCGAAACGTTGATTTGATACTTTTTTTGTTTGTTCATAAAATTGGCACGCTTATTGCTTTAAAAGTGGGTAAGGAGGTGAAAGAATGATCGGTGTATTGATACTAACTCATGGAGAACTTGCCGCTGGTTATCTTTCAGCATTGAAATTAATTACAGGAGAGGCAGAAAATATCGATACGTTAGGTTTATATCACGAAACAAGTATCGAAGGGTACAAGGAAGAGGTTGCTGCCAAAATGCTGAAAATGGATCAAGGAAAAGGAGTTATCGTATTTTGCGATATCTTTGGTGCAAGTCCCTACAATGTGACCGCTCAAAATTATCAAGTATTAAAAAACAAGGTGAACTATCGATCAATTACTGGCGTAAATCTTCCGATGGTAATTGAAGCGGTATGCAGCAGAGAAACAATGGCGTTGGCTGAATTAGCTAAATATATTCAAATAGTTGGAAAACAGGGAATCAAGGAGCTTTTTGAAAATTACGGGAAGGAAGAATAAAAATGAGTGAAATCGTATTGACTAGAATTGACGATCGTTTGATTCACGGTCAAGTAATGACCGCCTGGGTAAAAAAAACACGAGCAAATCAAATTCTGATTATTGATGATGAAGTCGCCAAAGATGATTTTATGAGTGAGATTTTAAAAATGTCAGCACCTGCGGGAATCGATATCGTAGTTAAAGGGCAAGTGGACGCTGTATCTTTTTTAAAGGCACAAGATAAAGAAAAGAAACGATTGATTATTTTAGTTAAAGCTCCAGCTACTATTGCTGCAATTGTAGAAAAAGGGATCGAGATTGATAAGTTAGTAGTTGGCGGAATGGGTGCCAAAGCAAACCGACGAGTACTGTATAAGAATATTTCCGCTTCGGATGAAGAGCGTACAACTTTCAAAAAATTAATTGATCGCGGTATTCCTGTGGTGATTCATATTATTCCCGATCAAAAAGAAACTGATCTTTCCAAGTATCTATAAATTGTTTTTACACATTTTTTTATGAAAAAGGAGGAAGAAAAATGCTTTTATCTGCAATATTAGTTGCTATTATATCAACGGTTTGTAACTGGTGGCCTAATCATCTAATCACTAGATCATGGCTCTATCCAATTTGGTCGGGTTTTCTAGTGGCATTAGCGATGGGAGAACCTATGATAGGGATGCAAGCGGCAGCGTACATCAATTTGGCGTATCTTGGATGGATTACTGCTGGAGGAACTATGCCAGGGAATTTGCCTGTTGCAGCAGTATTCGGTACAGCAATGACTATTTTGTCAGGAGCGGATCCAAGTCTAGCGGTAACTTTTGCAGTGCCATTTAGTTTGTTTGGAATTTTGACCTTCCAATTAACTATGTCCATTAATGCACTTTGGGTCCACAGGGCGGAAAAATTCTTGGATAATGGAAATATTCGTGCAATGCGGATGATGAATTATGTTCCTTCAGGAATTTTAAATTTACTTGTTACAGGAGTTCCAGCTTTTATACTAGTTTACTATGGAGCAGAGCCTATGAGGAATCTGTTAGACATGATTCCAGACTCTTTTGTGAATGCAATGCAGGTAGTTGGGGCAATTATGCCAGCACTAGGGATTGCAATGCTGATAAGTTTTATGGGGAATAAAAAAATTATGCCATTCTTTTTCTTTGGCTTCATTTTAGCTGTTTATTTGAATCTAGATGTTATGGCAGTAACTGCGGTTGCAGCAATACTGGGTTTTGTATTCTATAATACTGGGTTTCTGGATATGAAACCTACTGGAAAGGAGCAAGCGTAATGGAGGCAAAATTAACTAGAAAAGAATTGTTGAAAAACTGGGCATTAACTTATTCAAGTGAGGCATCGTATAATTATGAACGTCTGCAAGCTTTGGGACAGGCTAATGCAATGGTTCCAGTTATTAGAAAACTTTATCCTGATGATAAAGAGCGTCAAGTACAAGAACTTAAGAAATATTTTGTGTTTTATAATACCGAACCTTCGTTCATTGGAACAATGATTCCGGGAGTTGCCGCAGCGATGGAAGAACAACGAGCAAATGGTGCAGAGGATATTACAGACGAGACGATCAATTCTTTACGTACAGGTTTGATGGGACCAATCGCAGGAATCGGTGATACTGTCAGTCAAGGGATCGTCTATCCAATCTTGGCAGGTATTGCTTGTTCATTGGCAATTGATGGCAGCTATGTTGGACCACTCTTTTTTGAAATCGCCTACAAGATTTGTTTGATCGGTTTTGGTTGGAATATGTACCGCTTGGGGTATCAAAAGGGGAAATCTTTTATTTTATCGATGTTGCGTGAAGGCACCATCGCTCGCTTAACTGAAATTTTTAGTATGGTCGGTTTGATGGTCGTTGGTTGCATGACTGCTTCACGAGTAAATGTTGAAATTCCGATGATTTTGAATATTAAAGGCGTCGAGTTAGGGATTCAGGAACAGGTGATTGATGCATTGATGCCAGGACTAGTCCCTTTAGCAATTACGATGTTAGTTTACTGGTTAGTACGTAAAAAAGTAAATATCAATTTAATCATTTTGATTATCTTTGTTTTAGGAATCTCATTATCTTATTTAGGTATCTTAGGAATTCCGAAATAAAAGGGAGGAATCGCTTCATGAAGGCAGTCGATCTAAAAGCAGTCGGTCAATTAGAATTAGTAGAAAAAGAGAAACCGATACCTAAAAATGGAGAAGTATTGATTCATGTTATGGCCTGTGGTATCTGCGGATCGGATATTCCACGGGTTTTCGTAACAGGCTCATACCATTTTCCAACTGTATTGGGGCATGAATTTTCTGGAGAAATCGTACAAGTCGCTGATGATGTCAGTTCAGATTATTTAGGCAAGAAAGCCGCTGTTTTTCCGCTTCTACCTTGTAATGAGTGTGAGTATTGTCAATCGGGCTATTACGCCCAATGTAAAAATTACAATTATTTTGGTTCAAGAACAGATGGCGGTTTTGAAGAATACTTAGCGGTTCCCTTGTTCAATCTGGTTCTTTTAGAGGATCAAGTGAGCTATGAGGAAGGGGCAATGGTCGAACCAGCTACTGTGGCTCAGCACGTCATTAATAAAGCTGAATTAACTATTGGCGATAACGTGGTGATTTATGGGGCGGGGCCGATTGGTGTCATGGTTGCGCAATGGGCTCAAATTAATGGCGCCGGAATAGTCTTATTGATTGATATTGATCCAACGAAAGTGGCTTTCGCACGAGAATTAGGCTTTGAACATGTCTGCAATAGTCAGGAAAATGATGCGGAAGCCTTTATTTTAGAAACTTTAGGCGGAAAATTGGCGGATATTGCGATCGAGGCCACCGGTTCTAGCGCAGCTTTTGATCAATGTGCGCAATCCATTCGTACCTTTGGACGAGTGGTCTTGTTGGGAAACCCTCATTCAGATATGGTCCTTAAGCAAAAAACGTATGACCAATTTATGCGAAAAGAAGGCACGATCGTCGGGATGTTCAACAGTATCTATGAACATTTCCCTAAAAATGAATGGCAAGTGACTGCTCAAGCAATCGCTAATAAGCAGTTAAATTTGAAACCGTTAGTGACCCATAAAGTTCCAATCGAAGAGCTGATCGGAGCGTTTGACATGATTCATGAGAAAAAAGAATTTTACAATAAGGTGTTGATGGTCAATGAAAAATTATTATGAGAACAGTCAAGCAGTATTGGAAGAATTGGATCATTTATTAGAAAAAATTTCCAGAGAAGAAATTGATCAATATGTAAAAGCATTATTGGAAGCTCGAGAAGTCTTTTTTATCGGTGTTGGCCGAGTACGTTTGTCATTAGAGGCGGCGGTTAAGAGACTGACGCATCTGGAAATCAGCTGTCACATGGTTGGTGATCTAAATGAACCTCCGATTACTGATAAGGATCTTTTAGTTGTAGGCAGCGGCTCAGGGGAATCAGTGATACCTTTGGAAATTGCTAAAAAAGCGAAATCGTATGGCGCAACAGTCGTACATTTGACCTCCAATCCGGATAGTTCGATTGCAAAATTGGCTGATCACATTGTCAAATTTGATAGTCCTTCAAAAAGCAATCAAACCTTTACCTCGATTCAACCGATGACAACGGTGTTTGAACAAGGATTGCTGATTTTCCATGATGTATTAGCTTTACGTTTGATGAATGAAAAGCAGATGACCATGGATGATCTGAAAAGTCGTCATGCGAATTTAGAATAACTACGCGTTCTAGTTTTCACAGTTAGAGTAATTCAAAAGGAGCTAAAGAGATGAGTAATGGAAAGAAAGTTGCTTTTATTACAGGGGCCGCTGGTGGTTTAGGCACAGCGGTAGTCAAAAAATTACTAGACATGAATTTCATCGTTTTGGTTAATGATAACAATCAAGAGAATGTTCAAGCCCTATTAGATCAATTCAAAGAACAGGAAATACATGCCTTCTGCTTTGATGCGACAGAAGAAGCCGCTTGGGAAAAAGCAGTTACTGAAATCAAAGAGAAATTCGGTAAAGTAGACGTGCTATTTAATAATGCCGGCATTTTCAAAATCGAAACGATTGAAGAAACCAGTGTAGAGCTATGGAAGAAAACGATGGATGTCAATGCATTGAGTATTTTCTTAGGAATCAAGGCGATGTCGCCATTACTGGGCGAAGGTAGCAGTATCATTAATACCAGTTCGATCGCGTCATTTTTAGGATCGAAGAATCGAATTGCCTATGCAGCTTCAAAGGGGGCCGTTTCTGCTTTGACTAAAGCGGTGGCTATCGAATTCGCGCCTCGCGGTATTCGAGCAAACTCTGTTCATCCGGCCTACATCAAAACTCAGATGGCTGAACATGCGGCAGAGGCTACCGAGCGAACGATGGAAGAAATGGGCAGTCGAATTCCTTTGTATCAGCGAATCAGTACTGCTGATGAAGTAGCAGATGTGGTCATTTTTCTGGCATCAGATGCGTCGCACTTTATGACCGGATCTGAAGTGGTCGTTGATGGGGGACAATCGGTTAATTAACAGGAAAGAGGATCAGAACATGGTAAAAATATCTCCTTCGCTGATGTGTATGGATATCAGCAAATTTGAAGAACAAATCAATTGTTTGAACCAGACCGTTGATTACTATCATATTGATATTATGGATGGTCATTACGTTAGCAACATGACCTTATCTCCGTGGTTTATTGAACAGCTTAAGGATCACACCGAGATCCCACTGGATGCGCATTTGATGGTGACAAATCCAATTGAGTATGTGGATCAATTGCTGGATTTAGGAGTAGAAGTGATTAGTATTCATGCAGAATTTTTGAACGGTCATGCTTTTCGATTAAGTCAGACGATCAAACAACATGGTAAGAAGATGGGGGTCGTTTTAAATCCTGAAACCCCGCTGAATCTAATAACAGATTATCTCCATTTGATTGATATTGTGACAGTAATGACAGTGGATCCTGGTTTTGCAGGACAGTCATTTATTTCAGAAAGTCTAGATAAAGTACGTAAATTAAAAGATTATCGTAAAGAGAATAATCTGATATTTGAAATTCAAATTGACGGATCCTGTAATAAAAATACGTATCATAAAATGATAGCAGCTGGAGCAGATATACTAATTTTAGGGTCTAGTGGGTTGTTCAAAGTAGATGACTCGATTGAAAAAGCCATGGCAGTAATGCAAATGCATGTGGCGGCAGCGGTTCAAGAATTGAAGCAATCGGAGTAGAATAATGATTTGTTAGCTAGCAATGAAAAACGATTCATAAAATACAATGGAATACTATACAGAACTGCTTGTTGTATGAAAATCTTTAGCTTATAAGATCAAAAAGACGTGATTTTTAGCGGTCGATAATCGCTATATTTTCTCGTAGTATCATAACTTAATACATTTGGTTGGATGAATAGAATCATATTTTAAAAAAGGGGACTACTGATCTAAGAGAAGTGTTTTTCTTCAGAGTCTAATCCCCAACCACTGCTTCCTCCTCCCAAGTTGCCGGATTCAATGGATCGTTAGAAGCTGTTTTCTGGTTGATGAGCTCTTGATAGGTATAGCTTTTCTTTTCTAAATAAGCGACTCGTTTTTGCGCTTCTGCAAGTTTAACGAGCGCTTTTTCTTTTTGCGCTTGAATGATCTCGGCTCTTTCCTCGATCGACGAATCGCCGAGGAGGCAAAGCGAAATATAATGCTTGATGGCTTCTAAAGACATACCTGTTTCGCGCAAATTCTTGATACCAGTTAACCAATTGATGGAAGTCTGGTTAAAAACCCGTCTATTGTTTTTGTCCCTAATCAAACTAGGAACCAAACCCATATCGGTATAATAGCGAATCGTGTGTTCAGACAATTCAGTGATCGTGGCTGCTTCTTTGATAGAGTAAATGATGGTCACGCCTTTCATAATTTGCTGTAGTTAAAGGAGTCATGCAAAAGGATCAAAAAATTGTTATAAATCATTTTCTTTTTATACCGCATATTATAGCACAGATAATTTTGTGGAGAAAAGTAGCTTCCTGTTTGAGTGCCTTAAAAAGACAAAAGGTGGAAGAAAATGATTGTTAGAAACTCCTTGACTTCGAGTGACTCGAAGATGCTAAAGTTTAGCTAGCTTAACGAGTGCACAAAGTATCGATGAAGGAGGGAATTGTAATATGAAGAATAGAAAAATCAGAAGTTTGGCAGTCTCACCGATCGGAATGGGGTGTATGGGTTTTTCTCACGGGTATGGAAAGGTGCCAGAAGAAAAAGAGAGTATTGCATCCATTCGTAAAGCTTACGAATTTGGCTGTACATTTTTTGATACAGCAGAGGCTTATGGAAAAGAAATGTTTTATCCCGGACATAATGAGGAGCTGGTGGGCAAAGCACTGTCGCCTTTTCGAAACAAAGTTGTCCTTGCCACCAAGTATCATCTCGATGAAAAAGAAGTGAATGAAAGCACAACTCTTTACACAGCCATCCGTAACCATTTGATTGCTTCAATGGAAAAATTGCGCACCGACTATGTTGACCTCTATTATCTTCATCGAATCAATGAACAGCTTTCTTTAGAAGAAATAGCTGAAGTGATGGGACGATTGATCAAAGAAGGTATGATCAGAGAATGGGGACTCTCACAAGTTTCCGTGGAGACACTTGCTAAAGCACATGGGATTACCCCCGTTGGTGCTGTGCAAAATCTCTATTCAATGGTTGAGCGTGATTGTGAGCGAGAGATATTCCCTTATTGTCTTGAAAACGAGATTGCAGTCGTTCCTTTTTCACCAATTGCTAGTGGGTTTTTATCAGGAAAAGTCACACCAGATACACCTTTTGAAGGAGATGATGTTCGCAAATTCGTCCCTCAGCTGGCTAAAGAAAACCTCATAGCCAATCAACCGATTTTGAATATGCTAGCAGAAGTCGCGAAAGAAAAGCAGGCAACAAATGCCCAAATCTCTTTAGCGTGGATGCTTCACAAGTACCCGAATGCGGTGCCGATTCCTGGATCCAAAAATCTAGGTAGGATTTTGGAAAATCTAGCTGCTTGGGATGTACGTCTTACAGATACCGAGTTCCAAGCAATTGAAAACCAATTGAATCAAATACCTGTATATGGCCATCGAGGACATGTCGAATCACAACAACGATCTTTTGGAAAACACTGGGAAAAACACTAAAAAAAGAAAAAGTTGGAAAATAGACTGCATGACGAATGTAGTCTTTTTTTTTTGCGTATAGTTCATTAACAGAAATTTTTGCCATCTTACTTCTCGCAATAAATGATTCTTGCTTTACCCACTAAAAAAGCTAATCAAAATAGTGCGCGATGCTTAAAAAAGAATTATGATGTGCTTATCTATTATATCTATCAAGATCCTTTTATTGCTTGGAATTATACGAAGCAATGTGAAAAAATAGAAGGACGCTTTGTTCCTAAAGCACATTTTATAAATGCTTTTTTTCAATCAAGATACAACTTGATTAAAATCAAGGAATTGTATAAAGAAAATGTGACCGGTAATATTTTTATAAAAGATTTTCATAATCGCCATTCTCATACGTTGATGGCAGTTGACAATGTATCGTTCGCTTTGCCAGTAACATACACAAAGGAAGAATTGGAGGAGAAGCTCAATGACTGAGAAAGAAAAAGTAGAAACAATCATGATAAAATATCATCGAAACTTCTCGATCTTACAGAAAAAGGCAACGCCTAGCGAATTGAAAACAGTTTTAAACTTTGTTGCAGAAGAATCGAACCGTAAACAGCGAGTGCTTGTTGGCTTAGAGAAAGAAGAATAAGCGGTCAATGAAAAAACTCAGGTTTCTTAAGAATGACCATTGAACAAGTAAAACCCGAGATAAGAAGCAAGCGCTTTTTATCTTTTTTTGTATCATTATGGCGGCGTGCCGTAACGTTAGGATCAAAATAGAATAAATTCACAAAAAGTGCTTGACCTAAAGTCAACTCTAGGTGGTATCTTTTTAGATAGAAGAAATGAGCAGCGATTGTTGAAACTCAGAAAAATCACGATTCCCCTTTAGGATAACTTGCTATTTCTCGGTTTAACAGGAATTCTAAAAAGAGCGTCTAGCTCCGATTGCCGCATTTTTTTATTCTAGAGAACGATCTACTCATTTCGACTTCGTGTCTTTTTCCTTGTGAGTAAACACACGAATCATTCAAACATTTCTACAGGAGGTACGTACATGTTATTAGAAAAAATCAAAAGCCCCAAAGAGTTAAAAGAATTGACCAGTGGGCAACTTCAAGAACTGGTAGTAGAAGCACGAACTGCTTTATTGGAAAAAATCAGTCACCATGGGGGGCATAATGGCCCCAATCTGGGGATGGTTGAGATGACGATCGCGTTGCATAAAGTCTTTGATTCCCCCACCGATAAGCTGATTTTTGATGTGTCTCATCAGACTTATATCCATAAAATGCTGACGGGACGCGCTCATGCCTTTCTTGATGCTGCGCAGTATGATGCGGTTTCTGGTTACACGAATCCGAAAGAAAGCGAGCACGATCTCTTTACGGTCGGTCATACCTCCACCTCAGTTTCGTTGGCAAATGGTGTGGCGAAAGCACGTGATCTAAAAAATGAAACGTATAACGTCGTTGCCGTGATTGGTGATGGTTCTCTATCAGGCGGTTTAGCGTTTGAAGGCTTGAACAATATCGTGGAATTAGGCACCAATACCATCGTGATCCTCAACGACAATGACCAATCGATTGCAGAAAACCATGGGGGGATGTACCAGAATTTGCGGGCATTGCGGGAAACCAAGGGGCAAGCAGCAGACAATCTGTTCAAAGCGATTGGTTTTGAGTACCACTATTTGGATGAAGGAAATGATCTCGCTGCCTTGATCGCTTTATTTGAAAAAGTGAAAGACATTGATCATCCTGTTTTATTACACATTCATACGATCAAAGGCAAAGGCTTCAAGTTTGCGGAAGAAAATCGTGAAAAGTTTCATGCAGGCGGTCCCTTTAGTTTAGAAAACGGCGAATATATTTCTGCTGGCGGCAATCAAGTAACGTACAATAGCTTAACGACGGATTATTTATTAGAAAAAATGGCGACAGATCCTAAAGTTGTGGCAGTAAACGCTGGTACACCGATGCTGCTTTTTTCTCCAGAACAACGAGAAAAAGCAGGTAAACAATTTGTAGATGTGGGTATTGCAGAAGAACATGCGGTATCGATGGTTGCTGGGTTAGCAAAAAATGGCGCGAAACCTATCTGGGCCGTTTTTTCTACTTTTATGCAACGTAGTTTTGATCAAATTTCCCATGATTTGGCCTTAAATCATCTGCCTGGAACGATTTTGGTATATGGTGCATCGATTCACGGCATGAATGACGAGAGCCATTTGGGAATTTTTGATATCCCCTTTTTGGCACATATTCCCAACCTTATTTATCTTGCGCCAACCTCTAAAGAAGAATATCTGGCAATGTTGGATTGGTCGCTGGAACAAGCCAACGCACCAGTTGCGATCCGGGTACCGGTTGGACCTGTCAACGAAACGGCAGTGGCAGTCTCTACTGACTATAGCGATCAAAAAAATGAGGTGACTCAAGCTGGCACGCAGGTAGCCATCGTCGGTGTTGGAAACTTTTATGCGCTAGCAGAAGAGATCGCAGAACAATTGAAAATGCAACATGGAATTACCCCAACAGTGATCAACCCTAAGTTTATTTCAGGGGTCGACAAAGAGTTGTTGGATGCTGTGGCACGATCGCACAAACTCGTTGTCACGTTGGAAGACGGCATACGAGAGGGCGGCTATGGACAAATGATTGCCAGCTATCTTGGTGATCGTGAGATTGCCGTCAAAAACTATGGCTTAGAAAAGAAATTTTATGATAATTACCGGGCAGCGGACGTTTTATCTGAACTTGGTATCACTGCTGAGGCAATTACGAAAGACGTTATGGAACAGTTACAGAAATCAATTCACTAAAGCGTTCTGAGTAGTTACAGTCAATTTATGAAAAGAAGGAAACCTAGCAGAAAACATGCTGCAAGGTTTCTTTTTTTAGACAAACATAAATGAGTTTCAGCAATCGCCATAGAAACCTAGCAAAATACAGAAGACCAATGCTTTTCAAGCATGAAGCCCAAGCGCGTTAAGCATTGGTCAACGAGGACAATTTAGCGAATAATAAGATAGTGAAAGGATCACTTTTTCATCTTGGGCTATTGGGTTCAGAGACAAGGAAGAAAAGGTGTTTTTAAGGAAAGGGGTAATTATGAAATTTTTTTCTATGAAGTTGTTGGCACTGTTGTCGGTGGCAATGGTCGTCTATTCGGCACCGGCGATTTCTGCCAATGTCCCAGCGATTGCGGCAAGCTTTCCAGAAGTTGATGCGGTCTACATTGGGTTACTGACCACGATTCCATCACTGTTTCTTTTACTGGGGATTTTTACTACCAGCATGATCGAAAAAAGGATCGGCAAAAAATACACGATGGTCACCGGATTGGTCATTGTGGCGATTTTTGGCACGCTGCCGGCATGGTATCAGGGGAGCTTTCCCGTCTTGTTTCTTTCTCGAGGGATTCTTGGCTTCGGGATCGGCTTATTCAATCGTTTGGCGATTCAAATGATTAGTTTGCTGTTTCAAAATGAGCCGCAAAAGAAAGCCAAAGCTCTTGGATTAGAAAGTGCCGTCGGTGGTTTAGGTGGTATCTTTATGACTTTGCTCGTAGGACAGCTAGTGAAGATTAGTTGGGAAATGTCCTTCTTGGTTTATGGCTTTGCCCTGATCAGTCTCTTCTTTGTCCAGCTATTTATTCCCAACGAAACACAGGCTGTGACTAATGAGACGTTATTGGCGAACGTCACGGTTTCAAAAGAACGGAAACAGCGATCATTCGTTTTGGGTGTGCTCTTGTTTCTAATCGTTGTCTTGTTTATCAATTACAATTTACAGATCACACCGTTGTTGTTGGAAAAAGGAATCGGGGACGCTACCGAAGGCAGTAACATGATTGCCGCCATTGCGACGGGGGCATTTATCGCCGGCAATGCCTTTGGCTTGATATACAGTCGCTTACATCGCTGGTTGCTGCCCATTGCGGCATTGCTTGCAGGAAGCAGCATCTATTTGACCTATCCCTTGCAGACGGTGGGGCTACTCTTGGGTTGTTCTTTATTATTAGGCTTTGCCTTTCGCAGCATCATGCCTTTTTTCACCCACTTACTGACGACTGGTGGTGAAGCGGAAGCTAAGTTTGGCACGGTCGTCTCGATCGTTGCTTACAATTTAGGGGTCACGTTAGCCCCTTATGCATCACGCTTGCTGATACTAGTCAGCGGCAGTGAAACAGCAGGGATGCAGATGATTCTATCAGGGGGCTTGTTGTGCTTGATTGGTGTCCTAGCTTTTTTGGGAAATAAATACTTTCTGTATTTTGAACGAGGATAGGCGAAAGCTAGCTTGATCCTCGTTTTCCGTCTTCATTTCATCCTTCTCATCGCTTATAATAAAAAGAAACAATGATGAGTTGAGCGCACTAGACAAACTGCCGGCGTCAATCAGAGGGGAGAACCAGATGTATCTTTTTCAAAAAATTGAAGAAGCAGCGTTTAAACAAAATGACGCGAGACGAACGATCGGTGACTTTTTATTAAGCAATCGAGAAAAAGTTAGTGAGTATAGCATGGAAGAAATCGCAAAACTGACCCATACTTCCAAGCCGACGCTGGTCCGTTTTGCAAAATATTTTGGCTTTTCTGGTTGGAAAGAATTTGTATATGCCTTCATGCACGAATTGGCTCATTTTGATGATGGCTCAGCAACGATCGATGTGAACATTCCTTTTGGTGAGGCGGCAGATACATTAGAAATCATTGAAAACTTGGCGAACTTGCGCATACAGACGATTAAAGAAACAGCTTCACTTATGACAGTGAAAGACCTGAATCAAGCCGCTCGGCTCATCAATGGAGCTCAAACCATCGTCATCTATGGGCGCAGTCCAAATTCGTATTTCGGACAGCTGTTTAAACGCAACTTAAACACGATCCATAAAAAAGCCTTTCTTGCGGATACGGACGAAGCGGGCTTGATTTCTAATACGCTGACCCCACAGGATTGTGCCATTCTTATCTCTTATTCTGGTAATAATTCAGAAACGTATCCTATGAAAAATGTGAAAACATTGTTGAAAAATGGTGTGCCGATTATCAGTATTACGAGTGGTGGAGATAACTATTTGCGGGACTATTCGACGATCGTCTTGACGATTGCTAGCCGAGAAAAACTGTATTCTAAAATCGGAAATTTTTCCACAGAAGAATCGATTCAATTCCTTTTGACAGTTTTGTTTGCTAAGATTTTTTCCCTCGATTATCAGGAAAATATCCAAATGAAAATCACCAATGCTCGTTTTTTAGAGACGAGCCGAAAAACGACGTTTAAAGAGATGGCAGAAGAATAAAAGGACCACACCAAAAACGGTGTGGTCCTTTTTCCCTATTGTACATTGTTGGAAGTGGTTGATTTCAATTCGATCGGCTCACCGGCAGCGACAAGACGAATCCGCTTTGGATTGACGATCCGATCGTACAAAGCTTCAGGATCCCCATTGAAGGCATCGATATGCGGAGCATCCACTGTACCCCAGTGGGAGAGGATCAAGTCAGCATGAGGATAGGTATTTGCCATTTTCACGGCGTTCTCAAAGCCGATATGCCAAGCATTGTCGTTAAAGTCGAACAAGATCGCATCTGGTTGAGGCATCTCTAATTGTTCTGGTAAAAGACGAGAATCGCCAGGAATCCATAAGGAACCATCCGGGGTATCGATCCAAAAGCCGCAATAGTCCTCAATTTGAAAGACACGGTCAAATTTTGTCGTCTCATTTTGCCAAAGGTGATACGCCTTTGTTAAAGAAATCTCCAAATTTTTAACGGTGAATGAATCATAGATTTCGTGTCCTTGGGCAGCAACTTGAAAGTGCTCTTGCATAAGTTCGGCAACATATTTGGGTCCATGGAAGCTATCGGTAACCGGGACTAATTTTTCAATCGTCGGAATGCCGTAGTGATCATTATCTGAATGGGTGATCAATACCGCATCTAAGTGAGGGACTGCCGCCGGTTTGATTGGCAGATCGATCAGTAACGGCAGGTCAAATCCTTCTAAGACCGGATCGACCATGATACAAGTACCACGGCTGTTTAGAAGAATACCGGAGTTTCCTAACCAGCGAATGATCGTTTGATCCGTTTTTTGAAAAGCGTCTTCATGAAAAAAAATCGTTTTTGGAGGCATTGCTTGTTTCGCATTTGTCATTTTCCGTCGTTCCCTTCGCCTGTTTTTTATAAAGCCAACGTAAAATAGCCGTTCATAACCGGCTAGATCAAATCGGTGATTCAATAAGGATTGCTTCAATGGTTGGGGGAAGAAGCAGTGGTTTGATCCGTTGTTGCGGGATCATCGGGGTGTTCTTTTTGGGTTGGTAGATCCATTATGTTTAAAGGCCTATTATGATCGCAGTAAATCAAAAGTAACACAATCATCTAGTAAATTATATCATTGTTTCTAGTGGCTTCGTCAAGGCGATGTTTGGTCTTTTAATGGAATAAATTTCGAAAAAAGAGCGGTATTTAATGAAAAGATGAAATCCATTTCGTCTTTAAGAAAAAAGATTGGAACCGCTCTCTAAAAATGGTACATTGCTGGCAGAAAGAACAGTATGTTATACCGGTAAGCACATACAACATAGATTTTCTTTGAAATTTATCTAGGGGTGGAATGTATGAGTGAAAATTATCAATCATTAGCAAAAAAAATCGTCCAGTATCTGGGGGGACAAGAAAATATCACGGATGCCTATCATTGTCAAACACGATTGCGCTTTAAAGTCAAAGAAGAAAAGCGGATAGATCAAGGAGAACTAGAGGCACTCGATGGGGTTGCCAAATACATCAATAACGCAGGAGTACATCAAGTCGTGATCGGAACACATGTCAAAGATGTCTATGAAGAAGTCACAAAATTGGTTTCGCTTCAATCATCAGGGGCGTCGGAACCTGGGGAGAAAAAAGGACCAGCAGCTGCAGTGATCGATTTTGTGGCAGGAACGTTTCAACCAATTATTCCCGCACTGTCCGGTGCCGGAATGGTTAAGGCAGTTTTGGCTTTATTGATCGTCTTTGATGTGATCACGGCTGATTCGCAGACCTATTACATGCTGAATCTTTTTGCAGATGGTGTTTTCTTCTTCTTACCAATGATCCTGGCCTTCACCGTGGCACAAAAATTGCGTTGCAATCCAATATTAGCGGCTTCAGTGGCTGCTATGATGATGCATCCTAATTGGGGGGCGTTGGTCACAGCAGGCGAACCCGTTCACTTTTTTGGGGTTATTCCTTTTACATTAGCAAACTATACGGGATCAGTCATTCCGATCCTGATCGTGATTTTTTTCCAATCGTATGTCGAAAAGTTTTTGAACAAAGTGATTCCAAAATCAGTAGAACTGGTTTTTGTTCCAATGCTAACATTCTTGATAATGGGTACATTAGCCTTCTCGCTATTTGGACCGATCGGTAGTATCTTGGGTGGCTATTTGGCAACTTTCTTTACCTTCTTAAGTGTCCATGCTAGCTGGGTACCAGCGGTTTTGATTGGGGGCTTTTTACCAATCATGGTGATGTTTGGATTGCACAATGGGATTGCTCCTTTAGGGGTGATGCAAATGGCAGAACTTGGGTATGACAGTATTTTTGGTCCAGGGGCATTGGTCTCAAACATTGCTCAAGCAACCGCAGTAGCAGTTGTCGCATTGCGTACGAAAGAGAAAAAGACTAAGCAGTTGGCGGTATCAGGGGCGATCACTGCCTACATGGGGATTACTGAACCCGCTTTATATGGCATCAATTTGCCCAAAAAATATCCGTTAGTTGCGGCAATGATTGGTGGGGCTTCTGGTGGTTTGTATGCTGGCTTGACCAATACGCATCGCTTTGCGACCGGTTCGTCTGGTCTCCCAGCAGTCTTACTATATATCGGTGATGATACGATGCGCTATTTTTGGAACATCATTATCGCATTGGTGATTGCAGCTGTGGTGAGTGCGGTCGTTACCTATGCCTTAAGTTTCAAATATGAAACAAAAGTGACAATTGATGTTCCGGAGATGAAAGCAGTAGTCTTAGAAGATACCCAATTGATCAATCCTGTACCAGGAACTGTGATGCCACTGAATCAAGTCAAAGATGACGCATTTGCTTCTGAAGCACTCGGAAAAGGATTTGCGGTCGATGAACCCATCGGTGAAGTCATTGCGCCTTTTGATGGAAAAGTCGCTGCTGTTTTTCCTACCAAACACGCGATTGGCTTGGTTTCAGACACCGGAATTGAATTGTTGATCCATGTCGGTTTAGACACAGTGGAACTAAATGGTCAGTATTTTGATGCGTTAGTAGAAGCAGAGCAAAAAGTTACAAAAGGGCAGCGATTGCTGACGTTCGATGTACAGCAGATAAAAGCTGCAGGATATCTCACACAAGTACCGATCATCGTTACCAATACACCACAATATACCGCAGTCGAACTTGTGAAAGAAGGATTGGTAGCTAAAGAAGAGGAAGTACTTGTAGTCAAAGTCTAGGAGGAAATAACATGGGATTGTCAGATGATTTTTTATGGGGTGGTGCAACGGCTGCCAATCAAGCAGAAGGTGGCGTATTAGCAGGAGGACGTGGTTTATCAAATGTCGACCTCTTACCAACTGGTCCTGATCGCGCAAAGGTCGCTGCGGGTGAACTGGAAATGTTGGAATGGCAGGAAGATTCTTTTTATCCAGCCCAAACAGCCATTGATATGTACCACCATTATATGGAAGATATTGCCCTTTTTGCCGAAATGGGTTTTAACGTGTATCGGATGTCACTTTCTTGGTCAAGGATTTTTCCAAATGGCAATGACGAAGAGCCCAACGAAGAAGGCCTGCTTTTTTATGAGAAAATCTTCAAAGAATTGAGAAAACACCAAATCGAGCCATTGGTCACGATTGCCCACTTCGATGTTCCGCTGCATTTGATCAAGGAATTTGGTGGCTGGAAAAATCGCCGACTCATTGATTTCTATGTGACCTATGCGGAAACCGTCTTCCAGCGCTATCGCGGGTTGGTCAAATATTGGCTGACGATCAATGAAATCAATATCTTGCTGCATCAGCCCTTTGTAGGTGGCGGGATCGTCTTTAAAGAAGGGGACAATCGTCAAGAAATCAAATACCAAGCAGCGCATCATCAGTTAGTCGCCAGTGCCTTAGCAACCCAAAAGGCTCATGAAATCGATCCGACCAATCAAGTTGGTTGTATGCTGGCTGGCGGCAGTCATTATCCTTATACTTGCCGACCTGAAGATTACCAAGAAGCAATCAATCGTGATCGCGAAGGGTATTTCTTTATCGATGTGCAAGCCCGAGGCAAATACCCCAATTATGCCTTGAAAAAATTTGAGCGAGAAGGCTTAACGATCAAAATAACACCTGAGGACGAGGCGATTTTAGCGGCTTCTCCTGTTGATTTTGTCAGTTTTTCTTATTACTGTTCGCGAACGGTCAGTGCCCACCCAGAAGACTATGCGCAAGCGACAGGGAATCTCTTTCCATCAATTAAAAATGAACATCTATCATCGACTGAGTGGGGGTGGCAAATTGATCCGTTAGGACTGAGAAATTCATTGAATCAATTGTATGATCGCTATCAAAAACCGTTGTTTATCGTAGAAAATGGGTTAGGGGCGATCGATACCCCTGATGAGAATGGGTTTGTCGCAGACGATTATCGGATCGACTATTTAAAAAAACATATTCAAGCCTTCAAAGATGCAGTGACGATCGATGGCGTGGAACTACTTGGTTATACTACTTGGGGGTGTATTGATCTTGTAGCAGCCAGCACCGGTCAAATGAGTAAACGCTACGGCTTTATCTACGTGGATCGAGACGATCAAGGCAATGGCACCTTGAAACGAACCAAGAAAAAATCCTTTGAGTGGTATAAAAAAGTGATCGCTTCAAATGGGGAAGTTTTATAATATACAAAAAGAATGACACGAGAAAATGTGTCATTCTTTTTGTATTGTGTCATGTAATTTCAGGATAGAGAAGCAGGAACTCTTTTTTTACACGAGCCAATGGTGGACGCTTTTTATCTGCTTGCTATTTTTTTCCTGCAAAATGTGTAAAACGGACAAACTGATTTTGGGCTTCTTCTTGTAAAAACTCTTTAGGTGTCAGCTGAAATTCTTGTTTGAAGCAGCGTAAAAAATGGGTATAGGAGTTGAAGCCGCAAGCTTCGAAGGTGGCGGTGGCGCTTCTGGTTTTACGTAAAATTTCTTTGCTCTTTAAGAGTCGTTTCTTGACGACATAGGCATGAAAGGCGACGCCAGTTTCTTTTTTGAAGGTCCGAGAAAGCGAGTATGGACTCATGAAAAGGGCTTTGGCGACGGTCTCTAAGGAGAGATCAGTGGTCAAATGCTGATTGATATAGGTAATGGCAGCCAAAATGTCTTTATTTTTATAGAGTGAGTCGGATAAAAACAGCGGTTCTTTTTCCTGATAGGCAATCGTATTGATGGAAATCAAAAACGCGATCAAATGATTTTGATAAAGTAAGTCGGTGCCATAATTGCTATCCGTTTTTTTGCGCAAAGGACGCAACAGCTGGTCTAGTTGGTCGGCATCGATCGATAAAATACGACTATTGATGCCGCCGTTGCTACGAAAACAGGCAGTGAGATCTGTTTGGGTAGTGGAGAGGGCAGTGAGATAACTAGGATTGATATACAGGTAGGTTCGCTCGAAAAAATCAGAAGTTTGATGGACGATTCGATGCAAGACGTTTGGAGGAATCAAGATGATCGTACCAGGTTCTAGAGGGAATTCTCCGCCATCGATAAAGAAGACCGCTGATCCTTTTAAGGTACAGTGAATCTCATAAAAACTATGGTAATGATAAAGGGTATTGTTTTCTTCTACGATGTCTTTGATATGAAAGGCCTCAAAACGATCGTTGATCATCGTGTCCGCACTTTGCTTCTCCATGATTGGCTCCTTTCGTGCTTGTTTGATTTTATCATACAAGAATAGATAGTAAAGTGTCAATAACTGCTATTTTTATGCAAATGTAAGCGTGTTACGATCAATCTATCAAAGAGAAATGAGAGGATGAACCCAATGGTGATTTTAGAACAGTTATTTGTGGAAAAACGTGTCGTAGAAGAAAAAATTGATCGCATGATCGAAAATTTAACGACGATCAAGGATGACAATGGTGAATTTCTAATAGACTTTGACGGCTTGATCGTTGATGATAAAAGCTGGGAGATTTGGAACTGGCCGCAAGGGGTGGGACTATACGGTATTTATAAAAACTACCAAATCACCAAAAATCCTAAAGCGCTCCAAGTTGTGGAAGAATGGTTTGAGCAACGGATGTTAGAAGGCGCGCCACCTAAAAATGTCAACACGATGGCGCCGCTTTTGGCAATGGCGTATCTTTATGAAGACACCAAAGATTCTCGTTACTTGCCTTACCTTGAACAATGGGCGGAATGGGTCATGCATGATATGCCGCGAACCGACGAAAATGGTCTGCAGCATGCGACCTATGGACCAGAAAATCGCAACCAGCTTTGGGACGATACCTTGATGATGACTGCTTTGCCTTTGGCGAAAATTGGCATGTTGCTGAATCGTCCGGCTTATATCGAAGAAGCAAAACAACAATTTATGATCCATATCAAATACTTAGTGGATAAAAAAACTGGGCTTTGGTTCCACGGCTGGACCTTTGAAGAACGCCACAATTATGCACAAGCGCTTTGGGCAAGAGGCAACTGCTGGATCACCATTGCGATTCCTGAGATCATTGACATTCTCGACTTGCAAGAAGGAGATGCGTTACGTAGCTTCTTGATCAATACCCTCTTAGACCAACTAACTGCCTTGCAAGAAATGCAAGATGAAAGTGGCCTGTGGCACACCTTGTTAGACGATCCTAGCTCGTATGTGGAGGCTTCTGCGACGGCTGGTTTTGCCTATGGGATTTTAAAAGCCGTTCATAAGCGTTACATTGACAAAGCTTGGGAAGATGTTGCCTATAAAGCGTTAGCCGGTTTGATCGAACAAGTCGCAGAAGATGGAGAAGTCCAAAATGTTTCCATCGGTACTGGAATGGGAGAAGACTTGGAGTACTACAAAAACATTGCGATTACGGCGATGCCTTACGGACAATCACTGACAGTCTTAGCATTTACTGAACTATTGGTTTCATTTTGTTAATTTGAACACCTTACGTAATAAAGAGAGGAGCAGACAAAGATGATCAAAAAAGCGATTCGGATGAAGTTACATCCTGGTTATGAAGCAGAATATGAAAAACGGCATCGCGAACTATGGCCAGAACTAAAAGAGCAGCTCATAGCACATGGGGCGAAAAGCTACCAGATTTTCTTAGATCCAGAAACCCTTGCGTTGTTTGGCTACCTTGAGATTGAAGATGAAACCCGCTGGCAGCAGTTAGCGGCAACCGAGATCAACCAAAAATGGTGGCATTACATGGCAGAACTCATGGAAACAAATTCGGATGATTCGCCAGTGACACAGGAGTTAAGGGAAGTCTTTACGCTGTAAGCTAGTTAAAAACGTTCATTCCTTAAAACGAACACGGTCGCATCAGTTGTTTGAAATCAATCACTGGTTAGTCAAAGAGGTAGTTCGCTCACGAATGTGAGCGGACTACCTCTTTTGTTGAAATAGCAAAACAATGCTTTCGTATAGAAGAAACGTTAAGAGAGAAGTGCTTTTTCTTGCTGCTTCAAAAATTTCTTTGGTGTCATACCAGTAATCTTTTTGAATGTTTGAACAAAATATTCAGGCGCATTGCTAAAGCCCGTCATCGCTGCCACTTCGTAGACTTTGTAGTTTTTCTTCAGCAGTTCTTGTGCTTTTTTGATGCGGTATTCGGCTAATTTTTGATTGAAGCGAATCCCGGTTTCTTTGTAATAGGTTTTTCCTAAGTATTCAGGATTTAAGTACAAAAGATGGGCGGCGATCCATTTCAATGACAATGCTTCATGGTCATAATATTCTTCGATGATCAGGTTGACTTTTTGGGACAGCTGCATGTTCTCGCTATCATCTAAGCTGCCCCGCATCAAATCGATACAGTGAAGCAGCATAAACTGGAGTTCGTGCCAATTATTCAAGAGCATGATCTTTGGGGAATAGTCATCAAAGTAAATGTCTTTTTTGATGCGATGGTTTTCAAAAATTGCCGATAACAAATCGTTGACCTGCAGCCGCAATAGTTGGACAGGGTAAAGCTCCATGCGGCAGGTAGAAAAAAAGTTTTCCGTAAGAACTTGGGCTAAAGTCAGTTCGCCTTTGTCGATCAATGCCAAAAGTTTTTCACGGTATTCCATGTAGAGACTATTTTCATAGACATTTTCTTGTGAGATTTGGGCTTCTTGGATGACTTCAAATGTATCAAAATAAAACTCCTTATCCAAGTTCCGCTTGCCTAAATGATAACTGAGTAAAAATTTTTCGGGAGTTTCGACCCAGCAATTGATAGCGATCCCTTTTCCTAGATGCGCAGCCTGTACCTTCGTTTTAAAAAAGAGATTAAAGGTATTTTCCGTACTGAAGTTCAGGATATAGCCAACTTTGTTTTGATGACCGATCACCAACTCGTGATGGTTCTCATAGCTTTCGATCCGCTTAGCGATGGCGTGATAGAATTTCGAATCAAATAAGTACATACAAAATGGAAAAACGAATGATTCAGGCAGCGGTTCTTCTCCGCAGCTATTGATGTATTGCTCAATTTGTTGTTTTAAATAGAGGGTAGATTCCATTTGGCGACGTTCAGAGCGTTCGATCGTCTCAGCCAACGCTTCTGAAAGCTTGCTCGGAAAAACAGGTTTTTCAAGGAAAAATTTGACTCCTAAAGCCATCGCTTCTTTGGCAAAGGAGAAGCTGCCAAAGCCTGTCAAAATAATGATTTGAATCGCAGGATTGATGGCTTTTAATTTTTTGATCAAGGCAAGTCCATTGACTTTAGGCATATTGATGTCGGTAATCACGATGTCGATGGTGTTTTGCTGACAAAATGCCAAGGCTTCTTCACTGTCTGTATAAATTCCTTTGACCACTAATGGAAAATCAAAAGAAGCAACGAGGTTAGCCACACCATTTGCTATCAAGGGTTCATCGTCAACAACGAGGATGTTTTTCATGTTTTACTCACTCCTTTTAAAGGGGATCACAAAGCGCACCGTCGTCTTTTTGAAGGGAATCGAGGAGACGATGGCTAACGACGCTTGATCACCATAATGCAGTTGCAATCGTTTTTGAATATTGGTCAATCCGATGCCGCCTTCTTTTTCAATCGAGAAGTTGGCTTTAAAACCAGGGCCATTGTCAGAGACACTGACTTGGAGAAAAGTTGCTTGTTGTTCAATCGTAAGGACGAGGCGACACGTTTCCTTCATATCATTGACGGCGTATTTAAAGACATTTTCAATCAATGGTTGAATCAGTAACTTAGGAATCTTAAAGGACAAGTCATTCACCAAAATGACTTCGATATACTCGATCCGTTTCCCGAAGCGAACGTTTTGAATATTGATATAGGCGTGCACGATATCTAACTCATCTTGTAGCGTTGTGAAGTCAGACTTGGTATCGATTTTTTTTCGAAACAAATAGGCAAGGGAGGTGACCATCTCTGAGATCTGCCACTGCTGATTTTCAATGGCGATCCAGTTGATCGAGTCTAACGTATTGTAGAGAAAATGTGGATCTAATTGCGCTTGCAATCCTTTAAATTCGATTTCTTGGGACAATATACGCATTTCATAATTGTCCTTGATCAAGGCATTTAATTCATCGATCATCGTATTGTAGCTTTCATAAAGGACCATGATCTCTTCTTGACTATTTTCTGGGACAGCGAGGGTCTTTAAAGAGGCCAGTTTTTTCGTTTTCCGCAGAACTGCCATTTGCGAAGCCAAGTCAGCTAAAGGGCGGGTCAGCTGATTGCTTATTTTCCGAATCACAACAATAATCAAACATAAAAAAGGCAAACTCACAGCGATGGAAAGGCCTTGTAGTTTATAAAGATCAGCTAAGACTTGATTTTCAGGCAGTAAATAAATGAAGGTCATATTCGGCATCGTCTTCCGATCCATTGCGTAGTAGTACTGGCGATTATCAAACGTCATGGAGCCGATCGATCGCTGGAAGGTTTCCATTTTTTGCTGCAAGGTATTTTGATCCGCAGCGAGGGTTTGCTCGTCATTTGCGGTACTATAAAATTGGTTCTGATACGCCATGAAAAATTGGTTTTGTTCAGAGACAATAGGAAGACTTTCGATCTCGTTACGAAAGAAGGACGTATTGACTAGAAATATCACCGTACCAATATAGGTTAAAGAAAGATCGGCTGTTGAATAGATTTTTCGCAGGTAGACACCTTGAGAAAGGTCTTTTGCAAAAAACCAACTCCCTTTGGCAGGCTTATCGGGCAAAGTCTCGATCATATCTTTGATGGTTTGGCCATTAAAGATATGGTCGGTCTCGGCTAGAAAGTTGATCATGTTTTCGTTCGTTGGGGTAAAGAGATAGACGTTTTGAATCGTTGATTCATTGCGTACGAGGGCGTTGATTTCTGCACTTAAGGCATTCTTTTGGTCGATCGCCTCTAAGGATTGTAAGGAATCTTGTGCCAAGATCCTTTGTAGGCCATTTTGGATCGGTGCACTATCGATAATGCGAAAAGAGAGGGTTTCGACGGCAGTTAAACGTTTGGCGATATTTGTTGAAATGATCGAGACATCTTTATACGCAGCTTCTTTCAGCTGCACCATGTAGACTTGTCGCCAAACTAAGGTCAGGAGAACAGCCAATGAGACGATAATTGCCACCGTCGCAAAAAAAACAAAATGTAACTGTCGCTCAAAAGGCTGCTTTTTAAAATGATTGATCAGCTTCTGGGACTTCATGGACACTGCCTCGCTTTGCTTGCAATTGTTTGGTTTTTTCAATCATCTGACCATGAAAAAATTCAGCGAAGAACAAGAAAATCACCAGTCCAAAGACGAGTAACAAAGAGGTTTTGGCAGTCAATAAGAGAAACAATAAATACCAGGTAAACAACAAGGCAAGGCCTTGCAGTGGGTAGCGAAAGACTAGAAAGATACTAACGTACAAGGTCTGTTTCCAAGCGTGTTGTTCGGCTTTGGCATAGGTCATAAAGCTGATGAATGCAGTGTAGAGGAGGAGAATCGTTAAAAGTAAATAGACAGGACGCAGCCAAGCCATTTCAGTCGGGAAAAAATGAGTGATCCGTAAGTTAAACAATAACAGGAGTACTGTACTTAATAGTCCAATGCCAAAAAGGGTAAAGGTGCGAAAGGCTTGCTTGTAGGCTTGCCAGAAGGCAACAGCTGAATAGTCATGGCCAGTTTTACGAAAATCATGTAAACATTTGATCGTGACAGCGGTGGCAGGACCGAAGCCAAAGATTCCCAACCCTAACAGGGTAAAGAAAAGCCATAAAAGGTTTAATTTAGCAAAATAAGCTGTTACCGTAAAAAGACGAAACAGTCCGGTTTGTATTTTTTTCATTGTTTCCACCTACCTTGTTTTTTGAAAAGTAAGCCTTTTCAACGCTAGTATAGCATAGTATATTGGAAAAAATAGAGCATGTCTGTTTTTTTACATTTTTCATCTGTTTTTCTATTTTTTTCTAGCTATTGCCCGTGAAGGCTTAGCCTTCAGCAAAAACGACAGTCTAGTTTTTCACATATTTGCTCTTGTTTTTTCATTTTTATTAACGAGGATTTCCATTACAATCACCTTGTAAGCGCAAACAAAAAGGAGTGTAGAAGAATGAAGAAAACTTTTTTTAAAGCAGCGAGCTTGTTGTTTCTTGGTGCGACCTTAGCAGCTTGTGGCAACAACGGAAATAGTAGCGGAAGCTCAGAAGCTGATACAGATGGGAAAACGACGATTTCCTTTACCTGGTGGGGCTCAGAAGTCAGACACGAGAAGTATATCGAATCGATCAAAGAATTTGAGAAACAAAATCCTGACATCAAAGTTGAATATGAATATGGTTCTTGGGATGACCATTGGAAAAAACTAGCAACAAAAGCGGCTTCTGGAGAATTACCTGATGTGATCCAGATGGATGTGCAGTACATTGCGCAATATGGAACGAAAAATCAATTAGCAAATATGTCGGAATTTATCGGCAATGAGATTCAAACCGATGATATCAAAGAATCGATTTTAGCAACTGGCGAGTTAGATGGAAAAGTTTTTGGCATACCAACTTCTGTCAATACGATGGCGATGCTCTACAATCCATCATTGGTAGAACAAGGGGGCACTGGGATCGACTTTAGCAATTATACCTTCGATGACCTTGTAGAAAGTACGGCAGCGATCGCTGAAGCAACCGGTGATTATGGTTGGAATGATAACAATGACAACAGTACGATTTTGCAATACTTTTTACGTACTAAAGGCGAAGATCTATACCAATACGATGCGGACGGCAAACCAGAGATCGGTTTTACCAAAGAAAACTGGGTTGAATTTATGGGGGCTATCGCGGACCTTACGGAAGCCAAAGCAATGCCAACCGCAGAAGTGACTAGCAATGCCAACAGTATGGATCAATATCCGTTTTCACAAGGAAAAGCAGCCTATATGATGACTTGGTCCAATCAATACTTGACCTATAAGGCCTCCGCCGCAGAAGATGTCGAAATCAACTTGGCTCGTCCATTCGACTCAGAAAACGGGGCGATGGCGTATCGACCAGGGTTCTTTTATTCGATCGCGAATGCTTCTGAATCAAAAGAAGCAGCTGCGAAGTTTGTTGACTTTTTAGTGAATAGTGAAGAAGCCAATAAGATCATCGGTACTGAGCGGGGAATTCCTTCTAATGATGCCATCAAAGAATTGCTTTATGCCGACATGACACCAGAAGAGCAAGAGTCCTCTGATTTCTTAGATGATATTGCAGACATCGTTGGTGATCCATCCCCAATCCCACCAATTGGGTTTGCTGAAATCAACACGTACTTTAAAGAGCTGTACGCAGAGATCACTTATGGCACGATGACACCAGAAGAAACCTATGATGCCTTTACGCAACGCTGCGAAGAAATTTTTGCAGAAAACTATCAATAAGCATAGCTGCGGCGCCTTTACTGACTTTTTCAGTAAAGGCGTTTTTTTAGGAGAAACAATGGAAGCAAAAAATATAGGTCCTCTAGTTTTTCACATTTCTGTGCTTTTTTTTCTATTCATTCTTAAGAAGCACTTCGTTAAAATCAACTTGTAAGCGTAATCAAATATAGGAGGTAGGAAGTGAAAATTATGGAACTACAATCAAAATCACCCACGGCAAAAGAACCTGGGAAACTCAAAAGCTGGTTTAATCGATTACCAGAATCTAAACAGAATATGGTTACAGGCTACTTATTTATCTCACCCTTCATCATTGGCTTTTTTGCTTTTATTATCGTCCCGATGGGGATTTCTCTTTTTATGTCTTTTCATGACTATGATTTATTGACAGAGGCGCAATTTGTTGGCTGGAATAACTTTAAAACGATTTTTACGAATGATCCCAAGTTTGTTCAGTCACTGACTGTTACGCTGAAATATGTTGTGTTGGCAGTTCCTTTACGGTTGATCGTCGCATTAGCAGTGGCAATGCTGATCAACCGCCCATCGAAATTAAGCGGCGCTTATCGGGTATTATTTTATATCCCTTCGATTTTAGGTGGGAGCGTAGCGGTCTCGATCATGTGGCGGAATCTTTTTGGCGATTCAGGATTGATCAATGGCGTGCTAGCGGCGATCGGCATAGACCCGATCTACTTCTTTAAAAGTCCTGGCTTAGCGTTGATGACCTTGATTTTATTAGCAGCGTGGCAATTTGGCTCGTCGATGTTGATTTTCTTATCCGGTTTGAAAAATATTCCAAAAGATTATTACGAAGCGGCGGAAATTGATGGGGCAGGAAAAATCAGACAGTTTTTCAATATCACGGTTCCAGTCCTGACGCCAATCATCTTTTTTAATCTGATCTATCAAACGATCATGGCCTTTTTGACGTTTACACCTGCGTTTATCATTTCGAATGGGACGGGTTCACCCCGTAACGGCACGTTAGTCTATTCCTTGTACATGTATCAACGAGCCTTTACCGATTTCAAAATGGGCTATGCTTCAGCCTTAGCGTGGATTTTACTGGTCATCGTTGGGTTGATTACGATTCTGTTATTCGCAACATCGAAATTTTGGGTGTTTAAAGAAAACGAGGAGGTTTGATTGATGCGTGAACAAAAACAAAATTATTTCTTTGATGCCGTGATCTTAGTTGCTGCATTACTGATGCTTTATCCGATTTTCTGGCTGCTGTTTAGTGCCTTTAAACCTAGTAGTGACATTTTTCGAACGGCAACAGAGTTGATCCCCCGAAGCTGGACGTTAGAAAACTTTACCAAAGGCTTTGAAGGAATCGCAGGGATTCCCTTCATTCGCTATATTTTCAACTCGTTGCAAATCGCGTTGATTTCAATGGTAGGGGCGGTCTGCTCTTCGGCTGTCATTTCTTATGGATTTGGTCGAATTCCTTTCAAAGGAAAAGGCTTTTGGTTTGCTTGTATCTTGGTCACGATGATGCTGCCGCAAGAGATCATCATGGTACCTCAGTATCTTTGGTTTAATCAATTAGGCTGGCTTAACTCGATTCGTCCGGTAACCGTTCCTTCATACTTCGGACAAGCCTTCTTTATTTTTATGATGGTCCAATTCGTCTCTGCGATCCCGACAGATTTAGATGAAGCAGCAAAAATGGATGGCTGTGGACGGGTCGGTATTTTCTTCCGCGTGATTCTACCGTTGATGAAGCCTTCCTTGGCAAACGCTGCGATCTTCTCTTTCTATTGGAAATGGGAAGAACTGATCGGACCGATGCTGTACCTCACACGTCCGCAAAACTACACGGTATCGATTGCCTTAAAGCAGTTCCTGGATGCTAGCAGCACCTCCAATTGGGGAGCGATGTTCGCGATGTCTGTGGTCTCCTTGCTACCTGTGTTGATCATCTTCTTTATTTTCCAAAAATACATTGTTGAAGGCATCAGCACGACTGGTCTTAAATAAGTGTGGAAAAAGATATTCGCTGTTTTGGAATATCTTTTTTCTATTGAATGAATTCGTTGAAGAAAGGACAAACCGATGGAACCATTTCAAGTAATTGATTTTCATGTCGTACCAAGCACGATCGGTGCCCATCAAGCGACCCTTATTTGGGAGAAGCCGCTGCACGCCCAAGCTATTTTTGGTTATCAATTGTTTTTAGAAAACGATTTGATCCAAACAAGACCAACAAACAAGACGCATTGGACGTTGACAAACTTATCTGCCGATCAAACGTATCAAGTAACGATCATCTGTCTCGATCATCAGGGGTGCCTGCTTACAAATACCGCAGTCACGACGACCTTTCGTACAAAGAAAAAAAGTGTTGTGATAGATGTTACGCAAGCACCCTACCATGCTGATAGCAAAGGCAAAGAAGATAGTACCACCATTCTCCAGCAAGCGATCAACGATTGCCCTAATAATGGCACTGTCTGGATCCCAACAGGGGCGGTGATCCTTTCTGGTGCGTTGGAGCTAAAAAGCAATATGATTTTTCAGGTAGATGGCACATTGCAAGCAAGCCTCGACATAGAAAAGTATCGGGTTGCCCCTCACGAGTATTTAGGAAGCGTGAATCAAGAGGGCTTACCATTAAGCCGTTATGAAGGCTGGGAATTGTTTTGCTTTCGTTCATTGATCAACATTGGGTATATCGATCAAGGCGATCGAGGGCGTATCGTTTGTGAAAATGTCCGTCTTTGTGGCAAAGGGACGATCATTGGTGGCGGGAATCCATTAGGACTGGCGATGCGAAAACCTTATGCAGACCGTGAACAGTATCCAGACTATGTTTCTGATGGAAAACCTGGAAGACGAGTAAGGGGACGTTTGATCTGTATGATGCAGGCCAAAAACATCCATTTGACAGAGCTGACGTTGATTGATCCACCATGCTGGACTGTTCATATGATTTACTGTGACACCGTTGTGACCCATGGGGTGATTATTCAGTCCAAAGGCATCGACAATGGCGATGGATGGGATCCGGATTCTTCGCAAAACTTGCTGATTTTTGACACCGTTTTTGATACGGGTGATGATTGTATCGCAATCAAATCTGGCAAAAATCCAGAAGGAAATCAAATCAATAGACCAGCGAAAAATATTCGGCTGTTTGATTTGGCTATTCGAGGGGGACATGGCATCGCGATTGGTAGTGAGCAATCTGGTGGTGTCGAAAATATCACTTTTCGAGATTGTCAACTGACCAATACGCTTTATGGGCTAGAATTGAAAGCGCAGAATGATCGTGGCGGCTATATTCGTCAAGTGACAATCATTGATTGCCTATTGGATCGTTTCATGGCTCATCCTGTTGCTTACAATGCCGATGGTCAGGCAGCCCAACAGTTACCGATCATTTCGGATATTTTGGTCAAGAATACCCGTATCGTAGGGCAGAACCCTTTGGTCGAGCTAAAAGGGTTTGTCGATGAACAAGCACAGCAGGTTTCACCGATCCAACGCGTTGCTTTTGAGTCAGTTGCCTTTGAATCAGCTAAAGGGCAAAAGAAAATGATTTTTGAACAGTGTCAGGAGATCAGCTTTAAAGAAGCAGCGATCATTGATCGAGCCTCCATAAGTGATGCAATAAGTTGCCAAGAAACAGTCGAGCTTATCCATCATGGGGCAAAAGAAACGCACGTAGAACAATCTTTTGGAAATGATCTGCGTTGGTTTTCCCAATGAGAAACAGTTAGTTAAGCACCTTATTTCCTCCCTTGACAGGTTGCGCCTTTTTGCTTTTGTAGACAAAAAGGCGCATTTTTCTAACAAGAAAGAACGATGCAAAAAAAGACGATCCCCAGAAATCAAAAAGGACTTTCTTTTCCCGCTAAGGGGACTATAGTAAAGAATGTAGGAAAAAAGGACGCCAGAAAGTACATGGGAAAAGACAACGAGATGTGCCAAGAGGAACGCTTTATTTGATGGACAGCGCCAGTAAGAAGCACTCAGTTCTATCCAACGAAATGATAGATGAAAAAAGGTTGGCGATGCGCAATTTTTACAATCATGGGTATCGACAAACCTATCAACAGCTTAAAACAAAAACGTAGGAGGTAAGCAAGAATGGAAGACATCACGCAATTATTGCAACGAGAAATTGACCAAGCATCAACTGTGCAGGGAACAGTGATTACACCACCCGGCGCCTATCAAATCGGCGCACTGTTTTTAAAAAGCAATGTGCACTTGATTGTCTCAGAGGATACGATTCTGTATGGTAGTCAAGAACTGGCCGATTATCCCGAAGTAGATAATCGGGTCGCAGGGATCAATATGAAGTGGCCTGCAGCGATGATCAATGTTTTTCACGCAGAAAATGTCATGATCTCTGGAAAAGGAAAACTTGATGGTCGTGGAGAAACATGGTGGCAAACGTTTTGGGGAACAGATGAAGCCAGCGGGATGATGGCGGATTACGCAAAGAGAGGCTTACGCTGGGCAGCAGATTATGATTGCAAGCGGCCACGAAATATCCTTGTTTATGAAAGTCAGCAAGTAACCATCAAAGATATTTCGTCGGTACAGTCGGGTTTTTGGAATACCCAAATCACGTATTCTCACCACATATTGATCGATGGCATCACGATAGACAATGGAAAAGGGCCTAGTACCGATGGCATCGATATTGATTCCTGTGAAGAAGTCACCATTCAAAATGCTCACATTTCCTGCAACGATGACAATATCTCGATTAAAGCGGGACGGGGGGCAGAAGCCTTAGCCCAGCAAAGAAGCTGTCGGAAAATCACGATCAAAGACTGTCAATTAGGGTATGGTTCAGGAATTGCTATTGGTAGTGAAACTTCTGGTGGGATCGAAGATATCACGATCCAAAAAGTCGTCTTTGAGCAAACTGGCGCAGGGGTTCGGATCAAATCCGCCAATAATCGAGGTGGATTTATACGCAAGGTCACTGCTTCGGATTTAACGATGAAGGATGTTGGCTTTCCTTTTCTCTTACAAACAAATTGGTACCCAGATTATAGTTATCCAGAACTGCCAGCTAATTATGCGGAAGAGATTCCCGACTATTGGCACAAATTGATGGCACAACCAGCTATTCCAGTAGGTTCAGCAAAGGTCTGCGACATTACTATTGAAAACGTGCAAGCTACTAAAATAGGACAACAAAGCGTGCGAGCTTTCTTTATCGAGGCCAGCCCAGCAGAACCGATCTGCAATCTAACATTGAAAAATCTTTCCATCCATGCCGATGAGTTCGGCAAGATTGCAGGGGTTGAGAACTTAAGGATGGTGGAAACGATCGTCACTGCGTTAGCGCCGACCTTGAATCAAAATGATGTGTATGAGCGGTAGTACTCTTTCTGTCAAATATGAATAAGTGGTGATCCGCTTAGTACTACAAAACTGATGAATTATCAAAGAAGACCAATGAGTTGGTCTTTTTTTCATGATAAGGTGTTTCCAAATCTCTCACGAATAAGAACATCAGTACTTAGGCTACCCTTTCTACAATGAGAATTTAAGAATGATAGGAATCAGAAAAACTGCGATAATTAAATTGATTGAGCGAACTAAGAACACGAAGAACTATCTATTCTTTTTTCCTATAATTTACGATACCTGCAAATGTAGAGCAAAACTCCCTACCCAGCCATATATCAATGATTAACAAAAAATGTCAATTGCTGGAAATCCTGCTTTTCGTTATGCTTTTGGTATTGAAAGCGGTTTATTTAATCGGGCTCAACAACAAAATCTAAGGAGGAAAAGTAGTGAAAAAATTAAGTACGATTCTTGGTTTGGGGTTACTATCAGTCGCCTTTTTGTCGGCATGTGGGAAGGAGGAAGCAGGTTCCACAACAGATTATGATACGATTTCGATTTTATCGCCGTACATTGAAACTGAACCACCTGCAAGTGACAACGAGATTTTGAAGCAATTAGAAGCTTACACTGGCAAAAACATTGATATTACCTGGGCACCCAATACATCCTACGAGGATAAAATGAATATTACGTTAGCTTCAGATGATATTCCAGAAGTGATGGTCATTCAAGGAAAATCAGGAGGATTTATCAAGTCAGCAGAAAATGGCGCTTTTTGGGATTTGACCGACTATTTAGCTGATTATCCTAATCTCTCTCAATCTAACGAGGATGTTTTGCGTAATTCTTCTGTGAATGGCAAAGTGTACGGAATTTATCGGAAACGTGATGCGATGCGGACGGCGGTGATCATCCGGAAAGATTGGTTAGAAAACTTAAACTTAGAGGTACCAGAAACGATCGATGATCTCTATGAGGTTGCCAAAGCATTTACTGAGAACGATCCCGATGGGAATGGTGAAAATGATACGTTTGGTTTGATTATTCCCCAATGGCCTGGCTCGATCAATTCAAATAGTCCTTACGATGTGTTAGCTACTTGGTTTGGGGCAGGAAATGCTTGGAAAGAAATAGACGGCACTTTAGAGCCATCCTTTATGCAACCAGAATACCTAGAATCAATGCAATTTGTTAAAGATATGGTGGAACAAGGCTATGTCAATCGTGATTTTGCAACTATGGCAGCAGATAAATGGGATGAGCCGTTTATCAATGGACGTGGTGGGATCATTATTGATACGTATTCACGAGCAGCACAAATCAGTAATAAATTATTGCAAGCTGGAGAAGAAGACCTCGTCGTCTTTACAGGGAATTTAAAAGATAATAACGGTACGATGAATGCGTTACCGACAGATGGCTATTCTGGTTTCTTGGCGATTCCTAAGTCGAGTGTCCAGACAGAGGAACATCTAAAAGAGGTGTTGACGTTCCTTGATAAATTAAATGATAAAGAAGCACAGGTATTGCTGAACAACGGAATTGAAGGAATTAATTTCGAAGTAGTGGATGGAATGTCCGTCGCACTAGAAGGATCAGAAGCTGAAGCGCTAGCCAATGCGGTCAAAGGGTACTCACAAATTGGGATGAATGTAACGGAAGATACCCTGTACTATATTGCTAAACCTGATACAGAAGCGGCTACTGAAAGCTATGAAAAACGATTGTCACTGATGGAAGCTGACTTAGAGCACGCTGTCTTTAACCCAGCAGCCTCCTATAATACAGATACGTATGTAACGAAAGGGGCACAGCTTGATCAGATCATTAGTGATGCACGGGTTCAATTTATTGCAGGACAAATCGATGAAGCGGGATGGGAAGCTGCGATCGAACTTTGGAAGAATCAAGGAGGCACGCAGCTGATGGAAGAAACGAATGCCCTTCATCAAGCACAATAACGACAGTCGAAGAAGGTTGAGTGGATCTTGCTCTCAACCTTTTTCTTTTTCAATGATTTTTTTCAGCTAATTATTCAGCTAATAAAATGGAGTACTATTCAGGTGAGACGAGACAGGTAGTAAGAAATCAGAAAAGAAAAAATGGAAAAAAACAGGTGAAAAACCTAATATAACGCTTGATATCAAGGAATTCAAAAAAAGTCAATTGTTAGAAATGTAGGTCAAGTTTACTATGAAAAGAGAAAAGTAGCTCATATACGCATAAAAGGAGAAGAAGAAATGGTAGCGAAATTGATCTATGAAAATCCGCTGAATCAAGCAGCAGATATTCAACACTTTATTGCTGAAGGAGAGCCCAAAATTACTTTCCAAGACGGGATGATTCTGGCAAATACGTATTCTGAAGAATCAAACAAACAACCACATTTTGTTTTATGGCTGCCTCAACAATTTCCAGCGGACCTACGAATCACCTGGCAGTTTCAACCACTGGCTGAACCAGGTTTATGTATGCTCTTTTTTGCAGCAGCCAATCGCAAGGGTGGCTCGATCTTCGATTCTGGAGTACCCAAACGAACCGGGGCATATCCCGAGTATCATTCTGGTGGGATCAATGCTTACCACCTTTCTTATTTTCGAAGAAAGTATGAGGAGGAACGGGCGTTTGAAACGTGTAATTTGCGCAAAAGCCATGGGTTTCATCTGGTCGCCCAAGGCGCAGACCCACTTCCGAGTGTAGCAGATGCCCGAGGGTTTTATCACCTAAAAATCGATAAGGTAGGTGCAACGATTTCCTTTTGGATCAACGAATTATTGGTGTTAAGGTACCTTGATGAAGAACAGTTTGGTCCCGTATTAACCAAAGGAGCGATCGGATTTCGGCAAATGGCGCCAATGAAGGCCCGCTATAAAGACTTAAAGGTATATTCCTTAGAGGAGGAACGGTGATGAATTGGCAGAAAGCATATCAAGCAGCAGATTTTGTCTTTTATTGTTTGCTGATAAATGTAACCGTTATTATAGGTGCACTAGTAGGTGGGATCATCTTTGGACTGGCGCCTAGCGTACAAGCAGGATTCCACGTAGCAAAGAAAACCCTTAAACAGGAATCGCCGTCTTTTTTTCAAACGTTCTTTGGGTATTACCGCAGGAACTTTTGGCGATCGAATCGCTTGGGCTTACCGATCATTCTCTTTTATTTGTGCCCCATGGTGGTGATCCAGCAAGGATTTTTAGCGGCATTGACTCAAACAGGCTTGATCCTATTAATCGTTAGCCAATGCGTCGCGATCGCTGTGATCAATACATTGCTTAGCATGTACGAATATTATGTGCTCCCAACGAAGAAGTACCTAGGCGCTTCGCTACGCTTTCTTTTTTTTCAACCTATTGGCACCTTTTTAGGCGTCCTTTGGTTTGGGATTTGTAGTACGATCAGCTTTTTTCTCCCCGGTCTCCTGCCATTTTTAAGTATTGGGATGTGGATCATTGGCACAATGGGGATTTACTTGAAATTATTTGATGAAAATGAACAAAAGCTAAAGCAACAAAACGATGCAGTTCAACCTGCAGAGAGGGAAGAGGAGGAAATCGAACATGGCATTGAAATGGCTCAAAAATAAACCTAAGGGAAAACGTGGGCTGAGTTTTGGGTATCCATGGGAAAAAGGGGCTTTACAACCTGAGGTTCTAAGTGAGGAAATGTTTTTGCTGGGTGAGGAGCCGCTGCAAACGAAAGTACTGGCTTACTGGCCAGATGGCAGTGTGAAATGGACAGGACACAGTGGTCTGGTGGCAGAAACGACGCAGTTACTTTTTCAAAGAAAACAGCGTGTCCAGAAGAAAGAGGCGATTGCTAGGGAAGCTTACAACGGTATTTATTTTGACAACGGTACGATCAAAGGCTTCTTCCCGAAACATGGGGAAGGGAAAAATGTATTGGACTGGGTAGCGGTCAATGGGCAGAAAAAATTGCAAGATCTTCACGCAATCCTGCAATACCAAAACAAAAAGGTGCAGTCCAAAGTAACGGACTTGATGTTGGAAGAAAATGGTTCCGAGAAAGCCGTTATCAAAGTATCGGGCGTCATCGAGATCGATCAAGAAGTGGTGCAAGAGTTTATTTTACGGTTCCGCATCTTTCGCGAAATCAGCAAATTGGAAATCATTCATACGGTCATTATCATCAAACCACTTGCTTATGAAGGCATGGGGATAGCATTTGATTATGCGTTGACAGGTGAAAATTGGAATCGACAAGTCAAATTTATTGCAGATGCTGTGTATCATGAAGCGGCGCAATTGTTACTTTCACGTCGACACTATCAGCAAAACATTCCCTATCAAGAACAAGCCAGTGGACAGCTCGTTTCATTGACCCCAGCGGACGAGCCGATGCTGTCTCATGCGGTGGAAAATGCTATTTGGGACAATTTTCGGGTCAATCAAATCAATCATCGGTCATTTGAATTAGAAAAACAGACCGAAGCTGGGTACTGTTGGTTGCCCATTGGGGATGGCGAGCATTATTCAGGTACCTTTTACGCTGGGGGAGAAACCGGCGGCGTTGCTTGCAGCATGGAGAAATTTTGGGAAAAAGCACCATCTGCGATCGAGGTGGCAGGCATCACCCAAAAAGCAACCCAAATCACGATGTGGCAGTGGTCACCGAATGCCAAGCCAATGGATTTTCAGCACTATTCCAAACGGGATCATATGCTTAGCGGATACGAAGGAATGGAAGAGATTCGTTCGACGGCAGTTGGTGTAGCAAATACGACGCGTTGTTGGTTGGATCTTTATGAAGAAGCCCCGTCAGAAGAAGTGTTGCTGGGCTTAGCTCAAGAAAACCAAGAACCTGCCCAGATCGTTTCATTGCCAGAGCGTTATCAAGAGACGAAGGTTTTTGGCAGGATCAGTTTACCAGACGAATCAACGAAAACGAAACAATTGCTGGAGCAACAATTGGCTAAGATGCGGCAATTCTATTTAGCAGAAGTCCAACAAAGAGGTTGGTATGGCTATTGGAACTATGGTGATGTCATGCATACCTATGATCAGTTTCGACACCAATGGCGCTACGATCTTGGTGGGTACGCTTGGCAAAACACTGAATTGGTCCCTAACATGTGGCTTTGGTTAGATTTTTTACGGACTGGTGATCCAAGCGTCTACTATCTGGCTGAAAGCATGACGAGACATACTTCAGAAGTCGATCAGTATCATGCTGGTGAATACAAAGGATTGGGGTCTCGGCATAATGTCGTTCATTGGGGCTGCCAAGCCAAAGAAGTTCGAATTTCAATGGCGGGTCTGCATCGCTACTACTACTATTTGACAGCGGATGAACGTATTGGGGAGGTCATGGAACAAGTCAAAGACAATGAAACCTATGCTTTTGATGCGTTACCACCGATGCGCGAGTTTTATGAACGAGAAACGAAGCGGATACCGATCCGAATCGGACCAGATTGGGCTGCGCTAGTCTCGAACTGGTTTACCCAATGGGAACGGACGAATGATCCTGTTTACCTTGAAAAAATTCGCACAGGAATCACCTGCATCAAAGCCATGCCCCAGCGCCTTTTGTCTGGTCCCACAGTGTTATTTGATCCGCAAGACAAAACCTTGTCTTATATGGGAACAGGGAATTTTGGCGGCTATCACATGGTCATTTCCTTTGGGGCGCCGCAAGTTTGGTTAGAACTTGCTCAAGTGCTGGAAGACCCCGAGTGGACAGAGATGTTAGGGGAGTTTGGCTGGTTTTATAGCTTGAGTCCTGAGAGAAAAGCAGAAGAGTCAAACGAGGTACTGACGGAACCTCATTTTGCCTGGCCAATGTTTGCGTCGACGATGATGGCCTTTGCTGGGCGAGTGCGTAACGATCGAGCAATCAGTCAAAGGGCTTGGCAGTTATTGCTTGATAATGACAAATCGGGTGTTCCATTGCCGATCGAAGCGACCATTGAAGCAGCGACAACGTGGAAAAAAATAAAAGAAATGCCGTGGGTATCGACCAATGTGTTGTCACAGTGGGGACTAAATACGATTTGTTGTTTAGCACTGATTGGAGCGGAATTAGAGGAGGAGAATGAATGGAAACAACAATAAAAAAAGTGCCGAAAACGAAAGAGCAATGGGGGAGTTTTCTCAACCATTTTAAACAAAATAAATGGCTCTATATTTTGACGATTCCCGGGATCATCTATTTTGCAGTATTTCGTTATGCACCGATGTATGGGTTGATCATTGCTTTCAAAGATTATGTGCCTTTTTTAGGAATCGCAGATAGTCCATGGGTCGGAACACAAAATTTTATGGATTTCTTCAATAATCCTGATTTCTTTCGGATCTTGTGGAACACGTTGATGATTGCCTTTTTAAACATCTTCTTTTCGTTTCCAGCACCCATCTTTTTGGCACTGTTACTGAATGAATTGCGCAACAAGCTGTTTCAGCGGACCATTCAAACCTTCGTCTATGTACCACATTTTCTTTCATGGACGATCGTCGTTAGTCTTTGGCATATCTTATTCAACATCGATCATGGAGCGATCACTCAATTTATCGCTTCGTTGACAGGCGTTGAAATCGACTTTCTCTCAGACCCGCAATGGTTCCGCCCCATGATCGTGATGCAATCGATTTGGAAAGAGATCGGTTGGGGGACTATTATTTATTTAGCTGCCTTATCAGGTGTGGATCAGGAGCAATACGAAGCCGCAATCATGGATGGTGCAGGACGTTTCCGACGTGTGTGGCACATTACTTTACCTGCGATTCGTTCGACGATCATCATTATGCTGATCATGCGGATCGGGTCGATTTTGTCTACTGGGTTTGATCAGATTTTCTTGATGACCAATCAGTTGAACCGAACAGTAGCAGATGTTTTTGATACGTATGTGTATATGATGGGGATTACCAATGGCGCTTACAGTTACTCAACAGCCGTCGGATTATTTAAATCGATCGTTGGGATCATCCTCGTACTTTGTACCAATAAATTAGCGAAACGCTTTGGCGAAAGCGGCTTATACTAAGGAGGAAAAAGATGGCTACTTTACACAATACGAAAGCAGGGAAAATATTTGATATTTTTAATGCGCTATTTTTGGCATTAATTGGGTTATTCATGGTGATTCCTTTTATTTATGTGATCGCCGGTTCATTTGCTACGGAGTTAGAATTGACCACTCGCTCGTTTTTCTTATGGCCAAGCGAGATCAGTCTCGACTCCTATCGCTTTATTTTTTCAACCAACACCTTTATCCGTAGTTTGCTTGTAACGGTCGGCGTTACCATCGTTGGCACGCTGGTGCAGCTTTTCTGTACCTTCACCTTTGCCTATCCTTTATCACGCAAGCACCTAAAAGGACGGAACACCTTGTTGAATCTCGTGATTTTTGCAATGCTCTTTTCAGGTGGGATGATCCCAACGTTTATCGTGGTTAAAAATTTAGGACTGATCAATTCTTATTGGGCATTGATTTTGCCAATCGCGATCAATCCCTTCAACTTAATGATCATCAAAAACTTTTTCCAAGAAATGCCGATCGAATTGGAAGAATCCGCCAAGATGGACGGCTGTACGGAACTAGGGATCTTATGGAAAATCATTTTGCCTTTATCAAAACCAGTGATCGCGACCTTCACCCTTTTTTACGCCGTTGGTATCTGGAACGACTTCATGAGTGGATTGCTCTATATCAACGATTCAGCAAAATGGCCGATTCAGTTATTGTTAAGACAGATCACGATGGCGTCCAGTGGTGCCAATGCGTTAGCAAGTATGGACCCCAACTATGTGCCGCCGGAACAAGGAATCAAATTTGCAGTCATCATTGTGGCGACTTTGCCAATTTTGATCTTCTATCCGTTTTTGCAAAAACATTTTGCCAAAGGAATGCTGATTGGATCCGTCAAAGGATGATACACTTCAATAGTTGTGGATAGGTTGTCATGCGTTTTTTCGCATGACAATTTGTTACATAAAATCTATTACAAGGGTGTTTGGGAATGAAGTACTTTAAAACAGGCGGTTTTCATCGAAAACTGCAGCTAGCCAGTCTATGGATCGTCGTGCCGCTATTAGCCGTTGCAATCTTTTTGCATGCCTATTTGATCGGACCATTACAACGATCGTATCAAGAACTAAATAATCGCCAAGTCGAAGGAATCGTTAGTAACATCAACCAACAGTTCTCGCAGCTGGAAGTGACTTTAAGCGTTTGGGGGCAATCGTTTCAAAGGCGCTACCAAGAAGATTTACTGGAAACGACAAATTATCAGACGTTGATCCAGCTGTCGGAAGAATTGTTTTACTTAACAAATAGCTCCAATTATGTCAATCGAATCGGTATTTATTCACTAGGCGAGACGCCTTTTGGGATTGAAAGTGGCGGCACGTATGAATTAACGCTCGAGCAAACCAAAACAGCATTTGAACGCTATCGGATCGATAATGGTAGGCAGTATCAGTGGAAGATCATTGAAGAAGAGGATGAATTGATTTTTGTACAAAACATTGATGGCCAAGGCGAAGATCAGCCTAAAATTTTTTTAGTTGCAACGATCGACGAGCAATCATTGTTAAAGTATTTTTATGATACCCAAATTGAAAATGGACTCGCAGCGATTTCCTTTAATCATGAGAGTTTTCGTTTTATTGGCGATCAGAACTTAGCGAATGTTATCCAACCGCTGAGTGAGGAGCATCAAGGAACCTGGGTCGAATCGATCAATGGCAATGATTATAGCATGATCGCCGTAAACAGTACGCGACTCAACCAAATATGGACGTTTTATACCGTCGTTCCCTTAGCATTGATTACCGAGCCAGTCACTCATTTGGCTAGAGTGCTGATCGTCGTAAGTATTCTTTTTATTGCTTGTGTGGCAGTCATGAGTCTCTTTTTGGCAAAAAAACAATACCAACCTTTTGAAAAAACGATGGATCAGCTCTTTGGTAATACCCAATGGAAAAAAGAAAACGATCTGGAGTTTTTGGTGGACCGTTGGGAACAATTAAGTCGGGAAAAAGGATTGCTACAAAATCAGGCGGAACGCTTTCAAGATTCGCTCAAGCGGCAAGTGATCCAACATTTGATGGAAGGGTATTATGGCTATTTATCAGAGGAAGAATCGCAACAATTACTGCAGCAAAAAAACTGGCGCTTAAGTGACCAAGGGTATCGCTTGTTTTATTTCCAACTCAATGATCTATTAAGCAATCAAGCAAATTCACAAGATGAAACCCACATTTTGTTTGCGTTAGAAAACATTATAGCGGATGTCACAGCCATGTTTTTCCCAGAATCAACCATCTTTTCGTCAAATGAAGGACGGATTTTGGTTTTTGTGGTCAATCAAGAGCAACAACTGACAGATTACTTCACGATGGTCACCAAGCAAATCAATTTGATCGTCTGCCGTTATGTCACCATCGTTAGTTCGCAACAAGAAACTGAGATTCGCAAGTTGCCTGAAGTTGCCCAACGTCTCAAAAAGCAAATCCATCTGCAACAGTTGATTCCCGAAAATCAAGTGCTTCAAGGAGAGAACATGCGCCCGCTGCCGAAGTATTCTCTTTCGCAAGAAAATTTGATTTTAACAGCGCTGAAAAGTGGCTATCATGAAGAATTGCAACGAAGTCTCCAGCGGTTTTTAGAACAGGTCGTTGCAGAAAACAATCAACAGGCTGCGGTGATCTATGTGATCAATCGACTGTATGATCAAGTCGATTACCTTTTAAATGAAAATGGGGTCTCACGAACGGATTATGTATCGAAAACGGTTGTGTTAGAACGAATCGAACGACTTTTGGACATCAATCAGATTCAAGCCTTTTTGTACCATCATTTCTTAAAGCCCGTCTCCATCCTCTGGCAAGAAAATGTCGCTAATTCTTATAGTGAAATGATCCAAAAAGTAGCGGAGTACATCCAATCTGATTTTCGCAATGAACAAATTTCGTTAGAATATGTTGCGGATCGTTTCGAAGTCGACCCAATCTTTTTGAGTAAGGAGTTCAAGCGTGCCAAGCAGGTCAACTTTATTGATTATTTAACTAATGTTCGCATCGTAGAAGCAAAACGGCAGTTGCTCGAAACCGATCACCAAATCAATGAAATCGCCGAAAACCTTGGGTATAATCCCAGCTACTTCAATCGTTTATTTAAAAAGTGCACGGGAATGACCCCAGGACAATATCGAAAAGGTCAGAGCTGATCACTGTTGGTTGCTGCGGAAAAGCTCGTATTTTCGCAGCTTTTGCTCTGATTTTTCCATGTTTTCATCAGCGAATGTTTTGTATAATAGAAAAGAAAGCGATTTCTAATGCAGCTTAAGTTCAACAAGAAAACCAGCGGACTTGTCAAAGCTGTTGGAAATCTGATAGTAAATAGATGGAGGAAGAAAAGAAATGAAAATCGTTCTAGGCGGAGATTCAACCGTGGCGGATTATCCCCTTGATCAACAGCCAATGATGGGCTGGGGACAAGCCTTACCAAGCTATCTATCCCCAGAAGTAAACGTACGCAATTTTGCAAAAAACGGCAGTACGACTCGTTCGTTTATCGAAGAAGGTTTGTTTGAGCAGCTCCTGCAAGAAGTCGAACCGAATACAGTCGTCCTACTGCAATTTGGACATAATGACCAAAAAGAGAAAAACCATGTCACGATGGAGGCATACATTGCTCATTTAACAGACATGATCCGTCAGATCAAAGAAAAAGCAGGAATCCCGATCCTGTGTACACCTGTTGAACGGCGGGTAGGAGAAGAGGGACGACTGGCGCATACGTTGTCAGTATTTTTACCTGTCTTAAGAGAACTTAGTCGAACGGAAGAAGTAGTTTTGTTTGATTTAAATCGCTATACCTATCATTATTATGACACATTAGGACTAGAAGCTTCCAAAGCACTCTTTGTTTGGTTAGCACCGAATGAGCACTCTAATTATCCTGCAGGTCTTGCAGATGATACCCACTTTTCAAAGCTCGGGGCGCATATGATCGCTCGCTACGTGGCGATTCGTTTACAGGCGTTTTTCCATGAGCAACCACTTTTTCCTGATATTTATTATGGCGCCTGCATGTATCCAGAAGTCTGGTCGGAAGAAATCATGCAAAGTGATAGTCACACGATGAAAACGTTGGGCATGAATTTTGCTAGAATTGGGGAATTCATGTGGCGTGACTTGGAGCCTAAACCTGGAGAATATGATTTTGCGTTGTTGGAACGTACGCTAGAACAGTACCAAGCAAATGGCATCGATGTTTGCTTATGTATTCCAACGCCAACTCCGCCCCGCTGGTTTACAAAACAGTATCCAGAAGCATTAATCACTAATCAAGATGGGACGAAGATGCATCATGGCTCAAGACAGCATGTCTGTACCAACAACGAGGACTTTCGCCGTTATGCCTATCGTTTGACGAGAAAAATCGCTGAGATTGCCGAAAAACATGAAAATGTCGTTATGTTGCAATTGGACAATGAGTTTAAATGTCATGTCGATCTATGTTACTGTAGGACGTGCCAAACGCGGTGGAATACGTATTTAAAAGATAGCTATCAATCCGTGACCAACCTCAATGAGTGTTGGGGAACGAAGGTGTGGAGTGAGTGGTATGACGCATTTGAGGATGTCGTCTTGCCACTAACGACCCCATTTTTGCATAATTCTTCCCTGATGAATGCCTTTCGCCGCTTTACCACCGATACGTTGAATGAGTTTGCGCATGATCTTTGTCATTTTATCCGAATGGAGACCGCGTTACCCATTACCCATAACTCCGCTTTTGGGTTTAACTTGCAAAATGATGAGCTATTTGCTGATTTAGATATTGCTGGTTTTGATACGTATGCACCGGCAGACAATTATCCAGCGTATACGATGAACTTGGATCGTTGGCGGAATGTCAAACCGCGCAACAAGGAAATGTTATTGTTAGAAACTTGTACTGCCAATGCTGGTCATATTGAAAACTATGCAGCACCTCGTCCTCATGGGTTTGTCACAAGTGAAGCGTTCATTGGCTATGCAGGTAATTTGAAATCCTTCTGCTTTTGGCATTTTCGTGGACATCGCTATGGTGTGGAGCAACCCCATAGTGCCGTGTTAACTGCTTGGGGAGAGCCAGATCGTGGGTATGAAGAGGTAGTTCGGATTGGCGAACTAAGACAACAGATCGCACCACTTTTAGCGGAAACGAAGTATGTATCAGCAAAAATAGCCATCATGTACTCGGATTACTCGAAACGCTTTTACACGATCGATCATGGGGGTGTTTATGATTATCGCAGCCTATTTACCGAATTTTACGGCAGTCTGATTCGCCAAGGGATTCGTGTAGAAATCATTCAAGAAAATAGTCCGTTAGAAGAGTATGATGTTGTTCTTGCCCCATTTGTTCGTTGGATCAGTCCTACTTTGCTGAAAAAATTTGCCGCCTTTACCGAAGCAGGAGGCAAGCTGATTTTAGGCCCGATGACGGGGGATCGGACCAAAGAGCTGGCGTGGCCAGCGACAAATGGCTTAGATCGTTTAGGAGAATGGCTCGGGTTTGATCAAATCCAGCAGCTTACGGTGAAAGGACTGGCTTATCAGCTAACCTATGATGGCCTAGAAGAACCTTTGGATCATTTGGTCACAGTTTTTCACTGCCCAGAAGATTGGGAAACGATTGGACGAGGGAATGACCAAACGCTACTAGCTAAGAAGCAACTGGCTCAAGGAGAGATCATCTATTTAGGTGCGCTACCTAGCAATTTAACAGACAGTTTGATATGGCAGTCGTTTTGTCGCAAAGAACTTTTCCCTTATGAATCAGATCACCAGTTGATCAAATGTTCGGAAGGTGTGATGAAGTATCGCAGAGAGTCAGCGACCCATGTCCAACTTTGGATCAGTAACTTAGGTATGACGACAGCTGACTTTACCTTACCTCTCCCCGGATTCGAACGCTTGTCAGGGGAAGCGCTGACGCGCGGTAACCATAGGCTAAAACCTTATGAAAATTTGATTATTGAATGGGAAAAAACAGTAGAAAGCGAGGAGTCAGATGATTCATTTAGCCATCCGAGGGCATGACCTTTCAGGAGAATATACACCAAAGCAGCTAGCACAAGCGGTAGGTGCAAAGAAAATAAAAAACGTTCAGTTTGCCTTGAATGCGTCTTTTCCAGACCTAAGTGCTCCTGAAAAGATGAATCCAGGTATGGGGACCTTCTTCAAGAATGAATTCCAAGAACAAGGCGTTCAAATCGCTTTGTTAAGTTGTTATAGTAACTTGATTCATCCCGAACCAGGGGAACGAGAAAAAATCTTACAGAAATTTGAGCGCTATTTATTCCATGCCCGTTATTTTGGTGCCAGCATGGTGGCTTCAGAGACAGGCTCAGTCATTGCCACGCTGGGATATAGCGAAGAGAATTTTTCGGATGAGGTTTTTGAAGACTTGATCCATGTGATCCAGCGACTCGTTCGAGTGGGAGAAAAATATCGAATCATGGTAGGGATCGAAGCTGGACTGAATCATCCGCTGTATTCGAATCAGCGCATCGCCGAGCTGATTGAACGTGTTCCTTCTGATTATTTAGGCATCATTTACGATCCAACGAATTTGATCACCGCAAAAACGGCTGCTGATCAAGTCGCATTGGTAGAAGAAGCATTTACTCTTTTCGGAGAGAAAATCGTCTGCTTGCACCTAAAGGATTTTCAACTCTCGGGAGAAGAGGTGATCCCTGTCCCGTTAGGTGAAGGACAAATACGGTATCCAGAAATTTTACAGCTTCTGATCAAACACAAGCCATACTGTTACGTGGTGCTAGAAGAAACAAAAGACGCTGGGATCGATCGTGCGGTGGCGTTGATTGAAGACTTAGATTTAAAAAATTAGCTGGGTGCTTGTGTAGATGATTGTGTAAGAGAACATGGGAGTGTTTTTCTTATTTTCTTCAAAAACGTTGACATTGAATACAAATTTTTATCTAGCATAGAAAAGTTGTTTATGGTGAGATTTCATCTGAACAGCTTTTTTATTTTCATAAAAATAGAAAATGGGAGGTAAGGTGGAATTAACACGGATCGATCGGCTCTTCTTTGCATAAAGGAAAGAAAGTTGATCGTTTTGGAAATAAACATGGACGCCAGTGGGGATCACTAGCGTCCATGTTTATTAGAATTGCCATTCTTGAATTTTTTTCAAGAGTACCGCTTTGTCGGCAGCTTCCGCAAAGGAATGCTGAGCGGCGGTTTCGTTTAAGAAGCGCATCTCTGATTCGGTCATGTCGCAATGATGAGCCATTTGCAGGTATTCATTGGTCAATGTCGTGTTGGAGACCGTTCGGTTATCGGTATTCAAACAAAAAGGGACCTTGGCTTCCAGCCATTCTCTTAATGGGTATGCCGAGTATGTGGGAATCGCACGCGTATGAACATTGCTAGTAGGACAGCCTTCGATACAGCGCATTTGTTCTCGAACAAATGCTTGAGCAGTAGGATCTCCTTTTAAGGCGATGCCGTGGCCAATCCGCTGCGCACCGCTTTCGATGGCTTGATAAATGTTTTGCACACAGCCGCATTCGCCTGCATGTAAGGTCAGCTGGACACTTTGGTTCTTGAGGAACACTTGATAGCTGGCAGCTAAATCAGGGACGTACCCGTCTTCTTCTGGACCTGCCAGATCAATGCCGACGACTTTTTCATCGGTAAGAGCGATCGCTTCATCAAAAATCGCCGTAATATCTGGTAGGTCTTCTTGACGCATCCCAATGACCAAAACATTGCCTTTGATTGGGTAGCGTTCTTCTGCTCGTGCGATGCCTTCGATCACGGCTTGGATGGTCTGGCTGCAAGTGAGTCCTTTGTCCATCGATAAGCTGGGGGCAAAGCGGATCTCAATATAAGCGACCCCATCTTGAGCGGCTTGTTCCATCACATCATAGGCGGCAGCTGCTAACGCTTCTTGTGTTTGCAAATACGGCCGAACGAAATCAAAGCAGCGAAGATAATCCCTCAGGTCATGACAATCTTTGGGGGCTTGCATCTGTGCTTTTACCGCTTCTATGTCTTGCTCGATCGGTAGTTCTTGCTGATTGGCGATGGCGATCAATGTTTCTGGACGAATGGAACCGTCGAGGTGGCAGTGAAGTTCTACTTTAGGAAATGCTTGGATTTGTTGTTGAGTAAGCACAGTGTTCCTCCTGTCTAGGTCGAATTTTTTTTAAGTATGAATATAGCATACTTCCAAAGCCCATGCTACCCAAAAAAGGAAATTCTCATAGAAAGCAAAACAGCAGCCGCGAATTACTTGTGCGGCTGCTGGTTTTATTGTGGGAGAGTGGCTCAAATCAATTCCGATAGATCGGTAAAAGGCAATGACAGATCGTGAGCGGCTTCTTTTGAAGTAAATGCGCCCTCATAGGCGATGACCCCTTTGGCAAGTGCCTGATTTTCTCGCAACGCTGCTAAAGGATCGTTCGCTAGCTGCTGGGCATACGGTAAGGTGGCAATGCTCAATGCGATGGTTGCCGTTTGCGGCACAGCACCTGGCATATTCGCCACTGCATAGTGAATAACTTCTTCCCGGATATAGGTTGGCTCGTCGTGGGTGGTGACTTTGTCTTCGGTCTCGAAAATTCCGCCTTGGTCAATGGCAATATCGACGATCACGGATTTTTCAGGCATCTGTTTCACCATTTCGCGGGTCACTAAGCACGGGGCTTTTTGTCCTGGTAATAAGACGGCTCCTACCACCAAGTCTGCGGATTGGATCGTTCGTTCGATATTCAAGCGATTGGAATACAAGGTTTGGACTTGACCAGAAAATTGTCGATCCAGCTCTTGTAAGCGTGGGATCGAAACGTCTAAAATCGTTACTTGTGCGCCCAGACCTACGGCGACTCTCGCGGCATTCTCACCGGCAACGCCACCACCAATGATCGTTACCCGACCTTGACGGACGCCGGGAACACCTGAAAGCAGGATCCCTTTTCCGCCATATATTTTTTCGAGAAATTGTGCGCCGATTTGAACAGACATTCTTCCAGCGATCTCACTCATAGGCGATAGCAGAGGCAGGGTGCCGTTCGCCAGCTGGACGTTTTCATAAGCAACAGCGATCACTTTGCTGTCGATCAATGCTTGAGCAAGCTGTTGATTGGCGGCTACGTGGAAATAGGTGAATAAAACCAGTCCCTCATGCAAAAAGGGGTATTCTTCTGGTAAAGGTTCTTTGACTTTCATAACCAATTCAGAGGCCCAAACCTCTTCAACGGTAGTAATCGTAGCGCCAACTTCCTGATACGCTTGATCAGAAAAGGTTGATCCTGCACCAGCGCCTTGTTCAACGAAGACTTCGTGTCCGTCTTGGACTAACTCATAGACTCCGGAGGGCGGCAATGCCACACGATTTTCATTGTTCTTGATTTCTTTGGGGATACCGATTTTCATAGACTTCACACCTTTCTTTCTTCCATTATAATAGAAAGCGGATTCCTAAGGGGAGAAAGAATGGTTTTTTTATTAAAAAAGTAAGATCCAGTTGCTGCTTTCGGGACGACAAAGAAAAAAGCCCCCAATGGGACTTTTTTCGATCAATCAGCTGAAGGTCCAAAAGCGCAAGCTTTGATCAGCGATTTCATCTAGTGTGTAATAGATAGAGTAATGGGATTTTTCTGGATCATCATTGGGATCTAAGACAAACACTTGATCGTCCATCATTCCACCTAAGACCATAATATGGCCGCCATCTGTAAATTCCCCTGGAGTCACAGAAACGATGACGGGATGATTTTGTTGCAAGTAAGCTTCAACGCTGGCTAGATCTGTGCCAAGATCATAATAGTTGTAGCCGTTTGCATCGGCAAAGTCAGAAAAAATCCGCCAGTCCGTTCCTTGGCCGTCAACGTAATAATGATCTCCTGCCCAATCGAGGACCTCCAGTGGCGAAATGGGATAGCCTTCAAGGTAGGATTGAACCATCGCAAGAGAAGCGATCGCGCAGCCGTTTTCTGCCAAGGTCTGGCTGCCGTCATTGCCATAGGATCTATCGGCCCATTCTTCGTTCGTCTGCAGGAAAATCGGTGTTGTGATGTCCATTTCCCCTAAGTAAGCATTGATATCTTCACTTAAAATAGCTTGGGAGTAAACATATTCGTCATCGTAGCTATCATCATAGGCAACGGCGGTAGACACGTGTTCGGACAACTCTCCGTACAACACGTGATGAGAGATTCGATTGAACCCTATCCAAATCAACACCAATCCTGCCAAAACAATCATTGGCCGACGCTTTCGATAAACATCTGTCTGTTTTTGCATTTTTCCCTCCTTGTTTTACGAATTGTACGTATTCATCCTGTTCTTTTAAGTAAAACAAAGGAGGGGGCGATTGTCATCGGCCTACAGACCGATGACACGATCAACTGTCAAATGCCTCTAGTTCTAAGCTAGTATTTTCCCATGCTTCTAATAGGGCTTCTTGTTCAGTGCGGGCTTGTTCTAACGCTTGATTCAACGCGGTCAATTTTACATGATCATTCAACGCTTCTGGTGCGGTCATGTCTTGTTCCAGTTGCTGGATCGTTTCTTCTATCGTGGCAAGCTCTTCTTCGATTTGGGCGACTTTTCGCTGTAAGGTTCTAACGGCTTTTTGCTGTTCTTTGCTTTGGACAAAGGTTTGTTTGCCCGCTGAAATGGTGGTTTCGGTTGTTTTTGCTTCCAGCATCGCTGCGATCTCAGCTTCTTCTTGTTTCTTTTCTAAATAATAATCGTAATCGCCTAGATAGAGCTTGCTGCCGTTTTCAGACAGTTCCACGACCTTGGTGGCGATTCGATTGATAAAGTAGCGGTCATGAGATACGAAAAACAACGTGCCTTCATAATCGATCAGGGCATTTTCTAAGACTTCTTTGCTGTCGATGTCTAAATGGTTGGTTGGCTCATCCAAAATCAAGAAATTGTCATGGTCCATGGCTAATTTTGCCAAAGCGACACGGGCTTTTTCGCCACCGCTTAACAGCGTGATCGGCTTTTCAACATCTTCTCCCGAAAATAAGAAGCTGCCTAATATATTGCGAATCTCGACTTCAGGTGTGGTACTGTGGTCATCCCAAAGCTCATGGAGGATCGTTTTGGTTGAGTGCAGATCGGATTGAGTTTGGTCATAGTACCCGATTGAGACATTGGCGCCAAAATGCACCTTTCCTTGAATAAAGGGGATTTTATGAATCAGCGATTTCAGCAAGGTTGATTTGCCGATCCCATTCGGTCCTACTAAAGCGATCGCATCTTTGCGCCGAACATCTAAGTCGATGGGCGCCGATAAGACTTCTTCTTCAGAATAACCGATAGCGGCATTTTCTACTTGCATTACAACATTTCCTGAAGGTTTTTCAATGGAAAAAAGGAAGTGGGCGGACTTTTCATCTCCTTGCGGGCGATCCAACCGGTCCATTTTCTCCAATTGCTTACGGCGACTTTGCGCGCGTTTGGTGGTAGAGGCACGGACAAGATTGCGGGCAACAAAGTCTTCCAGTTTATTGATTTCTTCTTGCTGCTTTTCAAAGGCTTTCCATTCGCTTTGCAGCTGTTCGGCTTTCAGGGTCAAATAGCGGCTGTAATTGCCTTTGTAGTAGCGCATTTTTTGGCGACTCAGTTCGTAGACTTCGTTGACGACTTTGTCTAGGAAGTAACGGTCATGGGAAACGATCAGCAACGCACCGGCATATCCTTGTAGATAGTTTTCCAGCCAAGATAACGTTTCGATGTCTAAATGGTTGGTCGGCTCATCCAGGATCAAGATATCAGGTTTTTGCAGCAGCATTTTTGCTAATGCCAAGCGGGTTTTTTGACCACCGGAAAGGGTATTGATAGCTTGCGTGTAAAAAGAAGGATCAAACTGAAAACCGTGCAAGACGGAGCGAATTTCATTTTCATAGCCATAGCCGTTTTTTTCTGCAAATTCATGTTGCAACTGGTCGTATTCTTTCAGGAGATTGCCAGAGTCAGCAGCAGGATCTGCTTCGGAGATGGCGATCTCTAAGGTACGCATGCGCTGCTCCATCTGTCGAACCGTTGCAAAAGCTCCTAGCATTTCTTCCCAAACGGTGGCCTCACTAGCAAGTCCGGTATCTTGAGCTAAGTAGCCCATCGTAGCGGTCTTGTTTTTAGCGATCGTTCCTTTATCAGGACTTTCGAGTCCAGCAATAATTTTCAGTAGCGTTGATTTACCAGCACCGTTGCGCCCAACAAGCGCGATTCGGGAATTGCTGGCAATCTCTAATTGGATATTTTCAAATAAAACCTCGGCTCCGAAAAGACGGGCGATTTGGTTGGCTTGTAATAAAATCATGTGTATGTCATTCCTATCTTTAAGAAACTTGTCTGTATCAAGGTTGCAATACTACAAGTCTATCATATTTTAAGGGAAACGGCGATTGGGAAAAAGGTTGATTTTACCATTATAAAATTTATATTTCAAATTATGAGCATTCAAATTGATTTTTGAACAATGTATTTGTTATGATAGCTTCATCACAAGTGAATTTTTCACAATGGGGGAGTATTCTTTGAAAGATCATCAAATTCCAAAGGCAACAGCGAAGCGATTGCCTTTATATTATCGTTACTTGCGTATTTTGCACCAAGCTGGCAAATTAAAAGTTTCTTCGACCGAACTAAGTGAAGCTGTTCAAGTTGATAGTGCGACGATCCGCCGCGACTTTTCCTACTTTGGTGAATTAGGAAAACGCGGCTACGGCTATGATGTTGAAAGCTTGATGCAGTTCTTTGCGAAGACATTGAACGAAGACCACATGACGAATGTAGCTTTAGTCGGTGTTGGAAACTTGGGGAGCGCCTTGTTGAAATACAAATTTCACCAAAGCAACAGCATTCGGATCAGTGCCGCATTTGATGTCAACGAAGATCTAGTTGGTCGAATCGTAGATGGTGTGCCGGTCTATCCAATGGATGACATGAAGGAACAAGTGAAGATCCAGCAGATCGATGTGGCTATTTTGACGGTTCCCGCACAACATTCACAAGATTTAGTGAACGAGCTTGTGAAAGCTGGCATTAAAGGAATCTTGAACTTTACACCTGCACGAATCACTGCACCAAAAGGCGTGCTGATTCAAAACGTTGACTTAACCAATGAATTGCAAACATTGATTTATTTCTTGCATTCAGGCAACGTCTTGTCACATGAAGAACCAGTAGAAGAACCATCACTAAGCGAATAATCGCATCACATAAATAGGAACCAGCAAAACAGCTGCCAGATCGTAGTATACACAACGATCTGACAGCTTTTTTTGACTTTTATTCACTGAACTTACTCGTCTAACTGGTCAAAAAGTGATTCGTAGGAATCTTGCTCCTCAACGCTTGTGAGCGCTTTTTGATACCGCAAGATTTGTTGAGTCAAACGTGTGAAATCGATGATGCGGGCTTCACGATGCACTTCTTTCCCATTCGCGAACAAGAGGACGACGGGAACCGTCAAGACCGAAAATAAACTGGCTGCTTCTGGCTCTGCCAGCGTGTTGATGGTAAATAGGGGGAGTTGTTGGGTTTGTGCCAGTGTTTGGATGCGTGGTTTGTCTGCAACACAAATACTGCAATTCGGTTGAGAGAGATAGAGTAGTGCCAACGGATGTTGGTCGAGCTGCTCTTGGATCGGTTGATTTTTTTGCATAAGTCATTCCTCCATGGAAAATGTACGCTGTTCTTGAGGAAAAGTCAAAATATCTGCTAGCAGCTGATCGCTTAAATGAGTAAGAAGGATTCAAAGATAAGGGAAATCTAAAGCAACGATTAAAAAAATAGGCTGCTTTAAAAAAAACGTTGTATAAAAAAAGGAAAAAACGTATAGTAATTCCAGCGTTTCGAATTTATTGATAAAGAAGGTTAAAGTTATGTTTCAGGCATTACCGAATTCTGTCCTGCAAATGAGTGTTATTTTTTTATCTATCGTCATTGAAGCCTTGCCCTTTGTCCTATTGGGCTGCTTGATCTCAGGTGCTTTACAAGTCTTCTTGACGCCAGAAAGAGTCACGAGACTCTTACCAAAAAACAAATTGGCATCGATCACAGTTGGTTGTGGTCTGGGGGGCTTTTTTCCTTCCTGCGAATGTGGGATCGTACCGATCGTTAATCAGTTCGTAAAAAAAGAGGTTCCAGTGTATACGGCGTTTGCCTTTATGCTGACTGCACCGATCATCAATCCTATCGTGATTTTTTCTACATTCATTGCCTTTGGAAATTCCGCGAAATTCGCCTTTTTGCGTGTACTGGGCAGCTTATTGGTCGCAATGGTCGTGGGGATCTGGCTGGCGTATTTTAACAAACAAGAGGTCTTAAAAACACGGCTTGCCAATCAATTAAGTGGCGGGAATGAGCAGGCAGCTCACCCACACCATCATGGGCATGATCACGCCCATCATCAAACAGAAAAGACCAGTCATCGGCTCCTTCGGCAGATTCGTCATTTGCTGCAGCATAGTTTGGATGAGTTTTTCGATACTGGGCGTTATTTGATCATTGGTGCGTTGATCGCCTCAGCGATGCAGACCTATCTGCCAACTGGCTTGATGCTGACATTAGGCTCCACGAAGCTGTTAGCGGTCTTCGTCATGCTGCTGTTGGCACTAACGTTATCCCTATGTTCCGAAGCAGATGCCTTTATCGGCTCTTCGTTGTTGAGTTTATTCGGCACGGGACCAGTCGTCGGTTTCCTGGTTTTTGGTCCAATGGTAGATATTAAAAACCTGTTGATGATGAAGCGGTACTTTTCGGGGCGTTTTATCGCTTCTTTAGTTGGTTTAGTCGCAATCGTCGTTTCAATTTATGCATGGGTGGTGTAAAGAATGATTCGTTTTTTGATCTTATCAGGCTATTTTGAATTAATGATGTATTTGCAAGTGACGGGCAAACTCAATCAGTTTATCAACATTCATTATCGCTATCTCGCTATTTTATCTATGATCATTTCTTTATTGTTGGCTTTGGTCCAGCTGTACTTTTGGGTCAAACAAGAGCCCGATCATCATCATGACGACGAGCACCAGCATGGATTAGAGAAAAAATACCAACGAGTGATTGCGTATTTTCTATTAGCCTTACCGATCATCGTGGGGCTCTTTTTCCCCACCGTTAGCTTGGATACGACGATCGTTGAAGCAAAAGGGTTTAATTTCCCCCTAAGTGAAGAATCTGTAGGGGATCCAGAAATGACGACCCAATATCTGAAACCCGATACAAGTCTTTATTTTAACAAAGAAGATTATGACACTCAGATGGATGCCGCATTGGCACGTTACGCCAAAGATGAGACGATTGCGGTAACGGAAGAAAATTACTTGGAAGTCATGGAGTTGATCTATACGTACCCGAGTGAATTCATTGGTAAGAAAATCACCTATGATGGATTTGTGTACCATGCAGATCAAGATGATGCCAATGAAATCTTTTTGTTTCGTTTTGGCATTATCCATTGTGTGGCTGATTCAGGCGTTTTTGGCTTGCGAGTGGAATTACCTCAACAAACAACGGCAGAAAATAACCAGTGGCTCCACGTGGAAGGGACGATCCAATCGAAGTACTATCAACCCTTCAAACGGGACTTGCCGATGGTGGTAGCAGACCAAGAGAAGACGATTGAAGCACCAGAAAATCAGTATGTCTATCGCGCTTTCTAGCTTTTTTTAAGAAAGTTCATAAAAACATCATAAACCTTTGTTATAATGGAGAAAATCTAAGCATATGTTTGTAGTTTTATCAAACGTTTAGTACAATATAGAAGGAACATATGCTAAAATCTATACAAAAGAGAGGTGTCGTGAAATGGGTTTTACAGATGAAACAGTTCGCTTTGATTTTGATGATAGCCGTAAAAAAGAAGTCAGCGAAACATTAGCTATCGTCTACCGAGCATTAGAGGAAAAAGGATACAATCCGATCAATCAAATCGTCGGTTATCTCCTTTCTGGCGACCCGGCTTACATTCCTCGTTATCGGGATGCCCGGAATTTGATTCGTCGTCACGAACGGGATGAGATCATGGAAGTTCTGATCCGTTATTATTTAGGCAATCACGGGATCAACCTATAATGAGAATCATGGGATTGGATGTTGGTTCGCGGACAGTTGGCGTGGCGGTCAGTGACCCAATGGGCTGGACAGCACAAGGGATTGAGATTATTCGCATCAATGAAGATGAAGGCAATTTCGGTTATGATCGACTTGCTGAATTGGTGAAAGAATATGAAGTCTCACGTTTTGTGGTAGGACTACCTAAAAATATGAATAATACGATCGGACCTAGAGCGGAAGCTTCTATGGCTTACGGCGCAGCGATCGAACAGCAATTCGGTTTGCCGGTCGTTTACCAAGACGAACGTCTGACGACCGTTCAAGCAGAACGAATGCTGGTAGAACAGGCGAATACCTCGCGTGCCAAACGAAAAAAAGTGATTGATAAATTAGCAGCAGTCATGATTTTGCAGAATTATTTAGATGGTGCTGGGAAACAGCTGTTTTAATTTACAGAAAAGAGGAAAATAAATGTCAGAACATACACACGATCATAACCACGATCACGATCATGAAGGACATGAACACATTACTTTAATCGATGATCAAGGAAATGAAACATTATACGAAATTCTATTAACGGTTGACGGTACGGAAGAATTCGGCCGCAACTACGTCTTGCTTTATCCAGCAGGCGTACCAGAAGAAGAAGATGTTGAATTACAAGCGTACGCTTATATTGAAAACGAAGACGGTTCTGAAGGTGAATTAGAACAGATCGAAACAGAAGCAGAATGGGATATGATTGAAGAAGTCTTCAACACATTCATGGCGGAAGAAGAAGAGTAATAAGCTGCAAGTGCTGGCCCTTTTCATAAGGGATCAGCACTTTTTTTGATTTTTAACGACTGTTTATTATAGAAGCAAGCCTGCTTTTTTGAAAGGAATGAGTAAAATGAATCACGTAACGATTTTTGAGCTTGAAAAGATCGCAGAAGAGCAGCTAGTTTTTGCGGTGATCATCAGCAAGTATCAAGAAAAGCTCGTCTATGTCAAACACAAAGAACGAGACACATTAGAAATACCCGGAGGTAAGCGAGAACTAGGAGAAAGCATCACAGAGTGTGCCGCCCGTGAATTAAAAGAAGAAACAGGCGCTAAGCACTTTATTCTAGAGCCGTTATTTATCTATGGGGTAGAAAAAGACGGGGAGACCGATTACGGCTTGGTGTTTGAAGCCCAGATCACGGACTTGCAGGATGAATTGACCTCAGAGATCGAAGCAATCTATGTAATGGCAGAGCCGCCTACCAGCTGGACATATCCAACGATTCAGCCGTTGTTATTGGCAGAATATGTTAAACGAGCAAAATAATAATTCAGCCAGCTCAATGGAGGGCTGTCTTGAGTGGGAAAGTAAAAGAAGCTTATTTGACAGAGTGAGCGAATGAGTTGCGTGATCCTACAATCAGGCGTAGGATGAGAATGTAAACGTTATCTTATTGGAGAGTAGGGAAAGGCATGGAAAAAATTTATCAAGCAAGTACAGCAGAAGGAGCAATTGATTTTATCAATATGCGCGATTTGGAGATCGCGGCAGAGGAAGTGATTCCTAAAGGTGGGTATGGCTATATCAGCAGTGGTGCGGGGGATATTTTTACCTATCAAGAAAATGAACGCGCCTTCAATCACAAATTGATCATTCCTCATGTCTTAAAGGACATTGAATTACCGGACACAACGTTGTCCTTTGGCGGTGATACGTTGTCAGCGCCAATCATTATGGCGCCTGTGGCTGCCCACGGCTTAGCAAATGTTGCGGCAGAACAAGCGTCAGCCAAAGGTGTTTCACGTTTTGGCACGATCTATACGGCGAGTTCGTATGCCTCTTGTACGTTGGAAGAAATCCGAGCAGCTGGTGGCCAAGAAGCGCCGCAGTGGTTCCAATTTTATATGAGTAAAGACGATGGCATCAATAAAGACATCTTGGCGATGGCAAAACGCAATGGCGCCAAAGCGATCGTTTTGACCGCAGATGCAACTGTTGGGGGCAATCGAGAAACGGATCGCCGCAATGGCTTCACCTTTCCGTTGGCAATGCCGATCGTTCAGGCCTATCAATCAGGGATCGGACAAACGATGGATGCCGTTTACGGCTCCTCAAAACAAAAATTAAGTCCCCAGGATGTCGCTTTTATCGCCAAAGAATCTGACTTGCCAGTTTATGTCAAAGGGGTGCAATCAGAAGAAGATGTGGAACGAGCTTTAGGGGCAGGTGCACAAGGGATTTGGGTCTCAAATCACGGGGGACGCCAATTGGATGGTGGCCCAGCTTCCTTTGATTCCTTACAGATCGTGGCTGAAGCAGTGGCAGGTCGGGCGCCGATCGTCTTTGATAGCGGGGTACGGCGTGGACAGCATGTCTTTAAAGCGATTGCTTGCGGAGCAGATCTAGTGGCGATCGGCCGCCCAGTGATCTATGGGTTGGCTCTAGGTGGTGCTACCGGTGTTCAACAAGTCTTTGATTTCTTCAAAAAAGAATTGGAGATGGTCATGCAGCTTGCGGGGACGCAAACGGTGGCAGATATCAAAAAAGCCGTTTTACGGGACAATCGTTATTTATAAGCAATCCCTCAAAAAGCACTCGAGTCGTTGACTCAGGTGCTTTTTCAATGATCCTTTCTGATCCTGAAGAGCAGAGGAAACAGTTCTTTTCGCCGTAAAAAGTGTATATGATTTTGAAACAATTGCAAAATCCGCTACACTTAAAAGAAACCAATAAACTAAAGGAGAGAGATTGATGATTCCAAAAATTATTCATTATTGCTGGTTTGGCGGCAATCCATTAGGTGAACAAGAAAAGAAATACATGGATACCTGGAAAAAATATTGTCCGGATTATGAGATCAAACGTTGGGATGAATCAACGATCGACCTTTCAAAATTCGGTCCTTATCTAAAAGAGGCCTATGACCAAGAAGAATGGGCATTTGTGTCAGATGTGGTTCGTTTGTATGCGTTAGTGACAGAAGGCGGTATTTATATGGATACCGATATCGAGGTGGTCAAACCTTTAGATGAGCTCTTGACACTGGAGGCATTTATGGGCTTTGAGATCGAAACCAAGATTTCTACTGGGATCATTGGAGCGGTGCCGCACCATCCCTTTATGGAAGAATGGTACCACGATTACGATGACCGAAAATTTGTCCGGGCAGAAAAAACGGAAGATGTCGTCACCAATGTGATCCGAGTGACGGAACTGCTGCAAAACCACGGATTAGAATTGAATAATCAACGACAAACCGTTAAAGGCGTAGAAATCTTCCCGCAAATGACGTTTTCACCAAAAAGCTATATCACTGGTGAGGTCGAGGAAGATCCGAGTACGATGGTGATCCATCAGTTTTCTGGGTCTTGGTTATAAAAGAGTAAGTCTATGAAAGGACGGACAGTGGGGAAAGCTGTCGGTCCTTTTTGCTTTTGCAAGGGATAATGGAGATGTGATAGAATAGCTTGAAAAAATGAGGAGGCGTTTTGATGGCTATCAAACGATGTACTTTGGCAGATTTAGAAGAATTGGGAGAAATCAGCGTATCCACCTATTACGATACATTTGCTCCTTTCAATACGGAGGAAAATACCCGCATCTATCTAGAAGAAGCCTACAATCTGCCGAAACTGACCCGAGAGTTAGAAAATCCGCAATCGGCGTTTTATTTTTTACAAGAAAATGATCAAACCGTAGGATATATCAAACTTAACTGGGGTGAGGCACAGACGGAAGCAATCGCCCCAGAGGGGTTGGAAATTGAACGAATCTATATCAAAAAAGAACATAAGCGCAGGGGCTATGGCAAAACACTGCTGCTGTTTGCCCAAGAGACCGCCAAAGAGCTGCAGGAAAAGTCGATCTGGTTAGGCGTTTGGGAATTCAACGACAATGCGTTGGCTTTTTATCAAACGATGGGCTTTGAAAGAGTTGGCAGTCATTCCTTTTTTATGGGGGATGATGAGCAGACGGATTTCTTGATGCTGAAAGAGCTTTGAGTGCCGCCTTGTATGAGGAATTAGAAATTACTTTCCATTTTTTTGGCAATCAAGTATAGTTAAAGGGATTGATGAAAAAAGAACGATTGGTGAAAACCATCGCTAAGGAGAGCAATTGTAAATGGAAAAACAGAGAAACGAAAGTATTTTGTCACGTTTTTTTAAAGGCGTGGTGATTGCCCTGGGCTTTATCTTGCCTGGTGTTTCAGGAGGCGTATTGGCAGCCATCTTAGGCATTTATGAGCGGATGCTGCGCTTTATGGCACATCTGACGAAGAATTTTAAAGAGAATTTCCTCTTTTTCCTACCAGTAGGGATTGGGGGAATCGTAGGGATCGGTCTTTTATCGAAGCCATTAGAGTGGCTGCTGCAAAATTATCAAATCATCGTTTTGTGGGGCTTTGCGGGGGCAATTATTGGGACATTACCGGCACTTGCCAAAGAATCGACTTTAAAAAGCAAACGAACAACCGGTGATTTGATTTGGTTCTTCGGCAGTATGGTCATCGGCTTCTTGTTCCTCTATTTTATGGGCGATATCTTAGGAACGATCCCTGCCAATTTCATAGGTTTTGTGATCGCCGGCGGTCTGATCGCGTTAGGTGTTTTGGTTCCCGGCTTGAGTCCTTCAAACCTTTTGCTCGTTCTGGGCCTTTATGATCCGATGTTGAAAGGCTTTAAGAGCTTTGACATCATGGGTGTCTTTCTACCGATCGCCATTGGCGGCTTGGCAGTGATGCTGTTGTTTTCGAAATTGATGGAGTGGCTATTGACCCATTATCATTCAAAAGTCTATCACTTCATTTTAGGGATCGTTATTGCCTCAACGGGTTTGATCGTGATTCCTCCTGTGGCAAACTATAGCGGCTTTACTTGGATAACGGCCGTCATCGGAATTATCTTGTTTGTCTTGGGGGCTTGGTTAGGTCTTTGGATGAGCAAGCTGGAAGAAAAATACAAGTAAATCAAAACGGCACATCGTTTGGCGATGTGCCGTTTTTGTTAGGTAATGATGAGGGCAGCTAAGAAGAAGCGCTGGTCGACAGCTGGTAGTAAAAAGATGGGAACATTTGAGAACGATATGATACAGGTTTGGAAACTGTTCTATTTTTGTTGAAAGATTTCCTAGTGTTTGGTATATTGTAGTCTATATAAAGAAGAATTTTTCATGTGTTACAGTTTAGATAATTGTTTGAGGTTTTTGAGGGAAAGGAGGGACAAGCATGCAAGATGCGACCTATTGGGCGGAACAATTTCGGCAAGGACAAATTAGCTTTGCCGAGCGGGTGGCGATGATCGAAGAAAAAGTCAATCAACAAAATCCGCTTTTGAATGCGCTTGTAACATTTGATCCGCAAGCAGCGATTCAGCATTACGAGCAGCATCTTCAAAAAACGGTTTTTGGTGGACAACCCATGCCATTAAAAATACTCGGCCAAAACAAAGCAGGGTGGCCAGCAACATCAGGAGCCAAACTGTTTGCAAAAGCACGGGCCAGTCGCACGGCTCATTTTGTCTCTCGTTTAGAAGAGAAGGGCTTTGTGCCGTTAGGGCAAACCAATGCACCAGAATTTGGATTCAAAAATATCACTGATCCAACATTGTATGGGCCTACACGTAATCCGTGGAATCCTGCCTATTCAGCTGGTGGTTCCAGTGGTGGTGCGGCAGCGGCAGTGGCTTCGGGGATGTTTCCGATTGCGGGTGCCAGTGATGGCGGCGGATCGATCCGCATTCCAGCATCCTTTAGCGGATTGATTGGTTTGAAGCCAACCCGTGGCACGATGCCAGTGGGTCCTAGTGAGTGGCGCAGCTGGCAAGGCGCTTCCATCAACTTTGCGTTGACGCTTTCTATGCGTGATACGGAACAGTTGTTTTATGCGTTGCGAACGTCACAGCCGACTGCCCCTTATCAGGCACCGCAAGTAGAATGGCATCATCAGCAAGCGAGTCAAAAACCGCGGTTGAAGGTTGCTTTTACTACCGCATCGCCGACCGGTGGCCAAGTGTCTGAAACTGCCATCCAAGCAGTCCGAAGTGCAGCCGCATTTTTAGAAAAGCAGGGGCACGAAGTCGTTGAAGTGGGCTATCCAGTGGATGGTCAGCAAATGATGACCACCTATTACGCCATGAATGGCGGCGAAACAGCTGCGATGTTTGCTGAAATCAATGCTGCTCGTCAAGAACCGGTCAGACGGGAAGAGATGGAATTGATGACCTGGGCACTTTACCAATATGGCAAAAAACTGCCTGCCGCCGATTACGTCCTTGCCTTGCAGTGGTGGGATCAGCTGGCAGAAAAAATGGAAGAAGTCTTTTCGACCTATGATCTCTTTTTAACACCGACGACGGCTTTTCCAGCCCCTTTGATTGAGGAAGACTTACAAAGCGATAGCATTCGCCAAAGACTGCATGAGATCGAGACGCTTGGAAAAAGTGCTGCGGGTGAGTTGATCGAAGAAATGTTTGCCAAGAGCTATGCTCTGACACCGTACACTCAATTAGCCAATTTAACCGGGCAGCCAGCCATCAGCTTGCCAACTGCTCTTAGTGAGGAAGGGTTGCCGCTAGGGATCCAATTTATGGCGTCTAAAGGCAGAGAAGATCTACTTTTCCAAGTCGGCTATTTATTTGAAACACAGCAACGATTTCTGTTGCCAAAACAAGGAAACTAAGAGGAGGATATTATGAAACAAGTTAGAAAAGGGAAAATCGTTGCAATGGTTGGCTTTTTAGGTTTATTTGCGGGAGTCTTGTTAAGTGCCTGCAGCAAGCCAACGGAAGAAGACACCAGTTTAAGCAAGGTGGAAGAAGCCAAAACATTGGTTGTTGCTACTTCGGGAACCTTGTATCCATCGTCTTACTATAACGATGAAAATGAATTAGTGGGCTATGATGTCGATGTGGCAAAAGAAGTCGCCAAACGATTAGGCGTAGAGATCACATTTAAAGAGTACAATGTCGATGGACAAGTTTCTTCTTTAACACGTGGAGAAGCCGATTTTGCTGCCAACGATTTTGGTTTGACGGATGAACGGGCGGAAAAATTCAGTCTCTCAACGCCTATTAAATACTCGTTCGATAGTATGATCGTGCGTAAAAGTGATGACTCTGGGATTGCTTCTTTAGAAGATTTGGATGGCAAAAAAGCTGCTGGTGAACCGAATACCAGCTACATGCGCTTAGCCGAATCCTATGGGGCAGAATTAGTGACTTACGACAACGCAACGAATGATCAGTATTTGACAGATGTTGCGAATGGTCGAACGGATGTGATCTTGAATGATTACTATTTGCAAAAAATGGCGGTTGCTGCTTTGCCAGATATCCCTGTTAAAATTTTAGAAGATGTCTACTTTAATCCGAATGAAACGGGCTTCTTATTTGTGAAAGATCATCAAGCATTGCAGGAAAAAGTGGATGCTGTTTTAGCAGAAATGAAAGAAGACGGCCGTTTAAAAGAACTTGCGGAAACGTATTTTCAAACCGATATTTCAGTAAAATCTGATCAAGCGATCCAAACGGTTGAAACAGACTAATGTATATTCCAACCCTTGATTTGCCGTTGATGTGGGACTCATTGCCCTATTTGCTGTCGGGCTTGTCCTATACGGTCGGTATTGCTGTCGTTTCTTTTCTAGGTGGCAACCTCTTAGGGATCATGCTCACCTTCTTAGGAATGCTGGAAAACCCCATCATTAGAGGGTTCGTGCGGGGCTACCTCTCATTTCTAAGAGGCGTCCCAGCGCTGGTCTTGTTGTTCCTACTGTATTTTGGCTTGCCCTATCAATTGTCGGCGCTTAGTGCTGCGATCATCTGTTTTACATTGACCAGCAGCGCATTTATCGGGGAAATCTACCGAGGATCAATTGCTGGTGTGGATCGTGGGCAATTTGATGCTGCCTATGCGTTAGGGTTATCATTTACGAAAACGATGCGTCTGATTATTTTACCGCAAGCCTTTCGTATTTCTGTACCGGCATTGAGTAATGTGGCAATGGATTTGTTGAAAGGGACGTCCTTGGCAGCAATGATCACGATTCCTGATATTTTTCAAAAAGCCAAGATCGTTGGCGGACGAACCTTTGATTACATGTCCATGTACGTGCTAGTTGCCGTTATCTATTGGCTGTTGTGCATTTTGATTGAAGCCGGGCAAAAGCGGTTAGAACAACATTTTTCAAAACGTTTTGCTGCTAATGAGACCGTAAGACAATAAAAAAGAGCCGAGGCTCGATCACTGCAGAAATCAATTTCTTCTGGAAATGTTTTCTGCAGTTTTTGTATTTGAAAAGATAAAAGAAAGGAGATTGTCATAATAAAACAATAAGCGAAAGCAAGGAAGATGTAGGGATTTCTGGAATGTCAAACTGGGTTCAGTATTAAAATGGTGCTACACCAATTATTTTCCTTCACTTAATCGGCCTATATTTCATTCGTTCGGCTCAAGTGATTCATGGTAAAATAAAGAAAAGCAAATCGAGGAGGGTCTTTTATGAAGTATGAATGGCGCAAACTAGAAAAAGAGCTTTATCTTCCCAAAAAACCAACAGTGATCGAGGTGCCAACGTATCAATTTATTAGTTTGAGCGGCAGCGGCAATCCGAATCGTCCTGAATTTAGCGAAGAGATCGCCGCTTTATATACGATTTCTTATTCACTCAGGATGGGATTGAAAAAAGGGGCTTTTGGCAATGAACCCTTTGAATACACGGTCTTTCCTTTGGAAGGCGTATGGACCTCGCTGACAAAGCCAGACGGTGCCGTTAACAAAGAAGAATTGATCTACAAAATCATGATTCGCCAACCAGAGCCCGTTACGGAAACACTGTTTCAAGAACAGCTCTTGGCCGTCAAAGAGAAGAAAGACAATCCAAATCTAGAAAAGCTCATCTTTGAGCGCTATGAAGAAGGATTGTGCCTGCAAGCGATGCATACAGGCTCTTTTGACACTGAAGCGGAAACCTTTGCGCAAATGAAGGAGCTGTTAAAACAAGAACAGTTAGTGATCCGTCCAACGATGGACACGTTCCAGCATCGAGAAATCTATTTGTCTGATCCGCGAAAAGTCTCACCAGATAAAGCCAAAACCGTCCTGCGATGGGCAGTAGAAGCAGAGGGTGGGATTCAGTGAATAAAAACTATTTAAGCATCGACATCGGTGGCACGAAAATCAAATCGGCTGTCATTGATCGCTCGGGGAATATTCTGACACGAGGACGGATGGATACGCCAAAAAATCTTGCGGAATTTTTGACGGGGATTGAAACGATCGTTGAGGACGTTCATGGAAGCATTCGGGGCATTGCGGTTAGTACCCCAGGAAAAGTCAACCCAGAGACAGGGACGATCTCGTTTGGCGGGGCATTGCCTTTTTTAGATGGGGTCTCCTTAAAACAGCTGCTGGCAAAGTATCAAGTGCCGCTTGCTGTGACCAACGATGGCAAGGCAGCCGCATTAGCTGAATGGTGGCTAGGAAACCTTAAACGGATTAAAAATGGGGCTGCCATAACATTAGGTACTGGTTTGGGCGGTGGCGTAATCGTTGAGGGAAAACTGATCCAAGGTGCACATTTTCAAGCCGGGGAGTTAAGTTTTCTACTAAATGCCACTAAGAGAAGCGATGCTCCAGAAAACGCTGAGCAACCAGCTAATCAGGGATTGACCCTGCAGCAATTGGCAGGTTTTAGCGGTTCAGCGGTCGCCATGATTCGCCGTAGCGCCCAACTGCTAGGCTTAGCTGATCTTGCGGATGGTGAAGCAGTTTTTGACGCGATCAATCAAAAAGAGCCACAGGTCTGGGCGCTGTTTACAGCGTATTGCCGAGAAATCGCGTGTGTCATACTCAATGTTCAAGCCGTGATTGACTTAGAGCGCTTCGTGATTGGTGGTGGCATCAGTGCCCAAGCGATCGTGGTGGAAGAAATCGACCGTCAGTATCAGCAACTGCTGGCTAGTTTACCGATTTTGCAGCAGACCTTGACGAAGCCGGAAATCCAAGCCTGCAAATTTCAAAATGACGCCAATTTATTAGGGGCGCTCTATCATTTCTTTTTGGAACATGAGCTGAAATAAAATAGACCAAAAAACTGCCGCGAACCAACGATTCGCGACAGTTTTTTTAGGCTTTTTTCTTGGTGTCTTTGTCTTCGTCACCTAGGTAATCTTTGCTAGTGAAGGCACTGTGGAAGTATTTGCCCTCTTGACCGTAATAGCGGTTATAGCGCTGCTTGAATTTGCGGAACACGTAAACGACAAGAACTTTTAGCAGACAATAAATTGGGATCCCGAAAATCACCCCAACGATCCCCATCAAATCACCCATCACTAATAAAACAACCAGAATCGTAATAGGATGAATTTTTAATCGGTCACCCATCACACGGGGCACGACTAAATCCCCATGAAGCAACTGTACAGCAAACCAAGCAATCAAAAATTTAACCAACATCCCGGTGGAGTCTTGTGCGGCAATGAAAAGTCCTGGGAAAAAGACGATAAAAGGACCAATATAGGGGATGATGCAAAGCAGACCAGCGGCGATCGCCAGAATACTGGCATACTCTAAGCCAATCAATAGGAAAACGACCCAATAGATCGCCCCTAAAATCAAGGAAGAAATGATTTGTCCTTTCAAAAAGGCACCGACTTGTATGTCAGAGATCTTGACGATTTCATTAAAGTCTTTGCGAAAACGCGGTGGCACTAATGAGAGAACTGAAAAATAAAACTTGTTGGGGTTGCGCAATAAGAAAAAGGCAATGATCGGTCCAGTAAACAAAGCAATGAACAAGGTCGAAATCGTTGAAAACAAACTGCTGAGCCCAGCAGCACCAGTTTCCCAATAGTCCCCAATAAAACTCATGATGTTGTTGGTGATATTTTGCAATGTGTCTGTAATTTGTGCCATCTCATCTTGAAACGGGGTATTTTCTAAAAAGGCGGTCGCGTTTTTCTCAAAGTCACTGACCAAACTCGGTAAACTGTTGATCAGATCGGTGGTTTGCTGCTCCAAAATCGGGTAAAGCTGGAAACCAGCAAAGACGATCAATAAAAGAATCAAAAGATAGATCCCAGCAATCGAAACACTGCGGGGAATTTTTTTCGATTCCAATTTATCGACCACCGGGTTAAACAGATAGTAAAGGATCAGCCCAAATAAAAAGGGTGGGATAATAGCTGTAAGTATGGCTGAAAAGGGTGTAAATAAAAAAGAAATCTGATTTAGCAAAAAGACAGCAACTGCCGACAAGATAATCAGTCCTAAGACATAATAGCTTGTTTTGCCACCTAAAAAGTGGATCAATCGGTTATTTTTCATAATAAACCTCGCTTTCTTAGCTACATTATAACGAAAGACCTCTATTCTGTAAAAAAACAACGTATCTTTTGAAAAAACACTGTCGCGCTTTTAGAATCCTCTTTACTGAAAGAAGCTCGTCCATAAGGAGTTGTCTGGTGAAACTCTTCTTAATAAAGCAGGCCAAAAATGCTCCCGTGTTTACAACACAGGAGCGAAAAGAATTATTTGCGCACTGTCGTCAAGGTACAGCGACCAACGGCAGTTTTTAACCCGCTAGCTAACCAAATAGTGGCTTGCCAAGTTTGGATACGGGCGCCGATGCGATCAGGACTAGCTTCTACGATCAGGGTTCCTTCTTGGGCGGCGGCTAGATGGTTGACTTGTAGGTCAACGCCGGCGGCGAAGGCTTCTTCTTGAGCCAAAGCTTGATTGGCACCGATGCTGCAGGCAGTCTCGATCAAAACGCCGTTAATGCCACCGTGAACGAGACCAAAAGGCTGTTTGTGCTGTTCTTTGATCGGCATTCGTAAACGAACAAAATCGGCTGTTGCTGCTTCTACTTCGATTTCTAAAGCTTCTAGTAAGTTCATTTTTTGCTCCTTTTTCTAAGAAAGTTACCATGATTATAGCACGAGTTTTGGTAGAAATAGCCGAAGTTCTAAGAAAGACAGCAACAGGTGGAGAAGTCTTAAGAAATTCCCTTAAACAAAGCAATTTCTAACGAAAAGCGACTAGATATGTGTATAATAGAGCTATGTGAATTGAGGAGGAACAAGTAATGAGAGAATGGAAAACCTTAAAAGAGTACGATGAAATTTTATTTGAACAACATGGAAAAGTGGCGAAAATCACGATCAACCGCCCAGAAGTCCACAATGCGTTTACACCAAAAACGGTGTTTGAAATGATTGATGCGTTTTCAATCAGTCGCGATGAACCAGGCATCGGCGTGATTATTTTGACAGGCGCCGGCGACAAAGCCTTTTGTTCAGGCGGAGACCAAAAAGTCCGTGGTCACGGTGGCTATGTTGGGGAAGATCAGGTTCCTCGCTTAAACGTATTGGATCTGCAACGCTTGATCCGCACGTTGCCAAAACCGGTGATCGCCATGGTCAAAGGCTGGTCGATCGGCGGCGGAAATGTTTTACAATTGGTTTGTGATTTAACGATTGCCGCTGACAATGCTAAATTTGGTCAAACAGGACCAAATGTCGGCAGTTTTGATGGTGGCTATGGTTCGGGCTATCTTGCACGGACGATCGGACATAAAAAAGCCAAGGAAGTTTGGTTCATGACAAAACAATATACTGCTGAAGAAGCATTGGCGATGAACTGGATCAATACAGTCGTTCCTCTTGATCGAGTAGAAGATGAAACGATGGAATGGGCAGAAACGATGCTGCAAAAGAGCCCGTTGGCGTTACGCATGATCAAAGCATCTATGAACGCCGATACGGACGGATTAGCTGGCATTCAGCAATTAGCCGGCGATGCAACCTTATTGTATTACACGATGGATGAAGCCAAAGAAGGTCGTGACGCGTTTAAAGAAAAACGTCAACCAAACTTCGACCAATTCCCTAAATTCCCATAATGACTGGGAGTTGGCTGCAAAGGCAAGCACAACTTCATCCAGAACGACCAGCTTTTTATTGGCATGAAAAAAGCTGGTCGTTTGCTGCCTTGCAAAAAGAGGTTTATGCTTACGCTGCTTATTATCAAGCCCAGTTCGTTGATCAGCCAAACCGGGTAGCCCTTTTTAGCAATAACTCCCCTGAAATGGTTTTTACGATCCTTGCGTTGTGGGAGTTGGGGATCGAAGTCCAGCTGTTGAATACGCGATTGACAGCCGCTGAAATCACCTTCCAATTGCAAGATGCCCACTGCGACTGGCTGATCACGGCAGATCAAGCTGCAGTCCCAGGTGTTCGCAGCATGACCTTTGGACAAGTGATGGAGCAGGCGAAGGCTCTTGCCAGTTCTTTTGATCCTTCGTTTGTTCCTAATAAAGCAATCTATCAAGCAGAACAGGTAGCTTCGATTATGTATACATCCGGTACGACTGGCAATCCAAAGGGTGTGCCGCAAACCTTTGGGAATCATCTAGCAAGTGCCGAAGCGACTCAAAAGAACTTAACGATCACTAGTGAGGATTGTTGGCTTTGTGCAGTTCCGCTGTACCATATCAGTGGATTATCAATTCTCTTGCGTTCACTGCGACTTGGAATGAGTGTTCGTTTGTATGAGCGCTTTGATACTGTAGAAATGGCAAAAGATCTTGAAGCAGGAAAAGGGACGATCGTTTCTTTGGTGGCAAAAATGTTGATGGACTTGCTGCCATTGGTGCCCCAACATGGCTTTGATTCGTTGCGTTATGTACTGCTAGGCGGCGGGCCCATTGCCAAAAGTATATTGGAAAAATGCCAGCAAAAACAGCTTTCTGTGATCCAATCCTATGGGATGACAGAAACTTGTTCACAAGTGGTGGCATTGCCACCAGAAAAAGCTTCAGAAAAAATCGGCTCCTCAGGGGTTCCCCTGCAAAGTGTCCATTTACGAATTGCGGCTGATGCGAAAATGGCAGATCATCAGACTGCTGCAAGTACCCAGCCGATCGGAGAGATCCAACTGCAAGGACCTGCGATCACGACTCGTTACTTGAACGATCGCAGTCCACAGCAGTGGGACCAAGAGGGCTGGTTTGCCACAGGAGATCTAGGTTATCTTGATCAAGAGGGCTTTTTGTATGTAGTCAGTCGTGCAAGCGAACTGATCATATCTGGTGGAGAAAATATCTATCCCGCAGAAGTGGAGCAAGCCTTGTTGCAGCATCCAGCGGTCAAAGAGGCAGCTGTGGTAGGGGAACCAGACGAGGAGTGGGGACAATCTGTCGCGGCTTATTTAACGTTAAATGAGTCCGTCCGACTTCAAGCGTTGTTGGATACATTAGAAGGGCAGATCGCCCATTATAAATTTCCGCGCCGTTTTTATCACGTGCGAGAAATGCCGCGCACAGCAAGCGGCAAACTTTTAAAACGGCTATTGCTGAGTGAAGAAAGAGTGAACTACATTGAACAGCAAATCAACAAGTAATTATGAAGCAGCGATCGCTGCCGGGAAAACCTATTTGAGTGAGTATCAGCCTTTAGAAAGGTGTGACTTACTGGCTCTTTATGCAGCGGCACAAGAATATCAAGGGGAACGCTATTTCTGGCGTACTCCTGATGAAACGACTAGTATGGTAGGGTTGGGTTGGTTAGTCACTTTTTCGCAACCCAAACTTGCAGACTTTTCAGAAGTCCGCTCTCTCTTAAAGCAAGCCCATTATCAACCAGAGGCACCTTTTCAGGCGCAGCTGGTTGGGGGCTTTGCTTTTGATGAACAGGCAGAAGTCAGTCAGGATTGGGCTGAGCTAGGTGCCGGTCTCTTTGCGTTGCCAGAAATACTGGTCCGCAAAACTGGCGATCAGTGTGGCGTCGTTTATACAGTAGCCGCTTCTTCCGAGGAACAACGACAACAAAAAGTCGCTGCCTTACAGGAAAAAGTCGCAAGCTGGTTGAATGCCAACCCGGACAAGAGTCTTGTAGCAGAAACGCCTGCTTTTCAGGCACAAGAGGAACTAGAGGTGCCCCAATGGCTGCAAACGGTCGAAGAGACAGTGGCAGCCATTCGCTCGAACGAAACACCGTTGAAAAAAGTGGTTCTGGCTAGGAGAATGAAGATAGAAACGAAGCAGTCGATCATTAGTGCTGGGGTGTTGCAACGGTTGGCGCAACAGCAGCCGAATACCTATCTTTTTGCCATCGAACATGGGGGCCATGTTTTTGCTGGTGCGACGCCAGAACGCTTGCTAAAAGCGACTGTCGATCAATTTGAAACGGTAAGTATCGCAGGTTCCGCACCAAGAGGCCAAACAAAAGAAGAAGATGAGGCACTGGCACAAGCCCTCTTAGCGGACGCAAAAAATACCCATGAACATCAAGTAGTTGTCGATCGCTTAGAAACGGCATTGGCCACTTTATTAGCTGACGGCTTTCAATCAGAAGCCCGCTCCGTCATCAAGAATCGTGACATTCAGCATTTGTTTGTTCCTTTAGCAGGGCAAAGAAAAGCAGGAGTCAATTTTCTGAGCGCCGTGCAAAAACTACACCCGACCCCAGCATTGGGGGGAGAACCGAAAGAAGCAGCCGTCTCATGGATTCGTACTCATGAACCAGCCAGCAGAGGGATGTACGGTGGACCGATCGGTTGGTTGGGTATTCAAGAAGATATTGGCGAGTTTGCTGTGGCGATCCGCTCAGGATTCTTTAGCGGCAATCAAGCAACGCTGTATGCAGGCTGTGGGATCGTTGCCGATTCAGATGCGGAATCCGAACGTCAAGAAACACGGTTAAAATTTCAACCGATGAGGAGAGGGATCTTAGGAGATGAATAATCAGACAGTCATGACAGACTATTTATTAGCGGCAATCCAGGGACTAAAAGCAGCGGGTGCGAAGCGAGCGGTTATTAGTCCCGGTTCACGATCAACGCCATTGGCGCTACTATTGCATCGTGATCCTGAGATCACCTGTACGGTGGCTGTCGATGAACGTTCGGCTGCTTTTTTTGCTTTAGGGATGTCCAAAGTTGATCTCCAGCCAACAATCTTACTGTGTACTTCTGGAACTGCAGCAGCCAATTATTATCCAGCAATATGTGAAGCAGAGGCCACCAACTTGCCATTGATCGTCTTAACGGCTGATCGACCGCCAGAACTGCGGGGCGTTGGGGCGCCACAAGCAATGGATCAACAGAATTTGTATGCCTCTCATGTCAAAAAGATGGTAGAGATGACGGTGCCAGAAAACGATCCAGCTTTGTTGCGTTATAGTTTTTGGCAAGCTGCAACTTGCACGATCGAAGCGCAAAAGCAGCCGAGAGGCCCTGTCCAAATCAACTTTCCATTACGGGAGCCGCTGTTGCCTGACTTTAGTCGCCAATGCAGTATTCAGCAAGACGTGAACTATCTGGCACCACAACAAGAGCTGTCAGCAGAAATGATCACCCAGCTAGCCCCTTACTTTGGTAAAAAAGGTATTCTGATTGCTGGAGAAAGCCTTACGATCGAAGAAGCGCAGCAGTTGCTGACTTTTTCAGAGAAATTAGGCTGGCCGATTGTCGGCGATCCATTGACCAATTTGGCGACAGCCGGTACCAAAGTAGGAACATTTATCAGCCAAGCCGATCTTGTTTTCCCGCAATTGACTTCTGCCTTCCAACCAGAAGTGGTCGTGCGTTTTGGTCGCTTACCAGTCACTAAAAATGTCCTATTATGGTTGAACAAAGCAGCGGATACGACGACGTGGCTCTTTGTTGATCCATCAGGGCAGTGGCAAGATCAGCTGCATCGGGCAAACTATTTGATCGAAGCAGCGATCAGCGCCTTCGTGGCGGCCATCACCCAGTTGCCGATCGTCAAACATACGGCGTGGCAACAACAATGGCAAGCACTTCAAGCGCGGGCAGATCAGGTGATTGCTGCAAGTCCCCAGTTGCAACATTGGGATGAGAGCAGCGCTGTGCGCATGCTCCAACAATGTTTGCCTGAAGAAGCGCAAATTCTTTTGGCAAACAGCAATGCGATCCGTTTTTTTGATCGCTACGGCAGCAAAACTACCTCCACTTATCGCGTGTATGGAAACCGAGGCGTCAATGGGATCGACGGCCTTGTCTCGACCGTGGCTGGTATTGCTTCCGCCAGTCAAAAGCCTACCTACTTGTTGATTGGTGATTTAGCGTTGTACCATGATATGAACGGCCTACAACTACTGCGCCAGTATCAATTGCCAGTAACGATCATTTTACTGAATAATAACGGTGGTGGGATCTTTTCCTTTCTGTCACAAAACACCTTAGAACCAAACGACTTTGTCCCGCTCTTTGGTACTCCGTTAGATCTTGAGTTTCAAAAAGTGGCGGCCTTATATGAGGCAGATTGGCACACACCGACCTCTTTGCTAGAGTTTCAAACGATTTTAGCGGAAACAAGTCAACAGCCGCGCTTTCAAATAATCGAAGTGAAGGGTGAGCAAAAAGATCCGGTCAACACTTGGCAAGCACTGCAACAGCAGTTTAGCGAGGCGGGAGCACAGCAATGAGGGACACGATAAATGGCGTCAGTTATTTTTATCAGTGGTTGCAACCGTACCGACCAGCCTTACCAACCCTTGTGGCATTGCATGGCTTCACGGGTTCTTCGGAAAGTTTTCGACCGGTTTTTGCAGAGGAAGGTTCTTATAATGTATTGGCAGTCGACTTGATTGGACATGGACGGTCATCGATTTATGTCCATCCCATGCGTTATGAACTTCCTTTACTGGTAGAGGATCTTGCACAGCTTTTAGCGAAGCTAGGGATTGAACGTTATGGCCTTTATGGCTACTCGATGGGGGCACGAATCGCACTTTTTTGGGCGGTCATGGAACCAGCTGCAGTGACCCATCTATTGCTTGAGAGTGGTTCCCCCGGGTTAGCTGATCCAGCGGAACGACTCGCTCGTCAGCGACACGATCGTCGGTTAGCGTTGCGCTTACTAAGGGAGCCTCTGGTCGATTTTGTCGATTACTGGCAAGAACTGCCGTTGTTTGCTAGTCAAAAGGAGCTACCCTTAGTGCAGCAGGCTGTTGTACGGCAAGGTCGCTTGCAGCAAAATAAATTTGGCTTGGCAGTAAGCTTGGTTTACGGTGGTACTGGCAAACAGCCAAGCTGTTGGTCGGCACTTCCGCAGCTAGCTTGTAAAATTCTTTATTTAGCGGGGGAAAAAGATTTAAAGTTTCGTAAAATCGCCCACCAAATGAAGCAGCTGCAACCAGAGATGACCATCAAAGTCGTTGCTAATGCTGGACATTGTATCCATTTAGAACAGCCGACACAGGTTCGTCATGAAATCGATCAATGGTTTGTAAAAGGATCGGGGCCACAGTCAGCTGATTGACAAGGAGAGAACGCAATGAAGATTGAGAAAATTGAACGCATCGCCTGTCGCTTGCCCCTCAAACAACCCTTTGTGACAAGTTACGGACAATTAACAGAAAAAGCCTTTGATCTTTATTTGGTGACGGCAGAGGAGGGAACGGTTGGCATTGGTGAATTGGTCGCTTTTGAGCAGCCAGATTACATTGAAGAAACCCTCTTTTCTGCTCGACAAGTGATTGAAACAGCACTGATCCCATTATTGATTGACCAAGAGATCGAGCATCCGCAAGAAGTTTGGCAGCTGTTTCAAACGGTCCAAGGAAACTACATGGCAAAATCGGCTTTGGAAACAGCAATTTGGGATCTATATGGCAAGCAAACGCATCAAAGTGTGAAAGAGCTGTATACCGCGACCCGACCGAGTGTCGCGGTTGGCGTTAGTATCGGCATACAAGACTCTGTCGAAAAACTAATGGCTCTTGTTGCCGCTTATGTCGCCCAAGGGTATCAACGAATCAAGTTAAAAATCAAGCCGGGGCAAGATGTGGCACCCTTGCGAGCGATTCGACAAGCCTTTCCAGAATTGCTTTTGATGGCAGATGCGAACGGGGCCTATCAAAGTGAGCCTGAACGCATTTTGGCACTTGATGACTTAGGCTTGGTGATGATCGAGCAACCCCTTATGGTACGAGATCTGGTGGGGCACAGTCAGCTACAGCGACAGATGAAGACGCCTCTATGTTTGGATGAAGATATTCGAACGGCAGAAGACGTCGATACAGTCGCAGCACTGGACAGCTGCCGTGCGATCAACCTGAAAATCCCTCGTGTCGGTGGGATCACCGAAGCTTTGCGGATCCTTGATCGATGTCAAACCCATGGACTGCTTGTTTGGTTAGGCGGCATGTTTGAGTCTGGTGTGGGACGAGCCATGAATTTGCAATTTGCGAGTCAAGATATTTTCCATTTTCCCGGGGACCTTTCCGCTTCTGACCGTTACTTTTATGATGATGTCATTACACAGCCTGCAACTTTGCATGAAGGCAAGCTGCTGGTACCTGATGGAAAGGGCTTTGGTATCACATTAGCTGAAACAAAGCTAAGTCAATATGGGCAATCTAAAGAACGTATCTACTCAAGAAAACGGTCAGCGAAAGAATAACCGCAGCGAAAGAAAACACAGCGAAAACAAAAGAAACGGCGAGCAGAGAAATCTGCTGGCCGTTTCTTTTGTTTTAGTCTGCGTTTTTGAATTCTTTTTCAATTTGTAGTCGTTGAACTTTCATGGTTGCTGTTCGTGGGATATCTTCGTAGTCGCGTAAAATTGGTTGATTGAGGTGAGGGAGATCTTCCACCATTTTCCACCAAGCATCCCAATCCATTTCACGATTTGGCGCTAAAGCAATGATTGGTTGTGGTGAGTTTTCTTTGTCGCGAACAATCACAACTTCGGCAAGGAAGTCTAAATGATCCAGCAAAAGGTCTTCCAAGGCAAGATTGCTTTCAATATTTTTGATCAAGTCCACTTGTCGGTCTTTTAAGTAAAGATGGCCCTGATCATCCATCATGCCGTAGTCACCACTGTCCCACCAAGCGCCATAGACATTGTCAGCAAAACGCTGATCTTCTTTATAATAGGTCAACGCGCGTCCTTTTGAGAGGAAATGGATGTGCCCATCGGTATTGGCTGGTAGCTCGTTGCCCTCTGCATCGGCGATCCGTGCTCTCGTTAAGTCCTCGAGACCCACACCCATATCACGGGCATCGTTGGTAGCGATGCTTTCTAAGGTATGTGCTTTTAGGATCATTGGCCCGCATTCACTTTGACCATAGACTTGCAAAAAGATTGCTTCTTTTGTTGCTGAAGTATTTAAAAAAGTGGCCATTGTTTGGTTGTTGATGGCATCAAAAGTTGAATGGTAATAGCGAATATTGGCGAAAGCATCTGGTTGTTCTTTTGCCACAAAGCTCCATTGGACAAAATTGTTTGGATGAGTTTCCAAAGCGATTGGTGGGTATTCTTTTAGCATGCTTACGACATGAGCGCCGTTGGCATTGGCTAATGGCATCATCGGAAAGCCCATCGCCATCAAGGATGAGATGCCAATATTGAAGCGGGAGTGCACCGGTGAGATATGGAACGCAATTAAATCAGAGTCTGCTTTGGTGCGATCAATCTTGGTGAAGATCGTTTTTTGCCATTTTGTCCGCCAGCCCATGGAGTTTGCCGAATGACAAATCAATTTTGGAATACCCGTTGTTCCAGAAGTGTGGGTCATATAAGAAATTTGATCCACCGGTAACTCAGTTTGGGCCACTGGTTCCGCTGGTTGTTGCAGCAGATGACGAACAGCAATCTGTTTGTCAGTACTGCTATTTTTCACTTGTGCGACGCGGCCTTCGGTTTCTTCATCAAATAAGATGAATGGATCTTCTAAGCGATCCACAAACACTTCGATGGTTTCAGCAGGAAAATGATAGGAGATCATGGCAGGAACGGCACCAAGGTAAGAAGCAGCCGTTGCTAATAAATAGGTATCGAATTTTGAAGATTTGTAAAGAATGATTTTATCGCCGGCTTGCACGCCTAGTGCAGCAAGTTGGTACGCACGTTTTAAAATCATTTCATGGCTCGAACCGTAGGTACTACGATAGCCAAGTTCAGGAAATGCTGGCAGCACTTCATCGTGGATGATGGTTGTGTCAGGAAATGCCTCGGCAGCTTCGCGGTAATTGGTGTAAAGATTTAATGGACGATAGTCTAAAATGGTCAAATAGAACACTCCTTTAAAAGTTCGTGAAAAACTTCATTTGATTTCTCCATTTTAGCACAGGAATTTCTCGATACAATAGATTTTCAGTGTTTTTTATTTATTTCTAAAAAATCCTTCCCTCAAAGACTTTCGAAGAATGAATGACTGTGATGTGTTATCATTCATTCCTCGTACTAAGCGGAAAAAGCGCATAATCAACGGGTGTATTTTACTACAAAATCTTCGATTGGGAGCCGGAAATCCGGATAGCGTGCTTCTAATTCTGCACGACTCCAATTCCACCAAGCGATTTCTTTTAAAGCAGTGATCGTTTCTGGATCAAAGCGGTATTTGATCACTTTTGCTGGAACCCCGCCGACGATCGCATAAGGCGGCACATCTTTGGTTACGACTGCGTTTGAGGCGATCACGGCACCATCACCGACGGTCAAACCAGATTGGATCACGGCACCGTGGCCGATCCAGACATCATTGCCAATGACGGTCGTTTTTGCTTTGCGTTTTTCTAAGAAGGACTCGTCCTTTGGCGCAAATCCATAGCCTTCGCCATTATAGGCAAAAAGATGCTGACTAGGGCGTTCATAGGGATGATTGGTGGGGCCGATGCGGACCATCGCTGCGATACTGATAAAACGTCCTAATTGACTGTTCTGAATAAAGCAATATTGCCCCGTATAGGTATAATTGCCGATGGAAGAATGATCAATGTGATTGGCTTCGCCAATTTCGACATAGTCTCCTAAAGTTGTGTCTTGAAGCTGCGAGTCTTTGCCGACGATCGGCTGTTTATCTGGAAAATTTGTGATCGATAGGTGCATAGTAATCATCCTCTCTTGCGTATTGCTATCATTTTACCGCACTTTTTTGTACTATTTGACTAATACGCACTAAAGACAAAAGGAGGTCTGCGTTATGGAGACGATTTATCAGTTAGATAAGATGACCGAAACGATAGGTAAGCGAGCAATCAAAAAAGGATACACGTTAAAAAATCAAGCGGCCCCAGAGGCGCTGTTTGTACGCAGTTCAACGGTTCCTAACGAATTGATCACACCAGAATTAGCTGTGATCGCTCGCTCAGGAACAGGCACCAATACGATCGATTTGGCACGGTGTACTCAAAATGGCACAGTAGTCTTCAATAGTCCCGGTGTCAATGCCAATGCAGTCAAAGAATTGGTGCTCTCCAATTTGTTTCTCAGCGTTCGCCCCTTATTCAAAGCCATCCAGACGGTAGCCGATTTGCAAGAAGAGCTAACGTCAGGTCAAATTGAAGCAGAAGATGTGTTGAAGGTAGCTGAAGAACGGCGAAAAGAAGTGATCGGCGAAGAATTAGCTGGAAAAACCATCGGTATTTTAGGCTTAGGAGAGATCGGTGAACGGGTGGCAAAAGCCTGTCACCAGTTAGGAATGGAAGTCCTCGGCTATGCCCGTACGAAAAAAGCGGCCCACGATTACGAACAAGTCAGTGACTTGCACGTACTGTTGGCCGAATCAGATTTTGTGGTGGTTTTGCTTCCTTTGAGTCAAGAGACCCACGGCTTGCTGAATCGACGAACGATTCAGCAGATGAAAAAAAATGCAGTGCTGATGAATTTTGGTCGTGGGGAGATCGTGGAAGAAACAGCCGTCTTAGAAGCATTAGCCAAAAATCAGCTCAAACAATACATCACTGATTTTCCTAGTGCGGGCTTGATCGGCCAACCGAAAGTATTGTGCTATCCGCATATTGGCGGTAGTACTACCAATGCCTTGGAAAAAGGGGATCACGTAGTTTTTGATCGCATGCATGCCTATTTGCGCGCTGGGACGATTCAAGAATCGGTCAACTTTCCTCATGCAGAGTTGCCTTTTTTGGCACCGTATCGCTTGGCGCTGTTTTATCACGACAAGCCTGGTGCTTTTGCCCCATTATTGCGGATCATTTCTGAAGCAGGTGTAGATATCGATAATTTGACAAGTGAAAGAAAAGCCGGAGTCGCCTATACCTTGATCGATCTTGATGAGACAAATGAAACGCTGCTGCAAGATCTGCAAAAACAGATGCAGCAGGCAGGGGCAATCATTCGTGTACGTTTGATCAAAAATCCGCGAATCAGTGAATAGTTGCCACCAACAATGTTTCTTGTTATGATGAAAAAAAAGTAAAGGAAGTTCATCATGACGAATAAGTTTCAAGATAAAAAGAAGGTCGCTTTGCCTCGTTATCAGCAGATTGCCGTGGCGATCGCGGAACGAATCGTTGAAAATCGCTACCAAGTTGGGCAAAAGATCCATGCACGCTCAACGTTAGCCAGCAATTTCAATGTCTCTCCTGAAACAGCCCGCAAAGCGATCAATGTATTAGTTGATTTAGAAATCATGGACGTCCGTCATGGCAGCGGCGCCTATATTGCTTCAAAGGAAAAAGCACAGGCCTTTGTGGAACAATACCAAGATGTGCAGTCGATCCAAGAAATTAGACAAGATATTTTAGACAGTGTGGAGCGGCAGCAGCAAGAGCTGGATAATTTTTCTGACTTGTTGAACACGTTAGTGCAGCAGACCAAAAAGGTACACCACATGAGTCCGTTTGTGCCCTTTGAACTTCAGTTGACGGAACAAGCGCAGCATTTGGAAAAAAGTATCAATGAATTGAATATTTGGCAAGCCACAGGGGCGACGATCATTGCGATCCAAACAACCGAAGAATTGTTGTTGTCACCAGGACCTTATGCGAAATTTAGTGCAGGCAATACGATTTATTTTGTCGGAAATGAACTGGCGTTGCAGCGCATGACCAATTTCTTCTATCCAACGGACCATTCAGCGTAATTCTTTTTCTTGATTCCCATGCTTTTTTTGTAAAAGAAAAAGCATTGGGAATTTTTTTTTGACAAAGTGACCACATCTTGTTAAGATAGTATGGTCACTTTCGTGAAATTTTTCAGAAAAAGGAGTATTAATCATTTGAGCAAAGTTAAAGTGGAACATTTAACCAAAATCTTCGGTAAGAAAAAGCAGCAAGCTCTTGCCATGGTCAAAGAACAACGTAGCAAAAACGAGATTTTAGAAAAAACGGGTGCCACCGTCGGCGTCTATGATGTGAACTTCGAAGTCAACGAAGGCGAGATTTTCGTCATCATGGGCCTTTCTGGAAGCGGGAAGTCAACATTGATTCGACTATTGAATCGATTGATCGAGCCGTCTGGCGGAGATATTTACATAGATGGCGTGGATGTTGCCAAAATGAGTAAAGAGGAACTACGAGAAGTTCGCCGTCACAAAATCAACATGGTTTTCCAAAGCTTTGGCCTTTTCCCTCATCGGACAATTTTAGAGAACACAGAATACGGACTAGAAGTCCGTGGGGTCTCGAAAGAAGAACGAACAGCGAAAGCGGAAAAAGCGTTAGAAAACTCAGGATTGCTTTCTTTTAAAGACCAATACCCTGACCAGCTGTCTGGAGGGATGCAACAGCGTGTGGGACTTGCCCGTGCGTTAGCCAATGATCCAGAGATCCTCTTGATGGATGAGGCCTTTTCAGCATTAGATCCGCTGATTCGCCGTGAAATGCAAGATGAACTTTTAGAACTACAAGCCAATGTTCAAAAAACGATTATCTTTATCACCCATGATTTGAACGAGGCCTTGCGGATCGGTGACCGGATCGCTTTAATGAAAGATGGCCAGATCATGCAGATCGGTACAGGAGAAGATATTTTGACGAATCCTGCCAACCAATACGTGCGTGATTTCGTGGAAGATGTCGATCGTTCCAAAGTCTTGACTGCGCAAAACATCATGGTTCCAGCATTGACGACGAACATCGAGATCGATGGACCAAGCGTAGCATTGAACCGGATGCGGAAAGAAGAAGTCAGCATGTTGTTAGCCGTTGACAAACGTCGTCACCTAAAAGGAAGCTTGACAGCCGAGTCTGCTCGTGAGGCACGGAAAAACAATCTGACCTTGAAGGAAGTTATTGATAAAAATGTTAAAAAGATTGATAAAGATATGCTAGTAACGGATATCTTCAATTTGATCTATGATTCGCCTACACCTTTAGCTGTGGTAGAAAACGATCGTTTGATCGGAGTCGTGATCCGCGGAAGCGTGATTGAAGCGTTGGCTGAGACCGATTCAGCCGCTCAAGCAGAGGAAGGGGTAGTGACAAATGGATAATTTCTTACAACATACGATTCCGGTAGCTGATTGGGTCGAAAACTTTACTGATTGGCTAACAGGAACTTTCAGTGGATTGTTTTCAGCCTTACAGTCTTTCGGACAATTTATCATGGACGCTATTACAAATGTATTATTGTTTGTACCACCGTTGTTAATGATCGTCTTATTGACGGCTGCTGCCTTTTTCGTTTCACGCAAAAAATTCGGCTTGCCAGCTTTTACTTTTGTCGGGTTGCTGTTCATCTATAACCAAGGGTTATGGACAGACTTGATGAACACCGTCACGTTGGTCTTATTGTCGAGTTTGGTTTCGATCATCATTGGGATTCCACTAGGAATCTTAATGGCGAAAAGCGAAAAAGCGCAAAGTATCGTGACGCCGATCTTAGACTTTATGCAAACGATGCCTGGTTTCGTTTATTTGATTCCTGCGGTTGCTTTCTTTGGGATCGGGATGGTTCCTGGGGTCTTCGCCTCAGTGATCTTTGCTCTACCACCAACCGTTCGGATGACGAACTTAGGGATTCGCCAAATTTCTCGTGAATTGGTGGAAGCCTCTGATTCCTTCGGTGGGACTGGCTGGCAAAAACTGATCAAATTAGAATTGCCACTAGCCAAAAGCACTATTTTGGCTGGGGTCAACCAAACCACGATGCTGGCATTATCAATGGTCGTGATCGCGTCAATGATCGGTGCTCCTGGGTTAGGGCGCGGCGTCTTGTCCGCCTTGCAACGAGCACAAGTCGGTAACGGATTTGTCAGTGGGGTATCCTTAGTTATTTTGGCGATCATTATGGATCGCTTTACCCAGAATTTGAATCGTTCGGCACATCAAAAAGCAGCCAGCAAGACAAGTCGCAAACAAAAACGTCTTTTTGGCGGGATTGCTGCAGCGGCAGTCGTTGCTTTGATTGGAGCATCGTTTGCCTTTGGAAATGTTTCTGATAGCAAAGGCACGGTGAACTTGGCGTATGTCGAATGGGATACGGAAGTTGCATCTACCCATGTGGTGGCAGAAGTTTTGTCGCAAATGGGCTACGAAGTCAATACGACGCCATTGGATAATGCCATCATGTGGGAATCGGTGGCAAAAGGGGAAGTTGACGGGATGGTTGCTGCTTGGTTACCATCTACGCATCAATCCCAGTATGAACAGTACCAAGACCAAGTCGAGAACTTAGGTCCTAACTTAGAAGGGGCAAAACTGGGGATCGTTGTCCCAAGTTATATGGATGTAGATTCCATCGCCGACCTTTCTGACGAAGCTGGCAAAACCATCACTGGTATCGAACCAGGCGCTGGTGTCGTGAATGCAGCGGAAAATACGGTTGCGACGTATGACAACCTTTCAGATTGGAATGTCGCTACCTCTTCTTCAGGAGCGATGACAGTAGCATTAGGACAAGCCATCAAGAACCAAGATGAGATCGTTATTACTGGTTGGTCTCCACATTGGATGTTTGCGAAATATGATCTGAAATATCTGGATGATCCCGAAGGAACAATGGGTGAAGCAGAAAGCATCAATACTGTTGTACGCCAAGGATTAGCAGATGACATGCCAGAAGTTTACGAAGTACTTGATCGTTTCAACTGGACACAAGAAGATATGGAAGAAGTCATGTTAGCAATCAATGACGGAACGTCAGCCGAAGATGCAGCCAAAGATTGGGTAGCCAATCACCCAGAAGAAGTTGCTGCTTGGACGAACTAATGTCTAAAAAAGAACGACCGCAGATTAAAGCGGTCGTTCTTTTTTTGTTTAAAATACTTAGGTTCGTAACGAAAGACGAGGGGATGATTTTTGCAAAAGACGGAGCTTTTGTGCAAGTTAAGCAAAACGATGAAAAATCGGCTGCATCTGTTCAAACGTACAGAGTTCAGTAAATCCTAATGATCGTAAAAGATCTTGTCCCTCTTTGATTTGAAACCCGAGCTGCTCTGGTTTATGACTATCGCTGCCGATGGTTAGCACGCTTCCCCCCAAGTCACGATAAAGCTTGAGGATCTCGATCGATGGCGTATACCCATTGATTCCGTAACGGTGGGAAGAGGTATTCAGTTCAATGCCTTTGCCATCTTTGATCACGACTTTCAAGATCTCTGCGATTTGTTCTTTCGTTTGTTTAAAAGCGTCCTTCTCTTTATCTAAATAACGACGAATCAAATCCATATGGGCTAAGACGGAATACTCTTTATATGTCGTGACTAGTTGATACATTTCATCATAATAGCGCTCGTAGCATTCCTGTTGGCTGCGTCCTTTTTGAAATTCTCCGGTCCAAAATTCTTGATCGTCTACCTGATGAACGGAAAGTAAAATGAAATCAAAGGGATGCGAACGATAAAGACGGGTAAATTGTGGGATCGTGTGCATTTGCATCCCAAATTCCAGCCCAGTTTTTAGCTTGATTTGGTCACTGTATGTTTCCTTTAAGCGTGCCAGTTCGTTAAAATACAAGTCGTAGTAGACATTTTTTACGACTTTATTGGCTCCGACGAGGTATGTATCCGTCGCTTGCCAGTCTTCTTTGACCCCATAATCAACATGATCGGTAAAGCAGATTTCTGCTAAGCCTAGTTTAATGGCGTCTTTGACTACATCTTCCATCAAATACCAAGAATCATCGCTGTAATCACTATGAACGTGATAGTCTGTAAAAATCATGGCGTCTCCTTTTGTTTCGTTATTTTTGCTGCTTCTGCCAGTCTGCTCGTTTTTGATGATAGAGCTGGGCGGCAGTCTCCCAATGTTCTTTGTCAGCCGGCTGAATCTCACGGATCACACGGGCTGGATTGCCGCCGACGATCGTATTCGGCGGCACATCTTTTGTGACGACGGATCCAGCAGCGACGATGGCATGTTTGCCGATCGTGACACCTGGTAAAATCGTACTGTTGCCCCCGATCCAAACGTAATCTTCGACGGTGATCGGTAGACCAAATTCCAAATCTTGACTGCGGATCACAGAATCGATCGGATGGCCGGCGGTATAGAAGCTGACCCGTGGTCCCACCATCACATGATCACCAATCAGAATCTTATTGACATCTAAAAAAATGCACTCCATATTGGCATAAAAGTGATCACCAATCTCAACATGGCGACCATAATCAACAAAAAGGGGTGGCTGGACAAAGCAATGCTGCCCAAATTTGCCAAAGAGTACTTTTTCTTTGGCGATGATTCCTTCTCGGTCATCGACTGGTAAATGGTTGATTTCCTGGGCCCGTTTTTTTCCCTCCGCTGAACCATTCTCAGGGAGAATGCCAGCAGCTTGATACAATTGACCAGCCAACATCGCTTGATAATCAAAGTCTTCTTTCATTGCAAAATCCTTTCTAAGACGGTAAATCGTCGGTGGTTAATTCAATCAAATTGCCTTCGGGGTCTTGGACAACAGCTTCATAATAGCCATCGCCTGTTGTACGAGGACCATTTAAAAGAGGGTAGCCATCTTCAACAAACCGTTGAGCGTATCGATCGACGTCAGCTTGATCACCAACTGCTATCGCAAGGTGAGTGTAGCCTAAGCTTTCACTGACACGAGGGCTTAAAAATTTCTTGGTCGTTAATTCTAACCGACTTCCAGAATCAAAGGTCAAAAAATAGGACTGAAAGCCTGTTTTCGGATTATGGTATTTTGGGTTGCTGACCGCCTGAAAGTAGGTTTCATAAAATGTCCTCATTTTTTCCAAATCATTGACATATAGTGCGATGTGTTCAATTTTCATTATCGACAACTCCTTTAATAAGCAACATGCGTCGTTCTTTCTTCGTTCCTTTTTGAACTTAGTAAACTTTGTTTAATAAGTTACTTCTATTATACCTTTGTTAACAAAATTAATAAAGGTATATTCCCAGCTTTTTATCTGTTAAAATAGGAGCGTTGAGGGGGAGAAAAATGAAAGCTTATCAGCCAACGACCATTAAATTACATAATCAGGCAGTTTTGCTGAATTTGCTAAAACAGCAGCAAGCGCCTATGACCAAGCGCCAACTGGCAGATGCCTCTCAATTAAGCGTGGTAACGATCAACAAGTTGCTTCCTGAATTGATTGAAAAGCAACTACTTTTGACGACGGATCAACCGCAACGAACGGGGGGACGTCAAGCTGCGGCTTACCAGTACAATGCACAACGGACACTGTTGTTGATCATTCAGTTTATCGAAGAAGATCAGCAGATCGTGATTCGTTTTTCAGTTGTTGATCTCGTGGGGAACATTTTGCATCATGAGCAGTCAGCAGAGGGCCGATTGCCGCAGTTCTTGCAAGTGATTCGTCAGATAAAACAGGAATACCCGAAAATCGGCTTGGCAGTCGTGGGGATTCCGGGCGTGGAAATTGCTGGAAGACTGAAGATCATGGATGCTCCGGCATTTAAGGACATGGCGTTAGGAGAATTGATTGAAAAAGAGATCGCTGTAAAAGCGCTTATTGAGAATGACGTGAATGCTGCGGTATTTCATTTCAAAGAAGAGAAAAAAATCGTGGCTGGCATTTATTTTCCGAAAAATTATCCGCCAGGTGCGGGACTGGTCATCGACCAACAGCTCTTTAAAGGAGCCAACCATTTAAGTGGCGAAATCAAGCATTTTCCGCATCTTTACACGGCTTCTTACCCGTTGGCAACAGAGGCGATCCCAGAACAAGTGACTGCCACACTTCAAGCGATCGTGGCAGTGACGGACCCGCATCAAGTCATTTTGTTTTTACCCTCTGAGTGGCAGGCGCTCGTGTCGCGCTCCTTTTTGGAAAAGCAGCTGGCAGCAGTGTTTCAGTATGGCGTCTTGCCAAAATTACACTTTTCCGATCGGTTTTCAGAAAATTATTTAGCTGGGTTGATCACGATGGGAATCGAAGCAGCTGGCTTAGGGCTTTGATTCGCAGCATTCACCTGGTACATAGGACAAAAACTGCCACCGCTTCCTTTATCAGAAGCAGTGGCAGTTTTTTTGAAAATACGAGAACTCACAGCTTAGCGAGTTTCTGTGCTTTTTCGGTATTCGCAAAATGCAGTTTGGCATATTTGCTCAATAGTGCTATGCCACCTTGTTGTAGTAATTTTGCGGCAACTTGGTCAGCAGCTGTGTGGGCGCCAGAAGGCAAACGCATACCGACTTCTTTGGAGGCTGCCTCTAATTCATCCAAAAAGACTGTACGGCATAAAATAGAGGCTGCCGCTACTGCTAGATGATATTGTTCACCCTTCGTTGCAAAATAGAGCTTTTCGGTGACCGCTGCTTGTTCCGACTTTAAATAGGTGCGATAATTTTTTTCGCTTGTGAACTGATCGATCAAAATGGCATCTGGTGTCTCAGGAGCAATTTTTTGCAAAAGCAAACGAATGGCTTGATTATGCAAAGCAACTTTCATTCGGACCGTGTTGTATTTTGGTTGGATTTCGTTGTATTTGCTGGGCGTGACAGTGAGCAATTGGTAAGGAACCAATTCTTTGATTTTCGGCGCCATCTTACGGATCTCTGGATCTGTCAGCATTTTTGAGTCCTTGACACCTAAGGCTTTCAGCTGTGGTAATTGCTCTTTTTTGGCATAGACGGCACAGACCACCAAAGGACCGAAATAACTGCCGTTGCCGACCTCGTCACTGCCGACGACGCTTTTTTCGCTAAATCCTGCTGGCAACGCAGTGGTTGAAACAGGCGCTTTTTTCTTATCCGGTACAGCACTAGCCGTATCGCCCCATAAGGAAGCTTCTTTTTCAGCAGTCGCTCCTTGAAACATGACTTTTCCAGACGTATAAGCAGTGATCGTCGTTGCCCCTTTTTTGGCGACAAACACTGTATAAGGAACTTTCTTCGCCAGCAATTCTCGTTGATAAAATTGCTGCATTCTTTGGATAGTTGAAGTTGGTACTTTGATAACGATCGTACTCATTTGATTCCTCCTGATTTTTTGTCTTTTTTTAGGTAGACAAAAGGATACTTTAAGATTTTACCATACTTCTTATTCTTTTTTACTAAGACGATCAGCAAACAAACGATTGGCATGGAAATTCATAAGAAAATCACGTATAATAGTTAAGAGTTTGCGACACATGTTCAATAAGTGATAGAATAGAGCAGAATGTAAGCAATGGGAGGAAATATTCCTATGACGGAGCAAAAGAAACGCTATAAAGCAGTTATCGCGAATCAAAGTTACACGATTATTGGACGCGAAAGCAAAGAACACATGGATATGGTGACAAGATTGGTCAATGACCAACTGCTTGAGATCATGCAATTGTCGCCACAAACCGATCAAGAACAAGCGTCGATCTTATTAGCGATCAACGCTGTTTCCGACCAGCTGAAAAAACAAGAACAGCTGTTGGTCCTACAAAAAAAAGTGGACGAATTGCGGGGACAAGCCATTAAAGCAACGGAGCTTGAGAATCGTATCAAGCGGATCGAAGCGATCGAATCCGAAGCACGGAAAGTTCTCGATGAGACAGGTCGCAGTGATGTGGAGATCCATAATCATGTGGAAGCACAACAGATCTTAAATGAACAAAGGAAACGAAAAATTCAAGAAAAGACAGCCCATGGGTAGTGCGGCGTAGAAAGGATTCCTAAATGATTGGATTATTTGTCTTGGTTTTGTTGTTGGCAGCCTTTTATGGCGGCGCGCGGCGCGGAACCAGTTTACAATTGGTCTCAGTTTTGGGCTATTTGATCTCTTTTTTCTTTGCAGTTGCGAATTACCAAGAAATTGCGAAAAAAATTGAGCTCTATGTTCCTTATATGTCAGTAACGGCGGATTCAAAGTTAAAATACTACGATATGGAACTGGCTTTAGATTTAGACAAAGCCTATTATGCGGCCATCGCTTTTGTGATGGTACTCTTTGCTGGTTGGCTGATCACCAAACTATTAGTGATTTTTGCAGACAGTTTGCGTTACAAACGCCTACGTTTTTTAGGCGGCTATGACTGGGCAGTTGCGGGTGTTTTGAATGTCATCTTGATGTATATCAATTTGTATATGTTTTTCATGATTCTCTCAATGATCCCGTTTGCCACGATTCAAAATCTGTTTGAAACGAGCGGAACTGCGAATTTCATCGTTGATCGGTCACCGATTCTCTCAGATTACTTCTATCGATTGTGGATCACAGATGTGATTGGGTAAAAAGCAGGCAGATGGTTGCAGAGCCATTCTGCCTTTTTCTTAGGAACAAAAAGTTAAAACAAAGCAGGTGAGAAAAGAATGAATACTAAGATCCTTGATGTTTTAGGATTTGAACAAGTAAAGAGTCAAATCGGTCAGTATATCGTAACAGCCCAAGGAAAAGAAGCCTTAGCAAAGCTTGTGCCATCAAGTGATGCGCAAGTTATTTCCTCTTGGCTAGCAGAAACAGAAGACGCGATCAAGATCCAGCGTTTAAGAGGCGGAATCCCTGTACCAAAAATTGAGAATATTCGTCCCCAAATGAAACGGATCGAAATCGGCGCAGATTTAAACGGCGTTGAATTGGCACAAGTTGCCCGCGTCTTATCAACCACGCAGGAATTGAAACGCTTTTTTGCTGATTTGTCTGAAAGTGAGATTGAATTTTCCCGCTTGTATCACTGGGAAGAACAGTTGGTGTCTTTGCCAACCTTGAATCGTCGCTTGAAAGAAGCTATCGATGAGGATGGCCGAGTCACAGACGATGCCTCTCCAGCACTACGGGGAATTCGCCAATCGATCCGACGAGCAGAACGGACGATTCGCGAGACATTGGATGGCATCGTCCGAGGTGGCAATGCAAAGTATCTAAGTGATACGATCGTAACCATGCGAAATGAGCGTTATGTGATTCCAGTCAAACAAGAATACCGAGGTGTTTTTGGCGGCGTGGTTCACGACCAAAGTTCCTCTGGTCAAACCTTGTTTATCGAACCAAAACAAGTAGTGGAACAAAATAACCGTTTGCGTCAACATCAAATTGCGGAACGGGACGAAATCACTCGTATTTTAGCAGAATTATCAGCAGAGTTAGCCCCATATCAAAGAGAGATTCTCCATAATGCGTATGTGATCGGGATCATGGATTTCATGAATGCCAAGGCTCGCTTTGGGAAAGAGATGAAGGCGGTCGTACCAGCGATCAATCAAGATAACCATGTCTTTTTTAAACAAGCACGTCACCCATTGATCGATCAAGAAAAAGTCGTTCCTAACGATATTACGATTGGAAAAGACTATCAAGCTGTTGTCATTACTGGGCCGAATACCGGTGGGAAAACCATCACCTTAAAAACATTAGGGCTGTTGCAGATCATGGGCCAAGCCGGCTTACCAATTCTGGCAGAAGAAGAAAGCCAAATGGGGGTCTTCAATGAAATTTTTGCGGACATTGGTGATGAACAATCCATTGAGCAAAGCCTATCGACCTTTTCTTCACATATGACAACGATCGTTGATGTGTTGAAAAAAGTCGACGAAACAAGTCTGGTGCTTTTTGATGAACTAGGTGCTGGGACCGATCCTCAAGAAGGGGCGGCACTAGCGATTGCGATTTTGGACGAACTTGGGGCTAAGTCGGCTTATGTCATGGCGACGACCCATTATCCAGAATTGAAAGTTTATGGCTATAACCGATCCAATACGATCAACGCCTCTATGGAATTTGATGTTGATACCTTAAGTCCAACCTATCGCTTGTTGATCGGGGTTCCAGGACGAAGCAATGCGTTTGAGATTTCGAAAAGACTTGGCTTGCCAGATACCATCATTGACCAAGCCAAAGAGATCATGGATGGAGAAAGTCAAGATCTGAATGAAATGATCGCTGATTTGGAAAATCGACGCAAAATGACGGAAACGGAGTATCTGGAAGTTCGTCATCATGTAAAAGAAGCAGCCCGCTTGCACCAAGAGCTAGAAGCAGCCTATAGTTATTTCTTTGAAGAACGCGAAAAAGAATTGGCGAAAGCTCGGCAAAAAGCCAATCAGATCGTTGAAGAAGCCAAAGAGGAATCTGAAAAAATCATTGCTGATATTCGTAAAATGCAATTAGCCGGCGGTCAAACGAAGGTCAAAGAACACGAACTGATCGATGCGCGCACCAAGCTATCAGGACTGCAGCAAGAAGAACATCTGCAAAAAAACAAGGTTCTGCAAAAAGCCAAAGCAGCCAAGACGCTGAAAGAAGGAGACGAGGTACTCGTAACTTCTTATGGGCAGCGCGGGGTACTGTTGAAAAAAGCCGGTAAAAATCAGTGGCAAGTCCAAATCGGCATTCTGAAAATGAATTTGCCAGAAACAGATCTCCAACCAGCAGCGCCAGTGAAGGAGCCTACACAGCGTATCGTTAATACGATTCGTTCTGCTGACAGCAGTCCAGTGGTCAATCAGTTGGATTTACGCGGCAAGCGGTACGAAGAAGCCCTCAATGAAGTGGATCAGTATTTGGATGCAGCAATTTTGGCAGGTTATCCGCAGGTGACGATCGTTCACGGTAAAGGAACCGGCGCATTGCGTCAAGGGATCACTGACTACCTAAAAAACCATCGCTCGGTGAAAAGTTTTGAATTTGCCCCAGCAAATCAAGGAGGCAATGGAGCGACCATTGTGAAGTTTAACTAAACGTTAAGAACCCTTACCTTTTGTAAGCAGACGATTTTAAAAAACTTCCGATACGTGGTATACTTTTTTTAGTTTTAAAAATGGAGGGGAAGTACGATGGCAAAAGAAATTACCGATAAAACTTTTTCAGAAGAAACCGATAAAGGCTTAGTCCTTATTGACTTTTGGGCAACTTGGTGTGGCCCTTGTCGTATGCAAGCACCGATCTTGGAACAATTAGCGAATGAATATGATGAAGACGAATTGAAGATCGTGAAAATGGATGTGGATGAAAATCCTGAAACACCTGCTTCATTCGGAATCATGTCTATCCCAACTTTGTTGTTGAAAAAAGACGGACAAGTGGTTGATAAAGCAATTGGGGTTCATACAAAAGATCAATTGAAAGCTTTAGTTGCAGAACATATGTAATAGAAGAAATGTTTTTTAAGCAATAGCCGAAAGAGGCTATTGCTTTTTTGTTTTTGGGGACGTTTTTTTCAAATTTTCTTTTAGGCAGTGGTATACTTAAAGTGGGGAGTGGCACTAAAAAATATCTCGTTCATATAGTAAGAAAGTGATACCAAAATAGGATTAAAGGGGGAATAAAAATGAAAAAGTTAAAATGCGGGTTATTTCAAGGCGTTGCGATTGTTGGGGTACTGATCGCACCCATTGTAGGAACGATCACACAAGTTTATGCAGCAAATGAAGGGGATTCGACAACAGCTTCTTTCGCTGCGCAAGAGACGACGTCAGAAAGTTTCTCAGAAGAAAGCGCAGCATCATCTCAAGAGGCCAGCACTGAGAGTGTAGAGTCAAGTACGGCAACAGAGTCCTCATCAACGTCTACCTCTTCATCAGAAACAACGTCAAGTACTAGCACGGCTACGACTGAGACTAGTCAGACCGAGACCACACAAGATTCATCTACTCAATCGACGGAAGAATCTTCTGAAGAACCAGATGTTGCGAAAATCGATGTTAAGAAAGTAGAAGATAATGACCAATATGTAAAAATCAAGTCGATCGCCGCAACGGATCCAGAAACACAAAAAATCCTTTACCGATTAGAAAATGGTCAGTTGATCGAACAAGGAACGATCGATGAATTAGCTGGCAGGGTATATCGTAGTGTCAAACAGTATCAAGGTACCGACAAGCAGACCTATCTTGAAATTCGCGACGATCAAAAGGTTGTCGGTGTCGTAGCAGAAGCAGCAGTGAAAGTTGCCAGCGGAACCTTCAAAACCGAGAAGAAATATGCAACCATCACAAGTGCGAAAGAACCGCTTTGGCAAGATGTGTTTTTAGATAAAAAAACGAGCACCTCTTCAAGCATTAATGGTCAAACCTTTGAAATCAAAGAAGTATTCACGACGAATAATAAAGTGACCTATTACGCATTGTATTCAAATAAAAATGTTCTCATCGGTTGGATAAAAGCCGCCGGTGTTAAGCTAGCGACTTCACCCGGGGGTGCATGGCAATCTGAATCAAAATATGCCACAATCATCAGCGGAAATTATACGCTATGGCAAAATTTTAATTGGACAGCGAAGAAAGGAACGACAGCCGCTTTAAATGGCAAAACAGTCAAAGTTACTGGGAAATATCGTCACTTGAATGGGTCGACGTACTATTCCCTTTATACAAATAACAATAAATGGTTGGGCTATATCAATGCCTCGGGTGTTAAGTTAACGACGGATGCACAAGGCGCCTATCAATCCTACGGAAAATATGTGACATTGACCAAGAAAAATTACACGATTTGGGGAAATTTCCGTTGGTCGAGTAAGAAAAACACTACCACGAAATTAGCGGGAAAAACCTATCTTGCAAAAGGAAGATATAACCACGTCAATGGCGGTGTCTACTTGTCCCTTTATGATGCTAACGGAAAATGGATTGGCTACTTAAATGCCGATGCAGCAACGGTCGCCAACAATCAAGGTGGTACTTGGCAAAGCGAAAAACGCACAGTCCGCCTTAAAAGCAAGAATTATACCTTATGGCAAGATTTAGCTTTTACGAAGAAAAAAGGCAGTAGCGCAAATTACATGAATAAGAATATCCAAGTTACTGGGAAATATCAACATTTCAACGGCTCCACCTACTACTCACTCTATCTCAACAACAAATGGCTGGGCTACATCAATGCAAGCGGAGTGACCAATGCCCATACGATCACTTCTCAAAGCAACATTAGCCGCTATGTGGTCGTTAAGAATGGAGATGGCAATTTCTTTGAAAAAGCCGATCCAAATAGTACGAAACTTGGGAAAAAGAGTGCTTACAAAGGCTATATGGCACAAGCGACTAAACTAGCAAAAACAAGTGATGGCAATTACTTGTATCTCGTTTCGCCAGCTGGTCGAATCGGTTGGGTCAAGGAAAATCAAACCACAAATGTAAATAGCAATTTTTGGATGTATACTACAGGAGGGAAATATCCTTCATTAAACGTTCAAAACTTAAACATTGAAGTATCCATCAGCAAACAGCGGGTTTATATCAAATCAGGGAATAAAGTGATTTATACGATGCTTTGCTCGACCGGTGCCTTTAATACACCAACACCTTTAGGGAATTTCCGCATTCAAGCAGAAAAAGGCTTAGCTTTTTCAGGAGCCGCCTACTACCGTTCCTTTAAAGACCATGGGGTCTATTTATTCCATACGATTCCAACAAGTATCGCTTGGTCCACCAATGCTTTTAGTTCTGTTGAAGGACGAAAACTAGGTACCCGTGCTTCTCATGGCTGTATTCGTTTAGCAGTCCCCGATGCCAAATGGTTTTACTATAACATGCCTTATAATACACCTGTCAAAATTGCTAATTAATGATCAAAAGTCGTTTCCGTCAACGGAGACGGCTTTTATTTTCCAAAAAAAAGATTGACGCTGGCTATATCATTCGATAATATATCATTAAGTGATATAGGTGATGGATGGAGGAATCAAATGGATGAGGCATTGACAGATTCGACCTATTTGATTTTATTAGCGCTTTTAAAGCCAAAACATGGGTATCTCATCATGAAACAGATTGATGACCTAAGCCAAGGGACGTTTGAGATTGGTCCCGCAACGATGTATACGATTTTGAAAAAGCTGACGAAAAAGGGGTGGATCGATTTAGAAGAAAGCGTTGATCGAAAAAAAATCTATCAGATTACATTAGAAGGAAGACAAATTCTGGAAAAAGATATTCAGCGACGCAAATTATTTTATCAAATCGGAGAACAAGTCTTCGAAGCGTTAGGAGGGGATCAAGATGGGCATCAATAAGAAATATCTTCTTTCTCTTGGCGTCGCCTACTATCCAGAAAAGGAAATGGTTCGTCTGCAAAAACAAGCGTCACTAGGCTGGCATTTTGTAAAGATGAATCGTTTAGGTTTTTTGAAGTTTATCAAAGGAAAACCAGAAGCGACCAAATATGCAGTGGACTTTTTCGAAGGGGAACCATCTGAGATCGTTGACTACTTAGCGATGTACCAAGCTGGGGGCTGGACCTACATTAGCAATTATAAAGATCGTTATTTTTATTTTAAAGCGTCACTAGATACACCGGCGATTTTCAGTGATCAAGAAAGCTATCAAGAACGGATTGATAACGAGACACGATATTTGATGAAAAAATCGATTCTGTTTTCGGTAATCAGTCTCGCAATACTAGCAGCAATATATTTTATTGCTAGTTATTTCAATATTCGTACAAATCCGTTTAAATCTTTCGGACTAGGAGTACTCACTGGTCTTGTGTTTATTCCGATTGGTATCGGGGTAACCACGATCATTATGAAATTCTTATATAAAAATCGAGCAAGTTATTACAATGAACCAGAGAAACTGGCGAAGCGACAACGGGTAATTCGTGATACAGTCATTTTGATGTTTGTCGGAGCAATCATTGGTGCCGTTATCGGCTTTTTCTTTAGTGATATATTTTATTAGACAGGGAAGGTGAGCATGTGTTAGAAGCAAAACAATTAGTAAAAACATTTGGGGATTATACAGCAGTTGATCATTTATCCTTTACCATCAATGATGGGCAGATCATGGGCTTAATTGGTCAAAACGGAGCAGGAAAAACAACGACATTCCGATTGATTTTGGATTTCTTGAAAGCCGATCAAGGAGAAGTATTATGGGATGGTCACAAAATTAGTGAAAAAGAATACAATATTATCGGCTATCTGCCAGAAGAACGCGGCTTGTTTCCAAAAGTCACGATTGAAGATCAATTGATCTACTTCGCGCGTTTACGAGGCAAAAAGAAAGAAGACATCGTACCTAAAATTGACTATTGGATGGACAAATTTAAAGTCAAAGGCAAGAAAACTGATAAAGTCAAATCTTTATCAAAAGGAAATCAGCAAAAAGTTCAGCTAATCTCAACATTGATCCATGAACCAAAATTAGTGATTTTAGATGAACCGTTTAGTGGCTTAGACCCAGTCAACGCGGAACTGTTGAAAAACGGGATCATTGAACTGAAAGAAAAAGGCTCTTGCGTCATTTTCTCCAGCCATAATATGGATAATGTAGAAAAAATCTGCGATCACTTGATTATGCTACGAGATGGTCAAACGGTCTTAAACGGAAAGGTCCATGAAATTCGTGAATCCTTTGGACGAACGAAAGTTTATTTAGAGTCTAATTTGACGAAAGAACAGCTTTTGGCAGTGTCAGGTGTCGAGCAAGTCATTGCTAGAGAAGACGGCAGCTATGATATTACGATCGCTGATCCTGCAGTAGGAAAAACCTTATTTGATTTAGCGACGGCGGATGGTTATATCCCTATGTTCAATCAACAACCGCCAACGTTAGAAGAAATCTTTAAGCGGAAGGCAGGAAAAACAAATGAATAAGTTTTGGGTAATCGCATTAGATGTTTATAAGAAAAATATCAAATCAATTTCGTTTTTGATTATGATTCTCGTGCCATTTATTGCATCGGGGGCATTTTATCTCATTGGTTATTTTGCTGATGGTATGAACAGTGTCGATAAAATTGCGGTTTATGCGAATGAACCAGCTATTGCGCAGACTTTTGTGGACCAAAGCGGCGATGATTTTGAATTTGAAATTGTTGACAGCAAAGAGCAAGGGCAACAACAGCTGGCAGACAAAGATGCCGATGCCTTGTTAGTTATTACTGCTTCAGGGGATACGCTGCAAGGGGAATTATTAAGCGAGTCCTCGATGGGGCAAGCTTTAGAGCTGACGATCCAACAGTTATTGACGGGTTTGCAGTCCTCCTTTAGAGCTAGTGAGCTTGGATTGACTGCTGAGCAAGTGGCAGTCCTTAGTGAAGTCGCACCGCTTGATCGTCAAAAAGTTTCCTTCGATGAGAATGGCGAAATGACACATGGAGAAGACAATACCGCGATGCAATCACTAGTAAGTATGATCGCAACAATCATCCTCTTTTTCTTTATCATTACTTACGCACAAATCATTGCGCAAGAAATTGCTTCTGAAAAAGGCACACGCATCATGGAAGTCATTTTGTCTAGTACCCGGGCGCAAACCCATTACTACGCCAAATTGACTGGGGTAATCATGGTTGCAGCGACCCAGCTAGTTGCGTATGTTGCGATTTTTGGTGGGAGCTATTTCTGGATCAAGGATAACCCAATGGTAAAAGACTTGTTGGCAAACTTTTCGACAGATGGCATTTTTGGTCCTTTCCTGGTGTTTGCGATCGTTTTCGTCTTCTTAGGAATCTTGATCTATTCTGTCTTGTCAGCCCTTTGCGGGTCGTTAGTGAACAAAGCAGAAGATACGGCGAAAGCCATTATTCCAGTGACGTATCTTTCATTGGGCGGGTATATGCTAGGAATCGTACTAGGCGGTATGGATCCGCATAACGTTGTTTTACGAGTAACCTCTTATATCCCATTCTTGTCCTCGTATATTATGCCAGTACGGCTTGCTAATGATACAGTGGGGATTGGCGGAGCGTTGATTTCAGTAGGGATCCTTGCTGTTACTACGATCGTTCTGATGCTGGTTTCTGCAAAAATGTACAAATCAAATGTCTTGATCTATAACGACAATGGTATCTTGGCAACGTTGAAACAATCACTAGTGTTAATGAAAAACGAGAAATAAGCAAAACGCCCGATTCTTTTCGTAATCGGGCGTTTTTTATTGGCTAGAATCTAGAAAACAAGGTGCAAGCCTTTAGAATTCCTGCACAAAAAAGTCGAAGATCGATTGCTCAGAAGGCAACTTGTGAGCGGCTAGCTCAGGATGCCACTGAATACCTAAGATCGGTGCGCCATAGGCGGTGGATTCAATGGCTTCAACAACACCATCAGGAGCGGTGGCGGTCACGTTGAAATCATCTGCAACTGTTTTGACTGCTTGGTGATGAAAAGAATTGACGTGATAGGTTGTGCCTAAAAGAGCAGCCAAACGACTGTCTGCCTTGATTTCCACCCGATGTGTAGGGAATTGAAAGAACGTTGGCAATTGCACGTGTTTGATCGTTGGGTGATCGATCAAAGAGAGATCTTGGTACAAACTCCCACCAAATGCGACATTTAGTAACTGCATACCGCGGCAGATTCCAAGGATCGGTTTGTTTTGAGCCACTGCTTCTTTGATCAATGCCAATTCAAAGACATCACGATCAGGATGAATGCCTTGAATCAAAGGATGAGGATCTTCGCCATAATGGTCAGGGGAGACATCATGACCACCGGCTAACAAGAGTTTATCGATTTTGCTGATATAAGTTGCAGCATCTTCCACGACACCCATTGGTAATAATAGGGGAATGCCTTGGGCTTGTTGGATATGGGTGACAAAATTTTTGGGTGTATAGGACAACCAATGCTCTGCTTCTTCAATAATTGGTCGTTCATTAGCAGCGATGCCGATAATGGGTTTCATTTGATCAAACCTTTCTACTAGTAAATGAATCGAAATGGATCGAAAAAGAAAAAAGGACACGAGGTCCTTTTATCGATCACCTTCGCTTTATTTTTCGCGAATAACTTCGATTTTGTAGCCATCAGGATCTTTCACAAAATAGTAAGAAGGAGAAGTTCCTGGTAGTCCTTTCAGGTCAGTGACATCAAATCCAGCCGCTTGGTGCTTCTCATGAAGCGCTTCTAGATCATCGGTACTGATGGCGATGTGGCCATAGCCGTCGCCTAACTCATAGCCAGGATGGTCATAGTTATATGTCAACTCTAGCTCGTAGTCATCACCAGGCAATGTTAAGTAAACCAAAGTAAATTGATGTTCAGGAAAATCACGACGGCGAGATTCTTCAAAACCAAAGGCAGTTTGATAAAAATCTAGAGAAGCCGTTAAGTCTTTGACGCGGACACAAGTGTGAGCCATTTTCATGGGTAAATCATCCTTTCGATCTTGATAGTTGTATGATAACATATTTTCTCATTTTATAACGAATAAAAGATAACAGGGCGTTATTTCCAGCTTGTCCAGACTATTGGCATAGGGTAAAATGGAAAGAAAGTGTTGGTGGAGGGAATCATGCCAGAAAAGGAAATTGTGTTCGGGGAAAAAGAAGCGGGGAAACCATACAAATCAAGATATGGCGCGTATGTCGTTCTTCCAAATGAAAAAAATGAAGTGATCTTGGTACAAGCACCCAATGGCGCCTATTTTTTACCAGGCGGTGAAATTGAACCAAATGAGACCAAAGAAGAAGCGATCCAGAGAGAATTAATAGAAGAACTTGGATTTGAAGGGGAGATCGCTGCCTATTTAGGAGAAGCAGTTGAATACTTCTATTCACGCCATCGCGATACATTTTACCATCACCCCGGCTATTTCTATTTAATGACCAAATGGAAAAAAGTCTGCGAACCGACAGAAGAAACCAATCAGTTGTCATGGCATACGCCAGAAGAAGCGATTCAGCGATTAAAACGCGGCAGTCATAAATGGGCAGTTGAACAATGGTTAGCAAAATAAAAAAGGCAGGCTTCCGATAAAAAGGAAACCTGCCTTTTTTTACACTTAGTTATTTGCTAAAACATACTTGTTGATTACTTCTGCCACACCGTCTTCTTCGTTTGAAGCGGTTAGGACATCTGCGGCATTTTTCACATTTTCAGTGGCATTGGCCATCGCCACTCCGATACCAGCGTATTCCACCATGGTTAAATCATTTTCGTTATCGCCGATCGCCATGACTTCTTCTTGTTTGATGCCTAAGTGCTCCGCCAATTTTTTGACAGCAGCTCCTTTATGGGCTTGTTTATTTAGGACTTCCAAGAAGTAAGGAGCACTTTTGACCACATTGTAGTTGTCCGTCAAACTGCTCGGCAATTGTGGGATGATCTGATCCAGTATTTCGGGATCATCGATCATCATCATTTTGATGATATTCAAGTCAGCAGTCATTTCTTCTGGTGTCCGATATTTCAATGGCATGTTGACTAAGAAAGCTTCATAAATCGTATAAGGACTGATATCGCGGTTAGCGGTATACATAGTATCTTCGGTTTCTACATGAAGATGAACCCCTAATTTTCTCGCAGTCATCTCAACAAAGAGATAGTCGTCTTGGGACAAACCAAATTCAGAGATGATCTCTTGGTTTTTGGTTTTTTGAACCAAAGAGCCATTATAAGTAATCACGAAATCATTGTCCGTAAATAAGTCTAGTTCCTTTAATAAATCTTGGACACCAGTTAAAGGGCGTCCCGTACACAAAACGATGCGTACACCTTGCTTTTCAGCGTCTTTCAATGCCTTGTAAACGGCTGGGGTGATCTTGCGGTCGTTGTTCAACAGGGTGCCATCGATATCGATGGCGATCAATTTGATACTCATAAGTTCCTCCTAGTGGCTTGGTTTGATCAAAGCACCATTGCGAATGTGCTTGGCAAACTCTTGATACGTCTCTCCAAATAAATCATAGTGATTTTGGATGTTGGGGTCAATCATTTCTTTTGGAAAATAAAAGCGCTGGTCACCTTGGGTTTGTCCTGCTAAGGCTGCAACAAGCTGACTGGCTTGGGATAATTCCACAAGGGAACCATCTTTTTCCTGTAATTCGATCTGTGTCCGATGTTTGCCTGAAGTCGGCCGATAAAAATCATAAGGCAGATCGAAGCTTGAATTGATGGCAGTATAATAGCGGGGATTGAAGCCGACTTTTTCCACCAGTCCCTGCATTTCTTCGATCATCGGCAACTGCGTCTCATCGTCAAAGCGGGCGGATTTCAACGGTTTACGATTTAAGAACCGTTTGGCTAAATCGCTGAGGATCGGATCATTTTCTTCTGTCCATTGGGTAAAGTAGGTATTTAATACGCCATCGTCGAGTTTCAAATACTCATCTAAAGTGAATTCTTGTTTTAAAAATGGGAGAAGCAGCTGCGAATGGCCTTGAAACAATTCTGAATCCACTTGATACAGTTCTGCAGCTCGATCCAGCAAATGGGCTAAGATCACTTCCATCCCTCGAGAACTAGCATGAAAATAAACTTGCACATACATTTGGTAACGACTGACGATGTAGTCCTCCACAGCGTGCATGCCATTCATAGAAAAAGCAATACCGCCTTCATAAGGACGAATCACTCGTAGAATGCGAGTCAGATCAAAGGTGCCGTATTCAGTGCCGGTAAAATAAGCATCGCGCAGCAAGTAGTCCATCCGATCAGCATCGATTTGACTGGAAATCATTTGAACGACTTGGGGATTGGGATAGGTTTTAGTGATAACACTTGCCACCTTCTCAGGAAATCCAGCTTCCACACGATTCAATATCTGATGAACTTCCGTCTCAGGAGAAGTGATGATCGCCACTGTGATCGCTTCATGATCCGTATGAAAAATATGCTCAAAGGTGTGGGAGTAGGGTCCGTGGCCCACATCATGAAGCAATGCTGCACACAAGGTCACTAAACGCTCTTTGTCATCCCAGCCGTTTGGCCCGACTTTTTCAATGGGATAATTGCGTTGGAAAATATCGCAAATGCGGCGGCTGATTTCATAAACCCCCAAGGAGTGAGAAAAGCGGCTGTGTTCTGCTCCGTGAAAGGTAAAAGAAGCAGTTCCCAGCTGTTTGATGCGTCGTAAACGCTGTACTTCTTTGGAATTGATCAAATCTAAAATTACTTGGTGCTGTACATGGACATAGTTATGAACGGGGTCACGAAATACTTTTTCTATCGCTAAGGTTTGATATTTATAAGGTAGACTCATCGCTAAACTCCTTTATTGGTTGGTTTCGCTTTTCCATGCCAGCTAAGCGTTGCTGCATTTGTTCGCTAAGGTTATTTTCTGTCAGCCATTGATCCAGTGATTCAAGCGGATATAGGGATTGGTCAGAGATCAAGGAAAGCAGGGCTTTTTGCAAGCGGTCAATCACCTCTTGTGTGGTAAACTTACGGCCGAGGGCTGCTTCTAAAGTGGTCATACTCGCAGGATTGACGGCTGGATAGCCATTCGTACCAAAGCGCTCTTTCAAACCTGCTTGGTAAAAACGACGAACGAGAGAACCGCGGGCTGGTTGGTCGCCATTGATGCTCAGATACATCATGACAGCCACGCCATCTTTGATCCGTCGTTGTGCTGTACCAGCAATTTTTTTTCCATCAATACTCAGGTCATAGGTGCCTGGGCAATACGAGTCAGCAATTTCATAAGCCAAAATTGTCTGCTCAGGAAAGGCTGTTTGCAACAATGCTGCCATCATTTCATAGGCGGCATCCGTGGTGACAGCCAAGTGTTTAGGGAAAATGAGGGAGACATTCAAAATACCGGTATCATTGATTACACCAAGCCCGCCTGAGTTGCGGATGATCGAGGCATAGCCAGCTTCTTTTAAAACCTGCAGACCGTCTGTCAAAAACGGCAACCGGGTATCTTTCATGCCTAAAATCATCGTATCGGACAACTGCCAAAAATGACAATAAACTTGTTCCTGTTTGCCAGCAGCTTCGGTGGCAACATCGGTGAAGGCAAACGGCTCATAAGGATTGTGGATACGTGGTAAGGTTTGATCCATTACATAGATAGTCAAATCGGTTAAACTCCTTTAAAAATAGCTGTTATCCTTATTATATACGATTCTTGGAAAATTACTTGGAGAAAAGAATGAAAACTTGCTTTTGTTTTCGTTTTTTATTTTCAATGAAGAAATAGACCAAGGAGAATCAACTGAAATGATTGACAAACGCATAAAAAAAAGCAAGAATGAAACTGAAATCTTCAAAGGAGGCACACGTACATGCAAGAATTATCAAAAGGAATCCCAATCTCGATTCATTTAACAACCAATGTACGTCAAGCAGGGGAAACAGAGAACTTTCTGTTTGATCTGCAAGGACAAGCAGTCAAGATCGGTGATACCTTATATATCCGTTACAAAGAGATCCAGCCAGATGGCACCGACATTCCCGTTACGATGAAAATCATGCCAGACGGACTGATTCAATTGATTCGCTCAGGGGAAATGCGTATGCGCTTGAAATTTTCTTATAAGGAACGTTTAGAGACGAGCTATCAAACCCCGTATGGCTTGATGATGTTCCACACCTTCACCAATCACTTGCACGTTAGTTTGAAAGACCGTCCATACTCGGGAAAGATCGATATCGATTATGATTTGTTCATGGCTGCTGACAAAGTCGGCGAATACAAACTATCTTTAGAATTTACCGCTTGATCAAAGGGAAATTGAAAGAAAAAATTGCAATTTGAGCCGTAATTTTGTATGATTAGGAGTAGACTGTGAAAGGACGTGTCCTGTTTGGAAATTAATGTATTTGAAGGTGTAAATAAAAACGAATTGTCGATGATTGAAGTTGCCCATGCGATTTTAGAGCAGCGCGGTGACGTGATGGATTTTTCTGATTTGGTCAACCAAATCCAAAATTATCTTGAAACATCAGACAGCGAGATTCGTGATTCATTGGCGCAGTTTTATACAGACTTGAATATCGACGGTAGTTTTATTTCTTTAGGCGACAATCGTTGGGGCTTACGTTCATGGTACGCCATTGATTCGATCGATGAAGAAGTCAACCATGGCATCGAAGACGAGGATGAAGATACACCACGTCGTCGAAAACGTAAAAAAGTCAATGCCTTTATCAACGATGATGAAGACGCAATCGATTATAACGATGATGATCCTGAGGATACTGATTTGTCAGATGACGAAGAAGATGATCTCTTTGATGATGATGATGACGAGGATGAAGAAATCTCGGCATACAATTCAGACTTGCAAGAAATCGGCGCCGACAACAGCACCGATGATGAAGAAGAATTACCTGACAGCATTGAGGAAGATCTCACCATTATCGATGACGATGATGAAGATGATTTTGCGGATGAAGAGGAAGAAGAGGAGTAATCCTCTTCTTTTTTTCGCCTTTTGGTTGCAGACAACTTATAATCGGTGAAGGACGATTTCGTCTTCTTACATAGATACAAATAAAAAAAGGAACCGCGTCAGCGGTCCCTAAGTGCTTTTGAATTATTGATTTGAATCGAGTATACTTGTAACGAAAAGAAAAAACGCGCCTTGAGGGAATCGAACCCCCGTCTCAAGAACCGGAATCTTACGTGATATCCACTACACTAAAGGCGCGAAGCACAAATATTAGTTTAACCAATTTCAGTGAAAAAAACAAGAGGTAGAATGATGAAATTTCAACAGCAATTTTCACAACAACAAAAACAGACGCAAAAGCTTGCTATGACGCAGAAATTGCAGCAATCGATCCAAGTGCTGCAATTTTCCGCAGACGAATTATTGTCATTCATAGATAACCAGGCATTAGAAAATCCGTTGATTGATCTGGGGGAATATGATTCGCCCATCACACCAAGCAAGAGCAGCGGCTCGTCAGAACAAATAATGGATTATTTAAGTCAGATTCCTGACCAGCATACATCGTTGTTTGAACACCTCATTGATCAAGTTCATTTAAATTACCGCGACACCTTTTTGCGGACGATCGTTTTATTTTTAGTCGAGTACATTGATTTAAACGGCTTTTTGACGATTGACTTGGAAGAAGCTGGAAAGCTTGTTGGTGGGACCCCAATCCAAATGCTCGATGCTCTAACCTTGATCCAGCAGCTAGATCCGGCAGGCGTCGGTGCTCGTGATCTAAGAGAGTGCTTGATGCTGCAAACGGAAAGAGATGACTATGCGCCGCCAATGGCCTATCTCATTTTAGAAGAATTCTTTACGGAAATGGCAGAGCGCAAGTGGGACAAAATCAGTAAAGCGTTGCAGATCCCTTTAAACGAGATCCAAAAGATCTTTGACTATGTTCAAACGTTGACCCCGACACCGGGGGCGGCGTTTGGGTCAACGGATGGGCTTTACATTGTACCTGATTTGCGAGTAACGGTTGAAAAAGGACAACCAATCGTGAAATCAAACAAGCGCGCCTTACCAGAAGTTCGCTTTCAGCAACAGTACTTTGACCAATTAAAGCAAAGCGGTGATCCGGAGGTCCTAAGTTATTTAGACAATAAAGCCCAAGAGTTCGAGTGGCTAAAGAAGACCTTGCAACAACGAGGGGATACCATCTATCGTGTCGGCGTGCAGATCGTTGCTCGGCAAAAGGAGTTTTTCACCCAACCGGATCGACCATTAAAGCCATTGGTTTTAAGAGAAGTTGCCGAAGAGTTAGGCATTCATGAATCAACGGTCAGCCGGGCAGTCAATGGGAAATATTTGGAAACTTCCTTTGGGGTGTTTGAATTGAAACTATTTTTTGGACAGAAAGTTTCGACGCAAGAAAGCGGTGATGACCTGACGACTGCATCGATCAAACAGCAGCTAAAAGCACTGATCGATGAAGAAAATAAAAATAAACCATTGTCAGATCAAAAGTTGACAGATGCCCTCAAAGCCCAAGGCATCGATATTTCCAGACGAACGGTGGCAAAGTATCGCGAAGCCATGAATATCCCTGGTTCTTCCAAGCGGAAACGATTCGAGTAAAGCAAAAGCTTACTACTAACGACGAGTAGGGAAGGCAGCAAAGCCTTTCCTTTTTTTATCGATCACTTCCAATTTTTTAATTTATGACGATTTTATGAAAAGCAAGATTTTGTGACTGAAATAGTTGCGTATCAAGGCGATAAGTGCTACTATTATTGGTGTAGGAAACAGATTTAAATTTTTTTTGCAATCGATGGGTCATTTTAAGTCATTGTAGGACGAAAATTGTCCAACGGGAGGATATAAAATGCTCGATGAATTAAAATTGATTGAGGCAATCACCCCGGATATTCTCGCTGTACTCCAGGAACGTTACCGTATCTTAAGAAATATTTATTGGATGCAGCCCGTTGGCCGCCGGACACTTTCGGAAAGTTTATCAATGACGGAACGCGTGTTGAGGACGGAAACAGATATCCTTAAAAAGCTGAAACTGATCGACTCTTCAAAAAGCGGCATGCAATTGACCGCCTACGGAGAAGAAGTGTATACGAAGATCGGTGCACTGATGGATCAGCTGTTCGGAATGCACCAAATCGAGAAACGATTATCAGAGACCTTTGGCATCGAACGTTGTTTGATTGCGAGCGGCGATGGTGATCGACAACCGAAAGTTATTGCTGAATTTGGCCAGTTGCTGAATGAATCGTTGGATCTCTTATTGCCAGAAGGCAAAAACACCATCGCAGTGATGGGAGGGACGACAATGGCGAAAGTTGCTGAGGAATTAGGCAATTTAGAAACCGCCAAACGTCATAACTTGTTTGTACCAGCCCGTGGCGGTATTGGAGAATCAGTCAACGTCCAAGCAAACTCAGTCAGCTCAGTGATGGCGATGCAGACAAATGGCGATTATCGCTCCTTGTTTGTACCAGAACAATTAAGCATGAACACCTACGAGTTTCTCTTGAAAGAACCCGCCATCGTTGATGTCTTAAACTTGATAAGTCAAGCAAATTGTGTTATTCATAGTATTGGACGGGCGTTGCATATGGCGGCTCGACGAAAAATGTCAGAACAAGAAATTCTGATGTTGAAACAAAAAAATGCAGTTGCAGAATCCTTTGGGTATTTCTTTAATGAAGCAGGCGAGGTCGTTTACAAAGTTCCTCGAATTGGCCTTCAATTAAAAGATTTGCAAAAAGTCCCAATCATTTTTGCGGTCGCTGGTGGACAGTCAAAAGCCAAAGCGGTCAATGCATACATGAAAAATGCACCAAAACAAACCTGGCTCATCACTGATGAAGCTTGCGCAAATGAGATTTTAAAAGGGGCAACCCTTTAAAATAAATATTTTTATGATTTTCATAAGGAGGAAATCTTAAATGACAGTTAAAGTAGGTATTAATGGATTTGGACGTATCGGACGCTTAGCATTTCGTCGTATCCAAGAAGTAGAAGGAATCGAAGTTGTGGCTATCAATGATTTAACAGATGCTAAAATGTTAGCTCACTTGTTAAAATATGATACAACACAAGGACGTTTCAACGGTACAGTGGAAGTTCACGAAGGTTCATTCAATGTGAACGGAAACGAAATCAAAGTTTTAGCTAACCGCAACCCTGAAGAATTGCCTTGGGGCGAACTAGGTGTTGAAATCGTGTTAGAATGTACTGGGTTCTTCACTTCTAAAGCAGCTGCTGAAAAACATTTAACAGCTGGTGCAAAACGTGTAGTTATCTCAGCTCCTGGTGGAAACGATGTTCCAACAATCGTTTACAACACAAACCATGAAACTTTAACAGGTGAAGAAACAGTTATCTCTGGCGCTTCATGTACAACAAACTGTTTAGCTCCTATGGCGAAAACATTGAACGACAAATTTGGTGTGATTGAAGGATTAATGACTACAATCCACGCTTACACAGGTGACCAAATGACTCTAGACGGACCACACCCTAAAGGTGACTTCCGCCGTGCCCGTGCTGCTGCTGCAAACATCGTGCCTAACTCAACTGGTGCTGCTAAAGCGATCGGCTTAGTAATCCCAGAATTGAACGGCAAATTAGATGGTGCTGCTCAACGTGTTCCTGTTGCAACTGGTTCATTAACTGAATTAGTTACTGTTCTTGACAAAGAAGTAACTGTTGATGAAATCAATGCAGCAATGAAAGAAGCTTCAAACGAATCTTACGGTTACAACACAGACGAAATCGTTTCTTCTGATATCGTTGGTATGACTTACGGTTCATTATTTGATGCAACTCAAACAAAAGTTATGACTGTTGGCGACAAACAATTAGTTAAAACTGTTGCTTGGTACGACAATGAAATGTCATACACTGCACAATTAGTACGTACTTTAGAATACTTCGCTAACCTATAAGAGTTGCGAACGACTTTAATTTAAACCATCGCAAGAGAAAGCGGGGAAGCATCGCGCTTCTCCGCTTTTTTTAACAATTATGCTAGGAGGAATCTGTTCATGGCTAAAATGACAGTTCAAGATATCGATTTAAAAGATAAAAAAGTTCTTGTACGTGTGGACTTCAACGTTCCATTGAAAGATGGAGTGATCGGAGACGATACACGGATCAAAGCAGCATTACCAACAATCAATTACGTGATCGAAAACGGCGGAAAAGCAATTCTTTTCTCACACTTAGGTCGTGTGAAAGAAGAAGCAGATAAAGCTGGAAAATCTTTAGCGCCAGTTGCGAAACGTCTTGGCGAATTATTAGGCAAAGAAGTAACTTTCGTTGATGAAACCCGCGGCGAAAAATTAGAAACAGCGATCAACAACATGCAAGATGGCGATGTCGTTGTTTTTGAAAACACTCGTTTCGAAGACATCGATGGCAAAAAAGAAAGCAAAAACGATCCTGAACTAGGCAAATACTGGGCTTCTTTAGGCGATGTTTTTGTAAATGATGCCTTTGGTACCGCACACCGCGCACACGCTTCAAACGTAGGGATCGCTTCAACAGGTATCCCAACAGTTGCTGGTTTCTTAATGGAAAAAGAAATCAAATTCATCGGGGAAGCAGTCGAAGAACCAAAACGTCCAATGATCGCGATTCTTGGTGGAGCAAAAGTATCTGATAAAATCGGCGTAATCGAAAACTTGATTCCTAAAGCAGACAAAATCTTGATCGGCGGCGGAATGACGTATACGTTCTACAAAGCAAAAGGCATGGAAATCGGTAATTCTCTTGTGGAAGCAGATAAAGTAGAATTAGCAAAAGAATTGATCGAAAAAGCTGGCGATAAATTAGTATTACCAGTTGATTCAATCACTGCTGCTGAATTTTCAAATGATGTCCCAACAGAAGAACATACTGGTGATGTTCCTGAAGGACAAATGGGCTTAGATATCGGACCTGAAACCATCGCTTTGTTTGCTGAAACATTAAAAGGCGCAAAAACAGTCGTTTGGAACGGACCTATGGGTGTGTTTGAAATGTCTAACTTCGCAAACGGTACGATCGGTGTTTGTGAAGCAATTGCTAACCTTGAAGATGCAACAACGATCATCGGTGGCGGTGACTCTGCAGCTGCAGCAGAACAATTAGGGTTTGCTGACAAATTTACCCACATCTCAACAGGTGGCGGTGCCAGCCTTGAATTGCTAGAAGGAAAAACACTTCCTGGCCTAGCTGCGATCAACGATAAATAATCAATGACAAGCCGTGCAAAGAACTTTCTTTGCACGCTTGATAACGAAAAGGAGTGCCAGAACATGCGCAAACCAATTATTGCCGGAAACTGGAAAATGAACAAAACTGCGAAAGAAGCAAAAGAATTTGCTGAAGCAGTCAAAACAAAAATTCCTAGCAACGAGACAGTTGACTCTGTGATCGGTTCGCCAGCTTTATTCTTAGAAACATTAGTGAATGCTGCTGAAGGAACAGAATTAAAAATTGCTGCTCAAAACAGCTACTGGGAAAATGAAGGTGCCTTTACTGGTGAAACTTCACCAGCGGCTTTAGCAGATCTAGGTGTTGACTATGTCATCATCGGCCATTCAGAACGTCGTGAATACTTCCATGAGACAGATGAAGACATCAACAAAAAAGCCAAAGCAATCTTTGCAAACGGCATGATCCCAATCCTATGCTGTGGTGAATCTTTAGAAACCTATGAAGCTGGCAAAACAGCGGAGTGGATCGAAGGACAAATCACTGCAGGCTTAGACGGTTTAACAGACGGTCAAGTAAGTAATCTTGTGATTGCGTACGAACCAATCTGGGCAATCGGTACTGGTAAATCAGCGGATGCAAACATCGCAGACGAAATTTGTGGCGTTGTCCGCAAAACCGTTGAAAAATTATACGGCAAAGAAGTTTCAGATAGCGTGCGTATCCAATACGGCGGTTCTGTAAAACCTGAAAACATTACTGAATACATGGCAAAAGAAAATGTTGACGGAGCATTAGTTGGCGGCGCAAGCTTGCAAGCTGATTCATTCCTAGCATTATTAGATGCTGTAAAATAATTTCATTTTCATGAAAATAACATTTGCAGAATCGTGATTTTTTCACTACAATTAAGTTGTTCGCAAGGGGTATTCCCCTTAAGATAAAACAAACTCAAAGGAGAGACAAAACATGTCAATTATTACTGATGTTTACGCACGCGAAGTCTTAGACTCACGTGGTAACCCAACTATCGAAGTAGAAGTCTACACAGAATCAGGTGCTTTCGGCCGCGGAATGGTTCCTTCAGGAGCTTCAACAGGTGAACACGAAGCAGTTGAATTACGTGATGGCGACAAAGCTCGTTATGGCGGTAAAGGTGTAACGAAAGCAGTTGACAATGTAAATAACATCATTGCAGAAGCTATCATCGGCTACGATGTCCGTGACCAAATGGCTATCGATAAAGCAATGATCGCTTTAGACGGAACTCCTAACAAAGGCAAATTAGGCGCAAACGCGATTCTTGGTGTTTCTATCGCTGTTGCTCGTGCAGCTGCTGATTACCTAGAAGTACCTTTATACCACTACTTAGGCGGATTCAATACAAAAGTATTGCCAACTCCTATGATGAACATCATCAACGGTGGTTCTCACTCTGACGCACCAATCGCTTTCCAAGAATTCATGATCTTGCCTGTAGGCGCACCTACATTCAAAGAAGGCTTACGTTGGGGTACTGAAGTATTCCACGCTTTGAAATCAATCTTGTCTAAACGTGGTTTAGAAACTTCAGTAGGTGACGAAGGTGGTTTCGCTCCTCGTTTTGAAGGAACTGAAGACGGTGTTGAAACAATCTTAGAAGCAATCAAAGCTGCTGGTTTAGAACCAGGTAAAGATGTATACCTAGGATTTGACTGTGCATCATCAGAATTCTACGAAAACGGTGTTTACGACTACTCTAAATTTGAAGGCGAAAACGGCGTAAAACGTACTGCTGCTGAACAAGTTGACTACTTAGAAGAATTAGTTAACAAATACCCAATCATCACTATCGAAGACGGTATGGATGAAAATGACTGGGATGGTTGGAAACTATTAACTGAACGCTTAGGCGACAAAGTTCAATTAGTAGGGGATGACTTGTTCGTTACAAATACTGAAATCCTTGAAAAAGGGATCAAAAACGGTATCGGTAACTCAATCCTGATCAAAGTTAACCAAATCGGTACATTGACTGAAACTTTCAATGCAATCGAAATGGCGAAAGAAGCTGGTTACACTGCAGTAGTTTCTCACCGTTCAGGTGAAACAGAAGATTCAACAATCTCTGATATCGCAGTTGCAACAAACGCTGGCCAAATCAAAACTGGTTCTCTTTCACGTACTGACCGTATTGCAAAATACAACCAATTACTACGTATCGAAGACCAACTTGGTGAAGTTGCTGAATACAAAGGCTTGCAAGCTTTCTACAACTTAAAAAATAAATAATCTCTCGATTATTGCTTTGCTCTGAAAGAGTAGCGGTTGATTTAACAGTCAGCCGCTGCGATTTCAGAGCTTTTTTGTTGTCTCGATTCATTCATTGAAGACAATGACCATTCATCTAAGATAACTGAAAGTACTCATTTCTTCTTTATTTTCTTTTTTAGAAAAAAGAGATTATAGTTCTGGCTTATCAAAATTCTAAAATAAAAGAAAAAAGGTTAGGAGAAAAAAATGGCTTATGATTATTTGATCGTTGGTACAGGACTTTTTGGCTCAGTTTTTGCTCATGAAGCAGCGAAACGGGGACATACAGTGAAAATGTTAGAAAAACGGACACATATTGGCGGCAATTGCTACACAGAAAAACAAGCAGGAATCGACGTACATAAATATGGTGCGCACATTTTTCATACATCGAGTAAAAAAATTTGGGATTATATCAATCAGTTTACTGAATTCTATCCCTATATTCATGCACCAATTGCAAACTATCAAGGTGAGTTATATAATCTTCCTTTTAATATGAACACATTTTACCAACTGTGGGGAACCAAAAATCCTACTGAAGCTCGAATCAAAATATCGACCCAAATTGAAAAGACAGGAATAAAAAGACCACGAAATTTAGAAGAACAAGCTCTTTCTTTAGTCGGGACAGACATCTATCACAAACTGATCAAAGGCTACACTGAAAAACAGTGGGGACGAGAATGTGATCTTCTTCCTTCTTTTATTATCAAAAGGCTGCCTATTCGGTATACCTTTAATAACAATTATTTTACGGATATTTTTCAAGGAATACCCAAATTGGGCTATACACAAATGATTCAAAAAATGCTTACACATCCACTAATTGATATTTCTTTAGAGACTGATTTTTTTGCAGATCGCACACGTCATGAAGCCTCTTCTAAGAACATTGTTTATACTGGAATGATTGACCAATATTTCGATTATTGTTATGGTGAGTTGGCCTATCGGTCTTTACATTTTGAAACTAAAGTCTATGACACGGATAATTACCAAGGAACAGCAGTCATGAACTTTACAGACAGTCAAACGCCCTATACGCGAATCATTGAGCATAAACATTTTTGTCCAGTGGTGACAAAAAAAACAGTTATCACTAAAGAATACCCGAAAGAGTGGAAGAAAGGAGATATTCCTTACTACCCAATCAACGATCAAAGCAATAATGCATTGTATCGCAAGTATGAGAAATTGGCGCAACAGCAAAAAAAATGTTTATTTGGTGGGCGCCTAGCCAACTATCGCTATTATGATATGGACGATACGATCGCAGCTGCTTTGAAGCTTGTTCAATACGAATTTCCAGCAGAGTAACTTCTTTTATTGGAGAGGTTGCTTTTTTTTGTCCCGATTCTGGGACAAAACGTAACTTTTTTACTAGCTATGAAATAATTAGTTGTCCTATCTTATAAAGAAATAGGACTTGGGGAAGCTTGTAAAAATATTTTTACGAAAGGGGAGAAAAATAAACGTAATGAGTAAAAAGAATAATTATCGAAAGTTGTTACGATCCAATAAAAGTGAACGCTACAAGATGTATAAAAGCGGAAAACATTGGGTGTATGCAACGATCACTTCTTTTACTGGCATTGCTGGATTGAGTATCACGCCAATCGTGGCGCATGCTTCAGAAATCACACCGCCATTAGATGCAAGTAAAGAAGCAAATGCCGAGAATGTCTTGGCAAATAAAACGACTACCAAAATACCGGCTTCATCGACACAAGAAAGTGAAGCTACTTCGCTCTCTGAAAGTACGCAGCCATCGGAAAGTTTTTCTGAATCCGAAAGTAATACGCAGTCACAAAGTGCGACAGAGTCAACTAGTTTAACAGAATCACAGAGTGTGAGTGATTCAGAAATTGAAAACAATGTTACCAGTATTGAAGAATCCCAAAGTGTTTCTGAATCAATGAGTCTTTCTGAGGAGGAGAGTGTGTCCGAATCAGAAAGTTTGAGTATCTCAGAAAGTACTTCGATTTCAGAAAGTGGTTCGTTGTCGTCAAGTGCATCAGAATCGACCAGTTTATCAATGTCACGATCTACAAGTGTTTCTCATTCAACGTCAGTAAGTCAAAAGAACCCACCAAAACAAACAGTCACCGAAAAAAATAAAGTAGAATCACAAAAAGCACAAGAGCTCTTTGATCAATTAGTGCCTAAGAAAGTACAAGCTTCGGTTGACACTACAACGAATTCATTAGAAATAGTAGTCAAAGATGGCAATTCACCAAGTACATCTTTGATACGAGCAGCGCAGCAATATGCTAGTGCCAATAACTTGATTGCAAGTTTTGCAATCACCACTCAATCAGGGCAGATCATTAAAATCAACGTTTCTGCAGATCCGGATATGGGTCGAGAAGAATTTGAACAGGCAATCAATGATGGAAATAAAACCAATTCACCTTCTGGAGTAACAGTTGATGTGCCTGATCAAGTGAAGAATAAAGATTTATACAAACAAACCGCTATTGCTAATGGCACGTATGCGGCAGTTAATGACTGGGCTACCTTAAAAGCAGCGTATGGAAATTCTTCGATTACCTATATCGAGGTCACCGCCAATATTACAGCAGCTACTAATGTGGCTACTCGTGATTTAGGTTGGCGCGAAACGAGTGTGATTATTGACGGGAATGGTTTTACAGTCAATATGGCAGGAGCAGCGTTTAATGTAGGGGCAAGTTCTACGGTTCGCGGTTCTATTTTTACGATCACAAATATTAACTTGATTCATTGGCAGTCAGGCACCAACTCAGGAGACAGTGGAACGGGCTCGGCGGATGCAGTGATTGATTCAAGGTCGGCAACAGGTGGTTATGGATACTGGTACTTCAATATCGATAATGTCACTCTCGAAGGACGAGATGGTGTTAGTGGAACAGATACTGCTTATCAACCACGACGACTACTGGATGCTGAGGATAGTCAAGTGACTTTATCTGGCAAAATTGTTGCCAATGTAAAACAAGAATTGATGCAAATTGGGGAAGTAGCTATCGCTAATGGGTCCCATGTAGAGTTGAACCGAACAGCTGGTACCACTGGTTATTCCATGTTTTACTATATGGCGATCCGAGGGAACAATGCGAGTGATACAGGATTCAACCATACCTTTAAAGTAGGTGATGGTGCGACAATTATTGGTAACGAACTTAGTACCTATAATAGTAACAACTATCCCCTTGTCTATTATGGATTTAACTCAATCACTGTTGGAGATGACGTAACCTGGAAACAAGACGGCTTCCAAATGCTCCTTGATTTTTCTCGTTATTCAGGAAGTCAATCAAATGACCGAACTGCAACTTTTGGACAAAATCTGCAAATGACGGCTACGCGTACAGTAGGTTCTAACTCACTGAATGTCACGAATAGAGCGGTTGTTACATTTAATGCAGGAACGGTGCTTGATTTACAACAATGGAATGCCAATACTGTTGTAAACGTTGCTTCTGGCGCAACCATTCGCTTTATTTCACCGCGAGCATTGCACTTAGCACGTTTAACTTCTTCAGGAGCTGTTTCGGCTGGCCGATTGATTACAGGTTCGGGAACATTTGTCATGAATAATTCTCAGATTAGTACATGGCAAGGCAGCAGTAGCCAAACCGCTGCTCCAGAAGGAAACCGTAACTTAAAATTCGTAGAGATGACTATTTCAGGTACGACAACCACCATTAAAGATACGGCTGGAAATGTTACTACATCTAATATTGTAGATACCTCTACCCGTGAATTAGCGACTGTTGCTATTGCACCAGGAACTGTAACTGTAAACTATGTTGATCAGTATGGCAATATTATCAAAACTGTTGATATGCCAATTGATCCAGACGTTAATTACATTGGTGAGTATCTTGATTTGCAAACGTTGGAGTATGCAAATGAGTTAATGCCTGATAATTACATGTGGGCGATTGGTACCCAAGTCGCTAGTTCTGCGAAAAATGATGGCCAAAGTGGTGGAGATAGTACGACTGATGCTGATAATGGGGATAGTTATGGACAAGCGACAGTTGCGATCGTTCCGATGGAAAACACCAATTATACCTATAATATTTATGTATACGGTGTTGCCAATAATTCGGTTCAGTACCAATATGTTGACGTTAAGACAGGTCAAGTGATCTCTTCTGAGTACATGAATGCTGGTACCGAAGCTTCAGGAACAGATAGAATTCCTGCAAACTATGGAAATGTTATCGATTGGACCAATAGTTACTATACTTCGACGAATTTACCTCCTGGTTACTATTATGCAACAGGTGCAGTATTAAATGGCAACGTCCAGCCTGGATCTACAACAGTAGGAACAGGTGCGAGTCTAACCACTATTTATGTTGTAGCAGATACACAAACAGTCAACGTAACATTTGTTAATTCAGATGGTCGTCCATTACAAAACCAAACTGGCACAGTTGCCATCAATGGGACTACCGGACAAGAAATAAGTTATGCGGATTTAATTGCGGATTACCTCACTCAAACCGGCTATTATGCAGATCAAACAGGGACATTTGTTTTTGATAATACTAGCAATAATGGTAGTACGACAGATAGTGATCAACAGTTTATTACAATCACTCTTTATCCGTCTTATCAAGAAGTCGGTGTCGTTGGGAATAACCAACCGGAATCAGATCCGGCTACAGGAGAAGCATTTGAGCAAATCCCGGGAACAGTCACTGTTGGAAAATATGGTACTTCTGGCGTTTCAAACGAAAGTATCACTCTTGGTGTAACAGATGCAGATTTAGAGAGAAATGGATATATTTATACGGTTACAGGACCAGATGGAGTAGTCTACAATACATTAGCGGAAGCTCTGGCTGCCAATCAAACTTTTGACACTACTAGCAATGGAGCATCTCAAATGGATTCTTCACCTCAGATGTTCACGGTCAATTATGAGCAAGATCCAGTATCATTGTCTACCTCAGAGTCTGTTTCGGGAAGTGAATCATTATCTGAATCCATTATTACTTCTACTTCAGAATCAGAAAGTGTTTCTCTTTCTCAATCGATTTCAGAAAGTGACTCTTTATCAGAATCGATCTCTGTTAGTGATTCAGAATCAATGTCTACATCAATGAGTGAGTCTGTTTCAGTGTCAGAATCAGAGAGTGACTCATTGTCATCGTCGATTTCGGAAAGTGAATCTGATATGAATGATTCGACATCTGAATCATTATCAACATCAATCTCTACTTCAACTTCTTTAAGTGATTCAGAATCGGTTTCGATTTCATTGAGTGACTCAGAATCAGCGTCTCTTTCAACAAGTGAATCTACTTCAGTGTCGGACTCAGAGAGTGGCTCGTCATCGACCTCTATCTCAGAAAGTGAATCAATGTCTCTTTCAATTTCGATTAGTGATTCAGAATCTTTATCAGAATCCCTATCTGAAAGTATTTCAACATCTATTTCACTGTCGGATAGTGATTCAATGTCAGAAAGCCTTTCTGCATCAGAATCGTTATCCATATCAGCTAGTGTTTCTGAGTCAGATTCAGAAAGTGATAGTTCTAGCTTTAGTGCCTCTGTTTCTGGATCATTGAGCAACAGTACAAGTGATTCTGAAAGCTTATCTTTATCTGAGTCAGTATCAGTTTCACTCTCGCAATCACTCAGTGAATCCACTTCACTATCATTGTCAGAGAGTGATTCAGTATCAGAAAGTATTTCAGCATCAGAATCATTGTCTGTCGCAATTAGTGAATCTGATTCTTCTTCGCTTAGTGAGAGCATTAGTTTCAGCGAATCTATTTCTGATTCATTGAGTACCAGCATGAGTTTATCAGAAAGTTTATCGGAATCAGACTCGATCTCAAATTCAATTAGTACGTCGATGTCATTGAGCAATAGTGAGTCTACTAGCGAATCAGCAAGCTTCAGTGGCAGCACAAGTGTGAGCAACAGCGATTCCACAAGCGCAAGTACGTCAGTGAGCGAATCAACATCTACAAGTGTTAGTGAGTCGATAAGTACCAGCACATCAGTTAGCGATTCATTATCGTTAAGTAACAGTGAGTCAATGAGCTTGAGTACCTCACTTAGTGATTCCTCCTCATTGAGTGCCAGCATTTCGACCTCACTAAGTGCAAGTGACTCTGCAAGTTATAGCAGCAGTACGAGCGTAAGTAATAGCGATTCGACAAGCGAAAGCATATCTGCAAGTAATTCACTTTCAGTAAGTAATAGTGAGTCAACAAGTGCAAGTACGTCAATCAGCGATTCTTCCTCATTGAGTGCCAGCATTTCGACATCATTAAGTGCAAGTGACTCTGCAAGTTATAGCGGCAGTACGAGCGTAAGTAATAGCGATTCGACAAGCGAAAGCATATCTGCAAGTAATTCACTTTCGGTAAGTATTAGTGAGTCAACAAGTGCAAGTACGTCAATCAGTGATTCATCATCATTGAGTACAAGCATTTCGACATCCCTAAGTGTAAGTGACTCTGCAAGTTACAGTGGTAGTACAAGTGTAAGTAACAGTGACTCCACAAGCGAAAGTACGTCAGTGAGCGAATCAACATCTACAAGTATCAGTGAGTCAACAAGTACTAGCACATCCATTAGCGATTCATTATCGGTAAGTACAAGCATCAGTAATAGTGAATCAACAAGCCTGAGCACCTCGATCAGTGATTCATCATCATTGAGCACAAGCATTTCGACATCTCTAAGTGCGAGTGATTCTGCAAGTTATAGCGGCAGTACGAGTGTAAGTAATAGCGATTCTACAAGCGAAAGTATATCTGCAAGTAATTCACTTTCAGTAAGTATTAGTGAGTCAACAAGTGCAAGTACGTCGATCAGCGATTCTGCATCATTGAGTACAAGTATTTCGACATCTCTAAGTGCGAGTGATTCTGCAAGCTTCAGCGGCAGTACGAGCGTAAGTAACAGCGATTCCACAAGCGAAAGTACGTCAGTGAGCGAATCAACATCTACAAGTATCAGTGAGTCGACAAGTACAAGTACGTCAAGTAGTGAATCAACCTCTACAAGCATTAGTGAGTCGACAAGTTTGAGCACATCGATCAGTGATTCATCATCATTGAGTACAAGTATTTCGGCATCATTAAGTGCGAGTGAATCAGCAAGCTTTAGCGGAAGCACAAGTGTAAGCAACAGTGAGTCGACAAGTACAAGCACATCAGTCAGTGATTCATCATCATTGAGTACAAGTATTTCGACATCTCTAAGTGCGAGTGATTCTGCAAGCTTCAGTGGTAGCACAAGTGTAAGCAACAGTGAGTCGACAAGTACAAGTACGTCAAGTAGTGAATCAACCTCTACAAGCATTAGTGAGTCGACAAGTTTGAGCACATCGATCAGTGATTCATCATCATTGAGTACAAGTATTTCGGCATCATTAAGTGCGAGTGAATCTGCAAGCTTCAGTGGTAGCACAAGTGTAAGCAACAGTGAGTCGACAAGTACAAGTACGTCAAGTAGTGAATCAACCTCTACAAGCATTAGTGAGTCGACAAGTTTGAGCACATCGATCAGTGATTCATCATCATTGAGTACAAGTATTTCGGCATCATTAAGTGCGAGTGAATCAGCAAGCTTTAGCGGAAGCACAAGTGTAAGCAACAGTGATTCCACAAGTACGAGCACGTCGATCAGTGATTCATCATCATTGAGTACAAGTATTTCGGCATCATTAAGTGCGAGTGAATCAGCAAGCTTTAGCGGAAGCACAAGTGTAAGCAACAGTGATTCCACAAGTACGAGCACGTCGATCAGTGATTCATCATCATTGAGTACAAGTATTTCGGCATCATTAAGTGCGAGTGAATCAGCAAGCTTTAGTGGTAGCACAAGCATAAGCAACAGTGAGTCCACAAGCGCAAGTACGTCAGTGAGCGAATCAACATCTACAAGCGTTAGTGAGTCGACAAGCTTGAGCACATCAATCAGTGATTCATCGTCATTGAGTACAAGTATTTCGGCATCATTAAGTGCGAGTGAATCAGCAAGCTTTAGCGGTAGCACAAGTGTAAGCAACAGTGATTCCACAAGTACGAGCACGTCGATTAGCGATTCATTATCAGTAAGTACAAGCATCAGTAACAGTGAATCAGCAAGTACAAGCACATCAGTCAGTGATTCATCATCATTGAGCACAAGCATTTCGACATCTCTAAGTACGAGTGATTCTGCAAGCTTTAGCGGTAGCACAAGTGTAAGCAACAGTGATTCCACAAGTACGAGCACGTCGATTAGCGATTCATTATCAGTAAGTACAAGCATCAGTAACAGTGAATCAGCAAGTACAAGCACATCAGTCAGTGATTCATCATCATTGAGCACAAGCATTTCGACATCTCTAAGTACGAGTGATTCTGCAAGCTTTAGCGGAAGCACAAGTGTAAGCAACAGTGAGTCCACAAGCGCAAGTACGTCAGTGAGCGAATCAACATCTACAAGCGTTAGTGAGTCGACAAGCTTGAGCACATCGATCAGTGATTCATCATCATTGAGTACAAGTGTTTCGACATCTCTAAGTGCGAGTGATTCAGCAAGCTTTAGCGGAAGCACAAGTGTAAGCAACAGTGAGTCCACAAGCGCAAGTACGTCAGTGAGCGAATCAACATCTACAAGCGTTAGTGAGTCAACAAGTACTAGCACATCCATTAGTGATTCATTGTCTGTAAGTACAAGCATCAGTAACAGTGAGTCAACAAGTACTAGCACATCCATTAGTGATTCATTGTCTGTAAGTACAAGCATCAGTAACAGTGAATCAGCAAGTACAAGCACATCAATCAGTGATTCATCATCATTGAGTACAAGTGTTTCGACATCTCTAAGTGCGAGTGAATCAGCAAGCTTTAGCGGAAGCACAAGTGTAAGCAACAGTGATTCCACAAGTACGAGCACGTCGATCAGTGATTCATCATCATTGAGTACAAGTATTTCGGCATCATTAAGTGCGAGTGAATCAGCAAGCTTTAGTGGTAGCACAAGCATAAGCAACAGTGAGTCCACAAGCGCAAGTACGTCAGTGAGCGAATCAACATCTACAAGCGTTAGTGAGTCGACAAGCTTGAGCACATCAATCAGTGATTCATCGTCATTGAGTACAAGTATTTCGGCATCATTAAGTGCGAGTGAATCAGCAAGCTTTAGCGGTAGCACAAGTGTAAGCAACAGTGATTCCACAAGTACGAGCACGTCGATTAGCGATTCATTATCAGTAAGTACAAGCATCAGTAACAGTGAATCAGCAAGTACAAGCACATCAGTCAGTGATTCATCATCATTGAGCACAAGCATTTCGACATCTCTAAGTACGAGTGAATCAGCAAGCTTTAGCGGTAGCACAAGTGTAAGCAACAGTGATTCCACAAGTACGAGCACGTCGATTAGCGATTCATTATCAGTAAGTACAAGCATCAGTAACAGTGAATCAGCAAGTACAAGCACATCAGTCAGTGATTCATCATCATTGAGCACAAGCATTTCGACATCTCTAAGTACGAGTGATTCTGCAAGCTTTAGTGGTAGCACAAGTGTAAGCAACAGTGATTCCACAAGTACGAGCACGTCGATCAGCGATTCATTATCAGTAAGTACAAGTATTAGTAACAGTGAATCAGCAAGCCTGAGCACATCAGTCAGTGATTCATCATCATTGAGCACAAGCATTTCGACATCTCTAAGTGCGAGTGATTCTGCAAGCTTTAGTGGTAGCACAAGTGTAAGCAACAGTGAGTCCACAAGCGCAAGTACGTCAGTGAGCGAATCAACATCTACAAGCGTTAGTGAGTCGACAAGCTTGAGCACATCAATCAGTGATTCATTATCATTGAGTACAAGTGTTTCGACATCTCTAAGTGCGAGTGATTCAGCAAGCTTTAGCGGAAGCACAAGTGTTAGCAGTAGCGAGTCCACAAGCGTAAGTACGTCATTAAGTGATTCATCATCGCTAAGTACAAGTATCAGTAACAGTGAATCAGCAAGTACAAGCACATCAATCAGTGATTCATCATCATTGAGTACAAGTATTTCGGCATCCTTAAGTGCGAGTGATTCAGCAAGCTTTAGTGGTAGCACAAGTGTAAGCAATAGCGACTCCACAAGTGCAAGTACGTCGATCAGTGATTCATCATCGTTAAGTACAAGTGTAAGCAACAGTGACTCGACAAGTACAAGCACGTCGATCAGTGATTCAATGTCTGTAAGTACAAGTATCAGTAACAGCGAATCAGCAAGCCTGAGCGCATCGATCAGTGATTCATCATCGTTAAGTACCAGTGTGAGTGATAGTGATTCGACAAGTACAAGTGCCTCAATTAGCGATTCAATGTCTGTAAGTACAAGCATCAGCAACAGTGAATCAACAAGCTTGAGTACGTCGATCAGTGACTCGTTATCTCTAAGCACAAGTACTTCGTTGTCATTAAGTGCGAGCGATTCTACAAGCTTTAGTGGCAGCACAAGTGTAAGCAACAGTGAGTCAACAAGTACGAGTACGTCATTGAGTGACTCATTATCAGTAAGTACAAGTATTAGCAACAGTGAGTCAGCAAGTATTAGTACTTCACTAAGTGATTCATCATCATTGAGTACTAGTGGTTTAATGTCACAAAGTGCAAGCGACTCTGCAAGCTACAGCGGTAGCACAAGTACAAGTAATAGTGAATCAACAAGCATTAGTACGTCTGTGAGCGATTCACGGACTAGTGAAAGTCAAAGCTATAGCAGCAGTACTTCAGCCAGCTTGAGCATGAGTACTAGTGTCAGTACTTCGGTTAGTGACTCTGCTTCAATTAGTACAAGCATCAGTAACAGTGAATCGAATAGTTTGAGTACGTCAATTAGTGATTCACGATCAAGTATGAGTGAAAGTTTTAGCAGCAGTACCTCAGCAAGTATTAGTCTAAGTACTAGTGACAGTACTAGCTACAGTAGCAGCACCTCAGCAAGCATAAGTACAAGTACTAGCGATAGTACAAGTATTAGTAATAGTGCTTCTGAAAGTATGAGTGAAAGCTTGAGTATCAGTACATCAATGAGCGACTCATCGTCAATCAGTGCTAGCTTGAGCAATAGCGATAGTCTTTCAGAAAGCAGATCACTAGCAAGTGAAAGTCAAAGCTACAGTAGTAGTACTTCTGCGAGTCTAAGTCTGAGCACGAGTACTAGCAGTTCATTAAGTGATTCATCGTCAACTAGCGCGAGCAACAGCTACAGTTTGAGTAATAGCTTGAGCCAATTGACAAGTGACTCACTTTCCGAAGGTATTAGTTTAAGTAATAGCCTAAGTAATAGTTTCAGTCAAAGTACTTCAGCTAGCACGAGTTTGAGTTCAAGTACAAGTCTAAGTGAACAATTATCTCAATCAGTCAGTGCCAGCGAGTCACGGAGTGATAGCCTAAGCTATAGCAGCAGCACATCAATTAGTACGAGTGAAAGTAGCAGTACTAGCTTGAGCGAATTACTATCTCGTTCAACCAGTGCCAGTGAATCACGGAGCAATAGCTTGAGCCAAAGCACAAGTACTTCGTTGAGTGTCAGCAACAGCTCTAGCTTAAGTTTAAGCGAAATGAACTCTCAATCTAGCAGTGCGAGCGAATCACGGAGTGATAGTGTAAGCAATAGCATGAGCACATCAACCAGTGACAGCTTAAGTTCTAGTACGAGTGTAAGTGATTTACTTTCTAGATCAGAGAGTGCAAGTGAATCTAGAAGTGATAGCCTAAGCTATAGCGGCAGCACGAGCGTAAGTAACAGCTTAAGTTTAAGCGCGAGTCTAAGTGATTTACTATCTAGATCTGAAAGTGCCAGCGAATCACGTAGTTTCAGTATGAGTGATAGTGCAAGCACATCACTCAGCAATAGCGATAGTGCAAGTGATAGCTTAAGCGATCTATATTCAAGATCGAACAGTTCTAGCCTTTCAACCAGTGACAGTACAAGTACAAATGATTCTGTCTCAGCAAGTGCTAGTGAGAGCACCAGCATTTCACAATCTACTAGTACAAGTCTAAGCGAATCGGCATCAATCAGCACATCGCTTAGCGAAAAACAAGAAGTGATTGAATCTCAAAGTGTGAGTGCTTCGACAAGTGATTCACAAAGCTCTAGCACCAGTGAATCAGTTAGCGTCAGCATCAGTACTAGCGAAAGCGAGCGGAATAGTACGGAAGTTACACCTAGCGAATCAACCTCCATTAGCGAAAGCATTAGTACAAGTGAAAGTGTCCGAGATTCCGAATCGGTTAGTTCAAGTGACAGTACAAGTTTGAGTCAATCTATGAGTACGAGCGATCAAGCCTCCGCTTCTGAAAGCACAAGCAACAGTTCTAGCATTCGCGATTCTGAGTCTGAAAGTGCAAGTATTTCTACGGAAGAAAGCCGCAGCTTCAGTACAAGTGAGTCGATTTTTGCAAGTGAAAGCACATCAATCAGTCAAAGTGACAGTACAAGTATGAGCGAATCAGCTAGTGAAAGTACCAGTATTAGTGACAGTGAACGTGGTTCAATGTCTGATAGTGCAAGTGTAAGTGATTCGACTTCAACAAGTGACAGTACAAGTGTGAGTGAATCTGTTAGCGAAAGTACCAGCATTAGTGACAGTGAACGTGGTTCAATGTCTGATAGTGCAAGTGTAAGTGATTCGACTTCAACGAGCGAAAGCCTAAGTGTGAGTGAATCTGTTAGCGAAAGTACCAGCATTAGTGACAGTGAACGTGGTTCAATGTCTGATAGTGCAAGTGTAAGTGATTCGACTTCAACGAGCGAAAGCCTAAGTGTGAGTGAATCAGCTAGCGAAAGCACCAGCATCAGCGATAGTGAACGTGATTCAATGTCAAATAGTGCAAGTGTAAGTGATTCGACTTCAACAAGCGAAAGCCTAAGTGTGAGTGAATCAGCTAGCGAAAGCACCAGCATCAGTGATAGTGAACGTGATTCAGTATCACTTAGCGCCGAATCAAGTGATTCTGGGTCAGCAAGCGATAGTCTGAGTGCTAGCAACTCGGCTAGTCAGAGTGAAAGCTTTAGTGCCTCTGATCGAGATTCAGTTTCCATGAGCGCTAGTGAATCAATCAGCGATAGTACCAGCGTGAGTGAATCTGCTTCGCTAAGTACAAGTACAAGTGATATCAACTCTGATATCGTCAGTGAATATCACAGCAATAGCTTGTCTGAGAGTCTATCAGAGCTGCAATCACAATCAACTAGCCAATATCATTCACTTTCGGCAAGTGAGTCTATCAGCGGCTCTACTTCAACACCATCAAGTTCTAATCAGAACAACGGAGTGAATGGAAATACAGTAACGCCAATTGGCAACACTGGAGTAGGGGGTCGTACGACCAGTGCATCTGGTTCTACTCTTCCTAAGACTGGCGAATCTGATGCAAGTGGTATTCAAATGTCTCTTGCTGGAATTGCCACGCTGTTAGCTGCTATTGCTTTAATGAAAAAGAAAAAAGATGAAGCAAAGCGTGAAACAGAGTAACCCGTTAGTTTTGGTTTGTGAAGAGCTAGGATAAATTTCCTAGCTCTTCTAAAATGATAAAAGTACTTCTATTAAATAAAAAAGCATCACAGTTAGGCAAACTAACTGTGATGCTTTTTTATTGGCTATGGTTGGTTATGGAAATTCAACATCGAATGAACCATCTTCTGTTTTTACCAACTCGGATAATAATAAATTTCTGACTGCTTCTAGATAAATGGCTTCACGCATTTCAGTAAAAGAACGATGTGCTTCTACTTGAAATTCATAGATGGGACGATGTTGTCCCCAGTTTCGCCCATTGATGACTGTTTTCAATTGTTGCAGGTTGTCTGATTGTTCGATCCAAAGAGTATCTAAGGCTTTTAAAAGAATGATTCGCTTGAAAAACAGCTGTTGGAAACTATCTGGCATAAATTGATGAATGTGAGTCAAACGCTCTGAAATCAGATCCAATAAAAATTTTTTGACCGTTCGCTTATTAAATTTATCTAGTTTCTCGATTTCAAAAACATCAAAATTATAGTCCAAATTATTAAAGATAAAATCAAGGATCGTTTGTTTATTTAGGTTCTCTTTTTTAGTGATGAGCTGATTGATTGCTTCTTCTATGCATTGATTAATGATATTTTCTAATTCAACCGGAGTGCCTGTCATAATTCTGTTTCTCATGCTGTACATTTTGTCTCTTTGAATGGTAATGATTGAGTCAAATTCAAGCGTTGTTTGACGTCCGGCAATTTCTTGATTTTTGCGATTGCTTTGAGAATGATTGATTAGTTTATTGTATTTTTTCTTTTTTAAAGGAGTGAGATCATTGGATAATTCTTCTTGTTCAGTTAATAATTTTCGTTCGTCGGCGGCCCATTTGGGTGCACTTTCAACCACGATTTTGTCTTCCATAGATACATAAAAAATGCTGTCACCCGGATCTCCTTGACGTCCAGAGCGTCCACGAAGCTGATTGTCAATTCGGTCACTGGTCATCCGCTCAGTTCCTACTACTAATAGGCCACCATTTTCCCTCGCATCTTGTTCAAGTTTAATATCTGTACCACGCCCAGCCATTGAAGTAGCCACAGTTACGGCACCTTTTTTACCAGCTTCTGAGATGATCCAGGATTCCTTGGTCGCTGTTGTAGCGTTTAAAAGATTATGAGGGATTCGATGCTTTAAGAGAATCAGGGAGTATAACGTCGACATTGAGACTGATCCTGTCTCAATCAATACGGGGCGTTCTTGCGTCAAAGCATTTCTTACTGCTTCTAAAGAAGCCATGATTTTCGACTGATTGGTCACATAGACCAGATCCTGATGATCTTTTCGGCGAATGGGTTTATTTGTCGGAATTTCGATTACGTCAATATCATACGTTTCTCGAAATTCGTCGGCGTCTGTTTTGGCAGTACCAGTCATTCCAGATAAAATTTTAAATTTTCGGAATAGATTTTGGTAGGTGATGGAGCCCATGGATCGGCTCTCTGTGGTGATTTCTACACCTTCTTTCGCTTCGATTGCTTGATGGAGGCCAGCTTGTAGTTTTGTTCCAATCAATTTCCGTCCATTTGCTTCATCAAGTAAAAGAATCTCATTGTCTTCCACAACATAGTCTTTGTTTAAGTGTAAGAGATAATTGGCCCGTAAGGCAATGACTAAATGACGATAAAGATTTTTCCATTTTTCTGAAAGAATAGTTTCAACACCTAAATAGTCTTCAGCTTTTTGAATGCCTGCTTCTGTAAACCAAGCATGACGTTTGTTTTCACTTCTCATAAAGTCTTTACCTTCAATCAAGCTTTTCACAAACCAATCAGATAACGTAAAAAAGTTCGACTGAACTTTGGGTGCTCCTGAAATGATCAATGGTGTTTGCGCCATATCAAGTAATATTGCATCGATTTCATCTATCAGTACATAATTGAAGTGGGTGACGTATTGTTCGTCTGGAGAAACAGCCAAGTTGTCAAACAAATAGTCAAAGCCCAGTGCGCTATGCGTAGTATAGACAATGTCTGCTGCATAGACCACCTCTTTATCGATTTCTTCTCCTTCATCTTCATGTTCAGGAACACCTACAGCTACGGATAGTCCTAGAAAACGATAGACTTTTCCTGTTTCTTCAATATCTCGCAAAGCTAAATACGTATTAGAAGTAATCAAAAAATTGCCTTTGCCTCCCAGGCCATGTAAATACATCGGCATGGTTGCGGTCAATGTTTTTCCTTCTCCAGTTTTCATTTCAGCAACATTACCGTAAAAAAGAGCAATTGCACCAAGAATTTGAACAAAATAAGGCTCCATTCCTAGGACACGACGGTCTGCTTCGACAACTACAGCATAGGCTTGCGGGAGTAAACTCTCTAGTTTTTTGCCCTGTTCGAGTTGTTGTCGAAAATGAATGGTTTGCATTTGCAATTCTTGATCTGACAAATGTCGATAGTTTTCCGCGAGACTTTGAACTTTTCTCGCTAACCGAATATACTTGCGAAACTTTTTATCTTTCATTTTTATTGATCCTCCTTTCAAAAACTTATATTGCTTATGCCTTAATCAGCAATGCTTTCTAATTTAGCACGAATCATGACGTCGTCTAGTTCCAAAAGATATTCCCTCATCAAATCATTGGCTTCTAAAAAAAAGACGATTTTTCCCTTCTGAGTAACTAGTTTCATTTCTCTTGATGCAATAAGTGGTTCCTTATTTTGATCAAGCAGCGCTTCACCAGAACTTGTTACGAAGTGAAGCGAAAACGTATAGGTTTTGGTGGTATCCATATTATAGTAGGGAAATTCACCTTGATAGATAGAATCTTGATCACCTGCTTCCAGAGAGTCTTCAGTTCGCAAAACGACAGCTTTCAATTCTAACTTAGGAGTTGTTTCAGCGTCAGGGGCTCTAGATTCTGTAGTCGGTGTTTCGTTGCTTGTTAAGTTTTCTTTCAAAAAAAAGATACCTCCTACCAGCAAAACAAGAGGTATTATGACTTCAATTAGCTTCTTCATATAAAATCCTTCTTTATGGGAGATGTTTTTAAGAAATTCTTCCGTTTTTTCAATCCACGTGTTTTTCAGATGATCATCAAAAAATGAATAGCTACTTTCTAATTTGAATTTAAATCGATAATACCACAATGACCAACATCACCTTTTCCTTTTTTTTTTTCATTTCAACAAAAAACAAGTACAAAAGGCAAATTTAAAACTGATAATATTTTATTAAACATTGTAGATTAAAAAAAAGTAAGAAAATTGGAGATAAAAATGAAGAATCAAAAAGAACTCATTCAAAGAATAGTAGCGAGCTTTTTTCTTTTGTTCGTCGTTGAGATAGGAAAGCATATCCAGGTTCCATTTTTTGTTTCAGAACAGATACCAGAAGAATCAACAAGTTTGATTTTGAAGTTTTTAGCGACATCAACCGGTGGGAATTTCACTGTTCCGACGCTTTTTTCTTTAGGAATGGGCCCGTACATGACCGCTCTGATCATCTGGACGACAATCAGCATGATTGATACAGAAAGTATCGGAAATCTTTCCACCAAACGAATTGGTTATATTCAACGCTGTTTGACTCTTTTATTTGCTATCCTTCAAAGTTGCGCACTAGTCTTAAAATTTCGTTCCTCGATGATTGATCAAAAAGCTATTGGAGGTTCTATTGTCCTGTTGTTTTTAGGAGCAGTTCTTGTATTGTCTGCCGGGGGATTGTTCGTTGCATGGCTAGCTGATATCAACATTGATAAAGGAATCGGAGGTCAAAGTCTGTTTATTGTTCCAGGTTTACTGATGAATATCCCAGCTATGTTAATTTCGGGACAAACAGAATCTGTTCATTTGAGTCAAAACTTTCTTATCGGGTTAGTTATGTTGACCTTGGTTTTTATTTATCTCACACTGTTTCTTTACAGTGCAGAGTACCGTATCGATATTGAGCGGACAGGTATCGACAGTCGCTTTAACAATTCGTATATTCCTATTCGACTTTTACCTGCCGGGGCAATGCCTTTTATGTTTGCAGTAACCGTCTTTTCAATGCCGCAGCTTTTACTATTGAACGAAAAGTGGGGGGACACAGGCTTTTCGAATTTTATTACGACTTACTTTTCATTTAATAATGTGCGGGGTGTTTTCACTTATGGTCTGATTCTCTATGTTTTAGGTTACGGATTTAGTTTTATAAATGTTCGACCATACGATATAGCGAAAAATCTAAAAGAGACAGGAGATTATATCTTAAATGTTGCTCCTGGTAAACAGACAGAGCAATATATATGGAAACGCTTGTCGACCGTTGCATTGCTTGGCAACAGTTACCTTGTGATCATTTCAATGATTCCTTTATTGATTGGATTGCAAAATCAAATTATTTCCAACTTAGCTTTTTATTTCGGAAGCATTTTTATGTTGATCATTATTTTAGAAACTATCACAAATGAAATACGGTTCCTCTTTTCCAGACATACTTACCGGATTTTTTAGAGGATGTTAGGAGGCAATTCTTTGAACTATTTTATTCCTGATTGGACGAGTAGTAGCGGCAATTTAGAAAGTGATTACATGATGAATATCATTCAGCTTTTCAAGAACAATCGAGAACCGTATCACTTATTGTTATTGGAGCATATGCCGTTTTTACGTTATCAGATGCATGCATATGAATTAGAAGCAGCGCAAATGACTTCACTTTATGATTGCTTGCAAGACATTCAAAAAACCAATGGATTTCCCTTAGATGTCGATGACTTGCCTCTTGCTGAGAATGTGGAGAAGGTCTATACACCTTTTGGGATCACACTGATTAAGGAAAATCAACCATTTGGTGAAATTCGGTTCAATACATTTGGTTTTGCAGAACAGATGTATTTAATGACGGAACCTTATCGACATATTCTCTTTTTCGATGATCGGGGTTTTATTTCTGCAAAATCGTTTCAGAATGACAAAGGGGAACAAGTAAAGAAGATTTATTATAACGAATCAGGAATAGAAAAATGTGTGGAATACTTTGGAGAAAATCCACACGTTGAGCTGATAAGTCCTCAAAGAATTGGGCTAAAGAAAAGTCAGTATCGAAGCATGGATGAACTTCTTTTAGAGATGATGAATCAATCTCAACTGAACCTTGAGTCAGAAGATCAAATAATTTGTTTGACAAATGAGCGGAGTCTAAGATTGGTCAAAACGAACGAGGAACGAAAAAGAGTGATCCAGATCGTTTCTGATGCCCACAGACTTTCAACTTGTGCATCAGATGAAAAAGCAGAATTATGGGCAGGCGAAAATAAAATTATTACTGATTCGACTAGTAATCAAACAGCGCTTCTCTCTTTAATGAGACAGTCCGGTATTAATGACCTATCTCGGATACAGCGCATACCTATTTACACAACTTCTTTTCAGCTAGGCAATAGCAACTCCATTCCCCAGCTGGTTCTTTATTGGAACGCCGGTGAGCTTAACGAAGACGTTCGAAGAATCCATCATCTATTACTGCAAAAAGTTATTCAGAATGATCGTTATGACTTAATCATCGAAACAACGACATTCCAAAGCGAAGTCGTTTTACGAGAAGCACAAAAAGAACTGGTTGATACTCATTTCGGTGTCGATAGTGAATCAGAGGAGTATCAAAAGGTATTAAAGTATTTTGAAGCAAAAAAGGCAAAAAAGTTATTTAAAACGGATGAAGAGGCGATTGAAGAGATTCGAGAAAGCAAAAATTGGCGAAATCTAGTAGAGGCAGTTGATGTCAATTTTAGGATTCACTTTCGTTTGGATTCTCATCTCACCGCGATTCGTCAGGATTTCAATGAGACACGGTTGTATATTGATTTGTCTGCTGAAGTTGATGTCCAGAAACAAGCACTAGCTGTTAGTGCAGGGATTCCTCAGCTTGTTAGGAAGAAAACCGATTATGTGGATGACCAAAAGAATGGGCAAATCATTGGTCAAATTAGAGAATTAGATGCAGCAATCGCTTTTTACATGGACGATTTAAATAATTGGAACCAAGCATTAGTGGAAAATATTAGTTATATTGAGCATTTTAGTGAGGAAAATATTATGAAACAATGGAGGGAGTTGCTAAATGGTGTCGTCTAAACAGATTCAGGTATTTCATATTGCAGCTGTTTCTTCCGAGTGGCAAAAACGGCTCTCTCCTTTGTTTGCCTATCAGTGGCTTCCATTAGCCTATGATTTCAGCAAAGATGAGCAGGAGCTGCAGCTGTTTAAGAAAGACAAATATAATAGCAAATATCATCGGGCAATTTTTCTTCTAGAGGAAAATGCCGCAATTCTTGAAAATTTTGAATTTTTAAAACAATTGCCTGCCTACCAAATATTTTACGAAGAAAATGATCGACTATCTCCAGAAATTCAAGCGCTTTTCACATTAAAAGCAGCGAATCGCTTTGATAAAAAGCAGCTAGAAAATGTTTTTCGTATGATCAATGAGCAATTTTCAGCAAAGCAACAAGGATATAAGCTGTCTATGGATCACATGAAATTTAATAAAGATGTTTCGTTGCAGATCGCTAAAGAAGGACATGCAGCCTGTCAGGTAAAGGCGCAATTGACATCAGACTATCAGCAAATAACTACTTGGAAAATGACTAACCTGATTCCTAAAAATGAACGCACCTGCTTTTATCCGGAAATCGCAAATATCGAAGGAGAAGCGATTGTGAAGATCAAACTCTTTTTTATTAGAGAAAACACGAATCAAGTCATCCAAGTGATTGAGATTCTTCACGATCAAATCATAAATGGGGAACCGATTTACTTCAAATTAGATCAAAATTCATACATCAATGTTTCATTGTATGCCAAAGGAAATCGAGGGCAATTTACGATCGGGCAGATGCACCTGCGTAGAGCAATGGCGGATGAAAGTGTCATGATTCCAGGAGGTGGTCGGATTCGAGATGAAGAGAATCTGGGGGGAGAAGTGATCTATTACTTTAACCCGGGAGATTTAAAACCTCCATTAGCGGTTTATTTTTCTGGCTATCGTTCAGCTGAAGGTTTTGAAGGCCGTGGGATGATGGGAAGTATGGGCTGTCCTTTTCTGCTGATTGGTGATCCTCGTTTAGAAGGTGGAAATTTCTATCTAGGCAGCCAGAAATTCGAACAAGAAATCGTAGCGATCATCTTAGGAAAACTAGCACTGCTAGGTTTTGAAAAGTCAGATCTCATTTTATCCGGATTGTCGATGGGAACGTTTGGCGCGCTATATTTTGCTAGCGATTTAAGCCCAAACAGTGTCATCGTGGGAAAACCGTTGACGAATCTTGGTTCCATTGCTCTAAATGAACGCATCAATCGACCAACTGGATTTCCAACCTCATTGGATATGCTGCTTTACAATATTGGGGTTGTTTCAAAAGAAGCGAGCAGTCAATTGAATGAACGGTTCTGGAGCAAATTTAAAAGTGGCGATTATCGTGAGACGACATTTGCTATCGCCTATATGAAACAAGACGATTACGACATGGAGGCATTTCCAATGTTGTTTGATTTTTTAAAAAATAATTTCCCCATGACTCGTGTTCTGTATAAAGGCATGATCGGCCGACATAACGATAATAGTCCCGCCATCAATAGTTGGTTTTTGAAACAATACAAAAATATTCTTGTGCATACATTTCACCGTGATATCAAGAAAATATTATAGGGAATGAGGGAGTCGATGAATAGTTTATATCGTATCAAGTGGGGGATCGACTTTAATGACAATTATAATTATGGCGCAAAAATAGCTTATTTGCCCTCTGGGGAGGTCTCTTATTCTTCTCCTTTGATGCCTCCCGGCGTCAGTATTAAATCTTGGTATTCGAAAACAGAATTTCATATTAGTCGGAAATCACCAATGCTGCCTATGTTACTGCCGGGACACAAGTACGAGTTAACACTTCATGCTGAATTCGATCGTGAGGAAGCAGTACAGCTATTGATGGAATTTTTTGATAAAGATGGGTTTTTTCTTGAAAAACTAGTCTTCGAAACAAACCAGGAATGTTTTCTCTTTCCCAAAGGTGCCACTGATTACCAGATTCATATGGTAAACAAAAAGCATCAAGAGATTCTTTTTAAGGAATTGGTTTTATCCACTAAGGAGAATCAAGCATTTGAAGTGGTTCCTATAAATGCAGACACTGGAGCAAACGAAGGCTCAAACATAGCTACCAGCGTTGTTGCGGTTACACCGCTGGTTGAGAAACATGCTGCATTATCGGTCGTATTTGAAAAACAGAACAGCTATGTCAAAGAATATGCACTTTCAGATTTTGAAGCAGGATTGTTTGTTGAACCGGATATTAAGGCTGCATCATCGTACTTGGAGGCATTGCTTGAAGAAATCTACCAGCGAAGCGACAGTCCTGAAAAAATCAACCTTAAAATGGGACAAAATTTTTCTCTGCTGGAATCTTGTTGCCACGAAGATTTTTCTGTATTAGCTTTATTATTTGCAAAGCCAAATGAAGAAACTGAAGCACCCGAGCTTATGGATCGTTTGCAAAAAAAGATCGCACTTAATCAAAGGGCACTAAAAGTTTTAGAGAATGTAAAAGAAAACAGGAAGAAATCAACCTAATAAAGAGGGGGACATCATGAATTTTTTTGTAAATAAAGCAATTGGGATTGGCAATTCTGGTGTGGAACATGCACAGTTCTATCGTGCTGCTTGTTTTGATAGAAAAAAAATTCCCTATAAGTATATTTTTATGGAATTAGTGAAGAATCTCCATGAAGCCATGGCAGCTTGGAAAATACCAGATGATAAAGTCATCTCCATGTGGGAGTATTTTGCACTAGAAGGTGATTATTTAAGGAAAGGGGCTAAAGCAGTTTTTACTGCACAACAAGATCTCTTAGTAGATGCTACGAACACACATAGAGTCAAAGAAACTATCACATCCTCAGGATTAAAAATCGTAGAGCATATGGAAAAATCTCCTAGTCGAAAAAAAGAAGGCTTACTGCTAGTTTCGGATTATCGGGTAGAGATCTTTGACTATCGAACGAATCAAAGAAAAATCATGTACAGTTACCAAAATGATCCGCATCGAGGAAGAGTAATGACGAATATTCATTTGTTTGCTTTCAAAGGCAAACATCGTTTCTTTAGAAATGAGGTCTTATTGCAGCGATTTTTCTTTAAACAACTGATAGAAGAATTCCCAGAAACCAAAAGTATCATCATTGATCGGGGAGAGGAAAGCGAGGCTGCTTTGTATGATCATTGTCCTCCGGAAATCAAATTGATTGAGATTGTTCATGCCGATCATTTATCTGATCGTGACGTAGCTAGCGCACCTCTTTGGAACAATTACTATGAATTTGCTTTGACACATTTGGAACAAGTCACTCATATCGTTGTTGCGACAGAATTGCAAAGGCAAGATTTGTTGATCGACTTTCCAAACGAGTCTCAAAAAGTTGTCACGATCCCGGTGGGAGGGATTCGTGATATGACAGAAGACTCATTTGAAATAGGCAAACAACAGGCAGAGAAGTTTGTGACGGTCTCTCGTCTGGCATCTGAAAAGCACATTGATCTTGTGATGCGGGCAATTGCTGCAGCAAAAAAAGAATATCCAACGATCTCTTTAGACATCTATGGTCAAGGGGGAGAAGAAGGCAAGTTAAAAGCAGTGATCAAGGAGTTGAATGCAGAAGAGTACATTCGGTTAAAAGGGCATTCTCATGCAATCAATGAAGTATATCCTGATTATGATGCATTTATCTCTGGTTCTTTTTCAGAAGGTTTCGGATTGACTTATATTGAAGCTTTAAATGCAGGATTGCCAATTGTAACCTTCAAGGCTCGTTTTGGGGCCATGGAGTTGATCAAAGAAGGAGTCAATGGTTATTTGAAAGATTTTTCTAGAACTGATGAAGCCTATACTATTCAGCAACTAACAGATGGCATTCGTCAGTTGACTGCTTCTGATTTAAACCAACTTAAAGCCAATACCCGCAAGTCTGTCCGAATGTTTCAAGACGCGATAATTGCAGAGAAATGGAGTGAGTTGATCGATGCATTATGAATTAGTCACCGTGATCCGACCAAATGACCGAATTTGGATGGCACAAAAATCACGAATCAAAGAAGGAAGTCAGGTGTTGTCCATCTCACCGAGTCCAAATTTCCAAGCAATGCTCCAAAAAGAAGCATTGCAGGGAATCAATATTTTAGATCAAGTGACACAGCGCAGTCACGATCCAGAAGCCTTTCTGTTTTTTAACCAAGTACCAACAGCATATTGTACAGAAGTTTATATGAACGAGGATCGGACCATTTCGTTGATCACTGATGGAGATGAAGTAGGTAAAGTGAGCTTGTATCCAATGACTAGAAGACATGTGAAAGAAGTTCGATACTTTTATCCTGATGGCACGACAGATTTCATTGAAGAATATGCCGCAGATGGGAAATTGTTCTCAATTATTTATTACTGCAATGACCAGGTCCAAGAGATTGCTTTTTTCAATGATCAGCAACAGAGCATCTTGAATTACTACTTTTATCAAGGAACCATCAATTTGGTCACGACTCGTGATACAGAAACATTCAAGGTAACTCAAAAATTTAACACAACACTTGATTTCATTCGGGATCAGTTAGCTTTCCAGTTAACAGAAAATGATACAGTTGGCATTTCGTACATGGGATTAGAATTATTTTCTCTAGCAAAAACCAACTCAATAAATACACTTTATCTGGAAGAATCGCCGCTTGATGGCAAAGGGAATATCAAAGGGAACTTAATGAGTATTTTAGATGACCGCATTCCTTATATTCATAAGGTAGAAGTCGATCAAAAGAATTATCAGTTGTTGGCAAACAAAAATGTATGCATGGACAAAGTTGTGTTGAAAGGATGAAGACAAAATGAAAAAAATGAAAGCCACTGAATTGTATGAGCAAATTAAGTTGTTAATAAAAGAGAACAGTGGGTCCATGCTCACTTTTGAGAAGGAACAAGAGGAAGCAAAGAAACTTTTTGCTCATCGAAACGAATTGATTGATCAGTTGATTCAAATCAATCAAGAAATGAAAGCAATGATGAATCAGCCAGAAAACGACATCGATCTAAATGTGATCCAAACGTTAAAAAAACAATTCAATGCATCTTTTGAGCAGCAGCAGGAGGAGCAAAATAAATTACAAATGATTTATGAGAAGCTCTTTTCTGCTTATGAGGTTGAAAAGCAAATGCTTCGAACCTATTTTTTGAATGAAACCGAGCAGATCATTGATCGGTTAACCTCAACCGTCGAAAGACAAGATAACGATGTGAATCAATTGAGTCAAGAGCTGATTGATGAGCTTCGAGCAGTGGAAGTAGCAGAGGTAGTGAATGAGATGGCTACAAACGAAAATGAACCAGTAGAAAATGTTTCAGAAGTGAGTGAGTCACTACAACTGGCAGTCGATCAGAACCAATAGATAAACCAGTTTTCTTCATAGGTGTTTGCCGAAAATAAACTGGAAGAGGTGATATCGTTGGCGAATAATCAGCTAGAAAAAACGATTCAAGCGGGATTTCAAGAAGAACGAGAAAACGTAAGAAATCACTCAGAAGAAAAGAAAAAGGGCAAAGCGATCACCATCGTGCTTTCCTTAGTTATGTCGATCGTGATCCTTGGATCGTTGGTTTATTCTTTATTGGAAGCATTACAGAAGTAAGAATAAAAATAGGTCCTGCATTTTAGAAAAAAGGATTTGAAAAATATGGAAACTAGATTACTAAGCGTTTGTCGATTAATTAGCACGATCAACCCAGACTTAAAGATACCTGATACATCAGTCGTTGCTGTCAATATTGATCGCGAGAAATTAGAAGAGATACGCAAATGTAAAGGACTATCTGTGAAATCTTTTGAAAGAAAGATTGGGTTATCTCGCTCACGGTACTATAGATGGGTACAATATGAGATCGACTTGCCCTTCGAATTGGTTGTTGGCATCAAGAAAATGTTGAGCATATCTGATACCGAATTGTTAGACATGTTTGCAATGTCAACAGATGAACAACTTCATCTATTAAGTGTATTGATTTATAGCTCTTTATCAACGAAAGAGGACATGTTTGTTACCTTTATGAAAGTCAGAAAAGAGTTAGAAAAATTTCGCTCCTCTACTGAGGATAATACGATGTTTAAACTTATGTTAGCCTATTCTGACCTCGTATTTGGTTGTATGAACCAGAAAGTCCCGGATGCAAGTTTAGAAATGCTTGAAACATTTTTTCTGGGAACTGATTTTTATACATTATTTGACAGCCTTTTATATTTAGCTACATTACGCATCAAACAGCGCTATGGCTTGCACGCTTCATCTTTAGAAAAACAAATTTTTTTGTTAGAGAGCTGCATTTTAAAGAAAATAAATTCGACTGATTTTACGGAGCTGCGGCCAGTCTTGGTAGGCGCCGTACTAGATTTATCAGAATGCTTGGTAGACATCCAACGATGTGATGATGCGGTTCAATTACTTCAACATGCAAGTCGTTTAATGGAAGAGCATTGGCATATTGATGTCTATAATCAGACAGTTCTAAAACTAGTCAAATATCTGCTGCTTACAAGGAATACTGCCCAAGAAGATCCAGCTGTACAACTGTTTTCTAAAAATTTGAAGGGGGCAGAATGGTGCTTACCAAAAGATGAAGTGATGTTTGTGCGGGCAATGATGGAAAAGGAGATGGGGCAAGCGTGAATCGGTGGGTGACGACGATCATTGAATCGAATGCAGCAGATTCAGTCAAAAAAGCGAAAGTAGATGTTTATCACATTGCCAATGGGATGGATTATCAGCCTTTATATATTTATCGTTATATCGATGAGAATGAAGATGATTATGCACTTATGTCAAGGATTGATGGCATTACAGCTGGTGTCGCTTATGAAGATATCGTGGTCTATCAATATCCAAGTTATAACGGAGCCCATTTTGACCGGATGTTTTTACAAAGAATGAAACAAAGAGGGATTTACACGATCTTATTTATCCATGATGCCGAGATGTTGCGTGGAAAAGTCGATTTTGATGAATCTGCTCTTTTCAATGAAGCTACATTATTAATCGTTCATAGCCAAGCTATGCAGGTAGCACTAGTCGAAAGAGGCGTGACACGGAAAATGGTCCAAAAACCATTTTTCGACTATCAGCACCAGGGAGTTAGTGTCAGTCATGAAAGACCAGAAAAACGTGTTGTCTTTGCAGGAAATTTGGCAAAAACCCGTTTTCTACAGAAGTGGCCCAATCACACGGAAATACTTGTATACGGCGATAAAAACGACAGTCAATTTGGTCCAAATGTTCATTATTGTGGTGTTTTTGAGCAAGAAGAACTGGTTCGTAGGATGGAGAAAAGTAGTTTCGGACTTGCGTGGGATGATAAGTTGCCTGATGGTGGTGACTACCAACAATATACGAAGTATAATGCCCCGCACAAAATCTCGTTGTATCTCTCGTTGGGAATCCCTGTCATTGTATGGAAAGAAGCAGCTATAGCAGAGATGGTACAGAAACTGGAACTTGGCATTACTATCAACGCGATTGAAGACATTGATCATCAATTAAGTGAGTTAACAGATGAAGAGCTGCTGCGGATAAAAAATAATGTTCTTTCATTTAGTTGTTTACTGCAATCAGGAATATTTACTAGAACGGCACTGATGGATTCAGAAGTGAAAATACTCCTAAGCAAAGGAGCAAGTCAAGCATGAAACAATCGATGAGTACAAAGAAGTTATCCGCAATCGTTCAAATCAGCGAGCTAGACCAGATGCTGGCCGATTTGAAACAAGCGATCGAACAACGAGATAGGAAAATTGCACAGTTACAACAGATGATTTTAGAAAAAAAACAGTCAGTCATTGGGTATCGCGATCTTTTTGTCTTAAAGAATAGCCAAGATGAGTTGAGAGAGCTATGTCAAAAAATTGACATACAGCTGGTCAAAACTAATGAACTTCTACGGCATATCCGTAATACAAAAGCTATTTTCAGCGATTTGTTGTTTTTAGAAGCAGAAGTCAATGAGCAAAGGGAGAGAATTCAGGAACTGTCCAATGCATTCTTTATCCAAGAAGTGACAGGAGAATAGAGAATGAAGCGTCAATAGGATGGTATGGAAAGCTGTAAGTCATGATCAATAGGGAAGTTAGGGGGATTAGTGTGAACAAAATCATTGCGTTAGACATTGATGAATTTCGAGTAGGCGTTGTTGGCTACGGTTATCAAGATGTCAGAAGTTCTGTTTACTCAGAAGTCAAAAAAAATAATCTACAATATCTTTTAGGAAAAAATAATGAACCGATCTACCTAAAAAACAAAATAGGGAAACGAATTCTTCTCGAGGGCAGCGAGAAAGAAATTACTTGGGGACTCGACAGGTTGTATAGTCGACGATCGGAAGCCTACCAAACATTTGGGAATCCGTTGATAACTCTCGGAGATCAAAAATTTAAGACATATATCAAAACGATACTCTCTTATTTAGTAGAGAAAAGCCCCTCACTTTTTACCGAAATTGCAGAGGATTGCTTTAGCTGTTCATTATGCATTGGAGTAGCAACAGAAAGTTTTGACCGGCTTGCTGACATTGAGAGACAACTGGCGGATGAATTCGAGACCGTTGTTGATGGCACTCACTATCGGATTCGTATCGAGCGAGTAAAGCTAATTCCAAAATCTCTAGCCACAGTTTTTGAAAGCAAACGAAATGATATTCATTTGATGTTAGGCGTGGAAGAAATCCTTGCTGGGTTGACCTATGTCATTGAAATCAATGATCATTCTCTCACTTGTGACAGCTACGAAAATGGAGAACTAATCAAAAGTTCAAAAGTCGCAGACGGCTTGTATGAATTGGCAGGCAACGTGGTACAAGCTTATCAAGAAAATGAGGGGAATCATCCGGCACCAATCTTTGAGCTGGATCATGGCGTCGTCTACGATATGCTTGTCACAGCTAAGAAAAACAATCCATTTATTGTGACGATCAATGGACGTCAGACAATAGATTTAACTGAAATCGTTAGTAAAGAGACGACTGCTTTGACAGATCAATTGATTGAGTATGTAAATAGTGATCAAGATATTCAATATGCTGATACAATTCTAGTCAGAGATATTCCTTCAGCAGCGATCAACGAAAACACAGTAAATCAGACACTCATCAAGATGGGGCTATCTTGTAAAGTATTTAACAATAAAAATGCTCTTGGTGTGTATCTCTTTGGGGAGTTGTTCTGGAAAAGTCAACTGAATGCTTCGACGGATCACTTTGAAGATAACAGTCCATTTCCAATGAAGCCAGACGGTTTAGAGACGAAAGTGAATGCAGAACCTTTACCAGTCGAGAAGGCCATCGAATCAGCAACTAACCAAATTGATGCTGAGTTGCCAGAAGCTACCAAGCAAAAGAGTCATAATAGAAGCTTATCAGTAGAAGCAATTTTTGCGGAACAGTCTGAATTGCTCGACTTCTTGATCAACAACGATAAAGAGTAGTCAATTTGGTAAAGAAAAAGTGAATCTTCTGCAAACAACGATATCCATTCCTTTTTCCAAATGGACAGCTTTTTTACAATATCAGAATATCAGACTGCGCAATAAAATCTTTCTCTCATTGAGATTGATGTGTTAGGCAAAATCAAATTTGGGACTGAAGAATCAATTCTGAGTAATCAGTCCCAAAAATGATAAAGACGTTTCTTTGTACAGTAAAAATTAAGAGAACTTATAAATAGAGAGAAAATAACAGTAAGATTTTAAAGAATCTGCTAAAATTTTTGTAATCGAAAATGAAAATAATATGATTGTTTATGAAAATTTTCATTTTTTATTTACAATTATTATTTTTTGACTAGTGAAATTTTAACGAGTTGCTAATCACTGCTGTTGCTCAAGAGTTTTAAATGAAAGAACTTTTATCACAAACAAAAGATTCTTTCTTGATTTTGAGTATTTGTCATGAAGAAATTGTTCTGCTCTTTTTTAAAACTAAAGAAATTCTATTTCATTTTCACAAGTTCTCCTGAGAGCAAGAATCATTTTATGATTCTTGCTTTCATTTTTTTCACATAAACAAACTTTGAGGTATTTTGCATTTTGTCTTTTTTCCGATTAGGATAATCACCTGAGTAAAATTTGTTGTTTGGAGGAAGAAAAATGCTTACTTATGTGAAAAAAATAGCTTACCCAATTTTCATGTTATCCTTGCTTGTCATGTCGTATGGGACGCCATTGTTACCAGTCGTTACAGCTCATGCAAACACCGAGGGAAGCACCAAAACAGTCCTATTTCAGAACGAAAAAGGCACAGCGCAAGTGACCTCATTACCAGATCCTACCACAGGGGAGATCACTTGGAGCATCCAAGTTGAAAAAAACCAACAAGCAGCAGCTAATCAACTGGCATTCAGCTTGAGTGAAGGGGAACAAACGATTTTGCCGGAATCAATCCAAAGCAGCGGCACGAACTTTACATATGATTCGCAAAGACAGCAGTTGATAGAAGAAACTGCTAGCAGTTCCTTTAGTCAAATGACGCTAACGTTTCAAACTAAAAGTCTTCAAACATTGACAATCAAATCAGCGTTTCTTCAAACAGATGAAGAAAAGGGTCAAGTGAAAGAAGACCTCATCAACGCAACCGATGTAGCAGTTGTTCTACCTGAAAATCAATCCACAGAAGCAACGAGTACCGAAGCCGTACTTTCTGATAATCAGGATCAAACAGAGGCTTTTGAAAAACAGATTGTAACAACAAGTAGCGAGTCACAACAGCAAACGGCGTCAAATACTGCATCAACAGCAATAGAATCAACACCTGATACCCAAGCAAGTGCACCAGCAGCTTCACAACTTTCAAATGGCGGCATTTTTAAAAATGATGTTCCTGAAGTTGATGACGCCCTTCTGGGAGAAGCCCAATATTTTCATATTTTTGCTAACCATGCGACACTAAATACCCATACGAATGGAAACTTAGCAGTGGGAGAACTAAATGGAAATGTCAATTTTGGAACCAGTATTCAGGATGGTTCGTTGGCAACAGAAATCAATTACATTCAAAAGGTCAATACGATTGCAAATTCTTCTTTTGTGTCAGGAACGGATAGTAGAAAAAACAAAGTTGTTTTTGGCCCATCAGTCACAGTAGATTTAGCAGATCAAAATCAGCAACCTGCCGTTTTTGTAAATGGTCAGAGAATGGATCACTTGAAGACTTCCGAAGTTTTTCAAGATCCATCCGTAAGTGAACCGTATATAGATTTTGGAAAGGTATTTTCAACGTTACAGGCGACGTCAGAAAGACTGGGAGCTTATCCGCAGACACCCGGTGTAACCAAGGAGTTCACTGATAATAATCAGCGGGTCATTGATACTACCAGTGCTGAAAATGATACTCAAGAGGTTGTTTTGACCTTAACGGATGAAAAAGGAAAGCCGCTTGATGACGGTGTCTACGAACTTCAAAATAAAAAGACACATAAAGAGGTTGATGAAGAGATCACAAATGATGATGGACAAGTAATCGAAACGGATCTTCCAGAGGGAGAGTATTCCTTTGTGGAAACGGAGGCGCCAGACGGCTACCTGATTGATACGAAACCCATCTCCTTTTCAGAAGATCCAATTGCGAAAGAAGACCAAAAGGTAGTTGTTTCTCTTTCAAAAACAGAATTAGAAAAAGATACGCCGATTACTATCAAAGGGCTGACAAAAGGCACGTCTCCTGTGCTCATCAATGTGGATACCGAAGGAGCAAGTACCGTTAATATCAAGTCGCAAATCAAACTAGAATATACGGATGGTACGTCTCGTAATAGCCATGAAACAGAAGAGTTTGATGATGCTGTTATCTTATGGAATTTTGTTGGCCAATCAGAGGGCCAAACGATTTCGATTAATAGTCCCTTCCAAGGAACCATCTTGGCTGTTGGTGATACAGTCGATGTCCATCAAAATGTTGACGGCAGTATCATTGCGGATACAGTATTGGTCAATGCAGAAACCCATCGCTGGGATCTGCAAGCAAATGAAACAATCGTGCCGACTATTAAACTAGCTGCCATGAATCAATTGCTTTCTTTTGATACAACGACAATCAGCGGGACCAAAACGTGGGACGATTATGACAACAAATTTAATACCCGTCCGGCAAGTATTACGGTTCAATTATTGCAAAACGGTGAAGTGTTCCAAACAAAAACGGTTACCCCAAATAAAGAGGGGGAATGGCATTATGAATTTACGGACCTACCGACAACTGACGAATCTGGTCAGACTTATGATTACACAATCCAAGAAACACCTGTTGAAGGGTATACTACTAAAGTAAACGGCTATGATCTAGTCAACACCTATCGTAACACCGAAACGACAGAAGTATCCGGAACAAAGACATGGAATGACTATGACAATAAGTTCAATACCCGCCCTGAAAGCATCACTGTCAAGCTGATGCGAAATGATAAGGAAATCGACGATCAAATCGTAAAAGCAGATCACCAAGGCAACTGGACTTATCGCTTTGACAATCTGCCTAAATATGATGCCGAAGGAAAAGAGTACACTTACGCGATCCAAGAAGAAAAAGTGTCAGGTTACACCACTAAAGTCAACGGCTATGACCTAGTCAACACCTACCGTAATACCGAAACGACAGACGTAGCTGGAACAAAGACATGGGATGACTATGACAACAAGTTCAACACCCGCCCTGAAAGCATCACTGTCAAGCTGATGCGAAATGATAAGGAAATCGACGATCAAATCGTAAAAGCAGATCACCAAGGCAACTGGACCTATCGCTTTGACAATCTGCCTAAGTATGATGCCGAGGGGAAAGCATATACTTACACGATCCAAGAAGAAAATGTTCCAGGATACACCACCAAAGTAAATGGCTATGACTTAGTTAACACCTACCGTAATACCGAAACGACAGACGTAGCTGGAACAAAGACATGGGATGACTACGACAACAAGTTCAATACCCGCCCTGAAAGCATCACTGTCAAGCTGATGCGAAATGATAAGGAAATCGACGATCAAATCGTAAAAGCAGATCACCAAGGCAACTGGACTTATCGCTTTGACAATCTGCCTAAGTATGATGCCGAAGGAAAAGCTTACACCTACGCGATCCAGGAAGAAAAAGTGTCAGGATACATCACTAAAGTCAACGGCTATGACCTAGTCAACACCTACCGTAATACCGAAACGACAGACGTAGCTGGAACAAAGACATGGGATGATTATAGCAACAAGTTCAATACCCGCCCTGAAAGCATCACTGTCGACTTAATGCAAAACGGTAAAGAGATTGACAAAAAAACCGTAAAAGCAGATCACCAAGGCAACTGGACCTATCGCTTTGACAATCTGCCTAAGTATGATGAAAAAGGTCAAGCATACAAGTACACGATCCAAGAAGAAAAAGTGTCAGGATACACCACTAAAGTAAATGGCTATGACCTAGTCGACACGTACCACAATACTGAAACGACAGAAGTAGCCGGAACGAAGACATGGAATGACTACGATAATAAATTCGAAACAAGACCAGAAAGCATTACTGTCAAGCTGGTACGAAACGGTAAAGAAATCGCCAAGCAAGTTGTAAAAGCAGATAACCAAGGGGACTGGAGCTATCGTTTTGACAATCTGCCAAAATATGATGCGAAAGGTCAAGCTTACACCTATAGCATTCAAGAAGTGGCTGTCAAAGGATACAGGTCAGATGTCCATGGCTATGATTTGATCAATACTTATGTCGAACCAAAAACGCCGAGAACGCCTGAGACACCGAATGATCCTAGCGGTCCCAAAGTACCAACCCCTTCTGACAAGTCTGATAAACCGAAAAAAATAGCCAGAAACGCCGAGCAAAAGCTGGATGACAAAAAGAACCAGACAGAGTCATCACAGACAGATAATGAAAAACGCTTGCCAAAGACAAACGAGGAATCCTCTTATGAACTAAGTGTTTTTGGAGGTATCTTACTCACCATGATTGCTTTCCTATTCTATAAACAGAAACATAGTTAACCAAACAAATCTTTGTACTGCTCCTTCGCTAGAAGTCAGTACAAAGATTTTTTCTTAAAAAAGTATAGGACTTATTTAAGACTTGCGACAAAACTTTGGCTGAAAACCGGTGTAAATGGTAAACTAAAATGAAGGGGGGATCCTATGGTTTGGCTATTGCTACTACTGCTTATTTTTATTTTTTTGGTGTACTATGTATATCGCACGTCTGTGATGAAAAAGGGCGTACGCTATTTTGTTTCGGCAATTATTATGCGTAACAATGAATGGTATGAAAAAGAAGGCAGAAAGAAACTGGGGATTCCATACAAAGAGCGGATCGCAAAAAGCAGTTCGGCTTTTTGGGCACAAGGTTCGGAATGTACGGTAACGACCGCCGATGATCTGATCCTAACAGCGGAAGTCTTTGATCAGTGTGCAAAAACGTGGGTGATCTGCTTGCATGGGTATCGCAGTGATGGGCAAGCAGATTGTCAAGAGGCAGCCGAGAAATTCTGGTCTGCTGGTTACAATGTTTTAGTTCCTGATTTACGTGCACATGGCCACAGTGAAGGCAAAGAGATCGGCTTAGGGTGGCTAGATCGGATGGATCTGCTTTTGTGGATCGATAAGATTTTGGAAAAAGACCCACAAACACAAATCTTCCTCTATGGTTTAGGAATGGGGGCTGCGACCTTGCTGCTGGCTAGTGGAGAAGTCATGCCGGTGCAAGTGGCTGGGTTGATCTCAGACAGCAGCTATACGTCCGTTTACAGTGCGATCCGATCAAGCTTGCCGCAATTTTCTCGGTTACCGATCAAACGCTTTTTGCGCTTAGCGAATCGCTATAGCAAACAATTAGTCGGTTATCCCTTCTTGCAGATCTCGGTGACCCGACAAGTCGGCAGCAACCATTTACCTGTGCTGTTTTTACAAGGAGAAAAAGATTCGTTTCTTTCGGAAAAAGAGATCAATACCTTAATGGAAGCAACGGCTGGACCGAAACAAAAAGTCCTCTTTGCGAATATGGGACATTTACAGGCAGTGAAAGATGCTCCAGAATATTGGCCAACCGTTTTGCAATTCATTGAGAATATCAAACAAAATACAGACATCGTCTGATAGAAAGGAAGAAAGCAATGGAAATCAAAGAAGAAAATAAACGTTTTGCTTTGTATGATGGAGAAAAAGAGGTGGGAGAAATCACATGGCAAGAAACGCCAGATGATGTGCTAGAAGTAGACCACACCTTCGTCAACCCTGATTATCGCGGCCAGCAATTGGCGCAAAAATTACTCAAAGCGGTTGTTGAAAAAGCAAGACGGGAAGAGAAAAAAATTATGCCTGTCTGCTCCTTTGCGGTCAAAGAGTTCAAAGAAAAACCAGAATACGATGACGTACTGGTTCGCTGATTTGAACGAAAGTGATCTATGAGAAAAAGGCTGTCAGAAAGGACAGTCTTTTTTAAACCCTCATGCAACGGGCAATGACAAAAAGAGAGTAGTAATTTCCAGCGGAAAATGCTAAAATGGAAAGGACGACTTTAGCAAACAAGGAGGAGCTAACGTGTATAACATCTTATTAACTGCTGTGATCGTTATTTCGATTTTAATGGTCATTACGATCATGATGCAGCCTAGCAAGCAAAATAGTGCAGCTAGTGCCTTTACTGGCGGTGCAGATCAATTGTTTGGTAAGCAAAAAGCCCGTGGATTTGAAGCGGTGATGCAGCGTTCAACGGCCATTTTAGGTTTTGTTTGGATGGTCTTGCTCTTTATTTTGGCTTTTCTTTCATCAAACTAATCACTTTGTTAGCGAACCTCTCGTAAAGAGAGGTTTTTTTCTTTTTAACGGGAAGATTTTGATCGCATTTGTCGAAGTATTCTTGCTAACTATGGTAGAATTGGACGTGAGGTGAAAGGAAACATGAAAACATTTAATCAACCAAAACCGGTTTTTGCTGAACACGGCAAACGAGCGGTCATTTTGTTCCATGCCTATTCAGGCAGTCCTAACGATGTGCGCATGCTTTGTCGTTCGTTAGAACAAAAAGACTACACGGTTTATACACCGATGTTTACTGGACATGGTACACCGAATCCAGATGATATCTTAAATCAAGGAATGACTGTTTGGCAGCAGGATGCTGCGGATGCAGTTGCTTATGTGAAAGAAAAAGGCTATGAGGAAGTTGCTGTGCTGGGACTTTCCATGGGTGGGATTTTAGCGATGGATCGTTTGACCCAAGATCCAACATTGATGGGGGGCGGACTGTTTTGTTCGCCATTATTTGAAACCAAGAATGAAGTGCCAGTCAATTTTGAAAAGTATGCTGAAATGGTCATACCCTATGCTGATTTAGACGAGGCGACCCAAAAAGAAATATTGGCAGAAGTCCCTCGTAAGGTCAGAGAACAGCTGCAAGGAATCGAAACAGTCGGACAAACCACAGCTGGGCATTTAGGAAAAATCAAGCGCCCAATCTTCCTGGCGCAAGCAGGAAAGGATCAAATGATCGATCCACAGACAGTTTTCAAAACAGCAGGGGCACTGTCCCATGTTCCCTATACGCTTCAATGGTATCCCGAAAGCGGTCATGTGGTGACCGTTGGACCAGAACGGAAAAAATTAGAGCAGGATGTGTTTGCTTTCTTAGAAACACTTGCTTGGAAAGAGTGAGTTATGACAGAAACGATTAAAACAAAAATCATTCAGTTTCTCGAAGAAAGCCGCAAAAAAAGCTTTTCAATGGAAGAAATTGCTGAAGGTCTAGGACTTCAAAAAAGCACAGACTTTAAGAATCTTGTCCAGACAGTAGCAGCGATGGAACGAGAAGGCAGTGTGATTTTTAACAAAAAAGGCAAAGTGAAATTACCCATGAAACGTGTATTTGTGGAAGGGACTTTCCGAGCCAACGAGCGGGGCTTCGGTTTTGTCACGTTGGATGAAGAAGAAGACGATATTTATATCCCTAAAGAAGCAACAGGCTATGCCATGGACGGCGATACCGTTGCTGTAGACATCGTGCATGTTGCCGATCCTTTCTCAGATCGTGGTGCAGAGGGGAAAGTCGTAGAAATCAAACAACGCGCCATCAGTCAGTTGGTCGGCGAGTTTACATTATTTGACGAAAAAGAGATCGAAGAGTCGGATCTATATGGCGTAGTTCAGCCTAAAGATAAAAAACTAAGTGAATTAAAGGTGTTTATTGGCGCTCAAGGGATTCGACCTGTAGATGGTAGCATTGTGATCGTTGAAATCAGCCATTACCCAGAAAAAGGTTATTCGAAAAGCTTAGAGGGGTTGATCACGAAAGTTGTAGGACATAAAAACGATCCTGGAATGGATATATTGTCGATCGTCGTGGCGAACGGGATTCCCACAAAATTCGAGGAAGAAACCTTAACGGCGGCAGATGCAGTCCCAGATACGATCGATCCTGCTGACTTTCCAGAACGGCGGGATTTGCGAGATCAACAGATCGTAACGATCGATGGAGCGGATGCCAAAGATTTGGATGATGCGGTGACGGTAAAAGCATTGCCTGACGGCAGCTTCTATTTGGGCGTGCATATCGCCGATGTCTCTTATTATGTGACCGAAAACAGCGCATTGGATAAAGAAGCGTTTGATCGGGGAACGAGTGTCTACCTTACGGATCGAGTGATTCCAATGATCCCACAGCGTTTATCAAACGGCATCTGTTCGTTGAATCCAAACGTGCCAAGGTTGACCATGAGCTGTGAAATGTGGATCAACCAAGAGGGGATCGTCACGGATTACAATATTTTCCAAAGTATTATTCAAACAAGTGCCCGGATGACGTATCAAGCAGTCAATCAAATCATTGAAGACAATGATCCAGAAACCACCAAAGAATATGCGGAACTAGTACCGATGTTCCATGATATGGCCGCCTTGCATCACGTGTTAGAAGCGATGCGCATCAAACGTGGGGCAGTTTCTTTTGAAGACCGAGAAGCGAAAGTCTTAGTCGATGGAGAAGGACACCCGCAAGAAATCGTTCTGCGAGAACGTGGCGTCGGCGAGCGATTGATCGAATCCTTCATGTTGGCAGCCAATGAAACCGTGGCGCGCCATTTCAATCGGAAACATCTGCCATTTATTTATCGGATCCACGAGGAACCAAAAGAAGAGAAAATGCGCCGCTTCTTCGATTTTGCGTCTGCTTTAGGGATCGTAGTCAAACAGACCAATGGCTCGATCTCACCAAAACAACTACAAAAAGTGGTTGAAGATGTGGCAGATAAGCCAGAGGCAATGGTTGTCAATACGATGCTACTAAGAAGTATGCAACAAGCGAAGTATTCTGAAGAAAACGTCGGTCACTATGGTTTGGCAGCGGAAGATTATACCCACTTCACGTCACCGATCCGTCGGTACCCCGACTTGATCGTGCATCGCTTGATTCGTTCTTACAGCGAAGATGTCTCTGAAGCCAACCAAAACAAATGGGCGGAAATCTTGCCTGATATCGCAATGCATAGCTCCCAAATGGAACGACGAGCAGTCGATGCAGAAAGAGAAGTCGATGCGCTTAAAAAAGCTGAGTATATGGCCGATAAAGTAGGAGAAGAGTTTGACGGTATCATCAGTTCAGTGGTCAAGTTTGGCTTGTTTATTGAATTGCCTAACACGATTGAAGGGCTGATCCATATCAATAACTTGAAGCAAGATTACTTCCATTATTTGGAAAACCATCTAGCACTTGTGGGGGAACGGACAGGCTTGACCTTTAAAATTGGTCAGAAAGTTCGCATCAAAGTCGTAAAGGCTGATCCAGAAACAAGAGAGATCGATTTCGAACTGGTAGCAGCAGAAGAAGTTGAAAAACTGCAAGCACCAAAAGCTAACAAACGAAGCAACCATCAAAAAAATGAAGCGAACCGCCGTGGAAAAAAACAACGAAACCCTGAGAAAAACCAAGGGAAACGGTTTGAACAATCAGGCAAAGGCAAGCCGAAAAAAGCTGGCAAAGTGAAAAAGAAAAAACCTTTTTATAAAGGAATCAAGAAAAAATAATTGGAGGGATGGCCCGTGCCTAAAGGAGAAGGGAAATTAATCGCCCAAAACAAAAAGGCCCGCCATGATTACACGATCCTCGATACGATCGAAGCGGGGATCGTCTTACAGGGAACAGAGATCAAGGCGATCCGTAACAGTCGGATCAATTTGAAAGACGGCTTTGTACGCATTCGCAATGGTGAGGCATTCTTAGTCAATGTGCATATCAGCCCTTACGAGCAAGGCAACATTTTTAATCATGATCCATTGCGGACGAGAAAACTGTTGCTACACAAAAAGCAGATTGCTCGTTTGATTGGCGAAACAAAAAATACTGGTATGACGATTGTGCCATTAAAGGTATATATCAAGGATGGTTATGCCAAAGTTTTGATTGGTTTAGCGAAAGGAAAACGCGAGTATGATAAGCGAGAATCCTTAAAACGCAAAGATCAGGAAAGACAAATTGACCGAGTTCTTAGAAATTTCTAATTTTCTAAGAACTTCTTTTAGAATCCGACAGAGGTTATCGCTTTGAAAATCACGCTAAATTTGGTAGCATTTAAGGGAAAGCTGTTGATTTAACAGGCTTTTTCTTCCACATAGCGACACGAGGATTTTTCACTTAATTTAGGATTTTTAGCATTGTGAGTTTTTTGTCTAATTTTCTTGAAAATGCTTTGAAATTTTCCATTCGTGGTGGTATGATACCGATTGTTATGAGAGGAAACGCATTGTAACACCAGATTTTTTTCTGGAGATGACAGGAAAAGAGGTGAGAAAGATTGGAAGATAAATCGCTTATGTTTCATATCGGTCCTATATGGTTTGATGGAACTGTAGCTATGATGACAATCATTTCTTGTATCATTGTTTTTTTGGTGGTCTTTATTTGTACACGTAATTTGCAAATGAAACCGAAAGGGAAGCAGAACTTCATTGAATGGGTCATTGACTTTGTTCGTGGCATCGTGGCGGACAATCTACCAGGATCTCAAGTGAACAACTTTCATTTGCTCGGTGTAACAATGTTTCTTTTTGTGTTTGTGGCAAATGAGATCGGCTTAGTCACAAAAATCGTGACGACAGATGACATTACCTTATGGAAAAGTCCGACAGCAGACCCGTTTGTTACATTGACACTCGCACTTATGGTTATTTCCTTGACACATTTCTTTGGGATCAAGTCGTTGGGCTTCAAAAATTACTTGATCAATTCGTATCTGAAACCGGTGGGCTTTTTATTGCCGCTAAAAATCATCGAAGAGTTTACGAATGTCATCACGTTAGGCTTGCGTTTATATGGAAATATATTCGCTGGTGAAGTGTTATTAGGATTGATTGCCAACATGTTTATTAGTCTTGGTTGGTGGTCATTGCCGATCGTGATGCCGCTAGAAATGATCTGGATTGGCTTCTCGCTCTTTATTGGAGCGATCCAAGCTTATGTATTTGTTACATTGACCATGGTATTTATGAGCCACAAAACCGTGGCAGAACATTAATCGAATCGACATACAATTAGGAGGAAAAAAGAATGAACTTTATTGGAGCAGGATTAGCAATTATCGGAGCAGCAATTGGTGCAGGGTATGGTAACGGACAAGTAATCGCAAAAACGATCGAATCAATGGCACGCCAACCTGAAATGTCAGGTCAACTACGTTCAACAATGTTTATCGGGGTAGCGCTAGTCGAAGCTGTACCGATTCTAGGGGTAGTTATCGCGCTGTTATTAGTCTTCCGATAAGACAAGCACGAAAAGGCAGAAACGAACAATTGCACTCGTTTTTGCTTTTTTCTAATGAAACAATGACTTTCAGAAAGGAAGAATCGTTATGCTAAATCAGTTGGTTATGGCGGAAGTTCAAAATCCAATGCTTGGCAATATTATCGTTGTCAGCGGATCAATTCTTCTTTTGCTATTCTTATTGAAACATTTTGCATGGGATGCCATCAGTAGCATGATGCAAAAACGGGAAGATAAAATCGCCAATGATTTGGATTCAGCGGAACAATCACGCTTGAATGCAGCAAAATTAGAAAAAGAACGCCAAGAAAAATTGGCACGTTCTCATTCTGAAGCTGCGGAGATCATCAAGAGCGCCAAAGATAGCGGGGAATTGAGTCGGCAAAATATTTTGAGCGAGACCAAAGAAGAAGTGGCTCGTTTGAAAGAAAAAGCCAACTCAGATATCACCCTTGAAAAAGAAACTGCGTTAAAAGAAGTGAAAGATGATGTGGCAGAACTTTCGCTTCAAATCGCAGAAAAAATCTTAGGCCGCGAATTGACTCCCGAAAATCATGAATCCCTAATCAATCAATATATCGAAGGCTTGGGTTCAGTTAATGAAACTCGATAAATTCACAGTGGGAAAACGCTATGGAAAAGCCTTGTTCGAATTGGCGATGGAAGAACAACGCTTGACAGAAGTTTACCAAGAATTAATGACCTTGCGTCAGATTTATCAGGAGATTCCAACATTCGGCCAAATCGTGACCGATAACCGTTTGGATCTTCATGAGAAAAGACAATTAGTCGATCAATTGCTGAAGGGCTTTGAAGGCTTGGTCAGAAATTTCTTAGAGATCGTTTATGAATATGATCGCATGGATGATCTATTGCTGATCATTGATGAATACGAACGTCGTTACGATGAATATCAAGGTCTTGTTCTCGGAACGATCACAACGGCTGTTGCTTTGTCAGCAGAACAAAAAAGCAAAATTGAAAAGCAAATCGCCGATAAGCTTGGGTACAAGCAGGCACAATTGAAAGAAACGATCGATCCAACGATTTTAGGCGGTGTCATCGTTGAAGCAAATCATCAAGTGATCGACGGTAGTATTAAGAGCCAACTGGATTATCTGCGACAAAAAATCGGCAGATAAACAAGAGATAAGAGGTGAATCGGATGGCCATCAAAGCAGAAGAAATTAGTGCCTTGATCAAAGAGCAAATTAAAAATTATCAGAACGAACTTTCTGTAGAAGAAATCGGTACTGTCACATACGTTGGGGACGGGATCGCCCGCGCCCACGGTTTAGAAAATGCCATGAGTGGAGAACTGCTTGAGTTTTCAAACGGTTCTTATGGGATGGCACAAAACTTAGAGTCAAACGATGTCGGGATCATCATCCTAGGTGATTTTGAAACCATTCGTGAAGGGGACAAAGTAAAACGAACCGGTAAAATCATGGAAGTTCCTGTCGGCGATGCATTAATTGGCCGGGTAGTAAATCCATTAGGGCAACCAATCGATGGTTTAGGTCCGATTGAAACAGATAAATCACGCCCAGTCGAAGCAGCTGCACCAGGTGTTATGCAACGGAAATCCGTTTCGGAACCAATGCAAACTGGTTTAAAAGCTATTGATGCTTTAGTACCAATCGGTCGTGGCCAACGGGAATTAGTCATCGGTGACCGGAAAACCGGGAAAACAACGATCGCTATTGATGCGATCATCAACCAAAAAGGGCAAGACATGATCTGTATCTATGTCGCAATTGGCCAAAAAGACTCAACGGTTCGTGCACAAGTGGAAACATTACGCCGTTATGGTGCACTTGATTACACAATCGTTGTTTCAGCAGGTGCTTCACAACCAGCACCACTACTTTATATCGCACCTTATGCCGGGGCTGCGATGGGAGAAGAATTCATGTATAACGGCAAACATGTTTTGATCGTCTTTGATGACTTATCAAAACAAGCAGTCGCTTACCGTGAACTTTCTCTCCTTCTACGCCGTCCGCCAGGTCGTGAAGCATACCCAGGGGATGTCTTCTACTTGCACTCTCGTTTATTGGAACGTGCAGCGAAATTAAGTGATGAACTAGGCGGTGGATCAATGACGGCATTGCCGTTTGTTGAAACACAAGCAGGGGATATCTCAGCCTATATCCCAACTAACGTGATTTCTATCACAGATGGACAAATTTTCTTAGAAAACGACCTATTCTATTCTGGTGTGCGTCCTGCCGTAGCGGCTGGATTGTCCGTTTCACGGGTTGGTGGTTCTGCGCAGATCAAAGCGATGAAAAAAGTTGCCGGTACCTTGCGTTTGGACTTGGCTAGCTATCGCGAACTAGAGGCCTTTACACAGTTTGGGTCTGATCTAGATGCTGCGACACAAGCCAAATTAAACCGCGGTCGTCGAACCGTTGAAATCTTGAAGCAAAAACTGCATGAACCATTGGCAGTAGAAAAACAAGTCGTGATTCTTTATGCCTTGACGCATGGATTCATTGATAGTGTGCCAGTCAATAAACTATTGGACTTTGAAGCAGAATTATTTGAATATATCGAAGCAAACGCAGCAACGATTTTTGAAACCATTCGGACAACGAAAGATTTGCCAGAAGAAAGCTTGTTAGATGACACCATTAAAGCATTCAAAGATATTTTCATGGCATCCAACAGTTCTCGGGTAACGCCGCAAGATAAAATATCGACAATGCAAAACGCATAAAAGAGGTGAGAGAAAATGGCTGCTTCATTAAATGAAATCAAGCAACGAATTGCCTCAACAAAAAAAACCAGCCAAATCACAAAGGCCATGCAAATGGTTTCAGCTGCAAAATTAACAAAATCTGAAGCTCATTCGAAACAGTTTCAAGTGTATGCCAACAAAGTACGTGAAATCGTTACGCATTTAACTGCGCAGCAGCTTTCCGATCTTGCAGGTTCCGGTCCTAAAGATGGTGTGAACTATAACAGTATGTTGGTTAGTCGTCCGGTCAAACGCACAGGCTATATTGTCATCACTTCTGATGGCGGTCTAGTGGGCGGCTACAATAGTTCCATCTTGAAGCAAATGATGACCATGCTGGACGAAGACCATGCAAAAGAAGAAGAGTATGTCATGATTGCCATTGGTGCAACTGGCGCCGACTTTTTCAAAGCACGGGGCATCAATTTGGCGTACGAGTTAAGAAACCTTTCGGATCAACCAAGCTTTGACGAGGTGCGTAAAATCGTAACATTGGCGACAACGATGTACCAAAACGAAGTCTTCGATGAATTATATGTGTGTTATAACCATCATATCAACTCATTGACTAGCCAATTTCGTGTGGAGAAAATGTTGCCGATTTCCGATCTAGATCCTGAAGAAGCCGAAAGTTATGAACAAGAATACTTGTTTGAACCTTCTAGAGAAGCGATTTTGAATCAATTACTGCCTCAATACGCTGAAAGCTTGATTTATGGTGCGATTGTTGACGCAAAAACAGCCGAGCATGCTGCCGGAATGACAGCGATGAAAACAGCAACAGATAATGCCAAAAATATTATTGGGGACTTGACGATCTCTTACAACCGAGCGCGCCAAGGCGCAATCACCCAAGAAATTACTGAAATTGTGGCGGGGGCATCCGCGTTAGAATAGTTTCAAGAACGAATGGAGGAATACGAATGAGTTCAGGCAAGATTGTTCAAGTCATTGGTCCCGTTGTTGACGTGGAATTCTCTCTAGACCAATCATTACCAGATATCAACAATGCGTTGATTGTTTACAAAAAAGATGAGCAGAAAACAAAAGTTGTGTTAGAAGCTGCCTTAGAACTTGGCGACGGCGTTATCCGTACGATTGCCATGGAATCAACAGATGGCTTACAACGAGGAATGGAAGTAATCGATACAGGCGCCTCCATTTCTGTTCCAGTTGGGACAGACACCTTAGGACGGGTGTTTAATGTCTTAGGGGACACCATCGATTTAGAAGCGCCGTTCCCTGATGAAGCACCCCGCAGTGGGATTCACAAAAAAGCTCCTGACTTTGATGAATTGTCAACAAGTACCGAGATTCTTGAGACTGGGATCAAAGTTATCGACTTATTAGCCCCTTATTTAAAAGGGGGGAAAGTTGGTCTTTTCGGTGGTGCCGGTGTTGGTAAAACCGTCTTGATTCAAGAACTGATCCACAACATCGCCCAAGAGCATGGGGGGATCTCTGTCTTCACAGGTGTTGGTGAACGGACACGTGAAGGAAACGACCTTTATAATGAAATGAAAGAATCTGGCGTTATCGAAAAAACAGCCATGGTGTTTGGACAAATGAACGAACCACCAGGTGCTCGGATGCGGGTTGCCTTGACTGGTTTGACCTTAGCGGAGTACTTCCGCGATGTAGAAGGACAAGACGTACTCTTGTTTATCGATAACATCTTCCGATTTACGCAAGCTGGTTCTGAAGTATCTGCCTTACTAGGTCGGATGCCTTCTGCTGTTGGGTATCAACCGACACTAGCAACCGAAATGGGACAATTACAAGAACGGATCACTTCAACGAAAAAAGGATCGGTTACTTCTATTCAAGCGATCTATGTTCCTGCCGATGACTACACGGACCCGGCACCAGCGACTGCTTTTGCCCATTTGGATGCAACAACCAACTTGGAACGGAAATTGACTGAACAAGGGATCTATCCAGCCGTTGATCCACTGGCTTCTTCTTCTAGTGCGTTAGCACCTGAAATCGTTGGTGAAAAACACTATGAAGTAGCGACTGAAGTACAGCATGCGTTGCAACGTTACCGCGAACTACAAGACATCATCGCTATCTTAGGGATGGATGAGTTGTCTGATGAAGAAAAAACGTTAGTGGCTCGTGCGCGTCGGATTCAATTCTTCTTGTCGCAAAACTTCCACGTAGCGGAACAGTTTACTGGACAACCTGGTTCTTATGTACCAGTTGAGGAAACGATCAAAGGCTTTGCTGAGATTCTTGAAGGAAAATATGATGATCTTCCAGAAGAAGCCTTCCGTAGTGTAGGACGAATTGAAGACGTCATTGAAAAAGCGAAAAAAATTGGCTATTAATTAACCAGCCTCGAAGAAAGAGGGGAACCTCATGGATCAATTTTTAACAGTCAATGTGGTGACACCTGCTGGTTTGGTTTACGATCACCACGCGAAAATCGTGGTTGCACGTACGACAGATGGCGAGATCGGTATTTTGCCGCATCATGCCCCAATCATCGTTCCGTTGACGATTGATGAAGTCCGGGTCAAACGGATCGATTCGGATACTCACGTCGACTGGGTCGCCGTCAATGGCGGTATCCTTGAAGTGCGGGACAATGTTGTCTCTATCGTAGCCGATAGTGCGGAACGTGATCGCGACATCGACGTTTCACGGGCAGAAAGAGCAAAACAACGTGCAGAACGTCAAATCGAAGAGGCCAAACAAGTCGAAGATATCGACCAGCTTCGTCGCGCAACGGTTGCTTTGCACCGCGCCATCAATCGAATCAACGTGTCAAAACATTCCTAAAAAACAAGGGCATCTTGCCTTTGTTTTTTTGTTTCTTCAAGAAAACGTTTTAAAAACTTTTTAAAGTCTTTTCATGAAGGTTTCAAGAAAGATTATTTTTTATCTTGACATCTTTGTGGTATGATAGGAATGTTCAATTATGAAAAAAGGAGCAGGAAGTATGCAAGTGTATGGAATTGATGCAATCATTCGAATCGTGAGTCATTTAGCGTTCATCTATTTAGCATTTTGGGCATTGCAATCTGTGCGGATCGATGCTTTTTTTAAAGCCTTACGAACGACTCAGATACGAATGGTCATGGTGTTTCTTGCGATTGCATTAGGCTACACCGCCAGTACTTTTTTCCTTGAGTTGATTGCGTTATGTCGTAATTTATTTTTAACAGGTTTTTAAGAATTTCATTAATATATGCAAAAACACCGAATATTATGCTATAATTGGCAAGATTTGTGTGAGTCACTGCATTATTTGGAGGGAACATAAATGGAAGAGATGATCGTTCAAGGTGGTAATCGATTAACTGGAACAGTGAAGATCGAAGGGGCAAAAAATGCTGTTCTACCTATCTTAGCGGCAAGCTTATTAGCGGAAGAAGGAACAACGACATTAACAAATGTACCGATCCTTTCCGATGTATTAACAATGAAAGAAGTGATTCGGCATTTAAATGTCGCAATCGATTTTGAAGAAGAAAACAATACGATGACGATCGATGCATCACAAGAGTTAGCGATCGAAGCACCGTATGAGTATGTAAGCCAAATGCGCGCTTCAATCGTAGTCATGGGACCTTTGTTAGCCCGTAATGGTCATGCCAAAGTGGCAATGCCTGGCGGCTGTGCAATCGGCAAACGACCAATTGATCTACATTTGAAGGGATTTCAAGCACTAGGCGCTCAAATCATCCAAAAAGATGGATACATAGAAGCGATCGCTGATGAGTTAAAAGGCAATAGCATTTACTTGGATTTCCCAAGTGTCGGCGCAACGCAAAATATCATGATGGCTGCCGTAAAAGCTAAAGGCATCACCATCATTGAAAACGTCGCTCGTGAACCTGAAATCGTCGATTTAGCAAACATTTTAAACAAAATGGGTGCCAAGGTCTTTGGTGCAGGAACCGAAACGATGCGTATCGAAGGGGTCGAACACCTGCATGCAGTAGATCATTCGATCGTCCAAGACCGTATCGAAGCAGGAACCTTTATGGTTGCAGCTGCGATGACTCAAGGAGACGTTATTATTAAAGATGCAATCTCAGAACACAATCGTCCATTGATTTCAAAATTGATCGAAATGGGCGCAGAAGTGACTGAAGTAGCTGAAGGGATTCGTGTCGTTGGACCTGAAAAATTGAAGGCAACAGATGTGAAAACAATGCCTCATCCAGGTTTTCCTACGGACATGCAAGCGCAAATGTCTGCTATTCAACTTTTAGCAGCTGGAACAAGTGTTGTGAATGAAACGGTATTTGAGAATCGTTTCCAACATTTAGAAGAAATGCGTCGGATGAATGCTCATGTCAAAATCGACGGCAACATAGCAGTGATCGAAGGCGGTCATGAATTGCAAGGTGCGCTGGTCTATGCGACGGATTTACGTGCTGCCGCAGCGTTGATTTTATTAGGTCTGCGTTCAACTGGTCGGACACGTGTCCGCAATCTAAAATATTTGGATCGTGGCTATTACAAATTCCATGAAAAATTGCAGCAATTAGGTGCTTCTGTGGAACGAGTTTCTGAAGCAGTTGAAGAAACCGTACCAGTAAACGCTTAGTAGGAGTAGGAGAGAATAAAGTGAAGTTGAACCGTTACATTCTAACTAGCTTGATAAAAATTCTAATCGTCATTTTGTTAGCTATTTTATTGTTCTTAGCTGGAACAATGATTGGCTATGGAGTGATTGGCGACGGTAGTCCTTTTAAAGTCTTCTCTCCAAGTCTTTGGAATCATATCTTTGAGTTTATGAAGTAAACCAAAACTAGGACTTACGCCTCGTGCTGAGTCCTAGTTTTTTCTATCTGTCTACACTGCATCGTGATCATAAAAAGAAAGGCTGGCAAGAAATGAGTAAACTTTTGATTGGCTTTGTTCGGTTCTATCAACGCTTTATCTCTCCGTTGTTTCCTCCCAGCTGTCGTTATTATCCGACTTGCTCAGGATACATGATCCAAGCGATCCAAGTCCATGGGGCTGCTAAGGGAGGCTTGATGGGAATCGCACGTATCTTACGGTGCCATCCTTTTGTAAAGGGGGGAATCGACTACGTGCCTCAGACCTTTACGTTAAAACGTAACACTGATGATAAAGTCAAACCAACATACCGTTATCGGAAAAGTTAAACGAACATAAGAGAAAAAGAAAAGGAAGAAAAACATGATTCGTCCAATCCACCCTAATGAAGCGTATCCTTGGTCACTGTTGCTGGATGCGGATCCTGAAAAAACAGTTGTAGAAGGCTATCTATATGACAGCCAGACGCTTGTTTATGAAGAAGCTGGAGAAGTGATCGGTGTCTTAGTGTATCAAGACCAAGGCACAAAGTGGGAGATAATGAATGTGGCTGTCTCCCCAGCAAAGCAAGGAAGGGGCATTGGGGGTCAATTGTTGCAAGCTGCTGAAAAAGCGATTCTTAGCCAGCAGCAAGGTGCAAAACACCCTCTTGTCGTGATCAAAACCGGTAATCTGCCCTCTGCAGCCCTGACTTTGTATCAAAAGCAAGGATATGTTGAAAAAGACCGGGTGAAAAATTATTTCACCACCCACTATGCTGAACCGATTTTCGAAAATGGGCAGCAGTTGATCGATCAAGTTATTTTGGAAAAGCAGCTCTAATCCCATAGAGACAGTCTATGTCGATTTTAGGCTGTTTTTTTTATTGTTATCGGAAATCGCTTTCTTCAAGTGGGGACTTACGGTAAAATAGATAGTATCAGAATAATAAAGGATTGAGGGGAAAAAATGGCGATTTTAGTCTTTGATATGGGTGGTTCAGCAGTAAAATACGGCGTCTGGTCACAAGATTCTTTGGTGAGTAAAGGCAAATTTATTACTCCAAATACTTGGGAGGAAATGAAAGCCCAGCTGCAGCAAGTGAGAACAAGCGTAAACGAAGAGATCGAAGGGGTCGGGATCAGTGCGCCGGGTGCGGTCAATGCCCAAGAGCGGCGGATCGACGGCATCAGTGCGATCCCTTATATCCATGGGTTTGATATTTACTCAGAACTCGAAGCAGCATTTGGGGTACCAGTAACCATCGAAAATGATGCCAATTGCGCTGGGATGGCTGAATTTTATCAAGGAGCGGGCAAAGAGTTTCAGCAAGCTGCCTTCGTTGTGATCGGAACAGGCGTTGGCGGCACCCTGTTTCAAAATGGTGAGCTAGTCCGTGGGGCACATTTATACGGTGGCGAATTTGGGTTGATGATCTTGGATCAAGGCAAAACATTTTCGCAATTAGGGACAGCGGTTCAGATGGCTTGGCGGTATTGTGATCGAATCGGTGTAGATCGAGCTACAATTACCGGCGAAGAGGTCTTTCAACGAGCAGAAGATGGGGATGCCATTGCGATCGAGGAAGTCAATAAATTTTACCGCTATTTAGCGCAAGGACTGTTCAGTATTCAATTTGCTTTTGATCCTGAAGTGATCATTATCGGTGGCGGTGTCAGTGCCAAAAAAGGCTTATTACAAGAAGTTGATCAACGGTTGAAAAAAATGCTGGCAGATCAAGCTTTAAATGATTTTGTCCCACTGATCAAGCTTTGTGACTATCGCAATGACGCCAATCTAGTTGGGGCAGCAGCCAATTTTCAAGCATTGTATCCAAGAAATAGCCGCTAACATCTAGATGTGATGTTTTCAAACGTCCTTTTGACAAAAAAATGAAGCAATTCGAAACGTTCAAAAAGTAAGCAAAGGAAAAAAACTTTGCTTACTTTTCTTTTTGCTCAAAAAACTGAAAAGCGATTCCATTGTTGGTGGATCAGTGTTTTAAAAACCCCATTTTTTTATAGCGAAAAAAATAAATTCTGAATAGGTGAAATATTCTGATAATTCGTTGACATTTTCCGGATTTTTCAGTATATTGGATAACATATTCAGGGGAAGTGAAGGAGAGGAAAAATATGAAAAAGAAATTTGCGTTTTTGTTTGCGAGTTTGTTTTTGTTGACAGCGTGTAGCGCTGGACCAACAGGTGGATCAACGGACGGCAGCGGGGCTGCTGAAGGTGGCAACAAACAAGAGGGAGATACTATCAAGATCGGAACCAATTTAGAGTTGTCAGGAGCCGTAGCTGCTTATGGGACGGCTGAAAAAGAAGGAATCGACTTAGCAGTAGAAGAAATCAATGCTGCCGGTGGTGTTCTTGGAAAACAAATTGAAATTATTTCGAAAGATAACAAATCAGATAACAATGAAGCTGCTACAGTAGCAGCCAATTTAGCAACGAATGATAAAGTGGTAGCCATCATTGGTCCAGCAACCTCTGGTGCTACGAAAGCAGCTTTGCCTAACGTGACTAGAGCGCAAGTACCAATGGTTACTCCTTCAGGTACTGACGATGCGATTACTTACACTAGTGGGAAAGTGCAAGAATTTGCCTTCCGTTCTTGTTTCCAAGATAGCTTCCAAGGAACGATCTTAGCGAAATATGCGGCTGAAAATTTGGATGCATCAAAAGCTGTGATCTTGGGAGACAACTCAAGTGATTACGCGATTGGATTGACGGAAGCATTTAAAGAAAGCTACCCAGGCGAAATTGTCTTAGAAGATAACTTTACTGAAGGCGACAAAGATTTCCAAGCAGTTCTTACAAGAATCAAAGATGTCGACTTCGATGTCTTGTTCATTCCAGGCTACTACACAGAAGCTGGTTTGATCATCAAGCAAGCGCGAGAATTAGGAATTGATCAAGCAATCATTGGTGCGGATGGATTCGGTGATGAAAAAATGGTTCAAACAGCTGGTGCAGAAAATGTCAGCAATGTTTACTATACCGGCCACTTCTCTACCAAAGCACCAGCAAACGACAAAGTTGAGCCGTTTGTGGCAGCTTTCAATGAAAAGTATGGCAAAGAACCTTCTGCTTTTAATGCGTTAGCCTATGATGCAGTTTACATGATCAAACAAGCAATCGAAGATCAAAACTCAGCAGATTCATTGGCAATTGCAGCTGGTTTGTCTGAACTGAAAGACTTTGTCGGCGTGACAGGTGAAATCACAATGGATGAAAATCATAACCCTGAGAAATCAGCAGTTGTTTTAGGATTGACTGACGGGAAGGAAACCTCAGCAGACACTGTGGAACCTTAAAAACCTGCAGTTGTTTGGCAGTGAAAACTGGGACAGACCTGATGTGTTTGTCTCAGTTTCTTTTCTCTGACGAGAAGAACCATAATAAATGATATTGGAAGTGAGTATATGGAAATGATGATCCAACAATTGATCAACGGCTTGTTTCTAGGCAGTATCTACGCCTTGTTAGCGTTGGGTTATACGATGGTGTATGGCATCATCAAGTTGATCAACTTCGCCCACGGAGAAGTTTACATGATCGGTAGTTTTATCGGTTACTTTTTGATCAATCAATGGCAATTAGGGTTTTTCCCCGCGTTGTTCATTTCAATGATCGCCAGTGCAGCACTTGGGGTAACGATTGAATTTTTAGCGTATCGTCCCTTACGCAATTCCACGCGAATTTCGGCATTGATCACGGCAATCGGGGTTTCTTATTTTTTACAAAATGTCATGATCTTTTTCTTTTCAGCCAATGTGCGCCCCTTTCCGCAAGCGATCGAACGACAAACCTATTCCATCGGGTTTGTTCAAGTAAGTAATGTCCAGTTATTGATCTTGGCTGTTTCGGTTACACTGATGATCCTGTTGCAATTGATCGTGAAAAAGACCCGTATGGGAAAAGCGATGCGTGCAGTAAGTGTTGATGCGGATGCAGCGCGTTTAATGGGGATCAATGTCAACCGAACGATTTCCTTTACCTTTGCCTTAGGCTCGGCTTTGGCTGCAGCTGGCGGGATGCTGATCGGTTTGTATTATAATTCCATTGATCCATCAATGGGCGTCGTTCCTGGTCTGAAATCTTTTGTTGCGGCGGTTCTCGGTGGGATCGGGATCATTCCTGGTGCAGCTTTAGGCGGCTTTGTGATCGGTTTGGTGGAGACAGCAGCGACAGCGCTTGGTTTTTCTGATTACAAGGATGCTTTAGTGTACGTCATTTTAATAATTATATTGTTGGTTCGTCCAGCTGGGATCCTCGGCAAAAATATCAAAGAGAAAGTGTAGGTGGCAGAAATGAAAAAGAATTTACGTTACAACTTAATCTGGCTCGCTCTGGCAGCTATTCTTTATTTCGGATTATTTGCAGCTTACAACGGCGGGATGATCAATCTGTTTTCTGACGCCATCATTGTCAATATCGGGATCAACATCATTTTGGCAGTCAGTTTGAATCTGATCATTGGTTTTTCAGGGCAATTCTCCTTAGGACATGCCGGGTTCATGGCTATCGGTGCTTATGCTGGTGCGATCCTGTCGGCAAGCAATCCAACCTTTGGCGGCTTTTTAACTGGTTTATTGGTGGGAATGCTGGTTTCAGGTGCAGTCGCATTAGTAGTTGGGATTCCGACCCTCCGTTTAAAAGGTGACTATCTAGCGATCGCTACCCTAGGTGTGGCAGAGATCATTCGGATCTTGTTGGTGAACTTACGAGGCTTGACCAATGGTCCTGCAGGAATTTTCGGATTGCCTCAATTCAGTAATTGGCAGATCGTCTTTCTCTTTGCCGTTCTATCGATTCTTGTCGTGTCAAACTTTATCCATAGCGGACCTGGTCGAGCGACTTTAGGGATTCGGGAAGATGAGATCGCTGCAGAATCGATGGGGGTCAACACAACGAAATACAAGGTAATTGCGTTTGTAATGGGAGCAGTGATGGCAAGCATTGCTGGTACCCTTTATGCCAGCTATCAGCAGTCGGTTTTCCCACGAGATTACGGTTTTATGAAATCGATCGATGTCTTGATCATCGTCGTTTTTGGAGGGCTTGGGAGTACCACAGGAGCAGTTGTTTCGGCAGTAGTGCTAGGAATCTTAAACATGTACTTGCAAGGCTTCTCTGATTTGCGTATGATCATTTATGCATTGGCTTTGATCATCATCATGATCTTTAAACCAAGCGGACTTTTAGGAACCTGGGAATTCTCCGTAAAAGGACTGTTGGACAAATTTAGAAAAAAGGGGGATGACAACGATGCCTCTATTAGAAGTTAAAAGCTTAACGAAAAACTTCGGCGGGTTAGCTGCTGTTTCTCATGTAGACCTCCATCTAGATACCAATGAGCTGGTCGGGTTGATTGGACCAAACGGTGCCGGCAAGACAACGCTCTTTAACCTCCTGACAGGTGTGTATGAGCCTAGTGAAGGCGAAGTGCTTTTTGAGACCCAAGGTAAGCCAAAACGTTTAAATGGCGTGAAGCCTTATAAAATCGCGGATTTAGGCCTTTCAAGAACCTTCCAAAACATTCGCTTGTTTAAAAACTTGACCGTGATGGACAACGTTTTGATCGCTATGAACAGTAAGCATAAAGAAGGACTACTGACGAGCATCTTGCGTTTGCCAAAGTATTACAAAAACGAAGAATCCATGAAGAAAAAAGCCTTAGAGCTGTTACGGATCTTTGATATGGATGGCAAAAGTCAAACGTTAGCGAAAAATTTGCCTTATGGCGAGCAACGCCGTTTAGAGATCGTACGCGCACTAGCTACAGAGCCAAAAATTTTGTTTCTTGACGAGCCGGCAGCGGGGATGAATCCTCAGGAAACAACAGAACTGACAAAGCTGATCTATAAGATCCAAAAAGATTTTCAATTGACGATCCTCTTGATCGAGCATGATATGAGTTTGGTCATGGAAGTGTGCGAACGGATCTATGTACTGGAATACGGGCAAGTCATCGCTCACGGTGAACCAGAAGAGATCAAAAACAATCCACGGGTAATCGAAGCCTATCTAGGAGGGGAAATCTGATGCTGGAAATTCAAAATTTAAGTGTTCACTACGGCATGATCCAAGCAGTTCATGATGTTTCCTTCCACGTCAATCAAGGAGAGATTGTTTCGCTGATTGGTGCCAATGGTGCCGGGAAAACCACGATTTTACGGACGATTTCTGGATTGATCCGTCCTTCAAAAGGCTCCGTCACTTTTGAAGGAAAGCAAATTGAGAAAGAAGCACCGCAAAAAATCGTCGCAAACGGCTTGTCGCAGGTGCCAGAAGGGCGGCACGTCTTTTCCGGTTTGACGGTTCAAGAAAACTTAGAGATGGGCGCCTTCTTGCGTAAAGACAGTGGTGTCAAAGAAGACTATGAACAAGTTTACCGCAAGTTTCCTGTATTGAAAGAACGCCTCTCGCAAGATGCGTCGACATTATCTGGCGGTGAGCAGCAGATGTTGGCAATGGGGCGGGCATTGATGTCAAAACCGCGCTTGCTTTTGCTGGATGAGCCATCGATGGGCTTGGCACCAATTTTTATCAAAGAAATTTTTTCCATCATTCAAGAAATCAAGCAGCAAGGAACGACTGTGCTGCTGATCGAACAAAATGCGAAAATGGCTTTATCGATTGCCGATCGCGGCTATGTATTAGAAACGGGGAAAATCGTTTTAGAAGGTACTGGAGAAGAATTACTAGCAAGTGATGAAGTAAGAAAAGCGTATCTAGGAGGCTAAACAATGAGCGTAAGTGATTTTATGACGAAGACGGTCGTCACCGTCGATTCGCAGACACCGATCTTTGATGCAGTAGATTTAATGAAGCAGCATGATATCCATCGTCTGCCCGTCGTTGACGATGGTAAATTAGTAGGGTTGATCACAGAAGGAACGATCGCTGAAGCAACTCCCTCAAAAGCGACAAGCTTAAGCGTTTATGAAATGAACTATCTCTTAAATAAAACGACGGTCGCTGATATCATGTTGAAAAAAGTGACTACGATTGAACCAGATGCACTATTAGAGGACGCCATTTCCGTCATGCGTAGTGAGAACGTGGGGGTTTTACCAGTCATGGATGATGATGCCCTAGTGGGAATCATTACCAACAATGATATTTTTGATGCCTTTTTGAAAATCACTGGCTACCACGATGGCGGGACCCGAGTATCGATCGAGATCACGGATGACCATGTGGGGGTTTTAGCAGACGTGACGAAACTCCTTGCCGATCATCAAATGAGTATTTTGACGATTGTGGTAAATCGGATGGCACTAAAAACAGTTGTTGAGATCCAAGTAGAATCACGGCAAGTCGCAGCAATCGAGAAAATTTTAAGCGATGCAGGTTATACCGTGACGAGTGCTGTCTTGACGAACCAGAAGTGATCTAAGGAAATGTAGCTGATCATAAAGATTGGCTACTTTTTTTATTTCAAGAAGAGATTTTCTTTTTCTTTTGCTGCTTTTCTGTTAAAATAGGAAGGTGCTGTAAAGAAAGAGGTGCAACCATGTCTAAGAAAAATAAAGATATCGAAGTCCGTATTGAAGAAACAACAAAAGCCATTCATGGCAAAGACTATACCGTCAATGAATTGTTTATCGGTAAAAAACGCATCGGTGAGATTTTAACAACTGGACCAAAAGAATTTCAAAGCTTTTTAGGGGATGAAGATCTAGGTTCGAGCAGAAGCTTAGAAGCTGCCATCGAGATGATTATTCGCCAATGGAATTTACATGAATAATTTCTAGAAAAAATTACTTTTTGCTCTTGCAATTTGTTATCTTTTTCGGTATTATAACTATTGTCAGGTTTGAGAAAAACCTTTTGGAGGAGTAGCGAAGTGGCTAAACGCGACGGACTGTAAATCCGTTCCTTAGGGTTCAGTGGTTCGAATCCACTCTCCTCCACCATTATTGGGGTATAGCCAAGCGGTAAGGCAACGGACTTTGACTCCGTCATGCGTTGGTTCGAATCCAGCTACCCCAGTCAAAGAAATACGTAGAAAAAACAGCAAGCAGACTTGCTGTTTTTTTGTTATTTAAAAAGAATCGTTTTTTTTATAAGTACTTAGGGAAATAGGAAGCTGATGAGAAAGAAGCAACTTTCAACGTGCAAGTTTCTACGAAAAAGAAAAAAGTGGTTACTTTGGGGCATTTCTATTAAACAGGCATGGGGGTACCGTCCATTCTTTCACGGAAGTCTCTTTCAGAGAATTTAAAATATTTGGGCATTTTTGGTTCTGTTTGGTATACTTAGGCAAATCAGTTCCTTTACGAGAACCATTTTTTTGCATGAGAAACGAACGATGACAGGAATATTACCGATTCTCGGATATGATAACTTTACTAGATGGGGGCTTAACGAAGATGGGGAATGAAACAACTTGGGAAAACATAGATCGCCTTTATCTGTTGTGTCAACCAATCATGCAGGTAGAATCGCTAAGTCAGCAAGAGCTGAATGGCTATGAAGTCTTACTGCGTAGCGAGAAGAACAACCGCTTCCCACAGCAAGAATTCAGTACAATGATTCAAACTGAAAGCGGCAATCAGCAATTGATGGAATGGTATGCTAAGGAATTGCGGCGTTTGTGTCAAAAAAAGCCGGAAACTCGCTTTAGTGTCAATATTCATCCACAACAGCTGCTGTGGCAGTCAACGTGGTCCTTTTTTGAAACGATGGCTGTTCATAAGGAGCAGTTGCAGATTGAATTGACGGAGCATCCCGTACGCATACAGCAGGAGTCATTTGATTTGTCTAGCGCCCTCGCAAAAATCAAAGCCTATGGCTATGTGATTGCGGTCGATGATATCGGTTGCGGGCAAAATACCCTCTCGTTGGTCTTTGCCAATCTTGCCAGCGTTGATTGTTTGAAATTTTCGTTGTTACCGTTTATTCAGCTTGATGAGGAGATTGGCTTCAGCTTTTTGGCTTGTTGGTTGAAGGTTGCCCAAAAATATCAGCTTGAGCTGATCGTTGAAGGCATCGAGAACCGCGAAAAAATGGTACAGTTGCTTGAGATGGGGGTGCATTTGCAACAAGGGTATTTATGGTCTAAAGGAGAGCGATTGTGATGGAATGTTAGAACGAGGCGTGCTTTTGGCGTTTGGTTTGCCGCTGATGATTGCCAGTTTACTGGTGACCGCAGATGTTTTTGTACTAAGTGTGCAAAAAATATCGGTTTCTCGTCCATTTAAGTATTTTATTATTGGTATTCTGACGTTTACGCATTTGTATTTTATTCTTTCTTTTTCAATGAATTCAGTTGGGTTTATCTGTTATCAATACACAACTGCTTTTATAGCGAGTCATTTTTTCTATGGCGATCGTGGTAAGATCTTGATTTTGATAACGCCGTGTATGGTCGTCTTTTATTTGTGGTTTGTCGGTTTTTCTGATGTGGGTAAAGCTTTTTATCTTCCATTATTCGGAGTTGGGCTCTTTGTCCTTGATTTTCTTTTATCAAAACTCAAGCGGATCCGTCCGCAACAGCAATTTTATTTGATGTATTTTTTGACCTGTCTGCTCTCACCGCGTTTTTCGATGCTGGTCCATCATACGACGACCTATGACTGGGAAGCGATGCTGGCAGTATTTGTTGGTTCTTTTGTGCTGTTGGGCGGCTTTATGTGGCTTCATCGGTTGATTGAAGGCGAAGAGTACCAAGTACTGGCAGAGTTGGCGAATAGTAAGATCGATGCGTTGACCGGCTGCTTCAACTATGGGACCTATAACCACGATCTGCTTCAAGCCGTTTCACAGAAAAAGACTGTGACGATCGTCATGATTGATCTCGATCACTTCAAAAAGGTCAACGACCGTTATGGTCATATCGCCGGAAATGAGTTGTTAAGAACCTTTGCCTCACGGACGACTACTTTTTTAGAGGCGCATTTTGCCGAGACCTTTTCCTTTTATCGTTATGGCGGAGAAGAGTTCTGTCTCGTGATCGAAGGGGATGTCAAAGAAAAGACCGTAGCTGCGATGACGACACTGTGTCAAACCATTTCCAGCAGTATGTTTCCTGTGGCCAATTTTGAAAAAGGGACGATGTCTTTGTCTTGCGGCGTTGAAGCGAGTACAGTTTGTCATGGCGATATCTTGGCAGCTGTTGAAAGAGCCGATCAAGCCCTCTATCTCGCAAAACAAAGTGGTCGAAACCGGGTGTGCACCTTGCCTGAGACGTAAAAAATAATGGAAAAATAATTTACACAAATTCACAAAGAATTAAATGTTTATGCACAAAAAGTTAGTAATAATAAAGAAATAATGTTATTTATTTAGAAAATATACATTTTGATCATTTTATTTATTTTGAGAATCTTCTTATATCAACAAAAAGATTGAAAATATGTATAATTTCTGGTAAATTATTTTAAATCAAGAGTGATAGAAACTGTCAATGATAAATAGTGATCCTTACTTGATGCTCCGTCCGCTTTTCCATGAAACATCTTTGGAAATGTTCTGTCGAATCAGCAAGTAAGGGTTCTTTTTTTTAGAAAGGAAGCGCAGGAAATGGCAAATACGCTGGTTGTCAATACACTCGCAAATTTAGGTGCAATCATCATCAATATTTACTTGTTGTTCAAAGTCAGTGATGGCTTCGTAGGGCAAGGGACTTTCAAAGCAAAGCAGATCGCAGCAGCGATTGTTTTTGAAACCGTGGTAGGGATGTTGCTAATGAACTTCTCTTATGTCGTATATGAAACAAGATTTGACCTGCGCTTTTTGCTTTACGCTTTTTCTATGAAGTATCTGGGCTGGAAGGTGACCGTACCAACGATGTTCAATCTAGCGTTAGGCCGTTTTTTGTTTGAAGTATCAAAATCTTCTTGGTTGAACTTATATCTCAGTTTCTTTTTGATGGTGACCCTGACGTTTCTCCATGCTTGGGCCAAGCGGCGGCTTAGTGACAAACAAGAGTTGATTTTATCGATCACCTACTTGATTGTTATCTCCTTTCTATTTGGCTGCTATTTGACTGGCGATATTCAAAAAACGACCTTAATTTATATAGTTTATGGCATTCTTGCTTATACGTTGGCGTTTTTCCTTTACTCAATATTAAATGATATGCAGCGCATTTTGGCTTTAGTCAAAATCGATGATTTGACGCAGTTGAACAACTTTCGTAAGTTTCAAGAGGACCGCCAACGCCTAGATACGACCGAGGTGGACTTATCGATCGCTTTGATCGATATCGATCATTTCAAAAATTACAATGACCGTTACGGACACCGTGCCGGGGATGTGATTTTGCAAGAAATCGCTCGTATTTTTTCGACCTACTGTACGGCTAGCAATCCGGTCTATCGCATCGGTGGGGAAGAGTTTGCGATCTTGATCCAAGGAGACGCACAGGCTGCTGCTTATCTCCTCGAAAAAATCCAAAAGCGCATCCGTTACCAAGAAATCATCTTGGATGCCGGCGATTCGGTCAGCATCACGTTGTCGATTGGGATCGCACAACGGCAAAGGGGCGAGCTGCTGATGCAAACACAAGAACGTGCCGATCAAGCATTGTATCGCGCCAAGCGCAGCGGTCGCGACCAACTCTGTCTTTACTGATGGGGTTGGCTTCTTTTCTTTTTTTGTTTTCAAAAATACTACCTTAAATGAGGAACGCATATGGAAAATAGTTTAATCATGATTCCTTCGCTAGAACCTGACCACAAACTGCTGGCTCTGGTGGAGAAAATTCGTTTGCATAACCAACACCTGCCGATTTTGGTCGTGGATGATGGCAGTGGATCAGCTTATCAGTCTGTCTTTTCGGCGTTGGAACATCAGTTTGGCTGTCAGGTTTTGACCCATCCAAAGAATCTTGGAAAAGGCGCAGCTATCAAAACCGCCCTCACCGAAGTGCTGACAAATCAACCGGCAGTTGAATTTATGGTGACCATTGATTCGGATGGGCAACATGAGTATACCGATATGATGGCTTGCTTAACCAAGGCACAAGCCCATCCGGACAGCATTATTTTAGGGACCCGATCCTTTGGCAAAGAAGTCCCCTTGCGGAGTAAGTTCGGCAATATTTTGACCCGAAATATCTTACGTTTAGCGACTGGTCTTGCCATCGAGGATTCGCAGACGGGCTTAAGGGTTTTCCCTCGGAAATTCATGACAGATTTGTTGGCGATCTCAGGTGAGCGCTTTGAATATGAAACGCGGATGCTGATCGAAGCCCAGAAGCGGGGGTGGCCGATTCTCTCGCAACCGATCGCCACCATCTATATTGAAGAAAATGCGTCTTCCCATTTTCGGGTCTTGGCAGATTCTGTCGCTATCTATAGCGTCTTTTTGAAGTATTTGTTTTCATCTGTGGTCTCCTTTTTTGTCGATGTGATCGCCTATGCGTTATTGATCCATTTCTTGTCTGTCATCGATCTGTCCTCCATCGTGATCGCTTCGCTGGGGGCCCGATTGATTTCGGCGATCGTCAATTATTACATCAATCGTGAGCTTGTTTTTGGTCAACGGACAAAGAACAGTATGTTGCAATATTTTTTATTGGTGATCGTACAGATTTTGCTGTCCTCTTTCCTCGTCTACTTGATCTATTTGATCCTGCCAATCGGGGATTCTGTGTTGTTAAAAATAGGCGTCGATTGCCTGCTCTTTTTCTTTAGTTACCATGTGCAAAAAAATGTCATCTTTAAGGAGTGATTGAGGTGGAACAAAAACGTTTGCCTTGGGCGAAAAAAGTCGTTTACTTTCTGGCGTTTGTCTTTTCGCTGATCTATTTATCATGGCGGGGGCTGTATACATTGCCATGGCACGAGTCTTGGTTTGCCCTGCTGTTTGGTTTGCTGCTTTGGGGCAGTGAGATCGTATCGAACTTTACGGGCTTGCTGTTGATTTGGAACAAAAACAAAGCAAAGCCTTTTGAAAAACCGATCGTGCCAGAAGCCGACTATCCAGCGATCGATGTGTTGATTGTGACCCATAATGAAGAAGTGCCGCTTTTATTAAAAACGGTCAATGCGGCAGTTCATATGAAATACCCCGATCCCAAAAAAGTTCACATCTACTTGTCAGATGACACCAACCGTCCAGAGGTCAAAGCACTGGCAGATAAATTTGGCATCGGCTATATCGGGTTGACAGGCAATCAGCATGCCAAGTCAGGCAATCTCAATCATGCATTATCAGAAACCAATTCGCCGCTAGTGGCGACCTTTGATGCAGATATGATCCCTTACTCAGATTTTTTGCTGGAAACAGTGCCATATTTTGTGGCAAATCAGCAGGAACGCCGTAAAGACCAGACCATCAAACCGTTGGGCTTTGTCCAAACACCGCAAAGCTTTTATAATGCGGATCTTTTTCAGTACAATCTTTTTTCAGAAGCGGCAATCCCTAACGAGCAGGACTTCTTTTCCAGAGAAGTCAATGTTTTGAACAACGCCCATGATACAGCTATTTATACAGGTTCCAATACGGTGATCGCACGAGAAGCGATCGAAGCCGCTGGCGGATTTCCGACGGACACGATCACGGAAGATTTTGAATTAGGCGCCTTGATCAATTGCAAAGGTTATCGCAGTTTATCAACACTGCAGCCAATGGCCAGCGGTCTGTCTCCCATTGATATCCCAAGTGCCTTAAAGCAGCGGATTCGCTGGGGAAGAGGAGTGGTCCAAAGTGTCCACAATCTCCATCTTTTCAAAAACAAGACGTTGTCTTTGGCGCAAAAAATGGTTTTCTTAAACAGCTATTTGTATTGGTGGTCGTTTTTACGGCGGTTGCTGTTTATTTTCGCGCCGATTTTGTACACCGTCTTTAATGTAAGGGTCGTAGAGACCAACTTTTGGGTCTTGCTGCTGTTTTGGCTGCCAAGCTATACGTTCTTGCATTTGGCGATGCAGGATTTGAGTAGCGATATTCGAACGCAGCGCTGGGGCGAGATCCAGGAAACGATTTTTGCACCTTACCTAGTGATTCCTGTCTTTTTACAAGCCATCGGCATCAAAGAGACCCGTTTCAAAGTGACCAATAAAGCAGCAACTCAGTCTAAAAAAGACTTGTTGTTTGTGGTGCCGCATTTGTTGCTGTTGATTTTGACGATTATCGGCTTAGTGAAGTTTAATTACGGCAAATTCGGCTCAGAGATTTTCTATGGCAGCGTGTTGACTTTCTGGTTGCTGACCCATTTCTTTAACTTAACCTTTGCGGTCTTATTTTATCTTGGTCGCCCGATTTACCGAACGACGGAACGGTTCAGAGCCCATTATCCTGTTGAAGTTTCCGACCAAGACGCCAGCTATTCTTTGATGACAGAAAATATCTCAGAAAACGGCTTGTCCTTCGTTTCTGACGTTCCTCTTTATTTTCCGCCAGATGCGCAGCTGACTTTTAAAATCACCCGTAATGGCTACCAAGCAGAGATGACGGGAAACGTCGTCCGCGTTTTTTCAGGCAAGGACCGCTGGGTCTATGGGGTTGCTTTACACCAATTATCAGAAAAAGACTACTTGGCTTATTTGCAGATCATTTATGATGGCTTCAATCAAAGCCTGCCGGTTCTGCGGGACCCATGGATGACCTTCTTTGATAGTCTTTTTGAGAATCTCGGTAAGCATCTGCTGCAAGCCAAACAAAAGCCATTGCCGCCTCAACGAGTGCCCATACTGACCATTGATCAAAAATGGCACTTTGATGAAGGAACCTATGCGGTCACAACATTTGGTTTTGACCAGCTCACGTTGGCAAAAACAGAAGAGGTCGAGATGCCGACCCATCTAAACTTACCGATCAGTAATCTTGTGCTTCACGCTGAAAAAGCGATGCTTCAACCAACAGAAAATCAAGTGATTTATCAAGTAAGCAATCTTTCCGAGCTGCGTTTTACAGCAGCCTTTCAAGAATGGGTAGACAGCTTGCTGAGAAAGGAGGAAGATGATGATCGAGATCCTGCTGCGATTTAGTCTCTTTGGTTTATCATTAGCTGGCTATGCCTATCTTTTTGTACGAGTTTGCCATTTTCCCAAACACATCAGCTGGATCGCTGCTTGCTGTTTGCCGATCCTCGTTCTTTCTTTTGTCGCATATGGTCCCAAAGGATGGTTGATCTGGGGGGCATGGGTTTTATTTGGTCTTGGCTTACTATTATGCGTTTGGCGTTTTTGGCAGGAGTGCCATCAGGTGCGGTGGGGCTTACAAGAGCCCATCCTGCTGTGGTTTTACGGCTATTTTGCTTTGTTCGTTTTAACCTTGCTTCACAGTCATTTGACCCACTATGACAACTTCTCCCATTGGGCGACGATCGTTAAATTCCTTTATACGCAGGGACAATTGCCAACGGCAGCCGATGCCATCATCAGTTTTACTTCCTATCCTTTAGGCAGCTCGCTATTTGTTACTTATACAGCAATCATCGTTGGCTATCATGAGAATGTCTTGCTGATTGGTCAATTGATTTTGATTTTCTGTAGTCTGTATAGTTTTTTTGCGATTATTCGTGATCCGAAAAGAAAGCTGGCTTTTGCCCTGATCTTCACCAGTATGGCGGTTTTCAATTATTTTAATATTGCGATTCGAATGAATAATTTGTTAGTAGACTTTATCCTGCCAGTGTTGACTTTAGCTGGCATCGCTGGCTTATTCGCTTTAAAAGGCAACGTACTACCGTCGATCGGTTTCTTTCTTTTGATTGGCGCCTCTCTTGATTTGGTCAAAAATAGTGCCGTCTTTTTTCTGTTGATTTTAGGCGGCTATTTACTAGTCTGCTTGTGGCAGGCATCGGTTCGTTGGCGGCAACGGCTGGGCATGATGATTGTAGGATTAGCTGCCATTGGGCTATCTGTCCTGCCAGCGATTCTTTGGAACCTGCATGTCAAAGCGAATTTTCCTAAATCGAAGCATGAAGTCAGCGTGACCGCTTATAAACAGATTTTTGGCGAAAAGGATTCACAGATACTGCAACAGATTACGGATGTGTTTGTCAAAACCATTACGGATGTTGCGACGATCTCCACGCAAGGGATTCTCTTGATCCAGGTCATTCTGTTGGGCAGTTGGCTATTTGTCCGATTTATCATGAAAAAACGCAATCCATTTTTCAAAGAACTGCTGTTGATCGATGGTATCATTGGGGGGTATTATTTAGGAATTTATGCCATGTTCTTGTTCTCGATGCCCACTGATGAAGCATTGTCTTTGGCAGGGTTCGATCGCTATGCCTCAAGTATCGTGATTTTAGCACTTGGCTTAATGACCTTTTTCATGGTCAGAGGCATTGATCATTTGTATCATGAACAAGCGATCGATCGGCGAAACTACCGTAGTTTTGCCAGCTTGACCACGAAAAAAATCTATCAATACAGTACCTTAATTCTGTTATTTTTTGCGACATTGCTGATCCTTTCAGAAAATAATGGCATGCGTTATACCAATCGTGAATATGCTGCTTCGATTCCAGCACAAGTTTCAGCCGTTACTGGCGATCACTTTGACCTAAACGAGAAAAAATATTTGGTGGTCAGTACTAACAAAGAAGCAGTAGATAGCTACTTAGTTGGCTATGTCGGAAAATATTACTTGTTTTCACCTAATGTCGATGGCCGAGAGAATTTCCTCTTATCAGATGCAGATTTTCGCACACTATTAAAGCAATACGATGAAGTCGTCGTCTTAGAAGAGCACTATACCTTTAATGCCATGACGATGAAGCTAACAGGCAAAACCTTTGCCCCAGGCGTTTATTCGGTGGCGGAGGTGTTGGGGCGTTAAGGGAAGGAATTGCTCAAGCGTGTCTCGTTATTAGAGAATCAAAAGTTAAAATACCAATGAAACAGACGACAGTTCGTTTGTTCATTGGTATTTTTTTTCTGTTCCCACTGAGTAATATCCTCTATACTATGAAAATACCAAGGGACATGTAAATAATCTGGATTAAACGAAAAAGTACACATGAAAAAAAACGGCGCAATATATTCAGTGCCTATGATTTACTGTAATGAATGCAGTAAAAGTAAGTGTTTTCATTTTTTTAAGAAAAAGCTACCATTAGAAACGTAGACGAGGTGATAGTTTCATGATCAGTGAACGGGAAAAAGCAATTATTCGATATCTCTTAGAGAATGGACCAACAACGGTTGCTAAAATTGGGTTGCATATGTCGCTTTCGCAAAAGACAGTTTCGCAATCGCTAAAGAGAATTGATGAATTTTTGCAGGAAACAGCAATAAGGCTTGTTCGCAAACCTAGAGTAGGTGTATTTCTTGATGGTGATTCAGCTGAAATTCTAAAGTATCTTGATGGGCACGAGGAATCAAACTTACCGACGAGCAAAAAAGATCGTATTCAGTTTCTTTGCTTTGAAATACTGAAACAAAAAACGTATTTTACGCGTCAACAACTGCAAGATGCACTCTACATCAGTAAATCAACTTTAGAAAATGACATGGGGCAGGTAAGCGAGATCTTTCGTCATTTTAACGTTACGATTGAAGTTTTACCGGGGAAGGGTTCCTTTTTGAATTTGTCAGAACAAGAAAAACGTCGTTTAGCATTTGATTTGATCTACTATTTCTGGGGTGGAAAATGGAAAATAACACAAGAGCAGCAACGCTATTTGCATTCGATTCAAGGAATTCCTCAGTTTGTTAATGATTTTATTGACCTGACAAAGATTTCTTTAGTTGATACGCTCTTACAAGAGTATTTGAAAAAAGAACAAATTACGCTTAATGATGCTGCCTATCACTCACTATTGCTTCATCTAATCATCATGATTGATCGGGTCAAAGAGAAGAATTATCTGACTTTCGAAGAAAGAAGACATCCTTTGATGGAGAATAGAGCTTTTTATCGTTTTATTGCTTCAATAGAAGAAACGTTTTCTCTGTCGTTGCCAGTTTCGGAAGTTCATTATATTTCGCTTCATATCTATGGGGATTCGTTGATGAAGAAGAATGACTCCGATGATTTGCTTGATGAAACGATACGCAAATTGATTCATGAAACGATCTCCCTACGCAATGAAAGTCTTTTGTTAGGATTGGTATCACATATCAAAGAAGCTATTTATCGCATTCAAAAAGGATTAGTCATTCATAACCCTTTTCTAAATGATGTGAAGAAGAATTTTCCTTTGTCTTTTGAGGAAGCGCTTCGATTAGCTCATGCCTTAAATTGGCATTTTTCGATTTCGATCCCCGAAGATGAGGTTGCCTTTCTGGCAGTACACATCCAAGTGATGAAAGAACAACGAGAAGAAAAACAACCGAAGAAAGTGAGTGTCTTATTAGTTTGTAGCAGTGGGAAAGGCACTTCACAGCTATTAGCTGCTCGTATTCGGAGAAATTATGAGCAAATCGATATTTCCAGGATTCTTTCAATTCAAGAGTTGATTCAGACCAATATTTATGAGGACTTGATTTTATCGACAGTGGATTTAAAAATCGATTCGATTCCAACAATCCATGTTTCACCTGTACTGAATAAAGATGAGCAGCGAAAAATAGAAACCTTTTTAAGAAAAGTCGAAGAAAAACAAAATGGTTCTTTCAATCAGTTTGCGAAATTGATTCATGAGGACTTGATTTTTTTAGATCATCATTTTGAAGATTATCAAGAGGTGATTACATTTATTGGGGAGCAGTTGATTACTCGTGGGTATGTAAACGAGGAAATGATTGACTCTTCGCTAAAAAGGGAACAGCTTTCCTTTACTTCTTTTGGACGATTCGCAACGCCTCATGGGACGCCAGAATACGTGAAAAAATCAGCGATTGTATTTTTACGTCTTAATAATGAGATCCACTGGGGAGAAACAAAGGTGAAATATGTCTTTTTCATCTGTATAAAGGATGAAACTGTACAAGACCTTGAGGAAATCTATGACACGATGCTTAATGTGATGGAATCAGATGAACGAACCTTCCTCCTTAAAGGGACGAAAGAGGAATTAAAAAAGTATTTACAAGGGGGAACATAAAATGAATATAGAAACACTACTACCTTTTGAACATATTGTTCTTGGTCTAGAGGCAACCACTAAAGAAGAAGTGGTCCGTCAATTAGCAAAAATATTAGTAATGGAAGGAATCGTTCAATCCGAAAATGAGTATGTTCAATCAGTTATGGAAAGAGAAGATCACTCGACCACAGGAATAGGCAATAATATAGCTATCCCTCATGGAAAAAGTCGTGCAGTTTCTGAACCCGCAATCGTTTTTGCTCGGTTAAAGGGACCATTAGAATGGCAATCCTTAGATGATGAACCGGTAACGGTTGTGATTATGCTTGCTATTCCTGAAGAACATCAAGGAGACACCCATTTACGGATCTTATCAGAAATTGCCATGAAATTGATGGATGAAGACATCACTGAAGCGCTGAAAAGCGAAACAGATAAAGAGATTATCGCGAAACTATTAAGCGAATAAAACGGAGAAAAGGAGAAAGAAGAATGAAGAGAAAAATTATTGCAGTAACGGCGTGTGCCACAGGAGTTGCCCATACCTTTATGGCGGCACAGGCGTTAAAAAAAGCAGCAGCGAAACGTGGCGATTTAATCAAGGTTGAGACACAAGGAGCAACAGGTATCGAAAATGAATTGAACGAGCGGGATTGTCAAATTGGGGAAGTCGTGATTTTTGCCGTTGATACGAAAGTGAGAAATGAAGAGCGTTTCAATGGCAAGGAGATCCTTAAAGTCCCGGTAGCAGCCCCTATAAAAAATGCAGAAAAAGTAATTGAAGATGCATTAAAGCTGATTGATCAATAAAGAGGAGGAAAATCAGATGAAAAAGTTGGCAAGTGAAATGAAAAATCATGTTTTAACAGGAATATCTTATATGATTCCTCTGGTGATTGCCGGAGCAGTTATCATGGCGATTTCTCGAGTAGGCGGATCAATATTTGGGATCGTCGATATTTGGGACGCCTCTCATGGAGAAAGTGCGAATACGATCATCCGATTACTCCATAGTTTAGATGGATTCGGTGGCATCGCTTTAGGATTGATGTTTCCCGTAATATCGGCATTTATTGCTTATTCGATTTCCGATAAGCTAGGGATTGCCCCTGGTCTTGTTGGAGGTATGTTAGTAAAAGACATTAATGCAGGCTTCTTAGGCGCAATTGTTTCAGGGCTGATCGCTGGGTACATTTGCTTGTGGATCAAAAACCATATAAAGCTGCCAAAATCGATGGCATCGGTAGTTCCAGTGTTCTTAGTTCCTGTTTTAGGTACTTTAGTCACTGTCCTACTTGTGAATTATGTGATCGGTACACCATTTGCAGCTATCAATGTGGGCTTAGAGTCATGGTTGAACGGATTGAGTGGCGGAAATGCGATCGTGATGGCGGCAGTTGTAGGGGCAATGGTTGGATTTGACCTTGGGGGACCAGTAAATAAGGCAGCTGTGACAACCGCGATGGCTTTATTGACAAGTAACGTTTATGCACCAAACACTGCAGCGCAAGTGGCAATCATTATTCCACCAATTGGTTTAGGCTTAGCGACTGTTTTTGCCAAGAGTAAATACAATAACGAATTAAAAGAAGCAGGAAAATCGTCGATCATTATGGGTCTAGTAGGCATTTCAGAAGGAGCGATCCCATTTGCGGTGGAAAATCCACTAAAAGTGATCCCAGTGAATATGATTGGTTCAGCGATTGGTTCTGCAATGGCTGTAGGTCTAGGAGCTGTCAATACAGCCCCAATCTCTGGTTTTTATGGCTGGTTCACTGTAGAAAAATGGCCACTGTATGTTTTATCGATTGCTACTGGCTCATTATTCATTGCGATTTGTACAAGCTTGCTACGTTCAAAAGATGCGGGGAAAGAAACAGATACCACGATGGAAGAATTTGACGAAGCGGCTTGGGAAGAGCAGTGGGAAGCATAGCTATGACAAATGTACACATAGTAAACCACACCCATTGGGATCGTGAATGGTATTTTACTTCAATGGACTGTGTCGTTTTGAGTGATCAATTATTTAGTGATGTACTAAAAGAACTAAAGAGGCAACCGACTGCTTCTTTCGTGCTAGATGGACAAATGTCTATTCTAGACGATTATTTAGAACTCTATCCTGAGCGCTTGACTGAGGTCAGAGAGTTGATCGCCAATGGTCAATTGTTCATCGGTCCTTGGTACACCCAAACAGATGCCTTTTTTGCTTCTGGTGAGTCCATCATTCGAAATGCCATGATTGGTATATTTGATAGCAAAAAATATGGCAGCTATATGCCGATCGGCTATTTGCCAGATACATTTGGTTTTAATGCTCAAATGCCAACCATATTGAACGAAGTTGGACTTGATAACATTATCTTTTGGCGAGGCATCGATTTAGGGGAACAGGTCAAATCCCCTTACTTTAAATGGACGAGTTTAAGTGGGCAAGATTCACTGTATGCGGTGAATTTTCCTCAAGGATATGGTGCACAGCAGCAATTGGAGCCAACAAGCAGTTATGTAGATGGCAGACTCGATAGAGGTGTTGATTTTATTAAGAGCTACGCGAATGAACCTGAAATCTTGATTCCAACTGGAAATGATCAGTTAGGCATTGTTTCTGCCATAGAAGAAAAACTAACGAAAATCAATCAGCTTGGAAAATACAAGTATCAATTGAGCACCTATCCAGCATTTATGGAGATCGTCCGTCAAAAAGAACTGGAAGTTTATCAAGGAGAGTTTCGTGCACCGGTTTTTGCACGGGTTCACAAAACGATTGGTTCTGTAAGAATGGATCTGAAACGTGAGATTTTTCGATTAGAAAACAAATTAGTTTTAGAAATTGAACCAATGTTAGTTATTGCGAAAGATTTAGGGATCGAATTAAGCAATCGCTTGCTAATGAAAGCTTGGAAAAAGTTATTTGAATGTCAAGCCCATGATAGTTTGGCAGGCTGTGTATCAGATAGTGTTGCACAAGATATCAGTCATCGGTTAAAAGAAATCAGTGAGATTTGTGAGAGCATTGAAAATTTGATTTTAAAAAGAATCAGTGAAGGACTCGCTTTACAAGCCAACCAATTTCTGATTCTTCATCCAACACCAGTGCCATTTCAAGGAGAGAAATTAGTTAAGATCGTATCCAGAACCAACAATATCAAGGTTATTGGAGCTGATTCATCTGTACTTGAAGCAGTGTATATCCCAAGCAGGAAAAATATTATGGAAGAAACTCCGGCTGGCAACCGTTTTATTGAAGAAGAGGGGTATTATCTGTTAACCGTTCAAGTGACCTGTGCCTTTTCAGGCCTTGGTTATCAAGTCCTTACATTTGAAGAGCAAGAGACAACTCCCGAATCGTCTTTAGATCAAAACACATGGATTAGAAATGGAAAATACATGCTTTCCTTTGAAGACGGCCACCTGATTTATTCAAATGGAAAACAACAGAACGTGGATTTCTTGTCGATCATCGATGATAGTAATGCCGGTGATACGTATGACTATTCGCCTATTTTGAATGATCAACCGATCACGCTTCGTTTTGCCAGCTGCAAAGGGAAGCAAGAAACATTGGCTTTGGAAGGAAGTTTACAGCTACCGTATACGATCGAAGAACGGATGAAAGGAATCGCCACCAAAACATTCGATTATACATTGACCCTCCAACTGACAAAAAATGGTGAGGTAAACGCAAAGCTACGTTTTAAAAATACGCTTTTAAATCATCGGATTCGAGTGAAAGCTCGATTAAACAAGCCGATAGAAAGAGCGGTTGCGGCCATTCAATTTGGCTATCTTGAAAAAAGAAATCAAACACTGGAAAATTGGCAAGAAAAATATGCAGAAAAACCTGTCAATATTGAACCATTTGAAAAACAAGTGGTTGTTTATGATCAAGAGAACGCCCTCGTTTTTTATAGCGAGCAGAGCAAAGAGTATGAATATATCGATGACTCCTTATATGTAACGGTACTAGCTACAACCGACTCTCTAGGAAAACCAGATTTGTTGTATCGACCAGGTCGTGCTTCTGGCGATACAACCAAAAAGGGACATATTATGATGGAAACACCTCTTGCTCAAATGGAAAACTATGAGATGGTCTTCGATTTTTCCCTAAGGGTCGCATCAACAGCTATTTCTGAAGATTTGTTGGCTACTTGGAAAACTGTTAAAGAACAGCCATCGATTTCTTATCAATTGCAAGATTTGAATTACTTTATTTATCGCATAGATAATAAAATTCAAAAGCGCATTGATCCATTATCTCTGACCGACATGTCTCTTTCTTTGTTGTCCTGTAGCTTAGAACCAGGTGTGGGAGTCAGTGCGCTTCATAATGCGTATTACTCTGAGGGAATCGTTATCCGTTTCGTCAATTCAACGAACAAAGAACGATCTCTTGAGCCAAAAAAATTATTTAATGGGTACGTATATCAACGAATCAATGCCTTAGAAGAACCGCTTGAAGCGGATCATATCATCCATGCTTATGGGGTAGCAACCTATTTATTAACTAAAAACTAGGAATAAAGAACACAAAATTTGTCGAGAAGGAATTGCTTTTGTAACGTTTTCCTCTACAAGATTTTGTGTTCTCGCTTTTTACAATGTTTAGAAGGAGTTTTTATGTCCGTACAACTTTTATTGCTTGCCTCACTGCCTGCACTAGGATGGGGCTTAATGCCAATCGTCGCTAAATTGATGGGAGGAAAATCAGAGGAACAACTGCTAGGAACAACAATCGCAGCCTTGATTTTCGGTAGTGTATTTGGTTTCTTGAATCAAGTGAGTTATGCCATGGTGCCATTTTTCATCAGTTTATTATCTGGGATTTTTTGGGCTTGCGGACAATACTTCCAATTTCTCGCTTTGGAGAAAGCCGAGGTTTCTAAAGTAATGCCCGTCTCCGTCGGGACCCAATTATTATTTGTTACATTAGCATCTGGCTTCTTTCTCAAAGAATGGACAGATTTAACGACTGTAATTTTCTCAATCATGGCATTAGGAGTCATTCTAACAGGTGTTTTCCTTGTAACTAAGACAACTCATCAGCAAACAGGCTTAACACAGCAAGTACTTCTTTATCTATGTTGTTCTTCAGTTTTTTTGATGCTATATGTGACAGTCACTGGTCTGTTTCAGATAAGTGGCGCACAGATTTTCTTGCCTCAGGCAGTAGGGATGTTTCTCGGGGGAAGCGTAATTTCCTTGAAAAGTAAGCAACAGTTGCGTTTCCGCAAAATAATCCACAATTTAGGTACTGGTAGCACATGGGTTATCGCGAATACTTCGTTATTCGCTGTATCGTCTTCTTTAGGTGTAGGCGTAACCTATTCATTTTCTCAAATGAGCTTACTTGTTGCCACCTATGGAAGTATTATTTTCTTAAAGGAACGAAAAGTTGGCAGAGAAAAGCAATTTGTTGCTCTTGGTAGCTTGCTCTATATTGTTGGTGTATTAGGGATGAGTTGGTTGAAATAACTTTGCACCTGAGCAATTTTAGTTAGTGATCAATAAAATAGCAGATAACAGTTTAATCAATAGATGCAAAAAAACATGAAATCAGTGAATGATTTCATGTTTTTTTTACCGCCCATTCTCCGTCTGTCGATAATCACTAGGTGAAATGCCGACTTTTTTCTTGAATAAACGGCTGAAATAGGCGGTGTTTTCAATGCCGATCGCCAATGAGATCTCTTTGATGGATAGCCGAGAATAGCGCAAAAGGTCTTTCGAGTAAGAGATGCGTTTGCTGATCTGGTACTCGATGGGGGGCAAGCCCATGTATTTGGAAAACTCCTTGACGATTTGATACTTATTGATATGATACTTTTCCTCCAAAGATTCCAAGGTGATCCCTTGACGGAAATCTTCTTCTAGCTGGTCACGAATCTGCAAAATATAAAGCGGGATCTCACTATCCGAAAAGTCGAGATGATATTTTTGCAGGAGCAGTTCATTGAGCAGCTGATGGATCAAAACAGAGCTTTGGAAGGCAGTTTTCGCATTTGGTTCTGGCTGTAGCATCAATAAATCTTGTAAGACCAAGTGGATCGGATTTTGACGACTGCTGGCAGGATTGGTGTGAAAAACTGGACTGCCATTCTTTAGAAATTCATCATAAAACGCTGCGACGTTGGCGCCATATAGATGGATCCAGTCCATTTCCCAGGGCTCTTGACTAACGGTGCGGTAGTACTGATAGTCTAGGCAGTCGATAAAAAACACATCACCTGCTTTTAATTGATAGCTTTTACCTTTGTAGCGCAATTCACCGCAGCCGGACAATGTATATTTGATCAAATAAGAAGGCAGGTTCTCTCGTTCTGTAAAGTAAGGTTTGCTGGCTTTGAAATAGCCGATTTCTTGAATGTAATAGAAAAGTTCACGCTGCTTTTGGGTTGAAGTATTGATGTAACGCAGTGAATCGGTTGACCATGAGTGGTTGGCTTTTTCCCAGTAGTCCATCGGATCCTCCTTTTTACCAAGATTGTGCAAGTCTTTATCAAAATTGTGTGATGAAACTCGTTGATTGTCAAGCTAAAATTGAGTCAACAAGAATGAATCAGTGGATTGTAATCGATTTATTTTTAAACAAGATAATGAAAGGTGGAGACCAGTGAACACATTTATCGCAATCGATATCGGCGCATCAAGCGGTCGTCTGATGCTGAGCCGTTGGGAAAATGAGCAGATCACTTTAGAAGAGATCCATCGCTTTAAAAACGGCTTTCGTCCCCATGACGGCTTTGACCGTTGGGCGATCGATTATTTGATCCAAGAGATTTTAGTAGGACTGCAAAAAGTGAAACAAGCAGGTATCAATGACTGCTTCGTCGGAATCGACACCTGGGCAGTGGATTACTGTTTGATCGATCAAGCAGGCGAGCGTTTAGGCGACCCAGTCGCTTATCGAGATAGTCGCACCAATGATGCGATCGCAACTTTTGGTCAGCGCTATTCTTTGCAAAAACTGTATGAGAAAACAGGCATTCAGCTGCAGCCCTTCAACACGATTTTTCAGTTAGCCGCAGAAGAAGCGCAACTGTTGCAAAAAGCCGACAAGCTGCTGTTGATTCCAGACTACTTGGGCTACGTTTTTACTGGTAAGATGGTCACGGAAAAAACCAATGCTTCGACGATGCAGCTTTTAAATGCCAACACCCAAACATGGGATGCAGAATTGTTAGCTGAGATCGGCGTAACAGAAGGCCTATTCCCACCTTTGGTTGATGCCGGGACGGTTTTAGGCGCACTGCAAACACAGAAGTTTCCAGCCTATGATTTGCCACAAGCGACCTTTGTCACTGTCGCTAGTCATGATACGGCGTCGGCGATCATCGGTACACCTGGAGAGGGTTCAGATTGGGGCTACATCAGCAGCGGGACTTGGTCATTGCTGGGGATCGAAACCAAAGTACCCAATGTTTCCCTTGCCGCCTTTGATGAAAATTATACGAACGAATGGGGTGCCCACAACACGATTCGCTTTTTAAAAAATATTATGGGCATGTGGCTGATCCAAGAAGTGGCTCGGCAGCAAGACTATCAGTATTCCTATGCAGAATTGGCGGAATTGGCGCAAGCAACGCCTGCTTTTCAACAGTTTGTCGATGTCAATGATCCTCGTTTTTTGAATCCAGAAAACATGATTACTGAACTGCAAGCGTATTGTCGAGAAACCCAGCAGAAAGTTCCAGAAACCGCAGGGGAACTGGCTCGCTGTGTGTATGATAACTTAGCGCTTTGCTATGCCAGTGAATTGCAAAAGCTGGAACAGCTGACAGGTACGACGAGCAAGCTGCAAAAACTGCATATCGTGGGGGGCGGTTCCAACAATCGCTTTTTAAATCAACTGACGGCTGATACTGCGCAGCTGACGATCGAAGCTGGCCCAAGTGAAGCAACGGCGATCGGTAATCTTTTAATGCAGATGATGAGTGCTGGCATCTTCACGTCGCTGGCTGAAGCACGCCGCGCGGTCAAACACTCATTTCCTTGCAGTGTTCATGAACCACAGCCTTTTGATCACAAGATTTTAAGCAACTATCAACGTTTTATAAAAGGAGTAGGAAAAAAATGACAACGATTCAACAGCGTTATGAAGAAGCTAAGACAGCATATGCCAAATTAGGCGTCGACACGGATGCGGTTTTGAAAAAATTAGCCGATGTGAAAATCTCGATGCATGTTTGGCAAGGGGACGATGTCCAAGGATTTTTGAGTGATGAAGCATTATCTGGTGGGATCTCTGTAACGGGGAATTATCCTGGTGCTGCCCATACCCCAGAGGAGTTGCGCCAAGATTTAGAAAAAGCCTACTCTTTGATTCCTGGAAAACACAAATTGAACCTTCACGCCATCTATTTAGACACCGAGGAAACAGTGGATCTAAATGAATTGGAGCCGAAGCATTTTGAAAAATGGGTTGCTTGGGCGAAGGAACAAGGCTTAGGTTTAGACTTCAATCCAACCTTTTTCTCACATCCCATGTTCAAGGATGGCTTTACCCTTGCTTCACCAGATGAAGAAGTTCGTCAGTTCTGGATCGAACACGGCAAACGTTCTCGTCAAATCGCTGCTTATATGGGGAAAGAAACTGGGCAAGTCTGTGTCAATAATTTCTGGGTGCCAGATGGCTACAAAGACAACCCGATCGATCGTTTTACACCACGGGAACGCTTGATGACAGCATTAGATGAGATTTTTGCTGAAGAATTGCCAGCGGAATACACGGTAGATGCCGTGGAAAGCAAGTTGTTTGGTCTTGGTGCCGAAGCCTATACCGTCGGTTCTCATGAATTTTATATGGGCTATGGCTTGACGCGCGATAAATTGATTTGTTTGGATGCTGGACATTTTCATCCAACCGAAGTGATCTCCAATAAATTGTCTTCATTGGCACTATTTAGCAAAGGCATTTTGCTGCATGTCAGCCGTCCTGTACGCTGGGATAGTGATCATGTCGTGATCATGGATGATGAATTGCAAGAGATTGGCCGCGAATTGGTTCGCAATGACTTATTACCAAAAACCAACATTGGGTTAGATTTCTTTGATGCGACGATCAATCGGGTCGCTGCGTGGGTGATCGGGACGCGCAATACTCAAAAAGCGTTGCTAAAAGCGATGCTAGAACCGATCGAAGAACTAAAAGCAATCGAATTGTCAGGTGATTTCACCACTCGTTTAGCCATGACGGAAGAATTAAAAGACTATCCGTATGCAGATGTTTGGAATTACTTCTGTGAAAGCCAAGGGGTACCAGCAGGTCTGGATTGGCTATCAGAAGTGAAAACCTATGAAGAAACCGTCTTAAAAGCCAGAAAGTAGGAGAACAATGAAAAAGATTGATATTTTACAAGCGAATTTTGTACAAGAAATGATGGAAACGACAGCAAATCTTTACCGTTTAGGGTGGGATGAGCGCAACGGCGGCAATATTTCTTACTTATTAACAGAAGAAGAGATCTTGCCTTTCATCGATCCGCAAAGCGTCTTGCGGGAAATTCCCATGATTTTTGATGCTACGGCCCTAGCTGGCAAGTACTTTATCGTGACAGGTTCAGGAAAATACTTTAAAAATGTAACGGCACATCCAGCGGAAAACCTTGGTGTGATCCGAGTCAAAGAAGATGGGCAAACATTGGAATTGCTTTGGGGCTTGGAAAATGGTGCGGTGCCAACGAGTGAACTGCCAAGTCATTTTATGAGTCATATCGCTCGCTTGTCGGTCGATCCAGAAAACCGAATCATCATGCATAACCACGCATCGCATCTTTTAGCCATGAGTTTTACCCATGAGTTGGATGAACGCAGTTTCACGCGGACCTTGTGGCAAATGTGTACGGAGTGCTTGGTGGTCTTCCCAGAAGGTGTTTCCATCATTCCTTGGATGGTTCCAGGAACGAACGAGATCGGCGAAGCAACGGCTGCTAAAATGAAAGAAACCCGTTTGGTTCTTTGGCCACAACATGGCATCTACGGCGCTGGCAAAGATATGGACGAAGTCTTTGGCTTGATTGAAACGGCAGAGAAAGCCGCGGAAGTGTACACCTATGTCAAAGCACAAGGCTCAATCTTACAAACCATTACAGATGAAAATCTGAAAAAATTGGCTGACGCTTTCAAAGTCACTCCCCGAGCAGGCTATCTTGAGGTATAATCAATGGTAGAAGAATAGAAAAGGCTTTCAGTCTTTTCTATTTAAACTATATTGTGAATAAACAAACAAATGGAGGTAGGAAGAATGGCGAATAGAATGATTTTGAATGAAACATCGTATTTTGGAAAAGGAGCGATCGAGAACGTACCGACAGAATTCAAAGCACGAGGGTTTAAAAAAGCGGCTGTGATCACCGACAAAGATTTGGTGAAATTTGAAGTTGCGACCAAAGTGACGAAATTATTGGATGAAGCAGGTGTCGATTATGCGTTATATGATGGGATCGTGCCGAACCCAACGATCCAAAATGTCAAAGACGGCTTAGCGTTTGTCAAAGAAGCCCAAGCCGATTGCATCATTGCGATTGGCGGTGGTTCACCGATCGACACGGCAAAAGCGATCGCGATCATTGCTACGAATCCTGAATTCTCAGATGTGATTAGTTTGGAAGGCGTGGCAGACACGAAAAATCCATGCTTGCCGATTTTGGCGGTACCGACAACTTCTGGGACTGCAGCCGAGGTAACGATCAACTATGTGATTACAGATGAAGAAAATCATCGGAAATTTGTTTGTGTAGATCCTCACGATATTCCTCTAGTAGCCTTTGTGGACAGTGATATGATGATGGGGATGCCAAAGAGCTTGGCAGCTGCAACGGGAATGGATGCCATGACCCACGCCATCGAAGGCTTCATCACCAAAGGCGCTTGGGAAATGACTGATATGCTGCACATCAAAGCCATCGAAATCATCGGCCGCTCATTGAGAGATTCCGTGAATGGCGATCAAGCAGGACGAGAAGCGATGGCGTTAGGGCAATACATTGCCGGTATGGGCTTTTCAAACGTCGGCTTGGGCTTAGTTCACGGTATGGCACATCCATTGTCCGCTTGGTACAACATTCCTCACGGAGTAGCGTGCGCGTCCTTGTTGCCAACCATCATGAAATACAACAAAGACTTTACGGGAGAAAAATATCGTGAGATCGCGATCGTTTTAGGCATTGAAGGGGCAGAAACGATGTCACTTGAAGACGTCCGAGATGCTGCTTGCCAAGCCATCGATCAGTTAAGCAAAGATGTGGGCATTCCAGCGACCATTTCTGAATTAGGCGTCAAAGAAGAAGATATCCCAGCCATCGCCAAAGATGCCTTGAATGATGTCTGCACACCAGGCAACCCGCGGGATACGACTTTAGAAGAAATTATTGAGCTTTATCGTTCGTTGATGTAATCTTGTTAAAGGTACGAAATCCGAAGAAATGAAAGATACTTCTGCAAGTTTCCCTTAACAATGATCTGCTAATCAGTTGCTAATTTAACAGCGCGATGATCCTTTCTTTTGAGAAGATCATCGCGCTGTTTTATTCTGAAGAATTCAATAAAATTGCGATGCAAAGCGTTAGATTTTTGAAGAAATCGTTGTGCCCAGATACTAGTAATCAAATCAAAAAAAGTGATCATTAGAGTTGGTTCTCTAATGGTCATTTTTTTGCTGTACGCAAGATCACAGCGTACCGATCGCTTCAAAACCATCACCTATTAAGAGCTGAGCGTTTCAGAATAGGTTAGTCAGCCACCCAATCATCTCTCGATAGCACTCATCAGCGATCGCATTTGGTGTCCGATCAAAGTCATGCTGATCTAAGTCGAGCCAAAGTGTTTTGGCATGGGGGACTTGTGCAGCGAAAGCTTCGGATGCGCTGAAGGGAACATCTGGATCTTTTTTGCAATGAACGACAAAGCAAGGAGGAAAGTCTTGGTAAGCGGCAGCAGGGATCGCCAAGGCTGCTAGCTGTTCCCGATTCCCTAAATAACGCTGCCAGTTGCCATATTGACGGGCGGAAAGGTACAAAGGGAATCGTTTTTCTAGCGTGCCGTGGGTGATAGGTTGGCTTTCGATCATGGCTTCAGCGGCGAGTGGTGGGACTTTCGGAAATTGTGTGTAAAAGCGCGCCGGCTGCAAAAATTCTTTACAAAACAACTCTTGGTAACCGTAAAATCGGATCAAGCCCTTTTGCTCCGAGTGCTTTGTGCGTGCGGTCAGTAAGGTCGCTAAAAAACCGCCGGCGGAGCGACCGAATAGAATGTACTCATTTGCACCAACGCCGCTGAAGTGCCAGCCCTCTGTCAAAAACCATTCCACTGCCTTTTTTGTATGAAGGTAAATGTCGTTCAGCGCTACTTCGGGAGCCAGTGGATAATCGAACAGGTAAAGGCTAACACCGGCAGCCAGCAATTGGTGGGCATAATCCTGCGGAAGGTCTTCTCGCTGACCATAGAGGAAGCCACCACCATGAAAATACAAAAGGCTGATCCGAGGCTGCGCTGCTTTTAGGATCGTCACTTCTAACGGCAAAGTGCCGTAGGTGTCAAATTGGATTTTTTCTGTTTGCGCAAAGGCATTTTTAGGATAAACCATTGTTTTCTTCCTTTCTCTTCTTCGATAGTATAAGGAAGAGTATAGGAGAAGGAAGCGGTTTAGAAAACAGCGTTATGACTAAAAATAGAAACGGTTTTGTCGAAAGTGAACAATGATGTCCGTCAGTAACACGCTTACAATAACCGTATAAATTAAAGGAGGCAGAACAATGGAGTTGAAAAAAGAAGTAGCGGCAATGATCGATGCACTATCTCAGATTGGGGGTGATCCAACTGGAGGAATGACTAGACTGCTTTATACCGATTCATGGAAAGAAGCGCAATCATTTGTAGAAAAACAATTAAAAGAAACTGGCTTAACGACGTCCTATGATGCAGTCGGCAATCTCTTCAGCAGAATGGAAGGCAGCCAGTTTCCAGAAGAAACGATTCTTTCAGGGTCACATATCGATACCGTCGTCAACGGTGGCACATTAGACGGTCAATACGGAGTCGTTGCTGCTGCTTTAGCGATCAAGTATTTAAAAGAGACCTATGGGCAACCTTTACGCTCCTTGGAAGTCATCTCAATGGCAGAAGAAGAAGGCAGTCGTTTTCCAACCGTTTTTTGGGGAAGTAAAAACTTTGTCGGAGAGGCCAAAAAAGCCGATGTTGAAGCGATCACAGATTTTGAAGGCAATCGCTTCGTGGCAGAGATGCAACGCCAAGGCTTTGATTTTCGCGACCCACAAGAACCGGTTCGATCAGACATCAAAGCCTTCGTGGAAATCCATATCGAACAAGGCAGTGTTTTAGAAAAAGAAAATTTGCAGATCGGTGTCGTCAATAGTATCGCTGGTCAAAAGCGTTACACCTTTGTCTTAAAAGGACAAGCCAATCATGCAGGAACCACACCGATGGGCTATCGCCAAGATGCTGTGTATGGTTTTGCCAAAATGTGTGCCGCAGTGATCGACCGTGGCTTAGAGCTTGGGGATCCATTAGTAGTGACATTCGGTAAAGTTGAGCCAAAACCGAATACGGTCAACGTGGTTCCTGGTGAAGTGTTGTTTACGATGGATTGTCGCCATACTGATGGGCAACTATTGGATGCCTTTACTGCTGAAGCAGAACAGATCATTCAAGCGATCGCCAAAGAGCACGACCTGACAGTGGAGATGGATCTATGGATGGATGAACGCCCTGTGCCGATGGACGAGACGATCGTTGCCACGGTGGAACAAGCGGTGAAGCAAACCGGCAAACGTTACAAAGTCATGCATAGTGGGGCGGGGCATGATTCCCAAATCATTGCACCACATTTTCCAACGGCGATGCTGTTTGTACCAAGTATTGATGGGATTAGCCACAACCCAGCCGAAGCAACGACTATCGAAGATTTAACAGCTGGGGTAGAAGTTTTAGCAGCTTCCCTTTACGAGCTAGCATACAAAGAATAGAAAGCAGGGACACACATGGGATACAAAAATAATAACACGGGCTATTTAGATGGATTGCTGCAATCACGAGCAGTCATTAGAAAAAATAATTTTGCGATCTTGCCGCATGATGGGCTAGTGAATAATGTCATTCCAGGATTCGAAAACTGTGAATGTTCGATACTCGGCACACCAAAATTAGGGGCGTCTTTTGTCGATTACATCATTTCATTCAAAAAAGATGGCGCCAACCAATTGGGCTTCGGCGGTCCAGAGATCGAGAGTTTCTTGTATGTCATCTCGGGCAAACTGGAAGTAAGTGATGGCAAAGAAACCCATACATTGACGGACGGAGGCTATATCTATCTGCCTGCTGGAGAAAAACTGTATATGAAAAATCTCCAAGAAGAAGCGACAGAAGTGTTCTTGTATAAGAAGCGTTACCAACCGTTAGAAAATCACCAATCCTACAAAGTAGTGGGGAATCTTTCAGAGTTGACACCGATCCAATACGAAGGGATGGCTGACGTCTTGCTTTGGGATTTCTTACCGAAAGAGTTGGGCTTTGACATGAATATTCATATCCTTTCCTTTGAACCAGGGGCAAGTCATGGCTACATTGAGACCCACTATCAAGAACACGGGGCGTACTTACTGTCAGGTAAAGGGATGTATAACTTAGACAATGAGTGGTTCCCGGTGGAAAAAGGCGACTACATTTTCATGAGTGCCTATGTACAGCAAGCGGCCTATGGTGTTGGTCGTGACGAACCATTGACCTATATTTATTCCAAAGATTGCAACCGCGATCCGGAAATTTAAAGGAGTTTAGAAGATGGAAGAGACGGTTATTGTACAGTCACAAGAGTTACAGCAATTGATCCAAAAAAAATTAGCGGCTGCTGGTTTGTCTGAAGCGCACGCAGCCATCGTTGCAGAGCATTTGGTCTTTGCCGATGCCAGCGGGATCCACTCTCATGGGGCTGTACGGGTAGACTATTACGCAGAGCGGATCGCTAAAGGTGGAATGAATCGCACTCCACAGATCACGTTTGAAGAGACTGGGCCGAGCAGCGGGATCGTTCACGGTCAAAATGGCGCAGGGCAGGTCGTTGTATTAGAAGCGACAAAGCATGCCATTGAGATGGCCAAACGTTCTGGGATCGCGGCAGTTGGTGTACGGAAAACGAGTCATAGTGGGGCGCTATCCTATTATGTCAAAAAAGCTGCAGAAGCTGACTTGATTGCATTATCTATGTGCCAATCAGATTCAATGGTGGTTCCTTTTGGCGGCAAAGAAAATTATTTTGGTACCAATCCAATCGCATTTGCCGCACCACGAAAACAGGGGGCACCGGTGGTCTTTGATATGGCAACGACGGTCCAAGCGTGGGGCAAAATATTAGACGCTCGCTCCAAAAATAAAGAGATTCCTGCAACATGGGCCGTTGATGCCCATGGCAAGCCAACAACGAATCCGCATCATGTTCATGGGTTATTGCCAATCTCAGGACCAAAAGGCTTTGGGTTGATGATGATGGTGGATATCTTGTCTGGAATGCTTCTTGGGCTGCCTTTTGGCAAGCATGTTTCCTCTATGTACAACGATCTGACGAAAGGCCGCGACTTAGGGCAATTTATTTTGCTGATCGATCCGCAACGTTTTACAGATTTAGACACATTTAAAGAGTCGGTGGAAACGATGATCGAAGAGCTGCACGATATACCAGTTGCTGAACAGTTCCAGCAAGTCTATTATCCAGGCGAGATCAATCAACTAACTTATGAAAAATATATGGCAGAAGGTATTCCTATCGAAAAGAACATTTATCGCTATCTCATTAGCGACACGGTTCATTTTGACCAGTATTCTGGGTCAGATGCCTTTGCACAGACAGGAACAGGAGAGTGAGGAGACCCATGTTACACACTATTATTCAAAAAAACAATTACCAAGATTCCATTGTTTTAATGCTTTTGACCAATCGTTTACTGACGATCGAAGGGATCAACAACGCTTCGGTCATGATGGGTACACCTGCCAATAAGGATATCTTCAAGACGGGTGGTCTTTATACCGAGGAGATGAGCAATGCGACATCCAACGATATGGTACTCGTTTTAGACATTGAAGGGGAAGAAATCATCGAAACAGTCCTGTCAGAAATCGATGCCTTCTTATCGGACCAAAGCAATAGCGCAGGGGAAGAAACCCAAAGCGTCAAAACTTGGGAAAAAGCCTTAGATCTTGGAAAAGATGCGAAGGTCGCTGTCTTATCGATTCCTGGTACTATGGCAGCACCAGAAATTGAAACCGCATTAGCAGCGGGCAAACATGTTTTTTGTTTCAGTGATAATGTTTCATTGGAAGAGGAAGTTCGGCTAAAGAAAATGGCTCATGAACAAGGACTTCTTTTAATGGGGCCAGATTGTGGCACAGGGATTCTCAATGGGATACCAGTAGCCTTCACGAATGCCATTCGTAAAGGGAAAATCGGTGTTGTCGGCGCTTCGGGTACGGGCATCCAAGAAGTCACCACCATCATTCATAAATTGGGTGCCGGTGTGACACAAGCCATCGGAACCGGTGGACGAGATCTCAAAGAAGCCGTCGGTGGGATCACCATGAAAGACAGCATTCTTGCCTTGGAACACGATCCTGATACAGAGGTGATCGTGGTGATCTCCAAACCACCTGCACCACGTGTCCGCGATGAAGTGTTGGCATTATTAAGAAGAGGAACAAAACCTGCAGTCACGATTTTTCTTGGGGAAGAACCAACGGATCACGAAGAAAATCTTTACAGAGCCTACACGCTGGAAGAAGCGGCACAATTAGCCGTGCAGCTGCTACGTCAAGAACAGATTGGATTAGAGCCAGTAAAAGAGGAAACGGCAGCTGTCGCTTTTGGCCCTGAACAGCAAAAAATCAAAGCTTACTATTCTGGTGGAACATTGGCGTACGAAGCAGCGATGCTGGTCAAAGCAGGATTAAATCTAGAACAAGAAGATGCCCCTCAGGAAGGGTACATCTTAAAAGCAGCTGGCCATGAGATCATCGATTTAGGTGATGACATCTATACGCAAGGCAAGCCCCATCCGATGATCGACCCAACAAAGCGGATCGAACTGTTGAAACAAGCGGGAGAAGATCCTGAAACGGCAGTGATTTTGTTAGATATCGTTTTAGGGTACGGCTCTCATCAAGATATGGCGAGTGAATTGGCACCGACCATCAAATCGTTGAAGGAAGCTGCACAAGCAGCTGGCCGGGAGTTAGCGGTGATCGCTACGATCGTCGGAACTGATTTAGACCCCCAAGACAGCAACGAGCAAGCAGAGATTTTAATAGCAGCTGGCGTGATTTTGTGTCAAAGCAATGCCCAAGCAGTCAAAAAAGCTTTAGCATTACTTGGCCATCCCTTTTCACCAATTAGTCGTAAGCTGTTGCCAAAAGTAGTGACAACTGCCGATGCGTTGTCAGAGCCATCTGAAAAGAGCCGCGAATTGTTGGCGAATGACGCGTTCATCAATGTAGGGTTGCGTAGCTTTGCGGAAGCGATCCAGGCACATCACGGTCAAGTCGTTCAATATGACTGGCAGCCAATTGCTGGTGGGAACGTAACGTTACAAAAAGCCTTACGTTTCTTAGCACAAGTGTCACTATCAGAGTAGGAGGAAGTTATCGTGTACGAAACTATTGAAGAAGCAAACCAAGCCGTTATTGCCAAAATCGTTGCGGGTTCGCCTTTTTTGTTGGATGTCGTTCCAGCAGTCAGTGTCATTCCAGAATTAGGTGAAGGAAAAGTCCTATTGCATGCAGGACCACCGATCCGCTACGATCAGATGATCGATCCGATTCAAGGTGCGTGTGTTGGTGCGGGGCTTTTTGAAGGCTGGGGCGAAACGGAAGAAGAGGTACGTCATTTATTAGCATCTGGGGAAGTTCATCTGATTCCTTGTCACCACGTGCAAGCGGTTGGCCCAATGGGGGGCATCACCTCTGCCAATATGCCAGTACTCGTGGTGGAAAACAAAACCGATGGCAACCGAGCGTATTGTACGATGAACGAAGGGATCGGGGCAGTTTTACGATTTGGCGCCTATTCTCAAGAAGTCATTGATCGCTTGCATTGGATGAAAAATACGTTAGCACCAGTTTTAAGTGCTGCACTACAAACAAAACCCGATGGCTTGAACATCAATGTCTTAGTCGCAAAAGCAATCGCCATGGGGGATGAGTTCCATCAACGGAATATCGCTGCTTCGTTGGCGTTCTTAAAAGAAGTAGCACCAGCGATCGTTACCCTGAAAGGATTTGAAAAAGAAAAACCAGAAGTCATTCAGTTTCTAGCAGACACGGATCAGTTTTTCTTGAATATCATGATGGCTTCTTCAAAAGCGGTGCTTGATGGCGCCCGAACGATTGAAGAAGGAACGGTTGTGACAGCAATGTGTCGCAACGGGCATGAATTCGGTATCCGTATTTCTGGCATGGGGGACGAGTGGTTTACTGGTCCTGTCAATACACCAAAAGGGCTCTATTTCTCAGGATTCAGTGAAGAAGATGCCTCTCCAGATATGGGCGACAGTGCCATTACGGAAACCTTTGGTGTCGGGGGAATGGCAATGATTGCTGCCCCAGCTGTGACACGCTTCGTTGGTTCCGGCGGATTTCACGATGCGTTGAAAACCAGCAATGAGATGTTAGAGATCTCCATTGATACCAATCCGAATTTTCCCGTTCCTACATGGGACTTCAAAGGGATCTGTTTAGGGATCGATGCTCGTAAAGTCGTGGAAACAGGGATCTTACCGGTGATCAATACAGGGATCGCCAACAAACAAGCTGGACGGGGACAAATTGGTGCCGGGACAGTGACACCACCAATGGATTGCTTTGAAAAAGCTGTCTTGGCTTATGCGAAAAAATTAGGATTTGAAGAATAAATCAGGGAATGAAAACGTGAAAAAGGAGCAACCTAGCGATGATACAGGCAAAATGGATCGACCAAGCTTTATTTGAACCCACATTTATCAATGGCAACTGGATCGTTCACAGTGTGTTTCAGCATAGTTTCAATCTGCAAGATCCTCGTCAGGATCAGCTGATCTGTGTCTCCAAACAAGCGGCTCGCGTGCCCAAAGGGATGATTTTAGCTGCCGACGATTATGCAGCGTTGGCGACAGGCTTAGTTGCTGGTACCGCTCTTTTGGTTCAGCAACGGGTGATCCATTTTCCGCATCATCGTCTGTCTTTTCAAAAGGCAGCCAAATTTACAACCACCTTTCCAGCTGGCACAGTCCCATTTGATCGAGAACTGTTTTGGTCAGCCCTCCAAAGCGTCACGGAAAAGACGGGAATTCGAGAAGCTGTTTCAGAAACCATCCGCAGCAATCATCCGTTTTACGACGCAATCGATCAGCTATGCACGCCTTCATTTAAAGAACAACGGCAAGCAGTCGCTTATTTAGTCGGACGGGGTGTCGGATTGACCCCCACAGGCGATGATATGCTAGTTGGTCATTTGCTTTCTCGCCGAGTGATGGGGCAAGAAGATACCCGCTTGGTGTCTTATCTACAAAGAAGGCTGTTGACAGTCAATGATTTGACGACTGACGTCAGTAAACATTATCTTCTGCATGCACTGACAGGCGCATTCAATCAATCGGCGTTATCCTTGACCAGGTGTACCGATTCAGCGGCTTTTTACCAAGTAATCAAAGAGATACTAGCGATCGGTCATACCTCGGGGGCTGACTTTTTGGCAGGGTTTGCTCGCAGTATCGATCAATTTCAAAACAATAGAAATGAGGAATTCATATGGCAAAACGAGTGGTCATCGCTCTAGGGGGCAATGCAATTTTAAAACCGAATCAATCAGCGACCGTTGAGACACAGCTTGCAAATATCCAGCTAAGTGCAGAACAGATCGCTAAAATCGAGAAGCTCGACCATCAAATCGTCGTGACGCACGGCAATGGACCGCAAGTCGGCAATATTTTACGACAAAATGAAGAAGCCAAAGAAGTCGTGCCGCCTTTTCCACTGGATGTCTGCAATGCAGAGTCACAAGGCTTTATCGGTTATTTAATGGAGCAAAGCATCAAAAATAAAATTGAGCAAGAAGAATTGACCAGCAATGTCGTGACCTTATTGACCCAAGTGGAAGTGGCAGCGGATGATCCCGCGTTTGAAAAGCCAACGAAGCCGATCGGCTTGTTCTACTCAGAAGAAGAAGCAAAAACAATGGCTGAGGAAAAACATTGGGTGATGGAAGAAGATGCTGGACGTGGGTACCGTCGCGTCGTGCCATCTCCACAACCTGTGACGATCCACGGCGTGGAATCAATGGTTCATTTATTGAATCAAAATACCATCGTGATCGCTGGTGGCGGCGGTGGGATTCCAGTCGTAAAACAAGCGGAAGGCTTGAAAGGGATCGAAGCAGTCATCGATAAAGACCGAACCGGGAAAAAATTGGCAGAACAAGTGGATGCCGATGTATTTATGATGCTGACCGACGTCAACAACGTTTATATCAATTATGGAACACCGGAGCAAGAAAAATTAACGGGCTTATCCGTAAGTGAAGCGCAAGCATATTTTGATGCGGGGCATTTTGCAGAAGGTAGTATGGGGCCGAAAATGGAAGCGGCGATTGCGTTTGCCAAACAAGGAAAGACAGCAATCATCTGCTCATTGGAAGAAGCGGACTTAGCATTGTTAGGTGAAGCAGGCACAAGGATCGCTGGGTAAAACCAGCGATCCAACTGCTTGATTCGCCTATTAGTCGCCTTCTTCCGACAGCTCAAGGGCTAAACGCAGATCCAGGCTGATGCTAGGATCATGCACGTTTTTTCCTAGTAGCTTTTGACACTGTTCGATGCGGTATTTGATCGTGTTGCGATGAACGAACAAGGCTTTGGCGGTGCGGGTGATCTCACATTGATAATCCAAGTAAGCCCGTAAGGTTTTGCGCAATTCGATGGTGGCATCTTCTTGCGGAAACGCCAATTCTTTAAGAATCGTACGGCAGAAATAATGGATATCTTCAGGACTCATTTTTTCAAATAGACTCCGCATTCCCCTTTGATGGTAGAAAGAGACGATGGAAGAATCATGTTGGCCTCTTCGTTCTTCATACGCAGTTTTTGCTTCGATGTAGGAGCTGGCTAAATCATTGATACTTTCACAGACACTTCCTACACCAAAGGCCATTCGAAATGGCAACCGATTGGTCAAAGCATTGGCGGTCTCGATCAAATGGTCTTCTAAGGCATCACACTTGTGCTGCACGAAAATCGCAAAGTGATTGCTGCCCTTTAAGCGAAAGAGACAAACATCTTTGATGCGATAAGGCAGTTGTTCACTAAACCACTGATAAACCAAGTCACTTTTTTCTTTTAGGTATTTGTCTTTGCCTTTGGTTTCTTTGGTTGGTTCACAGGCACCATAGATGACACGATAATGGCGGGCTTTGACTAACCCGTAAGTCTTTCCGAGATCTAACCAATCTTTTTGTTCTTGCTTGGTCGATTGCTGGTATTCGATCATCCGTGTTAAAAAGTCACTTTTTAAATCTTCAAAAGATTCTTGCACTTTTTGGTTCTTGTAGAGCATAAACGACAAGACCAATGCTGCTTGTTCCAGCGCAAAATCCGAGACAGGATAAGGAATTGCCTCAGGATTCAAAATGACTAAATAATGGGGGAAATAAGTGGAGGTTTCAATGGCATAATAAGAAATTTGTGACGTTTTTTCATGAAGATCTTTGATAGGGATCGCCCCGCTTTTTTCACCAGTAAAAACCCCTTTCGTTTGTCCTAATTGATGGATGTAGTACTCCGCGGGTTTTGACATGCGGGTGAAATGCTTGGAGTGGGCAATCACTTGTTTAAAAGGATTCAACAAAATGATCGGTGTATTGACCATTTGGCCAAAATCAGCGATAAAGCGAGCGATGCTGACATCCTTCATCAAGGAAGCAGAGAACCGTTTTTGGATATCTAAGGCATAACTCAACTGCTCGGTTTTGGTGTTCCATAGTAAATTCAAAAGCTGGTGCATCAAACGGCCCAGCGGCATCGTGGCAGGTACTTCTACGATGGGGAAACCCAAGCTATCGGCATAGGCGATGACTTCAGGATCGATGACATCTAAAAAACGACCGATCTTGATGCCTAATCCAGCGGCATTTTTGGCTACGAGGGAATCGATCAGTTCAAGCAGTGCTCCTTGATTATCTTTATAAACCATCGCCGTGCTTAAGATAAAGGTATGCTCAGGAATATAGTGGGCGATATCGGGGGTCTCGGTGATTTCGATACTGTCGACGGGAATTTCCGCAGTCAGGGGATCTGTCAATAAACGCAAATTGGAAAAGCGTGGTATAGCAAGCAATTCAGCAACTAACTTCATAGAGAAACTCCTTTTGGAATTGAACAAAATAAACAAAAACATGTCCTTTTTTAGCTTTATTGTACAACAAACTTGGAAACGTTGACAAGGCGTTGGACAGTGAAATCAAAAAGAGAAATGAGGGAAAAAGATGTATAAAGAGTTAACGATCGCACAACGTACGATCATGACACCTGGGCCTGTAGAAGCCCATCCAGCTGTTCTACAAGCAATGACCAATCGTATTTTGGGGCAGTTTGATCCGAATTTTTTGGCGATCATGGATGAGGTCAAAGAAATGATCAAACAACCGTTTGGAACCAAAAACAAAGAGGCATTTGCCATTGACGGGACTTCCCGAGCTGGTTTAGAAGCGGCGCTGATCGCTTTGATCGAACCAGGGGACAAAGTCTTGATCCCAGCCTATGGGCGCTTTGCTTTCTTACTGGGAGAAATCTGTGAACGTGCTCAAGCGCAAGTCAAATATGTGGAAAAAGAGTGGACAGCTCCTTTTGCACCCGCAGAGGTCATCAAAGAAATCGTCGCATTTCAACCCAAAATCGTGGCGATGGTCCACGGGGAAACCGCCAACGGGCAAATGCAGCCGTTAGCAGAAATCGGGCAGTATTGTCGCGCAAAAGATATTTTCTTTGTCGTTGACATGGTGGCGACTTATGGTGGCGTAGCCCTGTCAGTCGATGATTGGTGTGTCGATTTGGCAATTGCTGGTACTCAGAAGTGTTTAAGCGTGCCGTCGGGTCTTTCATTAGTGACCTACAACGAGCGAGTCGAAGCTGTCCTTAATTCCCGTTACCAAAAAGAATTAGGCTTGAGCAAAACGGATCGAAACAAGCGGCACATTATGAGCAATTACTTGGATTTGAGTCAACTGCAACGCTACTGGAATAAAGAGCGAATCAACCATCACACAGAAGCGACGAGTATGATCTATGCGCTTCATGAAGGATTACGGATGTTGCTAAACGAAGGCCTCGATGCAACCTATCAACGTCATTTGACGAATGAAGGGGCGTTGGTCGCTGGACTGGAGGCAATGGGGCTTTCAATTTATGGCGAAAAAGCAACCAAAATGCCGACAGTTACCCCCATCTTTATTCCAGAAGGTGTTGATGGCGAAGCTGTCCGAGAAGAGATGCTTCACTCCTTTGGTGTAGAGATCGCTAGTTCATTTGGTGATCTAAAAGGAAAAATCTGGCGGATTGGAAATATGGGTTACAGCAGCCGCAAAGAAAATATTTTACATGTCCTAGCCGCGTTAGAAGGGGCACTATTGTACCAGCAAGCACCAATTTCTGCCGGCAAAGCGCTCATCGCTGCGTTAAATTACTACGAAAAAACGACTTAAAATTTTAGCACAAATGCACAACGACTGAAAGCGCTTTGTGAAAAATGACAAATGCAATCGTCGGCAAAAAAACGTACACTAAGACTATCTTAAAGCGCTTTCGTTGGCGTGCTTCACAAACTTTACTTGTGTAACTGATGGAGGGAAAAAAATGGAAATCAATAAAGAACGTGGTGGGCTTGCCTACTGGAAACAAATTATTATCTTAATGTGTTCAGGCTGGGTCACTATCTGGATTTATCGTGCTGCGTTATCGCCGGTCTATCCGCAAATCAATGAGTCACTTGGCGGCAATATTTCTGATACAGCATTAGGATCGATCGCCAGCTTTTACTTTTTCGGCTATGTGATCATGCAGATCCCTGCCGGCTTTTTAGTGGATAAGATTGGGAAGAAAACAGTTCTGCTTCCGGGATTTGTGGTATTTGCACTGGCAGCTTTACTGATTTCACAAGCCTCTTCAATCACCATGATCTATACCGGTAGCTTTTTAGCAGGGATCGGCTGTGGGTCTTTTTACGGCTCCGCGTATTCTTTGACCTCACAGAACATTCCGAAAGAAAAGAAGAGCTTCTCAACAGCGATCGTCAATAGTGGTTCTGCCGTTGGTTCAGGGTTTGGGATGATCTTATCAAGCTTTATCGTTATTCAGATGAACATGCCTTGGCAAACAATGATGTATTTATCCGCTTTCTTGATCGTTTGTATGACGATCGCTTTCGCATTGGTGATCCGCAGCAACAAAGAAGACGTAGCTTTCTTGGAGAGTCAAGCAGCAGCTGAAGAAGAAACAACGGATCAGCCGAAAGAAAAAGTTTCCCTTTCGACCTTGTTCTCCCTGCGGATGCTCTTTACGTATGTGTTATATTTTGCGACGTGTTATGCCTACTATATGACGGTTACTTGGCTACCAAACTTCTTAGGAACAGAACGAGGCTTCCAAGGAGTCGCAATCGGCTTCTCTTCTTCATTGGTGGCATTTGCTTCGATTCCTGGGGCCTTGTTCTTTAGCCGCTTGGCAGACAAATACATGCATAAAAAAGTAACTTTTATCGTTATTTTAGAAGTGTTGGCGGCGTTGATGTTATTAGTAACGGTGCAAGCAACAAATTCGACCTTCTTAATGATCGCGTTGATCTTGTACGGGTTCCTTGGAAAACTAGCGGTTGAACCAATCATCATTTCTTGGCTAGGGGAAAATGCACCCAAAGTTGGGGTCGGTACGACATTAGGGGTCTTCAACTTTTTCGGCATGATGTCTTCCGTTATCGCACCAACATTGACCGGATCGATCTCGGATGCAACAGGGTCAAAAGTAATGGGCTTTTATATCGCAATTATTTTGTTGATCGGTGGTACATTCTTATTCTTGACTGTAAACTCTAAGAAAACAGCCAAGTAGAAAAGTGAGGAACAACAGATGAAAAAACGATCCTTAAAAATCAGTTTGACCAACCAAATCATGATTGCAACGGTATTGGGGATTTTTTGGGGCGTTTCCTTTCCCGGTTTAGGTGATCAAATGCAGCTAGTCGGGGACTTCTTCTTGCGACTGATTCAAATGTCTGTGGTCGTGTTGGTCATGGGCTCGGTGATTGAAGCGGTGGGGGGACTTGATCCAAAAGAATTAGGTGGGATCGGCGGGAAAGTCTTCCTCTGGTTTACCGGTTCGACCCTTGTCGCCGCTATTTTCGGTCTCTTGTTCGCCTTGATCCTCAAGCCCGGCGCAGGCCTTGATCAGTCGCTGCTGCAAAGTACAGAAACTGCAGTAAGTACCAGCAGCATGGAAGAAGTCATCTTAAACTTTGTTCCACTGAACATTATTCAAGCCATGGTGGAGCAGAATATGATCCAAGTGATTATTTTTTCGCTCTTCTTTGGCCTTGCCTTGAGCTTGATCAAGCATGAAAAAAAGAATCAGCTGTTTCTAGATATGATCAGCAGTTTTAATCATATTTTGATAAAAATGGTCAGCATGATCATGAAGTTGGCGCCGATCGGGATTTTCGGCCTTGTTGCTTCCTTAGTAGAAGATACCGGTATTCGTGTTTTGGGAATGTTAGCCAGTTTTTTATTGATGTTAGCAGCAGCATCTTTGCTCTTTTTGTTTCTTTGGTTTCTCTTGACGTCGCTCTATTGCAAAGTTTCCTTGTTTCGTTTAATAAAGAACATGTGGCGCCTCTCGGTGATTTCCTTTACGACCACCTCTTCTGCTGTTTCATTGCCGTTTCAAATCGAAGATGGCAAAGAACGATTTGGGATCAGTGATCGAATCAATAAGCTCGTGATGCCTCTGGGCATGACCTTAAATAGCAATGGGCTCTCCTTATTTTTAGCCCTGGCAATCGTAACCGTTGCTCAGGCGTACCAGATCCAATTGAGCTGGGGGGATCTTTTGCAAGTGGTCTTGTTGTCCTCGTTGGCATGCTTGGGAACGATCGTCGTTCCAGGCGGCGGATTAGTCACACTGGCTACGGTTTTACCTATGTTAGGACTGCCTAATGAAAGCATCGCCTTACTGGCAGGGATCGATTGGTTTTCTGGGATGTTTCGGACCCTTTTGAATGTGGATCCTGACGTCACGGTGGCGTTGATCGTTGCTCATGATGAAGGAGAACTGGATCGTGCAGTCTTCAATGGTGAAAAAGCCCCGGTCAAATTAGCAGAAAAAATCACCGATGGCGTATAAGACCAATCATTCTTGTGATGAAACTTTACTCTTTTTTGAAAACGTGCTACGATTGATTCGTTGATAGACGAAAGAAGCTTCCTGAAATACCGTAAACGGTAAACAATAGCGACTGATTTTCAGCTCGTCATTCAACAGACAAATACGACAAAAAGAGGAGGAAAAAACATGACAGCATCGATGAAATTGTGGATTGACCTTTTGAATAGCTAATTTAAATCTATTTCAAAAGTCTAGGCAATCGTGATTTCAAGGGATGAGTGTCCTCTTTTTTCCAATTTCTTATTAAAATCAGGGTATAGCGGTAGGCTATGCCCTTTTTTTGTTCTTGCGTTTTCCTAGACAGGAAGGACAGACTGATGGAACAATTAAGTGTAAAAATAAACAAGCTAATCAAAAACTATGGGTCCAAAGAAGTACTGAACATTGAAGAACTGAGCGCCTATCAAACAGATCGTATCGGGATCGTGGGCGCAAACGGGCAAGGCAAGTCCACCTTGCTGAAATTGATTGCGGGAGTGATCGATCCTGATTCAGGAACGATCCAAAGAGAAAATTCGTTTCACTATTTCCCGCAAATCGCTGAGGTGACTGAAAAGACGGAGGCTCTTGACTGGGCGCTGTTTGGTCGTTTTTCGATCCCAACGAATGAATTGGCGACACTAAGTGGCGGGGAGGAGACCAAATACCGGTTGGCACAAATGTTATCTTCCTATCAATTAGGACTTTTGCTCGATGAGCCAACGACCCATTTAGACCAGCAAGGAATTCAAGTCTTGATTGAGGAATTGCAGTATTATTATGGCACCCTGATCGTGGTCAGTCATGATCGGTACCTATTGAATCAGCTGGCAACGAAAATCTGGGAAGTCGATCAAGGCAAAGTCATCGAGTATTCTGGCAATTATGACAGTTACCGACAGCAAAAAGAGCAAGCGACACAGCGTGTTGCCTGGGAGGCGGTGCAGTATCAGCAACAAAAGCAGCAGTTGACTCAAGCAATCCAAAAGAAAAAAGAACAAGTGATCAAGAGCAGTCGCATTTCTGAAAAAAAGCGGCAGCAGAACATCCGACCAGACCGTTTGTCGTCATCAAAACAAAAGGACACGGTGCAAAAGTCATTGCAAAAAACAGTCAAAGCCATGGAAAGCCGCTTGGATCAGTTGGAAGAAGTGAAGGGTGTCGCCCAGCAGCAGGTGATTCGTTTTCCAGTAGTCCCTGCAGTGGAACTGCATAATAAACGACCGATTCGTGGGGAGCAAGTAACCATTCAAAGAGGGACGAAATGTTTGCTAGACAGTAGCAGTTTCCAGTTTGCTGCCGGGAAGAAAATCGCTATCGTGGGTCCGAACGGTTCGGGGAAGTCGACTTTACTAAAAGAAATCATCGCAGGTGGAGAGGGGATCTATTTATCACCGAAAATCGTCTTTGCGATATACGAGCAAATGGGCTATCGAAAAAACAGCACCACACCACTTTTGACGGAATTGATGGCTCAAACAGACTATCAGGAACCACTGGTCCGCAGTATTTTACACAATCTAGGATTTAGCCAGAATGAAGTGATGAAGCCAGTCAATGTGCTAAGCGGCGGAGAAGCGACACGGGTCGAGCTTGCACGCATCTTTACTCAAGCTGCCAATGTCTTGATTCTTGATGAACCGACGAACTTTATTGATCTGCCGACAATCACCGTCTTGGAACAATTGATTCGCAGCTATCGTGGCATGGTTTTGTTCACTTCTCACGATCAAGCGTTTATTGATGCTGTCGCGGATGACGTGTATCAAATCGATCATGGGAAATTAACATTGGTTTCCAGTAACTAGCAGCATTGTCGCTTTTATACCTGTATAGAGAAAAACAGCGCGGGAAAGGAAATGACCGCCCAACGTTCGATCAAAAAATCGGCCGTTGAGCGGTCACTACAAAACCCGCACTGTTTTTTTGCACTAATCGGTATCGCCTAGCTGTTGCTACATCGCTTAATAAATCTTTTTCGTAAAGTATTTTAAGATCAGTGGAGAGATCAAGGTGCTCAACAAGACAACGATCACCAAAGGGGAATACAATGTGGACGAAATCAATTGGTTTTGTTGACCAATCTGCAAAATGATCAATGCCATTTCACCTCGGGAAATCATTCCAGCTCCCACCATCCAAGCACTGTTGTTCGAGAATTTCGCGATTTTCGCCCCGACATAGCCGCCGACCAGTTTGGTCAAGATCGCGACCACGGTAAAGGCAAGAATAAAGAATAATTGCTCATTTAAGCGGGAAAAATCAACTTCTAAGCCAACGCTGACAAAGAACACCGGAATGAAGACGGCATAACCTAATGCTTCGACACTGTGTTCCACTTCCTCACGAACCTTCGTTTGACTGACAGCGATCCCTGCGAAGAAGGCACCAATGACAGAGCTTAACCCAACAAGGTCAGCAAGATACGCCATTCCTAAGCAGATGATCAGTGACATGATGATCACCGCGGAATTTGCAAATAGCTTTTCTGCAAGTGCCAATAAGAACGGAGCGATCCATTTCACCAATAGAAAAATCAACACAAAATAAATCAGTTCTACCAATAAGGTGACCGGCAGTGGTGTTGCTTGGCTGCTTTCGCCGCCTAAAAAGGAAAGGCTAAGACTCAAAACCAACACGACCAAAATATCATCCACAACGGAAGCACCAAGAATCGTCGAACCTTCTTTCGTGTTCACCACATTCAACTCTTTCAATACTTCGACAGAAATACTGACTGAGGTGGCAGCTAATACGATCCCGAAAAAGAACGCTTCTGTGGGACTGCTTTGAAAACCGACTCCTGTGGCATACCCGAAGAGCATCGGGAACACGATCCCTAAAAGGGCAACGAGCATTCCTGGACGAAAATAGCGTTTCAATAAAGAAATATCACTTTCCAGTCCCGCTAAAAACATCAGCAAAATAACACCAATCTCTGAAAAATCATGAACTAGAATATCTGGATGGACCCAATTGAGTCCTGCGCCTCCTAATAAAACCCCCGCTAGCAACTGCCCGATGACAGCAGGAACGCCCATCCGTCTCGCCAGATGCGAGAAGAGGGTCGTCGTGATTAGGATCAAACACAAAATCCCGACAAAATGCATAAAACCTCATCCTTCTTTCCTATAACATACTCCCCTTTAGTATAGCATTCTCTCTTGAATTGAGCCTGTATCAAGCCTTTTTTTATTAAAAGAGTTTCATTAAACCACACGTTTTTTGAGATAAGGAGGAAGCGAAGGCAATCAGAGTTTTTCTGTGCACTCGTCGAAATAAAAAAACATTATTTTCACTTTACTTGTATCAAATTATTGTTTGAGCCAACGGGCGAGCTGCTGAAAGACCATTTGGACTTGCGGCTCCTCGACGTTTTTCAAAAAGTCGTGGGGCAAATCATAGACAGGGACAAATTTACTTTTAGGCACTTTCTTCAAGCCTTTGCTGTAACGAAAAGGAACTTCCTCATCGGTACTGCTGGCACTGCTGAAAATTGGAGGAAATTGAGCAAGCAGCTCAGGATCAATGGCATAGTCAGAAAGAGCTTCAGCTGTTAGCCCATAGATGGTGGTGAGTTCTTGCTGTTGAATCCAATAAACATAAGGCAAATAGCGCTGAAACTGCGGATCATCCCAAACGATCTCGGTTTGATCCAAAGAAGGGACTTGCTCTTTGCTTAAGAGCGGCTGCTGCAAGACTCGTTTGTTTTCAATAAAAGAAAGATCGGTATACCCATAAAAATTGACCAGTTTTTCAGGCAATCTCTGTTGTTCCTTCAGTAATTGCTGGGTCAGCGCCAGCATCAAATACCCACCGGCTGAGCGACCGCAGAAACAAAATGGACGATCTTTAAGCACAGTTGCTTGCAATTCTTGAAAGTTCTGCCAGTTCATTGCTAAAATCTCCGCTAACGAGGAATTAGGTGCCAGCAAATAATCGACTGTGAGGACGCTGTATTGCTGCTCTTGAAATAGTGCGATCAGTGATGCGGGAATGTCTTGGCGGGTTCCATAAACAAAACCGCCACCGTGAAAATAAACCAGGTATTTCTCAGAAGCAGGATAAAGGGTCACCGAAGCGCCGGTGGTCAATTGCCATTCTTTTTTCATTTTGCTTGACTCCTTTTCTGAAGCTCTAATAAATAGGTGCCGATCTCGTAATTGACTAATTGGATCGGACTTGTTAGATCGATCTCTAGGAGCTGTTCAATTTTGCTTAGCCGGTAGCGAATCGTTTTGGCATGAAGAAACAAGGTTTCAGCCGTATTTTTGTAATTGCGATTCGTGATAAAAAAGGTATACAGCGTTTTGAACAGCTCTTCATTTTCTTCCGAAAGTTGATACAGCTTCGGGGGAATGCTTTGCTGCAGCTTTTCTAGTTGGTTCTCTTTGATAAAGGAACTAAAGATACCTAAGTCGCTATAGGCAATGATCGGCGCCAAATAAAACTGCCGATTGAAGCGGATCGCATCCAAACACTCTGGCAGGATCTCTTTGATCTGTTCCTTGCGTAAGACTTCGCTGACCACCAAGCAGCCATGTTCATCGGCTAGCAGGGCATCATCAAAATGTGTCTGCAGCATCTGTTTCGTCACCTGATGGGCGATCGATTGGAAATTATAAAGGATCACCAAATAATTATGGTGTTCGAAAAAGACGTGGGGTGTTTTCAACGCCCGTAGCTTGTGCAAAACGACGGACTTACGCTCCTTATCTTTAAAGCTGTTGGAAGCAAAGGCGATGCCTTGGTAGAAATCATAGCGATCCAGTTGCGCTTCTTCTAACAAAAGATCCAGCTCAGCCAAATTGCTAGGAGTGTTTTGCAAGATCGCATCGGCAAGATTGTTCATGCGATTGTAGCGTTCTTTCTTCAACAAATACTCCATTTGGAGGCGTTCATAGATGACGTCGATCACATTTTCAATAATCATGACTTTTGCCTCAGGGATCTGCGAATCTTTCTGATAAACGATCAAGGTACATAAATCATTGTAAGGATTGATGATCTCTACTTTGATGGCAGTCACATATTGATTGTTCTCATGAGAAAATAATTCCAAATATTCGTAGTGGTTCTTGGTAAACTCAACGGTTTTCATGGGTTCTTGTTTGGTCACCACGAAATTCTTAAAGGATTGACCGACGGACACATGCACATCTAAATGGGGGATGCGCAAAGAACAAGGCTTTTCGATCAATTGATAGAACTCCTGCATGATCTGATCGAAAGAAGAGTGGTTGCGCTCGACTTTCATGAAGCGCTGTCGAACTTCGTAATAGGTACGCAGCAGCTGGGTTTGGTGATTCAGCAATGGTTCGTAAACCGCTAGCATGATGGCTTCATAGCTGACTTCTTGCTGCACTTTGATCAAAGGGATCTGATAAGCAAAGCTAAGCTCGATCACCCAATCTGGAATCATAGGGATCAAGCGATCCACTTTGATCACTAAACCGCTGACGCCGATTTGCTGCATTTTTTCAAAAAAAACACGCAGTTCCTCAGGTGATTGGTCTTTGAAGGCATAAAAAGAAGTCAAAATCAATTGATGGGCTTTGCTCCATTTCTCGATATCCATCGCTTCCAGCACCATAACGGAACCGACGGAATTTGTTAAACCAATGGAGCCAGTCAGGACTTTACTTTTTTCAAAAAGCGGCAGTTCAACCAATTCTTTTAATTTCATAAAATGCTCCTTTTTTCTCTTTTGGATAAAAAGTATAGCATTTTTTTAGAACTTTATCCAATGAAAACGCAAACAAGACTCGTTAGAATGAGAGTATAAGAAAAGGAGGAGAACAAATGCTGCACACAGTAATCTTAAAGAATAACTACCAAGATTCCATTAACTTAATGTTGCTGACGAATACGATCAATGATCTAGGCGATGTCGAAATGAGTCAAATCATGATGGGGACGGATGCAAACAAAGATATATTAAATAACACTGGCTTGCTTTCTAAAGAGGCAGAAGGTGCTTCACCCAACGATATGATGATCGTGGTCGATAGCCAAAACGAACAGATCATGGATCAAGTAATGCCAGCGATCGATTCATTTTTAGCTGATCTTTCAGCAAAAGATCAAGGCAAAGAAACGCCAGCGGCGGCTTCATGGCAAGAAGCCTTGAGCGAAATGCCAGATGCCAATGTTGCATTATTTAGTATTCCTGGGGAATATGGCGCAGCCGAGATGGAAAAAGCGCTAAAAAATGACTTGCATGTTTTCTCGTTTACGGACAATGTCGCTATCGAAGATGAAGTGCGTTTGAAAAAGCTGGCTCATGAAAAAGGCTTATTGATGATGGGGCCTGACTGTGGGACTGGTATTATTTCTAGCATTCCGATTGCCTTCACGAATGTCGTGGCACCAGGAAACATCGGCGTCGTTGGTGCCTCTGGTACGGGGATTCAAGAAGTGACGACTATCATTGACCGATTAGGCGGTGGTGTCGTTCATGCCATCGGGACCGGCGGACGTGACTTAAGCGACAAAGTTGGGGCGATCACTGTCAAAGATGCCATCGTTGCTTTAGAAAATCATGAACCGACAGATGTGATTTGCGTGATCTCGAAACCACCTGCAAAAGAAGTGCGGGATGAAGTCGTTCAATTGCTGCAAAGTATCAGCAAACCTGTGGTAGCGATTTTCTTAGGAGAAAAACCAGAAGCCCATGAAGGAAAAGTCTATTTGGCACATACGCTGGAAGAAACAGCACGCATCGCTGTTGATCTTGCCAATGAAGAACCCGTCAAAGCGAACTATTTTGAACGCGTGGAAACCCCAGATGTGCCCAAACTCGCTGAAGATAAAGTGGTCAAAGGTCTTTATTCTGGCGGTACATTAGCTGCCGAAGCAGGAATGCTGATCTCCGAAGCCTTGAATCTAGAAGGCCTTGTAAAACAAGAAGGCTATATCTTGCATTCCCACGGCTATGATGTGATCGACCTTGGTGATGATATCTATACCCAAGGCAAACCGCACCCAATGATCGATCCTGAAGTGCGCATCAAAAAAATCGAAGACTATGCGCAAGATGAGCAAACAGGGGTCATTTTATTTGATGTGGTGTTAGGTTACGGCGCACATGCAGATATGGTAGGTGCACTGTTACCAGCCATCGAAGCTGCACAGCAAACAGCCCAAGCAGCTGATCGCACGCTGTACTTTGTTGCTACCGTCTGCGGAACTGAAAAAGATCCGCAAAACTATCAAGAAGCAGTCAACCGTTTGAAAGCAGCTGGCGTCTATGTGGCACCAAGCAATGCTCAAGCAGTGCAATTAGCCCTCGCTTTAAAAGGGGCGACTCTTTCTGAAGCAGACAAAACAGTCAATGACTATACTGGTAGCAAGGTTGAGGTGCCGACAGTCAGCGAGAAAGTAATGGAGCTGTTGACCACCAAACCACGGATCATCAATGTTGGCTTGCAAAGCTTCAATGAATCGATCCTGCAATATGGCGGGAAAACAGAACAATTCAACTGGCGTCCTCGTGCCAACGGCAACAAGAAAATGATCCGTATTTTAGACGCGTTAGAAGAATTTGACGAAAAAATCACAGCTGAAAACCAAGCAGTGACGGATAAAATCAAAAATGCTCAACCATTCTTGATCGATGTCGTTCCAGCTAAATCAGTGATCGCTGAATTAAACGAAAGCCAGAAAACCTTGCTGCATGCAGGACCACCGATCCAATGGTCGGAAATGACGGGACCGATGCAAGGGTCTTGTATCGGCGCTGCCTTGTTTGAACGCTGGGCGAAGGATGAAGACGAAGCCCGCCGCTTACTCGAAAGTGGGGAAGTCCGCTTTATGCCATGTCACCATGTCCAGGCAGTTGGACCAATGGGCGGGATCACTTCTGGGAATATGCCTGTCTTTGTGGTTGAAAACCGCCTTGTCGGCAACAAAGCCTACTGTATTTTGAACGAAGGGATCGGTAAAGTCTTACGATTTGGTGCCTATTCACAAGAAGTCATCGATCGTTTGGATTGGATCAAAGACGTCTTAGGACCAACCATTGCCAAGGCATTACAATTAACAGAAGAAGGCATCAACTTGAATGTATTGATTGCCCGGTCGATCACAATGGGGGATGAATTCCATCAACGAAATATTGCAGCATCATTGAACTTTTTGAAAGAAATCGCGCCGTTGATCATCCAAACAGAGATCGATGAAAAGCAAAAATATGAAGTGATCAAGTTCTTAGCAGATACCGATCAGTTCTTCTTGAATATCATGATGGCAACTGGCAAAGCCATCGTTGATGGTGCTCGTGTCGATGCCAAAGGAACGATCGTGACTACCATGACGAGAAACGGCGTCAATTTTGGAGTTCGTGTCGCCCAAACGGAAGACCAATGGCATACTGCACCAGTCAATACGCCGAAAGGTTTGTACTTTACTGGGTTTACCGAAGCAGATGGCAATCCTGATATTGGGGATAGTGCCATTACTGAAACCGTCGGCGTCGGAGCAATGGCGATGGTAGCTGCACCAGGGGTAACACGCTTTGTCGGCGCTGGTGGCTTTGAAGATGCGCTAGAAACTTCCAATGAAATGGCAAAAATCTGTTTCGGTCATAATCCGACCTTCTCGATCCCAACATGGGACTTCCAAGGGACTTGTTTGGGGATCGACATCCGTAAAGTCGTTGAAACAGGCATCACCCCAATCATCAATACCGGGATCGCCCATAAAGAAGCAGGTGTCGGCCAAGTCGGTGCAGGGACTGTGCGCGCACCGTTAGGCTGTTTTGAAAATGCCTTGACGGCTTATGCGAAGGATCTGGGGATCGATGTTGACTGAGAAAATCAAAATCAGTGATTATCTAGACCCATTGCGACGATTCGGTCGTAACGGTCGGGTGCATAGCGTGTTTGATCGTTCATTCAATGTGATGATCGGGCAGCAGCTGGTTAACATCAACAATTATCACAACTATTTGACTGGCTTCGGTATCTTTTTACCAGATGCATTGTTTGAACAAGTCCTGCCTTTGATCGAGGTTGGCAATCGCGTGCAAGTCCGAGAGCATGGTCTGACCTTTTACAGCACAAAAGGAACATTTTCTCTGTCATTAGAGGAAAAAGAATTGGTTTCGCTGCAGGTGAAGGAGCTATCCTTCACCTCTGCGGAATTGCAGCTTTTGAAAGAAATCCTGCTTCAACAAAAACTAGAAACCAAGATTGGGTTGCCCGAAGATGAGAAAACCCAAGCAGTGTTTGCGGCATTGCGGCAGCCTGTCTCAGATTGGGAACCAATCATTGCTCACCTGATTGGCCGCGGCAAAGGATTGACACCTAGCGGCGATGATCTTTTAGTTGCCTATCAAGCGATGCTCTATGCCTTGCAGCAGCCGGAAGCTGACGCGTTAGCGCAAGCATTGGCAAAACCGTTGTCTACGACGGATGTCAGCCTTGCTTATATTCAAAGTGCCAGTCAAGGGTATGTCAATTCTCTGATGCTGCAATTATTCAAAGACTTAAAAAAGCAAAACCCACAGGTGATTGAAAAAGATGTGCAGCAGTTGATGTCCGTTGGTCATTCGTCAGGCAAAGATCTTAGTTTTGGGTTGTTGTTAGCGTTGGAGTCATTGTCACTTGAGGAAAAAGAATAGAAATGGGGAGAAATCATGGAAATCAGTAACCAGAAAGATGCGGTCAAAGTAAGCAATTCTTACTGGAAAAAAGTCGTTGCTATTTTCTTTGTCGGCTGGATTTTAATGTACGCCACACGGACGATCTTCAATCCAATCATGGGTGTGATCGGAGAAGAATTTAATTTAAGCAACACACAACTAGGACTTGCCAATAGTATTTTCTTTTTGACATATGCCGTTGCGCAAATTCCTTTTGGCATCATCGGCGACAAAATCGGTCGCAAATTGGTGATCGCCCTAGGTTTTGTTTTATTGGCGGTGACTACGTACTTCAGTGGGCTAGCCACAAGCTTCGTTTTGTTCTTAGTGATTCGTGCCATTGCAGGGATTGGTCAAGGTGCCTATTACGGTCCGCAATACGCATTGTCTACCGAAGCGATTCCCGACAACAAACGGACCGTCGGAAATGCCATTATCAACAGTGGGATGGCGTTTGGAACGTCTGGCGGATACTTGCTTTCTAGTAAATTGGTCTTGGATAATGGGGGCCATTGGAGTCAACCCTTCTTCCTAATGGCGATTCCGACCTTGATTGTAGGTGTCTTGTTCTATTTTGTTTTGAAAGAAAAAGTGATTCGTCCAGAAGATGAAGGACAAGAAATAAAAGAAGAGGGGCCAAAAGAAAAGATTTCCTTGAAGCAGATTTTTTCAAACCGCAATCTCGTGGCAGCCTTTGTTCTATGCTTTACCAGCATTTATGCAAACTTTGTGATCATTACTTGGCTGCCGCAATTCTTGATTGCCGAGCGTGGCTTTGAAGGGGCGAGTGTCGGCTTTATTGCTTCCTTAGTCCCATGGGCATCAATTCCAGGTGCGTTGATTTTTGCTCGATTGAATGATAAAACAGGCGCAACGAAAAAATTAGTCTATTTATTGGTCCCATTGGCGACCCTTTCCGTATTTGCCATTGCCTTTGTAACCGATCGTACCTTATTGATCACTGTTTTGATTTTGTATGGATTGACTGGCAAGCTGGCGCTTGATCCAATCGTCGTGACCTTTGTGACGAAAAACGCACCAAAAGGCGCCTTAGGAACGACCTTGAGTGCCTATAACTTTATCGGGATGTCGGGGTCGATCTTAGCGCCTTATGTTACTGGCTTTTTAGCCGATTCTTTAGGATCGATGCAGGTCGGGTTTTACCTGTCTTGTCTATTACTGCTGATCGGATTAGGTGTTTTTGCCGTATTAGCAAAGGAAAATCAGAAGGAGAGCATAAAATGAGTTTGAATGTGATCGCGTTAGGCGGCAATGCTATTTTAGATAAAGACCCCAGTGATGAAGGACAAAAAGCAGTTGTTGCGCAAGCAGCACGTTATATTGCCGATTTTGTCGAAAAAGGGGAAAAAGTCATTGTTTGTCACGGCAATGGACCACAAGTCGGCAACTTGCTGTTGCAGCAAAAAGCCGGGGAAAGTGAAAAAAATCCCCAATTGAAATTAGACAGCTGCGTAGCGATGACCCAAGGAAGTATCGGTTATTGGCTGCAAAATGCCTTGATCAATGAGTTTGCCACACGTCAAGCACATCCTTCGGTGATCTCATTAGTCACTCAAGTTCGTGTCGATCCAGCAGATCCATCCTTTGAGAAACCTTCCAAACCAGTCGGACCTTTTTATAGTGAAGAGGAAGCCAATGCTGCGATGGCAGCCAATGGCGGGGTATATCAAGAAGATGCTGGGCGTGGTTTCCGCAAAGTGGTTCCATCCCCGAAACCGCAAGAAATCGTTGAAAAAGAAGCCATTAAAACATTGGTCGATGCTGGTGTGATCACGATTTGCGCCGGTGGTGGTGGCGTACCTGTCGTTCGCAACGATAATGGGTTTACTGGCGTGGAAGCCGTCAACGACAAAGACTTTACCGCCAGTGTCTTAGCAAAAGATGTGCAGGCCGATCGCCTGATTATTTTGACCGGTGTCGACAATATCTACATCAATTACAATCAGCCGAATCAGCAAGCCTTAGGGGAAATCAGTGTGGCACAAGCCAAGGGCTACATCGAGGAAGGCCATTTTGCAGCCGGCAGTATGTTGCCAAAAATAGAAGCTGCGATTGATTTTGTTGAAGAAGATGCAGCCAGAACCGCGATTATTACCTCAATCGAAAAGTTAGCTGAATTAGATCAGCATACAGGAACCATACTTCGAAAATAAAGAGGGGATCAAAGTGAAAGCAAAAAAACTACCGATGGTGACGCAGATCGTTATTGCCGTTCTTCTAGGGATTCTTTGCGGTTTGTTCTTTGGGCAAGCCGCTTCATTCCTAAAAATCTTGGGCGATCTTTTCTTGCGTCTGATGCAAATGGCGATCCCGTTATTGATCGTTGGACAAATCATTCAAGCAGTTGGGGGCATTGCCCCGAAAGAACTCACACGTTTGGGTGGAAAAACGATCGCTGTCTTTGGGATTTCCTCCTTATTCGCTGCTGCATGGGGTGTGCTGATGGCGGTCTTCTTTGCTCCGGGCAAAGGGATCGACTTTTCACAAGCTGCCGGTGAACCTCTGCAAGCACAAGAAATTTCTATATCAGAGACAGTGATCAACTTTATTCCCATGAATATTTTCGATGCGTTGAGTAAAGGGTCAATTATTCAAATCATCGTTTTTGGGTTATTTTTTGGTGTTGCCCTCAATCGCTTTATGCAAAAGAAACCTGAGTCAGCTCTTTATGGGCTGATCGTGGATCTGAATGAGGTCGTCATTGCCATCATTCGTTACGTGATGATCGTGGCACCAATCGGTATTTTTGCATTGATCGCTTCAACGATCAGCTCCCTGGGCTTGCAGATCATTTTGCCATTAGGCAGCTATTTGCTCATCTACGGTCTAGCCACCGTTACGTTCCTTGGGCTGTGGCTAGTCTTGTTGACCGTGTATTGTCGGATCAATCCGTTACGATTGATCAAAAATATGAAAAATATGTCGGTCATGGCATTGGCGACAACCTCTTCTGCCATCACACTGCCGATCGCTATGGAAGAATCCCAGAACAAATTAGGACTCAGTAGCCGCATCACCAATTTGGTATTGCCATTGGGCATGTCTTTGAACAGCAATGGGTCAGCAATGCATATGGCGATTACCGTCATGACGATCGCCCAAATGTATCAAATCAACTTTGACGGGATCCAAATGGTGACGGTAGCTGTCACTGCGACTTTCGTTTCTTTAGCCAATTCTGTTGTTCCCGGAGCGGGGTTAGTTTCCTTGGCAATCATCGTTCCCCAGCTCGGGTTACCAATCGAAAGCATTGCGCTATTTGCTGGTGTCGAATGGTTTGTTGGCATGCTGCGGACGATTTTGAACGTGAACTCAGACGTCTATTCAGCGCTGCTGATCGCTAAGTCAGCCGATGAACTCGATTATCGCGTGTTTAATCAATAGGAGAAGCCGTTGCCAAGCGTGCTTCTCTTTTTCATAAGGAGGAGAAAAGATGGAAGAAATGAGCAGACGTTCTCTGCTGGAATTAGAAGCATTAATGAAAAAGAAACTCTTGGCTGCTGGTTTGCCAGAAGCCGCTGCCAGTGAAACAGCGGCACATTTGACCTTTGCGGATGCGTGCGGGATCCATTCTCATGGTGCCGTGCGGATGGACTACTATGCCGAGCGTTTAGTAAAAGGCGGCATCACGCTGGAACCAAACATGTCTTTTGAAAAAACAAGCGCCGCTACCGGAATTTTCCACGGAGATAACGGTATGGGGCATTATGTGTGCAATGAAGCGATGGCGATCGCCATTCATCTGGCAAAAGAAGCCGGGATCGCTGCAGTAGGAATCGAGCAGACCAGCCATAGCGGGACGATGGCGTATTACGTCAAACAGGCTGCTGAAGCCGACTTAGTGGCGATCGCCATGTGTCAATCGGATCCGATGGCGGTGCCTTTTGGTGGGACCGAAAACTATTTTGGCACCAATCCAATCGCGTTTGCTGCACCACGAGCCAATCATCCGCCGGTGGTTTTTGATATGGCGACAACGGTTCAAGCGTGGGGCAAAATTTTGGACGCTCGTTCGAAGAAACAGCAGATCCCCGATACTTGGGCCGTAGACGAGCAAGGCTTGCCTACCACCGATCCCTATGCAGTCCAAGGATTATTGCCCATCGCCGGTGCTAAAGGATATGGCTTGATGATGATGGTGGATATTTTAGCTGGCTCAATGCTAGGCTTGGCTTTTGGTAAACAGGTCACCTCCATGTATGCGGACTTGACGGAAAAACGCCGCTTAGGACAATTCCTGCTTGTGATCGATCCATCTCGTTTTACCAACACCGAAACCTTCAAGCAAAGCATCGATCAGATGGTGACTGAGCTGCATGCAATCCCGCCAGTAGAAGGGCAATCACAAGTCTACTATCCTGGAGAGATCAGCCAAATACACTTTGAAAAAGCCCAGCAAGAAGGGGTCATGATCCCCAAAGCGATCATCGATTATCTCGAAAGCGAAACCCTCCATTTTGATCGCTATGGTAGTCAAGATTCCTTTGCTAAATAAAGATCTGCAGAAGACGGTTGGTTCAGAGGGGGATTGAACCAACTGTTTTTTTGCTGTGTGGAGCAAAGAGAAGATTTCAGTCAGAAAATCGCACATTATTGGCAGGATCAGACGAATTCTTTGAGTTGGTTCATTTTGTTCAAAGCATTTCTTAAGCCATTCGACCTTTGATTGCTTGTTTTTTGGAATGTGGTAGAATAGGTCGCATAAGTTAAGATCACTCAAGAAATGAGAGAAAAGCGAGGATGCAACGTGGCAATGAATAAAGTGGTTCTTACTGGGAAAATCGCAGAGATGCCTAGTAAAGAAGCGTTTGATGCGGCGGACGATCAGGGCGTACGTTTTGATCTTGTCATTGTGTCTCAATGGCAAAACAGTGAAGAAGTGCACCATGAATGGTTTGCTTGCGTCATTCATGGAAAGCAGGCAGAGACCTTTTTACGGTATACTCAAAAAGGGGCAAGTATCAAAATCAATGGACACTTGCAAGGCTGTCCTTATGAAACACCAGAAGGTCAGAGACTTTGTGCGGCAGAAGTGGTGGTGGATAGCTTCCAAATCTTAGAGTTGGCAGAAGAACCATCGGCGCCTTTTCCTAAAAAGCGGCCATCGACACTTGATGAAACGACGCAAACAAAGTTGATCCGTAATGAAAAAGATCCCCTAAAAACACAGATGCTGGAGTTTTTAAAAGACAATCGATTATTTTAATGACGAAACATGCGGAAAGCAACGGCTTCTCGCATGTTTTTTTACGTAGAGAAAGCATTGGTAAAATTCAACTATATCTGACTAGCGGTGTTCTTTATTGCGTATCAAAGAGGGGGTTAAATAGAATGGTGATTGTAATAAATGATCGCGAAAGTGAAAATAGTGTTTCACAAAAAGTGCGGATTGGTTTAGAATAGTTGAAACATATCTTGAGAAAAAGAGCGGCGCTTGCCTTGTTCAACTGCTAGATGCCGCTTTTTTCTGAAAAAATCGTTAATCAGGGAGGGATGTCGATGGGCAAACCAATTATAGGGATCGCTGCGAATGAAGTGCAAGATGCTGGCGATGTGCTGCATCATTTGCCGATCGCCTACACACCATTAGGGTATGTGCGAGCGATCCAGCAAGTGGGCGGACTGCCATTGCTCGTGCCAATCAGTGAGCCAGCTGCAGCCAAGGACTATGTTTCACAGATCGATAAACTGGTATTAGCTGGTGGACAAGATGTTTCACCCAAGTTTTATGGGCAGGAAGCCCATCAGGCAACTGGAAGTGGCTTTTTGGCACGGGATGAGTTTGAACTAGCGCTGATCGATGAAGCGCTGCTGCAAAAGAAACCGATCTTTGCGGTTTGTCGGGGAATGCAGCTGGTCAACGTGGCATTCGGGGGCACGCTGCAGCAAGACATCAGTACCTTCAGTGAGATCATTCATATGCAGGCACCGATTCCGAAAGAAGTGCCGACTCATGCCATCGCGACGGCTGAAAAAAGTATGTTGGCTCGTGTCTATGGCCAAAAAACAAAGGTCAATTCCTTTCATCATCAAGCGGTGGATCGATTGGCTCGTCCATTGCAAAAGACAGCTTGGAGTCCTGATGGCATCATTGAAGGCATTGAACACGTGGGTCAGCGTTTGTTGGCGGTTCAATGGCATCCTGACTTTGCCTATGATGCACTTATACAAGAACAAGCGGTTTTCAAGTATGTCGTTGACGTGTTGTAAGAAAGAGGGTCACGCAAGGAGGAGAAAAATGAAAAAGAAAATGATTGGTATCGCTGCTTTCACACTATTGGTTTTAAGTGCCTGCAGTACCACGAGTTCCACGACGGATTCTGGACAGCAAGAGGAGCAAGGCGCCGTGGCGCAAGAGATTCAAGTATCAACCGCTGGCGCCTTATCGACCCTTGATAGCGGGCAATACACGGATGTCAACAGTTCCGATATGATCGGACAAGTGGCAGAAGGGTTATACCGTCTGGATCAAGAGGGGGATCCTGAGCTTGCGATGGCCGCTGAAGAGCCTACGGTATCAGAAGATGGACTGGTTTATACCTTCACCATTCGTGATGCAAAATGGAGCAATGGCGATCCTGTTACAGCGGATGATTTTGTCTACGCCTTTCAATATGTTGCCAATCCAGAGAACGGTTCTAGCAGTAGCAATCAAATGGATGTGTTGAAAAATGGCAGTCAAGTGCGTCAAGGGGACGCTGAGGTGAGTGAGTTAGGTGCCAAAGCATTGGACCAGCAGACGTTAGAGCTAACATTGACAAGTCCAATCTCATATCTGGATCAAATTCTGGTCGGGACACCTTTTATGCCAAAAAACCAAGCGTTTGCTGAAGAAAAAGGCGCCGATTATGGGTTATCAGCGGAAAATTTTGTCGGCAATGGCCCATTCTTGATCGAAGGGTGGAACGGAACCAACGAATCATGGACGTTAACGAAAAATCCTGATTATTGGGATGCTGAGAATGTCCAATTGACCAAGATCGACGTGCAAGTAGTGAAGGAAACGGCAACTGGTGTGAGCCTTTTTGAAACAGGGGAACTGGACTACACCACCTTGACAGATACTTACGCGCAGCAATACCAAAACTCAGCTCAAGCCAACTATGTGCCAAAGGCGCTGGTGGGGTATTTAAGTGCCAACCAAAAACGAGAAGTCACAGGCAATGTCAAGGTACGTCAGGCGATTTTACAAGCCATCGACAAAGAGGCATTTGCCGAAAATATCTTAGGCGATGGGTCCACTGCATTGAACGGCTTTGTGCCAAGCAACTTTGCCAAAGATCCTGAAACAGACCAAGATTTTCGTGAAGAAAACGGCGATTTACTGCCGTATGATCTAACAGCCGCACAAGACCTTTGGGCACAAGCCAAAGAAGAGTTGGGACAAGACGAAATCACTTTGGAACTGTTGTCAGCAGATACAGCAGCAGCCAAGAAAACCATCGAATTTGTCCAAGGACAGTTAGAAACTAATTTGCCTGGATTAACCATCGATGCCAAGTCGATTCCTTTACAAAACCGCTTGGACTTGCAATCCCAAGGTGAATTTGATCTCGTCTTTGGGACTTGGACACCAGATTACGCGGATCCAATCAACTTCTTAGAATTTTATGATTCGACAGGTGGCTTGAATACCTCTGGGTATGCTAGTGAAAGTTACGACCAAGGGTTAGCAGAAGCACGGACGACTTTAGCAAACGACCCAGCTGCCCGTTGGGACTTATTGAAAGAACTCGAAAAGCAATTGATCGTTGAAGATACAGCCGTTTTGCCGTTATATCAAGGAGCGGTGGCGTATTTGAAAACGGATCGCTTGCAAGGGGTGCAAGTGTTTCCTTTTGGACGAACAGTATCCTATCGCCTAGCATCTGTCACAGAATAAACAGGTAGTAAGAAAACAGAGGAACTTTTTTTCAACCAATTGTGCTGATCAAACAGCGCTTGTTGAAAAGAGGGGCATCTGTTTTTTTATTTTTGCCAAAATCCTTGCAACTCTTGGGATAAAACAGGAATTCGTTTTCAAAAAAAGGTTGTTAAAAAGGACTGTTCTGACATTCGCATTTTTAGAAAAGTCAATCTTTTTTAAAGAAAATTAATAAAAGTTGTTGCATTCTCAGAAACTTATCTGTAAAGTGTTAGGTGTAGTCAGCAAAATAAAAAGAGAAGGAGGGATTACGATGCAAAAAGTATTTGATAAAAAAACAACCAAATTGAATAAAGTGAATCCCTCATTCGGTAACCATTAGTGTACAGATAATGTCTATAATAACGACGTTTATGCTCTGTCCTTTTTCCGAAGGGACAGAGCTTTTTTGTGTACTTTTTTAGAATGTGAGGGATAAAACATGAAGTATGTATTAAAACAATTAACAACGTATTTTAAAGAACATAAGGTGCGCTATACCTTTGTATTCGTCTTTATGGTGATCGCTAGTGCGATGTATGTTGCACCGATCTATATTCTGCGCTTGTTCATCGATGCGTTGATTCAAGATAATTTTGATTACTCCGTACTGATCCAATATGTGAGTCTCTTCGCGGGAGCTATCTTGTTAGGATATTTGGCGGAATTTGTTTGGACGTTTAATTTATTTATTGGTTCCTACGATTTGCAAAAACAATTACGGGAACAATTGATGAGCCACTTTCTCAAAATGGGGGCGCCGTTTTACCATCGTTTCCGAACAGGTGATTTAATGACTCGTTCCAGTGACGATGTCCAAGTGATGGGGATGACCGTTGGGTATGGTCTGATGGTTTTCTTAAATACTAGTTTGTATCTAAGCTTTATCGTAGCGATGATGGCTGGGACGGTTTCTTGGTTATTGACCTTGATTGCCTTGATTCCAATGCCGCTTTTAGCCTATTACATTTTCAAATGGGGCTCGCAAGTCGATAAGGCGTTTACGGAAGCGCAGAATTCTGTTTCTGAGATGAACAGTGAAGTGTTGGAGATCATTGATGGCATTCGGGTCGTCCGAGCTTATGGACTAGAAGGAGCCACCACGGAACAGTTTCAAAAGAAAACACTGGAAACACGAGCAAAAAACAATATCGTTTCTGAGATCGATTCCCGTTTTGGGCCGCTGATTACCATCATCTTAGCGATCAGTTTTGTGATGAGCTTTGGTGTCGGGGCGTTTCTTGTTGCTAACCAAACGATCACCATTGGTGCGATGGTTTCTTTCCAAGTGTACTTGACAATGGTCGTTTGGCCGATGATCTCAGCAGGAGATCTTGTGAATGTGATGCAGCAAGGTGCTGCATCCTGGCGTCGGATCAATGAAGTGCTACAGACAGGGGATGAATTAGAAACGCCAGGCGAAGCCGACCTGCAAGCCATCAATACGATCCGTTTTGAAGCATACCATTTCCAATACCCACAAGCAGCTCGCTATGTGTTAGAAGGACTGGATTTGACGATCACTCGTGGAGAAGTCTTAGGGATCGTTGGGAAGACCGGCAGCGGAAAAACGACGCTGCTAAGACAATTCGGTCACCGCTATCCATACTCTGATCAAGTACCCTTGATCAATGAGCAGCCCTTGACGGCCTATCAAACAACAGCAGTGCGCAACCACTTTGCAGAAGTACCGCAAGAACATACCTTGTTTTCACGAACGATTCGCGAGAACTTGTTATTCGGACAGCCAGACGCTTCCGAAGAAGTATTGTGGGAAGCCCTGGAAGCTGCTTGCTTTAGCGAAGACATCAAGCGGATGCCAGAAGGGCTCGAAACGATTGTCGGTGAGAAAGGCGTTTCCCTTTCTGGTGGACAAAAACAACGCTTGTCCTTAGCACGGGCGTTTTTACGAAACAGTGAAGTCCTCTTACTGGATGATGCCCTTTCGGCAGTTGATGCCAAAACGGAACAAGCCATCATCACGAATTTGAAAACGATGAAGCAGGCACCGACCTCCATTATCGTGACCCATCGATTGTCCGCCATCACCGAAGCGGATCAAATCATCGTCTTAGAAGACGGACGGATCACACAGCGTGGTACCCATCAGGAGTTGATCGAAACCCCAGGCTGGTACCAAGAACAGTATTACCATCAACAGTTAAAGGAGGACGATACAAGTGTTCTCAACGATTAAGCGCTTGCTCACGTATTTGAGCTATTATAAAAAACAATTTACCGTGGGCGCGATCTTGCTGTTGCTGGCAGCAGCGCTCGAACTGACTTCACCACTGATTGCCAAACAGCTGATCGACCGAGTGATGACACCGGCGGTTGACAGCAGAAACCTAAATACGATGCTTTTGATCCAATTACTCGCTGGGTATTTGCTGGTCAATTTGATTGGTTCCCTTTTTCGTTATATCAGCTTGCTACAATTGCGAAAAATGTCCAACAGTATTGTCAAAAAAATGCGGGATCAGCTTTTTGACCATATGCACAAATTACCGGTTTCTTACTTTGACCAGATTCCAGCCGGCAAGGTCGTCGCACGGATCACGAATGACACCGAAGTCTTGCGGTCGAATTTCTACGTGATCGTGATCAGTAATTTGTTAAGCAACATCATCCAAATCATTGGTGCGTTTATTGCATTGTTTCTTTTGAACCGCACCTTAGGAGCAGCGATGCTGATTTTGATCCCGATTTTAGGAATCTGGCAGCATTTTTATACCAAATATGCCTCTCGTTACAATTTAGCAATGCGGGAATACATCTCACAAATCAGTGGGCAGTTGAATGAATTTGTCCAAGGAATGGCGATCATCCAAGCCTTCCAACGAGAAAATCAGTTGCAGAAAGAATTTAATGAAACAGTAGAGAAATGGTTCAAAACTGGACGTAAATACCTCTTGCTCGATTCAAGTATCGCTTGGGGATTAGGCAACTTGTTGCGAAATTCAACGATCTTGATTTTGATCACGACCTTGGCCGCCTTTTTCCTTGATGGCCGCTTGGCGATCTCAGCAGGTTTGCTGTATGCCTTTATTGATTACATCAACCGCCTGTATGATCCCATCGAGGGGCTTGTCCAAACCATCACCAACGTGCAGCAATCATTAGCTGCTGGACAGCGGGTCTTTGAGTTTGCTGATCAGCCGGTTGAAAAACAACAAAGTGAGCAGCTGACTGTTACGAATGGCGATGTTTCTTTCCAACAGGTGACCTTTGGCTACGACCCTGAGCAAGCGATCTTGCACGATATCAACTTTGACGTTGCCGCAGGAGAGACCATTGCTTTAGTCGGTCATACTGGTTCTGGAAAATCGAGTATTTTGAACCTGTTGTTCCGTTTTTATGATCCGCAGCAGGGAAAAATCGTTGTGGATGGACAAGTGATCGCTGATTATGATCGTCATAGTTTAAGAGATTCAATGGCGATCGTCATGCAAGATCCCTATCTATTTACTGGAACGATCGCCAGCAATATCGGAATGAACGATCCAACGATCACCGAAGCGATGATTATCGATGCCTTGAAACAAGTCGGCGCTGACTACCTTTTGAGCCGTTATGAAAAAGGCATCCATCATCCAGTCGTTGAAAAAGGCAATGAGTTTTCTAGTGGAGAACGTCAGCTGATCAGTTTCGCCCGTGCGCTGGTCTTTGATCCAAAAATCTTGATTCTGGATGAAGCGACGAGCCATGTGGACACTGAAACAGAGTCCATCATTCAAAAGGCGATGACCGTCTTGCAAAAAGGACGGACGACCTTCATGATCGCTCACCGTTTATCAACGATCAAACAAGCCGATCAAATCTTGGTCCTAGACCAAGGGAAGATCGTGGAACGGGGAACCCATGCAAGTCTTGTCCAAGGGCAAGGAATCTATCAGCAAATGTATCAAATGCAGGCAGAGCAGCTGTAATCAGCAGTGATTGCCGACAACAGTAACCGTAAAAGAAAATCCTTGAGCCTCCTGCATGGGAAGTGGCTCAAGGATTTTTAATATAATGCGAAGGTGCAGCCAATCATCTATGGGGAGTTGGAAGAGGAGGCCTTCGCTTATATATCAGTAGGAAAAGCGGCAAGGTGTTGTCGCAATTTTGCTAAGAAATGCTCGCCGATCACTGATAACGGGCGAGCGTTCTTTTTAATGAGGATGATCTCACCCTCGGACGCGTCGATCAAAGGAAGAAAAGCCAAGCCTTGGAGTTCTGGTTGGGCAACGATCCCCGAGCCGGTTCCATAAAGATCCGTCTGCTGTAATAGCCGGACCATTGTGCCTCGATCGCTGACATGCACCACTTGAGGGCTTTGAGCAAAGTCGATCAAATCCTCGGAAAAGAACGAATAGCGTTCATCTTCTTGCAAAAAGCGTACTTGCGGATAAGGGGCGAGATCCTTTAAGGAAAGCTGCTTTTTTTCTGTCAAGGGATGAGTCGCTCGTAAAAAGACATGGGGGCGAAACCGTCCCAATGCCTCGAAGGACAATTGGGCGCCTTGTAACAGTCGTTCCAATCCTGCTTGGTTTTGCTCATTCAAATAAAGAACCCCAAATTCACTTCGATATTGCTGCACGTCCGTGATTACCTTTAAGGTCGTGGTTTCTAATAGGCGAAACTGGCGACAGTCGGGAAATTCCTGCAGCAGCTCACTGAAAATTCCAGCCGTGAAATCATAGTGCTGGCTTGCGATGGCGAAGGTTTGACTCGCTGCTTGCTTGCTGGAAAAACGCGTTTGCAGCTGCGCCACTTGACTCAAGATCGGCTGGGCATGGTCTAGAAATTCCGAGCCTTCAGCAGTCAAGCGGGCGCCTTGATTCGTACGCTCAAAAAGCTGGACCTCCAATTCTGTTTCCAACTCTTTCACGGCTTGGGAAAGACTTGGCTGCGAAAGATACAGCCGTTTGGCTGCTTCACGAAAACTTCCATGGTCAGCAATCGCTTGCACGATCCGCATTTGTTGAATATTCAATTTTTGGCCTCCTTTACAAAGATTCAGATGGAAAAGGGTCTACCAATCAATAGTAGTCAGTTCTTTTACTTCTATAATAATAGAAGCTTCTTTAAAAAATAAGACGACAGTTGCTGCTTATTGCTACTTTTCAAGCGGTCATTGCAATTCCTCAGGAATAAACCAATAACCCGTTTGATTCTCTTCTGCCAGCAGTTCTTTAAAGGCTTCAGAATGATAAGCTGCCACCACTGCCTGTGCCCAATCACTATCTTTATTGGCTTCTTTTACCGTTGCCACCAGTTCATATTCTTGCAAAATGTCTTCACTTAATAGGCTTTCCTCTGCAGCGATTCCAGCACTATAAACGATGCTGCCGGGAATCACCGCATAGTCTAAATCTGCTAAGCTGCGGGGGATTTGGGCAGAATCCATCTCGACGATGTCCAGGTCATAAGGATTGTTAGTAATGTTTCTCAAAGTCGCGGCAATGGGCGCCACTTCGGAGTCAAGCTCGATCCAGCCGGCTTTTTGTAGCAGCAACAGGGCACGGGTACTATTTGACGGATCATTGGGGATCCCGATGGTATCGTTTGCTTCAATCGCTGTTAAACTGTCCTTTCTGCCAGGATACAAGCCGGCTGGAACGGTAGGAATCGGTGTGATACCCACTAAATCGGCATCCGTGTTTTCATTGAAGTTTTCTAAATAGGCGGTGTGCTGATCGACGTTTAAGTCGATCTCGCCATCGTTCAATGCAATGTCCGCTTCCAAGACCCCAGTAAAGCCAATATCCGTCACAGTATAGCCAGCTTCTTCTAAAATCGGTTTGATTCCTTTGAGAAATAGTTCACTGTAAGGCCCTGGTGTCGTCCCCAATCTGATTTCTGTTTGCTGTTCCTCGGCATTTCCCGTTACTTCTTCTTGATTGCCACAACCGGCAAATAAAACTAAGGACAATAAACCAATCCCCACACCCAATCGAATCTTTCGTTTCATAACTTTTCCTCCTTTTTTATAAAAAAAGCCTTCCCAAAGAATAGTCTTTGGGAAGGACGATCATTTCGCGGTACCACCTTCGTTTGTTTTTTGCTGAAACAAAAAACCTCAGTCAGTTCATCAAATAAACTGCATTGCGCTATCGGGCTTTCTCCGTCGGGGATTGTTCGTCCACGAATGCTCAAAGGTCATCTTCGGATCTTCTTCCTTACTCGTTTCCACCAGTTCCGAGTTCTCTTGAAAGAAAGGGGGGATCGTACTCTTCTTCTCACTGCATGTGTATGAAATTAGTAGTATCTTAGAACAAGATGAGAAAGTTGTCAATTGCTTTCGTGATAGGTGATTCCAATCACTACGCAGGTAGAAGGGGAACAAATGGACAAGGGCAAGAATAGACCTAAAAAGCAGATGAATGGTCGAAATCGCTTGGTTGGGTTAGAATCGAAACACAAAACAAAAAAAGAGGCGAGCAAATGAAATTACTTTTGATTGGACATACCGGCACACTTGGGCAGCTTTTAGCTGAAGGCTTTCAGCAGGTACCAGAGGTGGAGCTGATCACGGCTAGCCGTAGCAATGGCGATCATCAGGTCGAAATTGCGGATGCAGACAGTGTCAGCCAGCTATTTGCAGCTACTGGGAAAGTGGATGCTATTGTTTCCGCTGCGGGAAGCACAGTGTTTAAACCCTTTGAGGAATTGACGCCAGCTGATATTCAACAGTCGGTGGCTTCGAAGCTACAAGGACAAGTCAACCTTGCGTTGATTGGCCAGCATTTTCTCAATGAAGGCGGTAGTATCACACTGACTTCTGGAATTATCAAAGACGAATTTATCCCAATGGGCACGCCTTCAGCACTGGTCAATGGCGGTTTAGAAGCCTTCGTGGCATCGGCAGCTTTTGAGATCGGTCATGGGCTACGAATCAATGCAGTCAGTCCCAATGCGCTTGTGGGTTCTTGGGAAACCTTCGCCGATTCTTTCAAAGGCTTTATTCCCGTTGGTGACGCACCCGTTTTTGCAGCGTATCAAAAAGCAGTTTTTGGGATCATGACTGGCAAAACCTTCACCGTTTATTAAGAAAAGCAGAAGTAGCAAAAACCGCCAAATCACAGCTGATTTGGCGGTTTTTGTTCTGCTGAAAAAGAGGTAGCAAACAGTTAAGAAGAGAGCATTTGGATTTTCAGCTTGGGCATTTCTGCTTTGAGTTGTTGGCGAGCAAAAGCCAAGTCATTGATCCAAGAAGCAATCGCTTCTTTTTCTAAGAACAGAGGCATTCGATCATGGACTGGTTCAACAGAATCGTTCGCGGCAGTCGTTAGAATGATTGATTCAGTTTCGATCTGATCCTCTTTTTGAAGGATGCGATAAAAACCAGCGGCATAAATCACGTGATCTTGCGAAAAGAGGAACTTTTCCTTTTCATGATTCCATTCATAGAAACCAGACATCGGAAAGACACAGCGATGCTCTTGGAAAGGTTTGCGAAAAGTCGGTTTCTCTTCAACGGTCTCAGAACGCGCATTGATCATCAAATGCTCTTTTTTAAAGCCGGTAAAGCCCCATCTTGTCACACCAGCTACAACTTGTTGTTGTTGATTTGCACCGATGGTTACGACGTGATTGGAAGGGAAAACATCATTGACAGCGACAGTCTGTTGACGCTTGCGGGCTTTCGCCGCGGCTTCTTGATAATATTCTGACAATTCTCCAGTTGTTGGGTCAAATAAGTATCGGCCGCACATGGACGAGTCACTCCTTTTTTTGGATTGGCTGCTGCCTTTGTTTCAGTATAAAGATTCAAGGCGTCAAAACCAACTAACTTGCTTCACTTCTCGATTCAACAAGAAAAGGATCTTAAACATATGTAAAAAGTCAGGAGTATCGCTTGATTTGCCGGAAACCAGATAACAAAAAAAGGCAGTCACCTACTGAGGTTGACAGCCTTTTTTATTCTAGTTGGTTAGCCAATTTTTTTAACTCTCCCGCCGATTTTATTTGCGAAACGTTCAGCATCTTCTCTGCAAGTATAGGTCAATGCAATTGTTTTGTCCCGTGTTCTTTTTCCTTCGGCGGTTAGATAACCATGAAAGATTTTAATCGCATACAATAGATAAACACCTCCTTATCCTTGGTAATAATAACAAATTTACCGCTTACATTCAAGAGATATAGTAAAAGTTTATTTTTTATTAGTTATTTTATTAAGAATTTATTCAAAGGGGTTAGAAACGATTGAAGGAGTAAGGGAGGAGAGTGGAATAGGCCAATGCGCATTTGAAGGAAAGACGAAGGAACGGAAACGTATAAAATTTCTGCTACTTGCTTTCCAGCATAGAAGGACAAAGAATGAATGCTATTTGGTTTTGACATTTCAACAAATAGACCAATCGAGAAATAGCTGAGATATACGTCAAAAGTAGAGAATAGAAGCTATTTTCGTTTTTTGCGTGTTATTGATACATTTTCCCCTCAAAAAATGATTTGTAGAAAGAAACGATGATTCAAGCATTATATAAGCACGAAGCTTGTTGTTTATTGTGTTGGCAAGTTGCTGGTTTTGGGGGATTAAAAAGCAAAAGTTATTCTTAAAATGTCCGTCTGACAAAGGCAGCTTTTGTGAGAAGCTCAACAGGGCTTAACGATCGTGTGAAAAAATTTAAGGAAGCGATTGACAAGTTTTTTTTGAAGTGCTATGATACCGATGTAATTAGATAACGGTTACAGAAGTGCTGTGACCAAGAGGCGTGTTACTGTAAGAAGGCAAACCTCATATTCCACCAAGGGTGGAGTATGAGGTTTTTTAGTGTTTTTAAGGTGGAGGAAATCATGAAAATAAAGAAGTTTTTAAATAATAATGTTGTCTTACTAAAGAAAGGCAGCAATGAAATTATCGGATTTTCTACAGGCATCAGCTTCAATAAGAAGGTAGGAGATGATGTAGAAGAACAAGATTTTGAAAAGATTTTTGTATTGGATACTCATGCAATGCTGGAACATTTTAGCTATCAATTAGGAAAATGCGATCCGAAATACGTAGCGATCGTTGCTAAAATCGTGGCTTATGCTAAACAGAATTATCGATTAGCAGTCAGCGACTATATTTATTTGACTTTGCTGGATCATATTGATTTCACTGTTCATCGGATCAAGCAGCAAATGACTTTTCATAGTCCTTTGCAATGGGATATTCGGCGATTTTATCCCGATGAATATGCCATAGGGGTGTATGCTGTCCAGCTTATGGAGCAAGAACTAGCGATCGATGTACCAACAGAAGAAGCGATCTCCATCGCATTGCATTTTGTAAATGTCCAATCACAAAAGAAGGATATGGCGGTTACCAATCAAATCGCGAAATTTATAGAAGATGTACTGACGATCGTAAAGTATGAGTACAAACAAAATTTTGATGAGAATAGTTTCCATTACTCTCGCTTTGTCACGCATCTGCACTATTTCGCACAAAATGTGATCAACCATACACTTCCCAGCTATGAAGCGTCGACGCTCTATGCACAAATTGAAAAGATGTATCCGCAAGCATTTCACTGTGTGGAAAAAATCAAGGTTTATATCAAAAATACGTATGATATCAACATCTCAGAAAATGAAGAAATTTATCTATCACTCCATATCCAGAAATTGACGGAACAAGGAGAAAGGGAGAAAAACAATGGACTATAAACAACTAGCCAATGAAATTTATGAAAATGTCGGCGGTGGTAAAAATATCCAGCACGTGACCCACTGTGCAACAAGACTGCGTTTCACGCTGGCCGACGACAAAAAAGCTGACAGTGAAGCAATCAAACAGTTAAAAGGAGTGACTGGACTCGTTCAGGGAAATGGTCAATACCAAGTGATTATTGGGCCGGATGTATCGAGTGTATACGCGCAACTACCGACGACAGAAACGACGGCTGATCAAAGCAGCAGCGATCAATCGATCATCTCACGACTCCTTGACTTTATCGCAGGCTGTTTTACACCGATGATTGCAATCATAGCAGCTGGAGGAATGCTGCAAGTGGTCCTTTCACTATTGGAGTTATCAGGAATTTTAGCTGCAACTGACGATACGTATCTCGTATTGTATCAAGTATCGCAAGCAGCCTTCTTTTTCATTCCCGTTTATTTAGGAAATTCTGTGGCCAAACGATTGAAAATAGATCCTTTCTTAGGAAGCTACGTCGGAGCGATTTTTGTGATGCCAGGATTGACGGCCCTTCTCAGCCAAGAAGGAGGAATCACATTATTTGGATTTCTCGTACCGAATGTGAGCTACAATGCCTCCGTTTTGCCAGTCTTATTAAGTGTCTGGGTTATGTCTTATGTCTATCGGTTCGCCGATCGGATTTTACCGAACAGTGTCAAATTTATTCTCCGTCCGTTGATCGCCATCATCGTGATCACACCGCTGGCTCTATTGCTAATCGGACCATTAGGTGTGACGATCGGCAACTATGTGTCACAGTTTTTGAACTACTTAACAAACAATTTTGGTCCGTTAGCGGTCTTGTTTATGGGTGCCTTTGCTCAATTGCTAGTAATGACGGGCATGCACACGACGCTGACCCCTATTTTATTAACTTCTTTGGCAACGTACGGGTATGATGATTTGATCGTCCCTGGTATGCTGCTTGGATTGGCTGCCGAAGCAGCGATTTGTTTAGCAGCTGGAATCAAAGCTAAGGATACGGAATTTAAACAAGTGAGTTTTTCATCAGCAATTACTGCCTTGATGGGTGTGTCCGAACCTGCTTTGTACGGAGTAACCTTACGTCTGAAAAAACCGATTGTCGGAATGATCCTTGGGGGTGCTGCTGGGGGACTTTATTTTGGTTTGATGAAAATCAATACGCCAGTAGTCATTGCTTCATTTGTGGCGCTTCCATCATACAGCAGTGTGTTTCATGCGCTGATCGGCTCGTTGATTACTTTTGCGATTGCCTTTGCTTACACCTGGGTCATGGTCAAAGATGCAGATTTTCCTAATAATAATCAGCCGCAAGCAGTCAAATCTGGAGCGCAAGATGTGACACCCAAAGCAACTGATGTTTCTTCTGAAACGAAGAAAGAACAATCAGCGATTGAAAAAATTGTAGTATCACCTTTAAAAGGAACTGCCGTTCCATTGACAGAAACCAATGATCAGGCGTTTGCTTCATTGGCATTAGGTAAAGGAATTGCTGTTAAGCCACAAGATCAACAGGTGATTGCCCCATTTACGGGACAGGTTTCTGCCGTTTTTCCAGGAAATCATGCGATTGGACTTACCAGTACCGAGGGGATTGAACTACTGATCCACATCGGTATTGATACGGTGAATATGCAAGGAAGTGCTTTTGAACGACTAGTCAATGAAGGTGATCAAATCACAGTGGGAGAAACGTTATTGCACTTTGACTCAGAAAAAATCGCTCAGGCAGGGTATGAAGATACCGTTATGATCACTGTTACCAATACGGCAGACTTCTTAGATGTTGTGGCACTTGCCCAACAGCAAGAAATAAAAGCTGGCGATCAGTTATTAGCCATTTTTTAATCATTAGAAAGAAGAAAGGATGACAGCAATGAGTTTCCCAAAACATTTTTTATGGGGCGGCGCTTCGGCGGCAAACCAATATGAAGGCGGCTATAATGAGGGCGGAAAAGGGCTCGCTTGTGCTGACTTGATCAGCGGTGGCAGCCATACGACTTCTCGGAAAATCACAGCAAAAATTGAAGAAGAGTTGTTGTATCCAAGCCACGAAGCAACTGATTTTTATCATCATTATCAAGAAGATATTGCATTGTTTGCAGAAGCTGGATTTAAAGCTTTCCGCATGTCTATCAACTGGACCCGGATTTTTCCCAAGGGCAACGACGCTGAACCGAATGAAGAAGGCCTGGCCTTTTATGATCGTGTGTTTGACGAGTGTCGGCAGTACGGGATTGAACCAATTGTAACCATTGCTCATTTTGATGTTCCCGCATATTTGAGCCAAGAATACAATGGTTGGGTGAGTCGTGAAGTGATCGACTTTTATGCGAGATATGCGGCGGTGTTGTTTGAGCGCTATCACGAAAAAGTAAACTATTGGATCACTTTTAATGAAATCAACACGGCCACCTTAAGTATCGGAAACTTTTTATCACTGGGACTGCAAGTTGGTGAATCTGAATTTATCAATCAGCCGGATAATCTACAGCAACGCTACCAAGCCCTGCATCATCAATTTGTTGCCAGTGCAAAGGTTGTCGCTTACGGACATGAACACTATCCAGATTTGAAAATCGGCTGTATGATTTCTTATATGCCACGCTATCCTTATACTAGCCATCCAAATGATGTACTACTAGCTAAACAAGAAGAAAATATGCACTCGAAATTTTGTGGCGATGTGCAGGTCACAGGGAAATATCCTTATTATGCAAAGAAATATTTTGCTGATCATGGCTTTGCAATCGAGTTTGCACCAGAAGATCAAGCGATCCTAGCTAAGGGAACCGTGGATTACTACACGTTTAGTTACTATTTAACACTTTGTGTCTCTGCTGATGAGAAAGTTACCAAAAATGGACACAGTATGATTGGTGGCTCTGGCGTAAACAATCCTTATCTAGAGCAGACAGAATGGAATGCGATGATTGATCCAGTAGGATTGAGAATTGCGTTGAATGATATTTATGATCGCTACCAGCTGCCATTGATGATCGTGGAAAATGGGATCGGGGTTTCAGAAACTGTTGCTAAAGATGGACAGATTCATGATGATTACCGTATCGATTATTTAGAAAAGCATATTGCTGAAATGGAGAAAGCCATCGATGATGGCGTCGAGTTGATTGGTTACACGATTTGGAGTGCTGTTGATATTGTCAGTGCTTCTACAGGAGAAATGAAAAAAAGGTATGGCATCATTTTTGTGGATAAATATGACGATGGGACAGGGACTTTAGATAGAAAGAAAAAAGACAGTTTCTATTGGTATCAAAAAGTGATTGAACGAAACGGCTTATGATCAAATACTCCAGTACTTGCAGTGTACAAGTGCTGGAGTTTTTTTGCGCATCAATTTCAGCGCGTACAAAACAAAAACCACGCGTAGATTACGCGTGGTTCCTATCGGTGGTTCATGTCAATTACGCCGATAAACAAATCGCCCATCAAATACGGTCGCTTCAACGGTCGTTTGAAGTAATTCTTCGGCAGTCAAAGGCAAGATGTTTTGGGACAAAATACAAAGATCGGCTAAACAGCCAACTTCTAATCGCCCGATATCTTGCCGACTCAAGGCTTTAGCGGCGCCAGTGGTGTGGGCATAGAGGGCATCGGCGATGGAGATTTTTTCTTGTGGCATCAATCCGCCAACTGGCTGGCCGTTTTTTTCTTGCCGAGCAACCGCATAATACAGCGAGTCTAAAGGGGTCACGTCGATCACGACTGGCGTATCAGTCCCAAATGCCAAGGTGGCACCTTGCTCTAGAAAGGACTGAAAAGGAAACATTTGACTGGCACGCTGAGGTCCTACTTCTTCATCGAGGGTCTCATAACCGACTAATAAATGGCTAGGCTGTACGGAGAGTACCAGTTGTTCTTGGCGAACTAGTGGCAGATCAGCGGCATCCATCACTTCCAAGTGTTCCAAGGTATTGGCTTTGCCTTTAGAAAGCGGGTGAGCAGCAGCACTTTCTTGATAAAAGAGGAGTGCTTGTCGAATCGCTTCATCACCAATGGTATGGATGCGCATCGGCCAGTCTTGCTGGTTGGCTTGTAAAATAAAGCGGCGCATTCGTTGAACATCGATCAACGGCATCCCGACATCACCAGCAAAATACGGTGTTTCATATTCCGCTTTTAAAAAAGCGGTGTGCGTACTCGTCACGCCGTCAAAAAATTGTTTGACGCCGCCCATCTGTACTTTTTCGGAGCGATAAGTACGGTAAGTTTCTTTTAGTTGCGTGATGTCTTCTCGCATGGCTGGATAAAAGACAGCGCGCAAGGTCGCTTCTGCTTCCGTCTGTCGATAAAGAGTGGGATAGACTAGATCGTCCCAGCTTTCTCCTGTCAAGGCAACATCGCCGATCGTCGTGATGCCGTATTGATTGAGCTGTTTCATATAGGTCAGAAAAGCAGCAGGGCTTTGTGCTTGGAACGACTGTAAGACCTTTGCTAAATAATGAATGGCGATCGCTTCTAAAAAGCAGCCGCTTAATTGTCCGCTGTTTTCGTCAAGTAGTGCCTCCCCGCTGATCCCTGCTGGTAAGTTCTCAGGTGTGATCCCTAAAGCAGCGATCCCTTGGCTATTCAACCAAATACTGTGGGCATCACCGGAAATCAGCATGACAGGCGTGTTGGCACAATAGTTGTCGATCGAATCTTTCGTCGGGTAGACTTGCTGACCAAAATCACTGCTGAACCAGCCGATGCCAATTTTCCATCCATGGGTGATGGGCAGCGCGGGCACTTGCTGGGCAACGGCTTCTTCTGTCACTCCCGTAAGATGGGTCAGTGCCCCTTGATGGAGTAATGCGGAAAGATAAAAATGAACATGAGCATCAATAAAGCCTGGGATGATCATTTGTTCTTTGAGATCAATGACCTGGGTGTCTTTAGCAAGTGTTGGCAGCGCTGAAAGAGGACCTACAGCCGTGATTTTCTGGTCTTCTATCAGGAGAAAGCCCGCAAAAGTCGTTTTCGTTTTGGTATCAAAGATGTGTTCAGATTTTAGTAATAGTGACAATTATAATCCCAACTTCCATTCAAGGAAAAGGTCGTTGTAAAGCTCAACCGCTTCTTTTCCTAAGTATTCATAATGTTCCATTTGTTCCATTGCACTTGGCTCAGGGTAGAAAGCTATGTCAGCAGTCAGTTCTGCTGGCAGCATGGCTTTTGCCGTTTCACTCGGCGTGGCATAGCCCACGTATTCGGCATTTTGTGCGGCATTTTCTGGGCGGAGCATAAAGTTGATGAATGCGTAAGCTCCCTCAAGATTACCAACGGTTTTCGGGATCGCAAAATTGTCTGTCCAAATCGCACCGCCGTCATTGGGAACGATATAGGTGACGGCAGGATTTTCCGCCATCACATAAGCGGCATCGCCCGAATACCCGATTCCTAAAGGGGCATCGTTGTTGATCATCAAGGTTTTGATCTCGTCGGTCAAAACTGCTTTGACATTGGGACGGATACTTTCCAGCTTCTTCAAGGCTTTGGCGACCTTGGTCGGGTCTTTTTCGTTTTGGGAAAGACCGAGCGTCTGTAACGCGATTCCTAAGGTTTCGCGAGCACCATCCACCATCAATACATCATTTTTAAATGCAGGGTTCCATAAATCACTCCAGCCATGGATCGAAGAAACATCGACTTCTTCAGTATTTGCCATGATTCCGATCGTGCCCCAAAAATAGGGGATCGAATAGGTATTGTCCGGATCAAAGGCTTGATCCATCAAAAAAGGCGACAGATCTTCCGTTCCCGTCAATTTCTGATGATCTAAAGGCACTAACAGTCCTTCTTCGATCATTTTCGGAATGATCGATTCGCTAGGGAAAACCAAATCATAGCGTGAGCCGCCTTGTTTGATTTTTGTTTCCATCGCTTCGTTGGAGTCAAATGTATTATAAATCACTGAGTAACCAGTCTCAGTCTCGAATGTTTTGATCAATTCGGGGTCAATATATTCGCCCCAATTGTAAATAATCACTGTATTTTTGTCGGACGACGTTGCTGCCCCCGATTCTTTCGTTAACACCGAAGCACCGAAAAACAGCAATGCGGTGATGCCGATCACACCGCCAAAAAATACCCACAACCTTTTCAATTCATCAATTCCTTCTTTCTCTACAATTTCGTATTTCTTGAGTAGCGTAATTGATTTTTAAAGAAAAGGCAATAAAAAAATGAAGAAAAAATAAACCCGTTTCTTTCAAGGTTTAGCAGGAGGAACGGCCAGGTGGCTGGGGCAGTTTCCAAACATATCATTTGTCAAATTCCCTCCTTTTGCCTAAGCTAGGGAAGTGAGAAATCAAGGGATGGAAAAACAGGAACCTCTCTTTGATGAAGAATGAATGTAAGGAGTGAAGCATCAATGGAAACACGTGCTGTCGTTATTGAAGCCTATGGTGGAAAAGACCAATTAAAAGAAGCAACGGTCCAATTACCAGAATTAAAAGCAAATCAATTATTAGTCAAAGTTGCCGCAACGTCCATCAACCCAATCGATTGGAAATTAAGAGAAGGCTATTTGAAACAAATGTTTCCATGGGACTTCCCAATTATTTTAGGTTGGGATGTCGCAGGGGATATCGTAGAAATAGGTGCTGACGTGACAGAATTCAAAGTTGGTGATGCGATCTATGCCCGCCCTGAAACGACTCGTTTTGGGACGTATGCTGATTACGCCATCGTGGATGCTGAGTTAGCAGCGATCAAACCAGAAAACCAAAACTACGCAGAAGCAGCTGCAGTGCCATTAGCTGGTTTGACTGCTTACCAAGCGTTGTTTGAACACGGTCGTTTAAAAGCAGGGGAAAAAGTCTTGATCCATGCCGGAGCAGGCGGAGTTGGTACCTATGCGATCCAACTAGCAAAAGCAGCTGGCGCTTACGTCATCACAACGGCTAGTCCTCGTAACCATGAGTTATTGCAAAAACTTGGTGCCGATGAGATCATCGATTACCATACGACAGATTTTGAAGAAGTCTTGCAAGACATCGATTTGGTCTTTGATACGATGGGGGGCGACACCCAGAAGAAAAGTTTCACTGTCTTAAAACCTAAGGGCCGTCTGATCTCGATTTTGAGTATTGAAGACGAAGACTTGGCAAAAGAAAAAGACATCTTCGCCAAAGCAATTTGGTTACGAACCAACGGCAAACAATTGGCAGAATTGACAGAGCTGATCGAAGCAGAAAAAGTCAATAGTGTCATCGGTGCAACCTTCCCATTGACAGCACAAGGAATTTACGATGCCCACGCATTGAGTGAGACACACCATGCAGTCGGTAAGATCGTTATTGAAAATCAAGACAATTTCATCAGCCAAGACGCAGAATAAAGGAGGCTGAACCGATGCGCTTATGGCATGAAGCACTGATCCCTGCTTTGCCCCGGCAGCAGCTGTTAGGCCAGCATCGTGAAGCAGCAGCCTTACGAGGGTTAGGCTGGGGCAAGAAGCACGCAACGGTCGATTACGTTTTTACTCATCCACCCTATAAATTGTTTCAATACCATCAGTTAGTGCTGGATGAAATGACCCGTCGAGGCTATCGGCCAGCACCTGAATGGTACGATCCAGCGTATCGTGGCAAAAATCTGCCGCTGGAACCCTCCGTTCAAGCCGTTCCTTTGACTACGCCGATCTATCCAGAACATGATGAAGCATACTTGGAAGAATGCTTAGTGAATCTCCATAGTAAAGGGATCTATCTTTAAAGACCAAACACTTTCCTGAATTTTTGTTCGGGAAAGTGTTTTTTTGCTTTAAAATCGGCAACTTACAAAAAGTAAGCATATTGTTCGCAACTTTTTTTGTTCCTTGTTATAGTGAGAACAGAGAATCAGTAATGAGAAATGAGGAAAAGAAAATGACCATCAATCACAGAAATCTTGAATTTGGGTTAGATACGTTTGGCGATCTAGCCTTTGATGATACAACGAAAGAACGGATCAGTTATAGCGAATCGTTGCGCAATATCGTGGCAGAAGGAAAATTAGCCGATGAAGTCGGCATCGATGTCATTGCCTTAGGGGAGCACCATCGGGAAGAATATTCGATCTCAAGTCCTGATACGGTACTAGCGGCTTTAGCAATGGTTACCAAAACCATCAAATTAGGTACCGGTGTAACTGTCTTGAGTTCGGATGATCCCGTGCGGGTCTACGAACGGTTCGCGACCGTTGATGCGTTGTCGAACGGTCGCGCACAAATCATGCTGGGACGAGGATCTTTTACTGAATCATTCCCTCTATTTGGCTATGACTTGCAAGATTATGAAGAACTATTTGAAGAAAAAACAGCAATGTTCAGTGAATTGAGAAAAGGCAAACCATTAACTTGGGAAGGCAAGTTTACGCAATCCTTAAAAAATGCCGACGTTTTCCCAAAAATCGAGGGGCATCAATTAAATACCTATGTGGGTGTCGGTGGAACTCCTGAATCGATCATTCGTGCCGTCCGTTATGGGTTTCCTGTTATGTTAGCGATCATCGGTGGCGAACCCGCTCGTTTTGCGCCCTATGTTGATCTGTATAAAAAGGCAGCACAGCAACTGGGGCAACCGATTCTGCCAATCGGCATGCACTCCCATGGTGTGATCGCCGACACCGACGAAGAAGCCTATGAAATCGGCTGGGATTACATCAAAAAGAGCATGGACAAAATCGGTCTTGATCGCGGCTGGCCAGCCATGAGCAAAGAGCGCTTTGACTTTGAAGTCGAACATGGGTCTTACTATGTAGGCAGTCCAGAAACCGTAGCGCAAAAAATTGCCCGTATGATGCCGCAAGTCGGTGTAGAACGCTTTGATCTGGTTTACGGTACTGGCGGACAGCTGCAAAAAGACCGTTTCAAAACGATTGAATTGTATGGAACCAAAGTGATTCCACGGGTGAAAGAATTGTTGGCAGCAGGTGATGGCAATGCCTAAAACCATCGGAATTTTAGGCGCAGGCAAGTTAGGCTTAGCGCTCGCAAATCTTGGTGCCCAGGCGGGCTATCGGGTCTTGATCGCCAGTACGAAGCCACCAGAAAAAATCGCCCTATCCGTTTCTGTGTTGGCTCCGGGAGCGATTGCAAAAAATGCCGCTGAAGTGATGACAGAAGCCCAAACGATCATTTTGGCAATCCCATTGAGTAAGTACCAACAGCTGCCAGCAGAAGCATTGGCTGGCAAGCTAGTGATCGACGCCATGAATTATTGGTGGGAAGTCGATGGCAAAGAGACAGAATACTCAACCATCGAGCAGACTTCTTCGGAACGTGTGCAACGCTATTTTTCCCAAAGTAAAGTAGTCAAAGGATTCAATCATATGGGGTACCACGATATCCAAGAGGAATCCTTGCTGACGAGAACGGCTGCTCAAGGAACTGCCAAAAAAGCCATCGCCATTGCTGGTGATGACCAAACCGCCCTTGATCAGACAGCCGAAATCGTTGCCGCTTTCGGCTTTGATCCCTTTCCTATCGGTGCTTTAGCTAATGGCATCATGTTAGAACCCGGCAGCCCTTTCTTTGGTGCCAATCAAACCAAAGAGGGATTGACGGCATTGATGAAGGCGTTTTGGAGCAGTGAGAAAGGGCAAACGTTCCTGACGCGTTCTGCCACTGTGAATAATGAGCAGCAGGTTCCTCAGTAAAAGAGCCGCCTCAATGTACGATTGGATACGATAAAAACAACCCTCTTCTCAAAAAAGAAGAGGGTTTTTCCCATCCAGTCAAATCAGCACACGGTCGCTAAAAAATACAATGTGATTGTTACGATTGTGATTCGTAAGCAGTGGTTGTTACGTTTACGTCTCTGCCAGACGTTCCATAGTGTACATATCAGCCTGTACCTGCTTTGTGCTCGCCTTTGACACCCACCCATGTTTGTTAAAGATCGACCAGCCAATTGGTTTGTTGGATCTTTCCATCTAATTCTCGCAACTGCTTGGCGGTCGCATTCAATTGCTCCGTTAGCGTTTTTGTATCGATCGTACGTACCAGTCGAATTTCGTTGCGACCCATTCGGGGAGCTGCTTTGGTTTCATCCAGTGCTTGCGTTAGCAGTGCATGCTTGCGGCGCAGCTGTTCTCGCCGTTCTAGTGCTTCCATCAGCAATAACGCACTATCTGCTACAGAGGCAGTCGCATTTTTCCGATTGATGGCTACGACCAATTCTGAATACTGTTGATTGATCTCATCGTATTCCTTGAACAATTCTGTGATACTGCGATCCAAGGTATCGCCTTCTTGGACTAACACACTACTAGAGATCTCGTTGCGCAATTGAAACAGACGATTGTTCAAATCTCGTCTTAAAAGTAACGCTTCTGCTAATTTCATTTTCGGCACACTCCTTTTTACAAATGAGAACAGCTTATCTAGTTCTTATCCTAGAGAAGAACGTGACGAAAGGCAAGCAAGACGCAAAACAAGCTCTGATAGAAAAATCATAAAAAACTGAATATTCGCAATTCTTGTTGACTTCCAAAAACACCAATAGTATACTTTATAACAATCATGAAATAGACAAAAAAACGTCATTTACCATTTTTTTAGATAAAAAGAAAGACGATGAAGAGAAGAGTAGCTTTGGAATCTGTTAGAAGAGAACCCGGATGGTGAGAAAGGGCAGCAGAAAAAAAGTGAAGATGAGCTCTGAGTGATCTGATTTGTTCACGCAAATCAGACGGAAAGCAGCCGTTACCGTGCCAAGTATCTTAGCGTACTGTTGAGGTGCCATTTGTGAGAGTGGTGCGAAAAAGGGTGGTAACACGAAAATCTCGTCCCTTTGTTTGTCAAAGTTGATAAGCAAAGGGATGAGGTTTTTTCTTTTTATCGTTGAATGCGTTTTTGGCTGTCATGAAAAACACTTGCGTTGGTTGCGCAATCACATAGGAGGAAGAATGAAAATGATCTGGAAGAAGCGTTTATTGGTTGCAGCAGGAGTGATTGGGTTGACCCTTTCTGGCTGCACGACAACAGGAAATACTGAGGGATCAGAGGCTGAAACTAACGGAGCGCCGAATCAAGCGATCGCGGTGAGTCTACCAGCTGAGCTGACGACTCTCGATACGACCCAAACGACGGATAAAGCAACGTTTACCATCGTCCAACATTTATTCGAAGGGCTTTACCGTTTCGATGAAAACAGCGAACCAGTTCCAGGCTTGGCAGAAGGAGTCGAAATCAGTGAAGATGGCAAAACCTATACCTTTACCTTGCGAGAGGATGCGAAGTGGAGCAATGGCGAAGCGATCACTTCAGCTGACTTTGCTTATGCGTGGAAAAAGTTAGTCGATCCAGCAACGATGGGACCAAACGCCTATTTGTTGGATAATGTAGTCAATAGTAAAGACATTCGTGAAGGCAATGCAGACGTAGAAACGATTGGTCTGGAAACCCCAGATGATGCGACCTTTATCGTGCAGTTGGAGCAGCCGCAGCCTTCGTTTTTATCCTTGATTTCCATCGGCTGGTTGGCACCGCAAAATCAAGCCTTTGTTGAAGAAAAAGGCGATACCTATGCCCGTACAAGTGAAGATTTGTTGTATTCTGGTCCCTTTACTTTAACCGATTGGCAACAGACGGGAGATGAGTGGACGCTAGTGAAAAACGACCAATACTACGATGCTGATGTCGTTCAATTGGAGGAAATCAAAGGCTCCACCATCAAAGAAGAAAATACGGGGATCCAATTGTTTGAAAGCGGCGATCTTGATTTGCAAAAAATCAGTGGGATCTATGTTCAACAATATGGAGACAATGAAGAGCTAGTTACGCAAAATGATGTGGCGAACTTTTTCTTAGACTTTAACAAAACCGCCAACGATGCCTTAGCAAATGTTCATGTGCGTAAAGCGATCGCATTGGCGATCGACAAAGAAAGTCTCGTGGATAATGTGTTGAACGATGGCGCGAAAGTTTTAAATGGATTGATCCCTACCGGCTTAGCTGCGAATCCAAATACTGGCGAAGATTTTCGAGCATATAGCGGTGATTATAACCTGTATGATTTAGAGGCTGCCAAGGAAGAGTGGGAAAAAGCCCAAGCCGAAATTGGCGAAAGTACGACGCTGCGTTTATTAGTGACAGATGATGACAATGGTCAAAAAATCGGGGAGTACTTGCAAAGCCAACTGCAAGAAAACTTGCCAGGCTTGTCGATCTCCATCAACAAACAGCCACGTGCCAGCTTGAATCAATCAAGAGCAAATAGTGATTATGAGCTTTCCGTTTCTGGTTGGATCGCTGGAAGCAGTGACATGGATATGTTCTTTATCTTATACAAAACCGGCGCTTCCTTTAACTACGGTGGCTATGTCAATGAAGAATATACGGCGTTGACGGAAGATGCGCGCACCGTTCATGCCAATGACCCCGATCAATATTTTGAAGATTACAAAGCGGCAGAAGAAATTTTGTTGGAACAAGATGCTGCGCAAGTCCCTCTATACCAAAGTGCTTCAAATTATCTAATCAAATCAAAGGTAAAAGACATCCAATTCCCAGCTTATGGCGCGCATTTCTTTTTCCGCACCGCCTATGTGAGTGAATAAGAGGAAAAATAGTTGAATGAAACGCGCATGTTTATTCGATGAACATGCGCGTTTTGCAACAAAAAAAGCAGTTCAGAAAGCTGAACTGCTAAATGCGGAAGATGGGAGTTGAACCCACACGAGATAAACTCACACGCGCCTGAAGCGTGCGCGTCTGCCATTCCGCCACTTCCGCATAAGATAAAGATAATCCTTTCTAGGAAGAAATGCAAGTCCAATCTCACAAAAAGGAGCCCGCCAGCGGGGACTGGCGGGATAGGAGTAAAAATGAAAAAGTGTTAGGGTTGTTTGTTGGTATACAAGTATCATACCGAGAAAATATGAAGAATTTTCGAGCGAAATTCAGGAATTGCGTGAATCTTTTGACAAATTATGCCTTCTGTTTGAATTTTTTCTTAAAAGAGAATTGACAAAAGGCACAAGCTTTGATAATTTAAATGAAACAAAATGCAAACGCGATGAAAAAGAAAGTAGAATCAAGGAAATTGTCTAGCAGAGAGTTCCGGTAGGTGAGAAGGAACGACAACGAATGATTTGAAATGACTTTGGAGCGGATTTTCTGACTAATTAGGAAAATACGGTTGCCCCGTTAACAAGCGACAGTCTCCGAGTGTTTTCGGGTACTGAATGAGGTGAAGCCTGTGAAGGTTTTGCAGATTAAGGTGGTACCGCAGGTGATGCCCTTAGCTTTGGCTAAGGGCTTTTTTTGTGTCTGCACGGTCAGCTGTTTCAAGCGCAGGTTTTGTTGAAAAGGAGAAAGGTTGTTGGGAGGAGAGAAAAATGCACAAATTAGTGGTTCAAACCGATTTTGGTTTGCAAGATGGAGCGGTCAATGCGATGTACGGGGTAGCTTATCAAGTGGCACCGGAGCTGGTCATTGCTGATTTGACTCATGAGATCGAGCCATACAACATTCATGATGCCAGCTATCGTCTGCTGCAAAGCGTCACCTATTGGCCAGCGGGAACGGTCTTTGTTTCAGTGGTCGATCCTGGCGTAGGGTCTGATCGACGAAGCGTGGTTGCCAAGTTGGCGACCGGACAGTTGGTTTTGACGCCAGATAATGGCACCCTAACCTATTTAGCGACTTATATCGGAATCGCTGAACTACGGGTGATCAATGAGGCAACTGAGCGGTTGGCCGGATCAGCCGAAAGCCATACGTTTCATGGTCGGGATGTTTATATGTATAACGCCGCGCGGCTCGCCAGCGGCGCCATCAGCTTTGATGAGCTAGGAACACCCGAACCTAAAGAAGCGATCCAAGTCTTTGCCATTGAAAAGCCAAGCCAAACAGCAGAAACGATTACTGGTACGATCGATATTCTCGATATCCGCTTTGGTTCGTTGTGGACGAATATTCCCCATACGTTCTTTAAGCAATGGCAGGTCCAATACAATGAGCCGCTGCTCGTCAGTATCTACTACCAAGATACACTGCGTTATCAAGAAGAAGTGCGTTTCGGACGCTCCTTTGCGCAAGTGTCGGAAAATGAACCTGTCTTATATGTCAATTCCCTATTGAATATTGGTTTAGGGCTCAACTTGGCTTCATTTGCTGAAACCTATAAAATCGGGACTGGCACGAATTGGAAAATTACCCTCAAAAAAAGGAGAAATGAAAAATGAATCAATCAAAATTTACAGTAAAACACATTGTTGCAATCGGTATCGGTGCTGCCGTCTTTTTCGTCTTAAAACGTTTCGTCACGATCCCGACTGGTTTTCCAAATACGGATATCGCCACAGCCTATCCTTTCTTGGCGCTATTAGGCGTTGTCTACGGTCCAATCGTTGCTGGTTTAGCGGGCTTTATCGGGCATGCTCTAGGAGATTTGACGACTTATGGTCCATGGTGGTCTTGGATCGCCGCCTCTGGGATCTTAGGGGTGTTCTTTGGACTTTTGACTCGTTGGATTCCAATCCAGCAAGGAACCTTTGGGGCTAAAGAAATTCGGACCTTCTTGATCGGTGAAACGATCGCAAATTTGGTCGTCTGGGTGATCATTGCCCCGATCGGTGATATTTTGATCTATGGCGAACCAGCGAACAAAGTCTTTACGCAAGGAGCCATTGCGGGATTGACCAATGCAGTCGTAACTGGGATAATCGGAGTGATCCTGCTAAAAGCCTATGCCCAAACCAAAACCAAAAAAGGCAGCTTGAGCAAGGAATCCTAACCAAAGAAATGTGTGAAGGCTAAAAAATGAAACAAAAAATCATTCAATTTACGAATTTTTCTTTCCAATATGATGCACAAGCGGAACCCACCTTGAAAAACATCGATCTAACGATCTATGAAGGAGAAAAAGTCCTGATCGTCGGTGCCAGCGGTTCTGGCAAAAGTACATTAGGAAAATGTTTGAACGGTTTGATTCCGCAAAATGACAAAGGCAGTAGTACCGGAGAATTGACGATCGGTACTAATGATTTTGGACAAGCTTCCATCTATGAGCTGTCTTTGACCGTCGGCACGGTGCTGCAAGACACCGATAGCCAATTTGTAGGTTTGACCGTAGCAGAAGATATCGTGTTTTCATTGGAAAACGATCAGCGTAGTCAAGCAGTGATGCAAGAGGCGCTGCGTTTTTGGGCTGAAAAGACCGACTTAATGGATCATTTGGCGAAAAAACCGCAGGAATTATCGGGTGGCCAAAAGCAGCGTGTTTCAATGGCAGGTGTTTTGATCGATGAAACACCGATTCTACTGTTTGATGAGCCGCTAGCCAACTTGGATCCGCAAACAGGTGTGGAAGCCATCAAAATGATCGACCAGCTGTATCAAGAGAAGCGTTTTACCACCATCATCATCGAACACCGCTTAGAAGAAGTGTTAGCCGCCGCTGTCGATCGCATCATCGTGATGGAAGAAGGCCGCATCCTTGCCGACAGTACACCGAATGAACTATTAAAAACGGACATGCTGCAGCAAGTTGGCATTCGTGAACCACTGTATTTAGCCGCCTTAAAAAAAGCGGGGGTTCCCGTGACCGATGCTGCTGATTTGGTCGCGGTAGAAGCATTTGCATCACCTGAGATTGCCGAAAAACTGACTCAGTTTCAAGAAAAATTTCCGAAAACGGCACTTCCTAGCCACCAGCCGCCGTTGTTGGAAGCGAAAAATCTATCGTTTTCTTACCAAGTGGGCAAACCAATTTTGCAGGCACTGGATTTTACCATCCATCAAGGAGAAATGATTAGTTTGGTCGGGCATAATGGCGCAGGAAAATCGACCTTGTCCCATTTGATTACTGGCTTTTTGACTCCGACATCTGGCAAATTACTTTGGCAAGGAACGGACATGGGCAATGATTCCATCAAAGAACGAGCGCAAAAAATTGGCTATGTTTTGCAAAACAGCAATCAAATGCTGTCAAAAAACTTCCTGTTTGACGAAGTTGCCTTAGGCTTGCGCAACCGAAACGTTCCAGAGGCTGAAATCACAGAAAAGGTTCATCAGACCTTGAAAATCTGTGGTCTGTATCCGTTTCGCTCATGGCCATTGTCGGCACTAAGTCATGGGCAAAAACGCCGAGCCGCCATTGCAGCGATCCTCGTCTTAGATCCTGAACTCATTTTATTGGATGAGCCAACAGCAGGACAAGACTATCGCCATTACACCGAAATGATGCAATTCTTACAGGAGTTGAACCAGCGGGGATTAACGATCGTTATGATCACCCACGATATGCACCTGATGTTGGAGTATACACAGCGGACGATCGTTTTGACGCAAGGAACGATTTTGCTGGACGCACCGCCAGAAGTTGTTTTAGCAGACAAACAAGTGGTGAGTGCCGCGAACCTCAAAGAAACCAGCTTGTACACACTGGCGACCCTTAACCAGCTGACAGATCCCGCCGCTTTTACTGCCGCCTTTATTGCCAGCGAGAAGGAGGGACACGATGGAGAGTAATCTAATCGGCTATCTTGACCGCAAAACGTGGATCCACCAACTAAGCGGTGCCGCAAAACTGATTTGTTTTTTGCTGCTATCCGTCATCGGGATGATCTCTTATGATACGCGTTTTCTCATTGGACTGGCATTGTTTTCGGTCTTTCTATTTGCCAGTGCTGGAATTCGCTACCGAGATATCGCTTTTGTATTGAAATTTATCATCTTCTTTTCGCTTTTGAATTTGGTGGCGGTCTATCTTTTCGCACCAGAATATGGGGTGGAGATCTACGGTACGCGCCACGTGATTTTTGAAGGGATCGGTCGGTATACATTGACCCAAGAGCAAGTGTTTTATGAGTTGAATCTGTTGATCAAATATTTTGTCACGATTCCGCCAGGGTTGATTTTCCTGTTTACCACCAATCCAAGCGAGTTGGCGTCCAGTATCAACCGCATCGGGATCTCCTACAAAATCGCCTATGCAGTAGCACTGGCTTTGCGTTACATCCCTGATATTCAAGAGGATTTTCGGACCATTGCCAAAGCCCAGCAAGCACGGGGCGTGGAGCTTTCTAAAAAAGCACCTTTGCGCAAACGCGTGGCAGGCAATGTCGCGATCGCGATTCCCTTGATTTTTTCCAGCTTAGAACGGATCGACCATATTTCTGCTGCCATGGAGCTAAGAAGGTTTGGTAAGCACAAGCAGCGTACCTGGCTGAAAGCTAAGCCGATCCAAGGCAAAGATCTCTTGGCGATTGCTGTTGTTTGCTTGATCGTGGCGCTCGGATTGTCCTTGATGGTCCTTAATGGCGGACGCTTCTACAATCCGTTTCGTTAACAAATCAACACATGAAAACTTAAAAAAACGGACTCATTGTCAATAATGAAAGTGGGACGGATGAATCAACTCTGATTCATCCGTCCCATAAATGATCGAGTCAAAAAACGCAGGATAATCAGTCAATTATCGCCAGCGAATGCTATATTTGCTAGTGCCAGTTGCTACTAGGTCTGCGTTTTTTTGCCGATAAAAAAAAGGAGCCCACCAGCGGGGACTGGCGGGATAGGAGTAAAAATGAAAAAGTGTTAGGGTTGTTTGTTGGTATGTATTAATAATAGCGGGAAAATGTGAAAAAAATAGGAAGAGAAAGCAATAGAAGTGTGTCAATCTGTTGATGATTTTCGTAAAAAATTCCAGCGGAATCCTTTTAGATCTTTGATTGACGGAAACACGAAATAAGGCTACACTGATGGCATCAAAGCAGTACAAGGAGGGGACAGGATGGATGCCATTACGATCAACGGACTAAGCAAACAATACAACAAGAAGTACGCCATCGAGAATGTATCATTGCAAGTGGCAGAAGGAGAGATTTTTGGCTTTATCGGACCAAATGGTGCGGGAAAATCAACGACCATCAAAGTATTGTTGAATTTTATCAAACCAGATGCAGGGCAGGCAGCGATTTTTGGACGAGATTGCCAAAAAGCAGCCAAAGAAATCAAAACGTTTACTGGGTATGTTTCCAGTGATGTACGGTTTTATTCGAAAATGACGACAGCAGAATTACTGGCATTTACGGCGGATTTTCATCAAGTCAAACAGCCAAAAAAAGAGATTCAGGAGTTGATGGAGCTTTTTCAAATTGATCCAAACAAATCGATCGCAGAACTTTCTTTAGGGAACAAGAAAAAAGTCGGGCTTGCGAGCGCCTTGATTGCACAACCGAGAATGTTGATTTTAGATGAGCCGACCAATGGCTTAGATCCCTTGATCCAAAAACGGCTGTTTGAAGAGCTTCTCAGAAGAAACAAACAGGGGATGACGATTTTTCTATCCAGTCATGATCTGCATGAAATTCAGAGCTATGCCCACCGGACCGCCTTTATTCGTGAAGGACAGATCATCACCGTGAAAGAACTGAGTGAGGAAGAAAATTTCGGCAAAGTTGTAACGCTCACGAATGAGGACAGTATCTCATTAGTCGGCTTGGAAAACGTACAAGTTCTTGCTCAGGAATCACACAGCTTGCGTTTTTTCTATCAAGGAGACATGAATCAGCTGGCACATTTTCTAACCAATCCTGCCATTAAAGAGTTCACGATCGAACACCCAACCCTTGAACAGCAATTTATGCTGCTCTATGAAGGAGGTTCTCAAAAATGACTTTAATGAAAATCGACCTTAAAAATACCTTCAAAGGCTGGCTAGTCTGGACGATCCTTTTTGCAGGAATCATTTTTGGATTTACGGCTATCTATCCTCAAATGATCACGCCAGAAATGAAAACGTCATTAGACCAGATGTTGGGCTCTTTCAGCCCAGAATTACTAGGCATCTTTAACATCCAACTGACAGGTCCTTCAAGCTTGGTTTCACCGACAGGCTTTTTCGGGTACTACTTTCAATACTTATTTATCGCCGCGTGTATTTATGGGATGCTTTTAGGCTTGAACAGCCTGATCACTGAAGAATCAGAAGGAACGATCGAGTATTTATATGCTCAGCCTATTAGCCGCAGAGAAATCGTTGGGTGGAAGTTCCTCGCCCGATTGTTGCTGCTGACTGGCTTTTGGCTGATTGCCTATGGCAGTAGTCTGGCCTCGTTTGCTCTATTCAAACTGCCTGAAGACGACCTGTCCGCTTTTATAGAAGAAATCAGAAAAATCTTCGTTGCCGAATACGGTGTCTTAGTTTTCTTCCTCTGTCTAGGTTTCTTTTTATCCACGATCTTGCGTTCCAGCAAACAAACCGCCAGCGTCGGCTTAGGCTGCGTGTTCGGTCTGTATTTGCTCGGCATCGTGGGGGAACTCTACGATAAATTGGAATGGCTGGCAGGACTTTCGCCTGTGCGGATGGCATTACCCGTCCAACTCATGGATAACGGCGCCACATCAGTCCTATGGGTACTGCTGATCGGTGTATTGTGTTTCTTTGGCACCTTTTACCGTTACGAGCGCAAAGACTTGCAGATCTGAGCACAACAATCAAAAGACAAAAAAGAGCCTGTCAGCGGGGACTGACAGGCAAAGGAGTAAAAATGAAAAAGTGTTAGGGTTGTTTGTTGGTATGCTTATATAATAGTCTCGAAATGTGAAAAAAGTATGACGAAGCAGGCACGTTTTTGCGAAAAAATCGTTGCGAAAGTTAAGAAAGCCTAAAGTGTCCCTTCACCAAAAGCCTTGAAGGGACACATAGAACCTAAAAACACTCCGAAGCAGCATGAAACGCCTGCTGCTTCGGAGTGTTTTTTTAGTTGAAGCTACTTGCTCAAATCAAGGCTATCGACATTGAAGGTGTCGCCATGTGCTAAGTCACCATAACGATAACCACGGTTAAACCAGTCCACGCGTTGCTGCGATGTGCCGTGCGTAAAACTATCTGGAACAACATAGCCTTGGTATTCTTTTTGCAGTGTATCATCCCCGATAGCATTGGCAGCCGTGATCGCTTCTTGAATGTCGCCAGCTTCTAAGATCGGTTGTCCTTGATAGGTTTCGCCTTGCAAGTATTTCGCAAAAGTACCAGCTAAGTAGTCAGCTTGCAGTTCCAAACGAACGCTGTACTGATTGTATTCCTTTTCTGAAACTTGCTGGCGGATTTTGTCCAATTGTTGGGTGATCCCCAGCTCATTTTGCACATGATGACCGACTTCATGGGCGATGACATAGGCCATTGCGAAGTCGCCGCTTGCTCCATATTTATCGGAAAGCTCATTGGCAAAGCTCAGATCAAGGTACACATTCTCATCTGCTGGGCAATAAAACGGACCAACCTGTGACGTGGCATAGCCGCATGCCGACTGCACACTTCCCGTAAATAATACGAGTGTCGGGTCTTGATAGGTTTCTTGTCGCTCTTGAAAAACGTCTTGCCAATAATCTTCTAAATAGCCGAACACGACTGCGGAAAATTCTTTTTCCTCCGTGTACTCACTGGTGCCCACATTTTCTGTCTGGTAATTGGCTGCTTGACCGCTGCCACCCAAGACATCCGGCAGCGAACTTAAATCACCACCGCTAAACAGGAAAAATAAAACAGCGATGATCACCGTACCGATCCCGCCACCAGCAGCCAACATCCCGCCTGAGCCAGATGATCGCCCCGTTCGATCATCGACATTGCTGCTTTGTCTACCCCCACGCCATTTCATGTTATCTCCTCCTATATAAATCCTAGCTTAATTATAAGAGAAAGGCGGCAGATTGTGAAAAAAAGCGCCTTGAAATTGTTTTAAAATGCCTTCAGGAGCCTTGAAAATCAAAGTGTACACTCCTTTTAATCATTCTTTAATCTAACAATTAGCCTTCTAATTTGTTACAGTAGCAATAAAATAGATGTAGAGGGTGAGCGTATGAAAATGAATTATTCGGGGACATCGGAACGAAGGATTTTGATTTTTAAGCGGTTGATTGCTGGCGAGCATCTCAGCTATCAGCAGTTAGCAGAGGATTATTTCGTTTCCCGCAGCAGTATTGCCAAAGATATTTCTTATTTAAAAGAGCTGTTTCAAAAAGAAAGCTTACGTCTGAGATTTGATAATTCAGGTACATTTTTTGAAGCAAGTGAATCCCAGATCCATCGGGTGCTCAAACGCTTTTGCTTAATGATGCTGGATCAACCAGCGGCGTTTTCCTTGTTGGTGGAACCTGCGAAATACCAGGAAGTAAATCAGGCCTTTCGTCGAGCGTTAATGGAAAAACAAGTGGAAATGCCCGACAGCTATATCCAAAGTATTGTCCTTTCCATCGTGCTGCTGATCGAACGGGCGAGTCATTCTGAAAACTTAGTGATTGAAGAAAATCGCCAAGTGGGGAAGCTGTTTTTGGAGTTCGACAAATATCCGTTAGTCTATGAGCTACTGAAAGAAATCGAAGAACAGCACATTTATCAATTTTCACCAAAAGAAGTGCAATATCTAACCTACCTGATCGTCGGTAGCGGCTTGAAATTTTTTATGAAAAGTGAAAAAGTTCCTTTCGTCTTTCGGGGAAAAGTGCGCAACTTGATTCAAAAAATCAGCGAAGGCTTAGGCACCGACTTGACCCAAGACAATCGATTGGAAGAAGATGTGACGATCCATCTGTATCAACTACTGCTGCGGATCGAAGCGCAAACCACAGTCATCAACCCTTTGTTAGAAGAAATCAAACAAAACTATCCTGCCTTGTATGGCGTGGTCTGGTTCTCGCTTCATGATTTCTTGAAAGCGTATCAAGTGGGGATCTCTGATGATGAGATCGGATTTGTCACAATCCATTTTCAAGCAGCAATCGAGCGAATGCGCCGCATGAACAAAATTATTTTTGTCTGTCCCAATGGTGTCGGCACTAGCTCATTTGTCTCTGCGAAAATTCGTCGCATTCTGCCAGAGATCGACAGTATCGAAACCGTTTCAGTAGAAAAATTAAAGCAGATGGACATTTCGGCAATCGATTTTATTATTTCAACCATCGATCTCGTAGGGATTCAAAAACCTGTGGTACGGATCTCGCCTATGGTGACCAATCGCGACATGAAGCGGATCATGAATCACTACATCGATTTAGTCATCGATAATGAGGCGGTGGTCGATCAAAATGGTTTACTTCTTCAAGCCCAATCGATGATCCAGCCAACCGTCTTTTTCGAGCGATTTGCCAGCAAAACAGAAGCCATCAATTTTCTGATCGAACAAACCCCTTTTAGTGATGAAAAACGAAAAGCGCAGTTTCAGCAATCCGTCATTGAAAGAGAGCAGCTACAATCAACCTATTTAGATAATGGCTTTGCCATCCCTCATGGCAATCCGAATTATGTCGAAAAAACAGCGATCTCAATCCTACTTTTGGATCAGCCAGTAGAATGGGGCAACCAAAAAGCCGACATCATTATTTTATTGATGATCCGAGAGGATGAGACGCAAAAGGTGGAACCAATGATGAAATTGATCATGCAAGGAATCGAAAACAAAGAATGGTTCCTATCAAAAATGTTGGAGGTTAAATCAGAATGAAAGTGAAGGATTATTTGCCTGAAAAGCATATACAAACGGATGAGACAGTGGCAGATTGGCGCTCAGCCGTAAAATTAGCTAGCCAGCCCTTGCTGGATGAAGCGCTGATCACGTCAGAATACATCGAAGCGATGATTCAAAGCGTGGAAGAAAATGGTCCTTACATGGTGTTGGCGGATTACTTTGCGCTGATGCATGCCCGTCCTGGAGAAGGGGTTTTGGAGCAAAGTATGAGCCTTTTAGTAACGAAACAGCCCATCGATCTTGAGGGGAAACCGGTGCGGATATTTCTTGTCTTAGCCGCCGCAGATAGTGAAAGCCATCTAGAAAGCTTGAAAGAGATCATGGCGATCTTTATGGATGAAGAAAAATACAACGTTATATTAAACGGCGATCGGGAACAAATTTGTCAATTATTCCAATAGGAGGAAAAGGATATGAAAATTTTAGCAGTATGTGGATTTGGTGTAGGAAGCTCAATGGTATTGAAGATGACGATCGATAAGGTGATCAAAGAGTTAGGGTTGACGGCAACTGCCGAGAATACTGATTTATCAACAGCAAAAGCGACACCCGCAGATGTTTATTTTACGAGCAATGAATTATTGAATGAGTTAAAAGCATCCGTTAAAGCACCCGTTTATCCAATCAAAAAGTATATGGATAAAGAAGAAGTCAAACAGCAAATGGAAAAATTTTTAGCTGAAAGAGAGGGATAAGCATGAATTTTGTTACGGATTATATTTTAAAAAATCCGCCAGTCCTACTGGGGATCATTGCCATGATTGGGTTATTGGTACAAAGAAAACCTTTTGCAGAAGTCGTCAAAGGAACCTTAACAGCTTCCTTCGGGATGGTGGCATTGACGGCTGGGGTAAATATGTTGGTGGGAACGATCGCACCGATCAATGCAGCGGTTCAAACCCAATTAGGCGTTGCTGTGTCAGATGGGCTCTCTGACATCACCTTTACGGCAGAATACGGCGGAACAGTAGGTTTAGCGATGTTTTTCGGACTTGTCATTCATTTATTGATTGCTCGCTTTACACCTGTGAAGACGATTTTCCTCACCGGTCACATGTTGTGGTGGTTCCCATTCGTCATCGTCGCTGGGGGCGTTGAAGGCGGACTTACTGGAATCCCGCTGTTGATCTTAGGGGCGGTTCTATCTGCTTGTTACTGGTCATTCATGCCATGGATCATGCGGAAATATGTATGGGATGCCACAGGCGATGATTCATTCTTGATCGGTCATCCAACGGGGATCTTGTCATTGGTTTCAGGCTTTGTTGCAAAACGGGTCGGAAACAAAGAAAAATCGACGGAAGATTTGAAAGTGCCTGAAAATCTCTCGTTTTTCCGTGAAATATCGATTACTGGCGCATTAGTGATGTTTTTGATGAATATCGTTATTGGTTTGATTGCGCCCGTATTAGTTCCTGAAGGGGGCAACTTGGTGATGTTTGCGGTTGATGCTGGCTTGAACTTCGGTGCAGGACTATTGATCATGTTGTATGGGGTACGTCTATTGATCAACCAAATCATTCCAGCCTTTCAAGGGATCGCAGAAAAAGTCGTTCCAGGAGCAAAACCAGCTTTTGATGTGCCAATCTTGTTCAACTACCGTCCAAATGCTGTAATCATCGGCTTTATCGTGGCGATGATCACCTCAACGATTTTAGTGGTCATTGCCAATACGACCAACGTCTTTGGCATTTTGATCGTTCCTTTAGTCATCACCAGCTTCTTTGAATGTGGGGGTGCTGCGGTGATTGGTGAAGGACAAGGGGGCTTGCGAGGTGCCATTATTGGCACGATCACAGCTTCTGTCGTTATGGTAGCACTCGTTGGGATCTCTGCAGCGTTATTCTCAACGACGATTCAAAACTGGATCTTGATTTTCGGTGGGAACGATTTATCTCTATGGGGCATCCTTGGTGAATTGATCGGCAAGCTGTTTGGAGGGTTTTAAATGTTTCAATACTTTGAAAAAGCAAAAGAACTATTGTCTATTGTAGAAGAAAAAGAAGCACCAGCGATTGAGCAATCCATTGAATTACTGACGCAAGCCAACTTGACCAAAAAAGCCATCTACATTTTTGGCGCAAGTCACGCTGGGATCTTAGCCGAAGAGATGTATTATCGAGCAGGGGGCATGATGACCATCAACGCGATCTTTGGAAGAGAACTGATGCTTGATCGCAGCCCAATCACCTTCACTAGTAAAATGGAGCGCTTAGAAGGCTACGGTAGGGCCTTGGCGGCGACCCAGCCCTTTACAGCAGGCGATGTGCTGATCTTGCATTCGGTGTCTGGGCGAAACCCAGTTATCATCGATATGGCGCTTCATGCTAAAGAAAAAGGGGTCAAGATCATCGCATTAACGAACCTTACCTATTCGAAAACAGTCAGCAGCCGTCATACATCAGGCTTGCGTTTGTTTGAAACGGCGGATATCGTCATCGACAATCATGGGGAGATTGGCGATGCTGCGTGTACGATCCCTGACGTGGAACAAAAAGTCGGACCTACATCCACCGTAGTCGGCGCAACGATCTTAAATGCGATCATCGTTGAAGTTTGCCAAAAACTAAAAGAAGCCGGTGTCGACTATCCGCCGATTTTTTACTCAGCGAACCTAGACGGCGGGGATGAATTGAACCAGTCCCTGTTTGAAAAGTACCAAGAGGCGATCCATTATCAGCTGTGACTGTATAAGTAACTTATCTTTATATTAGAACGATCAGAACGAAAAATTTGAAAACTACTAATAGAACGAATTTTCTTGAGGGAAACAATTCGTAAATGTAGGGATCAAATCTCGTTCAGATCGTTTTTTTTGTATTAGAATTTTAAAGCTTAATGAATTTTATTGGTACGATAAGTACCAGGTGTCGACCCTTCAAATTGTTTGAATACCCGAATAAAGGAATTGGTATTTTTAAAGCCGACTTTACTAGCAATTTCATTGATTGAACTTTCTTGTTCGCTCATCAGACGTTTGGCTTTTTCGACACGTAGTTGATTGACGTATGGTTTGAAGGACATGGACAGTCGTTCTTTAATCAACCGGCTTAAATAGGCTTCACTTAGATGAAACTGCTGGGCAATATCTGTTAAACTGAGGTCGCTGCAATAATTGCTATTAATAAATTGAATGATTTCATCTGTTTTGGATCCATTATTATTTTCCGTGGTTTCGATCTGAGTGATCAGTGTGTCAAAAAGGGTAAAAATTGTTTTTTTCACATCGGGATCTGAAAAACCTTTTTTTAAGTAAAGAAATTGTTTCTTATTTTGTTCGTAGAATTCAGGGTAGGAAATCTCTTTGATCACAGCGATACGTTTTATTGTTAAGGTCAGAGCGGCTGAAAATTCCTGAAGGAAGCCTAGAGAACGGTTGCTGGAAATATTGATCTCCACGATTTGTTGCAATAATTCTCTAGCATGGACAAAATCACCTACTTTGAAATATTGGATCAGTAACTGTTCTTCATCAACGGTATAATTGATTTTATGAAAAGCGTTTGATGTTGGAACTGGTATTTGATGGAACTGATCTTCGCCATTGCATTCATCTGACCACTGACAGGTTTCGTGAAAAACTTCAATAAAATGATCGAGAGAATGAAATGGTTTGGAAAGCAGATAAGTCATTCTCAAGTTCAAACTGTCTTCTATCGTTAGCTTCAATTGATCGATCTCTTTCATGATGTGTGAATATTCCTGATCGTAAAAAAGAATGACAAGGTGTTTCTCAGAAAAACTGATGATATCATAACCCTCGATATGAATGTTTTTCTTGATCAACTGTTTGCGTACATGAATGATTTCTGTTTCATTAAAACCGGCTTCTTCCACCATCTCACCTGAGAAGGTCAGAAAAGCAAAACTCCCGCCTTTTTCTATGCCTTCAAGATGAAAAGTAGGTAGTAAACTCTTGCTCATACTGTAGGTGTATTTTCCGTATAGCAGATTTTTTAAGAAAAGTTCCTTAACTTCATCTGAGACGGGGGACTGGAGCTGGTTGATCGAACTAGACGACTCGATCATTTGATGCAACGCTAAGTTGATATCATCAACTGTTAAAATATCCCCATTACTCTTTTTGATTTCATCCAAGATTTCTAAATAAGGTTTGTACATCCGCTTACTCAAGAAAACGACGATCAAAGCACCTAGTACGATCAAAACCATTAACGGAAGGAGAAAGGAAGAAATCGTAGAGAAAGGAAAACTGCTTTGAATCGCGGGTGTCAATTGATAATTGGCAAAAGGGAGTACCTCTGAATTTTTTATGAAAACGATAGTATCTGATTTCGTCTCTTGTTGAATGGTATTTTGTGTAAAATCAGTAAGTATCGGTGAATTGGTCTCACTAGAAAAATATTGTTGGTCGATAACTTGTAGGCCTTGATTCATTGGAGACAGTAGTTCATTTTTTTTCCAATAGGCAAAGAAATAAAGGGTCTGATTCTCCACTTGCTCTTTATGAAGCAAAATCAGCCGCTGATCCAGGGTTTCGAAGATGGAAGAACTGAAGCTGGCATCTGCGAGCATTTCGGAAAGAAGACCGGCTTTTGTTTCTATATTCAAAAAGGAAAAGAAATCATTGTAAACAAAATAGCCGTCAGAACTGACGATGATATGATTCTCTGGATTCAAGATTCCAATAGAGTATTCAAACTGATTCATTAACAAATAGTTTTCACGAATTTCATCATACATCGCTGAAAACAACGCGTAATCAGATTCAGTACTTTGGGAAAACACTATAATACTTTCTTTTGTTGCTAAAGATTTCATTGAATTGAGGGCAAATCGAAGTTGTTGATCAATGCGAAACGCACTGTTCTCTAACGTCATAATACTTTGGGTAGTTTGCTCAGTTTTTCGCTGATTGACTTCATTATTGATAACAATCACCATAATAAAAATAGTATACACAATGATTACCGTTAAAAAGGTTAAGAATATTTTTCGATAGGTTTTTGATTTCATAAGTGCTCCTTTCTTTTTTTGGTAACGTTTACATTGATTATAGAGATAAATCAGCTTGAGTCAAATCATCATTATTTGCAGTTGTCTACAAAACTTGATATTAAGGTTAAAAAGTGTATATTCCAACGAATAATGTTGATATTCAACAATGTCTAAATACGCTATATTTAAAGCGCTTACTTTAAGCGAGAGAAAATGAAAAATGATTTAGGAGGAACAATTATGTCAATGAAAAGAAAAGCTGCATCACTCCTGACCATCCTGACGCTGCCTATGGTTCTTGCTGCTTGTGGGAACAGCGATGGCTCTTCAAGCGGGGAAGGTTCAGAAGGGAAAACCGAGATCAAGATCACTTGGCGCAATACTGGGGAAAACGATAAAATGACCCAATACTTGGAAGAAACATTTATTCCAGAATTTGAGAAAGAAAATGAGGACATTAAAATCGTACTTTCTCCGATTACGGCAAGCGAAGGGGATTATTTTTCAAAAGTTGCTCTTTCCATGCAGTCAGAAAGCACAGCACCCGATGTAGTGGCAGAAGATTCCTTTATGTTGAATTCTGATGCAAACGCTGGTTACTTAACCAATCTTGATGAATATGTTGCTGACTGGGATCAATGGGATAAATATACAGAAAACTTAAAAGCTGGTGTCATTGCTGAAGATGGTAGTACGTATGCCATTCCAGGAACTTCTGATTCTCGCGGGATTTGGTACAACAAAAATGTCTTTAAGAAAGCCGGTCTGCCTGAAGACTGGCAGCCAACAACTTGGGGGGAGATTATTGAGGCAGCTGAAGCAATCAAAGCTTCCGATGAGAATGTGATCCCCTTAGGATTAGGTGTGGCTAAAGCCAATGGTGAGTCGGTTTCCATGCAGACTTTCCAGATGCTTTTATACGGTACTCAAGACACACTATTTGATAATGAAACGCGAAAGTGGCAAGTGAATACACAAGGGATCATTGACTCTTTAACTTTTATTGATGAAGTGTATAACCAGAAACAATTAGGCCCTTCTTTATCTGTTGCTATTAACAGTAATTACGGATCAGTGATGTTCCAAGACAAATTTCCTAATGATGAAGTTGGTATGCTACTGGATGGATTTTGGAGTGCCGGTAACTGGACAGAAAATGGGGCAACTCCTGTTGAGAATATGACAGAACGTTTTGGGTTCGCAGCCATGCCTACACAAAATGGTGGTGAACCGCCATTTACGACCATGTCAGGAGGCTGGACATGGGCCATTCCTGAAAAAGCACAAAATAAAGAAGCTTCATGGCGAGTAGTTCAGGCTCTCGGTGGAAAAGAACAGCAAGCTGCTCGTGCAATTGCTGAAGGGAATCTAACCGTCCGAGATGATTCAGCTGAAATTGACGAATACAAGAAGCAGCCTTTTATTGAACAAGCAACCTCTTTCTTGCAGTATGCCCATTTCCGTCCTGCCGATGACAAATATCCAAATGTTTCCGTTGAGATTCAAACAATGGTAGAGGCGGTTGCCACTGGCAGCAAGACACCGGAAGAAGCAGCTAGTGATTACGCAGCCAATGTGACGAGGATTGTCGGTGAGGATGCCATTGATTAAGTAAATAAATAGGAGAAGGACTCGTTGAAAACGATCCGACTAGGGTCTAACGTTCCTTCTCTTTTTACTAAGAAAGGAGAAAAGAATGGAACATTCGCTAAAACGAGAGCAGCAAATGTCCAATAGTAAAAAAGCGTTGATTTTTTTATTTCCCAGTTGGCTCTTGCTGCTGATATTTTTTGTTGGTCCAGTTATCTTAACTTTTATCTTTTCCTTCACGAACTTGGCTCTGACCGGTGCTGAAGCAAGTCAATTGCGGTTCGTCGGCTTTGAAAACTTTGTACGCATGTTCAATGATCCGGCTTTTCAAACTAGTGTGGTACGAACCTTGATTTTCGTCTTTTTTTCTGCAGTGATTGGTCAATGTTTCTTAGGTTTTTTGATTGCATTTATGATGCGGGAGAAGAATCGTGCCTTTCGGCGAGTCGTCGGTCTGATCATCATTGCCGCATGGGTTACGCCGGAAGTCGTTGTTTCCTTTTGCTGGGTTGCTTTTTTAGGGGACAGTGGAACAGCCAACTGGTTGATGGGACTGATGGGATTTGAGCCAGTTGCTTGGCTGTTTGCGTTTCCTATGATCAGCGTTGTGATTGCCAATATTTGGCGAGGAACCGCTTTTTCAATGATGGTGTTTCAATCCGCTTTAGATGAGATCCCTAAGGAAGTAGAGGAAGCTGCGGTTATGGATGGCGCCAGCCGCTGGCAAGTGATTCGAAAAATTACGATTCCGATGGTCAAAGGTACCATTGCAACGAATTTGATGCTTGTCACTTTGCAGACATTGGGTGTCTTCACGTTGATTTATACCATGACTGGTGGTGGTCCCGGCAATCAGACTGCAACCCTGCCAGTCTTCATGTACAAACAAGCTTTTGTCAGCTATCAGCTAGGATACGGAACAGCGATTTCGCTAGTCTTGCTGCTGATTGGTGCTACTGCAAGCTTGATTTATATGAAAATGCTGAAAGTGAAAGTGTAGGTGAAAAAAATGGTAAAACGCAGTGAAAAATTGGAGACCCTGATTCATTATCTGCTATTAGCAGTATTAGCCTTGTTGTTTTTGCTCCCACTGTTGTGGATGCTGATTGCCTCTATTGATCCGGGCGCTATTCAAACTTTGAAATTACCTGAAGCAGTATCATTTGAAAATTTTGCTTCGATCCTTTCTGATCAAACCATCATTCGGTCATTTGGAATCGGCTTGCTTTTGTCCGGCTGTCAATCGATTTTAGTTGTTGTCTTATGTGTTTTGGCAGCATACCCCTTGTCGAGGTATCAGTTAAGATATAAAAAAAGTTTTTTGATGGCGGTGCTGTTCATGACCTCATTACCGATGACTGCTGTCATCGTGCCGGTCTACCAACTGTTTATCTTTTTGAAGTTTCAAGATTCATTACTGGCGGTGACATTCTTCTTGACTGCATCCTCACTGCCTTATGGGATTTGGATGATGAAGAACTTTATGGATTCGGTACCAATCGACTTAGAAGAGTCCGCTTGGGTCGATGGGGCTTCAACATGGCAAGGGGTACGAAAAGTCGTAGCGCCGCTGATGGTTCCAGGTATTTGTACGGTTGGTATTTTTACTTTTACTGGAAGCTGGGGCAACTTCTTTGTTCCTTATATTTTGATTCAGTCACCCGAAAAAATGCCGGCATCAGTCTCGATCTTTCAGTTTTTCGGCAACTTTGGTATGGTCAATTATGGCCGTTTAGCCGCTTTTTCGGTGCTATATACCTTACCAGTCGTCATTTTATATGCTTTGTCACAAACGTATATGTCTAAAGGATTTAGCATGGGAGGAGCGACGAAAGGATGAAAGATCCATTTCATACGAAAAAAAAATTAACGAAACGAATCGCTGAACTAAAAGCGTATCGGTTTCAAAAAGTACAAGACCTGACAATGTGGTCAGCAAAAGAAGATAAGTCAAAAACGGAAAAACACCCACCAGAAGAGTGGGACTTTACACTTTCAGTTGGCGATTTCTGGCAAGGGAGAGACCGTTACATTTGGGCTCATTATGAATTGACGGTTCCAGACGAGAAAGACTTATGGTTACTGATTGATTTTGGTCGTACAGGTGGTGGCTATAATTCAGGTTTTGAGTCCTTGATGTTGATTAATGGTGAGCCTTATCAGGGTGTCGATTCGAATCATACAGAGATTTTTCTGGCGGATCATTACCGGGGGGAAACCATCCGACTTGATTTGAAACTATGGTCGGGCTTGGAAGGCGGTGGGGCTGAAGTCATTCAACGGCATGAGTTTCGGCAAGCTTGTTTGGCAAAACGACACTTGGCTGCTGACGACTGTTTCTTTCTCGCTGATATGATGGCGAAAACTATCGATGGGTTACCGGAAAATGAACCGATACGATACAAGCTGTTGAATCTTTTAGATGATGCCTTTCGTTTGATTCAGTGGCAGGTACCCGGATCTATCTCTTTTTACTACAGCGTTGAGGAAGCTGATCATTATTTAAACCAAGAACTGCAAAAAATACCTAAACTTTCGGAGATTACTGTGACAGCTATCGGCCATACACATATCGATGTTGCTTGGCTGTGGCGGCTGAAGCATACAGGGGAAAAAGCTGTCCGCAGTTTTTCAACGGTTTTACGTTTGATGGAACAATACCCAGAATATATTTTCTTGCAAACCCAACCTCAGCTATACAAATATGTCAAAGAAAGCTATCCAGCTCTTTATGAGAAAATCAAAAAGAGAATCAAAGAAGGCCGTTGGGAAGTGGACGGAGCCATGTGGCTGGAAGCCGATTGCAATATACCGTCAGGCGAATCATTGGTCCGTCAGATACTCCATGGGAAAAAATTTGTGAAGGAAGAATTTGACAAAGAGATGCATTTCTTGTGGCTTCCAGATGTATTCGGTTATTCTTGGGCTTTACCCCAAATTTTAAAAAAATCTGGCATTGAGACGTTTATGACGACCAAAATCAGCTGGAACCAATACAACCGGATGCCTCATGATACCTTTTATTGGCGGGGAATCGATGGGACAGATATTTTGACGCATTTTATCACCACGCCAGTTGATGGTAAAACGGATGAATGGGCAGAAGAATGGTTTTATACCTACAATGGAACGCTCTCTCCGGAGACCGTTCAAGGAATTTACGACGGATATCAAGACAAGCGTTTGAATCAAGAATTTCTGCTGTCATACGGTCATGGGGACGGCGGAGGCGGTGTCACTAGAGAGATGCTGGAAAATCGACGACGCCTTGACCAGATTCCAGGATTGCCGCAAGTCAAAACAGGAATAGCGAAAGCCTTTTTTGAACGACTGCATCAGACAGTAGAACGAAATAAGTCGCTGGTCTCTCGTTGGGATGGTGAATTGTACTTGGAATATCATCGAGGAACCTATACCTCGCAAGCGTTTGCCAAAAAAATGAATCGAAAAGCTGAAATTGCTTTACGGGAACTTGAGATTCTCTATACATGTTTAGCAGCCAGCAAAGAAGACGAGTATCCTAAGGAGCCGCTTTTTGAAACATGGGAGACGGTTCTTCGTAATCAATTCCACGATATTATTCCTGGTTCTTCGATCAAAGAAGTTTATCAAGACCATAGAGCAGAGTTTGCCGTCGTGACTCAGACCATTCAACAGTTATTTGAACAATTAGATGGACCTGCTAGTCAAAAGTATACAGTCATCAATACAGCTGGCTGGTCACGGAATGAATTTGTGGAACTTCCGCTTTTACAAGAAGGTCGCTTTATTGATTCACAAGGAAAAGAACTTCCGGCTTATTTTGACGGAGAAAAACAGTCTGTTCTTGTGGCAAATGTTCCGCGGATGAGTCAGGTGGTCATAGAGTTTCAACCGATAGCAGGAAATAAAGACATCAAACCGCTCGCTGAGTTCACAGAGGGGGCGATTGAGACCAATCGTTTGCGAATTTTATGGGAAACATCGGGAAATTTAATTAGCATTTTTGATAAGAAACTGGGTAGAGAAATGTTGGAAGGAAAAGGGAATGTTTTTCAGCTATTTGAAGACAAACCTTTAAATTATGATGCATGGGACATCGATAGTTTTTATCAAGAAAAAGCAACAGTGCTTCAAGCCGATCAAATTCGATTGCATTCAAATAATGCGCTTTACGCTTCCGTTGTATTTGAGTATACGTTTGGTGATTCGCAGATACATCAGGAAATGCGGGTCTATGCTCATACACAACGAATCGATTTTTTAACAAACGTTTCATGGCATGAACGCCAACAACTGTTGAAGGTAAACTTTGATGCAGCAATTCGATCAACTGAAGCAGTATTTGATATTCAGTACGGAAATGTAAAACGAGCTACCCATTCTAATACCAGTTGGCAATTGGCTCAGTTTGAAACAGTAGGCCACCAGTGGGCAGATCTTTCAGAAAAATATTGTGGGATAAGTTTATTGAATGACTGTAAATATGGTTATGCTGTTAAGGAAAATCAATTAAGCTTGACCTTGCTTAAAGGCGCTATTTATCCTGATCCACTGGCTGACGATGGTGATCACGAATTTACTTACAGTTTTTATGCCCACGAGCACGATGCCATCGATGGGGGAACTATGGAAGAAGCATGGTCCCTCAACTCGCCATTAACGGTTATTAACGGAGAACATTCTTGGTTGCTTCCGTTGCAAATAGACTGTGAAACCTCAGTTACCATCGACACCATCAAGCAAGCAGAAACCGGCAAAGGGTGGATTTTACGTTTACATGATCACACGGGAGGAACTAGGGAGGTTACATTGCAGTTGCCACACAGTTTTTGGCAAGAAACAGATTTGATGGAGATACCTTTAAATAATGAGCAGTGGAAAGATAAAGTCTCATTTACCTTGGCCCCCTTTGAAATAAAGACATTTCATTTTGAGTTGAGATAAACTAAAACCAGCAGCTTCTCCATTTATAGCGGAGAAGCTGCTGGTTTTGTTTATTCAAACTCTTCATACTCATTTGGGTCTTGACCATCAATACGGCCGTCTTCCTTGTTTAACTGATTGATTTGATTGATTTCATCTTCAGTCAGTTCAAAGTCGAAGATTGCAAGATTTTCTCGTTGATGGGCGAGGTTTCTTGATTTTGGAAGGGGCAAAATGCCACGTTCCACATGCCAGCGCAAGATGATTTGACCAGCTGATTTTTGGTATTTCTCAGCTAGTTCAGTGATCAGTGGTTCTTTCAGGGCATCGCTGCCACGACCTAGTGGGCTCCAAGCTTCTGTTACGATGCCGCGTTTTTTGTTCTCTGCAACCATTCGTTTTTGGACCCAGTAAGGATGGATCTCAATTTGATTTAGCGCAGGGGTCACACCAGTTGCTTCAATGATGGCATCCAAATGTTCTGGTTCAAAATTGGAAACGCCGATGGAACGGATCAAGCCTAATTTTTGGGCGGTCACTAAGGCTTGCCAAGCTTCGACATATTTGCCGCGTTTTGGTAATGGCCAGTGGATCAAAAAGGCATCGAAGTAGTCGAGTCCCATGCGAGCAAGGGATTCTTGAATGCTGGTTAGGGCATCATTGTAGCCATGGTATTTTCCCGGTAATTTTGAGGTGATATAAAATTCTGAACGTGGGATGCCAGAGCGACGGATCGCTTTGCCGACAATGCCTTCATTGTCATAATTGGTTGAAGAATCGATCAATCGATACCCGTCAGCGATCGCTGCTTGCAGCTGGCTCAACCCTTCGCCACCGCGGATCTGATAGGTACCGATGCCCACTGCGGGGCGTAAATTGCCGTCGTTTAATGTCAGTAAAGGTGCTTTCATAAAATGATTCCTCCTTTTCTTTACATTCTACTCTAACGCTTTTTTGCCAGGAACGTAAACAACTTGCTCAAACAAAGAAAAAAGAGCAACGGTTTCTGTTTCAGAAACAATTGCTCTTTTTGATTAAATTATTTTTCAGGCGGTGTGCCATACATTTTTGGTGTGACTTGATCGAGTTTTGGCGCTTTTCCTTCGACTTTTGGTTCGTCTAGCCATTGGTATTCGCCTTCACCGTCAAGGGCTTTGCCTTTCGCCCAAGAGCCTTCTTTGCTTTGGTCGCCTTCAGAGAAGTTATAGAAATCATAAGCGATATCTAAGCGTTCGTTTTTGCGGTCAAAGGTAGACGGCACTAAAATCGAACCTTCGTTTTCTTCCAATTCTTTCACGGCAGCTGCCCAAAGATTTTGGTGGTAGCTATCACGCGCTAATAAGACCGAAAGTAAGTCTTTGACCCCACGGTCATCAATCATTTCATAGATGCGTGCTACTTGCAGACGACCTTGTGATTCCGCATTTAAGTTGGCACGAAAATCAGCAAGTAAGTTGCCACTAGCAATGATATACGCACCTGACCATGGATTGCCGACGCTATCAGCAGGACGTGGTCCTAAGCCGGCAACGATGGCATGTTGCGGATTCATTCCGGAAATGATCGCACCAATCGTTGGGTCTTTTTTCATGGCAGCTTCCTGATCTTCCACAGGTGCACCTTCCAGCAGACGTGCAACCATCGTTGCTAACATTTCAACGTGTCCAAGCTCTTCAGTAGCGATATCCATTAACATGTCTTTGTATTTTTCTTCCCCACGGCAGCTCCATCCTTGGAATAAGTATTGCATGGCAACACTCATTTCTCCATATTGTCCACCGATTAATTCTTGAAGGTATTTCGCAACTAACGGATTTGGTTTTTCTGGTTTAGCTTCAAACTGTAGTTCTTTTTGATGACGAAACATACTATTCCTCCTAAAATTTTTTATTGGGCCCATAAAAAGTTTCTCATGAATCGAAAGGTTCGTCTAATAAAACGCACTTTGTCTAAAATGGAAAAGCACTGAAAAGAAAAGCCATTTACTTTGACAAAAAGCGTGAAGCGTTAGATAGTTAAATTAAGAGAGAATTAGAAAAGGAGCGAGTCACCATGTTTCAGTATTACAAAATGGAAGACCGAAAAATCAGGGAATCTTCGGAGGAGGATTACAATTGGCTGGTGGTTTCTGGGACAGATCCAGAGGAACAACGCCACTTGTTGGAGCGCTATCAGCTACCTGAAGATATTTTTATTGGCGCTAATGAACCGGAAGAAGTCTCACGTTTGGAATACTTACGTAACACTAAGTTAAATCATCCGATTCTTTATACCTTGATCGATTTGTCAGAAGTGACACAAGACCGCATCGAAAATCGTTTAGAACCGGTGACGTTTATTTATACCAAAGATCTTTTGATCACATATGTCTCTCATCAATCTACACTGATCAAACGCCTGATTGAAAAGCATGAACAAGACATTCAACGGTATGAAGATATCGTTGCTTATTCGACGCTGATGATCTACACCCATTACATCAAAGGTCTGCAGGAAATGAAGAAACAGATCGATGCACTAGATGAAGCAGCTCGTAAAACGACGGAAAACAAGGAATTGTTCAATTTAGCCGATACCGAGCGAGACATGGTCTATCTTGATCACACCTTGCGGGACCAAAACCATACTGTAGATCGTTTGATGGATCGCAAAGAATTTTTGGATCGTTTGGATAATGAAGCGCTCGTTTATGACATTAAGCTACGACAGAAGTTTGCCATGAAAATGGTCACCATCTATCGCGACTTGTTAGAAACTATCGGTGGCTTGTTCTCCGATATGATGGACAACAATCTAAACCATCTGATGAAATACTTAGATTCTGCGGCATTAGTGGTGGCTGTGCCATCCTTGATTGCCGGGCTATGGGGGATCAACACCGGGGGACTGCCAGGAAAAGACAATGCGATCGGTACGATCGTCGTCTTCGGCTTGGCTATTTTAGTCGGTATTTTAACCGCCGTCTACTTGTCACGAAAAGACTTTTCAAAATAAAAAGCGCCGCTGCTCTGTAGCACCGTTCATCCATAAAAGGAGAAAGGTGCGACGAAGCAGTCGGCACTTTTTTTATTTTAGTCCGCTATCTAAATTGCTGTCGAGAATCCAGCGCTGAAAGGCGAGGAAGACCAGCAGCAAAGGCAAAATGGAAATTACTGAGGCAGCGATCAAAATCGTCCAATTGATATTTTCCGCACCCACCAAGCTGCGGATCGCCACTTGGAAGGTATATTTTTTCGGATCATTCAAGACGAGCAAGGGCCAGATATAATCATTCCACCGCCACTGGAAGGAAAAGATCCCCAGTGTCATAATGATTGGTCGGGCAATCGGCAGCATGGTGGTGGCGATAATAGATGAAGAAAAAAATGGCATCGTATTTTGTAAACGCATAGCTGCAAGTGGCACTGACTAGGATCGTCAATAAATCCACGTAAGGCAAATCAGGAACTTCTACAGTCACACTGGTTTCATTTATGTATTTTCCCTCCATTTTAAAATAAGTACCGCCTTCACTGGGAGCTCTGGAAGCAAACATGGGAATCTGCGAAGACATTACCAATCTACAACGATCGAAACGTGCCTTAATGAAAAATAGCTGAAGTACTGAAAAGATAGCCGCCCAAAAAGAACTGAGGAGTGAAAAGTGCCAATTATCTGACAAAATAAGAGTAGTTCTCCCTCAGTTTAGCGGAGAAGATGCAAAATACAAAATAAAACGATTTCAAAAAATGCACCAATACTAAAAAAAACGAATTAAAGCTCTTACAACGATAATTAAGAAGTGCTGATAAACGTTAATATAACAAGGTTTGAAAATTTTTTTTGCAAATTGAGTGCAAATCTTTTGTCTAAAACGGGGATTAAGCGTAACATAATATGTGTAATAACTACTTAAAAGAAAGAAGGAGAAAAATATGCATTGGTTATGGGTATTAATCGTAGGAGCTATTATCGGTTTGATCGCCGGAGCTATCACAAATAAAGGTGGATCAATGGGTTGGATCGCCAACATCGTTGCAGGTTTAGTAGGTTCAGCTATTGGACAAGCGATCTTAGGTTCTTGGGGTCCATCACTTGCTGGAATGGCAATCATCCCATCAATTATTGGTGCGGTTATTGTCGTTGCTGTTGTTTCATTCTTCTTAGGACGTTCAAACGGCTAGTCCATTCAGCAATTGTTTCCATTTATTTATTTCGGGTAGCAATTACCTCGAATAGACAGGCAAATCCAGAGTTTCTGGGTTTGCCTTTTTTGTTTTCAAGAAACAAGTACAAGCAATCCTTTTGTCATATCGGGAAATTGTCGTTACACTTGAAGTAGGTCAAAAAAAGAAAGGAAGAGGTTCAATGAAAAAGCAATATGAAACAGCGATGATCAATCGAGGCGGTCGTGTCGGAGAGGTCGAAGCACCAAATGGCAGTTTTCACCTGAAAATTGACAAACCGGGTCTTCATAGTGAAGGGACTAACCCAGAACAATTATTTGCCGCAGGCTATGCTTCATGCTTCAACGGTGCCGTACAGCATATGCTGAAAGAGCATAACATCGAATCCGAATCCGAAGTTAAAGCAAGAGTGTCTTTGTATCAGCATGAGGACGGTAGTTACCAAATCGGCGTGATTTTAGAAGTATCCTTACCAGGCGTTGAAAAAGCCGAGGCGGAGAAAATCGCAGAAGAAGCTCACGATTTTTGTCCGTATTCTCGGGCAACTCGCGGCAACATTGATGTCGAAGTTCAAGTAGTCTAAGCATTATTGCGAATAGACAAACAATAAGCGGCTGATAAATCAGCCGACAAGAGGGAATTCATCAAGGAGGCCAATCAATGAGACAAACAGAGAGCTTGCTGCTTTTGGGCGTGTTTGTGGTTGGCCTTTTTGTGGTGTACTGTCTAAAAAAGCACCGACATACGCGCCACAATCAAGCGCTGGTAGCCCAGCTGAAGCGTTATCCCAGGGTGCGGCAAGCGTGGCTGGCAGCCGGGGCAAAAAGAGAAGCAGTCCTTTTGGTTCCCGGTTTAAAAGAAGCCACTGCCGCAGTGGCAACGACGGCAACGGCGAAAGCAGAAACGAGGCCGCACAAGCATGTGGATCAGTGTCAGGCAATGACCCCACAAGGGTTGGCCGTTTCGGAGGACTATTTGTTCCTCTCAGCGTATTGTTCGCAGCAGGAACATCACTCACAACTTTATATAATAGAAAGAACGAGCGGGCGGCATCTGAAAACGGTGGTTCTGCCAAAACGACCTCATGTCGGTGGACTAGTCTTTGATCGAGCAACGCAAATGCTGTGGCTAACCATCACTGGAAAAGGGATGGGGCGCGTGGCGTGTGTTTCTTTACAAGCACTGCTGGAAGATGATTCCTTGGCAACCAATCAGCCTATTGTTTATCAGCAAGTCATCGAATTGGCAGGCATCACTCACAGCTCCTATTTGGCAGCCGATGGCGGTGAACTTGTCTCAGGAACCTTTGTCTTGAAACAAGGAGGCGTGGTGGCGAATTATCCGTTGCCTGTTCTTTCGGACAGCGGTCGCAAAGCGCCTCCTCGCATCAAGCCGCGTAAGAGAAGGGTCACCACCACGAAAGTCCAAAGTATCGCCTTTACAACTGAATACTTGTTGCTGGCGCGTTCTTTTGGACCAGGGTCGGCGGAGTTATGGGTCTTTCCAAAGGATGCAACGGTGCTGACCCGCAAACATGCGTTGCGGCGCATCAAGTTTCCCCATTACCTTGAACAGATTGTGGTAGAAAAAGGGCAGCTGTACTGCTTGTTTGAAAGTGGGGCATGGGCGTATCGCCAAAAAGGTGGCAGCATCGATGAAGTCGTGGTATTGGACCTTGCGACCTTGCTTCAGTAAAAGCACTGCTTAAAAAGAAAAAAGACCAGCCTCTTAAGAAGCTGGTCATAAGTGCAGTGATTATTCCACGATTGCTCGTTGGATATCTAAGACGGTGCCGGTATGAGCATCTGCCAAAAATTCATAGGTGACAAGCTGCCCGTCTTCGGTGCGGGTGATGCCGCCAGTATATCCTTGGGAAGTGATCGCAAATTTGCGCAAAGGTTGTTTTTCGAAATTGATCCAAGAACCTTCGATCGGTCCTTCTTTGATAAACGCCGCTTTTATATTGTCTAAGACATCATCGGCATTCATGGCTTGCCTTTTCTTCAACCAGATCGTTGAAAAAATCCCTCCTGCAAAGCCAAGACCTAAACCGATGGTCAGTCCATTTTTAAAATAATGCAATGGATGCTCATTCTCCATCTAATGTCCCTCCTAAAGTAAGTTTTCCCGAATGTTGTGATCTCGGTGAAAGCACAGGTTCTCTTAACAATAGTTTACCATAGTTTAGAAATATTCTATAAGAAAAATAACCAACAATAGAAATTTGCGCTATAATAAAGAATATCAGTAGGAATAAGGAGGAAGAGAGCACATCCGTTGTTACACCCAAAAATTGCAGGAAAACACAGCCACAGCAAGCGTTGCTTTTTCAAAAAAAGCAGCTTTGTTTCTTTGGGGTAGCAAACAACCGATACGTGTTTCTCGAATGATCATGGAAGAAAAAACATTTCAACGCATCAAAGAACTAACGGAGTTACAAGGAACCAGCGGGTTTGAACACGACGTGCGAACGTATATGCGTGAAGCGATGACCCCCTTGGTAGATGAAATCCAACAAGATGGCTTAGGCGGCATCTTCGGTTTGCGTCACCACCAAGAAGCAGATGCACCACGAGTGATGTTAGCTGCTCACATGGACGAAGTTGGCTTCTTATTGACGACGATCACCGATCGCGGCTTATTCAAAGTCACTCCTTTAGGCGGATGGAATCCCTATGTGGTTTCTGCTCAACGGTTTACATTGAAAACAGCGAAGGGCGATTACCCATGCGTTTCTTCTTCAGTACCGCCACATTTGTTGCGAGGAAGCAGCGGTCAGAAAAATGTCGAAGTGACAGATATTTTGTTTGATGCTGGGTTTGAATCAAAAGAAGAAGCAGAAAGCTTTGGTGTACGTCCTGGCGATACGATCGTCCCACAAGTGGAAACCATCAAAACAGCCAATGGGAAAAACATCATCTCGAAAGCTTGGGACAACCGTTACGGCTGTGCAGTCGTATTAGAAGCACTTGAAGCCTTGAAAGAGCAAACGTTAGGCCATACGCTGATTGCTGGTGCCAACGTTCAAGAAGAAGTCGGCTTACGGGGGTCTCGTCCGTCTGTGACGAAATTCAAGCCAGACTTATTCTTTGCGGTCGATTGCTCGCCAGCAGATGACACAGTCACGAAAAATGGCACCTTTGGTCATCTAGGAGCCGGGACTTTGATGCGAATCTATGATCCAGGCATGATCATGTTGCCACGGATGAAAGAATTCTTGTTGGATACAGCAGAAAGCAACAACATTCCTTACCAATACTTTGTTTCAAAAGGTGGTACCGACGCTGGTGCGGCACACATGGCAAATGAAGGAATCCCAAGTTCAGTTATCGGTGTTCCTGGACGATACATCCATACCCACCAAACCCTATTCAGTATCGCTGATTATGAAGCGGCACGGGAAATGGTGATTCAAGTCTTGAAAGGGTTGGATCGTTCAACCGTTGATACGATCTTGGCAGGACAATAAGCGAGAACGAAAGCAAAGAGACAGCAACCCGTTGTCTCTTTTTTTTCTGCAGAGCTTTGCAAGATCAGCATGTCAGTTGGTAGTCCCTGAAAGAAAGGTGTATACTTAAAGAAAAGAAAGTGGTGAGAATTTGATTATTCCAAAAGATTTAGCAGAGTTAGCAACATATGTGGAGAAAGGCAAAAATGTCTTCTTTTTCACCGCCGATTGGTGTGGGGATTGCCGCTACATCAAACCGCAATTGCCTGAGATCGAAGCGGACTTTCCAGATCTTCAATTTATCGAAGTCGACCGTGATGAATACATGGATGTAGCGGTTGAATGGAACATTTTTGGTATTCCTAGCCTCGTCGTCATCGAAGACGGCAAGGAGCTGGGACGGTTAGTCAACAAGGATCGTAAAACCAAAGAAGAGATCGAAGCCTTTTTAACCAGCGTACAATCAGCATAGGAGGGGAAAAAGATGGAAGCACAAAGATATCAAAACATTTTAGTAGGGATCGATGGGTCAGATCAAGCGATGTCTGCCTTCAAAAAAGCAGTGGAAGTCGCTCGTCGAAATCAAGGGAAGGTCTATGCCGCAACGATCATCGATCAGCAAGTACCGACCATGATGGGCTATGCACCTTTGGATAGTTCCATCTTGGAACAAGAAAAAGATACGGCGAAAAATCTGATCGACGACTGTAAAGCCTACGCAAAATCAGTGGATTTTGATCTAGTAGAAGGCATCGTCGCTTACGGCTCCATCAAAGACGCTCTTGCCACTCAATTACCAGATCAATACGACATCGATTTGATCATGGTGGGGCAATCCGGGCTAAACGCCGTGGAACGCTTCATGATGGGGAGTGTCGCCAGCTTCGTTATCCGTGAAGCCCGGTGCGACGTGCTGATCGTATCCCCTGAAGAAACCAAAGCGTAAGGTCATTTTTTTGAAAAAATAAGCTTGTCGTTGCCGTGTTCTTTTCCTTAGTTCGCATGGTAGTAACAAGTGACAAAAGGAAGTTCCTGAGAATCAGCGGTTTTGCTCGCTAGTGAAGCATTGTCTTTAGCAAATGAGCAGTAGCTGGTTTTCAGGCTTTTTTGTCTTTGAAAATAACTAGAATTTCAAGGAAAACAAAGAAATTCCATGACGGATGCCGAAAAATTTGTTAAGATTATGGGCGGAATGTGTAAGTACCTAAGGAGGAAAAAACGTGATTTTTGCTTATAACAAAGAATATGTCAGTGATACACTGCTTGCCATCACAGCAGATGATAAAGGATTAGAACAAACCGTCGAACGCAAAGGCAATGTTGCCCAAATCAAAAATGAAGAAGGCACGATCGTCGGCTGGAATTTTTTTGCGATTTCAGAAGTAATGACGATCGAAGGCCGTGGTCAAGTAACGTTGACGAAAGAACAAATCCAACAATTGAACACCATGATCAAAGAAGCAGGATTCAGCGAAGAACTGCCAGCAGATACGGAACCAAAAATCGTTGTTGGCTATGTGAAATCTTGTGTGGAACATCCAGACAGCGACCATCTGTCTATCACGGAAACAGAAGTTGGAGATGGGGAAGTCTTGCAAATCGTCTGTGGCGCTGCCAATATCCGTAAAGGCTTGAAAGTCGTTGTCGCAAAACCTGGCGCAATGATGCCAGATGGCTTGATGATTTGGCCGGGGACGCTTCGTGGCGTAGAAAGCTTCGGAATGATCTGCTCTGCTAAAGAACTACATTTAGAAGGTGCACCAATGAAAAAAGGCATCCTTGAGCTGCCTCAAGATGCCGTTGTAGGTGAAGCTTTTCCGGTCGGTAAAGCCTAAAAAAATGAACTGCCGCTTCCTGTTTTTGCGGCAGTTCATTTTTTGATTGTTTTGATTGGTTTTGGTGATTAGTTGCTGCTGTCTGTTGATTGTTCGTTGATCGATGTATCAACGGAAAGTTTTACTTCTGCTGTTTTTTCTTCATCGCCACGATAGAAGGTTACAGTGATTGTGTCACCGACTTTGTGTTTGTACAACGCAGATTGCAGATCAGTTGTTGTGCTGACTTCTGTATCATCGATTTTCGTGATAACGTCATATTGTTGCAATCCTGCTTGTTCTGCTGGTGTTGCATTGTTGACTGAGTAGATAACAACGCCTGAAGTTACAGATGAAGGAACTTTCAAGATTTGTTCTTGTTGTTGTGATGTGATGGAACCTAAATCGATCGTTTGGATACCTAGTGCAGGGCGGACCACTTTGCCGTCTGCTTCTAGTTGATTGATGATTTCAACGACATCGTTACTTGGGATCGCAAAGCCCATTCCTTCGACACTAACGCCTGAAGCAGAGCCCGAGGTGCTGGCGATTTTACTTGAGTTGATCCCAATCACTTGACCATCAACGTTGATCAGTGGACCACCTGAGTTCCCTGGGTTGATCGCAGCATCCGTTTGGATCGCGTTGATACTGATCGTACCACCAGATTCGTTTTGGCTTGTTACTTGACGATTCAAGGAAGACACGATCCCTTGTGTCACAGAGTTTGCATAGTCAGAGCCTAGAGGAGAACCAATCGCGATTGCTGGTTCGCCGACTTTCAAGGCACTTGAATCGCCAAATGTTGCGGCAGTTGTAACTTTTTCAGAAGAGATTTTTAAGACGGCTAAATCTGTGTAAGAATCGGTACCCACCAATTCAGCTTTGACTTTTGTACCATCTGCTAAGACAACTTCCAAACCATCTTGGCCTTCAACGACGTGGTTGTTGGTTACGACATAGGCATCATCGCCATCGATTTTGTAGATGACCCCACTACCTTCAGAAGAAGCTTCTAAGGCGCTGTCGTCGTCGCTTTGGCTATCGCCTTCACTTTGTCCACCTTGCTGACCAAAGAGGCTGTTCCAATCGTTGCTTTGACTTTGTTGTAGATTAATGATGGAAACGACAGAATCTTGTACTTTTTCAACTGCTTTCGTGACATCGCTAGTCACGTCTAGTTTTACATTGGATACCTGTGTTTGTCCGTTAGAATCTTGGACCCCGCTGTTGGTCGTAGTTTCTGGTGTTGAAGTCAAAGATGAACCCATTGCCAAATACAGACCGCCGAAGGTCAATAAACCGCCGACCATACCGCCTAAAATCCCAATACCTAATCGTTTTAATAAACCAGGAGAAGTTTTCTTACCTGGTGTGACATATTTTCTTGCCATTACTATTTCCCCCTTAATGAATAATTCGTTATAATCAGTATATTCCTTCTATCTGAGATTAGTCTACTAAGAGATTTTGAAAAAAATATGAAGAAGTTGCGTAAGAATCTGTTTCAAACGATGAAATTTTCTTCGCAAAACCCGCTCATTTTTGAATAAAAATAGCAGGGAAATCTGGGGAGAATCAAAGGTTTTTTTATCCACAGTGTGTGGACAATCTTGAGAGCTTTGATTGGGTGGATGAAGAAACCGTTGAAGTGTCACAGTTTTATAGATAAGATAGAAGAATTTCAAAGAAAGTCAAAGTGTGTAAAAGGCTGTGGATAGCATTGTCCACATTTTCATAAAATAAGGGGATAACGAGGAGGAACCTATGAAAATCAAAATCGTCACAGTAGGAAAACTAAAAGAAAAGTACCTCGTTCAAGGAATCAACGAGTACGCCAAGCGATTGGGGGCATACGCAAAGCTTGAGTTTGTCGAAGTACCAGATGAAAAAGCGCCAGAAACCTTGAGTGAAGCCCAAATGCTGCAAATCAAAGAAAAAGAAGGCCAGCGCATTTTAGCCAAAATCAAAGACACCGAATATGTCTTTGCCTTAGCAATCGAAGGCACCAATCCCACCAGCGAAGCCTTCGCCAAACAAATCGATCAACTCGGCATCCAAGGAAAAAGCCAACTGACCTTCGTCATCGGCGGTTCCCTAGGCTTAAGCCAAGAAGTCATGACTCGCAGTGATGCCAAAATCTCCTTTGGCAAAATGACCTACCCGCACCAACTCATGAAACTGATCTTATTGGAGCAGATTTATCGCGCGTATCGAATCAATACGGGGGCACCTTATCATAAGTAAATATCTCAAGCAATAGAATAGAAAAAATTATCCACCGGTACTACCGGTAAAAAGGAGCAACAACCATGCGAAATATCAAATTAACGATTGAATATGACGGCAAGCGCTACTTAGGGTGGCAACGACTAGGAGATTCAGAAAAAACGATCCAAGAAAAAGTTGAAGGGGTCATCAAATTATTGACGGGAGAAGAAATTGAAATCGTCGGTTCTGGCAGAACCGACGCGGGCACGCATGCTCAAGGACAAGTGGCGAATTTCAAGACGACCCATCAAATGAGTTTGCCAGAGATGCAGCAGTTCTTTAACCGCTATTTGCCACAAGACATCGTCGTCAACAAGATTGAAGAAGTCCCTGAACGCTTCCATGCACGCTATCATGCCAAAGGCAAGCAATACAGCTATTATGTTTGGAACAACGCGATCCCATCAGTCTTTGCTCGCAATACCAGTTTTCATTGCCCGCAGCCCCTTGATTTGGAAAAAATGCAGCAAGCGGCTGAGAAGTTGATCGGCACCCATGATTTTATTGGCTTTTCTGCGTTGAAAAAATCAAAAAAATCAACGGTGCGGACGATCGATGAAATCACCATCACACCAGAAGGCGACCTATTGCGGTTTACCTTCAAAGGTAACGGCTTTTTGCATAAAATGGTCCGAATCTTGACAGGCACACTGATTGCCATTGGCGATGGCACACTGCCGCCAGAAGTGATCGATCAAGTGTTAGCCGAGAAAGTACGACAAGCAGCTGGTGAAACAGTGCCTTCTCATGGCTTATTTCTAGATGAGGTGTATTATTAAAAGAAACATGGTAATGGCTATTTAAGGAAAGGAGATCATCTATTGATCACATTAAAATCCCCACGAGAAATCGAACAAATGAAAACTTCCGGTCGTATTTTGGCAAGTATTCACGAGCAACTACGGGAAAAAATCGTTCCTGGTATCACCACGAACCAAATCAACGTCTTTGTCCATCAACAGATAGAAGCTGCAGGGGCAACAGCCGCGCAAATCGGGTTTGAAGGCTATGAATTTGCGACGTGTATCAGTGTCAATGAAGAGATTTGTCATGGTTTCCCTTCAGAATATGTTTTAAAATCAGGCGATGTCGTCAAAGTTGATTTTTGTGTCGATTACAAAGGAGCAATCTCTGACAGCTGTTGGACGTATGCTGTAGGAGAGATTTCACCAGAACATCAAGCGCTGATGGAAGTAACGAAAGAAGCCTTAATGAAAGGCATCGAGCAAGCACAAGTTGGCAACCGGGTCGGCGATATTGGTTATGCGATCCAAAGCTTCGCTGAAGAAAAAGGGTATGGTGTCGTGCGGGACTTTATTGCTCACGGCATTGGCCCAACCATTCATGAAGAACCATTCTTTCCTCATTTCGGGTTACCTGGCAAAGGAATTAGGTTGAAAGAGGGCATGACGATCACCATCGAACCGATGATCACGACCGGTACTTGGCGCATGAAGATGGACCCGAACGGCTGGACAGCACGCACGATTGACGGCAGCTATTGTGCCCAATATGAACATTCGATCGCCATCACCAAAGAAGGTCCAGTCATCATGACGTTGCAAAAGGAAGAAACGTCATCATCACTTAATGTCTTTGAAAAATAACTGTGCGGAACTTCTGTATCATGTAGATTTTCCACATCTCTTAAAAGGGCGTACCTAACTGATGGTACGCCCTTTCGATCTGTGCTTTTTTCAAAAAGATCGTAAAAGAACTCAGTAATCAACAAGTGCTTGTCTATTCATATCGGTATTATTTGATGGAGTCACTTTATTTTAAGGTTTCAGAAACTTAAAACGTTTTTGGCTTTTTCTTATTTGGTTCCGATTATTTATTTTGCTTTATAAATCATTTAACGATCAGTAGAAGAGGGAATCGAGTGACATTTAAGCCAACGAAAATACAAAAAAATAATATCATGAGGATTGTACATTAGTAAATTATTGAAAAGTTAATATACTACCTAAAAATATCAACGAGATACCTACAATACTAGAAAAAGGAATAGGATCATTTAAGATTAGCAAACCAAATATTGCAGAAACCGCAGGCTTAGAGAAAAAAACAGTGTGTGATAATTTTTTGAATTTTATTTGACAGATAAGGTAAAACAGAAAGCCGCAGGCGGTTACCACAATGCTCAAATAGAATAGACCTGGTAATGTTTGTAGGCTAAAATCGGTAAAGTAATGAAATGTGAAAATCGATTTTAATGGAGAATCATCATTAAATTTCGAAAAAATCAAATTTAATAGCGCCAATTCCAATGCGCCAAAAATAAAGGTATATGATGTAGAAGTCACTGTACTTAAAGTATATTTTTTGATAATTCTTTCGTTTAGTGTACTATATAATCCAAATAAAATAGAAGAGATCAAAGCAAATAGAACCCCTAGATCATTTTTTGTGTAATTTGAAACAATGATGATTATGATTCCTAGTACTGAAAGTATGATCGAAAGTGAAGGTACTTTTAACTGACGAGTTAATAACGTATTTATCAATTGTGTAAACAATGGATTTGTGCTAAAAACAACTGCTACAAAGAATGCGCTTGATTGAAAGATAGCCATTTGATAGAAATTCATGCTGAATACGATAAATAAAATCGCATTTAAAACAAGGAGTGGCAAAGAAGCTACCTTTATACTTTTTTTCTTAGCTAAAATAAATAGAAAAATACCGCCAATCAAAAAACGCCAAAAATTTAATTGCCCCCCGTGGCTACTCGTTCCCCCTAGTAACTTTAGTGTAATCTCTGTAGAACTGACTATTAGAATTGTAAAGATAGTGAAGAGAATGCCTTGGTATTTTTTTATCATAGCGATCGATGCATAATATACATGTCAGTAAAAATTCCATTCTTCAGTCGGAATCCTTTAGGGATAGAACCGATAATGGAAAACCCATTTTTCTCGTAGGTATGGATCGCTACCTTGTTATTAGAGACGACGGCGTTAAATTGCATTCCTTGAAAACCTAGTTGTTTTGCTTCCCATAAGGATCTTTTTACTACGTGTTTGAATAAGCCCTTTCCTCTCATCCTTTTATCGATACAATAGCTCGCATTTGCAGTATGTGCACAACGTCCGATATTATTAGGATGAATTATGAAGAATCCTGCATAGACTCCATTATAAAGAAGACAGGATGCAGCAGATTGTTCTAATAACATTAATTCAAAATCTTCTGTATTAAATAAATCTTCTCCTGGAAATGCTTCGCCATCTATCAAAATATCATTCCAGGTTTGTGTCATTTCGCTTAAAAAATGCTTATTATAGGGGATAAATTCGATTGTCATAATTATTCAACTCCAATATTTTTATATGATAATATCATCAAATGATATATAATAATATGAAAAAAAGGTTCTTACATATGAAAATATAACCAAAGGACAAGTTGATGAAAAAATTATTTGAACAGAATCACTATCAAGATACTAGTTTTCCTTTTGAAATTTATCATATAAATCAAAATGGAGTGAATCCTTCAGGTAGAGGATTCGATGATGCCCATTGGCATGATGAATTACAATTTACCATTGTTGAGAAGGGAGTAGTTAATGCAAAAATTAATGGAGTCGACTATATATTAAATAAAGGTGATTTTATCTTTATCAACTCTAATGTTCTACATCAAATGACTCAACTAACACCCAATAGCTCTTATATAAGCATAAATTTTATCAAGGAGAATCTCACTTTCTTCCCTGGAAGCCGAATGGACCTTAGCTATGTGGAGCCCTATGTAAATAGTATAAAATATCCTTGTATTGCGATGGACAACCTGGATATTTCTTCAAGAGAAATCTTATCTATCCTAAAAGAAATTATCGATTTGTATTACATGGAACCAAGATTTGGTCGAGAGTACTTGATATCGATAGATCTTTGTAAAGCTTGTCTTATTCTAATCAACTCGAAGTTAGATCAGATAAAGCAACCGACTACCATTAAAAATACTAAAATAAATCAGATAATGACAATGATCCAATTTATATACGGAAACTATGCCGAAAATATAGCTTTAGCTGATATTTCCTCAAGTAGTCACATTAGTAATTCAGAGGCGAACAGATTGTTTAAAAAGTACACATCCATGACCCCTTATAAATTCTTGATTGATTATCGATTACAACGAAGTCAGAGTTTATTGGAAAATAAGAATCTAACAGTTACTGAAATTTCTCAACAAATTGGATTTTCTGATACGAGTCATTTTATCCAAAGTTTTAAGAAAAAATATGGACGAACGCCCGGATCCATAGATTAATGGGCGATAACTTAAAATAGGGTCAGAAACATAAAATTTTTTAATTCTTCATTTCACAATTCCTTTAGTAGCTCCATTAGTTAGGTCAGAAAGATACTAACTTAGCACAGCAGTGTAAACTTGTAAGAACAATTCTTTTTAATGGAATTTAGGTGAATCGACCAAAAGGATAATTATGTATATACTTAGTCGTGATATATGTTATACTATGTATATACAGAAAGAGGTGTCGCGCATGGAAATGTTACCTATAAAAAAATGGGGCAATAGTAACGGTCTTAGATTGCCCAAGCACATTATGGAGTATCTTGGCATTCATACAGATGACAAAGTGAAGATAATACAAGAAGAAGTAAACGGGCATAGACGGCTAATCATCGAAGCGGCAAATTCAGAAAACGAGTTAACGATTGAAGAGTTATTTGAAAATTACACTGCTGAGAGAAATCACGTGGAAATTCAACATTTAGGTGAAGCAGTAGGGAATGAAAAATGGTAAGAAAACCTAGACAAGGTGATATTTTGTTATTGGATACAGCTCCTCGTTCTGGACATGAACAAACAGGAAAAAGACCCTATATTGTTTTAAGTCATGACATGATTGCAGATTATAGTAACGTTGCCACCGTTGCTCCGATTTCCAGTACAAGTAGAAACTATCCGTTATATGTAAGTATTAATCCAGATTATGGCATGAAGACAACAGGAAAAGTATTGTTAGATCAATTAACGACAATAGATTATGAAGCCAGAGCATGTGTTTTTTTGGAAAAAGCGCATGAGCACTTGGTTGATGAGTTATTGATGAAAGTCAGAACAGTATTTCAAAAAGTAAGTAAATAAAAACAGCATGATCATCTTATCGATGTCGACCATGCTGTTTTCTTTTATTCTATAAACAGTATATCCGTAAGATTATACGCCCGTGCAATCTTTAAGACATCAGCTCCATTCTCAAGAGCCTGGACGATACTTTTATAAACAAGGCAACTGGGGGAGCTTTTGTGTCTGCATTAGCAATTTTAATACTTTGTGCTTGGCGACGTTTGAAGTCGGTACGCTGCTGGGCATCAAATTGGGCGAATCGGCGAAACTATGGTACAGTGCAACCAAACAAGGAGCGAGAGTCGCTCCTTCATGAGGCAAAGGGGCAATGGTGATGAAGCAAACAACGATGGCGTGGCTGTCAGAAATCTATAATTTGATCTTGCATCCTGGCACGAGACAGTGGGAACGAGAACAACTGGTGCAAGCAAAAAATACACTGGAAACTCAGCTGGCGATCAAACAAAAAGCAGGCAAACACGAAAAAGAATCGTCAAATAGCCTTGAAGACCAACAGACCAGACGGGTTTTGGAAAAACTAGAAGCGTCGTTGCGTCCTTTGGCACTGAGAAACAATCTGACCCCGAATGTCGCAGAGTTTTATCAAACAATCAGTCAGCCAGCACCGAAAAAGACAATGAATGAAGAAACAAGCAAAGCCCAACCAGCAGAAGTTTCTGTGGAGCCGACCGAAACAGGTGGAAAAGCACAAGAAGTGGCTATTTTTGCTGGCGGCTGCTTTTGGTGTATGGTCGAGCCTTTTGAAGACCAGCCGGGCATTCTTTCCGTCTTGTCGGGGTATACTGGGGGAACCGTCCCGAATCCGACGTATGATCAAGTACTAAGTGGAACAACAGGGCATGTCGAAGCAGTAGAGATCATTTTTGATCCCAAAATCATCACCTATCAGGACTTGTTGCAGTTATATTGGCAAGTGACAGACCCGACAGATGCTTTCGGACAATTTCAAGATCGCGGCAATTTTTATCGCCCAATCATTTTCTATACGACTGCTGAGCAGGAAGTGCTTGCGCAACGAGCCAAAAAGGAACTAGCACAATCTGGTTATTATCAGCAACCCATCGTGACTGAGATCCGCAAGGCCACGCAGTTTTGGCCAGCGGAAAACTACCATCAAGCATTCTACAAGAAGCAGCCAAAGCGCTACCAGCGGATCAAGCGAGCGCGCAAGCAACTGATGCTTTTTTATAAACTGAAACGCTGGACAAACCGAGGAAATAAACGATCATAAACAGAAGATCACTAAAAAAGTGGGGCTCCGAGAAAAGGCCAGAGGATCAAATGAAGGCTCTTTTCTCCACAGGCCGCGCTTTTTTTCTGCGCGTTTAGCCAATTGGATAAAAAACGAAGATTTATTTTAGAATAACGTCCAAAGAAAGCGTTAACAACAAGAATTATAATAGAGAAAGAAAAAGTGGCGAAAAAGGTCGAAAAAGCAGGTGTCTTTTGCTTGGTTCCTTTCTTCGAGGAAAGAAGGTGGGAAACACCAGAGAAAAATCAGCGGAAAAATCAATCAGCAACACCCCATAGCAACACAACATTTATTATATGAAGATTCATATAAGTTAGGAGAAATGTGATGAAAAAAAAGGGAACGTTCGTCTCACTGTTTATGGCTCTCATTCTTTTTATCTTTTCAGAAAGAACAGTGTTTGCGGCAGAAGCGATCAATGAGATCGTTGCACCAACTGGAGTCAAAGCATTTTTAGTACTGATTCCGTTAGTGTTAGTACTGGTTTTACTCTTTAAAAAAGTAGATATGATCATTGCTGGCTTGATTGCTGGGATATTGGCGATGATTATTGGCGGGATCAGTTTAGCTGAAGCCAATTCGCAACTGTTGGAAGCTATTCCGACGATGTTAAGTATTACGGTGCCAATCATCAATTCCGCTGTAGCGATGGCGGTCTTCAAAGCCGGTAGTTATACGGCAGCCTTAACCTTAGCCAAAAGAGGGACCAAAGGAAAAGTGGAATATGTGGCAGGGTTTATTGTCATTTTATTGGCAGCAGCGACTTATATGTCCGGGATCGGCGGCGGGAGTGCGATGGTGATCGCACCGTTAGCATTTGCGGCAGTTGGGGTGGTACCCGAATTGATCGCAGCGATGTCGTTAGCGGCAGCTGTCTCCTTTACGACTTCTCCTGCCTCTTTGGAATCTAGTATCGTGTCTGAACTAGGCGGCTTTAGTGTCGCTTCTTACGTAGATCAAATGCGCCCATTTTGGTTGTTATTCGTTGGTTTGGCGATTTTATTGGCATTCTTTGGGACCAAGCGTCGTCATCTGGGCTTCAAAGAATCAGCCAATCAAGAGTATGAGAACAAAAGCAATGGTGAATTGTTCAAAACGACACTGCCTGCGATTTTCTTGCTTTTTGCGGTCATCTTTGGTCCGTTGATCAATGACCTGATCGGCTTTGTCCTCTTTACACCGCTAGTTTATATGGTGGTCACGTTGGCGTTGATTTTTGTTTGTACCGACTTTTCGATGAATCAATCGGTGGAAGCGATGGTGGACGGATCGACGTATATTTTGACCCGCTTGTTCCAAGTGGGGATCTTTTTAGCCTTCATCAACGTGATCGCTGAAACCGGGACGTTTGCTGTTATTGCCGGTGCGGCACAAAATGCCCCCGCAGCGATCGTCGTTCCCGTGGCGATCTTGACGGGTGTCTTGATTGGGATTCCCGCGGGTGCCTATGTTGGCTCCGTATTAACATTAGTGTTACCAGTTGCCGTTTCATTAGGCTTCCCAGTCTTAGCTCTTGGCTTTGTAACGATGGGGGTTGGCCTCGGCAGCCAAATGAGTTTCGTCAACATTACGATGCAAGCTTTATCTTCTGGTTTCCAAATTCCGATTCTGGATGTAGTCAAAGGAAACGTGAAGTGGTTGAGTTTAGCAGCTGTATTATTATTAGTCATCGGCTTAGTGTTTGGCTGATGGATAGGAGGAAAACATGGATTTATTGATCAAGCAAGCACGTCTTGAAGACGATGCAGAATTAGTAGACATTGCAATTTCAGAAGGAAAAATCATCGCAGTTGCACCCAACATTGAAGAATCAGCAGCAAAAACGATTGAGGCGAAAGGCAAAGTGGTGATCCCTGGATTGATCGAAAGCCATATCCACTTAGACAAAGCCTTGATCGCCGATCGTGAACCCAATAATTCAGGTACGTTGCAAGAAGCGATCCAAGTTACGGCAAAGCTGAAACCGACCTTTACCGAAGAAGACATTTATGATCGGGCGAAACGCGCATTAGAAATGCTGATCGTACATGGCACGACTGCTGTGCGCACCCATGCCGAATTTGATCCAGCACAAGGCTTCACAGGGTTTGACACCATCATGCGCTTAAAAGAAGAATACCGCGACTTGATCGATATACAGGTCGTTGCCTTTCCGCAGGAAGGGATTTTTAAAGCACCCGGGACGGATAAAATGATGATCGAAGCGATGGAGAAAGGCGCCGATGTCGTTGGCGGCATTCCTTACAATGATGCGCCAGCCAATGAGCACATCGACTTGATCTTTGAGATCGCCAAGCGATTTGACAAAGACATTGACTTGCATCAAGATTTTGCCGACGAAGCAGACGATACATCGATCGTCTATCTGTGTGAAAAAACCATCGCAGAAGGCTATCAAGGTCGGGTATCAGTAGGACATTTGACTGCACTGCATGCCATGGAACCTGATCAGCTGGCAGAAGTCATCGATTTGATGGTCAGAGCCCAAATCAATGTGATGCCGTTGCCTGCGACCGACTTGCACTTAGGTGCCAGAAACGATGCCTACAACGTTCGCCGTGCCGTGACGCCGATTCGCAAATTACGTGATGCTGGTGTGAATATCTGTTTAGGCAGCAACAATATCCGTAACGCCTTTACACCATATGGCAACGGTGATTTGATTCAAATTGCTATGTTGGCTGTGCCAGTGGCGCATTTAGGCGGCGCCGATGACCTGCCGACGGTCTTGCCAATGATCACGACCAATACCGCTAAAGCATTAAATATCAAAGACTATGGAATCGCTGTTGGCAACCGCGCAGATTTGATTCTTTTAGATACCCAAAGAAAAGCCGATGTGCTGATCGATATTCCTGAACGTTTGATGGTCATCAAAAATGGCCGCATCACCGTAGAAGTCAAAAAAGAAGTGACGATCCACCGTTAGTAACAGGTCATGTTTTCTCAAGTAGTACGATTTATTCGTGCTACTTTTTTTATCGTAATATAGTCGAAATAAAAAAATCATTTTCTAGTCATTTATTCTTTTTTCATCTATGATAGAAAGAAAACCACTATCACGGAGAGTTCGTTTAAGAAAATCCTGTCAAAACTGTTTGACAATGCCGTAATATCAATGGATTTGAGCAGAAACCACAGCAGGTCTGCGTTAAGGTAGAAGAAGGAGGCCAAGATGACGATTGGGGAAGCATTAAAGAACCATCGAGTCACACAGCAAATGAGCCAAGAAGAAGTAGCAACAAAAATTTTAGTGACCCGCACATCGATCTCAAATTGGGAAACCGGCAAGACGGTACCAGACAGTTTGAATTTATTGAAACTGAGTACCCTTTATGGGTGCAGCGTCGATGAGCTATTAAAAAAGGAGCGAGCAGGAATGAAAAAGAACTTTCGTACGATGACCTATGGTGCTGGATTGAAAGACGGAACGATGCGTTTGAAAATCGAGACCGATGCCAGCAAGTTTTTCCCACGAGGGGTTGAAGTCAAAGCATCTGTCGATTTAGAAACAGGAGAAGTGACTTTTTTTGTCGAGCAAGAGGATCTGCAAAAGCTGAAAGCAGCCACCGACGAAAAATAATTTTTTTATACAGTTTTTTGCTGAATTTTGTTTGGACAAGAGAAAAAAGTGATGGATAAAAAAACACGAGCCTAGCTGCATCGTGTTTTTTTATGTGGGATGAAAGAGGGCTGAGGCAATCGATGAAAGCTGGTTCTGTTTGTTCTTGGCTGCTATTTTCAAGGTTTGTAAGGTTTAAGGGAAAGCGAAAAGATGTAAATGACTATATACAATATATAGTGAATAGAACGATTTTTATCTAAATGAAGCACAATATGTAGTATTTACTTTTTTAAGAGATTGTGTAAAATAGCAGGTGTAGTGAAGAAGGAGCTGTTGTTTTTGAGAGTAACTGTATTTTGCGATACCCGTTTAGAAAGTGAGGAAAAGTTGGCAAAGACCGCTCGTGCCATCGGCAATGCCTTAGCAAAAAATCACATCGAGTTGGTTTATTGTGGCCCTTTGGCTGGCTTGATGAGGGAGATGGTGAAAGGGGTCTTTGAAAAAGAAGGCGCAGTGACGGGGATCTATCCATCAGGTTCCTTTGCAGAAGATTTGCCGCCAATCATCACTGGATCAAGCACATACACCGAGTTCTATACGGATACGAGGGAGGAACAAACGCAACAATTGTTGGAAATGAGCGATGCCTACCTTGTATTACCTGGTGGATTTGGTACACTAGAGGAGTTGTCATCAGTATGCTCTTTTATGACTCTTGGGAAATTGCCAGTCAAGCCGATCGGTGTGTTAATGAACGAAGGCTTGAAGGATGGACTGAAGCCGCTGCTAACAATGTTTGAAGTTTGGGCTGAACTGCCGGAAACGCTCTTTTTCCTATCTGACGTTGAGTCGTTGATCCAACGATTGGCGGCGAAGGGGTCAGGAAAGGAGTGCTTAGCAGGATGAAGCAGGTCTATTTAGCTGGACCATTTTTTCAAACGAACAAGTCGCACGACTCAAACAGGTAGAACGCAGTTTAGCTGAAAACTCGCAACACTTGGCGATCTATTCGCCGCGCCTGTATCAAGAAGGTTCATCTGAACCCAATACACCGGAATGGGCGAGAGAAATTTTTGAAAAAGACATGCCGGAATTGACACGAGCCGACGTCGTCGTTGTCGTTGTGGATTACCATGGTGGAATCCCTGATCCAGGAACAGCCTTTAAAATCGGCGCAGCACACGTACGAAATAAACCAGTGATCGCTTTTCAGGAAAAAAGCGCGGCGGTCAATCTGACGTTGACGGAGTCGGTACAAGCGTATTTGACTGATTTGGCGGCACGAACAGCGTATGATTTTGAAGAGATGGCGCACCGAGCATTTGTCGGTGACTATATTTAATAAAGGATGGATGAATGTGTTATTAATCGCAGGTACGATCGGGGCAGGAAAAAGCAGTTTGACTGATTTTTTATCGAAGGAAATGGCGTCGAAGCCTTTTTATGAAAACGTGGAGGACAACGATGTCCTGCCATTGTTTTATTCCAATCCAGAACGATACGCTTTTTTATTGCAGATTTTTTTCTTAAACAAAAGTTTTTTAGGGATGCGGGAAGCGTTGTCGAATGATGACAATGTCATTGACCGCTCCATCTATGAGGACAGTTTGATGTTTCATCTAAATGCCGATCTAGGTCGCATCGCACCGATGGAAGTCGAACAATACGATAATCTGTTGAATACGATGCTGCGGGAATTGGAAGAATCGGCGCCGTTGAAACATCCAGATTTAATGGTTCATATCAAAGTTTCCTTGGATACGATGATCGAACGGATCAATAAACGTGGCCGTTCCTATGAACAAATTGCCAATGATCCGACATTGTACGACTATTACAAAGAATTGAATCAGCGATATGATGAATGGTATGAAAACTTTGACGTTTGTCCGAAAATGCAAATCGATGGGGATCAATTGGACTTTGTTGCCAATGAAGACAACCTCATGGTGATCCTCGAGATGATCCAAGAAAAATTGGCAGAGGTCCGTCAGACCCATGGCAAAGGCCACTATTGTACGGACAAAGCCATCGCAAAAGGTGATTTTTCCAAGAAAAATTAAAGCAGAGAAGCAACCGATGATTCTTGCCAGCTGGTTGAAAAGCAGTCATCCCTGTCAGCTTTTTTATGATTAATCGAAGTGCTTGAAAACGCTGATTTTGCAGGATTAAAGAGCAATCATTGCTGTCAAAGCAATTATTCAATGGCGTTTGGAGTAAACAAAAGGAAATTGGTCAGCACCGAAGACGCCGTTTTCGGTGCTTTAGTGTTTCAATTATCTATTGAGAGACATATTCGCGCCAGACACCAGCAGCAAAGGCAATGACTCGTGTTGGTGTATCAAGAGTCTGTCCATGTGGTCACTAGGGTGAGTTACTAGCTGATTGAGTGCATCAAGTGTTATTCAAACGGGTGAATGCTGCGCGATACTAATAGTAGATACAATCACCAGCACTTCATTGAAGAATATTTTGCCTAAAAGTAGAGAGATTCGCTTGTAGTCTATTGCCAAGCGAATGCTTCTCTTTTTTTATTGCTAAGGGCTGTTTTGTGCCAGCGTATGATTTGATCAAGAAAACATCGCTACGATTATATCGAAAAGTTTCTGAAAAAAATTTGCATATTCATCTTTTGCTCCGTATACTAGTTTAGGACGTTGTTTATAAAACGCTGTATCATCGTACATATTTTTTGATAGGAGGAATTGCATGAAAGAAAAACGAAAAGTCTTGCGTCCGTTAGGATCAGGGTTTGCGATGGCGGTTCCTTTGTTTATAGGGATCCTCGTTCAGGACCCTTTGATAAGTTCTGTGGGGGCGATGGGGGCTTTTTCATACTTGGCTTTTCAACATCGGTCCCTTTTTTATAATCTGCGCGCCATTTTGACACACGGCGCGGCGTTGTTGCTGGCCTTTATTTTAGGTGCTGGGACAGCACTGATTCCTTGGAGCGCGCCTTTTATTATCGGCGCTTTATCGTTTTCCGCGTTTTTGTTGTCAAAAGTGATGCGGATCCCCAAGCCGGATTATTTCTTCGTGTTGATGCTTTATGCCACCGGCTTTAACTTTCACGCCGCTCATCTTGGAGAAATCTTGCACCACAGTTCCTATTTGCTTTACGGCATCGCAGGCTCGCTGCTTGCTGGACTGGTGATTTCGTTAGCTGAACAGCTACCGTTGAAAGAAGAAAAAACGGCCTTTCAACAACTGAGCTTGCACGAGAAATATTCGCTGGCATTATCTCAGCAACCAGAAATGGTCATCAAGGCGTTGCACTTTTCTTTGATCTTGTTTATTGCCACCTACATTGCCTATCTGTTGCGGGACAGCAACGGGTATTGGATCTTGATTTCTGCTGCTGCCGTCTTGGCAGGAGAACATATGGAAAAAATCAAAAATCGCACGATCGGCAGGGTACTGGGAGGAATTGTAGGGCTGCTGCTGGGTTTCTTATTGATGTCCTTGCATATGCCCCTTGAAGCGATCGCAGTGGTATTGATCATTCTAAACATATTGACGGAGTTTTTTATGCCAGTCAATTATACCGTTGCTAATTTCTTTACCAACCCACAAGTCCTGCTGTTAATGACGATCGGTACTAGTTTTACGCCACTGAAATTGATCCCATTGCGTTTTTCAGGGGCATTGATTGGCAGCGTGCTGGCAATGCTGTTGATCTTTCTAATGGATTGGGCAGTAAAGCAAATGGAGCAAGCGCTGGGAAATAAGCCAGAAGACACGACGGATCAAACACAATAGCATGCACCATCATCGATAAGCAAGAGCAGCTGCTCTTGCTTTTTTTGCATCTGATCCTCTATCTAAACGTTTTCTCCATCGGATAGGAAAAATAAGGAAAATATGAAATAATCGAGCAAAGATTCCTATTTCGAAATAGAAGCGTTTACATTTTTGCAAACTAAAGTGGCAGAAACATCTACTTTTTTTGTTGTAAGCGAAATCATATACTCAAATCAGAGAAGGAGAGAAAGTTGTGAAAAAACGAATCGTAGATGTTTTGCATCGCCTGTTGGTGACTGATTATCCACTATCCATCGAGCAACTGGCAGAAGAGACCGCAGCGAGTGGGCGGACGATCCGCAATGATTTGAATGAGATCAACACGTTTCTTGCTGGCTTACACATCGGACCGATCCAAACCCTTCGAGGAAAGGGCATCCTTTTGAAAATGCCCTCAAAGCAGCAAGCCATCGTTTGGCAGGCATTACAGGCACAACAGTCGGAATATATGACCCGTGAAGAGCGTAGTTTTGATCTGCTACTGCATCTGACATTTTCAAAAGAGATCCTGGTGTTGAATAAAAAAGAAGAAGCGTACCAGATATCGAAAAGCAGCATGGATGAAGACATGCGCCGTTTGCGGGCGGACATCAATAAATATGGCATTGAGATCATTAGTCTAGGAAAAAAAGGACTGCGGTTGAATGGATCGGAACGAGCGATTCGGACGATGATTTTTGACATCATCAATCAGCGGATCGGTAGGCTGCCACTTGATAAACAGACCCCAGATTTAGTCTTTACGAAATTGCTTTATCGCTATTTGCCGCAAAAAGAAATCAAACAGATCCAACAAGTGATGCAAGCAGTGTTGCCGCCAAATCAAAATGAGTTGTATAGCAGCCAAATCTTATTGTTTACCGCCATTTGGCTGATGCGCATCAGAATGAAGGAATTTATCACTCGCATGAATTGGTCTACTTCCAGCAATCCGCTCCAAGGGTCAGCCTATATCCAGGCGATCGCTGAAACCTTTTCGATCGAGCCACCAGAAATCGAAGTCAACTATCTTTCTTTCATCATCGAATCACTGAATTTTAAAGATTTGTCCAATTCCATCGAATGGGCGCATGCGCAACTCTTATCGCTGCAGCTGATCCAATTTGTGGAATGCCAAACCAAGATCCCTTTTAGTAAAAAGGAAGAAGAGTTGTTAGAGGGATTGTATAAACATATGGCCGCGCTGATCGTTCGAGCCAAGAGCGGCATTCAAGTACCCAATCCGATCAAAGAGACCGTTCGCAAAAATTATGGACAAATCTACCAAGCCGTCAAGGGGTTCGCTCCTACGATCGAAGAGATCGTAGGGCAACCACTATCAGAAGATGAACTGACATTTCTCGTGATCCATTTTTCTACAGCCCTAAGTTCATTGAACCACGAGATTATTACGAGCTATAAGGCGGTCGTTGTCTGTAACCATGGAATGGCAACCGGCAATCTGCTGGCAGCCAGCCTCAAGGAGAAGTTTCCAGAAGTAGAAGTTGCGGCAGTCTTGAATTCACAAGAAGTCAATTTGATTACGAAATTCGATGTGGATCTAGTTTTTTCAACCTATGAGATCGATTATCGAGAAAAGCCAGTATTACTGATCCCACCGATCATCAATGAAGAAAATCACCAAGTGATCCGCCGCTTCTTAAAAAACAATGAACAGTTCAAGCGGATCGCCTTTGACCAAAAAAATGCCACGCTGTTCTTCAATCAGTTGCTTACAGTCATTGAAGAAAGCGGCGGGACAGTCGATGCTGCCGCCTATCGCAAATTGACACACCTGTTTGAACAAAATCAATTAGCCATTAATGCAAGGGAGATTCAGCCAATGTTAAAAGATGTTTTATCCGCTAGTCATATTCAATTAAACGTTCCTGTTCAAAATTGGGAAGAAGCCATTGAACGCTCGGCGCAGCCGCTAGTAAAAGAACAGATCATCGAACAACGCTATATCGAGGCAATGGTTGCGGCGGTGGAGGAATACGGTCCTTATATCGTCATTGGCAAACATTTGGCGCTGGCGCATGCCCGACCAGAAGATGGCGCCCAGCAGTTGGGTGTGAGTGTCCTCACCTTGGCGCCGCCAGTCGCATTTGGGAACCCAGAAATGGACCCTGTCAAAATCATTTTTTGCTTGGCTGCGGTGGACTCTTACTCTCATCTTGCCATCATGAAGGAATTGATCGAACTGATCAATGATGAAGAAAAAGTCACGCAGTTGCTGGCTTGTTCCACGATTGAAGCTTTTCAATCATTGCTATTTTCATAAAAAACAAGAAAAGGGGAAAAAATCATGAACAAATTATCGATCTTATTCGTATGCGGTGCAGGTCTTGGCAGCAGCTTTGCGGCTCAGATGTCAACAGAAGATGTCTTAACGAAACTAGGAGTGGAGGCGAAATTGGATCATGTCGATATCTCATCAGCAGTATCAATGAAACCAGACATCATCATTACAGCAGAGAATTTTCGGACGCAATTTGAAAAGTTTGCTTTGGACCCGACAACCGCAATCATTTATTTACGCAACATCGTTTCAAAACCAGAAATCGAAGAAAAAATCACCCCAGTATTAACGGAAAAAGGCGCACTGTAAGGAAGGGTCATGACGAAGGGAGTTTGAAAAAATGGGCATCATCAATTTTATTATTGATAATATTTTAACGCAGGCATCGATCACGATCGCCTTGATCGCGATGTTAGGACTGCTGCTTCAGAAAAAGTCTGCAGGTCAAGTCATTTCAGGAAGTTTGAAGACGCTATTGGGCTTTCAGGTTTTAAGCGCTGGTTCTAGCATCATCGTCGGTAGTTTGACCTATTTCGGCGAGATTTTCACAGAAGGATTCGACATGCAAGGCATAATCCCTTCCATCGAAGCCATCAACGGGCAAGCGATGAATGAGTTGGGCTTGGGGCGGGACATAGCGCTGACATTTTTAGCCATCTTTGTTTTTAATATTTTATTGGCACGCTTTACGAAATGGAAATATATTTTCTTAACGGGTCAGGCCATTTTATGGATGGCGACCATGACGACGGTTTTTGGCTATTTCGCTGGTTTGCGGGGCGTTGTCCTGATTCTCGTTGGTGGGTTGATTGGGGCAATCTTTGCCGTAGCGATGCCAGCGATGGCTCAGCCTATCATCCGTAAAGTCACTGGGTCAGATGACATTGCTCTCGGACATTTCTGTACGATCGGCTACCTCTTTGAAGCAGGCGTTGCCTATCTGTTTGGAGAAAGAGGCGAGAAGAAAAAATCGATCGAAGACATCAAACTGCCACGTTCTTTTGAATTTTTACAAGACACCTATCTTTCTGTCATGGTCGTGATGGTTCCACTGTATATCGTGACGGTCTTGTTTGCTGGAGAAACCTTTGCTTCTACGCTCTCTGGTGATCAAAACTATATCATGTATGCCTTCTTGCAAGCCATCCAATTCGTGGTTGGGGTCTATGTTTTGTTAGCAGGCGTTCGGTTGCTCTTAGGCGAGATCGTCCCTGCGTTTCGTGGGATCGCTATGAAATTGGTGCCTGATGCAAAACCAGCACTCGATTGCCCAGTATTCTTCCCATATAGCCCAAATGCAGTTATTTTAGGCTTCATTACTACAACGATTGGGACAGTCATCGCCATGTTCGTTTTACCAGTCTTTGGCTTGGCGATGATCTTGCCAGGTATGCTGACGAACTTCTTTGCCGGCGGCACCGCTGGGATCTTCGGCAATGCGGTCGGTGGACGTCGAGGGGCGATCATCGGAGGGATCTTCCACGGCTTTTTCATTACATTACTGCCAGCCCTACTTGTGACGATCTTCAATCAAATGGGCTTTGTTAACGCTACGGCAACCGATGTGGATACCGTCACGGCAGCCCTGCTATATGCTTGGATCATCAGTCCCTTATTGAAAAACTTTTAATCGCTAGGAGGAAGACGCATGTTCTCTTTTTTCAAAAAAGAAAAAAAGCCCACAGAAACACCAGCGGTTCCTTTGACCGCTGAAGAAAGCCAAGAGGCAGAAGCGCTTATTGCAACCTTAGAAAGTCAGTTGCAAGCAGAAACTGACAGCGACGAACAAGCAAAATTGTATGAAGCGTTAGGCTTAGCGCAGGCTAAACTTTCTCGCACAGAAGAAGCGATCGACGCATTGGAAAAAAGCTTGCAGGCGAAAAAATCGATCGGGGACGGCTACAAAAAACTGATGTCCCTTTACAATGCTCAGCGTGCCGCCGCCGCACGAAACGGCGAAGATGCAAAGATCGACTATTACATGGACAAAATGGAAGAAATGCGGCAAATCGCCAAACAACTTACGATTAGCGGCAATTAAACTAGACGAGGTGGAATCAAGGATGTATACAACATTAAAAGAAGTAACGAAAACAGCAGAAGCATTGAATTTTACAGTGGGGGCTTTTAATACCCATAATTTAGAAATGCTACCAAGTATGCTGCGGGCAGCCAAAGAGATGGGGGCACCCATCATCATTCAAACAAGTATCGATACGGCGAAATACATCGGCTATGATGTCTTGGTCAATGTCGTCAAAACGATTGCCGATCACGAGCTAGTGGACGCTGTCTTGCATTTGGACCATGCCAGAGATTTCGATGAGATCAAAGCAGCGATTGATAGCGGCTATAGCTCGGTGATGTATGATGGCTCGCATTTGCCCTTCAAAGAAAACATTTTGAAAACGCGCGCAGTCGTCGAATACGCCCATGCCCATGGGGTGTCCGTCGAAGGAGAACTAGGAACGATCGGCGGCACAGAAGAGGGCATTCATGTGGAAGAAGACGATAAAGTCTTCACCCGCCCAGAAGATGCGGTAGAATTTGTCGCTGCTACTGGCGTCGATGCGCTAGCCATCGCTATCGGAACCAATCACGGTCAATTCCGCTCCAAAACCGAAGTGAATGTTGCGTTATTGAAGGAAATCCATGCGGTCGTAGACGTGCCGCTAGTCATTCATGGAGGAACTGGCGTCAAAGAAGAAGATTATCCTGAATTGATCAATAACGGCATTCGCAAGTTTAATGTAGGTACTGAATTGTTGGTGAATTGGACGAAGATCGCAAAAGAAAATTTTGGGGCAACGGAAGTCAACAAATCATTGCGCCACAACGTGATCCCATCCAATGAAGCCATCAAAGAAATCGTCAAGCACAAGATCGGCCTTTTCATGAATACGAAAGCGCCGACTGCGATCGGCAAATAGATGGTACGCAAAAAGATGCTTGTTTTATTGGCAGGCAGCCCTGGAACTGGAAAAAGTTATTTACTGAATCTGTTGAAGACACGTTTTCCTGATCTTTTCGCTCTTACGCCGGATGAAATCAAAGAGTGCTATGCCGAATCCCTCGGCTTTGATTCATTGGCAGAAAAAGCCCGGATCGAAAAGCAGTATGTTTGGCCTTTTTACTATCAAGCATTGGGCTTATACATGTCTTTAGGAAAACGTTTGGTGGTCTCGGAATACCCCTTTAGTGAAAAGCAGAAGCCCTTGCTGAATTTTCTCGCCCAAAGCTATGGCTATGACTGCTTGACCATACGTTTGACAGCTTCTTTTGAAACCTTATGGGAAAGACGCTTCTTACGTGATCGTGCGGATGACCGCCATTTGAGTTTTATCATGGAACGGTACCATTACGGGGATGTGCTGGAAGATAGACAAGCTGCAACCAACCATATAACCAAAGAAGCGTTTCGGCAAATCATCACCGATCGCCGTTACGATGACTTTCAGTTAGGGGAGCTTATCGAAGTCAATGTGGAAGAGTACGAGCAAGTGGATTATCGCCCATTGATCGAGAAAATTGCAATTGAGCTAAGTAAATAAGCAAAGCAGTTGGCGTTATACCTGTTCTAGGTACATGCCAACTGCTTTTTTTGATGAGCTAGTTCTCATGACTCAGCTTTTGGGAAGTTTAGCTGTCAAAGCAAGACGGATTGTTGCTTATGTCTCAGAAGACTTTCTTTTGCAAAACCGCCGATTTCCTCTAGAATAAGAAGCATAACAGAGAAATGGAAAAGGCGGGGAATGGATGAAAGATTATTTTGCGCAATACAAACGCCTGTTATCGATCGCTGAAGCAGGTTTGTACTATGGCAAAGATGTGTACGATAAGGAACGTTACCAAGAGATCAAAGAGTTGGCATTGCATTTGATGAGTACCGTCGTGGATCAAGACGCAGCTGCGTTGACCCTTTTAACAGAAAATAATGAGGGCTATCCTACGCCCAAAGTCGATGTACGAGCATTGATCCAAAAAGACGAAAAAATCTTGCTGGTGGAAGACAGCCTGACGAAAGAATGGTCACTGCCAGGAGGCTATGCAGAAATTGGCTTGACGCCACGGGAAAACATCAAAAAAGAAGTGCTGGAAGAAACTGGCTTGCTCGTTGAGGTCAAGGAGCTGCGAGCAATTTTTGATACGAATCTAAGACCAGACATTCCACAAGTGTTTCAATACTATAAGCTGGTCTTTGCCTGTGAGGTTCTGGCAGGGGACTTCATCAAAAATAGTGAAACCTCCAACAGCGATTACTTTGCGTTGAACGAGTTGCCAAAGCTTTCCATCAAGCGCACCACCAAGGAACAGCTGAAGCAATTGGTGAATGAGAAGTCGTTACACGTGGATTAGAAACAACTAAGGGTAAGATGTTGGAAAAAGCGTTTTATTGGTTTTTTTAACCGGATAATATTTACTTGCAGATAAAGTTGGTTTATGATTGATTTCGTCGTTTTCATTATAAAAAATCAAGCAATCGTGATACCTTTGCTTGATTGCTGGAGGAGTAAAAATGAAGAATCAAATCAATTCCTTTTTTGGGCTGGATGCCCTACAAACAACGGTCAAACGAGAAATCTTAGCTGGATTTACCACCTTTATCTCAATGGCCTATATTTTATTCGTCAATCCAACGGTCCTTGGGGCATCTGGGATGGACGAAGGTGCCGTCTTTACAGCAACGGCGTTAGCCAGTGCATTGGGCTGTATCTTGATGGGGGTTTTAGCAAAATACCCGATCGCTACAGCACCCGCATTAGGGATCAACGCTTTCTTTTCTTATTCAGTCTGTATTGGAATGGGGGTTCCATGGCAAACAGCATTAGCCGGTGTGTTTGTGGCATCACTGATTTTTATCGTGATCACGATCTTCAAATTACGGGAGCTGATCATTGATGCGATCCCTGCTGATTTAAAATATGCCATCTCTGGCGGGATCGGTCTGTTCATCGCCTTTTTGGGATTGAGCGAAGGCGGGCTCATCGTTTCTGACGATTCGACCCTTGTGGCGCTAGGTTCATTGAGTGTTGGTACGACGTGGCTGACGATTTTTGGTTTAGTGATCACTGCAGTCTTGATGGTTCGCCGAGTTCCTGGCGGAATTTTTATCGGGATGGCCGCAACAACTGTTTTAGGTCTTTTGACTGGCTTGATCCAAGCACCATCCAGTATCGTTTCTGCTGCACCAAGTATTTCTTCCACATTCTTAGTGGCGCTCAACCATGTAGGAGACATCAATTCTCTGCAAATGTGGGTCGTAGTACTGACTTTCTTACTCGTCACTTTCTTTGATACCGCAGGCACCTTGGTAGGGCTGGCCAACCAAGCGGGCTTCATGAAAGACAACAAAATGCCACGGGTCGGCAAAGCTCTTGCTTCTGACTCCACTGCCATGCTCGCCGGTTCTTTATTAGGGACCTCACCAGTAGGGGCGTATGTGGAATCTTCCGCTGGGATCGCCGTGGGCGGTCGTTCTGGCTTGACTGCTGTGACGACGGGAATTTTCTTCTTGTTCGGCTTGTTCTTTTCACCATTATTGTCCGTTGTCACTTCCCAAGTGACGGCACCAGCTCTGATCGTTGTAGGCGTGCTGATGGCACAATCGCTGCGAGAAATCAAATGGCACGAAATGGAAATCGCAATCCCAGCCTTCTTGATTCTATTAGGCATGCCCTTGACCTACAGCATCTCCGATGGGATCGCGTTGGGCTTTATCTTTTACCCAATCACCATGTTAGCAGCCAAACGCGGCAAAGAAGTCTCACCGATCATGTACGGCTTGTTCTTTGTCTTTCTTGGGTTTATGTGGATTTTGAATGTGTGATAGAGGGGTTTCAATGTAAAGTTAAAGTAGGATTTCTACTAATGAAAAACCAGTTAAGCGTGGCTTAGCTGGTTTTTTTATTATATGTCGCTTGCTATAAAAATGTTCAGAATCGAATAAGGGTTTACTATTCGTGGTTTATCTGCTGACGAATCAGGGCGTTGTGTTGCTTAAAAAATATACTCAATGATCTGATCGATCTTCGCCATAGCTTGTAAAGGGAGGTTTTAGTTTCTCTACCATTCATTGATTGTAAGATGACTTTGAAGTGAAGCTTCATTCCAAATTCTCCTATCCCAACAATTTTCACGCAAAACCTGCGCTTTTCTTTCAGTTATTGTTATAATAAAAGAAAATGCAAAGGTGGGAAATCATGACAACGATCAAGGACATTGCTGAAAAGGCGGGAGTAGCGAAAAGTACGGTTTCCCGCTATCTGAACAATGGCTATATCAGTGAAGAAAAGCGCAAAAAAATTGATCAGATCATTGCTGAAACTGGCTATCGTCCTAATACATTTGCTCGATCGCTGAAAGCCCAAGACACGAAATTGCTAGGCGTGATCATTCCTCGGCTGAATTCACCATCGACAAATGATGTGTTGAAAGGGATCGATACGACGGCACGGGAAAATGGCTATCAAATGCTGATCACCAACTCTGATCAAAGCGATGAACGGGAACTAGAAAATATCGAAATGCTGGTCAAACAAAAAGTAGCAGGGATGATCCTTTTTGCGCGTAAAATCACGCCGCAGCTGCAAGCGGTGCTGGCAGAGGTTCCTATGCCGGTTTTATTGTTAGGCCAACAGTTAGCTGGCATTCATTCCATCGTCCATGAAGATTATCAAGCGGGCAAAACCATGGCAGAATATGCAGTCAGCGCTGGCCACCGACGTTATTTATTCGTTGGGGTCAGCGAGAATGATTATGCGGTAGGTGTCTTGCGAAAAAAAGGATTTCTTGATGTCTTGGCACAAACCCCCAACGTCAAGGTGGACTTTATCGAAACGTCTTTTTCTAGAAGAGAAACGTACCAAAAAGCTCTTGTGTTCTTGAAAGATCAACCGGCAACGTACATCGCCTGTGCTACGGACAATATCGCTGTTGCTGTATTGAAAGCCGCCCATGAACTAGGGTACCAAGTGCCGCAAGACTTTTCCTTGAACGGATTTGGCGGCTATGATTCGACGGATTATGTCTATCCGACCATCACAACGACCCAATATCCCTATGTCCAATTAGGCATCGATGCCGTCTTAACGATCCAAAAACTGACACAAGGGGAAGAGGTTCCTGAAGTGATCGAATTACCGAATCGATTAGTGGTCAAACAGTCGACTGCCAAGCTTGACAATCAGGAGCGATAAAGCAAATATTTTTCGAGAAAACAGAACGTCCAGTTGCGGCGTTCTGTTTTTTTATTTTCTTTGCTTGCAATTGCAAACGGTTTCTGTTAATCTACAAATGTAGAACCGGTTCCACAAATGGACCGACGATCAAAGGAGTGGGAAAAATGAAGGAACAAAAAACGATCGACCAAGTGTTAGAAGCTGTTGGCGGCAAAGAAAATGTCAAAAACTTTGAACACTGTGCCACACGTTTGCGCTTGATTTTGAAAGACGATCAGTTAGTAGATAAAGACAAAGCGGAAGCAGTTGAGGGCAGCAAGGGCTATTTTTTCAACACGGGACAGCATCAGTTCATTTTTGGAACAGGAAAAGTCAATGAAGTGTATCAAGCCTTCGCTACAGAGATGGGCAATGACGCCTCCGCTGAAAAAGCTGGCTTCAAAGATGATGTTTATTCGAATCTGTCACCCGTCCAAAAAGTTGTCCGTACGTTGTCAGATGTCTTGGTGCCACTGATTCCAGCTTTGGTGACGACGGGGCTCTTGATGGGGATTCGGGGATTATTGACCGAGTTGGGGGTCACCTATAGTGCTGACTGGTTAGCTATGTTTGAAATGTTAACGGATACAGCGTTTGCCTTTTTACCTGTTTTGATCGCCTATAGTGCGACGAAAAAATTCGGCGGTAATCCGATCATCGGGATCGTGGTAGGATTGATGATGGTGGCTCCGCAATTGCCGAACGCTTGGGCAGTTGCCAGCGGGGATGCAGAGCCACTGCACTTATTCGGTTTATCGATCTCTGGGTATCAAGGGTCGATTTTTCCAGCAATTATTGTCGGGATCTTAGTTTCTAAGTTAGAAAAATGGTTCCGTAAATTTGTTCCACAAATGATGGATTTGATCGTGACACCATTCTTAACGATCGTCATTACTTTAGGTTTGATTTTGTTTGCGTTAGGACCAATCTTGCAAGTAGCTGAAAGAGCAGTCATCAACAGTATCGTCTACTTGGTGCAAGCACCATTGGGCATCGGTTATATCATTTACGGAGGGGTTCAGCAAGTGATCGTGATCACTGGATTGCACCATTCGTTAAGTATTATTGAGTTAGGGTTATTGAATACGACAGGCGAAAACGTCCTACAAGTCTTAGGTACAGCAAGTATGGCGGGACAATTTGGGGCTGCGATCGCTGCGGCATTTATTTATAAAAACAAAGTCAAACGCTCAAATGCCATCAGTGCGGCGGTTCCAACCTTATTTGGGATCACGGAACCTTTACTATTTGGGGTCAACTTACGCTCGATGCGGATTTTTGGCGCAGGCATGCTGGGGGGCGCAGTCGGCGGGTTTGCGACGTATGTCTTCCAATTAGCTGCCACTGGGATGGGCATCACTTTTATTCCAGGACTATTGTTGTATACTGGAGATTTCGGTGCCATGCTGAAATACGTCGTCGTGATTTTGATTGCCTTTGCAGTCGGTTTTGCTGGTGTCCAATTGCAGCGCAAACCGCTAGCCAAAGAGTTGAACCAATAAATAATCCCTTGCTGTTCATCGGCAAGAGAAAAGAGGTACCACAATGTTAACGAAAGAATACTGGGCACAGCTTGCCCAAACTCAAAGCGAATTAGCGGAAAAAATCAGTGCTGATGCGTGGCGCTTGAACTATCATTTGATGCCAGAAACAGGATGGATGAACGACCCGAACGGTCTTTGCCAATTCAAAGGTGTCGTTCATTTTTACCATCAATATGTACCGCAAACGCCCCACGGCGGAGAACCCCCCCACTGGGGACACAAAACGTCGACGGATTTTGTCACGTTTCAAGAAGAAGCGCTGTTTCTTTCTCCCGAACACAACTATGACAAAGACGGGGTCTACTCGGGTTCTGCCTTTATCGAGAATGACACGATCCATTTTTTCTATACTGGGAATGTCAAACATCCTGGTGATCATGACTATACCTTTAGTGGACGAGAACAAAACACGGTCCATGTAATCAGCAAAGACGGCTATACCGTCGAAAAGCAAGAAGTCGTGATTCCGCATGAGGACTATCCTGAAGGATTTACCGATCATATTCGTGACCCAAAGGTTTTTGCCCACGAAGACACCTACTATATGCTGCTAGGCGCGCGTACGTTGGAAAACGAAGGCAAAATTTTGATTTATGAATCGACGGATTTAAATGAATGGAACTATCGAGGAATCTTTTTCGGTGAGGACTATGCGCTAGGCTACATGTGGGAATGCCCAGACTACTTCCACTTAGATGGCAAAGATGTGTTGGTCTTCTCACCGCAAGGCTTGGCAGCCAAAGAACATGCTTGCCAAAATATCCATCAATCAGGGTATCTGATTGGAGAGGTGGATTGGGAGACCCTGACGTTCAAAGAAACTTCTGCGTTTCGCGAACTTGATTATGGCTTTGACTTCTATGCCCCGCAAACCTTTGAAGATGAGCAGAAACGGCGGATCTTGTGGGGCTGGATGGGGTTAGGGGATACCAGTCCTGAATACAGCAATCCAACGATCCCTCGCGGCTGGCAGCATGCCGCAACGCTGCCAAGACAGCTTTCGGTCAAAAATGACCAGTTGTATCAAGAACCTTTGCCAGAATTCCAAAATTTGCGGGACAAGCAAGTCAGCCAAAAAATTGTGCTATCAGAAAAACCGCAGCACTTGTCATTCGATGAATCGGCGTATGAGTTGCAATTTATGGCGGAAGCCCCATTGCAGCAGTTCCAGCTTGGGCTTTTGCAAGATACGACTTTGGCTTATGAAGCTGGTGTCTTCACGATCCATCATGGCGTTTCTGGCTACGGTCGTAAACAGCGCAGTGTCAAGGTCGATGAGCTGACGCAGCTGCAGATTTTCGTCGATACGTCGTCGATTGAGATTTTCTTAAATGGCGGGCAATATTGTTTGACCTCTCGCGTGTATCCAAAACGGACCGAGGCGATCGCTCTCAGCGGAACTGGCACGGTTACTGTCAATGCATGGGCATTGGCGAAAAAATAAAGCAACGACCCGAAAACGACAGCAAACAGTTGGTTTTTCTTGTTGCGCCTCCTAAAAGTCAGCTTTTTCTCTGGCTTTTAGGGGAGCATCATACCAACTATTTCGCTGTCGTTTTTTGCTTACTACTACTTTTGTTGGTTTTGGATAAAGGTCTGCAGCGCAGGCGCATCGATCCGATAGCCGTCTGCAGTTTTTGAGACTAGTTTTTGCGTTTTGAAATCTTTTAAGGTATACGTCAAATGGCGATAGCTCACGCCTAAGTATTCTGCGGTCTCCGTTAATTTTTCTTGAAAAAGATCATCGATCGAAGCTTCCAACAGTAGCTGGGCAAGGCGCCAAGCCAAGGGATAGGTTTGATTGACGGAAAAATGATCCATACGCAGCAGCAATTTTTCACCGATAGTTTTGCCTAGCGTTTGTACGAAAGCCAGGTCTTGCATGAGCCCGTGAGCTGCTGCTTTCATAGGAATGCCCAGACAAGTTGTTTCACCGATCGCAACCACGGTCTTCGGCACTGTTTCGGCGCCAATCAACGTGAGATCACCAATGCAGTCACCAGGATGGAGAAACTGTAGCAAGGCACGTTTGCCGTTTTCTTGCGTTTGAATGATCTTGGCTTTGCCAGTCAATAGGACGAAAAAGACCGACATCGGCACCGTTTCTTTTTGGATCGCTTCTCGATGATCAAAGGTCCAGAGGGCACTTTGTTGTAAAATCTCCTCAGGAATCGGCAAGGGGCAGCTTTCTTTGATTGGTACCTGCTTTATTGCCAAGGCATAAGCGGTTTTTTTCACTTTTTTCCTCCAAACTAGGAGAAATCTCCTATTTGTTTTTAGTCAGTATAGCACATACTTAGAAAAGCAAAAATGAAAGTGTGGGAGAAAAAATGAATAAAAAGCAATGGATAGGATCTGGGATATTTTATGGGCTGAGTGCTTTCGGGATCAGCTTGACCATTAAAGCCAGCGTCGGGGTCAGTAGTTTTAATGCCTTAAATGTCACACTGGCAACGATGTCCGGAATCAAAGTCGGCACCATCACAACAGCCATCAATTTGGGCTTTTTAGCTGCCTGTTGGCTATTGGATCGGCGGCAGACGTCCCTCAAACAAAAAGGCAGTGAGTACTTGATTATGTTTTTTGCTTTGCTGGCATTCGGCTATTTGATCAATGGCTTTGTTTACTATTTCTTGGCATCGCTGCACTTGACGAATTATTGGAGCCAACTAGCTGCTTTGATCGGTGGGATCTTGATTTCTGGAACGGCGACGGGGCAAGTCTTACGGTTGCAGGTCTTGAAATTTCCAATCGAGCACTGGTGTCATTTGCTGGCGCAACGCAGTCGCTGGACGTTCAAGCAGTACCGTTATGGCGTTGATGCGGTCTGTATTTCGGGGGCGCTCTTGCTAGCGATCAGTTTGGGCTTACCGCTAGCGGTGAGGGAAGGGACGGTCATTAGTTTCTTTTTGCTGTCGGGTGCCATCGCTTGGTCGAAGGAACGTGACTTGACTTTGGGAATACCGACACGGCAAAAGCGTCAAGGGTAAATCCTTCAACGCCTTTTGATCTTACGCATCAAATTGCACAGTGATCCCGGATTTCGTCAATTGTTCCCATTCACGGATCGTTGGCAAACGACCTTGACAAAATAGCTGATCGTCGACATAAACGAGCGGAAGACAGCTGCGCCCATTGCTTGCTAATTGCTGGCTAACGTCTTGATTCGTATAGAAAGGGGCAGGATCTTTTGTAAAAAAATATTCGTCGATCGTTAAAGGTTCGTTATGAAATGTTTGATGAGCCTGGGTCCTTTCTTCATTTATTTTTAACTGGTGAGTCAAGTGTGCTTCCCAAGTATCTTCTTTCTGGTCGGCATAAACAGAGATCGTTGGCATTGCATCAAATCCTTTCATGACAGCTGATTTGTCAAAAGTATACCTGAATTTCTTGCCACGAGCAAAAAAAGAGTGGCAAAAAGAAGTGAAACAACAAAAAAAGACGCAAATGCGTCTTTTTTGTTGTTTCTTATTCGTCAGCGGGTAAAAAATCGAAATTGGTCAACTCGTTGTAGGAATATGCTTGGTCGATTTGTCCTTTGTCTTTTGTCCAAGCAATGATCGCGTCGAATTGCTCTTGCGGCACTGCTTGAGCATACGGATAGTCTTCCTGGCTGTCTAAGTAAGTACTCATAGCATCTGGAAATTGATAGTCTGCCAAGATGTCAGCATAGTCTTTTGCTGAATGAGTATTCATGTAATCGATGGCTTCGTTGTAAGCAGTGTAGAATGCTTTTAGGTCTTGCGGGCGATTTTGGATGACTTCGTCCATAAATTGCAGTGTGCCGCCTTTGATGCCAGCATCTTTAGAGCTGCCTAAAACAATCGCCCCTTGGGCAGCCAACATGCTGGCTTGCGGTTCCGTATAAACAGCGCCATCGACTTGGTCATTGAGCAATGCTTCGGAACGGGCAGAAAAAGAAGCGATATCCACGATGTCATAAGTAAAATCATTTTCCTGTGCAAATTGGTCCATGATGTATTCTAAAATGAAATTCGGTACAAGGGTGATTTTTTTATCCGCTAACCCTTTCATCTCAGTGATCCCTGAATTCGGTGAAGCGAGAATCTTGAAGTTTTCCAAAATATCAGAAGTAATCGTCATATCGATGCCGTTTTGCTTGAAGGTCGCTTCTGTCATGACATCGCTGATGGTACCATCCAACTCGCCTGCCTGCACCGCCACATTGCGGTCATTCGGGGAAGTGAAGGATTTCAGCTCCACAGTCAATCCTTGCTTTTCGAAAAAGCCTTCTTCTTTTGCTAGAATGATCGGAATCGCTGATTCTGCTGGTAACACCCCAATCGTCAATGTTTGATCCGTGACCGCAACTTCTGTACTGCTAGTGCTGGAATTGCTGGTACTTGCTGTTTCGCCAGTGTTGCCGCAGGCGGCAGCGCCGACAGCGAATAGTGCTAGGATACTTGCTAAAATCGTTTTTTTCATTGGTTCATTTCCTCGTTTCTAAATCGTTGTTCAAAAGCAGCCATTGGTAATGAGAACGGGATGACTGCCCGATGGAGTTCCATTGGCTTGGTTTGTGCCGTGTTGATCCCTGGTTTGGTTGTAAATGCTAGAACAAAGCCTTCCTTTTCCAAGGTGGCGATCGTCTGCTGATCATAGAAGCCAAAAGGATAGGCAAAAACATCCTGGATGGCCACATGCTGATTGCAGCTTCGTAAGTCTTGCGCAAAGGCGGCCGGTGTTTCCCACATCGAACGCCCATGCTGGTCCTTGCGTTCGTGAAAATGATCGGTATGATTGGCATATTCGAAGACATCGCTCATTTCGGCTAATTCGGCGTTGCTCAATGTCCGTGAAACTTCTGGCTCGTAAGGCTGAGGGGCATCAAAAAGCCAGCCGGTCACGACAAAGGCAGTTGCCTTGAAACCAGCTTCTTTCAACAGTGGGTAGGCATATTCTTTCATCGATTGATAGCAGTCGTCAAAGGTCAGCAATACGGATTTTTCTGGTAGCGGCTGCTGCCGGAAATAAAAATCTTTGACTTCTGCAAGGGTCAACGTATGGTAATTTTCTGCTTTAAAAAAGTCGATTTGTTGTTTAAAATGAGAAGTGCTATTGAATAAGGGCAGAGGCAAGGCATCTTGATAACCGTCTGCGACTTTGATCGGGCGGACCTGATCATAAAGTTCTGCTTCGGGACGTATTTCATGAAATACGAGGGTCTGAAACATCATAAACCATCCTTTCTTGTCAATCACGCAAAAAATAGTATAGCATAAAATGTGAAAACCAACACAAATAATTTGAAGAAAGAAGTTTATTCTCTTATGAGTATTCTATTCGATTCCGTTTCTTTTACCTATGGAGATATCGCTATTTTTAAAAACCTTTCGTTTTGTTTTGAACAAGGCGCGACCTATGTGCTGCTGGGAGAATCGGGGATTGGCAAAAGCACGCTTTTATCCTTGATCAAAGGGTTGCAGCGACCGCAATCCGGCACGATCACTTACCAAGGCTGTTCCCCTGACAACATCGAGGTCGTTTTCCAAGAACTGCATTTGTTTCCTTGGCAAACAGTCTACCAAGCCCTGGAAATGCCGCTGCTTATCAACCAAATCCCTAGTGAGCGCCGTAAAAAACGGGTCACCAGCTGTATTGCTGAGTTGGGATTGACGCAGGTGCAAGACCGCTATCCGCATCAGCTTAGTGGCGGTCAAAAACAACGGACCGCCATGGGGCGGGGTCTGATCACACAGCCCGATGTTTTATTATTGGATGAGCCGACCGCTTCGCTAGATCAAGAAACCAGAGCAAACGCCCAAGCCATGATCGCTGCCCAACAGCAGCGTAGACAAAACAGCTTGATTGTGGTGACCCACGATCCAGAAGAGGCAGTGTTTTTGGGGCAGACGATTTTGCTGCTAAAAGATCAAGGCGTTACGCCGATCAGTAATCCTTTTTACGGCAGCCAGCAGGAACGAGACTCATTGGCTTTTTATGAAGTCGTCTTGCAGTTGAAAGAACAAATGAGGGAGGCAAGGCAATGAAAACCATTAAATCTTTTGCTTGGGGCTTCTGTTCGTTTGTCGTGGTTTGGTGGGGTGTAAGCTGGGTGACCAACAATCGTTCACTGCCTAATCCTTTAGAAACGGCTGAGCGTTTTTGGGCATTGCGAGAAGTCTTGCTGATCCACGCAGGTGCCAGTTTGCTGCGGGTATTTGCGGCGCTCAGTGGGGCTTTACTGGTTGGGGTGCCGTTAGGGATCTTGATTGGGCGATCCCAAAGAGCCGATCGGCTGCTTGGTCCACTGCTTTACTTTTTATATCCGATTCCTAAAGTTGCGTTTTTACCCGTCTTTATGATTTTCTTTGGCTTAGGCAATTTCTCAAAAGTTCTCTTGATTTTTGCGGTGATCGTCATTCAAGTGATCGTCTCGATTCGTGATGCAGTCACAAAGATCCCACCAGCGTATTTTCAAGTCATGAAAAATTATACGAACCAATGGCGCCATGTCTTGCGCTTCGTTATTTTGCCCGCGCTCATGCCCGCACTTTTTGCCAGTGTACGGGTCAGTATCGGGATTGCGTTGGCTTCCCTCTTTTTTGTCGAAAACTATAACACGACGTATGGTGTCGGCTATCTGATCTTAAGTGCGTGGTCAAAAATGGACTACCCGCAAATGCTTTCCGGGATCCTTCTGATTGCTTTGATGGGCTATCTGTTTTTTGCCAGTATCGATTGGTTGGAAAAAGTGGTGTGCCGTTACCGACAATCTTAGAAAAACATGATCGATTGATGAATGGTTGCGGCAGTTCGTGTAGTTTCATAACAGAGGGGAAAAAAAGAAAAATCAATAAAACGCTTGCAACGTTTCTATAAAAATAGTATAGTAAAGGCAATCAAATGGGTAGTTACTGATAATGCAGGCTATACCTTTTTACGTGTGTATGGATCCTACACATGTATTAAGGTATCGCCTTTTTTCATTTTAAGGAGGTGAGAAGCGTCTTGAAGATCAAAAAAATCTTAAACAATAATGCAGTTTTGGTCGGACAAGATGGCAAAGATTTTATCTGGATCGGCACCGGTCTTGGCTTCAAAATGAAACCCGGGCAAACTGCTGATGAATCAAAAATTGAAAAAGTGTTTGTGCTTCATAAAAACAAAGTTTCCGAGCGGTTTTTAAGTTTATTGTCATCCATTCCGACAAAATATGTGTCTTTAGCGGATGATATTATCTCACTTGCGAAAGCGGAAATTAACCAGGAGTTAAGCGAGACGCTCTATGTATCACTTACCGATCATTTGTATAACCTGTTTAAACTGCATGAACAAGGAATCACAGTTACGAACCGATTATCATGGGAAATAAAAAAATTTTATCCGCAGGAATTTGAAGTTGGTAAAAAAGCACTAGAACGGATCGAACAAGAAACAGGGGTTGTCTTTGAGGAAGAAGAAGCAGGAAATATAGCAATGCATTTGATCAATGCACAAGTAACAGATGAAGTTGATCAGCCAAAAGATGTCCAATCGATTGCAAAAAAGATTCGCGATATTATTTCACTTATTCGATTTTCTAACAAGATACAAATTGATGAAAACTCTTTGGCATTCGATCGATTTATCACCCATTTGCGCTTTTTTTTCCAGCGATTGAAGGCTCGACCAGATGTGGTAAAAGCAAATCCACTATTGGGACACGTAAGCGGACAGTATGCAGACGCTTATAAGACGATGCTTTTGATTGAAAAGTATTTAGGTGTTCCCTTGAACGATGATGAAAAGCTGTACTTAACGTTACACATTCAAAAGTTAATAGAGAACGAATAAAGGTTGTTACTGATAATGCAGGCAAGACTGATAATTATTCCATCAAGGAATAGTTATTTGTCTTGCTTTTTATTTTTACATTGAAAGGATGAGGACGATGGCATATCGAGAATTGGTCGATGAAATTTTAAAAGGAGTCGGCGGAAAAGAAAATATCAATGGGGTGACCCACTGCATCACAAGGCTACGTTTTGATTTGAAACATGAGGGGCAAGCAGACACAGAAACGCTGAAAAAGACGAAAGGGATCGTGACAGTTGTTCAAAGCGGCGGTCAATACCAAGTCGTGATCGGCAATCATGTGCCGGAGGTGTACCAAGAATTTGTTCAACATGCAGGATTGGCAGGAAATGACGCGGCACCTTCGGGAGAAAAGAAAGGACCGCTGGATGCTTTTATCGATGTGATCTCCAGTATCTTTACACCTGTATTGGGTCTTCTAGCTGCCACAGGGATGATCAAAGGATTAAATGCGCTATTTGTTTCTTTGGGATGGATTGAGAATACTTCAGGAACCTATGCGATTTTGCAAGCAGCAGGTGATTGTTTCTTCTACTTCTTTCCAATCTTTTTAGGATATACCGCAGCGAAAAAATTTGGTTTAAAGCAATTTGTCGGTATGGCGATCGGTGCTGCCCTTGTTTATCCAGCTTTGTCTGGCTTGACGGCAAATGCCGAACCGTTGTATACCTTGTTTGCAGGAACCGTTTTTGAATCGCCTGTTTATGTCACTTTTTTAGGGATACCAGTCATTTTAATGAGTTATAGTTCCAGCGTTATTCCTATCGTCATTGCTACCTATTTTGGTGCCAAATTAGAAAAAGGTATTACAAAAATCATTCCTAGTATTGTGCGAAGTTTCTTAGTTCCGTTTCTAACCGTCTTGATCATGGTTCCCCTGACTTTCATTGTCATTGGTCCGATCGCGACGTGGATCGGCAATTTGTTGGGTGCGGCTGTGTTGGCGATCTATAACTTCAGCCCAATTATTGCAGGGATTGCAGTTGGTGCTGTTTGGCAAGTGTTGGTCATGTTTGGTCTTCACTGGGGAATCATTCCGATCGCAATCAACAATATCGGTGTTCTTGGTTACGACCCAGTGATGGTCTTAGGACAAGCGACTCCTTTTGCGACCGCAGGAGCGGTGCTGGCAGTTATTATTAAGTCTAGAAATAATTCTATTCGGGCAATCGGGATTCCCGCATTTATTTCCAGTCTGTTTGGGGTATCGGAGCCATCCTTGTACGGTATCACGTTGCCTAGAAAAAAACCATTTATTGCAACCTTGATTTCAGCATCGATCGGCGGGTTAATCATGGGTGCAATGGGAACAAAATCCTTTATTATAGGTGGGATGGGTATCTTCAGTTTACCCAACTACATTGATCCAGCAAAAGGCATCGGAAGCGGCTTTTATGGGTATGTATTAGCAATCACTGTAGCATTCGTCTTATCATTTATTTTAACGATTACTTTCTTGTATGATCCGCAAGAAGATCGACAAGAAGCAAAAGCCAGTGATAATGAAGCCTCACCTTTGATTCCATCAGAAAGAGCAGCGAAAGAAATCACTTTTTCGTTACCGTTAACAGGCATCGTTTTGCCTTTGTCGGCAGTAGAAGATCAAGCATTTGCAAATGGATTATTAGGAAAAGGCTTAGCAGTTTCACCAGATGAAGGACTGGTTCGAGCACCTTTTGACGGAGTTGTTGAAACACTGTTTCCAACGAAGCATGCGATTGGCTTGAAGTCGGACGATGGCGTGGAAGTGTTAATTCACATCGGCATGGATACAGTGAACTTAGATGGTCGTTTTTTCGAAACAAAAGTCAAGCAAGGGGATCAGGTCAAGCAAGGAGAGGTACTGCTCACATTTGATAAAGAAGAAATTGAAGAGGCAGGATACTCGTTAGTGACGCCGATCGTCGTTACGAATACTTCCGCATACTTAGATGTGATCGCTGATGATAATCGAGGGGCGATAACGATCATCAAGTAGTCGCAATGACCAAGAAAAGGAAAGAAAGAAGGAAAGAATGCTATGCGAGCAATTATGCTGATGTTTGATACTCTGGCTAGAGATTTTTTATCAAACTACGGAAACGATTGGATCAACACGCCAAATTTTGAACGGCTAAGAGAAAAAACGATTACGTTTGACAACTTTTATGGTGGCAGCATGCCTTGTATGCCAGCGAGAAGAGAACTTCATACAGGTCGTTACAATTTTATGCATCGTTCGTGGGGACAATTAGAACCCTTTGATTCGTCAATTTTTGATACGCTGCAGCAAAATGGGGTCTATTGTCATTTGGTAACCGACCATTCCCATTACTTTGAAGATGGCGGTGCCACTTATCATAACCGTTATTCCACATGGGAAGGATTTAGAGGACAAGAAGGTGACCGATGGGTTCCAAGAAAACAGGCAGAGAATCATCCACCGCTGAATCCGTTAAATAAGAGTGGTATTTCTGTGGAACAGCATTTTGCGAATCGAACACGGCAAGCAGTAGAAGAAGACCTGTCCACGGTTCAAACGATCCAAGCCGGCTTGGATTTTTTGGAACAGTACAAAAATGAAGATCAATGGTTTTTGCAAGTCGAATGTTTTGACCCCCATGAACCATTTTATGTGCCAGAAACCTATCGCAAATTGTACCAGGAGACACCAAATGAATCACCTTACTTTTGGCCAAAATATGGTCGTGTAACAGAAGACGTTGGCGAGCAGGATTTGATTGAGCTGCAAAAAGAATACGCAGCGTTGATCAGTATGTGTGACCATCACTTAGGACGAGTGCTGGACTTTATAGAAAAAAATAATATGTGGGAGGATACCTTGATCATTGTGAATACCGACCATGGCTTTTTGTTAGGGGAACATGACTGGTTAGGAAAAAACGTAGCACCGATGTATGAAGAAATCATTCATCTGCCCTTTTTCATCAGTTACCCGGAAGCTGAATCGGGAACCCATACTCAAGTATTGAGTCAAACCATCGACATTCCAGCAACTTTATTGGATTATTTTGAAATTGAGAACACCTTAGATATGGATGGCAAATCTTTGCTGCCTGTGTTGAAAAAACAGCATTCACAACCACTTCATCAAGAAATTATTTTTGGCACAAACGGCGGTCATGTCAATATCTACGATGGTCGTTATGTGTATATGCGTGCATCGGTTCACCCTTCGAATGGACCAATCACCATGCAGACGCTTAGTTATGCTTCATTGCGAGGTTTTTTTAATAAAGAAGTCTTAGACAGTATGGTCTTGAAAGAGGGCAATCGATTTACAAATCATTTTCCATACACAGAAGTCGAAGTTTCCACCTATATCGATTCTTATTCAGTGGGCCACTTGCTGTTTGATTTAAAAAATGATCCAAAGCAATTAACACCGCTTCATGACCCACTGATTGAACAAGAAATGATTCAGAAATTGATTAAAGTAATGGATCAGATTGAAGCCCCTGAAAGCGAGTATCAGCGTTTAGGTTTAAGAAATACACAGAGGCAGACAATCGAACGAAAGAAATAAAGAAGTGAGGAACAACAAATGAAACACATCTCCGTATTGATCAAGCCAGCATCCTCTCTTTGCAATCTGCGCTGCACCTATTGCTTTTATGCCAACGTCAGTTCCTTGCGCGAAGTGCGTTCCTTTGGCAAAATGAAAGAGGATGTAATGGAAAAGATGGTTGCAAACATCTATGCAGACTTAGAAGCTGGCGATCATTTGACGTTGGCATTTCAAGGCGGAGAGCCGACGATGGCGGGGCTGAGTTATTTTAGAAAACTAACGGCTTTTGTAGCGGCGCAAAAAAAGCAAGTGACAGTACACTATGCGATCCAGACCAACGGCATGGTGATCAATGACAAGTGGTGTCGTTTTTTGAAAGAGCATCGCTTTTTAGTCGGGCTGTCGATCGATGGGCATCCGCTTGCGCACGATCGGCATCGATTAGACGCCAAAGGACGGGGGACCTTTGCACGGGTTTTGCAGACCAAGCGATTATTGGACGCCTATCAGATTGAGTACAATGTCTTGTGCGTGTTGACTAATCCCTTAGCAAAGGAAGCCCAGCGTGTGTTTGATTTTCTCATGGAAGAGCAGATTGCCTTTGTACAGTTCATTCCTTGTTTGGCTGATTTGGATGCCACATCAACCAACGACTATGCCTTGACACCAAGAAACTTTGCTCACTTCTATCAGCAACTGTTGGTGTTTTGGCTGCAGGAGTTGACGCAAGGACGTTATCTAAGTATCAAGCTGTTCGATGATTTACTGAATCTATTGGTGCGGCAGCAAGTAACTGCCTGCGGGATTCTAGGCAATTGCCAAGTCCAGTATGTGATCGAAGCCGACGGCAGTGTCTATCCTTGTGACTTCTATGTATTAGATGAGTTTCGCATGGGCTATATCCAAGAGCAAACGTTGCGGGAATTGTTTTCTCAAGACTGTTCGCAGCAGTTTTTGTGCCAGAAAAAAGACATGCCTTCGAAGTGTACGCAATGTCCTTTCCAAAAAATGTGCCGAGGAGGCTGTAAACGAATGAAAGATACAATGTACGTGGATAGTGAGGGTTTTTGCGGCTATCAGGAGCTGTTAAAAGACTTCACACCTAGAATCAATGAGATACTGGGGCTTTTGCAAGGGGTGAGACGATGATCGGACTGATTTATTTTCTCGTGATCGTCTTAGCAAATGCCGTAGGGGCAGTTTCTGGCATGGGGGGTGGCGTGCTGATCAAACCGATTTTCGATTTTATCGGCGCCCATTCTGTTGCTGCGATTTCTTTTTACTCGGCGACAGCGGTCTTTACGATGTCCATTGTTTCGACAACTAGACAATTAGCCAGTGGACGGAAAATCAATTGGTCGATTGCCTTGTGGGTTTCTGGCGGCGCTGTGTTAGGCGGTGTTTTAGGCAATGTTGTCTTTGAACGGCTATTGCTGGTCTTTCGAGACGACAAGCTAGTTCAGCTGATCCAAATCCTTGTGACCGTGCTGACACTATTATTTGCTTTTTTGTATACAAAATATAACTGGCGCGGGTTTGCGTTGAAAAAAGTCGGCTGGTATGCAGCTTGCGGCTTGATTCTCGGCTTTCTAGCCAGTTTGCTGGGGATTGGCGGCGGACCCATCAATGTTTCTTTATTGATGCTGCTGTTTGCCATGCCGATCAAAGAGGCGACGATTTATTCAATTTGTACGATTTTTTTCTCACAGCTGGCAAAAATTTTGACGATCGCTTTTTCGACAGGTTTTGGTGCGTATGATCTGCAAATTTTGTGGTTTGTTATTCCAGCCGCGATCGTGGGAGGACTCTTAGGCGCCAAGGCCAGCAACGTCCTGTCACCACAGCGAGTGACACTGGTATTCCAAACCGTGATCGTACTGGTGTTACTGATCAATCTGTACAATGGCTATCAATTATTATAAAAAGGAGGCAAGCAGATGCCCACGATTCCAGCAGGAACTTATCGAATCGGCACGAATACGATGGACGGCTTTGCCGAGGATCTTGAGGGACCGCAAATCAGCCTCGACAGCCCAGCATTTGCCATTGATGCCACGACGGTGACGAACCAAGCTTTCCAAGTTTTTGTGGAAGCAACAGGATATGTCACAGAAGCCGAGCACTTTGGCTGGTCGTTCGTTTTTCACTTTTTTTTAAGTGAGCAAACGAAACACCGCAGTCAAAAGGTACCGAATATGGCTTGGTGGTACGCGGTTGGCGGCGCAGATTGGCGTCATCCTGAAGGGCCTGATTCAACGATTGCCCAGCGGATGGATCACCCAGTGGTTCAGGTGTCTCGCAACGATACGATCGCCTATTGCCAATGGACAAAAAAACGCCTCCCGACAGAAGCAGAGTGGGAGATCGCTGCAAAAGGCGGGACAAGTTTTGAAAAATATCCTTGGGGAAGGGAATTTTTGGCAGAAAATACCTATCATTGCAATATTTGGCAAGGAGAGTTTCCAACAAGCAACACGCAAGCAGATGGCTTTGCCAATACAGCGCCTGCGAAATGGTATGAGCCCAACGGCTTTGGTCTCTATCAAGTAATCGGCAATGTCTGGGAATGGTGCGTCAATCCTGCCCGCATCCCGCTGACGCAGTTTCAACAACAGACGGGACAAACCTTTTGGGCAAGGAATCAAATCCAAGATGATCAAATGTATGCGACTCGCGGCGGTTCGTTTTTGTGCCATGAATCCTATTGCAAACGATACCGAATTGCCGCTAGAAATGGTAATTCTGGGATGTCGGCAGCTAATAATCTAGGGTTTCGTTGTGTCAAAGACTTGGATCAGTAAACCGATAAAAGCAAAAGCGGCACCTATTCACGGGGATAGGTGCCGCTTTTGATTTTATTGCCATTCGGATTGATAATTTCCTTTGAGATCATAGACATAATTGATCTCGGTGCGATTACGAATCCCATTTAACCCAACGGTCCAAGTCCATTCACCTTGGAAGCCGTTTAAAATGACGATGCTGACGCCAGGGACATAGTGATCCAGCTGAGCTGCTCGCGCCTCAGAATCCTTGATGATCTTGGGAATGACGCCCCAGTTGATGGCATCAAAGGCAATGGTATCTTCCATCGAAAGCTCGATCGTATCGTCGTCTTTTTTCCATTTGGTCAACAGATTTTCTGGGTAATACCAATACTCGTCTTGCAGGCCTGTGTTTGGATTGATCACTCGCGCAACTGCATAAATGCCGCTTTTTAGCGGGACATTGCGGATGTGAAAACTATAGCTGACCAGTTGCAGCTCTTTGTCCTTGAATGAGGATTGATTCGGCAGCGCCGCCATAATTTCTTTGGCACTGGTTTCTTCTCGGAAAAGTTGGCGATCCACTGGCAACAACGTAGAGACCGCTCCAATACAAAAGAGAATCGCTGGCAGCAAGAGCAATGAGAATAACCAGTAAAATGGCGATTTTTTGCGTTTTTTGAGGCCGATGATCAGACCGATCAAAAAGACCAGCAGGATCCCTGCTACCCAAAAGTAGGGGAACAAACGAATGATCTGATGCCTGGTTTCAACGACTTGGTATTCATTCAGACCAAACCAATTTTCCGCGATGGTGAGGTTATTTAAAACAATGATTCCGCCAATAATACTTAGAATAAATAAGAAAATCAATAGCAAAAGCATCCGGCCGAGTATCCGACGTATCAGCGAGGGTCTAGTAAGTGGGGTCATGAGTCACGTCCTTTTTATTTTTTTCGAAAATAGCAGGTTAAATACAAGAGTAGTACAACTGGTGTTTTTTTTTTCAATGATTGTAGACAAAAAAACTGCATCCGCAGATGCGACCTCAAAAAGTTAGACCAAAAATCTAACTTTTTTAGGGTCAGTATACCGCAGATGCAGGTTTTATTTTCAATTAGTCGAGGGTTTGTTGGCGGGCGATAGCTGGAAAGAATTTCAGGCTATACAATGCGCTGATCCCAACTAGAATATAAATGACGCGGGCAATGATCGACGTGCTGCCGCCGGTGATCGCTGCGACAAGGTCAAACTCGAAGGCGCCGACCAGCAGCCAATTGATTCCACCGATGATTAATAGCGTCAGTGCGATCCCATCAAATGTTTTTAACATAGGAAACTCCTCTCTAGTTGTCATCCCATCAACTTTCATCGTCGGTGATGGTGACATCTTTTTCTTTCTCGCCTTGTTGATTGCGCTCATTATAGATATAGACATGGCGAACGATTTTAATCAGCGGGCGAATGGTCAAAAAGACTCCGCCGATCAAATAAGCAATCGTTCCGTAAATCGCAGGCAAGCTAGTTAATGAAACGATACTCCCGAAAATATAAAACAAGCCCGTCAAAATATCATTCGTAAGTGAGATCAACATGTAACGATTTTGAAAGTAGATGCGAAAGCGGCTTGCCTTGATGATCACATCTTCTTCTTTTCCCGGATCGAATTGATGTTCACTCCGTTTGATTTTTGGCATAGGTGCCATCACTGCTCCTTTATTTGTGCTAAGGTTTCAAGACAACTTTGATATTCTTGTCTTCTTTTTTGTCAAAAATCTCATACGCTTTGGCAGCATCTGCTAGAGGCATCGTGTGGGTGATGATCTGTGACGGATCAAAGAGTCCGACCGCAATCATGTCATAAATTTTTGGCATCAAATGGATCACAGGTGCTTGCCCGTGTTTGACATCAATGTTGCGCATAAAGAATTCTTGCAATGGATAAGAAGAAGCAGGTGTCATGTAAACGCCAGTGATTTGGACGGTACCAAATTTTTTGACTGCTTTGGCGGCCATCTGGATCGGTGAGATCGTGCCACTTTGCAAGCTGACTAGGTTTTTGGCTTTTTCTTTGACGGGTTCTAAACCATCCATCCCAACACAGTCGATGATTACATCAGCGCCACCTTTGGTCAGCTCATACAGTTCATCAGCACTAGTAGCCAAATCATCCAATTGGAATGTTTCGACTTGATTGTAGCTGCTGGCTTTTTCTAAGCGATGAGCAACAGGGTCCACGGCAATCACCCGCTTAGCGCCTGCCATCACGGCAAATTTTTGGGCAAACAAGCCAACTGGGCCTGAGCCTAAGACGATCACGGTATCATCCTTTTTGACGCCAGCATTTTGGACACTCCAATACGCTGTAGGTAAGATGTCAGATAAAAACAATACTTTTTCGTCAGGGATCGTTGATTCAGGTACGATAAACGAGGTGAAATCTGCGAAAGGGACGCGCAAGAATTCGGCTTGACCGCCCCAGTGGTTGCCGTTCATTTTTCCAAAACCGAATAAGCCGCCATATAATGTATCTTCTGAAGAATTGTCGCATTGACTTTCCATTTCATTTTGACAAAAGTGGCAGTGACCGCAACCGATATTGAAAGGGATGACGACGCGATCGCCTTTTTTTAGTTTCTGTACTTGACTGCCGACTTCTTCGACGATACCCATTGGTTCGTGACCAACAACATAGCCTTCTTCCAAAACAGAGCCGCCATGGTGGTAAAGGTGGAGATCAGAGCCGCAGATTGCAGTTGCGGTGATTCGGATGATCGCATCCGTCGGTTCCAAAATCGTTGGATCTTCTACACGGCGAACGTCCATTTTTTGATTTCCTTGCCAGGTTACTGCTTGCATCATTTTTCCTCCTTGTTTGTTCAGATAAGTTCGGACAATCCCTAATTTTTTCAACAACATGTTTTTACTTTTCAGTAACAGATAGTTTAATTCTGCAAGGATTTTAACGATTTGACAACGAAAACGCTCAAAATGGTTGATTTGTTTTTTCTTCATCAATGGTTTAAAAAAAGAAAAACAGATGATTTGCTAAAAAAGTGAAAGCGTGACACTATTAAAGTGAAGTATGCATGCGTTACGAGTATCTAACGGAACCTGCATCAACCAGTGACAAGAAATGAGGAGGGATGATCATGGATCTAACGATTCGAGGAAAAGCTTCCTGCACGAATTGCAATGAAAACTTTGATGGGAAGCTGGTCGTTCATTTACAAGAAGACAGCGAGGGGCAATTAACCATGGTACCACCGTTGGAAACGAATGAATTGGCAGAAGATGAAATCGCTATTCATTACGCTTATGGGGAAGTGAAGGAAGCCATCGAAGGAACCTTCGTATGTCCAAACTGTCAGACTGAAAATGAGGTTCGGATTGAAATTCCGACCGAGCTATTAGATGGCTCAATGAATTAAATCAATAATCAAATTGAAAAAGCTCTCTGTTCCTTGAACAGGGAGCTTTCGTTACCTATTGGTCATTGGTTTGTTTTGTGCCATCAATGATTTGGACATTGAAATCTCGTAAGATGTCGAGTCCTTGCGACTCGTGGTTTTTACCAGCGACTAATGTTTTATTGATGGTGAAATCAGCGTCAGGAAAGGCGCTTTGGATCTCGATCGTATTGGAAAGGACACAGATGTTGGTTTCAACACCAGTGATTTCGATTTTCTTTTCTTCTTCAGGTTCAAATAGATTTTTCTTGATGTCGATCAAGACTTCAGGTGGAATACTGTAATAGTATTTCTTGACGACTTTTTCATTTTTGAGAGGCTTAAGTTCTGGGATCAGCTGCAGGGCAGCGGCTTCTTCATCAGGCGTTCCTTTGACTTCGATTGGGATGTCGCGGGTGTGTAAGATGTACTCCCCATCCGCCCGCGCTTGTTCTAGGCGCTTGGCGATTCGTTTGACGAGAGCAGCGCCATCTGGCACATACGCTTCGTTCTCTTCATCGAGAATTTGGTTTTGCATATCGACAATGACTAGCATGTGGTTACTCCCTTTCTATAAACATCGTTTTTTAATGGTCTGACGTGAGGTTGAAAAATAGGTGCTATTTCTATGATGCCCCACTTTTTTTATATTTTCAAAGAAAACGCTCTTCTTGTCGTGAAACGGCAAAAATGTTATTTTTTTATTCGAATAACGATGCTTTTTGTTTGCTGAAAAGAAGAAGTAGTGATAGCTTTTAAATAGTACATTAAAAATAAATGAAAGTAGGTTAGGTTAAATGAGAAAGTTATTTTATATGGGGACTTTGCTTTTTTCAGTTGGTGTACTGGCGGCAGGATGCGGCAACAGTGAAACCGCTGATTCCTCGGGGAATGAGTCAGCAGATGGCAAAACGACATTGGATTTTTGGTCCTTCTGGGGGTCTGGTGCAAGACAAGAAGTAATTGAAGAAATTATTGATGATTTTAATGCGTCACAAGATAAAATCGAGGTCAAATACAGCTACCAGCCTTGGGGCGATATTTGGACAAAATCACTGTCGTCAATCACTGCTGGTAATCCGCCTGATGTTATTGTACAAGATATCAATTCTGTTGCTCAGCGGGCAGAAGCGCAGCAAGCAACGAATTTAAGCGAGTATATCGAAGAGGGCTTTTCTGATGAATTTTATCCGCAATTATGGGATACAGTGGAGTACGAAGGGGATGCCTATGCCGTTCCTTTCAATACAGATACGCAAGTGATTTTCTACAATAAGACACTCTTTAAAGAGGCTGGTATCAGTGAAGAGCAACTGCCCCAAACGTGGGAGGAGTTAGAAACAGTTGCTCGTAAATTAGATGTCAAAAACGGTGATGATTTTGAGCGGATCGGTTTTTACCCATTGTGGAATTTAGGCGCTGACGTGTGGGCGTTGAATGCCGACGATGGCGTCAGCTGGTTTGACAAGGATGAGAACGTCAAAATCGATACAGACAACAAAGTCGAAGCGTTGGAATGGATCTTAGACTGGCAAGAGTATTATGGTCAAGATACCATCAATCGCTTAGAAGCTGAATTTGGTTCAGGGGTTGCCGATCCATTCATTTCTGGATTAGTGGCGATGCGTGCGCAAAACATCAACTACTACTCAAGTTTGGCGGAAAATGCACCAGATGACTTTGAATTTGGGGTCATTCAAATTCCTGAAAAAGAAAGTGGCTCTGGCCACTGGTCATGGGGTGGCGGGTTCGTCTTAGAAGTGCCATACGGTGCCAAAGATCCTGAAGCGTCCTATGAGTTTATCAAATACTTGTCGACACCAGAAGTTCAAGAGAAATTTGGTGAGAAGAGCTTTGATATCATGGCGAATCGGACAGCCAACGAAAACTTGGTCAACAACGACAATCTAGATGAAAATGGTCAAATGATCTACCAAATGGCGGATGAAAACTTTGCCAACACGGTGATCACGCCTGTGCCATTGACAGCGCCTGACTTCAGCAGTCTTGTCAATGAACAAATCGACCAAATCATGCTAGGCAGTAAAACACCGGCTGAAGGGTTGGCAGATGCGCAAAAAGCGGTGGAAGATCTTGTTGAGCAAAACAAATAAATTTCAAAACGAGCGTTTTTAAAAAAGAAGGAAAGTCCAGTCGGTTAGCGGACTGGGCTTTGCTTTCTGCTTTGCGAAGCGGACATGTTTTCTTGAACAAACAATGAGTAAAAATAGAATGGAGTGGAAGGAATGCCAAAGAAGCGTTCAAAAAGTAAACGGCAAGAAGCTCTTTGGGGCTACTTCTTCGTAGCGCCATTTTTGCTTGGGTTCGTGGTGTTTATGTTGGGGCCCATGCTGTTTTCCTTCGTAGGAAGCTTTACCGATTACAATCTGACTTCGAAAATGAATTTTATCGGCTTTAAGAACTTTACCCGCATGTTCACGCAAGATACCCTGTTTTGGAAATCTCTCTATAACACGGCGTATTTTGTACTTTTCAATGTTCCCTTAACCACGTTGTTCAGTGTCTTTCTAGCCACTTTATTGAATCAAAAAATCCGCGGAATCAGTTTTTTCCGAACGACCTTTTACTTGCCAGCGATTCTTTCAGGGGTTGCCGTCTACGTCTTATGGATGCAATTATTATCTCCTTCCGCAGGATTGATCAATACCTTCTTGAGCTGGTTCAATATCAAAGGTCCGGCATGGCTGTTTGATCCCGAATGGACGAAACCAGCGTTGATTTTGATGAAGATTTGGAGTTCAGGGGGCGCGATGCTCTTGTATCTAGCTACCTTGCAAAATATTTCACCGACGCTGTATGAATCGGCTGAGATCGATGGGGCGGGAGTCTGGGCGAAATTCAAAAATATTACGATCCCGTTGATCACGCCGATCATCTTCTATGATGTGATTACTTCTACGATCGGTTCTTTTCAAATTTTCCAAGAAGCATACGTGATGACCAAAAATGGTACCGGTGGTCCGGCGAATTCGCTGCTCTTCTATAATTTGCATATGTGGAACAAAGCCTTCGTCGCCTTTGATATGGGCTATGCGATGGCCATGTCGATGATCTTGTTCTTGATCGTCTTAGTCTTGACCTTTATCAATCTCAAGCTGGCACCGCGCTGGGTTCACTATACCGGAGGTGGCAGCTAATGGAAATGACGACAAAAACACGAAGCAAATCAAGCCAACAGCGAGTCAAAAAAATCATCAGCTATGTGGTGATGTCGATCATCGGGATCGTGCTGCTGATTCCGTTGCTGTGGATGGTCTTTACATCATTGAAACCGATGGAGGAGATCGTGCGTTACCCGCCGACCTTTTTCCCAGAAGAAATCAATCTTGGCAATTATTTGGAGACTATCAACGCCTTTCCATTTTGGCAGTATGCAAAAAATACGTTATTCATTACCGTCTTAGTGGTCTTCGGGAATGTCTTATCAAATTCCTTCATTGCTTATGGGTTTGCAAAATTGGCCTTTCCAGGAAAAAATCTGATCTTTGCCCTCGTCTTGTCTACGATGATGATTCCTGGCTTTGTGACGATGATCCCGCAATATGTCTTGTTTTCCAAAATCGGCTGGGTCGGCACCTATCTGCCGCTGATCGTTCCAGCGTTTTTCGGGAACGCCTTTAACATTTTCTTGATGCGGCAGTTTTACTTGTCCGTTAACAATGAATTGATCGAAGCCGCTAAGATCGATGGCGCCAATCATCTTTATATTTGGAGCCATCTAATGATCCCATTGACGAAACCCGCGCTGATCACGATTGCCATCAACTCCTTCAATGGGGCGTGGAATGATTTCTTAGGACCATTACTGTATATTCAAAACCAAGAAAAGTACACGCTGCAGATTGGCCTGCAAGTCTTCCAAAACCAATCAACGACCCAGTGGAACTACTTGATGGCAGGAGCAACGCTTGTGCTATTGCCGACGATCTTGCTGTTCTTCCTCGCTCAACGCTACTTTATTGAGGGAATGGATCTGACGGGAGGTTCCAAAGGATGAGAACAAAAGTTACCCCGCAACGCTTAAACCAAGCGCTGTTGACTGGCATCAACTGGCTTCCGCATTTACTGGTTTTACAAGGCATGTGGCTGTTGTATTCCTTGCCTTTGATCACCAGTACCACCGCTAGTCGAGCATTGATCGAGACGTTGACGGAACTGCGTAACGATGGCTTGGTGGCAAGCAGCAAAGCTCATTTTCAGCAAGCATTTCATCAGCAGTGGGCAACAAGAAAAGGGCAAGACCGTTTGCTCAGTCTATTCTTCCTGCTGCTTTTGGCGGACAGCTTTATCTTTAGCCGTTTGCAGCACCCGCTGTTTCAGATCGCTAGTTACGCGTTAGCGTTCACCTTTGGCTTGTTTTGCTTGGTCTTGCTTTATCAAACGAGGCTGCTTCACACCTATCCGCAGCAGCCCAGCTCATTGTTTTATAGTTTTTACCAGTTTGCTCGTTCACCCAAACGAGTACTGGCGCATCTTTTAGCAACAGTGACGCTTGTCTTGACCTTTTTGCTGTTTGGTCCAGTCTACTTATTGGTCTTAGGGATCAGCACCTTGTATTTAGTCAATGTCTTGCTCTGTGACCAAGCGCTCAAATAGAAAACAAACGGGTATCCCGAAACTTCCTTAGTGAAAAGCTAAGGAGTTTCGGTTTTTTTGTGAAAAGAAGGTTGACAGGGTCAAAAATTATGCCTATGCTGAATGTAAATTTAGTAAACAGTAAACAGATGAGGTGCAGCTATGGCAAGTATGAGAGATATCGCGAAATTAGCCGGGGTGTCGGTAGCAAGTGTTTCTAGAATCCTTAACAATGATGAAACCTTCAGTATCAATGAACATACGCGTCAGCGAGTCATTGAGATCGCCAACCAAATGAATTATTCAAAAGAAAAAAATCAACCCCATTCCCGTGAAGTCGGCGACCAAAACACGATTGCCATCATTACCCGCCACGATCGAGAGTCGGAAAGAAACGATCCGTACTTTATGATGATTCGCAATGGGATCGAAAAAGAAGCGGCGAAGTGGCGCTTAAAAACGATTCGGGCCTTTTCCATGCGGGAGCCTCAAAAAGATTTGGTACAATTGGCGAAGTATGGCGCAGTCATTATTATTGGAGAGATGACCAGCGAAGCTTTGGCAGAGATCAGTCAGCAAAATGCCAATATTATCCTGGTGGATAATTATAGTGAAGCCCCCAGCTACGATTGCATCCAAACCGATTTTGCCCAAAAGACCCACCAGATCCTCACGATGTTAAAAGAGAAGGGCCATGAGAATATTGCCTTTGTGGGTGGTGTTGCCAGCCGAGTGACGATTTCTGGCGAAGTCGTTTACGATGAACAAGAGATTCGAGCAGAAAATTATCGCCAATGGATGCTGCTTAATAAATTGGAAAAGTTCACAACCGTGCTGCAGGGGAAATGGTCACCAGAGACTGGTTTGCATTTTGGTCAGCAGATCGCGCAAATGAATCCTCGCCCCACAGCGATCGTCGTTGCCAGCGATCCTATGGCTGTCGGGGTTTACAAGGCACTCGCTGAAGCGGGGCTATCGATTCCTAAAGATGTGTCGGTCGTTAGTTTTGATGATATCGAAATGGCGCAATTTATGACGCCCGCATTGTCCTCCGTTAAGATGAAAGCCGAAGAGATGGGGCAGATGAGTGTCGAATTAGCGAAAAATAAAATCCTTGGGGTGCGGACGATGCCGGTTCGTGTCGTTTGTGGCAGTGAATTGATTATTAGAGAATCGATTGCCGAAAAAGATCAGTGACGTCTGATCTTTTTTTATTTTAGGGGTTGTGTAAACATTAACTAAACAACTATACTGATTGTAGTAAACGTTTACAGTTAAAAATAAAGGAGAAAACGAAATGAAGTTTATTGATAAATTAGCCGAAAAGATGGTGCCTTTTGCTCAGATCATTGCCAACAACAAATACTTGTTAAGTCTTCGTGATGGGTTTATGGTCGCTTTTCCTGCGACAATGTTTGCGTCAATTATGATTATTATTCAAAATCTGCCTGCTACTTTCGGACTCTCGGAAAAACTTCCAGAGGGATTCATCACGTTTCTAAACGACTTTTTTGGTCCTATCGGAAATGCGACCATGAGTATCACTGCTATTTTCGTTGTTTTTGGGATCGGCTATCAGTTGGCTGGCAAATATGGACAAGCCAAATTATTTGCGGGTGCCATCTCACTGTCTTCGTTTTTGATGCTACTGCCTTTTGGCTCATCCGAAGAGTTAGGTACAGTGATCCCCTTGTCGAAATTAGGGGCTGAGGGAATGTTTGTCGGAATCATCACGGCCATTATCGCTACGCAGATCTATTGCAAAATCAGTGCGGCTGGGCTGACGATCAAAATGCCAGATTCGGTTCCGCCAATGATCGCAGAATCCTTTGTCGCCATCATTCCTGGGGCGGCACCGTTGTTCCTTTTCAATTTGATCCGCTACTTGTTCACCTTTACTTCATGGGGCAATGCCGTTGATTTCGTTTATGAAATTCTGCAAAAACCATTGATGGGCTTGGGCGGTACGTTGCCAGCAGTACTGATCGCCGTTTTGTTCACCCAATTCTTCTGGTGGTTTGGGATTCACGGAACACTAGTGGTCAATGCGGTGATCGATCCAATCATGAATGCGTTAGCGATCGAAAACTATGAAGCCTACAAAGCAGGGGCTGAACAACTGCCCCATATCATTAACACTACGTTTATGGGCGTGTTCGTCAATCAAGGAATGCAGCTGGGGATCTCGATTACGATGGCCTTCTTTATCGCTCGTTCGATTCGGATGAAAAAATTAATGAAGACCGTGATCGCTCCATCTGTTTTCAACGTATCTGAACCGATGACCTTTGGTTTGCCGATCGTCTTGAATCCGATCGCTTTTGTCCCATGGATCTTAGCGCCATTAGCCAGTACGACGATCTCTTACTTTGCGATTGCCGCAGGCTTGGTGCCGCGACCAATTGGAGCAACGGTGGTTTGGACGACCCCGGTCTTCTTATCTGGTTGGTTAGGCACGGGTTCTGTTGCCGGTGCAATCTTACAGTTAGTGACGGTTGCCGTAATGACCTTGATCTGGGTGCCATTCTTGATCGTAATGGATCGCGGGTACTTGAAAGAAGGAAAAGCGGAAGCGTCATTAAATGAACAAGCGACATCTGAGACGATCAATCAAAGGATAGAAGAAAGATAAGCCCAGAAACGGAAAGGAATGCAATACGCGCACCCTTTAGAAAGGAATTTGTGATGAGAACCGATACATTGTCTTGCAGTTATCAAATGAATACCACATCTACGGACTTTTCCCGTGTGTTATTGGCGGAACAAGAGAAATTCTTTCGAGCCAAACAAGCCCAAGAACCGTTCGGGGAAGGTTGCCGTATTGAAACGATGATTCAAACCAAAACCGCTCCGCGGATGGTACCAGCCGTCATGACGGTCAAAAAAATTGCCGCGGATGAGCTGTGGCTTCGTACGACCCATGAAGAAGGAGTGATCGATCAACGGTACAGTTTTGCTCCAGGACGAAAAGGGAAGCTGCAAGTCACGTATTCGGAACAAAGCCGTTTTGAGCAGCAGAAAACAACCTACAGTTTTATGCTGGCGGCGCTGTTTTACAAATTCTTTTTCAATCGTGGCGTCAAAAAACGCTTGCGTTATCTTGAAGCAGCTTGTCAACGAGCAGGGACAAATGAAAAAAATGGGGAAAATCGAGGATAGCAATGATAGAAATTAGAAACGAACAACTCTTTCACTTATACAATGAAAAAATCAGTTATATCATCAATGTGTTACCAAATCAGCAACTGGGTCATGTCTATTTTGGGCCATCGCTAGGCACACTGGCGCCATTTGATCAAGCGTACCTTGAGAAAAAAGAGAATAAATCGGCAGGAACTGTCAAATTTTTTGAAGCAGACAATCTTTTTACCTTGGCGGACCGTTTTCAAGAATTGCCAACCTATGGGACTTCTGATTTTCGAGAAGGGGCAGTGTCGGTTTTTGAGGAAGAAACCCCTCTTTATGTGGATTTTAAACTTGTGGCTTTTCACTGTTTTGAGGGCAAAGAACGAAAGCTGGCGCAACCCGCCAGCTTCGCGGCTGCCGATGAAAGCCAGAGCATCGTCTTTGAATTAGTAGATCAAGAGCGGCAGCTGGAACTGGCGATCACCTATACGATCTTCAAAGGATCAGGAACCATCACGCGGCAGCAAACATTGACCAATACGGGGAGCAAGCCGAGAACCATTCAGCGCTTTTTAAGTGGTGTCTTGGAGCTGAAAAATCGCGATTTTGAACTGCTGCATCTTTCAGGCGCCTGGCTGAAAGAACGGCATATCAAGATGGTCCCTTTGACCCAAGGGACGATCAGTGTTGGCTCGTTAAAAGGAGCGTCTGGTCATCAGCACAATCCTTTTGTCGCCTTAAAAGAACAGCAAGCCACCAATGACACTGGTCACGTCTATGGTGCCAACCTGATTTATTCGGGCAACTTTTTGGCGCAAGCGGAAATGGATGAATGGGACAACGTTCGATTGATGTTGGGGATACATCCTGAGCATTTCAGCTGGCAGCTTTCACAAGGAGAAACTTTTGAAGCCCCAGAATGCCTCTTCACCTTCACCGCTGCTGGTCTGAATGGCTTGAGTCAAGAATCCGCCCAATTTATCGAAAAGCATGTGATTGCCCCTTATTGGCAAAAGCGGCAGCGGCCGATCGTCTTTAATAATTGGGAAGCGACTTATTTTGATTTTAATGAAGAAAAGCTGTTGACCTTAGCCCAAGAAAGCAAGGCGTTAGGGATGGAGTGCTTTGTGCTTGACGATGGTTGGTTTGGAAAACGCAATAACGACCGCAGTTCATTAGGCGATTGGGTGGCGGACCCTGCCAAATTTCCAAAAGGAATCGGCTCTTTTGCTGAGAAAATTCATGCCATGCAGCTGCAACTGGGGATTTGGTTTGAACCGGAAATGGTTTCGCCAGATAGTCAGTTGTACCAAGAGCATCCTGAGTGGGTAGTCAAGCATCCTTATGAGCGGATCTCTGTGGGGCGCGGACAATACGTGTTGGATTTTGCCAATCCAGCAGTGGTTGAGGCGATTTTCGAAGCGATGCAAAAAGTGATCCTTGAAACCAAGCTGGATTACATCAAATGGGATATGAACCGTAATATCACGGAAGCTTACTCTCCTTACTTAGCGGAACAGGGAATTTCTCAGACGGAGTTTTATCATCGTTATATTTTAGGTCTTTATCGCTTATATGAAAAAATCTTAGCGGCGTTTCCGACCCTTTTGATTGAAGGCTGTGCTGGCGGCGGGGGGAGATACGATTTGGGGATCTTGTTTTACAGTCCGCAGATTTGGCCTAGTGATGATAGTGATGCAGTGGAACGTTTAGCGATCCAAAGCGGAACGTTGCTAGGGTATCCGTTGTCCTCCTTCAGCAATCACGTGTCGGCGGCACCAAACCACCAAGTCGGTCGGGCAACTTCTTTAGACTTTCGGCAAACCGTCGCAATGTTTGGGCCTTTGGGGTATGAACTCGATCTCTTTCATTTGTCTGAAGCTGAAAAGCAGGCAATCAAATCCCAAATCGTTTTTTATAAAAAACAGCGGCAATTGCTGACCTTTGGCACTTTTTACCAGCTGCAGCAGTTGGACCATGGCAATGAAAAAACTTGGGCGGTGTATGATCCGCAAAACGAAGAAGCATTGATTGCTTTCTTTCGCGTGTTGGCACAAGCCAATCCGACGGCGGAAGACTTTTTGCCCGTAGCCTTTCTCGATGGCCAACAGGTGTATCAGGTCAATGGCGAACCTGTCTCTGGTCAGTTGTTAAGGCAATTAGGGTTGCGTAAACCCTATCAGTTTAATGCCGTCAACCATGGAACGGCGCAAGTCACTGGCGATTTTCAATCATTTGTCTACCAGTTACAAGCCAAAAAAGGAGTAGAATGATGAGCAATCAATTGTTTGATCAGCAGTTTATGCATGGCGGGGATTACAACCCCGATCAATGGCTGGCTTATCCAGAAATCTTGCAAAAGGATCTTGCCTATATGCAGCAAGCCCATGTCAACACCGTCACATTAGGGGTGTTTGCTTGGAGTGCCTTAGAGCCGCAAGAAGGCGTTTATCAGTTTGACTGGTTGGATCGTGTGTTTGATCAGATCCATGGCATCGGCGGCAAAGTCATTTTGGCCACTCCTAGCGGTGGACGTCCGCAATGGTTGAGCCAAAAGTATCCCGAAGTCAATCGGACCAACGCCCAAGGGCAAAAACATACCCATGGGTTTCGCCACAATCACTGTTACTCTTCACCGATCTATCGGGAAAAGGTAACGCAAATCAATCAGCAGTTGGCAAAACGTTACGGCAAGCATCCAGCATTAGCCATGTGGCATATCTCCAATGAGTACTCTGGCGAATGCTTTTGCTCCTATTGTCAGGAAAACTGGCGCCGCTGGCTGCAAAAAAAATATGGTGATTTAGCCACGTTGAATCATGCCTGGTGGACTTCTTTTTGGGGCGGTACGTACTCTGATTGGTCGCAGGTTTTACCGCCTTCGCCTTTAGGAGAACACAAAGTGCATGGCATGGATCTTGATTGGAAACGATTTGTCACAGATAGGACGATCGATTTTTATTTGCATGAATGTGCGCCGATCCGTCAACTGACCCCGGACATTCCTGTGACGACGAATTTTATGGCGGAAGGACATGCTACCCAAGATTTTATTCCTTTAGAAGGCATTGACTACAGCAAGTTTGCTCGTCATGTGGACATCGTTAGCTGGGATAGTTACCCTGATTGGAACAACAACTTTGAATCCTTGGCAGCGACAGCGATGAAATCCGCCTATGTGCATGACCAGTACTGGTCATTGAAGAAACAGCCCTTTTTAGTGATGGAATGCACGCCGAGTTTTGTTAACTGGCATTCCTTCAATAAAGCGAAAAAGCCTGGTGTCCATCAGTTGAGTGCCATGCAACAGATCGCCCATGGCTCAGATAGTACCTTGTATTTTCAATGGCGCCAATCCCGTGGCAATTCAGAAAAATTCCATGGGGCAGTCGTGGGACATGATGATTCCACGGAGAATCGGGTCTTCAAAGAAGTTGCGGCTTACGGCAAGCGCTTGGAAAAAATCAAAGAAATTCAAGGAACCACCAGAAAAAAAGCAGTGGCGATTCTTTTTGATTGGGAAAGCAACTGGGCATTGAAGCGAGGTGGCGGGTTTGGGCGACCAACACGACGGTATCCCCAAACGTTGCAGGAGCATTATCGTTATTTCTGGGAACAAGACATCGCGGTCGATATTTTGACCCCAGAGCAAGATTTTTCTGACTATCAGTTGGTGATCGCTCCGATGCTTTACTTGATGACAGCAGAGACGATGGCAAAACTTTGCCAGTACACGGAAGCTGGTGGTACCTTGATTTCCAGTTATTTTAGCGGCATGGTCAATGAAACCGACCTATTGTATCTGGGGGGCTTGCCACAGCCGTTGCGAGGGTTATTAGGCATCAACGTGCTGGAGCTGGAAACTCTTTTTGACACTGAACATAATCAAGTGGTTTTTCAAGGACAGCCCTTTGAAACACGGGACTACTCTGCAATCATCGAAGCCGAAACAGCGGAGGTACTAGGGGAGTATCAAGCAGATTTTTACCAAGGAACCCCTGCGATCACCAAAAATGCCTTTGGTGCCGGCACCGCTTATTATCTGGCGGCTCGCACCAACTATGACTTTTTCGAACAGTTTTATGCCTCTTTGGCCCGTGAGTTGTCTTTGGCAGAGGAAAGGATCGCGCATGCCAACCCTGAAGTCTCGATCCAAGGCAGGATCAGTCCAGAACGAACGTACTTTTTCATCATGAATTTTTCTGAGAAAGAGCAGACATTGGACTTGATCAAAGAAGTCGTTGATTTAGAGACCAATCAAGCAGTCCCTCCAACAGTAACCTTGGCGCCGTATGAAGTGCGAGTGGTTTATTTTAACAATTAGCTGACTATTGGAAAAACCGTCCCTTTCGACAAACATAGAAAGGGACGTTTTTTTGATGAATGGTTTATCAGAAATCATTCTGGATCAGATGCTTGGTGCTTTTTCATCCATTGAGGCAATGCGGCACTGATTTGTGTCGGCAACACGACATAGTGCTCTTTTGCCAATGCTTCGCCAATTAGGCTATGGAGATAGACAGCCGCTTGGATCGTTTCCTCTGTTTTTTCAAACTGTGCCAAAAAGCTGGTGATCATGCCTGCCAGCGTATCCCCCATGCCGCCAGTCGCCATTGCGGGTGTTCCGAGGGGATTTTGGGCGATGCTGCTGCCGTAAATTTGCGTGCGATGGCTTTTTAAGACCACCAGACTTCCGAGTTTTTGTTGGGCTTGTTGGTTGTTTTCTTCTGTCTGATCGGCAATTGCCAGTCCGCTGAGCCGTTGCCATTCCATTTGATGCGGCGTGAAGACGACTTGTTCAGGAAAGGGGATGATCAGCGGATATTTGGCAGCCAAATTGATCGCCGAACCATCGATCACCAACCATTGGTGTTCTTTTTGGGCAGAAACGATCCGCTGCAGCAGATCAAAATTGCTTTTTCCTTCGCCTAATCCAGGACCAATCAGTAGGACGTCCGCCGATTCGGTGACCGTATCGATCAGTTCTGTTTGCTGCCAATCGACAAACATCGCTTCAGGCAAGCGAGCGTGCAGGGCGGTTCGGTTGACACCATCGGAGATCACGGTAGTCAAACCAGTTCCCCCATACACACAGGCTTGCGCAGCCATTAAGATCGCCCCACCGAATTGGCGGTTGCCCCCTACTAAAACGGCTCGGCCAAAGGTACCTTTGTGGCTTTTTGTCGGGCGCTGTTGGATCACTTTGGATAAAATCGCAGAATCAAGTTGCTCCATGCAATGACTCCTTTCGTTAATCAAAATCGAGTTATATTTATTATACCTGTTTCCTAGAAATTTCATAGAAAAGACCCATGGAAAAAGGCGCAATTTTTTTTCCTTTTTTGGTTTAAGAGTGTTATCATAAATAGCGAGAACAGAAATGGAGGGAACACTATGACAATCGATTGGAAAAAAGAGGTCGAAGCCCGCAAAGACGATTTGCTGAACGACTTGATTGATCTATTGAAAGTGAAAAGTGAAAGAGAAGATGATAAAGCGACTGCGGATGCACCATTTGGTCCTGGACCTCGTGATGCGTTGCTACACATGCTAGCTTATGGCGAACGTGATGGCTTCACAGTCAAAAACGTCGATAACTACGCTGGTCACATCGAATTTGGTGAAGGAGACGAAACATTAGGGATCTTCGGCCACATGGATGTTGTTCCTGCAGGTGACGGCTGGTCAACCGATCCTTACGATCCAGTCATCAATGACAACAAAATCTATGCTCGTGGTTCTTCTGATGATAAAGGTCCTTCAATGGCTGCCTATTATGGGATGAAGATCATCAAAGAATTGGGCTTGCCATTATCGAAAAAAATCCGTTTTGTCGTTGGTTCTGATGAAGAAAGCGGCTGGGCAGATATGGATTACTACTTTGAGCATGAAGAAAAGCCTGATTTTGGCTTCTCACCAGATGCCAATTTCCCAATTATCAATGGAGAAAAAGGAAATGTGACATTAGGGATCCATTTCCAAGGCAACAATGAAGGAGACTTCACGCTACAAAGCTTTACTGCTGGCTTGCGAGAAAATATGGTACCAGGAACGGCAACAGCAAGCTTCATTGCTCCATCAACAGAAGAAGCATTAGCGATCGAAAAAGCCTTTTTCGATTACGTTGAAGCCAATCCAGTGACGGGGACGATTGAAACAGAAAATGAACAAGTGACGATTGAATTAGTCGGTAAAGGTGCCCATGGTGCCAGCCCACAATCAGGAATCAATGCAGGGACCTTCTTAGCTGTCTTCTTAGATAACTATGCCTTTGGCGGCGGCGCAAAACAATTCATCCATGCAGCAGCAGCCTATGTCCATGAAGATTTCTACGGTGAAAAATTAGGTGTGGCGTACGAAGATGAAAAAATGGGTAAATTGACTATGAATGCTGGCTTGTTTGCTTTTAAAGCGAACCAAGCAGGAACGCAAGCAGACAACTTTATCGCATTGAATTTCCGTTATCCTAAAGGGGTAACTGCGGAAGGTCTTGAAATCGGTGTGGAACGCACCGTCGGTATGGAAGGGGCAACCGTTACTCGCAATGACCGCAACATGGAACCTCACTACGTGCCAGCAGATGATCCATTGGTAGAAACTTTATTGGCGGTTTATGAAGAACATACTGGCGAAAAAGGCTTTGAACAAATCATCGGCGGCGGCACATACGGCCGTCTATTGAAACGCGGCGTTGCCTATGGCGCAATGTTCCCAGACTATGTCGACACCATGCACCAAGCCAATGAATTCATGAGCTTGGATGACCTATTCAACGCAGCGGTGATCTATGCAGATGCTATCTACCGTTTGGCGAAATAAAGAGACATTGATACCGTCTATTCTTTTTTTAGCTGAGTCGATTTAGTAATACTTAGATGAATAGAGGTAATAAAGGAATAGCAGTACGACTGATTGTTTCAATCATTGTCGTACTGCTATTTTATTACTTTGGGAAATAAATATTTTATTTTCGTTGGGTTATTTTATTATTGACATCAAATCATCCGAATGATTTACTTTTTGTAAGGAGTTGAAAAGTGATGCCTGATTTAGTGAAATTTATTTTGGTTATTCTGGCGATTTGGGTGGTTTATCAAGTATTTACGACGATTTTATTTACCCTTTCCCAAAAAGCAGTTGCCAAACGAATCAAAAGCGGGAAGATGTCTGATCAGCAGTTGGGGAATTTGTACCACGCTGTAGCACGAGCAAATCAAGGAAGCAATTTCCAAGCGATTTTCTCTTATGGGCTCTTTTACCGCAGCCATGCAAAGCAAAGTGATGCGGTCTATGAACTGTATCGCGCAGAAATGGCGAAAAGAAATCTGTTGTAACCAACTGTGAAGCAGCTGCTTTCGAGAATATTGCTCGAAGTAGCAAAAAAGCCTAGGTCCTGCACAACAAGTGCAGAACCTAGGCTTTTTTGTTATTTACTTGGCAGCAAGCTGTGACAGATAAGCACAGCTCTTTGCTACGACTATTTCTGGTCTTTGTTGCTTTTTTGATCCATACCGGCACCGATCCCCAGTCCCATATTGTTAGAAGCGGCTTCTTTTTCTTCAGACGTTTGCGGCGGTTTTTTCGTCATTGTGAAAAACCCCTTTCTTTTTAGTATAGAAGGGTTTTGTTTTGTTGACAAACATTCGAACTGCTGATCAGTGATATTTAACAGGAGGGTGCAGTTGCTTAGTACAGTAAACGGGGTGAACCATTGGTCTATCTTCCGCCGGGCAAATAATTACGCTCGGGGTTGTAGCGGCGAATGATCTTATTTTCAGCAAGTACGTGCTCATAATAATAAACAGGCGCATCCTTAGTCTCTAGTCGAAAAACAAAGACGAGCGGAACCTTTAAGACGGAATAGCGCGCGGGGATCGCAATATACGATTTTTGGTTGCGCTCCATCGTCAGTGCGAATTCATCAAACAAAAGCGCCACTGGTGTGGGAAAGTTTACCAATTCATAATAGTGTTTTTCAAATGCATAGGTTTCTTGTTTTGCATAAGCGATTTTTGCAGCGGGCATACGCATTCACCTCACTTGAATTATACGAACGTTCGTTCTGTTTGTAAAGTGGAAAATCACCAAACGAGGAAAAAGGGGGCGTTCTCTATGAAAGAGATGTTTTGCTAACAAGAAATTTGCTACACTAGAGAAAAGAAGAAATCAAAAAGGAGCAGATACTATGGATTACGAACGTTTCGCACGATTACAGGCGCGCTTTGCCGATGAAAAACTGCTGACCAAAGAAGGGGTCTATCGGTTGCGTTTGTCAGGGAAGGCGCAGTTCGAACTAGCCTTTATCAAAACCGGCCCCTGTGGCGAGTCTGTCTACCAGCCGCTGATCAAGGGCACTTTTGCTGAAAAAGAAGCAATCCCTACCTATTTGCTGGATCTTGCGGCTCAGCCTATGATGCAAATCAGTCAGCGAACCTCCGAAAATGAAGCAGTGTTAGATAAAGCGTTAGCAGCATTAATGGAAACATGTGAGCAGGCAGTTGCCGTCAACGAAGCCGCACAAGAAGCCACACGTTAATTACCATGACAAAGATACAAGAGCCGCCTGAACCTGATTTTTACACTAAGAAAAAAAACGATCCTGACAAGATTTCTTGCCAGTGATCGCTTTTTATTTTCCCGTGGTGATTAGTGTCCTCATTCGCCGAAGTGGTCTGAGAAGCCTTGTTGCTTCATAAAGGCAGCGACATCTGGACGTCGCGGTTCACGGAAAAATTCCGTCATTTTCGTTTGCCAATTGGTTTGCTGTTGATTGCGGCTGCGCTGTGCATAATAGGCTTCTGTCGTTTGGTTGTACTGGGCTGTTTGCTCCTGCGTCAGCGGTTGATACTGATCGACACTTACGATCGCTTCTTGGGGCAAGCGGACTTTCGGCTCATTTCTGTGTTGCGGATAGCCGATCGTTAAACCGAATAAAGGAAACGTCAATTTTGGTAAGCCGACAAGTTCTGCGATACGAGGCAAATCATTGCGGATGCCGCCGATGTAGCAAATTCCTAAGTCTTGCGCTTCAGCGTAAGCTACCATATTTTGGGCAGCGATGGTCGTATCAACGACTGACACAATAAATGGTTCCATCGTGGTTAAGTGGGTATCCGGCAATCCTGCTTGGGTCAGCAGCTGCTGATGCTTATGTAAGTCGGCGATAAAAAGGTAGAAGACTCCGGTTCGAGTGATATAGTTTGGGGCACCCGCGAGCTTTTCAATCTCAGCCAGCTTTTGGGGATCACTGACCTCAATGATCGAATAGGCTTGAACAAAATTCGAGCTGGAACCGCTCTGGGCAACCGTTACTAGTTTTTGCTTGAGCTCCTTTGATAGTGGCCGGGGTTGAAAATCTCTGACAGAGCTGTGGTGGGTAAAAGTATCAAAAAGATCCATCGTTTTTCCTCCTGTAACATACAAATTTCTTTCTTCCTTAGTGTAACAGAAAAAAAAGGAATGGGAACAAAAAGAATGTTTTCAAAAAATTTTCAAATTGATGTTTTATAGTTGCCAAGCACAACAGTTTCCGTTATGATAATGATACATTCTTATTATTATTCCTTAGGGGAGTAACCGGTGGCGCAAGCTGCGATAATATCAACAGTAAGTAAGCTGGTGACAGCTTTCTGGTATTATTTGAAATGGTGAGACCTAAGACAAGCGTATACTTGTCTTAGGTCTCTTTTTTTCTAGCAGAGTGCCTAAGGAAAATAAAATTAAAAGGGGCAAAAAAATTGGCGAAAGAAATGTATCAAAAAGAAATCTCGGAAATTATGGCAGAGGTCCAGAGCAGTCCAGAGGGGTTGACGCAGCAAGAGGCAGCCAAGCGCTTAGAAAATGGCCTGAACCAGCTGAAGGAAGCACCTAAGAAATCTAGCTTTGCCTTATTCTTAGATACCTTCAAAGATGCGATGGTGATCGTCTTGCTGATCGTGGCAATCATCCAAATGGTTATGGGTGCCCACGTTGAGTCGATCGTTATCTTCGCAGTACTCTTGTTGAATTCCGTCGTCAGTGTGATTCAAACGAAAAAAGCCGAAGGGTCGTTAGACGCTTTGAAAAGCCTGTCGGCACCAGATGCTAACGTCATTCGGGATGGCAAAGAACAAAGTGTGCTAGCGAAAGAATTGGTTGTCGGCGACATCGTTATTTTAGAAGCTGGGGACTATGTACCAGCAGATGGTCGATTGATCGAAGAGGGTTCTTTGAAGGTCGATGAAGGAATGCTGACTGGGGAATCAACGCCAGCGGAAAAAGAATTAGGTGTGATCGATCGTACCGCACCGATCGGCGACCGTGACAACATGGTCTTCAGTGGAACGATCGTCACTTATGGGCGTGGTCGGTTTATCGTAACCGCAACTGGTAATGTGACGGAAATCGGTCAAGTGGCGGGCTTATTGGAAAGTACGGTTGAACACAAAACGCCATTGCAAAGAGGACTGGACAGCTTCAGTAAGAAACTGAGCTTGGCGATCTTGGTCCTTTCATTGATTATTTTAGGGGTTCAAGTCGCACGGCTGTTCTTAGGTGACGGTACAGGTGATATGACGGAAGATTTAGTCAACGCCTTTATGTTTGCGGTAGCCGTAGCCGTTGCAGCGATCCCAGAAGCCTTGCAATCGATCGTGACGATCGTCCTTTCCATCGGAACAAAACAAATGGCGAAGCGTCATGCCATCATTCGAAAACTACCAGCGGTTGAAACATTGGGTTCAACGAGTATCGTTTGTACAGATAAGACAGGGACCTTGACCCAAAACAAAATGACCGTTGTTGACTACTATTTACCAAATGGGCAAACGGGCACGTTCCCCGATGAGCCAACTACCTGGACATTGCCTGAAAAACGCTTGGTAGAAATCAGTGTCTTGGCCAATGATGCTGCCATCAGTGAAGATGGGGCGAAGCTAGGAGACCCTACTGAAATTGCTTTTCTGGATTACAGTGAGAAACTAAATCAGCCATATCGGTCGATTCGTCAACAGTTTCCTCGTTTGCAAGAATTGCCTTTCGATTCTGATCGTAAATTGATGTCCACCTTACATGAGATCGATGGCGAACATTTATTGTTGACCAAAGGTGGTCCAGACATCGTCTTTGGCCGCAGTACTAAAGTCTTGATCGATGATCAAGTCGTGCCTTTAACAGATGAAATCAGAAATAAGTTGCAGCATCAAAACGAAGAATTCTCAAAACGGGCATTACGAGTCTTGGCGTTTGCTTACCGTCCATTGACCGATGCCCAATCACGAGAATTGACACTAGAGGATGAAAACGAGCTGATTTTAGTTGGTTTGATGGCAATGATCGATCCTCCTCGTAAAGAAGTCAAACAAGCCGTAGCGGATGCTAAATCTGCTGGTATCAAAACAGTGATGATCACAGGGGACCACAAAACGACAGCCGTGGCGATCGCACAAGAGATCGGTATTTCAGCCGAGGGCGATTTAGCCTTGACTGGTACGGAATTGGATGCTCTTTCTGAAACCGAACTAGCGGATCAATTAGACAAAATCACAGTCTATGCTCGTGTTTCGCCGGAAAACAAAATCCGTATCGTGCGGGCTTGGCAAGAGAAAGGCAAGATCTCTGCCATGACCGGAGATGGGGTCAATGATGCACCCGCCTTGAAACAAGCGGATATCGGGATCGCAATGGGAACTGGAACGGACGTTGCCAAAGATGCAGCGGCGATGGTCTTGACGGATGACAACTTTGCTTCGATCATTCGTGCAGTAGAAGTTGGCCGAAACGTCTTTGACAACATCAAAAAAGCTATTTCGTATTTGTTTGCTGGAAATTTAGGTGCGATCATTGCGATCGTCTTTGCCTTAGTGATGGGTTGGGACAATCCATTTACTGCCTTGCAGCTGCTCTTTATCAACCTAGTCAACGACTCATTACCAGCGATTGCTCTAGGAATGGAAAAAGCCGAACCAACCATCATGCAGCGCCAGCCAAGAGATCCAAATGCTGGTATCTTCACTGGAAAAACATTGATCTCAGTAACGTATCGCGGTATTTTGATTGCCGCTGTCGTGATTTTGGCACAATGGTTAGGGATGAGCCAATCACCTGAATTAGGTGTAGCGATGGCCTTCTCAACACTTATCTGGAGCCGAACATTGCAAACATTGCCAGCACGCTCAAACACTGAGACTGCTTGGCAAGCTGGCCTTTTTGCCAATAAAATGGTATGGTTGGCGATCGTCGTTTGTGGTGGACTATACAGCATTACCTTGATTCCTGGCATCCGTGAAGTCTTTGCGATTCCAGCAACCTTCACTTTGGGACATGTCGGTCTATGTATCGCAATGGCTGCTGTGGCAGTTGTTTTGATGGAAATCACGAAACTGATTATTATTGCCGTTCAAAAACGTCAAGGAAACGCCTAAAGCAAAAAACGTATCGATCCTTTGATCGATACGTTTTTTTGTCGTTTCTCCTCATTGCTTAGTTGAGTTTTTTCAGCTGACTGATTTGGGCAGCGACTTGCTTCAAGAAGGCTTCTTGACCAGCCGGCTGTTCTTGGCTGTAAAGGTAGGCTTCGTATTGCTGCGTCAAGCGGATAAAATCACCATGGAACAGTGGGTAGAATGCTTCGAGTCGTTGGGCATAATCGATCAGCGGCTCCGCCTCGTTACGGTACAGAACTTTCGTCGTTTGCCGTAAAAACAAAGGATAGGCAGCAACTAGCGGCTGTTTGTTAAAGCGGCAGATCAACCATAAATGAATACGGAAAAACGAATGGCGGAAATAGAAAAGCAGGCCAAGTCCTAAGATAGCTAAGCCTCCAAAGAAGCCATTGCGCAGCGTTTGTTTCAGCTCCTCAGTCAACCAAACATCATCGGTAACCGCGGCTGTTGCAGAACTGCTGGTCGTGGTTTCATTACTTTCTGTTTCCGTATTGCTCGTTGGTGTTGTCTCGCTGCTAGCGGTCGGTGTTTCTTCGGAGCTAGTAGATTCTTGCGTCAACACGGGACGATCTGGATTTTGGAAACTAGGTGTCGGTTCAAAAGGAACCCAGCCGTATCCGTCAAAGTAGACTTCCACCCATGAGTGGGCATTCAAGTTACGGACAGTATAAGTAGTGATGCCGTTTTCTGTCACGGGGGATCCAGGAGAAAAGCCTTTAGCCCAGCGAGCAGGGATCTCTAAACTCCTTAGTAGCACGACCATTGCCGTGGAAAAATTGTCGCAGTAGCCGACTTGTGATTCAAATAAAAATTGATCAACGTAATCTTGCTCTTCTGCAGGCACGACGGCATCGGTCTTGGAATAGCGGAATACGAGTGGATCTTTCAAATAGCTTTCAACCGCCGTGACTTGATCAAACAGACTGTTGCTGTCAGTGGTGATCTCAGCGGCGAGATCTCGTACCCGCTGCGGCAAAGAATCGGGTAACTGGATATAATCGATCGGAGAATCCGGATAGATCAAAGGCAGATTTTGGAGATTTTCTGCGGCAAAATCTGGATGGTCCCAATCGAAGGTCAAGGTGGTGTCGGGGAGTGGATCAATGAGATCGACCCGCTGGATGGCATCGCTGATTTGAAAACCGCGAGCACCGTTTTCAAGGGACAACGTGCTGCGCCCATAGGGCAATGGGACATAGTCTCCATGGTTTTGAAATTGGACCCGAACGGATTCGTTCTCAAGATAGGCTTGCTGATAGCTTTGATCCGCGATCGTGACGGCCTCTGCTTCTAAGCGAGCCTCTTCGCGGCTCGTACTGATCCAGCCCTTACCAGAATAAAAGTCTTTGCTTTCCACCCGCCAGTAATGCGGGGTTTCTTGTTGCGCTTCAAATAAAATCGTCGCATCATCCAGTAGTGGTCCGCCTAACTGACGATCGTTTTCACTGAATCCCGTGCGAGAACCAGTGGGGGTGCCATGTTCTTCAATAAATTGATAAAAACCCAGCTGATTCAGATTTGTCCGTATAGGCGTGGAACGGGCTGCCAACTGATCCCGCAGGCTCGTTTGCGGCAAGTAGACAGCAGTGACGGCTAATCCACCAATCAATAGCATCACGGCGAACCAGGGGGCGATCATTTGACTGGATTGAAAGGCGCTGCGCTGGATCATTGAAGAAGCCAAGGCACAAAGAAAAATACCGATCAAATGCCACGTCAGATCAAATTGGTTAAAAATCACGACTGTTAGCAAGTAGCCGATCATGGTAGCGTAAATCAAGAAAAAGCGTTGATAAGTGATCGGTAAGATCGCTAAAAAGAAGACCCAACTAACGATCAATGTCACCGCCGCCAGTTCGGTGATATAGCCGACTTCACCGCTGAGAATTTCTTGAAAGGCACGGTGCAGGTCCAGCCAAAAACGCAGCAGCCAATCAAAAGAAAAGGCAGTCCCATAAGGAAAGATCCAATACAAGACCATCAGCCAAGCGGCTGCCAGCAAAGGCAAACTGTAACGGACTTTCGGCACGACGGTCAAAATCAAACATACACTAAAGGCATAAGTTAAAAGGGTGAACTGATTGCCAAGGTCATAAACTGCGATAAACGGCAAGATCACCAGTGATAGACTGAAAAAGGTCAGAAGACCAATCAGCGCTTTCTTAATAAATCTCATCCTACCACCTCCTCAAGATCATTCAACTGCCTCATTAAATCAGCGTAGGTAAACACTTGGCAGCTGTTTTTTGCTTCCAACTGACTGAGGTAGTTTTCCAGTTGTGGGGTGAAAACCGGGGTAATGAAGATAAGATGGCTGCCAGTCAAAAGCGGTACCCCTTCAGGAACTTTCTCGAAGGGAAGGATCTGGGCATAGGCAGCGGCATCCGTTTGGTAAGGAGAAGTCAATCCGTCACCAATCAAGAGCGGCTGAAAAAGTCGTTGATTTTGCGAGAAATGGTGGAGCGAATAAAACAGTGTCAAAGTCTCTTCAAAAGCAGGCTGATCTTCTCCCCAAAAGAGCAGAAAGATGTCTTGTTCTTCTTCGTGTTCTCGTTCGCGATAGATCAATTCCTGTTGTTTGCTGGATAATTTCCAATCGATATTTTTTAATGAATCCCCTAACTGGTATTGACGAAACTGTCGAATAGAAAAATTGGGTTCCCCGTGGCTTTGGCTGCGGACTTGCTGTTTAATAAAAGGCAGTAGGGTAACGGCTTCTGGCGTCAATTTAGGCAGGATCAAAATCGTTTGGTTCGCAACTGCAGCGTAGCTTTTTTCAAAAAAGCCAAAGAGATCATGGTTGGACAGTTGAACGGACAATTCTTCATAGCTGCCGCGCTCCTTTGGGGTCCAAGGCAGCTGGAGCCGGATCAGATTGCCTCGATAAAAGGCGCTGTGATGACTTTCCTTGAAACGATCGTCAAACTGCAAGGTGAAATCGACCAGCGGCAGCAGCGTCGGGCGATACTTGAAGACTTGCAGCGGTAAGGTGATCGCTGTGTGTGTTTCAGCTTGGATCGATTCTTCTAAAATGATTTGGACCTTCTTGAGGGAGGGGAGCAAGAATACTGCATCAAGCAACAATAACAAAGTCAGTAAAAACCAAAGGCTCCAGCCAGCATTATTATTGAAGATCACACAATAAGCCAGCAGCAAAAAATAAACAGCACCAAACAGCAGGATGCGCAGCAGGCGTTCAATTTTCTTTTTTTTCATCGCTATTTCCTCGTTGGGACAGGCACCCGCTGGATCATCTGTTTCATCAAATCTGAAAGGGTCTCCGTGCTAGCATGAACGCCGCCTTTCAGTAATAAACGATGACCGAAGACTGCTGGTAAAATTCGCTGCAAGTCTTGCGGCGTGACAAAGGTGCGGCCTTCCGTCAACGCTAGAGCTTTAGCGCCTTTTAAGAAGGCGATCCCACCACGTGGACTGATACCAAGGTCAATGGCATTGTGCTGTCGACTTGCTTGCACCAGCTGCAATGCATAACGTGCGACTTGCTCATCGACATATACGTCATCGACCATCGCTTTTAAAGCAGTCACTTCATCAGCATGTAAAATAGTTTGGATCTGATCCAAGCTTTGCTGTCGTTTTCCAGTCAAAAGGGCGAGCTCATCTTGAAAATCTGGGTAACCGATATGCAGGCGGAACAAAAAACGATCCAATTGGGCTTCGGGCAAGGGATACGTTCCTTCATATTCGATTGGGTTTTGGGTAGCTAACACAAAAAAGTGGGGGCTCAATGGGTACGTTTGATTGTCGATGGTGACATGATTTTCTGACATGGCTTCTAAAAGCGAGGCTTGCGTCCTTGGTGTGGTGCGGTTGATCTCATCTGCCAAGAGGACGGAGGTGAAGATCGGACCAGGACGAAACTCGAACTGGTGACTTTGGGAATTAAAAATCGAGACACCTAATATATCGTTAGGCAAAAGGTCAGGGGTAAACTGGACTCGCTTGTAGTCACTCTGAATGGCTTTTGCTAACGACTTGACCAACATTGTTTTCCCGACACCGGGAATATCTTCGAATAAAACGTGCCCGCCAGCAAGCAGCGCAGCTACGGTAAATTGGATCACATCTCGTTTGCCTAAAATCACTTTTTCCACTTCTGCGATCAAGGCATCAATTTTTTGTAATTCAGCGGTCATGAAACAACCTCCTTGCGTTCTTTTCTTCTATTGTAACGGTTTTCTAGAACTGTCGCAATTTTCGTGTAACAATTAAAGAAAATTTCAAGAATATTCTAAATAATGAAGAAAAATCAGTGTGACGGAAGACGTAACAAAAGCAGACCCCCGAATGGTTCATCAGGTGTCTGCTTTTCATGGAAATGATGGCCCCATTTGTTAAAGGGATGCGCGCAAAAGCTCAGCGGCGATCTGATCCGCCTGCCGTAAATTCCAAGCATCAGTTCCCGGCTGAGCAGTGGCAGCCGTCAGCCAGTGGATGCCTTCTGTGGGAATCCCAAAACAATAGAGGGTAGTGTAGGGGCGTTCATCTGGTCCAAGGACCTGATTGGTCTCAGGATCGATGGCGATAGCACCCGTCTCAAAAGGCTCCTCATTGGGGATCGGCAACTGGTGCGAGTGAATGATCCGATCGTTTAGCAGTTGCCGCAACAAGGAACTGTTGGTTCGACGAATCGCTGTCGATGGAATGCGGGCCTCAATTAGTTGCGTCGCGTGATAGCGTGTGTCGGGAAATCGCTTTGAATACGTACAATAAGCCTCCTCGATTTCAACAGTCATGTCAGGACCTAGTAAGGTCACCACTCCCGCTTCCATCAAGGCCACCAGTTCCTGCAGGCGCTGAACCGGCGGACCAATCGATAAGAAGCTGTTCAAGGGAACGAAAGACTGCCAAAAAAGTGTTTTCAGGTCTTGTGCTGGCATTAGCTGATGATCGAGAACAAACCGGATCGGGTCCCGCAGATCTTTGAAGACTTCCAAGGCACTGCTGATAGGTCCTGTTAGATTGCCTTTTTCGGCATCTTGGATTTGGGTACGTAATAGCGCAATGAAAAAGTCTTGCAACGACTGCTGCTTTTTCTGAGCAAAGGGATCGGCTAGTTGTTGCCATGACCACCACTCCGTCGTAGGAAGCTGCCATTTTTTTAGCAAGTCTTCAGATCCTTCCGTGGCAACAAAGGCGGTGGTAAAAGCGGCAAGCTGATCTTTGCCAAGCCATTGTTTTTCTGAAAGCAGCGTCTGATAATAGACGAGTTCTGCCTCTTTTTTTAAATAGAAGAGCAAGGTCTTGCCAGCAACCGTTTTGGCTGCTTGCCAAGCAGCGAGGCGTTCAGGGGTAAAAAAAACGGGCTTTCGCTGCTGGGTCGGTGTTTTTTGATTGCGGCCGCGAGGATGATACGGGACACCCCGCCGAGAACCGGCGATGATTTGCGGTTCTTCACCAGAAGGTTGATAGACGAGGGATCCATTGACTTTGACGAAGGTGCCGCCCCGACCGCTAGTCAAGCGGGTGACGTAATCGTAAAAGGCAAGTCCTAGTCCTCGTAAAATCACAGGTTCTCCGGCTTTTACAGCCGTTAGATCCGTATCTGCCGCATTGGCTGGCGGTGCATAAAACCAGCCATTTTTTTCGGCAGCATTCGCCAATTGTTGTTCTGCTGCTGACAGTTGGGCTTGTGAATGGCCTGTAGCTAAGACGACGGCATCAACAAGGAATGTTTGGTGAGCCGTCGTCAATTGGTAACGATTGTTGGAAAGCGGTGTCAAGGAGCTGACCCTATCTGACAGATGGTTGACGGTAATGGATTCAGGTAGCGCTATTAACAACTGCTGATAAAACCACTGCTGATAGAGTCCATATAACGCCCGTGAGCAATGCCCGTTAGGATCAAGTGAATCAAGTGCTGTGCATTCCGCAACGAGCTCAGGGGCATGCGTGGCTGCGAAATGTTTCCCTTCTGTCACTGCCCATTCGTATAAGGTAGGTCCTTTGACCACGGGGCCGCCGGTGCTTAATGTGTCATCCGTGAAAAGGGTGACTTGACTGGTCACAGAATTCAATAGCAGATCTGCCGATTGGTCCGTGCGCCAAACTGCCCCAGGAAGAAAGGGATCAAACAGCAGCAAGTCGATGGCTTGTTTGTTTTGTTTGCTATGAGCAATCAGTCGTTCGGAAAGTGAAAGTCCACGAGGACCAGCACCAATGATCGCTATTTTCATATCACACCGCCTCAATTATTCTATGGTCTTTGTGTCGTCAACGAGCTAAGTCAAAAGGTGTCCTGCGGAAAATCAGCCAGTGCATGCCTAGCACCATGGCTTCCTCGATAGCATCGATATAATGGAAAGCGGGCTGATTGGGTTGTTGCTGCAGCAATGGATTTTTTTGGATCGCGTCTAAGAGATCGGTTTTTACCGCATCACTGCTGGCTAAAATGATACAGTGGGGGGCAAAAGCTGCATTGTAAAATGGCAGTAAGCTTGCCAGGCGCTGGACCAAAGCCCTGCGGTCTTGCGGTACCCCTTGATCTAAGTAGCCGGGCAAAAATTTTGCCTCTCCCGCTAGGGCATCTTTCCCTTCTAAAAGCGCACCATTGACCAGGAGCGTGATACCAGGCATGCTTTTTTCGGGATTGTACATGCCGACGATGGTTTGCTGCAAGGAGATCTGTTGGGCGATGCAATAGCCGATCGTTAAAATATGGGCATCGTTTTGACAGTAGAAGGGCAGGGCAGTGACCTCTGCCACGAGGGCTGCCAGGTGCCAGCCATTGAATTTTTCATACCAGCTGGAAGTCACGGTTCCTCCACTGATTTTTCCTGGTAAAAAGAGGGCGATCTGTTCTACAGAGGGAAATAATGCCAGCTCGTTCGTTACACATTCTTGAAAGCGGTGAGGGGCGACATCAGGAAAGGGCTGGTCGTGTTTCGCCAAAACCTTCCCCTTGCGGTCGATCAGCATGGACCAAAGAGCCAAGGAACCATCGTGATCGATAAAGCTAAGCAAAAGAGAATGGCCTCGGTCTTGGTTTAGCTGATAGGTCACAGCAGGCCGCCCTAGCTCTTTTTGCTCCAGTGGACCTTTAGTGATTTCCCCCTCTGTTAACAATTCTTTTAATAATGAGTTAGTGGTGACCATGCTGATGCCGGTTTTCTTCACTAAATCGGAGGCGAATAATGCCCCGTTTTGAAATAAGGTTTTTAAAACCAGCTGTTTGTTTTGCTGGCGAATGGAATGGGTGGTAGAAGCCATAGGTGTTCTCCTTAATGAAGTGATTTAATTAAGTATACCGACGGGATGAAACGATGTAAAGTTTTTAAAAGACTGACTTGACGGAAAACTTGAAAATAAGTATACTTAATTAATAATATTAATTAAGTAATCCGCAATGCAGAGGACACGAGGTAGAGGGGAAGAGAAACGTATGATCAAATTAGTCATCACAGATTTAGACGGCACATTTTTGAACAGCCAAGGCAGTTTTGATCGGCCTTATTATCAACAAGTCAGCCAACAAATGAAAGAATCGGGGGTTGCTTTTGCGGCGTGTACCGGCAAACAGTGTGAACGAGTGGAAGAACTGTTTGGTGAAGCAGCAGCGGATGTTTGGATTCTTGGGGATAGCGCGACCCGCATCAAACATCAAGGCGAATACATCTTTGAATCACTGCTGCCAAACGAATTAGGGCGGCGGATCATTGCGAAGCTCGCTGCGATTGCGCCAGATCATGTGATCATCGCCTGTACACCGACTGCGGCGTACATTGCTGAAACGACCAATGAAGCAGATGCCCAGAAAGTGCGTGGCTCTTACCGGGTGGTCAAAACGGTGGCGGATTATCAAACCATCACAGAAGATTTTGTGAAGCTCACTATTTTTGATCCAAAACTACGTTGCTTTGAGCATGTTCAACAGTTAAGCGAGTTTACAAACGACGCCTACATCGTGGCTTCGGAAGCCGCTTGGATCGATATCACCAATCAAGGCGTCCACAAAGGAACGACTGTGGCACACTTGCAAGAATTGCTGCACGTCACACCAGAGGAGACAATGGTTTTCGGTGATGGCTTGAACGATTTGGAGTTGATGGCAGCTGGCACGTTTAGTTTCGCCATGAGCAATGCCTTTGAGGAAGTCAAGGCAGCGGCAGCATTTGTGACCAAATCAAACGATGAAAATGGTGTGCTGAAAACTATCGAACGTCTGTTACCGCTACAAATGAACCAATAAAAAAAACGCTCCATAGCAGGGACAGCGTGCACTTTCATTTGACTGAAAGTAGACTGCTGCCTGTTGCTAAGGAGCGGTTTTTTCGTTATGCATGTGGTTGACTGACGCTATAAGGATAAGCATCGGCTGACCACTCTTTGCTGCGAGGGACGATACCTAGCTGGAAGTTCAATGTACCACCGGCAGTCAATTCTTGGTGGGTGAAAAACAATCGCTCGAAGGGTTCTTCGTTCAATTTAATTTTATCCACGAAGAGCTGTTGCGGCGCATTGGGCGTGCTCTTGATCACTAAGTCTTTGCCTGAAGCAAGATGTAGTGTTGCTTGATCAAATAATGGCATGCCAATGACATATTCGCCTGTCCCCGGTGTGACTGGATAAAAGCCCAAGGAGTTGAAGATGTACCAACCAGCCATGCTGCCGTTGTCTTCATCGCCAGGAAAGCCTTTTGGTGAGTCATTGAAGCATTGTGTCAATAGCTGCTTGATCAAGGGCTGGGCCATTTCTGGTTTGCCCAAATAGCTGAATAGATACGGATAGTGGAAGCTTGGCTGATTGGAGATCGCCAGCTGACCAAAATCGAGTGCGGCCATCTCACTCATTTCATGGATCTCAAAGCCGTAGCCTTCTGTCGTATAGCGAGGTTCTTGATTGCACAAGTCGATCAGTTTTGCTTCAAAGGCCGCTTTGCCGCCATGTTCGGCGATCAAACCAGCGAAATCATGGTAAACAGCAAAACTGCTTTGCCACGCACTGCCTTCTGCATAATCCAAGCCCCAGCGTATGTCACTAAATTCTGGACGAAAGGCACCATCGGGATCTTTTGCCCGCATAAAGCCAGTTTCCTGATCGAAAATGTTGCGGTAGTTTTGCGATTGCTGCTGATAATAGTCTGCTTGCTCGTCACCCAGCTGTTGCGCGACTTGTGAAATACAAAAATCACTGTAACAATAATCAAGGGTGTGATTGACCGATTCATGATGCGTCAATGGCACATACCCGTAAGTCAAATAGTCCGTTGTGCCACGCCGACCATAATTGGGATTTTCACTTTGGACGGTGGCGCCTTTTTTCATCGCTGCTAAAAATTCGGGCATCAAATCGGGACGAATGCCTTTTACTGCGGCATCAGCGATCACGGCATCGATCAGCGTCCCTGGCATCAATCCACGCTCATCGGGTGATAGCCATTTCGGTAAAAAGCCGCTTTCGCGATAACTGTTCAAAAAGCCTTCCAGCATGTCTTCCAATTGTTCGACGGCCAAGAGTGAAAAGAGCGGGTAGACAGTTTTATACGTATCCCAAAAGCCGTTGTTTGTGTACAGTGGTCCTGGTTTGATTGCTTTTGCCAAGGTATCCCAATGCATTTTGCGGCCCTCTTGATCGATTTCGAAGAAGGTTTGAGGAAACAAGAATAAGCGATAAAAATTATGATAAAAAGTAGAAACTTGTGTTTGATCGTGATGCTCAATCTCGATTTTTTGCAAAAAATGATTCCATTGCTGTTGGACAGAAGCCAGATAATCGGCAGGAGCCCATTGCTGTTCCCGCTGCAAGTTTAAGCAAGCTTGTTCGCGACTGAGAAACGAGGTCGCAAAACGGATCGTCTGTGTTTGGCAATCATCAAAGCGGAGAACGACGAAGGCTTCTTTGCCTGTCAAGGCACCATCGATCGCCGTGATGGGTGTTTCGAAACGGTAGACGAAATGGAAGGTGAAGCGTTCATCTTCGCACCCGGAAAATACGATCAGTTGACCAGCCACTGTCTGTTCGTCCAACTGTTCTAAGACATAGTCACCCGGCAGCGACAAGCCAAGACCCGGCTGATCCCCGCCGTTTTCAATGGTCAGCACACCGCCATACATACTGGGGATCAAAGTCGTTGTTGTTAAATACCGCTGTGTCTTGATTTTAAGAAAGGCTGGATTAAAGGTGCTTTCTTCAGGACGATACGAGCTTTGCGCATGGAAAAGGGTATTTTCAGAAAGCGTGCCGTTTATCGGCAGCATCGTCAGATGGCTGAAATCCCCCATCCAAGGGCTAGGCTGATGGGTGATGCGAAAGCCCTGAAAGGTTCGATCTTCTGGATGAAACCACCAACTGCCGCGTTGATCACTGGCTTGCGGGGCAAAGTAGTTCATGCCAAAAGGAACCCCTGTATAAGGCAGGCAGTTGCCATGGGAAAAACTATATTGGTTGTCTGTTCCGTGTCGTGTGTCGATCATTGATACGTTCACTTGGTTCACTCCTTTAATTGGGTTGATTCTCTTTTGATCAAAGAAACCGCCACTAAATGGGTGGTCGTCTCCGTTGGTACTGGGGTTGCTGCCTTCGCAGCGTTGATTTTCTCAATCACTTGCTTTCCTGCCAAGCGCCCCATCTCCGCAAAATTCTGCCCGATGGTCGTTAGGGCTGGATCAACGAGGGCAGCGGCTTGGATATTATCGAAACCAACCAGGGAAATGTTGGTAGGGACATGCAGATCTGTTTGGCGCAATGCCCGCATCAATTCGATGGCGATCAAGTCATTTTCACAGACAGCTGCCGTGACCTGATGTTCTTCCAGGTAGTCAAGCGCATTTGCGATGCTGGCAGCCGTGTCGTCTAGCTTGGTGCGAAAGGTTCTTTGGGCTTTTTTCAGCGCATCGATGTAACCTAGATAACGCTGACGGACGGATTGTGGATGATGGGTATCACCAAAAATATAAGCGATCCGTTGATGCCCCAACGCAAGTAAATGCTCCGTAGCTAGCTGTCCACCTTGAAAGTTATCTGGCATGACCGCTGGAAATTCAAACTCATGCAACTTTTTATCTAAGGTCACGATAGGAAAGTGCTTTTCAGCACATTCGAACAGCAAGTCATAGTAAGAAAACGTATTGCTAGCGTAATAGATCAGGCCGTCGAATTCTTGCATCAGCTCAGCTGCCGTCGTTTTTTTCAAATAATCCACTGGTGTCATCAATAGTTCAAAGCCGTGTTCTTGCATCACTGGGTAAATGCCTTCGGTAAAGTTTCCTAAAGAAAGATCATTGGCAAAGGGCAAGACAAACAAAATTCGTCCAGTCGCTTTTTTTTCCTTCAATTCCCGGACAAAGCTGCCGCTGCCTTGCACGCGATAGATCAGCTGATTTTGTTCCAGTTCCGTCAAGGCTCTTTTAGAGGTGATCCGACTGACTTGGTATTGTTCAGATAGTTCTTTTTCAGTAGGAACACGACTGCCCGGAGCCAAACGGCCTTCAATGATGGCTTCGTGAAGTTCCGCGTAAATTTTTTTATATAATGGTTGTTTCATAAGAAAACCCCTTTTGATATATCATATTTGTTAGCATACCATAAACCAATAAAAATGAAAACCCTTTAATTATTTTGAAAAAGCGCTAGACATTCACATGATTCATGATATACTAGGTTCGTAAATTGATATATCAAATCAGGGAAGGTGATGGAATGGTTTATAAAGAAATACCAACTTCAGTAGCAACATTTATGGAAACGATTACGGATCTATGCGGAGAAACGCATGCCGATTGGGCGAAAAATTTTAACGCAGCTTTTGCCAATACACTATTAACGACGGTCAAGCGTCATGAGGATGGCACGACCTTTTTACTGACGGGGGATATTCCAGCGATGTGGCTGCGAGATTCCACTGCGCAAGTTCGTCCCTATTTAGTGATCGCCAAAGAAGACGAAGACTTAGCAAGCATGATCAGCGGGTTAGTCAAGAAGCAATTCTACTATATTACGATCGATCCTTATGCAAATGCCTTTAACGAATCAGCCAATGGTGCTGGCCACCAAACAGACGATACAGAAATGAACGATTGGATCTGGGAACGCAAATATGAGATCGACTCTTTGTGTTATCCGATCCAACTGGCCTATCTGCTATATAAAAACACAGGCAGAACCGATCAGTTCAATGATGATTTTGTAACAGGCATCAAAAAAGCCTTGGAGGTGTTTGTGACAGAACAAAACCATGCGGAATCCCCGTATCGCTTTGAACGGGATACCTGGCGAAAAGAAGATACCTTGACTCATGACGGCAAAGGAGCACCGGTGAAACCCGTTGGCTTGACTTGGTCAGGCTTTCGACCAAGTGATGATGCCTGCAAATACGGCTATTTGATTCCCTCCAATATGTTTGCGGTGGTGGTCTTAGGCTATATCCAAGAAATCTTTACGACGGTTTTAGAAGATGCAGCGATCGTGGCACAAGCAAAAAAATTACAAGCAGACATCGAAGCGGGCATCAAAGAGCATGGGTTGACCAAAAACCAAGCTGGCGAAGAAGTTTACGCCTATGAAGTGGATGGATTCGGCAATAGCACCCTGATGGATGACAGCAATGTGCCGAATTTGATCGCCGCTCCTTACTTGGGGTATGGCAGTATGGAAGATCCCCTTTATCTTCAGACCCGTAAAACGTTGTTAAGCAGTGAAAATCCGTATTTCTATGAAGGCAAATACGCCAAAGGCATTGGCAGCTCTCATACGCCAGAAAATTATGTGTGGCCGATCGCCATGGCAATGGAAGGGATGACCACCACTGACAAAGAAGAAAAGAAACGAATTTTGGATCAGTTAGTGGCGACAGATGCGGGTACCAATTTGATGCATGAAGGGTTCGATGTCGATGATCCTTCGCAATACACGAGAGAATGGTTCTCGTGGGCGAACATGATGTTTTGTGAATTGGTCATGGATTATTTCGATATCCGAGTGGAAAAATAAGCAGCACTACTCACCACCATTCGAGTGACACAAAAGCAGTCCAACGACGCAAACAGCGAGGAGTAAAAATCAATGAAGAAACAAGTTTATATCATCTCACACAGCCACTGGGATCGGGAGTGGTACATGCCTTACGAACAGCATCACATGCGGCTAGTTGAATTGATGGATGATCTTTTAGAATTAATTGAAAATGACCCTGAGTTCCACAGCTTCCATCTAGATGGACAGACGATCATCTTGGATGACTATTTAGAAGTGCGACCTGAAAAACGCGAAGCGGTCAAAGCGGCCATCCAACAAGGAAAATTACAGATCGGTCCGTTTTATATTTTGCAAGATGACTTTTTGATCAGTGCTGAATCAAACACCCGTAACATGCTGATTGGAATGGCAGAAAGCAAAAAGTGGGGCACCCCCGTTATGTTGGGGTATTTCCCAGATACTTTTGGTAATATGGGGCAAACCCCGCAAATGATGCTGCAAGCCAATCTTGAAAGTGCTGCATTTGGTCGTGGCGTCAAACCGATCGGCTTTGACAACGAAGTTTTACCCGATGATCAATTTACTTCCCAATATTCTGAAATGCATTGGGAAGGTCCAGATGGCAGTCAAATCTTTGGTCTACTCTTTGCCAACTGGTACTCCAATGGCAATGAGATTCCAGTGGATAAAGCAGAAGCCAAAGCCTTTTGGACGCAAAAACTGCAAGATGTAGAAAAATTTGGTGCCACCAATCATTATTTAATGATGAATGGGGTCGATCATCAACCCGTCCAAAAAGACATTTCGGCAGCGATTCATACAGCCAACGAGCTTTTCCCAGAGTATGAATTCAAGCACGCCAGCTTTACCGAATACCTTGAAGCAGTGCAAGCAGATCTGCCAGATGACCTAGGAACTGTTACAGGTGAATTGACCAGTCAAGAAACCGATGGTTGGTATACTTTAGCCAATACCGCCTCTTCCCGAGTCTATTTAAAACAATGGAATACAAAGGTTTCCCGCCAATTAGAAAATGTTGCGGAGCCATTAGCAACTATGGCTTATGAAGCAAGCGGCAGCTATCCTCACGATATGTTGGATCATGCGTGGAAAACTCTGATGCAAAATCATCCTCACGACAGCATCTGCGGCTGCTCAGTGGACGAGGTACACCGAGAAATGATGCCGCGATTTGAAAAAGCCAATGAAATCGGCAAGTTTGTGGCAGATGAAGCGTTACGCAATTTAGTAGCCGCCATCGACACGAGCCAGTTTCCTGAGGAGAGTCGCCCCTTCGTGGTCTTCAACACCACTGGCAGCACGCGTTCTGGTTTAGTGGAAGTGGTGATCGAACTTGAGCGTAAAACATTCCGTGAAGGATTGCCAAGCAAGCTTTACCACGAATTGTTGGCGAAGCCAAAAGGTTCATATTCGGTGATCGATGAACAGGGGAACCCTGTTGCTGCGATCATCAGTGAAGAAGAGGTGCTTTTTGACTATGAATTGCCTAAAGATGCCTTTCGGATTCCTTTCATGAAACGCTTTGTCACGGTCCAAGTAGAAGCAAACCAGTTGCCGGAATTTTCATGGCAGACCTTTGCCCTAGTGGAAAAAGCCGCTACGCCTGTAGAGAGTGCACCGATCGTTTCAGAAGGAGGGCGTAAACTTGCCAACGCACATTTGGAAGCCGTCATTACTGAAAACGGCAGCTTGACGATTACAGACAAAGCAACCCAAAAAACCTATCGCAATTTACTGGTTTTCGAGGATGTGGGGGATATCGCCAATGAGTACATTTTCAAACAACCAGAAGGAGATCAAGCAATCTTATCGACGCAATTTCCGCATCACGTGACGATCGAACAAAACGATCCGCTGGTGGGAGTCGTGCGACTGACGCAAGAATTACAGATTCCTGTTTCAGCAGATGACCGTTTGTTAGAAGAACAAAAAGCTGTCGTCGATTTCCGTTTCCGTAAGGCACAGCGGAGTCAAGAATTGGTTGCTTTCAAGATCGAGACGGAGATTCGCTTAGAACGAACCAGCAACCGCCTGGCATTTAAAACCACCGTCAACAACCAAAGCAAAGATCACCGACTGCGGGTGTTATTCCCAACAGGGATCACCACGGATTTCCATGAAGCTGACAGCATTTATGAAGTCGTAAAACGGCCAAATCAGGTTTCCAGTCATTGGGAAAACCCAACAAATCCGCAGCATCAGCACGCCTTTGTCAACTTGCATGATGAAACAGGTGGCATGACGGTTTCTAATTTTGGTTTGAACGAATATGAAATCGTGAAGGATCAGATCTGCTTGACCTTGTTGCGCTGTACGGGAGAGCTAGGCGATTGGGGCTACTTCCCAACACCAGAAGCGCAATGCTTAGGCAGCCACACCTTTGAATACGGCGTAGCCTGTCATGGGGCTCCTGAAGAACGTTATGAAACGTATCGCCAAGCACAAGCTGCCCAAGTTCCTTGGACGGCAAGTCAGACCGACAAGCATCAAGGCAAGCTAGCCAGCAGCAACCAATACATGGAAGCTCATGGATCGACGGTAGCTATCACCGCCTTAAAACGCAATCGCCAAGACCATCAGATCGTTTTGCGGGGCTATAATTTGGCGGATCAAGCCACTGCCTTTCACGTGCAAAAAGAGCAGGCGGCACTTTGTCTGTTGAATCTTTTAGAGGAAGAACAAGCATCGAGCGTCAATGAGCAATTACACCCATATGAAATTCGTACCATTGGAGTAAAGGAGTGAGAAATGATGGTTTACGGAGGAATTGAAGCCGGCGGCACAAAAATGATTTGTGCCGTTGCCGATGACCAGCTGACGATCATCGCCCAAGAGTCGATCCCAACGACAACACCAGAGGAAACGTTAGCGGCGATCTTTGCCTTTTTCGATCCCTACGATCTCGTGTCATTAGGGGTCGGTTCCTTTGGTCCGATCGGGATCGATCCAACCCAAGCGACCTATGGCCACATACTAGCCACGCCAAAAAAGGGCTGGCAGCAGTTCGATTTTCTCGGTGCATTGAAGAAGCGCTACCCAGAGACAGCATTTGCTTGGACAACAGATGTCAATGCTGCCGCTTATGGGGAATTACGCCAAGGAGCGGCGCAAGGCAAAGACAGCTGTGTCTATTTGACGGTAGGGACCGGCATTGGCGCCGGGGTCGTTCGTGAAGGAAAGATTTTCGAAGGGATCGGTCATCCAGAAATCGGTCATACCTATGTCAAACGCCACAGTGAAGATACGTATGAGGGTACTTGCCCCTATCACGGCGACTGTCTGGAAGGATTAGCCGCAGGGCCTTCTTTAGAAGGACGTACGGGGATCAAAGGACAAGACTTGCCGCAAGATCACGAGATTTGGGGGTTGCAAGCCTTTTATCTAGGGCAAGCGCTGGTCAATATCACGTTGACCTTAGCACCTGAGAAAATCATTTTAGGCGGCGGGGTCATGAATCAGCCGCATCTACTCGCTCAAATCCAACAATCCTTCCAAAAACAAATGGCAGGCTATATGGAGACACCACCAGTGGAAGACTACATCGTCACTTGGGGCTTGCCGAACAAAAGCGGGATTATCGGCTGTCTCTTGTTAGGCAAAGAGCAGGTGACTGCCCATGACTAACCTGCATTTTCCTAAAGATTTTTGGTGGGGAGCCGCCGCCAGCGGTCCGCAAACTGAAGGACGAACGGCCGATGATGGCAAAGGCGATTCGATTTGGGACTATTGGTACGCAACGGAGCCAGAACGTTTTTATCAAAAACGGGGACCAAAAGATACCGTCCAGCTGCTGCAGCGTTACCCAGAAGATGTGGCGTTGATGAAAGAGATCGGCTTTAATTCTTTTCGAACCTCGATCCAGTGGAGTCGCTTGCTGCCAGAAGGAAGAGGAGCGGTCAATCAACAAGCGGTGGCGTTTTATCGCGAGTACTTCGCCACTTTGATCGAAAATGGCATCGAGCCTTTCATCAATTTGTATCATTTTGATATGCCGATGGCACTGCAAAAAGAAGGCGGCTGGCTCAATCGCGAGACTGTCACAGCATTTGCAGATTATGCTGCTTTGTGTTTTGAGTTGTTCGGTGATCAAGTCCGTCATTGGTTCACACAAAATGAACCGATCGTGCCAGTGGAGATGGGGTATTTGTATCAACAGCATTACCCAGCAGAAATCAACTTGGCACATGCGGTGCAAGTCGGCTACCATGAAGCACTCGCCAGCGCCTTAGCGATCCAACGCTTCCGTCAGTCTCAGCAACCAGGCGAAATCGGCATCATCTTGAATTTGACACCGACTTATCCGAAAGATCCGAACGATGAAAAAGATGGCCAAGCGGCGCAACTGGCAGATGCCTTTTTTAACCGATCCTTCTTAGATCCAGCGGTCAAAGGCACCTTTCCGGAAGAATTGATCGCTGTCTTAAACGAGTTGGCGATCATGCCAGAAACCAGAGCCGAAGATTTGCAGATCATTAAAGAAAACACGGTCGATCTCTTGGGGGTCAACTATTATCAGCCACGGCGGGTGCAGCAAAAGCATTCTGCCAAAACAGCGGACACTCCAATGCCGGAAGATTACTTCGATGTTTATGATTGGCCAGAAAAGAAAATCAATCCCCATCGAGGCTGGGAGATCTATGAGCGAGGTATTTATGATACCTTGATCAACCTGCGAGACAACTACGGCAATATCCCTTGTTATATTTCAGAAAACGGCATGGGAGTCGAAGATGAAACACGCTTTATCGATGCCAGCGGTCAGATCCAAGATGAGTACCGCATCACCTTTATCAAAGATCATTTGCGGTATGTTCACCAAGCAATCCAAGAAGGCAGCCAGTGCCGCGGGTATCACATGTGGACCTGTATGGACAATTGGTCTTGGCTGAATGAATTCAAAAATCGTTACGGATTTATTGCCGTCGATTTGGCTACCCAAAAACGCACCATCAAAAAGTCCGGTGAGTGGTTCCACGAAGTGATTCTACAAAACGGCTTTGTCGACTGAACATTCATAAAAAACAACTCAATGAAGCGTCCTATCTTGCAAAAGGTAGGACGTTTTTCTGGTTTTTAGAGAATAAAAACAAAATATAAACAAAGACCTTTAATTTGTTTCATTTTATCTTTAGTTTGTTCCTTATTTTTTAGGGATGAAAGCGTTATTCTAGTAGCATGAAGGAGATGATGAGATGTGAAGAAAAAGGGGTTTTGGAGGAATGTCTGGCAATACAAAGCGTTAATATTGATGGCTTTGCCAGGTGTTGTCTGGTTTATCTTTTTTTTCTATATACCTGTATTCGCAAATGTGGTGGCGTTCAAAGATTTCCACATTTCACCAGACGGCTTTTTTGCCAGTTTGAAACAAAGCCCATGGGTCGGCTTTGATAACTTTAAATTTTTATTTGCATCCAATGATGCTTGGCTGATCACTAGAAATACGCTACTCTACAATATCGTATTTTTAGCATTCAACCTATTCTTTGCGATTGCCTTTGCCATTATAATGAGTGAGCTACGCAATAAGCGTTTGGTAAAAGTTTATCACACGATGTCACTGTTGCCGTACTTCCTTTCTTGGGTGGTTATTTCGTACTTTGTCTATGCCTTTTTGAGTCCAGACAAAGGGATCATCAACCAATGGATCACGGGTATGGGCGGTGAAGGAATCAACTGGTATGCTGACCCGAAATGGTGGCCGTTTATTTTCGTCTTTATGAATGTCTGGAAGAGCTTAGGCTACAACAGCATTATCTATTATGCGTCAGTGGTCGGGATCGATCAGACGTATTACGAAGCCGCGATGGTCGATGGCGCCAGCAAATGGCAGCAGATCAAAAATGTGACACTGCCACAACTGATTCCAATGATTTCCGTCTTGTTGATTTTGAATATCGGTGGGATCTTCCGTGCCGACTTCGGACTTTTCTATCAAGTCCCACGAAACTCTGGGGCATTGTACCAAGTCACCTCCGTTTTAGATACGTACATTTATAATGGACTGACTGCCACAGGCGACTTCGGGATGACCGCAGCTGCCGGCCTTTATCAATCAGTGGTTGGGGCATTATTATTACTAACAGCGAATTTGGTTGTTCGTAAACTAGAACCAGATTCAGCATTATTCTAAGGAGGATGGATAAATGAAGAAAAAAGTAACGAAAGTCGAGATCCGCTCCTTTAACCCAACGGTCAACCTGATTTTTAATATCGTGATTGGTTTGTTCGCGATTTCCTGTGTCTTGCCGTTTCTCTTTGTGATTGCGATCTCATTGACCAGTGAAACCTCTTTGGCAGAAAACGGCTATCGTTTTTGGCCACAAGAATTTTCCTTCGCAGCGTATACCTATTTGTTTAGCGGACAAATGAGCAGCAAAATTTTCCAAGCATTTGGCGTATCTATTTTTATCACTGTTTTTGGTACCTTCGTCAATGCAACGATGACTTCGCTCTATGCCTATGTCATCTCTCGCTCAAATTTTCCATTCCGTCGGTTCTTTACGATCTTCGCTTTGATCACCATGTTGTTTGCGCCAGGGATGGTTGCCAATTACTTAGTGATGGTCAACTTGATCCAATTGAAAGACACGATTTGGGCATTGATTTTACCCCTTGCCTTAGGGCCTTTTAATATCCTTGTTATGCGGACCTTCTTTAAAAAGACGGTACCAGATAGTATTATAGAATCTGCGCGCATCGACGGTGCCAGCGAAATGAAGATTTTTCTATCCATCGTGTTGCCCTTAGCGGTTCCAGGGATCGCGACGATCAGTCTATTTGCCGCTCTTGGCTATTGGAACGACTGGTTCAATGCATTGTTGTATATTCAAAAAGACTCTTTAGTGCCGTTACAAGCACTTTTGATGCGGATTCAAAGCAACTTGGACTATCTAGCCAAAAGCTCCGGCATGGCTGCCCAGATCCAAGGCGGTTTGGCCGCTTTGCCAAGCGAAACTGCTCGCATGGCAATCGTTGTTGTTGCAACCTTACCGATTGCGATCACCTATCCATTCTTCCAACGGTATTTTGTCGGTGGTCTGACAATTGGTGGCGTCAAAGAATAATCAAATAAGTATAGGGAGGAAACAAAAATGAATTTGTGGAAAAAAACAGCTTTTGCTGGGATGGCCGCAGCGGCAACTTTGGGAATGGCTGCCTGTGGGTCGAACGGCGCAACATCCGATTCAGAAAACAATGCAGACGGCGTAACGACTTTATTGATGTATCAAGTCGGGGACAAGCCAGAAAACTTTGATCAATTGATGGAGATCGCCAATAAACGCATTGAAGAAAAAACCAACGCTCGCATCGATCTGCAGTACATCGGCTGGGGAGACTGGGATCAAAAAATGAGCACCATCATTTCATCGGGTGAAAACTACGATATTTCCTTTGCCTCAAATTACGTTGCGAATGCGCAAAAAGGCGCGTATGCAGATTTGACGGAGTTAGCACCAAAATATGCCAAAGAAGCGTATGATCAATTAGACGAATCTTATATCAAAGGCAATACGATCGACGGAAAATTATATGCCTTTCCAGTCAATGGCAATATTTATGCCCAACAAGTCTTGACCTTCAATAAACAATATTTAGACAAATATGATTTGGATATCAGCGGGATCGAATCTTATGCAGATGCCGAAGACGTGTTGAAGAAGTTTAAAGAAGAAGAACCAAACATCGCACCGTTTGCGATCGGACAAACCTTTAATGTTTCTGGAAACTATGATTATGTGATCGGGAAAGATTACCCATTTGCTGTCAAATTGGATGGCGATACAACGAAGATCATCAATCAATACGAAGATGATGAACAAATGGAAAACTTGAAATTGATGCACAAATGGTACAACGAAGGCTTGATCCCAACCGATGCAGCCACCAATACAACTGGTTACCCATTAGAAGGCAACACATGGTTCATGCGTGAAGAAACTCAAGGACCAATGGATTATGGCGATACGATCTTAAGCAATGCCGCAGGTCATGAATTGGTTTCACGTCCAATCACGAAACAATTAAAATCAACCGGACAAGCGCAAATGGCAAACTTTGTCGTAGCGAATGTTTCGAAAAACAAAGAAAAAGCAGTGGAAGTGTTGGGCTTGTTGAACAGCGATCCTGAATTGTTGAATGGATTGGTTTGGGGTGTCGAAGGTGAAGCATGGGAAAAAATCGAAGGCCAAGACAACAAAATCCGTCTCCTTGATGGCTACTTGCCAAATACCCGGATGGCTGCTTGGAACACTGGGAACAACATGATCCTTTACACACAAGAATCCATCACAGACGATATGATCAAAGAGCGTGATGAAAACATTGCTAACGCGGAAGCATCACCAATCTTAGGGTTCAACTTCAAGACTGATAATGTGAAAACAGAAATCACGAATATCGCCAATGTCATGAACCGTTACAAAGCAAGTTTAGCAACCGGAACGATCGATCCAGAAGAAAATGTTCCGAAACTAAACGAAGAATTAAAAACCGCTGGCTGGGAGAAGGTCCGCGATGAAATGCAAAAACAATTTGATGAGTACCGTGCAAGCCAAGAATAAGCGACAGGTGGTTCTCACAAATCAATAGATCAAGCAAGCCGGAGGCTAAACGCATCAGGACCAATGGTTCCCACGTCTAGCTTCTGGCTGCTTTTTCTTTTAAGTGAATAGAGGGATTTTGTTCAAAAAACGCAACTTTTATTTTTTCGCTTTTTAATCTCAAGCATGTTGCATCTAAAACGTACATAGCATTAAAAGATTCTCAGGTAGCTTGAGTAGGAAGCTGGAATCATGCTACATTTTCGGTAGGGAACAAATAAGGGAGGAATTTTAAATGGAAGAAACAGCAAATAGCGGGTTGGTCAAGGGCTTTCGCTTGATTTGGGCGATCGTGAAGTTGAATTTGTTTTTTGTCGTATTGACGCTTGCCGGTGGTGGAATCTTAGGGATTGGTCCAGCATTTCATACCATCAGTGCTTTGATCCACGAAGATGGACTGAATTATGAGAATCAAAGCTTTCGTAGTGCATGGCGCATTTGGCGCAACGTCTTTGTCAAGGCCAACAAGCAGTTTTATCTGTTTTTCCTACTGACAGGGTTCTTAGTGTATAACTTGTATTTAGCTACCCAGATCCAAGGCTTGATTTGGTTGATGATCTCTTTTGTTTTAGTTGTTGTCAGTGGATTGAGTGTTTTACTGTATCTGTTAAGTGTGGTTTTTGACACGTCTTATGAGATTTCCTTGTGGAATAACCTGAAATTGTCCTTTGTGTGTCTGTTTCTTCATATGGCGACCTTTTTAAAATTACTGGTTGGGATCGCTAGTATTCTAGTTTTTACTTGGATGATGAAAGGGCTCTTGCTCTTTGGAACATTCAGCTTACTGATTTTATGGTGCCATGTGGCGATCAGTCAGGAAAAAAACGTCATTGATCGGGATTTGGCACATGACTAAGTGGCGTTTTCGTTTGTTCAAACATGATTTTTTGATCAATCAGTTGATGCAGCTGTACAGTGTGCTCTTGGTGATCATCTCCATCATTATTATGCTGGTCCTGACCGCTTATACCGGAGCGGATCGTTTTACTACGAGTGAACGTTTAGTGGAGAGCACAAGCATGCAGCTGGATGCTTATGTACAAGACCAAAATACCGTTGTTTCAACGGTACTTGGCGAATTTACCAGTTCAGATACCGCCTTTGAATCTTTACGCAACTATTTGCAGCTTTCATTGCCAGATTATTTTTCCTATAGTAATGATATTTTTCGCCAGACGGGACAAAGTGTTTACTTACCAAATATTCTCTATCGTTTGATTCGTAATCATCCTAGTATCGAAGAGATCATCATTCAGTTGGATGAAAGCAATGAGACACTAGTGGCAACGCCGGATACACCTTACGGAGAAAAACACAGCGGCAAACAGATTGATTTAAAAAATCGTCTGTTTTTTGTTCGTTCGATCGCCCAACCAAGTAATTATGCGCAACCGTTAGGGCAAGTCTACGTGATTTTTCACTCAGACGATGTCTTAGCCAATCGACAAGAAGACAACCAAGCGCATGGTATCAACAGTTTTTTGTATACCTCCAATGGTCAGCGCCTTTACAAGGATGCCGCGAACCTTAGCAAGCAGACCTTAGCGAAAATTGATCAGGCGGTGGCTCATGGAACTATTCACGACACTCTGTCGAAAGACTTTTATATCAAAAAACAAACGACCGTCAGCGGAGAGTTGTCACTGATCTTGTTGTCAAAAGGTGTGATCTGGCGGGATATTTTTTCCAGCGCCATTTGGCTCTTTAGTTTTGGGATTGGGATTCTCTTATTAGTCCTATGGGTGCTTCATCGCACCTTTAAGCGCTATACATCGCAAGTAGAGCAGATCGTCTATGCGACGAAAGAAGTCAGCCAAGGGAATTTTGACAAACGGATCGATACCGCCAATGTCCAACAAGAACTGAAAGAAATCGCAGAAGCCATCAATCAAATGACCTACAGTATCAACGAGTACATCAAAGATATTTACACACTGGAGATCAAACAACGGGATGCCGACATGCGGGCATTGCAAGCCCAGATCAATCCGCATTTTCTCTATAACACCTTAGAATACATTCGAATGTATGCCTTGAGCCGCAACCAAGAAGAGCTGGCGGATGTCGTCTATGCCTTTTCGGCACTGCTACGGAACAATACGACGCAAGAAAAGACGAAGACCTTAAAAGAAGAAATCGATTTTTGTGAAAAATATGTCTACTTGTTTCAGATGCGCTACCCAGATAAGATCGCCTATCATGTAACTATCGATCCGGCATTCGAACAGTTGGAATTGCCGAAGTTCACGCTGCAGCCGCTTGTCGAAAACTATTTTGTTCACGGTATCGATTATCAGCGCAATGATAACGCCATCAGTATCAAAGCTTATAAAGAAGCCGATCAGATCGTGATTGAAGTCAAAGACAATGGCAAAGGCGCAGATCCGCAGCAGTTAGCGATGATTCATGAAGAACTGCAAAATCAGGAGATCGGAGCACAAACCTCGATCGGGATCAAAAATGTTCACGAACGGTTGCGGGGGATGTTCAACGGCGCCTACCAAATGGATGTTACGTCTCAAGCAGCTGCTGGGTTTACGGTCAAGATCCGCTTAGATGAGAAAAGTTTGCAAAGGAGGCATGAGGCAGATGTATAAAGCAATGTTCGTTGACGATGAATACATGATCTTGCAAGGGCTGCAGATGATCTTGCCTTGGCAAGAGCTGGGCTTTGAGGTGGTGCATACAGCGAAAAGTGCTAGTGAGGCTCTCGAGTATCTACAAGAACATTCCGTTGATTTGCTGATCACGGATATTCGGATGCCAGAAATGAACGGCATCGATATGATCCGCCAAGCGCAAGCGTTTGGGAATCGATTCTTCTCGATCATTCTCTCAGGGTATCAAGAGTTTGCCTTTGTCAAACAAGGCATGGCGTTAGGTGTGCGTAATTATCTGGTCAAACCTGTTAACAAAGAAGAACTGCGTAGCAGTGTTCAAGCGATTGCAGCTGAGTTAGAGGAGCAGCAAAAACTGTTGGCAGAAAAAGAACTGTACCAAGAATCAAGCCTCCTACTTTGGTTGAATGATGAATTGAACGAAAGCGAGTACCTACATTTGCTGGCGCAACAGCAGGTACCACTAGCAGCACCCTTTACCGTTTTGCAGTTCAATGGGACCGCCGAGATCTTACAAAAAATCACGACGTTTTTTCAGCAACACGATCAGCCTTTGATCTTACCAGGGCGATTAGATGAAAACCAAGTGATCATTACCGCAGCCGGACCAAGACAGCAAATCAACGCTGACCTAAAAGCACTGGCCCAGCAGCTTGATAGTAAAGACTGGCAGTTGATCATGAGCGAAACCATCAACGAGTGGGAGAATTTGTATAAAGCCTATGAAAAAATCAAACAGGTTCAATCGCTGCAAGCCTTCTACCCAGATCTGTTTTTACAAGAACAGACGATCCACGTGGATATATTAGAGCGAAACGAAGAACTCCCGTTTCTATCTTTTAACAAAGCACTGACCATCGGGGATGTTAAAACGATCCAACATGAGTTGGATAAAATGTTCGCTATTTTGGAACAAACCCAAGCAGACCCTGAGCATGTTCGTTATGTTTCTTTTTTATTGTTCAATGATATTTATCGGCAACTGCCGGTGCTTTCCCAAGAAAACCATGAGCAGATTTTAGCACGAATCCGCGAGTCCAATACATTGGCAGATTTGCGGCAACTCTTTGATGATGTGCTGGAATTGGCGAAATCACAGCCGCCGCAAAAACGTTATTCAGAGATCGTTCAAAAGACGATTCAGCTGATCGAAGAAGGTTATACCCATGATTTGACGGTCAAATCAGCGGCAGAAGAACTGCACGTCAGCGTCGTTTATTTAGGACAGCTCTTCAAGAAAGAAACGGAAATGAGTTTTAATCAGTACGTCAATCTGGTGCGAATCAAGCAAGCCCAGCAGCTGCTGCTTCATTCGAAAGCCACGATCAGTGAGATCGGGGATCGCATTGGTTACAACAATACCAACTATTTTTCCAAAATGTTTAAGAAATTGAATGGTCTGACCCCCAAAGAGTTTCGCGATACCTATGAACAGCATTATGAATCCCTTGATTGAATTTAGATTTCTTCAAAAAAAATCCGGTTTTTGTGATTAAATGATAGTAATTGTGACGCTTTCACGGTAAACTAAGAGAGGAAAAATAAAGAAGAGAGCGTGATGTTGTGAAAGAAACCAAAAAATTTGCACAAGTTTTGATAGGTACCGGGCTGATTGCGTTAGCCATATCCTTATTGATCACCGCCCATCAAGGATATGATACGATCAGTACGTTTTTACTAGGAATTTTGAATTTTGTCGATGTCCCCTTTTGGATTGCCAGTTTGTGTTTTAATATTGTTGTTTTGTTGATCGTTGCAGTCTTTGATCGTGCCGAATTAGGCATTGGCAGTTTTATCAACGGGATCGGCTTAGGCCTGTTGATTGGGATCTTTGAACCAGTGATGGACAAAGTATCGATTCATTTGCCTTTCTACCCGTGGATCGCTATTTTCGCGGCACCGATCTTATTCGGGATCGGCGCCGGTATCTACGTTTCTTCCAACAAAGGTTCAGCCGCACTTGAAGCCTTGACGGCCTTGATCTACAAACGAAGCAAATTGACGCAAAAAACGATCCGTATCGGCTTGGATGCAGTCATGGTCTTGATTGGTTTTGCGTTAGGCGCCAGTGTGGGGTTAGGTACTCTCTTGTGTATCGTCTTTATTGGCCCAATCTTTGAAGCCACCATGAAAACCATCGCTGCTCGGAAGAAAAACGCCTAGCCTTGAGAATAAGTCGGAAAAAGCTGTCTGTGAGGGCAGCTTTTTTGTTGCTTCCATTTAAAGGAATTATCTGAAGGGAGAGGAATCCTGATTTCTTTAAGATTCTCTGGGTAAAAAAAGTGTTTTCTCCATGGTTACTGTCTTAGTGGACTTGGTATACTGATAAGACGAGTAAAGGAGAAATGAAAATGAAAAGTTATCGTTCGACGATTGCAGCTTGCTTTGTAGGGTACATCGTTCAAGCCGTGATCAATAATTTTGCCCCCTTATTATTTTTGACCTTTCAAAGCCAATACCAGCTGCCGATCAGTCAGATCACCTTGTTGGTCAGTTTTAACTTTTTGTCCCAGTTAGCCGTCGATTTTGCAGCGATCTTTTTTGTAGACCGCATCGGCTATCGTATTTCGATCGTAGCGGCGCATTTTTTTGCAGCGATCGGCTTGATTGGTTTAGCTGTTTTTCCCTTATGGTTTCCGACTCCGTTTAGCGGGCTGTTAGCAGCGGTTTTGTTGTATGCCATTGGCGGTGGCTTGTTGGAAGTCTTAGTCAGTCCCATCGTTGAAGCCTGTCCAACGGAACATAAGGAAAAAACGATGAGCATGCTGCACTCGTTTTATTGCTGGGGGTACGTGGGTGTCGTTTTGTTCTCAACGGCGTTCTTCATGGTGTTCGGTATTAAACAGTGGCCGATTTTGGCGATCATCTGGGCGCTGATCCCGTTGGTCAATTTGTTTTTCTTTACAAAAGTCCCGTTGGCGCCAATCGTTGCCGAAGGAGAACGAGGCTTGACCACTCGACAGCTCTTTTCTTTGAAAAGCTTTTGGCTGTTTCTGGTGATGATGGTCTGTGCCGGAGCCAGCGAACAAGCGGTCAGTCAATGGGCATCGACGTTTGCTGAACAGGGCTTAGGCGTTAGTAAAACGCTAGGCGATTTGGCAGGGCCAATGGTTTTTGCCTTGATGATGGGGATCTCGCGCTTGCTTTACGGCAAGTTCGGGGAACGCATCGATTTGAAACGCTTTATGTTTTTGAGTGTTTTGCTTTGTCTACTGGCGTATATGATGATCGGCTTTGCTTCATTGCCGTTGATCGGGTTCATCGGCTGCGGCTTAAGCGGTTTTGCCGTAGGGATCATGTGGCCAGGGGTCTTTAGTCTTTCTGCGCAATACATTCGCAACGGCGGGACGGCGCTATTTGCATATTTGGCATTAGCGGGAGACCTAGGGTGTTCAATCGGCCCTGCTGTCGTTGGTAGCATCGTTGAATGGACGGGACAGCAGCTACAGGTCGGGATTCTAGGGGCGATCGTTTTCCCAATCATCTTGCTGGTAGGAATTTTTTTAGTTCAACAAATGCACAAAAAGCGGCAGCTTCCGTTGTTCGTTTTTCAGGAATCCACAAAAGAATAAAAAAATTTTAGAGCAAATGCCGTCTTTTCATGGTATTTGCTTTTTGTTTTCTGAAATTCCCCTAGTCAAGACAGTTTCAATCCGCTATACTTTGACTTATTCATTTAAAAGGAAGTGATGTTGTGAAAAGTCAATTGAAAAAAGAAATCAGTTTTTTTGGGGCATTATCGACAGTAATGGGAACGGTGATCGGCGCCGGCGTGTTTTTCAAAGCAGCGGCTGTGGTTCAGCAGACGCAATCGACTGGATTGACCTTGTTGGTCTGGCTGCTTGCCGGCTTTCTAACGATTTGCGGCGGTTTGACCGTGGCAGAATTAGCGACGGCGATTCCTGAAACCGGCGGACCCATTCGATATATTGAAAGAATTTATGGGAAATTACCCTCCTTTTTATTAGGCTGGGCACAAAGTATCATTTACTTTCCAGCGAATGTTGCGGCTCTAAGTATTATTTTTGCGACCCAGTGCTTGAACTTATTTCATCTACCTAGCAATTATTTGATTCCTCTGTCGATTTTGACCGGAACGAGTGTGACTTTGATCAATCTTTTGGGAACAAAAGCCGCTGCTCAAGTCCAGTCGGTCACATTAGCAGTCAAGCTGATCCCGATTGCGGTGATCATCGTGGCTGGCCTATTGACACCCGGGCAAGTCTCGGTCTCATTGGTGGATTTTTCTTCCAATACTCAAGGTTCGCTTGCGGCTGGTATCAGTAGTGCTCTCTTAGCAACCCTTTTTGCTTATGATGGTTGGATGGGCGTCGGCAATGTCGCTGGAGAAATGAAGCGACCGGAAAAAGATCTACCTAAAGCCATCATCTTTGGGTTGAGTTTTGTCACCTTGGTGTACGTGTTGATCAACGTTGCCTTTTTAAAAACATTGCCGATCGATCAAATCGCTGGTAATTTGAACAGTGCCTCAGAAACTGCGATGGCCTTGTTTGGTAGCTTTGGCGGAAAACTGGTCACGATCGGTATCTTGATCTCTGTTTATGGCGCATTGAACGGCTATACAATGACTGGCTTACGAGTTCCTTATGCCATGGCGTTAGAAGATGAGATTCCTTTTAGCAAGACCTTTGCGACCTTAAGTAAAACCACCAATGCACCTTATGCGGCAGCCTTTTTACAGTTGGGGATCGCGTGTATCATGATGCTTTTAGGCACCTTTGATCTTTTGACCGATATGCTGGTTTTTGTTATGTGGTTCTTTAGTGTATTATTGTTTGTAGGGGTTTTTCGTTTGCGAAAAACAGAACCGCAGATGAAGCGTCCGTATAAAGTTCCCTTCTATCCAATTATTCCCTTGATTGCGATCTTAGGTGGCTGTTTTATCTTGATCATGACCTTGATCACTGACACGTGGTTAGCAGTCGTGGGAATTGGCGTGACGTTACTAGGAATTCCCGTTTTTTATGGAAAAGCAAAAGGAAAAGCGAGAGGAGCGAAAGAATGAAGATCGTTGTACTTGATGGCTATGCGTTGAATCCAGGAGATTTGTCTTGGCACGGGTTTGAAGAATTAGGAGAGGTGACGGTGTATGATCGTACCTCGTATACAGATAAACAAGAAATTATTGAGCGAATCGGCGATGCCGAAGCAATTTTGACAAATAAAACACCGATCACCGCAGATGTGCTCAAAGCATGTCCGCAATTGACCTACATTGGGGTCTTGGCAACTGGATACAATGTCGTTGATTTGGCAGCAGCGAAGGAACAGGGAATCACCGTGACCAATATTCCTAGCTACAGTACCAATGCAGTGGCACAAGCGACCTTTGCTTTGCTGCTGGAAGTGACGAATCAAGTGGGACACCATAATCGTTCCGTGCATCAGGGCGACTGGCAAACCAGCAAAGATTTTTCTTATTGGCAGACACCATTGATGGAATTGGCAGGCAAAACGATTGGGCTGATTGGATATGGTGCGATTGCTCAAGCAGTTGCCACGATCGCTCGTGCGTTTCAGTTGAAGGTGATCTACTTTAATCATCGACCAAAACCAGCACAAGCAGATTGGGCAAAACAAGTTTCGCTGGCGGAATTGTATCAAGAAGCAGATATCATCAGCCTTCATGTTCCGCAGTTTCCTGAGACAGAAAAAATGATCGATCGCACAGCATTGGCACAAATGAAATCTTCTGCGATCCTGATCAATACCGCCCGTGGCGGCTTGATCGATGAAGGGGCAGTTGCTGAAGCGCTGCACACTGGGCAGATCGCAGCCTTGGCGGCAGATGTCGTTTCCAAAGAACCGATCGCAGCTGACAATCCCTTATTACAGGCGCCAAATTGCTATTTGACACCGCATATCGCTTGGGCACCCGTCGAAACGCGGCGTCGTTTGATGGGGATCGCTGTGGCGAACTTAAGCGGTTTTAAAGCAGGGACACCACAAAATGTCGTGTAAGCAAAACGAGTAAAAGGACTTTGACAAAGCAGGCGACTAGCAAAGCAGTTAGACTCGCCAACACAGTAACCATTTCGACCAGTCAGCCAGCCTCACAAGGTGATTGGTCGTAGGACTCGTGGTTTGTCTAAGTCTTTTTTTGCTGAAAAAGAAAGGAGACCGTCTTGAAAAAGTATTATTATCTAGCGGCCTTTGTTAGTTTGCTGGTCTTGAGCTGGCTGATTCAAACCCAAAGCAGCCACTTTTATGCACAGCCGATCATAGAAGTACAAACGGTTCAAGTCACAGCTGATCAGCAGCAGATCCAAGGGATCCTTCGCAACGGAGAAGAAGCTGGGATACTACGAACAGTCACTACAGAATACACGCCCAACGGTGCGATTCATCCGTTGTATCAGACCGGACAACAGCTGCTTTTGCAAAAAGAAGGGGATGGCTGGCAGGTACAAGCACAAAAACGGGATGGGTATCTCTTTTTCTTCCTTGGCTTCTTCCTGATGGTAGTAGTCGCAATTGGTGGCAAAAAGGGTTTACGGGCTTTGTTTAGTATCTTTGTGAATACTGGCTTACTGCTCCTTTTTCTTTGGTTTCACAAAGGCAACAGCTCCTTTTCATTGGTCTTTTTGATGATCGTTTTTACGATCGTCTCGTTGGTTTTGACGATGGGGATTTCTTATGGCTTTCGCACGATCGACAGCCGCAAAATCATTGCCTCCTTAGCCAGCGTTCTCTTGGCATTTTTTCTCTGTCGATTCGCCATGGATCTTTTGCAAGATCATGGGTTGCGCTATGAGGAAATGTCGTTTCTGACCCGTCCGTATCGCAGTGTCTATCTAGGAAGTCTGGTGATTGGCGCAATCGGTGCCAGCATGGACAATATCGTCATGCTGATTGCCAGTTTAGATGAGATCCAACGCATCAATCCCCAGACGAGCCGCAAGGAACGATTAGCGATCGGTCGGTCCATCGCGCAAGATACGACTTCTTCGATGATCAATGTCTTGTTGTTTGCCTATTTAAGTGGGAGTATGCCAGCGCTATTGTTTTACCTAGCCAATGGCTGGCTGCTTTCGCAAGCATTGCCGATGCATCTTTCTTTAGAAATAGTGCGTACAGTATGCGGCGGCTTTGCGTTGGTTTTATCAGTACCGTTGACGCTCCTTTGTTTTGAAGTGCAAAGGAGGAAAGCAAAATGACTGTTTTGTTTGTGTTGATCTTGCTTTTTCTCTTGCTGACTTTCGCTGTTTTTCGGATCGAAGGGCTGTTTCAAGTCACAGGTCTGTTTATGAATGTGGCCGTCTTTCTAGCGCTACTGGTCCTGATTGACCGAGGGGCTCCAATTTTACCAGCGGCTTGTATTGCCTTTTTAGCCGTGGCGGCGATCACCTTGTTTTTCGTGAACGGCGTCAATCAGAAAACCAAAATTGCCTTTGTCTGTGTGTTGGTCTTTCTAGGGCTTTTTCTACTACTATTTCCGCTTGTGCTCTCTGCAATGAATCTTCATGGGTTTTCGGCAGAGGAACTGGATGAGTTGGCGATGTATTCCTTTGATGTAGCCATCGATTTTAAGACATTGATGACTGCGATCATTTTGATGAGTTTTTCGGGGGCGGTGACAGATGGGAGTATGGCGATCAGCACTGCGACCTATGAACTTTTTCAAGCAAACCCGCAAGTCTCAATCAAGGCATTAAGTAAAAGTAGTATGACTGTGGTATCAGACGTATTGTCTTCGACGATCAATACCTTATTGTTTGCCTTTATGGGAAGTAATCTAGCGTTGATTGCGTGGTTTCAAGATTTGTCGATCTCCTTTGGTGAAATGATCAATTCGAAGGCGTTCGTCTCAGAATTGATCGTTTGTTTGATCACGGGTCTGGCAGCGGTGATTATTTTACCCATCACCGCATGGGCAGCCAGTTGGTATTTTTTGAAAAGAAACCGAATGGAGTAGAAGGGAGCTAAACCACCATGGAACCACTAATTGAAACCAAGCGATTATTGCTGCGAGAAATGAGTCATGACGATCGTCCAGCGATTAAAAAGATTTTGCAAGATCCAGAAGTCATGATTGCTTATGAAGGACCCTTCAGTGAGCAAGAAGTCACTGGTTGGATCGGCAAACAGCTGCAACGCTATCAAAACGATCACATTGGCTTGTGGCTAGTGATTGAGAAAGCATCCGGGCAAGCGATCGGTCAATGCGGCTTGACGTGGCAAGACGTCAAGGGAGAAGCTGTTTTAGAAATTGGGTACTTGTTTCAAAAGAACTTCTGGCATCATGGGTTTGCCACAGAAGCCGCCCAGGCTTGTAAAGACTATGCGTTTGGAACGCTGAATGCCGACATTGTTTATTCGATCATTCGTGAGTCCAATCAAGCCTCCATAAATGTGGCATTGCGCAATGGAATGAAGCTGGTGGATCGCTTTGTTAAACACTATCGACAAGTGGACATGCCGCATCTTGTGTATGCTGTGGCGAAAGAGAGGTGAAAAACGAAAGAATGCTTTTTTCGATGTAGACAATGAAACGCCCCAAGAAAGTTAGCTTTTACTAACTTTCTTGGGGCGTTTTTTATGCTTGCGTAAAGCTTTTTCGCTCGATGAGTTCAGCCCCTAAAAGGACTGTTTTGGTGATCGCTCGAGGATGCACGATCTGATCCACCAATAAATCGATCGCGGTTTTGGCGATTTCCTCCACATCGATGTTAAACGTTGTTAGAGGGGGAGCCACAAATTTTGCGATCTCATTGTCGTTGATACTGATTAGTTCCAAACGATCAGGAATGATGATGGATCGTTCATTTAACGCTTGGAGCACACCAACTGCGATGGTGTCAGAAGCCACAAAGAGCGCCTCTGGCAAATCGTCACCAAGGGATTCCACCATTTTTTTCGCCAAACGATAGCCGGTTTCAACGGAAAAGTTGCCACCAGTAAACAAGAATGCCTCATCGAGGGCGTCTCGCTGAGCCAGCGTTTGACGGAAGATGACCTCGCGACTATCCATTTCTGCACGTTGGGTATCAGGATTTAGATAAGCACCACCAATAAAGCCGATTTTTCGGTATCCTTTTGTTAAAAATAGATCGATCGCCAGTTGCGTCATTCGATCAGTATCGGGTTTGACCGTATCGAACAGCTCTGGACAGGGGTTGATTTCCAAAAGGACGCCATAGGGACAAATGGATTTGAACTGCTGCGTTTCTTTCTCAGTGAAAGAGCCAATCCCAATAAACCCGGTGACTTCTTGCAGTGTTTCTAAAACATCATCTTCATGGGTGATCAGTTGAATTTCCAAATTGTTGATTTTCGCATATTTTTCTAAAGAGATTCGCAATTGTCGAAAATAGACATCTTGCAGCTCTTCTTGTTCTGTCAGCCAGAAAAGGACGGCGATTTTTTCTAGTGTTGTTTTTATTTTTGAGCGATCATAACCTAGTGATAAAGCGGTATGAATAATTTTTTGACGCGTATCGGCTGCGATCGACAACGATTCGTCGCCTTTCAATAATCGGGAAACAGTCGCTTGTGAAAAGCCTGATTGCTCGGCAATTTTTTTTATTGTAACCAATCTTCTTCACCTCTTTCTTCTAGTATACGCTAACAAGTTTACCAAGTAAATGAATTTACTAAATATATTTACTGAATAGTGAAAGTTAATAACATAGAGGTATTTCGAAAAAAATATTTGTGTGATAAACCTTGATTTTATCCGTTTATTTACTCCATTGAAGAAATTAATTTAGTAAAACTATTTACATATTAAGTAAAATAATTTATTATAAACGAGAAGATAGCGTTTGCAAAATAAAGAAAAGGTGGAGAAATGATGATGAAAAAAATGTCTCGAGTTCTTTTTTTAAGTGTAGCAGCTTTAGGATTAGGTGCTTGCGGTCCACAAAGTGAAGGGACAGATAGCACTGCAGCAAATAGTGGCAGCGGTAAGGACTATGATCTATTGGTCTGGGAAGACCAAGCAAAATCAGCTGGGATTGAAGAGGCAGTCAAACAATTTGAAGAAGAACACGATGTGACGATCAAAGTGGTCGAAAAAGCCTATGGTGGACAGATCGAAGATTTACGATTGGATGGCCCCGCTGGTACAGGTGCGGATGTCATCACGATTCCTGGCGATCAAATCGGTACAGCCGTTACCGAAGGTTTGTTGAAAGAATTAACAGTCGATCAAACGCTACAAGACCTGTATACAGAATCAGCAATGCAATCGCAAATCGTTGACGGCAAAGTCTACGGCTTACCAAAAGCGGTTGAAACACAAATTTTGTATTATAACAAAGAACTAATTTCCGAAGAAGACTTGCCACAGACAACGGATGAGTGGCTGGAGTATTCCAAGTCTGTCTTAGGTGCTGACAGTTATGGGTTACTGGCATTATGGGATCAAATTTATTACGCACAAGGTGTATTGAGCGGTTATGGCGGGTATGTTTTTGGCGAGAATGCCGATGGATCCTATGACCCTGAAGATATTGGATTAGCCAATGAAGGCGCGATCGAAGGAGCAGACTATATCCAACAATTTTATGATGCCGGTGTTTTTCCATCCGGATTGGTCGGTGAACAAGGAATCAATGTGTTGGACTCTTTATTTACGGAAGGAAAAGCTGCAGCTGTCGTCTCGGGACCATGGAACTTGTCTCCTTATAAAGAAGCGGGCATCGACTATGGTGTGAAAGAATTGCCATTATTAGGCAATGGTGAACATATGGGCTCGTTTATCGGTGTCAAAAGCTACAACGTAAGTAGCTATTCCCAAAACCCTGAATTAGCTGAAGCGTTCGTCAAATTTATCAGCAATGAAGAAAACTCAAAAGTTCGTTATGAAAAAACACAGGAAGTACCAGCGGTTGCTTCTTTGGCAGATGATCCAGCAGTTCAAGAAAGTGAAAGTGCTGCAGCCATCGCCGCTCAGTCCCAACACGCAGAACTAACGCCAGGGATCACTGAAATGAATTCCGTATGGGAACCAATGGATGCCGCATTGCAAACCATTGCTACTGGAAAGGCTGAACCGAAAACAGCTCTACCACAAGCAGTCGATCAGATCAAATCAGCCATTGCGGCAATTCAAAACTAAAAAGTCGTTACGAGGACAAACGTTTCGGATGGTGATTCAGCACTAGGAATCAAGTAATGCCGAACGAAACGTTTGTCAGCGGCTTTTTCTTACAGGGGGCGAAAATGTGAAAAACACGCAGTCGTATGCAAAACGAGCAATGCTATTCTCGATAATACCAGGATTCGGTCAATTTTATAATCGGCAAAAAATCAAAGGCGCTTTATTTTTCTTCTTTTTTGCTATGTATCTTGTCGTCTTTAAAGATTTATTTAATATGGGACTTTGGGGCATCGTGACATTAGGCGTGGAAGTGCCGAGAGACAATTCCATCTTTTTATTAGCAGAAGGATTAGTTGCCTTGATCGTCATTGGTTTTGGTCTGTTGTTCTATTATTTAAACATCCGTGATGCCTATAAAAACGGCGAATTAAGAGACAATGAGCTACCAGTCAACTCTATCCGTGAAAGCTACCAGGCACTATTAAGAGAAGGCTATCCTTATTTAATGAGTAGCCCAGCATTTTTCTTACTCGTGTTTTCTGTTATTTTTCCGATTCTCTTTAGTATCGCGTTAGCTTTTACGAACTATGATCTGTATCATTCTGCACCTGCCAATTTAGCAGATTGGGTGGGATTAGCGACCTTTAAGAAGATTTTTACTGTCGATATTTGGCGTAGTACCTTCTTCAATGTTCTAGGCTGGACAGTAATCTGGACCTTGATCGCCTCAACGTTACAAGTTTCTATCGGAATATTTTTAGCGGTGCTGGTGCATCAAAAAGAACTACGATTCAAAAAGTTCTTTCGAACGATTTTGATCCTCCCATGGGCAGTTCCAGGATTTGTTACGATCTTGGTATTTTCAGGAATGTTCAATGATTCCTTTGGTGCGATCAATAATACGATTTTGAATTTCTTCCAGATTTCACCGATTCCTTGGCTAACGAGTGCGAATTGGACCCGCTTAGCTTTGCTACTGATTCAAGGCTGGCTAGGCTTTCCGTATATTTTTATCGTGACTACAGGGACGCTGCAATCCATTCCGGATGATTTGTATGAGGCGGCGACCATCGATGGTGCTTCAGCTATGCAAAAATTCCGACGAATCACATTGCCATTACTGCTTTATGCAATGGCACCGATTTTGATTACGCAATATACGTTTAACTTCAACAATTTCAATATCATTTATCTGTTTAATTCTGGTGGACCGGCAGTTCCTGGTTCGACCGCTGGTGGTACCGATATTTTGGTTTCATGGATCTATAAGCTCACGATGCAAAATAGTCAATATGCACTAGCAGCAGCATTGACGATTCTCTTATCGATCGTCGTGATCGCGATTGCTTTATGGCAATTCCGCCGAACAAATTCATTCAAGGAGGTTGGATAACATGAAGGCAGCAAGTATGAAAAAACAAAAATTTTTCCGCCTATCCTTGACGTATCTCGTACTGATTTTTACGGTAGTGGTGATCGTCTACCCTTTACTATGGACGATCGGTGCTAGTTTTAATCCTGGGAACAGTTTAGTAAGTACGAGTCTGATTCCGACGAGTCCAACATTAAGTCACTATACGAAATTGTTTGCTGGCGACAACTCGCTTTATTATAGTCAATGGTATCTGAATTCATTGAAAATCAGTGTATGCACCATGTTTCTGTCACTGATCTTTGTCTCCATGACGGCTTATTCCTTTTCGCGGTTTCGTTTTACAGGCCGTAAAAATGGATTGATGCTTTTCTTACTCCTACAAATGATCCCGCAGTTCTCTGCCTTGATCGCAATTTTTGTATTGGCGCAAATGCTCGGCTTGATCAATAGCCATTGGTTGCTGATCTTGATTTACGTTGGGGGTCAGATTCCCATGAACACGTACTTATTGAAAGGGTATTTTGACTCGATCCCGTTAGATTTAGACGAGAGTGCCAAGATAGATGGCGCAAGCAATACGCGAATATTCTGGCAAATTTTGATTCCTTTATCACGACCAATGCTGGCAGTCGTTGCCATGAATGGCTTTACTGGACCACTCGGGGACTTTGCCCTGTCTTCTGTGATTTTACGTAATCCTGAGTACTATACATTACCCATCGGGTTATACAAATTAGTCACGGATAAAATGGGAGCCAGCTATACGACTTTTGCGGCAGGGGCTATTTTGATCAGTATTCCGATCGCGCTCGTCTTTATTGCATTACAAAAACATTTTGTCTCCGGTTTGACCGCTGGTGGCACAAAAGGATAGGAAGAGAAGATGACAAGATATAACTTAGAAGAACGCTTTTTACATGGTGGGGATTATAATCCTGACCAGTGGCTAAATTATCCCGAGATCTTAGCCAAAGATTTAGAACTAATGGAAAAAGCTCATGCTAATACATTTTCCCTTGGTATTTTTGCTTGGAGTGCCTTAGAGCCAGCAGAAGGGGAGTTTCAATTTGAATGGTTAGACAAAATCATGGATGAGCTTGCCGAACGAAACAGTAACGTCATTTTAGCGACGCCAAGCGGCGCGCGTCCTGCCTGGTTGTCTAAAGCATACCCTGAAGTTCTCCGTACCAATGAAAAACGGGAAAAAATGTTACACGGCGGGCGACACAATCACTGCTTTTCTTCGCCGATCTATCGTGAGAAAGTGGCGATCATCAATCGGAAATTAGCTGAACGCTACCACGACCACCCAGCACTATTGATGTGGCATATATCCAATGAGTATTCTGGAGATTGTCATTGTCCCATTTGCCAAGAAAACTTTCGTCAATGGGTCAAGCAGAAGTACCAAACATTAGCAGCCTTGAATGAGGCCTGGTGGGGACCTTTCTGGAGCCATACGATTACCGATTGGTCGCAAATCGAATCTCCTTCACCGATCGGCGAAATGCAAGTTCATGGACTAAATCTAGACTGGCATCGTTTTGTCACCGATCAGACCATTGATTTCTACGAACATGAGATCAAAGACATTCGCCGTTTGTCTCCAGATGTGCCGATAACAACGAATTTTATGGCAGATACCCGTGATTTGATTCCCTTTTATAGCCTTGACTATGGAAAATTTGCCCAACATGTGGATGTCATTAGTTGGGACTGTTATCCTGCTTGGCACAATGATTGGGGAACGACCGCTGATTTGGCAAGTAAGGTTGGGTTTATCAATGATCAGTACCGTAGCTTGAAAAAGCAACCCTTTTTGATCATGGAATCAACCCCTAGTGGTGTGAATTGGCATCCAGTCAATCGCACGAAACGTCCCGGGATGCATCTGTTGTCTTCTATGCAATTTATTGCTCACGGTTCAGATAGTAATCTTTATTTCCAATGGCGAAAATCAAGAGGCTCGTCTGAAAAATTCCATGGGGCCGTCGTGGACCATGACAACGACGAACAAAATCGTGTTTTTCAAGATGTAGCAGAAGTTGGGAAAGCCTTAGAAGAAATCAAAGAAATCAAGGGATTGCACAAAAAAGCCAAAGTGGCGATCATCTATGATTGGGATAACAATTGGGCGCTCAATGATGCGCAAGGTTTTGGTTTAGAGAGCAAACGCTACCCACAAACGTTGCAAGAACATTACCGCTATTTTTGGGATCATGACATCGCGGTTGATGTCATCACGAAAGACCGTGACTTTGATGCTTACCAATTGATCATCGCTCCGATGCTTTACCTCTTACCAAAAGAAACTATGAAAAAATTTCAACAGTATACGAAAAATGGCGGGACACTGGTTTCCACTTATTTGACAGGGATCGTGAATGAAACGGACTTGACCTATTTAGGGGGCTGGCCCCAAGAGTTACAAGAACTGTTTGGAGTATCTGTGAAAGAAATCGATACGTTATATCCGAAACAAAAAAATCTGCTTTTAATGAAGGAGCAGCAGTACCAAATTCATGATTATTGTAGTGTTGTCCAAACAAACACTGCCCAAACGTTAGGGGTCTACGGTGCTGATTTTTATCAAGGTCAAGCTGCAGTGACCGTAAATGATTATGGTGAAGGGAGTGCCTACTATCTTGGGGGACGGACGGATCAAGCCTTTTTGGAAGACTTCTATCAAGAAGTAACACAACAGCTTCGCTTACAAAATGAGTGGGTCCGTCAAGGTTCAACGAACGTGTCGATCCAAAGTAGAGAAAGTCAGCAAGAGCAGCTCGCTCCAACTACCTATTATTTTGTGATGAATTTTTCCGAAGAAAATCAAGAAGTAGAGGTAGCAACTTCTGGAATCGATTTGCTTACTGGAAAAACGACAAACCAAATGCTTCAGCTGGCGCCTTATGAGGTGCAGATCATCAAAGTGACAGCACCAGTTCAATAAAGACTATTGTGTCAATTAGATAAGAAAAAAGAAGTACTTACGTTGATGAAAAACGTGAGTACTTCTTTTTTATAGAGAGTGTTTTAATTTTCTTGCGCAAATTCGGCAGCTTTTGTTCCTGCTTGGCGTCCGAAGATGATGATATCGGCAACGGCATTTCCGCCAATTCGGTTTTCACCATGCAACCCACCAGTTACTTCACCGGCTGCAAAGAGACCTGGAATGATCTCGTTATCCGTAGCGATCACTTCTGTGTTCGTGTTGATCTTCACGCCGCCCATCGTGTGGTGGATACCAGGAGCGATGGCGATGGCATAGTAAGGTCCTGTTGACAAATCGTTGTCCATTGCTGTGCTGCGTCCAAAGGCTTCGTCTTCACCAGCAGCCACACTGCTGTTCCAGGTAGCGATCGTTTCAGCAAGCGCTGCTTCTGGCATGTCCAATTCTTTTGCTAATTCTTCGATCGTGTCAGCGGATTTGACTAACCCTTGTTGCTCGTAAAAATCAATGGCTGTCACGCGTTCTTTGACACCTGCATCAAAAACTAACGTTGCTGATTTTTCAGGTAGGGCAATGATCGCTTCAGAGACTTTGTCTCGTGTTTCCATTTCATTGAAGAACCGTTCGCCTTCTTGATTGACCAAGATCGCGCCTTCTCCACGGACAGCTTCCGTGATCAACAGTGATTTCGACTGATCCACTGTTGGGTGGATTTGGATTTGCTCTAAATCAACCGTTTGTCCACCTAATGCTTCGATCATTTTGATCCCATCACCAGTCGAACCCTCTTGGTTCGTTGTCACGTAGTCTGCCAATTCTGGTTTGTATTCGGTGATCATGTCGAAATTGGCACCGAAACCGCCTGTTGTAACGACAACTGCTTTGGCATCAATGGTTTGTTCGGTTCCTTCCACTTCAACGGTCACCCCGTTGACTTGACCATCTTCTTCATTGATTTCTTTGACATCGGCATTTACAAAAATTGGGATTTCCAATTCATGGATGTTGCGCATCAAGCCATCAACTAAGTATTCCCCAACAGCGGAACCATCAGATGGACGGTGCGTTCTTTTTTCACTCATCCCGCCAGTCGTAGTTAAGTTGTCTAAAGTGATACCCATGGAATCTAACCAATCGATTGCTTCTGCTGAATGATCCACAAAGTAGCGCAACAATTCTTCATCATTGGTGTTATGACCGCCAGCTAATGTTTCTTCATAAAATAGATCGTTTGAATCTTCGATGCCTTCTGCTTCTTGGAATTTGGTTTCTGAAGCGTTCATTCCTGCAGAAGATTTCAATGTATTCCCACCAGAAATTGGCATTTTTTCTAAAATAACTGGGTTTGCGCCAGCTTCCTTTGCTTGGATCGCAGCGGCCATTCCAGCGCCACCCGCACCGACGATCACGACATCGTAGCTGTCTGCAAGTTCGCTAGGGTCTGTGTATTCTTGACCAGATGCAGCGGAAGTTGCATCTGTTTCTTCATTAGCAGATGAACCAGTACTTGTGCTACTGCTTGTTTGTGAATCAGCGCCACAAGCACTCAAAGTTGCTAACGAGGTTAGGACTAATAGTGTTTGGAAAATTTTCTTCATTGTTTTTATTCCTCCTAAAACTTTTTCCAAATCAAAGACTAACATAGTTGTCATGTTATTTTTAGGTTTTGTTCGAAAAATCACATAATAATTAGAAAAGTTTAATTTATAAAGCGTTTTAGTCGTGATGAAAGGGTTTCTTGGTCATCATAAAAAAGAGTGAATTCGTGAATTTATAGAAAAAGAACAATTATTGATTCTTTGATTTGTTTGATTTTAATCATGAAGGGAGAAAACGAAGAGGATTCGATTTGCCTCTCTTCTGTTATTGAAAAAAGTACGTCACTGAGGTGCCGAGGAACGATCTCTTTTATTGAAAATAAATCAAACGCTTTGCGATCAAAAGATAGAAAAAAATTAGTGGAATCAGTATTTGTGGGCACCAATTTTTATTCAATAAATAGAGATAGAATCTTGGTTTTCAAGAACCATTGCCAAGAAATTGCGGTGTTTCTTAAAAAAATCAAGAGAACTGTCTTGCAAAACCAATCCTTTCTTGTATAATAAAAATAAGTTAGGTCTACCTAAAAAATAAATAAACTATCCTTAACTATGGAAATGGAGTGAAAATAATGATTACTTTTTCAAAGATATCCGCAGCTTATGATGGCGATCATCAAGTGATCTCGGATTTGTCGTTTCAAGTAGAAAAACCGTCGATCGTAGGGATCATTGGTCCAAATGGGGCAGGGAAGTCGACGCTGATCAAAGCGGCGTTGAAGTTGATCCCTTCCAGCGGGGACATGAGTGTCGACAAAAAAGCGTTAAAAGACTTCCAAAAGGAAATTGCCTATGTCGAACAAAAGACCGCGGTTGATTACACGTTTCCGATCACAGTCAAAGAAGTCGTATCTTTAGGCTTGTATCCTAAAATGCGCATGTTCCAAAGGATGTCGACCAACGATTGGCAGAAAGTGACAGCTGCTCTGGCAGCGGTAGAAATGGAATCCTTTGCGGAACGTCAGATTGGGGAATTGTCCGGTGGGCAGTTTCAGCGGGTCTTGATTGCTCGAACGTTGGTGCAAGATGCCAACTATATTTTCCTCGATGAGCCCTTTGTAGGGATCGATGCCACCAGTGAAGCGATCATCGTCGGGCTGTTACGTAACTTGCGAGATGCTGGCAAGACGATTTTTATCGTTCACCATGATCTGGGGAAAATCACCGAATACTTTGATTACTTGGTTCTGCTCAATCAAACCCTGATCGCTGCGGGCCCAGTCAGTGAAGTCTTTACCGAAAGCAATTTGAAGCAAACATTTGGCGATGCGATCATCGTGAAAGGAGGCGTTTAACATGTTGACAAGTTTTTTTACCAGTTTAAGTAACTATCATTTCTTGCAAAATGCCTTGATCACGGCAGTCGCGATCGGGATCGTCGCAGGGGTGATCGGTTGTTTTATTATCTTACGAGGGATGTCCTTGATGGGGGATGCAATCTCTCATGCGGTCTTACCAGGGGTAGCCTTGTCTTATATCTTCGGTGTTCATTTTTTTGTCGGGGCGATCTTCTTTGGGATCTTGGCTTCCATGATCATTACCTATATCGCCAATAACAGCCTGATCAAAAGTGATACGGCGATCGGTATCACCTTTAGTTCGTTTCTAGCTTTAGGGGTTATCTTGATTGGGGTAGCAAACAGTTCGACTGATTTGTTTCACATTTTGTTTGGGAATGTGCTAGCGGTACAAGATAGCGACAAATGGCTGACGATCGCTATCGCTATCCTTGTGCTGGCAGTGATCATCCTTTTCTTCCGTCCACTGTTGATCACGTCTTTTGATCCGATGATGGCAAAGGCTTTTGGGATGAAAGTGCAAGCCTATCACTACTTATTGATGTTCTTGTTAACTTTGGTTTCAGTGACAGCGATGCAAAGCGTCGGAACGATCTTGATTGTGGCTTTATTAGTCACTCCAGCAGCAACGGCTTATTTATATACAAAACAATTGAAGCATATGATGGTCATCGCAGGGATTTTAGGTGGTTTCGCCTCATTTATCGGCTTGTTTATCGGGTACAGCTTTAATATTGCCGCAGGGTCAAGTATCGTTTTGACCGCAGGAGCCTTTTTCGTGATCGGTTTCTTGTTCTCACCAAAACAAAAGACCAGTCCAGTTAAGCGCTGGTCAGCGACAGCGGTTTTAGCAACAGCAGCGGTAGCCGGCGGCTTCTTTTTGGCACAGCAAAACGGACAGATGGCCCAAACAGAAGGGAAGCTTTCAGTAGTAGCGACCAATTCGATCATTGCTGATATTACGGAAAACATTGCCGGTGATCGAATCGATCTTCACAGTATCGTACCGGTGGGGCGTGATCCTCATGAGTATGAACCTTTAGTGGAAGATGTTCGAAAAGCGACCGATGCTGATCTTATCCTTTACAACGGCTTGAATCTAGAAACCGGTGGCAATGGCTGGTTTACCAAATTGATGAACAATGCCAATAAGGTAGAAAATGAAGATTACTTTGCCGTCAGTGATGGCGTGGATGTGCTTTATCTTTCTGATGATGAAGACCACAGCAAAGCCGATCCTCATGCCTGGTTGAATCTAGAAAACGGCATGATCTATGCCCGCAACATCGCTCAACGCCTGAGCGAAAAGGACCCTGACAATCGCTCTTTCTATGAAGAAAACCTTGAACGCTACTTGGCTTCATTAGAAGAACTGGATCAGCAAGCGAAGGAAAACTTCCAATCGATTCCCGAAGAGAAGAAATTGATCGTCACCAGTGAGGGAGCCTTCAAATACTTCTCCAAAGCCTACGGTGTACCGTCTGCCTATATTTGGGAAATCAATACCGAAGAAGAAGGTACCCCTGCGCAAATCAAAAACTTAGTGGATCAGCTGCAAAACTCAGCCGTCGCTTCCTTGTTTGTCGAAAGCAGCGTCAATACTCGTCCAATGCAAAGTGTTTCTCGTGATGCAGGCATCCCGATTTTCGGAACCGTCTTTACCGATTCGATTGCAGAGCCGGGAGAAGAAGGCGACAGTTACTATAACATGATGAAGTGGAATCTCGATACGATTTATCAAGGCTTGAATCAATAATGCAAAAAACATCCTTAGCTCGTTCTGGCTAAGGATGTTTTTTCGTCGTATTTTTGTGCTGGAGAAAAGCAAAGAGATAAAATCCGCAGCCCATCAAGGCAGCAAGAAATGCGATGACAGGAAAGTACAACCCCTGAAGGTATACATAGGCTGTATAAGCGAAGAAGGCGATCAAAAACCAGAGCGTTCCTGAGATGAGCATTTTTTGGTTCCTCCTAATTGTTGGAAAGTATTAATTTGGTATATTTTAACATGATAGGAACAAAAAGAAAATCAGTGAATCGAACGTTTGCGGAAACGATTCGCTGATTTTTTCCCAATCACACCATTGAACAGTTAAGAAACGTTCGATTGCTGTTGCGGTTCTAGATGGTAATAAAGGATCTCTGGCGGGACGCCGAGTCGGGCGGGAATCTTGGTCATACCGACCCCACTGGAAACACTCAATAAGGTCTCATTGCCTAAAAGGTAGAGCCCATCGGTATATTTCAACGCACCCTTCGTTTTCGCATAATAAAAAGGCAAGCGAATCTGCCCGCCATGGCTATGGCCAGACAGAATCAAGTCGTAGTTTGGCAGATTGGTGATCCGAGAAACATAATCGGGTTCATGGAGCAAAAGTAGCTGCCATTCTGCTAAGGTTGCTTCATAGGTAAAACTGACTTTCGGACTTTCTATATCGATACCGACAATATTCATCGACGTCTTGTCATCAGAACCAAAAACCGACTCATTATCAAGTAAGGTAAACCCTGCATGCTGGTATATTTCCTTAACAAAGTAATGACCGTCATTCAAATGGTCATGGTTCCCCATAACTGCGATCTTACCCAGAGGCGCTTGCAATTTTTTCAGCTTTTCGATCAGTCGCTTGGTTGAACGATGCGGCCATTTTTTATAATTATCGATCAGATCCCCCGTGATGATGATCAGATCCGGCTTGTTTTGGATCGTTGATCGAATGATGCGATTCATTCGTCTTGGTTTAAACCAACGAGAAAAATGAAGGTCGCTGATATGGGCGATCACGATATTGCTCTCTGCTTGGTAAAGGTCATAAGCTTTTGAAATATCTAAGACGGTGCGCTTGTCTTTTTTTATGAGATAATGCCGTTGTTTGAGAAGATGCGGTTCAATAATAAAGGAGTAAACTAGCAAGCCCGTAAGGAGGAATGCAATAAGAATGAGGGTGTACATGGCGTGGCTCCTTTTTTGATTTGCTAGTTTCTAGCATAGTAGATTCTTACAAAAAAAGCAATCATACGAAAGCAAAAATAACAAAAAATATCCATCGTATTTCGCTTGATTTTTCCATTAAAAAAGATACAAAAGAAGCTACAATAGCCTATCTTTTGTATCCTAGATCGCAATTATTTGATTTTCACCAATCGTTTGAAGCGTGCCTTGTGTTTGACGGGGATCAAAGCCATGACACAATCATAAGGGACGGAGATGATCGCCCATGCGAGACTTTTACTTGAAGCAAAGGGATAGTTTTGCTTTAAGACAAAATGGCCACTGATCAAGGCAAAACCGATACTACCGACCCACAGCCATTGCGGGTCCCAATTCGTAAAGTGCTGGAGGGCTGTGATCACAAAGGGATAGCCGTAAAAGTACAATGCAGTCAAAACGAAAGTGACGTTTTTGGTTAATTGACGCAGGGTCAGTAAGAAAAATAAGCCAGAAAGAACGATACCCAATGGCGGGAACAGACTAACTAAGAAGGAATAAACGATGCCCCATATGATCATGCCAGGTCCTTTGACGAGAGCGGCTAAGACAAAGACAAAAAGTAGGAATAAGAGCTGTTGCGAAAAACTTGCTGCTGTCAAAAGTCCGAAGAAACCAACCAATAACCAGTGAGAAAAAGTCGCTGTTTGATTCTTTTGTGGTGTCTGCTGCTGCAATTTTAGCCAGGTAGCAAAATTCGGGAAATCTTGCTGGAAATTTCGCTGAAAGTCGCTGTTGAATGCTTGATGGGCATTTTGCTGCCGATAGTAATGATATTGATGTTTTAACGTGCCTTTAGCTGCTGCTTTTTGGCCAGAAAAAAAGCGGCCGGGATCAATTTTTGATCGTTCCATATTTCCACCTCCATACGATTTCGTTACACTCAGTATAGAGAAAATCAGCTTCGACGTCCTCCAACTTTGGGCGGATTTTTTTTCTTGCTGAAAGTTTTCTTAAACTGCTGAAAAAAGCGGAGAGGATTCGTTTCTTAAACCGTCAAAATATGCTAGAGTATAGAAGGACTAAGGAGGAGATTTCATGATTTTTGATTCTCATACACATTTGAATGCCGAACAGTTTAACGAAGACATTCCCGAAACGGTCGCCCGTGCGCAAGAACTAGGAGTAACGGAGATGGCGGTCGTCGGTTTCGATCAGCCAACGATTGAAAAATCGTTAGCATTAAGTAAAGAATATCCAGGCATTTACAGCATTATCGGTTGGCATCCCACCGAAGCTGGTTCTTATACCCCAAATGTAGAAACCTATTTGCAAGAGCGCTTGGAACGACCAAAAGTCGTTGCCCTAGGTGAAATCGGTTTAGACTACCACTGGATGGAAGATCCGAAAGAAGTTCAAGAAAAGGTCTTTCGTCGGCAAATGGCGATCGCTCGTGAACATCAGCTGCCCATCAGTATTCATACCCGTGAAGCCTTAGAAGATACCTATGCGATCTTGAAGGATGAAAAAGTCCAAACGATCGGCGGCATCATGCACAGCTTTAGCGGGGATGGCGAATGGGCGAAAAAGTTCTTGGATCTAGGAATGTACATTTCCTTTAGTGGTGTCGTGACCTTCAAAAAGGCTACGCAGGTACAAGAAGCTGCGCAAGTCGTGCCACAAGATCGGCTACTCGTTGAGACTGACGCACCGTATTTAGCCCCTGTTCCTTATCGCGGCAAGCGCAATGAACCGGGCTATACTCATTATGTAGTGGATAAAATCGCGGAGCTGCGGCAAGAAGCGGTCGCTGACGTTGCGACCTACACGACAAAAAATGCCCACCGCTTGTTTAGGATCAATGACTGATAAACCGAAAATCGAAGAAATCATTGTCGTCGAAGGCAAAGACGACACCCGCCGATTGCAAGAAGTGTTCGAAGTAGATACCATCGAAACGATCGGTTCGGCAATCGATGATACGATCCTTGATCAAATCGAGCACGCCCAAGAGACACGAGGGGTCATCGTGTTTACCGATCCCGATTTTTCAGGAGAAAAGATCCGCAAGATCATTATGGAAGTCGTTCCGGATGCCAAGCATGCCTTTTTACCACGCAGTCAGGCAGCACCGAAAAACAAAGGCAGTTTAGGCGTGGAACACGCCAGCCATGAAGCGTTGAAAGAAGCCTTGCGGAAAGTCGTAACCCCGATTGCTTCAAATGAAGCTAGCGAAGGGACCATTGATCGGCAACAGTTGTTAGCGTATGGCTTGATCGCAGGGGCAGGAGCGAAAGAGAAACGAGAGCGGTTGGGGGATCTTTTACGCATCGGCTATACGAACGGCAAACAATTAGAGAAGCGGCTGGCAATGTTTCGTATTACTGATGCAGAGCTGGCAGAAGCAATGAAAACAGTGGAGGAAGAATTGTGAAAGAAGAACGGGATATAGCAACCCCCTCAAGAACCAAAGAGATTTTAGCGAAACATGGCTTTACCTTTAAAAAAAGTTTAGGTCAAAACTTCTTAACAGAACCGAATATTTTACGGAAAATCGTGGAAACAGCAGGCATCGACGAGACGACAAACGTCATCGAAGTTGGTCCCGGGATCGGTGCGCTGACCGAACAGTTGGCAAAACACGCCAAGCAAGTGTTGGCGTTTGAAATCGATGATCGGTTGATTCCAGTGTTAGCCGACACAATGCAGCCATATCAAAATGTGCAAATCATTCATCAAGATGTCTTGCAAGCAGATCTGGCAACGACCATTCAGTCAGCATTCAGCGATACGGCTGCTTCATTAAAAGTTGTCGCAAACTTGCCCTATTACATCACTACGCCAATTATGATGCACTTTTTAGAGTCTCAGGTACCAGTAGATGAAATGGTGGTGATGATGCAAAAAGAAGTGGCAGATCGAATCTCAGCAGTTCCTGGGACTAAAGCCTATGGCTCGTTGTCGATCGCTGTGCAATACTACATGGAAGCAAAACTGGCATTCATCGTCCCGAAAACCGTTTTTGTGCCCCAACCGAATGTTGATTCGGCTATTTTGAAATTGACGCGTCGTTCACAACCAGCAGTCGCAGTCACCGATGAAAAAGAGTTTTTCAAATTAACGAAAGCAGCCTTTCAGCTGCGTCGTAAAACCCTTTGGAACAATTTGCAAAATAGCTATGGAAAAGATGAAACAACCAAACAGTGGTTGGCAGACAGCTTAGAAGCAAGTGGGATCGATCCGAAACGACGTGGAGAAACGCTGTCGTTAGCGGAATTTGCCAAATTAAGCAATGAAATGCAAGCGCGTAAAGGATAACTTCAATAAAAACGGATGTTGAATAAACATTCGTTTTTTTGTGTCTTGACACCTCGTGGAAATACCAGTAGAATAAGCAAGACAGAACTGTCATGACACATCGAAGGAGAGAGTATAAATGAAAAATCATTCCATCCGCCACTTAACGATCGCTGCATTGTTGATCGGCATGGGGATCGTCATTCCCATGGTAATGCCCAAAATCGTCATTGGACCAGCATCCTTTACTTTAGCTAGCCACGTGCCCGTATTTGTGGCGATGTTCTTTTCACCAGCGATGGCGATCGCGGTAGCTTTAGGAACAACCTTTGGCTTTTTCTTAACACTACCACCAATCATTGCTTTACGGGCATTGTCCCATGTTGTTTTTGCCGTCATCGGAGCCTTTTATTTACAGAAGCACCCAGATATTTTACTGAAAAATGGCAAACCCTCTTTATTGAATATCAAATTTCAGAGCTTTAACTTGATTATTGGACTGATTCATTCTGCCGTTGAAATGGCAGTCGTTGCCGCCTTTTACTTCACAGGAAATGTCCCGGGAACCGCATTCGATGGCAATTTCTACTATTTCTTGTTCGTTTTGATGGGGATCGGTGGCTTGATCCATAGCTTGATCGATTTCAATTTGGCTTATTTTGTTGCAGGTGCCTTAAGCAAACAATTCGATATTCGTTCATTTTCAAAAGCAAAAGGACGCTTTATTCAGAAACAAAAGAAAGCGGCATAAGCGCCAGTTTGAATAGACCCGCTGCCTAAACGGGTCTATTTTTTTGTGTTTAGATTAAAAAAATACTCCTTCCTAATAAGTTTATTATAGTGAAATAATAAACAGAAATAAGTTATAATATACAAGAGGAGGAAGTAGATGAAGAAGATAAAGTTAAAACGGTTACTTTTAAGTATGTTCGTCTTGATGCTCTTCTTTCTGCTGATTTTTTATGACAGTAAGAACGGGCAATCCCCCTTTGAAGTGATAGAGGATGAATTGACATTAGCACTTTCGGATGAGGAACAAACACCAGAGCCGGAATACAGTGAGGTTATTCAATTAGATGTTCCGTTAGAAAATCAATTCGATGAAGTTGCCTTAGGAAACGGCTGTGAAGTAACAGCTTTATCGATGCTCTTGAATTTTTATGGATTTGAAACGAATAAAAATCAATTGGCAGAAGAATTAGCCTATGTCCCGCTTTATGAGGATTACGATCACCATGGAGACCCACGAGAAGGCTTTGTTGGAAACATCTATGGCGGCGACAGCGCAATGGGGGTTGACGTTGAGCCGATCACCGATGTTGCCGAAAGGATTGTGAAAGAGCAATATGAAGTTGTTAGTGGACGAGACAAAAGCTTTGATGAGATCGTCAAAGTACTGCAATCTGGAAAACCCGTTTGGATGATCGCGACCTTAGAATTACAAGTACCTACCGATGCTGACTTCTTTCAATGGAATACGAAAAATGGCGAAATCCTTGTGACTGCATTGATCCACTCGGTAGTGATCACGGGAATCGACGGAGAGACGATGTATGTCAATGACCCTTATGGGCATAAAGATCGCGAAGTCAGCAAAGAAGACTTAGCAACGATTTATGAAAAAATGGGGCAACAATATTTATATTTAGAAGAACTATAAGAAAAAAATAAACTTGACGTTGACAGTAAATGAAAAAACAATTATAATTTTTTAAAATTAAACAAAGATTTCGATAACGTTGAAGAGAAGAGTAGCAGATCAACAAAGGTACAGAGACTCCGGTTGGTGAAAAAGGAGACATGCGGTGATCAGTGAAGATGAGCTCTGAGTTTTTTTGTTGGTTCACGCCAGCAAAACGGCATGCGCCCGTTACAGCGCCAAGTATCATAGTGTACTGTTGAGGTGTTATTTGTGAGAATAGCACGAATTAGGGTGGTAACGCGCATCAAGTCGTCCCTTTTATCCGCAAGGATAAAAGGGCGGCTTTTTTTGTTTTTCACAGCCGAAACTGTTCGCTTTCTCTTCAACAAGAAATTTATCTGTAAGGGGTTGAAGCAATGCCAATCATTATTCCCAAAGAATTACCCGCTGCAGCGGTCCTGCAAAAAGAAAATGTCTTTGCCTTACTGCAGCATAAAGCGGCGAAACAAGAGATTCGTCCCTTGAAGATCGCGATTGTCAATTTAATGCCGAAAAAGATCGCCACAGAAAATCAATTGCTGCGCCTGCTTTCCCAAAGTCCGCTGCAAATTGAAGTGACTTTACTGAAAATGAAGTACCACGAAAGTAAAAACACGTCTGTCGATCACATGGAAAAGTTCTATCAAGAATTCTCAGTGATCCAGTCCCAACGATTCGACGGCTTGATCATCACTGGTGCCCCTGTTGAAAAAATGGCCTTTGAAGCCATTGATTATTGGCAAGAACTGCAAGAGATCATGGATTGGAGCCAGACGAATTGTACTTCAGTCCTGCATATTTGTTGGGGGGCACAAGCAGGTCTTTATTACCATTATGGTATCGACAAAGTGTTGTACCCAAGCAAATTGTTCGGCGTCTTCGAACAAGCAGTCACGCATTTTCATCCGCTCGTTCGCGGTTTTGACGACGTCTTTTATACGCCCCATTCACGCTATACTGGCATCGATGAAGGCCAGCTCGCCCAAGCCCCCTTAGAAATATTGGCAGCGGGTGTTGAAACGGGACCCTCCATCTTCGTATCAGAGGATCATAAAAATGTCTTTTTACTAGGACATTTTGAATACCATACAACGACCTTGAATGAAGAGTACTTGCGAGACATGGAACGGGGCTTAGCTACCGCATTGCCGCAAAATTACTTTGCCTATGACCGTTTAGGTGGGAAAATCACCAACCGTTGGCGGGGACATGCCTCCTTGTTTTTCAGCAATTGGATCAATGAAACCTATTTGCGAACGCCGTATGACCTGTCCGTCAAGCCCACGAAAGAAGGTTATCGGATCGGGAGCGAGCCAGAAGGTCGGGTGAGTATCAATGACGATTGAGTCCTTTCTCTCCCATTATGCCAGACAGCGAAAAGGTACTGATTCTTTAAAATGGGATCTTGTCGATCAACGGTTCCAAGGAGAAAAGCTTTTGCCTTTATGGGTAGCCGATATGGATTTTGCGGCGCCAAAAGCAGTAGAAAAAGCTTTGCAGCAACTGGTTGCTCAAGGAACCTTCGGCTATGGCATTCCCCCTTCAGGCTATTTTTCAGCCTATCAGGGCTGGCAAGATCGCCACTGGGGGACGAAATTTGAAGAAAAATGGCTCTCGTTTTCCACAGGGGTCGTCCAATCTTTGGTTGATTTGCTTCATTGTTTCACAGAACCTGACGATGGCATCTTGATCCAGCCGCCCGTCTACTATCCCTTTTTTGACAGCATCAAAGAGACGAAAAGACGCTTGATAGAAGCACCTTTACAAAAAGTGGGGAATTCCTATCGAATCGATTTTGCTGCTTTTGAAGCCAAAATCATTGAAGAAAAAGTGAAACTATTTATTCTCTGCTCCCCCCACAATCCAGTAGGGCGGGTCTGGCAAGAGGAAGAGCTACATCAGTTATTGGCAATCTGCCAAAAACATAAGGTTGTCGTGATCGCCGATGAGATCCATCGTGAGCTGATACTCGGTGACCAGCAATTTGTTTCGGCAATAACAGTGGCGCAGCGTTTAGGCATTGAAAAACTGATCGTCCTGGATTCGCCCTCAAAAACCTTTAACTTAGCAGGGTTATTGCTGTCTCACGTTTGGATTCCAGATTTAGAGATGCGCACAACCTATCACGCGTGGTGTCGGCAATACAAGCAGACGGAAGTTAATTGTTTTGGTCTAACTGCTGCCCAAGCTGCTTATGAATCGGGTGATCAATGGCTAGCTGATCTGCTCTCAGTGGTTGCTACCAATGAACAAATGGTCCGCCAGCAACTGCAAGAAGCATTTCCCAAGATTGAGCTCCTGCCCTTAGAAGGAACCTATCTTCTCTGGGTGGATCTGCGGCAAGTCATTGCCAAAGAACGAACCAAGCACGTGATCCAAGATACTGCCGGTTTGGCAGTCGATTATGGGGAATGGTTCGCCAAAGACGGTCAAGGCTTGATTCGTCTGAATCTTGCGACAACACCGACTATCATTCAACAAGCCCTTGATCGCATGATCGAGGCAATCAAAAAGGAGGAACGACATGACGATTGATACAGCAACTTTTCTGGCACAATTAGGCAATCATTCGGATCAGCAAACTGGGGCGATCAGCCCACCGATCTATCTTTCCACGACCTTTGCGCATCCTGAATTGGGGCAAAGTACCGGCTATGATTATACCCGTACCAAAAACCCAACCCGTGATATTTTAGAAGCGGGTCTTGCTGAATTAGAAAAAGGGGCTCGGGCAGTAGTGACCAGCTCTGGCATGAGTGCGATCGCTTTGATTTTTGATTTGTTTGCCAGCGGCAGCCGCTTTTTGGTTTCTCGTGACTTGTACGGCGGCAGCTTTCGCTATTTTGCGGAATTGGAAAAAAGCCAGCGGGCATTCTTCGATACCTTCAGTACTGTAACAGAATTAAGTGAGAAATTAACTAACGAGGTAACGGCTGTCTTTTTAGAGACCCCAACGAATCCTTTGATGACCGTGACGGATATTGCTGAAACCGCCAAGCTTGCTCACGAACAGGGGGCGCTATTGATTGTAGATAACACCTTTTTGACGCCCTTGCGACAGTTGCCCTTAGAGGAAGGTGCGGATCTGGTGATCCACTCAGGTACCAAATTCTTATCTGGCCACAATGATATTTTGGCAGGCGTCGTCATCGCCAAAGATGCGCAGCTGGGGGAGCGTTTGAACTATTTAGCCAATACTTCTGGCCCTACCTTGAGCAGTTTTGATACGTGGTTATTTATTCGAAGTTTAAAGACGCTGCCGTTGCGCTTTGAACGGCAAGAAGCCAACGCCAAGGAAGTCGGCCGCTTTTTACGAGCCCATCCGGCGATTAAAGAGGTGCTGTATCCGAATGCCGGCGCGATGATCAGCATTCGGGTGCTTGATGAAACCAAAATCAGTGGCTTTTTAGCGGCATTAAAGGTCTTTACCTTTGCGGAAAGCCTAGGGGGTGTGGAAAGTCTCATCACGTATCCAACGACACAGACCCACGCGGATATTCCTCAAGAGGTACGAGAATCTTATGGATTGACGCCGGATCTTTTACGAATCTCCATTGGGATCGAAAGTAGTAAAGATTTGATCGATGACTTAGAAAATGCACTGAAGATATTCAAATAACCCGACCGCAGATCAGCTAGTTAAAAACTTACTTTTGTAGAGTAATTTTATTGACAGTTTTAGTTGTATAGGATAAAGTTACACTACATATGAATAGTGAGTCCGATGTTTTCGGTTGACGGCAACAGGCATTCTCCCTTTTTTCTCACGAGAAAGCAGTTCTTTCTAAAAGAAAAGGTGAAATTGGTCTAGTTGAGCAACGCCACAAGAAAACGGGACGATTGATCTGAGGAGGGAACAAAAGGGGAAAAAGGGATGAAAAGAAACGTAGTAAAGGGATTGGCAACAGGGGCTCTTGGATTGCTGGCATTGTTCAGCTTCGCCGCTTGCGGCAGCAGTCAAGCAGATGAGGAAGCCACCGTTATCAAATTGGGTGTCGTTGGTGAACAAAACGAAGCCTGGGAACATGTGCAGGAAGAATTGAAGGAAAATGAAAACATCGACCTGCAATTGGTGAAGTTTACCGATTATCGTCAGCCAATCGTCGCACTAGAGGATGGGTCGATCGATCTACACGCAGCATTGACGGAGATTTTTATGGACAATGTCAACGAAGAAAGTGGCTATTCCAACACAACGATTGCGTATACGACATTAAACCCACTTGGTATTTATTCCGATAAAATCACAGATGTCAGTGAATTGGCTGATGGAGCTACAGTGGCTTTACCGAATGATGTCTCAAATGAGAGTCGCGCACTGCTACTTTTACAAACGGCTGGTTTGATCACTTTGGATGAATCCAAGGGTCTACTGCCGACAACTAGTGATGTGACTGACAATCCCAAAGCTTTGAAATTTGAGCTGCTTGATTCCAATCAAACTGCTCGAGCTATGACTGACGTCGACATTTCTTTGATCAATAATGGCATGGCCGTCGATGCTGGTTTGGTACCTACAGAAGATGCGATTTTCTTAGAACCCGTGGCTGATTCCTCCAAGCCTTATTATAATGTGATCGCTGCGCGAGCAGACGAAGCAGACAATGACGTTTACCAAACGGTCGTTCGATATTATCAGACCGATGAAGTAAAAGCAATCATCGAGGAAGTAACAAAGAAATCTAGTATACCTGTATGGGAATAGAAAGGTAAAAACGACTATTACTATATAGGGACAGGAAGTAGGATGGAAAAATGATAAATTGGAAAAAAGGTTTAGCAAGTGTTGCCGTCGTTGGACTAGGATTTGTTCTAGCAGCCTGCGGTGGATCAAATACAGAAGAAACGTCAACCAGTAGTGCAGCTGGAGCTGGGGATGATTCAACATTCACTTATGCGATCAGCGGGGACCCATCGTCCACTAACCCGATTAACACCAGTGATCGTTGGGGATTGACAGTGACAAACATGATCTATTCTCCATTAGTTACAGTGGAAGCAGATGGAACGACACAAAATGCGTTGGCAGAATCAGTGGAACCAGCTGAAGACGGCCTTTCCTTGACAGTACATTTGAAACAAGATGTGAAATGGTCAGATGGCGAAGACTTTACCGCCGATGACGTTGTTTTCACATATGAACAAAAAGTCAAAAAAGAAAATGGCAATGCCGATTCCCTTTGGGTCGACGACCAACCAATCGCGATCGAAAAAGTGGATGAATACACCGTCAAATTCGTGTTGCCGACACCGAGTGCGGCAGCGATCAGCAATATTGCAACCGAAACATACATCATTCCCGAGCATATCTTTAAAGATGTTACCGACTTCTCTGTCAGTGAACTGCCTGAAAAACCAGTCGGCACTGGCCCGTATCAACTGAAAGAATACAAACGTGGTGAGTACTTTACTTTTGAAGCCAACGAAAACTATTATGGCGGCAAGCCTTCGATTCAAAATGTGACGTTACGGATCATCGAAAGTACCGATACGGCGAAAGTCGCTTTGCAAAAAGGGGAAGTGGATGCAGCCGTTGTTTTGCCTTCAGATATTGAAGACTTAGATGATGCGCAGATCTCTGTTTATCCTTATACTGAAAACCGTGTTGGTTATCTAGGCTTGAACACTCACTCAGATGCTTTGCAAGATGTGAAAGTTCGACAAGCAGTTCTCTATGCGTTGAACAAAGATGAATTAAATCAAGCAGCATATTTAGATGAAGAGTATTATGCAACACCATATTCATTCTTGCCACCGAACAACCCATACGTCACAGATGATGTTGAAAAATACGAGACAAATGTCGAAAAGGCTCAAGAACTTTTACAAGAAGCTGGTGTGACTGATTTGTCATTGAATTTGGCTTTCAACTCAACCGATCCAGCCCAAACGATCCAAGCTACGTTGATCCAACAACAATTGCAACAAGCAGGCATAACGGTTACCCTTGAAGGTGGCGATGGTACAGCGATCTTTACCGAGTTGAAGAAACCAGATTCAACGAAGTACAACTTATTCCTTGGCGGATATATCATGGGAAATGACCCTGACTTATACGGCAGTCTATTTGAAACTGGCGGTAGTGCCAACTACTTCCAAAGCAATAGCGAAACCATTGACAATTTGTTCGCCCAAGCAGCAGTTGAATTAGACACGGACAAACGTGAAGCATTGTATGATGATTTGCAAAAAGCCATTGCTGACGAAGCGATCATTTACCCAATCGTTGACAACAAGAAAATCCTAGCGGTCAATAACCGAATTGGTAATGTAGAAGATGCAGGTTTGATCCCAATCTATACATTCGAAGATATGTCAAAATTGACAATCAAGTAAATCCATTGGCTGTGATAAAGAGGAATCTTTTTTATCACAGCTTTTTTCTATGAAAAAGAAAGTAGGTCAGTTATGTTTCGATACATTGCAAAACGAGTATTGCAAGCAATCCCTTTGCTGTTTGTGATCTCTTTTATCGTTTTTTCGCTTATACATATCGCACCGTATGATGTGATCGACTCCATCACGACACCCAATATGTCGCAAGAGCAAATCGATCTTTTGCGGCAGCGCTATGGCTTGGATCAACCCTTTTTGGTTCAATATTTTCTTTGGATCAGAAATATTCTTACCGGTAATCTTGGCTTTTCTTTGGTGTCTCAAAGTAGTATTTCACAAGAACTTGCGACTCGGATTCCCAATACCATGCGCCTAGTGATCCCCGCTTATTTGACTGCCTTGTTGTTGGCGATCATTTTGGGCCTGTTGGCTGCTGCCAACAAAGGAAAGATTTGGGATCGGATCATTGACGCTGTGGCATCTTTAGGGATCGCTGTGCCGACCTTCTGGTTTGCGATGATCTTGATTTATGTGTTTGGTTACTTATTAAATATGTTTCCAATCATTGGCATGTATACGGTCGGTAAAGAAGGGGATTTTGGCGATTTTCTGCAGCATTTTATTTTGCCTTATACCACATTGACAGTCGCCTTCTTTCCAGATTTGACGCGGTATATCCGGGCATCAGCGACACAACAAGTTTCAGAAGACTACGTGATGGTGCAACGGGCATTTCATGCCAGCAAATGGCAGATTTTCAGCCGGCACATCAGTCGCAATATTTTGATTCCCGTTGTCACCCAAATCGGCTTGGCGTTGCCGATGTTAGTTACCGGTGCGATCATTACAGAAACGATCTACGGCTGGCCGGGCGTCGGACCTTACTTGATGAGTGCGACGAAAAGCCTCGATTATCCTGTGATCATGGCCATCATGCTGCTGTCAGCAACACTGGTCATCTTAGGGAATTTGTTAGCGGATGTATTATACTCCGTGGTTGATCCACGTATCCGTAAAGGAGGGAGCAAGTAATGAAACCTTTCAAAAAAATCAGTGAAGTCATGCTTGCTTCGCCCATCTATACCTTTTCTGTCGTTTTCCTGACGTTATTGATTATTTTGTCGCTTGTTGCACCTTTGATCCCCATCGATCCTAATGCAACGGATGTCAGCAACATGTCACAGCCGCCGAGTTGGGCTCATTTATTTGGAACCGATGAAGTGGGGCGGGATTACTTTATTCGGGTCGTCTACGGCGGTCGGGTGTCCTTGTTTGTAGGTGTGTTGGCAATGATCACTGCGACGTTTATTGGGACTCTTGTCGGTCTTGTTTCTGGCTACTTTGGTGGTTGGATCGACAACGTGCTGATGCGGCTCGTCGATGTATTGTCATCGATTCCTTGGTTGGTGTTAGTGATCGTTTTGAGCGTCTTTTTACGTCCCGGACTAACCACGATTATTATTGTGATCGGCGGCTTCTCCTGGATGAACATCGCTCGTTTGATTCGTGGTGAAACGTTAGCGGCGAAAGAACGGGAATATGTCGCTTACGGGAAATTTATCGGACGTTCTTCATTCAGTATTATCGCGAAGCATGTTTTCCCCGCAGTACTACCAACCTTGATCGTTGCGGCATCCGCAAGTATTTCTGGGGCGATCATGACCGAATCAGCATTGAGCTTCCTTGGATTAGGGATTCAGCAACCGATGGCTTCGTGGGGCAGTCTGTTGCAAAATGCGCAAAACAGCTTGCAGCGGGCACCATACATGGCGATCCTTCCCGGGCTTTTTGTTATTTTCACCATCTATTCCTTTAACAATATCGGCGACATGATCAAACATGTCTTGCAAAGAGAGGTGTGACCGATGATGACAGAGTTATTAGCGATCGAAGCATTGAATGTGACATTTCAAAGCAAAACCGGGCCGAAACCGTTAGTCAAAAATCTTGATCTGGTGATTCCTAGGGGCAAAGTGGTTGGGATCGTGGGCGAATCAGGCAGCGGCAAAAGCATGACCATGAAAAGTGTCATGGATCTTTTGCCCGATAAAGTGACCGATCACTATGCCAGTTATACATTTGAAGGAGCAGCAGTTAGCAATCGTCGAACATTACCAATTGCTATGATTTTTCAAGACCCGATGACTTCATTAAATCCTTTGCGTACGATCGGCTATCATTTGATCGAAGTGATTCGCCGTTCACAAAAAGTATCGAAGAAAGCAGCACAAGAAATCGCCGTCAAAGAGTTAGAAAAAGTCGGCATACCTTTTCCAGCACAACGTATGAAACAATATCCTCATGAGCTATCTGGGGGGATGCGTCAACGGGTGATGATCGCCATGGCTTTGTTGGCGCAACCGAAATTGCTGATCGCCGATGAACCGACGACGGCTTTAGATGTGACGATCCAAGCACAGATTTTGGCATTGATCAAAAACCTGCAAAGAGAGAACCAGCTTTCCGTCGTCCTTGTGACCCATGACTTTGGGGTCGTTGCAGGAATGTGCGACTTTATTAAAGTGATGTATCAAGGCCAAGTCGTGGAAGAAGGCACCACGGAAGAAATCTTTTATCAACCGTCACATCCTTATACGAAACAGTTATTGCAAGCGGCCCATTTAGGCGACAAGCATGCTGAATTAAAAGTCTTTGATTATCACGAGACATTGGCAGATGAGTTGCAAGAAACGCAGCTATCTAAGACCCATCGCGTCTGGCGTAATCAGGAGGTGACAGAATAATGGAAGAACTGATTCGCGTAGAACATGCGACGAAAACCTTTCGCAGTAAAAACTGGCGGGGCACTGTCAGCGAAGTGCGAGCGGTCGAAGATGTCAGCCTAACGATCCATCGAGGCGAGACATTGGGGCTAGTGGGGGAATCCGGGAGTGGGAAAACCACTTTAGGACGCAGTATTTTAAATTTAGAGACCTTAACAAGCGGGGAGATTTTCTTTGAAGGCAAAGAGCTAACAGCATTGACGGCAGAAGATCGCAAAGCAGCGTATCAGCAAATGCAGATCATTTTCCAAGATCCGTATTCCTCATTGAATCCCCGTATGACGGCACTTGAACTGGTGATGGAGCCGTTGTATCATGAAACGAAAGATGCTGCTCGAGCGAAAGCCAAAGAAATCTTAGCGATCGTCGGGATCACCGGTGATGATGTCCATAAATTGCCGCGCAGTTTCAGCGGCGGACAACGGCAACGGATCGGCATCGCTCGTGCGGTGGTCAATCGCCCGGCGTTCGTCTTGTGTGATGAACCGACTTCGGCATTAGATGTCTCCATTCAGGCTCAGATCATCCAATTGCTACTGCGTCTACAAAAAGAGTTTTCATTGTCTTATTTATTCATTTCCCATGACTTGTCCGTGATTCGTCATATCAGTGACCGAACAGCCGTCATGTATCAAGGGAAATTAGTTGAATTGGCACCTACCGACCGTTTGTTTGAAAATCCGCTGCATCCTTACACGAAGAAATTATTAGCAGCAGCGCCGATCGCTGATCCTGTGTTAGCAAGAGGTGCGATGGAACAAACGGAAATTCAAAGCACGATTACTTTGACACCATTGTATGAATGGGTCGAAGTTGAACCAGATCATTTTGTGAGGAGAGAAAAACGATGACAGTAGAAACATTGACGATCCATCAAGGAAGCGACAAATTTGAAATGACGACCCCAACGGGCAATTGGGTGTTAGCACGGGAAAAAGGCTATTCGCCAGTCCAAATGCTGGTGAGTGCGGTCGCTGCTTGCGGCGGCTATGTATACGCATCCGTCTTAGAAAATTCAAAGGTTGCAGCAGAAATCGAAAAGATCGAAGTCAGCTATGACCGAGACGACAACAAAAAAGCCCAACCAGTCAGTGTTATCCAAATTCAGTTTTATGCGAAAATCGCCGAAGCTGATCATGACAAAGCGACCCGTTGCCTAAAACTCGTTTCACCAAATTGCCCTGTGATCCAATCATTAGATCCAACGATCGAAGTGACGGAAACGGTGACGTTTATTTAATCGAAAAAAGACTTTGTGTGCCTAAAACCAATAGGCATACAAAGTCTTTTTTTTGATCAATAAATAATATTCTCCCGAATAAAGTCGATATCTGTCACTAATAGTTTGCGATCGACACTCTTTAGGGCGCCAGATTCTCGTAATTTTTGCATCATTCGATTGACACTGCTGGCAGAGGTAATGCCGCAAAAGCGAGCGATCTCTTCATTGGTGACTTCAAAATCGATCAAGACACCGTCAGTTGTTTGAACTCCAAAAGTTTCATACAACTCATTGATTTGGGTACAGACAGCACCGAATTTGCCGTTCATCAGCATTTGCTGCATCTTTTTCATCGTATCCATCAAATTTCGTCGATAATACTCTTTGACATAATCCTGCAGCAGACGGTCACGATTGACATCTGCCCAAAATTGATCTCGCACGATTTTGTATAATTCGGCTTCTTCTGATTCAACCCGCACATTAAAAGGGGCTTCGACTTCTTGAGAGGATTCGTCTTTAAACAAAGAGACGATTTCGAAATCCGTCAAATAGCGCAAGTTGAATTCGCGCCCTTCATGGGTCACTACGCTAGTTTTGATGATGCCTTTTTTTAAAATGTAGACGTACCGATCCGGGATCCCTTCATACGTCAAGTAACTCTTTTTCTTACGGATAACGACCGGTATTGCTTGTTTTTCTAAATAATCACGTAATATCTGTTTCTCCACCCACGTTACTCCTTCACTTGATGCCAACCCAACATTTTCTGAAAAAAATCTGAAATTTCCTCTATTCATGCTTCATTAAAAGACATTTCTGGTGAAAAAGCAATAACAAATGTTAATGTTTCTTGTTAATGCTCTTTTTTAACAGCAAAAGCGCATTTCAAGCAGAGGAAGTTTCGGTATAGTAGAACGCATCACAGCACAAACAGGAGGAATGGAAGAAACATGTCAGATAGGGAAACCAATCAAGAAGGAGTCGTCAGCTCGTTGCCATCAACCAAAAATGAAAAACTATGGAACAAAGGGTTTATCACGATTACCTTGATCAATTTTATCGTCTTTCTCGTGTATTATTGTTTTGTCGTCATCACCGCGAAATTTGCTACTCAGGAGTTAGGGGCATCCACCGCACAAGCTGGCTTGGCAGCGGGGATCTACATCATAGGGACCTTGATCGCTCGCTTGTATGTCGGAAAAATTTTAGAATTAGTCGGTCGCAAAGCCGTTTTGCGCTGGGGGATTTTGTTTTATGTCATTACTACCGCTGCCTATTTAGTCTCAGTCAATATTTATATTTTAGATACCGTGCGCTTTTTCAATGGGTTTGCTTATGGTGCTGTCTCAACTGCGGCTAATGCGATCGTCACCGCATATATCCCAGCTTCCAAACATGGGGAAGGGATCAATTACTATGGATTAAGTACCAGTTTAGCAGCGGCAGTCGGACCTTTTATTGGCATGCTTTTACTACCGACCGTTGGCTTTGATTTCATTATTTGGTTAGCAACTATTTTATCAATCGCAACAGCCATCGCTTGTTTCTGGTTCCCAGTCAAAAACATCCCATTAACAGAAGAACACAGAGCACAACTAAAAAAATGGTCCATCAAAAGTTTTGTCGAACCAAAAGTGTTTTTCATTTCCGGGATTGCCTTTTTGATCGGGTTGGCTTATTCCAGTGTTCTTGGCTTCTTGTCGATCTATGCCAGTGACCTTGGTTTAGAAACGGCCGGTGCCTTTTTCTTCATCGTCTATGCACTTTCCGTGACCTTCACTCGACCAATGACTGGCAAACTATTTGACCGTCATGGCGCCGATGCAGTCATGTATCCTAGCTTTCTTTTCTTGACCCTTGGTCTTTTCTTATTAAGTATTACCGGCAACAGCTGGATGTTGTTGCTTGCGGGTTGCTTTGTCGGCTTGGGCTATGGCACTTTCATGTCAAATGGCCAAGCTGTCTGTCTGAAAGAGGTCGATCCTCACCGTGTCGGCGTAGCGCTCTCCACTTATTTCATCGGGCTAGACCTCGGCTTAGGCGTAGGTCCCTATGCATTAGGAAGCTTGCACGGTCTGTTTGATTATTCGCAGATCTACATCTTATGCGGACTGATCCCAGTCGTCGTTCTTGTTTTATACAAATTGTTTTATAAAACGAAACGCGCAGTTGCCGCCGTTGGTACGATGAAGCAGCCAATCAACGAAGAAGACTAACCTCAACATTACAAAAAGGAGTGTTTCACCATGGATAACAACCAATTGATTATTGAAGCATTAAACAAATTAGTGACTAACCTCAACGAATTGAATGAAGAAATGCACGCTATGAAAGAGGTCACCGCAACGATGACCCATGAACAACTTGCTATCGATCATCAATTACGCGACATCAAATCGGTATTGATCAATGACAATCTGATTGGGTAGTAAGGCACGAAATGAAACAAGAAACAGGAATGAACGCTTTTTTTGAGAATGTTTGCTGCTCACTTACTAGTGGCAGAAAGATTCACATGAGAAAAGCGTTTTTTTGATATGCAAAAACGAAAAGCGAACATTGACAGAGTTTGTACAAAAAAATAAGCAAGAAAAATTGTAGCAGTCCCCGCTTGTATGCTATAGTGTGTCTGGGTAGCAATACCTAATAAAAATCAGAGTAGGAAATAAAGCGTTAAGTGCTGAAAGGATGGGATGTTGCCTTTCGGACGAAGAACGATCATTCGTTCGCGGTTTTATTTTCGCATTCGCTGCATGAATTTGTAGCAACTCTAAAAGGAGATGCTCGCTATGAAAAGAAAAGTCGATGCACACATGATTGCGGTCATGGGACTTTTGATTGCCTTAATGGTGGTCTTGTCGCAAATCTTGGGGTTTGAAACCTCCTATATCAAAATCACATTTTCTTTTGTACCCCAGCTGATCATGGGTATGCTGTTTGGTCCGTTTTGGACCGCAGTTGGCTCCTCATTAGCTGATATCGCAGGAATGGTGATTTTTCCAAAATCAGCCTACTTTTTCGGTTTTACCATCAATGCCTTCGTTGGTGGACTGATTTATGGCTACTTCTTCTATCGGAAAGAAGTCACACTAAAACGAGCGGCAACGGTCGTCTTGTTAAATACTATTTTGATAACCTTGATCTTAACTCCGATCTGGTTAGCTATGATGCTGAATATTCCTTTGACAAGCTGGGCCATCTGGTCGGTTCGCTTGCTAAAAGCAGTCATCATGTTCCCGATACAAACTGCGTTGATTTACATCGTAGGGCGTGCGGTACCATACAAACGGCTGATCCGACGGTTCGTTTAACGAGTAAAAAAGAACGATAACATCCATTGAAGTGAATCATCTGCGAATATTTCGTCAGTGGTTCACTTTTTTCTTTCTAAGGATTGGCTTAATCATTCTCAATAACTTGTTTAGAGGGGAAGGTGAACCTATGAATAAAAAAGGACTCGCTATGGGATTGTTTCTTTTCTTGATCGTAGTAGCAATGGGAGGGATGAAGTGGATGATAGAACAGCAAAAACAGCAAACCGAAGAGCCAGCCGTGATCCAGCAAAGCAGCTCAAGGGATGAAACAAAGGAAGAAGTCAGTGAAGGCCAAATAACCACGTCAACTTCTGCGCAAGAACAGCCAGAAGAGGCAATAGCAGAAAAAATCGCCACGATGAGTTTGGAGGAAAAGGTCGGGCAATTGTTTTTTGTCCGTGTACCAGAAAGCAATCAAATCGAAGAACTTCAAAACTATCACTTTGGCGGCTATCTGTTATTCGGCCGTGATACCGAAAATGAGACGGCGGAGAGCTTGAAACAGAAAATTTCAGATTACCAAGCAGCCAGCGCCATTCCGCTGTTGATCGGTATGGATGAAGAAGGGGGCACAGTGACTCGCATCAGCCGCAATCCGAACCTTACGGATCAGCGTTTTCTCTCACCACAACAGCTATATGCCCAAGGTGGATGGTCGGCGATCGAAGAAGATACAGCAAAGAAAGCGGAAATTTTAAAAGCGTACGGCATCAATGCCGGGCTGTTTCCCGTGGCCGATGTTTCCACTGATCCGCAGTCCTTTATCTACGACCGAACCATTGGCATGGATGCGCAGGGCACGAGTGCGTTTGTAGAACGTGTGGTTCATGTTTTGCAGAAACACCACGTTGGGTCTACCTTGAAGCATTTTCCTGGTTATGGCAACAATCGTGACTCGCATGTCGAAATCGTCACCGATGACCGCCCGCTATCTGCACTGCGGGAAACGGATTTTCTGCCTTTTGCCGCAGGGATCAAAGCTGGTGCTGATAGTATTTTGGTGGCCCATACGATCGTCAATAGTATCGATAGCACTGTACCCGCCTCTATTTCAAAACCCGTACATGAGCTGCTGCGAAATGAATTGCATTTTGGAGGGGTCATCATGACGGATGACTTGGATATGGCAGGACTTTCTGAGTTCATTCCGCAAAATGAAGCCGCATTACAGGCGTTGCAGGCGGGAAATGATCTAGTGATCTCCTCTACCTACCAAGAACAGATCCCTTTTGTCGTACAAGCGGTTGAAGATGGCCGTTATTTGGAAGCTGATTTGAATGCTTCCGTCAAACGGGTCTTGCTCTGGAAAGAAGCATTGCATTTACTTTAAGAAAAAAATAAACCTGCTGTTTCCTCCGTGTAAGAGAGTCGTTCTCTTACTGAGAGGAAGCAGCAGTTTTTTTTTTAGATACTCTGAGCCAGTGCCTCTAATTCTTTGGCAAAGGCTTCTTGCCCAATAAAACGCAGATAATCCAGTGCTTTTTCAATCGTGGCCATTCCCAGCGTACGATCTCCTTGAAACAAGGCGTAGATGCCTTCGAAATAACGAATCATCAAGCGAATACGATCATTGTCCGGCGGCAGGTGATCGGCTAGATACGTCAGCACATGCGCCAACTCGGCAGGTTTTTTGCGATCGATAAACAAGAAAGCCGCATTCGTCAGCAATTTTGTGTAGATTTGATAATTGATACTTAACGTATTGCTGTAAAAAATTTTTTTATTCAGGTGTTTCATTTGATACAAGATGTATTCGTCAGAAAAAAGAAAAAGCAGATTGGTAAATAAGGAGATTTCAAACTTTCCCCACGTGTCGATGCGTTCCAAGTATTTCTTGATGGTCGCTTCGATGATGCGCCGTTCTTCCTCGTCGGTAACCACGCCTTTTTTCTCTAAAATCAAAAAGAATTGACTATACAGTACATAATAGAAGAAATCCTTCGTGGTTTTATACAGCGCTTGGGCTTTGTTGATCAAAGAGAGGACTTCAGAATACTTGCTTTCATAGTAAGCGGTGGTCAACTGTTTGGATAGCTGCTTTTTCTCGCTGACTTGATTGTCATCCAAGCGATACTCAAATTCCTCCAAAGTGACATTTAAGCGGTCCAAATATTGGTGCAAAATATCAAAGGCGATGCGGTGCCCTTTTTGTTCAAAGGTTGCCAGTGTACTGCGTTCTGAAATGTTCTCAACCAATTTTCGCTGTGAAATATTTCGTTCCGTTCGTAACTCTTTTAACAAGTCATTGGCCTTCAAAAAATCCCTCCTAAAAAAAGTGGACGGAAAAATAGTCCAAATATGTTACAGCTTTATTTTGCGGGTAAACTTGAAGAAAGTCAATTAAAGGAGGAGAAATGGATGTTTGATTTTTTTAGTTTTCCCTGGGAAGTTGTAGAACTAATGGCTAACGTTTTTTCTTTCTTCAAATAATCGATCCTTTGTGATTGGTTAGCAATTGATTTTTTAACAGGAAAAAAGTACAAGTGGTTTCACGTAATAAGTTACTGTTCATTCGCGCATTCAAACGCCCTCTCCCCAAACAGCTTACCCTGTCAAGGTGCGTAGGTCTGCCGAATCCCTTTTAAAAAAGGAGCAAACACAACAGCGAGTGATTGCTCTTTTTTTGTTGGTCAAAAAAACCTACATACGGCATCGCAACAGTCAGTTTTGTTTTTTCTTGAACATTGGTTCATTCGGATCAGAATAGTAATCAGGATTGAACTCATCATCGATCGAGACCCCGAAAAGAGAAACGAGACTGGGAAGAAACCCAATCACGCCGAGGACGACGGCAACTGGAAGGTAGAATTTTTTGCGCTTGTACCACGGAAGCTGCGATTTCTTTTCCATAGGAAATCCTCCTTTTTAAATAGTGTAGCATGTTCTGAGTTGAGTGTGTTAATAATTATCTTAAATATTTAAAAATATACTAAAACGGTATATTGGTATATCTGATGGGGAAAAGGCTTCCTAGTAAAATTTAGGGAGCGTTCGTTTTTGTCATTGTTGCCAGAATCAAGTTTTTATAAAAAAGGAACCGAGTAAGAAAGCATCCTTCTTACTCGGTTCCTTTTATTGAAAATAATCCTTGGTTTGGTCCATCAAGGTTTGAAAGTCTGATTCGTTTTTTCTTATCGCCTCTGTTAGGGTAAACAAATAACTGTTAGGGTCTTTGATGGTCATTTCAAGGGCATTCCAAGGCTTTTCCATCAAAGGTTCCACGATCCACTTTTCGGGAATTTTCTGAGCGATATTCTGAAGATCAATCATCGCTACATTCAAAATTGCCCCATCGCCAACAGTGAACGAGTCTGCGGCAATCAGCATCAAATCTTGGTAGTCAGCAAGACGCAGATGGTCCATCGTCACTTGATTTTCTTGATTGCGAAACTGATACAATGACTGGAACCCCAAGATTTCTGCAAACCATTTTGATGATTGTTCAATATCTTTGGTCTTCAATTGATAAAACATTGGCATACCATAAACTTTCATTTTGACACCTCCTCTTAATTAGAGGATACCGCTTGACGCAGCGTTAAAGTCAATAGACATTTTCGTATTGAAGCAAAGCTTGAGAATGGCGTTTATTTGGCACTTAAGTCAAGGAAAAATGGGCAATAATTGTTTGACTGACTTCATCAGGTGATAAGTGGGTATTGTTGATTTTCAGCGAAGGAATCGTTGGAAAAAGGGTAGTTAATTCCTGTGGCAGACTTTCTAAGCGATAGTTTTCAAACGAAGACAAAAGCTCATTTCTAGAAAAAGCCAGCGCTCTTTTTGACGGCTTTGCGGCTAAACGGTCCTCATGGCAATTGCGTTGTAAGCGTTCTTCAATATCAGCCACTAATTCGATAAAATAGACCTTTTGCTGGGCATCGGTAAATAGTTGGGCGATCTCTTGTAAAAAAGCTAATTCTGCCGCTTGATCGAAATCAATCAAGACCGTAAAGATGATTGATTTTGTCGTATTGTTGGCTTCATTTTGGACAAAGGCTTTGAAAAGTTCGATTCGCGTTTGATTAGACAAAGCGAATGCCGCAGGGCTATAGCCAAGAAAGTTCGCAAAAAGATCAATGGTCTGGTGATTGAATAAAAGCTTTGCATCCAATCGTTTTTCCAGTTCTTTGCCCACCGTCATTTTCCCTACTGCTTGCGCGCCAATCAAGACGATCAATGACATCACAACACATCCTTTTTAACAATCGTAACAAAGGAGAGCGAACGTGTAAATCGCATCTTAGAAAGAAACGATTGAGAAGCTGGTTTTTTTATGTGGAAACCAGAGATGATTTTTTTAGGTAAAAAGGAATGAGCGAAATTTCTCCGATAGAGGGAAAAAGATCATGCAACATAGTAGCACGGTCTGGAACAACAAAATGACTAGTAGATTGATCGTTTCAAATCGTGAATAAAGATAGAAGTGGATCAGCCATTCGAAGACATTGACAAAGACTAAATAAAGGTAGTGAGCTTTTTTTACTTTGCAGTTTTTCAACCAATAATAGCTTAAGTAATAATCCAGCAAGACCATCAATAATAGAAAAAGTTTGCTAAAAGCCGTCAGATTGTCATGCTGGGAGGCAAGTTTTTGAAAAAATAGCAAAAGTGTTGGCGTGGGAATATAAATGATCAATAAGGATAGAAAAAAATAGACAATAAAGGGCATAGTCATTCCTCCAAAATATTGATAAAAAAGCATAGATAAATTAGCAAATTTGACCGTGCACGTCAATTGATTTCATTATCGAATATTTCGATAATGGATGTTTGGCATTGATTGAAGGGAAGTGGGGCATGAAAAGTCGGCGACCATTGATTCAACAAAGCGCTGACAGGGAAGGAATATTTAGGGGTCAGGAAAAAAGAAATACTCCCTTTCTTTAATCAAGAAGGGAGCAGAAGGATTGATCCAACGGAAACCTCTAATTCCATGTTTCGTTGAGCTTATCGGCATAAAACAAAAGGGCCTGTCGGTAAGACTGGATGTCTGGATCACTAGAAGTTTCGGCAAGCAGGGTCAATAGTCGTTTAGTGGCTTGCTCATACTCGGCTAGATTAAACAGTGTCATGGCATAGAAGGTTTCTAAAGCATGATTTTTTGGAAACTGCTTCATCGCGTGTAAAAACACTTCTTCGGCTTTTTGATAATTGCCGAGGGCACGATAGGTGCTGCCTAGACCTAGGTAGGCATCTGGCAAGTCGTTTTCTGATAAACCTAACGCGATTGCTTGTTCATAATAAGGAATTGCCTGTTGTTCTTTCCCTAAAAGATCATAACTCCAAGCCGTTTGGTATTGGACAAAGGCATCTTGGGGATTTTCGGTAGCTAATTGAATCAATTGTTCATTTGATTGTTGCAGCTTTTTTTCAGCTCGCAGTTGAATCGCTGTAGCTAGTCGTTCATTCATTGGTTCATCCCTCGCTTTCAATGGGTAAAAATTTTCAGTTAGATAGTAAGTAGAGCTAAGAGGAAAGATCTGCCCAGCTTTCACCCGCAAAAGAAAAGCCGCATGCTTCATATAGTTTGAAGGCTGGTTGATTTTCAACGGTCACCACAAGGTAAAGATGTGTGAGTCCCATGGCTTTTGCTCGTTGGATCACTTCATTCATCAGCAGTTTGGATAAGCCTTTGCCTTTAAAGTCTGCGTCCATAACGACAAATAATAGCAGGGGAAGCTCTTGAAACGTGCTGGTTACTATGGCACCGATAGGATGATTATCCTTTTGTAACTGAAAAGAGAGCTCTGGAATCAAGGGACCGTATTTGCCTTCAGCAGTTTCTCTAAGTTCCTTTTGCCAATCAGCGATCGATTCTCCTTCATCATCGATGGTTTCATGGTAAGCGGAATAGAAAAGTTCTGCAACTCTTGGTGAATCTGTGAGAAAGGCGTCAAAAGAAAAGCTGGCTTCAGCCTGACGACTGGAGGCATGCTGTAAGTCACATGACATAATGATTCGTTTCATTAGAGGACTCCTCTCTCGTTGTTTTGGCTTAATTTAGCAAAAGGTCACTTTGTCAGTGTTGCTTGTTTCTCATAACTTCCCAAATGACGCGAATTCCTTCGTAAATTGCAGTGAGAACAGCCACAACAAACAAAAAAGACATGTAGTGAATCAAAAAAGCCAGTTGAAACCATAAGCCATAGACCATCGGCAGGACGACAAGCAAACAGAGGCCCAATTCGATGTTTCGCTTTCTTCTCCTTTGAAACCAACGCTCATCTGACATCAGTAGTTTCCTCCTATTTTGGTTTTTATCGATCATTTTATAAAAGAAAAAGTGGAAATCCTACGATATTTTGCGAAAAAATTACTAGAAATTATCTGAATATTTTGTTAATATTTGATAGGAAGCAAGATATAAAAGACGTTATTGTATATTTTGACTTATTTTTCCCAGAAAGGCAAGGGTTGACAATGGAAAGAAAACCGATGTATGTAAAAAATGGGCTTCCTCTAACCATGGAACCCGGTAAGATTTACACATGCCTTTATGAGGCGCTTATTTCATTTGTGAAGAAAAGGGCCAACCGCTGCCAGCGATAAAAAGAGAAGCGAAGTAAGCAAAATTCTCACTTAAGATTTGTCAGGGATCGAATAGGTTGTAGGAATTGTTATCTCCTTTTTGGTACCAATCAAATGATGTTTAGCATTTTCAAAAAATCTCAACGTTCTTCATTCAATCCATTCTAAGTCTTCTATTGATGTTTACCGATTTCAATTTGGTAAGAACAACGCGATCCCTGGCAAATGTTAGGTGAAAAGTTTTTAAGAGACTGAGCGAGTAATAATAGTCATTCCGATAATCAATAGCAGTGGATATTCGAGCGAACATACAATAGTAGAAACCGGGTTTTTCTCATAAAAGACGATTCTACTTGAATAGAACACGTTTTTTTGCTATAATAGTTCAGGAATTGAAAAATAGAATAGCCAAAGGTTGAGCATTTTTATGCTTCAAGGATCAGGTTTGCCAAGGGGTGAGGCAAACATTCTTGGAGGAATGCTGGCCTTTTTTGTTATCAGCATACTTCTTCGTGAGGTATGCTTTTTTTGTTTATTTTTCAGTTAAGTATCCAAATAGTATAGGAGGGGAATCGATGAGAGAAGCGTTGACTCGTTTACGAACAGCAGAAGAAGCCAATGAACAGCAATTGCTCGCTTTAAAAAAAGAGCTACAGTTGGAAGAAGCCCAGCAGCAACAAGTATTAGAAGAACGGGCTACCGCTTTGGAAGAAGCCCTTGCACAAGAACAAGCAGCAGTTCAAGAGCAAATGCAACAGTCACTAGCAGCACAAAAGCAGCAGCTGGCAAAAGAGAACCAGCAAGTGTTAGATCGTTACCAAAAAAATATGCAAAGCTTCCAAGAGCAAGCGGTTCAACAGATCGTTGAAGGAGTGATCGGGACTTATGGCAGTAACCAAACTAAATAAACTAACGTTGATCACCCCGAAGCACTACCAAGAAAGGTTATTGACGAAGCTGCAAACGATGCAGTTTGTTGAAATCGAGAACGTATTTGAGCAGGAAGCTAACGAAACTTGGCTGCGGGAATTTTTTGCAGGAGCCACCCCAGAAGGTGCTTCTCACCAACCAATGATTCGTCGACTACAAGAAGCGATCCGCTTTATTCGCCAAAATGGTGATGCGAAAAAAGGGACAGAATGGCAACGAGATGCCTTGCGGCTGTCGGACTTTGAAACAAGCTTCGATGAAGCCGCAGCATTGACGGAGCTGGTTGAAGTCGAGAATTTGCAGGAGCGCTGGGTAGAGACGATCGAAGCGATCGAAGCAGCGACGCAGTCGGAAGAATGGGCGACACAGTGGCAAAATCTTGACGTGCCGCTGGAGATCGAAGCACCTGCTCATACAAGTTTTTTTGCTGGGAGTGTCGAAGGCCCACGCTGGGAAGATCTAGCTGAAGCCTTGCGTCAATTGGAAGAGGTTCATATCGAAGTGATCTATTCTGAACCCAAAAAAGTCAATTTCAGCTGCCTGTTTTTAGCAGCGATCGAAGAGCAAGTGTTCCAATTGTTTCACCGATATGGGGTGAAGAAAGAAACTGGCTTGACATCCGAATCACCAAAAGTGGTTTTGCAAAATGCGAAACAAGCCTTGACCTCCTTGACGCAGCAGCGCAAAGAACTGATTACAGAAATCAGTCAGCACAAACAACGGCTGATCCTGCTGCAGCAAGCGGAAGAACTTTTTTTGACTCGTGAGAATCGGGCAATGATGCAACAGCGCTTAGCAGCTGGTCAGACCTTTGCCCTCTTGCGCGGCTGGATCGAAGAAAAGGATCAACCGTTAGTGGCGGAAATGGTCCAAGAATCCTTTGCCAACGAGATTTACTATTCATTTGAAGAACCCACTGCAGAGGAGATCGCTGCCAATCAAGTGCCAACGAAGCTAAAAAACGCCTCGTTTATACAACCCTTTGAAATGTTGACGGAAATGTACAGCTTGCCAAAATACGATGAGATCGATCCAACCCCATGGATGACGCCTTTCTACTATGTTTTCTTTGGTATGATGGTGGCTGACTTAGGTTATGGTGCATTAATGGCTGTCGCAACCACGATTGGGCTACACGCCTTGCGTTTGCCCAAAGGGACCAAACGGTTTCTGAAATTGTTCCAGATTTTGTCTGTGCCAACTATGATTTGGGGCGCAATCTACGGCTCCTTCTTTGGTGCTACATTGCCCTTCCAACTTTTATCGCCCTCCGAAGATTTTATGGCGATCTTTGGTCTATCCATGATTTTTGGTGGCATCCAACTGTTTACAGGCCTTTATTTAGCAGCCAAAGAAAATATCCGCAAAAAGGATCTTTTAGGTGCAGTCAACGAAGGCTTTGCGTGGCTAGGACTTTTAAGTGGTCTTTTAGTGGCAGCCGCAGGCAATCTTTTGATCGATGTCCCAGCACTAACAACCGTCGGCTTGATTTTAGCAGGCTTTAGTGCCTTATTGATCATCGTGGTACCGATTCTGAAAGGGAAAACCAAAGTGGGCGGCTTCTTTTTAGGCTTGTATGACTTATACGGTGTGACCAGTTACATCGGCGACTTTGTCAGCTATAGCCGCTTGATGGCATTAGGGATCTCTGGTGGGAGTATCGCAGCAGCCTTCAATTTATTGGTGGGCTATTTGCCGCCAGCCGCTCGTTTTTCTGTAGGCATTCTCTTATTGGTTGTCCTACAAGCTTTAAACATCTTTTTATCGTTACTGAGTGCGTATGTGCATGCCGCTCGTTTACAATATGTAGAGTTTTTCGGAAAATTTTTCACTGGTGGGGGGCGCCAATTTGAAACCTTTAAGCCAAGTGAGAAATACGTTGATTTTGATAAAGAAAATGGAGGAGACAATAAATGATTGATTACTTAATTAATAATAATGGTGGTATGGTGTTTGCAATTATCGGAATGGGGATCGCAACGATCTTTTCTGGGATCGGTTCAGCCAAAGGGGTGGGCCAAACTGGTGAAGCAGCGGCAGCCTTAACGACGAATCAGCCGGAGAAGTTTGGACAAGCCTTGATTTTACAATTGCTTCCCGGAACGCAAGGACTATACGGATTCGTTATTGCGTTTATGATCTATGGTAGCTTAAGTGGTGAAATGTCGACAGTGACTGGTATGGCGTACTTGATGGCCTCATTGCCAGTTGCCTTTACTGGCTTATTCTCAGGAATGGCCCAAGGGAAGGTCGCTGCAGCTGGGATTCAAATTTTAGCGAAGAAACCAGAGCATTTCTTTAAAGGGGTCATGTTCTCAGTAATGGTTGAGATGTATGCCATCTTAGGCTTTGTTATTTCTTTCTTACTTTTAGGAACGATTTAAAGGGGGCGAAGGTATGGATGCAATCGACAAAATGATTGCTGAACTAGACCAAGAAGCGCAGACAAAACGGGAACGTTTGGCTGCCGCTGAACGTGCTAGGATCAGTGAAACGATGGCACGTGACTGGGCGAAAAAAGAGTCGGACTTGCAGCTTCGTGCCCAGCAAGCAAAAAAGCAAGCCGAAAAAAATTATCAGCAAGCGCTGAATCGCCAAGCAAGTGCCGCTAAGCAGCAGCAAATGGTGAAACAAAACGAATACCTGGCACAACTTTTTGAGCAAGCGTATCAACAAATGGTAGCCTGGACGCCAGAAGAGCTGCAGTCATTTGCTGAAAATGTGCTGCAACAGCTGCCGATCAGCGGGACGGTGACCTTCCACGCTGGTCCTGAGCAAGCAGCCCATCTAGATGCCGCTTGGCTTACGTCTTGTCAATCAAAACTACCGTATCAAATCAAAGCAGGCGCACCATTGACAGAAGCAGGCTTTTTGGTGGATGACAACGGCATCCAATACAATTTTACCTATCAGGTACTGCTTGATGAATACAAGAAAGAAACCCGGGAACGGTGGTTGCAGATCATACAACAAGGAGGTTGATCCATGAGGAACTATCATCAATTGAATCCAATCATTCGGCTGAAAGAGATGACGTTGCTAAAGCCGCAAGAAGTGGAACAAATGATTGCGGCAAAAGGGTTTGCTGAAGTCGAAGCTGTTTTGCAACAGACCCATTATCAACGCTATTTAAAGCCAGATTTTCATGAACGATTCGAAACCTATCTCGATGAAGAATTGTTAAAGACGATCAAAGAATTGGCCGAGCTGGTTCCTGATCAAGAGATCCTCCGACTGTATATGATGCCTTTTACTTTCCATAATCTAAAAGTCTTGACCAAAGAGTCAGTGACTGGAAAAGATTATGATCATCTACTGATCGAAGATGGTTTTTACACGATCGATGAGTGTCGGACCGCCATCAAAACGGGAACCTCAGAGGTATTGCCTGAGAAAATCGTGACTACGATCCAAGAGGTGCGGGAGTACTTAGAAGGTGGCGCCGTGCTGCAAGGCATCGATATCATTTACGATCGCCGGTATTTACATGAACAACGGCGACTGGCAGATGAAATCAAGATCCCAGAACTGCAAGAAGCTGTCATCAAAATGATCGATCTGACCAATATAACGATCGCCGCTCGTTGTGTACTTCAAAAACGATCGCGCAGTTTTATGGAGGCAGTCTTAGTGAGTGTCGGCAGTATCCCGAAAGAAGAATTTTTAGCGTTTGCGGATGCGTCCTATAGCGACTTTTTAGCCTTCTTATTAGAAAGTGATTATCAGGAAGTATTGCGGCCTTTGATTCATGAGCAGGTGATCGATTTTTCTGGCTTGGCACTTTTACAAGACAATTTGATCACAGAAAGCTATGGCCAAGCCCAAACGGATGCTTTAGGACCACTGCCTTTACTGGCATTTTTGAATGCTAAGGTTTTGGAACTGCAAAATCTGCGTATCTTGCTGGTAGGCAAACGCAGTGGCTTTACGGAAGAACAACTCAGAGAAAGGATGCGGCACTATGACTCATAAAATCGGCGTAATCGGCGAGAAAGAATCCGTCATTCCTTTTCAACTATTTGGCTTTCAGGTCTGTTATGCCTCGGAAGAAAAAGAAGTGAAGCAGGCGCTGGCAAAATTAATGAAGAACAGTACGATCATCTACCTGACTGAAAAATGTGCCGAGCTGATTCCCGATGAATTAGCAAAAGTCCAACAAAAAATGACACCTGCAGTCATCTTGATTCCTGATTACGATGGTTCCCGAGGAATCGGCAAACGAATGATTCAAGAAAATGTCGAAAAAGCAGTTGGACAAAACATACTATAGAGAGGAGCCGATGTTGTGGAAAAAGGAACAATTATTAAAGTATCTGGTCCATTGGTGTTAGCCAAAAATATGGGCCATGCAAGTTTAGAAGATATCTGTTATGTAGGAGATTTAGGCGTGGTCGGTGAGATCATCGAAATGCGCGGCGACGTCGCTTCGATCCAAGTCTATGAAGAAACGTCTGGGATCGGACCTGGTGAACCAGTCGAAACCACCGGTGAACCGCTATCCGTCGAATTGGCGCCTGGGATCATGTCACAAATGTTTGATGGCATCCAACGTCCCTTAGAAACCTTCATGTCTGTCACCCAAAGCAACTTCTTGATGCGTGGGGTGCAATTGCCTGCGTTGGATCATGAGAAAAAGTGGCCCTTTGTACCGACCGTGGAAGTCGGCGCAGTAGTCAGTACCGGGATGGTCATCGGCACCGTGCAAGAAACACCGTTGATCAATCACAAGATCATGGTTCCTCATGGCGTTTCAGGAACAGTCAAGGCTGTTTATGCTGGGGAATTTACGATCGATGAAACGATTTATGTTTTAGATACACCCAAAGGAGAACGGTCTTTCACAATGCTGCAAAAATGGCCCGTTCGTCATAGCCGTCCAGTAAAGCAAAAACTGAATCCAGTTGAACCGATGATCACTGGCCAGCGAGTGATCGACACCTTCTTTCCAATCGCTAAAGGCGGGGCGTCAGCCGTTCCAGGACCTTTTGGTGCAGGGAAGACTGTCGTTCAGCACCAAATCGCCAAATGGGCGGATGTCGACCTGGTCGTCTATATCGGCTGCGGCGAACGCGGCAATGAAATGACCGATGTAATGAACGAGTTTCCAGAGTTGATCGACCCTCGTAGTGGTGAATCTTTAATGGCGAGAACCGTGTTAATCGCTAACACCTCCAATATGCCGGTAGCCGCTCGGGAAGCGTCGATTTATACTGGGATCACGATTGCGGAATACTTCCGAGACATGGGCTATTCCGTGGCGATCATGGCGGATTCCACCTCACGTTGGGCAGAAGCACTGCGAGAAATGTCTGGTCGTCTGGAAGAAATGCCTGGGGATGAAGGGTATCCAGCTTACTTAGGCAGCCGCTTGGCAGAGTATTATGAGCGTTCTGGAAAAGCGATTTGCTTAGGTTCTGATCAAGAAGGAAGTATCACTGCCATCAGCGCCGTTTCACCATCAGGCGGCGATATTTCAGAACCAGTTACCCAAAATACGTTGCGGGTCGTAAAAGTCTTTTGGGGCTTAGATGCCACTTTAGCGCAAAAGCGTCATTTTCCATCGATCGATTGGTTGAGGAGCTATTCATTATACGAAAACGAATTGGGTGCCTTTTTGGACCAACAAATGCAAGTAGATTGGTCCAAACAAGTAACAGAAGCCATGCGGATGCTGCAAAAGGAATCTGAGTTGTCAGAGATCGTTCGACTTGTCGGCATCGACGCTTTATCCGAAAAAGACCAGTTATTGCTGGAAACCACCAAGTCTTTGCGAGAAGATTTCTTGCAGCAAAACGCTTTTGACGACGTCGATACGTTTACCTCTCGTGAAAAGCAGTTCAAAATGCTGGAGACGATCTTGCTGCTCCACAAAGAAGCGGAAGATGCGTTGACACTAGGTGCGTATCTTTCAGAAATCTATGCAGGAACCGAAGAATTGCGAGACAAAGTGGCACGCATGAAGTACTTGCCTGAAGCAGAATTAGCAAAAATTCCTGCTTTGCATCAAGAGATCAAAGCAACGATGAAAGAAATTTTACAGAAAGGAGACCGCACTGATGATCAAGGAATATAAAACGATTGGAGAAGTCGTCGGACCATTGATGGCCGTCGATCGCGTCTCCGGTGTCAAATACGAAGAGTTGATCGAAGTCCGCATGCAAAACGGCGAAACGCGGCAAGGACAAGTACTAGAGATCCAAGAAGACAAAGCGTTGGTCCAAATTTTTGAAGGAACCGGTGGGATCAATTTGCGGGAATCTGCGGTGCGTTTCTTAGGACATCCTTTGGAATTAGGCGTTTCCGAGCAAATGATCGGGCGAGTCTTTGACGGTTTAGGTCGGGTCAAAGATGGCGGAGTAGAGATCGTCCCAGAAAAATTTATGGACATCAACGGCGAAGTGATCAATCCAGCAGCGCGGGATTATCCTGATGAGTTTATTCAAACGGGGATCTCATCGATCGACCACTTGAATACGCTCGTTCGGGGACAAAAGCTACCGATTTTTTCTGGATCTGGTCTGCCTCATAAAGAATTGGCTTCGCAAATTGCGCGTCAAGCACAAGTGTTGAATTCAGAAGATGATTTCGCTGTTGTGTTTGCTGGCATCGGGATCACCTTTGAAGAAGCTGAATATTTCATGGAAGATTTTCGTCAAACGGGTGCCATCGACCATTCTGTCGTCTTTATGAATCTAGCCAATGACCCAGCGATCGAGCGGATCGCTACTCCCCGAATGGCCCTGACGGCAGCCGAATACTTGGCTTATGAAAAGGGCATGCATGTCTTGGTGATCATGACGGATATGACCAACTACTGTGAAGCTTTGCGGGAGATCTCCTCTGCTCGTCGTGAAGTGCCAGGACGTCGCGGCTATCCAGGATATCTTTATACCAATCTATCAACGTTATATGAACGTGCGGGACGGATTCGCGGCTTGAAAGGATCAGTGACCCAGCTGCCGATTTTGACCATGCCAGAAGATGACAAAACCCATCCGATTCCCGATTTGACCGGCTATATCACCGAAGGACAAATCATCTTGTCTCGTGATTTGTATAAAAACGGCATTCAGCCGCCCATCGATGTCTTGCCGTCATTGTCACGGTTAAAAGATAAAGGGACCGGCGAAGGCAAAACACGTAAAGACCATGCCGCAACGATGAACCAGTTGTTTTCTGCCTATGCTCAAGGAAAGCAAGCCAAGGAATTGGCAGTCGTTTTAGGAGAATCGGCATTGTCGGAAGTAGATAAAACCTATGCCAAATTTGCGGAACGCTTCGAAAATGAATACTTGAACCAAGGGTATCGCACCAACCGCTCGATTATCGAAACCTTGGAATTAGGGTGGGAATTGTTGGCGATGCTGCCAAAAGTCGAGCTGAAGCGGATCAGCGATGCTTTACTGGCGGAATACTTACCGGGAGAGGAGAACAATGGCGCAAAAAACCGTTAATCCAACCCGCATGGAGCTGTCGCGCCTCAGCAAACAATTGGCGACAGCCAAACGCGGACACAAATTATTAAAAGACAAACAAGACGAACTCATGCGTCAATTTATTGAATTGATCAAAAAGAATGACCACTTGCGTAAAGAAGTGGAAGAACAATTGCAGCGTGCCATGAAGGCATTTCGCTTAGCCAATGCCACGATCAATGAAAAATACATTGAAGAAATGTTTATTTTACCAGCAACTGAGGTCTCCCTTGAGTTATCCACGAAAAATATCATGAGTGTGGAAGTGCCAGTGATGCATTTTGATTATGACGATACGGTGATGCAAGCGCCGATCGAGTATGGCTTTTTGAATTCGAATGTTCCGTTAGATCATGCGGTCGCCCGTTTTACCGACGTCATGCCGAAGCTGTTGGAGCTAACGGAAATCGAAAAGACCTGTCAACTGATGGCAGGGGAAATCGAACGTACGCGCCGACGCGTCAATGCCCTAGAATATTTGACGATTCCCGAGCTGGAAGAAGCCATTTATGGAATCAAAATGCGGCTGGAAGAAAACGAACGAGCAAACGTAACAAGAATGATCAAAGTGAAGAATAAATCAAAATAAAATGGTATGATAAATGAAAACCAACTGCAATAAACTAGGATTATCAAGCCATTCGTTTTTGCAAAAGGTCAGAGGAAATGAAAATGAAAAAAAGAAATCGTTTGAAAAAAAAGCTGGCATCGCAACGCTTTTTGATTCCGCAGATCGTCACACTGGTCTTCGTTTTGCTGATATTGGCAGGAACCGGCTTGCTGATGCTGCCGGCTGTCACCCAAAGTGGTGAAGGTACCAACTTTTTAGATGCGCTGTTTACTGCCACATCGGCTGTTTGCGTGACGGGTCTTTCGACCTTGACAGTAGCCGACCATTACAACCTCTGGGGCCAAGGGATCTTGCTGATGCTGATTGAGATCGGTGGGATCGGCTTCATGTCGATTCCCGTCTTCTTTTACATCTTGGCGAGAAAAAGAGTCCATCTTAGTACCCGGATGATTTTGCGGGAATCATTGAATCTGGATCGGATGTCTGGAGAGATCCATTTAGCATGGTACCTGATTCGGATCGCCTTTTTGATCCAAGTCAGCGGGATCATTTTGCTGGCTTTTGCATTCGTGCCCCGTTTTGGTTGGGGGCAAGGCCTTTGGTACAGTGTTTTTCATGCGATCTCGGCCTTTTGTAATGCTGGGTTTGATTTGTTCGGCAACAGCATGGTAGGGTTTCAAAACGACCCGTTTGTATTGGGGGTCATCAGTTTCTTGATCATTGCCGGTGGTCTTGGGTTTCTCGTTTGGTTCGATCTCCTGCATACGGCGTCCAAAAAACGGTCCCTGCATAGCCGCTTGGCATGGATCGCTATGATCGTTTTGGTAGTTTTTGGAACGGCAGGGTTCTTTTTGACCGAAGCCAATTCACAGTTGATCACGGGTGATTCGGTCATCGAACGTTTTTTCCAATACCTCTTCTTAGCGGTCACTCCAAGGACTGCTGGATTTTTCAGTATTGATTACGGACAAATGAGTCAAGCCGGCTTGATGTTGACGATGATTTTCATGTATATCGGTGGGACCTCTGGATCAACTGCTGGGGGATTGAAGACAACGACGTTTGCGGTCTTGATCATCAAGATCCGCAGCTTATTGAAAGGACGCAGTCGAGCGGAGGTGTTCGGTCGCACGATCAAAGAATCTGCCGTATCGCGTGCCTTTACGTTGTTCTTCCTTACTTTGACGTTATGCTTCTTAGCGATTTTCTTATTGTCGATTACTGAACGCATGCCGCAAACCCCAAACTTTGGATTACCAACCATTGCCTTTGAAGTTTTTTCCGCTTTTGGAACCGTGGGGTTGACCATGGGGTTGACGCCTTACTTGTCGGTTTTTGGCAAACTACTGATTATTTTTTTGATGTTCATTGGTCGAGTCGGCATCATGACCGTTGCTTTTTCATTGATGAAAAAAGCCAACAAACAAGAAGCTGGCTACAAATATCCTGATGAAACTGTAATGATTGGGTAACGAAACAGGGAAACGAAGCACGCTTCGTTTCCCTGTTTTTCGTTTATTGAAGTACTTCTAACATCACATCGCGTTGGTCATCGCTGACATTCCCCGCGTAATTCGGCGTGATCAAAGACAGACCACCCTCCTTATTTGTAAATAGGTACAAGTTGTGGCTAAAATCAGGATTTCCATTGGAAGTGATCCCTTTCGAAAAGGTCAACTGAGTGTTCACTTTTACGGTGCGAATCTCATTGTTTTTCGCAGAAAATACGCGAATCTCTTTTGTTGCGATCGTATCAACTTGTGCTTCATAGCTTGTGCTGTCGCCGATCGAAATGATCAAAGGACTCGTGTTTTGAATCGTGACAGCATCTGGTACATTGACGCCATGGAAATAAAAAGTCAGTGAAGGGCCATATTGGGAAAGATCAACGGCATATGGAAACTCGTTGATGGATGGTGAGCTTGCTGTTGTTTGCGTTGCGTCAGAGTGATCCGTCGATTGCTGGCTTGAGGTTGAAGTTTCTGAAGTAGAGGTTGACGCTAAGGAGCTGCTTTCAGTCGTTTGCATCGTCGTACTTTGTTTGCTTACAGTAGACACATGACTTTGGCTTAGCTCGCTGGTTGATTGCGCGGTATCTTTTTCGTTGTTACAGCCTGTCAAAAGCCCCAAACTGACCAGCGTCAGTGTCCCAATCAAAGAAATTGTTTTTTTCATCGTTTGTTTCATCCTTTCCTACGAATACTAAAACATCTAAAAAAAACAAATTATTGTGTGAAAATGCACAATTATGTTGATATAGTGTTTAAATATTCTTTGGTGTTAAAGATATTGTAGTCCAGAACACTGAAAAAGAATAGGAAGATTTTGCTGAATTTTTCGTCAATTCTATCATAAAACATTCATGAACGCCCGCAGCAGCTGGCTAGTTTTGTATAATAAAGTGTTAGCCATTTCTGGCGGCTTGCGTAACGCAGGGATCTAGATTAAAATACCTTGGTATAGAAGAATGGGTGGTGAAGAGGATGGAAAAAGAACGGATGGGGCAATGGTTAGCCTTTACGAATCAGCATCAAGCGATCGAAGCTCGTTTGGAGCAAGCCCTCAAAGCAGAAAGCAATCTGTCTTTGAATGAGTATTACGTGCTTTATTACTTAGAAAAGACCCCCAATCATAGCATGCGCCTCAATGATTTGATCGCCCATTTTGATCTGAGTCAAAGTGCGATGTCACGTATGATCATGCGCATGGAAGACAAGCTGTGCGGTGTGATCGAACGGCATTCTTGTCAAGATGACAAGCGGGGGATCTATATTGATTTGACCCAATCAGGGGAAAAGAAACTGCAGCATTCAAAAGTCGTTTTTGAAAAAGTCTTGGAGGAAATGCTAGACTAACGAAGGTTTCACTTGTTTTCTCCTTGATTCTTTTGTAATATAGATGCATGTGCATGTATATTTTGAAAAAGGGAAAAAAGATGCACCGATTTGCTTTAAGGATCTCCTTGGGTAACTAAGCCAGTCAGATCTACAAAGCGAAATGAATCCAATGGAAAAGGTGGGAAACCCATGCGAAATGTAACAGACAAAGCAACATTTAAGCGCGGATTGCAGTTGAAAAATCGAATCATTATGGCACCAATGACGACCAAGATGTCCTTCTTTGATGGGGTGATTACGAAAGATGAGTTGGCTTACTATGGCTTACGCTCTGGGGAAGTCGGAGCAGTCATCACAGCGGCAGCCAATGTCCAAGAAGATGGCAAGGGCTGGGAAGGGGAATTAGGCGCTTACGACGATGCCTTTTTACCTGGATTAAGTAAATTAGCCAGCACCATCAAAACCAATGGGACCAAAGCCATTTTACAGATTTTTCATGCCGGTCGGATGACGGATGACTCGGTCCTACGAGGGACACAACCGATTTCTGCTAGCGCAGTTGCTGCCGAACGACCAAATGCCCAGGTTCCCCGAGAAGTCACAGTAGATGAGATTTTAACGATTATTGAAAACTTTAAAAAAGCTACCGAACGGGCGATCAAGGCGGGGTTTGATGGCGTTGAACTCCACGGAGCCAATACGTATTTGATCCAACAATTCTTTTCTCCGCACTCAAATCGTCGGTCCGATGAGTGGGGTGGCTCACTAGAGAACCGTTATCGTTTTATTGAGAAGCTCGTCGATGAAGTACTGGAAACAGTGGACCAATCAGGTGTGAAGGAGTTTATCGTCGGTTATCGGTTTTCACCTGAAGAATTTGAAGAACCAGGGATTCGCTTTGAAGATACGTTGTTCTTAGTGGACCAACTGGCAGAAAAAGGATTAGACTATCTGCACATCTCTCTTGCGGATTATACCCGCAAATCGATTTCAAAAGCGTACCAAGAAAAATCGATGTTGGCGTATGTCTATGAAAAAATCGCTCAGCGGGTTCCTTTGATTGGTGTAGGGGATGTCCGAACATCGAAAGATGCCGCGGGCTTGCTAGAACATGCAGACTTTGTTGCAGTGGGCCGGGCATTGTTGATCGATCCTCATTGGGGACAAAAAGTCTTAGACGGTCAAGATGAGTTGATCCGCACCACGGTTTCTACATACGAACGTGAGGAACTCGTATTACAAAACGGCGTTTGGGGTTTTATGGAAAACATGATGCCAGATCGCCTAAATGAAGAAAAATAAGCAGACAACCACCTTTGCCTTGGGCGAAGGTGGTTTTGTGATAGAAGGAGAGGAACGATCCGATTATTTTCAATTATGAACATCATTCTTTATAATTGATGTAATGGTAAGCGTTTGCTTTATTTTTATGCTGATGGGGATGAGGAGAGAATCATATTGGAGGGAGAAAAATGAAAAAAAGTGGCTTGTTTTTGCTAGTAATTGTCACAGGGGTGTTGTTCGCTGGTTGTGGAGGAAATCAAGAAACAGCAGATTCACAAGATTTTGCCAGTACAGATGAGAATACGCTGACTGTTTGGGCTTGGGACACAAATTTTAATATTCCAATTATGGAAAAAGCGGGGGAATATTACAATGCGGACAATGATGCAATCGACCTTAATGTCGTCGAGATGTCCAACGAGGATACCAAGCAAAAAATGGTTTCATCCTTTACTTCAGGGGTCTCCGAAGGTTTGCCAGACATCGTTTTGATGGATGACTATGATGTGCAGAACTATTTGCTGAACTACGAAGGAAAATTTGCAGAATTATCGGAAGACATCGACTTTGACCAATTTGCTCCTTACAAAGTAACGAATGCGACCTATCAAGAAGGCATTTATGCGGTTCCCTTTGATTCAGGTTCTGCTGGACTCTACTACCGCAAAGATTATTTAAGTGAAGCGGGGATCGATGAAAGTGAACTCACCAATCTAACCTGGTCCAAATTTGTGGAGATTGGTGAGACAGTCAAAGAAAAAACGGGGAAATGGTTCGTTGCGTTTATTCCAAATCGCGGCACTCATTATATCCAGATGGCGATGCAGTCAGCCGGATTATGGTATTTTGATGAAGACGGAAACATATTTTTGAAAGACAATCCTGCTATTCGTGAAATGCTGCCGATCCTGAAGACGATCGAAGAAAAAGAGTTGGCAAAACCAGTAGATTATTTTGCGCCAGAAGGGATCGGTGCAGTGACGAGTGGAGAAGTGGCAGCAGTCAATTCAGCCATCTGGTTTTCAGCGACGATCCGCTCCGCAGAAGTTCAAAAAGGAAAATGGGGCTATACGAATCTTCCTCAATTAGAGACAGTGTCTGGAGCGACACCTTACTCGAACTTGGGTGGTTCTAGCTGGTTGGTGCTCAATGACTCACCAAATAAAGCGTTGGCCATTGATTTTCTCAAACAAGAATTTGCTGGAAATGATGAATTCTATCAAGAGATTTTAGTAGAAAATGGGGCAGTGGGGACTTACCTACCCTCACAAGAAGGAGAAGCTTATCAATATGAAGATCCTTTCTTTAATGACGCCCCAATCTATAAAGATTTCTCCAGTTGGATGGCGGACATCCCCGCCGTTGATTACGGGGTAAATACCCAAGCGGCAGTGGATGCCTTGCGTGGGGGAATGCAAAGCTATTTTGATGGTGCCATGTCCTTAGATGACATGTTGACGGAAGCAGAAAACACCTACAAGATGCAAGTCGGCGAATAGCCGACTTGTGTTACTTAAGGAGTGATGAATATGCAAAATACGATCAGAAAAAAGCGCCCCAAAAACCAACAAGTCTGGGGATTTATTGGCCTTTCTTTAGTATTCAGTAGTGTCTTTTTGCTGTATCCCATCGTCTATTCCTTATACCTTTCCCTGCATCGGATGCAGGGACTGCAATCGGTTTTTGTCGGCTTCGGCAATTACCTACGCATGCTGCAGGATACGATTTTTCAAAAAGCTTTACTCAATAATTTTATCTTTCTGATCTTTCAAGTACCGATCATGGTGTTGTTGGGTCTTCTGCTAGCGTTTGTTTTGAACACGCCGAAGCTTGTAGGACGCTCCTTCTTTAAATTAGCGTTGTTTCTACCCTGTGTCACCTCGCTGGTTTCCTATGCAGTTTTATTTAAAATGATGTTTCAAATTGGCGGGATCGTTAATCAAGGGCTGCTGAACATTGGCTTGATCACGCAACCGCTAGATTGGCTAAATAATCCGCTTCTAGCAAAACTGACCGTTATTATAGCCCTGTGCTGGCGTTGGACAGGCTATAACATGATTTTTTATTTGGCAGGATTGCAAAATATCTCGGATGACACCTTAGAAGCTGCTGCGATCGATGGAGCGAATGGGTTTCAAAAGTTCTTTTTCGTAGTGATCCCGCAACTGAAGCCGGTGATCGTTTTCACAACCATCACCTCCACCATTGGGACGATCCAGCTCTTTGATGAAGTGGTGAATCTAACAGGTGGTGGCCCATCCAATGAGACGTTGACTGTCGCCCAACTGATCTATAATCACTCCTTTGTCTATACGTCAAATTTTGGGTACTCGGCTACGCTTTCTTGGGTCTTAGTGATCATCATCGCTCTTTTATCTGTGATCCAGTTGAAACTCTCGAAAACGAATCAATAAAAGCGATAGAAAGGAGCAGCTATGAAAGTTACTTTAGGTGGATGCATAAAATATGGATTTTTACTGATCGTCTCATTTTTTTCGATTTTTCCGTTTTACTGGATGATGGTGGGCTCTACCAATACCGCCAATCAAGTTGCCGAAGGGAAGCTGACTTTTGGGAATCAGTTAGCAAGCAATTTTCAGGTGCTGTTCAGCAATTACGACATCCCATTGATCATGTGGAATTCCCTCAAGATTTCATTGATCACCGTCCTCGTCAGTCTACTGGTCACTTCTTTGGCTGCCTTTGGATTTGAGAAGTTTCGAACGCGGGCGAGTGAAGGCATCTATGCGGTTTTTCTGTTATGTATGATGGTGCCACTGGCAACTTTGGTGATCCCGTTGTTTAAAATGATGGCAGGAATGCAGCTAGTCAATCAGCACGTGGCAGTCATTTTGCCATTGGTCAATAACCTGTTTCTGATTTTCTTTTTTCGCCAGAACTTCAAGTCTTTTCCTGACGGTATTTTAGATGCGAGTCGCATCGAGGGGGCAACAGAGTACACGATATTTTTCCGGATCGTTTTTCCTATGATGCGCTCGACCTATGCTGCCGCTGCCATCTACGCCTTTATGAACGCATGGAACAGTTATTTACTACCCTTGGTCTTTTTGCAAACGGAAAGTCGTCAAACCATGACATTGCTGATTTCCAATTTATCGTCAGCCAGTTACGTACCAAATTATGGCGTTCAAATGCTGGCGATCGTGATTGCAACGATCCCAACGTTGGTATTGTTTTTGTTTATGCAAAAAGGTTTTGTGAAAGGCATGACCGGTTCTTTGAAACTATAAGTATCAATAACCAGCTTTGCTACTTTTCCATAAGGTTGGGTAAGGCTTGACGTAGGGGATGAAATAGCTTTCCCCAGATAAAAAACAATTGCCTTGAGAGGCATTATTTTAATAAATAGTCAAACAATTCAGAATCATTCATTTTTCTTACAAAAAGATAGCGCAAGTCGAGTTGATTGATAAAAAAACAATCAGTTGTTAGACTTAATTCAGGTTAAAAAAACAAAAAGGGGATGTAATGATGAAAAGAGGATTTAGAAATTATTTAGGTTCAGATGAGCGGGAGGCAGGCTATAATTTGTCTTGGGGGTCTATCTTTGCAGGAGTTGTAACATTTATCGCATTGTTCATGACACTGTCAATGATTGGCTCAGCAATCGGTTTTGGTTTGGTGGAACCAACATCAAATAATCCATTAGATGGTGTGGGTACAGGATTATTGATTTGGACAGTCATTACCTTTGTCTTGGCATTATTCGGTGCAGGTTTTGTTTCAGGTGTGGCGGCTCGACGTGTTGGATTGGTTCATGGTTTCTTAACATGGGCAACCAGTATGATCGTGATGATGGTTATGCTCTCTTACTTAACGATCGGTGCATTTTCTGTAGTCGGTTCACTTTTAGGAAACGTTGCTTCTGCTGTTGGCAGTGGCGTTGAAACAGTTGCCTCAGGTGCTGGCGATGTCGCTTCAAAAGCCTTCGATGAAATAACAGGAAACATGGAAGACGTCAACACAGATGAATTACAAGCGAATGTCAATGATGTTTTACAAGATACCGATGTTCCGGAATTGCAACCTGACTACTTGCAAAATCAATTGTCTGATGCGACGAACGACATCAAAGATGCCGGCAAAGACATTGCAACGAATCCAAATGATGCTGATAAAATCATTGATGATTTAGCAAGTAAATTGCAAGATCGTGCTACAACGATCGGTGATTCAGTCGATAAAGAAGCAATCTCAAATGCAGTGGCTCAAAACACAGATCTAAGCCAACAAGAAGCGGAAGAAGCAACGAACAATATCGTGAACGGCTTACAAGATGCTTCTGATGAAGCACAAAAACAAATCGAAAACGCACAACAAAATCTTGAACAAGCCAAACAAGACATTGACCAAGCAGTGGAAGACGCTCGTCAAAAAGCGGAAGAAGCAAGTGATGCAACAGCTAAAGCATCCATTTGGGGCTTTGTGGCAATGGTCTTAGGACTCGTTCTTACGTCAATCGGTGGTATGGTGGGAGCAAACTTAGTCAAAACTGCTGACCACGAAAATCGTATCTAATTCATCTCTCACAAAGAGAGTTAGTGATCCATAAACCAGTGAACAGCGTTCTGCCAAAGACTCAAATGGCAGCAGCGCTGTTTTCTGCTTTTAAAACAAGCGGTTAAAAATCCCCATTGACGAGTGATTTTTCTCATGCTACACTGGCTCTGAGGATTGTTACCGCTTTAGGCGGGCTATACCTATTTTTTTGTGTGAAGAAATCTAAAGAAGAATAGGGTCGTTAAAATGAACGTAACAAAAGTGATCAATAACAACATTGTGATTTCTGAGAATGAGGAAAAACAAGAATTGGTCGTCATGGGCAAAGGCTTAGGCTTTAAGAAAAAGCCGGGCGATGCGATCGACGATACCAAGATTGAAAAAGTCTATCTCAGTACGCAAGAGTGGAATGTCACAAAACTAACCCAATTACTTTCTTCTATCCCTATCGAACATATTCAAGCAGCGAATGAGATCATCAGTTTTGCAAAAGTTTCCCTCGGGAAAAAGTTGAGCGAAAAATTGTTTCTGACGCTGACCGATCATATCAATTATGCTATCGAGCGCTATCAAAACGGCATGGAAATCAAAAATGCCTTGCTATGGGAAATTAAGCGGTTTTATAACCATGAATACCTCATTGGCAAAGAAGCGTTATCGATCATCAAAAATCGCTTGGCAATCGAGCTGCCGGAAGATGAAGCCGGCTTCATTGCGCTACACATCGTCAATGCGGAGTTGGATATGGCGCAGGTCAGTCAAGTATCGGAAATGGCGAAGATCATTCAGCATATCCTGAACATCGTCAAATATCATTTTTCAATGGAGCTTGATGAGTATTCATTGAACTACGAACGCTTTGTGACCCATTTGAAATTTTTTGTCCAGCGCTTATTCAGTGGTACAAAGCTCGATGATGCAGGAACCAGCAGTTTTATTTTTATGTTGAAAGACCGCTACATGAAGGAATATGCGTGTGCACTGAAAATCAGCGACTACATCAACAAAGAATTCGGTAGACCGTTAGAAGAAGACGAATTGATCTATTTAACTATACACATCAAACGAATAACAAGTGCTTAGGATTGTTACTGGATTGGCAGGCTATACCTAAATGAACTCCCAAGGGGTTTGTTTAGGTATTTTTTTATGGTTTGACACACAAAAAGCAGACGAAAAACAAAAATAGGAGGAACGACATGAATTACAAAGAGTTAGCAAAAACGATCATCACCAATGTTGGTGGGGAAGAAAATATCCAAAGCTTGACCCATTGTGCGACACGCTTGCGCTTCAACTTGAAAGATGACAGCAAACCCCAAGAAAGTACTTTAAAACATACACCAGGGATCATGGGTGTGGTCAATAAAGGTGGGCAATACCAAGTAATCATCGGCAGTGATGTTGGCAATGTCTACAACGAAATCACTGCCCAAACCAATTTAAACAGTGACCAAGAAACAGCAGAAGACGATCGCGGACGTGTGGCAAAAGTCATCGATACGATCACCGGGATCTTCACCCCAATCTTGCCAGCTATCACAGCAGCTGGGATGCTAAAAGCAGTTCTTTCATTGCTGGTGGTCTTTAATGTTTTGACGGCAGAAAGTCAAAGCTACCAAATCCTAAACTTTATGGCGGATGCGGCGTTCTACTTCTTGCCTATTTTGCTGGCTGCTTCTTCTGCACAAAAATTCAAAGCCAATATGTATTTAGCTATGATGGTGGGGGGGATTTTACTCCATCCGAACTTTATCGCAATGGTGACAGCAGTCAATGAGTCAGGCGGCGGCATCCATTTGTTCGGCTTACCGATTTCACCAGTGAGTTATTCATCATCGGTTATCCCAATCATCTTGAGTGTTTGGTTTATGTCTTACGTTGAACCGATTGCCGATAAAGTCTCACCAAAGGCAATCAAATTCTTTAGCAAACCGTTGCTAACGATCTTCGTCGTAGGAACAGTCGCATTAGTTGCTTTAGGCCCTCTAGGCTACATGATCAGTGAAGCGATCTCTGCAGGGATCCAAGCCTTAGAAACGGTCAGCCCATGGATCGTTCCATTACTGATTGGTGCCTTCACGCCATTGTTCGTGGCAACTGGTACCCATTATGGGTTAGTGCCTATCGGAATCAATAATCGAATGACTGCCGGCTACGACACAGTGATCTATCCTGGCATGCTGGCTTCAAACGTCAGTCAGGGAGCTGCAGCTATCGGCGTTGGTTTCAAATCAAAAGATTCTACGATCAAACAATTGGCATTTTCTGCTGGTCTGACAGGGCTATTCGGTATTACTGAACCGGCGTTGTATGGGGTCAATTTGCGGTTTAAAACACCCTTGTATGCAGCAATGATCGGTGGCGGATTTGGTGGTCTATTTATGGGGATCATGCGTGTCCGCAATTTCTCAGGCGGTTCACCAGGCCTGTTGACTTTGCCAAGCTATATCGGCGATGACACCTTACGTCATTTGACCAATGCTTGTATCGGTGCCGCAATCAGTATCGTGGTCACATTTATTGCGACATTATTCTTATACAAAGACCCTGTCACAGAAGAAGCACCTGAAGCAACACCAGCAGACAAAGAACAAGAACCAACCCATCAAATCAGCGGCGCAGAGATCAAAGCACCCTTAAAAGGGGAACTAAAAAGCTTGCAAGCAGTCAATGACGGCATGTTTTCAGAAGAAATTCTTGGACAAGGGGTGGCAATCGAGCCAACCGACGGGGAAGTGCTAGCACCAGTCAACGGGACTGTCACTGCAGTCTTTGATTCCAAACATGCCATTGGCTTGACTAGTGAGGAAGGCATTGAACTATTGATCCACGTGGGGATCGATACAGTGCAATTAAATGGTGAAGGCTATGCCTATCAAGTAGAAAAAGGGCAAAAAGTGACAGTCGGGGATCCATTGATTACGTTTGATATTGAATTTATCAAAGAAAAAGGCTATCCAGTGATCACGCCGATCGTTATCACCAATAGTGCAGAAGTGGGGGACATTTTGACGGCAAACAGTGGTCCGATCACGTTTGGCGATCAAATCATCAAAGTGATCGGCTAAAAAAGGAGAATATGACATGGGATTTCCAGAAAACTTTTTATGGGGCGGCGCAACAGCCGCTAATCAATGTGAAGGCGGGTTTGATCAAGACGGGCGTGGGCTTGCCAATGTCGATGTAATTCCGACTGGCAAGGACCGCCGAGCAGTCATTACCGGCAAGCGTGAGATGCTTGCCTTTGAAGAAGGGTATTTCTATCCGGCAAAAGAAGCGATCGATATGTACCATCATTTCAAAGAAGATATCGCCTTGTTTGCGGAGATGGGCTTTAAAACCTATCGTTTATCGATTGCTTGGTCAAGAATTTTTCCGAAGGGGGACGAAGAAACCCCTAATGAAGAAGGCTTGCGCTTTTATGAAGAACTATTTTTAGAGTGCCGCAAATACCAAATCGAACCCTTGGTGACGATCACGCATTTTGACTGTCCGATCCATTTGATCAAAGAATATGGCGGTTGGCGCAACCGTAAGATGATCAGCTTTTATGAAAACCTTTGTCGAGCGATCTTCACTCGATACAAAGGATTGGTGAAGTACTGGCTGACCTTTAACGAAATCAATATGATCTTGCATGCCCCGTTTCTCGGTGCAGGGCTGACCTTTGCTGAGGGCGAAAATGAAGAACAAATCAAATATCAAGCTGCTCATCATGAGTTAGTCGCTAGTGCGTTGGCAACAAAAATCGCCCACGAGATCGATCCAGAAAACAAAGTAGGCTGTATGCTGGCAGCGGCTAGTTATTATCCTTACAGCTGCAATCCGAAAGATGTCTGGGAAAGCAAAAAAAGCGATCGCGGCAACTATTTCTTTATCGATGTGCAATCGCGAGGAGAATATCCAAATTATGGTTTGAAGATGCTAGCGGAAAAAGGAATCACTTTGGAACGAACCGCCGAAGATACGGCTTTATTAAAAGCCCATACCGTCGATTTTATCTCCTTTTCTTACTATGCCTCTCGGGTCGCTGCTTCAGAAGATTCCGGTGTTGAGAAAACGGAAGGCAACTTGTTCCCGACCATTAAAAATCCGTATTTAGAAGCGTCGGAATGGGGCTGGCAGATTGATCCGCTTGGCTTGCGGATCACGATGAATGATCTTTATGATCGTTACCAAAAACCACTTTTCATCGTCGAAAACGGTCTAGGAGCGGTGGATACACCAAACGAAGATGGAAAAATCAATGATGTGTATCGCATCGACTATCTACGTGCGCATATTGCAGCGATGAAAGAAGCGATTGACCAAGACGGTGTGGAACTGCTGGGCTATACTTCATGGGGCTGTATCGATTTGGTTTCAGCAGGAACCGGAGAAATGAAGAAACGCTATGGCTATATCTATGTCGATCGCGACAATGAAGGCAATGGCACATTAGCCCGCAGCAAGAAGCAATCCTTTTATTGGTACAAAAAAGTGATTGCCTCAAATGGAGAAGATTTGGCTTAAGCCAGTTAACTAACGATTATCATTAAGGAAAGAAACGCCAGCGGAACAGAACTGCTCATGGAAGCAGCCTGGTTCTGTTGGCGTTTTTCTTATTTAACGAAAGAAATTATTCTGCTTCCTCCCGCTGGATCGGCAACAGCAAGCGAACGGTGGTTCCTTCGTTGATGCGTGATTCTACAGACAATCCATATTTTTCCCCATAGAGTAGCTTAATACGCTGATCAATATTGTCCAAGCCAATACCCGAATAGTGTTCAAAGTGGTTGGCGGTGCTGGTTGGGTGCTCTTCATTGAACCCAATGCCCGTATCGATGATCTCAATTTTCAGGCCTTCCTTACTGACGCGAGAAAAAATCTGGATCAATCCTGAATCCTCTTCGGGAAAGGCATGCAAGTAGGCATTTTCGATAATCGGTTGTAATATCATCTTCGGTACGAAAACATCTTCACAGCCATCTTCTGAAAAAATCGTCGATTGGATGCGATTGCCATAACGTACGTTCATTAAAACGAGGTATTCTTCCACGATCGCTAGCTCATCCTTTAAAGGGACGATCTCTTTGCGGTTAAAGGTGTGCCGTAACAATTGCACAAAGCTTTCAATCGCTTGGGTGGCGGCTTCTTGTTCGTTTTGCCAGATCAAAAACTTGATAGCGGTCAATGTGTTATAGACAAAATGCGGTTGGATCTGCATTTGCAGTGAACGAATCTCGAACTTGCGTTTTTCAGCTTCTGTGACCATTAAATGATCGACATAAGATTCCAAGTCCTCCAGCATCAAGTTATAGGCACGCCCCAATTCTCGAGTTTCATACGTCCCGTTGATGGTGACTTTATCGCTGAAATCGCCTTGAGTGACCGCCGGCAGTTTGGCGATCAGCTGGTAAATCGGTTGGGTGATGTTGCGGATGATCCAAAATGCCAGCAGACTAAAGAGTAAAATACTGACGACAGAAATCAACAGAGCTGGCTTGATCAGATTCATATTGCGTACCAGATGCGATTCATCCAAAACATCATAAAAAGTAAAGTGATACGAATAAAGGGGCAGCTGATTGATGCTAGTATCTCTTTTGACCGTGACGAGACGATCCTCAAACGGCTTGCCTAAAAGGCTCGGATCAGAAGTGGAGAGAATTTGATTTTGCTCATTGACGATATAGATCGAGTGAAGACTGGTATCTAAGAGTTGACGATAGATCGAAGAAAAATCAGATTCCTTTAAGAAAATCAGGGCATAGCCGAAAATCGTTTCTTCTTTCATTAATTTGCGCACGTACATCAAGCCCGGGGAGTCGCTGGTGGAGGTACTTAAGCCTTGGTCCAAGAAATAATACTGACTGATGGCGTCATTGTCATTGATCTGCTGAACAAAGGCGCTGGCGAGAAACTCATCCACCGATTGATTGCGAACCGCATCGTTTTGAAAGAAAGTGCCCCCGTTGACCCCAATCAACACTAAATTCGAGGGGATGTCTTGAAACAAAGAGCGAGTGTCTTTTAATTGCTCGTTTAATTCTAAAATCGTACGGCCTTGATTCATGTCGCCTTCTAAGTAAGTTTCAACGGCTTTGCTTTCATCGACGATATCAAAAATCCGATGGATATTCTCGTTCAGACGCTCATAATCTTCTTGGATTTTTTCCAGCAGTAGCTGATTGGAGCTTTGGTACGAGGCAACATAGGCATCTTTCGAACGACCATAGATCACGATGACGGTTAGCAGACAAACACTGATGACCCCGACGACAACAAAGAGGAAGATCCGACTGAATAATTCATTTTTCTGAATCCATTGGTTGATTTTCATAATTGATTCAACCGCCGATACTTCGATGGGGTGACCTGACATTCTTTCTTAAAGATGCGAGAAAAATAGCTGATATCTGAATACCCGACCGCTTCACTGATTTCAGATAGGTTCAGATCAGATTGTGTCAGTAGTTCTTTGGCTTTATCCAAGCGGGTTTTCTTTACGTACTCAGAAAAGCTCATTTTCAGTTTCGCAGAAAGAAAAGCCGAAAGATAGGTGTAACTAAAGTGAAAGGTTTCAGCTAGTTCAGACAAAGACAGGCTTTTGGTGTAGTTGTCTTGAATAAAGCGCTGGATCGCAACGAGTAGATCATCTTCATCCAATGGTGATAAGGTCGTCAGCTGTTGACGAATATCATCAATGGTCGCCAACAACAAATCAGAAAAATCTTCCAAATACTGCACGTGACCGATGGCATGCAAAAATTCAGCTTTTAAGCGGCTAAAGCGTGGAGCAGTGGGGAATTCTTCTTCCAAGCGGGAAAGTAACGTGTAAAAAATACTGCTGGCCTGCTGTTTTAAGAATGTCGGATCGACATTGGATAAGATCATGTCATTGAAATATTCCTCGATTCTGGTGATTCCTAGCAAAAAGTTGTTGTCTAACAAAGCCCGTAAGAACTTCTTGGTATCAAAACGATCACTTTCAATGTACAAAAAGAGTTCTTGTTCTAGCACCAGCCGTTGTCGTTTATAAAAAAACGATTGGCCTTGGCTTTTGGCTTTAAGGGTCACAAAATGATCCCGTAACTGTTCAATCTTTCGAAAGGGCACACTGAGAGTAAAGAAGGCATCTGGCTCGGTAAAACGCAATTGCTCCAATGTTTCTTTCAAGGAGGAATAAACATCCGTTCCTTCTGGATAACTGATCACTAAGCCGGCATCTTTGTTACTGGTTTGAAAAAAGAGCGTCTTTACCTGCGGTTGTGATTGAGTAAATTCTGTCAACGCATGCAGCAGCTGATCATTGGCACGAAAGCCGCTAAAATTGGTGGTCAAAATTTGGGCTTGCTGTTGCGGCTGATCCAATGCAAGGTAGTCCGCCAAAGGAGCCAACGGTTCTTCATACCCTGCTAAATAGCGATTCAACGATTCTTGCAGTTGCGTCTCCTCAGTCACGGAGCCTTTTGTATGTGACAGCTTTTGTGAGATGTTGTGTAGCGTTTTCAACAAGAGTGTCGGTGTCAGTGTCGGTTTTAAAAGATAATCTACGGCACCATTTCTAAAAGACTGACTGACGTATTGGAAATCATCGTAGCTGCTCAAGACCAAAAAATGGACTTCTGGATATTGTTGTTGAATGATCGTTGTGAGTTGAAGGCCGTCCATTTGTGGCATTTTCAAATCCGTGATCACGATGTCGGGATTCAGCTCATGGATCAGCGCCAATGCTTCTTGCCCGTTCGCTGCATCGCCTAAGAGACGGAACCCTTCTTGCTCCCAACGTATCATATGTTTTAATCCATCTCGGATCGTTGCCTCATCATCAACGACTAAGACCGTGCGTAAAATCGTCATGGTATCCCCCCTATATCTCTTCTTTATTATAAACGCTTTCAAAAAAGAAAGGTATTGTAACTTTTTTCTATTTTTGGACAAATTTAGTAAGCTCTTTCATATTCATTGAATACGGTTACAAAATCAGTGTATAGTTAGCCATGTAAATAAAAGGAAAGAGGGATAAAAATGAAAAAACTACTTGCATCGATGGTAACGGCGGCTGCAGTGCTGACTTTGGCGGCTTGCGGAAACAGCAACACAAGCTCTGGTGATTCCGGCGAGTCCTCAAACAAAGTCACGGTCTGGGCATGGGATGAGACCTTCAACATCAAGGCAGTCAATGAAGCCAAAAAAGTGTATGAAAATCAAGATGTCGATGTGGAAGTCGTGACGATGTCGCAAGATGATATCGTCCAAAAATTAAATACGAGTCTGGCATCTGGAAATACGGACGGACTACCAAATATCGTTTTGATCGAAGACTACCGCATTCAAGGATACCTTTCTTCTTATCCAGATGCGTTTAGTGATCTAACGGATATCGTGAATGAGGAGGATTTCTCCAGCTATAAATTTGCGGTCAATAAAGTCGACGATGTCATTTATGGGGTGCCATTTGACAGTGGCGTCGCAGGACTATTTTACCGCACAGATTATTTGACCGATGCAGGCTATGAGCAAGCGGATCTCAAAGATATTACCTGGGATGATTTTATCAGCATTGCCAAAGATGTCAAAGAAAAAACGGGTCACGCTATGATGTCGTTAGACCCAAGCGATCTTGGCTTGGCACGAATCATTATGCAATCGGCAGGCGAATGGTATACCGGTGAAGATGGCTCCACTGTGACCATCAAAGACAATGAATCCTTCAAAGCCGGTCTAACTGTCTTGGCAACATTGTTGAATGAAGGCTTAGTTGAACAAGTTTCTGATTGGGATGGCGGGGTCAATGCCGTTCAATCAGGCAATGTCGCCTCTGCCCCAACCGGTGCGTGGTATTCCAGCACGATTCAAGGCGCTGAAGATCAAAGTGGCAAATGGGCGATCGCTCCAATCCCGTCTATCGCTGGCAACAGCAATTCAGTCAATGCCTCCAGCATCGGTGGAGCAGGCTGGTACGTGATCAAAGGGGTTGACGGTGAAGAAAATGCCAAAGACTTTTTAGCCAATACCTTTGCTTCGAACAAAGAATTGATGGGTACATTAGCTACCGAGATCGGTTTGGTTTCAACCATGAATGCTGCAGAAGAAACGGAAGAATATACGTCGGGTCTTGATTTCTATGGCGGTCAAAAAGTCTTCCAAGATTTCTCTCAATGGTCACAAGAAATTCCAGCCGTGAACTACGGCAATCACACCTATGCCATTGAATCTGTCTTGACTGAAAGCTTGCAACGTGTAATCAACGGCGAAGACATCGATAAAGTATTAGAAGAAGCACAATCACAAGTGGAAGCACAAATTGCAAACTAATCGAACAACTTTGCAGAAACTCGTGAGCGATCGCGAGTTTCTGTGTTAAGGGGGAATTACAATGAAAAACAAAACAAAAAATTGGTTTGCAAACGGCAATGCCTTTATTACCTTACCCGTCATTTTGATCACGATGCTGGTCTTTATCCCGATGGTCTCGGCATTGTTCACGTCATTCCAATCAGGACCACCAACAGCGATGACCTTTAACGGTCTTGGCAACTATCAGCGGATGTTGAGCGACTCAACCTTTAAAAAAGCCTTTGGCAATACGTTTTTATACTTATTAGTCCAAGTTCCGATCATGCTCTTTTTGGCGCTGATCGTATCGAACATATTGAATGACAAAAAATTGAAGTTTAAAGGGCTGTTCCGCACCGCCTTGTTCTTACCATGTATCACATCCTTGGTTTCTTATTCCTTGATCATGAAAAGTCTCTTTTCGGCAAACGGGTTAGTCAATAACTTTTTGACGCAGCTACACCTGATCGATGCACCGATCCAGTGGTTGACGGATCCTTTTTGGGCAAAAGTACTGATTATTTTTGCCATCACCTGGCGTTGGACCGGCTACAATATGATCTTTTTCATCTCAGGCATGCAAAATATCGATCCAAGTATTTATGAAGCGGCAGAGATCGATGGCGCTTCAAAATGGGATCAATTCTTCAAAATCACGATTCCCAACTTGCGTCCAATCATCCTATTTACCACGATCACTTCAACGATCGGTACGCTGCAATTATTCGATGAAGTTCAAAATATCACTGGCGGTGGACCAGCCAATGCTACGACGACCTTGTCACAATACATCTACAATTTAAGTTACAAATTCACGCCAAACTTTGGGTATGCTGCCGCGGTTTCCTTTGTCATTGTGATCGCGATCGTGATCCTATCGATCATCCAAACGAAAATAGGAGGAAAAGAAAATTGAAAACAATCTCACTCACTTTAAAATACGTCTTTCTTGCGATTTTGGCTTTCATCTCCATTTTTCCATTTGTTTGGATGATCCTAGGGATGACCAATCAAACCTTTGATATCGTTGCCGGGAAAATCATGATTGGGGATCAGTTGGTCATCAACTTCCAAAATCTTTTTTCTTCCGATTTGAATTTTACTCGGGCATTAGGAAACTCAGCGGTGATTGCCGTGATTACGACCTTCTTTGCACTGTTGTTCTCCTCCATGGCAGGGTATGGCTTTGAGATCTATCGGACGAAAACCAAAGACCGTATCTTTAATATTCTATTGCTGTCGATGATGGTACCTTTTGCCGCTCTAATGATCCCGTTATATCGGATGTTCAGCAAGCTTAGCGGCACACCAATCGGGATCAATACCTTCGCTGTCGTGATTTTGCCCTCGGTCTGTACCGCCTTTTTGATTTTCTTTTTCCGCCAAAACATCAAGGCATTCCCTAGAGAATTAGTCGAAGCTGCTCGGATCGATGGCTTGAATGAACTGAGTATTTTCTTTAGAGTCTACATGCCGACGGCTAAAAATACTTATGCAGCTGCCGCGATCATTACGTTTATGGGCAGCTGGAACAATTATTTGTGGCCATTAGTTGCCTTGCAATCACCAGACAAACGGACCGTTCCACTGGTTCTTTCGGCTATGGGTGCTTCTTATACACCTGATTATGGCATGATGATGTGCGGCATTGTGATCGCCACACTGCCAACGGCCATCATTTTCTTCGTTTTACAAAAACAATTTGTCCAAGGTATGCTGGGATCCGTGAAATAAACGGAGTATCAGCGAACAATTATAAAGTAGAGGGTACGATATGATTCTTTTTGACAAACAATTAAACGTCTTTCATTTAAGCAACGATCAAATCAGCTATCTCATACAAATAGAAGAAGGGGGCAATGTGGCACACCTTTATTTTGGAAAAAAAATCGCTCATTATTCTGGCGGCTATCGTTATCCACGTCTTGATCGGTCCTTTTCGCCCAATCCCCCAGACAGCAGCGACCGGCTTTTCTCATTAGACACCTTGATGATGGAATTTCCTGGCAACGGCTTCGGAGATTTTCGAGAAGCAGCTTATAGGATTCGCCAGTCTAACGGTAGCCGAGTCAGCCATTTTGTCTTTAGTGATTACCAGATTCAACAAGGCAAACCCGCCCTAGCAGGATTGCCTCAGACACATGGTGCCGACGACGGGATCGAAACACTGATTCTGTCCTTAAAAGATGATGTGGCGGGACTCGAACTGCAGCTGTTTTACACGATTTTTGAGGATGCGGCAGTGATCGTCCGCTCTAGTAAAGTGATCAACCACGGAAACCAGCCTGTTACCATCGAACAGCTAGCGAGTCAAGCGCTGGATTTTCCTAACCGGCCCTTTGATTTGATCCACTTGCCGGGGGCGTGGGCGAAGGAACGCCAAGTCACCCGAGAACCAATCAATCGCGGCATCAAGCGTTTGGACAGCAAGCGGGGGTCCAGCAGCCATCAGCAAAATCCTTTTGCCGTCTTGCTGGAACCTAATGCTACGGAGTTTGCTGGGGAGTGTTTTGGTTTTAGCTTGCTGTATAGTGGCAACCATGAAACCATCATCGAAAAAGATCCTTACCACCAGACTCGTGTAATCCTGGGGATCAACAGCCATCAATTTGCCTGGCAATTGCCGCCAACTGAAAGCTTTCAAGCCCCAGAAGCCGTGATCGCTTATAGTGAGGCTGGCTTGAATCAGCTGTCAGCCACCTATCATGATTTTTATGACGAGCATTTGATTCGGGGCAAATACAAAAAGCAAGAACGGCCGATCCTAATCAATAACTGGGAAGCAACGTACTTTGATTTCAATGAAGAAAAGCTAGATGCCCTCGTTGATGAAGCCAAGGAGCTGGGAATCGAATTGTTTGTTTTGGATGACGGCTGGTTTGGTCAGCGAGAAGATGACCAAACCTCATTAGGCGATTGGTTTGAAAACGAAGGCAAGCTAGCTTCTGGCTTGGCAGGATTTGCCCAAAAAGTCCATGACAAAGGGCTGCAATTCGGGCTTTGGCTGGAACCAGAAATGGTTTCGGGTGACAGTGAGCTAAACCGACAACACCCTGATTGGCTGTTACAAGTACCAAATCGCAAGCCGGCGCTAAGCCGCAGTCAGTATGTGTTGGACTTTTCTCGACAAGATGTCAGAGACCATCTCTATCAGCAGTTAACCCAACTGTTTGATACGGTCGCCATCGACTATATCAAATGGGACATGAACCGCAGTCTGTCGGATGTCTATTCCTTGCTCCTCGATCCTGCCCAGCAAGGGGAGGTCGCGCATCGCTATCTGCTGGGCTTGTATGAGTTCCTCGAGAAACTGACCACTGCCTATCCAACGATCCTGTTTGAAGGCTGTTCTGGTGGCGGTGGGCGCTTTGATGCTGGCTTTTTGTATTATATGCCGCAGATTTGGACCAGCGACAACACCGACGCCATCGCCCGCCTGAAGATCCAATACGGAACCAGTCTGGTCTATCCGCCATCCACCATGGGGGCGCATGTCTCGGCGATCCCGAACCATCAGACCCAACGGGCAACGGATCTAGCGATTCGCGGCAATTCTGCGATGTCCGGCTTGCTTGGCTATGAGCTTGATTTGACACAGCTGACAGCAGAAGAAAAAGCGCAGATCAAAGAACAAATCACTTTTTATAAAAAACATCGGCGCCTGCTGCAGTTGGGCCGCTTTGTTCGTCTACTCAGCCCTTATGAAGGCAATGACGCCGCCTGGCTGTATGTTTCTCCAGATAAAAAAGAGGCGATCGTCTTTTACTTCCGAGTCTTAGCTGAAGCCTCTGCACCACTGGTTACTTTAAAGCTGACTGGTCTTGATCCTGACCTCATCTATCAAAGTGGGGGAGAGAGCTTCGGTGGCGATGAATTGATGCAGCTCGGGTTGTATATCGATCCTCATTTAGCCGGGGATTATGCCACGCAGCGGTTTCATTTTGTTGCAAAAGCGCCTCACGAATAAAAAAAGCGTCCTGTCAAAGTAGCAAGTTTTGACGGGGCGCTTTATTGTGTTAACGCAAGCTTTTAATTAATGATCGGCAACTGAGAGGTTATTTTAGAACAAATGATTTATTTTTTTCTCGAGAAGTCGTATGATGAAGGAGGAGGCAGGCAGTTTGCTTCTGACAATCAGTAAGAGGAGGGTGTTCAACATGGACGAACAGCCACTAGCAAATGAAACAGAAGAAGGGTTGATCGCTGCAGGATATCGGAAGTATCGTGGCGAAGCGATCGATATTTATTACAACAAAGAGATCTGCACCCACAGCGGTAATTGTGTGCGGGGCAATCCCGCCATTTTTGAAGTTGGACGACGTCCCTGGGTGATTCCTGATAATGGGGAAGCAGCCCAAGCGGCACAAGTGATCCACACTTGCCCCAGCGGTGCATTAAAGTATGTGTTAAAGGAGGAACAATCATGGAAATCTTAGAAGAAAATGCTCGATTTGTGTTAAAAGACGGTGACAAAGAAATCGGTGAAATGACCTGGTCGGAAGCGGGCGAAACGCGTATGATCATTGATCATACCTTTGTCGATCCTGCCTATCGGGGGCAAGGATTGGCAGAAAAATTAGTGGCAAAAGGGGTGGAAAAAGCCCGCAAAGAACAAAAGAAAATCATTCCTTTGTGTCCCTTTGCCAAAAAAGAATTTGAACGCAAACCAGAATATGCCGATGTTTGGAACCAATAAATCAACCAAAACAACCCCCGCCAACTCAAGAGTCTTTCTTTGAGCTGGTGGGGGTTGTTGTATGGATGATCAATGTTGGAATTGAGCATGGTACAGGCGATAGTAATAGCCTTGTTCTGCCAGTAATTCTTCATGGGTTCCTTGCTCCACGATTTGACCGGCATCCATTACAAGGATCTTGTCTGCTGCTCGAATCGTTGATAACCGATGGGCGATCACAAAGCTGGTTTTGCCTTCCATCATTTTCAAGAAAGCATCTTGAATTTTTTTCTCAGTCAGAGTATCAACCGAACTGGTTGCTTCATCCAAAATCAGCATGGGTGGGTTGCTGATCATCGTGCGGGCGATCGTCAAGAGCTGCCGTTGCCCGTCAGAGATCTTGATCCCTTGATGACCGATCGGTGTATCTAGTGTTTCTGGTAAGCGCATCACATACTCATACATATAGGCATGCTTTAAGGCATCGTAGATTTCTTCATCTGTGGCAGTGTCATTGCCGTATTGCAGGTTTTCTCGTAAAGAGGCATCAAAGAGCCACGTATCCTGCAAGACCATTCCGAAGCTTTGCCGTAATTCTTCTCGTTTCAACTGACGAATATCAGTGCCATCGATCTTGATTGCCCCTTTATCGACATCATAGAAACGCATCAATAAATTGACCAACGTCGATTTACCGGCACCGGTTTTTCCGACGATTGCGGCGGTTTCTCCAGGTTTTGCGGTAAAAGTGAAATCTTCAATCAATTTTTGACCAGGATCATAAGCAAAAGACACCTCCTCAAAGGCAATCTCACCTTTGATCTCACCCAGTGATTGAGATTCTTGGTCATCGGCTGTTTCTGGCTCTTGATCCAACAGCTCAAAGGTTCTTGAAAGTCCAGCCAACGCCGTTTGGATCTGGGTGGTAATTCCCGACAATTCAATGAATGGTTTCGAAAACTGACTGGAGTAGATCGTAAAGCTGGAGATCACCCCAACCGTGACGGCACCCGAACCAGAAAAGTAAAGCAGACCGCCGACAAAGCCGACTGACAGATACGCCAAGTGATCGACGAATCGTGAAAGGGGATTGGTCAAAGAAGAAGAAAACTGTGCCTTTTGCCCCCGGACATTCAATTCTTGGTTGATCGTTTCAAAGCGATTTTGGTTGATGGTTTCTCGATCAAAGGCTTTGACGATTTTTTGATTGCCGATCATTTCCGTAACAAAGCCAGAAATTTCGCCGACGATTTCTTGTTGGCGAGCAAAATGCGATTGAGACGTTCGTGCCACGATCCAGTTGACCAAAAAGATGATCGGGGTCGAAACCAATACGACCAACGTTAAGGGCACACTCATTTGCAACATGACAACTAAGGCGATCAAGACGACCGAAATACCAGAGAACAACTGGTTAAAGACTGCAGCGACGGCAATGGAAATATTATCCATGTCGTTGGTAAAACGACTGACGATGTTGCCGTGGGAGTTTTGGTCATAATAGCGCAACGGCAATGTATTGAGATGGGCAAAACCTTTCTTTCGTAAGTCGGCGACGGATAAATACGCCACGCGGTTGCCTAGTCGCTGGATCAACCATTGACTGACCACAGTCACTAAAACCACTCCGGCAAACAAAAGCAAAATACGATAGAGGGAGCTGAATTGCACTTGATCGGCGCCTATCAGCTGATCGACGGCTTGACCGATCTGATACGTCATATAAACCGAGGAGACACCAGCAGCGATCCCGAGGACAACTGCTGCCCAAGTTTCCTTCGCGTAGGCAGTCAAATAAGGGAGGTAGCGACGAAAGGCCGACCAATCGAATGATTTCTTTTTCATGCTTCTTCCTCCTCTGCCTGTGATGCCACGATTTCTTGGTATTCTTTTGAAGATGCCAACAGCTCTTCATGGGTACCTTTGCCTACCAAATTCCCTTGGTCTAAGACTAAGATCTGCTGCGCATCTTGAATGGAGCGAACCCGTTGAGAGATAATGATGACCGTACCACGAATGCTTTCTTTTAAAGCCATCCGCAAATCAAGATCGGTTTGATAGTCAAGGGCGCTTAGAGAATCATCCAAAATCAAGATATCTGGTTTAGCGATCAATGCTCGGGCAATTGTTAACCGTTGTTTTTGTCCCCCAGAAAAGTTCTTGCCACCTTCAAAAATCGGGGTATCCAGTTGCTGCGGCAAGGCTTCAACGAAGTCACGGCTTTGAGCGATCTCTAAAGCGCGCCAGCACTCTTCATCGGTGGCATCTTTTTTGCCCCATTGCAAGTTTTCTCGAATCGTTCCCGTAAACAGCACGGCGGTTTGAGGCACCATGGCGATTTTTTGGCGTAATTGCTGTAAAGGCCATTTCCGCACATCGTGCCCGTCAACGATCACTTTGCCATCTGCTACATCATAGAAGCGGGGAATCAATTGGGTCAAGGCAGATTTCCCACTACCGGTTGGTCCAGTGATACCTAAAATAGACCCCGGTGCGACTTGGAAATCAATGTTTTTCAAAGCTAACCCGTATTCTTTTGAAAAGCGGAAATCCACATGTTCAAAGCGAATCGCTCCGACGTTGTTTTTTGGCTGATCCATAAAGACTTCTGAAAGTTCATCGCCGATCGACGGCTCAGTGGCTAACACTTCGTTGATCCGTGAACCTGATGCTGCTGCACGGGTAAAGATGATCACTAAGTTGGAAACTACGATCAACGCTAAGAGCATTTGATTCATGTAATTGACCAGTGCCAGCACTTGTCCTTGCTGCAAATTGCCAATATTGACTTTGAATCCACCGATATAAAACAACGCGATAATGCCGACATTCATGATCAAGGTGGTGGCAGGCGTCAATAAAGCGGACAGATTTGTGACCCGTAAATAGACATCACTTAAATCATCAGTTGCTTTATCAAAGCGTTTTGTTTCCGTTTTTGTGCGGGCAAAGGCTCGAATCACCCGAATCCCGCTTAAATTTTGACTCACTAACTCATTCAACTCATCTAAATGGACTTGAACTTTCTTATATAATGGCACGGTTTTGGCGATGATCCAGAATAAGACGATACAAAAGAGCGGTAAGACGAGTAGGAAAATCAAGCCAGCTTGCCAATCAATGACAAAGGCCATAATCACGGAACCGATACTTAAGAAGGGCGCCCGGACCACCAGCCGAATCAGCATCGCCAAAGCAATCTGCATCTGATTGATGTCGTTGGTCATTCGAGTAATCAACGTATCAGTACCGAATAAGTTCAGTTCGCTATGGGAAAGGGTGTTGATTTTTTTCATCAAGCGATTGCGTAATTCTGTCCCGAATCCTTGAGAAGCGACGGAAGCATAATACTGACAGATGACGGCACAGATCATGCCTACCACGGACATCACGATCATCCAGATCGTCATTTCAACGACCTTCGACCAATTGTTTTGCCGTAGCCCCTCATCGACTAAAGCGGCCATCTGCAAAGGCAGGACCAATTCAAACACCGCTTCTAAAAATTTGAAAAACGGACCAAGAATAATCTGTTTGCGATAATCCTTGGCATAGCGTAACAAGCTTATCATAAAAAACCTCCTAAATTATTTCGGATGAGCAGGATATTCACTGGCTAAACAGGCAAAAACCAAACTATCGGTCCATTCCCCCTTGTTCCACCAGTCTTGGATAAAATGTGCTTCTTGGCGCAATCCAATGCGTTAGCAAAGCTTAGCTGAGGACTGATTGCGGGCGTCTAGCGTCGCTTGGACCCGATGGATCTTCTGACTGGCGAACAACCAGTCCAACAATTTTTTCAAGGCTTCTTGAGCAAACCCTTGTCCGCCAAATGACGGATGGAAGGCATAGCCAATTTCAACGGAAGACGGCTGACCAGTAGACCACACCGACAAATCGCCGATGACCGTTTGGTCGTGTAGTACTGCCAAAGAAAGACCTGCTTGGTCCGTCAAGGCGTGCTGTTGGCATTTTTTGGCAAAAGCCGCAGCTGCTGTTTCTGTCTGCCAAGGCTCATGGAGTAAGAAACGGCAGACTTCCGCTTGCTGATAAATAGCAAAGGTATCGGCAAAATCACTTTCTTGAAACGGACGGAGCAGTAAACGTTCACTTGCAATAAAACCCATAACAGCCTCCAATTCTTTAGGGACATCTTACCATAGAACGAAATAGCCGAAAACATCCCCTGAAAAATCTATTCATTTTCTTGCAAAAAAAATGTAAATCACTTGAAAAGTCTTTTTCTAGGAAAACGAACCTTGCCAGTTGCTGCCTATTTACCACGCCTGCCAGCGGGCAAGAAAGGTTTTTTGCCAATCGCCCAAGGGCAAAATCACTCGCTGCATTTGAAAACGGTAGGTTTCCCCTCTATAAGTAAAGCGAATCGGGACGAGCATCCCTACAACAGGATCTTTGTGCTGTTTTTTTAGCTCAGCAAGCGGCACGATTTTGTGCTGCAGGACTTTTGTCGAGAAAAGATTCAATGCCAAAATCGTCAATTGCTGATCATCTAAGACGAGCAGGCTACGGCTGGTGATGGCATTGAAGGACTGCCATTTTGCATAGCCGATTACAGCTCCTTCTGTCATATAGGGGGCTGCTAACGCTTGGAAGGTTTTTTTATTTAAAAGAAACATGGGTAGAAAACTCCTTATTAGTTAGAATCAGTTTCGGTGTAGGCAAGCACTCAGCAACCAATCTAGGAAAGAGGTCAGTCAGTTGCAAATGGCTGCAGCATCTGCCGAACTTTTTCAGTATACGCCTGTTTGAGGGCTAATGGTTCGATTTCTTTGATGGTTGGCCCAAATTGCAAGAGAAAATCAGCCAGAAAACTAAGCTCATTTCCGGCAATGTGTCCTTCTAAGCAAAGCTCACTAGGACGTTCCACCACTGCCATATCAGGATATTTTTCTTGCCACAAGCGTTCCTTTGCCGATAGATCAAAGCGGATGTGATAGCCCAGTGTTTGTGTCAACACTTGTTGCTGCAGCTGTTTTTCAGCTAACTGTTGCAAGGTATAGCCTGTTTTTTCAGCCGGAGCAAGTCCTTGCATTGCATCGCAGCGATAGCGACGAAAGGCCTGTTTTTGATAGTCGTAGGCCAAACAGTACCAGTAACCAGCACGAAAATCTAGCTGATAAGGCTGAACAGTCTTGCTCGTTTTTTGATACCGCTGATAGCTAAAGTGGATGACTTGTTCTTGTACGATCGCTGAAAAAAGCGCTGAGAGGATCGGTGCACTCGTCAATTGAGGCACCCCTTGAAACGAAACCGCCGTCTCCATTTTTTCTAGCCACTCGGTGTCTCCTTGGTAAAAAGACTGCAACAGTTTTCGCCGTAATCCTTGATAACTTCGATCAAAAGGAGAATCGGATAATTTTTGCAAGAGCTGTAAAGCAAAGAAAAGGGTATACCGTTCATTTTTGTCAAAGTACAACGGGGTCAGTTGATTTTTCAGAATCTGATAGCCGCCATATCGACCGACTTCTACTACGAGAGGCAAACCCAGCTCTTCCAACGACTGGACATCACGGACGGCTGTACGTTTTGAGATCGCGAAGGTTTCCATTAAATCGGCTAGATGAAAAGTGGCTTTTCCTTGTAAATACAATAGTTCTTGGGTTAAACGTTCTGATTTTTTCATTTCTTTCTCCAATGGTGCCAAGTTTTGGCAAGATTCACAGTTACACTTATGGTAACAAGAAAAGGAGGAACCAACAAATGATCGAACCAAAAATCGCTTTGTTTTTAACGTTAGACGGCAAAGCCCAAGAAGCCATTCAGTTTTATCAAGAAACACTAGACGCAACCCTCTTATTTGCCATCACCAACCAAGAGTATCGTGAGAGACTTGATCCAACACTGGAGATTCTTGCGGGACAAGAACAGTATCTTTCTCACTCCATCCTACAGATCGGAGATTTCCAGTTGCAGCTGGCAGACAATCCATTAGTTGAAGGAGAGGCGATTCAGCTAGGGAATCACTTATCCTTGAGTTTGACGATAGACGACACCAAAATAGCCCAGAAGCTTTATCAACGACTAATGGAAAATGGCAGTCAGATGATCCAAGCACCTAGTGACAATCCATTTGCGTTTTTTTATGCTAGTGTTCGGGATCCTTTTGGTGTAATTATTCAGCTTACTGTCGAGAAAGAAGTTGATCCGTCCAAAAAAGGCGAATGAGAAAAACTCGTTTTTTAATAAAATATCCATAGAAGTTGACTATTTATCCAACTTTCTTTCATTGTCAGAATTATTTTTTAGGAATGTTTAAAGGACTTCACAGAAAAAGAATAAAACTTCTTAAAAAAATAGGCGGATCGTAAAAATTCTGGTACAATCGGGGAGAGCAATTCAGGAGAAATGAAGGAGGCACTATGGATAGAAAGACGAGATATAAACAGCAAAGAGCCCACAAAGCACGCAATAAGCGCGTGATTATTGGAGGAATCTTTCTTTTCGCCATTGCAGGCATCGTATTATTTGCCGGCTATACGTATTATGCAGCAAAGAATTCAGTGGATAAAATGTTTAAAGAATCCGCTGTGATCAGTTCCAATAAGAGCAAAGAGGACAACTCATTGAAAGCTTCTGACGTGAATTCAAAGTTTGGGATCTTGTTAATGGGTGTTGATAATGACGCGGAACGTGAAAAGACAGAACATTTGGACAGTGCTCGTACCGACAGTTTGATTTACATGGTGTACGATGGCGAAAATAAGAAAATCGATATGGTCAGTCTCCCAAGAGACATTTGGACCAACATTTATGATGGAACAGGAACTGGGACAATTGCTACTACAGCCAAGATCAATAGTGCATTCACAATTGGCGAAGAAGACGCAACGATTGAAACAGTCCAAAACTACCTGCAATTGCCAATTGATTATTACGTAAACATCAACTTTACGAGTTTTGAGAAAATCATTGATGCGATTGGCGGAATCACTGTTGATGTGCCTTACGACATCAACAAGAAATATACTTCAGATAACACCGGGGAAACATTGATTCCAGAAGGTCGTCAATTGTTGAACGGTGAGCAAGCCTTGATTTTTGCCCGCATCCGGAAAATGGACACTGATGTGGACCGAGGGAACCGTCAGCAAGAAGTCATTGAAGCAGCGATCCATCAAGCTTTGAAAATCAATAATGTTACCAAGTACCAAGAAATTTTAGACTCAGTCAGTGAAGACGTCAATACAAACTTCAAGTTTGAAGACTTAGTATCTTTAGCTGGTAATATGTTGTCTGGGTTCGATATTCAAAAACATACCTTTGAATGGTATGATGGGGAATCTTATGATGGACAATCGATCGTATATATTCAAGATTATTCTTACAACGAAATTCGTAACGATATGCTGAAAGCCTTAGGTCAAGCACCAGCAGATTCACAAGTAGATGCCAATACAGAAACACAAACCGGTGTTGGAAACGAAACTGGAACCGAAACAGGTGCAGGAACTGGTGACGGATACGGCTCGGAAGTCGTTGATGACGGAACCGGCTACTAAACAAGAACAAAAAGTCAGGAGCAATCCTGACTTTTTTTAATACCCTCAGTCCGTCTAACAATCGATTGGAAACAGGGGCAGCCTCTCAAGTCACTTTCGTTTTCATCTAAGAAGCGCAGTGCTATGCTTGAGAAAAGAGACAGCTTGTTGCAGCGAGTCCGACATCGGAGGAGGAACCATGATGGAAAAACAACAAGAACAAAAAGCCCGAAGAATCGTCTTGTTGACCCATGTCTTAGGCTTGATCATGAAAGCCATTGGGTATTTCCTTAGCGGCAGTGCAGTCTTGATGAACGAAAGTATCCACAGTATGATCGATTGCATCAATCAAGGGCTTCTTGCCATCGGTGAAAACCGAGCACAGCGAGGGCGCAGTGAGCTGCATCAGTTTGGTGAAGGACGAGCGACCTATTTTTTTAGTACCGTGGTTGCCATGACGGTTTTTTTAGGCGGAGGCATCTTAGCCGTTGTCGAAGCTAGCCGTGATTTGCTGGATCCAACCCATGAGGTGGAGCAGATTCAGCTAGTAGCAGCAATCTTATTCGTCAGTTTGTTTATTGAAGTGACTGCGGTTCAAGAAGGCTGGCAAGAAGTCAAAGAACAAAACAAACAAAAACAACCCCTCGTCCGTTTTTTGAAAGAAAGTCGGGATTCTGATTTACTTTTAGGCTTTACGGAAAATCTGTTTGCCTTAGGGAGTGTAACGATCGCCATCGCAGGAATCTTATTGACCGCTTTGACGAACAATCCGATATTTGATTCCCTCGGAGGCATTTTAGGTGGACTGTTGTTGATTGCTGCCGCTGTCTTCTTAGCCAAAGAATTTTATAGCCTCTTGATTGGCGAAGGGGCATCCACTTCGGATTTAATGGCGATCAAACAAATTTTAGCCGATCCTGCAATCATTCAAATCAAAGATTTGCGAACCCTTCATCTAAGTCCAGAAGAACTTTTGATCGTCGCCGACCTTAGCTTGAAACTAGCGCCGGATGAAGAACCAAGTTCGTTTATCGATACTATTGAACAGCAGATCAAACAGGCTTTGCCTGAACTAAGGGTCTATTGTTATATCGAAAGCGAAGAAGTTGCTTCTTAAACTAGCAGACTGAAAAGCATTTCGCCGGTTGCTGATTTCTCACCATTTCGAGGAATTTTTTTTAGTATTGCCGACCTCGTGGATGGCTGCCGCAGTTCGATGATCTATTTTTGCTTCAAGCTTTGAGGATAACCAGAATCTAGATCGTCAAACAAAAGGGAGTCTTGTTTTTTCGTTTTTTATAGCAAAAAGAAAGAATTTTGTTTAAAAATTTGTTGTTTTTTGTTAAAATTAAGTAAGAATAGTGAGCGCTCATTTTTTGAGTTATTTTTATGGCATAGTTGTAACAATGTAAATCACAACATAGCTAACGCTCAGTTTCTCAAGAAAATGCCGTAACAAGTGCCTTTTTGCAATGCTGAAATGACCAAAAATCTACAGCAATAGTTGTATTACCCATTTGGTCACGTCTGTTTTTTTTCACCACTTGTGAAGCAAAATCCTTTGCGAACATCTTCATCCATGATAGGTTAGAAGTAGGCCGGATGGTTTTTTCACAAAGTACGTACATAGAAAGATCACTTGCGACGATTAAAAGATGCGATTTCATTGCTCGCAAAACGATCGATGCTCATCACACATACCTTTTCCCTCAGCCAGTCAACCTGCGCTTGCTTTTCTTATTGGTTATCTTCCCTTCATTCAGCAATTGCCTGGACCGATTCAAATCAAAAAAATGACTGTGCAAGGTATCTGTACCGATTTATCCCTTCAGAAACGTGAAAACCCTCGGCAAGAAGTTTACAATTAAAAGGAGGAATTTGATGGAAAAATTTTACCAGCAAAAGACTGAAGAGACCTTGAAACATTTTGAAAGTGACCGCAAGCAAGGCCTAAGCGGGAAAGAAGCCGACAAACGCTTAGAAAAATACGGAGAAAACACGATCCAGCAACAAGAATCCCTTTCTGTATGGGAATTGCTGTGGCATAACTTGAACAACTTGATTGTTTATCTCTTGCTAGCAGCTGCGTTACTCTCTTTTGCGATGGGGGAAACGGTTGAAGGAATTGCAGTATTGATTGCCGTGGTGATTGCTGTAATGACAGGCTTCATTACAGAATTACGAGCACAAAAATCAATTGATTCACTTCAAAGCATGATTTACACTACCGCAAAAGTGATTCGTGATGGAGAAGTAATGGAGATTGAGTCGGCAAAAATCGTACCAGGCGATATTCTCGTTTTGGAAGAAGGGGATGCTATTGCCGCAGATGCCCGCTTACTTGAAACGAGCAACTTTGCCTGCATCGAATCAGCGTTGACCGGTGAGTCAGAAGCTGTGGAAAAAGATGCTCGAGAAACCTACGAAGAAGATGTTCCATTAGGCGATCGTCGCAATGTCGTTTTCGCAGGAACTGCGGCAACTCGGGGAAATGCCTATGCCGTAGTGACAGAAACCGGCATGAAGACCGAGGTCGGAAAAATCAGTGACATGCTGACCGGTGACAAAAAACGTCAAACACCATTAGATATCGAATTGGATAAGCTTGGAAAAGCAATCATTATTGCAGCGCTCTTTGCGGCAGTGGCAGTTCTGATCGCTGGGGTACTGACGAATCAGCCATTTGTCGAAATGATCCATATTTCGATTATTTTAGCGGTCGCAGCCATTCCTGAAGCCATGCCAGCCGTTTCGACGATCACATTGTCTCGTGGGATGCGAACGATGGCCGAGCACAAAGCCCTTGTCAAATCGTTATCAGCCGTCGAGACTCTTGGCGCCACCAGTATCATTGCCAGTGACAAAACGGGGACGCTGACAGAAAACCAAATGACGGTCGCCGAGATCATTTTAGGTTCTGGGGAAATGTTCAAAGTGACAGGAAATGGGTATGAACCCAACGGAAAATTCTACAAGGCAGACTCGGAGGATGAAACCGAGATCGATGCAACCAATCATGATGCGCTGCAAGGGATGATCGAAAACGGTGCTTTATGTACCACCGCCACTTTACGTGAAAACGACGGGCAATACGAGATCCTCGGTGATCCAACAGATGGGGCGTTCGTCGTTTTAGGTCAAAAAATCGGCATCGATCGCCAAAAAGAGCAGGACAGCGGGCTGAAGAAAATCGCAGAAATGCCCTTTGATTCCGACAACAAATACATGGTGACCGTGTATGAAGGAAAGCAACGGACATTGATCATCAAAGGGGCACCAGATGTCTTGATTGATTTAGCCGATGCTGATGCCAAAGAAAAGGAACAGCTCCATGAATACAATGACACGTTAGCCAGTCATGGGCAGCGGGTGATCGCTGTCGGTTGCATCAAGGATTATCAAGGTGGAACGGACGAAGCAGAGCTGAAAGCAGCATTGCGGCAAATTAAGATCCAAGGCTTTGCGGGCATCGTCGATCCGCCACGAACAGATGTCAAAGAAGCAGTGAAGGTCGCCCAAGAAGCGGGGATCCGAGTGAAAATGATCACTGGAGACCATCCGAAGACAGCCTCCATGATCGCCAAAGAAATTGGCTTAAAAGACCATGAAAAAACTATGACGGGTCGTGAGATCGATGAATTGGCAGGACAGGAAGGCTTTAACGAAAAAATCGAAGAAGTCGCTGTCTTTGCGCGAGTCTCACCAAAAAATAAATTACAGCTTGTGGAAGCCTTGCGTGAAGAAGGCGATATCGTTTCTATGACTGGCGATGGCGTTAACGATGCGCCGGCACTCAACGGCGCTGACATCGGGATCGCCATGGGGATCCGCGGCACAGAAGTAGCCAAAGAATCTTCCGATATGATTTTGACGGATGACCGTTTTGGAACGATCGTCGATGCCATCAAAGAAGGACGCATCATTTTTGACAACATCAAAAAATACGTCTCCTTCCTGTTCTCATGTAATATGGTTGAGATCGTGACGATCTTTTTAAGTGTCATCTTCTTGATGCCAATGCCAATTCAACCGCTGCATATCCTTTTCTTGAATCTAGTTATCGATATTGCTCCAGCCATGGCATTAGCCTTTGAACCAGCTGAAGACGACATTATGAAGCGTCAGCCACGGTCGAAAGCTGATGGCCTCGTCAACAAGCGCTTCCTAGGACGCATCATTTTAAGTGGTGTTGTAATTGGTTTGGTGGCGTTTTGCTTCTTCAACTTCCTGATGCTGACGGATCACGAGTTGCTTTATGCACAAACAGCGACCTTTACCTTTATGGCAGTGGCGCAATTGATGCATATTTTCAACGTTCGTAAGAGCAGCGGCTTTGGTTTAGACAAAACCCTCTTGAAAAACAAACCACTGATGGGAGCATTGCTCCTTTCCGTCGGCTTGCAGCTTTCAGCGGTCTATGTACCGTTTATGAATGAGCTATTAGACACGATGCCAATTCAAGCCGGCACGTGGGGGATCATCTTCGCTGCTGCAGCGATCTCCACATTGATCGTCATGGGCTTGAAGAAACTCTTCCAATTAAAATAAAATAAATTCTCCAGTATTGACTCAATACTGGAGTAACGAAGACCCGCAGCCTCATGGTGCACCTTCATCAAAGGATTTCTGATTCGATCCTTGATGAAGTTCGCCTAACTGCGGGTCTTTTTTTGCTTACTCTTTACAAGCAAAAGAAAATGATTTATACTTGACTAGTCAACAGTTGACTAGTCAACGATGAAAGGAGCGGTTGATGCAATGAATTTACGTGAGCTAAGCGGACTGCTGTATCGGATGAAAATCGTGAACCAAGAATTAACGGCGATCTTTGAAAAAGAGACCGGCTTTAGTCTGACCCGTTATCAGTTGCTGCAGTTTTTGAATGAGCAAGGACGCTGTACCCAAAATCAAGTACAGAATGAATTGAAGATCGATAGTGCAGCGGTCACGCGGCATTTGAAGATTCTCGAAGAAAAACAATTGGTGACACGCGAACGAAACAAAGACAATAACCGCGAGATTTTTGTTTCTTTGACACCGAAAGCACAAGCCGATTTGGCTAGTTGTGCTTCAAAGCATGCCAGCTCTGAGGAGTCGTTAGGCATCAATTTGACCGAAGAAGAAGAAGCCCAGCTTCTAACATTACTTATGAAATTAGTTCCATGAAAGAAGGCAAACCCATGACAGAATACAGCAACAACAATTTTTCAGAGATTACTTTTGGCCGAAAATCGGTCCGTGTCTATGATGAAACCTACAAAATCCCCCATGAAGAAATGTTGACTATGATTCAAGAGTCAACGACAGCACCTTCCTCAGTCAATATGCAGCCTTGGCGTTTTGTCGTTGTGGAAAGCGATGAGCAAAAAGCAAAATTGAAACCATTGATTCGTTTCAACGTCCGACAAAATGATACCTCTTCTGCAATGGTCTTGATTTTTGGCGATATGCTTTGTCATGAACTTGGAGAAGAAATTTATAACAAAGCAGTAGCAGAAGGCAAAATGCCAGCGGAGGTTCGTGACCAACAATTAGCAGCGATCATTCCTCATTACGAAAATCTTACAAAAGAACAAATGAATGATGTGGTGAAGATCGACGCTAGTTTAGCAGCGATGCAATTTATGTTAGTTGCGCGGGCGCATGGCTATGAAACCAACCCAATCGGTGGCTTTGAAGCGGATCAATTAGCAGAAGCTTTTGGCTTAGACAAAGAGCGTTATGTTCCTGTCATGATCCTTTCAGTCGGAAAAGCCAAAGAATTAGGCTATGAATCCGTTCGGTTGGACGCAGAACAAATTACGACATTCCTATAAGAGGAGGAAAAACGATGGAAATCATCAATGCAACGTTTTACATCAAAGAAGAAAAGCGAGCAGATTTTTTAGCCGCTGTTACCCCATTATTAGCATCGGCGAGAACTGAGGATGGCTGCCACGGCTATCATCTCTATGAATCATTGGAAGAGAACAATCGGTTTGTCATGGTCGAAAAATGGGCGAATCAAGAAGCGATCACCGCCCACAATCAAAACCCGCTGCTGCAGCAATTATTCCAACAAATGCCTGACTTTGCAGCCAAACCGAGCGAGATCGTTGTCGCTCATCAAGGAGAATAAAGATGACGATTTTATCGACGGTTTTGATTGTACTGGTTGCCTTAGAGTTTTTCTATATTCTCTATTTAGAAACATTTGCCACTACGTCCAAAGCAACAGCGCGGGTCTTCAACGTGACGAAGACAGAACTTGAGCGACCGATCGTGGGGACCTTATTCAAAAATCAAGGGGTTTACAACGGACTAATCGGTTTGGGGTTACTGTATAGCATCACCTTTGCTTCAGCGCCTTTGGAAATCAGTCGTTTGCTGTTGATCTACATTATCTTAGTGGCTGCATATGGCAGTCTGACTAGCGACAAGAAAATTATTTTGACCCAAGGCGGTCTAGCGATCCTTGCCTTGCTGTCCACCTTTTTTTAACCAATAATACAAGAAACCCCGAATATAGAAAGCTATTCTATAGAATAGAAGCTTTCTATGTTCGGGGTTCTTTTAATGTTGGGGCAAAGAGTACTCAGAACGTGAAAAAAATGATAGGATAAGAGAAGGGACTAACGATTTTCTGGACGTAAACTGGTTGCCGCAAATAAGGCTTTTACTAGAATTGGGGTTAAGACCGCAGCTGTGATCACCTCAGAGATTCCATTTGTTACAGCGATTCCGCCGAGGGTCACGAACAAAGCCGAAGCATCGACACCATAGGTATTAGCAACTAAGCTAGTATACAAGGTTCCCATTAAGGTTAAGACCAGAACCGTATTGGTGATGGTCCCAAAGATTGCTGCAACAATCGACGCAGCGACGACTTTTTTGGTCTTCTTGTAAATGATCGTAAATAAGAGACCAGCCACTAAGCCAACCAACACACGGGGAATCACCGAGATGATTGGATTGGTGAAAACCGCAATGTCTAAGGGCGTTGTTGGAGAGGTAAAGGCGCGGATCATGGTAAAAATACCCCAGACTAAGCCAATGAACATCCCGTCTTTTGTCCCTAAAACGATGGCAGCGACGATCACCGTGATATGGATGATCGTTAAACTAGTGATACCGATCGGAATAAATCCAAGGAAAGGTACCATCGTCTGTAAAATAATAATAGCTGTCAAAATGGCACGAATGACAAGGCGATAGGTTTTGCTTTTTGTATTCATTGTAAAAACTCCTTTTTTTATAATGACACTCGTGTCATTTTTAAGTTAGGTTGATTATACAACAAAATGACACTCGTGTCATTCATAATGTGATGAAAGGAGCCAAAAAAATGGCGAAGAAGCAGCAGAGCGAATTGACTACAGCTGAAAAGAAAAAACAACAAAAGCGTGATTTGATTCTTGAAAGTGCCAAAGTCGTCTTTAGTAAGAAAGGCTTGATCGATGCGACCATGAAGGACATTATCGAAGAGTGCGGCATTAGTCGCGGTGGCATTTATTTGTACTTTCGTTCGGTGGATGAGATTTTTTTGGCAGTGTTAGAGCAGCGTTCCAAACGAAAATTTGATGATGTACGAGAGATGATTATGGAGCAAGTGCCCTTTGAAACAATTTTAAACAAATATTTTTCCGACCATCGCAAGCGTCTACTCCACAGCATTTCTGACGGTATGCTGCGAGCCGTCTACGAGTATTACTATACGCATAAAACTGAAGCCTCCAGTTCACTGCAGCAAGCACAACTTTCTGATACGAAACGGACGATCCATGAGATCTTTCAAGTCGGCGTTCAGCAAGGTGTGTTAAAAGATGAAAACTTGGCAGTGATTGCCGAAAACTATATGTTCGTGATCGAAGGATTGGGGATTTTGGCTCTGACCGGTCACATCACAGAACAGACCATTGACGACCAAATCGCCGTGATGCGGCAATTACTGCCATATCGCAACTAGCACAGACAAAAAAACGCGCTCTTTTCTAGAAAACACTAGGAAAGAGCTTTTTCTTATGAATAAGATTTTGTAAATCAAGCATATTTTGCAAAAAATTAATGTAATAAAAGTGAAATCTAAAACATGATTTATTTTTCTTAAGAAAAAGAAGATTTTCTATGAAGTTTTCTTGAAGAGTTGATAGATAGGGATTGACTCAACTTTAACGACTTTTTTTACTGGGGAACAATCAATAAAAAAACATCTGATATTTGTGTAACTAAAATGTAAATCGCTTACGGATTGGGTTTATAGATGAACTATGTTAAAATGAAAATGGTCAAATAAATGAAAAAAAAGTTTTTAAATTGAATTTGGAGGATCAGATGAAGAAGAAAATCTTTGCAACAGTATGTATGTGTGGCATTGTCTTGTCATCGTTCGGCGGCCCTATGACCGTTTTTGCAACGAATCATGACCAATTGATTGAACAAAAAAATAACGAGATTGATCAGTTGAGACAGCAGCGCCAGAGCGTACAAGGGGAAATTGACGGATTGTCTGAGGAAATTGATTCACTGAATCAAGAAGCAGCGACCATTTTAGCGCAGCAAAGTGATTTGTTGCAAGCGATCGAAGGATTGGATCAGGAAATCAGTCAGTTAGAAGAGCGCATTGCCAAACGCTCAGAAAACATTGAAAAGCAAGCCAGAGAAACACAAATCAATGGCAAAGGTGATCATTTTTTAACAGCGGTATTAGAAGCGGAGTCTGTCAGTGACCTAGTCGGTCGGGTGCATGCCATGACGACGATCATCCGAGCGAATAATGAAGTGATCGAACAGCAAAAAGCTGACCAAAAAGCCGTTGAAGAAAAGTGCGCAGAATCACAAGAAAAAGTCGCAGAATTGCAAGCAGCACAGAGTCATCTAGAAGCGCAAAAAGGTGTCTTGGAAGCCACTCAAGCAGAATTGAATGTGCTAGTCAGTAACCTAGCCTACGAAGAAGCAACAAAAGAAGAAGAAAAAGAACAGCTGCGTGCGGAAAAAGAAGCTTATGAAGCGGAGCAAGCAAGAATTCGTGAAGAAGCAGATCGCGTTGCTGCTTTACAAGCCCAAGCGGAACAAGCGGCGCAACAGCAAGCAGAACAAGCGGCTGCGGAAGAAGCAGCCTTGAATGAAGCAGCTGCTCAGGCGGATTCAACGGAACTTGAAATAGGAGCAGAAAGCCAGGAACCAGTGGAAGATCCAGAAGCACCAGTAGAAACACAACCAGAGGAAACGCAAGGATCTGAGTCGGTTGAAACACCAGAGGCTCCAGAGGAAACACCAGTAGATACACCAGAAATTCAAGAACCAGAAACACCAACAACACCTGCAGCACCGGAGACGCCAGCGGATAGTGCACCTGTAACTCCTGCACCGACGCCAGTGACACCAGCGCCTGCGCCGACACCAGCGCCTTCCGCACCAGCTTCAACAAATGGTGCCGCGATCGTTGCCGAAGCCTATAAACATATCGGAAAACCATATGTTTGGGGTGCCAAAGGACCTGACAGCTTTGACTGTTCTGGATTTACTCGCTATGTCTTTTTACAAGTAACAGGTAGAGATATTGGCGGTTGGACGGTACCACAAGAAACAGCCGGTACAGTGATTCCAGTCAGCCAAGCGCAACCAGGAGATCTTTTATTCTGGGGTTCATCAGGAAGTACGTATCACGTAGCCATTGCATTAGGCGGTGGTCAATATATTCACGCACCACGACCAGGACAAAACGTTTCTGTTGGTAGCACTGCTTACTTTACACCTAGTTTTGCAGTGAGAATGTAAGGTTTAACTGGATGTGGTTTTAAGGAGAGACAAATGGAAGAAAGAAAATTGATTCGCAGACGAGCGATGAAACAAAAAAGAGGAGTGTTTTACCGCAAAAGTGCAGCCACAACGGCTGCACTTGTTAGCACGGTGAATATTTTGCCAGTGAGTGTCTTAGCTGATACGCTTGAGTCAACAGAAGCGCAAAATGGCGTTCGGGTCGTTGAAACAGCTGACTCATCGCAAGATCACTCAACACAAGATACCTCAACACAAGATTCAGTGATCGTTGTAGAAGACAACGCAACGAATGATGAATCGGGAACACAAGACAATTCCGATTCCTCAAATGTTGACGTTGTGGGAGTGCCAGAAAGCGAAGATATACCTGAAAGGGTACCGGCAGATGACACGGCTTCCGAACAAGAAGAGACAGAAATAGGGAGCGACATCCCGGTTCTTTCAGAAGAAGAGCGGATTGCCATTGAAACGAAAGTGATGCCGAACTACAACAATCCAATGGCACGTTCTACCAATCAACAAGCCTTTATTCAGCAAGTAGGGCCGATGGCACAAGAAGTGGCGGGAGCAAATGATCTGTATGCTTCGGTCATGATTGCCCAAGCAATCTTAGAGTCCGGTTGGGGCCAGTCCACACTGACCACTCTTGCGAATAATATGTTTGGCATCAAGGGATCTTACAATGGACAATTTGTAGAGATGCAAACGATGGAAGATGACGGGAATGGCAATCTTTATCCGATTATTGCTAAGTTTCGTAAATATCCCTCGCTAAAAGAATCCTTTCAAGACAATGCCCACGTTTTGAAAACCACCTCATTTTCGCCAGGTGTTTTCTTCTATCATGGGGCATGGAAGTCTAATACCAGTTCTTATCGTGATGCGACACAGTGGCTGCAAGGACGTTATGCAACCGACACGTCTTATGCAAGTAAGCTGAATAACTTGATCGAAACCTACAATTTGACCCAATACGATACCTCAAGCGGTGGCGGTTCGAATAATAACAACAATAATAACAATTCTGAACAAGCCATCAATAAGCAATTCAGGACAAATGCAGCGCTAAATATCCGTTCAGACGCTTCCACCAGTGCCTCGATCGTTGGTTCACTGGCTGCCAATGCGACGTTCCAAGCAGTTGCCCAAAAAAGCGGAACCAGTGTCAACGGTAATACGACCTGGTATCGGATTCAAGGTCGTGGATGGGTAAGTGCCGCTCATGTGACAGAGATCTCATCAAATACGGGTGGGAATGGTAATAACAATAATGGGAATAACAACAATACCGAACAAAGTATCAATAAAGAATTTCGAACAACGGCGGCTTTAAATATCCGTTCAGATGCATCAACTAGCGCCTCAGTTGTCGGCTCGTTGGCGAATAATACGACCTTTCGAGCTGTCGCTCAAAAGACCGGAACCAGTGTGAATGGCAACAATGTCTGGTATCGGATCCAAGGCCGTGGGTGGGTAAGTGCCGCCTATGTCAGCGAAGTAAGCTCAGGAAGTAACAATACCGAGCAAAGCATCAATAAAGAGTTTCGAACAACGGCGACCTTAAACATCCGTTCAGACGCTTCTACTAGTGCCAACATTGTCGGTTCGTTATCAAGCAACGCTTCTTTTCGAGCCGTTGCCCAAAAGACCGGGACGAGTGTCAACGGCAACAATATCTGGTATCGAATTGAAGGTCGTGGGTGGGTAAGTGCCGCCTATGTTCGAGAGAATAGCACCTCTTCGAGTAGCACCACTCATACGGTGCGTTCGGGAGATACCTTGTGGGGAATCTCGCAACGGTACGGTGTAACAGTGAATCAGTTGATGCAGTGGAACAATCTTTCTGGTTCATTGATTGTGGTAGGGCAGCGACTAGTAGTAAGTAGATAAAAAAGAAAAACATCTGTAATCATTTTTGCGATTGGACGCAAAAGTGGTTTACAGATGTTTTTTACTTATTCTTCTTTGAAACTATTCATGATCGCTGTCAGTTCCTCTTTTGAGGAGTCATACAAACTTTCCAATGTCCAACCATATAACTGCACATAATTATTTTCTGTTTCAAGGACATAATAAATATAGTGGATATTTAGTCCTTCAACGGTTGCTGGGAAATCAACGAAATAGGCTTTGGTGTCAGGAATTGGTAAAAAGGTGGCAGTCGTATCAAAGCTCGTTGCCAAATTTTCTTGAACCAACCCGAGATAAGTTTCTAAATCGGCGAAATCTTGCTTTGATTCGACAACAGCAGCTAAGTACTTCGTTTCTAATGCATCTGACAACATAAAATCATTGTCAGGATTCAATGAAGTGAAATCTGGTACTTCTTGCCAATTGCTAGGTAACGCAATCTTGTAGTTTGTGCCACTGACCCCTGTGATGGTTTGTTCAGAACTCGGTAAAGCAGATTCGCTAGATGAGGCCGTTGATTCTTGATTCATTTCTGTGGAAGATGTCATGGCGATACTTGAAGTGCTTGCACTTTGCGAACTTTCTCCCGCCGAGTTTTCTTTTTTTTGTGTACATCCTGCAAAAAGAAGTGTAAACCCCAACAAACTTAAAACAACACTTTTTTTCATTATTCTCACTTTTCCCTTCGTATGTGCTTTCAAATAACCAACATTATTTAGTTAATCGTATAATAGGAAAGAAAATAACGCAATAAAATATTCTCAGTTATTGCATGAATAAGGTGAAATTTATTTTTCTTGATGATGAAAATAATAAAACAAAGTCAAAAATAAAAGATTATAAAGGCTTGTTTTCACTTTTTTCCTAGATGGATGCAAAAGTTGATTATAAATATGAGAGTAGTTTTGATATGCTTAGTATAAGAAAGGAAGCATAAAAAAAATGGTGAAGTTGAAAATTGCATGGAATGCATCTAAAAATTGATCGTATTCTTTTTCTTTATTGATGCAAAATATATGCTTTATGGTTCTTATCATAAAAACTACTTTATATGGGGAATTTCAAGCGAAAGCAAAATAAGATTTCCCCGAGAAATCAACGAACAGCGCAGAACGACAGTCATCTCTATTTGGGAAAATTGGTTCAATAATATACTTAGGGGGAATGAAATTGCTATATCCATCAGTTAATGAATACTTAAAAAAAATGCGTGAAGGTCTATCGCCAGCTGATATTCGAGAGGATATGCCAGTTGTTTATTCTTATTGGTTAGAACAAGAAGCAGAACTGAAAAAAATTTTAAAGAATCGAGAAACAACTTTTTGGACAGATATCCAAAGAGTACTTTTGATTGATGCAAAATTGGTCTTGTTGCGTAGTTATATCAATGATTACGATTTCCATGGATTTTCAGAGGAGGAAATCATTGCCAATGTAGAACAAGATCACTTTACTTTCAACAAAGAATTATGTGGGTATAGTTTAAAGGAACAAGTCCATCCATCCATTATTTTTGGGAATCAATAAAAGCATAGGAAACAATAAAATGAGCTGTTCACTGAGAGAACGTCACTTTGAACTGAAAATGAGATAGCTTACTTTGTGGTATGATGAATAGGAAAAGTACCGCAATAATACGTCATCATTTTTTGAAAGGAGTAAATATGTATGTTCGAATTTGAACGAATTATTTTATTGTTTTTTTGCTATTCATTTATTGGCTGGTTGTGGGAAACGATTTATTGCTCGATAAAAGCAGGTCATTTTGTTTATCGAGGTTTTCTGGTCGGTCCCATCACACCCATTTATGGCTTTGGTATTTTAGGGGTTGTCTACCTATTACGACCAATTCATCAACATATTGTCTTGCTTTTTTTCGCAGCCGCAATCCTAGTGACTATTTTGGAGTATGCCACGAGTTTTCTATTGGAAAAACTGTTTCACGCTTCATGGTGGGACTATAATAATGTCCCTTTGAATATCAATGGGAGAGTAGCACTGCCAATCTCCGTATTTTGGGGAGCGTGCTGCGTGATCATCGTTCGATTTATTCATCCCCAGATGCTAGTTTTTGTTCAAACATTAGTAGAACGTACAGGATTTTTATTGCCGGTTTTCTTGTTGATGATCCTTTCATTTGATATGGGGTATACTTTGGCAAATTTGGTTGCCTTTCAGAAAGCTGTGCAACAAGTCAATCAAGCCTTTGAACAACACAAAAAAGAGTTGGCTGAAAACATTGAGCAATATAAAAATGATTGGCAAGGGCGATTTGCAGCATTTCCAGAAGAATGGCGCATCTTAAAACAGAATCTACCGAAGTTGAATTTCCATCAAAGAAGACTCTTAAAAAACTTTCAAAAGTTAGAAATCAATCAGATAAAAAGCAGTCAAGAATTGTCGCGCTTCATCGAGGCTATTCGTAGAAAAAAATAGCATTGTTACGATAGTGTTACAGAAAATAAACCCTTATCAAAGCTGATTCTTCCCACTTCTGTCTGAAATCCAATGGAAAACACTGTTAAAACTCCCACTTTTACGATAATTTGTAACAAATTGTAAAGGTCTTGCAATAAAATTCTTCTTAAGAATTTGTATAATAGGATATGTTGGAAACCATAGTGAGAAGTGAGGGAATTTTTTGAAGGCAAAGAAACTACGAACAATCGTTGTCGCTGTCTTTGCGGCAGGAATCGTTTCTCCCATCTTTGCGCAGGCTGAGTCACTTGAATCATTGCAAGAGCAAGAAAGTGCCGTCATGCAGCAAAGTCAGGAAATCAGTACGGAAGTGCAGATTGCATTGACTGATGTGAATGCGAAATACAGCGAAGTAGAAGAGTTAAAAGCTCAAATCGCTGAAAATGAAGAATCATTAGCAACAACCAAAGCAGAAATCAAAACTGCACAAGAAACCATTGAAAAGCGTGAAGCAGTCGTTGCGGAACGTATGAAAGACATCCAAGTCAATGGTGGGGCAACCAGAGATTGGACCGTCCTATTAGAATCATCGAACATCCAAGATTTCATCAATCGTGCCTATGCCATGACGATGCTGCAAAACTTGGAAAAAGAAAAGATCGATTCATTGACGGCTGAGAAAGAAAAGCTTGAAACATTAGAAGAAAAAGCGCAATCTACCCAGCAATCGTTGAAAGAAAATCAAACAGCACTAGAATCAGAAGCCAAAGCGCTAGATTCAAAAATCGCCAATCTTCAAGCGCAGTTGAAAGAAAATGAATCAACCTTGGCTCAAATCGCTTCAAGCAAAGAAGCTGAAACTGCTCGTTTAGCCGCTGAAAAAGCAGCAGAAGAACGTGCAGCCAAAGAAGCGGCAGAACAAGCAGCGAAAGAAAAAGAGGAAAAAGAAGCAGCACAAGCGGCTGAACGTTCAAGTTCTTCTGAATCACAATCGTCTGCATCATCTAGCAGCAACACGACTGAAAGCAGCACGTCATCATCGAATAGCTCTTCAAGCAGTAACAGTAATAGTAGCTCGAATAGCAGTTCAAGCAATACAAGCAACAACAATACTAGCAATAGCGATACAAGTAGTGGTCGGACATTGATGATGGAATCAACTGCCTACTCGTATAAAGAAGCTGGTGCGAGCTTCTTTACCGCAAGTGGTACAGATTTACGTAAAAATCCAATGGCAGTTGCCGTTGATCCAAGCGTGATTCCGCTAGGCACTTTAGTCAATGTTGAAGGCTATGGCGTAGCACTAGCACTTGATACTGGTGGCGCGATCAAAGGGCACATTATCGATGTTCACTTTGATAATGTAGCACAGTGTATCCAATGGGGACGTCGTCAAGTAAAAGTCACGATCTTAGATTAATCAAAAAAAGAAGCAGAGGCCTGCTTCTTTTTTTTATGGCTTTTCTTCAATAAAACAGAGTGCCGTAAATACCTGATTTGTGGGGTATTTCTAGCACTCTGTTTGATTATCTTTAGTCAGTCAAAATATCTATGTTAAATAAATCACAATCCCTTCAATTCCCATAGATGATCGTTTCCGGCAAGAACGATCATTATAGATTCACCTCAGACTGCCAAATAATAACAAAGAAAAAAGAAGAAAGACACCAGTAGCAAAATTAACTATTGAAATTCGTGTTTAGTTTCGCTTCTAAAGCTTCCCAGTCATAGTCATCCGGAAAGGTTTTAAGGAGCAGATAATCAATGTTCTGGGCGTACTCAGTGATGTATTCCGTATAGTTCGTTACGATCAAATCGATCTGATTCTTTTCTAAGTAGGCTTGCGACAATTCGTTGGAATCCGGGAAATAAAAAGTACGAAAACTGCGCAAATAACGGACAGACTTGCACTTTAGTAATTGGCATAGATAATAAGGACCTTCAAATAAAAAGGCAATATTCTTTTTTTCTTGCCAATACAACGATCTGATGGAGGAGATGTACATTGTTAAACTTGTACTCAAGTGATTCAATGTCTCACTATCCCAAGTATCAAGTGCTATAGGTTGCGTGAACAAATAAGTTTTAAACAATTGAAAATCATCCGGGTAACTATCTTCTACAAATTGGATGGCATCAGAAATCATGTGGTTTAGCAAAGGCGATAATAATTGTTTGATTTTTGCTACGGTAAAGAATGATTCGATCAAAAGTTGATCGCGAGCAGGATCTGGTGAATCGGGTAAGCAGTCGTTTACAAATAATGCCGCAAGTTTTTTGAGTTCAGGCCAATGGTTGTATTCTTTGCAAAATGTATGTTCAATGGTCAGGTTGCTGATCGATCGTCGCGTTTTCACTAATAAAAATAAATAGAGCATTTCCTCATAAGGAAGTTCTCTTTGGTATTGCTCCTCGATGGATTCGTTGATTTCGGAAAATAACTTGAAATCATTGTAGTTTTCGAACATAGCTTTGACTGGCTTTGGTAAGGAGATAGGCTGACCAATGCAATGCCGTTCGAAGGTGATATACAAATAGTAATTAAACTCACCGAAAGAGCAAGTATGTTGATTCAGCTGATAGCACTTTGAAAATGCACTGGCAGTGATGTTTTGAATCGCGATGGGCGGGAAAATCGTATGGCCAGTAATTTCGGATTCATAGTAGAAATCATGAAAAAATTTGCGAATGTTGATTTCTTCCCCAACAAAGCTGACTGGGTTGGTTTGAATTTCCAAACGATAGGAGGAAAAAATGGGTTGGACCTTTCGCAAATACCGCAAAACAGTACTCTCAGATATATGATATTTTTCTGCCCATTCAGAAGAAGTAAGCAAATCGTGATGAAAAATACTTTCAATGATATGGAATAAAATCTCATCGGCAATCAAAGCACGTTTTTTTGTAAGGTAATCAGAAGAATTTTTTATAGAAAAAAAATACCCTTTGTGTGAAGAGTCGATCATAAGGCAGTCACCAAAGTGTTCTTTTAAATTCGTAATATCTGTCATGATCGTACGAGTCGTACTTCCTGATGTCTTTGCTAAGCCGACAGTTGAGCAATGGTGATTTTTTTCGAAGGCCATTAAAATTTTCAGCCATCGAATCGTAGCCGTATTAGTAATGAAGTTATTTTGAAAATTTCTCAAGATGCAGCTCCTTTCATGAAGAAAAAGCAAAACTCTTTCTTATACATCTTAAAGAAACTTAGGATGGAAAAACAAATCACATATTTCATCGATTGGTGAAATATATACCTGAGCCTGTGTAAGATTTTTTGCGTTTTCTATAAATCATCTGACGATCAGCATATATATAGGTAGAAACACGTTTTTTTCAGCCTCTCAAAGAAGATAAATGGAAATTAATTAGCAAAAGAGACGTCAAGGTAATAACTTTTTAGCGTAGGAATAAAAATTGAACGATTAATTATGTTTCGAGGAAACTGATAGAAGATGAAAGAAAACGGAAATGAAGAGAAAAGTCACTTTTCGAAAGACAACTTATAATTTTAACAGGAATGATTGACGTAAATAAAGAGCAGTCGCAAAGGAAACCCTAAGTGCGCCAAGAAAAGAATTCAGCTTTGACAAGTTAATTTATAATAACAAGAAAAGTGTATGAAAATACTTTCTGAATTTCTTTTCTTTTCTATTTATAATGAAAAGATGTTGAGACAGTGAAGGAATTTAATCTCTCAAGGTTATTTTTCTGTAATGTGACAACCTTCAAAGGTGATGAGAATAACGATTATAACTGAATTATTCATTATTTAAAATGAGGGTTTAAAAAAACTGTCAAGTAGAGTAGACGTTATTTATGATTTTTTAAAATAACGGATGTTTGGCATTATACGAGACTTTTATTGACGAAAAATATACCGTAATAAATAAAAAACGGGAATTTCCTTTATTTAATGCTACATTTCTCTTATAATAAACTAGAATTGCCTTTATTATGTGAGAGGAAGGCAGAATGCTTAAACAAGCACAATTGAAGTAGGGAGTGTGTTCATGGGAAAGCCGTTAATAAAGACTTTGACTGTTTTAGCCGTTGGTATTGGCGCAGTTGCGATTTGTTTTATTGGTTACCGACAAAATAACCAAAGGCAATATCAGCAGCGAGTCGAATATGCACAGACAGCGATTGCCAGCGAAAAAGATCGCATCAATGAGTTGTCAAATGAAATTGCTGAATTTTACAGCAACGAAGATCAAACGTTTTTGAGAAAAGATCTTAAAGAAGAAGACGTTCTTAAAACAGTCGCAAAACTTTCTGCAGTGAAAGTATCTGCAGACGATTATGGGATCGATGATGATGCACTGCCAAGTGAGTCAGTGGAGATCCAAGAAGAGAAAACAGCTCTTGACGATCAATTAAAAGAGATTGAGGGAAAAATAAAAGTACAAGCGAATACGGATGCCTTATTTACTGAAGGCGTTTCAAATTGGCAAAGTGCTGAAAATAATGTCATCATTAAAGCCGATCTAAAAGAAACAGATGTTGGGAATGTCCGTGAAAATCTGAGCTTTTTTGAAGATAGTAAATGGAAAGAGTTAGTTGTTTCCTATTTAGAATATGCGGATACCCAATTGGACCGCATTGCAAAATTACAAGAAACGTTTGATGAAATGCTTAAAGACGATAAAGTGACCAGTGAAGTGACCTTGGAAAAATACCTAACTGCTGTTGATAGTATTAGCAAAGTCCGTAATGAAGAGTTAAAAGAAAAATTTACTGAACTTGCAGATAAAGTCGCAACACAAATGGGTTATACCGGTTATAGCAGTTACTCATCCACTGCCCCGACAGAAAGTTATTCAAACGATACTTCCGCAGGAGACGGCACTTGGACCGATCCAAATTCAGACGTCGTTTACTAGCATAAGTGAAGGATCGAAGAAAATTAGAGATAACTGGAGGAAAGCAAATGTCAAAAGGAAAAAAGATTTTTTTAATTATATTTGGAATTGTTGCAGTATTAGTCATCGGAATCGTCGGTGTTGCTGCAAAGTTATACTTTGATGTGTCAAATTCAATGCAACAAACCTATGAATCTGTCGAACGTGATCGCGAAGATCGCTTACGTGAAAATGATGTTGATCTATCCCAACGAGATTCTTTCTCTGTTTTATTGATGGGCATCGATACCGGTGATTTAGGAAGAGTGGAGCAAGGCCGTTCCGATACCATGATGGTGGCAACGATCAGCCCTCAAGACAACCAGACGACAGTGGTTAGTATCGGGCGAGACTCCTATGTTGATATCGTGGGACATGGAACAACAGATAAGATCAACCATGCTTATGCTTTTGGCGGACCAGCGATGGCAATGGACACTGTAGAAAAATTTTTGGATATTCCGATCGATCATTATGTATCAATCAATATGGCTGGTTTAAAAGAATTAGTTGACGCCGTTGGCGGAATTGAAGTAAATAATGAAATTACCTTTTCTCAAAATGGCTTTGACTTTGCTATCGGACGTACATCACTAAATGGCGAACAAGCCCTTGCCTATTCAAGAATGCGTTATGAAGATCCAAACGGAGATTATGGACGTCAAGAACGCCAACGGAAAATCGTGGAAGGGATCGTTAAGAAAGTTTTGAGTTTTGATGGTATCAGTCAATACCAGAGCATACTAAATGCAGTTGAAAGTAATATGAAAACAGATATGAGTTTCGACGATATGCGAACATTAGCCTTGAATTATCGCAGTGCTTTTCAAACAATCAAACAAGACCAGTTACAAGGGGAAGGATTCATGCAAGACGGCATCTCTTATCAGCGGGTGAGTGACGAAGAACTAGCAAGAGTTCAAAAAGAGTTGAAAACTCAATTAAATCTAGAGAATGAATAGGAAAGTGGAGAAAAGATGGAAGAAACAATTAGCTTAAAAGAAATATTCGCAATTCTACGGAAACACTTGGCTGCTATTTTTATTTCAATGTTTGCTGGTTTAGCTTTAGCAGGGATATTCACCTTCTTTGTCATTACACCCAAATACAGTTCACAGGCTCAGTTGATTGTGACACTGCCTCAATCAGAAACAGCAAATGTGAACGATGTAAATACAAACTTGCAAATGATCAATACGTATAAGGATATGATCGTCAGTGACTTAGTTATGAATCAAGTAAAGGATCGTTTGGAAACCGAAAACAATTTGGAGATGACTGTCGGAGAATTGAAAGAATCCATTTCAATCAACCAGTCTCAGAACTCACAAATGTTTTCTATTCAGGCAACCAGTACGAATGCAGTGTCAGCGCAAAATATTGCCAACACGACGGCATTAGTCTTTCAAGAAAATGCCCAAGATGTCATGAATGTTGATAAAATCTCAATCATTTCAAGTGCAGTAGCTAGTACCTCACCTGTTTCACCAAACAATAAACTGAACTTAGCCATTGGCTTAGTATTAGGAATCATGGTCGGTGTTGGTCTAGCCTTCTTAATGGAACTGCTAGATCGAACCGTCAAAGATGATAAATTTGTGACAGAGACGTTAGGTTTTACGGTGCTAGGTACCGTTCCGCAAATGTCGCCAAAAGAATTAGCTGCGACGATTCAGAAAAAGCCGAGTGCTTCATTATTGAAGAAACCAAATGGCGATAAATCAACAGAGTCTCGCCGCAGTCGAAGTCGAGTCTAGGAGGAAATAATTATGGCAAAAAAACAAGAACGTACTGGGACGCAGACACATGCAGTAAGTTTGATCACGCTAATTGATCCTTCTTCACCGATCTCAGAGCAATATCGTACGATCCGTACAAACATTCAATTTGCATCTTCAGCAGATAAACAAATTAAGACCCTTGTCGTTACATCTTCGGGACCAGCTGAAGGGAAATCAACGACTTCAGCAAACTTAGCAGTTGTTTTTGCAAAATCGGGACAAAGAGTATTACTAGTGGATGCGGATATGCGAAAGCCGACTGTTTATAAGACATTTAATTTAAACAATGCGAGTGGATTGAGTACCGTATTAAGTACCTCTACGAGCGTACTTGAAGTGGCACAAAAAACAGTGATCGATAATTTATCTGTTTTGACAAGCGGACCTAAACCACCGAATCCATCCGAGTTACTTGGATCTGCACGAATGAATCAAGTGATAGAAGAAGCGAAAAACCTTTATGATGTGGTGATCTTTGATATGCCACCAGTTGTAGCAGTGACCGATGCGCAAATTATGGCATCGAAAGCAGATGGGACGATCTTAGTGGTTCGAGAGAATGTTGCGCGTAAAGAATCCTTAACAAAAGCGAGAGATCTTTTGAATATGGTTCAAGCAAGAATCATTGGTGTGGTCTATAACGGTGCCGAACACTCGAAAGATTCAGGTTATTACTATTATTATGGAAATTAATTAAATCGAAGGAGACAAGAGAAATGATCGATTTGCATTGCCACATTTTACCTGGAATTGATGATGGAGCAGAAGACTTGGGCGCAAGCATTGCGATGGCTGAGGAAGCAATCAGTCAAGGAATTACGCATATCCTATGTACACCCCATCATAACAATGGAAAATACCGCAATCCAAAGTCTAAGGTCATATCTCTTGTTGCATCTTTGCAAGAAGAATTGGATGCACGAAATTTGCCTTTAACAGTACTTGAAGGGCAAGAAGTCAGAATAACAGGAGATTTAATTGAGGATATACAGAAAAATGACATCCTTTTTACAGATCTTGATGATACGTATATCTTGATAGAATTTCCTACGATCGAAGTCCCTACGTACACGGAGAAAATCTTCTTCGATTTGATGCAGTTAGGTAAGATACCGGTGATTGTGCACCCGGAACGGAATGCACATTTTCGAAAAGACCCCAATAATCTGATTCCTTTTCTCGATATGGGTTGCTTAGCTCAGCTGACGGCGCCAAGTTATGTAGGGGTCTTTGGAAAAGAAATCCAAAAAACAGCAAAAACTATGGTTGAACATAACCTTGTTCAGATGATCGCTTCGGATGCTCATGGGGTAAAAAAACGTACTTTTACTTTAAAAGATGCCTACGGGCAAATTGAGAAAGATTTTGGGATGCAAAAAGTAGCAATGTTGAAGCAAGTAGCGAAAGATTTGATAAATGGGGATCGAATCAATTTTCCAGCTTATACAGAACTGAAAAAAAAGAGATTTGGGTTATTTTAGGGGGAAGCAAAGTTGTTTGAATTAACGAGAAAAAGAAAAATTTTGGTTTTGATTGTTGTGGATAGTTTGTTGATCATAACAGCGAATATTGCAGCAGTTTATTTTATGAGACCCTTTGTGGCGATTCCAAAAGAATTTACATTGATGTCGGTAAGCCTTTCTGTTGGTTTCTATCTCTTTTATGGCTCGGTGTTCCGTGTTTTTTCTCGTATTAATCGTTACACCAACCTAAAAGAGATGATCGCTATTTTCTTAGCGGTATCATGTAGTGCTTTTACATGTAATGTCATTTTGTTTTTTGGTGATGAGACCTATAGCGTGCGCTTAGTGATTTTCATGTACTTTCTTTCGCTCTTTATGATTATTGCAAGCCGTTTGCTTTGGCGAATCTATATTGAAAGAAAAAACATGAGAGGGACGTCCAATGAGATTGTCAAGAATACCCTTATCGTTGGCGCGGGAGAAGGCGGCCGTATTCTTTACAATAGCTTTGTAGGTTCAAAAACGGCAAGTGACATTCATATCATAGGCTTTGTCGATGATGATCCGAATAAACGAAACACTTATCTTTCTGGGAAAAAAGTCTTGGGTTGTATTAGTGATTTACCTGATTTGATTCAAAAATATGAAATCAATATGGTCACGATCGCCATTCCATCCTTGTCACGAAAAAAGTTGCGAAGTATTTTTAGCTTAATTGAACCTCTGCATGTCAAAGTCAATACGATGCCCTCAATGGAAGAAATCGCTTCTGGGAAAATTAGCACATCACGTTTGAAGAAAATCGATGTTGTTGATTTGTTAGGTAGAGACGAAGTCAAATTGGATATCGACTCAATCAAAGATCAAATTACCGGAAAGACGATATTAGTGACTGGCGCTGGTGGATCGATTGGTTCCGAAATCTGTCGCCAAGTGATTCAATTCAATCCTAAAAAACTAGTTTTATTAGGACACGGAGAAAACTCGATTTACTTAATTGACCGTGAGTTGAAAATCAATTTTAAAGACAATATTACCGAAATCGTTCCCGTTATAGCCGATATACAAGATCGTGAAAAGATGTTTGAAATCATGAACGAAGTCAAACCGGATATCGTTTATCATGCAGCAGCCCATAAGCACGTACCTTTGATGGAATACAATCCTAAAGAGGCAGTCAAAAATAATATTTACGGAACCAAGAATACCGCGGAAGCTGCTAAAGCCGCGAAAGTAAAGAACTTCGTAATGGTCTCTACGGATAAAGCTAATAATCCACCAAACGTCATGGGAGCGACAAAACGCATCTCTGAGATGATTGTTACTGGCTTAAATGAAAAAGGTTGCACGAAATTTTCTGCTGTACGCTTTGGCAATGTCTTAGGTTCAAGAGGCAGTGTGATTCCTGTATTCCGTGAGCAAATAGCAAAGGGCGGACCAATTACAGTGACTGATTTTCGCATGACCCGCTATTTCATGACGATACCAGAAGCTAGCCGCTTGGTTATTCAGTCAGGGGCACTTGCTAAAGGTGGCGAAATATTCATTTTAGATATGGGCGAACCGGTGAAAATCGTTGATCTTGCGAAGAATATGATTCGTCTAAGTGGCTATAGCGAAGAAGAGATTGAAATTGTTGAAACTGGGATTCGACCTGGTGAAAAATTATACGAAGAATTATTATTGGATAAAGAACGGAATGATGAAGCAGTCTTTGAGAAAATTTTCGTAGGGAATATAACTGGGTATTCTATGCAGGAAGTAATCAATTTTGTTGAAGGTCTTCCCAAAGATGATAGACAGCTAGCAAAATCGGTAGTTTCTTTTGCGAATGCGTCTAATAAATGAGGTGAGTTATATGGATTTAATTATCATTGGTGCAGGAGGCTTTGCAAAAGAAATTATATTCTTAGTAGAAAGAAATAATTTTTTCGCAATTAAGGGTTTTGTTGATGATAAATATCAAGAGCTTCCAGAAGAAATTCTTGGCTATCCTGTCCTTGGTGGAATAGATTATCTGAACCAGATAAGGAAGAATACGGCGATAGCAATTGGAGTCGCAAAACCTAAAATCAAAGAAATAATTTATTATAAAATAAAAACGAATGGGTATTTATTTTTTCCAAATATTGTTGATAGTACTGCACTAATTGGAAGTGAGGTATCTTTAGGAATAGGAAATATAATAATGCCCTATTCTACTTTTACAGCACACATCAGCATTGGAAATTTTAATATGGTGAACATTCATTCTACGATTGGACACGATAGCGAAATCAAGAATTATAATTCTATTTATCCAGACGTTAATTTATCAGGCAATGTTAGTATTGGATCGCATAATGAATTTGGTGTTGGAACCAAAGTTATTCAGAACATAAAAATAGGAAATGACAATATCACAGGAGCTGGTAGCGTAGTTATAAGAAATATAAAGGATAAAATGAAGTTAGTTGGGGTACCTGCTAAAACAATAGAAAGATGGGATTAAGATGGACCAAAAACGTATTTTACTCTCTTCACCACATATGAGCGAACAGGGTTTCGAACAAGAATTTATTAAAGAAGCTTTTGATACAAATTGGATTGCTCCTTTGGGTGCTAACGTAGATGGTTTTGAAGAGGAGCTAGCACATTATGTTGGGATAGATCATGCTGCAGCTTTATCTTCTGGAACAGCTGCAATTCATCTGGCATTAAAAGCTGCTGGGGTAGAAAAGGATGATATAGTGATTTGTCAATCGTTGACGTTTTCAGCTACTGCAAATCCAATACTTTACCAAGGAGCAATTCCTGTTTTTGTGGATAGTGATCTAGAAACTTGGAATATGAGCCCAACTCATTTACGAGCTGCTTTAGAAAAGTATCCACAGGCTAAAGCTGTTTTAGTTGTACATTTATATGGTCTATCTGCTAATTTAGACGAGATCGTGAACATATGCAATGAATACGAGATTGCCTTGATTGAAGATGCGGCTGAGTCACTTGGAACTACATATAAGGAAAAATTTACTGGGACTTTCGGTAAATATGGTATTTACTCTTTTAATGGAAACAAAATTATCACGACTTCAGGTGGAGGCATGCTAGTTTCTAATGATAAAGAAAAAGTTGAAAAAGTTCGCTTTTGGGCAACGCAATCGCGAGACAAAGCAATACATTACCAACACAGTGAAGTTGGTTTCAATTATAGAATGAGCAATATTGTAGCTGGGATTGGTAGGGGACAACTAAAAGTATTAGATGATAGAATCGCTAAGAAGAATTATATATTCAATTTTTATAAAAGCCATTTATCAGACATACATGAAATTAGATTTATGCCTGAAAATAATTGGAACAAGCCCAATTTTTGGTTGAGTGCAATTACATTAGATAAAACAAAACCAAAAGTTTTAATAGAAAAACTGTATAAAGTAAATATTGAAGCAAGACCTATTTGGAAACCTATGCATCTTCAACCAATCTTTAAAGAATATGATTATATTGGTGATAATATCGCACAAATCTTGTTTGAGACAGGTATATGTTTACCCTCAGATACAAAAATGACGGATGAAGATTTATATCGAGTTACTAATGCAATCAAGAAGGCGTTAATCAATGAAGAATGACACAATTTATGCACGCTATATAAAGCGATTAATTGATATTTTATTATCTGGTTTAGCTTTGGTTTTCTTAAGTCCGTTATTTGTCATTGTTACCATCCTAGTTCGGATCAAACTGGGTTCACCTGTAATATTTAAGCAAGAAAGACCAGGTTTAGAAGAGAAAATTTTTACAATGTATAAATTCCGTACGATGACATCTGAGATGGATGAAAAAGGAAATTTATTATCAGATGAAATTCGACTAACTAAATTTGGAAAAATTATTCGAGCAACTAGCATAGATGAACTACCTGAATTATGGAACATCTTGAAAGGAGATATGAGTATTGTTGGTCCTCGGCCGCTTTTAGTGGGATATCTTCCAATGTATAATGAAGAACAACGTAAACGGCATCTGGTTCGTCCGGGATTGACCGGTTTGGCCCAAGTTAATGGACGTAATGCAATTAGTTGGAATGAAAAGTTTAAACTTGATTGTCAATATGTGGATAATGTTTCGTTTAAGCAAGATTTATTAATTATCTTTTTAACAATTTATAAAGTTTTTGTTCAAGAGGGAATATCTTCAAAAACTAGTGTCACAAATGAGAAATTTGAAGGGAATGAGTAATTAGACTGTGAATATTTTATATGTAACAACAATTTCAAACACAATGAATGCTTTTCTTATGCCGCATATAAAAATGTTACTTGATGAAGGACATCATGTGAGTATAGCTTGCTCAATTCAGCAGCCATTAGATGAGTTTTTTGAAAATAATAATATACCTTTCTATAATATTCCTTTTGATCGAACTCCATTTTCGAAAAATAATCGAACTGCATATAAAGTATTTAAAAGTTTAGTAGATGTCAAATATTTTGATATTGTGCATACTCATACTCCTATTGCTTCAATGATTGTAAGACTGGCTTGCAAAAATAGTAAGAGTAAAGTCTTTTATACAGCTCATGGTTTTCACTTCTATAAGGGCGCACCGATAAAGAATTGGTTAGTTTATTACCCAGTTGAAAAATATTTATCTAAGTATACAGATGAGTTAATCACGATTAATCAAGAGGATTACAACACAGCTAAAAATAAATTTTTGAAAACAAATGTGAACTACGTTCATGGAGTAGGTCTTTCAACCGAGAAATTTAATAAAGAAAAACCTAGCGATTTAAGTAAGTATAAAAAAAATGATGACAGTTTTATTTTTTTATCAATCGGTGAGTTAAATGATAACAAGAATCATGAGCAGGTTATTAATGAATTAGAAAAAATTCGCCATATGAATTTTATATATATAATTTGTGGAGTGGGAGAAAAGGAGAAATATTTAGAACGTATAATTGTCGAAAAAAACTTAAAGGACAAAGTATTCTTGTTAGGATACCGAGAAGATATTCCAAGCATATTAGCGGCAAGCGATATTTATATTCATCCGTCTAAAAGAGAAGGTCTACCTGTATCTATAATGGAAGCAATGTATCAAAATTTACCGGTTTTTTGTTCAAATATTAGAGGCAACAGTGATTTGATTCAACACGAAAACAATGGGTACCTTGTAGATTTAGGAAATATAAAACAAAATTTTTCGTATTATATTTCAAAAATTTTTAATGATGCAAATTTTATTAGAAAAATGGGAGAGAATAACAAAGGTTTAATTGAACCCTATTTAATAGAAAATGTTTTAAAAGAATTAAAAATTATTTATCAAAAAATTGTATAAATTTAGAACTATATTTTTGATTTAATTTTTATTTCAGTCTATTTAGAGAATTTCTATATACTTTAAGAATTGACAAATAGGTTTTCATAGAAAGGAAGTTTTTTATGAAGTATTTGGTCACAGGTGGGGCAGGCTTTATCGGATCTAATCTGACCAACATGTTAATTAGACATAATCACGAGATAATTGTTATTGATGATTTATCAATGGGAAAACTTGAAAACATCGATGATTTAACAAAAATTAAGTTTTTTAAGGGATCAATCACGGATAATTATTTAATGGAAGATATTTTAACAAAATATCAGTTTGATTATGTTTTTCATTTAGCAGCGGTTGCAAGTGTGGCTGATTCTGTTGAACGACCAGTTGAGACTCATGAGGTGAATTATAATGCAGTTTTAAATATTCTTAATTTAATTCGTGAACATCAACCGGGCCTAAAACGTTTTGTCTTTGCTTCATCAGCAGCAGTTTATGGAGATGATCCTGAATTGCCAAAGAAAGAAACTTCACCGATTAAACCGATGACTCAATACGCTATTGATAAATTTGCAGCAGAAAGAACGACAATTGTTTTTAATGATTTATATCATGTACCAACTTCTTCAGTACGCTTTTTTAATGTTTACGGACCAAATCAAAATCCAGAATCACCATATTCTGGTGTAATCTCAATTTTACAAGATTGTTACAATAGAATTTTATCTGGAGAAAAAATATATTTCACATTATATGGTGATGGTAGTCAACTTCGCGACTTTATTTACATTGAAGATGTACTTCAAGCTTTAATGATAGTTGTGGAAACTGTGGACTCTTTAGGCCAAGTTTTTAATGTTGGTACAGGAAAGGAAGCAGACTTACAGCAGATAATTGAAGAATTTAATAATATATATGGTTTCGAACTACCAGTTAAGTATCAAGATAAGCGAGCAGGAGATATCCATCGATCAGTAGCCGATATTTCAAATTTGAAGAACATTGGATTTTGTCCAAAAAATACTATTTCTGAAGGTTTGTATAAATTTGTGGAATGTTATAAAGATAAATAAACTACAGATTATTTTGATAAAGGAGATTTTATGCTTGAAAATATGGAGTTAATATCAGTTATAATGAGTGTGAAAAATTCTAATAAAGAATTAGATATTGCAATTGAATCAATTTTGAATCAAACTTATTATAACTTTGAATTTATTATTTGTGATGATGGATCAGATGATGATACTTACGAGAGATTAAAAGAGTGGGAGAAAAAAGATGATAGGATTGTCATAATAAAAAATCACATTAATATGGGACTTGCTAAATCATTGAATAGATGTATTCAAATTTCAAAGGGAACTATTATAGCTAGAATGGATGCGGATGATTATAGTTATCCAGAAAGATTCCAAAAACAAGTTTTATTTTTAAAAGAGAATAGAAAATTTTCTTTTTGTTCCTCAAACATCAATGTTTTTAATGGTGAAAAGATTACTTTAAAAAATAGAGCAAGTATTCCTTTCCCAGAAAAAGAAGATCTAATTAAACAGTCATGCTTTGTACATCCTGCTACAGTTTTCAGAAAAGAAATATTATTAGATTTAGAGGGCTATAGAGTATCGAAAGAAACGACAAGAGCTGAAGACTATGATCTTTTTATGAGAGCATATGGGCTTGGATATAAAGGGGCTAATATTTTAGAACCTTTACTTAGGTATAATCTTACTGAATTAGATATTAAACGCAAAAGAAAGTTTCGACATAGATTGGAAGAAGTTACTGTAAGATACAAAGGATATAAAAAAATGAATATACCTAAAGTTAAGTTTTTTTGGATGTTTAAACCGATAGTGGTTGGGTTAATCCCTGCAAAGTTAATGTATTTTTATCAAAATCGGAAGAGTATTCAGGTCTCTGATTGAGAAGGAGAAACAAATGAAAACATTATATGTATTATTTTTTGATCCGTATTCTACAGAAAATATTGGGGTTAAAAAGAAAATCGACAATCAATTATTTTCTATTAGAAAATTAGGATTAGATGTTGATATAGCCTATTTACAAAATTCTAGCTTTATTTTGGAAAAAGCTGGACAAACTAAAGAAATTTTCTCAATAAGAAAAGGATTCAATAATTATAGAAAAGGGATTACTCAAGTATTGAAAAAAATTGTAAATCAGAAAACTTACAAGCAGTTTTATTTTAGATTTCCTGGATCAGTTGACTGGTATTTTTTTAATATTTTAAAGTATATAACAAAGCGTAAAAATTTCGTTATTTTAGAATTACCAACCTATCCATATGAGGAAGAGCGAAAATTATTTCTGAAATCGGAAAAGGAGAAAAAAAAGTATGTTTCCTATATTTTGAGAAGACAAGTATATTTTACAGAAAGAATATTTTTACCTCGTCTGAAAAAATATGTTAAAAATATTGTTACCTTTATGTCTTATGATAAAATATGGGGAATAGATACTATAGTTATAGAGAATGGTGTAAATACAGATGAATATCCACCTGTAAAATTTTTCGATGCTAATACAAAAATATCAGAAACAAGTTTAGTTTTAACTGGTGTTGCTAATATCTCTATATGGCATGGATTTGATAGAATTATTGAAGGAATAAAAGAATATAATTTAACAGAAAGAAATAATAAACAATATGATATTATTTTTAATATTGTTGGAAACGGGGCTGAACTGAATCGTTTAAAAAAAATTGTAGACATGCATGAGTTAAATGATTATGTACACTTTTTAGGCCCATTATATGATGACGATTTGAAAAAAGTATATGAAACTACTAATCTGGCAATTGGATCAACAGGAATGCATAGAATAAACCTTAGCGAAGGTTCAACTTTAAAAGCCAAAGAGTACTGTTCATTAGGTATCCCTTTTATTATTGGATATAAAGAAAAAGGCATTCCCGAAGATTTTAATTATTACTTGAAGGTACCTGCAGATGAATCCCCAATTGATATGCGAAAAATAATTGATTTCTATAATTCACTTCCGAACCGCGAACAAATGAGTAATAAAATGCATGAGTTTGCGATCTTAAATTTTTCTTGGGATGTTCAAATGAAAAAAGTATTTTTTGGAGGTGAGATAAAATAGTTAATATTATAATTTTTATTATTATTATATTTAGTATTTTATTAGGATACTTAGTGAAGAGAACAGTATCACATAAGCAACTACGATTAATTTTTTATCTATTTATTGTAGGCATGTTTATTTACTCCGGAATAGGAATCAGTATCTATCCTTTACAAGATAAAGAAACTTATTTACTTTCTTATGTATTGTTTATTGTTTTTTTCACTATTTTTGGTGTTGTTATTTGCAATTCAAAGTACTTAAATATATCTGCTGAAAATAAAGCAGCACTTTCGGATATAGTAAATAAACAAAGTTGGCTTGTATTAATGTTATCTATAATATATATTTTTACTTTTATTTTTCCACTTATATACCCTGAAAATGCTTTGTCAAATATCTTTAACTTTCAAAATTTTGCTAATGACTTCTCTACTATTTCATTTTCTGAACGAGTTCTGATTAAAAATAATAGTTTACTTAATTTTATTATAGGACCTTTAAGAATTTTAGTCACACCTTTTTTTTACTTACTTTTATTTCAATTACGCTATAAACCTTTTAGATTTATCATGATTTATTCTCTACCAATATACTTAAAATTTGTGAATAATGCCTATATATCTAGAAATGAAATTCTGTTCTTTTTGTTATTTATATTTCTTTACTTATGGTTTCAAAAAATTTTTGATAGGAAAATTTTAGCTCTGTTTAGCATAATTGGAATTTTTTTTATTCTTCCCTTCTTTTATGATTTTACCTTTTTAAGAACGGGAGACAATGTTATTTCTGAAGATAAGCTAGACAAAATTTTTCTGTTGCTAAGTGAGGAAACTTCTTATGTGAATTTACTTCATTTTGCAGAAAATTCTTTGGATTTAAAAGAGAAAATTAATTTTTTTAGTTATATTTTAACTTCTCCAATTCCTAATTTTTTACTATTTGGATTAATTAAGCCTATTGCTTTATCAGAAATATTTACTCATATCATCATCGGACTAAATTATGGTGATCTAGGATATTACCTGCTATTACCCACGGTTTTTGGCGAAGGAATAATGCTATTTGGGGTATCTTTTTCATGGATTTATTCTTTTGTAGTTAGTTTCTTTTATCTAACTATTGGAAAGATTATTTCAGATTTTAAAGAACTTGAGTTTATGCTAATTGCATTTGTATTGGATATTTTTCGACAAATTAGAGGTGGAAGTCAATTCATTTATACGTCTTGGATACCGTGTTTGGTATATTTTATATTATTTTTAATTGTAGTTAAAAGAATGAATAGGGTGAAGTAAAAGATATGGAAATAGAGCTTAATTTAGCTAACAAAAAAGGATTTGAATGGAAAACATTAACTAATGATGGACAAAAATTTTTTTATAAGAGTATTGCCAATTATACTTGGACTGAATTAGAAAATGAAACTTCTGAAGCTTTTGTTGTAATAAAGGTTACTCCTAATAAAGTATGCATAAAATCTGATGTATTTAGAACAATTCCTATTTTTTATAAAATCGATAATAATAAAGTTATTATTTCGGATGTTATAGATAATCTCCTTGAAAAAGATGAGTCTGAAATAGACTCTAATATGAGAAATATATATATTAATGCTGGATTTTCCCCGCGATACAGTACTCTATTTGAAAATGTTTTTCAAACAAGGGCAAGTGAAACTGTAACTTTTGATATTAGAAATGCTACTGTAAGTCATCTGGCTGATAATATTAATTATAACGTAGATATTAGAGCGAATGACTTAGATTTTTTGTTATTTAAAAATATATCTCAATCTATTTCAGATAAAATGTATAGGGATTTGAATGATTACACTATATATTTACCTTTAAGTGATGGTTATGATTCCTTATTCATAGCATGCTTATTGAAAATGAATTCTTTTGAAAATGTTAAGTGTTTTTCTTACGGTAAATCCTCTAGCGAAGTAGCTAAAAAATCTAAAAACATAGCCGATAAGTTGGGATTTGAATGGGAATTTTATAATTATGAGAGAGAAGATTGGAAAAAACTCCGAAATTCAGATATTTTTTCTGATTACTTGAATTATGCAGGACAGGGAACTAATTTTGTCCACTTTCAAGATTTTTTAGCAGTTATGAAAATATCTGAAAAACTAAGTTTAAAAGAAAGAATGAATTCTATTTTTTTGCCTGGACATACTGGGACTATTGGTGGAGGAAATTTAGATTCAAAAAAGATTGAAAATATTATAACATCAAATGAACTTACAGACTTTATCATAAAAAAAGACTTTAATTTACAAAACAATGAAATTTGCAAAGAGTATGTAAGAGATATCGTAAAAGATGAATTTAAGGACAAAACAATAAGTTTAGATAATATAACTGATTTTCTTCAAATCTGGGATATTAAAGAGAGACAGTCTAAAGTGATTATTAACTCACTTAGAATATATGAATTTTTTGAAATGAAATGGTATCTTCCTTTACAAGATAAATTTTTAGTAAGAAGTCTGTATAATTTAGAAACTTCTGATAAGTTAAATAAAAAAAGATATAAGGAACTTATTTCACAGTTAGCTAATGAATTTGAAATTTTTATTTCAACAAAGGAGTCTGAGAAATCTAAATTTAAAAGTTTACTCAAGAAAAAATTATTACGTCCTTATCAATATGTGTATTTTAAATTAGAGATAATCAACCATCAATTTGAATGGTTTGGTTTGTTTAAATCTAGAGAGATTTTATATTATCTTTTTAAGAATGGAAGAGGTTTTCCTGCGATAATTAGCAAGGTTTATGTGGATTTTTTGGAGAGTAAATATGAAAAAAATAAAAAATAGTATTATTACATTAATGAAAACAGGTTTTTTTCATATATTTACAGGAAATATTCTAATTAAGGCAGTCAGTTTTATATCTAGTTTTTTAGTTGTAAGAATTCTCACTAAAGACGAATATGCCTATTTTGCTTATGCAGATAATTTATACGCGTATATTATTCTTTTTTCCGGAATTAGTTTGTCTCCTGCTTTTTTAAAAATTAGCTCAGAGTATGGAGATAGGCAGATAGCAAAATCACTATTTTATTTTTGTTCAAGACTAGGTTCTTTAATTCAAATTATACTAACTGTATTTTTAGTTTTATATGCGTTTTTTGGAAATTTAACATTTGAAGGTTCTAAATTATTAATAATTGCTTTATTTGTAACTCCTTGTTTAGATTTTTTGTTACAAATGATTCAATCCTACAATAGATTTTCTTTAAGAAATGATATTTTTGCAAAAACCGCAGTCTTAAACGCCGTAATACTATCTGTACTAACTATTTTTTTAGTTTATTTTATCGGAATTTTAGGGTTACCACTAGCTAGAATAATCGCTTATATAATATCTATTTTATGGGGATGGAAACATTCTGATATTGATGAGTTACCGAATCTTTCAATAGATAAAATTTACAGAAAAAAAACAATCTATTTAGGTATATCTATAACGATTGCTACTATATTTTCATCTATAATGCCATTAAATGAAATTTTCCTTGTAAATATATTACTAAAAGATGCAGTGATTACTGCCAATTTTAAAGCAGCATCACTTTTGCCAAGTCAATTGCTCATTATTACAAATTCTGTAATTCTGTTTGTATTTCCATTATTGTCAAAAAAGGCTAGTAATAAATTTCGGTTTAATCTTATCTTAAAATATTCATTTTTAAATTTTATAATTGTAATGCTACTAGGATTGATTGGGATTATTTTGACTCCTTTAATAGTGAATTTTATGTATGGTGTGAATTACAGTGACGCTATTCCATTGTCGTACATGCTTTGGATTGTAAGAATTGTTAATACTGGAATTAGAATGGTTCCTATGAACATGTTGCCAGCGATAGGAAAAGAAAAATTTAGTGCATATTTTTCTGTTGTAACATGTGTAGTACATTTTGTACTAGATTATTATTTTATTTTAAGTTTTGGTATTTACGGTATAGCATATGCCTCTATTTTTGTATATGTTATTTCAGCAATTACGTATTGGATTGTATTAAAGAAATGGAGTGGAAAAGATGATTAATGTTATTGGCCTTGGATACATCGGATTACCAACAGCTCTAATGTTAGCTGCGAATGGAAATGAGGTTATAGGTACAGATTATAACATGGAGTTATTAAGTTCTTTGAAACGTGGTGAACTGACCTTCGAAGAGTCAGGGCTAGAAGAATTATTTAAAAATGCTTTAGACAAAGGAATAAAGTTTGGGTCTGAATATTCTTCTTCTAATTTTTATATCATTACTGTACCTACCCCATATGATAAAGTAGATAAGAAAATTGACGCATCATACGTTATTGCTGCCACTAAACAAGTTTTAGAGGTATGCCAAAAAGGAACGATTCTAGTAATTGAATCGACAATTTCACCAGGAACTATTGACCGATTCGTAAGGCCATTGATAAGAGAAGCTGGGCTTGTTTTAGGTGAAGATCTTCATTTGGTTCATGCTCCTGAAAGGATTCTTCCTGGGCAAATGATTAAGGAATTACAGTTTAACTCAAGAACTATCGGTGCAGATAGTCCAGAAATTGCTCAAAGAGTTAAAGATGTGTATTCTTCATTCTGTGAAGGAGAAATTGTCTGTACGGATATTCGTACTGCAGAAATGACAAAGGTCGTAGAAAATACGTTTAGAGCAATTAACATTGCTTTTGCAAATGAGCTTACAAAAATCTCTCGCCATGATGATTTAGATGTACATGAAATTATTAGGATTTCCAATATGCATCCTCGAGTCAATATTTTAAGTCCTGGACCTGGTGTAGGGGGACATTGTATTCCAGTAGATCCTTGGTTCTTAGTTGGAGATTATCCCCGACTGACTAAGTTAATTTCCGCAGCTTTAGAAATTAATGAATCTATGCCAGATCTTGTACTTGATAGAATTAGAGAAATTATGAATGAAAATGGAATTACTGAACGTAATAAAGTCGGCATTTATGGGGTAACTTATAAACAAGATGTAGATGATATCCGTGAAAGTCCAACACTACAGCTCTTTGATCATATGAAAAATCACTTTGCTGAACCTTTTAAATTTTTTGATCCTATGATTCATAATAAAATTATGGAAAATCAAATTATGGACTTCGATGAATTTTTGGGTGAGTCCGAATTGATTGTTCTTATGGTAGAGCACAGTCATCTTAAAGATAATCTATTTAAGTTAGAAGGTAAGTGTATTTTGGATACTCATAATCTTATTGATGACGCATATAAATTGTAGGAGAATAACATGAAAAAGATAAAAGTAATGACTGTATTTGGAACTCGACCTGAAGCAATCAAAATGGCACCTTTAGTTAAGGCTGCTGAGGAAGACACTAGATTTGAATCAATTGTAGTGGTAACTGCACAACATCGACAAATGTTGGATCAGGTTTTAGAAGTGTTTGATATTATTCCAGATTATGATTTAAATATTATGAAAGATGGTCAGACTTTAATTGATATTACTAGTCATGTAATCCGAGAGTTAGATACAGTTATCAAAGATGCGCACCCTGATATTATGCTGGTTCACGGAGATACAACTACGACTTTTGCAGCGTCGGTGACTGGTTTTTATCATAAAATTAAAATTGGTCATGTCGAAGCGGGGTTAAGAACGTGGAATAAGTATTCCCCATTTCCTGAAGAAATGAATCGTCAAATGACTGATATATTGGCTGATCTTTATTTTGCTCCAACTGTTCAAAGTAAAGAAAACCTTCTCTTGGAGAATCATTCTTCAAAGAATATATATATTACCGGGAATACGGCAATTGATGCTATGAATTACACAGTTAAAGATGATTATGAAAATGATTTGTTGAAAGAATTTAAGGATAAAAAAATTCTTCTTGTCACTATGCATCGTAGAGAGAATATGGGAAAGCCTATGGTTGATGTTTTCCGAGCAATAAATAAACTAGTGTTAGGAAATTCTGAAATAGCAGTTATTTTTCCAATCCATAAAAATCCTAAAGTACGTCAATTAGCAAAAGATACATTAATTGATTCACCCCAGATTAAAGTAATTGAACCTTTAGACGTTGTTGACTTTCAAAATATATTAAATCATAGCTATTTAATTCTTTCAGATTCTGGTGGTGTCCAAGAAGAAGCTCCATCTCTAGGTGTTCCAGTTCTTGTCTTGAGGGATTCTACAGAACGTCCTGAAGGTATCGATGCAGGTACATTAAAGCTTGTTGGAACTGATGAAAATACTGTATTTGATGTTGCAACTGAATTATTAAAAGACGACATTGTCTATAGTAAAATGGCACAGGCTAATAATCCTTATGGCGATGGTAAAGCCAGTCAACGCATACTTGATGCAATAGTGTATGAGTTTTCTGAGAAGAATTCAACTCGACCTGTAGATTTTAGTAATTAAATTTATCAAGTAAATTTGATTTATCCATCAAATTTACTTGATTGAATGTATGGTTTCTTCGACTATGGATTTGGTGGAGATAAAGTTACCTAAAACAATTAAGTACGATCCAGCTAAACATATTGTGGCTCTTTGTCAGTAAGTCTAATGGTAATAATTCAAGTTGAAGATTGAGAATATTTTTATTGTGTAACCTGTTTTGAAGCGCACTTAACTAGCCCCGGCCAAAATCAAATTTTTTCGGGGTATTTCAAGGGTTTGCGTCAATAACAGAATGTTATTTATTTATCACGCCCCTTGGTGGCGTGTAGAGTTGATGGTTACGTAGTAGCGTATCCACCAAATGCGTAAATTTTCTTGCGGTTAAGACGAGTGCTCGTTTGTGTTTATGTTTTGGGACCTCTTTACATTTGCTTTGATAAAAAGCTTTATATTCAGGAAGATAATTTTTTGCAGAGTTGTCAGCTTCAACTAAGTAGTATCTAAAATAGCGATTCCCTTGTTTTGTCAGAGGTGTATTTTGTGACTGATAGTTACCAGATTGTTTGACATTCCAACATAAGCCTGCATATTTTGCCAATTTTGTTTGATCTTAAAATCGTTCGATTTGACCGATTTCAGCGATTAATCCAGTGGCGTACATCTTTCCGATACCTAGAACACTGGTCAAACATTGATATTCTGGAATAACGACAACTAATTGCTCGATTGCTTTATCCAAGTCTTTGATGTTCTTTTCAAGTGCACGAATTTCACGTACAAGAACACTTAGAACGACATTGATGGATTCTTGTGCAAGACTATCTAAACGAAAACTCATGGTAATTGCACGTTGAATCGCTTTGGCATTTTTTTCTAGATCTTTAAAGCGATCTTTTCCTTTTCCTTGTAATAAGTCACAGAAGGCTTCCAAAGGAAGCACAGCCGATTCATCTAGTGTGAAGTCTTCTGTCATAAGAGTAATGAGAGTGGCACTAAAGAGACTTGTCGATTCGTCGCGCATTTCTCGAGCAAGTGTATTGCTTTTTTTAGCTCTGCATCTTCATGGAAAAACATCGAAGGATGAAAGCTGTACATGGTCGTTGATTCCATCCCATTAACGATTTGATCGAAGTGATAGTTTTCATTGAACTCAAAAATCAATTCTCGTGTTAATGAAGCCCCTTCAATGTCATTAGCAACAGATAGTTATACTATCTCTTTTTCTATCTTTTTTTACAAAGAAGTGTTGGTAGAAAATCCATAGATTTTCCACCAACACTAAATACTGTAGAGCCTTTTTAAATCTAATGCAGTTGAGAACAATCAAATCAATTATTGTTCTCAACTGCATTCTTGATTTTAAATTTGAAATTGGAGTCATTACATCTCAAACTTCCGCCAATCAAACAAATAAATCACCCCAATTGCTTTAAACGTCAAATAGATAAAATGACCATAATTGTGGCCAATCAGATGTAATGCATCAGCGGAAGCTCCTTTATTCGACCAAAGGGTAAAACCTAATATAATGGCTAAGATCAGCAGACCTTTTCCTAATGCAAAGACAATTGTTTTTGCAGGGAGGGGTCTTTTTTTTGTGAGGAAAAAGCCGCATAAAAGGACAAAGTTAACTAATAACAAAAAATGTGCAGCAGCTGTCCATATGGTCATTGTCCCTGTAGGTGTTAAGAAGTCGGTGAAAACGCAAGCGACGACTGCAGTCAAATTGAGCAAGTATAGAGGAAGGCGGAAGGTTGGTTTCTTCTCCTCACTCATTCTTTCTGGTTCGTCTGCTAATTGTTCTGGTTTTAGTAGTGACTCTAAATCGATTTGATAGAGATCACTTAATTTGATCAATGTATCGATGTCTGGGGTACTTCGATTGTTTTCCCAATTGGAGATCGTCTGTCTGGTAACAAATAATTTTTCGGAAACTTCTTGTTGGGTGAGTCCTAATTTCAAGCGACTCTCTTTTATTTTTTCAGCTATAGTCATTTCAATGCTCCTTCTGACATATCCTATCACAAAGCGGTTCAAAGAAACAATTGTAAAGCTCGATTTAACGAAAAAATGCACAAGTCATTTTCTTTGTTCTTATAAGATTAAATTAAGATGAGCTTCATTTAGATATTCCTAAAGAATTTCCTGAAATTGCTCGATTTTTTTCACTGAATCCTTCACCTGTAATAAGTAACAATTGTCATATATGAAGTGATAAATGTTCAAAGATAGCACATATTCAGAGTAGAAGATAGTCTTACTCGAATCATTCAAAAAAAGAAAGCCACAATTAAGTAAAAAATAGTTTCCTTTTTTGAAAAAGGAATCATTGATAAAACAAGGATGCCAAGAAGCTTTGCGCTGATTTGCACGGGATTTGCTTGAAGAAAAGGGTGGTTGGATTATAAAATTCCGAAGAGGTGATGTAGTGCAATGATAAGTGAATAAGATATACATATGCTCAACGGAATTTCATGTGCCCGCATAAAAAACTTTTGTCAGGAGTGGATGATACGTCAAATAAAAAAAAATTGTAAATTAAAAATTAATAAATTATAATGATTTTTAGGCGTAAAAATAGGTTGGGAAAAAAATTTTTTATTTTGAAAAAGAAGGTTAAGGTGAAAGTTTGTGAAAAATAAGTTTAAATATATTCTATCTTTAATAATCTTACTAAGTGCTGCGGTGGTAACGCCAGCATTTCAGGTAATGGCGGAAAACCAAATGTTTTCAGAGTCTCAGCAGGGGGATCAGGAAGAAGTGAATGCTGTGCAATCTGATGATATGAATGCTTCTGCGGATGCTGGACAAGCTACCTCTCAAGTAGAAAATGCTACGCAGACAACAACGACCTCATCGAGTGTGGATGCTAAGAACGAGCAAACACAAGCAAGTAGTGACAGTGAAGAAGCCATTAATGGATCAGAAAATAAAGAAGAATCTGCTGCAAGTACTGTAGATAAGGTCCCTTCATCTGTTAATGCTTCAGCTGCAAGAGCTGTCAATGGGCAACTGACGGTTCAAGTGTTAGATGGTAATTCAAACCAACCGATCCAAGGAGCTTATTTCACATTGACCTCTTCAACATCAGGTGAGGTGACATTGTTAGTCACGGACAGTTCAGGAAAGGTTACAATTCAACTTCCTTCAGGTGGCTATTTTATTAAGCAAGTTGGTACCACGAATCAAAGACTAAACTATGCATTCACATCGGTTGGAAATTCCATCACCTTGCAACCAGGGGAAACGAAAACACTTGAACTTTACGAGCGTTTAATTGCGGGTGAGTATGCTTTTGGAGATAGTCCTGATACGATTCATATTCCTGTAAACAGCACATTTGATTTCTCAACCAAAGCATTAGGGATTGAGGCGTTTAAACTAAATTTTAGCGGCAATATAGAAAAAAGCATTTCTGACTCGCAAATCTATCCTTACTACACCAATGTTGACCCAAGCAAGCCAGGTTCCTATGTAGCAATTTTTATGGCTAGACAAGCCTCATATAGTGTATATACAACCCATGTAGTGAATGTCATTGTTGATCCGGAGCAGGTGGGAGAGGTAACTGTCAGATATCTTGATACTCAAGGGCAAGAAATCCATGAAACGAAGACTTTATCTGGTACCATTGGTGCTTCATATGATGCTAGTACGGATGAGTATAAGCTATCAATTGACGGTTACACCCTAGACGAAAGCCAATTACCAGAAAATAGTAAAGGCGTATTTAGTGAAACAGCACAAACCATCACTTACATCTACACAAAAAATCCGATACCAGCAGCGGATATAACGGTTGAGTACGTAGATACAGAAGGTAACGAAATACACCCTAGCCAAACGATCAGTGGAAACGTAGGCGACACTTTCGATGCTAGTACAGATCAATATAAACTATCGATCGATGGCTATACATTGGATGAAAGCCAGTTGCCAGAAAATCTTAAAGGTGTGTTTAGTGAAACCGCGCAAACAGTCACCTATGTGTATACAAAGAATCCGATACCAGCAGCGGATGTAACGGTCGAGTATGAGGATACAGAAGGCAACGAAATTCATCCTTCACAAACGATTAGTGGAAACGTAGGCGACCCATACGATGCTAGCACAGAAAAATATCAACTAGCAATCGAAGACTACACATTGGATGAAAGCCAATTGCCAGAAAATAGTAAAGGTGTCTTTAGTGAAACCGCGCAAACAGTCACCTATGTGTATACAAAGAATCCGATCCCTGCAGCGGATGTAACGGTCGAGTATGTGGATACAGAAGGCAACGAAATTCACGCTAGCCAAACGATCAGTGGAAACGTAGGCGACTCTTATGATGCTAGTACAGAAAAATATCAACTAAAAATCGAAGGCTACACTTTAGACGAAAGCCAGTTGCCAGAAGATCTTAAAGGTGTCTTTTGTGAAACCGCGCAAACAGTCACCTATGTGTATACAAAGAATCCGATACCAGCAGCGGATGTCAAAGTCGAGTACGTAGATACAGAAGGTAAAGAAATTCACGCTTCACAAACAATTAGTGGAAACGTAGGCGACCCATACGATGCTAGCACAGAACAATATCAATTAAAAATCGAAGGCTACACAATGGATGAAAGCCAATTACCAGAAAACAGTATGGGTGTATTTAACGAAACCGCACAAACCGTCACCTATATCTACACAAAAAATCCTTTACCAGCAGCTGATATAGTAGTGGAATACGTGGACTTAGAAGGCAACGAAATTCACGCTGCTAATAAAATTAGTGGGAATGTGGGTGATCCATACGATGCCAGTACGGAACAATATCAATTAACGATCAAAGGCTACACTTTAGACGAAAGCCAATTACCAGAAAACCTTAAAGGTGTGTTTAGCGAAACAGCGCAAACAGTCACCTACATCTACACGAAAAATCCGATACCAGCAGCGGATATAACAGTAAAATACGTTGATACAGAGGGCAATGAAATTCATGACTCCCAAACCATTAGCGGAAGTATAGGTGATTCATACGATGCCAGCACACTTCAATATAAAGTAACGATTGAAGGCTATACTCTAGATGAAACCCAATTGCCAGAAAATAGTAAAGGTATTTTTAGCGAAATAGCGCAAACAGTCACCTACATCTACACCAAAAATCCCGTACCAGCAGCGGATGTAACAGTGGAGTATGTAGATACAGAAGGCAAAGAAATCCACTCTTCACAAACGATCAGTGGAAACATAGGTGATTCATATGATGCCAACACAGAACAATATCAATTATCGATCGATGGCTATACACTAGATGAAAGCCAATTACCAGAAAATCTAAAAGGAGTATTTGGCGAAACAGCGCAAACAGTCACCTACATCTACACAAAAAGTCCGGTACCAGCAGCGGATGTAACGGTGGAGTATGTAGACACAGAAGGTAACGAAATTCATGCTTCCCAAATCCTATCAGGAAATGTAGGCGAACCTTACGATGCTAGCACAGAGAAATACCAAATATCAATCAACGACTACGTCTTAGATCGAAGTCGTTTGCCACAAAATGCGAAAGGAACATTCGGCAAGCTGGGGGCAACTGTGACGTACGTTTATACAAAAGAACAAGCTGCAACAGTTGATAATTCTGATAATAAAGAAAAAGCTCCTGCCCAAACTATTGTTTCGAAAAAAAGCGCTTCTGCACAAAGATTGCCGCAAACCGATGAGCAGGGGACGTTGTTCCCATTTGTAGTTGGTTTGTGCTTTATCGCCACGGCAAGCTGGCTTTATTTTAAAAAGCGAAAGTAACAATTGATTAAATCATCGGGGAAAGGCGTTACTGACTAAAAAAAGGACAGCTGCGATTCAGCTGTCCTTTTTGTTGCTTATTTACCTAAAAATGAAATGAACCCAAGGGAATCATAAAGAAAATGGCAGATCCAGCTGACCCATACGCTATTGGATTTTTTCCAAACGTAGTTGAGTGCCAATCTGGCAGGCATCAAGGTGATCAATAATTGTGCTGGATGAAAACCGTACGCTGGGATGTGCCACAAAGCGAATAGCACACTGCAAATGACGGAAGACCAGAAGAAAGAGAGTCCTTTTTTCTGTAAAGCCAACAAGAGATTGGTGCTAAGCAATTCTTCCCCCATGAGCATGAAGGGTACTTGTAAAAAGACCATTTGGACGGTGATAGTCTCGCTGATCGAGTTTGTTGTGGGTTGTCCAAAAATAGCGGCATAAATAAAGGAAAAGAACACACCAGTCAAAATGACGAAAGGCACACCCCATAATAAAACAATGAAACGAAAATGCTTGAATTGTTCCAAAAAGGTCCTTCGTAAGAGAAAGTATCCTGCACCAAATGCCAAAATCACATTCCATACAGTACCAATGATGGATAAAACGGAATCGCTTAGGGGTGTATAGGGAAGCATTTGATAGGTTAAACCGATGACTAATGTAAGAATAAATAAATACATTGCTGACTTGTGTTTCATTTTGAACACATCCTTTAAAGTAATTGCCACACGCTGAATTATAAACAGAAAAAACATCAAAGTACAAAAAGATATCTCTCATTATTTTTAAACGAAAATAAAAAGGAGTGAATACGATATCATGGCTGACAGGCTTGCTTTTATTAGCATCAGAATAAAAGATTTCTAAGAACAATTCTCAAAAATGGTGAACAAAAAGAGAAGTTTATAAGAATCTCTGTAACACTGTTGAAATAATATTACGCTTATGTTACATTTTGTTTACGTTATTATGTTTAGGGAGAATGTTTATGAAGAAATCAAGCAATTATTCAAATAATTCACAACATAAAGAAGCGACGTCTGAAAAACAAGCACCTTTTTCAAGGGTCGAATCACATCAAAAGCAAACAACGGGAACGGCAAGACGCACGCAAACCACCAATCGTCAAGTTTCTAAAAAGAAGCCAACCCATCGCAAGTATCTCTTTTCTTTGATGACGTTGCTGACAATTGTCATTATCGCCACTGGCGGCTATATTGCTTTTACGTTGAAGCAGCAAGAAGCATTGGCACGGGAAAAATATGAGGCTGCTGCTGAAAAGTTATTGGCATCGATTCAAGAAGAACAAGCCAAAGAGGGAATCCCAGCAAAACTCGAAACGCTATCCGATGGGGACAAAAAAGAATTGATTTTCCGGCCAAAAGAGGAGAATGCGATCCCTGTCAAAGATGCAAGCAAGAAATTGTCGACCATGGCGAACAAATTATGCAAAAAACACACCGACAAAGAGACAGTTACCGTTGCTCGGATTGAAGCACAAGCAGTCGCATCGAAAGTGTCAACCTATTCTTTAAAAGCGGACAGCTATGTTTGGAATCGGGAAACCGGTCGCTTTGAAGATGCGGATAGCGTGGTTGCCGATCCAATTTTTATTTCTGAGAAAACTGGCAATGAATTATCCTTGAAGGACTTGGTTCCAGACGAGGGAAGCTTGCTAGGGATCCAGCAAGTCATTCAGCAAAAGATTTTAGACCAAGCCAAGGAACCAGATAAAGTCATTGATGCGGTCTTGGCGATGGATCGAATCACCTATGAGTCGAAATTTACGTATGATCCTGAAAAAGTAACGATCCAGTTGCCGCAAAATCAAACTGGCGTATCTGAGATCACGTTGGCGTACAAAGAGATTGCACCCTTTATTGATCCGGAACTTGTTAATGCGGACCAATTGAAAGAGCAACAACCGACATTGGACGAAAACAAAAAATATGTTGCATTGACTTTCGATGATGGACCAAATGATACCTCGACATTGGATCTCTTAAAAATCTTGAAAGACAATAATGTGAAGGCAACGTTTTTTGAATTAGGCCAAATGGTGGATCAGTATCCTGAAGTATCGAAAAAAATCCATGAAGAAGGGCATGAAATTGCCAGTCACTCGTATTCACACCCGCAATTAAATACGTTGTCGCCGGAGGATGTCAAAGCGGAAATAACTAAGACCGACAAAGCGATCTATCAGGCAACTGGGGTCTTGCCTAAGAATTTGCGTCCACCGTATGGGGCGATCGACCAACAAAGCGCCCAAGCAGCAGGAAAAGCGATCATTCAATGGAGTGTCGATACCGAGGATTGGAAGCTAAAAGATCCGAATAAGATTCTAAAGGTCGTACAAAACAATGTCTACGATGGATCGATTATTTTGCTTCATGATATTCATCCGAAATCCGTTCAAGCTGTACCAGGTATTATCCAAACGCTGAAAGCGCAAGGCTATGAATTTGTGACGGTGGATCAGTTGTTAAATAGTAAACAAAAACCAATGTATCAATATTTTGGTGAAACAGATGAACGTAGCGTTAGCTAATAGCTGAAAAAGGAAGTGATGATCGCTATCACTTCCTTTTTTTATTAAACGAACACTGCAGTTGCCGCTTTATCACTCGTCTGAGGCAAATACCTGGAGGTAGTCTTCATCCAGCAGTAAAGCAAAGTCATCAGCAAGGGCTTCTTGATCCAGTTCTCGCATGAGAGCTAGCATTTTTGTGGTTATCGTTTGCCCCGCTTTTTGATTGCCGGTTCTTAAGAGCAACACGCCTTGGAAAAATTTGCAGACGGTTTGGTGAAAAAACTCTTTGTAGTCTGTCGCCAAAAGTTTCAATTGGACAACGAGAACTTCCGTTGCATCGTATTGCTGGTGCTTTAGTGTGTATTCAATCAAATTGATCAGCAAGGCGCAGTAAATTTCACGACCTTTTTCCATATCGATATAGTACTCGAGCATCTTGGATACTTTTTTGAAAAAGAGGAAATTATACTCGTTGTCCAAAAGGTCGATGGTGTTGGCGAATAACTGGATTTCTTGCAACGTCCAGCTTTCAACATCAATGAGGTAGGAAATAATCGTTTGACGATCACATTCCAAAACAGCTCTTTTCCGATAGACGCCATGCTCTGCCAAGCATTGCAGCATGCGAATTCGCGAGCGAACCTCTGCAATACGGACATTGTTTAGTCTGCTAGTGGTTTGCTGCAGTTCCTGTAATAGCTTTTGTAAATTTGGCAGATCGTGTTTGTTTGAATACTGATTGTACCGATGATTATAGCTATTTTGCTCATCCAGACGATAGCCATTCGCGATATAGAGAAATTCATCGATATCCATTGAGAGATTTTCTAAGATTTGCAAGAGTAAGTTGGTAGCAATCTGATGCTTGCCTTTTTCAAATTCAATTGCATAGGATTTTGAAATAATTGTGCCATAGACTTCTTTTTGGGTGAAGCCTTTTTTCAATCGGATTTGTCTGATCGTTTCGCCATACATAAGAACCCCTCCGCTCTCATTGCTTTAATGAAATTGTGTCTCCTCATTATAGTAAAACAAGCCCAGTGTAGGAATCAAAAAGGTCTTATATTTCAGACTTTCTTGATTTAATGAAAGAAATTGATTGGTAAACTTAGTGATAGAGGATCCTCAGAGAGGATAATAGAAAAGCGTGAGAACATTCGATTCTCACGCTTTTTTTTAGACGAAACTAAGTCAGATCAATACAAGAATCATTACTAGCCAATGCATCGTTTTTTTGCTCCTTAAATGGTATTAGAAGAAGACGATTGGGCAGCTGCGTTTCCTTCTGACTAACAAGTATAAGTAAAAAGAATCCAATAAATGGTTAAGTCCAAAATGTAAGACCAAAAAGATACTGAGGAATTCTCAGGGAAGAAAAAAGTGGGATATGGCGACTGAAGAAATTCTATTTCATAATGGTTTAGACTCGATTTTAATGGGGAGTTTTCATTCTTTTTTCATAGAACTTTCTGTGAACGTTTCGATTCTTTTTTTCGCTACTAAGAGTTATTTTGAAGGATATCGTGAAAAATCGGGTGATATTTTTTTGTTTTTTTATTTGTAGAGGTAAAAAACGAAGGTGAAATCAAGAAAAAACACAATCGTCGTTTTTCTCTAAATAAATGCATAAGTATACAAATGTAATCGTATTCATTTTATTGATTAAATATAAAAAAAGGAATGGTTGAATGACAAAAAAATAGATTTTTTTATCGTAACAGCCTGATTTATAAGATAAATATAAATAATTTGTGCTTGTTTATTAAATAAACCTTTTATGTTTTCTGAGGCTAAATTAAGTGTTTTTTTAATTATTTATCGTGTTTATAATTTGTTGGAAAGAAATAAATTTGCTAGAATTTTGGTACACAGTGTGTTCGTTTAGTTATTTTATTTTTATGATTCACAAGCGATTTCTACTATGCTGCTAAACTATTTGAACAAAAATCACTGGGTTTTTCAGAAAGCATGCGAAAAAACGTCGCGATGCGATCGGTTACTTTTGTTTTCTCTCTATGCCTTTGGGTGTTGGGTTGAAATAGATTTTCATCTGGTATTAAAGGGGGAAAGAAGGATTCCAGAGATCATCAGTTTTATCTTTTGTCGGTTAAATTTTTTTCGAACAGGAGGAGAATGAATGAAAGGCGTTAATTATAAAAAGCTCATGGATTCAAAGAAAAACACACGCGTTCGAACAAAGAAAAACATTATTGCGAATTTAACTGTCAGTGGGATGTTGTTGACGAGTACAGTGGTCGTGCCAGCAAGTTTGTTATGGGCACCAACGACGGTTGAAGCTGCTTTGGTTTCAGCTGAACTTTTCTCAGATATCACAGCATCTAATAACTCAGGCACGAGTGCGTCTGCACCTTATGCAACTCCTGGTGCAACGAACCAAGTCAATTTCTCGATTTCTGGATCAAATGCAGTAACGGTTGATGTCTTGAATGGGGATAAAGTCGCGGTTGTTGGGGTTCCTCAAGGCCTTACTGGTTTGGTTCAACCGGCAGGGAATGCATCGATTTCCACCAATGTGATACTCCAACTGGGGAATTTCCCAGCCTTGCAAACGCTGATCGGTACAGTCACGCCAGCAGTCAATACCTTGATTAGCACGGTGGATGGAATCGTCAATCAAAATTTAGCTGATGCACTGGATATTCCGCCAACAATCGTTGGGGGCTTGCCAAATCCGTTGTATACGGCAGCTTCAATCGTGGATGTCAGCCAGGTGATTTCCGTCAACTTAGATGAAATCACGACCCAGTTAGACTTATTAAATCAACTTGGACAATTTGGCCAAGCGAATTTTGAAGTTCCAGCTGGACTAACCGAAAACGAACGTGCCCTGATCGCCAATGTGGATGATGGTTTATTTATCGTTATCAATCAACGCATCAATCAAATTCTCGATAATTTACAAGCAACCCAGATTCAAGTCAGTATTTTGGATGGTGCAAGTGGGATTCCAGGCATCGGTACCTTGATCGGTCAAATCAATACGTTGGTACAAAGTACCGTTAATACAGCGAAAGCTACTTTGAACGCAACAGTTGAAACGGCACAAACAGTCTTCAATGCAACGACAGATTTAGCAGATCAAATCGCTTCTGCATCTGTTTTAGGTCAAACCAATGTGGTCATTCCAACGAATGTCACCAGTCCGACCTATGCACAATTGGTTGAAAACGGCGTGGCGAATCCATCTAATCCTTACGAAGCCCGCTTCGAAGGAACGATGTCGCAACTTGATTTGATCACCATTGATTTGTTTACGGATGCTGACGGCAATAACTCGATCTGGTTTGCACCAGATACACCAGAAGATCAAACTGATACACCAACGATCAATCCATTGACAGCAGGGGAGACGACGATCAGCGGAACAGCTGGGCCAGGAGCAGCCATTACATTGGCGATCAACGGCGGAGCACCTATTGCGACAACCGCAGATGGTGACGGTAATTGGACGGCGGATGTCGCTGAATTGGTGGAAGGCGATACAGTCACAGCCGTAGCGGAAGCTGATGGCGAATCGGCGAGTGAGCCTGCAACGGCAACGGTAGCAGCACCAGTGGTCAATGCACCAACGGCTTCGATTACAGGAAATAGTACCGATGGGTACCCTGTGACGGGGACAGCCGCAGCAAATGCAGCCATTGAAATCACCAATGCCGAAGGTGAAGTCGTTGGCTCTGGGACGGCAAATGAGAACGGCAACTACAGTATCACGTTGAACCCAGCAGATGTAGCAGAAAATGAAAACTTGAATGTTGCCGCAATCGTCACTGCCGGTGGCCAAACTTATCGCAGTGGCAATACGCCAATCGTCGTTCCAGCAGACGATGCCGAGCAACAAACGGGAACACCAACGATTCAACCGGTGACTGCCGGGGATACAAGCGTCAGCGGAACGGCTGAGCCGGGTGCCTCGATTACTGTGACCGTCAACGGGGCAGATCCGATCGTGACAGAAGCGGATGAAGAGGGCAATTGGCGTGTTGATGTGGCCGAAGTGTCAGAAGGCGATACGGTTTCAGCTGTTGCCGAATTAACAGGACAAACGCCAAGCCAACCGGCAAGCACCACCGTGTCCGCCTTAACGGTCAATGCACCGACGGCTTCGATTACAGGAAATAGTCAAGAGGGCTATCCAGTGACTGGAACAGCAGCACCAAATGCGGCCATTGAGATCACCAATGCGGATGGCGAAATTGTCGGAACAGGTACCGCCAATGAGAATGGCGTTTATGCAGTCACGTTAGATCCAGCAGATGTTGAAGCGGAAGAAACCCTCAATGTGACGGCGATTGTCACCGCTGGTGGCGAAACCTACCGTAGCAGCCCAACACCTGTTGTGGTGCCTGCGGATATTTTGCAGACGGAAACACCAACGATCGATCCAGTCAGTGCTGGAGATACGACCGTTAGTGGGACAGCCGAACCGGGGGCAACGGTAACGATCACGCTTCCTGAAGGCGACCCAATCACGGCTGAAGCCGATGATGAAGGCAACTGGGAAGCAACGGTTCCTGAATTATCAGAAGGCGATTCCGTGACGGTTGTAGCTGAGTCTGAAGGCAAAGATCCGAGTGCCCCAATCACCGTGAGTGCAAACGGTTTAACCGTGGGGGCGCCAACGGCTACGATCACCGGAAATAGCACAGACGGGTATCCAGTAACGGGAACGGCGACTGCCAATGCAGCGATTGAAATTTTGAATGAAGCCGGCGATGTTGTTGGTAGCGGAACAGCCGATGACGATGGCAACTTCACGATCACCCTTGATCCTCAAGAGGTGGCAGCTGGCGACAACTTACGGGTTGAAGCGATCGTGACGGCTGGTGGTGAAGACTATCGCAGTACAGGCACACCGCTTGTAGTTCCTGCAGATGATGTAGAAAACTTGACTGAAACACCAACGATCGACCCAGTAACAGCTGGAGATACGACCGTCAGCGGAACGGCTGAACCAGGAGCAACTGTGACAATCACGCTGCCTGAAAGCGATCCGATCACGGCAGAAGCCGATGATGAAGGCAATTGGGAAGCGACGGTACCAGAATTAACAGAAGGCGATACGGTAACTGTCGTTGCCGAAGCCGAAGGCAAAGAGCCAAGTGCCCCGATTACCGTGACCGTGGATGGCGTTACTGTCAGTGCACCGAGCGCTTCCATCACAGGCAATAGTACGGATGGCTATCCGGTCAGCGGAACAACGACACCGAATGCGGCCATTGAGATTTTGAATGAAGCAGGCGATGTCGTTGGTAGCACGACGGCGGATGACACGGGTGTTTATACCGTGACCTTAGATCCAGCCGATGTGGCGCCAGAAGAAGCCTTGCAGGTGGTGGCAGTTGTGACAGCGGGCGGTCAAGACTACCGCAGTAATGCCACACCAATCACGGTACCAGCAGACATTGAACAAACAGGAACACCAACGATCGATCCGGTCACAGCAGGTGATACCACGATTAGCGGAACGGCAGAACCAGGATCGACGGTTACTGTCACCATCACCGATCAAGAACCAGTAACGGCTGAAACGGATGACGAAGGAAACTGGCTTGCAGAAGTGCCAGCAGTCTCTGGTGGTGATACAGTCACAGTCGTTGCGGAAGCCGAAGGCAAAGAGCCAAGCGCGCCAATCAGCGTAGGAGTCACAGGAGTGACTGTAGCAGCACCGACAGCGATCATCAGCGGAAATAGTACTGATGGTTATCCAATCACAGGTTCAGCTGCAGCGAACGCAGCGATCGAAGTGTTGAATGAGTCAGGCGATGTGATTGGTACTGGCACAGCTGATGGTGATGGAAACTATACGGTAACTATCGCACCAGCCGATGCAGCACCAGAAGAAACCTTGTCTGTCGTTGCGATCGTAACAGCTGGCGGGGATCAGTATCGTAGTCCTGCCACACCAGTGACGGTCCCAGCAGATGAGCTTGAACAAACAGCATCACCAACGATCGACCCAATCAACGCCGGGGATACGACGATCAGCGGAACGGCAGAACCAGGCGCAACGGTGACGGTAACGATCCCAGGAGAAGATCCGGTCACTGGCGAAGCCGATGACGAGGGGAACTGGACGGTTGACGTTCCTGAAGTTTCTGAAGGAGAAACCGTCACAGTGGTCGCACAAGCACCAGACAAAGACCCAAGTGCACCAATCAGTGTTGGGGTCAATGGATTGACGATCGCTACGCCAACTGCGACGATCAGTGGTAATAGTACCGATGGTTACCCAGTAACGGGAACGGCACCAGCCAATGCAGCCATCGAAATCTTGAATGCCGATGACGAGGTCGTAGCTACTGGCACCGCCAATGACGAAGGCCAATATACGATTACGTTAACGAGTGAGGATGCGTCTCCCGCTGAAACCTTACGGGTGATAGCTGTAGTCACAGCCGGTGGTCAAGATTACCGCAGTGCGGCTGCCCCAATCACAGTACCATTGGATCAAACTGCAGTCCCAACGATTGAAACGGTGACAGCCGGCGACACCACCATCAGCGGAACGGCTGAACCCGGCGCGACAGTTTCGATAACGATTGGTGACGCAGAGCCAGTCACTGCCGACGCAGATGACGAAGGCAATTGGACGGCAACGGTGCCCGAGGTTTCTCAAGGAGAAATTGTTTCCGTGGTAGCGACCCTTGATGGGGAAACACCAAGTGATGCAGCTACGGTCGTCGTAAATCCACTCAGTGTGGCGACACCGACAGCAGCGATCAGCGGCAATAGTTCGGAGGGGTATCCAGTAACCGGAACGGCCACGCCAAATGCAGCGATTGAGATCTTAAATGAAGCCGGTGAGGTTGTTGGTAGCGGTGAAGCAAATGAGGAAGGTGCTTACAGCATCACATTGAGCAGCGACGATGTTGATCCTTCAGAAGCGCTTCAGGTGGTGGCAGTGGTAACCGCTGGCGGCGATGAGTACCGTAGTGCGCCGCTCTCCATCGTGGTACCAGCAGACCAAACGACCACCCCAACGATCGATCCAGTGCAAGCCGGTGATACATCCGTCGGAGGAACTGCCGAACCTGGTTCAACGGTGACGGTCACGATTCCTGGAGAAGATCCAGTGACTGCCGAAACGGATGAGGAAGGCAATTGGACAGTCACCGTACCAGAACTTTCAGAAGGCGACACGGTCACAGTGGTTGCTGAAGCTGAAGGCAAAGACCCAAGTGCACCAATCAGTGTTGGTGTCGGTGCCTTGAACGTGGCTGCACCAACCGCAACGATCACGGGCAACAGTACTGACGGCTATCCAGTCACAGGGACAGCACCAGCCAACGCAGCGATTGAGATCTTAAATGCTGCCAATGAAGTGGTAGGCAGTGGTACTGCCAATGGAGACGGTGAGTATACGATCACCTTGACAGAAGGTGTTTCACCAGCAGAAACCTTGCGCGTGGTGGCTATCGTATCAGCCGGCGGTCAAGACTATCGCAGTCCAGCAACTACTATCGTGGTGCCAGAAGATAACGCAGAAGACCAAACAGCAGCACCGACTGTCGCACCCGTGATTGCTGGGGCTACAACCGTTAGCGGAACGGCTGAACCTGGGGCAGATGTAACGGTTGAACTACCAAACGGCGATACTGTTACAGTGGCAGCGAATGACCAAGGTGAGTGGACGGCAACTGTGCCGACGGTTTCTCTGGATGATGTCTTGACAGTTACTGCCTTGGCAGACGGCAAAACAGAAAGTTTACCAGTTACAGTGACGGTGCAAGGGCTGATCGTGGCAGCACCAACGGCAACGATTTCTGGCAATAGTGAAGATGGTTATCCCGTAACTGGTACAGCACCAGCCAATGCGGCAATCGAAATCTTAAATGCTGATGATCAAGTGATTGACACAGGAACAGCCAATGAGAATGGCGTTTACACCGTTACCTTGACCAGTGAAGAGGCATCAGCAGGAGAAACGGTCCGTGTCGTTGCCATCGTTTCAGCAGGTGGGGATGACTTCCGTAGTCAACCAACAGCTGTCGTGGTGCCAGCGGATCAAACGGCGACACCAACGATCAACCCATCTGTGGCTGGCGCAACACAAATCAGCGGGACAGCCGAGCCGGGAGCAACAGTCAATGTGACGGTCGGTGAGCAAGACCCAATCACCGGTGAAGTTGACGAAGAGGGCAATTGGCAAGTTGATGTGCCAGAGCTTTCCGAAGGGACGACTGTTACGGCAGTGGCAGAAGTAGAAAATGAAACACCAAGTACACCAGCAACGATCACGGTCGGGGCATTAACGGTGGCGGCGCCTAGTGCGTCTATCAGCGGCAATGCAGCCGATGGCTATCCAGTGACTGGAACAGGACCAGCGAATGCGACCATCGAAATCTTGAATGAAGCTGGCGAGACAGTAGGAACGGGTACGACCAATGCTGCAGGGGGTTACACGATCGCTTTGACTAGTGAAGATGTCTCTCCTGAAGAAAACTTGACGGTGGTTGCGGTGGTCACAGCAGGTGGCAAGGATTATCGCAGTCCAGCGACACCGATCATGGTGCCAGCTGAACCGGGTGAAAATCAAACAACGGCACCCACTGTTGATCCAATCAAAGCAGGCGATAAAACAGTTAGCGGAACGGCCGAACCTGGCTCAACTGTGACTGTAACACTACCTGATGGCACAGAAGAAACCGCCGAAACAGATGACGAAGGCAACTGGAGTGTCGATGTGCCTGAATTGTCTGAAGGAGATACCATCACGGTCGTCGCAGACAGTGACGGCAAAGACCCAAGTGATCCAATCACTGTCATCGTTGAAGGAGTGACTGTTGCAGCACCAACAGCTTCCATCAGCGGCAACAGCACGGATGGCTACCCAGTGACTGGTACAGCACCAGCCAATGCAGCGATCGAGATCTTGAACGCAGCCAATGAAGTCGTAGGAACAGGCACTGCTGATGGAGACGGCAACTATACAGTGGACTTAACTGCTGAAACTGTCGATCCAGAAGAAACCTTAAACGTCGTTGCCATCGTTACAGCTGGTGGGAAAGAGTACCGCAGTAATCCAACAGCGGTCATCGTACCAGCAGATACGGTAGTGGATCAGACAGCAGCACCAACGATCGATCCAATCACGGCGGGGGATACCAGCATCAGCGGAACTGCTGAACCAGGTTCAACCGTGACGATCACCGTACCAGATGCGGAACCAATCACGGCTGAAACGGATGACGAAGGCAATTGGACAGCAGAAGTACCAGAAGTTTCTGAAGGCGATGCAGTCACTGTTGTGGCTCAATCACCTGACAAAGAGCCAAGCGCTCCAGTCACAGTTGGTGTGGGGGCGTTGACGGTCACTGCACCTAGTGCAACTATCACAGGCAATAGCACGGATGGCTATCCAGTAACTGGAACGGCACCAGCCAATGCCACCGTACAAATCTTGAATAGCGATGGACAAATCGTTGGTTCAGGAACCGCAGACGCGCAAGGGAACTACAGTATCACTCTTGAACCAACAGCTGTTGCACCAGCGGAAAGCCTAACAGTCGTTGCAGTTCAGACAGCTGGCGGCAAAGAATACCGCAGTAATGCGACACCGATCGTGGTACCTTTGGATCAAGAAGAGCAACAAACTGCAACACCAACGATCGATCCAGTCAAAGCTGGCGATACTTCGATCAGCGGGACTGCCGAACCAGGTTCAACGGTGACGGTAACGATTGGTGAAAATGAACCAATCACGACCGAAACGGACGAAGAGGGCAATTGGACAGTCGAGGTACCTGAAGTTGCGGAGGGTGATACCGTCACTGTTGTGGCACAATCCCCTGAAAAAGATCCTAGTGCACCAATCACAGTGAGTGTGGATGGCATCACGGTTTCAGCACCGACTGCTTCGATCACCGGCAATCCAGAGGATGGTTACCCAGTGACGGGGATGGCAGCGCCAAATGCGGCGATTGAAATCTTGAATGAAGCGGGGGATGTCGTTGGATCAGGCAATGCCGATGAAAATGGCAACTACACGATCACGCTCTCTGGTGAAGACGTTTCTCCTGAAGAATCGTTGAACGTCGTTGCGATCATCACCGCTGGCGGCAAAGACTACCGAAGTAATGCCACACCAATCGTAGTGCCCGTTGAGAATACGATCGATCAAACGGCCACACCAATCATCGAACCAGTCACAGCTGGTGACACGACCATCACTGGTTCTGCTGTAGCGGGAGCGATGGTCACCGTGACGGTAACGGGCGAAGAAGCGGTTGAAAGCCAAGCAGATGAAGCAGGAAATTGGTCAGTAGACGTTGCGGAAGTTTCTCGAGATGAAATCGTAACAGCAGTGGCGCAAAGTGAAGGAGAAACCGCCAGTGAACCAGCAACGACCGTTGTCAGTGGTATCACGGTCAACGCACCTTCAGCGTCCATTACTGGGAATTCACAAGATGGCTATCCAGTAAGTGGGAACGGACCTGCCAATGCAGCGATTGAAATTCTTAATGAAGCAGGAGATGTCGTTGGAACAGGCACTACCGATGAAAATGGTGACTATACGATCACGTTGACTAGCGAAGATGTCGCACCAGAAGAAAACTTATCGGTTGTGGCGATCGTCACTGCCGGTGGGGATGACTACCGCAGTAATGCGACCCCAATCGTCGTGCCTGTCGATGATGAAAGCATCAAAACTGATACACCAACCATTGACCCAGTCACGGCTGGTGATACAACGATCAGCGGAACGAGTGAGCCAGGTGCGACGATCACCGTTACCATCAGTGATCCGTTAACAAGTAGCTTACTGACTATCTTCGCAGCTGAAGGACCGATCACAACGATCGCCGATCAAAATGGTGACTGGGATGTTGAGTTATCCGCGGAAGCGACGGAAGGCGAAACTGTTACGGTTCTTGCTTTAGCCGAAGGCGAAACCTTAAGTGATCCGACGACGACCGTAGTCGGTGCCTTGACGGTTGACGCACCGATTGCCACGATCACTGGCAATCCTACCGATGGCTATCCAGTCTTCGGGAATGGGCCAGCCAATGGGACGATCGAAATCTTGAATGAAGCGGGTGACGTTGTCGGAACTGGAACGACCAATGGAAATGGCGCCTTCAGCATCACATTAGACCCAGAGGATGTTTCACCAGAAGAAACCCTTAACGTTGTGGCTATCGTTACAGCAGGTGGCAGAGAATACCGCAGTGCAGCAACACCAATCGTGGTACCAACGGGTGACAATGGTACGGATGGTTCAGATGGTACTGACGGCACGGACGGTACCGATGGAACGGATGGCACTAATGGTTCTAATGGTACCAATGGCACGGACGGAAGCAACGGCGCTTGGGGTAACTGGGGCAGTTGGGGGAACAACAACGGCAACGGCAGCAATAACAACCAAAGCTGGTGGGGAAGTAAGTACCTACCGAAAACGGGATCCGAAGGAACTTGGTATGCTTCAGTAATCGGAGCAGCAGTCTTTGTTGTCGGAGGAATTGGCTTGTTCTTCAAAGCAAGAAAGAAAAAAGACCAACAAAAATAGCATGACTTTACCAGCGGAGTGGACATCCTCCGCTGGTATCTCTAGTGAATAATAGTTTTGAAGCAATGATCATCGTTTCGTAAAGAAAGGGTTAGAAATGGTATGAAAAGCAGAAGGAGGGAAAAACGTTTTTTCAAATGGACGATCGCTCAGTTGATTTTCTTGTTGACCAGCATCAGTTTCGTCAATTTGTATCTTTTAACAACGACAATAAAAGCCGAAGCAGCAGTGAATGTTTTAGATGTGGAGATTTTAAGCAATTTAACAAGTGCCAATACAAGTGGCACCTCAGTAAGCGTTCCATGGCCAGGCAGCGTGACAAATCGACCAGTGACCTTTTCGATCAAAGGCAACGGCGGGTTGAACGCTTCTGTCAATGTCAGTGGGGAAGATAAATTTGCTTTATTAGCGATCCCAGCAGAATTGAGAACTAGCATCAGTGCCAATGGATCAGCAGCCATCAAGACGTCGACCACAGTCAATATTGCCAATGTCCCACTGCTGAATGCGATCTTAACGGCACTTGATTCCTTGACCAGTTCACTAAATCTCAACCTTGGGATTGTTCAAATCGATTTGACAGCGATCAATCAGCAGATTTCTTTACTAAAAACTGTCGGAAATATCGGGAATGTAGAAATAACGAGTCCGTTGCAGTTCACCACCCAAAGAGAAGCATTGTATACCAATATGAGTTCGAACCTTGGTGTCGTCTTAGGAACCAATGTCCCGCAAATTCTACGGAATTTAAGTACCGCGATTCAAAATACTCAGATCCGAGTAATCGGCATCGATATTGGCGGCGTCGTTCGCGCATTGCTGCAAGGGTTGCTCAATACTCTGCTTAGCACCGTGAATTCAGCGTTGAATGATTTGGCAACTGTCCAAGAACAGCTGGCGGATGCAGCTGTTTTAGGAGCAACGGATGTTCAAATTCCGACGTTACTTTCAGGTCCAGGACAGTTGACCGCAAATTGGACCGCCAATTTTTCCGCTTCTGTGTTGAAGGCAAAGCCGACGGATATCAATCTCTTGAACTTTAGTGCGCTAAATATCAGTAGTCGCCAAACTATGGTTTATTTTATGGTCGAAGCATTGACGATGGATCGGACGAACTTGCCGACTCAGCTGAATTTTGGCCGACATGCCATTCAAACGAAAAAGAGCGAGACATGGCGGGCAACCGCCAACGGCGATCAAAGCGCAGCTGCTACAACTGGGCTTTTACGGATCAATGATACCCGCAATCGGCAGAAAAAATGGCAAGTGAAGGTCAGACAATCCACCAATTGGGTCAATGATACACGCACATTGCCAGCCGCCGAATTAAGGGTTCAGCTAGGAACTGTCAATTCAACCTTTACGGACGGTCGAGTGGTTTTACCTGATAATGCAACGATTGCCCTGCAGCAAAATGTCGAAAAAAATGTGGTGACGTTGGAAAATGCGGCATCGACTGGTGGACTGACTGTTCATTTTTCCCAGTTCAATTTATTTGTACCTGAGAAAACACCTAAATTTCAAGGTCAGTATCGCGCCACAGTCGTGTGGACCGTTTCCGATACACCTTGAAAAGGAAGAGCAGAATGAAAAAAAATTCCCTTGTGCTGCTTTTGATTTTGCTGATCGGCAGTTTCTACAGTATCGTTCTATCAGCAGTAGCCAATACGACGACCGGCAACATTGAATTTTATGAAGGACCAACGGAAACATCTAGCAGTGATTCCATTGATGAAGAAATTGAACCAACGACCAGTCAAGAAACGGTCACTAACGCGGAAGAACCGCTGCCGCAGCTTTCAGAGGCCAATTACTTTTGGCTGCCCATAATAGGCGGATTCTTCATTAGTCTGACATTGATCTTTAGCATCAAAAAAAGGAGGACGGTAAAATGATTTCAAAGAAATACGTAGTGGGGGCATTAGGAATATTGACATCACTTAGCATCGGTGCGACAGTGCAAGCGGACGACACGACCGGTGTCGTAGAATATACCTCTGGTGGCATCGTGTTTGACCCGGATAAAGGCGGGAGTGATCCCAATACGCAGCTACCAACGAATTTAGATTTTGGTGCCCATGAGATCCAAACAGAAAATGCCGAAACGTGGGTGGCTACTACGGATGGGACTGGACTACCTGGGGATGGGTCAACGCTGCAAAGAGGGGCATTTGCGGTCAGCGATAACCGAGGACAGGCGAACTCTTCTTGGGCAATCAAAGTACGGCAAGCAACCCAATTTACGGCAGGAGACAGCACGTTGGACGGTGCGGTATTAACAGTAGATACGGGTACCTTGACCAACAACTTAAGTTTGCCGCCAACCGGAGCCAGTGATATTGCCAATGGCGAGCTTGATTTTGCGGCGATCAACAATGAGTATACCTTCTTGACCGCCAACGCTGGCGAAGGGATCGGTGAAACGTCGATGCCTCTAGAACAATTTACCCTTTCGATCCCAGCCAATACGGAAAAACAATCAGCAACCTATCAAACGACCCTCGTTTGGACGATCAGCAGTGCGCCGACGACCCCATAGGGCAGTAGTCATTGCGTAACAGTTAGCAGAAAAAAGCAGCTTGCCTGAGCGGCTGCTTTTTATGCTAGCTGATTTTTCTTTCCTATTTTGTGTAGAAAGGATCTGACAGGATGCATCAGAAGAAAGTTCGAGGCAAAGGATTTCAGTATTGGGTAGTAAGTATTCTAACGGTCTTATTTTTCATTGGTACTAGCAGTACGGGGGCAGCAGATTCGCTTGATACCTTCGATGTTCAAATCAAATTGCCAGAGTCACAGCGGGACAAAGAGTTGATGTACTATGATTTGTTGCTGGAGCCCAAGGCAGAAGAAAAACTAGCAGTCATGGTTTCCAATAAAAGCGAGCAACCGATCAATCTACAGCTATCCTTTAATCGGGCGGTCACGAACATGACGGGTGTCGTTGAGTACTCTGGGGTAAATGAGGAAGCAACGTCTTCTGCTCCGTACGCGATCGAAGAACTCGTTACTTTAAGTGATGAAACCCTTTCATTAGCCCCTAATGAACAAAAAGAAATCACCTTGACAGTCCGGATGCCATCTGAATCCTTTGATGGGATTTTGGCAGGGGGACTATACGTCCAGCAAACCGGCAGTCAAGAATTTCAAGGGAATGTTCAAAACCTATTAGCCAGAGAAGTAGCAGTATTGCTTCGAAACAAAGAATCAGACATCTCGCCAGCGGTCCAAATTGAAGAAGCCCATTTGGATGAGATCAATCGCCGTAATGTCATCATCGTAGCGGTGGAAAATACAGCGGCCGATTATCTTAGTAAAGCTACGCTTACGTACGAAGTATTTCATGATGGGCAAGCAACCGCCATCAAAGGGGAAAAAGAGATCCAATTAGCGCCCAATGCATTAATGAATTACGCACTGCCATTAGAGGGAAACGAACTGCTTTCAGGAGAGTATAAAATAAAAACGACCCTCCAAGCCGCCGATCAAGAATGGCAAGGAGAGCCTACCTTCCAAGTTGCAAGTCAAGAAGCGCAAGAAAGAAACGAGCAAGATGTCAGTATTGAAGAAACCTCTTCGCCGCTCCTTCTCTATTTATCGATTGGTAGTGTTTTATGTCTGATCATCGCCTATTTGATTTGGCATAATCGAAAACTAAAACGAGCATTAAAAAAAACAGATGATGAAACCCCATGAGCACTTGTAAGAAATTCCTTAATAATATAGAAGGAAAAAAGAAAACAATTAAAATTCATGGGATGCATGTAAATCAGAAGTATAAAAAAAGCAGCAAACAGGCCATTTATTGTTCGAAATAAATGGTTTTTTGTCGTGTCCATGAAGATTCGATATGGTAAATTAAGTAGAAAATTTTTTTGATTGCATCTTGCAGCAGCTAACTATCACTTTTATTTTGATGGAAAATCTTCAGAGGAAACAGTTGATTACCCATGACCGGACTGCCCCTAGAGAAGGGTAGCTTTTTTTTTGCGAAAAAATGAAGAATAAATAACAATTAATTTTTTATTTGAACGAAAGTTATTTTTATGAAAATCACTAGAAATCTTGGGCAGTAGTCAGTAAGCTTTGGAATAGCTAACGAGTTAAACTACTTAAAAAAACATAAGTTATTATTGTTGTTTGCGCTTTCTGACTTATAAATGTGTTAAGAAAGCAGTACGTCGGGGTCTCCTTTACTATAATAGGTTTAGACCAATTATAAAGTCTTTTCTTACTTTGTTTTTAATTTAAACTACCTTTTTTGCATAAACGTTTCGTTAATCCGTTTGAAAGTGCAAGCAGGCATTTTTAATTAAGAATACAATTAGAAATGATGTGAAAAGGAGAATTAAGATGTCTGCAAATTTGAGCAATTTCGCTGTTTATATAGTAGATGACAACTTTTTTAATGGAAATGTGATGAAAAAAATGATCACTGAAAGTCATGTTCCTTATTCTATGGTGGAGATCATTTCACCGGACGAACTAGCTTCTTTTCTTGACGGATACCTAACAGATGTGAACGATCTCTTCTTATTTTCCATTGAAATGATGGGATTTGATCGAAGCTTTCAATTAGCAGGGCGATTGAGGGAGCAGTGCAAAAAGTGTCAAATTGCTTTTTATGGTGCCTATGCGTCCAAAATCGAAATCAAGAAACTGAATCTTATCTGTCCTTTAGGAATCATCGATACAGAAGAAAAGGAGGTGGCAATGCAGCTAAGAAATTTATTAACGGAAGCGATCGAAGTCAAACGATCACTACTCGGAAAAAAGCACTTATTAAAAATCGTCAGTAAACGAGAGTTGATGGTGGTTGATGCAGAAGCAATCAACTATATTACAACGATCAAAGGAGAGCGAAACCGAATCGTATTCCATCAAAAAAAATCAGTTGAGTGCCTTGAAACTTCGTTAAAGGTCGTCAAACAGCTAGATTTGCCCGATTATTATAAAGTATTCAAATCGTACATTATTAATGCGCGACAAATCAAAATGATTGATCGAACAAACAATGTTCTTTGCTTTTTTAATGGGGAAGAATTAGAAGTCGGGAAAAAAATTCGTAAGGCAATTAGTTAAAACTACATATATTTAGTGGAGGAAAAAAATGAAAAAGAGAAATAAACGAATTCGTCATGGCATTGTTGTTACCGCTTTAGGTCTGTCCCAAGTGATCACTCCGGTCATGGCGCTTGCGGAAACCACGGAACAGGAACAAACCATTCGTACTTTAGATAACGCAAATCATCTGCTGGAATCAACTAGCGGCGTTGCCAATGAAACAAACACAAGCGATGCGCAAACAACTGAAACTACTCAAACGGATCGTCCTTCAGAAGAAAGCGGCGAAGCAACCTCAGAGACGGATGCAGCAGCAACGAGTCAAAGTGAAACGCCTGCTACAACTTCTTCAACACATACAGTAGATACCACAGATTCGACGCAAGCAAGTTCTTCAGAAACCGAATCGAAAGAGGCAAAAGGAGCCGAAAAGAGTTCCCGTGTCAGCACCCGCATCAATGGACAAGAGCTTTTAGAAAAAGGCACATTACTGACGATTGCTGGTGAGGAGTTCAGTCAAACGGAAGAAACGCGGATTTTAAACAATAGTCCGGTGAAACTGAAATTAGACTTTGAAATCAATGACGAAGACTATTTAGCCGGCACCACTGCTGTTTTTGACCTGCCGGAAGGCCTGGGTTTTAGTGATATGCAAGGATCAAATGAAGCAATCAATGCTTCGTGGGCAGTAGATAGTGCCGCCCATCAATTAACGATCACCTTTAACCAATCCATTCATGATGCATCGTTTTCGATCGAGTTGACTAGTTATCTTTATTCAGAAGACAAGCCTCAGCTAACCATTGATATGGGCGATCAAAACCAGACAAGCTACGCCATTGATTTGTATGAAGAAGTTGACCCGATTCAATATGTGTCAGAAAAAAATGTCTTTGGGATGCAAGGAATGGTCTACTACAACGTTGATCGGATGTTGTCTGGGACAGAGACCCTCTCATTGCGATTGGTTGATACACCGGGAGCAGTGTTCAAAAAGATTGAGACCCAACCGTTAAAAGTTTTCAGCTATGAGGTGGATATCAAAGGAAAGATCAAGCCAGAAACACAAACAGCCTTAGTCGAAGGGACAGACTACACGATTACCTCAGATAGTCTTTACAGTACTGCTGTTGAGATCAAACAGATGGACAAACAAAAGGCTTATGGGGTTTCTTATCAATTCACCATGAGCTTGACCGCGTTGACGGAATATTCTGCTTCTTTTTCAAAAGGGTATCCGACGACCGGATTTGGTTCGGTTCAGCTAAAATCAACAGCTGCCCAAAATAGAGGGTTTTCCTTTACCGCAAAAACCAGCAAAGATGAAAAGGAAGTCGATTCTAGGTATTATATGGGGGTTGCTTCTGCCAGTTTTATGAATGGCCTTTCTAAAGGAAACTACTATGTATCAATTCATCAAATGCCGACGGAGATGAAAGCAGGCCAACAAATCATTCTTTCGAGTCAAAACGGACAGCCGATCACGGCGAAACAGTTAACAGCAAGAGACGCCTTCTATCAAAATGTGACTTTTACGGATTATTTTTCTGTCGAAAATAATGGGGACAAACTGATTGTGACCGCCACAAAAGACAGCAATCTCACTCTTGGTTCTACCAACATAACCGTACCCTTTGATCAGAAAGATATCATCCTCAATGTCTCGACACCGTTAATTGCTAATAAAGAATTCAAAATCGTTGAAGACAACTACGTCGAACCAATCAGTGTTCTTAATCCCAATAACGCTGAAACGGCTTGGGGAAATTATGATCAAAATGGTGCTTACATGAGTGATACCTCCGTTAACATCGAAGGCAGCACCTCACAACCAATCGAAAATTTACAAATGTTTATTGAACATCCAGAGTATCTTTCTTTGAGAAAGGTACCAAAAGTCAGTTTTTACTACACATTAGGAAAAGATTATACGATTGAAGAAGTAGCAGGCGGAACGATGGTCACCTTTACGTCGCCCATAACCTATTCCGTTCAATTTGATATTGGTTTCAATTACGTGCCAGATAGTTTAGCACCGACAAAATCAATTCCTAATGATACAATTCCAATCACGATTTCCGCGACGGGACTTGACACGGTTCACACCTCCGTCTATACCGGTAGGAAACTATACTCTGAACGTACGCTTCAAAGTAGTAAAAACCAATTTTTGGTCAACGCTCGTCAAGATACCATCAGTGATTTGACTGTGGAGACCCATGTCCCGAAAAACACGGAGGTTGTTTTTTCGATCATTGATGTTTCCAATGATCAAGTAAACGGCATTTATCCGCAATATTGGGATCGCGGCGCTTATAATAATCAAGCCATGAAAGAAAGCGATCCAAATTATCCGACGATCACCCATGATGAGGCAACCAACTATTACACCTTTGACTTTGGGACGACGAATCGACGCTACATCATTTCCTATCAGTACGCCAATGGTTGGCAGGAAATGAGTACGATATATGTGCCTGGTTTTGCAAAAGAGCCGTTATCAAATAATCAGCAAGGATCAGCTACCGTTTCCGTTTCCAATACAGCGACGGATATTATTGGGATTACGCAAAATACCGTGAATAATACAAAAAACATGACGCAGGTCAAGGTCACAACAAAAAATATCGATGATGGCTCGAAAAAGGTAGCCAATCCAACGATTCTTCTTAAATCATTGGGAAATACCAATGGTGAAATCGATCTAGGCTCAATCAATGTTTCGAATGTGCCAGATGACAGCTACGAAGTCAAAGAAGTTGACGGAGACGTACAGCTTGTCTTTTCAAACTATGTTCTAACGAAAAATATCGAAATCAGTTACAACGTACTTTCACAAAACGCCGGCCAAATCTCAGCTTCAGCAACGATCGTTTCTGATACGATTGATACCTTGTCGGAAGCCAAACGGACGGCTACTTCGACGGTGACTAACCTGCAATTTTCGGCAGGTGACTCAAACGGGATCATTTACAAAACTAGTGCGTCACTTGATGTTTATAATACCGAAGAACCAACTCAGAAAATTGCAGGCGTTACATTGATGCTTTGGAATCAGTTGACTGGAGATGTCATTTCTGTCGTAACAGATGAGAAGGGAGAGTATCAATTAGCTGATATTTATACGGGGACCTATACGCTTTATGTTTCCTCCGTCCCAGAAGGCTACGTTGTGCCGCAGGAGCTTCAGCTTGGTAAAGAAATCCAAGTGAATCGGACAGGCAACCAGTTCTCAGTAGGCATCACACCAGAAGAAGATTTATCAACGATCGTCACGAAAGATAGTACGATCTACGTGGGAGACGAGTGGCATGCTGCAGATAATTTTGTCTCGGCAACAGACAAGCATGGCAATGGGATGTCCTTCTCGGAAATTACCGTCAACGGTGAGGTCGACACATCTAAAGTCGGCACTTATGAAGTCAAATACATGAATGGCAACGTGAGCGATACAGCGACAATCACCGTTGTTGCCAACCAAGAAACGGTGGCAGCCAAAGACAGCACGTTATATGTGGGCGATGCATGGACAGCAGAAGATAATTTTCTATCGGCAACGGATAAAGATGGAAACGTCTTGTCACTAACAGAAGTGACCATTATCGGTGAAGTTGACACGGATACACCAGGAGAATACCAAGTTATTTATCGTAACGGCAAAGTCGAAGCAACTGCCACGATCACGGTCTTGGCGGACCAAACTTCGGTCAAAGCCAAAGACAGTACCTTATATGTCGGTGATGACTGGCAAGCTGCTGATAACTTTGTTTCGGCAACGGACAAAACAGGAGCGAATGTCCCATTTTCAAATGTGACCGTTAGTGGAGCCGTGGATACCTCCAAAGAAGGCCAATATCCAGTGGTTTATCAAAACGGCAATCAAAAAGCAGTCGCGACAATTACGGTTGTTGCCAACCAAGCGACCGTTGTTGCCAAAGACAGCACCCTCTATGTTGGTGATTCATGGGAACTAGCAGATAACTTTGTGTCCGCAACAGATAAGTCTGGTCAAGCGCTAACCCTGGCAGATCTTACCACCAGTGGTGAAGTGGATACGAAAGTACCAGGAGAATACCAAGTAACCTATCGCAATGGCAAAGCCGAAGCAACAGCGACGATCACTGTATTGGCAGATCAAACGAGTGTCAAAGCCAAAGACAGTACCTTATATGTCGGTGATGACTGGCATGCGGTTGATAACTTTGTCTCAGCCACAGACAAAACCGGAGCGAATGTCCCATTTTCAAATGTGACCATTAGTGGAGCCGTTGATACTTCCAAAGAAGGTCAATATCCAGTGGTTTATCAAAACGGCAAAGTAAAAGCAACGGCGACGATTACGGTCGTTGCCAACCAAGAAACGGTAGTCGCCAAAGATAGTACGATTTATGAAGGCGATGACTGGCAAGTCGCCGACAACTTCGTGTCGGCAACAGACAAAGACGGCAACGAAGTAAAACTGGCTGATATCACAACAGTAGGTACAGTTGACAACACCACATCAGGGAAATATGAAGTAATTTATCGCAATGGCAAAGCTGAAGCAACAGCGACGATCACTGTATTGGCAGATCAAACGAGTGTCAAAGCCAAAGACAGTACCTTATATGTTGGGGATGACTGGCATGCGGTTGATAACTTTGTTTCGGCAACGGACAAAACAGGAGCGAATGTTCCATTTTCAGGAGTGACGGTTAGTGGCTCAGTTGATACGAGCAAAGAAGGTCAGTACAAAGTTACTTATAGCAATGGTAAAATGGAAGCTATTGCTACGATTACCGTGGTTGCCAACCAAGAAACGGTAGTTGCTAAAGACAGTACGATTTATGAGGGCGAAGACTGGCAAGCCGTCGACAACTTTGTGTCGGCAACAGATAAAGACGGTAACGCAGTAAAACTGGCTGATATCACAACAGTAGGTACAGTCGATAGCGCCACACCAGGGAAATATGAAGTAATTTATCGCAATGGCAAGGCTGAGGCGAAAGCGACGATCACCGTATTGGCTGATCAAACGAGTGTCAAAGCCAAAGACAGTACTCTGTACGTCGGTGACGATTGGGAAGCTGCCGACAACTTTGTCTTAGCTACAGACAAAACGGGAGCAAATCTACCGTTTTCAGGAGTGACAGTTAGTGGCTCAGTCGATACCTCCAAAGCAGGCGAGTATCCAGTGGTTTATCAAAATGGCAATGTAAAAGCAACTGCGATGATTACCGTGGTGGCTGACCAAGAAACGGTAGTCGCTAAAGATAGTACGATTTATGAGGGCGAAGACTGGCAAGCCGCCGACAACTTTGTGTCGGCAACAGATAAAGACGGCAACGAAGTGCAACTGACTGATATCACAACAGTAGGTACAGTTGACAGCACCACACCAGGCAGATACCAAGTAACCTATCGCAATGGCAAAGCCGAAGCAACTGCCACGATCACCGTGTTGGCAGACCAGACCTCTGTGACTGTGAAAGATAGCGTGATTTATGTCGGTGATAACTGGACAGCTGCCGACAATTTTGTCTCCGCTACAGATCGTGACGGTAAGTCACTCGCATTGGAGCAACTGCTGGTGGACGGTTCGGTTGATACGAAGAAAACGGGCACCTATCAAGTCAACTATTCAATCGTAACCGATGAAGCAGCAACTCCTAACTTTTTCGCACGCTTATTTGGTACTGACTCACAAGAAGCAGTCACCGCCACAGCGACGATCAAAGTCATTGAAAAAGCAGAAGAACCAGAGGAGGAAGATCAGCAACCAGAGAAAGATGATTCTGACAAAGGGCAAGAAAAACCAACGGATGCAGGTCAGCCTGGCAAACAAAGCAAAGCGACCGCAAAGGACAAACGGGTGTTACCAAAGACCGGTACAGCCATCACTCAAGGCTATTCGATTGCAGGAGCAAGCCTTGTGGCACTAGCGGGGATCGTCTTCTTTCGTAAGAAACACAAGAACAAAAGCAGAAAAACGAAATAAGTCTCAATGACTCTAGCAGCGGCTATCCTTAATGATAGCCGCTGTTTTTGATTTATTTTCTAAAAAAAACCTGCACTGTTGCGTTTTTCTTGTCTGATAAGCAGACGTATAAAGAAGATATAAAGACTCTAGCAGAAGATTTACACTATTTTTATTTCTTTTTGCGTATGCTTACGTCATGAAGGAGTGAAGAATATGAATCTTGTTTTAGGAATAATCGGAGTGATCGTAATGATCTATCTCTTTTGGTATTTGTTTGAGGGGGGAGAACGATGAGTAGCTATTTTGTGCAAGGCTTTTTATTTTTACTGATCTTACTAGCAGCAGCGGTTCCTTTGGGCTGGTATATCAAAGAAATCATGCAAGGAAAAACACCGCGATTTGTCCGCTTTATTCAACCCATTGAACGGTTGACCTATCGAGTGATTGGTTCAGTCAGCAAAAAAGAAATGACTGCTAAAACCTATTTATTTTCAGTCTTGGTCGTCAGTGTCTTTTCCATCATCGGCTTGACCGGATTATTGATGGTCCAGCACTGGTTACCGCAAGGGGCAGCCGTTGAGAATATGTCCTTTGACTTAGCATTGAACACAGCCGTCAGTTTTGTGACGAACACGAACTGGCAAGCTTACGCTGGGGAAGAAGCACTGACCAATCTTTCCCAAGCATTAGGATTAACGGTGCAAAATTTCTTATCTGCGGCAGTCGGACTAGCCGTACTGTGTGCCTTGATTCGTGGGCTGCAACAAAAACAAAAACGAACTGTAGGAAATTTTTGGCAAGACATCACCCGTTCTTTGCTCTATATTCTTTTACCACTTTCATTGATGTTAGCGATCTTGCTCCTGTCTCAAGGCGTCGTCCAAACGTTGAGCAGCGGCGTGGAAGTCAATGGATTTGAAGGGGAATCCTTTTGGATGGCGCTCGGACCGGTAGCGAGTCAAATCGCCATCAAGCAATTAGGGACCAACGGCGGCGGCTTCTTTGGCGCCAACTCTGCCCATCCATTTGAAAACCCAACGATGCTCAGTAATTTTTTAGAAAACTTAGCGATCTTGTTGCTGCCAGCTGCTTTGATTTTTGCCTTTGGCTTTTGGATCAAAGAGTGGAAACAAGGACGTACGCTCTTGATCACCGCAACCGTCTTTTTGATTCTAGCTTTTATTGGCGTAGTGATCAGTGAAGGTTATGGACCGCAATTCAGTCAAGTGCTTGGGAATGCCAATTTAGAAGGCAAAGAAGTACGTTTCGGTGTCGGTTGGTCGAGTCTCTGGGCAGTGAGTACCACCGCTGCTTCCAGTGGATCAGTCAATGCCATGCTGGATAGTTTCACACCACTCGGGGGTGCGATTCCGATGTTCTTGATGCAGCTGGGAGAAATCATCTTTGGCGGTGTTGGTAGCGGGCTTTATGGCATGATCGCTTTTCTATTATTGACGGTCTTTATCGCTGGTTTATTAGTCGGACGAACACCCGAATATATCGGCAAAAAAATCGAAGCTTTTGACATTAAAATGACGAGTATCGTTATTTTGACGCCATTGCTACTGACGCTTTTCGGGGCTATGTTGATGACCTTACATCCTGACATCATGAGCTGGCTAACCAACCAAGGCGCCCATGGCTTTAGCGAACTGTTGTATGCAGCAACTTCTTTCAGCAACAACAACGGGAGTGCCTTTGGCGGCTTGACCGCAGATACTGTTTTCCTAAATAGTTTGGGTAGTATCTTGATGTTCGTTTCACGTTTCGTTCCCATCGCAGCCATTTTGTATCTCGCAGAAAACATGGGTGCCAAAAAGAAAACCGTTCGTAATGAAGGAACCTTGTCAACCACGAGTCCAGTCTTTGTCACGATGCTGATCATTGTGATCATCGTGATCGGTGCACTGAGCTTTTTACCAGCGATGGCTTTAGGACCAATCGCAGACTTTTTTACAACGAAATAGGAGAGAAAAAAAATGAAAAAAATCTATCAATGGGCGATCGGCGAATCCTTTAAGAAATTGGACCCTCGCCAACAAATCAAAAACCCCGTGATGTTTGTAGTTTATTTAGGGGCGATCTTGACAACGATTTTATGTTTTCAAGAACAAACGGTCCCGTTGTGGTTTAGCATCAGTGTGACTGTCTTCTTATGGTTGACTATATTGTTTGCCAATTTTGCCGAAGCAGTGGCAGAAGGGCGCGGCAAAGCACAAGCGGATAGTTTGAAGCAAGCAAAAAAAGAAATCATGACCTACAAAGTCATGTCCTTGGAAGATGTCGCCAAAGAGGCTTTTATCGAAGTCCGTTCTTCAGATTTGAAAAAAGGCGACTTGGTTTATGTTCCTTCTGGCGAACAAATTCCTGCCGATGGGGACGTCGTTGAAGGTGCTGCTTCGGTGGACGAAAGTGCCATCACAGGAGAATCAGCACCTGTCATTCGTGAGTCTGGTGGCGACCGCAGTGCAGTCACGGGAGGAACGTTAGTCGTTTCCGATTACTTGGTCATCAAAGTGACCGCTGAAAATGGTCATTCTTTTTTGGATAAGATGATTGCGATGGTGGAAGGGACACAGCGGAAAAAAACACCCAATGAGATTGGCCTGCAGCTGTTCTTAGTGACACTGACCATCATCTTCTTGGCTGTTTCCATCACATTGATTCCCTTTACTGATTTTAGCAGTCAGTTATCTGGTCGGGGAACGGCGATTTCCAGTGTGATCGTGATCGCTTTATTGATTTGTCTTGCACCAACCACGATCGGCGCCTTGATTTCCTCGATTGGGATCGCTGGAATGAGTCGTTTGACCAAAGAAAACGTCATCGCCATGAGTGGACGCGCAATTGAAGCAGCAGGAGATGTGGATGTTTTGCTGCTGGATAAAACAGGAACCATTACTCTGGGAAACCGCCGTGCCAGTGAGTTCTTGCCAGTACCGGGGGTCACCGCTAAAGAGTTGGCAGATGCAGCGCAGTTGGCATCTTTTGCCGATGAAACGGCAGAAGGACGCAGTATCGTGATTTTAGCCAAAGAAGCCTTCAATATTCGTGAACGGGAATTTCAGCAAGCCGATGTTCATTGGATCGATTTTAGTGCCAAAACACGGATGTCTGGGATCGACTATCGTGGTGATGAGATCCGTAAAGGAGCTGCGGATACGATCAAGCAATATGTGACGGCAAAAGGGCAGACCTATCCCACGGCATGTGACGAGATCGTAGAAAAAGTCGCAAAGGCTGGTGGAACTCCATTGGTCGTAGTGAAAAATGGCCAAGTACTCGGGGTCGTTTATTTAAAAGACATCGTGAAAAACGGGGTTAAAGAAAAATTTGCCGACATGCGCAAGATGGGTATCAAAACGATCATGATCACTGGGGACAACCCTTTGACGGCAGCTGCTATTGCCGCCGAAGCGGGCGTCGATGATTTCTTAGCCGAAGCAACACCAGAAAACAAAATGAACCTGATTCGCGAATATCAGGAAAAAGGGCATTTGGTGGCGATGACGGGGGATGGAACCAACGATGCACCCGCACTCGCCCAAGCCGATGTGGCAATGGCGATGAACACTGGTACGCAAGCAGCCAAAGAAGCGGGCAATATGATCGATCTTGATTCCAGCCCGACCAAATTACTGCAAGTAGTCCAAATTGGTAAACAGCTGCTGATGACCCGTGGGGCTTTGACGACCTTTAGTATCGCAAATGATATCGCCAAATATTTCGCAGTGATCCCTGTTCTGTTTTATGCGATTTATCCAGAACTCGCAGCGCTGAATATCATGAATCTTGGCAGTCCCTTAACGGCGATTTTGTCCGCAGTCATCTACAATGCAGTCGTGATCATCGCCTTGATCCCTCTGGCGTTGAAAGGGGTCAAGTACCAAGAAAAACCAGCCAGCCAAATGCTGCGGCACAATCTGGTCGTCTACGGCCTAGGCGGCATCATCGCACCATTCATTTGCATCAAGCTAGTAGATTTGCTTTTGTCAGCTGTTCTGCTATAAGAAAAATCCATCAGAGTCAAGGAGTCATTTAGGAGGAAAACATGATGAAGAACACCCTCTTTGCCAGTATCAAATTTTTACTATTTAGTACCGTGCTATTTGGCGGTCTCTATACATTGTTGGTCACTGGAGTCGGACAAGTCTTTTTTGCCCATCAAGCCAACGGCAGTCAAATCGTGGAAGACGGAGCGATCAAAGGATCTGAGCTAATTGCGCAACCTTTTGACCAAGCAGGTTACTTCCAAGGGCGTGATCAAAATGTTTCACAATTGTCGCCCTATGATACGACCCAAAAAAAGACTGTAGCTGAGCGGACAGCGGCGTTACTTGCAGAAAACCCAACCCAAACCAGTGTGCCGATTGATCTCGTGACCGCTTCGGGTAGTGGCGTTGATCCTGATATCAGTGTCGAAGCGGCACTTTTTCAACTGCCGCGGATCGCTGACACAAGAGGCATCGATGAACAAACAATTCATGATATAATAAACAGGAATAAAGTAGCTGATTTGTTCTCCACGAGAGAATATGTCAATATTATGGCCTTGAATCAGCAGCTCGATCAATTACCCGAAGAATAGGGGGAAGCATCTATGAGTGAAAACAACCAGCAGACGATCCCAGAAGAGATGCTGCTGCAAGCGGGCTTTGGACCTAAACGTGGCAAGCTACGGGTATTTTTCGGTTTTGCTGCCGGTGTTGGAAAAACCTATACGATGTTAACTGAAGCCCATGAGTGTTTACTCATGGGCAAAAATGTGGTGATCGGCTATATCGAACCCCACAAACGTCCCGATACCAATCGATTGCTTGAAGGGTTACCACAAGTACCATTAAAGCAATACCAACACAAGCAATTGACCCTTTATGAGCCAGATATCGATCGACTGATCCAACTAAAACCAGATATCGTCTTGATCGATGAGTTGGCACATACCAATCCCATTGGTGCGCGAAACAAAAAACGTTACCAAGATGTCGATGAATTACTGAATGCAGGAATCACCGTCTACACGACCATCAATGTCCAGCATATCGAAAGTCTGAATGATATCGTGGAAAAGGTCACGGAAGTGGAAGTCAGAGAAACGGTCCCTGACACCTTTTTCCAGCACGCCAGCTTGCGGGTGGTGGATGTTGAACCAGACGAACTGATCGATCGATTAGAACAAGGAAAAATCTATGCCGACGAAAATGCCAAACGAGCGCTAAAAAACTTTTTTACGCCAGAAAAACTTGATCATCTGCGGGGATTAGCGATCCAAAAAGCTTCCAATCATATCAATCAAATGAACGGCGGTCGAAAACGAGTCCAAAGCAAGCTTTTGACGATCATTGATGATCGCTTGCCGAAAATGGCAGAGAAATGCATTCGTTGGACCGCCCGCTTAGCCCAAGGAGTGGGTGCCGAATGGACGGTTATCCAAGTTCGATCGTTAGATGATACACCTACCGAGGTGCCATTGGCAGAGCGTTTGGGAGCAGAAGTCATCAACATCGAAGCGGATGACAGTTTTGAGACCATCGTAGAGTATGCCAAAATGACGGGTGCCAGTGACATTATCATGGGGAAACAGGTTTCTCAGAAGTGGTTCCAAAAATTGTTTGTCGAGGATTTAGAAGACCGCTTGATTCGGCGCCTTGATGATATTGAGATCCATTTGATTCCTTTTAAAGAAAAAATGCAGCGACCACGGCTGACGTTTTCGCAATTATTTGAAGGCGGTGGTCGAGATTTCACCTTGACCTTTGGGCTGATCATGCTCGCCACCATAGTGACAGAAGGCATGCAGTACTTACATTTCGGCGATCAGAATTTGATGCTGGTTTATATCTTTTTTGTTCTCTTAGTGGCACGTTACACGAGTGGCTATCTATGGAGTGCCATGGCATCGATCATTAGTGTCCTTTCTTACAACTGGTTCTTTGTCGAACCTTTGTATTCCTTGACGGTCTATAAAGCAGGCTATCCAATCACATTAGTGATCATGCTGATCGTTGCCTTGATGATCAGTAACTTGATGGTTCGATTGAAGACCCAAGCAGAAAATGCCAAGGAAAAAGAGCATCAAATGGAGATATTGTATGAACTGAACAAACAATACATGGAAACACGGAATGAGCAAGAAATCTATGAAAGTACGACCACCTATTTGGCACGCTTACTCCAGCGAGAAGTGGCGTTATATGACAGAGAAGGTCATTTAAGAAGTCTGCATTCATCAAGAGAAACACTGTCTCAACTGACTGGCAAGGATGAGAAAGCCGTCGCTTTTTGGGTCGTGAAAAATCAAAAAGAAGCCGGTCGCGGTACAGATACGCTGATTGGTGCCAATGGATTTTACTTGCCGATCGTTTTAAACGGCAAACCACTAGGCGCCCTTGGGGTAGAACGCAACGAGGAGCATCAGTTGGCCAATAGTCAGTTGAATTATCTGCGCCTTGTGATCACCCAAATCGCGACCGTGTTGGAGCAAGTCTCACTGGCGAGTGAGAAAGAACAGATCCAATTGGAAAACGAACGGGAAAAAGTCCGCAGCAACCTACTGCGTGCGGTTTCTCATGACTTGCGGACGCCACTGACGACGATTTCTGGCATAGCCGAAACATTGAGCGAAACCGAAGGCGTGATCAAAATGGAAACGAAACAAAAACTGCTAGGGGATATCCAAAGTGAATCCCAGTGGTTGATCCGTATGGTCGAAAACTTACTGTCGGTGACCCGCATCAATTTGACTAATATGGCGGTCAAGCGTAGTGAAGAACCGATCGAAGAAATTATCGAAGCGGTTTTGACGCACCTGAAAAAAGTCTATCCGCAACAAAAAATCATCGTGAAGATGCCCGATCAGCTGATTTTTGTCAAAGTCGATCCAATCTTGATCGAACAAGCCTTGTTTAATTTGATTGAAAATGGGGTTCGCCATGGAACCGCCGATACACCGATATTCTTGCGAGTTTCTCAAGAGCAGGATGTGGTCATTGAAATCGAAAACCAAGGGGAGATCCCCTTAGGACAATACCAAAAAATCCAAGCGAATTTAACCAATGACACCGAAGTGCCGGTGGATTCAAAAAATGGATTAGGTATCGGACTGAGTATCGTGAAAACCATCATCCATGCCCATGAAGGCAAATTAGCAATCGAAACGAAAACCGGCAGTACGATCTTTCGTATTTATTTAAAGCAGTAAGGAGGGAGAACATGCAGCGACATTTTTTATTGATTGAAGATGATTCGAATATCGTTGATTTTATGGAGGTCGTCTTGCAAAGAGAGCATTACAACTTTACGTCAGTCGGCACTGGCATGGAGGCATTGATGCTCTTGCAGGAAGAAACCATCGACTTCATCTTGCTGGATCTGGGCTTACCGGACATTGACGGCATGGAGCTGTTGAAAATCATTCGTAAGCGCATGAACACACCGATCATCGTGATTTCTGCCCGCAAAGATGAACAAGACAAAGTGCAAGCATTAGACCTTGGTGCCGATGATTATGTAACGAAGCCCTTCAGTACCAATGAATTATTTGCCCGCATTCGCACGGCACTACGGCACAAGGAGACAGCTGCCTTTAGCAGTAGCCCGATTCTCGTAAACAAGGAGTTAACGATCGATTTTGAGAAAAAAATCCTGTACAAGAATCAAAATGAGATCCATTTGACCAAAAATGAATACCGTATTATGGCAGTAATGTTCAAGAATTTAGGCAAAGTCGTCACTTACTATACCCTAACCAGCGAAGTCTGGGGACCTTTTGCAGCGGATGCACAAACCTTGCGAGTCAATATTTCAAATATTCGCAAGAAAATCGAAACCAATACGCTGCAGCCAGAATATTTGATCACTGAAATCGGCGTCGGGTATCGCTTGCGGGAGTATCCAGCAGAACCTTCTGAATAAATTCGTTTCAACTGTAAATAACCTCTTCCTAAACTTTAGGAGGAGGCTATTTACATGAATCACTTCAATCAGCACAGAGTCTACTGCTTTATGTTATTAGAATAAAAAGGATTGCAGTCGGTGGAAATCTAAGTGGACAAGGGGCTGCATGAAGAGGAAAGCAAGCAATCATGTCACTCATTCAAAATTTGTATATGTGTTCTAAATTTATTATTTGATCGGTAGAATTTTTTTTAAGATGCCAAAGGGTTAGTTAACTGACTGGTAGAAAAAACGGAATAGGAAAAAGAGCAGCATCAACGATGCCACTCCATGGTGTTTTCGATTTCATTGGTATCAGAATCCAGTTGTTCAGAAACGATGGCAAAGCCGTTTTTGAGATAAAACGCAATAGCAGCTGTATTTTTTTTGTAGACATTCAGAGTCAGCTTCTCATATTCTGCTTGTACTTTTTGTAAAAGCTGCTTGCCAATGCCGTGGGCACGATAGTCTTTCAAAACGAAAATACCCGCGATATAATCATCCATCATCCCGATGAAGCCGACGGGCTGATCATCCACCGAATAGGTGTAGATAAGGGCATCGGCAAAGGCTTTTTTCACAAAGTCATAGTTATCTTGCCAATGGGCAGCCGAAATAAAGTCATGGGCATCCAAATTACTTTGCAGCCAAATTTGGGCGATAGTTTCTAATTCAGAATCAGTAAATTGGGTCACTTGTTGTATCATGAGAACCTCCGTTTTTTATTCAGTATAGCATAGGTCACCTGTTGTTTGCTGTAAATCGCGGCCCTTTCGTAGGCAGTCGGTCAGGAAACGAGCTATTGATAAGTAACGAAGGTTAAATGACGAAGAAAAGCAATCTTTTTCGTTGAAATATTCTAACAATTTTGTTTCAGCTAGATGTCAATTTCTTTCAGCCAGATGTTATTTCTGTGAAAACAGCCCCAAGAATGAAATCTTTCGGTATGCTAGAGAAAGCGAGAAGACACATCTAGTTAAGGAGAAAAAATGAAAAAGACACTTTTGGTTGCAAGTTCACTTGTTTTGCTGACGCTGCCTGTCGTGACGGTATCCGCAGACAGCTTTGATCAGAAGATCCAGCAGCAAAATGAAAAAATCAATGACATAAAAAATGAATCCACCTCATTAGAATCACTGAAACGCTCCACAGAGGCAGAGATTCAATCGATTGAAGGAGAAATCCAAGCAATCCTACAAAAGAAAACGACGACGGAAGAAGAAGTCAATGCCTTGGCACAAGAAATCCAAGACCTTGAAGAGAAAATCATCAAGCGCACAGAAGTACTGGCGAATCAAGCGCGCGACATTCAAACGTCGGAACCTTCCAATCGTTTGTTCCAAAAAATCGTTGATTCTGAATCCATCGGAGAAGCCATTCAACGGGCGATCGCTTCAGTAACGATCATGAATGCCAGCAACAGCATCGTCGAACAACAGCAAGAAGATATCGCAACGAGTCAGAAATTGGAAAAAGAGTTGCAGGAACAATTGGTTGCGATCGAAGAACAGTCAAACGCATTGCAAGGAAAACAAGCGGAATTAGCTGATGTCAAATTGAATCAAGAAGTTGCACTAGCCGACCTTGCCCTGGCGTTGAACACCGAAGAAGAGAAAAAAGACCAATTGGAAGCGGACAAAGCAGAAGCACAACGGCAAAAAGAAGCAGCGTTGAAGCAACTGGCTGAGCAAGAAGCACAAGAAGCACAAGCGCGCAAAGAAGCAGAAGAAGCAGCAAAACGCCAACAATCAGCAGAAGCCCAATCAGCAGAAGCTGCTGAAAATTCTGCCGTTCAACAAGCAGCCGTGGCAGCGGCACAACCGAAGACGGAAGTCGCAGTGGCGCCAGAATCACCAGTGTCGACAGATAAACCGGCAGCTACTCCTGCACCTGTGGAGCAAGCATCTGAGCCAAAAGAACAGGCAAGCACAGGTGGATGGCAAATGCCAGTCGATTCGGTTCATATTTCGAGTCGCTTTGGGTATCGCACAGATCCAACAGGTGCATCAGGAAATCAACATAATGGCATCGACTTTACTGGTGGTACCGGAACGCCGATTTATGCGATCCAAGCCGGCGAAGTCGTCGAAGCGGGCTATGGTCCGTCAACTGGTAACTATGTGATCATCAAACATGCCAATGGCGTTTACAGCTACTATATGCACTTTAGTACATTGCCGGCTGTTTCGGTCGGGCAAAGTGTCTCTGCCAGACAATATGTTGGCGGTATGGGAACGACAGGAAATTCAACCGGCGTCCATCTACATTTAGGGATGTCAACAAGCTTATGGTCAGGATTCTTTGATCCGGCACCAGAATTAGGCTTATAATAGTCAGAAAATCCGCAGAAGCGAACAGGCTTCTGCGGATTTTTTTGGTTGCTCTTCTTTTACGAGGGCTTGAATGGCTCAGCGCCAAAAGCGGGTCATCTCCGCTTTGTCTTTCAGGTTGAAAGCGATCATGTCCTCAATCAATACTTGATCGATTGGCTCAGTCCACTTGATGCGAAAAATGTTATCTGTATGGCTGTAGCCGGCTTTTTCGATGGCATCGACAAACTGTTCAAGACACTTGGTTTCAGGGGAGACAGAAAAATGCGGTTTTGAAACACTGAAACCGATAATAAAGGTCTCATGGGCGGTGAACATCGGCTGATTCCACTTAATGACTGGGACAAGGTCAGGAAATTTCTTGGTAATAGCGGCAAATAAGGCACGCAGTTTTTCTTGCTTTACTGGATCTTCAATGCTGGCTAAGTAAGTTTCTAATACATCCATTGGGAGGATCTCCTTTCGTTTTAAGGAACGAGTATAGGGAATGTCGATTAATAAAAATAACGCATGTTCGAAATCAACTATTTTGTTACTTAGAGTGTACTGTAAAGTTAGCAAGTTGACAAACCTGTTGCCTTGCGTGGGGGATAAAGCCTTCAGAAACAAATATTTTTTGCAAAAGTAATGCTAAAAATAACTTTTTTTCTGCTCGAATAAAAGCCAAACATCAGGAACATTCCAGTATTATCCTGCACGGTTCCTTGAGATCGGCTTAACTTTTCAGAAATAACATATGAAAAAGCAGGTTATTTTCAGAGAACACTTTCAAAAAGAAATCGGTTGCATTCAACAGGAATTCTGCTAGAATATAACTTGTTCGAACAAGTTGTCGAGCGGAAGCAAAACGAAAGGAGGAGGACTTGTGACCAAAAGGAAACCGGTAACCCCAGCAGCCAAGAAAGAATATGCAAACAAAAGTATGCGGTTTAATCGTTTTTTACTTTTTCGTTATATGACTGCGATCTTTTTCTTTGTCAATCTTTATTGGACCCTATTGAGCCTGTCTCAATGGACATGGGCGGGTTTGATTCCCATTGCCTTATTGATCGTTGATGGACTTATACTTATTGAACAAACTCAAAAATATTGGCAGCAATCGAATCGTTTACTGGTGACAAAAATCGGGTATTGGCTCCAATTCGGCGTTAATCTCATTGCAATTTTTGGTATTTTGATCGGACAGCAAGCAACATTGATTCCTTTTATGAATCAATCGGGTAGAGGCATCTTACTTGCCTTGTTTACTGTCGGCATGATGGCGTGCCTGTTCATCCAGCGTAAAGCCTGGTTGATCGAGCATGATCGCGACAAGTATTTCACGTATTTGACTACATTTGAAACACAAGGAGGAACAGTCAATGGATTCAGAAAATAACAAAATGTTTGCCTTCTTGGACCGCTACTTAATGGGTCCAATGGGAAAAATCTCACAGTTACGGATCGTTCGTGGGGTCATGGCAGCCGGGATGGCGTCGATTCCTTTCACTATCGTAGGATCAATGTTCTTGATCGTCAGTGTTTTGCCACAAAGCTTCCCTGCATTAGAAGGTATTTGGAGTGCGTCATTCGATAAAATCCAAAATCTTTACATGTTAGGTAATACCGCAACAATGGGGATTTTAGCACTTTACTTCTGTGTCGTGTTTGGTTACGAGTACACGAAAATCCAAGCGCAAGAAGAGAAAATCGTTCTTAGCCCAGTCAATGGTGCGTTGCTTTCAATGATGGCGTTCTTTATGTGCTTGCCACAACTAGTTTTTGAAGGTGGTATGGCAACACTAGTCAATGTGATTTCTGATGACCAAAAAATCATCGATGGTTGGGAAATGGCTGGCGGGGTGACTCGTTTAGGAACAACTGGGATCTTTACAGCGATCATCATGGCGATCATTGCCGTAAAAATCTACGCATTCTGTGTGAAACGCAATATTGTTATCAAAATGCCTGATACAGTGCCAACAGGAGTATCTTCATCTTTTACAGCATTGATCCCAACGGCACTGACTTCATTAGCTGTAATCGTCATCAATGGTGCATTAGTCGCAATGGGCACAGATATTTTCAAAGTCATTGCGATTCCTTTTAGTTTCGTGACGCAATTGACCAGTACCTGGGTCGGACTACTTGTTATCTACTTCTTCATGCATGCACTCTGGATCGTCGGTATTCATGGGGCAACGATCGTGACCTCATTCTTGACGCCAATCGTATTGTCGAATATGGTGGAAAACCAAAATGGTGCCAACATTGCCTTTGCGGGCGAGTTTAACAATAGTTTTGTTACGATCGGTGGTTCAGGAGCGACATTAGGAATGGTGATTTTCATCGCCTTCTTTGCAAAATCAGCGCAGTTAAGTGCTTTAGGAAAAGCAGCGATCGTGCCGTCCTTCTTCAATATCAATGAACCGATTTTGTTCGGGATGCCAGTGGTATACAACCCGTACACAGCGATTCCATTCTTCTTAGCACCGATGGCTTCAATGTCCGTTGCTTATTTTGGCATCAACCTAGGCTTTGTTAACCCACCGATTGCTCAAGTAGCGTGGCCGACGCCAATTGGCTTATCTGGCTTTATTGGTTCAGGTGGTGACTGGCGTGCCTTTGTTTTAGCAATCATCTGTGCAGTCGTTGCTTTCTTGATTTGGTTCCCATTCATCAAAATGTATGATGGCAAATTATACAAGGACGAACAAGCAAACGCAACGAAGGCATAATCTATCCGTTTTTTGATAAGCCAGCTATGAAAAATAGCTGGCTTTTTTTACGCCGAGGATGATAATAGTAGTAAAGAATCGAATAGAAAGGAGTAGCTAGATGACCAAACTCAGTATTGAAGACTTAGCAGCAGAATTGATCAGAAAGATTGAAGCCGGTGACATTGGAAATGAGCAGGGGAAGATGCCCAGTGAACGAGAGCTTTTGGCGATTTATCCCGTTTCTCGTTATACGTTACGCCAAGCCCTCAATAAATTGAGCAAGATGGGTTGGATCTATCAAATGCAAGGGCGAGGTTCTTATATTCGCTTTCAGAGCAACCAAAAACCCACCATTGAACAAGGAGATCTTGGCTTCAATGAAGATTTGACGCGAGGTGAGAAAAATATTCGAACAGTCAAAGCCTCAAAACGACTGGTCAAGGCAGCCGATGCGTTGTTTCTCCCTAGTCATAAACAATTTGCGAAAGATCAACACTTTATCGAAGTTCAGCGGTTTCGTACGCTAGATGACAAACCGTATTTAATTGAACGTTCCTATTATATTCCTGAAATCGTAGGGGAGATCTCAGAAACAATGATGGATGGGTCGATGTTCCAAGCTTTGGCAGAAGAAAAACAGCTGACGGTTGCCTTCATCGACAAGTTTATCCAGAGCAAACCGTTAACGAAGGAACAAGCTGCCTTCTTTCATTTAGAAGAAGGCATGCCAGCATTGATTGTAAGGGATGATAGTTATTTAAGAAATGGCGAACTATTGGCATTTTCGATGATTCATTATGATTATCGGATGGCAACCCTGTATATGCACAAAAAGATAATACTTTAAGTTATTAACAATGTAAATCGACTAAAAACGATAGCAAGCATGGTCTTTGTTCCCCCCCATTTTTTCGTGCTAGACTAAAATCATCAGCAACTTATAGCAACTGACACCTAAGGGTTGAGAATTTAGCGTCTAAAACGAGGAAAAGAAGGGATGTGCCGTAATGGCAGCAACAGCTAAAGAAACCAAAGTACATGATGTATTTGAATCGATTGCTTCCCGTTATGATCGAATGAACGGTATTATCTCTTTTCAGCTACACAAACGGTGGCGCAAGGATACAATGAAACGAATGGCAGTGCCGCTAGGTGCTGAAATATTAGACCTCTGCTGCGGAACTGGAGACTGGGCATTTGCCTTAAATGAAGCAGTCGGTCCGACAGGACAAGTGACCGGTGTTGATTTTAGTGAAGAAATGTTAACGGTTGCCCAAGAAAAAGCACAGAAAAAACAGCAAACGCAAATCCTGTGGCAGACCGGCAATGCGATGGCATTAAGCTTTCCAAACGAGAGTTTTGATTATGTGACCATTGGTTTCGGCTTGCGAAATGTCGCTGATCGTCAACAAGTCTTAGCGGAGATTCACCGGGTCCTGCGCCCAAGCGGGAAAATCGTTTGTTTAGAAACGTCGCAGCCGACGTTGATTGGTTGGCGGCAGTTGTTCACCTTTTATTTTCACTATGTCATGCCCTTTTTTGGCAAACTTTTCGCAAAAAGTTACCAAGAATACTCTTGGCTACAAGAGTCAGCACGGGATTTTCCTGATAAAGAAACGTTAGCAAATGAATTTCAAGCAGCGGGTTTTGGCATATTACAAGTCAAAAGTTATGCAGGGGGAGCAGCAGCGATGCACATGGGGATCAAAACTCAAAACTGAGAACGCTCCTTGATTAAAAAAACACGAGTAAATGAAAGAGACCATCGAACGGATCGATGGTCTCTTTGCGTTGAGCAATTCAGAAAGTTTCTACTAGTTATTTTTTCTTTGGTTCTAACACGATGTTGGTATACAGCCAGATGGTCACCATGTAATAAACGGCATAGAGCGCGATAAAGATGCCAAAAGGTAGCCAGAGGTTATGATACGGATCGATCATCAACGTCGTGAACATTTGGAGACCGAACAAGACATGGATCATGCCTAAAATACCGGGAACTAGGAACAAGACGCCGATTTCTTTACGAATCGATCCTTTCAGCAAGCTAGTTCGTGTACCGATTTTTTTCAACATAGCGTAACGTTGAATGTCACTGTTTGCGCCAGAAAGAATTTTAAACATCAAGCAGCTAGCTAACATCGTTAAGAAGGCGATTCCTAAGAAGAAGCCCATGAACTCAAAGCCGGAAAAAATACCGTTGTAAGTATCATAGACAAATACTCGTTGAGTGAAATTCATGTCCGGCGTTTCAGAAGAATTTGCTGTTTGATTTTCTTGAGCCAATTCATGCAATGCCTCGTAGTTGGACTGAAAATCTTTGACTTGTATCATGCGTAAACTCGATTCAGGATCACTCAAGCGATCAAAGTCTGCTTGATCAACAATTTTAATTTCTTTACTACGTTGATCTGGGAGCAAATATTGACGTAACTGATCTTGTTGAGTAGGATCGGTTGCTAATTGTTCACCAGAAACCTTGGTGTAATGAACGTCAACACTGAGGTTGTCGTAAACAGAGGTCAATAAGTTCGCATCATCAAATTCTTCTTTTACAAAGTAGATGCTATCACTACTTTCCTTCAACGTATAATTGACATCTGTGGTTGGCTTTAACGCAGTGATCTTTTCATCTGAAACGGCTTGTGCATTGTTTAAATATAAGTCGTAAGGGGCTGCTGTTTTTGCCATGATCGGAATTTGGTTTTTAAAGCCAAGACCTACAGTCAAAGCACCTAAGGCTAAAGCAAAGAGCATTGCCACCATTGAAAGCATCTGAGTATAATCACGAATTCGGAAGCTTAATTGGGAGAGCGTGAAATTGTTTAGTCGTTTTAATGCGATCCCATCCGATTTCTTCAAAAGACCTAAAATCGTGATTATCACTGATCGGAAAACAAGATAGGTACCCAAAACAATCGTTACGAGGGCGATGCCGATGCCAATCAATTGGAATTTCAACAAATCGCTCATCATATAATAGCCAATCGCTAAAGAGCAGATCCCTAACACTGTCTGCAAGAGCAATAAAATAGGCCGTTGTTTTGCCTGAGCAGGCGTGCTTGTTTCACGAAGCAGTGCCAATATGGATTTTTTGGCAATGGCCCGTGCATTGAAAATAGCAGCAATCAAAAAGAGCACGGAGAAGAAAATGACGGTCACTACTAATGCTTGAGGACTAAATGCCGCATAATGACTGATTTGCAAGTTCAATTGATTCACTAGTAAGGTATTCACGCCACTTGCCAAGCCAATCCCTAACAAAGAACCAACAGCAGTAGCTACGATTCCGACTAAGAAGGTTTCGATAAAAATCATCTGGGCGATTTTACGTCCCTTAGCACCAAGCATCATAAACATTGCATAGTCTTTTTGCCGCATTGCCATCAAAAATGAGTTGGCATACAAAATATAGGCAAAAGTGATGATTCCTAGTAACACAGACCCAAAGCGAAAGACGAAAACCACCATACTAATGATTGAGTTGCTTTTTAAAAAGGCTTCATTGCTGGCCATCGATTCGAACATATAGAAGATGGCTGAGGCCATGACTAAACCAGAAAAGAGGACGATATAATCCTTCAACCGGCCTTTGATTCCGGTAAGTGATAATTTCCAAAGCATGTGTTCTTCCTCCTTATTGTTCCAAGTTTCCTAGAATGACAAGGATCTTGCGATAAAATTCTTCGCGGCTTTGATCCTCTCGTTTAACTTCTTGATGGATCTTTCCGTCTTTGATAAATAAAATACGTTGGCAATAGCTGGCGGAAAGAGGATCGTGGGTCACCAATAAAATCGATACTTGGTCATTGGTATTCAAATCATCCATCATATTCAACAAATCTTTGGCGCTTTTTGAATCTAAGGCACCCGTGGGTTCGTCGGCAAAAAGAATCGTTGGTTCTGTGATCAAGGCTCGAGCAGCTGCCACCCGTTGTTTTTGCCCACCGGAGATTGCTGCTGGATATTTGTCGAGAATATGGGTGATAGACAAACGTTCTGCAACAAGTTTGATCCGTTGTTGGATCATTTTTGGTTTGACTCCTTGCAATGATAGGGGAACGGCAATGTTTTCTGACGCTGTTAAGTTTTCTAAAAGATTAAAATCTTGGAAGATGAACCCTATCTCGCGGCTGCGAAAATCTGCTAAGGCATCGCCTTTAAGTTTCGTGATATCGTTGTTGTTGATGCGGATCGTACCGTTTGTTGGATGATCCAAGGTTGAGAGAATATTTAGTAGGGTAGATTTTCCTGAACCAGAAGCCCCCATGATTCCGATAAATTCGCCTTTTTCAATATCAAAGCTGATGCCTTTTAAGGCTTCGGTTTGTTTTTCGTTGGCTTTTCCGTAAACTTTGGTCAGTTCATTTGCTTGAATAATTTTTTCCATGATTGAGTTACGCTCCTTTTAATTGAGTTAATGCTTTCGCTGGAATATCTTTTTCTTTGACCTCTTCATAGCTAGTCACGCCTTTTTTCTCATTCCAAGTAAGTTTTAGATAGGCTTCTTTACGCAAAGGACGCTCTTGGAAGCCATTGAAATCAAGGGTTTTGCTTTTCCCATTTTCGTCATATCCAGGCAATTCATAGTGGTATTGGGTAAAGACATTACCGTTGTCATCTTTAGAAGTCGTTTTTTCACCATCTGTCGTGATTTGAACATAATAGCTATCGCCTCCCATGATGACTGATTCAGCAATTTGCAATGCACCGAATCCAACAAGTACGACAACTGCCAGTCCAATCAAAAATTTTTTCATCAATAGGTCACCTCGTTTTTTATTATGATGAAAGTATAACGCTAGTTTTCTGAAAAGTAGTGTGAAAAATCTATCAATAAACTTTCAATTTTGTCACGACGAACGAACAAAAAACGTTTCTGAATTGTGGGGTTCACAAAGCAGAAACGTTTTATGCTAATTGCTCTTCAATTGTATTTTTTGCGAAACAGTTCAACGACTAAGTGTCCCTCATCATACATTATGGCGGCTTCATCGATCATCAAACCCAGTAAATAGTAGTCTTTTTCTTCATGGATCGTTTGGTGACCGCCTAATAATTCAACATAATAGTTTTCTAAAGTACTGTCTCTTGGGGTATTTAGCATTTCAATAAAATGTTCTAAATCAGAGGGCTGCTCTGGGAAAGGACCTTCGACGACTGCTTTGAATCCCTCTGCTTCAAAGGCCATCTCACTTGTTATCTTTTGACAGTCATGGGACAAAAAGTAGGTGACCACTTCATCGACGATTCGTCGTGCCCGTTCTTTTTCAATCATTTTTTCTCCGCCTTCTGATTTGTTGGTATTCATCTAACAATGGTACCATTGCTGCTGCTACAAATCCACTGGAAAAACCATTATTGTATAAGTTCAATCCACCGTGTAAATAGGTGATGTTGGTGACTAGCGCTGCATGGACGATTCCAGCTAAGACACCAGCTATCGGACCATAGTAACCACTGATAGGAGCCAGACTTGTGCCGAAGATCGCTGTTAACAATAAGCTGAAGGTCGATATATCAGATGTCAAACCGACTTTGGTTGCTAAAACTACACCGATCATGACAGGTAAACTATTTTTCCAGTGATTCCCAAAGGCACTGAAGCCGATCACGGTCAGCACTGCCCCTAATAGGGGACCAGAAAGTTCGCCTTGGAGCAGAAAAACAAAGACTAGCATCAAGAGCCCCATCATTGCCATGTTCATCATGGTGACGCCAAGAGAAAAAATCGTGACATAATCAGTCATTAGTTTCCCTGATGTTTTGAAGAGGTCTCTTAAGCCTTTGAGAGATCGGTGGTTTAAAAAATAACCGATAAGAAACAAGGAGAAACAAAGGATGAGCAAGAAAGCCGTCAAGTAATAGTGGTATTCAGTCGTCAATTGTTTGTTTGAATAGACCTCCATGTCGAACAAGCGTAAAAAACTAGTGAAAAACATGGTAATAATTCCAGTGGCAAACCCAATATTGTACAAAGAAAATCCTTGATGGAATTGCAAAAATTGTGCTGCCAGAGGTGGCAATGTTAAGCCAATCAAAACGCCAACCCCATAACCTAACGCGATTCCTAGTGGTAAAGGTAATCCTAAGCCAAATGCTAAGTAACTAATGACTGGCGAGGCTGCACTGCCAAATAAAGCAACCAGTGAATATTGGGTAGAAGGACGCTGCTGTATGTAAGAATATAAGTAGACACCCAAGGGAATGGGGATCGAGTTAAAGAGGTTTTTTCCAAAAAAAGAAAAGCCGGATATGGTGAAGAAAGCAGCGATCATCGGACCACTAATAATGGTTCCTTGCTTTTTAGCCAATAGGATACTGATCAAGGTCAATAAGCCGCTATTTAAAAAGGCGCTTCCAAGATTGCCGATTGCAAAATAATCTGAAATCAAATTGCTAGGGGCATTCAAAATGGCCAACGATCCTTGCCACAATGCTTGGGGAGGCGAGGCGAAGAAGCCAATAAGAATCAAGACGATGCTATACGCCAAAAGCAAGCGCTGGGTTAAGAGCTGCGAAATGGGTGCGAAAGGTTTCGATTTTGTTTGTAAGAAAATTCGTTTGTCTGACATAATTTCAATGAACGCTCCTTTTTTTCATAGTATCACATCTTTTCTCATCAAAGAAGGGTTTCCTGACAGTTTACGGCAGCCTCATTTTTAAGGAAGATGAGAAGAATAGTTTGAATAAAAGAAAAAATTAAGAATTTTTAGAGAAAAATAATAGCGATTTAGTAAGAATTCTAGCGGTTTTTTCAATATTTTCATTACCTAGTGAAATTATTGACAGAAAGAATTTTGCGAAAATTGTTATAATTTAGTTAATCTCGTTCAGATTTTCTAATAAAAAAGCCATTTTAAGATAAAAAAAACTGTTTGCTTGGTTTTTTTATCAGTGAATCATAAATGAGGGGATTTAAATAAGGAGGAAGAGTATGAAGAAAACGAAGTTTGGCATGATCACTTTATTGGCAGCGCTTGTTTTAGGTGCGTGCGGACAAAGTAATGAAGGTGGAACAGGAGCCACAGATACAGGAGAGTCTTCATCAGACGCGGCAGCATCAGATATCGGCACCTTACCGTTAGCGGTAGTCAATGATGATGAAGTGATTGAAGGTGGCGTTCTAGACGTTGCTGTTGTAATGGACACCCAGTTCCAAGGATTATTCCAATGGGAGTTCTATCAGGATGCCTATGACCGTGACTTTATGTTGCCAAGTCATGAATATCTATTCTTACAAGATGAGGACTTCAAGATTATTGATGGAGGACCTGCAGACTTAGACTTGGATGTCGAAAACAATAAAGCGACGATCACATTACGTGATGAACTAAAATGGTCAGACGGGGTAGATGTCACAGCCGAAGACGTTATTTTCTCTTATGAAGTCATTGGTCATCAAGATTATGATGGCGTTCGTTACGATAATACCTTTACGAATATTGTCGGAATGGAAGAATACCATAGCGGAGAAGCGGATACCATCTCGGGAATTACAGCAGTCAGTGATAAAGTTGTTGAAATTGAATTTAAAGAAATGCATCCTGGTATGCAACAATCTGGTGGAGCAGTCTGGAATTCTGCACTAGCAAAACATACATTTGAAGGTATTGAAGTAGCAGATATGCCTTCTAGTGATCCTGTACGAACGAATCCAGTTGGTTTTGGTCCTTACAAAATGAGTAATATTGTACCTGGTGAAACCGTAGAGTATGTTCCAAATGAACATTATTATGGCGGAACACCAACATTAGAAAAAATTGTGATGCGCAATGTACCATCTGCATCAATCAATGAAGCCCTAAATGCAAAACAATATGATTTAGTATTGAAAATGCCAACAGATACCTTCGATACGTATCAAGATATGGATGGCTACCAAATGTTAGGTCGTCCAGAACAATCCTATACGTATCTTGGTTTTAATTTAGGAACATGGAATGACGAAACAAATAGTGTTGATTTTGATCCAAACGCAAAAATGGCCAACAAAGCATTGCGTCAAGCAATGGGCTATGCCATCGATAATGATGCGATTGGTGAGCGTTTCTACCATGGCTTGCGTTCAAATGGTACAACATTGATCCCGCCAGTTTATGGTAGTTTGCACGACTCAGAACTGGAAGGCTACCACTTAGATATGGATAAAGCAAATCAACTCTTAGATGATGCTGGCTTTATTGATGTGGATGGCGATGGCTTCCGTGAAGATCCAGATGGCAATAAATTGACCATTAATTTTGCTTCAATGTCGGGTGGAGAAGTGGCGCAACCATTGGCAGACTACTATGTTCAGCAATGGCAAGAAATCGGTTTGGATGTTCAATACTCAACAGGACGTTTGATTGACTTCCAAGCATTCTACGACAAACTGAAAAATGATGATCCAGATATCGATGTTTTCCAAGCTGCTTGGTCTACTGGTTCTGATCCATCACCAACTAGCTTATGGGGACCAAACTCAGCCTTTAACTATACTCGTTACGAGTCTGAACGTAATACAGAGTTGTTAGCTGCTATCGATTCAAATGATTCATTCGATGAAGAAAAACGTAAAGAAGCATTTGACGCGTGGCAAGAATATGCATTTGAAGAAGCATTTGCTATTCCAACCTTGTACCGTAACCAAGTATTGCCGATCTCTGATCGGGTCGCAAACTTCACTTGGGCATATGATCCAGATCATAACCCATGGGCGACTATTGGGGTTACTTCAGAATCTCGTTAATCGGGAAACTAAACCATAAGAATAGTCGCAGACTCTGTTTTCTGACAGACGGACCCTTACCAGTACCAGTTAGGCCTATGGGCCTAACTGGTTTTTTGTGTAGAAGTATAGAGTATGCTTGTCTGAAAAAACGTCCCTTAGATGGCAGACAGGGAGTATAGGAAAGCACGAAGCGCTGAAAACTAAATGGAGATGCTCGTCACAGCATAAATCAGATTTTTTAAATCGATGTTATGATTCTGATACCCGGCTTGTTCGATAACGATTAAGCTGTTTCTTAACACTTCTTTGTTTAATTGAGAAGATTGTAAGTACGAATAGATCTCTTGATACAACACTTGATGGATTTTTAAATAAAAATAAAGAGGTGTATTAGGCAAGGGATGAGACAAGAGCAGAAACTTGTTAAGCAAGTAGGAATCCTTATTCTCGCTGGCGAATGCACAGCCGTTTAAGATCACGACACTTAACAGATTTGCATAAAAGGGATCATTGGCATAGCGAAGAATTTTTTTGATTCCATGGTCTAAATAATAGCTGATGGTTTCTTGGTCAAAAATAAATAACAAATTGGAGAACAGATTCAGTTCAAAGCGTCCCCATGTTTCGATATCGAACAAATATTGCTTCACTAATTCAACTTCTTTCGAATACGCTTGCTGATTCTTAAGAAATGATTCTCGATTGAGCAGTAACAGGCCTTGGATATACAAAGAATAATAAAAAAAATTTTGTGTCTCAAAGTAACGTTCTTCTAGGCTCGTCAAGTAATCAAGGGTGAGTGTTCTGTCATAATAACGGGTATAGAAGTCTTGTACGAGTTGTCGTTTTTGATCCGTGGCTTCGCTGTCAAGAAGCAGACTAAACTCATGAACTGTGATATTCATCTTATCTAAATAATCAAACAGGGTTTGTGAAGAGAGGTTTGTTTTACGATTTTCGAAAGAAGAAAGGGTGGTACGAGAGGAAATACCTTCGGCAAGCCTGGCTTGCGAGATTTTGCGATCTGTGCGCAGTTTTTTGATTAAAGAGCCTTGCTGTTTCATGGGGGACCTCCTTAACTGTGACGCATTTCTGAACAATGTGATTTTAATAACATGTTATCAAATATAATAGGGTATAGCAAATAATAAAGGAGGTCGTTTTTCATGGAATTTGAACCATTTGGTCCTTGGGAAATCAACCCATTTAAAAACTAGTACAGGCTTTCATTTAGATACTTGTCATTGAATAATCAGTGACAGATTGATGAATGAAATTTCGTTTAGCTCCTGCTTTTTACGCGGCGAACTGCGAACATTCTAAGCAGGAAAGAGAAGATCTTGAAGAATCGAAAGGTTATTTGATTGATTCCCCCGCTCAAAGAGACCTTTTCGTTTGTGGAAGTCATGAAACGCATGAATCGCGCAAGGTGGTCAGTCCCATTGAATGTCTGTCATGCACCAGACCTTCCCCAATTTTCTGATTCTTTGTGATTGATCGTCTTTCAAGCATCATACTTCCAGCTATGACCGTAATGCACGAAGATTACGGTTTTTTTGTGATCTAATTGTGCTATACAGTAAACCGTTTATTTCAAGTGAACTAAAAGACCAAAGCTAGACAATAAATTCAGTGAGAAAGATAGTGAAAAAAAGTCAAAAACAAAAAAAGAAAAACGTTTGCAAAAAAAGTGTTGACATTTTTTCTCAGAATGAGTACTATTATCTCAACGGAACACGAGAGTGTTCTCATTACTGGATTCGTTACTGTTCGGCAGGCAAGACCAGAGGAAAAAAGTGCGTTGATTACCCAAAATTTTCTTGGGTTGTACACTTTTTTGCTTTGGTCTTCTTTTTTTGCTCAATAATTTCTATTCGCTAAAAAAGAACCGGTTCCAAGGTAAGATCCAGTCATTGATCATCGAAGGAGGGGAGAAGAGGAGCGCCAATGAACTGCCAGCTAGGTTTGAATAATTTTTGCATCATTGTATGGTACAGTTAGTATTCTTATCACTTAGGGGCAATTCAGAGAAAAAAATAAAAGACCTTCTGCATAGAAGACAAGCCATGTATGGTATTGAGCGGGCTATGCTGATCAAGGAGGATCGTTCGTGAAGATTATCAAGAGGATCAACAACAATGTTGTACTTTCAAAAGAAGATGAAGTTGAAGTGATCCTAATGGGAAAAGGGATCGGCTTTCAAACGAAACCGGGTGACCTGATTCCGGCTGAGCGAATCGAAAAAAAATACTACCCAGAAGATGACTTGACAGTGGAACATATGTCGAAAGTCATGACGAAGGCTGACGAAAAACAAATGGCCGTGATTTATGAAATCGTGCGTCTTTTTCGGGAAAGTGTTGGAACCGATTTCAATCCGAATGTTTATTTCACACTGATGGATCATATCTTGTTTGCCATCAGTCGTCAAAAGCAAGACATTGTTTTGACCAATCCCATGCACTGGGAAATCAAGAAGATTTACGCCAAAGAATATGCGGTCAGTCTTCAAGCGGTGGAGTTGATCCGCAAAGAGCTGTACCCAGATTTTTCACAAGAAGAAGCTGCTTTTATTACCTTGCATTTCGTCAATGCGCAAATTGAAAAAAGCGCCAATCAAAGTGCCTATGAGCACACCGAGTTGACCAACAATATTTTACGGATCGTTAAGTATAGCATGAACATCGAGTACGATGAGAATTCTTCCTACTTCCAACGGTTTGTGACCCACATTCGCTATTATTTAATTCGACAAAGTCAAGAAAAAGAAGAGCCAGTATTGGCTAATCCGATGATTGCCTTGGCTTTCAGCAGCTATCCGAAAGAAAAAGAAACCGCAGATTCGATCAAAGAATACTTATTTGAACAAAAGGGCTGGCATGTCAACGATATGGAATTGATGTATTTGATTCTGCATATCGGCAACTTAGCCGCTCACTCAAAATTGACTTAAGAATGGAAATGGATTCGTTACAGTTCGGCTGGCAAGACCTGCACTTTCTTACAATACTCGTTGAGGAGACCCGTCTCGTTTTTTATGGGTGATACTCTTGCTTGTTTATTGTAGAAATGGCCGGTCTTTTTATTTTTATTAAATGATCTATTAAAAAGGAGAAATCAAAATGGCAAAATATACTGAATTAGCACAAGACATTTTGGCCCACGTTGGCGGCAAAGAAAATGTCTCTTCTGTAAAACACTGTGTGACACGCTTGCGGTTCCACTTAAAAGACGAAAGCAAAGCCGATACCGATTACTTACAAAAACGTGACGGTGTTGTAACAGTCGTCAAAGCAGGTGGACAATACCAAGTGGTTATCGGCAATCATGTACCAGATGTCTATGATGAGGTGTTGAAAGTTGGCGGATTAGCCGATGGTGGCAGCCTTGATATCGATGAAGGTGACGAAAAGAAAGGCAGTTTGTTTGATCGCTTTATCGATGTCATCTCAAGTTTGTTTCAACCGTTCTTAGGTCCATTAGCGGCAGCCGGTATCTTAAAAGGAATTACGGCATTACTTGCAGCGACAGGGATGGAAGCGACCAATGGTATCTATGTGGTAATGAATACCCTAGGCGATGGTTTGTTCCAATACTTACCAATGATCTTAGCCGTGACCGCAGCGAAGAAATTCAAGATGAATACCTATACGGCTTTGGCGATCGCAGGGGCGATGGTTTATCCGGGCTTAGCAGAAAGCGTTGCTGAAGCGAGCAAAGTCTTCGGTCTAACCTTGACCTTACCAGCAGGGGGCTACTTTAACAGCGTACTGCCGATTATTTTAGCGATTTTTGTCGCTTCGAAAATTGAACAGTTTATGCGCAAAGTTACACCTGATGTAGTCAAAATGTTTGTGGTTCCTTTTGTAACGATTTTGATCACTGTGCCGTTGACCTTCTTTGTGGTAGGCCCAGTCGCAAATACAGCATCTAGCTGGATCGGTATTGCTTTCCAAGCGGTTTATGATTTCAGCCCAATCATTTACGGCTTTGCTTTAGGGGCATTATGGCAAGTATTGGTAATGTTTGGTCTTCACTGGGGGCTTGTGCCATTGGCAATCATGGATATGGCGCAAAACGGCTCTTCGATTATTTTGACCGCCGCAGTGCTACCATGTTTCACGCAAACGGGTGTGTTAGCAGCGATTTGGTTGAAAACGAAAGAACCAAAAGTCAAACAAGGCGCAATGCCAGCGTTGATCTCATCGATCTTCGGTGTGACTGAACCTGCGATCTACGGGTACACGTTGCCAATGAAAACACCATTTATCGTTTCTTGTTTAGTTTCAGGTTTCGTCGGTATCTACTTGTCGATCTTTAATGTCACTGGCTACGCAATGGGTGGTATGGGGATCTTCTTGTATCCTGCATATATCGATCCAGCAACAGGCAGCTTCCATAGCGTCATTCACTTAGCCATCGGTACAGTGATTGCGATCGTGGCATCCTTTATCATCATGATGTTGTTGAAAGTACCAACATTGTATACAACTGTTGATTCACCAGTCGACGGACAAGCAACACCAGCAGCGCCAGCACCAGCAGCAAAAACCGTTTCTGCCAGCGTCAAAGATGAAACAGTCAAAAGCCCAGTAACCGGTCAAGTGGTTGCATTAGCAGATGTGGAAGACAAAGTCTTTTCTTCAGGTGCTATGGGAAAAGGGATCGCCGTTGAACCAGCGATCGGTGAAATCACTGCGCCAGCAGATGCAGAAGTCAAAATCTTGTTTCCAACAAAACATGCCATCGGCTTAGTGACAGAAGATGGAACAGAACTATTGATCCACATCGGCATGAATACGGTGGAACTTGAAGGCAATCACTTTACTGCCTACATCAACCAAGGAGACAAAGTCAAAGCCGGTCAAAAATTGATCTCTTTTGATACAGAGGCGATTCGCGCGGAAGGCTATTCCTTGCTGACACCAGTCATCGTCACGAACTCTAGCGACTATAGTGACATCCAAACGACACAGTCAAAAGAAGTAACAGCGAAGGACGATTTGATTGAAGTCATAAAATAAATAGGTTTAACGGCACGTCGTTGGATCAGTAAGATTGCTTTCTTGCTGATCCACTGTGCCGATCAATGAGAAAAAAGAAAGTAGGCTAATCATGACAGAAAAACAATTTCCAAAAGGATTTTTATGGGGCGGCGCCACTGCAGCCAACCAATTTGAAGGAGCATGGAACGAAGGCGGACGTGGTCCAGCGACATCCGATACAGCGATTGCTGTCAAACCAGAAGACCGCAAAAACATGGCAGAATTTGCTGCACCAATGACCCGGGAAAAAGTCTTGTTTGCTTTAAATGACAAAGAAGGCTTGTATCCAAAACGTTGGGGATCAGATTTCTACCATCGTTACAAAGAAGATATCGCCTTGTACGCAGAGATGGGCTTCAAAACCTTCCGTCTATCCATCGCTTGGTCAAGAATTTTTCCAAATGGTGACGATGCTCAGCCAAATGAAGAAGGCTTGCAATTTTATGACAATGTGTTTGATGAGTGTGCAAAATATGGGATCGAACCCTTAGTGACCCTCTCTCACTACGAAACACCTATTGGGATCGCGTTAAACTATGGCGGCTGGAAAAATCGTCAAGTAATCGATTTGTTTGTTAAATACGCAGAAACCGTCTTGACCCGTTACAAAGACAAAGTCAAATACTGGTTGACCTTCAATGAAATCAATATCATGGGGATCTCTGGCTATGTTGGCGGTGCCTTATTATCCGAAGATGGCACGCAAAACCTTTCTGACATGTATCAAGCTGTGCATCATCAATTTGTGGCTTCTAGTTTAGCAACAAAATTTGCCCACGAGATCAATCCTGACATCAAAGTAGGAATGATGTTGGCACGAATGCAAGCCTACCCAGCAACACCAAATCCAGCAGATGTGATGGAAGAAATCAAGCGTGATCACGAGAATCTCTTCTTTTCTGATGTCCAAGTTCGTGGGAAATATCCAGCATATACGAAGCGCTTCTTTAAAGAAAATGGCATCGAAGTGACCTTCGAAGACGGCGATTTAGATATTCTTGCGCAATACCCTGTTGACTTCATGTCCTTTTCTTACTACATGAGTTCTATTGCCCGCCACAATCCTGAAGAAGGTGGCGAAGCAACTGCCGGAAACTTTTCTTTAGGCGAATCAAATCCTTACTTGGAAGCCTCTGACTGGGGGTGGCAAATCGATCCAATCGGCTTGCGTGTGACTTTGAATAATTTGTACGACCGCTACCAAGTACCATTGTTTATTGTTGAAAACGGCTTAGGTGCCTTGGATACGGTGGAAGAGGATGGATCGATCCATGACAGCTATCGCATCGATTATTTGAAGGCACATATCGAACAAATGTATGAAGCAATCGAAGATGGTGTGGAATTGATGGGCTATACGCCTTGGGGTTGTACCGACTTAGTTTCGGCTTCAACGTCAGAAATGTCGAAACGTTACGGCTTTGTCTATGTAGATGCGGATGATGAAGGAAACGGTAGCTTTGACCGTTCCCGTAAAGATAGTTTCTACTGGTACAAAGAAGTCATTGCTACCAATGGCGGTAGTTTGTTACCGGATTAAAAAATAAACCAAAGCGGCTCTCACCAAAGAGAGCCGCTTTTTTGTTGTGCTCAGTAAAAAAAGAAGAGAAAGGGGGTTAGCAGCTGCCATGCTAGAAAGATCAATGAAACAGTCAACGCCCATTTTTTCATTTTTAATTTAGGCACAACGGATTCGGGCATCAAATAGACAAGAGAGAATACTGTAAGAAAAAACAACAGGGTCAGTGGTTGGATAATAAAGGTGAGCCAATTCATAGAGCACGCTCCTTTCAAGAGTGTTGGCGGTTTTTGTTGTGTGTTTTAAATTACAATTTGATTATATATTTAATCTATCAAGGAGGCAAGGTGCTTATGGGAGTAGTGATCGCTTGAAAGAAGGGGATAGACAAACGATTGGCATGTCATTGAACTTAAGTTCAAAATCTAACAGAGTAACTGAGTATGCTTGAGGATAGAATCAGAGTCCTCAATAAAAAAAACTTTTCAGGGGATGCTGGTGGTTGGAACTATTGGAAGAAACCGCATATTTGATGGAGCTACGTGTGCTTAGTTGCTGAATGCACGACCTGTGTAAGTGTGTAGTCAGCAACTACCAGTCAACGTTTTCTAGTTCGTAAGTAAAAAATATAGCCGAGGAGACTAGCGGAAAGCAAAAATCCTAGGAAATAAAAGATTAACAGTGCATCAGCCATCTCATAGGAATACTCTAAAATCTTACAAACAAAGATCACTAAAGAAACCGTGATGGATAAGGAAACCCATGTGAAACGCGGTAATCGTTTCGTTACGATGATCAATCCTAACGAAAAAAAGATGACTGGTACCCAAAAGATCAAGCGAGCAAGTTGGATCATTTTATCTCTCCTCATTCAAATTGATTTGAGTAAAAGGATAGCTTACAACATTTGTTATTAAAAATAATAACCCTTGCTGATGAGGCTTAGTGAAGAAAAACGTGTTTTAACTTAAAGCGTGAGCGTAATGTTTTTCTTTAAATTCTTTTGGTGTTTGCCCAGTAACGGCCTTGAAATTACGGATAAAATGGCTTTGATTTGCAAATGCCAACTGGGTGCTGATTTTCTCGTAGGAATAATCGGTGAACAGCAATAGATGTTTGGCTTCACTGATTTTTCGTTCCTGAATGTAATTGTGGATCGTTTTGTTCATTTCTTTTTTGAACTGATTACATAGATGCGTCTTATGTTTTTCAGTAATGGCAGCGAGGTCATCAATGGTTACTTTTTCATAGAGATGGCTATCAATATAATTAACGATCGTTTTGACCAATAGTGATTTTTTTGCCAATGGATAGCTATGCAAAAGTTCCATAAAACGATAAGTTGCTTCTTTGATATAGCGGAGGCATTCTTCGGCAGAATGAATATAAACTAGTCCTTGAATCAAAGAGTCGGATAAACCGAATGCTTGGTTGACTGGTACGCCTTCATCAATGCTCATGCGGGTCACGACAGCGACAAAGGCTGAGAACTTCAGCTTCAAGCCTTCAAGTTCATAAGGGGAGAGAGAAACACTATAAGTCTCTTTCATTTTGTTAAATACCCAAACCACTTTTTCAGGCTCGTTCCGCTTGATGTAATCAAGATAACGCAATTCAAAATGATAAGAATCAAAGGTGGCTTCATGCACACGACGTTCATAAAGATTGGTTTCCAGACTCAGATCCGTTTGCATTGATCGGTCGTGGGGATCATTTTGGTAATGCCAATGGATTTGGTCTTTTTCCAGTGGCCGCTCCACAAACAGCGTATAAAGCAGCTGGATGTATTCTTCAAAGGAGTATGTATCTTCTTTGGAGTAATGCACATTATAGTGGTATTCATGTTCAAGAAACGTGTAAGACGTCTCGGGTGTGCCGATCACGCCACAGGGACCGATGACCATATAACAGGTTCTTCCAGCTAGCTGAAACGCAAAACACCCCAGCATATATTTTCCAAAATGATAGAGATTGGCAACTGGGCCATTCGTTTCTTCCAAATAGTGTTTGAGGGAATTGTTGGATGTTAAGGTCAGTGAGGGATATAAAGGACTCCCGTCTTGGTCCAAGAGGATCATGGGAATCAAGTATTTGCGATAAAGCAGATCCATTGCGGTGGTCAGCGTTTTTTTATTCATGGAAACACCTCAAAGTTTAGTCGTATTTTTCTTTTAGTATAACGTAATTTTTTTCGTATTCAATAAATATATTGGTATAAATACTAGTTTTTTAGTATATATAAGATTTCTTTCCTTCTATAATTCAGTTAAATAAAACGGTTACAGAAAGGATCAAACATGGATAGTGAAAAATTGAAAGAGTTGTTTCAGCAACTAACTCCTGAAGAAAAAATCGCCCAGACGATTCAACTAAATGGGAGTCTGGTCACCGAAAATGAGGTGATGACTACTGGCCCGATGCAAGATTTGGGGCTTCCCAAAAATTTGAACATTCACGAGATTGGTTCGATTTATAATGTGAACGATTACCAAAAATTGATTCAGTTACAGAGGGAAACGTTAGCACACAGCCGACTTAAGATTCCTATGTTGTTTATGTCCGACGTCATTTATGGGTTTCGGACAATCTTTCCAATTCCGCTTGCCCAAGCAGGTTCCTACGATTTTGATTTGATTGAGCAAGCCGCTGAGATGACCGCCAAAGAATGTTACCAAAATGGTCTTCATGTTATTTTTTCACCCATGCTGGATCTTGTTCGGGATCCTCGTTGGGGCAGAGTAATGGAGTCGCCAGGAGAGGATGTGTATACGGCAAAGCGTTTTGCCCAAAGTGTCGTGACGGGCTATCAAGGCGATCTCACCCGTGGACTGGCAGAAAATCACGTAGCTGCCTGCATCAAACATTTTGCTGGCTATGGTGCACCAGAAGCGGGCAGAGAATACAATACAGTCGATATGTCCAATCAGCGCTTATTCAATGAATACTTGCAACCGTATCAGGCGGCAATCGAAGCTCAAGCATTGCTGGTGATGACGGCCTTCAATGTACTGAATGGTGAGCCCGCAACTGGCAGTCGCTGGCTGAACCGAGAGATTTTACGCGAACGTTTCGGTTTTGATGGGGTACTGGTCTCCGATCATGCAGCCATCAAGGAATTGGTCCCTCACGGGTTTGCCAAAGATGAACGAGAAGCCGCCCAAAAAGGTTTGGAAGCAGGCGTCGATTTTGATATGATGACTTCGGTCTATGCAACTCACTTACCAGAACTGATCAAGCAACCTGAACTTGCGGCTTTATTAGATGAAGCAGTTTGGCGTATTCTGGTATTAAAAAATCAACTAGGACTGTTTGAAAATCCTTATCGAGGGTTGAGAACGCAACACACTGGAGAGGTTTTATCGGATGAAGCCAAAGAGCTAGCCGTTAAGCTAGTAGAAAAAAGCTGTGTGTTGTTAAAAAACGATGGCAGCTTACCTTTGAAAAAAGACCAGACCGTCGCTGTGATCGGTCCTTATGGAGAAAGCCGGTTGACCTTAGGATTTTGGGCATCTGTCAGCGGCAAGCCACAAGACACGATTCCTTTAAAAGCCGGGTTGTTGCAACATTTCGCAGCTGAGAACCTGATCTTTGCCCGCGGATACAATTTGTTTGATTCCTATGAGCAATTCGGTCCTTTAAAAGCCGGCATCGAGCAGCTGAATGGACCAATCGAACCAGAAGATCAGCTGCTTGTGGAAGCCGTCAAAGCGGCTGAGGCAGCAGAGGTCATCGTCTTGACCTTTGGAGAACAATTTATGGAGAGCGGCGAAGGTGCATCAAAAGCTCATTTGCAGCTGCCGCTGAAACAAATTCGCTTGATCCAAGCGTTGAAAAAGACTGGTAAGCCTTTGATCGGCGTGCTTTACACTGGCAGGCCTCTCGTCTTGACCCAAGTGGAGCCGCTGTTTGACAGCCTACTGCTAGTTTGGTATCCGGGAACGATGGGTGGGATCGGAATTGCCAATCTGCTGAGTGGTCAGGCTTCTCCGACGGCAAAACTGTCCATGACCTTTCCTCGCAGTGAAGGGCAGATTCCAATATACAGTGCCCAGCTGCCAACGGGGAGACCTTTGACAGCTAGTGAGCATTCTGATCGCTTTTTGTCAAAATACCGAGATGAATCAAATGGACCCTTATTCGCATTCGGGACAGGTCTCAGTTATGGTACGTTTACTGGTGAATGGCTAGGGAGTGCGGTCCTCAGTGAAACGATCCAACTAGACTATCGCATCAAAAATCAAGCGGAAGTAGTTGGAGAAACCGTCGTTCAGATTTATCTCTTGCAGCGCCCTGCATCGATGGTTCGTCCAAGTCGGCAATTGATTGCGAGTGACCTCGTCTTATTGGCACCCCAAGAAGACAAAGAGAAAAGATTGTCGTTGCCGATATCAGTACTCGGATTTTATGACAATCAAGGGGCAAAACACTTATCTAATGGTACCTATCGATTCCTGATGCGGATCGATCAAAAAGAAACGTTGCTTACCGTAACCATATAAATTAAAGGAGTGAGAGAAAATGGAAAAATTAGAAGCATTTTTAAGTAGCAAACTATTACCAATGTCACAAAAATTGCAGCAAAACAAAGTCTTGGCGGCTTTGATGGAAGGGTTTATTCGAACAAGTCCCATCACTTTAGGGATCGCCTTTATCACAATCGTGGGTAACTTTCCGATTCCCGGTTGGACGGACTATTTGACGAAAATTGGCATCTTCCAACATGTTGAAGCGATCACCAACGGAGCAACTGGCGTCTTTGCATTGTATGTCGTATACAGTTTGGCGTATTCCTACGCAAAACAGTTGGGAAGCAACGAACGCAACTCGGCGATTATTTCATTAGCTAGTTTCATCATGTTGATGCCTCAAACGGTGGCAACGACTGTCATGCAAGATGGCCAAGCAGTGGAACAAACGATCGGAGCTTTGAAGCTTGATTTTCTAGGCGGACAAGGATTGTTTATCGGCATGCTGACGGCTTTATTGGTGACACGTTTCTATGCTTTCTTATCAAGAAAAAATATCATGATCAAGCTACCGGATAGTGTTCCCCCAATGGTAACCCAATCCTTAGCACCAGTGTTTGTGGTCACGATTATTTTTGTCGTCGTTTTTGTCATACGCGTCTTGTTTGGGTTTACTTCATCAGGCTCGATTTTCCAATTCTTTATTGATGTAATTAATGCACCGTTAAATTCATTGGTTGCTAGCCCATTATCCATCATCATCATTATGGAATTATTAGCCGTCTTATGGTTCTTTGGGATCCATAACGCAGTCTTACAAGGGCCGCTTGGGGCGATTAGCATGACCATGGTCGTTTCAAATATTGCCGCCTACCAACAAGGCCAAGCGTTGCCTTATCTGATTCCTTCTGTGATCTACATGGGGATGTATGCTGCCGGCTTCATGGGCTTTGTCACCTTTTTTATGATCCGCAGCAAATCGGCAAAAATGAAACAACTAGGAAAGTTGTCATTTATCCCATCGATCTTTAACATCACGGAACCGATCATGTTTGGGATGCCGATTATTTTGAATCCCTTGTTCTTTATCCCACAGGTATTCACACAACTGATTGCTGGGTTCGTGACCTGGGGATTGGCGACAACGATTTTACCTATTAGCTTGAATCCTACTATGAGCTTGTTGCCGTGGACGACACCGACCTTCATCAAAATGCCGTTTTCAGGAGGGCTCAATTACACGATCTTGATGGTCATCTGTATGCTGATTGGGATTGTTATGTGGTATCCATTCTTAAAAATTGCCGACAAGAAAGAATATGAATTAGAACTGGCTGCTGAAAAAAAGCAAGCAAGTGAAGCAACAGGAATGACAGAAAAAATCATCGAAGAAGTACAAGCGTAAACAAAGGAGTGGCACAATTGGTTTATTTAGGAATTGATATCGGCGGGACGCACATCAAAACGGGATGGGTCAAAAACAACGAGGTCAATGAAAGACAGTGTTTTCCCACACCGACAACACTGAAGGCATTTAATGAAACCATCAAAATGATCCTCCAGACCTATGCTCGTCAAGATTCTTTCACCAAAGTAGCTATCGCAGTTCCTGGTTCCGTCGATGAAACAGGGACGGTCTTCTTTGGCGGCGCCCTGCCGTACCTCGATGGGGTGAACTTACCCGATTTGCTTTGCCAGTTAAGTGAAGAAAAGGTGACAACCATTACGGTCGAAAATGACGCAAAGGCCGCAGTGTTAGGAGAAATGAAAGCTGGAAATCTGCAAGGCATTCAAAATGGGACGGCGATTATTTTAGGAACGGGTGTTGGTGTCGGAATTTGCCTTGATGGAAAGCTCTATCGTGGAAATCGCGGTCAAGCAGGGGAGGTCAGTTTCATGATCCGTGATCGGCGAATCATGGACAGAAATTCCTTCGTTGGAGTCGGTCTTTCCGCCGTCGGCTTGATTGAGCGTTTGGCTGCTTGTTTGAAGGTAACAGCTGATGGTCCGCGGGTTTTCGAAACGCTTGAAAAAACCAGCGACCCTGAAGCAGAGGCATTGCTTTCGACCTATACCCAAGAAGTCGCCGTCTTATGTTTTGATCTTCAGTGTCTATTGGGACTGGAGAAAATCGTTATCGGTGGCGGTATCAGTCGTCAGCCGCGTGTGATCGATGCCATAACCACCAGCTATCAAGGAATTTTTAAAACGGCACCAATCATTGAAAAAACACTGCAACCAGTTGCGATCCAAGCCGCTTATTTTCAAGCGGATGCCAATTTGATCGGTGCAGTTAAGGAGGAACCTTGGAATGAGTAATTTTCCAGAAGCATTTTTGTGGGGAGCATCCACTAGTGCTTATCAAGTAGAGGGCGCATGGGCAGAAGACGGCAAGGGTCCCTCAGTGCAAGACATCAAAGAGATTCCGCAAGGGACCACTGATTTTAAAGTAGCATCAGATCACTATCACCGATATGAAGAAGATGTGAAATTGTTTAAAGAATTAGGGTTAAAAGCCTATCGTTTTTCCATCTCATGGAGCCGAGTCATGCCTGATGGTAAAGTCAACCCAGCAGGATTGGCGTTTTATCAGAAGTTGATCGACCTTTTACTTGAAAATGAGATCCAACCAATCGTAACAGTCTTTCATTTTGATCTGCCCGTTGCCATTGCCGAAGAAGGTGGTTGGGAAAACCGAGCAACGATCCAAGCATTTGCTGATTATTGCCAAGTGCTGTTCGAGAACTTTGGTCAACAAGTCCCACTATGGCAAACCATCAATGAACAAAATGTGATGGCGCTTGCTGGTTCGGTCATTGGTACGAGTCAAAAATCCATGAAAGAAAAATTTCAAGAAAATCATCATATGCTGGTGGCACAAGCATTGGTTACTCAGCAATTTCATGCAGGCAATTTTAACGGCAGGATTGGCCCGGCACCGAATATCGCCAGTGTCTATCCTGCATCTGAAAAACCAGCCGATCAGCTGGCAGCTCTTTATATGAGTGCCCTGAGAAATTGGTTGTTCCTAGATGTCGCTGTTTTCGGTACGTACAATCATAACGCATGGCATTTATTAGAGACGATTGGCGCAGCACCCACAGTGACCGAAGCAGATCGAAAGATTTTGGCAGCGGGTACCTGTGACTATATTGCATTGAATTACTACAACACGATGACCGTCAGCAGTTATTTTCAAAAAGAGACAAAACTCGATCAACAGTCTGGTTTTGGAATTCCCGGGTTTTTTCAAGCAGTAGAAAACACTCATTTGCCCATGACTGAATTTGGCTGGCCCATTGATCCTGAAGGGTTTCGCTTTACGTTGAATGAAATTTATTCCCGCTATCGTCTGCCTCTCTTGATCACGGAAAACGGCATCGGTGCCAAAGATGTTTTGACAACCGATGGTAAAATCCACGATGATTATCGCATCGACTACTTGCAACAGCACATTGAACAAATGGCACTCGCGATCGAAGATGGTGTCGATGTGATCGGCTATTGTCCGTGGAGTGCCATCGATCTTATCAGTACTCATGAAGGTATCGCTAAACGTTACGGGTTTATCTATGTCAATCGCACGGATGAGCAGCTGCTAGACTTGGCGCGATACAAGAAAGACAGTTTTTATTGGTATCAAAACGTCATCGATAAAAACGGGTTAGGAGAGTAAGCGGTGTTTATTCAGGAATATCTATTTGATCAAGAAGCACAAGCCGGGTTGACGGTTTATCTGCACGAGGAAAAAGCGGAGTATGATCGGGTGGGGAATCGACCGTTTGTCTTGGTGATCCCTGGCGGCGGCTACTCCTTTTGCAGTGAGCGAGAAGCCGAGCCGATCGCTTTAAATTTTGCTGCCCAAGGCTTTCACGCCGGAGTCTTACGCTATCATGTGGGGGTGCATCGCAGTTTCAGCCTTTCCTTAGTAGATGCCGAAAAAGCGATTGCTAAAATCCAAGAACTAACCAGTGAATGGCGAATCGACGCCGAAAAAATCGCTGTGATCGGTTTTTCGGCCGGCGGTCATCTAGCAGCGGCGCTATCGACGATCTCCCCTATGAAACCAAGTTTATGTTTGTTAGGCTATCCAGCGATTTTGTCCTCATTTGCCACAGTCATGCAGATCGACGCGCCTTCATTAAATGAATGTGTCACGAAAGATACGCCGCCCACCTTTTTGTTTTCAACCTATGAAGACAATGTTGTTCCTATCGAAAACTCGCTGGCCTACTTACAAGCCCTAGAAGAGCATGAGGTCCCTTTTGAAAGTCATATTTTCCAAAAAGGACGTCACGGTCTTTCTTTGGCGACCGAACGCTTTGGCAATCGTAAAGAAATGGTCGATCCGCGCTTTGCTCGCTGGTTTGATGAATGCGTCGAATGGCTAGAGTTGAATTGGGCAGAAAAGGTTACTAAACCAGCTTTGCTGCCTGATCTTGGCCAGTGGCCGATTCGGGTATTGTTCGACTCAGATGAAAACAAACGCTTGCTGTTGCAGGCTTTTCCATCATGGGCAGACAAAAGTCGTTTAAAAATCGTAAAGAATATCAGCCTGCAGCAGTTATTAGCGATCATGCCGGAAGCATTTGAGCAAGTTTCCTATCAAGCCCTTGTTGCACGGCTGACTGATCCTAGAAAGGAAGAAGAAGCATGAAGGCAATCCTTGTACATGAAAGTTATAAGGCATCAACGGCGTTGCTAACCCGGGAGCCGCAACCCATTACCACGCTATCAGCTGTTCGCAACAGCCACGCTGCTTGTCAGCTGTTGCTACACGATGGCAAACGGAATCATTACATCATAGGGGAAGAATTTTCGATTCCCGATGAAATTGAGATTCCAATGATCCGCATTGAAATCATCAGCGAATTGCCGGTCAAAGCGCAATTCATCGATTATTATGTCGGACAGCATGAACTGGCGTACGCCGATAAATTGCTTGAGCAAACAGCCAAAACCTATCCTGGTGATCGCTATGCACCGCTTTATTTGGAGTGGCAGATCGATGAAACGATCAAACCGCAAGCTTATCCCGTGAAAATCAAGGTCTATCGTACACACTTGACTAGCCAAGAGGAGTGCTTGTTAGAAAAGAGCCTAACGATTGAAGTGGACGCTTTTACTTTTCCAAAAGAATATTTAGAGACATTCCACTTGAATATGTGGCAGCAGCCCAGCAATTTGGCTCGCACCTTTGACGTTCCTTTATGGAGTGATGCCCACTTCGACTTGATCAAAGAAATGGCGAAAAGCTTATCGGCGATCGGACAAAAAGCAATCACGGTGATTGCTGGAGAAATTCCTTGGAAGGGGTGGTTCAACTATATCGTCAAAGACTATCCGGCCAATTTATATGAATACTCGATGGTCAAAGTTAAAAAGACTCAAGGCGGACAGCTGCATTGTGATTTTTCTATCCTTACTCGCTACCTCGAATGTTTTTTTGAAGCGGGTATCTCTGAAGAAATCGATGTATTTGGCTTACTCGGTGTCTGGGAACCGCCGTTTTTCCCACTGGTCGACTTGGACCATCCAGAAAAATTGGTGATTCGCTTTTACGATGAGGGAAAAGGCACCTTCGGCTTTATTCATCAAAAGGCCGAGTTGCAGGAATATCTACGTCAAGTATTTGTTTATTTTAAAGGGAACAATCTGTGGGAGAAGGTTCGGATCGTTTCTGACGAACCGAAGAAACATCAAATCGACAGTTTCCGAGCTTCTTTGGCTGTCCTAAAAGACATTGATGAGACGATCCAGATCAAAGCAGCGTTTGATAAAGAAGACGTTTTGTTTGAGTTGCTGCCAGTGATCGATCATCCCGTGACTTCCTATTACTGTACCTGCAACCATTACGAAACACTGACGCAAAGTCATCCGGGTCGGACTCAGTACTATGTTTGCAATTACCCAGACAAACCCAACACTTTTTTGCACAGTCCTTTATTAGAGACGCGAATGCAAGGAATCTTGGCCTATCAGTTTAAAACAGACGGCTTCTTGCGGTGGGCTTACAATTGCTGGCCGCAAAATGCCCGAACCGATATCCGTTACAATACGAGCTCACTACCCATCGGCGATCTATGTTTCATTTATCCCGGCAATCATGGACATTTGTTGTTGTCCTTACGGTATAAACAACTACAGCGGGGAATTGAAGATTTCTATCTCTTGAAAACCGCCCAAGCTACTCAACCGCAGCAAACGGATGCCTTAGTAGCAGATTTTCTTAACGTTACAGATACTAAAAATTGGATGATCGACAGCCACCACAGTCATCCCGATGTTTTTCTACAGACCGCCGAGGAGATGGAGGCGTTTCGTCAGGCACTTCGCACACTTTTGGTAAAATAGACATTTTTAAACGTCACCATTGATGAGTCATTTCCTAAAAGAATGGATCATCGATGGTGACGTTTTCGATTGTGATCTAGGGCGATTTCCAACTTGGACAAAGCTCCTTTTCCTCTGGGCTTCATTTGTTCTACTGAGCGTTTCGTTTCTCATTCCCTCCATCTTCCTTTACACTTTTAAGTAAGGTCATAAGAAAATATGGCAAATTGAAGTAGAAATAATCAAGGAGGAAACGAGCATGTCAGAAAAAATCAACAATCCGTTAACGAAGTATTATGATGGCAAATTTGAAAAACAGGTGCAAGAAGCACCGGCGATTCAAGGGAAGATGCAGCCAGTACCTGATTGCGGGGAAGAAAGCTACGCTGGTTCAGGCAAATTAACTGGACGCAAAGCATTAGTGACCGGTGGTGATTCTGGTATTGGTCGAGCTGCAGCCATCGCTTTTGCCAAAGAAGGCGCCGATGTGGCAATCAACTATCTTCCTTTTGAAGAAGAAGACGCGCAAGAAGTCAAAGCAGTCATCGAGAAAGCTGGACGCAAAGCAGTCTTGATCCCAGGAGACTTAAAAGATGAGACCTTCGCTCGTCAATTGGTTCATGAAGCAGCCAAAGAATTAGGCGGTTTAGATACGTTAGTTCTAAATGCTGGGATGCAACAAGCGGTGAAGGACATCAAAGAGTTGACTACGCAACAAATTCAAGATACTTTTACAACGAATATCATCTCCATGTATTGGACTGTTCAAGAAGCGTTGGATTACTTACCAGCCGGTGGAAGCATCATCACCACCACTTCGATCCAAAGTGCGGAACCAAGTGCCCATCTGTTAGACTATGCAGCCACGAAAGGTGCCATTACTTCCTTTAGTAAGGGGTTAGCTGCGCAATTAAGTGAAAAAGGTATTCGGGTCAATACCGTTGCGCCTGGTCCAATCTGGACGCCACTTCAAATTTCTGGTGGTCAACCACAATCTGCGATCCCAGAATTTGGTCAAAAAGAATTGATGAAACGTGCCGGTCAACCGGTGGAACTAGCACCCGTTTACGTTTTCTTAGCTTCTGATGAAGCAAGTTATGTAACTGGCCAAGTGTACAGTGTAACTGGTGGTAGCTTCTTCGCTTAAAATTGTCAGGACTAAAAATAGTAGTAAAAAAGCTCGAGCAAAGATGCTCGGGCTTTTTTTTGCGGATGTAAATGGAATCGGCAGCTTACTTCTCTTGTTTCGCAAACATCTTTGTCATCATTTGTTGATTGATTTTTGCAAAAATCGCTGCCCACTCTTGTTCATCTTGCAGGTTTGACAGCAAGACTAATTTTTCGGAGAACATCACTTCTTCATAATTATCCGTGATCAATAAATCGGCGGCTTCCATTTGCTTGACGAAAGTCACAGAATCTTTAGCATAAATCGAACGAATCCTCGTCTCAATCATTTGCTTTGTGCGGTATTGGATCGTCGTTTGAATATAGATCGATACGGTAGGGGGCGTGTTCATCAGTGTTTCCAAATATAAGAGATGAGCCAGATAAGGCAATTGTGTCTGTTTAAAATAGTCTTTATCCAGGTCGGCAAATGGGTAGTTTTCAACGTGGGTCAGTAAAAGTTGGCTGATGGCCGCATAGGTCTCGTCATTTGTTGGAGCGTTTTCCGTCAGCATTTCGTGTTCTAGCTGCCAAACCTCCAAGAGATCGATCCCAATAATGATCGATAGGTTGAAGACTAGCAGGCAACTGCTCAAAAGCTTTTCGAATTCGGCTTTTCCCTGATTAGGAGCAAAGGTAGTATGCCAATCTTCGATCATAGTAGTGAAAAAACAGACAAGATCCGTTTTAGAGTACTTAATTGCTTGAATAATGGCTTGTGTTTTCTCTTGGGGAACAACCCCCGGTAAAAAGACATGGAGGAAGAAATTCAAGTACAGATACTCTGATCGTCGCGTTTTGTCTGAAACATACTCAGTACTTAAGAAGAGTGAGTCAAGAATATCTGCTGGTAAAAAGCAGTAGAATTCCATCATCTCCAAATACTTATCAGGGATTATTGGCAGATATTTTCTTTTGATACTGCGGCCGACAACGGTTTGCCAAAATGCAGCTAATTTGTTTTTTGTTAGTTGATCAAAAGCCGAAGTTTCAAAATAGGCGGTAAACTTGGCGGTCTCTTTTGGAGAGATACTTGGCAAAAGCCACAATTCAGCAGGCGCACTTTGAGTTAAAAAGCTATAAATAAAAATACGGATATCAAGTTCCTTGCCCGCTAATTCAATCCGATTTTGGTGATCTGTTCGGATAACAATCTGAAACTTTTCTAGTAATTGATTGACTTTCTTGATCAAGCGGTATACATGAGACTGACTAATGTGTAAATCAAGGCATAGCTGTGTGAGGGGTGTTTGGTTACGGCCAATCAACGAATGGATAAAGTGATATTGTGTGGAGTTGAGCAAATAATGATACATCAGCTTGGAATAAAAAGGTTGCTCTTCTTCCTCACCACAATCCACAAAATATTGATTGTAATTGTTTTTATTCAAAAGTAACGTTGGTGAAAGTTGCTGCAAATCTTCGTTTAAAAAATAGATGTACTTTTGTAAGCTTTTTAATGGGATCTTTAGGGCTTCTGAGAGTTTAACGAGTGTTACTCCATTCGAATTACACACATACTTGAAAATAGCTAATTTCTTTTCTTCTGCGGGAGAAATAAATTCTCGATACATAAGGCATTCTCCTTTTTGGCGTTTTTTTTACGCTAAATCTGTGAACCGTATGATAACCATGATGGATTATACTTATAATAGATGAGAATAAGATGAAAAAATACAAACTAAATTATTATTTTTTATCGGTGCTTTTTTCATCCATCGACTACTCATCAAAAAAGGAAGGAAGAGATAAAAATGAAGAAAAAGGCGGGAGTATTAGGTTTAATCGGTATCAGTTTGGCACTATCACCTGTTAGGGCATTTGCGGCGGAAGCGAATCCGACTGCTTCAATGACCAGTCAGGCGACAATAACCATCGAACAAGGAATCTTATCGTTAGATCAAGTGACGAATTTTGATTTTGGTACTACGAGCATCAAAGATATTGCGACAGGCGATCAAGTGCTTACCACTGCAACGAATGAGGCAACGTCAATTACCGATTATCGTGGACCCAATGAAGCAGGCTGGCAGTTGACTGCTCAATTATCAAAAATGACAAATGCTGCAAACAATGAACTTTTAAATGCAAAAGTCACCCTCAATGGGTCAATTGATTCCGGCGATGCCTCCCTCGTCTCAGGAACAGAATTGATGGTAGGGGCAACAGATCCTACGCTGATTGCTAGTGCTAATGGAACGACGGGTCTGGCAACAAATGATTTTGATTTTACAAGTGCAACCTTGACGATTCCAAAACAAAACATCAACAGTGGTGCTTATAGTGGCACGATTACTTGGACATTATCAAATACTTATCAAGCAGAATAACAAAGGAAGGGCGACAATGAAAAAACAAATCAAGTGGTTGGTACTCATCAGCTTTTTTATTAGTCTGTTTTGCTTTATAAAAGTTACCGGTTATGCACAAACGACGCGGTTCACAGTAACCCCAGAACTTCCCCAAAATCAACTTAGCGATGTCAGTTACTTTGACTTACTGGTAACGGATGAGACCAAACAGGATTTGACTGTTGCCCTTCATAATACAAGCTCAGACGCATTGACCATAAAAGCAACAGCACTAAATAGTTATACGGCCTCTACTGGGATTATTGCGTATCAAGCAGAACAGACCGCCGAAGAGAACCAAGGAACCTCGTTTAGTCAATTGATTGAGAACCCAAGGCAGACGATTAAACTTGATCCTGGAGAAAGTCATCAGGTTCATTTTACCCTTTCAATGAAAGGTGAAGAATTTGCAGGAGAAATACTTGGTGTGTTTGCCTTTGAAGAAGAACCGTCAGAGACAACTGAAAGCCAGCAAACAAATCTGCAAGCCAACTATAAAATTCAGCAAGGGATCCGCTTGCGTCAGAATGTGGCAACCATGCCTGATCCCCAATTGTCTTTGATCAATTCTGAGGCGGTGGAAAGAAATGGTTCTGCTGCTCTCAAAAGCAGTATCCGCAATAGTCAGCCCACAGCATTTGGCAAAATATCTGTGAAAACGATCATACGTGAGCAAGACAGCGGCAACAAGGTCGGTGGGTTTTCTGCAGAGGATTTTCAAATAGCTCCGAATTCGGTTTTGGAGCTGTTTAGTGCCTTTGATCAGAACATTCTCGAACCGGGGACCTATATGTTACGGATCGAGTTGAATGCGCCTAAAGGAACGTGGGTATTTGAGGATTCGGTGGTGGTTGATCGCAAGCAAGCCAAGCTTATCAACCGCCAGACAACATTAGGTGCAGCATATCTTCAAAAACAGTACTGGCTCTATGCAGGAGGGATACTTCTCTTCCTGCTTGTCCTACTTCTCTTGTTCATTTTTTATAAGAGACGTAATAAAGCAGAAGTAGATGATGGGCTGGCAGTGAAAGAAGAATCAGAATGAAGAAAGCGGAGGACAGTGATGAAAAAGTTTGGCATTATCCGATGGGGCTATGTGTTCTTTTTTAGCATTTTGCTGCTGTGCGGGAAACAAGAAATCGTCCTTGCTGCGGTATCTGCGCCAGATTTTCCTACGTTAGCGATTGACGATTCTCTGATCACTCCTGTGGGCCAAGCGGGTTCGCCACAAGGAGAACCGGGCTTCAATTATGTTCAGGTCAATGATGGAGCTACCACCAACTCCAGTGGTGGTGTCTGGTTCAATAAGCCGGTTTCTTTTACTCGCTCCTTTCGGTTAGAAATGGCATTTTGTATCGATAATACAGCAACGGACAGCGATGGGATAGCTTTTGTGATGCAAAGCAGTGGCTTAAATGCACTGGCAGAACAAGCAGGACCGACGATTGGAGTCTGGTCAAATACAGGAGGAACAACTCCTTTAAGTACGGGAGCGATCCCACAAAGTTTTGCGATTGAATTCGATACGTTCTATAATAATGCCGGTTTGACTGGGGACGGTATGATGGATCGCGATGTTCCTTCCGGCCATCATATCGCATGGAATTTTCCCGGCTCAAATGACGCATATACCACCGATGGTTGGCTGATTATCGACAAAGTCTTAAATCATCGTGATACGGTATCAGTGAGTGATATTTCCGATGGGGTGTGGCATAGTTTTACAGTAGTTTTTGATCAGCCAACGCAAACGTTGCGTTACACCGTACCAGATTTCGGTGTTGATGTAACAGTACCTGTTGATGACACCTTCAAATCGAATTTGAACCTGACCAATAGTGCACCGGTCTATTTTGGTTTTACAGGTGCAAACGGTGGCTATGTTCAAGAAAAAGCTGTGGCCTTTGTCGATGTTGAAGGACTAGTAGAAATTGATATGCGAACCGGTGTTTTTGAAAAAGACCCGGTCAAACTATTGTTGGATACTGGTACGACACTTGCCCAGCCAGCCACTGTCGACAATAGCAAAACCATTATTTATGCGACCTATCTTTCCTACAAGGACACCAGCGATTTAGCTGATTTAGAATCAGGCATCACGCTTTCCAGTCTTTTTCCGGAGGGCTTGTCTCTCGTACCGGAAGCTGTTTATTTCGGTAAGGCCAGCGAAATTATGGTCAATGGTCTGCCGGAAGGCGGAACCGCCTTACCCTTTGTCATTGAAAATGGGCAGTTAATTACGACACTACCTGACATGGTCAAAGGAAACGACTACATTGTTCATTTTTCCGTCAATTACACAGAAGCTCCGATCGATGAGAATCTGGATACAATCATTCCTGTCCAAACGATTTTTAATGGGAATGCCTTTGTCTCTAGTTTGACCTCGGGGGATCCAGAAACCCACTATTATCAAATGACCGGAAACTTTCCGCCGAGCTTGACCACAGGTTTGGTGTCGTTAACAGAAGCAAAAGCAAACCGACAGATCGTGCGACAAAAGCGTAATTGTTATCTACCAATTACGATCGAGGACCAAAACTCGACTCAAGCCAAAGTGTACGCTACGGATTTTTTTACCGAAGAAACGGCTATCACTGAAGATGATTTTTCAGAGGTGGCCCTCATTGAACGAAGTGCAATAACCGAGCCTTTGACGGATACATTGATGTTGGATACCAATGCGTTGGCACCGGGTACGACGTATTATCTGGCGGTTTATGTGATCGACACGGAAGGGAATCGATCGGAGACTCGTTTTTATGGCATCGACTTTCGTGGGATCGTGGAATTTAACCAGGCGCCTACCTCAATCAATGGAACTGTAGTCACGGTAAATGAGCTGGCGCGTTCCATCAGAGACGATGGCTATGCTTATCTAGCACTTTCTTATGACGAAGAACCATCTCTTTTATCAATCACGAATACTAGTGAGGGAACTTGGCAATTAAATGGTCAGATGACGGATTTTTTGCAAGAGCAACAACTGCTGGCGGATGAAATCCAATTGGTTCTCTATGATCTGGAGACCAATCAGCTGATGGCTTCCATAACCTCTGAGGAACAAGTGATTTTTCAACAGCAACCAACAGGCGAAGCAAATTTAACGGTTGATCTTAAAGAATACGATTGTTACTTTCGCTTTGTTCCCAAAATGGAGCTAATTTCACCCGGAACTTATACAGGCGCTATCAATTGGCGGTTGGAAAGTACGATCATCGATGAATAGCAACAAAAAAAACGCCCAGATGGCGTTTTTTTTGTTGACTGAAGCGATAAAGTTAGCTTTGGCGGCTTTTCGCAATTTTCAAAACTAATGACAGACCGGCTAATGCGAAGCTGCCGTATTTAACGAATTTTTCCAAGGATTCTAAAGTTTGCTGTTTTTTGTGTTTGCAGTCTGGACAGCTTTTTTCATGGGCACTCAATTTTTTTCCGCATTTACAATGACTCTTCATCTGTGATCCACTCCTCGTTTCGTTTTATTTTGATGTCTTTCTATAATTTAATTATACATGTTGTATAAGGTTCTGTCTGAAATTATGCTGTGTCAGTCGTTTGTGAAAATGAGACAAAACCTACATTCATTAGGGAAGCGTAGGAGTGTATAATTACTGAGCGAATGCAGTTGCAGTTCCTGTTGGAGAGGGATCGCGCTAGATAAAAAAAGAAGGGAATCTGACAATTTTCTCATTTTCGACAAGTGCTGATTCGCTTTGCTTATCAGTTTGGCAAAATTTTGCTATTGTTGAGTAAGATTAGGGGTTAGAATAGTAGCTTCTCTTTTTTTTCTAAATTCTGTCCTTAATTTGAGAACGAAAATCACCGATAGTATGCTATATATAGGAACAAGGAGCCATCCTTGACGATGTCGAATATGGCATTTGAATGAAAGGATTGATGAAACAAGTGATTTCTTCAATAATTTATACTGACACGAAGGCTTATTTTGATAAAGTGCTGGATCAAGCGCTGTTGGATCTATTAAAAACTGATTATCCCAAAGTCTATGATCATGTCCAAAAACTGATCGCTTCTATGGAGGAAACGATCCAACGAATTGACAGCACGAACTTTTGGCAGTTGATGCCGGAAATTTTAGGCTACGATTCTCGTTTTGTTTTGTTGAACTCTCTGCAATTGTCAGAAGACAAATTGTTGACGGAGCTAGAAATCCTTCAAATGATCGAACGGGATTATCCGAATTTGAATAAAGAATTTTGTGGCTATTCCTTGAAAGAACAAGAGCATGAGAGTTTGATCTTTAGTGTTCAATAACTATTTTTCGTAGGAGTATCAAGTAGAGTAAGAAAACGACTAGGTAAGCTAGTCGTTTTTTTTATCAAGAAAAAGAATAATTAAACACGTTATTTATCATTAAAATAAAAAATATTTTGAAATTGTGAATAAAATAGATTATTATTGATATATAATCCTTTTAGTGAAAGAAAAAACAATCGGAAAGAGGAAGAGGATAGCCAGCTGATTGAAAAAGCTGCGATTGTTTTAATTAGAAAATAGAAACTAGCCTAATCGGCGTGGAAAGGAGCAATTATGGATTACTTAAGTTTCTCAAAAAAAGAGTGGGAAGTCTTAGTTTGTTTTTGGGCTGTAGATGAACCATTATGCTGTACAGAATTTAGTGAACGTTTCAACTTGAATCGTAACACATCATTGTCCGTGATTCGCAAATTAGTTAACCAAGGAGTTCTAGAAATTGCGAGCATTAAAATGAGTGGATCAGTTTTGGCTCGTCGTTTTCAACCAGCTGTAAGTGAATTAGAGATATTGCAGACCGGTCTAACCGATGATCAAATTTTTGAATTAGTGAAAATCGCCATCAAAAAAATTGAGGACCCAGAACAATTAACTCAGTTACTAAATGTGATCGGTGAATTGAAAACCAAAGCTTCTTAAATAAAACTCGTTTGGATGATAAAAAAATGATCCGCTGTGAAAACAGCGGATCATTTTTCTTGTTCTTGAAATTTTTGTACCATCTTTGTCGTCAATTCATGGAGGACTGACAGTTCTTCCGGTTCAAGGGGCAAGAATTCAGTCACTTTGTAGGGAATCTCTAGCGCTTGCTTATGAAGTGCTTTGCCGGATTCCGTCAGTGTAACCCGCAAGGAACGTTCATCGTCTTGATTTCGATTTCTTGCGAGGTAGCTTTTTGCCTCAAGCTTTTTTAAAACCGGTGTCAGTGTGCCAGAATCGAGACATAATTGCTTCCCCAATGCTTTGACACTGATCGCTTCTTCTTCCCATAACACCAACATCACTAAATATTGGGTATAGGTCAAATTCAACGGATCTAGTAAGTCTTTGTACTGTTTGATAATTTCTTTTGAAGCGGCGTATAGAGGAAAACACAATTGGTTTTCTAACGCTAAGACATTCATGTTTTCACCCCTTTTTCTAACATCCGCCTCTTATCATAGCTGTTTTTTCAACGAAAGTCTACTCGCTAACGGCTTTGACTGTCACTTCAATGTTGCCAGCTGTAGCTTTTGAGTAAGGACATACGGTATGAGCGATCTCAAGCAATTCTTGTGTTTCTTCTGTTGACAAACCTTCGATTTGGCCTTCGATCTCCACACCCAAGACAAAACTTGATTCACTTTCTGCGTATAAGGTCACTTGTGCGCTAACGGTAGAAGCACCTTCGATCCCTTTGCTGCTTTTCACCAATTCAAGGGCACTATTGAAACAAGCGCTAAAGCCAGCTGCAAAAAGTTGTTCCGGATTCGTTGCATTTTCTACTCGTTTGCCAGGTGCAGTGATATTTAGTTCAAATGAATGATCAGGGCTGTGTACTTCTCCTGAACGGCCACCAGTGTTGATCATCTTTGTTGAATACATTTTTTTCATCATTTCTTCACTCCTGTGTTTTTTGTATTTTGTACAATTTAATTGTATGCAATTTAATTGAAGAATGCAAGAAATTGGTTTTCAGTTTGTCTTTTTTTTTTCTAAAAAGGAGGGAATTATAAAAAGTTTACTGTTCTCTTGGGTGAAACGTGCTATTATAGTTAGTAACACTTGTAACAGAATGAACAATTAGTTTGAAACGAAGAATTTACTGCATGCAGGCAAAGAGGGTGGAAAATCATCGTAGACTACATGGAACAACGAGCGGTTGGACGCTATTTTCGATCGCTGACGGATCATTATTCAGGTTATATCCGTCTTTATGGCACCTACACAGAATATCGGGTGATTGCAGGGATTCCTGATGAAAATGTGATGTTAGAGATTATCGGGGTTGAAAACGGTGTCTTATTGACCCGTGTAAACAATACATTATTTGAAAATGGAAGAGGGTTTTTACAATGATCATTATCCAAATTATTTTAGTTATCTTAGTATTAGTGATTCTGATTTGGCTGATTGCAAGCACTGCTGTGATCGTTCGTCAAGGGGAAGTCAAAGTCGTGGAAAGTTTTGGGAAATATGTTCGAACGTTGGAACCAGGTCTTCATTTTCTTGTTCCGATTTTATATACAGTAAGAGAAAGAGTGTCCTTGAAACAGATTCCTTTGGAGATCGAACCGCAAAGTGCAATTACAAAAGACAACGTGATCGTGCAGATCGATGAAGCAATCAAATACCACGTCACAGATGTTCGTGCTTTTGTTTACGAAAATGAAAACTCCGTTATCTCAATGATTCAAGATGCACAATCAAACTTACGGGGGATCATTGGGAAAATGGATTTGAATGAGGTTTTAAATGGGACAGAAGAAATCAACGTAGCACTGTTTACTTCAATCAAAGACATCACGGCCGGCTATGGGCTAGCGATCGACCGAATCAACATTGGGGAAATCAAAGTTTCTCAAGAAATCATTGAATCAATGAACAAACTGATCACAGCTTCCAGAGACAAAGAGTCGATGATCACAAGAGCCCAGGGGGAGAAATCTTCTTCTGTCTTGAGTGCGGAAGCCAAAGCTTCTCAGATGACAATCGATGCGCAAGCTCGGGCGGAACAAACCCAAATCGACGCGGAGGCACGGGCAAAACGTGTCCGGATCGATGCCGAGGCAGAAGCGGAACGAATCGCCAAAATCACAGAAGCCGAACGCAAGCGGATTTTAGCCATCAATGAAGCTATCAAAGAAAGTCAACTAGACGAGCGCTCACTATCATATCTAGGAATCGAAGCTTTTAAAGATGTGGTCAATAGCAATACCAATACGGTCATTCTGCCATCAAACATGACGGAACTGGGAAATATTCCAGTCGTCAAACAACTTTGGGAAAACGCACCATCTAAATCAGCAGAATAACTTCTAAGCACAACAATAAAAAAAGCTCAAATGCTCCGAGTACAAATCGGCGCATTTGAGCTTTTTTTATTTCGTTTTGTCTGCCGATTGATTATCGACAATCAACAGGGCCATCATGACATAACCGATCCAACTGTCCCGAGAATACAAGATGTAGCGAGGGGACCAAGAAGCGGCATATTTCTGTTTGTATTCTCGTAGCCCTTCAAAAGAATAGAAGCGAGAACCAAAGGTGTAAACGAGATAGGCGATCCGCTCTTGCAAGAAACTACTGCGGAAAGTACCAACATTGGCTAACGGTGCCATGCCTAAATCGAATTGTTGATACCCATGTTCTTTAAAATAGTCGAATAGCTGAATAAACAAGAAATCCATCGTTCCATTTGGCGCTTTTTCAGAATCGTGGCGCATCAAATCGATGGATGCCAGACCTGTTTGATACGTGGGCATAAAGGAGGCAAACGCGACGATCTCTTGCTGCTGATTACGGACGACTGCAATTGGTGCGGTATTTAGATAAGATTCTGAAAAGAATCCAAGGGAGAACCCTTTTTCTTTCCGTCCATCTAGCCAGTTGTCAGAAATTTCTTTAAGGGTTGCAAAGGTTTCGGCTGAAAAGGGTGGGGTGAGCACATCAAAGGTAAAGCCTTCTTTGGTGATCTTGTTGTTCAATGCCCGCTGTCCCTTCATTTTCTTTCCTGAAAGGGTGAAGCTAGGTAGATCCACATAGGCTTTCTCACCGAATTTGATAAAGTCATACCCAAATTCATGCAGCAGCATCACCATTTCTTCACTACTTTCATAAAAGACCGGCAAGTAATTCCACTGATCCATCTCTGTTAAGAAGGTTTCCAGTGCCTGCGGAAAGTCTGCTTGCTTCCCAGAAGGATCCCCCATGACCAAGCATTTATTATTAAAGGTCGTAAACTGAAAAAAGACCGTCGGCTCGCCGATTTCTGGATAAACGTACACTTGCTTGTCTTTTAAATAAACAAGATGGCTGTCGCTATTGCCGCCATAGGTGTTCAAAACATGTTTCACTTTATCAGTGGCGGCACTGACACCTAGTTGGTACTTTGGTCCCATCAAGTAGCGGGCAAACAGCAGCATCGCAACGGCGACAAATAAAATCGCAACGAAACCTTGGAGCCATAATTTTTCAGAGGGGAAAAGCAAAAAGTCCATCGAATGGTGGTGCGTCGGATGTCGATTGAGATGAGGCATATTATAGACCCCAATAATGACATAGAGGATCGTCAGCGAACCAATCAACAAACCATCGATCGTCAACCATTCCCACGAGAAGACTAGCTGTTTACGGAATAACTCGCTTTTTGAAAAAATCATGATCGCTAATAATAATAGAAGAAACAGCATGGTCGACAAACGGAAACCCGCAAAAATAGCATAGCCGATCGTTGCTGCAATCAACAAAAGTGTCGGCACATACGCGCGACTGACACGGGCAGAGATGCCGCGACCGGCAATCAAAAAGAGATAGCCGAGAAAGATACTCGGGTACTGCATCACGAAATTCAAGCGAATCGGATTGAGATGGGCTAACCATTTGATTTGGTCAAAGGCTTCTGGGATCGTGGCGGAGAGTACCAACATCGTTCCCGTCAGATAAAGCAGCAACACTTCGATCTTATGGAATACTTCCAACAACAAGCTTTTTGGAATTCCAGAAAAGCGCTGGTTGAGGGAGACACCAACATTTTTTGAGAAAAAGATCAAACCGATCAAAAAGGGAATAATGTAATAAAACAGGCGGAACAGCAAGAGCCAAGCAATAACACTTTCACGAGGAATTTGCAGTGAACCCATTCCCATGATCATCATTACATCAAACGTTCCAAGTTCCCCAGGAATCATTGATACGATTCCAATCACGGAAGCAGCAATGAAAAGCGGCAACAGTTGAAACACATCGACCGAGATACCCATCAAGAGACCCGTTGTGAAGAAGGCGGCAAAAACACCCAGCCATTCCAATAAGGAAGCGGCGATCAGCTGCAGACGATCACGTCGTTGCAGCCCACCTAAGTAGGCATTTTTTTTGGAAAAACTAAGGGCATAGACGATTGGAAAATAAAGACTGCCGCCTAAAAGCCAGATCCAATACTGTTGTAGATAATCGGTCGTGGGCCCGAAGAGGACGAATGCCAGCGCAGCAAGCGACAAAATCGAAAGACCAGACATTAAGTAGATAAAAATCTTCGAAATTGCTTGGGCAACGTCTTTGCCTTTTTTTCCTTTGCCATAAAATTCCGACCGTAACCCGATACTGATGAAACCGCCAAAGCCGATCAAATTGTTCATGGTATTGATGATCCAGCTGGTTTCTAGTAAATAACGGCGATCAGGTTTGTCCCCTAGTAAGCGATTCAAGACGATATCATATAAGACCATGGGAAAGACACACAGTAAGCCAATGACAGCCATTAAAGCCACTCGCCAAAGGGATAGTTGCGCAAACAATTGTTTTAGTTGATCAATCGAGATCGTCTTGCTTAAGGAAAGCAGCTCGCCGAACACGATCACGGCTACTGCAATTAAGAAGAGTGTTTTAAACAGTGAGCGGTGGTCGCGGAGCCAAGTAAAGATTCTCATAGTTATTCACCGACCTTTTCTAAAAAAGATAATACTTTCGTATTAAATACTTCTGGATTCTTTCGTGCAAAACTATGTCCTTGTCCTTTGACGACGATAAAATTGGACTGAGGAATACTGTTTGCAATATAAAATGAATGGGAGAGCTTGATCGAATCACGTTTGCCAACCAAGATCAATGTCGGCACACTGAGGTGATTCAAATCGGCGGTGGAGAGACCGATTGGACGAAACAACAATCCCAAAATAGGCAGAAAGCCCCGCATGCCTTTGGAGAATGGAGAACAAAGCCAAACGATCAGATATTGCAAAACACTGCCGATTCGAGAAAAGAGCCGCACACCTCGCGGTTCCGTGTTGCCAGAGTTTAAAATCATGCAGCTGACATGCTCTGGGTAGAGATGGCAAAAGACCATCGCCAGATTGGCACCATCGCTAAATCCTAGTAAGGCGATTTTCGTTAGCTTTTCTTGCTGAATGATTGCTAAGAGATCTGTTGCCATTTTAAAAAAATCGATTTTCTTCTGCGTATTGGTGGATTTGCCATGTCCTCGACTATCGATTAAATACAGTTGATGTTTTTGACGCAAAGCGTCGACCTGCTTTGAAAAATAGGCACTGCTGCCACCATTTCCGTGCAGTAAAAAAAGTGGGCGTCCTGAACCGGTTTTCTCGTAATAGAGGACAGACCCGTCCGGTAAAGGCGCGTAACATTTTTCAACTTCCATTTTTTCACCTACTTTCTAAGAGTATACCTTGAAGTCAGGGTCTATCACAAACATATCACTAGATAAAATGAGAAAAAATAACAATCTGCTCATCTTTTTTTTACCATAAGTTCAGGAAAAGGCTTTTTTCTTTACAATGTAAAGAAAAATAATCGGCTAAGTTAATTAATTTGTTTTCAGAAAATTCTTTACAAACCCGGTTACGTTGTCTATAATCGAACTAACTAATTGAGAATGATTTTCATTTACGAAAGAGAGGCTAGCCAATGACCACTATAGCAGATGTTCTGATTATCGGAGGAGGGCCTACGGGGCTCTATGCAAGTTTTTATGCCGGATTACGTGATCTATCGGTCGTATTGTTTGAAGCACAAGCCGAATTAGGCGGGAAGATCAATTTTTATCCTGAAAAAATGGTCTGGGATGTGGGTGCATTGCCGCCAACCAAGGGGAAGAAAGTCAAAGAACACTTGATTGAACAGGCTAAGTTGTTTGATCCAACGATCTATCTGAAAACGAAAATCATCGAATTGACCAAGGAAGACAACCTTTTTTATGCAGTGGATGACCAAGGGAGGACTCATGTTGGACGCACCATTTTAGTTTGTATTGGCGGCGGTGTCGTCTCTCCGCAAAAATTGCCATGTTTCATCCATAATAATGTCGACAACTATATCCACTATCAGTTTCCTGACCAGCAAGCGATCCAAGGCAAACATCTAGTGATCTCTGGCGGCGGCGATGCGGCGGTGGATTATGCGATCGAAGCAGTGTCTTATGGTGCCAAAGTCACGTTGTGCTATCGAGGGGAAAAACTGAAAGCCCATGAAGCACAAGTAAAGAAGATGAAAGCAGAAGGGATTCAAGTGCTGATGAATCACACCATCGATGGGGTGAATCAAGCAGAAACCTTCAATATGGTTCTACGACTAAAAAACAGTGCCAACCATGAAACGATCGATTTTTTATGCGATCATTTACTGATCCAACACGGGTATGACCGGGACAGTGGCTTGTTAGATAAAGTTTCCTTTGATCTTGCACGCCATGAAGATTTTTATTTGAACTGTGAGATTCCAACAAAAACCAGTCATCCCGGTGTGTTTGCAGCTGGTGACATCCATTATTTCAAAGGCAAAGTGAATCTTTTGGCGGGTGCCTTTCAAGATGCTGCGCAAGCAGTCAATCAGATCAAACATTATTTAGAGCCGACCAGTGTCCCACAGGCGATGGTTTCTTCCCACAATGAGAAATTCAGTGAAAGAAATCGTCAGTTGTTGGTGAATGAGTAGCCATGCTTCTTTGTGAATGAAAAAGTAGAAAAAGCAGGAGTCCAGTATGAGTCCTGCTTTTTTGGTGTCCTCAGAACAGAAATTCGTTTCACTAGAAGTGAATGTTTGCCGCTCCTAAAAAATAAAATCTCTCAAATAAATGATGCAATGGATGAAAATTTCAGCTATTATTTTCAAGTTGACTAATTGGAGGGGATGACATGAATCAAACAAGATATGCAGAATTAAAGCAAGCAGAAAGAGGCGCTATCTTAAGTATCGTTGCCTATATTTTTGTTTCCATCGCCAAACTTGCCATCGGTCGTTTGGCAAATTCTGAAGGATTATGGGCAGATGGATTAAACAATGCGACGGATATCGTGGCATCTATTGCTGTCTTGATCGGTTTACGTTTGGCACAAAAACCAGCAGACGAAGACCATAAATATGGACACTGGAAAGCAGAAAATGTGGCGAGTCTCGTAACATCCTTGATTATGCTGGCGGTCGGTCTGCAGGTTTTATGGTCCTCCATTCAAACAATTCTACTCGGTGAAACGCAAAGTCCCGATATGATCGCGGCAGTCGTCGGTATCATTTCAGCTATTTTGATGTATGGCATGTATTACTACAATAAGCGATTATCTGCTCGCGTAAAAAGCTCCGCTTTGCTAGCAGCTGCTAAAGACAACCGCAGCGATGCGTGGACGAGTATTGGAACGGCAATCGCTATTTTTGCCGCCTCATTTGGTATCGGTTGGTTAGACAGTTTGACTGCGATCGTGGTAGCTCTTTTGATTATCAAAACCGCCGTCGATATTTTTCGTGAGAGTGCCTTTTCACTTTCTGATGGGTTTGATGAATCGTTAGTCGTGGAGTATGAAGCGGCAATCGCTGGTTTTTCTGAAGTGAAATCTGTCAAATCGATTCGAGGAAGAATGTATGGCGCCAATGTTTTTCTCGATGTCGTCGTGACGATGGACAAATCTTTGACGGTTGAAAAGAGTCATAAAGTGGCAGATGCTATTGAAGATCTCTTAGCTGATCGTTTTCAGGTGTTTGATACTGACATCCACATTGAGCCTGCTACCGAATAAATTTTTTGGGAAAACCTTGATAGGACAAGGATGTAAACCACCCGTTTCCTATTTGTAAACTGAAAAGTTCTTACGGAACCTGCTGATTCATGGCAAACTAGAGGTAACAAAGGAAGAAAGTAGGGAGCCTTATGAATAATAAACAGGTAGTAGAAAATGAATTAGTTATTTCTTTAGATAAAATGGATGAAACAGAAATGATGGCACTTTGCCAACAATATATTGCGGCTATCGATGATAGCCAAGTCCTCTTCGCTCTACTGAAAAAAGTTCAAGCCTCTAAAGCAGCAGTAAGCAAATAAAAAATAAACCGGCATCTTATGCATTGATGTTCCTCTCAGCAAAAGCTAAAGGAGTGTTGATCAACAGGAAAAGATGCCGGTTATTTTTTTTATTTGTTTGAGTCTTTTTAAAAACTTTTAAAGGACGTTTAATAGTGCGATTAACCCATAGACGATCAAAGAAGCTATTCCTAAAGGAACAATGCGTCGGAATATAATCTCTTTCAAACGCTTGCCTGCTTGTCGCTCTTTTTCATAGTTAGGATCATGAGCGTGCGCTTTAAATTGCTGAGGAGAACGAGAGAAAATCAAGCCATTAGTCATCGATAAAACCCAGCCAATCAGCGCCATAAAGAAAGAAACAAAAATGATTGCCAGTAAAAGTAGTTGTAAGAGTTGCATCGTGTTGCTACCTCCTTTTCGTAGCCATTTTTTCACTTCTAGTTTACCATCTTTTGAGACTTTTAGGGGTCTTTATTCAACGTGCCCTTTCTTTTTTTGCTTCTTCCCTTATAATAGAGATATTTATAAACGAGTTTTTGTTTCGTGCAGGAGAAAGAAGGGGTTCTTATGGCAATCACACAAAAAATCATTCAATCACCAGAAGATTTCCAAACGTTGGATCGTTTGATCAAAGAAATCTGGCCAGAAGTGTTTACACCAATCATTGGTTCGGATCAAGTCGCGTATATGCTGGCTCATTACCAATCACCAGCAGCGATTCAAAAGGAAGTCCAACAAGGAGCAGTTTATCTTTTACTAATGGAAGGTGACCAAGCAGTGGGGTATACAGCGTATGAAGAAACGCCGCAGCAGCTTTATTTAAGTAAATTGTATCTCCACCAATCCACTAGAGGCAAAGGCTATGCCAGCCAAGTCTTTGATTGGTATGAGGAGATCGCCTCAGGCAAAACGCTGCATTTAAACGTCAACAAACAAAACCAGCAAGCAATCGCTGTTTATGAGCATCGCGGCTTTCAACGCGTTTCTGAACGTAGCGTTGCAATTGGTTCGGGATTTGTGATGGATGATTTTATTTATGAGAAGAAAGTCTAATTAAGTAGAAAATTCATTTGATAAACTAAAAAACATTAAATGAATCAAGAATACTATTTTTGATTTTAATATCGAGCCTATTGGAAAACATTGCCAATAGGTTTTTTGTATCTAGCTAATTCAAAAATCCTTTATCAACACAAAAAAATAGTTGTATACTGTGTAAATTTACGTTTAGTAAATGTTATTTTGAGTTATTAAAAATAGTTTCATCTATTCGTAAAAAACATATTTACTCAAAGGAAGCTCTGTGCTATTATCCTTGTATAAACATTATAATGTTATAAACTAAGGAGGCAATTATGAAAGGGTTTGTAGAATTTATTGAACAGAAATTGATGCCGATTGCAAATAAAGTGGGGATGCAACGGCACATGGTAGCGATTCGCAAGGGGATCATCGCTACTTTACCTTTAACGATCGTTGGGTCGTTCTTCACGATCTTACTGAATTTTCCCATCGAATCAGTCGCTGCGGTGATCGAACCGTATCGGGAAGTTTTGGATATTCCCTTTCGTTATACAGTCGGATTACTGGCATTGTATGCAACGTATGGGATTGCTTCATCTCTAGCCAAAAGCTACAAGCTGGATTCATTGACTGCGGGTATCTTAGCAACGATGTCCTTTCTTGTAACCGCTGCACCACCGTTGCGAGTCTTTGATTCTGTGGAAGGCATCATTGATGCCGGGCGTTATATCAATGTGGCCAACCTAGGCTCCGGCTCTCTGTTTGGTGCGATCGTTACGGCGATCTTGTCCGTTGAAATCTATCGTTTCTTTATCGTAAAAAACATTACTATCAAAATGCCAGATGGTGTGCCGCCAGAAGTGACAAATTCATTTATGGCATTGATTCCCGGTGGAGCGATCTTAATTTTGTTCTGGGTGATCCGTCATATGCTCGGTTTTGATATCAATGGCTTTTTAAGTAACTTGTTGATGCCGTTAAAAGACGTGCTAGCGGGTAACAGCTTGTTTGGTGGTTTATTGACTGTCTTCTTGATCTGTTTCTTCTGGGTACTGGGGATTCATGGACCAGCCATCATGGGTCCTGTTATTCGTCCATTTTGGGATATTTCCATCGCTGAAAATATGGAAGCCTTCCAAGTATCTGGCAATGCGCATGAATTGCCTAATATTTTTACAGAACAATTTTTACAATGGTTCGTGTGGATCGGTGGAGCCGGTACGACCTTAGCGTTGGTCGTTTTGTTCTTCTTCTCCAAATCAAAATACTTGAAACAATTGGGCCGTTTGTCCATCTTGCCAGGTCTATTCAATATTAATGAACCAGTGATTTTCGGTGCACCGATCGTAATGAACCCAATCTTAGGCATTCCTTTCTTGGTGGCACCGTTGATTACGACAACGATTTCTTACTTCGCGACCATTACGGGCGTCGTACCGATGATGGCTGCCAGACTTGGGTTTGCCATTCCAGCACCAATCGCCGCCTGGATGAGTACGGACTGGAGTATCGCAGCAGCGATTTTAGTGATCGTCAACTTCTTTATCACACTCGCAATCTACTACCCATTCTTTAAAGTCTTTGAGAGACAGCAGATTGCCCGCGAACAAGAAGAAGAAACAGCTGTTTAAGCAAGACAAAAAAAGTGAGGTGCAAACATGGGGATTTATGCCATTTGTTTATTTTTTGGTTGTCAAATTTGGTTAACAAAATCAGCACAAGGGAAAAAAATTCAAGAAGTGCCGTTTTGGCGAATGCTTTTGTTCGGGATTCTTGGCGTTGCTGCAGCGATCCTACTGAGCCGTCAGTTTCCGTGGGGACCATTTTTGATGATGACGGCGACGATTGTTTGCAGTTCGCTTTTACTGACACGTTTTACTGCTTTTTACGAAGAAATGAGGATGAGATAAGTTGAAAAGACAACTAGGAGTATCGGTGTATCCCGATCACAGTGATTTTGAAACAGACAAAGCCTATCTGCAATTAGCCCATGATTATGGCTTTAGCCGCATTTTTATGAGTATGTTGGAAGTGAGTGACGGCAAAGAAAACGTGCAGAAAAAATTTAAAGCGTTGATTGATTTTGCCAAAGGATTAGGCTATGAAACGATTTTAGACGTGGCACCAGCCATCTTTTCTGAACTAGGCATCTCCTATGATGACTTGACCTTTTTCCATGAACTAGGAGCCGATGGGATTCGTTTAGATTTAGGTTTTGACGGCAATAAAGAAGCGATGTTGACCTACAATCCCTTTGGATTAGCTGTTGAATTGAATATGAGCAATGATGTAGCGTATTTAGACAATATTTTGACTTATCAAGCCAACATTCCTTACTTATACGGCTGCCACAATTTCTATCCACAAGAAGGGACTGCCTTGCCTTATGATTTCTTTGAAAAATGTAGTCGCCGCTTCAAGGAAAAAGGCATTCGAACGGCCGCATTTATCTCTTCTCAAACGGGAACGATCGGACCTTGGGATATCAATGATGGCTTACCGACCTTAGAAATGCACCGAAGAATGCCTGTAGAAACTGCCGCAAAGCATTTGTTTGCCACAGGTTTGATTGACGATGTCATTATCGGCAATGCTTATGCTTCTGAAGCAGAACTGGCGGCACTAGGAGCGATTGATCGCTACCAGACGGCATTTGCGATTGAATTTGTACCTGAAATCAATGAAGTTGAACGCCAAATCGCTCTGGACGAGCAGCATTACCGTCGAGGCGACATCACGGACCGGATGATCCGTTCCACAGAAGTTCGTAAAAAGTATAAGAACCATGACAATCCTGTCCATGACCACGAAGGCGTCTTTCAACGAGGGGATGTTGTGATCGGCAATGATCGTTTTGGCAAGTACAAAAACGAGCTGCAAGTAGTGCTGGAGCCCCACTCTGATCCACGAAAAAATAAAATCGGTTCGATCGTCGAACAAGAGTTAGTTCTGCTGCCGTTTATCCATCCTTGGTCGAAATTCACTTTCACAGAGAGGAAGGTGTAATGAGATGTTTGATTTGATTATTCGTCAAGCCCGCACGATCAATGAAGAAGTATTTGATATTGGGATTCAAGACGGCAAAATCACTGCTTTGGCACCAACGTTGCAGGAGCAGGCAAAACAAGAGCTGATCTTAGCAGAAGGAGAGTTCTTGTCAGCTGGTTGGATCGATGACCATGTCCATTGTTTCGAGGAAATGACGCTCTATTATGATTATCCAGACGAGATCGGTGTCAAACAAGGTGTCACGACCGTTATCGATGCGGGGACGACTGGCGCCGAAAATATCCATCGGTTTTATGATTTAGCCAAAGAAGCCAAAACCAATGTCTTTGCTTTAGTCAATATTTCCAAATGGGGGATCGTAGAGCAGGATGAACTTGCGGATCTGTCAAAAGTCAAAAAAGAATTGGTCAAAGAAGCGCTGCAGAAGTTTCCTGACTTTATCGTCGGAATCAAAGCCCGAATGAGCAAAACGGTGATCGGCGAAAATGGCATCACACCGTTGAAATTAGCCAAAGCGATCCAGGCTGAAAATCAACCGCTGCCTCTGATGGTCCATATTGGGTCAGCACCACCGAATTTAGCAGAGATTCTCGCTGAATTGGAAGCAGGAGATGTGGTGACCCATTGCTTTAACGGCAAAGCCAATGGGATTTTGGATCAGACGCACCAAACCATCAAGCCTTTCGTCTTTGCTGCCTATGAAAAAGGCTTGGTCTTTGATATTGGTCATGGGACAGACAGTTTCAATTTTGATGTGGCGGAGACGGCTTTTGCCAATCAGCTGAAGGCTTCTTCCATTAGTACGGATATTTACATCCGCAATCGTACCAATGGACCAGTCTTTGATTTAGCGACGACTATGGAAAAATTAGCGGTCGTAGGGTATGATTGGCGTGAGATCATCGAGAAGGTGACCAGTGCCCCTGCGAAGCAATTTCATTTACAGAACAAAGGCGAGATCGCATTGGGGTATGATGCTGATTTTACGATTTTCCGCTTTGAAGCGGGCGAAAAGGAATTGACGGATTCTAACGGCAATCGCCGAATCACGACACAACAGATCGTGCCGCAAAAAGCGGTGATAGGAGGGGAACTTTTTGACACTGAATATTGAAGAATTAGACTTGAAAGAAGTCATCAATGCTTCTGGCAAAATGACGATTCTAGGTGTCTCGAAAGTCAGCGAAAGCGTACTTGCAGCCCAGCGCTATGGCGGGGAACATTTCTTTGAAATGGCAGATCTAGCAGAAAAAACCGGTGCCTATTTGGCAAAATTGTTGAAAACGGAAGATGCACAGATCGTTTCTTCTGCTTCAGCGGGGATCGCCCAATCAGTGGCGGCGCTCATCGGTCAAGGCGACAGCTATCATTTGTACCACCCTTACAGTGAGAAAATCAGTAAACGGGAGATCATTTTGCCCAAAGGCCACAACGTAGATTATGGCACACCAGTGGAAGTGATGGTGACACAAGGTGGTGGGAAGGTCGTGGAAGCAGGTTATGCCAATATGTGTACTCCCGAGCACATTGAACAGATGATCACGCCCGAAACGGCGGCGATCCTCTACATAAAGAGTCATCACACCGTTCAAAAAAGTATGTTGACAGTAGCAGAAACGGCCCAAGTTGCCAAGGCACACGATCTTCCATTGATCGTTGATGCGGCTGCTGAGGAAGATTTGTTTGCCTATACCCAAGCCGGTGCTGATTTAGTGATCTATTCAGGTGCGAAAGCACTGTCAGGACCAAGTGCTGGCTTAGTGATCGGCAAGCAGCCCTATGTCTCTTGGGTACGCCTGCAATCCAAAGGGATAGGTCGAGCAATGAAAATCGGCAAAGACAATATTCTCGGATTTACCCAAGCCGTGACGGATTATCTAGCGGAGGGAACAGAATCTGGGGCTTCGATGCAAGAGCGTCTGCAACCATTTATTGCGGCAATCAATGAAATCACTGGTTTCGAAGCAAAAATCGTTCAGGACAGCGCCGGCAGAGATATTTATCGGGCCAGTGTCAAAGTGAAAGAACCAAGTGCCAAAGCAGTGATCGACGCGCTAAAAGCGGGAGAACCAGCGATTTATACCCGTGAATACCAAGCCAATAACGGCATTATTGAATTTGATATCCGTGCAGTCAATGAACAAGAAATGGCAGTGATCACCGATCGCTTACAAGAAATTATGTTAGGAGCAACCCAAAAATGAAAACTTCACCCAATTATTTCGCTGACCGTGTCTGTCTAAATGTGTTAGCAAACTCCATCGAAAATGCGAAAGCTTGTTATGAAGCAGCAGAGGGCAACATCGTCCTAGGTGTTTTATCAAAAAACTATGCTAGCGATGAAGCAGCCATCGCTGACATGAAAAATTATCAAGCGGCAACAAATAATGCCCTTTCTGTAGGGCTTGGTGCTGGCGACCCCAATCAAAGTGAAATGGTCTCCCGAATTTCCGCTGTTCTACAGCCACAGCATGTTAACCAAGTATTCACGGGGGCGGGGACTTCACGAGCTTTGTTAGGACAATCTGAAACGATCGTCAATGCCCTTGTTTCACCAACCGGAAAAGTCGGCTATGTCAATATTGCTACTGGACCATTGAGTTCACAAACCCCAGCTGCAGAAGTCCCAGTCGAAACAGCGATCGCTTTATTAAAAGACATGGGGGCTAGTTCTATCAAGTATTTTCCAATGAAAGGGTTGGCTCATAAAGCAGAGTATCAAGCAGTAGCAGAGGCTTGTGCTGCGAATGATTTTTATTTGGAACCGACCGGCGGCATCGATTTAGAAAACTTTGAAGAAATCTTGCAGATCGCTGTTGATGCAGGCGTGAAAAAAATCATTCCCCATATTTACAGCTCGATCATCGATGGCGAAACAGGGGACACACGCCCTGAAGATGTACAGACATTAGCAGAAATGACGAAAAAAGTACTGGCAGCAGCCAAATAGGGGGGATCAATGATGCGGATCGGTGCTTACGGTGAGGTAATGATGCGGTTGACGCCACCAGAATATCGAACATTGGAACAGACCCACTCTTTGCGGATGGATTTTACAGGAACAGGGGTCAATCTGTTAGGCAATTTGGCGCATTTCGGCTTGACCACCTCGATGCTGACACAAGTGCCAGCCAACCGATTAGGAGATACGGCAAAAGCCAGCTTGCGTTCCTATGGGATTCAAACGGCATTTGTTGGCAAAAAATATAGTCATATCGGCAGTTATTTCGCCGAGATCGGCTACGGCGCTCGTCCGACCTATGTGACGTATCAAAATCGCCATCATAGTTCCTTTGGCGTTTCAGGTCCAGAAGAATATGCCATCGATGGTTTTTTAGAAACGGTCGATCTCATTCATATTTGCGGGATCTCACTTAGTTTGACTGAGAAAACTTGGCAAACAGCTTTGGCTTTGGCTAAACAGGCCCATGTCAAGCAGATTCGCGTCTGCTTTGATTTCAACTTTCGTCCAAGCTTGAATAAAGATTTAAATCGGGAGGTACTGAAACAACGGTATGAAACGATTCTACCCTATTGTGACCTAGTTTTCGGCTCTGTCCGTGACTTGGAGGAGCTATTGGCTTATCCCTTAGAGGAAACCGAAGGCGCCGAGCTTGCGTTGATCCAATCCTTTATTGACCAGTATCAACTAGAATGGTTCTGCGGGACACGACGTCTAGCCGTGGAAGACAAGCAGTTTATCAGCGGAAGGATCATTACGGCGCAGGATGCCTACGAAACGGCACCGCAGCTGCTGCAAGTATTGGATCGGATCGGGGCAGGAGATGCCTATGCTGCTGGCGTATTATTAGGCTATGCCGAAAAATGGTCACTCCAACGCACCGCTGATTTTGCAATCACGAATGCTGTATTGGCTCATACGATGCTGGGAGATGTCCCCTTAACCACCAAAGAACAAGTGGAACAAGTCTTACAGGCACCTGGGAAAGACTTGATTCGCTAGAAAAAACACTTGCGTCCTTCTCTTGATGGATGGCTGCTTTTGCGCAATCATTCATCAAGAGAAGGACGCAAGTGTTTTTATTGTTTTAAAAAGGTTTCTACTTTTTTCTCAGGGATCACCCACAGCAATAGCACGAGACTATCCAGTGTGATGATAAATAGGGGATGGATCACCCAGCCGAGGAGCAATGCCAGCACGTTGATAAACAACGTAAAGTAGAGTTTCTTGTATCCGCGAAACAGTTCTACGATGGCTTGATTGTCAGGATTGGCACGAACCAAGGATTTTCCAACTAGGAAATAGCTGAAATCCGTCAATAAAATGACAGCCCCATATAGCAGCTGTGGGGCAAGAGCGACTGGATAACGACTGACCCATGACGTTACAAAAGGAAAGAGGGTCAGTGCCAGAATCAACAAATGATTCGCCCACAAGGTCCAACCGTCGATTTTAGACACTACTTGAAATAGATGATGGTGATTGTTCCAGTAGATCGCTAACATCACAAAGCTGATCAAATAAATAACAAATTGCTGTTCCACTCCTAAAAAAGAAGCAAAGGTATCGCCTTCGGGCTGGTGCAATTCCAATACTAATAAGGTCATTACGATCGCAATGACCGCATCGGTAAAGGCTTCGATTCGATTTTTTGACATGTACATCCATCCTTTTAAGTTTCTGTTTACTGGATCAGTGTACGCGATTGTCAGAAATTCGTCGAATGATTATTCTCGGGACAAAAGCCAACGTTCCAGCTATTTCGCAATTGGCCCATTGCCTAGTGCACCGAATAAAAACAAATCGATCGCTTCTGGCATCTTGTCTTCTTTTTCTGGTGAGTCCAAATGAGCCGCCATCAGTACTAACAACTGACTGGTGACAAATTCTGGGTCGACATCCGAACGGAGATTGGAATCACTGCGACGAAACAAGTCAAGAAACGGTTCTTTGTAATTTTTCCGCCAAAGCAAGTACAGTTTTTTAGAAGTGTCCTCAGAAACGGTATGCTGAATGTCGTGCATCATCATATAAAAATTGATGCGATGCCGACTTCTTAAAAAAAGAAACATGTTTAAGATTTTTTCAGAGATAGTCAGTGAAGTATCTTCAACGGTCTGATTTAGCTTTCCAGAAACCTCTTGTGCCAAAGAGACCATCACTTCATAATAGATGGCTTCTTTGCCTTTGAAGTGATAATAAAGATTGGGTTGGGTAATGCCGACGGCTTCTGCGATCTGTCTAGTAGAAGTTGCTTGATACCCCTGCTGCATAAACAGGTTTTCTGCAACTCGTAATATTTTTTCCCGCAAGTTCAAAGTCAGCCCTCCCAACGTTCCTGACGAAGCATTTTTTTCGCGGTGAACAAAAGTTGGATTTTCCGTTGTTTCGGTACCGCTGTTTTTTCAGCAAATACTTGATAGTTGTTTTTGCGAATCACAGTCAAGATTTCCCGATAGATCAAAGCAGCTGCTAATAGAGCTTCACGGCAATCTTCATCGATTTGCGGCATCATGACAAAAGATTCTTGATAAAGCGTCTCTGCCAGTTGCGCCTCGTGTTCCCACATCTCGATAAACCGCTGGTTTTGATTGCCAGAGGCTAATGCTTCTCGCGAAAGGTTGAATTGCGCCAAGACCGTTTGCGGCAAATAGATGCGGCCCATCCGTAGATCCTCGCCAATATCACGTAAAATATTGGTGCGCTGCATCGCTTCACCCAATTTGATGGCGGGTTCTTGAATCGCAGCGGCTGCTTGCGAGAGAATCGGCAAGAGCATCAGACCCACACTGCCAGCTACGTAGTAACTATAGTCAGAAAGCTCTTTTTCAGAGGTGGGCTGCTGGAAGTCAAGGTCTTGTTTTTGCCCCACCAATAGGTCGAAAAAGGGTTGAAATTGCAGATCAAACTGTTGGAAAGAAAGGGTCAATGCCCGCCAAATGGCTTCATCAGGATCTTCTTCCTTGACGGCTTGCGGCAAGTCGATCGTATCGTCTGATACTTGTTTTTGCATTTCTTCCAAGCGTTTTTTCATGGCTTCGATCAACAAAGGGTCTTGCTTTTCATCGACGGCATCATCGGCACGTCGGCAAAAGGCGTAGACGGCATAGACGGCGCGTGCTTTGTCTTTTGGCAATTGAGAAAAGGCGGTATGAAAGTTTTTTGAATGCTTTTTTATGATGGCCTCACAGTATAAAAAATCGTTGTCGTATTCATCAAAGACGCTTAATGATTTAACGGTCATCTTTTAACAACTCCTCCACAGCTAACTTGGCACTTTGCATCACGATTGGCACACCCGCTCCCGGATGCGTACTGCTGCCGCAGAAGTATAAACCTTCTGCATAATCAAATTTATTATGGGGACGATAGTAATTGCTTTGCGCCAAGGTTGGTTTCAACCCAAATGTCGCACCATTGTAGGCATTGAACCGGTCATTGAACGTATCTGGCGTATACATTTTTTCATACACGATGTGTTCATCGATATCCGTAAAGATCGTTTTTTCTTTTAATAATCCAATGATCTGCTGGCGGTAGCTTTGGATCGTTTCATCCGTCCATTGATCAAATTTAGATAATTCAGGCACTGGGACTAAAACATAAAGACCTTCTTGACCATCAGGTGCTAAGGAAGCATCTTTCAGAGTTGGACGATACAAGTAGAAGGAAGGATCTTCTGGCAGTTTGCCAGCTTCGAAAAGATCGTCTACATTGCGTTTGAAATCATTGGCAAAATAAATGCTGTGGAGTGCGCTATCTTCATATTTTTTGTCCAGTCCTAAATAAAGCAAGAAACAAGAGCAAGAGTAATCCATCGAAGCGATTTTTTGATTGGTGTATTTGCCGCGTTTTGATTCATCAGGAATCAAGCTTTCCATGGCATAAGGAAAATCAGCCGCACAAATCACGGCATCTGCGGTGATCGTTTCTCCATTGACACGAACGCCTTTGGTTTGCTTGTTTTCGATCAATAATTCATCGATTGGGGTATTGTAATGGATCGTTCCGCCTAATTCTTGGAACAAACGTGCCATCCCAGTGGCTAGCGTATACATGCCGCCTTTGATGAAATAGACCCCATACATCAACTCGATCATGGGAATGATCGTATAAAGGGACGGCCCTTGGTAAGGGGAGACACCGATATACAAGGTTTGAAACGCCAATGATTTTCGCAGGCGATCATCTTTGACAAATTTAGAAATAGAAGAGTAGGCGTCACTAAACGTCCGCAGCTTTAACCCTGCCCATAAGGATTTGGGATTGTAAAAGTCTCGCCATGTCCGAAACGACTTGGTGATGAAGGACTCTTTGGCGATCACATAGCGTTTGTAAATATCTGCTAAAAAAGCAAAATAGCCTTGAGCATCTTCTTCCGAGATCGCTTCGAGGGTTTTGGTCAATTCTACTAAGTCATTTGAGAAGGTCAGCGGTTCGTCTTGGGCAAAATACAGCTGTAGCATCGGATCGACTTTCTCCATAGGAATATAGTCATTCGGATCAACGCCAGCAAATTCAAACACTTCACGATAAATTTCCGGCATCATCACGATAGTGGGGCCCACATCAAAGGTAAAGCCGTTTTCCTTGATCTGATTCATTTTGCCCCCAGGTTGCCCTTCTTTTTCGTAGAGGGTGACGTCATAGCCAAGTTTTTGCAAACGGACAGCAGCAGCTAATCCTGACACGCCCGCACCGACAACAATAATTTTTTTCATGCTTGCTCCTTCTGCGAATCATCTGATTCGGCTTCTTTTTTCGTGTGTTCTTTTTCTTCTAAAACGCCATCTTTCATGACGAGAACCCGATCACAATAATCTGTTAAACGGGTATCATGGGTCACCATAATGGTGGCTTTTTGTTTTTCTTTGGTTTCTTTTGCCAAGATTTTGACGACTTCGACGGCTTTTTTTGAATCAAGACTCGCCGTTGGTTCATCTGCCAATATGATGGTGGGATCATGATAGAGCGCTCGGGCAATAGCCACACGCTGTCTTTCACCACCAGAAAGTTCATCGGGGTATTTGTTCTGCAGCTTTTCGATCCCAAGTTGTTCAAACAATTCAGTTGCTGATTGCTCTTGGGTTTCTTTGCTGACCTTATCCACTAATTGGAGTTGCTTTTTGACCGTCAAAAAAGGGACAAGGTTGGAAGCTTGTAAAATAAAGCCGATCTTTTTGAAACGAGTTTTTGCCCGTTGCTTTTCTTTTTGTTTACTGAAGGGTTCGTCATTGATAAACACTTCGCCTTCAGAGGGGGCTTGCAGACCACCGGCGATCGTTAGAAAGGTACTTTTCCCAGAGCCAGAAGGACCGATGATGGCGACAAATTCGCCTTTTTCTACCGAAAAGTTGGTTTCTTTCAAGGCTTCAATTGTCGCGTCTCCATCTTTAAATGATTTTTTGACTTGTTTGAATTCAATGGCACTCATGTTTTTTCCTCCTATCCGATTGCTTTCAATGGGTCGATTTTTACAATCGTTCGCACCGAGAAGAAAGCACCTAGCATCGCGATCAGAATCATCATGACACTGATACTAGCAAAGAATAATAGATTGATTTGGAATGGCACTGCCGCAGGTAACACGAGGGCGGTACCGATCGTTGCCAAACCACCGATCAAAACACCCGAGGTTGCTAATAAGAACGTTTGGGCAATCACCGAAAAAGCAATGTAGCGGCTAGAGATCCCTTGAGCTTTCATGACACCAAAAATTTCTGATTTTTGCATCGTTAGCACATAGATAAAAATACCGATAACGATGGCAGCGATCACGATCAAGAACCCGATCATAAAGCCAAAGGTCAGCACTTGCGCGTTGTAACCAGGCAATTCATTAATAAATTTGCTGATATCCGTAGCGACCAGATCATCTGGCACTTCTTTGATTTTGCCACGAGTCACGATCGCGTTGATACGGGCATTTTCAGAATCATCTTCTTTTTCAAAACGAATTTCTTGATAGGCACCGATCGAGGTGTAGAGGACCGGAGCGACACTGAAGCGGGCGTTATCTGTAAAACCGACAATTTTTAATTTTTTGTCACTGCCTGCTAATTTGATGGTGTCACCAATGGAAATCCCGTATTCTTCCTCAATACTGCTGTCGGCGACCGCTTCATCATCTGAAGCAAACATCTCGCCATCGGTAATATTTGGTGCTAAAAATTGATCTGGATCAATGCCGAAAAAGGTGACATCGACTTTTTCACCGTTGTCTTCTTTGGTCACAACTCCAGCGGTTTGCGCCAAAACTGCTTTTTCTGGTGCATCGACTTCATCATAAAGACTGCGAGGAAGCATCGACATGTTTAAATTATCATTTGCTTCTTCGGTCAACAAAATTTGATCTGCCTCCCATTTGTCGACCGCCATCCGATTATCTTGAGCCAACCCATAAGCTAACCCAGTTAAAAAAAAGACCAAATAGGCGATTAAAAACATGACCCCTGTGACTAGGGCGTAACGCAATTTGGAATGGCGTATTTCATTGATTGCCAAAAACATAACGATTCCTCCTACTATTTTATCACTTGATAAAATAAAAATACCATTTTTTTTATTTTCAGCAAACTATCTTGCTTACAAAGAGTAAATTCGGTGAAAAAAGGAAGGTTATGTAGAAGGAGCGTCTTTTGAATAGAAGGAAACCAGTTGCTGCCCCCTGATTTCAATAGGCGCGTAGGAGCAGCGAAGGAGCGGGGGACTATAGTGAAAAAAGAACTAGAATAACAGTAAAAGCCCTCTGATTCAGTGCAGACACAACTGCGGCGCTGAATCAGAGGGTTCCTATTTGAAGTCTGGTGCTGGATCAAAGTGTCAATCGTCAGTTTCTTTGCTTGTAGCGATAACTAACGGCACGATTTTTTCAAAGGAGTGACGGAAGCTTTCAGGTTGTGCTAATTTTTGATAGATGAACGCCAAACCGTCTTGGTTTTTGCGATAATCCAACCAAACCTTCAGCTCACTTTGAGGACCGTATTTCTTTGAAATGTACTGATACGCTTCATGATGCAATTGCTCTAAATCTGTGAGCTGTTTTTTCTCATAAGCAAAAAGCAAGGTTCGCTTGAGGATTCGCTCAAAATCTAAGTCGCGATCGGCTTCGGAAATAATTTTGCCATAAAGCGAGCGCGGCTCATAGGGAAGCGAGGCGCGATGATCTTCTACAGCTTCACCGATCATTGAAATGACTGAAGGAGAGAAAAAGCGTGGCAACACGGCATCTTGTTCAACGATCTTGCGAGAATTGCTTTCGTGGTTTTTGCGGCCATAGAGCAAGCCGATATCATGGTAGGCAGCTACCGTATAGACGATATTCAGGTCAACAGGCAATGTTTCAGCAATCTCAAAACTATTTTGGATCACTTGGTGGACGTGGGCTGGGGAGTGACTGCTATCCAATTGGTTGTATTGCGGGATGATGGAGCTTTCAATATGGTGCTTTAGTTGTGGATCAATCGGTGGATCAATTTTCATTTGTCTGGTTCTCCTGCCTTTCTTGTGCTAGATGAGGGGGAATTGAGCCAGTGCCAAACCGATCAATTGTTTCTAGACCTAGCGGCTGACGACAAAAGCCAAAGGGCTGTCCATCAATGGTGATTTGCTGCTTGAGCCACGGAAGGTAACTGATGGTATTGGTTGGATCGCCAGCAGCTGCTTGTTCCATTTTCTGCCATTCATTCGACGTAGAAATCGTTGCATCACCTTTCAATAAGCCCTGCCATATCACCTGGATTTCCTTGGGACAAAGGTTTCCTGCCATTGATGACAGCCCGTTAAACCCTAGTGCGACCTTTTCCGCCAAGTCCGCTTCACCACCAGCATAAAAACGAAAATCGGCAGCCGTCTTTGTTTTTAGTTGAGGCACTCGCTCCTTCCTGCCAGCTTCTTTTAAGCCGATCACCCGAGGGTCAGCGATCAAGGTCAAGAGGCTTTCTGCAGATAAATCAAAGCCCGTACGGCGGGGATTGTTATATAAAATAACTGGTTTTTCGCAAGTATGGATCAATCCCTGAGCATAGAGCACAGCTTCCTTTTGGGTCAGGCAAAGATAAGGGGGAAAGCCTAAAACCACACCATCGATTCGGGGATTTTTGCTAATTGCTTCTGCCAACGCGAGCGTTTCATGAAATACGATGCCAGCTAAACCGAAGAGGACTTCAAAATCGGCTGCCCAGCTGGTTTCTTGCGCTAAGGCATGTAGAAGCTGTTTTTTTTCTGTTAAGGTCAATGAGTGCTGTTCACCGGTGGAGCCGCACACCAAAACCGATTTGATCCCTTGCTTTTGCAGTTGCAAGATATGAGCGATCGTCCTTTTCGTGTCAAGTCTTTCTACATGATCAAATGCTGTGGGGACGGCAACATGCAGTGAGTGATTCAATGGCGTCATTCGATTCATCCTTTCTTGTGATACGTTTAGCCAGCGATGTTCTTCTTGCTTCTGGTGCAAGCCAAGGAAGACGAAACAACTGATTATCCATTAAGTGTAGCAAACTTCTCGTTTCAGCAAAAGGCTTAGCAAAATATTTTTAAAACGGTGGTTGCGTTTTCAAAAAAAGCATGGTATTATGCAAGTAATAAAACAGGCATGTGACTGGTAATGCAGGCAGGACCTATAAAAAACATGGAAGGGATCGTTGGATTCCGTTCAATGTTTTTGTAGGTGCTGCCTGCTTTTTTCTTTGTTTGGCCAACAAAGGAAAACTAATTAAAGGAGAAGAAAATTATGAATGTAAAAGAAACGGCAACTGCCATCGTTGAGTTGATTGGCGGAAAAGAAAATATCGCACATTTGGAACATTGCTCCACACGCTTGCGCTTTACCTTAAAAGACAATAGCCTCGTACAAAAAGATTCCTTGGAAAAAGTCGCTGGCGTGATTGGGGTGCGACAAAATGTCCAATGCCAAGTCATCATCGGCAATGATGTCGTCGAAGTGTATGATGAGGTGATGAACGTGTTAGGTCATGAGCTAACAGCGGATGGAGGAAGTGAAGGCAAACAAAAACAATCGTGGGGGGCGGTCCTGCTTGATTTTATTATCTCGATTTTTCAACCGTTGATTCCAGCGGTCGCTGGTGGGGGCGTCTTGAAATCCTTACTATTACTTGCTTCTGTCACTGGATTGATGGACAATACGAGCCAGACGTATCAAATTTTGAATCTGATCGGTGGCGCACCATTGTATTTCTTACCGATTTTAGTGGCGATCACCACGGCAAATAAATTAAAGGTCAACCAATTGGTGGCGGTTTCCGCTGTCGGTGCCTTGATTTTGCCTGAACTAACGACACTATTGACAGATGGCGCATCCTTCATGGGCTTCGGTTTACAAAATATCGCCTATGCGTCACAAGTATTTCCAGCAATTTTAACGGTTTTATTTTACGCTCAAATTGAAAAGCTGTTTACCCGAATCTCACCAAAACCGATCCGTATCTTCTTTGTTCCGATGATGAGCTTAGTTATTACGGTTCCAGTTGCTTTATTGATTTTAGGCCCATTAGGCTTTGAAGTCGGAACGATTTTCTCAGCAGCGATCATTTGGCTGTATGCCCATTTAGGTTGGGTGGCAACAGGGATCTTAGCCGCTGTTTTACCATTGATGGTGGTTACCGGTATGCACAAAGCCATGATTCCTTATGCTGTTTCGTCCATGAGTGAGATGGGGGCAGAACTGTTATACTTGCCTGCCTCATTGGCACATAACATCGCAGAAGCCGGTGCTTGTTTTGCGGTGAGTGTTCGAACCAAAGACCAAAAACTTCGTTCAACCGCTGTTTCTGCAGGTATCTCCGCCCTTTTTGGGATCACTGAGCCTGCTTTGTATGGGGTGACGATCCTGCATAAACGAGTCCTTTACGGCGTAATGGCTTCCAGCTTAGTTGGTGGTGCAGTGGCGGGGTTGTTTGCCATCAAGGCCTTCGCATTAGTTGGCCCTGGTCTAGCAAGTATCACTATGTTCGTGGATGAAGCCAACCCGATGAATCTTGTGTGGGCTTTGGTCACGTTAGGGGTATCCTTTGCTGTTTCCTTTGTCCTTGTCCTTTTCTTATTCAAAGACAAAGTGGTAGAAAATAAGACGACTGTTGCCGATCCGAAAGCCGAAGTATTGAGTAAACCAGTAGAAGGCCAAGTGGTAGCTTTATCTGAAGTCAATGATGAAGTCTTTTCAAGCGGTATGATCGGAGAAGGTTTCGGGATCATCCCGACGTCTGGCGAATTGATCGCACCAGAAGATGGCGAGATCACGATGTTGTTTGAAACCAACCATGCGATCGGGTTAAAAACCCGTAATGGCGCAGAATTGCTCTTTCATATCGGCTTGGATACCGTTCAATTAGAAGGCAAACACTTTACCCCTTATGTAAAAGCGGGGGATCAAGTGAAACAAGGGCAACCCCTGATCCAATTTGATCTAGATGCCATCAAAGCAGCTGGTTTTGATCCAATCGTGATCTGTGTGGTCACCAATCAAGAAAACTTTACGGTCAAAACGATCGAATCAACCGATGATCAAAGCGGCCATGGTGTCCTATCGATCGCACCGCTCGTCTAAACAAATCAGCAATGCAACAAAAACAATGTAAAAAGGAGATTGAACAAATGACTAAAACAACTTTTCCAAAGGACTTCTTATGGGGCGGCGCTATCGCCGCAAATCAAGTAGAAGGAGGTTGGAATCTTGGCGGCAAAGGTTTGTCGGTGGCAGATGTAGCGACTTACAAACCGCATGTCGACGTGAAAAACTATGCAGCACACATGAGTGTGACTGTTGATGCCGTCAAAGAAGCAATGGCGGATCAAACGGATACCATTTATCCAAAGCGCCGAGGGATCGATTTCTATCATCGCTATCCAGAAGATTTGGCTTTGTTTGCGGAAATGGGCTTTAAAGTACTGCGCCTGTCGATTGCGTGGACCCGCTTGTTCCCAACCGGGGAAGAAACGACACCTAATCCAGAAGGGATCGCTTTTTACCGCAATGTCTTCCAAGAAATGCAGCGCTTGGGGATCAAACCGATCGTAACGTTGTCTCACTATGAGATGCCGCTAGCGCTGAGCTTGAAGTACAATGGCTGGGTGGAACGCAAAGTGATCGATGACTTTGTCCGCTTTGCGACCGTCTGTTTTGAAGAATTCGGGGAATACGTGGAGTACTGGTTGACCTTTAACGAAATCGACAGTATCCATCGTCATCCCTTTACGACAGCAGGCCTCATTCCTGAGCAATCAGAAGCTGGCAAGGAAGAGCAAGATGTGTATCAAGCCCTTCATCATCAATTTGTGGCCAGTTCATTAGTGACCAAAATCGCCCATGAGATAAATCCTGACAACAAAGTCGGCTGTATGATCACGAAGTTGATGACCTATCCATTGACTTGTGACCCACTGGATGTTGAATTGACCTTAAAGAAAAACTTAGAAAATGATTTCTATGCAGACGTTCAAGTCAAAGGTGCTTATCCGCGAATGATTGAAAAAGATCTGGAAAAGCGCGGCATCAAGATTGAAATGGCACCAGAAGACCGCCAAATCTTAAAAGATCACACCGTTGATTTTCTCTCCTTTAGCTATTATATGTCTATGGCTGAATCAGGTGATCCAAATGCCGAACGGACGCCAGGTAATACAGTTTTAGGAGTAAAAAATCCCAAGCTGCCATCCACTGAATGGGGCTGGCAGATCGATCCTAAAGGCTTGAAAATCTCCTTGCTTTCATTGTATGATCGGTATCAAGTGCCATTGATGATCGTTGAAAATGGCATGGGGGCCATTGACATCCTCGAAGATGGGCATGTGCATGATCCGTATCGGGTCGATTATTTCAAGGCACATTTCAAACAAATGAAGGAAGCCATCGATGAAGGGGTCGATTTGATTGGTTATACTTCATGGGCACCGATCGATCTGGTCAGTGCGGGGACGTCACAAGTGACGAAACGTTATGGCTTCATTTATGTGGATGCCGATGATGAAGGTAATGGCAGTTATGACCGTTTGAAAAAAGATTCCTTCGACTGGTACAAAGAAGTGATCGCCACCAATGGCGCAAATTTGGCAGAATAAACAGTGAGGAGCGAGAGTGCATGATTTACATCAAGAAAGTCTTAAATTCAAGTGTCGTACTTGTTGATAAGGAAGGCCAAGAAATGATTGCACTTGGGAAAGGGATCGGCTATGGAAAGAAAGTCGGCGACAGCATAGCCGATACCCAGATCGATCAAGTTTTTCTGCCAATCGATGAAAAAAAATCGGGTCAGTTTGCCGATTTGGTGGATGAGATTCCGTTGTACTATTTTGAAATGACCAAAGAAATCGTTCAGCTAGCGCAAAAAATGCTGCCTTATCCGCTAAATTCAACGATTTACCTCACCTTATCGGATCACTTGCACTTTGCTGTAGAACGTCAGCAAAAAGGCTTGAGTGTGACGAATCGGCTCTATTGGGAAATCAAGAATTACTATACGGAGGAATTTCGAGCCGCCGAACAGGCACTACGCTTGTTGAAAGAGCAGTATCAAATTGATCTGCCGGAAGAAGAAGCCTCCAATATCGCGTTTCATTTGATCAATGCCCAGTCGAACACCGAGGAAAATCAAGATGGGCTGAAAAAAGCCAAATTGATCGGGTTGATCGTCAATATGGTGCGCTACTCGATCCAGCAAGACGTCAACACCAATTCGATCCATTACAATCGTTTTATTACCCACGTGCGTTTCTTCGTTGACCGGTTCTTTTTGGATGGTCTGCTGCAAGAAGAAGATGAAGGACTATACCGTCAAATGTGGGCTCTTTATCCAAATGCTATGGAGATCGCGACAAAAGTCAAAGCCTATATCGACAAAGAATATCAAACGAAGATCCCTGTCAATGAAATCGTCTATCTAGGCGTTCATATCAATCGGTTGATGAACCATTCAGCGATCAATTCCTAAGCGTCCTCATTTTTAACAAATACAAACAAGCCGTTTCCCTTTGCTGGAAGAAACGGCTTGTTTGTATTTAGTAGGCTTGCTTGTCAGGAATCACGCCTCGAACGCCGCCTTTTGGTTCCTCCACGTCGCCTTGGTAGCGTGGGATCAAATGACAATGGCAATGAAAGACCGTCTGTCCGGCAGCCTCCCCGCAATTGAAGCCGATGTTGAAGCCGTCTGGTCGATAGGTTTCCAACAAATAGGCTTTGCCTTCCTGCAACAAAGCCTGCAAGTCTTGTAATTCCTCTTGGGTGAGGGCAAAATAATCCCTGCGATGCGCTTTGGGGATCAATAGCAGGTGTCCAGGGGTGACGGGGTATTTATCAGCGATCGCATAAAAGCGTTCGTTTTCAATGATCGCATGTTTTGAGGCAGTACAAAAAATACAAGTCAAAATCTTCCGCTCCTTTTTTATCAGCTAGATAGCGTATCGATACTTGGTTTTAGTTTACCAAAAGCTGATTTAAAAGAATACACAATGCTAATGAAATGGCATTTTGGATCATTTGCGAGTAAAATAAAAAAAGTTTATAGACTCGCTTGACTTAGAGTGCACTTCAACCTGTATGCTTAGTGTAACTTAAAAAACAGGAGGACGTACAAATGGACTATGTAAAATTTGGCAATACAGGACTAGATGTGTCACCTTTGTGTTTAGGGACAATGGGATTTGGCGATCCCAACAGCGGGTTTCATGAGTGGGTCTTAGAAGAAGACGATAGTCGTGAAGTCATCAAAAAAGCCTTGGATCTAGGCATCAACTTTTTTGATACGGCAAATGTTTATTCTTATGGAGCGAGCGAAGAAATCGTCGGTCGAGCATTGAATGATTTTGCGCCCCGGGATGAGATCGTGGTTGCCACAAAACTGTATTCAAAAATGAAGCAACGGCCTAACAGTGGAGGCTTATCCCGAAAAGCGATTTTTTATCAAGTCGAGCAAAGCTTAAAACGCATGCAAATGGACTACATTGATTTGTATATCATCCATCGTTGGGATTACCACACACCAATTGAAGAAACCATGAAGGCACTACATGATTTGGTGGTTTCTGGAAAAGTACGCTATATTGGTGCATCTGCGATGTACGCTTGGCAATTTGCCAAAGCACAAGCAGTCGCTGAAAAAAATGGCTGGACCAAATTTGTTTCGATGCAAAATCACTTGAACTTGCTTTATCGAGAAGAAGAGCGAGAAATGATGCCCTTGTGTGCCGATCAAAAAATTGCCGTGACGCCGTATAGCCCATTGGCAGCCGGACGTTTAACAAGAGATTGGGGTGCAGAGACTAAGCGGTACTTAACGGATAAAACCGCCAATCAAAAGTACGACAAAACGATGGAACAAGACCGGGAGATCGTGGCGCGGGTCGCACAAATTGCTGACAAACACCAAAGCAAACGGGCGCAAATCGCCTTGGCTTGGTTATTACAAAAAGAACAAGTGGTCGCACCAATTATTGGCGCAACAAAAGAAAGCCACTTATTGGATGCATTACCAGCCCTTGACTTGAAGCTGACAGCCGAAGAGATTGCGTATTTGGAAGAACCTTACTTGCCTCATGCAGTGGTAGGGGCGGTATAACGAGTAACAAAAGGGCTTCTGGCTCGTAGCATACAAAACGATCTAGGAAAAAATGCAAAACAAGGAAGTGAAGCCATGAATATCAAAAAAGTCAGTGAACTGAGCGGTGTCTCGGCTGATACCATCCGTTACTATGAAAAAATTGGGCTGATTCCGCCGGTCAAACGCAATAAAAACGGTGTTCGTGAATTTGATGATGACGACTTAAAGTGGATAACGTTTGCAAGGCAAATGCGCAATGCTGGATTATCGATTGAGGGTCTAAGTCATTACCTGGCTTTATTTGAAGAAGGACGAGAGACGGTTCCTGAACGAAAGCAGCTCCTAGCAGACCAAATAGCGGTACTGAGGGAGAAAATCTCTGATATGACGGAAGCTGTCGAGCGCTTAGAATACAAACTTGAACATTATGATGAGCATGTTTTACCGACAGAAGAACGATTGCGTCAACGAAAAGCCAATTTAGTCACTAAGTCTTAATGACTGAATTCGCTACTATGGAAAATGAAACGTTCTGCTCAATGGAATCCAATAGAAAGGAAGCTTATGAAACGACTTGCGATTTTAGGTGCTGCTGGAACGATTGGGCAGCTGACACGCCAAACACTTTTAGAAAGAACCAATTTCTCTCTAGTACTCTATGCCCGCCAGGCAACGGAGCGTTTGCAACAGATTGATGCTGCGCGTGAGACGATCATTGATGGTGACTTTCTCGATTTAGGACGACTCGTTCGGGCATTGCAAGGTTGCCAGTCGGTTTTTTTGACGGATATCCATGATCCGCGGGCAACGCTGCGGGTGATCGAGGCGATGAAATTAGCAGAGGTCAGCCAATTGATCAGTGTCGCACCAGAAAGAAACCTTTGTCATCCAGAGGCATTAAAGCAATTGGCAACCTCATCTGATCTTTCCCTTTCCCCTAAAACGCATCAGCTGCTTTTGCAGCAAAAAAATCGGTTGATGTCCTATCATTTGATTGCGGGATCAGAATTGATTGTTTCCTTTGTCCATTTGCCGTCAGAGAAGGAACGCATGGCGCAGCGAAATGCCTGGCAAAAAGCGATCGCAGATGAGATTCTGGCGATATTTCATGGTTGTGCTGCATAAGGCCACCTTCTCTGGTGAAAAAAACCAAGAATACTTTCTTGAAGGTCAGAATCAATTTTTTCATGTTTTCATGAAAAAATTGGTTCTTTCTTTTAGTGTTTTTTTGATAGAATAAACAGAAGCTTTTCTACATAAAAATAGGTGCCAGATTGAAAGGAGAACGTTGATGGACTCATTAATCAAAAAAAATCTTGCGTTATTGCTTGGGGTGCTGTGGATTTGCATTGCTTTAAATTTTTTTCTGTTACCTCATAGCATTGCTTCTGCCGGCGTTGGTTCGATTGGTTATCTTATTGAAACTGGATGGTCCATTAATCGGCACATCATTGTCTGGGGCATCAATTTATTGATGTTGGCCCTTGCGTTTTTACTTTTGAAACGAGAGGTCTTTGTCAACACGGTTATTGGTAGCTTGGCATTTCCCGTTCTACTGGCGCTTTTACCCGAAATCATGGTACTGCGCTTTTATTCCATCTCATTGATTTTAGGTAGTTTCTTCTTTAGCTTCGGCATCTTTTCGCTCTATAAAATTGGTGCTTCTAACGGTGGCGTAACGATCCCACCGCTGATTTTGGAAAAATACTATGGCATTCGCAGATCTAGTGGGGTTTTCTTAACTAATTTGATCATCATCTTGCTGAACCTTTTGATCTTTTCTTGGCAAGAAGCGCTTATTTCTGCCTTTTCAATTTACTTGATTGCCTTCTTCATGCGACTCTTCATGCGGCTCGAGCAAAGAATGCAGGCTAAAAAATCTGTTGAAGTCCAAGAGACAGCAAAAGTAGAGTGAAATAGCAGTAACAAAACATCGGTGCAAAAATCTGCACCGATGTTTTTTAATATTTTCTTTTTCTTAGAACAGCTATGGCACCAGTCAAACAAGCGATGATCAAAAAGCAAGTTAACAACAGTGCTGGCAGCAGTTCCCCTAACTTGATTTGGTCGGTTAAGTAGTTAGGAAATTGGCTGGAAAGAGAGTAAGGGTTCCAATTTGTTAATTGACTCCACAGATTGCCTAACATACCCATCAGATAACAGACACCAAGAAACAACAGTCCTTGATAGATACTTTTAGCAAAGCTAGAACCTAGCAGCAGGATGCTGATCGCTAATAAACCGAAGAGCCAATAGCTGACCAAAGCGCTAGGGACTTGAACAGCTCTGTCATCATGGAAATAAATCATCGTATAAAAAGCACTGACACTGGCACTTAGGAGGAAACTCAAAGACCAAAGGATCGATAAATAGCAAGCTTTGGCTAAGATGATCGTGGTTTTCGGTAAGCCTTTCGTGATCAGTTGAATAAAGGTGCCATGACTGATTTCGGCGGAGATCGTATCGGTAAAAAGAATCACAAACACTAGTAACCCGATCGTGCCGATGTTGCTGTAAAACTGAAGCCATGCATCGATCGAAGTCGGATCAGCAATCGTGATCTGAATTGATTCTGGCACCATACTGGCCATCAGATCGGGCATGATTTTCGCTGTAAAGGGAGAAAGCATGCCAATCAGGGCAAACAGGATCAAGCAAATCAACAATTTCTTACTGCGAAGGCCGCCGAGAAATTCTTTCTTTAAGAAAACAAGAAACGTCTTCATTTGATCACCTCCAAATAAATCGCCTCTAACGTTGGTTCGATTCGTTGAAAGGATTCAGGTACTATCTGTTGTTCATTGAGCAATCGCAGCAACTGCTTTCCAACATTCGTGTCAGCAGTTTCGTCGATCAGTAATTGATTGTTCTTTCTTTCTGCCGCAATGCCGTGGAATGCTAACACATTGGCAAATTTCACATGCTCACCTTCGTCGGCAAAGACAATCCCAAAGGCGGTTTTTCGATAACGGTTTTTTAAGCAATCCATCGTTTCAAATGCCCGAATCTGGCCTTTGTGCAAAATCGCAATGTAATCTGACAGCTGCTCGACATCTGCAAGAATATGGGATGAAAAAAGAACCGTTGTTTCTTCTTTGATTTTTGCCAATACATCAAGAAACGCTTTGCGACCTAAAGGGTCTAGTGCGGATGTTGGTTCATCGCAGATCAAGATGGCGGGGCGATTGATCAGAGCTTGGGCTAACCCGAGACGTTGTTTCATACCACGAGAAAAGCCAGCGATTTTTTGTTTCGAAGCTTCTAGACCTACCAATTCTAAGACTTCTGTTACCCGCTGAGGTTGAAAAGGTTCTTGATTGGGCTGGATTTTTCCGCAGAAAGTCAAATATTCTGCAGCTGTCATAAAAGAGTAAAATTGCGGCACGTCTGGCAGATAGCCGATCCAGCGATTCGTCTTGGCTGAGCCAAATTGCACCGGTTCGCCACAAACGGTGATTTCTCCTTCATCAATGGGGAGTAATCCTAAAATCGCCTTCATGGTCGTTGTTTTGCCAGCGCCGTTTTCCCCTACAAAACCCACAACGCTGCCCTTTGGAACCGAAAAGGTTAGGTCTTGTAGCACTTGTTTGTGCCCAAAACGCTTGGATAAATGATTGATCTCGATCATCTTCATTGTTGGTCCTCTTTTCCGAAAGCAAAATAAAGGATAGGACCAATCAGGCTAATACAACATGATATTAAAAGCCATAACGTGCGAGAGCCAAATTTAAACTGTTCCTGCTTTAAAATATCCCGAACTGACAGGACGATTAAGACCAGTTGTAAGATAATTAGGGGAATCAGTATGGGCAAATAATCAGCCATATCGTTTGGAATGTTTAGTTGAACACTATCCATGGGAATCACTCCTTTGGGAATTAGATGCTTGCTCAGCTAGTTTGCTCAAGCGCTGAAATAGTTCTTTAAATGGGGGTTTTTCTTGATACGGTTCAAACAAGGGTGTCAGCTGTGCTAATTCAATAAATTGTTTTTTGACACTACCTGAGTTACGCGGGATCTGACTGCCTAATTCTAATTCACTAATCCACTCATCGATGCTGTTGAAATAATCATCTCCTTTCAAAACGATTTCTTCAGGTGTTGTTGCTATCGTTTTGACGTACTTTTCTAATGCATCTGCTAGTAAGTCCTCTTTTCCTAAAGCGGCAAAAGAAACCATTCCAGCGGCTAAAAAGTTCAGCACAGAAATAGGATGCAGTTCGGCCAGATGGAAGCTCTCGCTGAGTGCCATTCCACGTGCATAGGTTTTTTCCAGTTGCTCCTCGTCTTGTGTGAGCATTGCCAAATAATTCGTCAGTAAGCTCATAAAAAGGATCAAGTATTGATAAATCGCACTTTGCGTAACGATCTCAGCTTGTTGCAACTGATTTTTTTGCTGAAATGCGGCGGCAATCAACGGTTCACTAGGTAAAAAAGTCGGCGTTTTCGTACCAAGGATCGCCAAGACCTCATCGGGCTTGTTTCTCATCAGCAGACAATAAGCATCAATCTGTTTCGCTTGTTGTGCCAACGCATTGTCACCATGAGCAATGATCCGCTGGTAAAGGGTTTCTGCTTCCTTCAAATAGGTGTTTTTTTTCGCTTCCATTAGTGCGTTTTCGTAAGTTTGTCCTTCTGGGATGCTTTCTACAGGGACATCTGGCAGTAAATCCCAATGATTTAAGTAAAAGGACCCCATTTGTAATAAGAACGGATAACAAGAGTAATACCGTTTGGTAAAACTTTGAGCAAGAGCGAGAACTTCCGTCGATGTTTTTGTTTGGAAGGCGTCTTTTAATAGTTGGTAAATCCGTTGAATCTCTTTAGGGGATAGCTGCGAGTCCAAAATCAATAATTCATCGACGCTGCAATCAAAATACGCTGCTAATAAGGGCAGCGAGGTGATATCTGGATAAGACTGTCCCGTTTCCCATTTCGAAACGGATGCTTTGGACACATTCATAAACACTGCTAATTCTTGCTGGGTAATACCTCGTTGTTTTCTTCTCCGAGCGATTTCCTCGCCAATTGGTAAGTCCATGGTGCACCTCCGATAGGTTTGTTTGGTATACTTCTATCATAAGAGGAGAAGGGATGACTTACAATGGATTGCTAGTTAATTTTTGGTTGATTTAATTAACTAAAAGTTGATTATAAGACAAAGTATTCCAATCTTTGGGAAAGAGATGATCGTAAATGAGAGGTAGAAAAATGAAAGTTGTAGCAGCAATCGATTCCTTCAAAGGAAGTGCCACTTCCGCAGAATTAAATCAAGCGGTCTTAAGCGGGTTCTCAGACCAGTGGGAAAAACGCAGTATTCCCATCGCTGACGGGGGAGAAGGATCAATGGCAGCAGTCATTGCTGCGCTGGGAGGAAATTACGAAACGGTTTCAGTGACCGCGCCATTAGGCGGTAAGTTGCAAGCCCGTATGTTGGTCAGCAAAATCAACGAAGAAAAAATTGCCCTGATTGAATCTGCAGAAGTGATTGGGTTGCAACTCGTGGAACCTAGTGATGAGACCACCCGCAATAGCTCTTCTTTTGGGTTAGGCCAAATGGTCTTAGCAGCTTGCAAGCAAGGAGTGAAAAAAATTTACCTGACCCTTGGCGGTAGCGGCACTTCTGATGGGGGCGTAGGCTTTTTACTTGCGTTAGGAGCAAAAATCACAACAAATGGGCAAATGGAAAAAAATCCATTGTTGCAAACAGATGCATTAAAACTCAGCGGGTTGAATCCTCTACTTAAGCAAATTGAATTGTTTGCCTTAGCTGATGTAACAAATCCTTATTCAGGTGAACAAGGATTTGCGCCGGTTTTTGGTCCGCAAAAAGGGGCATCCAAAGAAACGATCCAGCAGTTGGATCAGCAAGCAAAGCGTTTGGCTGAACACATCAAGCAAACCACGGGGACCGATCTGGAAGTCCCTGGTGCTGGTGCGGCAGGGGGGCTTGGTGGTGCTGTTCGTTTGGCAGGTGGTCAATTGGTTCCAGGATTTGCGACGATCGCTTCATTGATTGGATTTGAGGAAAAAATCAAAGGCGCAGATTTGTTGATCACCGGTGAAGGACGCATCGATGGGCAAACCGCTGGGGGAAAAGTACCCTATGGCGTCGCGTTGCTCGCCCACAAACATCAGGTCCCAGTCGTTGCCATCTGCGGCTCTCGAAGCGACGATCTAGGAAAACTGTCGCAACTCTTATCTGCCGTCTTTTGTATCCAGCAAGGTCCGATTTCGTTGACAGAAGCGATGGAGAAAAAGCGAACCTTAGTGAATGCTCAACAGACTGCTCAAGCGATCGCTGGTTTTGTGGAGCAGTGGCAAAAAAAGATCGAATCAGACGTTTCAGAAGGGACTGAATAAGAAGATGACACCAAAAAAACTTCGTACAAAAGGCAGCAGCCGGTACGAAGTTTTTTGGTGTTTTTCTCTATGCTTAAGCCATGGTAGCTTGTGCTTCAATCTCTACTTTAAATTCAGGTGCAACCAATCCGGCGACGATGACGAGACTCATAGCCGGTTTGTTTTCTGCCAAAATAGCTGTAAACGCCGTACGGACAGCAGATAAGTAGGCAGCATCCGTTAAAAAGACGGTCATTTTGACCACTGATGACCAAGACAGTTGATTGGCTGATAAATGCTCTTCGATTTTCTTCAAAACGATGGCTGTTTGCTCTTGCGGGTCCTCAGGTGTGGCTCCGTCTTGTGACGGCGTTTGACCAGAAATGAAAAGAAAAGGTCCTTGCGCGATTTTTGAATCGGTATAGATTGCCATTTATTTTCTCCTTTCTTCTATCTTACCTTTGGATGATGGGGACAGATAGCAATTGATTGGGTGTGTCTTAGTTTACTTGATTCCACCTACAAAAACAATCAACAAACGTTTTCTGTTGGTTTTGTGAAACCACGGGACGAAGCCGCCCTTCCCCTTTAATAAAAGCACTCATTTTTTTCAGTCTCCGCTGAAATTATCGCCAGAATTTTATGGTTTTAATGTTTTATACTATGTTCAGATCAAATAAATAAACAAGGAGGAAAAAAATATGAATTGGTACAAAAACACAACAGAAGAACTATTACACACGTTACAAACAACACGGCAGGGCCTTTCCTCCGAAGAACGCAATCAGCGTTTAGCAAAGCAAGGTGAAAATAAAATTACTGAGGCAGCGCAGATCCCCACATGGAAGAAAGTCGGCAAGCACTTTACCGACTTACTGATGTTGGTCTTGATCGTCGCAGCCGTCTTAAAAGGGATTTCTGGTGATTATATCGAAAGCGGCATTATTATGGCGGTCGTCGTCATCAATGGATTAGTCGGCTACTGGCAAGAGCGCAAAGCCCAAGAATCACTGGATGGATTGAAGCAGTTCATGGGGCAAGAAGCAACGATTTATGTTCACGGCCGCAAGAAGAAAATTGCTGTTTCTTCCTTAGTAAATGGAGATTTAGTCGTTTTAGGACCAGGAGATGTCGTACCAGCAGATATGCGCTTGATCGAAACCCATGATCTTGTGATTGAAGAGTCGATTTTAACTGGCGAATCTGAGCCTGTTCAAAAAATGACCGAGGCTATTACTCAGGAAAGTACGATTGGCGACCAGCGGAATATGGCGTTTTCTGGTACCCATGTAGAAAGCGGAACTGCCAGCGGGATCGTCGTTGAAACAGGCGACGATACACAAATCGGCCAGATCAATCAAGCAATTCAGTCTGTGAAAGCGCAAGAAACCCCGTTGATCAAAAAAATGAAGCAATTGAATCACCAAATCTTTAAAGGAATTATCGGATTAGTGATTTTCTTGATCTTCTTTACTACCTTCCGCTACGGCTTTGATCTTGATCTCTTGTTCTCATCAGGTATTGCATTAGTTGTAGCAATGATTCCTGAGGGCTTGCCAGCCGTGCTGACCATGATTTTATCGATGGGTGTCAAGGAAATGTCTGAGGAGCAAGCAATCATCAAAACGATGCCATCAGTGGAGACACTAGGTGCCATGACGGTGATTTGTTCAGATAAAACAGGAACCTTGACCAAAAATGAAATGACGGTTGTCGATGTCTTGGTTGAGTCGAACGTGGATAAAGAAATGGTGCTTGATATTATGGCAAATTGTCAAGATTTGAAGCAGGACGAAGAACAAAAGGCTGCGGATCTCGTTGGGAACCCAACCGAAAAAGCCTTGTTGCAATACGCAGAATCAGCGCAGCAACCATTGCGTAAAACAGTCGATAAGATTCCTTTTAATTCCTCTTACAAGTACATGGCAACCCGTCATCAAAATCAAGAAGAGCCGAATGCCTCGGTAATTTTTGTCAAAGGTGCGCCAGAAGTATTGCTTGAGAAAAGCCAACTGACTTCAGATCAAAAGCAATGGTGGTTAGATGAAAGTGCAAAATTAGCAGCGAAAGGGCAGCGGCTGATTGGCTTTGCGCATCTGACGCTGTCGGCACAGGAGTCCTTGTCCCACGAAGCACTAACGAAATTAACCTTTGTTGGGATCGCTGGCATCATTGATCCTCCGAAAGACAGTGCCATCAAAGCAGTAAAAGAGTGCTTGCAAGCGGGCATCCAAGTCAAAATGATCACAGGAGACCATGGCAAGACCGCTCAAGCCATCGGCAAGCAAATTGGCTTGAAGCACACGAATCACGTGTTGGAAGGGCTAGAAATCGACCTGTTGTCGGAGGAAGAATTGCAGCAAGCAGTCCAAAAGACAGATATCTTTGCTCGAACGACCCCAGAGCATAAATTACGAATCGTCAGTGCTTTGCAGGCGAATGAAGAGATCGTCGGAATGACCGGCGATGGCGTTAACGATGCACCAGCGCTGAAAAAAGCCGACATTGGGATCGCTATGGGAATCAAAGGCAGTGAAGTAACCAAGCAAGCAGCCGATATGGTTTTGGCAGACGATAATTTTCATACGATCGCCAATGCCGTCCGCGTGGGTCGTCGGATCTACGATAATTTGAAGAAAACCATCAACTTCTTCTTACCAACGGCCGTTGCACAAGGATTGATCGTTATTGCGGCTCTCTTGTTGAACCGACCACTGCCACTGACACCTGTACAAATTTTATGGGTAAATATGGTGACAACCATCACGCTTTCATACGCACTAGGTTTTGAAAAGGCGAGTGCGGATGTTATGAATCGACCACCACGGCCAATCAAAGAAGGCATCTTATCTTGGTACAGTCTGTTCCGTATCTTCTACGTCTCGTTGTTAATCATGATTCCTTCCTACGTCTTAGCGATTCAGTTTGAAGGAACGGTCCTTCAGCAAAGCATGCTACTGCAAAGTATCGTCTTCGCCCAAGCGGTCTACTTGTTGAACTGTCGTGAGCTGGTAAATCCGGCGTTGAATCGCCAACTCTTTGCCAATAAAGCACTCTTAGTCTCCCTGGCACTACTGATCGTATTGCAGGCAGCGATTTTCCTAACACCTATCGGACACCAGCTTTTAGGGATCGGTTCTTTGACGCTGATGCAGCAGTTGAGTATTGCAGCCAACGGGGCACTTCTTTTCACACTCGTCGAAGGTGAGAAATTTATTACAAATAAGTTGCAAGGACGTCAAAAAGCTGCCCCAGTGAAACAATAAAGGCAGCTTGATGATTCTAGTGATAACTTAAATAATAGGTTTGAATGAGCTCAGTCACTTGATTGAGCTCATTTTTGGTTGGTACCATCGATAAATAAAAGACTGGGACAGGAGCATCATCTAATGGAAAATTTGATAAGACAAAATCAACGTCGATTGCCGATAGCCCTTCTAGTTGACCTGGTTCGATGGCTGATAAAAGGATACGAGCTCCGAGAAAGTCATTCAATTCTTGTAAAAGGTAAGCTTTCCATGCCGGCTCCCCTTGAAAGACAAAGTATCCCTTTGCTCGGATAGGGTTGATTTGTAAAATTGCTTGTTGAATCAACAAGGTGGTGGTAGACCACAAAGGGAAACTCGTCTCCCTTTGGCTGCTTGTCTGCTCCTCTAAAAAGTCATGGATCGTTGCTTCGATCGGTAACGAATAGGGCTGATTCAGGCGCTGGATCTCGTGAAATTCTAACCCAAACCATTCTGAGAGTTTGGCAGACTCTTGCGTTTTGATCAAGAGCAGCAACAGATTCTCAATCAGTTGCGTCCCACTAGCGAGAGGTAGCTGCAGCAAGCGGGCTAATTTTTCGACAAAATAGGTTGTTTTTTTATAAATGGCTTGATACGTTTCAAGGGTTGTTTGAATTGTTTCGGACCATTCATTATTGTAGTTCCAACTTTCTAAAAAGCAATAGAAGCTAAAGAAGTGTTCGCTGCGCTCTAAATAAACACCTTCTTTTTGATAGAGCTGACTTAATGGCTGTTGGAAAAGGCCATAAAGGGGATCATCTTCATTAAATTCGAAGGAATCAATGCGGCAATTGGCTTTGATACGGATTGAATTGATAAAAAACCAGCAGGTGCCGAAGATTTGTTCCACATCAATTTGCAGCTTGGCTTTTGCCAAGCGATCCAAGAAATGATAATAGTGGGACTCATGAATCGTATATTCCTCAAAAAAGTAATTGTTATGGGTGTAAGGCAGTAAAAGACGATGGAAGAAGACGCGAATATTGATCTCACTTCCTTCAAAACGAATCACTCGATTTGTGACGCGAATCCGCAAAGAAAAATCCGTCAGACTTTTGTTTAATTTTGAGATATGCCGCCGCAGGGTTTCATAGGAAGTCCCTGTTTGGCTAAGAATCTCTTGGGTACGGAGTTCGCTAGAAAAAAGCAATGCTTTCATTAAAGAAACTCCGATCGATTGAGGAAAAAATGTTTCCCATAGCTGACTCATCAGCAATGGGCCATCATGGGTCAAAGCAAAGCCACTACTGGCAGCTTCGATCTGCCAACCATCAGGTAATTGTTGACGAATATAGGTTATATCAGAAAAAACCGTTCGTTCCGTCGTATTGATTAGTTCTGCCAAATGTTTGGCAGTGATTATTTTGTGATTGGCCAACTGTTCCAAGAGCAAGATCTGGCGCAACAAATCTTTCTCCGTAATGATTTTTTTCATCATCCCATCCATGACAAAAACTTCCTTTCCCACAAGTAATCAAAAGAACCGAGGTCTTATTCAAATAAGTTAGCTGTTGTTCTCTTGATTTTAACTTAAAGTTAAGGACTTGGCTATGCGAAATAATTGATCTGTTGCGGAAAATAAGCAAGCTTATTTAGTGGAAAGGTGTAACGATTTAGAAAATTAGAAGAAAACGAACCGTATAATAGAACAAAAAAACTTCTTTGTGTGAGAAGTATAGTGATTATATCGAAGGAATCGTAAGCTGATTAGCACAAGAAATGGACGAAGATCTGTATCCTCCGTCGACAAATGTTATTATTTGAAATGAAAAGATAAGTAATACTAATAAACAAAATGCTTAATTATCGTTCATAAAATAAATGACTATATCTTTATTAGCTATATATCTATTAGATATTCATATTCTTTAAGTTTACGGTAGAGTGCTTGAGCTTCTTTTGTCAGTTTTACTTTGGAACCAAAACATTTTCTCTTACTAGAAGTTAAAAGTTTTCTATGAAGAGAATGATTGATAATTGTTTCAATTTCGTCTTGTTCTCGTTTAGATAAGCTAATGTTTTTATCGCCGTTTTTTATTGTAGAATAGGTATATTCCAAACAACTCATTTTATATATAAAAGCAGAGAAATCTTTTTTATCTACTATCATATAACCTTCCTTTCTTATTTACTCGTAGAAAGCATACATAAGTTCCTTTCCTAAAGCCAATTGCTTTTTTCATGCATTGGTGAAATGTCCGGGGATTTCTATGGAAAATGAAGAAAATGGCCTTTTTTTCTATGATTTATAGAAATTTTTCATAATTGTTAATAGTGAATAAGATTGATTTTAAGTATAATTTAAAAAATAAAAGAACAAAATGATCTTTTCCTGTTGACAGATCAGCAAAAGCCACGTAATATAACTACCAATAACTCATTAAGACCATACAAAAGAGAAGTATGAGGATGTTCGTCATGCAGAGAGCTGATGGTGGTGTAAATCAGCAGATGGATGCTTCAGAAATGGACTTTTGTGTCGAAAGGCTGAAATCAGTAGGCTTTTTCCGGGAACTCCCGTTACAGAGAGCGATCGTTGATAGACGATCTAGAGAGAACCAATTGAGGTGGCACCGTGAGTAATCGCCCTCAGGCAGACAAGTTTGTTTGCGTGAGGGCTTTTTTGTTTTTTTGCCCCACGATCAATGAGAAAAATAGCAACAAAATCAAACTAAGAGAAGTACTTGAATATTTTTGGCTACAGAAAGTCGGCGATGATGAGAGTCCGATACCAAGAAATCAAGGAAATGGCCTTAGCCGATCATTTTTTGAACCCTTTTTTGGCAGTAGGAAAATGCGGGAACTCCCGTTATAGAGGAAGACCGTTGTTAGACGGTTGATAGAGATGAAGTTGTTTATTTGGGCAACTTCAATTGAGGTGGTACCGCGATCATTCGCCCTCAAGCAGACGTTTTTATGGCGTTTGCTTGAGGGCTTTTTGTTTACAAAGAAAGGAGCAGCTTATGTATCGAATGGAACGAATCAACAGCGATTGTTTGACACCTGTCTCAGTGTTTTTACGGATTCAAGGGGCGCATAAATGTTTATTGGAAAGTATTCCCAGAGAAGAAGATACCGGACGCTATTCGATCCTTACCTTTGATCCCGTTCAGAAACTGACCTTTAAGGATGGTGTTTTTCAAGTGGAGGATCTTTTGAAAAAAACGGTCAACAAGTATCCCTGCCAGGACCCTTTAAAAGAAATGGAACGATATGTAGTCAAAAAAGAAATCACCGCTTTACCGGATCTGCCGTTGCAAAGTGGGGCTATCGGGTATGCGGGCTATGATATCGCCGCTTGCTATGAAGACATTGGACAACTGCCCGCAGATGAATTGCAGGTGCCTGATATGGCCTTTTGGCTTTTCGAAACTTTTCTCGTTTTGGACCATCAGACGGAAACTTTAACGATCATTCTTGAAAATTGCTACAGCCAAAGAGGAACCGTCGAGATGGAGCAGGTACTGCAAGCAGTGAAGCAGCAGTTAAGGACACCAGTCGCCGCTGAGACCCGTGTATTGTCAAACGAAAACCTACATTTTATCAGCAATGTCACACAGCAAGCCTATGAAGCGATCGTTCAAGAGGCGAAAGCCCGAATTACGGCGGGAGACATGTTCCAAGTCGTTCCTTCGCAACGTCTGAAAGCGTCATTTAAACAAGAGCCCTTTGACTATTACCGCAAACTGCGAGTGACAAATCCTTCCGCTTACCTCTATTATCTTGATTTCGATCACGGATTTAAAGTAATCGGTAGCTCACCTGAAAGCCTGATTCGCGTTCAAGGCGACGAAATCACCACAAATCCCATCGCTGGTACCCGCAAACGAGGGGCGACCAAAGCGGAAGACGAAGCTTTGGCAAATGAACTGTTGGCAGATGAAAAAGAGCGTGCGGAGCACCAGATGCTGATTGATCTTGGACGCAATGATTTAGGGCGGATCGCTGAACATGGGACGGTTCATGTTCCTTTATACATGGTGATCGAGAAATACCGCTATGTCATGCACATCGTTTCGGTAGTGGCTGCCAAGCGCAGAGCAGGTGTGACGGCAATGGATGCCTTGAAAGCAACCCTGCCAGCAGGCACGGTCAGCGGGGCACCAAAGATTCGTGCCATGACACGCATCTATCAGTGGGAAGCTGTTCGAAGAGGGGTCTATGCGGGAGCCGTTGGGTATTTTTCTCGTAATGATCAAGCGGATTTTGCCATCGGGATTCGGACAATGGTTTTGAAAGACGAGATCGCTTATGTCCAGGCAGGGGCGGGTGTCGTCTATGATTCTGATCCTTCATCTGAATACCAAGAAACATTACACAAAGCCAAAGCACTATTGGAGGTGTCAGCCAATGATTTTACTCGTCGATAATTATGATTCCTTTACGTATAACTTAGTCCAGCAATGTCCAGCGGATACGATCGTCTTGCGAAATGACGATCCAGAGCTTTTTATTGTTGCTGAAGAAGCAGATGGCATCATTTTTTCTCCAGGACCAGGACGGCCCGAAGAGGCAGGATTCATGATTCCTTTGATCAAAACTTACCAAGATAGCAAGCCGCTTTTAGGTATCTGCTTAGGGCATCAAGCCATTGGTGAAGCGTTTGGTGCCACAGTGGTCCAAGCACCAACTATTATGCACGGCAAGCAATCGAGCCTTACGTATCAGAAAAAAGGCGTGTTCGAAACCTATCTAGGAGATATGACGGTCATGCGCTATCACTCGCTAGTCATTGAGCCAGCGACACTCCCAGCGGAATTTGAGGTATTGGCTGAAACAGAAGGGATCATCATGGCGATTCAGCATCGCGAAAAACCAATCGTAGGACTCCAATTCCATCCAGAATCAATGGGAACAAACGAGGGGGCATTTTTCATAGAACAGTTTCTTGGACTCGTCTCAGATAATACAGCAAAAAACACAAGATGAAAAAAGGAGGAATCGTAAATGCAAGCAATAAAAAAACAGCCGCCGCAACAAATCACTCAGCAATTATTTAATGGCCGTCATTTAAGTTATCAGGAGATGCGCCACTTTGCTCAAGGAATTTTAAGCGGGGTGTTTTCAGAAAGTCAATTGGGGGCAGCATTAGTTGCAATGAAGATCAACGGCATCACAGCTGCCGAATTGACTGCTTTAGCAGAAATTATGTTAGAGCATGCCGTGACCATTCCTTATGAAGGAGGAGACGCCATGGACAATTGCGGCACTGGCGGTGACCACTCTAATAGTTTTAATGTCTCTACTACGGCAGCCTTCGTTTTAGCAGCCGGGGGAATCACGATGGCAAAACACGGCAATCGCAGTATCTCTAGTCGTTCAGGCAGTGCCGATGTCTTAGCATGCTTGGGGGTGTCGATCCAAGCATCACCAGAAAAAATCGCTGAGCTATTGGCAACAGTCGGCATCGCTTTTCTCTTCGCCCCGTCGTTGCATCCGGGGATGAAAGCAGTGATGAAGATACGGCAAGAATTAGCAACACCAACGATTTTTAACTTACTCGGGCCCTTGATCAATCCTGTGCCATTGACCACTCAATTGATCGGTACCTACGCTGGTGAAAGTTTGGCAGACACTGCCCAAGCGTTAGGCAGTCTTGGTCGACAACGAGCAATGGTGATCCATGGATGCAATGGGATGGATGAAGCTAATTTGGCAGGTGAAACGGCGATCAGTTTTTATCACGAAGGAAAGGTAACGAATTTTTCTTTGGATCCGCAAACGTATGGCTTTACGTCAGCACCGATCAAGGCGATCGTTGGCGGGGATGCCGCTCAAAACGCCGCGATCTTTACAGCAGTTTTGAAAAATCAACCTTCCGTTTATCTAGAGACAGTGGTCTTAAATGCAGGCTTAGGCTTTTACGCCAACGGCAAAGCCGCCACCCTAGCGGAAGGCTTTGAGATGGCACGAGCGTGTATCGCTTCGGGCGCCGCCTACGACAAACTGCAGATGCTGATTCGTCAGTCAAATAGTCAATAACTACGAAAGTTGTAAGGAGGAGAAACATGGATTTTTTAGAAACGATCATCCAGAAAAAAGTTGAAGAAGTTGCCGCGATGCCACAAGAAACCGAAAAGGTCGTAGCGAAACGCCCATCATTTTATCAGCATGTCAAGGACCGACCACAGAAGATGCACCTTATTGCTGAAATCAAGCGTGCTTCACCCTCCAAAGGAGACATCAACCAAGGGATCGATCCTGTCGCTCAAGCGCAAGCGTATGAAGCTGCAGGTGTCAGCGGGATTTCCGTTTTGACCGACCAGCAGTTTTTTAAAGGCTCGCTGGCAGATCTTAAAGCAGTCAGCAAAGCCGTCTCGGTACCTATACTATGCAAAGACTTCATTATCGACAAAAAACAATTGATTCGCGCCAAAAATGCGGGTGCCAGTATCGTTTTATTGATCGTGGCTGCGTTGGAGCCAGCCCGTTTCGTCGCGCTGTATCAAGAAGCCGAAGCACTAGGGTTGGAAGTACTCGTTGAGACTCATAATGCGGCTGAATTTCAACAAGCCCAAGTAGTAGGTGCCAAAATTATCGGCGTCAACAATCGCGACCTAAAAACTTTTGACGTTTCCTTGGATATCAGTGTTGCTCTAGCGCCTCAGCCATCAGAGGCGATTTACATCAGTGAATCTGGTATTCGAACTGCCGCCGATGTGCTGCAGCTTGCACCGTTTTATCATGGAGTCCTCGTTGGAGAAACGTTGATGAGAAGCAATCGAATTGCTGAAACAGCGGCAGATTTGCAGGTGAGTCGACCATGACCAAAGTGAAAATTTGCGGACTCACCGAACGCTTCCATGTCGAAGCTGCCATCAATGCTGGAGCAGATTACCTTGGCTTTGTTTTTGCCGAAAGCCGCCGGAGAATCGATCCGACACAAGTCCGCAAGATAACGGAGCAAGTACCCCAAAATATAGGGAAAGTCGGAGTCTTCGTTTCTCCAAGTTTTGAAGAAGTGCAAGAGGCAATTCAAGCCACCCAGCTGACAGCGATTCAGCTCCATGGAAAGGTCCTGCCATCTTTGCAAACAGCCATTCAGAAGGGGGTTTTTGCTCATCAAAGGATCGCAGTGATCCAAGCCTTTGATGGAGAAGCAGATACTTTAGAACAAGATTTCCTAAGCTGCGATGCAGATTTTGGGTTATTGGACGCTCCAGTAAGAGATCACCCTTATGCTGGCGGCAACGGCCAATCCTTTGATTGGCAAAAAGCGGCGAGAAAACCGTTGCCGTTGTCTGAGCGATTTTTTATTGCTGGCGGTTTGCACGCGGAAAATGTAGAAGAGGCGATCCAACTTTTTAGGCCTTATGCTGTCGATGTTTCTTCAGGCGTGGAAACTCAGGGCAAGAAAGACAGTCGGAAAATCGAACAATTTATTTACTTAGTAAAGGAGAAGATAAAATGACCCAATACCCCACAGAAGCAGGATTTTATGGTTCTTTTGGCGGACAGTTTGTGCCAGAGACATTGATGTATGCTGTCAAGCAATTAGAAACTGTCTACCGTGAAGCACAAGCGGACGCAAGTTTTCAAGCAGAATTACAGGAATATTTGCAAGAGTATGTAGGAAGAGAAACACCTCTTTATCATGCACAGCGCTTGTCACAACACTTAGGCGGTGCCAAAATTTATCTGAAGCGAGAAGATTTGAATCATACGGGCGCCCATAAAATCAATAATGCACTTGGCCAAGTCTTATTAGCAAAACGGATGGGGAAAAAGAAAGTGGTAGCGGAGACCGGTGCTGGACAGCATGGCGTCGCCACCGCGACTGCGGCCGCGTTGTTCGGTATGGAATGCACGATTTTTATGGGCGCAGTAGATGTTCAGCGGCAAGCACTAAACGTCTTTCGAATGGAATTATTGGGAGCAAAAGTGGTTTCAGTCACTTCAGGCAATCAGACATTGAAAGATGCTGTCAATGAAGCGCTGCGCTACTGGGTCGCAACCGTCGAGGACACTCATTACGTGATGGGTTCCGTACTCGGTCCGCATCCTTTTCCAGAGATCGTTCGAGATTTTCAAAGTGTGATTGGCAGTGAGACACGGCGGCAACTATTAGAAAAAGAAGGACAACTGCCAACGACAGTCGTTGCGTGTGTTGGCGGCGGCAGCAATGCAATGGGGATGTTTTACCCTTTCATCAACGATCAGACCGTTCGTTTGATTGGCGTTGAAGCAGCTGGAAAAGGCGTGGATACTACCGAGCATGCGGCGACTTTAACGAAGGGCAGTATCGGTATTTTACATGGTACCAAAATGCATCTGCTACAAGACGATGATGGGCAAGTGATCGAACCCTATTCGATTTCAGCTGGTTTGGATTACCCAGGGGTCGGTCCCGAGCATTCTTATTTGAAGGAAATTGCACGCGCGGAGTATTTCGCGGTCACTGATGAAGAAGCTGTTGACGCCTTTTATCTCTTGTCTCAAATCGAAGGCATTATTCCCGCTTTGGAAAGTGCTCATGCCGTTGCCTATGCTTTAAAGTTAGCGCCAACAATGACAGCAGAAGAACGCTTAGTGGTCTGTTTGTCTGGGCGAGGGGACAAAGATGTTCAACAAATCAAAGATCGGAAAGGAGCAGCGAAATGACCAGCAAAACATTGACGATGAAACTAAAGGAGCGCCAAAAACAAGGCAAGCCACTGTTTGTCCCTTATATCATGGCGGGGGCCAACGGACTGGAACGCCTGCCGGCAGAAATCGAACTGTTGACGACACATGGCGCAGCCGCCATTGAAATCGGCGTGCCCTTTTCAGACCCAGTCGCAGATGGAGCGGTCATCCAAGCAGCTGGAATGCAGGCATTAGCCAATGGCACCACTTTAAAAAAGATCATTGCTGCGCTGCAAACCATCCATTCCGAGGTTCCACTGGTATTGATGGGGTATGCCAACTCATTCTTTCATTATGGCATTGAACAGCTAGCAAATGAATTAAAAACGACGGATGTGAAAGGGTTGATTATTCCAGATTTGCCCTTTGAACATCGATCGCTAGTAACGCCTACGTTTGATGCGGCGGATCTCGCGCTGATCACATTGGTTTCCTTGACCAGTCCGCCAGACAGAATTCAGACACTGATCGAAGAAGCGGAAGGATTCGTTTATGCTGTGACAGTGAACGGTGTCACTGGAGAAGATCGCCAATACAACAAACAGCTGGATCAGCATTTGCAAGCCATTTCGGAAAAAAGTCCGATTCCAGTACTAGCTGGTTTCGGGGTCTCGACCCATGCAGACGTGCAGCGCTTTGCCCAAGTGTGCGATGGGGTAGTGATCGGTTCAAAAATTGTAGCAGCGCTTCAAAACGAGCCACTGCCTAAAGTCAGTGAGCTGTTAGCAGAACTTGTTGGTAAGCCATAGAAAATCAATGTGAGGAAAGAACCCGATTTGGGTTCTTTTTTTTTGAGAAAACTAGTATTCGAGATATTGATGGGCTGCTATGGAAAAAAGAACGCGATCTGTGAAGAGAAAAAAAAGGCTGATGGAAGATCAGCCCAAATTACCATGATTATGCTAGTGTATCCGTGTCGATGGTGACTGTCTCGCAATAATGCCCTCTGCCCCCAACGTAAACACGTTGGATTTCCTTTCGCGAGGACGTAGCTAGTTTGACAAAGATTTCAGAAGGTTCACCTAAATTGCTGCCTTGCTCAAAGCGATACACTTCTTTTTCGAGAGCACACTTTTGATACAAGAAGCAAGCCAAAGCGGCATTGGAAGTTCCTGTGGCAGATTCTTCGTTGATGTCAAACAATGGGGCAAAGTTACGGCAAACGATTCGTTCTTTTTCCATTGCATATAAGTGCATGCCAACTACTTGTTGAAGCGCACTTACTTTTTTTATTTCCTCAAAATCAGGTACAACTTGCTGTAACTGCGCCGTTGTTTTGATTGGAACAAGGATATCCTTTAATCCAGTCGAAACGATTTGAATAGGAATTTGATCATTGATAGCATTGGTATCGAAACAGTCAGCTAATTGTTCTAGTGAAAGCACATCTGAAAACAGCGGTTTGTTCTGTTCCATGAAAACAACACCGTCTTTGATGGTGATCGACAAACGTCCGGCGTTGGTGTCGATGCGATACTGTTGCTTGGAAAGTTTGTTTAGATACGATAATAGGGCAAAGGAAGCAATTGTTGCATGTCCGCATAAGTCAACTTCTTCTTTTGGCGTAAAATAGTCAAATCGGAAATCGGCCTGCGGGGCTTTCGATAAAAAAGCTGTTTCTGAAAAGCCTAACTCTTTTGCGACGGCTAACTTTTGTTGTGGCGTAAGGGGCTGTTCCAGCAGAACGACTCCAGCCTTGTTGCCACCCGTTTGGTTTTTACTAAACCCGCTTGCGATATGTACCGTTATCTCCATAGGACACCTGCTTTCTTTATTCTTGTCAAGCATAGCATAATTTTTGTAGGGGGAGGATAAGAAAGGGATTGGGTAAGCGATTAATCATGAAGAGCCGATGAAATGAAAAAACATGGGTGTTCAAAGAGTGCGGTATTTAAGCATACTATAGCAAAAACGTTTCTTTGAGCATTCCAACCTTTCTCGTCAACGATTATCTTATAGGTACCAGTGAATATTTTAGATATAAAAAAAGCAAATGAGAACGCAGCATCTTTGTTGCTTTCTCATTTACTTAAATCGTTTGGTAAAAAGCGTTGAGGTTATGCTAAAATCATTGCTGCATAAAAAAATGATAACCTTACTGCGAGGCGGAAAAAGTTTAACTTTGATTGTAAACTTTCAATATTGCTATGGCAAAAAATCTAAATCAATTTGGCACACATTTGGCACAAGAACAAACAAAAACCGCCAAGAACAAGGGTTCTCGACGGTTAAATAACGTTCCAGGAGGGATTCGAACCCCCGACCGTTCGCTTAGAAGGCGAATGCTCTATCCGGCTGAGCTACTGGAACAAATAATTTTCAGCGAATGCTCACTTCGCCTAAGCTGTTGAAATCAATCAGCAACAAATAACATTATAGAAAAAGGGCGCAGCAATGTCAATCGCTTTTCGCCCTTTTCTTATTTTTTCTTTGGAAAAAGGAAGCGCAGCTGCCCTCAACCTTTCTCAGGTTCCTCAAGTATTACGCTATCGGCTTCTTTCGTAATGAGAATCACGCCATCTCCTAAAGGGACGAGGGTGGAGGTCAACTGAGGATGGTTCATCACGGTATCCAAGAAAAGATTCAATTTACGATGGATCGCTCGCTGGTTGCGCGGGATTTCTTCGATGGGTTGTAGAATCGTTCCAGCTTGAAACACGTCATCCACCATCAGCACACCGCCTTTACGTAATAGACGCAGACATTCTGGTAAAAATTCAATGTATTTCGATTTGGCGCTGTCCATGAAGATAAAATCATAAGGGCCACTCAATGTAGGCAGGACGTCTGCCGCTTGTCCTTCTAAGAGCGTGATTTTGTCTTCATTTCCTAAGCGAGCATAGGTTTCTTTGGCTCTGCGGATCATGACGTCAAAGCGATCGATCGTTGTGACATGCCCCTCTTTCACACATTGTGCCATCAAGCTTGAAGAAAAACCGATCGCTGTGCCGATCTCAAGGATTTCTTTTGGCTGAAGCTGTCCCAATAAAAACTGCAAAAATACCACAGTTTCATGTGGGATGATTGGCACTTCTTTTTCATGAGCGGCTTGCTCGATTTCACCAAGTTCGCCGGGTAATTGTTTTTGTTTTTCACGCATAAACGCCACTAGTTCTGGTTTGACTACTGGACGATGCATCATTTCGTTGCGCATCTTCATCCTCCTAATTTATCGTTGCCCCTTATTATACGAATAACTTACCTTAAGTTCAATCTTTTCGAGTCTTTGGGAACAACAAAAAAACCAGTCATACGACTGGCAGGATAAAGGGGTGAAAAAATATTTTTGGGATATTTCTATCATAACGGTGCTATGTGGAGTTTTGGTTAAAATCCTGTGAAGATCTCGTCAGGTTCTGCTTAAATTTTCATCAAGGAAGAAAAGCAACCCATCATCTGGGTGAAAACGAACTTTTTATCGAAATATTCAGAAAATTCAGGGAAAAGTGTTGACAGAGGAACCTGCTGTTTGGTATCTTCATAACAAGATAAAAAAAGTGATAGGTGACGACGATGGATAAACGATTGAAACAAACAGCAGCATTTTTATTATTATTATCGTAAGGACTCTTTTTCTATGACCCGCCTTTTTAAGGCATCATTTGAAGAGTCCTATTCGCATTGCATGAAGGAAACCCTTTATGGAGTGCTTTTTTTATACCATTTTTTCAATGGTGTTTGAATGATATCGAGCCAATCGTGCATCTACAAAAGCTTAGGAGGAACTAGTGATGAGAAAAATCCAGTTTTTTGATACGACATTGAGAGACGGTGAACAGACCCCGGGCGTCAACTTCAATACAAAAGAGAAGGTTCAACTGGCGCTGCAATTAGAAAAATGGGGGATCGATACGATCGAAGCAGGCTTTCCGATTGCATCAGAAGGAGACTTTCAAGCAGTCCAAGCGATTGCTGGGGCGGTGACGAAAATGACCGTTGCAGGACTTGCCCGTTGTCAGAAAAAAGACATTGATCGTGCCTATGAAGCTCTTCATCAAGCCATCGATCCCCAGATCCATGTCTTTCTAGCAACGAGTGAGGTGCATCGCCAGTACAAGCTGAATATGACGAAAGTAGAAGTACTCGCTTCCATCAAAGAACATGTGGCTTATGCCCGTGAACGCTTTGAAAAAGTTCAATTTTCGCCAGAAGATGCCACCCGCACCGACAAGGCCTTCTTGCTTGAGGCGGTTCAAACAGCGATTGATGCCGGCGCGACGATCATCAATGTGCCCGATACAGTAGGGTTTACCAATCCTACGGAATATGGTGCGCTTTTTGCCTATTTGATCGCCAATATCAAGAGTGAGCAGCCGATCATTTTTTCTTCCCATTGTCATGATGACTTGGGAATGGCGACAGCCAATGCGCTGGCAGCTATCGAAAATGGTGCTGATCGGGTGGAAGGAACGATCAACGGGATCGGCGAACGAGCGGGCAATACCGCACTAGAAGAAGTGGCGCTGGCGTTGCATATTCGCAATGATTTCTATCAGGCTACCTCCAACATCAAGTTAAACGAAACAAAACGCACCAGCGATCTGGTGGCACGTTTGTCTGGGATCACGGTACCGAAAAACAAAGCGATCGTCGGCGGCAATGCCTATGCTCATGAATCTGGGATTCATCAAGATGGCGTCTTGAAAAATCCTGAGACCTACGAAATTATTACCCCACAGTTGGTGGGGGTAGAAACTAACTCGTTGCCTTTAGGCAAACTTTCTGGCCGCCATGCGTTTATCGATAAAATGCAGCAACTGGGCTACCAGTTTGACCAAGAAGAAACCAACGAATTGTTTAAACGCTTCAAAGAATTGGCAGATAAAAAGAAGCAAGTGACCGAACAAGATTTGCTGGCTTTGATGGCCGATCAAGGCCGCAGCCAAGAAGGCGGCTGCGAGTTGGACGCCGTTCAGCTACAATACGTGTCCAATGGCCATCAAGGAGCGGTGGTTTCTATCATCAAAGACGAGGAAAAACAAGTGGCATCAGCTATCGGTGCCGGCAGTATCCAAGCAATCTACAACTCGATCGATCAGATTTTCCAGCAGCAGCCGAAGCTGTTGAACTATGAGATCACTGCCTTGACCAGTGGGGAAGATGCGCAAGCGGAAGTGCACGTGGTTATTGAATGCCAGGAAACCAATGAAAAAATCAGCGGGATCGGCTTAGACTTTGATGTCTTGCAGGCGTCAGCCAAAGCTTATGTGCAGGCCAGCGCTGCATTGAAGAAACGAGGTGTCCTTGTTTGAAAAAGATCGTTGTTTTAGCAGGAGATGGCATTGGACCAGAAATTATGGATAGTGCCCTTGCGGTATTGAAAGAGGCTTGTCCAGACCATCTTCAACGCTTTCATTTTGACCAGCGGCCATTTGGTGGTGCGGCGCTGGCACTTACTGGAGAGCCATTGCCGCAAGAAACACTACAAGCTTGCCAGCAGGCGGATGCGATCCTTTTAGGAGCCATTGGTGATCCAGTTTGGGAAAACGCACCGACAACACCCGAGAAAGGACTTTTGAATCTGCGTCAAGCATTAGGGCTATACGCCAATATTCGACCCATCAAAGTAGTTGATGCGGTGATTGCTTTGTCTCCCATCAAAGAAGCGATCCTTCGGGGGACAGATTTTGTCATCGTTCGTGAGTTGACTGGTGGTATCTATTTTGGCGAAAAAGCAGAAAAACCTGAAGAAGCCTACGACATCAATCATTATCATCAAGCAGAGATTCGACGGATTTTGCGTAAAGCCTTTGAGATCGCCCGCACGCGGAAGAAGCGGGTTCTCTCTGTCGATAAAGCAAATGTGTTGGCGACTAGCCGACTTTGGCGCCGATTAGCGGAAGAAATAGCACAAGAATTTCCAGATTGTCAGTTGACTCATCAATATGTTGATTCCGCCGCTATGAAAATCATCCAAAATCCCAAAGACTTTGATGTAATCGTGACAGAAAATCTCTTTGGCGACATTTTAAGTGATGAAGCCTCGGTTTTGCCAGGGTCATTAGGAGTGCTGCCTAGCGCAAGTCATGGCGCAGAAGGGGTTTCTTTATATGAACCGATTCATGGCTCGGCACCGGATATTGCTGGGCAAAATTGCGCCAATCCGGTTTCCATGATTTTGTCTGTCGTCATGATGCTAAGAGAGTCCTTTCAAGAGGAAGAGCTGGCGGATACCATCGAAAGTGCTTGTTACGAGGTAATGGATGCGGGGATCTTGACCCGCGATTTAGGTGGTACGGCAACGACAACTGCCTTTACAGAAGCGGTTATTGCACAGTTAGGAGTGAGCAATTATGGGGAAAACGCTGTTTGATAAACTATGGGATCGGCATGTCATCACAGGAGAAGAAGGGCAGGCGCAGCTGCTTTACGTCGATCTGCATATGATCCATGAAGTGACGACACCGCAAGCCTTTGAAGGGTTGCGGCAAGCGGGACGGACCGTCCGTTGTCCCGAAAAAACCTTCGCAACGATGGATCATAATGTGCCTACCAAAGATATTTTTACTATCACCGATCTGGTTGCAAAAAAGCAAATGGATACGTTACGTAAAAACTGTCATGATTTTGGGATCGAATTGTGTGACAATGGCTCTGCCAACCAAGGAATTGTCCATATGGTTGGCCCAGAAGTAGGCTTGACGCAACCAGGAAAAACGATCGTTTGCGGTGATTCCCATACTGCCACCCATGGCGCTTTCGGCGCGATCGCGTTTGGGATCGGTACGAGTGAAGTGGAGCATGTCTTTGCGACACAGACGATTTGGCAGACAAAACCGAAACGGATGGGCGTTGAGATCACAGGTCACCTGCAGCCGGGGGTGTACGCCAAAGATATTATTTTGGCATTGATTGCGACCCATGGCACTGATTTTGGTGGCGGCTATGCCGTAGAATTCTTTGGCGAAACGATCCGTAGCCTGACGATGGAAGAACGCATGACGATTTGCAATATGTCGATCGAAGGTGGGGCGAAAATGGGCTTGATCGCACCTGATGAAACGACCTTTGCTTATGTGAAGGATCGACGCTTTGCGCCGGAAGCGTTTGCCAGTGCGGTGGCTGATTGGCAAACCCTTTATACCGATGAAGATGCCAATTATGATGCCCTGATCACCTTAGACGCAGCAACCTTAGAACCTTACATCACTTGGGGAACCAATCCAGAAATGGGGGTACCGGTCAGCGAAGCGTTTCCTGAAGTGCGGGATCACAATGATCAGCAAGCCTATGAATATATGGCGCTGCAACCTGGACAGACAGCTGCTGATATCCCCATTGAATACATTTTTATTGGATCGTGTACCAATGGTCGTTTGTCTGATCTGCAAGAGGCAGCGGCGATTTTGAAAGGTCAAACCATCAAAGAAGGGGTCACTGGTATTATCGTTCCTGGTTCACGCCCTGTTCGTAAAGCAGCGGAAGCGATCGGTTTAGACAAAGTCTTTATTGAGGCTGGTTTTGAATGGCGAGAGCCTGGCTGTTCCATGTGCTTAGGAATGAATCCTGATAAAGTACCAGAAGGCGTCCACTGTGCCTCCACGTCAAATCGGAATTTTGTTGGACGGCAAGGGAAAAACGCGCGGACGCACCTCTGTAGTCCAGCGATGGCAGCAGCAGCTGCGATTCATGGTCGTTTTGTCGATGTCCGAGAAGTGGTTGGAGGTGTTGGTTAATGGAAGCTTTTACGCAATTTGAAGGTACGACGCTGCCTTTGATGAATGACAATATTGATACCGATCAAATCCTACCGAAAAATTATTTGAAGCGCGTCGAAAAAACGGGCTTTGGCGAATTTTTATTTGACGATTGGCGCTATTTACCGCAACGCAAGCCTAATCCAGCATTTATCTTGAATGATCCAGCATATCAGACCGCTCAAATCCTCATCACTGGTGATAATTTTGGTTCTGGCTCTTCTCGAGAGCATGCGGCTTGGGCGCTGTTGGATTACGGCTTCAAAGCCGTGATTGCTGGTAGCTTCGGTGATATTTTCTATATGAATGCCACCAAAAATGGGCTACTGCCGATCGAGCTGCCATTGACTGTTCGCCAAAGGATCGCTTCGCTGCCTGCTTCTGAAAAAATCAGCATCGACTTGCCGAGGCAATGTGTGACCGTTGCCGGGGAGGAGCATTTCTTTGCAATCGATGCTACCTGGAAACACAAATTGATCCACGGTCTCGATGAAATCAGTATCACCTTGCAGGAAGAGGCGAAAATCACCGCCTATGAGCAGACGATTCCAGCGTATTGGCAATAGGGCTAGGGGACTGGTCGTTATTCGTCGGCTGTTATTTGTGAGAGAATGTTTCTTAACCCTCGCCAATCAGCTTCGATTTGCGGAGTCAACGTTCGATTGTAAAAGATCGCAGCGGGATGATACATCGGCACGATCAAATATTCTTTTTCCGACCATTGATAGCCATCCTTTGTCGGATTGCTTTCTTGTATTTTGGAACGGATCACTTCGCCATGGTGGTCTTTGATATAATAGGCGTTGCCTAATAATCGCTGCAGTCCGATATTGCCAACAGTTGCAATGACGGGCGGATCTACAACGGACAACTCGTAGTCAAGCAGCGGTGCGTGTAGCAAGACTTCTTTTTTGGTAGGTGTACGATTGGGATGGACGATCTCATGGGCACCGCTGCGCTTGTTGATCCGTTCTTTGACGGAATATGGGCGGCTGCGGACAGCGCTAGTGATGTAGACATCCTCACGGGTCAAACCGGCTAAAGCCAACGATTTCATCAATTCTTTTCCTGCTTGTCCGCTAAAAGGAATAAAATTCTCGATTTCGGTTCGACCAGGGGCTTCACCAACGATCATCAGTTTTGGCTGCAGCGGTCCTTGACCGGGAACAAATCCTTCCAATGGATAATTGCGGGACGCCTGTTGAACGGCAATGGCTAATTCTTTGGGGTATTGCATGAAAACTCCTCCAATTCTGTTTCACTTGTGCTCTTTCTTCTATAGTAATAGAAAATAAAAAATGCACAAAAGGAAATGACTAGTAGCAAAAGAATTCTGTCTTTTCCCTAATTAGTGATTGACTTTAGGAAAACATTTTGATAAAGTTAATCTGTTGTAATTGTGGACTCCACAGCTACAACCGCACAGAACAAGTAGTAAGTACGAAAGTCACTTGGGATGGCGAGTCTAAGTATATTATAAGGAGGTGCTGTAGAGCATGTACGCAATTATCAAAACTGGTGGGAAACAAGTAAAAGTTGAAGTGGGTCAAGCAATCTACGTTGAAAAATTAGACGTTGAAGCTGGACAAAAGGTTACTTTTGATGAAGTTATCTTAGTAGGTGGCGAATCAACAAAAGTAGGTGCCCCAATCGTTGCAGGAGCAACTGTTGAAGGGACTGTTGAAAAACACGGCAAACAAAAGAAAGTCGTAACTTTCAAATACAAACCTAAAAAACATTCACACCGTAAACAAGGTCACCGTCAACCTTACACAAAAGTTGTTATTGACGCGATCAACGCTTAATTCTTACGAAAAGCAGGGTAACGAATATGATCAAAGGGACATTCAAACGAAATGACTCTGGTCGGATTGTTTCTTTTGAACTGGCTGGACACGCACAAGCAGGAGAATACGGCAAAGACATCGTCTGTGCTGCAGCATCCGCTTTAGCGATCAGTGCAGTCAATGGGATCGATGCTTTGGCTGGCGTTGCGCCAAAAGTTGAAGCAGATAACGAAAATGGTGGGTACTTATTAGTCACACTGCCTTCTCGTTTGACCCAAGAGCAGTCGAATATCGCACAAATTCTTTTAGAGAATTTGTTGATCGGCTTGCAATCAGTTCAAGAAGAGTACAACGATTATATCCAAATCAAAACTACTAAAGAAAACTAGGAGGTGCATCTCATGTTGATGAAAATGAATTTGCAATTCTTCGCTCACAAAAAAGGTGGGGGTTCTACTTCTAACGGACGTGACTCTCAATCAAAACGTTTAGGTGCGAAACGTGCTGACGGTCAAACCGTTTCAGGGGGATCAATCCTTTATCGCCAACGCGGTACTAAAATTTACCCAGGGGTAAACGTAGGTATCGGTGGAGATGATACATTGTTTGCAAAAGTTGACGGCGTTGTTCGTTTCGAACGTAAAGGCCGCGACAAAAAACAAGTATCTGTTTATCCAGTAGCGCAAGAAGCATAAGAAAATGACATCCAGATTACGTAAAAGTAACCTGGGTGTTTTTTTATACATCAATGAAACCGTTTTAACAAAATAGTCAATATTAATGACTTTTAAAAGGAGCGAAGCAATGATTCAATTAAAAGAAATCACGAAGGAAAACTATCGTGCGTGTATGAATTTGAAGACAACGAAGGAGCAAGAAGACTTTGTTGCGCCCAATTGGTACTCAATGTTAGAGGCGATCTATGAGGAACCTCGTCAGGCATTTGCCCTATACAATGGTGAGGAAATGGTCGGCTTTATCCTATTTAGTTTTTACGAGGCGGATGAGGATTATCCAAAAGCTTCGTGGTGGATCGAGCGGTTTATGATCGCAGAAAAATTCCAAAATCAAGGGTTAGGCACTCAGGCGTTTCTTGCTGGGTTAGATTGGTTCAAAACCCATATCCAAGCGCAAGAATTAAGGATCTCCGCTGTGGATGGCAACGAGATCGCAACGAAGCTTTACGAACGCAATGGCTTTGTTTTGACGGGTGAAATGATTGAGAACGAGCATGTACTCTTGTTGCAGCTGCCAACGGATCAAGGGTAAATGACTCTTTTTACAGTAAGAGAATGAGGTCAAAAGCAGAGGTTCTTAAGGGAATCCTCTGTTTTTTTTGTGTTGTTTCGTTAAAAAAAGTGTGCGGTCATCTTCTGGTTAGACGTTTTAAGAAATTTTGTGCACTTAGGGCAAGAATTGCAAGTATATCCATGCTTTGTTCTTCACAAAGTTCCTTTTGCGATTAACGGAATCTTTACACGTTGATAACATAAACCTTATATTCATTTGATACTCTGAGGAAGTAGAACAAATGGAAAGAAACTTTCGAAAAACGTTAATTATTGAGAATGTGCTCACGAATGATTTCTGTCAAAACACGAACATTATCAAAAAAGAAAACGTTCGTAATTCGAAAAAGATTGTTTTTAATTCGTTGGTTTTTTATAATCAAAAAGGAAAGTTCGGAATTCCATGAGTTCGATTTTTTTAATGAAAAGGAGAAAAAGTGATGAAAGTTTGGAAGAAAACGGCAATGTTTGGTTTAGGTTTGGTGGCGGCAGTTACGCTGGCGGCATGTGGCTCAGGTGGAACAAGCACTGACTCGGCGGCTGAGGAAGCAGGATATGTACCAGAAAAGTTGACCGTTCAATTTGTCCCATCACAAGCAGCAGAAACATTAGAAGCAAAAGCAAAACCACTTGAGCAATTATTAAGTGATGAATTGGGGATTCCAGTCACAGTGAGTGTTTCCACTGACTACAATACAATCGTTGAAGCAATGGCTTCGAAACAAGTAGATGTCGGCTTTTTACCACCGAATGCCTACGTTTTAGCAAATGAACAAAGCAATGTTAAGGTACTGTTGCAAGCGCAGCGTTATGGCATCAAGCAGCCTGGTGGCGAATCAACGGATGAATTGGTTGATAGCTATCGTTCAATGATCGTCGTAAAAAGCGGCAGTGACATCAAAGAGTTGGAAGATTTAAAAGGCAAAACGATTGCCACGCAAGATGTTACTTCTTCTGCCGGTTATGTTTGGCCAGTAGCAGAAATGAAAAAAGCAGGCATCGATATCAATACGGATGTGACGACTGTTCAAGTCAAAGGCCATGACCAAGCGGTCTTATCTGTCTTGAATGGCGACGTTGACGCGGCCTTCGTTTTTGAAGATGCCCGTAACACGGTCAAAAATGATTACCCTGAAATTATGGATGAGGTAGAGCCAATGTACTTTACCGAACCGATCCCGAACGATACGATCAGTGTTCGCAGCGATATGAGTGAAGAGTGGGACAAAAAAATCCAAGATGCCTTTATCGCGATCGGAAAAGATGAAGAAGGAAAACAAATCATCTCTGATATTTACTCGCATGAAGGATACGTTGTTTCACAAGACAGCAATTTCGACATTGTAAGAGAGTATGCGGAACAAGTCGGACAATAATAGATGAATAGATCGGGAGGGTACCGGTACTTGAGGTACCCTTTTCGAATGGACAGCAATTTTTATCTAATGGAAAGAAAGTAGGAGAATCATGGCTCTAGAGAACGAAACGATTATTTCATTTCAAAATGTGACCAAGCAATACCCCAATGGGGTGTTGGGGTTGAAGGATTTGAACATCGATATCAAAAAAGGAGAATTTGTCATCGTCGTGGGTTTATCCGGTGCAGGCAAATCAACGATGTTGCGCTCCATCAATCGACTGCACGAGATCACAAGTGGCGAGATTTTAATCGATAACAAGTCGATCACAAAAGCAAAAGGAAGAGAGCTACGCTTGATTCGTCGAGACATTGGCATGATTTTCCAAAGCTTCAATTTGGTGAAACGTTCGAGTGTCTTGCGAAACGTCTTAACGGGGCGGGTGGCTTATCATCCCACGATCAAAATGCTGCTGGGTCTGTTTCCGCAAGCGGACAAAGAGTTGGCGTATCACTCACTGCAGCGGGTCAATTTAGCAGAAAAAGTCTATACCCGAGCCGATGAATTGTCTGGCGGTCAGCAGCAGCGGGTTTCGATTGCCCGTGCGTTGACGCAAGAGCCAAAAATTATTTTAGCGGATGAACCGGTTGCATCATTAGATCCATTAACCACTGAAAAAGTCATGAATGACTTAAAACGGATCAATCAAGATCTGGGTATCACTATCGTAGTCAATTTACATTCTGTCCAATTGGCAAGAGAATACGGCACACGGATCATCGGGTTACGAGATGGGGGCTTGGTTTTTGATGGCCCTGTCAGTGAAGCGACCGATCAGCGATTGAAACAGATTTATGGTAGCGAGATCATGGAAGAGCAGGAAGGGGCAGGACAATGACGACAAATACGTTGCCGAAACGCAGCGGACTATGGAAAAATGTTCTGTGGCTCGTCATTTTTTTAGTGGTATTGTTCGTTAGCGGCTCTATTTCTGGCGTTGATTTGGCACGGTTCTTTAGCAACAGCAGTCAAATGAATGTCATTTTACAAAAGATGGCTCATCCTGATTGGGCATATGCCAAAATCATTGTTGAGCCGATTTTGCAAACGATCCAAATGGCGATCATCGGTACAACCTTTGGTGCACTGGCGGCCTTTCCGTTTTCACTTTTAGCAGCACGAAATATCATGACGAATCATTGGATCAGCGGTTGTTTCCGTTTTGTTTTAAATATCATTCGGACAGTACCTGATTTGATGCTGGCGGCTTTATTTGTTGCCATTGTCGGAATCGGTCCCGTAGCCGGGGTGATCTCCATCTCTGTGTTTTCTTTTGGGATGATCACCAAATTGTTTTATGAGTCGATTGAAACGATTGATGAGGGTCCAATCGAAGCGATCACGGCTTCTGGAGGATCGAAGTTTGATATCATCCGCTATGCAGTCGTACCGCAAGTCATGAGCCATTTTCTCAGTTACTTGCTTTATGCCTTTGAGATCAATGTGCGGGCATCGACGATTCTTGGGTATATCGGCGCAGGCGGAATCGGTGTTTTCTTACAACGATCTTTAAGCCAGTTTCGATATGACCAGACGTCGATTATCGTCTTAGTGATTTTTGCAGTTGTTTTGGTGATTGATACCATCAGTAATAGATTAAGGGAGCGATTGTTATGATGTTGCCAGCAGAACCGAAAAAGAAAAAAATACGGAATTGGCTGATCGCAGTAGTCGTTATCTTCCTTTATATTTGGGCTTTCGCTGGTGTACCTTTTGCCGGCGTCAAAGAAAATGTCGGTCAAATTGTCGGCTCGATCTTTTATGGGCTGATCCATCCTGATTGGGGCTATGTTTATACCGGTGATGGCGAAGATTTGATCAGCTTGATGATTGAAACCGTTGCGATCGCCTTTGTGGGTACGTTTTTATCCTCACTATTAAGTATTCCTTTTGCCTTTTGGGCGGCGCGCAGCAAAAACAGCCCTCGCTGGTTATCGGGATTTGGGAAAATCGTGCTGACGGCGATTCGAACGTTTCCAGAAATCGTCTTAGCCATTATGTTTATCAAAACGGTAGGTCCGGGCTCCTTTGCTGGCGTCTTGGCGGTCAGTGTCCATTCCATTGGGATGCTGGCAAAGCTTTACAGTGAAGCGATCGAAAACATGGACCATGGTCCCTCGGAATCCGTCATTAGTGCGGGAGGAAGTCGCTGGGATGTATTAGGCTTTGCGACATTGCCACAACTGATCCCAGAATTTCTATCTTTTACCTTGTATCGATTTGAACTGGCTGTCCGTTCGGCTTCGATCTTAGGGATCGTAGGGGCAGGCGGGATCGGTACACCGATGATCTTTGCTATCAATGCACGTTCATGGAGCCGCGTGGGGATCATTTTATTGGGGATCGTTGTGACGGTCACGATCATTGATTTTATTTCTGGGCGCTTGCGTAAACGATTGGTTTAATAAAATGAAGTGCGTACTCGAAAAAACACAGTCTAAATAGGCTGTGTTTTTTTGCAGCGGAGGAGTGGAGGTTGTTTAAGACAGTTTTTGTGAAACTTGTTATACTGGATTTATAGAAAATGAACCTAAACAAGGAGGCTGTTTTATGAAAGCATTATTGATTGTCAATCCAAGTTCTGGTGGTGAGCAAGCGAAAGAATTTGAGGAAATGGCAGCAGACAAGTTGCGGGAAAGCTTTGCGGAAGTCGTAGTCAAACATACCGAAAAAGAAGGAGATGCCACGCGTTTTGCCTCTGAAGCGGCAGCAGAATTTGACAGTGTCTTCGCAATGGGCGGTGATGGTACCGTCAATGAAGCGGTCAATGGCTTAGCCCCTCATGACAAACGACCAAATTTCGGTTTCTTCCCGCTGGGAACAGTAAATGATTTAGCCAGAGCATTAGCGATTCCACTAGATCCCAAGGAAGCCATCGAATCATTTGCAGTGGATCACACCCGCAAAATCGATATTGGGCAGGTCAATCAAGCTTATTTTACCAATGTGGTGGCGATCGGTATGATTCCGGCAGCGATCAACAATGTGGAAGTTGAAGAAAAAACCAAGCTGGGAAAAATGGCCTATTTTGTTTCTGGTCTACGGGAAGTGCGGAAAAATGAAAGTCATCAGTTTGAAGTGATCGCCGAAAATAATGGCGAAAAAACGACGATCGCTGTGGAAAGTAGTACGATGATCGTTGGGTCATCGAATACGATTGGCGGTTTTGAATCTCTTTTACCTAAAGCGAGTACCGATGACGGAAAATTGCATCTGATCTACTTGAAGGATACGAATCTTTGGGAAACTGTCAAAGGTGTGCCTGAGCTTCTCAAAGGAGTTACGGAATCAAATGATGTTCTTGGTTATCAAACCTTTGATAAAGCTGCGATTCGTTTGGAGGATGGGGCAACGATCGAAACGAATGTCGATGGCGATCCAGGACCTGAGTTACCAATCACAGTACAGGTGCTGCCACAACATCTCACCGTGTATTGCGGCGCTGAAAAAGCCCGCTAAATCATCAATAACTAGGAAATGATCCGTCAAAAGCGGATTGTTTTTTTTCTTTAGAAAGAGTATACTGGAAAAAATTTATTGAAAGAAGGGATTCTATGACGATACGTTCTGCTACGATTGCAGATGCCCAAGCCTTGACAGCAATCTATGCTTATTATGTAGATAATACACCGATTACCTTTGAAACGGAGGTGCCCACGGTTCAAGAATTCGCGGAACGCATCGCCAAGACCTTGAAACGCTACCCGTATCTCGTTGCAGAAGAGGCTGGTGAAATCGTCGGTTATGCCTATGCATCAGCCTATAAAGAACGAGCAGCCTATGATTGGACCGTTGAAGTAACCGTTTATTTAGCCCCAGATGCCAAAGCAAAAGGGCTCGGTACCGCTCTTTACCAAGCGCTTGAGGGGAAATTAAAAGCGCAAAACGTGGTCAATCTGACTGCGTGTATTACAGGAGGCAATCAACAAAGCGAGGCTTTTCATGAGAAACTTGGGTATCGGAAAGTTGCTGATTTTGCGCATGTCGGCTATAAGTTCAATCAATGGCACGATGTGATATGGATGCAAAAAGAACTACAACGATTTCCAGACCAGGTGCCAGCGTTCATTCCTAATGAAAAAGCCTAACGCATCCTGACTTTTGAATATCTTTTTTTGGCAAAATGCTTTATGCTGAAAGTAACAGGTGGAAATTTTTTCTATTGCTACTAAATGCAAAGCATTTTGTTTTTTCTATGTGGAAAAAAGTTGCTTTTTTATAGAAAAATGAGTAAAGTATTCAAGTGGAAAAACAAGGAGGCGAAGCTGTTGGGCAAGCGAATCGAACGTATCTATCAATATATCCTTGAAAACACGCGGAGCGGCTTAGGGGAGAAAAAGGGGTTGTCTACTTCGGAGGTTGCCGATCACTTAGCCATTCAGCGCAGTAATGCCAGTAAAGATTTAAATCAGCTTGTCAAAGAAGGACGCGTTGAAAAAAGTGATTCACGTCCTGTGCGCTATTGGGCAGCAGGTATTGACGCAAGCAGTTCGGAAAAGTATGTCCCAAGCTATAAAGAAAATCGTCCCCAAAGGGAAAAAGCTTTCCCTCAGCGAGTACAAGGAAAACCTTCTGACCGGGATATTTTTGCGACAATCATTGGTGCCAATGGCAGTATGAAAAACGCCGTTGAGCAAGCCAAAGCAGCGATTTTGTATCCGCCAAAGGGGCTAAACTGCTTGATTACAGGTCCTACAGGTTCTGGGAAAACCTACTTTGCCCATGCGATGTTTCAGTTTGCCAAAAGCAATCAGGTGATTGCCGAGGACAAAGAATTGATTGTCTTTAACTGTGCGGACTATGCGAATAATCCGGAACTTTTGATGAGTCATTTGTTTGGTTATGTGCGAGGCGCATTTACGGGTGCCGATCAAGAGAAAATCGGTATTATCGATCAAGCAGATGAAAGTATGCTATTTCTCGATGAGATCCATCGCTTACCACCAGAAGGTCAGGAAATGATCTTTTACTTTATGGATCATGGAACCTTCAGTCGTCTAGGAGAGACAGGCAAAAACCATCAAGCGAATGTCCGAATCGTTGGAGCGACTACGGAAGACCCCAACTCAACACTCTTAGATACCTTCACCCGGCGGATTCCCATTAACATTCAATTGCCTTTCTTTGAAAAACGACCGGCGTCAGAAAAAGTCGACCTTGTTCGGGTATTAGTTGGGCAAGAGGCGACCCGCATCCAACGGACGATCACCTTGACAGAAGATGTGGTCAAAGCACTGATCGGCAGTGTTAGTTTTGGGAATATCGGGCAATTGAAGTCGAACGTGCAACTTGTTTGTGCTCGTGGATTTCTAAACCATATGCAGCAGGATGAAATTGAAATCGATTTATTGGATCTTCCAGAAGGGATCCGTTCAGGGTTGATCGTCTTGGGAAATCGTCGCAATGAGCTGGCAGAGCTTTCAAAGATCCTTGAACCGAAAATTAGTGTTCAGCCGAATCAAAACTTAAACAATATCCAATCAGATTCCTATGAATTGCCTTATAATCTTTACGATATTATCGGCGACAAGGCTGCTTTGCTAAAAGCAGATGGGTTAGACCAAGAGGCGATCAATCATTTTATCTCAACAGATATTAATGTTCACTTAAAGTCTTTTTATAAAGATCACGGGTTTTCCTTTAACTCGGTCAATAAATTAAGTGAATTTGTCGACCAGAAAGTGATCAGTGTAACAAATCAAATCTATGAGATGGTTCGACAACGCTTAAATTACGATTTTCAGCAAAACTTCATCTATGCCATGAGCTTACACATCAGCTCATTTTTGAAAAAAATCCATCTAGGAGAAGAACGACAAACCAATGACAATATTCGTCAGATGGTAGCTGACTATCCGCAAGAGTTTGAAGTCGCCAAAGAAGTCCGCGATTTTATTGGTGATAGTTTCCAAGTGGCGATTCCGGAGAGCGAATCTTATTATTTAGCGGTTCTTCTGGTTTCTCTTAGAACCTCTCATTCCTCTGGGAAAATCGGCGTCGTCGTTGCAGCCCACGGCAACAGCACAGCCAGTAGCATGGTACAAGTGGTCAAACAATTGCTGGAAGTCGATCAAGTTACCGCGGTGGACATGCCATTAGATATGCCACCAGCTGTGGCGTTGAAAAAAATCGTGGATAGTGTGCGTGCTGTCAATGACGGTAGCGGAGTGATCCTGTTAGTCGATATGGGGTCTTTAGCGACCTTTAATAATGAGATCCAGCGGGAAACAGGCGTGGCTGTGCGGACAGTCGACATGGTGACCACCTCCATCGTCCTTGAGACGGTCCGTAAAGCATCGGTTATTGGAACGGACCTCGATCAACTGTATGATTCGTTACGGAAGTTCCGTGGATATGGAGCGGTCACTGTGGAAGAACCAGTGACACAAAACCACCACCCTAAAGCGATCTTAGCGGTCTGTGCTTCAGGAAAAGGAACGGCGCAGCGTATCAAAGAATTGATCCAAAGTTCATTGTCAAAACGGCAAAACCAAAATGTTGAAGTGGTGACCTTATCGGTGGCGGATCTAAGAACGGATTTGGAACAGATTCAACAGCGTTATCGATTGATTGCTGCAACGGGGATCATCGATCCCCATATAGATGCGCCATTTATTTCGCTGGAACGTTTTATTGACCAAGATGTCGATCTTTTGTTAGATGATATCCTATTAGAGAACGATTTGAGTTTTGAAGATGAAGTTCAGCTGGATGACCAACAGGCGAAAGCAATCTGCGTCCAGTATCTAGAAGAAAACTTTACGTATATCAATCCGAAAAAAGTGGTCGATCCTTTATGGAAGTTCAGCCAGGAGATCATTCGTGATCTTGAATTAGGGCAAGCGCAGCAAGGCTTTTTGATCAACTTTGTCATGCATAGTGCAGGTATGCTGGAACGAATCATTTTGCGGCAGCCGTTAACAGTTGGGGAGAAAGAGTTAGAGGCGATGCGTTCGGACCCACTTTACGCACTGCTTCATGTCCATGTCCAGTCGTTTAGTCGTTTGATGAATATTGAGATTCCTGATGCGGAAGAGTATTACTTGATGGAACTCGTAAAGAACCATCGGGAAAAAGAGCAATACCAATAATCATGAAAAATAATACAGATACACTAAAAAAGATACAGTATTTTTAGTGTATCTTTTTTAGTGTATTATTCAAATGCTGATTCTTAAGGTTTTTTCAAGAATAGTGTATCGTAAAAACTTGGCACGCTTCTTGCTTCTATATAAGTGGATACAGGAGGTGATTGAAAAAAGAACAGATCCTCAATATGAAAAGCGGATCGATGGATGTAGGAGGCTTGCACAATGGGAATGGATATACGTCTTGCCCGAATCGACGATCGGTTGATTCATGGTCAGGTCGCCACAGCTTGGTCGAAAATGACTGGTATCAATCGAATCATCGTGGTCAGTGATGAGGTCGCAAATGACCAATTACGGAAGTTTCTCTTGAAAGAAGCTGCTCCACCAGGAATCAAATCCAATGTGGTGACAGTAGCAAAAATGCTTGAGGTGGCGCATAACACATTATTTAATACGCAAAAAGTCATGTTATTATTTACCAACCCTCAAGATGTCGTGACTCTGGTCAAAGGAGGCATTGACATTCGTTCCGTCAATATCGGCGGCATGAGCTTTTCAATGGGAAAACGGATGATCACTAATTTCGTGTCAGTCAATGATCAAGATCTTGCTTCATTGCTTTACTTGCAAAACCAAGGCATTGAAGTGGAGATACGCAAAGTTCCAGCTGATCGTAAAATCTTTTTGAAGGATATTTTGGAAAAAGAAGGTAGTCACCCTTAATTTTTTCGATGTTGTTTTTTCTTTCGTATTCGTGTCACATTTTTCAATTTTGATATAGGAGGTAAAAAGATGGTAGGAATTATCCTAGCAAGTCATGGAGAATTTGCTAACGGCATTTTGCAATCTGGTTCAATGATCTTCGGCGAACAAGAAAATGTTAAAGCTGTTACATTGATGCCAAGTGAAGGTCCAGATGACATCAAGGCAAAAATGCAAGAAGCAATTGCTACATTTGACGATCAAGAAGAAGTATTATTCTTAGTTGATCTTTGGGGTGGTACTCCTTTCAACCAAGCGAACAGCTTGTTTGAAGATCACAAAGACAAATGGGCAATCGTTGCTGGTATGAATTTACCAATGGTGATCGAAGCCTATGCTTCACGTTTTTCAATGAATACAGCGCATGAAATCGCTGCGCATATCGTTGAAACAGCTAAAGAAGGGGTCAAGGTCAAACCAGAAGAGCTTGAACCAGAAGAAGCGGCAGCACCAAAAGCAGTGCAAGACGATCAACCTAAAGGATCACTTCCTCCGGGAACTGTTCTAGGCGATGGCAAAATCAAAATCGTACTTGCACGTGTCGATTCACGTTTGTTGCATGGTCAAGTCGCAACAGCTTGGACAAAATCAGTCAATCCATCTCGGATCATCGTTGTTTCTGACGCGGTGGCAAAAGATGACTTGCGTAAAAAACTGATCGAACAAGCAGCTCCTCCAGGAGTAAAAGCGAACGTCATTCCAGTGGATAAAATGATCGAAGTTTCTAAAGACCCTCGTTTCGGGAATACGAAAGCTTTACTATTATTTGAAAACCCACAAGATGTATTACGCGCTGTTGAAGGTGGCGTTGACATCACTGAAGTGAACGTTGGTTCAATGGCTCACTCTGTTGGGAAAGTTGTTGTAAGTAAAGTATTGTCGATGGGTACAGATGATGTGAAGACATTTGAAGATCTAAAAGAACGCGGCATCAAATTCGATGTGCGTAAAGTACCAAATGACTCTCGAGACAACATGGACGAAATCTTACGCAAAGCCAAAAATGAATTGGCAAATAAATAGAAACGTATTCAACTAAATAGGAGGTCTATCATGACTATTATATCTATGGTATTAGTAGTACTCGTTGCCTTTTTAGCTGGTATGGAAGGGATCTTGGATGAATTCCAATTCCATCAACCGCTAATCGCGTGTACTTTGATCGGTTTAGTGACCGGTAATTTGGAAGCATGTATCATTTTGGGCGGATCATTACAAATGATCGCACTTGGATGGGCAAACATCGGTGCCGCTGTTGCACCTGATGCTGCATTGGCGTCTGTTGCATCTGCAATTATTTTAGTTTTAGGTGGACAAGGAACTGCTGGTGTTGATACAGCGATTGCCGTTGCAATCCCTCTAGCTGTTGCTGGTTTGTTCTTGACAATGATCGTTCGTACATTGGCTGTGCCAATCGTTCACTTTATGGATGCGGCTGCTGAAGAAGGCAACATTCGTAAAATTGAAATGTGGCACGTGATCGCTGTATGTATGCAAGGGGTTCGTATTGCGATTCCTGCAGCTGCATTGTTGGCAATCCCTGCTGCAACTGTTCAAAACTTCTTAGAATCAATGCCTGCATGGTTGACTGATGGTATGGCTATCGGTGGTGGTATGGTTGTTGCCGTTGGTTATGCAATGGTTATCAACATGATGGCAACTCGCGAAGTATGGCCATTCTTTATTATCGGTTTCGTTATCGCAGCTATCTCTGAATTGACATTGATCGCTATCGGTGCCTTGGCAGTAGCAATCGCATTGATCTACTTGAACCTAACTAAAATGGGCGGATCATCAAATGGAGGCGGCGGCAGCAACACTGGCGACCCTCTAGGCGATATCTTGAATGACTATTAGAATCGAAGGAGGAGAAAAAAATGGCAGAAAAAATTCAATTAAATAAAAAAGATCGTTTAGCCGTAGCATGGCGCTCTACCTTCATTCAAGGTTCATGGAACTATGAACGTATGCAAAATGGTGGTTGGGCATTCTCAATGATTCCAGCAATCAAAAAATTATACAAAACAAAAGAAGACCGTGCCGCTGCTTTAAAGCGTCACTTAGAATTCTTTAATACTCACCCATATATCGCATCACCAATCTTAGGTGTAACACTAGCGTTAGAAGAAGAACGTGCCAATGGCGCGCCTGTCGATGACGTAGCGATCCAAGGGGTAAAAGTTGGGATGATGGGTCCTTTAGCCGGTGTCGGTGACCCTGTGTTCTGGTTTACTGTCCGTCCGATGTTAGGTGCATTAGGTGCTTCTCTTGCTTTAGGCGGAAACATCTTAGGCCCAATCATCTTCTTCGTTGCTTGGAACATCATCCGTTGGGCATTTATGTGGTACACACAAGAATTCGGCTACCGTGCTGGTTCTAAAATCACTGATGACCTTTCAGGTGGTTTGCTACAAGATGTAACAAAAGGTGCTTCTATTTTAGGGATGTTCGTATTAGGGTCACTTGTTCAACGTTGGGTATCGATTTCCTTTGCACCAGTTGTCTCAAGCGTACCGCTTGATGAAGGTGCCTATGTCGACTGGGCAAACTTGCCTTCCGGTTCAGCTGGTTTGCAACAAGCCTTCCAACAAGTAGCTGAAGGCCGTGCATTGACTGATACAAAAGTAACAACATTGCAAAACAACTTGGATCAATTGATTCCTGGTTTAGCTGCACTATTGCTTACTTTGTTATGTATGTGGTTATTGAAGAAAAAAGTTTCTCCAATCGTCATTATTATCGGTCTATTCTTAGTCGGTATCGGTGGACACTTGATCGGATTGTTATAATCTTTTCAATGATAGGTGCTTGGGGGAACCCAAGCATCTTTTTATTTATTCGCCAAATATGCCGCAAACACGTATAATAGGTAACAATAAGACGATATAGAATGGAGTAAGCGCAAATGGTACAATCCCTTAATACAAAAGTTGATTTGACGATCGATGCTACGTCTTTTTTAGGTATCAATGAATACGGCAAAATCATGATCGGCGATAATGCCTTTGAGTTTTACAATGATCGTGACAAACGCAAGTTTATTCAAATTCCTTGGGAAGACGTCGACTATGTGATCGCTTCGGTCTTGTTCAAAGGACGTTGGATCCCACGTTATGCGATTCGGACCAAAAAGAATGGGACGTATACCTTCTCATCAAAAGAACCAAAAAAAGTTCTGCGGGCAATTCGCGAATACGTTGACCCAGATCATATGGTTCATTCTCTTGGCTTTTTCGATATCTTGAAACGGGCAATTACCCGTAGAAAATAACAAGAGAGCATATGTTTTTCCAATTGATTCTCAATGTGTTACCCTTTTTATAAGAAAGTTTAGGAGGGGTTATTATGCACTTTTTATGGACATTGATCGTGGGAGCGGTCATCGGGTCGATCGGCGGTGCTATCGCAGGAGAAAAACGCGGTTGCATTTTTGATATCGTGGCAGGACTTGTGGGCGCATCAATCGGACAAGGCTTATTCGGCACTTGGGGACCACAAGTGGCAGGAATGGCAATCGTGCCGGCAATCATTGGCGCAGTCATTTTCGTGGCTGTCGTATCGTTCTTTTTGGGACGGAAAAGATAATTATCAAAGAAGCAATCCATCGACTGGGTTGCTTTTTTTTGCATTGAAGCTATCTAGAAGAGAATAACGAGAGAGTAAACTAGAGTCTTTTTAAAATACCATTCTTTTCATTCGTATTGTTTGATTTTTTAGAAAACTTTTCGCTTACTTTCCGCTTTTTCTGGAAGTTTGTTATAATACTATCGTATAGAAAAAGAAAGTAGGGAACGATACATGTTAAGAGTCGAAAAATTACGCGAAGCAATGAGAAAAGATTCGATTGATGGGTTCTTGATCACCAGCCCATACAATTTGCGTTACTTGACAAACTTTACTGGGACAACTGGTTTAGCAGTCATTACGTTAGACAAAGCCTTTTTTGTAACAGATTTTCGTTATACAGAACAAGCAGCTGCTCAAGCCCAAGGATTTGAGATCGTAAAAAATAGCGGGCCGATTTTTGAAGAAGTTGCAACCATCTGCCAGAATGAAGAAATCAATGTCTTAGCATTTGAAGAAAGTTTCGTCAGCTTTGCTGAATACTCCGTCTTAGAAGACTTGATCGAGGAATCATCACTAGCCCCTGTATCGGGGATGATCGAGGCTTTGCGGGAAGTCAAAGATGAGGAAGAGATCGCATTGATCCAACAAGCCTGCCATATCGCCGATCAAGGATTTGAACATATTTTGAAAATGATCCGCCCAGGAATGACGGAAATCGAAGTGGCGAATCAGTTAGATTTCTTTATGCGTTCATTAGGTGCCACAAGCGTATCTTTTGAAACGATCGTGGCTAGTGGTCTGCGTTCAGCAATGCCCCATGGAGTTGCCAGTGAAAAAGTGATTGAACAAGGTGATCTGATCACGTTAGACTTTGGCTGTTACTATCAAGGCTACGTGTCTGATATGACTAGAACCTTTGCAGTAGGCGATCCTGGCGATAAATTGAAAGAAATCTATCAAATCGTACTAGAAGCACAAGAAAAAGTTTTGGCAGCAGCAAAACCTGGAATGACCGGAATTGAACTAGATGCGATCGCCCGGGATCACATTGCTTCCTTTGGCTACGGAGATGCCTTTGGCCATTCAACAGGTCATGGGATTGGTTTAGAGATCCACGAAGGACCAAATGTATCCTTCCGCGCTGATAAAGCATTTGTTGTCGGAAACGTCATTACAGATGAACCAGGAATCTATCTTCCAGGAATTGGCGGCGTTCGTATCGAAGATGATCTTTTGATCACCGAAACGGGCAATAAAGTGTTGACACATTCACCGAAAGAGTTGATCATTCTCTGATTCATCGACCTTGTTTTTCAGAAAATTCATTGAGAATAGTGGGTTATTATAGATTCTCAGTGCAGAAAATGATAAACTTAGAGCGAGAAGAAACACTGTGCCATGGATGTTATCGATTGAATCAAGCGTTGGTTTGCTTCAAACGGAAAAAACGAGCGATTTTTTTACAAACAATACGGTACAGCTGTTTAGAATGGAGGCAAAAACGTATGAATGAAGATAAAAACCTTGTATTAAATGCAAGTCCTGAATTAGGCGAGATCGTCATCGCGCCAGAAGTGATCGAGATCATTATTGGGATCGCTGCTTCTAAAGTGGAAGGTGTCTATGGGATGCGAGGAACACTGGCAAACAGTGTCACTGAATTATTAGGTCGCGCAGCTCATGGCAAAGGGGTCTACTTAACGATCGATGAAACAGGGATCAAAGTGGATATCTACTGCTATATCACTTATGGGATGTCAGTGCCTAAAGTGGCAATGGAGATCCAAGAACGGGTCAAACAGCAAGTCTTATTTATGACAGATGTGCAACTGGCTGAAGTAAATGTTCATGTTGTGGCAGTCGTGCCAGAAAAAGTAGATTTACCAGACATCGAAGAATTATTTGGAAACGACGAGGAAGAAAATGAGTAAAGAATTATCACGGCATGAAATACGGAAAATGGCGTTACAAGCTTTATTTCCACTAGACTTTAACAAAGATTTAACGAAACAAGATGCCATCATGCATGCCATCGAGTTGGAACACCATGAATTGATTGATGAAGAACAAGAGCATTTTGTGCCTGTTTATTTAGATCAATTAGTGGCAGGTGTTTGTCATTACAAAGAAGCTTTGGATGAAGTCATTCAAAGTCATTTAAAAGCCGGTTGGAAAATCCAGCGTTTATCAAAAATGGACGTGACGATTTTACGAATTGCTTTGTATGAAATGATCTATGTGGATAATGTGCCGAATCGTGTGGCATTGAATGAAGCGATCGAATTAGCGAAAACTTTTAGTGACGATCAGTCAAGAAAGTTTGTCAACGGTATTTTATCGACAGTCAATCAAGAGCTAGAAACAAAAAACAACCAAGTAAGTGAGTAATTTTCAGCCCTAACCATATCGATCAAAAGAGCACAGCCTTTTTTTCGATCGAGTCAGAAACCGAACGATTTATGAGCAACCGCCTTGTTTTGACGGTCTTGCTTGATCGTTCGGTTTTTTCGCACATACTTTGTCGGTTTCCCCTCGTATTTTCCGAAAAAAGGGAGCGTTAGACGGTGTTTTTCTTTTCAGAAAATGCTATGATAGAACACATGAAGAAGCAGATCGACAAACGATTGGTGCGTTTCTTTTTACAAACTAAGTCAGTATAATCAGGTTGGAGGAGTTGTCAGAATGGGTACATTGATCAATGGAAAAGAATTGGCTGAAAAAATGCAAGCAGCGTTTCTTTCAGAGACAGCATCACTAAAAGAGCAAGGTGTGACACCGGGATTAGTTGTTTTGCTTGTTGGAGAAGACAAAGCAAGTCAGACTTATGTGAAAAATAAAGAACTAGCTGCGGCGAAAATCGGCATCAATTCCCGTGTTGCCCGCTATCCTGAATCCATTACCGAGGCAGAATTATTAGCAGAAATCGAACAGTTCAATAACGATGACGCCTTTCATGGCATTTTGGTTCAACTTCCTTTGCCAAAACATATCAATGAAGAAAAAGTACTGTTAGCCATCAAACCAGAAAAAGATGTCGACGGCTTTCATCCAATCAATTTAGGAAAATTATTTGCCGGTGTACCTGACCGAATTCCTTGTACCCCTTATGGCATCATGAAAATGTTTGCTGCGTATGGGATCGAATTGGAAGGGAAAAATGCCTTAGTGATCGGTCGCAGCAACATTGTCGGAAAACCAATGGCGCACTTGCTCTTAGGGGCAAATGCCACTGTGACCATCGCTCATTCAAAAACCAAAAATCTGCCTGAGTTAGCGAAGCAAGCGGACATTTTAGTCGTGGCGATCGGCCGCGGTCATTTTGTCACAAAAGACTTCGTAAAAGAAGGGGCTGTGGTGATCGATGTAGGAATGAATCGGGATGCCAATGGCAAGTTGATCGGTGATGTCAAATTTGATGAAGTTGAACCGATCGCTAGCTATATCACCCCAGTACCTAGAGGTGTAGGACCAATGACGATCACGATGTTGATGGCCCAAACGATCGAGGCAGCAAAGGAGACAATGAAAAACTAAATGGCGCAAGAATATTTAACGGTGACCGCATTAACAAAATATATCAAGCGTAAGTTTGACGTCGATCCGTATCTAGAGCGGGTTTATTTGACGGGGGAGATCTCTAATTTTCGTCGTCGCCCCAATCACCAATACTTTAGTTTGAAAGATGATGGAGCAAAAATTTCGACCGTCATGTTCAAAGGCGCTTTTGACAAGCTGCGCTTTCAACCAGAAGAGGGCATGAAAGTCATGGCGGTCGGACGTATCACTTTGTATGAGGCAAGCGGAAATTACCAGATGGTGATCGATCACATGGAACCAGACGGTGTCGGTGCTCTTTATCAAGCCTATGAACAATTAAAGCAGAAATTGGCAGGGGAAGGATTATTTTCTGCACCGAAGCAGTCATTGCCGAAATACCCGAAACGCATCGCAGTCTTGACCAGTCCTAGTGGGGCGGTGATCAGAGATATCATCACGACGACCCAGCGGCGTTACCCCATTGCTCAGATCGTTTTGTACCCAACCGTGGTACAAGGCAACAAAGCTGCGGATGATGTGGTGAAAAATATCCAACGAGTCGAAGCCGATGGGACCTTTGATACTATGATCATCGGACGTGGGGGTGGATCGATCGAAGACCTCTGGCCTTTCAATGAAGAACGAGTGGCAAGAGCCATTTTTGATGCAAAAACCTCCATTATTTCTTCAGTGGGGCATGAAACCGATACGACGATTGCCGATTTAGTGGCGGATGTGCGGGCGGCAACCCCGACCGCCGCTGCCGAATTAGCGGTGCCAGTGCTGTCGGAGGAGATTTTGCGGATCGAAGAAAGACAAGCCCGATTAGAGCAAGCATTTATGCACCAGATCCAGTACAAACAAGAGCGATATCAGCGAGTGATTGGATCGTATGTTTTTCGTCAACCAGAGCGCTTGTATGAGGCACAGTCGATCAAACTCGATCAGTTGCAGCAGCGGATGCAGCAAGGCTTACAAACTTTGCTTTATGACAAGGATCGCCATGCACAGCAATTGATTTCACGGTTGGCACAACAACAACCAAAAGCGCGATTACAAGCCAGCAACCAAGAGGTCAGTTATCTTTCCCAACGCTTAACCAAAGCCATGAAAGATATCTATGCAGCAAAAGAAAATCAATTTGCAAATGCAGTCCAATCCCTTGATTTGCTAAGCCCACTAAAAATCATGGGTCGGGGCTACAGCTATACCACGAAAAATGAGCAGGTGATCAAATCGATTGATGCGATCGAGCCAGAAGATCAGTTGACGATCCATTACCAAGATGGCCAAGCACTTGTCGAAGTTATTAGTACAGAAGGAGTTAATCATGGCAAATCCAACATTTGAAGAATCATTACAAGAATTAGAACAAATCGTAACCCGTTTGGAACAAGGCGATGTTCCATTGGAAGAAGCGTTAGATGCTTTTCAAAAAGGCATGGTTTTGAGCAAGCAATGCAAGGATACTTTGAGTAAAGCGGAAAAGTCCTTAACAAAAATGATGACTGAATCCAACGAAGAAGTGCCTTTTGAAGAGGAAAACCAATGAGTGCCTTAACCGAATTCACAAAAGCGCACGCCTCTTTGATTGAAGAAGTCATGGAACGCTTTGTCAAAGAACACACCTCTGATCAACGATTGTTTGAAAGCATGCAGTATTCGATCCAAGCCGGCGGCAAACGCATTCGTCCGCTTTTATTGGCTGCAACAGTCGCCGCTTTTCACAAACCAATCAATACCGCGGTGTACCAGTGTGCGGCAGCCTTAGAAATGGTGCATACCTATTCGCTGATCCATGACGATCTGCCTGCTATGGACAACGATGATCTGCGCCGAGGCAAACCCACCAACCATAAGGTTTTTGGTGAAGCTTTAGCGATTTTAGCTGGAGATGGTCTTTTGACGGCTGCATTTCAATTAGTCGCTATGGCGGAAATCGAAGCCAATCAAAAAGTCTTGCTGCTGCAGCAATTGAGTAAAGCGGCGGGAACACAAGGCATGGTCGCCGGCCAAGCAGCTGATATTCAAGGGGAAAACCAAGCCCTTAGTCTGGAGGAACTGATGTCTGTTCACGAACGGAAAACCGGCGAATTGATTCGCTTTGCGGTGATTGCCGGAGGTGTCTTAGCCGACCAGACGGAAGAAGTTCTGCAAGAATTGGATCGCTTTGCCCAGCATATTGGGTTAGCCTTTCAAATTCGCGATGATCTGTTGGATGCTACTAGCACGACCGAAGAGCTAGGAAAAGTTGTCCGTCGAGATGACGAGTTGGCGAAAAGTACCTATCCTGCTTTGCTTGGCTTAGCAGGGGCGCAACAAGCGTTGACAGAGGAATTATCCAAGGCTAAAGAAATTCTGGCGCAATTAAGTCAATACGGTCAATTTACGCCGGATGTTTTATTGGCATTTGTGGAACGATTTGAGATTCGAGGGAACGCATGAAGAAAGAACGAGTAGATGTTTTAGCTGTCCAGCAAGGCCTGTTTGAGACTCGCGAGCAAGCCAAACGAGGAGTGATGGCTGGATTGGTTTACAAAGAAAAAAATAATGAACGACTTGATAAACCGGGAGAAAAAATTGCTGCAGATACACTGTTACAGATCAAAGGCAAGAAGCTGCCGTATGTTTCTCGTGGTGGTCTCAAGTTAGAAAAAGCGCTCAAAGTCTTTGATTTTGACGTAACCGATAAAATCATGTTAGATATCGGCGCTTCCACCGGCGGTTTTACTGATGCAGCGTTGCAAAATGGTGCCAAAAAAAGCTATGCACTGGATGTCGGATACAATCAGTTAGCCTGGAAGCTGCGGCAAGATGAGCGAGTGATCGTAATGGAACGGGTCAACTTCCGTTATGCAAAACCAACTGATTTTTTAGACGGTCTTCCTGATGCCGCTACGATCGATGTTTCTTTTATTTCACTTAAACTGATTTTACCCCCGCTGTATGATATTTTGGTAGCGGGCGGCGAAGTGATGGCGCTAATCAAGCCCCAGTTTGAAGCAGGTAAAGAAGCGGTGGGGAAAAACGGGATCGTACGTGATCCCAAAACCCATGAACGAGTGTTGGAGGAAGTACTCACCTTTGCGCAAGAAACAAAATTTGATGTATTAAATCTAAGTTTTTCACCCATCACTGGCGGCGAAGGGAATATCGAGTTTATCGTACATTTAAAGAAAAGCCTACAAGAAGGTACCGCAGCAGGGATCGATATCCCGAAAGTTGTTGCATCAGCACATGAGACCTTTCATCAACCAAAATAAAGAATGGAAGAGAGTGGACATTTTACTTGTCGGCTCTCTTTCTTTCTTGCGCAAAATAGGATAAAATTAGTAGGAATTCATTCAGGAGGAACAAGAGATGAGAAAAAAAGAACGGCATCGCTTGATTACACGATTGTTAAGTGAACAAGATATTCAGAAACAAGAAGATTTTGTGGAGTTGTTAAAAGATCGCGGCGTCTCAGTTACACAAGCAACTATATCAAGAGATATCAAGGAATTGAAGTTAGTGAAAGTTCCTTCCCAAAAAGGCGGCTATCGCTACAGTATCCCACAAGAGACAACGGAAGACGTGAGTGGTAAACTAGATAAAATCCTAAAAACGGCTTTTGTTTCTGTCGATCGAATGGACAAATTCGTGATCCTGCGCACACTGCCCGGCAATGCCTCGGCTTTGGCGAATTTAATCGATAAACGTTATGCCAAGGAATTATTTGGCACGTTAAACGATGATGACAACGTCTTGATGATCACTAGAACAGAAGCAGATACCGAGAATCTATTCAGGGATTTCCAACGTTACGTTTAGAAGAGGAGGCAAGGGATGCTTTTAGAATTGTCGATCCAAAATTTTGCGATTATTTCCAACTTACACTTATCTTTCCATGAGGGAATGACGGCACTGACAGGTGAGACAGGTGCCGGGAAATCAATTATTATCGATGCGATGGGTTTGCTAGCAGGCGGTAGAGGTTCCAGCGACTATTTGCGTCAAGGAGCAGAGAAATGTCGTTTAGAAGGGATCTTCGAATGGCCGAATCAGCAGGAGTTCAAAGAGTTGACCGCAGATTTAGGTATTGATGAAGAAGAAGTTTTGATCGTACAACGAGATATCTCTCAATCGGGGAAAAATATTTGTCGTGTCAATGGTCGAACCGTTACCTTGTCGGTTTTGCGTCAAATCGGTTTATTCTTAGTCGATATCCAAGGACAAAATGAGCATCAAGAGCTGCTGCAACCGGAAAAACATTTGGCATTGATGGATGGATTTGGGGATGATAGCTTTAAAGCGGAACTTGCGGACTACCGTCAAGCCTATCAAAGCTATCGCTCCTTAGAAAAACATGTCCGAACCATTCAAGAAAATGAACAGCTCTATGTGCAGCGAATGGACATGCTGCGCTTTCAACAAGAAGAGATTGCCCAAGCCGAATTGATGGAAAATGAAGAAGAACTGCTGATCGACGAACGGGAAAAACTCACGAACTATCAAAAAATCGTGGATGCCTTGGGACAAAGCTATGGTGCTCTATCAGCTGAGGAAGTCAATAGTTTAGATGGGGTTAGTGTGGCATTGTCAGAGATCCAGTCGATCGCCCATCTTGATCCTGCGTATGAAAAAATCAGTGAAGCGATCCAAAGCGCGTATTACTTGTTACAAGATGCAGCCACCGATATTTCGCGACAAGTCGACAACCTTGAATTAGATGAAGGCCGACTGGAAGAAGTCATTTCACGGCTGGAAACGATTCGTCAATTGAAGCGCAAATATGGGGAGTCGATTCCTGTGATCCTAGCTTATTATGATGAGATCAGTAAAGAAATCAGCGAATCAGCCTATACAGAAGGTCAGTTGGAGCAATTAGAAGAAGAGCTTGCCCAAAAAGCTGAAGCTGTTTGGCAGTTGGCGGAAGCCTTGCACGTCAAACGACGTGAATTGGCTCATCGTTTAGAAAAAGAAATCGTTCAAGAGTTAAAAGAGCTGTATATGGAACACGCGCAGTTTGAAGTACGGTTCGCACCTGGCTCAAAACAATTGAGTAGCAGCGGCTTTGATACTGTGGAGTTTTATCTGACCACCAACCCCGGTGAAGGCATGAAGCCGTTAGTGCGGGTTGCTTCTGGGGGAGAACTTTCACGGATCTTACTGGCTCTCAAATCAATTTTCTCTCGGAAACAAGGAATCACCAGCATTGTCTTTGATGAAGTGGATACTGGGGTTAGTGGCCGAGTAGCTCAGGCGATCGCCGAAAAAATCGCCAAGATCGCAGCCAATTCGCAAGTTTTGTGTATCACTCACTTGCCGCAAGTAGCTGCTGTAGCGGATAATCAATATTTTATTGAAAAAGCAATTCAAGAAGGACGGACGGAAACCCATGTCCGTAAACTATCTAAAGAAGAACGAGTGGCAGAGATTGCCCGTATGCTCTCAGGTGCAGAAATCACCGATTTAACGATCGAACATGCACGAGAACTATTGGCACTGGCACACCGATAAAAATTGGGAAACATTCGTAAAAAGAGTCAGGAGATGATGGACCCGTAAGTTTCGTCTGTCATCCTTTCCTGATCTTCTTTTTTGCAGGAGGATATGATGAGAAAAAGAACAAAAGTTTTGATCGGTGTATTGATCACCGTTGTTATTTTAACTATTGCCGGTTGGGTCGGTTGGCAACAACTCCATTACCCAGCAGTGGATGCTGCAGTTACAGCTGCGAAAGAGGCAGATGATGAGAGAAATGTCCTTTATTTTGCTGGAGATGAAGAAAAGCCATTGGTTATTTTCTATCCTGGTGCGCTTGTCGATGCGGAAAGCTATAGTGTATGGGCAGCAGGTTTAGCGGAAAAAGGCTATCCTGTCGCGATCGTTAAAATGCCCTTTAACATGGCTGTTTTAGCAGGCAATCGTGCAGAAGCGGTTTTGAAAGAAATTCCCCATGACTCCTATGTGATAGGTGGTCATTCATTAGGTGGCGTCATGGCAAGCCGTTTTGCAGCGAATCAGTTGGCCGCAAATGACAAGGATTTAAAAGGGGTCTTTTTCTTTGCAAGTTATCCCGATGAAAAAGGTTCGTTAGCTGATCAATCGATTTCTGTGTTGTCACTATCAGGTAGTCAAGATCAAGTAGTAAATCAAGAAAATTGGCAAGCCGCCCGCAGCTTCCTACCAGATTCGACCATTTTCGAAACAATTGAAGGCGGCAATCATGCTGGCTTTGGTACTTATGGGTTACAAAAAGGAGAGGCAGCTGCTGATTTATCAAATGAAGCACAGCAAAAAGCCATCATTGAGCAGATGGCATCATGGTTAAGTGAATTAGAGTAAAAAAGACGGCAGAAGATGCATAGAAATGCTTCTTTCTGCCGTTTCGATTCAACAGACATTTTGGGGAAATGTTGATGAAATCGTGAAAACGCTGAACATAACAACATATTGTACTTGATTGGGGAAGCAAGATTAATAATTATGTTCTTTTAAAATACGTTTCCTCTCACAGTATAGCATAGTACACGTTCATGATGCACGTAATTTAATTAAGAAATCCTGTCATTTTATTTACAAAACAGTTATTTTGTAAAAGAAAAAAAGCGTTTTAAATAAACGGACAATCGTAGTCCCAGAAAAAAAAGCAAATAATAATTTTCATTGATTTCAACTAATGGTAAAATGAAAATAATTGATTTTTACAATCAATGACTTTCGAAAGTACAAGGAGCGTTATGATGAAAAAATTAAAACTTCTAAGTCCTATCATCGGATTGGTTATTTTACTCTCAGGATGTGCAAGCTGGGCAGATCGAGGAGAATCGATCACAGCAGTCGGGTCTTCTGCCTTGCAGCCACTCGTAGAAACAGTTGCGGAAGAATTTCAAAATTCAAATCCGGGACGGTTCATTAATGTCCAGGGGGGCGGAAGTGGAACCGGATTAAGTCAAGTCCAAGCAGGCGCAGTCGATATCGGGAATTCTGATTTGTTTGCAGAAGAAAAGCCGGGAATCGATGCGGATGCCCTCGTTGACCACCGGGTCGCAACGGTGGGTATCACACCGATCGTTAACAAAGGGGTCGGAATCACAGATATCTCTACAGAAGATTTAAAAAATATCTTCCTAGGAAAGATCACCAATTGGAGCGAAGTCGGCGGCAATGATCTACCCATTGTTTTATTGAACCGGGCGACCGGTAGTGGTACGAGAAGCACGTTTGAAAAATGGATCATGGATGGTGAAACAGCAATTCCTTCCCAAGAGCAAGATTCTAGTGGGATGGTTCGCTCGATCGTTTCTGATACACCAGGGGCTATTAGCTACGTTGCATTTTCTTATGTGACCGATGAAGTCAATGTCCTTTCAATTGATGGTGTTGAACCTACGATTGAAAATGTGACGACGAATGATTGGAAAGTTTGGGCGTATGAGCATATGTATACAAAAGGAGAACCAACCGGATTAACTGCTGAGTTTTTAGAATATATGCTTTCTGACGAAGTCCAAGAGCATATCGTTGGCGATCTAGGCTATATTCCAATCTCGATCATGCAGGTGGAAAGAGACTGGGAAGGCAACATTGTCGAATAATCTTTACACAAAATTTACACAAGCTTTAACAGAAATTGATGTTGAACCGATAAACTAATGTTTATGAGTTTAGTTTGATTTTTGAGGAGGAACCCTCGTGGAAAATGTAAAAGAAGTGTTAACAAAAAAATCTAAGCGCGCAAGAATGGAGCAAAGAGGAAAGCTGGTCAGCTTTCTATGTATCGCGTTGATTGTATTGGTTGTGATCTCCATTTTTTATTTCGTTGCTAGCCGAGGATTAGCGACATTCTTTGTAGACAAAGTCAATGTGTTTGACTTTTTGTTTGGTACCCAATGGAATCCAAGTGCTGTGGGTCCTGATGGCCAACCTTTAGTTGGTGCTTTACCGATGATTCTTGGTTCGTTCTTCGTAACCTTCCTATCAGCAATCGTTGCAACACCTTTTGCCATTGGTGCAGCCGTCTTTATGGTGGAGATTTCCCCTCGTAACGGAGAGAAGATCTTGCAGCCGGTTATCGAACTTTTAGTCGGTATTCCTTCTGTAGTTTATGGTTTTATCGGTTTGTCTGTCGTTGTACCAGCAGTCCGCTCCGTTTTTGGCGGTACTGGGTTTGGGATCTTGGCGGGGACCTTTGTCCTGTTTATCATGATCTTACCGACAGTGACTACGATGACGGTCGATGCGCTGCGGGCAGTCCCTCGGCATTACCGTGAAGCTTCGTTAGCTTTAGGTGCAACGCGCTGGCAGACGATTTACAAAGTGGTTCTACGAGCAGCTGTTCCTGGTATTTTAACAGCGGTTGTTTTCGGAATGGCTCGCGCATTTGGGGAAGCATTGGCGATCCAAATGGTTATCGGTAATGCGGCATTGATGCCAACTAGCTTAGTGACACCAGCTTCAACATTGACTTCTATCCTAACGATGGGTATCGGAAATACGATCATGGGGACAGTCCAAAATAATGTCTTGTGGTCATTAGCCTTGATCTTGTTATTGATGTCCTTACTGTTTAACATTGTGATTCGCTTTATTGGGAAGAAAGGAGCCTTGAAATAATGAATGCGAAACGTTCAGATAAAATTGCTACCGGCGTCTTGTATGCCGTTGCTGGCATCATTGTATTGATTTTGGCTTCCTTATTACTGTACATTTTGGTTCGGGGGGTTCCCCATATCAATTGGGAGTTTCTGACTTCTTCTTCAAAAGCGTACCAAGAAGGTGGCGGGATCGGCATCCAATTGTTCAATTCCCTTTACTTGCTTTTAGTAACAATGATCATTAGCTTCCCGATTTCTTTAGGAGCAGGGATCTACTTATCCGAATATGCAAAGAAAAACTGGTTGACGGATATCATTCGGACATCAATCGAAATCTTGAGTTCACTGCCTTCTGTGGTTGTCGGTCTCTTTGGTTTCTTAGTCTTTGTTATCCAGTTTGGTTATGGCTTTTCGATCATTTCAGGTGCTTTGGCATTGACTTTCTTTAATTTGCCACTATTGACGAGAAATGTGGAAGAATCTCTACAAGCGATTCATTACACGCAGCGTGAAGCGGGCTTGTCTTTAGGCTTATCACGTTGGGAAACTGTCACACGTATTATTGTTCCAGAAGCAACACCAGGGATTTTGACTGGGGTCATTCTAAGTTCTGGTCGGATTTTTGGTGAAGCGGCAGCGCTGATCTACACTGCAGGACAAAGTGCACCGGCCCTTGATTTTACAAACTGGAATCCATTGAGTGTTTCCAGCCCGATCGGTCTTTTCCGACAAGCGGAGACGCTAGCAGTCCATATTTGGAAAATCAATACAGAAGGTACGATGCCTGATGGCGCGCAAGTTTCAGCCGGGGCTTCGGCGGTATTGATCATTGCCGTCTTGCTATTTAACTTTGGCGCCCGTGCAGCTGGCAAACGGTTGTACAAGAAAATGACGTCAGCATAAGGAGAATGACAGTATGAACGATTACAATTGGGATGATCGAAATATCATTACCTTCGATAAACCAGAAGATGTGGCGCTTTATACCACTGACTTGCATGTATGGTATGGATCAAATGAAGCCATCAAAGGCATTGATCTACAATTTGAAAAAAACAAAATCACCGCATTGATCGGACCTTCCGGTTGCGGTAAATCAACGTATCTGCGTTCTTTGAATCGAATGAATGACGGGATCGCAAACACGAGAGTCACAGGAAACATCATGTATAAAGGAGTCGACGTCAATACAAAAGAAGTCGATGTCTTCGAAATGCGCAAGCGTATCGGCATGGTTTTCCAACGACCAAATCCTTTCAGTAAATCGATCTATGACAATATCGCCTTTGCTTTACGCCGTCATGGAGAAAGAAACAAAAAGAAATTGGATGAAGCAGTCGAAACCAGCTTGAAACAAGCGGCTCTTTGGGATCAAGTAAAAGACAGTTTAGACAAAAGTGCTTTGGCATTGTCTGGTGGACAGCAGCAACGTCTGTGTATCGCTCGAGCCATTGCGATGAAACCAGATATCTTACTTCTAGATGAACCAGCCAGCGCCCTTGACCCCATCTCGACCGGGACAGTGGAAGAAACCCTCATCAACTTGAAAAACGACTATTCAATCATCATCGTGACCCATAATATGCAACAAGCTGCTCGGATCAGCGATTATACTGCCTTTTTCTACTTAGGAAATGCGATCGAGTACGATGAGACCCGTAAGATATTTACTCGTCCAAAAATTAAAGCAACAGAAGATTACGTATCCGGTCACTTTGGCTGAGCCGATTCGATCAGTAAACGGAGGCAAAACAATGGCAGAAGAAATTATTACATCGAAAGATCTGCATTTATACTACGGAAAAAAAGAAGCATTAAAAGGAATCGACCTTTCCATCAAACAAGGCGAGATCACTGCGATGATCGGACCTTCAGGTTGTGGGAAATCGACCTACTTGCGTTCTCTTAATCGAATGAATGATTTGATCCCTGGTGTGACAATTACAGGAAGTGTTGTCTATAAAGGGAAAGACATTTATAGTCCGAAGCAAGACATCGTTGATTTGCGTAAAGAAATCGGGATGGTTTTTCAACAACCGAATCCATTTCCCTTTTCAATTTACGAAAATGTGATTTATGGGTTAAAATTAAAAGGAGTCACCGACAAAGCGATTCTTGATAAAACAGTGGAAGAAAGCCTGAAAGCAGCGTCTGTCTGGGAAGATGTCAAAGACAAGCTTCACCAAAGTGCGCTATCTTTATCCGGTGGACAACAGCAGCGGGTATGTATCGCTCGGGTATTGGCTGTCGATCCAGAAATCATTTTGCTGGATGAACCAACCAGTGCGTTAGACCCAATTTCATCTGGGAAAATCGAGAATACCCTTTTGGCACTGAAAGAACGCTATACCATGATCATCGTGACTCACAACATGTCACAAGCTTCAAGAATCTCAGATAAAACCGCGTTCTTTTTGGACGGCAACTTGATCGAGTTCAATGACACGAAAAAAGTGTTCCTAAGTCCAAGCAAAAAAGAAACAGAAGATTATATCTCAGGAAGATTTGGTTAGGAGGAAAAGGGATGTTGCGTACACAGTTTGAAGAAGAATTATTAAATCTACACAATCAATTTTATGAGATGGGTATGCTAGTCAGCAGTGCGATCCACAAATCCGTACGAGCATATGTTAGACATGATAAAGCAATTGCTCAAGAAGTGATCGAAAATGATTTGGCGATCAACAATATGGAAGTTCGATTGGAGAAAAAGAGCTTTGAAATGATTGCTTTGCAACAACCAGTAACCACCGATCTACGAATGATCATCACTGTAATGAAAGCCAGCTCTGACTTGGAACGAATGGGAGACCATGCAGTATCGATCGCGAAGTCAACGATTCGGGTCAAAGGTGAAACACGGATCGCCGAAATCGAAAAAGAAATTTCTGATATGTCGGATTATGTCAAGAAAATGGTCGATAATGTTTTAGTTGCCTATGTAAAAACCGACCAAGAAGATGCCCGTATGATCGCCCAAATGGATGATCGGGTCAATGAGTATTACAAAGACATCTATTACAAAACGATCGAGAGTATGAAAGAAAACCCGGAAACCGTTGTTAGTGGAACCGATTATTTATCTGTTGCTCAGTACCTAGAACGTATCGGTGACTACGTAACGAATATTTGTGAATGGATCGTGTATCTTGCTACTGGGAAAATCAGCGAATTGAATACCAACCGTACGGAAATGATCTAAGAAACCAGCTTAGATTCTTGATCACTTATCTCTTTTATTAGAGATGGGACAGACCGACGAAAGAAGTTGACCTTCGGGAAACAACTTCTCTCGGCGGTCTTTTTGATGTGAAGCAAGTGCTACGAAAGATTCATTGAAAAGGATCGGTAGATTTTTTACTAAGAGTTACAGAAGTAAGCATGCTTTTGACCTTCCATGCATTGAAAAGTCGATTATTGATTGGTTAGCAGCCAACAGCGGAAAAAACGGTTGTGAATGACCTCGAAAATCCTTCACAGTAGCAGTTTTATTCCTCAGAGTTGTTACTAGCTGAAACTTTTGTTTCCAATGGTTTTTCGTGGTACTGTTAAGATAAGGAAGATCGTTTTGTGCCTAAAGTAATCAAGAAAAAGTGCCGGTTCTACTTGCCAATCTGCAGATTGAGAAAAACTTGGTACTTAAGACCTATGACACTTTCGCAAAAACAAGGCATAATAGGTTCGTAAGCTAAACTTGCAATCACACATTTGCTGAAGGAGGCAATTTCCATGAACGAAAGAGAACGTATATTGGATCTAGTAAAAAAAGGTGTGCTTTCTACAGAAGAAGCCTTAGATTTACTAGAAGGTATGGCAAAAGCCAAAGACGAAAAACAAATTAACAAAGCTGCTGCTGAGGTAACCGCGGATAAGAATGCGACAAGCCCATTTGATGATACTGAAAATAACGATGAGATGTTCACGTTTGACGGCGAAGAAAAGCTTCGTCAAAACGAAGCGCAAGACAAAGAAAATCTTGAAAAGATTCTCGATGGTTTAGCAACAGAAGCCAACCAAGCATCTGCTGAGTTGGATGAAATCAATGCTGAAATTCTTGGTGTCAAAGAAGAATTAAAAGAAGCACAAGAAACACTGATGCAATTGAACACCAAAGAAGAATTGGATCAATTGTCAGAAGATGAATTGGCAACACGTCATGAAACAGAAGCGACCATTACTGGCTTAGAAGAAACCTTAGATGGTTTAACCGAAGAAAAAGCAGAATTGGAAGCTAAACTAAAAAATATTCGTAAAGACCAATGGTCTCAAACGAAAGAGAAAATCTCTCAAAAATTAGATATTCCAGAAGATTGGAAAGAACAAGCGACCGATACTATCAATCAAGTAAGTGAAAAAATGGTCGATGCCAGCACACACTTCGGACATTTCTTGAAGAAAACGGTTCGGGCAGTGACAGAGTCAGTCAATGACAACATGGAATGGAAAGACATCAACTTAAAAGTTCCCGGTGTTGCAGCGACAAAATTTGAGCACACATTCAGCTATGACGAAACGGCAGCGACATTGATCGATGTGAAATTAGCAAACGGCAATGTTTCCTTCCAATTATGGGATGAACCAGGTGTAAAAGTAGATGCCAAAATCAAACTATATGGTAAAATGGATGCGGCGGAGCCTTTCGATGCTTTTGAAGCAAGAAGCCAAATCAATGTTGATGATGAACGCATCTCTTTCCAAATTCCCAACAAACGCATTCGTGCCGATCTCGTTTTCTACTTGCCAAAACGCACCTATGATCATGTGGCAGTAAAACTATTGAACGGCAATGTTACATTCAATGAATTAGATGCAAAAGATGTCTATACAAAATCAACAAACGGCAATATCGATTTCCGCAAAGTAAATGCATCGATGTTAGAGATTGAAGGCGTGAATGGAACGATCACTGTTCAAGAGGGTGAGATTTTAGATGCCATCATCGAAACGGTGAACGGCGACGTTACGTTGACAGCAACGCCACAAAATACCGGCATTTCTTTAGTTAACGGTAATATCCGTGTGACCTATAAAGAAGAAACGGTCCAAAAATTAAACGCCAGTTCTGTAAATGGGAATGTCAAAGTAGCATTACCGACAGGAATCGGTTTTGAAGGGATCGCCAAAGCAAGTTTAGGTAGCATCAACAATCGTTTAAGCGAGATGGAAGTTGTGCGTGAGAAAAAAGAACGCCTAAACCAACTATTGCAATTCCGTCGGGTTGCCGATAAAGTCGCTCAAATCGATCTATCCACAACAACAGGAAATGTCTTTATCAAAGATACAGACAAATAAGAATCGCTGGGTTTACACTCATTAAAGAAAAGAAGGAAGGTGTAGATAAATGAACAAAAAATTAACAAAATCAGCCAACAACGTTGTCATTACAGGTACTCTAGGGGGGCTGGCAGAATACTTGCGAATTGATCCAACCATCGTTCGCGTGATCTATGTCTTTCTATCTTTAGTGACTGCTGCGTTTCCTGGAATCACTTTATATATCATCATGGCGGTCTTGATTCCTTCAGGACGCAAGAGCACCTCAGGATATGGCCACGACAATCACTACTACAAACAAAACAAATACAATGAAGCAAATCGTCCCCGTAAAGAAGCGGAAAAGGTGGAGGATGAGGACTGGAGTGACTTCTAGTGTCTTATTTTCAACGGCTTATCATGAATACACTGACGTTTGTCACATTGGCGGTTCTATTACCAAATATGATCCACGTTCAAAGCATTATGACTGCAGTGATCGCCAGTTTCGTACTGTCGATCCTGAATGCTTTGATTAAACCAATTCTGATCGTCATTTCATTTCCATTGACTTTACTGACGCTTGGTTTCTTCACTTTTGTGATCAATGCGCTCATGCTGAATTTGACTTCGTATTTTGTTGGGTCAGCCAACTTCGGCTTCTCCTCGTTTGGGGCTGCGCTCTTAGTGGCGTTGATCATGTCAGTAATCAATATGATCGTGACCGAACACCATATCGAAAAATATTCACGTTAAAAAGACGTTTCACGTTTTCTCCACTAACTAAGAAGCTAGTGGAGAAACGGAAACGTCTTTTTTTAGTTTAACTGTTCTTCTTTGATGGCTGCCAGGTACGTATCTACTGCCTGTAACGTTTCATCAAGCGCTCCTTTTTCAAAAGGTGAACGCAAATGAGCAAGAGCCAGGATCTCAAGGAATGTTTTCGTGCCGCCGACTTCGCAGATGGCCAAATAATCTTGCCAAGCGGTTTCGTCTTTTGCCACGATGAATCGATACCAAAATTGGAACGCACACACTTGCGCCAATGTATAATCGATATAATAGAAAGGTGATTCAAAAATATGCCCCTGTCTAAACCAATACAAGCCACGATCAAGGTCTGGATATTCTGAATAATCCCGCTCAGGACAATATTGGCGTTCTAATTCCCGCCAACGGGCTTTGCGCTGCGCTGGTGACCATTCGGGATGCTCATAAACGTCCTGTTGGAAGTGATCCACTAAAACGCCATAAGGCAGAAATTGCAGGCTACTAGCAAGATGCGCAAATTTATATTTTTCTGTTTCTTCTTCGAAAAAGGCGTCCATCCATGGCCAAGCGATAAACTCCATCGACATTGAATGGATCTCGCAAGATTCATAATTGGGAAAGAGAATTTCCGGTTCTTTGATCCAACGAGAACGAAAGGCTTGAAAGGCGTGGCCAGCTTCGTGAGTCAAAACATCGACATCACCCGAAGTGCCGTTAAAGTTGGCAAAGATAAATGGCGATTGATAGTCTTGGATAAAGGTACAGTAGCCGCCAGATTGTTTGCCTTTTTTGCTGAGGAGATCAAGCAAGTCATGTTCGACCATAAAGTCAAAAAATTCGCCAGTTTCAGGGGATAGTTCCTGATACATCACACGGGCTTTTTCCACTAGTTCTTCAGGTGTTCCTTTAGGCTCTGCGTTGCCACTAGGATAAACAAGCGGCAAGTCGGTAAAAGTTGCTTGTGCCAATTGATTACGCTGTGCCTGTCTTTGGTACAGTTTTTGGGTGATTGGGACGACTTTTTCTAAAATTTCCCGACGATAGGTCTCAATCATTGAACGATCATAGTCCCAACGATTCATTTGGGTATCCGCAAAGGCGACGTAATTTTCAAAGCCGAGCTTGTGGGCGATCTCGGTACGAACCTTGACCATCTCGTCATAAATTTGGTCAAAACGGTCTTCATTTTCCGTGAAGAAAGCCGTTTGTTTTTCAAACGCTTCTTTTCGAACGCCGCGATCTTTATTTTCGGTAAATGGTCGCAGTTGTGCGAGGGTATAGGTTTCTCCTTGGAAGTCGATTTGCGCAGAAGCGACCAATTTGCTGTAATCGGAAGCCAATTGGTTTTCTTTTTGAAACAATTCGATCAAGGCCTCATCAAAAAGCTTCACGCGGCTTTCGGCAAACAAGAAAAGTGTTTCTGGATATTCGGCTTTTAATTCATCTAAGACCGGTGAAGCCAGGAGTGCTTGATAGAATTGAAAATCCAGAGCTTCAAAATGAGGCTGGTATTCATTCCAAAAAGTATCTTCTGCTTCATAAAAGGCATCGTTGGTATCGATCGAATAGCGGATCGAAGCCAAGTTCATTGCAGTATCGATCGTTCCTCTTAGTTCGTTCAAAGCATCAAGTGCTTGCTTCGCCTCCGAGAAGGTATCGGCTGACTGAAGGTTTGCTAAGGCTTTTTTGAATGTTTCTTGATAGACTGGAAAATCAGGGCGTTGATACGTGTATGCTGAAAATTTCATTAAAAATCCCTCCTTAGTAAAATAATAACACAAACGAAAAAGAATGAGGACTTCTATTGGCGAAGGTAGTAACTTTACTGATAGAATGATAAAATAGAACCAGAGTGTCGTTTACAAGAAGCAGCGACAAGAATCATTGAGAAAAGAGGGAAAACCTATGGCAGAAACCGTCAAAGTCAGCGAGCTGGCGGAGGCTTTAAATTTAGAGATAGTGGAAGGAACTGAAAACAGTTTAGAAAGAGAAATCATTACCGGCGATATTTCCCGACCTGGTTTGGAATTGACGGGTTATTTTAATTACTATTCCCATGATCGTCTGCAATTATTCGGCAGCAAAGAGATCACCTTTGCGGAACGAATGATGCCAGAAGAACGCTTGATGGTGATGCGCAAAATGTGTGCCGATGATACACCGGGATTTATCGTTTCTCGCGGCTTGGAAGTGCCAGCAGAAATGATTCAAGCCTGCAAAGAACATGAGATCACGATTCTACGTTCGCCCATCTCAACGTCACGTCTGCAAGGAGAGCTTTCCAGTTTTCTCGATGGGCGTTTAGCAACAAGAACCAGTGTTCATGGGGTATTAGTGGATGTCTATGGCTTAGGCGTTTTGATCCAAGGCGATAGCGGAATTGGGAAAAGCGAAACAGCATTAGAGTTGATCAAACGTGGGCATCGGTTGATCGCTGACGATCGGGTGGACGTGTATAAGCAAGATGAATTGACTTTGGTAGGGGAACCGCCGAAAATCTTGCAGCACTTGATCGAGATCCGCGGAATCGGGATCATCGATGTCATGAATCTTTTTGGTGCCAGTGCCGTACGAGGATATATGCAGGTTCAAGTAGCGGTGTATTTAGAAGCTTGGGCGAAAGACAAAAAGTATGATCGACTAGGAACCGATGATACGACGGTTGAAATTGGTGGCGTCGATGTACCACAAATCAAAATCCCGGTAAAAACGGGTCGAAATGTTGCGATTATTATCGAAGTTGCTGCCATGAATTTCCGAGCGAAAACGATGGGCTACGATGCAACGAAGACCTTTGAAAATCGATTGACGCAATTGATCGAAGAAAATTCTGGAAACTAGAGAGGATAAGATAGATGTTAGGTTTAGTAAATCGAGTCGCATTTGAACTATTTGGTTTGCCGATTTATTGGTATGCGATCATTATCGTATCAGGCGTGATCATTGCTATGTGGTTAAGTACGAGAGAAGCGGTTCGTGTCGGGCTCAAGCCAGATGATGTGACTGATTTTATGTTGATTGGATTGCCAGTATCGATCATTGGTGCGCGGCTTTATTATATTCTATTTGACTTGCAATACTACATTGATGACCCAAGTCAAATTTTCAATATTCGCTCTGGTGGGATCGCCATCTACGGCGCTCTGATCGCCGGGGGGATCTGGCTGTACTTTTTCTGCCAACGAAATTTTATTTCTCCCTGGACCTTTTTAGACATCGCCGCACCAAGTGTTTTATTGGCACAAGGGATCGGGCGTTGGGGTAATTTTATGAACCATGAAGCATTTGGAGCAGAAGTCAGCCGCTCCTTCTTAGAAAGTTTGTATATACCGAAATTTATTATCGATAATATGTATATCGATGAAGCGTATCGGCAGCCGACCTTTCTTTATGAATCGGTTTGGAACGTGATTGGATTTATCGTTTTGATCTTCTTGCGTAAGAAAACTGGGTTATTAAAAGAAGGCGAAGTCTTCTTAAGCTACTTGATTTGGTATGGATTCGGACGCTTCTTTATTGAAGGAATGCGCACCGATAGTTTATACTTATTTGGGGATATCCGTGTGTCACAAGCACTTTCCGCTTTATTATTCTTTGGAGCGATCGGACTATTGATCTGGCGCCGGAAAAACCAAACCTTAAAAGACTACAACCGTAGCTTTGGCAAAAACCAAACGATTATCTAAACAGTTATTTTATTGAAATTATGGTAAAATGATAAAGTGCATGAATTTGCGAAAAGGATAGAGGAGGTTTCCATAGTGAAACAGAAAATCGCCGTATTAGGTCCCGGATCATGGGGGACTGCTTTGGCACAAGTCTTGTCCGAAAATGGACATGAAGTGACTATTTGGGGGAACAATCCCGCCCAAATCGATGAAATCAATACGTATCATACCAATCGGCATTATTTGCCTGATTTGAAATTACCTGAAAATATCTTAGGCTGCAAAAATCTAGAAGAGGCGATCCAAGGAGCAGATGCTGTCTTGTTTGTGGTACCAACCAAAGCGATTCGTGCCGTGGCACAAGAGTTCGCTGAAAAGACAATCGGCAAACCAGTTATCATCCATGCCTCAAAAGGATTAGAACAAGGCAGCCATAAACGAATCTCAGAAGTACTTGCTGAAGAGATCCCAGCTGATAAACGCCAAGAAATCGTTGTCCTGTCAGGACCATCACATGCTGAAGAAGTCGCTGTCCATGATATCACCACGATCACGGCAGCTTCAGAAAATGAAACGGCTGCTAAAAATGTACAAGAGCTGTTTATGAATGATTACTTTAGAATCTATACCAATAACGATGTGATCGGTGTCGAAACTGGTGCCGCTTTGAAAAACATCATCGCTATTGGTGCCGGTGCGATTGCTGGACTGGGCTTTGGGGATGATGCGAAGGCTGCGATCATGACCCGTGGGTTAGCAGAAATCAGTCGTCTTGGTGTGGCAATGGGTGCCAATCCTTTAACCTTTATCGGATTGAGTGGGGTTGGCGATTTGATCGTTACGTGTACCAGTGTCCACTCGCGGAATTGGCGTGCCGGAAATCTATTAGGAAAAGGCCATAGCTTAGATGAAGTGTTAGACAATATGGGGATGATCGTTGAAGGAGTTTCAACCACTAAAGCTGCTCGCGAATTAGCAGAAGCTTTGTCGGTGGAAATGCCAATCACAGAAACGATTTATTCGGTCTTGTATGAAGGCAAAGACATCAAGCAAGCAGCGAAAGATATTATGCTGCGAGACGGCAAAGAAGAAAACGAATTTACGGTAGATCAATCATTATGATTAAAGGAGCGAGTCACATGAATGTCAAAAAAGCAGTTATCCCAGCAGCCGGTCTAGGTACCCGATTTTTACCAGCTACAAAGGCAATGGCAAAGGAAATGTTGCCGATCGTTGACAAACCAACGATCCAGTTTATCGTGGAAGAAGCTTTACAATCAGGAATCGAAGATATTTTGATCGTAACAGGGAAAGCAAAGCGTCCGATCGAAGACCATTTCGATGCCAATTTAGAATTAGAGATGAATCTAAAAGAAAAAGGCAAGACAGAGCTTTTAAAATTAGTGGAAGAAACAACGGACGTAAATCTTCATTTCATTCGTCAGTCCCATCCGAAAGGACTAGGTCATGCGGTTTTACAAGCCCGTGCGTTTGTTGGCAACGAACCATTTGTGGTCATGCTAGGTGATGACTTGATGGAAGATCAAGTACCATTGACCAAACAGCTGATCGATAATTATGAAAAAACGCATGCCTCAACGATCGCTGTTATGGATGTTCCTCATGAAGATACATCAAAATACGGAATCATTGATCCTGGTATGGAAGTTGAAAAAGGCTTGTTCAATGTCAAAAACTTTGTTGAAAAACCAGCGCCAGAAAATGCGCCAAGTGATTTAGCGATTATTGGCCGCTACTTGCTGACCCCTGAAATTTTTGATATTTTAGCCAATCAAGAACCAGGTGCTGGCGGCGAGATCCAATTGACGGATGCCATCGACACATTAAACAAAACCCAACGCGTCTTTGCCCATCAATTTACCGGCAAACGTTACGATGTAGGAGACAAATTCGGTTTCTTAAAAACAAGTATTGAATATGGTTTAGTGCACCCTGAAGTCAAAGACAACTTGAAAGAGTATTTGATTGAGTTAGGAAAAGAACTAGCTCCAGCTCAAAAAGAAGTCAAAGAAGCACCGAAAGCGTCAAAAAAATAACACAAACTCCTAAACAAGGCAATTTCTGATGAAATTGCTTTGTTTTTTTATTATTTCCTGTTGAAAGCGGATAATTTTCTTAAAAATGCAGTCTTTTATTTGTAGAAAGTGCAGTGAAATGCTATTCTTAATATAAGTAAATGGGGAAAGGAGCCATTCTATGTCAGGAGGAGAACTAGCTGCATTAATTGCTGCGATCGCATTTGTCGTACTGGTTATTTTCGTCGTTCGTTTGTTGATGCAAGTCAGCAAGACAATGACCAAAGTGGACAAAACGGTTGAAGAGGCAAACACAACCATCCGTGTCATTACCAAAGATGTTGATATTCTTTCAAAAGAGGTTGAAGGTCTATTGGTAAAAACGAATGAGCTTTTACAAGATGTGAACGGAAAAGTCGCAACCATCGATCCTTTGTTCACAGCAGTCGCAGATCTAAGTACCAGTGTTTCAGAATTAAATGTTTCTGGAAAAAATTTAATTACGCGTGTGGGTAGTCTTGGCCGGACGACTGCCAAAGCAACGGTAGCTGGAAAAGTCGGTCAAACAGCCATGAAATTTTTCAAAGACAAAAATAACCAAAAATAAAAGGAGGACTTTCAATGAGTAAAAAAGGCGGATTTTTATTAGGAGCAATCATCGGAGGAACAGCGGCAGCAGCAGCAGCACTTTTGTTGGCGCCAGAATCTGGTAAAACATTAAGAAATAAATTAGCAAAACAAGCAGACGATTTATTAGATAAAGCATCTGATTACGGTGATTTAGCCAAAGAAAGAAGTACGGATCTTGTTGATATTGCTAAAGATAAAGCAGCAAAATTAAGCGAGCAAGCATCTGATTTTACCGGTTCTTTAACAGCGAAAGTTGATGACTTAAAAGAAACAGCAGCTGGTTCTTCAGAAGAAACTATTGAAGAATTAAAGAAACAAGCAGGGGATCTATCAGAACGCTTCAAAAAATCGGCGAGCGATGTAAAAGAAACAGCCAAAGATGCCAAAGAAGATGCAGATGATACAGTCCAAGATATCATCATTGATGCAAAATCTTCTGCAGCAGATATGAAAAAAACTGTCAAAGAAGGGGCAGAAGAAGCGAAACCTGTTGTCGAAGAAGCCAAAAAAGATGGTCAAGCAGCAGCAGCTGATTTGAAAAAAGAAGCTGGAAAAGCAGCAGATGATGCCAAAAAAACAGCGAAAGCAGAAACAAAAGAAGCCAAAGCTGACTTGGAAGATGCGAAAGAAGAATTAAAAGACACATTAGAAAAAAACAACCCAGAAGCATAAGTAAGGATAAAACTTGATTGCTTTAAAAGATAAAAACGTTCGCCAGTTAAATCGGCGAACGTTTTTTTGTGATTTCAGTAGTTATTCGTTTGATGCTTGGGCGATTTCCCAATCGCAAAGTTGGTAGATCCAATCCTGCAGTTGACTGAATGAAAAACCAATTTCTTCAGCGAGCGCCACATTGATCGAATAAGCAGGTGTACCATTGTAAGGGCCTTGATCGCCTGTTTCTGAAAAGAGCGGGGAAAGACCGGTTTTTTTCGATACGTATTGCAGTACTTCTTCTAAAGAGATCGTACCTTTTGACGCACCATTGATGGGTCCGGTGAATGAGCTAGTACCTAGAAACGCTAAAAATTTACCAGCTTCTTGGGCATCCACAAAGCCCATTTGATGCGTTAGATTATCGACAGCCATTGGCTTTTGCTTTATCAGATGGTCAATGTAAAAGGTAAAACGTTTTGTGTAGTCATCTGCACCAATCACATAAGGAAAGCGGACAAAAACGGAGGGGATCTGACTGTATTTTTGGGTCAGGATTTCTTCCACGGTTCGCTTGCCTTGTGCATAATCGACTTCCTCAGAGCTGACCAGTCTGAAGGGTTCTTTAGCAGGGTCAAAATCCGCTTCAATCAAATCGAAGTGTAATTCATGGTACGCAGACATTGAGCTAGTAACGATATAGCGCTTCGGTGTGACATGACGCAGTAGAATCTCAATGTCGTTGGAAGTATAAGCAATATTGTCGTAAATGACCCCATAGGTTTCTTTTGTTAATGCCGTTTTGATACTTTCTTCGTCGGTGCGATCGAAGATGATTCTGTTGACTTGATCGCCAAAGGAATCTTTCGTGTTCCCTCGGGTAGCGATCGTCACGTCCAATCCTTGATCAATTAGTGATTTGACCAAATATTTACCGAAAAAACGCGTGCCGCCTAAAACCAACACTTTTTTACTCATAAGAACACTCCTTTTCATGTAATGCCAACATGTTGCGCCGTTTCATTAGGAAAATCAAGATAAGATCAATAATTCTTTTGCTGTCTTGGTAAAAGGTACACAGCCATCTGCAGTGACATACACACAGTCTTCAATGCGGACACCGACCTGATCTGGTAAATAAATGCCCGGTTCGATAGAGAAGCACATGCCTTCTTCGATCACTAAATCATTGCCAGTGATCAAAGAGGGGAACTCATGAACCGTGGTCCCGATGCCGTGACCTAGACGATGGTTGAAGTAGTCGCCGTAGCCATAGCCAGTAATCACATCACGAGCAATCTTGTCTAATTCTCCAGCGGTAATCCCAGGTTTGACCGCTGCTTGCGCTGCTAGTTCAGCTTCAAGAACGATGTCATAAATTTTTCTTTGTAATGCAGTCGGTTCTTTATAGGCAACCGTTCTGGTTGCATCACTGCAATATCCTTTCCAAACGACCCCTAGGTCAAACAAGACGAGTTCATTGGCAGTCACTTTGCGGTCGCCAGGTACGCCATGAGGACTTGCTGCATTGGCACCAGCTAATACGGTCGTATCGAAGGACATATGGGAGACCCCACGCTTTTTCAACTCGTACTCAATTTCTGCCACGATTGCCATTTCGCTAACGCCTTCTTTGATGGCAGCAAACCCAATCTCAAAAGCAACATCTGCCCAGTTGCCAGCTTCTAGTAAGGTGTCAATTTCAGCAGCCGTTTTGGTTAACTGCATTTTTTGAATGACCGGAGTCACATCTAAAGAAAAATCGGTCTGTGGCAAAAACCGTTTCAATGCTTCATAGCGCTCGACGGAAAGGTCATTTTTTTCTAGTGCCAAGGAAGAAACTTGGTAACGAGAGGTCAATTCCTGACAGATTTTCGCCCAAGGGTCTTCACTATCGAGATAGCCGATAATGTCAAAGGGCCAACCGCTATTTTTTGCTTCTTCTACTTCCAGAGCTGGTGTAAAAAGAAAGGGATCTTTTCCAGGAGCGACAAACAGAGCAAGGACCCGCTCATGAGGCTCACTTTTAAAACCGGAAAAATAAGCGATGGTTGCTGGATTAGAAATATAAGCAACATCGGCGCCATTGGTTTTCAACCAGCCATTTAACTCATTGATTTTTTTCTCATTCATTTGAAAAAACCTTCTTTCAAGTATTCTTTTTCTATTTTATCATGCTTTGGAAGAGAATAGGGGCGGGGAAAGTAGGAAATTGCTAAGTTTTCATGAAAACAAAATTAAAACGGTTGCAAATCCGGAAAAAATTTGCTATTCTAACAAAGAAATGTAAATAAGATTTTCTGAAAATAGAATAAGGGAGATATATCATGGAAAAACAAACAATTACGATTTATGATGTTGCACGGGAAGCGAATGTATCGATGGCAACTGTTTCACGGGTAGTCAACGGAAATCCAAATGTAAAACCAGCAACTCGTAAGAAAGTGCTGGAAGTGATCGACCGCTTGGATTATCGGCCAAACGCAGTTGCTCGAGGGTTAGCAAGTAAAAAGACCACAACTGTAGGTGTCATCATTCCTGATGTCAGCAATATGTTCTTTTCATCACTTGCTCGTGGGATCGATGATGTAGCGACCATGTATAAATACAATATCATCTTAGCCAACTCTGATGGCGATACAATGAAAGAAGTCAACGTATTGAACAACTTGTTAGCGAAACAAGTGGACGGCGTTATCTTCATGGGTCATCGCATCACGGATGAAATTCGCGGGGAATTCTCTCGCTCAAAAACACCAGTCGTTTTAGCTGGTTCGATCGATCCTGATGAACAAGTAGGAAGTGTCAATATCGATTACACAGCAGCTGCCAAAGATGCTGTTTCATTATTGGCGAAAAACAATCAAAAAATCGCTTTTGTTAGCGGTGCTTTGATCGATCCAATCAATGGCCAAAACCGCTTGAAAGGCTACAAAGAAGCCTTGAAAGAAAACAACCTTGACTATTCTGAAGGGTTGATCTTTGAATCACCATACAGCTTTAAAGAAGGCTTAGCATTAGTTGATCGCATCATCAACAGTGGTGCAACAGCAGCTTATGTTACAGATGATGAGTTAGCGATCGGCGTCTTAGATGGTTTGTTAGACAAAGGTGTTAAAGTTCCTGAAGATTTCGAGATCATTACCAGCAACAATTCATTATTGGCTGAAGCCGCTCGTCCACGCTTATCAAGTGTTACCCAACCATTGTATGATATGGGTGCCGTTGCGATGCGTCTATTGACAAAAATGATGAACAAAGAAGATGTAGAACAAAAAACGATCATCTTGCCTTACGGTATTTCAGAAAAAAGCTCTACGAAATAAGCAGCGATTCACGGAACCTTTACAAGTGGAACAACACTACGTTGTTCCGCTTTTTACTTTTACGATCGTTCGTGTGGGTAGAAAATCTACGGATTTTTTACCCACACTTTTTTTGCATAAAAAAACTGATCAGCACAAGGCTGATCAGTCATCATTATTCGTTGTATTTGCTTGGTCATTGTCTTGTTCATCGTCATCATCATCATTTGCTGTAGGCGTGGCATTGTTTGAAGTATTATTAGACGATGTATTTGAAGAGCGATTGGTTGAACGGCTAGACGATGCTTTTTTCCAATAGTCAGCGTAATTAGCGTCCGAACCGCCGATCCCAAACTTAAAGTCGACCGTATCCGGTCCGCCAGTGGCCCAATATGAGTTGACGGTATCGCTTGGATTCGTGTAGGTTCGATTATCGACCCGCACGGTGCCTCCTGGTTGGGTCCCTGTAAATTTGGAAACTTTGACTTTTTTCACGTCATTTGAAAGCTCAAACTTCTGATCCACACCAAAAACTTCTTGATTTGTTTGATAGATCCGATTGATTAAGTAAGCCATGTAATTGGCTGTCCGAGTTCCTGCAGCACTATCAGTAGCTTTGTTGTCATCCCGTCCTGACCAGCTGCTGATAGTGATCGATGGGGTGGAAACGACTAGCCAAGAGTCTGACCAGTTATTGGTGGAACCAGTTTTACCGACCCAATCGGCATTCCCGAGATTCCAATCTAATCCACTGATAACCGATTTAAAGGTACTGGTTTTTTGCTCATCGATGACACTGCGCATCATGTCGGTCATGATAGAAGCCGTCGCTTCAGAAAAGACCTGTACTGGTTTGGCTTCATGCTGATAAAGCACTTCGCCTTCATTATCTTTGATGGATTCGATGATGTAGCCTTGCTGATAGACACCATTATTGGCAAATGTTTGGAAGCCATTCGTTTGATTCAACACTGTGACATCCGTAACTCCTAATGGCGCTGATTCATATGCCCAGCTATTATCTTCCGGATAGCCCATTTTGCTTAAATAATTTGTGTAGGCGTAAAAATGATCGCCTTCTTTTTCCCAAAGATCTTGGAAAATATTTGTCGCTGCGATATTGCTGGAAACTTCTAGTGATTCGCGAATCGACATGAAGGTATTGGTTCCGCGGTTTGTGGCATTGACGATTGACTCACCAGCGTTTTCTCCCGTCCGCCATTTTGCGGCATAGTCAGAAACCATCGATTCTGAGCCCATCAAACCACTTTCGATGGCCGGACCATAAACCAGCATTGGTTTGATACTTGATCCTGCTTGACGTTTGGCATCAAAGGCATGATTGAATTGATTTTCAGCATAGTTACGACCACCAATAAAGCCTAAGACTTTCCCAGTGGCATTATCCATCATAACATTGCCGACTTCGATGGTGGCGTCGCCCCAATTGTCTAACATAGAGCCGTATTTATCAACGGCATCTTGCATCGCATTATAAATGTCTTTATCGATCGTTGATGTGACGGTATAGCCACCATTAACGAGTTTTTGTTGCGCCAATTCGAAGTATTTTTGATAGGTTTCGTCTTTGGCATATTCTTCATCACTGACATCATCTTCATCTGCCAGTTGTTTGGCAATAATATCTTTTGCTTCATTTAACACAGTGTAATAAAGGAAGCTTTGATCCGTTTGTTCGATAGCTTCTTGTTTTTTGAAGTCTTGTTTTAAGTCATAATTAAGTGCTTCTTCGTATTCTTCTTTCGTAATATCGTGGTTGCGATACATACTGAAGAGGACAAAGTCTTTCCGTTCTAAGCCCGCAGTCAGGTTCTCCTTTATCTCACCCGTATTTGTATAAGGGCTGTAGACGATCGGACTTTGTGGCAGTCCTGCAATGAAGGCTGCTTGTGGTAAAGTTAGGTCAGCTGCATTAACGCCGAAAATTCCTTGCGCCGCTTCTTGCACACCTGCGATATTTTGCCCTTTATTGTTCCGACCAAAAGGAGAGATGTTTAGATACATAGTGACGATCTCGTCTTTATCAAAAAACTTCTCTACTTCCATGGCTAATAAGATCTCGTTGGCTTTGCGTTTGAAGGTCGTTTCACTGGAAAGGATTTGTTGTTTTACCAGCTGTTGGGTCAAAGTGGAACCCCCGCTGCCGCCAAAACCTGTCGCTTCAGATAATAATGCTCGCACGACCGCTTTTGGTACGACGCCATTGTGAATATTAAAATATTCGTCTTCGGTTGCGATGATTGCTTTTTTCAAGTAGTCCGAAATTTGATCGGAATTAACCGACGTTCGCATCAGGTCTGAGCGAATCGTTGCGATTTTACTGCCATCTGAGTATGCGAGTTGAGAAGTCTCTGTGATGTCGGTCAGTTCTTTCTGCAACTCTTCTTTAGAAGGAGCTGCGGTATCTTCCACAAGAAAAGCAAAGTAGCCGGCACCGATCCCTAAGGCTAAAGAGCCGCCAAGCACCAGCAAAGAAATAGCGACTAAGAATAAGGCATGTAAAACCCTTAGACTGATGTTGAAATAGAACCAGCCTCTATTTTTGTTTTCTGTATTCTTTTGTTTTTTCGTTTTCTGGGACAAAAAGAGTCACCTCAATAAATTAGAATAGATTCCGTGTAATTATAGCAAAAAACAAGACGCTTGGGTAGCACCCTATCCGTTATCTCAAGAAGAGGATCAGGAAATTCCTTTTCACGGTTGGATCTGATCAGTGAAAACAAAGGAAAACGAAAGGATTTGCCTAAAAGTTTCTTTTTTGGTAAAGGACTTTGAGAGAAAGACTTTTCATTGCCCTCTTTTTCAGTTAAGATGAACAATGAAGCAATTATTAGGAGGAGAAAGAATGAGTACAGACTTTTTTGAAGAACTAAAGCAACGCGGATTAGTTCATCAGACCACAGACGAAGCAGCCTTGACCAAACAATTAAATGAAGAGTCTGTGAAACTATATATCGGCTTTGATCCTACCGCAGATAGCCTGCATATTGGTCATTTATTGCCTATTTTGATGTTGCGCCGTTTCCAACAAAACGGACATGTGCCGATCGCATTAGTTGGTGGTGGTACAGGAATGATCGGTGACCCATCCTTTAAAGATCAAGAACGTCAATTAAACACATTAGATACCGTTTTGGAATGGTCACAAAGTATCAAGAGCCAATTATCTCGCTTTATTGATTTTGATGACCAAGAAAATCCTGCCATCATTGCCAATAACTATGAATGGTTAGGGGAATTGAAACTGATCGATTTCTTACGGGACACTGGGAAAAACTTTACCATCAACTACATGATGAGCAAAGAAAGTGTCAAACGTCGGATCGAAACAGGAATTTCCTACACCGAATTTGCATACCAGCTTTTACAAGCCTATGACTTTTTGAACCTTTACGACAACCACGGTTGCTTGTTGCAATTAGGCGGTAGCGATCAATGGGGGAATATCACCTCTGGAATCGAATTATTGCGTCGTGAACGGGAAGTCCAAGGGTTTGGGTTGACTATGCCATTGATCACAAAAGCAGACGGAACTAAATTTGGGAAAACAGAAGGCAATGCCGTTTGGCTGGATGCCAAGAAAACGACACCTTACGAGTTCTACCAATTCTGGATCAATACCGATGATCGTGATGCAGTTAAATTCTTGAAATATTTCACCTTCTTATCATTAGAAGAGATCGCTGCAATCGAAGCAGAATTTAACGCTGCACCAGAATCTCGAGCAGCGCAAAAAGCTTTGGCAAAAGAAGTCACTACATTGGTTCATGGGGCAGAGGCATATGAACAAGCTGTACGCATCTCAGCAAGTTTATTCAGTGGTAACATCAAAGAGTTGAACGCTGAAGAGATCGAACAAGGCTTTAAAGGGGTTCCTAGCCACCAGGTAACAACTGATGATTCTTTGAACATCGTTGAAGTATTGACAACTGCTAAAATCGAACCATCAAAACGTCAAGCAAGAGAAGACGTACAAAATGGGGCGATCTACATCAATGGGGAACGCGTCCAAGACCTAACGTACGAGATCCAAGCAAGTGATCGGATCGGTGGGAAATACGTCGTGATTCGTCGTGGCAAGAAAAAATATTTCTTACTAACATTTTAATCGCAAAAAGCGAACCGCCCTGTTGGTTCGCTTTTTTCAAATTTTTGTAGAGGAAGGGTTTTTGTTGGAATGGGAAACATAGTGTTGAATGCCGCCGGCTTATTTGCCATGATTTTCTTAGGATATTTTCTTAAGCAACTGAAAGTCCTTTCGAAAGCCGATGGCTCGATCTTATCCAAAATTATTTTGAATGTAACATTACCGGCAGCAATCATATTGAATTTAGCTACAATGCAAGTAAAAGTCAGTGCCCTTAGTTTGATCGTGATCGCGTTGATCATTACGATCGTCCAAATCCTCTTCGCATTTTTCTTGACCAAAAACGAATCAAGTACCTTGCAGCAGTTTGCGATGTACTGCGGGTCAGGTTTTAATATCGGCAATTTTGCGATTCCTTTTGCCCAAAGCTTTTATCCTTTAGGGATTCCGCTGATTTCGCTGTTTGATATGGGGAACAGTATCATGTTGGCAGGGGGAACGACGATTTTTATCGAATTCTTGATTGGAAAGCGGACGACATTTGAACCAGGGAAAATCTTTTTGAATCTCCTGCGCTCGCCAACATTTACCATTTATCTAGTGATGCTGATTATCCGCAGTGCGGATTGGAGGATCCCTGAGGCGGCATTGGCGCTTGTCCAACCAATCGGGATCGCAAATACGTTTTTGTCCATGTTTATGATTGGCTTATTTTTGGATTTCCGCTTACCGAAGCACACTACGCCAACGGTAATCAAAATTTTAAGCTTGCGCTACGGACTGGCCTTCGTGCTATTTGCGGCTTTCTATGTTTTACCAATCCCAGTTTTATTAAAGCCAGTTCTTTGTTTGTTAGTGTTTGCTCCGATTCCCTTGTTCGGTGTCATTAATTCCGTGATTGCTGGGATGGAGGAAGAAGCAGTAGGGTTCGTTTCTTCTATTAGCTTTTTGATAAGTATGCCGCTAATGACGGGTGTCCTGATGTTATTTGGACTCGCTTGATAAAAAAATACGGCAATGAGCAAAATAATCGCTTTACAAGGCGCTTTTATCGATAATAGAGAAGACTAGATTTAGGAGGAAAAGAAAAATGTTGATTGGTTCACACGTTTCAATGAGCGGCAAAAAAATGCTTTTAGGAGCAGCAGAAGAGGCGGCTAGCTATCAAGCTACTACGTTTATGATTTATACCGGAGCTCCGCAAAACACGCGGCGCAAACCGATCGAAGAGATGCAGATCGCAGCCGGACAAGATTTTATGACGGAAAAAGGAATTTCGAATATCGTCGTCCATGCTCCTTACATTATTAATTTAGGCAATACCATTAAGCCTGAAAACTTTGGCTTTGCCGTTTCATTTTTACAAGAGGAAATCCAAAGAGCGCAAGCTTTAGGTGCGACTCAAATCACGTTGCATCCCGGTGCCCATGTCGGTGCAGGTCCCGAAGCTGGGATCAAACAGATCATTAAAGGCTTGAACGAGGTCCTTGAAAAAAATCAAACTGCCCAGATCGCATTAGAAACAATGGCAGGTAAAGGCACCGAGATTGGTCGCAGCTTTGAAGAACTGGCAGCAATTATCGATGGCGTTACTTTAAATGAAAAATTATCCGTTACACTAGATACTTGTCACACGAATGATGCCGGCTATAATGTTAAAGAAGACTTTGACGGCGTCTTAAACGAGTTTGACAAAATTATCGGTTTGGATCGTTTGAAAGTCATCCATGTCAACGATTCTAAAAATCCGCAAGGCAGTCATAAAGACCGACATGCCAATATTGGTTTTGGAACGATCGGTTTTGAAGCGTTGAATAAAATCGTTCATCATGAGCAATTAACAGCGTTACCGAAAATTTTGGAAACACCCTATGTCGGCGAAGACAAAAAGAATAAAAAAGCCCCTTATGGCTATGAAATCGCGATGCTGCGGGAAAAGACCTTTGATCCTGAGCTATTGACGAAAATCATGGCGGGTGCTTAAACGGTTCATTTAATATGAACTATCTTGTTGTGGGAGGAAGAAAATGGACTTTCAGTTGCTGATCAATGCCGCGAAACAAAAACTGGGATTCAGACAGCTCTCTCAATTTGCAGAAGCAGGGAGTGTCGCAGCAGCACTAGCTACTGCAGATGGACAGATCTATACGGGGATCTGTATCGATACCAGCTGTTCCATGGGCTTTTGCGCCGAACAGGCTGCGGCTGCGCAAATGATCACCGATGGGCAGCAGCGGGTGTTACAGATGGTTGCAATCAATTCAGCAGGTGAGCCGATCCCACCTTGTGGCCGTTGCCGTGAATTCATCAGCCAGCTAGATCCTGCCAATCAGAACACGCAAGTGATGATTGCAGCAGGAAAAATCATGACGATAGCAGAGCTGTTGCCTTGTGATTGGAAATCATCAAAATAAAAAGAGACTTAGCCCCTTAGACCGCTGTGTTTGAAGGGGCATCTTTGTATTATCAATCCAATAAACGAGCTACGTTTTTGGATAAAAAAACTCCTCAACCAGCAATAGCGCTTTGTTGAGGAGTTGATCGATAGCAATGATTAGAATTTTTTCGCAGCTGCTGCTACGCGTTCTAAACCTTCAGCAATGATTTCTGCTGTTTTAGAAGGATCTGCATTGTGGCCTTCGATGATTACTTCTTCTGTGATGTTCATGCCGAACATACCACCGAAAACTTTTTCCATAAAGGTTACAGCATTTTCCATTGCGCTCATTTCGCCTGAGTAAACACCACCACGGGCATTCAATAGAACGATTTCTTTGTCTTTCAACAATTGGTTCATTGAACCATCTTCGTTATAAGAGAAAGTAAAGCCTGCTTGGAAGATGTAGTCGATAAAGGTGTGCAAGGCAGCTGGGATCGTTAAGTTCCACATTGGGAAAGCGAAAACGATGGTATCTGCTGCTGCGAATTTGTTCATCACGTCTTGACGGACAGTCATCAATTCTTGTTCTTCTTGGTTTAATTCTTGTTCTTGTGAAAGTTTGCCAAATGCTTCAAATAACGTTTGACCGATATAAGGCATTGGTTGTGCGTACACATCAAAGGTTACAACGTCCACATTGTTGGTATCAAGATTTTCAACAAAGGTATCAAACATTTTTGCAGATACTCCATCAGGACGGTTATTGGCTTTAACAACTAAAATATTTTTCATTTTTTTCCACCTTTACTTTAAGTAAGTTTTAATCACAAAGTGTAGTATACTATAAAATATTTTTGCTTACAATAAATAAGTGTATTTTTTTTAAAAAAGCTGGGATATTGCAGTATTTTTCACGAGGTTTTGGTAAACTTTAGAGAAACAGGAGGGATTCTATGAAAATATTTGTGGTCGAGGATGACAAATCATTAGTCAAAATGATGGAAAATCAATTATCCCGCTATGCCTATCAAACCTTTGTTCCAGAAAATTTCGCTGCTGTTTTAGATGAATTCTTGTCTATTCAACCAGATTTGGTTTTATTAGATGTCAATCTGCCTTATTATGACGGGTTCTATTGGTGTCAAAAAATCAGAGAACGTTCGCTGGTTCCGATTCTGTTTATCTCGGCGCGCGATGGCAACATGGATCAAGTGATGGCTTTAGAATACGGGGCCGATGATTATCTGGTCAAGCCTTTTTCTTATGACTTGCTGCTAGCTAAAGTGAAGAGCCATATTCGCAGAGTTTATGGGGATTATGCGCAGTCGGATCGTGCGCGAAGCTTGAAAGCTGGCGAATTGACCTATTATCCGGAAGCATTGAAGATGGTCTATCGTGAAGCCAGTGAATGGCTGACTGTTCGAGAAGGAGAATTATTGACTCTTTTAATGTCAGCACACCCAGAGATGGTCAAACGAGAACGGATCTTAAATCTATTATGGGATGATGAGCGTTTCGTTGATGACAATACACTTTCTGTCAATGTTGGCCGTTTGCGAAAAAAATTGGCGGCAATGGGCATCAATGATCCAATCCAAACGATTCGCGGCAAGGGTTACGCCTTATCGGTAGTAGGTACCGAACAATGAGAGAATATGTCAAGCTTCATATAGCGAGAATTTTGATCACCGTTCTCGCCATTTCACTGTTCGTTTTAGTGATTTGGCTCGATGGGTATCGAAATTATTTAGTCATTGGGTATGGTCTGTTACTATTTTGCTTGTTGCTTTTGTTTGTTTCTTTGGCGGAGTATCTATCCAATGCCGCTTTTTATCACTATCTCAAGAGTGGAAAAGCTGTTCGTGGCAGCAATGGCTCTCTTTCCAAGAAATGGCGTAAGCAGTTCGATGCAAGAGAACAGCAAATGCAAGAGAAACTCACCGAACTGAATCAGCATCATCAAAACCACATCCGTTTTATGAATATATGGGTTCACCAAATGAAAACACCTGTCTCGGTCTTGGCGCTAATGGCTGAAAGTGAGGAAGTCGACAGCTACGATCTTTTGGCTGAGACAGATCGCTTGAAGAGCGGCTTGGCGACCGCCTTGAACTTTGTGCGATTGGAAGATTTCACGGAGGACTTTGTTATTGAGTCCGTCTCCCTGCTGGAAGTGGTCAAGCACGGGATTGGTGAACAGAAGCGGAATTTTATTCGCAGCGAAGTCTATCCGAAACTGTTGAGTGATGCAGATATCACGGTCACAACAGACAAAAAATGGCTAGGGATCTTGCTGTTTCAACTCATCAGCAACGCCATTAAGTACTCAAAGCCAGAGAGCAAAGTCTGTTTTGAAATTGATCCGTTTTCTAGAAGTTTGACGATCTCCGATGAAGGATGTGGGATTGCGGAAGCGGATCTGCCAAGGGTTTTTCGCCCCTTTTATACAGGTCAGAATGGTCGGCAAACAGGCGAGGCAACTGGAATCGGACTTTACTTAGTCGAAACGATCAGCAAGCAATTGGATATCGATATCGCTTTGGTCTCTAAGGAGAATCTAGGCACGACGGTTACATTAACGTTTCGGACGTAAAGGCTTTCTTACAATTTTGTAAGCTTTCTATCACGAAATCGATAACTGATTGCGCTGCCACCTGCTAAACTGGTAGCAAAGGAGTGAAGATGATGGCTTTACTAGAATTGAAAAATATAACAAAAACCTATGCGGGAGAAGTTTCTGTTGAGGTGTTGCAACAAATCGATCTCAAAGTGCCAGAAGGAGAATTTATCAGCATAATGGGTCCTTCTGGCAGTGGAAAGACTACTATGTTGAATTTGGTAGCAACATTGGATAAACCGACTGCAGGTTCAGTGATCATCAAAGGAGAGCAGCCGCTGGAATTATCTAAGCAAAAACTCGCAGAGTTTCGTCGTCGGCAACTGGGCTTTGTTTTTCAAAACTACAATTTACTTTCACCATTGAGTGTGCTTGAGAATGTTATTTTACCACTGACATTGGATCGGGTGCCGGTTCCTGAGATGAAAGAACGTTCGGAACAGCTATTACGTGAACTTGGGATCTATGAGAAAAAAGACAAACGCATCTATCAGCTTTCCGGTGGGGAGCAGCAGCGGGTTGCGATCGCTAGAGCTTTGATCCATCAGCCGGAATTGCTTTTAGCAGATGAACCGACAGGTAATCTTGATTCAAAGGCAGCACGAGATGTCATGGAAATACTAAGTCAGATGAACAAGCAGCGCAAGGTGACCACCATGATGGTCACCCATGATCCTTATTCCGCCAGCTTTTCTGATCGGGTCGTTTTTATCAAAGACGGAAAACTGTATAACGAAGTCTATCGCGGGGCTGATCAACAGCAATTTTATCAAAAAATTCTTGAAGTCCTAGCACATTTAGGAGGTCGCCGTCATGAATTTCAGACAGTTGATCATTCGTAATCTGCGGGGGAATTTTCGAACCTATGCGGCCTACTTCGTCAGTAGCGCCTTTGCGGCGATGGTGTTTTATATCTTTAGTCTTTTGCTCTTTCATCCGCAATTGGAAGAAAATTTGTCCAATAGCGGTACACTTTCAGAATTGGCGAAGGTCGGTCTATCCGTCGCACTTGTGGTGATCGCTTTACTGTCGCTGTTGTTTTTATGGTATACATTTGTGGTCTTTTTAAAACGACGCAAACGTGATCTGGCGATCTACTTGATTTTGGGGATCGAAGAAAAAGATCTGCGAAAGATTTTGTTTGTCGAAAATGCCCTTTTAGGAACCTGCGCCACAGTGACCGGTATTGGGTTAGGGATTTTATTGACGAAATTATTGCTGCTGATTGCGCAAAATGTCATGTATCTAACAGAAGGACTGAAATTTATGGTTCCTATGGAAGGTTTAGGATTGACCTTTGGGATCTATGTCTTTATTTTTCTCTTGATCTCCTTTTTCAGTACTCGCGCCTTGCAAGGAGAACAGATCATCTCATTGATCAAGGAAAATGAAAAGCCACGTCCTGAACCAAAAAGCCATTGGGCATTGGCTTTTTCAGGAATTGTGCTGTTACTAATTGGCTATGGATCGGTCTTTTATTTTAGCTACCAAACGTACTCGATGCTGCCGCTTATGCTAGGAGTCTTGTTGACTGTTGCGGGCACGATTTTGTCATTCCATCAGTTCAGCGTATTTCTATTGAAACGATTAAAGAAACGCCCGACCTTCTTACGAGGGACTCGGATGCTGACTATCAGCGAATGGATTTTTCGCATGCGAGACAATGCGGCGATGTATAGTCTGATTGCTATTAGTACCTCCGTGGCATTCGTTGGGATTTCCGTAATGCTGGCGATTGGCAGTTCTTCTTTTTCTTCGATCCAAGGAATTAGTGTAGCCTATGTATTTCCGTGGTCTGGGCCAGAAGACCTCGATCATTCTGAGAGGAAAATGAATGAAATTAAAACTGCCATAGAAGAAAAAGGGTATGCACCTGTATCAGATAGTGTTTCCTTACTATGGGCCTATGCGAATCTTGATGAATCTGCAGTTATGAATGATTCATTTTATACGACGAATGGCTTTTCAATTATGCGAGAAAGCGACTATCAGAAAATGATGAAACAAATCGGTGAGGAAGCTGATTCCGTTGCAGATAATCAAATAATGACACTTAGTGCTAATTATTCACGTCGAAAACAGCTCCTAGAAGTCCCTGAGAACGAACGCACAAGTATCTACCCACTTGAATTGGGTTCAGAAACCGGTATAAAAAAGGATATTACGATTGTCCACAGCCCTTCAATGCTTTCTCTGGATTTCTTTGGACTGTCAGTTGTGACAGATAAGACCTTTGAGGAGTGGCAAGCCCTCTTACAAAACTCTAACGATGATATGGAATCTGGTTTTATTTGGTTAGACTATCCAGAATGGGCTGAAACACCTGAATTGGTATCTGATTTCAATGGGAATTTAGATAAAGAAAATGCCTTGATCGATCAGCAATACGAAGAGCTCAGTCAGGAGTTTGAAGCCAAAGGAGACTATACGGATGAAGAGTGGTCAGAAGCGGCAAAAGACATTCCGATGCGTACGTCTTATACCTCGAAATACCAAGTTTTCCAAGAAAATCGTCAGGGAAATGGCATCATTTTAATGATCACGGTATTACTGGGTTCGGTTTTCTTTATTTTCTCCGCTTCAATTATCTATTTCCGTTTATTTGCAGATTTAGATAAAGATGGGGCGTACCATCGTTCCTTGCATATCTTAGGTGTGTCGCCGAAGGAGCGGCACAACGTTCTGAGACGCCAGCTGCAAGTGATGTACTTCTTGCCAACAGTCGTGGCAATGATCCATTTTGCGGTAGCGATGACCGCTTTGCGTATCTTAGTAGAATTGCCTGTTTGGCAATACTACGGTGTGATCGCTAGTCTCTTTTTGATTTTTCAAATCGTTTTTTACTTGATTTGTCAATATCGATACTTCCAGCAAATTGATAGGATCGCCGATCCTACAGAGTAGTTTAATTTTTAAGTCAAATCCCTTTCAGTCAACACGGATTGGGATTTGGCTTTTTATTTGCTGCAATGTTATTTTCCTTTGGCAATGAAGCGTTTTAATTGTGTAAATCACTAATATGCAGATAAAATTAGTTAACACTTATTCTATCAAGCAGTCGCCGATTCGCTGCTAGAATGTGGCAACTGGAAGTCTATTTTCTCAACGTGAAACGAAAAGACAATTGTTAAGTACAATATTCATGTCGAGCACAGTGACTGCTGTGATCGGTAGGTTTAGCTAAGCGCTCACTTAAGGAGGAAACCAATGATCAAACGACTAGGAAAAGCATTTGCTGTCTTGCTACTGTTACTTCCTGTTTTTGCCGGTATGCGGATTGTTTATGGAGAAACCGATGTGGGAGCCAAGCTGATCACAAATGTGTCGATCGTCAATAGCCACAATGAAGTCATTACAAGTATCGAAAAAGATGACTCGTTTAAAATAGATATGAGGTGGAGTTTAGAAAATTTGGGTGACGTAAAAGCCGGTGACAAAGCAACAGTCACCTTGCCAGTTGAGATTGAAGGCGTCAATAATACGTATGCTTTATACGATGAAAATAACAACTTAGTGGTCAATGTTACCCAAGTTGGCAATCAGCTGACCTTTGTTTTCACGGAATTTGTCGAAAAAAATACCAATGTACATGGGGACTTTTATTTTTGGACAAAGTTCAGCGATGAAGTGACAGAGAACCAAATCAACAACATTAACTTCGAAACAGTAAATGGAATGCAATCGGTGCCTATTTTTATTCAAGCAGTGGATGATACAGGGGAAGGTGCCTTACTCACCAAACAAGGACTGTATTTAGGTACGCAAGAACCCAAACGGATTATTGATTGGCGTGTGTACATCAACTCGTTTGATACAAACCAAGTGACGATCAAAGATGGAACGCTTATTGATATTTTAGGTCCCCATCAGACACTCGTCAGTACGACTGCTCGAGTGGTCTATGGACCCAGCGTTTCCAACCCAACATATGTTGATGAAGTACCGATCGTTTTAAATAGTGATGGCTCCTTTGAAATTCCTTTGCGGGATACGGAGGAACGGATCTACATTACCTACAAAACAGAAACGGATGGTTCATTGGAACAATATACCAATCAGGGCATCCTCGATGCCTTGGTCAATGATGTGCCCAGAACAAGCAGTATTACTGGCTATACCCCACGCTATGGTGGCGGTGGTGGTGGAACCGGTGAACCAGGGGAGTCCAGCAGCACGGAACCAAGTAGCGAAAGCAGTACCAGTAGTAGCACGGAACCAAGTAGCGAAAGCAGCACAAGTAGTAGCACGGAACCAAGTAGTGAAAGCAGCACCATTAGTACAACCGAACCAAGTAGCGAAAGCAGTACAAGTAGTAGCACGGAACCAAGCAGTGAGAGCAGCACCAGCAGTAGCACGGAACCAAGTAGTGAAAGCAGCACCAGCAGCACAGAACCAAGTAGTGGAAGCAGTATGATTATTAGTTCAGAATCAAATAACGGGAGTAGTTCTAGTAATAATGGGGCGATGACACATCAAAGTTCAACCCCTGGGAACATGCAGGTATCCCAATCAAATAATTTGCATAATCAATCAGAAAAACAGCAGTTTCCTCAAACGAATGAAGCGTCTAATCATTTATGGATTGCAATAGGAATGTTTTTAGCAGGATGCGCGCTGAAGTTAAGTTGGAGAAAATTTATCAGGTAGATAGAAACTGAAATTTTGGAGGCTGTATTATTACTAGGAAGAAAAATTAATAAAGACTTATTTAAAGGGAAGATGCCATTTTATGGCCACTTTCCTTTTTTTTTCGGCGCATGTTTTCTCTGAGAATTTATTATAATTTCCTTATCAAGTTATCTTGAAATATTCATTTAGGAAGTGAGGAAATGAGAAAACTGGTTGGAATCGTGTTGATTTTGCTGTTAGCGGGATTATTGCTGCTGGTGTTTGGTTTCGATCATACTTCAGCAAAAGAACGAGCCGGAGGGAATTTATCGTTTTCTGTTCAAACGAACCGAGTGATCTATGATGAAGCCTTGAAAGTCATTACGATCCCGGTACGGCCGAACAAAACGCTGACTTCACAAAAGGTTCGTGTCCTACTAACTTATGGTTGGGATGGGAACGGTCACAGCGAAAAAGTGATCGGCGAAACAGTTTTAACGAATGTCGATTGGTTTTCAGGTGTTGAAAACTACTTAAGAATTCATGCTGAGATGGTTATTGATGAGATAAAAAGTATGGATAAAGTTGATTTAGTTGTCATATATGATGGTGAAACAACGATAACTGAGAACTTGAAGCCCAGTCAATGGCAAGTAATAACGCCCCCGAGCTCTAGCGAGACCACGAACTCTGAGATAAGCGCAAGCTCTAAGGTGACTGAAGAAACGGGCTCTTCCTTTAGTAGTATCGAACCGAAATTTAGCGACTCTCAATCCACGGATCCAAGGACTTCTACTACGGAAAACACAAGTCAGGATTCTCAAAGTATAGAAAGTAGTCACAATTCAAGTGAGTCAGAAAGTTTGAACACTCAACCAGTCAGTGAGAGCGAATCAAGTCAGATAACTAGGAGTCGAGAAACCACCGCAACAACAGGAACAACGACCGTTAGTGAAGCTGCATCTGAGGAGCTTTCAGATTCAGAAACGAAACCAAACAAATTAGCGCCGAACCAAAGTCAGTCAAGCAAGCTAAGTGTTTCTTCCAATGATCCCGCAGGCAAACAACTCTCTAAAGCATCGTCTTCAGTGAAAAAGGAACAGGAACAACGTACGAAGACAAGCAGTGCTAAGGAGGTCAATGGAGCCGTACTACCGAAAACCGGCAGCAAAAATACGAGTATTCGCTATATCTTCTTTGGTCTAGGCGTGGTTATCCTTGCTGTCTTCCTTTACTGGCTGAATAGAAAGTTATTTTCTGATGAGAGGCAGTAAAGAAAAAAGCCAAGGAAAATGAGAGACTTGATAACCCACGATTGGAATTTTCTTCCCCAGAAAGCACAATCACGTTTTGTTTTACTGTTTTAACAAAATGTCTGACGATCGTATTGAGGCGTCAGACTTTTTTTATGAAAATACACAGATAACGAAAGGAGAATTTGTTAAAAGTGATTTGACAGAAAAGAGCGCACGGTGGTACGATCACCAAACACTGACAGCTTACAATTTTGTAAGATGACAAATTTAGGGTAAAAACAGCGTTTGCTGATTATTCAAGCGAGGGAAATTTCATGTTACAGGCACTTTTGGATACGACAGAAAAACAAATTTATGCGTTTCTAAGTCATTGTTACGAAACGAACAAGAAAGATTATACAATGAAAGAGCTCTCAGGTGTTTTCGATTGGAAAACCAACAAAATGCAGTCGATCGTTCAGCAAGTAGAGGTGTTTCGTACACGCTATCCTCAGTTTACTTTGACCTATGATCGGCTGGAGAAAGAAGTATCCATTGCTTTTTCTCCACGATTCCTATTGAGTCAAGCCTATAGTATATTGTTGCAGGGAACCGTTGGATTTATCTTGCTGGATGCACTCTTTCAGGGGGACTATCATTCCCTTGAACAACTCAGTCAAAAAACCTTTAGGAGTCCCCGCACGATTCAACGAAAATTGCAGGAGTTAAATCATGTTTTGGCGAACTATCATTTGTCCTATAGTTTAAAAAAAGGTGATCCTTTGGCAGGTGCTGAATATGCGATCCGCTATTTTTATCATCTTACCTATTGGCAAATTTTTGATGAGAAGGACTCACGAGTCTTGGCATCGCTCAAGGAGAAAGAGCAGGCTGTAGCGTTGTTTGAAACCCATGCTTCTTATATGAGAAAAATCGATATCGAGAAATTTCTTCATCTATTCGCTATCTCCGTGCAAAGAATCCATCAAAAGCATCCGCTTTCATTTTTACCAAAAGAAGTACTTACGTTTGAGCACCCATTAATTGAAAAAAATCAGTTTGATCAGGTCTTTTTGAAACCATTGTTTAACAGGAATCATCTGTCGTTTTCTGAAATTTCGGAGGATGAACGCAGCTTCTTGTATTATATGTTTGGCGTAATGAACACCTATCTTGAGGAGGATCTCGATGCTGCTAACATCTCGTGGCTGACTCAGCCAACGTACCAGCAAGAAGCGCAGCTCGTTGAAAAACTAGCCGTGTATTTTCGGTTGACGTTTACAGAAGCCGAAAAAAACTATTTACTGGTTAATCTGGTAATGATCCATTCCGCATCTGGCTGTTTTGGTACGCAACAAAAAAGCGATAGTTTTGGCAAAACAACCAACGAGCAAGAGCTGCAAGCCGCTTTTCCAGTGCTTTATCCAACCATGAAACGTTTTTTTTTGGAAGCGACTGTTTCTTTACCAGAGTTGTGTAGATTACTGCAAATGAATGATCGCTTGATTTTCCAATACTGTATGTTACTGAGAGTTATTTTTATAAAATATGAACAGCCGGTCACGTTCTCGATCCATTCGAAATACGGAAAAACGCAAGAGCTTTGGATCAAGAACCGCTTGATGAATGCCACGCATCGAGCGATGGCCCATTATTCGCTGTCTCAAAAGCCAGATTTGGTGATCAGCGATTATCCGATCCATCAGGAATTTCCTGAGGAAGAACAGCCGTACCTCTTTTATTGGAATGGTCACCCAAGCGCAAAGGAGTGGAAACAGCTCAAGCAAGTGATCAAACAGATCAGAAGTGCCAAGAACAAGGCGGCGTTCGCCCAGCTGGCATTCACCCAAACGGAGTGATCCCGCTATAAGATCGATCAGATAGAACTTATAATTTTGCCAAGCTTTTGACCAGTAGCAATAGGTCAAACCTCAAAAGTGACAGTGATAGACGAAGAGGTCAAGAAGCAAAAACAGGAGCATTGATGTTCCTTTTTCGCTTCTTGACTTTTTTTTACAGAGATGGCATGGTATACATATTATCATAACGTTTTTTATTTAAAATCGTTGCAGAAATGGTGTTAGGAAGAAGGGGTAACTTTGACAGAAGTATTAGCACTGCAAAATGTTTCCAAATTGATTGGAACCAAACGAATCATTGATGATGTTTCCTTTGTGGTGGACCAAGGACAAGTCGTTGGTTTATTAGGGCCTAATGGGGCTGGGAAGACGACGATCATCCGGATGATCGTTGGCTTGATGAAGCACAACACAGGATCGATTGCCATTATGGGAAATTTATTGGATTCTTCGTTTAAAACAGCGATTGCCTCAGTCGGAGCGATCGTTGAGAATCCTGAGTTTTATAATTACATGACCGGATATGAAAATTTGATGCAGTATCAGCGCATGGCGAAGAAAAAAAGTACGACAGCAGAATTAGAAGCACTTATTCGTCAGGTACATTTAGAAGGACATATCCATCAAAAAGTCAAAACCTATTCATTAGGGATGCGTCAGCGTTTAGGTGTTGCCCAGGCATTGGTCCATCAACCAGACTTATTAGTTTTAGATGAGCCGATGAATGGTCTGGATCCTAAAGGCATGCGGGAGTTTCGAGAAATCATTCTTTCTTTGAGAGAAAAAGGAGTTTCTGTCTTAGTTTCCAGTCATCAATTAAGCGATATCGAACAAATTGCCGATCATTTGATCGTGGTGCAAAAAGGAAAAGTCACTCATCAAGTAGCAATGGCAGAGTTGAAAGCAGAGAAAAATGTACTAATTATTAAAACAGATGATAATGCGCAAACAGAAGCACTGTTAAAAGCTTCCTTTGAGGTCGAGGTCTTGCAGGTTGCAGATGAATTGCAAGTCACGTTGCAAACCGATCAGCGTTCGGCAATCGCTGCAGCGATCGTGACGGCGGGTATCGGCTTGAAAGAACTACGGACAAAGCAATCTTCTCTAGAAGATACATTCTTGGCTTGGACCGAAGAAGGAGGTTTGTAAGCATGCTGACATTGATTAAAAATGAATGGATCAAATTAACCAAAAAGCGTTCTACTTGGATCATGCTGCTTTTATTGGTTTTAATGACGTTTGGCTTGACCTATGTTGTACGCTTAGGTAGTCCAGAAATTGGTGCCAATGATTTATTCGCTTCTTTGAGCGACATGACTTCGTTCTTAAACTTATTTGTAGTGATTGTGGCAGCTTCTTCAGTGGCGGAAGAGTTCAGTCGTGGAACGATCATGTTCTTATTGATTCGGCCTTTTTCAAGAAGCCAAATCTTAGCAGCAAAAGCCATCAACACGTTTTTATTTGCGCTTTTAGGGACTGCTGTTTTACTAATCAGTAGTTTAGCAGCCGCCAATTTATTTTTAGCAGCTGAATCACCTTTTGCTGCTACTGGCTACAACGGGCTAGCGGCGATTCTCGTTGCCCTTGTTTTTGCGGGAACCAACTTGCTATTGATTGTCTTTTATATTGCATTGACCATCTTTATCTCAGCCGTCATTCGCTCTCAAAGCTTAGCGGTAGGCTTAGGCTTGGGTATGTTGTTCGGAAGCAGCATCATCAACTCGATCATGCTTTTTGCGCAAGAAAAATACTCATGGCTGAAGTGGAATCCATTTAATTTTATGAATATCAAAGAGCAGATACCGAGTTTATTAAATAGTCCTGACATGCAGATGACTGCTTTTGATCCGGGATTGGGCTATTGGCAAATGGCGATCGGGATCCTTGTTTACAGTGTTTTAATCTACCTTTTAACAAATTGGTTATTCAACAAAAGAGATGTCGCATTAAGTTGAGGAAACGAGTGAAAGTTTTTGGATAAATCCAGCTTTCACTCTTTCTTTTTGTGTTTTTTTCTAGTAAAATGATTCATTGAGAGTACAAGAGAAAGGAGAGTTTTCAAATGACTATTAATATAGGAATCGTAATCGTGATCGCTGTTGTTGCAGCATTACTAGGCGCTGTCGGCGGCTTCTTTTTGGCGCGTAAATATATGCAAGATTATCTAAAGAAAAATCCTCCCGTTAATGAGGATATGCTTCGCTCGATGATGATGTCAATGGGTCAAAAACCTTCTGAGAAAAAAATTCGTCAGATGATGCAGCAAATGAAAAACCAAAAGTAGGTTTTTTTCTAAGAAGCGGGCTGATTTTATCAGCTCGCTTTTTATTGCGGCAAAATGTAGAAACTAATAAAAAAATGGCCGCATGCTGCTTTTGCTATTTACTTTCTGTGAATAGCGGGGTAGCAATCGAATCTGAATCTAATAAATATTCGGAAAAATCGCAAAATTTAGGCAACAGGTCACAAAGAAATGGAGAGTGTTATGTCAATATTTAGGAAGTTAGGTTGGTTTTTTAAACAAGAAAAGAAACATTATTTGTTAGGCGTAGGCTCTTTAGTCCTAGTCGCCTTGGTACAGTTGGCACCCCCAAAAGTTATTGGGATCATCATCGATGAGATTGCGGAAAAAGAGATCTCGATGCAGACGATCTTTTTTTGGGTCATGATCTTGATTGCTTCAGCTATCGCTCAATACGTGTTCCGTTTCGTCTGGCGGACGCATATCTGGGGCAGTGCTGCTCGGCTAGAAAAAACGTTACGCAGACAGCTATTTGCACATTTTACAAGGATGGATCAGTTGTTTTATCAAAAGCATCGGACAGGTGATTTGATGGCCCATGCCACCAATGACTTGAATGCCATCCAAAATGTGGCAGGGGCGGGGATCTTAACCTTTGCCGATTCCTTCATCTCGGGAGGGGCAACCATCATTGCGATGGTTCTCTTTATCGACTGGCGGTTAACGATCATTGCTCTATTGCCGCTGCCTTTCTTAGCAGTCATGGCACGGGTGCTTGGTAGCAAATTGCATGATGCGTTTCGTGACTCGCAAGAAGCCTTTTCTTCCATCAACGACAAAGCCCAAGAAAGTATTACTGGGATGAAAGTCATCAAAACTTTTGGACAGGAAAAAGAGGACATCGCTGATTTTCAAACCAAAATCGACCATGCCATCATCAAAAACCGCAAAGTCAATTTTCTGGATGCCTTGTTTGATCCGTTTATTACGATCATCATCGGAATCTCCTATGTGCTGACGATCATCGTTGGCGGCAATTATGTTATGGACGGTACCATCTCGATCGGTCAATTGGTATCCTTCATCAGTTATATCGGTATGTTAGTTTGGCCGATGTTTGCCATCGGACGTCTGTTTAATGTGCTGGAACGAGGCAATGCTAGTTATGATCGGGTTGCCGAATTGTTGGCGGCAAAGACCCATATCATTGAAGCCAAAGATGCGGTCGATGCCCCAGCCCAAGGAACGGTTGACGTTCAAATCAATGAGTTTCACTATCAAGGAGATGATTTTGCTCTGCAAGACATCCACTTTACTTTGCCTGCCGGGCAAACACTAGGTGTCGTCGGGAAAACCGGTGCTGGAAAAACCTCTTTGATGAAGCTCTTGTTGCGAGAGTATGATTCATTTGATGGAGCGATCACCTTCGGGGGCATCGATAGCAAGCAATACTCCTTGAATGCTCTTTTGGGTTCGATTGGCTATGTTCCGCAAGATCATTTCTTGTTTTCCATGACGATTCGAGACAATATCCGCTTTGCGCAACCACGAGCTTCTCAAGCAGAAGTGGAAGCGGCTGCTGGATTAGCAGTGATCCATGAGGATATTAGTCAGTTTCCTGATGGATACGAAACGATGGTGGGGGAACGTGGTGTTTCTCTTTCCGGCGGACAAAAACAGCGTTTATCCATTGCGCGTGCCTTGATCACTGATCCAGAATTATTGATTTTAGATGACGCCCTTTCAGCAGTAGATGCCAAAACGGAAGAAGCTATTTTACAACAGTTACGGACCTTCCGTCAGAATAAAACAACAATCATTGCTGCTCACCGCCTAAGCAGTGTCAAGCACGCAGAAGAAATTCTGGTGATCGACAATGGGAAAATCAGTGAACGCGGGACCCATGAACAATTATTGGCTGCAAATGGCTGGTATAAAAAAATGTGGGACAAACAGCAATTAGAAGCCAAAATCGAAGGGAGTGAAGCCTAATGCAAGAATCAGAATGGAGCAAATCGATTCCCTTTAAAGAGCAAAAAAACATCATCAAACGAATGTTCCTTTTTGCCAAGCCATTTCGAAAAACCTTCTATGCAGCGATCTTTTTTGCTTTTGTGCTATCGATCGTCAATATCTTGTTGCCTTTGATCATTCAAACCTTTATGGATAGTTATTTGACCAATCAAACGGCGACCCAGCAAGTCATTTATTTCTTTGCTGCGCTGTATTTCTTTGGGGTGTTGGTAAAAGCTGTGATTTGGTTTTTCCAATGGTTCCTTTATTCGATGGGTTCTTTAAAAACCTATCAATATATTCGAGCAAAATTATTTGAAAAATTGCATAGTCTTGGGATGCGCTATTTCGATCAGACACCAGCAGGGTCAATCGTTTCACGGGTCAGCAACGACACAGAAACATTGTATGAATTTTGGTATGTCTTCTTGATGGTATTGACAGGAATTTTTGCGGTGGTTTCTTCTTTTGCCGCCATGTTCCGCATCAACGTCAAAATCGCCTTATTAAACTTGATTTTTCTGCCAATCCTAATGGTAGTCATCTGGTATTATCAAAAATTCAGCTCTCGTATCTATCGTCAAATGCGGGAAAAACTGAGTCAGCTGAATACGAAATTGAATGAATCGATTTCTGGTATGCAGATCATTCAACAATTCCGCCAAGAGGCGCGGCTGAATGAAGAATTCGAAGCGACCAACGATGATTATTTGAAAACTAGATACGCCATGATCCGCACGAATGCGCTGCTATTATCACCAATCATTAGTTTGTTGTATGCCTTAGCGATCGCCTTGTCATTGACGGTCTTTGGGTTTGATGCTTTAGAATCGCCCGTTGAAGTCGGGTTGATTTTCGCCTTTACGACCTATATTCAAGGATTTTTTAATCCCATGACACAGATGATGGATTTTCTCAGCGTCTTTACTGATGGGATGGTCGCCGGTAGCCGTATTTTGAAGATTATGGATAATGAAGAATATACGCCGCAACAAAACCCCGATGCCAGTCAAACCATCACCAAAGGAAAAATTGAATTTCGTGATGTCAGTTTTTCCTATGATGGAAAAAACAACGTATTAAATCATATTTCTTTCATCGCCTATCCAGGTGAGACCGTGGCTTTAGTCGGTCACACAGGAAGTGGCAAGAGCTCGATTATCAATGTGCTGATGCGCTTTTACGAATTCGGGGAAGGGCAAATTTTGATCGATGATCAAGATATCCGCGACTTTACGATGGAAGAGCTTCGGAAAAAAGTTGGACTCGTATTGCAAGATGCCTTCATGTTTTATGGGGACATCGCTGATAATATCCGCTTATTAAATCAGGACATTGATGAGGAACAGATTGAAGCAGCAGCAAAATTTGTTCAAGCAGATGCTTTCATTCAAAAACTACCTGGTAAATACCACGCCAAAGTGATTGAACGGGGTGCCAGTTATTCAAGCGGTCAGCGACAATTGATCTCCTTTGCCCGCACGATGGTGACCGATCCGAAAGTTCTGGTCTTGGATGAGGCGACTGCCAATATTGATACTGAAACAGAAGGACTGATCCAAGAAGGGTTGGCCAATATGCGTCAAGGGCGAACCACGATCGCGATCGCCCATCGATTGTCTACCATTCGCGATGCTGAGTTGATTTTGGTGCTTGATAAAGGCTCGATCGTGGAACGAGGCACCCATGATGAACTTTTGGCTCAAAAAGGGTTGTATGCCGATATGTATCGTTTGCAGGCAAGTGAAGTTTAATAGTTTTATTAGTAACGCTAACCTTAAAGACTTTTGTTTTTAAGGTTTTTTTGTATGAAAAAAGAAGGAAGGGATGAATATAAAAATAACGAACAACGATTGACAGCGCTTTCTACCTTTGCTATGATAAAGATAATAAAACTGGTTCTAATGGATAGTGATTGTTGATTTTTAACAAGCTAAACCTGATGAAGCTGCGGTATTTGCGCTGCTTTCATGAGGTTTTTTCTGTGTTGACTGTTGGCTCAGCAATAAAGACAAGCAATGAACCATATCCGCAATGATAAAGTAAGTGGGGGTAGGACATGAAAATCAGTAAAGTGTTAAACAATAATGTTGTGATCACTACCGATCAAAGTCAAAACGAGATTATTGTTATGGGGCGGGGGATTGCCTTTAAGAAAAAAGTGGGGGATGACATTTCTTCAGAAGCGATCGATAAAGTGTATCGCTTAGAAAATCAGACGATCTTATCTCAATTTCAAGAGCTGCTTGCTGACTTACCACTGGAATACCTTGAATTATCCAATGAGATCATTGAGTATGCTCGGCGAGAATTGTCATCCCCCATCAATGATTCCATCTACATCTCGCTGACAGATCATATGCACTGTGCCATTGAACGATCGAAAAAAGGAATGACGGTCAAAAATGTCTTATTGTGGGATATCAAGCGTTTTTTCCCCGATGAGTACCAAATAGGCTGTAAAACCGTAGAGAAAATCAAAGAACATTACGGGATTCAGCTGCCAGATGACGAAGCTGGCTTTATTGCTCTGCATCTCGTCAATGCACAAACCGAGAATGGTGACCAAGGCAATATTGCTGAGCTAACCCAAACGATGCAAGACATCATTAACATTGTTAAATATTTTTTTAAAACAACCTTTGATGAAGAATCCGTTTATTTTTATCGCTTCACCACGCATCTGAAGTTTTTTGTCTCAAGAATGCAAAACCATACCCCTCATGCGGATGAAACTGATGAAGATCTTTTGGCTATGGTCAAAGTGAAATACCGAAATGCGTATCAATGCGTACAAAAAATCGCTGAACTATTAGAAAATCAGTATCAGTATCAAATGTCCAGTGACGAAAGTTTGTATTTAACGATTCATATTGCCAGACTTGTGCAAAAAAATCGTTGATTGAAAAAATAAGAAAGGAGAAGTATTTCTTGATTCATGAGAAGATGTCGAAAAAGAAGAATTTCTTCGCAATGATTCTTACTAAACATCAGCTTCAAGACATCTGACCATGCAGCAAAAAATCAAAAAAAGAAAACATTTTGGATAGTGACATTCAGTTGGCTAAACCTTCAATACAAAAAAATTGGAGGAATCAAAAATGGGAAAATATCGTGAATTAGCAGAAAAAATCGTCGCAAATGTCGGTGGGAAAGAGAACATCAATAGCTTGACACATTGTATCACACGCTTGCGTTTTAAATTAAAGGATGAAGGCGTCGCAAATGATGAAGTCTTAAAGAACATGGATGGTGTCGTGACGGTCATGAAGAGTGGCGGTCAATACCAGGTGGTTATCGGAAACCATGTGCCAGATGTCTATGCAGAAGTGATCGATGTTGCAGGAATCAGTGGTGATGCTGAAGAAGAAAGTTCTGGTGGGAATATATTCAATCGTCTGATTGACATCCTCAGTGGATGTTTTCAGCCTTTCTTAGGTGCGTTGGCAGCTGCTGGTATGATCAAAGGATTCAATGCATTATTAGTCTTTTTAGGCACACAAGGTTGGTTCAATTATACAGCAGAATCAGGAACATATGTGATGTTGAATGCGATCGGTGACGCAATATTTATGTTCATGCCTGTGATTTTAGGTTATACTTCTGCAAAAAAATTCCGTTTGAATCCAATGGTCGGTATCGTTATTGGAGCTGCATTATGCTACCCAACGATTCAAGGCACTGCACTACAAACAGCGTTTACTGCAGTTTCCGGAGAAGGGGCAGCAGCACCCTATAGCTTACTTGGACAATCAGCCTACCAAACTTTCTTAGGTATTCCATGGGTAGGCGCAACCTATACAAGTAGTGTCGTACCAGTTATTTTCATTATTGCATTTGCTGCACAGATTCAGAAGCTTGCAAAAAAACTGATTCCAAGCGTAGTACAAACTTTCCTGGTGCCATTTTTTGTTTTGCTGATTGCTTTACCTGTTGGGTTCTTGATTATTGGTCCAATAATCAGCATGTTGACAGATTTATTGAGTGCTGGATTCCAAGCACTAATGGATTTCTCGCCAGCAATCTATGGTCTCATTCTAGGATTCTTCTGGCAAGTCTTGGTTATTTTCGGCTTACATTGGTCAGTTGTTCCACTAGCGATTATGCAAGTTACTCAACAAGGATTCAGTCAAGTGTTGACAGGTTCATTTGGAGCTAGTTTTGCTCAAACAGCTGTTGTCGTTGCAATGTATTTCAAATTAAGAGACAAAAAGATGAAAGCATTGTGCCCTCCAGCAATCATTTCTGGTATTTTTGGTGTAACTGAACCAGCAATTTATGGAATCACTCTTCCTAAAAAAACACCTTTCATTTATTCCATGATCGGTGGGGCTGTTGGGGGTCTGTTCTTGATGGTCAATGGTGTAACAGGATACACAATGGGCGGACTTGGTATTTTTGGAATTTTTAATTTCATCACACCGGATGGAGATGCGAGTGGCATGTGGACTTCTCTGATTGCAATCGCCATTTCGGCAGCGATTGGCTTTGGTTTGACGATGGCTTTCTGGAAAGATGATGCAGTGGAAGAAGAAATTGCAGAAGGACAACCAGCGATGACTGTTCGAAAAGAAGTGATCACTTCTCCAGTGGAAGGAACCATCGCACCATTAAGCAGCGCAAAAGATGAAGCCTTTGCTCAAGGAGTGCTAGGAAAAGGCATCTTGATCCACCCTTCAAAAGGTGAAGTTGTGGCTCCTTTCGATGGCACAGTAATGACCTTGTTCCCAACGAAACATGCCATTGGCTTGATTTCTGATAACGGCTTAGAGCTATTGATTCATATTGGTTTGGATACGGTTCAGTTAAATGGCGAATTCTTTGAAGCGCATGTGAAGCAAGGAGATAAAGTCACTCGTGGACAAAAACTGATCAGCTTTGATAAAGATGCATTGATCAAAGCTGGATTCAATATTGAGACGCCAGTATTAGTTACCAACTCCGCCGATTATTTGGATATCATCGAGTCTGACAAACGAGAAGTTGGCTGTTCCGATGATTTGATCACGGCTTTAGTTTAGAAAATGTTTACCTACAAAACAGCTATATAGAGATAAAAGCGATCGGTCGTGAAGGCGCGATCGCTTTTTGATATTCATTTAATTGGGAAACAGTGAGTCTTTATAATGAAGATTTTTATCGTAGGTTGGTTCAGCAATAATCGTTGATGATGTAGGGCGCTTGTCGTAAGCCATGCCAATATCGATCAAATGCTGCAAGTTTTTTTCATAATGCTCCGAAAAAACGACTGCATACAACAAATCCAGCAAGTAGCAAACCGATGTATTGATCGTAAAGTTGGCGATCTTTGAGTAGAGCCTTTCTCTTGTCGTGATATTCAAAACACAATTACTTAATTTTGCCAAGGAGTTCTCCCCGATACTCGTCATGCCAATGATGGAAACCTGCCGTTCGGCAAGGATCTTCCCAATTTCTTTGACCATTTTATTTTCGCCAGTATAAGAGATCAAAATCGCAGTCGTATCGGAGGTACAGTTGGAAGCCTCATAGGCACTTTCGCCGAAGGTGTCGCAGACGTGGATGTTTTTTCCTAAACGTCGCATCTTCAAAACAAAGTCTTGAGAAATCAAGGTATTGGCATTACTGGCGAAAATCTTGATATGGTGGGCATTGAGCAACGATTGTTTCGCTTTTTGTAATTCATCATGATGGATCAAGGAAAGTGTATCTTCAATCGTTGTTTGTTCAAGCTTTGCCAACTTTTTGGCGATGGTCATAATGCCGTCGTGGGAGGAAAAAGGAAAGTTCGCATCCACATCGGTAAAATGGCTGCTCATATAAGTTTGCTCTTCCACAAAGGCCGTTTTTAAATCGAGCCAACCATTGAAGCCTAATTTTTTTGCGATCCGAATAAAAGTAGAAGGATGAACGTAGGTTTTTTCTGACAATTCCTTGATGGTTTGATCCGCCATCGCAGTCGGGTTGGCTAATAAATAATCGATCAACGATCGTTCCGCGGGTGCTAGTTTGATTTGGCGCATTTTTTCTTGTAGCAACATGGTATGTATGCTCCTTTTTACATTTTTTTATGATTATTTGTAAATGTTTTTTACAGAAATTCTTCTTTAGTAAGTAATTAGCGAATCGTTTACATCCTAATTATTCCTTATTTTATGCTCTTTGTAAATCTTTTTTACAAAACACCTGCTAGAAGAAGCGAGATTTGCAAACGCTTTTTCTAAATAAGCTATTTACATTGAATCAAATGTTTTTATGAATGATAATAAGAATGTAAATAAAATAGCAAAGGAGCAATACAATGACAAAAGGAATTAAAATTGCAACCATTGGTGGCGGCAGCAGCTATACCCCGGAGTTAATGGAAGGCTTTATCAAACGCTATGAAGAATTGCCGATTCGTGAAATTTGGCTAGTAGATATCGAAGCAGGAAAAGAGAAATTAGAAATCGTAGGTGCGATGGCACAACGAATGTGGGACGCCACGCCTTATGATGTAAAAATCCACATGACGTTGGATCGAGAAGAAGCGTTAAAGGATGCCGATTTCGTTACGACTCAATTCCGAGTAGGGTTGCTGAATGCCCGCATCAAAGATGAACGAATTCCTGCCTATTACGGCATGATTGGTCAAGAAACCAATGGCCCTGGGGGAATGTTCAAAGCTTTCCGTACGGTACCGATCATTCTTGAAATTGTTGAAGACATGAAACGTTTATGTCCGGATGCTTGGCTGATCAATTTTGCGAATCCAAGCGGCATGGTGACAGAAGCAATCGTGCGTTACGGAAAATGGGACAAAGTCATCGGGTTGTGTAATGTGCCAGTCATGGCAACCATGATTGAGCCAGCCTTAATTGGCAAAGAACCGGATGAGTTGATTTACAAATTTGCAGGATTGAACCACTTCCACTGGCACAAAGTTGCTGATTCACACGGCAACGATGTAACGATGGACATTATTGATAAAATGTATGAAGAAGACAATGGCTTACCGAAGAATATCTTTGATGTACCATTTTACAAAGAACAGCTGGAACAAATGAAGATGATCCCTTGTGGGTATCACCGTTATTACTATCGTCAAGAAGAAATGTTGAATCATGCGATCGAAGAATACAAGACCGTCGGTACGCGCGCGCAACAAGTAAAACAAACCGAAGCTGAATTGTTTGAGTTGTACAAAGACCCTGAATTGGATCATAAACCTGAACAGCTGCAAAAACGTGGTGGTGCTTACTACTCAGATGCAGCGTGTGAAACGATTGCTTCCATTTATGCTAATAAAAATACCCAAATCGTCGTTTCAACCAAAAATGAAGGCGCCGTTCCTGATCTGCCTGCCGATTGCGTAGTTGAAGTGACCGCTTACGTTGGTGGACAAGGCGCGAGAAATGTTGCCTTTGGTGAGTTACCGACAGCTGAAAAAGGTTGGTTACAGGTAATGAAAGCAATGGAATTATTGACGATCGAAGCCGCTGTGACTGGGGATTACAATATCGCATTACAAGCATTCACCATCAACCCACTGGTTCCATCAGGGGATACGGCAAAACGTGTCATGGACGAACTGTTTATTGCCCACAAAGATCACTTGCCGAAATTTAAGGAAACAATCGCTCGTCTTGAAAAAGAAGGCGTCGAAGTACAAGATGAAGTAGCCCGCGAACTTGATCGCGAACTAGTTAAATAAAGAGAAAGTAGGAAAGAAACATGGCATTTAGAAAAGACTTTTTATGGGGCGGCGCAACAGCTGCCAATCAATGTGAAGGAGGCTACCAAGAAGGCGGACGCGGCTTAGCAAACGTAGACGTGGTACCGATCGGCAAAGATCGTTTTCCAGTGATTACTGGTCAAATGAAAATGTTTGATTTTGATGACGAACATTTCTACCCAGCAAAAGAAGCAATCGATATGTATCATCGCTACAAAGAAGACATCGCATTATTTGGCGAAATGGGCTTTAAAACCTACCGCTTGTCGATCGCTTGGAGTCGGATTTTCCCTAAAGGAGATGAAACAGAACCAAATGAAGACGGCTTGAAATTCTATGAAGATCTTTTCAAAGAATGCCACAAATATGGGATCGAACCGTTAGTAACGATCACTCACTTTGATTGTCCGATGCATTTAGTTGAAAAATACGGCGCATGGCGTTCTCGTGAATTAGTCGGATTCTATGAAAACTTGTGTAATGTGATTTTCAACCGCTACAAAGGATTAGTAAAATACTGGTTGACCTTTAACGAGATCAACATGATTCTCCATGCGCCATTTATGGGAGCTGGTTTGTACTTTGAAGAAGGCGATAACGTTGAGCAAGTGAAATACCAAGCGGCTCACCATGAGCTGTTGGCCTCTGCGATCGCAACGAAAATCGCTCATGAAGTCGATCCTGAGAACAAAGTAGGTTGCATGTTAGCTGCTGGCGCATACTATCCATATACAAGCAAACCAGAAGATGTCTGGGAATCTCGCAAAGCAGATCGCGAAAACTATTTCTTTATTGATGTTCAATCACGTGGGGAATATCCACAATATGCGCTGAAAGAAATGGAACGCAATGGGATCGAAATCAAAATGGAAGAAGGTGACCTTGAGCTGTTGAAAGCTCATACCGTTGACTTTATTTCTTTCTCTTACTATTCTTCCCGCGTATCAACAACGGACGCTGAATTGTTAGAACAAACGGCTGGCAATATTTTTGCCTCTGTGAAAAACCCATACTTGGAAGCTAGTGAGTGGGGGTGGCAAATTGATCCACTTGGTTTGCGGATCACGATGAATGACATTTATGATCGCTACCAAAAACCATTGTTCATCGTTGAAAACGGCTTAGGAGCTGTCGATACACCGGATGCAGATGGTTATGTGGAAGATGACTATCGAATCCAATATTTGGCAGAGCATATTCAAGCAATGAAAGATGCGGTTGAACAAGATGGTGTCGATCTATTGGGCTACACCACATGGGGTTGTATCGATTTAGTTTCAGCTGGAACCGGTGAAATGAAAAAACGCTATGGTTTCATTTATGTGGACCGTGACAATGAAGGAAACGGCACCTTGAAACGAACAAAGAAAAAATCATTTGATTGGTACAAACAAGTGATTGCTTCAAACGGTGAAGATTTGTCGAATAACTAATCAAAAGAAGCTGCCGTTGATCTCTTAGAGAAATCTAAGGAGATCAACGGCAGTTTTTTAAAGTCTTTTTAAAAACTTTTGTAATGAATGGCTTCTTTAAGAAGAAATGGAGGCTCAAATATTTTTGATAACCGACAATGAGAGTGTTGTAAAATGTTTGCGTTGCAGCAATTACAAAAAGGCGACCTTAAGGATGACATATTTTGCCCTTAAGGTCGCCTTTATCAATTTTTTAAAGAACTTTTTCAATTTCAGGAATCATTTTTTGAGGATTGGTTTGTGGAGCAAAACGCTCAACGACTCTGCCTTGGCGATCCACCAAAAATTTCGTGAAATTCCATTTAATGGCTTTGCCTAGCGTGCCCGGTGCTTCTTCTTCCAAATAGCGAAACAAGGGATCCGAGTCTTTGCCATTGATCACCGTTAACTTGTGCATCGGAAAATCAACACCATAGGTGGTTCGGCAAGCGGCTGCGGCTTCTTCGGCTGAACCGACTTCTTGTTTGAACTGGTCAGAAGGAAATCCTAAAACGACCAACCCTTGGTCTTTATAGGTTTCATAAAGACCTTGTAATTCTTTGAACTGCGGGCTCAAACCGCACTTCGTAGCTGTATTGACGATCACTAGCGGTTGACCTTCGTATTTTGCTAGCGAATACGTTTCGCCGTTTTCTAATGTTGCTTGGTAGTCATAGATTGACATAGCAAACGCTCCTTTTAATGTAAATCATAGTCGATAGCTTCTGAGACAAGTATAGAGCAAAGTCTTCAAAAAAACCAAGCAAACTTCTTGGCGTATCTTATTTTTTTATGGAAAACAAAAAAGTCCAGCAGTCACCGAGACCGCTGGACTTTAATTATGCTTCTGGTAAGACTTCTGGTTCGGCTTCTTGGGGATGAACGACAGCTTTGGTTTTCCAGACACCAGAATGCCAGCGATAGATCATTAAGATACTACGGAGTGCTTCGTCAATGGCATAAGCGATCCAAACGCCGATCAAACCGAATTTAAAGACGATGGCCAATGAGTAAGAAAACGGTAAGCTGATGACCCATAGAACAACCAGACTGCAGATCAATGGGAACTTCACGTCGCCACTTGCATTCAAGGAACCCACAAGGATCATATTGACTGCACGAGCTGTTTCTAAGACGATCTCTACCAAAAAGACACCTTTAGCAATCTCGATCACTTCCGCGTTGGAGGTAAAGATTCCCATGATTGGCTCAATAAACAAGTAAGTCAATAGACAGATCGTCACTGAGGCAATGATCCCGATCACCATCGTGCGCATGCCTCGCTGATGCGCGCGATCGAATTCTCCAGCACCGACATTGCGGCCAATCATGATTTGATTCCCTTGACTCAATGCGGAGGCAATCAAATAAACAAATTGGGTGATAGCTGTTACGTAAGATTTTGCAATCAAGACACTTGCACCAAGTTGAGCCACAATCATCGTCACCACGACTTGCGCACCTTGATAGGAAAGAGATTCGCCAGAAGAAGGCAATCCGTAAGTCAAAATGTTTTTCATCACACCCCAAGAGACGTTCGAAAAACGGGCAGACAAAACAGAAAAATTCACGTGCTTCTTCAGTAGTACTGCGGCAATTACTAAACCGATCGAATTACCAAAGACGCTAGAAAATGCCAATCCAGTCACACCGAAATTCGGCAATCCGAAGGGGCTGTATAAGACAAAATAATTCCCAATCACGGCTAGAATACTAGCAAACATCGGTACCAATAACGCAGGTTTTGTGAAACTGTGGCTACGCATGACAGCAATTATGACCGCCGTGATCGAGGAAAGAAACAGACTTCCGCCATATACTTGTAAGTACCCATGCCCGAGGGCAACTAATTCAGCATCCAGTCCCATGAAACGCAAGAGATAGGTTGAGCCAAAAAGGAACATTAAGCTGATTAAAATTCCAATGAATAATGAGCCAAAAAGAGCGGTATTGATGACTTTCGGGATCTGGTCCCGTTTTTTTGCACCAATTAATTGGGCGATAATGATCTGAGTACCCACGGTTATGAAACCGTAAATAAAGACCGTTAAATTTAACAGTTGATTGGCGGCACTGACAGCCGCTACTGCTGGCTCGGAGTAATGAGAAATCATCCAAACGTTGATATTCCCAATAACGACCCGCAAAAATAACTCAACAAAAATCGGCCAGCTGAGGAAAAGCAGTTCGCGATCTGATTTTCCTAAAAGTTTTTTCTTATTCAATTGTAAGGACTCCTTATTTTCTATATAATAGACGTATCGTGAAAATTTTACAAAAATTGAAAAGAAAGTCAATGTAATTTTCAAAAGTAAAAGCAGGAATATCTTATTATTTTTTGTAAGCAGATGAGTTGAAAGAATTTGCTTTTGAAAGTAAAGTATGGGTAGTCCAAATTGGAGGGAAATATATGTATGATGTAATTATCATCGGCGCAGGCCCTGCGGGGATGACAGCAGCGCTTTATGCGTCAAGATCGAATTTATCAGTACTAATGATTGAACGAGGTGCACCTGGCGGTCAAATGAATAATACGGCTGAAGTTGAAAACTACCCAGGATACGAGTCTATCTTAGGCCCTGAACTAGCATTCAAGATGTATGAAGGTGCCATAAAATTTGGTGTTGAAAATGCTTATGGAATCGTTCAAAACATCACTGACCAAGGTGAGTTTAAAGAAGTTGTGACCGAAGACAAAACTTATCAAGGAAAAACAGTCATTATTGCCACAGGGTGTGTACATAGAAAGTTAGGCGTCAAAGGCGAAGAAGAATTTGCTGGACGCGGTGTTTCATACTGTGCGGTTTGTGACGGTGCCTTTTTCCGTAACAAACGCTTGATTGTTGTTGGTGGAGGCGACTCGGCAGTCGAAGAAGCTATCTACTTAACACAATTTGCTTCTGAAGTAACGATCGTTCACCGTCGTGACGAATTACGAGCACAAAAAATCATCCAAGACCGCGCATTTGCCAACGAGAAAATCTCTTTTATTTGGGATTCTGTTGTGGAAGAAATCAAAGGCAATGAGATGGTCGTAACTGGCGTGCAAATTAGAAACGTAAAAACGGATGAAGTGACAGAAGAAGCTGCTGGCGGTGTCTTTATCTATGTTGGTTTAGATCCGTTGACAGAGCCATTCAAAGCCAGCGGTATCACGAATGATGCTGGCTGGATCTTAACCAATGATCAGATGGAAACTTCAATTCCTGGTGTTTACGCGGTTGGCGATGTTCGTGAAAAAGGCTTGCGTCAAATCACGACGGCAGTCGGCGATGGCAGTATTGCTGGTCAACAAGTGTTTGATTTTATTGAAACGCAAAAAGATGCTCAATTAACGAAATAACCTAATGGAATCAGCTGTTATTTTTAAAGTGTCAATCACTTTTGATAGCAGCTGTTTTTATTTTTCGTTTGGTTATTCTTTGAGAAATCTGTAAGTAGTGTTATACTAATTTTAGAGCATTTTAACGGAAAAAGGAGAGGTTATTTTATGGCATGGGAACAAACATTTAATCAATGGAAAAACAGTGAACACTTAGATCCACAATTAAAAGAACAATTGACCGCATTAGAAGCAGATCCTGCGATGCTAGAAGACGCTTTTTATATGCCTTTGGAATTTGGGACTGCCGGTATGCGAGGTATTTTAGGGCCTGGGATCAACCGGATGAACATTTATACGATTCGTCAAGCAACCGAAGGATTGGCTCGCTTTATGGATACACAAGATCCTGAAACAAGACGTCGTGGCGTAGCGATCGCCTATGATTCCCGTCATTTTTCACCTGAGTTTGCGATGGAAGCAGCGAAAACATTGGCAAAACATGATATTCCAGCCTTCGTCTTTGAAAGCTTACGTCCGACGCCAGAATTATCTTTTGCTGTGCGTTACCTAAAAACTTTCACCGGAATCATGATCACTGCTTCTCACAATCCAGCCGAATACAATGGCTACAAAGTATATGGGGAAGATGGTGGGCAAATGCCACCTGCAGATGCGGATGCATTGACCAAATTCGTTCGGGAAATTGAAAATCCATTGGAGATCCCGGTATTAAGTGAAGAAGAAGCCAAAAACAGCGGCTTGATCTCTATTATTGGCGAAGAGATCGACACTGCCTATCTGAAAGAGATCAAAGAAGTCACGATCGATCAAGAATTGATCGATACGGTGGGCAAAGATTTGAAACTTGTCTATACACCACTTCACGGAACAGGGCGGATGCTTGGAGAGAAAGCGTTGAAACAAGCTGGTTTCCAACAATTCATTATTGAACCTTCTCAAGCGGTTGCTGATCCAAATTTCAGTACAGTAAAATCACCGAATCCAGAAGAGCACTCTGCCTTTGAATATGCGATTGCTTTAGGAGAAAAAGAAGGAGCGGACCTATTGATCGCCACGGACCCAGATGCCGATCGCTTGGGGGCTGCAGTAAGAATGCCAGATGGCAATTACCAAGTGTTGACTGGAAACCAATTAGGCGCATTGATGATCCGTTATATTCTAGAAGCTCATAAAACAGCAGGAACCTTGCCTGAAAATGCAGCAGTCTTAAAATCGATCGTTTCTAGTGAATTGCCAACAGCGATCGCCAAATCTTACAATGTGGATATGATCAATGTTTTGACCGGCTTTAAGTTCATCGCCGAAAAAATCCAACAATTTGAAAAAGATCATTCGCAAACCTTCATGTTTGGTTTTGAAGAAAGTTATGGTTACTTAGTGAAACCATTTGTACGGGACAAGGACGCGATCCAAGCGCTCGTTTTATTAGCAGAAGTGGCGGCTTTTTACAAACAATCAGACAAAACCCTTTATGATGGTCTGCAAGATATTTTTGAAGAATATGGTTATTACGCAGAAAAAACCATTTCAGTAACGATGAGCGGTATGGAGGGGGCAACTAAGATTGCTGCCTTGATGAAGACTTTCCGTGAAAAAGCTCCTTCTGTTTTCGCAGGAACTCCTGTCGTTCAAACAGAAGACTTTAAACTGTTGACTCGTGTGGGCTTAGATGGACACCTGCAAAAAATGACGACACCGCCTTCTGATGTTTTGAAATACACATTAGAAGATGAAAGCTGGATTGCTGTGCGTCCTTCTGGAACTGAACCCAAAATCAAGTTTTATATTGGTGTGAAAGGCGAATCGGCAGATGAGGCAGAACAAAAAATTGCTGATCTGCAAGCAGCCATCGAAGAGATCACTGGGGAATAAAACTACCTGATGTCTCCAATACCAAGAAATTGCAACTGACTGAATGATCCGAGTGGTAGAAACGAAGCTTCGATGCCTCAGCACCCCGCTGTTGAGGAATCAAAGCTTCGAGAAGAAATTTTCTGACACTTGGATCTATTCGTGTCTTTTATCTATTTTCTTTCCCTTGCTCATCAAAGGTGGATTGACAAGCCGTCAACCAAGGGCTAAAATGCAAAAGGAAATAAGAGAGGATGTGGCGCGATGACTACGCCGAAATTAGAGGAAATTCAGCAAGTAACACAGATTTTTAAGATGCTTAGTGATCCCACCAGACTAAAAATTTTGTTGTCCCTTCAAGAAGGTGAACGCAACGTCACTTCGATTGCGGAACAAGTACATATGGAACAATCAGCAGTTTCTCATCAGTTGAAACTTTTGAAAGATAATCGGATCGTAAAGTCAGAGAGACAAGGAAAAACGATTCTTTATAGTCTCGATGACAAACATGTTGTGGATATTTTGCAAAAAACATTTGAACATATCCATCACCGTTAAAACTAGGGCGAGAATTTCTCAAAAGTCCTAGTTTTTTCTTATTGTTTTTGGTATGCTAGTGGAAATATTAAAATTAGATGAACGGTTTTTAATAACGTTTTCAGTTAGGGGGCATTATGGGTAAGCGATTAAACATTGGATTATTAGGAATGGGTGTTGTCGGCAGTGGAGTCTGTCAAGTGCTGGCGGAACAAAAAGAAGCCATTCTGGCACGGACAGGAGTCAATGTGCAAATCACGAAAGCACTAGCATCGCCTTATGAGGACAAGTCTGAGTTGGCGGCTAAGTATGGGTTTGCTTTGACGAATGAGGCAAATGAGTTGTTTGAAGATGAGACCATCGACGTAATTGTGGAATTGATCGGGAAGATCGATCCGGCAAAAGCGTTTATTTCAGCTGCTTTAGAAAATAAAAAGCATGTTGTGACGGCAAATAAAGATTTGATTGCCACCCATGGACCTGAACTGCTGGCAATTGCTGAAAAAGCCGGTGTTTCTCTTTATTATGAAGCCAGTGTGGGTGGCGGCATTCCGATTTTGCGCACATTGAGCACCCACTATCTACCTGATACCATCACAGGAATTTTTGGTATCGTCAATGGGACGACCAATTACATGTTGACGAAAATGACAGAAGATGGCATGACCTATGAAGATGCTTTGTCGCAAGCTCAAGCAAAAGGCTTTGCGGAATCAGATCCTACCAATGATATCGATGGCATTGATGCTGCTTACAAAATGGTGATTTTGACGAAATTTGCCTTTGGGAAAACGATCAGCATTGATGATGTTGCAACGAAAGGCATCCGCGGATTAGCTGTGGCAGATATTAAGCAGGCGCAAGCCTTTGGTTATGAAGTGAAGTTGATCGGCGCAGCTCAAAAGACAGTTGACGGTTCCCTTACTGTGTCAGTCGGACCTGTATTAGTACCGAAAAACCATGCGTTAGCGACGATCCAAAACGAGTTTAATGGTATTTTTATCGAGAGCGAAGGCATTGATCAATCAATGGTTTATGGACCAGGAGCAGGATCGCGACCGACGGCCACCAGCGTGGTTGCGGATTTAACCGTGCTAGCAAAAAATAAAAGCTATGGGATCGTGGAACCATTTCTAACCTTTGAAAAAGAAACAGCATTAGCTGCTGTCCGAGAAGTTCCCAGCCGGCATTATGTGTCGTTTTCAAGTCAAGAGATCAAAGCGAACGCTCTTCCAGAATGGTTTGCGTTTGAGCAAACGGTGTTCAACGAAGCAGACCAACGAATCGTTGGAATCACCAATTCAATGAGCGAAAATAAGCTAGCAGAAAAACTCGCAACTTATACCGATGCACAAAGCATTCAAATAATGAAAGTGATGGAGGAATAAACATGTATCAAGGATTATTGCATCAATACAAAGAATATCTCCCAGTTAATGAAAATACCCCAGCATTGTCACTGGCAGAAGGTAACACGCCGTTGATTCCCTTACCAAGCCTTTCCAAGGAATTAGGGATCCAATTGTATGGAAAATACGAAGGGCTGAATCCAACAGGCTCATTTAAAGACCGCGGTATGGTGATGGCGGTGGCAAAAGCGGTGGAAGAAGGCGCTAAAGCAATCGTCTGTGCCTCGACAGGAAATACTAGTGCGGCAGCAGCAGCTTATGCCACCAGAGCGGGTATCAAAGCCTACGTTGTAATTCCAGATGGCAAGATCGCTATGGGAAAATTGGCGCAAGCAATCGTTTATGGAGCCGATATCATTTCGATTCCAGGAAACTTTGATGAAGCGTTAAAAGCGGTCCGGGATATTGCAGAAACGGAAGCCGTGGCGCTAGTAAACTCAGTCAATCCTTATCGTTTAGAAGGACAAAAAACAGCTGCCTTTGAAGTATGCGAACAATTAGGACAAGCGCCAGATGTTCTTGCGATTCCTGTCGGTAATGCAGGAAATATCTCGGCATATTGGAAAGGGTTCAAAGAATGGCATGAGAAAAAAGGCACCACGTTGCCAAGAATGCATGGGTTTGAAGCTGAAGGTGCTGCTGCCATCGTCCGTGGTGAAGTCATCGAACAGCCAGAAACGATCGCTACAGCGATTCGGATCGGCAATCCGGCCAGCTGGCAGTTGGCAGAAGCCGCTCGTGATGAATCAAAAGGACATATTGATGCAGTAACCGATGAGGAAATTTTGAATGCTTACCGTAAAATCGCTGCGCAAGATGGTGTATTTATTGAACCAGGTTCAGCCGCATCACTTGCCGGCGTTATCCAGCACGTGAAAGCAGGAAAAATCAAATCAGGTGAAACTGTCGTTGCTGTCTTTACTGGAAATGGTCTGAAAGATCCGGATACAGCAATTAAAGCAACCGAAGTAACCATCAATAAAATGAGTGATTTAGAAGAAATGCGTCAGCATCTTCGTGAAGGAGTTGCCAATCTATGAAGATCCGCGTTCCTGCAACCAGTGCGAATTTAGGGCCTGGTTTTGATTCCTGCGGGATTGCCCTGTCAAAGTATTTGTTCATTGAAGTTTTAAAAGAAAACGATACGTGGGAAATCATCCATGAGTTAGGCTCAGAGATTCCAACCGATGAAACCAATTTACTTTTGCGTGTGGCTTTGAAATTAGCACCAGACATGAAACCATTGAAGATTCGTATGAGCTCAGATATTCCATTGGCACGAGGCTTAGGCAGCAGTTCTTCTGTTATTGTTGCTGGGATTGAACTAGCCAACCGCATGGCGCATATGAATCTGAGTGCAGCACAAAAACTTGAGATCGCAACCGCCATTGAAGGGCATCCTGACAACGTCGGACCAGCGATCTATGGAGATTTTACGATTGCTGCCTATGATCATCAGCACAAGCATACGTATTTAGTCAAACATCATTTTCCTGAATGTGAGATCATCGCCTATATCCCTCACGATGAGTTGTTGACGGAAGCAAGTCGCCAAGTCTTGCCCCAGACACTTTCTCACGAGCAAGCAGTCGAAGCCAGTGCGATCGCCAATGTTATGATCGCAGCAGTCATCAATGGCAATCTGCCTCTTGCAGGGAAATTGATGCAGCAAGATCGTTTTCATGAAGCCTATCGTGAGAAACTTGTTCCACACTTGTCGACCATTCGCCAGATTTGTGAAGAAGAAGGCGGTTATGGCTGTTTCTTGAGTGGCGCAGGTCCCACTGTCTTAGCAATCGTCCCAGAAGACAAGGCAGAACGTATCTCAAAACTTTTGCATGCGCTGGAAAGTAATGCGTATATCGAACAATTGCAAATCGATCGTGAAGGGCTACAAGTTTTCTAAAGAGCTTTAAAATGAAAAATATACCAAAAACGATGAGCAGACTGAGTCCGCTCATCGTTTTTTATTGCTTAATAGTGGTTAATCTTTCGTCTCTGAGGTGTAATAGCTATGATCTTCTAAGTTTAATGCATTTAAAATCATTGAGGCGGTTTCTTCGATGGAAAGAGAAGCGACATTGATCACGACACAACCTAATTTCTCATAAAGATCATTGGCAAACGTCAGCTCCGCTTTGATTTTTTCGATATCGGAATACGCAGAATCGGGGTTCAAGCCGTAGGAGCGCATCCGTTCTTTGCGGATACTGTTTAATACATTCGGATCGTTTGTTAACCCAACGATTTTTTTCGGATCGATTTCCCAGAGCTGTTTTGGTATGTGGGCTTGCGGAACCAAAGGCAAATTAGCGACTTTTAAGTTTTTGTTCGCTAAAAATAGACTCAAAGGCGTTTTTGAGGTCCGAGAAACACCCAATAAAACGACATCCGCCTCTAAAAAGCCTCGGGGGTCTTTTCCGTCATCATACATCACAGCAAACTCCATGGCTTTGATGCGTTTAAAATAATTTTCATTCAAGTGGTGCAAAGCGCCGGGTTCTCGTGACGGTGCCACCCCAGTGCGGCGTTCAACTTCACTCACAGGCGGTGTCAGTACATCAAAATGATAGAGATCCGCTTCTTCACAAAAATGATTGGTCAAATCTACGAGTTCTTCTTTGATCAAGGTATGAAGAATAATGGCATTGTGTTTTTTTGCATCTGATAATGCTTTGATCAAATGCTCTTTTGTGTGGATGAAGGTGCGTCTAAAAAGGTTGAATTCGACGCTGGGGTATTGGGCCATTGTCGCTTGTGCAAGCTTCGATGCCGTTTCGCCGGCAGAGTCCGACAACACGAACATCGTCACTGCGGCACTGGTTTGCAATTTTTCTTGCAAGTCTGGTTGTTCAGGTTCAGTTGGCTTCATAAGAAAAATCCTCTCTTGCTTTTTTATTGATTTCATTATACCATACTTAAGATCGATAGAATCGGAATGATTTTGATTTATCAGGAGGGCCTACGATGAAAAATCAAACACTTATTGAGCATGCCATGACAACATTGAAAGAAAATGGCTTTAAATACACCAAAAAAAGAGAAGCGATCATCACCTATTTAGTCAAACGCAATCGCTATTTACCAGCAAAAGAAATTCATGAATACATGTCGGAAAAGTATCCTGGTTTGAGTTATGATACGATCTACCGGAATTTGCACGATTTTTCTGAGATCGGTATTTTAGAAGAAACAGAGCTGAACGGTGAGATGAAGTTTCGCTATAACTGCTGTGCAGAATTAGAGGACCATCACCACCATCATTTCATTTGTACAGTCTGCGGCAAAACAAAAGAACTGCATATTTGTCCAATGGACTTCTTTCAAGAACAGCTTCCTGGTTGTTTGATCGAGGGTCATCGCTTCGAGATTCTGGGGCGTTGTGAAGAATGTCAATGAAAACCCAAACAAACTTGACAGTATCGAAGACTTTTTTACCAGAATGCCTTGACACTTTTTCAGGGGTTAGCTATAATTTTTAAAGGACAGTCGTGTTTTTTGGGATTTTATTTCAATAACAACTACGGTTACTTTTTAAGCTCGGAGGGAGGGAATTTACATGTCAAAAACAGTCGTTCGCAAAAACGAATCACTTGACGATGCTCTTCGTCGCTTCAAACGTTCCGTGTCAAAAGCGGGTACTTTACAGGAATCTCGTAAACGTGAATTTTACGAAAAACCTAGCGTAAAGCGTAAGAAAAAATCTGAAGCAGCTAGAAAACGCAAAAAATTCTAATTTTCTACTGTTTTGAGAATTGGAGCTGGTAGTGTGACACTACTAAGTACACTGAATGATGACATGAAGACAGCGATGAAAGCCAAAGACAAGGAAACCTTGCAGGTGATCCGCATGTTGAAAGCATCAATTCAAAATGAGCAGATCAAAAAAGGTACTGACTTGAATGAAGAAGAAGAGTTGACTGTTTTATCTCGTGAGATGAAGCAACGTCGGGACTCTTTAAATGAGTTTGAGAAAGCTGACCGAAAAGATTTAGCCGAGAAAGTCAAAGTTGAAATTGCAGTTGTTGAAAAATATTTACCAGCGCAACTTGATGAAGCGGAAATCCGCCAAATCGTTGCTGGAGCGATTGAAAAGACTGGTGCTTCTTCTTCCAAAGAATTTGGAAAAGTGATGGGTGCTGTAATGCCGCAAGTCACAGGCAAAGCAGGCGGCAATCAAGTCAATGCAATCGTTAAAGAATTATTGGATCAAATGTAAGCTCACGCCGCAAGTATGGATGACATGCTTGCGGCTTTTTTCTGATTTCGAAAACTTAAAAAAAGCATAAGGACAAAAGGAAACTACCTTTGGGCTTTATAAGTAATTTTTCTTTTTTCCATCTTATGTTATTATTAATAAGAACGCCAAAAAAGGAGCTGTAACATATTTGACAGACAAAACTATGACGATCGAGATAACACTTAGTGAAAACGATGATGTTCGTTTGCTATTAGGTGCTCACGATAAAAACATTAAAATTATTGAAGACTCGACAGGGACGGTCATTCACACTCGTGGTGAGCTAATCCAAATCGTCGGCGAAGCGGATGCAGCAGAAAAAGCACAATCTGTGATTCGAGCGTTGCAAGAGTTGATCAAACGAGGTATCAATATCAGTACCCCTGATGTGATCACAGCGTTGAATATGGTAAACAAAGGCAGTCTTGATTATTTCAAAGATATGTATGATGAAGAAATCATCAAGGACCGTAATGGTAAACCGATTCGGGCGAAAAATGCCGGTCAAAAGAAATATATCGAAGCTGTTCGCAAACATGATGTGGTCTTTGGTGTCGGACCAGCTGGAACAGGAAAAACCTTTTTAGCCGTTGTCATGGCGATCGCTGCTTTAAAGAAAGGCCAAGTGCAAAAGATCATTTTGACACGGCCCGCTGTGGAAGCAGGAGAAAACCTTGGTTTCCTACCGGGAGACTTGAAAGAAAAAGTCGATCCTTACTTACGACCCGTTTATGATGCGTTGTATCAAATTTTCGGGATGGATCATACGAATCGTTTAATGGAACGTGGCGTCATAGAGATCGCTCCATTAGCATATATGCGAGGGCGCACGTTAGAAGATGCCTTTGTAATTTTAGATGAAGCTCAAAACACGACGATCGCTCAAATGAAAATGTTTCTGACACGTTTAGGATTCAACTCCAAAATGATCGTCAATGGCGATACGAGTCAGATCGACTTGCCAAAGGGAACTTTAAGCGGTTTGATCCATGCGGAGCGAACGTTGCAAGAGATCCCCAAAATTGCTTTTGCTAATTTTGAAGCAGGAGATGTGGTACGGCACCCAGTTGTGGCCGAAATCATTCGAGCTTATGAAGAAGCAGATCTTAAAGACAAGCGCTGATCGTCTTTTAGGAGGAGAACTATGATCATTCAACCACTACGGAAATTTAGAGAAAGACTTGGGAAGTTCTATTTACCAGTTTTAATGTTTCTATTCTTTCTTTTTTCGATTGGTATCATGTACACCAGCGTCAAACAGAACAATGTCGATTATAGCGAAGGTCAGGTGGCGGAAGAAAACATCCGTGCCAATAAAACGATTGAAAATACCGCTGCGACAGAACAAAAGCGCAAATTAGCAGCAGAAGCGGTTCCACCAGAGTATACTTATCAAGACACACTGGCGCAGACACAGCACGATCGCATCGACCATTTATTTGACTTAGTTGATTCAGTCAAAAAGTCGGTAGATGATGCCCACGCTAAAGAAGTTGCTGAGGCTGATGAGGATGAAAATATCCCTAAACCGAGTACGGATGAATACATCGCAGCCTTAAAAAAAGAGTTTGAAAAAATGAGTGATGATGAACTTGATTTTTATCAGTCATTGACGAATAATTTTTTGTCGACGTTGTTTTCTTTAAGTAGCGATGAATTGAATACGGTACGAACCTATGCCTTACAGCTAGTGGACGAGCAAATGGCTAAGCAGATCCGTCAAACAGAACTCAGCACTTTCCGCTCGGAGGCAGAAGACAAGATCCAATTTCTAGATGTTACTTCAGACATGGCATCAGTATTGCGTTTTATTGTCAATCAAGGAATCGTCGTCAATGATATTCCCAATGAAAAGCGGACGGAAGAAGCGAGACAAACCGCCATGGACGCTGTTCCACCGGTAATGATCTATCAAGGAGAAATCATTGTTCGTGAAGGCTCGCAGATCGATGCCAACGCATTGGAAAAATTACAGCTTTTAGGAATGACCAATCAAACCTTCTCAGTTTTTCCATTGATCGCTTTAGTTTTAGCGATATGCTTACAAATGCTGATGCTGTTTTATTATACAAGACAGACAAAAGACGTTGAAAAACGTATGAACGCCGTCACTTTTTATATTTTGGCGATGGCATTCAGTATTTTGATCATGAAATTCTTCCAACTGTTCCAATCAGAATTAGTGACCTTTATCCCGCTCTTTTTCCCAGCAGCCTTTACACCGCTGATTCTGAGCATTTTCTCCAGCAGACGTTTAGGAATATTATCCGCGATTTTCCAAGTGGTCAGTGCACTCTTCATTTACTTTGATTCCAGTGGGACCAACTTGTTGACGACTGTTTTAGTGACCTACCTTTTCTCTGGTTTAATGGGTACGATGATCAAACGAGCACGTATTGCCAGTCAAGGGAAAATCGCAGTCATGTGGGTGATCGTTTTCCCATTACTCTTAAGCATCATGCTGGTCATTTTCCAAGGAATGGATTTGGCCCGCGGCAACACATGGACAACACTCGTCTGTGGATTGGCCGGCTCGCTCTTAAGCTATTTGCTGACAATGGGGCTGCATCCGTATATCGAACTATTGGTAACGGACGAAAGTATGATCGTGTTGAATGAATTGAGTAACCCGAATCATCCGTTGTTGAAACAGTTGTTGGAAGAAGCACCAGGGACCTATCATCACAGTATGATGGTTGCCAATCTTAGCGCCAATGCTGTAGCCGAGATTGGTGGGCAAAGCTTACTGACCCGCGTGGCTTGTTACTACCATGACATTGGTAAAGTCAAACATGCCAATTTCTTCGTTGAAAATTTACCTGCAGGTGCTGAGAATCCACATAATTTCTTGCTACCTGAAGACAGCAAACAAATCATCTTCGGTCACGTGATCGATGGAGCGGAAATTCTCGAAGAGGCCAAAATGCCGCGGATGGTGATCGATATTTGCCGTCAACACCATGGCACGACCCTGATGCGTTATTTCTATGTCAAAGCCCAAGAGCGTAATCCCGAGGTGACGGAAGAAGATTTCCGTTATCCTGGGCCAAAACCGCAAACACGAGAAGCGGGTGTCGTGAGTATCGCTGATAGCTGTGAAGCAGCGGTTCGAGCGATGGAAAATCCGACCAATCAAAAGATTCAAGAATTTGTTGCGAATCTCATCAATGACCGGATCTTGGACGGTCAACTGGATGAAACAGGGTTAACGTTGAAAGAAATCCGAATGATTGAAAAATCACTGGTCAATGGACTTTGCAGTACCTTCCATTCACGGATCAAATACCCAAAGATGAAATCGGAAGCAGAGAAAATGAAAGAAGAACAAGAAAGAAGAGAGCGCTAATGGAGATTACCTTTTTAGATGAGACAAATTCAGTAGGGGAAACCAAGATCAAAGAGATCGAAGGCCTTCTACAATTTGCTGCAGGACATTTAGACCTTCCAGAGGATACGGAAATGTCGGTCACGTTTATGGACAATGCAGCCATCCAAGAAATCAATCGGGAGTATCGCGGCAAAGATATGCCGACAGATGTCATCAGTTTTGCCTTCGAAGAAGAAACGCCAGAGGAGATGCCGATCATTTTTGATGAAGCCCTTGAAGAGATGCCTCGTGATCTAGGAGACATTATGATCTCCATTGAACGGGCAAAGGAACAAGCTGCTGAATATGGGCATACTTATGATCGGGAACTTGGTTTCTTGGCGCTGCATGGTTTCTTGCATATCAACGGCTATGATCATATGACACCAGAAGATGAAAAGGAAATGTTTGGATTGCAAAAGGAAATACTGGATGCCTATGGACTCAAAAGATAAGAATATTGGGAAAAACAAACAGTTTATCTCGTCAATCGAATTTGCTTTCACCGGTATAAAAACCGTTTTTAAAGAGGAGCGTAATATGCGTAAACATGTTGCGTTAGGTATCGTTGCGATCATTGCAGGCTTTGTTTTCCGTTTGAATCAAATGGAATGGCTTTGGCTGCTGTTAGCTGTTTTCTTAGTGTGGATCGTGGAGATCATCAATACAGTCTTTGAGAATGTCGTTGACATGTTTACGGACTTTCATTTCCATCCTATCGGAAAAAAAATCAAAGATATGGCAGCTGGTGCTGTGCTGATGACCGCTGTGTTTGCATTAGTGGTCGCCGCGATCATCTTCTTGCCAAAATTGCTACAGCTCTTCTAAAGATGCACCAAAACCACAAGATAAAGGGGAACAACAATGACAACACACAAATCAGGCTTCGTTGCGATCGTCGGGCGGCCAAATGTTGGGAAATCAACACTACTAAATCGAGTCGTAGGGCAAAAAATCGCGATCATGAGTGACAAGGCGCAAACGACTCGTAATAAAATTCAAGGGGTCTATACGACAGATGACGCACAGCTGATCTTTATCGATACACCAGGGATCCATAAACCCAAACACCGTCTAGGCGATTTTATGGTGGAAACCGCCTATAGTGCACTTCGTGAAGTTGACGTGACACTATTTATGATCAGTGCCGATCAAAAGCGCGGCAAGGGTGATGATTTTATCATCGAACGGTTGCGTCAAAGCCAGACGCCAGTTTTCCTAGTGATCAATAAAATAGATAAAGTCCATCCGGATGCTTTATTGGCAATCATTGAAGATTACTCTTCACAAATGGACTTTGCTGAGATCGTACCGATTTCCGCAACAGAAGGCAATAATTTCGAAACGTTAATGAAGCTACTGATCGATGAAATGCCTGAAGGGCCTCAGTACTTCCCAGAGGATCAAATCACGGATCATCCAGAATACTTTATCGTTTCCGAATTGGTGCGGGAAAAAGTCTTGCTACTGACCAGAGATGAAGTGCCTCACTCGGTAGCGGTCGTTGTTGACTCCATGAAACGGGACCATAATGATAAGGTGCATATTCAAGCGACGATTATTGTCGAACGTGACAGTCAAAAAGGCATTATCATCGGTAAAGGCGGAAAAATGCTGAAACAGATCGGGACGAAAGCTCGTTTAGACATTGAACACTTGTTAGATGACAAAGTCTTTTTGGAACTATGGGTGAAAGTTCAAAAAGATTGGCGCGACAAGCAAACCTTCTTAACAGACTACGGCTATCGCAAAGATGAGTATTAAGGAAATTTAGATCAATCATGGTCTGCTTTAAAAAGGAAAAACTGATGCAGTTAGTTAACTGGATCAGTTTTTTTAAAGAAATGGGGTACGACGATGAATCTTGTTGAAACAAAAGGAATCTTACTTTTTTCAAAAGACCATAAAGAAAAGGACAAGTTAGTCAAAATCTTTACGGAGTCAGCTGGGAAGCAAATGTTTTATGTCAAAGGGGCTCATCGGAAAAACAACCCCTTGACACCAGCCTTGCTCTCCTATACTGAAGCGACTTACATGGGAACCATCAAAGCGGAAGGCTTGTCCTTTTTAAACAATGCCAAAGACATCCATTCATTTCGTACGATTCAAAGTGATATTTTTATCGCTGGCTATGCGACTTATCTGTTGAATCTGGCTGATTCTGCCATCGATGATCGGGTCTATGATCCACATCTTTACCAATTTCTGCACGAGGCGTTACAATTGATGGATCAAGGAAACGACGCAGAGATCATCACCAATATTTTTGAGATTCAGATTTTACACCGTTTCGGGATTACTCCAAATTGGACGCATTGTGCCATCTGCGGAAAAACCGACGGTCGGTTTGACTATTCCTCAAAATATAGCGGTATTTTATGTGAACAGCACTGGGGGATGGACGAACGTCGCTATCATGCGGATTCTCGTGCGATCCATTTTATTCGCTTGTTTTCGCAAATATCCTATGAGCAGATTGCTTCGATCAAATTAAAGTCAGAAACGAAAGCAGCGATTCGACAAGTGATCGATCTATTGTATGATGAATATGTCGGCATCCATTTGAAAAGCAAGAAGTTTATCGATCAGATGGGGCAATGGCAAGACGTCTTAAAACCGAAAAATCAATGATAGAGTTGGCGAAACTTCAATGGAGTTAAGCCGACTCTTTTTTTGAACAATGCGGTAAAGTGACTCGCATCTTGAAAACCCACGGCGAAGGCGGCTTGCTGAATGGGCAGATCCGGCTGTGCCACCAAAAGTTCTTTGGCGCGGGCCATGCGATAGTTTAATAAGTATTGGGCGGTGGATTGTCCTAGAAAACGCTGGAACAACCGCGAGAGATATTGGGGCGAAACATAGACTAAACCAGCCAAGTCTCTGATCGTGATCGCCTGATCGTAATTGGTTTCGATTTCTTGTATTACAGGGATCAGATATTGTTGAAACAAGGGGTGTTTTTCGGTTGGATTCCCCGAGTTCTCTTGCATGATCGCCAGCAAAAAACGATAACACTCGCTAGAAGCCTGTAACGGATCCCAACTGATTTTTGGGTCTTCTTTAATGCGTTGTTTGATCCAAGTCATATAGGAAAAAGTTTCAGACTCTTCAACTAAAAGATAAGGTTTACTTGTAAATTTTTTTAAGATCTCAGCTGCCAAAGGTCCTTGAAAAGTGGCAAAGGAGGTTTTCCAATCAGACAAGGGATAGTAGCGATGTGGAGTAAAAGGAAAAATCAAGATGCCTTCACTGGGACGTAAGATAAAGGATTCTTGACCAAAGGTGACGCGGCCTTCTCCTTGTTCTGTCTGTAGCCAATGAAAGTAAGGGTAGCCATCGGGACGAACAACGTCATCTTGTGGCCAATCATTTCCGATACTTTCAAGCGACAAAGGCAGCTGCTGGTTTGTTTGATAAAAATAAATAGGCATATCCAACCTCCATGTTTCGAAAAGTTATAAAATAGTGTTTCATGTATTATACTACAACAGAATGAAAAGCCTTACAATAAGAGAGTAGAAATCAATTTATTTTAAAGGAGCGTTCATTCTTATGACAAAATTTTTCGATCGAATTTTATTTGGCGGCGATTATAACCCCAATCAATGGCCCAAAGAGATTTGGGAAGAAGACATTCGAATCTTTAAAAAAGCGAGTATCAATAGTGCGACCGTCAACGTCTTTTCATGGGCAAAGATCCAGCCTTCTGAAAATTGTTATGATTTTGAGGAATTGGATCAAATCATCGAAAGATTAAGCAAGGAAGGGTTCGATATCGTCTTAGCGACATCGACGGCGGCGCTGCCAGCTTGGATGTTCAAGAAATATCCGGAAGTCGCTCGCACCGATTATGATGGACGCCGTCATAAGTTTGGGCAACGGCACAATGCCTGTCCTAACAGTTTAGTCTATCAAAAATACGCTGAGCGATTGGCGACAAAATTAGCCGAACGTTACGGTGAAAACCCGCAAGTCTCTTGTTGGCACATCAACAATGAATATGGTGGCGAATGTTATTGCGAAAACTGTGAGAAAGCGTTTCGTGTTTGGCTAAAAGACAAGTATCAAACGATCGAGGCAGTGAACAAAGCCTGGAACATGGAATTTTGGGGACACACTGTGTATGAATGGGATGAAATCGTGCTGCCAAATGCGCTGTCAGAAGGAATCGGCTATGAGAAGACAGCATTTGCGGGTATTTCCATTGACTACCGACGGTTCAACTCGGATAGTCTTTTAAAAAACTATATGATGGAACGGGACGCTATTCGGAAAATTGATCCGACAACTCCGATTACAACGAATTTGATGGGAACCTTTAAAGGACTGGATTATTTCAAGTGGGCAAAGGAAATGGACCTTGTTTCGTGGGATAATTATCCATCATATAATACGCCATGGAGTTTAGTAGCCATGACCCATGATCTAATGCGTGGCTTGAAACAACAGCCCTTTATGTTGATGGAACAAACACCTTCGCAACAAAACTGGCAACCTTATAACTCGTTGAAAAAACCGGGACAAATGCGGGCACAAAGTTACCAAACCATCGCGCATGGGGCGGATACGATCCAATACTTTCAATTACGACGTTCCGTTGGCGCTTGTGAGAAATTCCATGGTGCGGTCATCGAACATGTCGGTCATGAAGACACGCGAGTTTTTCGAGAAACAGCCGCTCTTGGGGCGGAATTAGCGCAGCTTTCAGACATCATTGGGACGCAATCTCAAGCACAAGTTGCTTTGATTTTTGATTGGGACAATTACTGGGCATTAGAATACACCAGTGGTCCGACCGTTGATCTGAAATACGTAGAACAGATCCATCGCTACTATCGGTATTTTTACGAACAAAATATTGCCGTCGACTTGATTCCCGTGGATGCTGACTTATCAAAATACAAATTAGTCGCAGCACCGGTTCTCTACATGATCAAAGAAGGGATGCAAGAGCGGCTCACTGATTTCGTTAAGCAAGGCGGTGCTTTACTTACAACGTATATGAGCGGCATCGTTGATCAATCAGACAATGTTCACTTAGGCGGTTACCCTGGCCCCTTGCGGGAGTTATCTGGCATCTGGGTGGAAGAAATCGATGCATTAGCCCCAGAACAATCAAACGGGGTTTCCTTAGTCAATGAAGAACTGACAGGAACCAGTAATTCAGTCAGCGATCTGATCCATTTAGAAACCGCTGAAGCGCTAGCGCATTATACAAGCAATTTTTATGCAGGAATGCCGGCAGTGACGAAAAATACGTTTGATGAAGGAACTGTCTATTACTTTGGTGGCCAGTTGGAAGATCAGCTACAAGATCAGCTTTTCAAAACAATCGTCGAAGAAACCGGTATTACCCCAGTGATCGAGGAGGCAACAAAACTGGAAGTTGCTTGTCGTGAAAATGCAGAGGCGAAATTCTTCGTTATCATTAATTTCCACGAAGAAGCACAACCTTTACCAGAAATTTTCGTCGGAGAAACGGATCTCCTGACGGGTGAGGTTCTTTCTTCAGAAACGAAACTGGCACAGTACACCACCTATATCGTCAAAGAGGAGCGTAACTGATGCGAACTTTTGCTATTGAAGATGACTTTTATTTAGACAACAAGCCTTTTAAAGTGATCTCTGGAGCGATCCACTATTTTCGTGTCGTTCCTGAATATTGGCAAGATCGTTTAGAGAAGCTACGCTTGATGGGCTGTAATACCGTGGAAACCTATGTTCCTTGGAATCTCCATGAAGCACAAGAAGGTGTCTATCAGTTTGAGGGGATCCTTGATTTGCGGCGATTTATCCAAACGGCACAAGAAGTAGGGCTTTATGTCATTTTGCGACCAGCACCTTATATTTGTGCGGAGTGGGAATTTGGTGGGCTGCCTTATTGGCTATTGCAAGATCCTATGATGAAGCTTCGGTTTGATTATCCACCATTTATGGAAAAAATCACTCGTTATTTCGCCCATTTGTTTCCACAAGTGCGGGATCTGCAGATCACCCAAGGTGGTCCGATTTTAATGATGCAAGTAGAAAATGAATACGGCAGCTACGCCAATGACAAAGAGTATTTGCGAAAAATGGTGGCTGCGATGCGGCAGCATGGTGTAGAAACGCCGTTAGTGACCTCTGACGGACCTTGGCACGATATGCTAGAAAACGGCAGTATCAAAGACTTGGCTTTGCCTACGATCAACTGCGGCTCCAACATCAAGGAAAACTTTGAAAAACTTCGAAGATTTCACGGAGAAAAACGGCCATTGATGGTCATGGAATTTTGGATCGGCTGGTTTGATGCCTGGGGTGACGACCAGCATCATACGACCTCCACAGAAGATGCAGTAAAGGAATTACAGGATTGTTTAGCATTGGGTTCTGTCAATATCTATATGTTTCATGGTGGGACCAATTTTGGCTTTATGAACGGGTCAAACTATTATGAACGCTTAGCGCCGGATGTCACTAGCTATGATTACGATGCCTTACTGACAGAATGGGGAGAACCTACTGCCAAATACCAAGCCTTCAAAAAGGTGATTGCTGACTATACGGAAATTCCTGAGTTTCCCTTGAGTATGGAAATTGAGCGAAAAGCTTATGGAACATTCTCAGTGAAAGAACGAGTCTCCTTGTTTTCGACGATCGACGCGATCAGTCAACCGATCATAAGTAATTACCCCTTATCGATGGAAGCCTGCAATCAAGCGACAGGTTATATCTATTATCGCTCACTGATTGGGTCTGCTCGGAAGATTGCCGACTACCGTCTGATCAATACGATGGATCGTGCCCATACATTTATCAATCAGGAACTTTTGCGCATCGATTATGATCAAGAAATCGGTCAAACCTACAGTTTCGATTTATCAGAATCAGAAAACGAGTTGGGGATCTTGGTGGAGAATATGGGGCGGGTCAATTATTCCGTAAAAATGAACCATCAGCACAAAGGCATCAAAGACGGTGTGATCATCAATGGCGCCTTCCAAAGCAACTGGGAAATCTATCCCTTACCGATGGATAATTTGCATGCCATTGATTTCCAAGGAAAATGGCAAAAAGGACAACCAAGTTTCTCACGCGTTGAATGTGTTTTTGATGAATGTGCAGATACCTTTATCGAATTGCCAGGCTGGGGTAAAGGGTTTGTCCAAGTCAATGGTCATATGATCGGCCGTTTCTGGGAAAAAGGACCGCAGCAACGCTTGTACGTCCCGGCACCGTTTTTGAAAACTGGAATAAACGAGATCATCGTTTTTGAAAGTGATGGGAAAATCGCTGATGAGATCGTCTTTCATGATCACGCGGATTTAGGTCCAGAAGCATAAAAGTTCAAATTAGTCATTGACAAACCCTAGCTTCAACTACTATCATAAGGGTAATCGAATCCGTGCTATGACCGGAAGAAAGAAAGAAGTCCATTCCATGAAGCGAACTTGGGAGAGTGAAAGCCAAGTTGGAACCTTATTTCGCAGGCGTCCGTGAGCATGATCAATGAAGCTGCCGACTTGTCGGAAGTAGGGTGGAACCGCGAATGTATCGTCCCTATATCTATACACTCCGTATAGATATAGGGACTTTTTTATGTTTCACACCAAGAATAGCCAAAAACAAAGGAGGTTTTTTTATGTTATTTGATATGACGATTCCAGCAAGTGCGTTTACCGAAAAAAAGCTCAAAGTATTAGCAAGTATTCCGCTGCAGGTTCGCCTTTTAAAGGATGAACAGCTTATCCATGAATTTACAACGAGTCCAGACCAAATGCTTTACGACTTATCTGATGTTTTAGAAGCAGATGTCGTGGTCGAAGTGAAATTGATCCCCGGATCAGTTGTCGAATTTTATCCTGTCGTCAATGCGTTATAAGAAAGGAAGAAAAAGATGAGTAAACTAACTGTGCAAGAAATGATTTTGACCCTGCAAAAATTCTGGTCTGAAAACGGCTGTATGCTGATGCAGGCCTATGATACAGAAAAAGGGGCTGGAACCATGAGCCCATATACATTTTTACGTGCAATCGGTCCAGAACCATGGAACGCCGCTTACGTAGAACCTTCTCGCCGTCCAGCTGATGGCCGCTACGGGGAAAACCCAAATCGTTTGTATCAGCACCACCAGTTCCAAGTCGTGATGAAGCCTTCTCCTGAAAATATCCAAGAGCTTTATTTAGAAAGCCTGCGTCTTTTAGGGATCGATCCATTAGAACATGATATTCGTTTTGTCGAAGATAACTGGGAAAATCCCTCAATGGGTTGTGCAGGTCTTGGTTGGGAAGTTTGGTTAGATGGGATGGAGATCACTCAGTTTACGTACTTCCAACAAGTTGGCGGCTTAGCATGTAAGCCAGTGACATCAGAGATCACTTACGGCTTAGAACGTCTAGCATCTTATATTCAAGAAGTTGAAAGTGTCTACGATCTTGAATGGTCTGCAGGTGTCAAATATGGTGAGATTTTCCGCCAACCTGAGTATGAACATTCAAAATACTCCTTTGAAGTCAGTGACCAAGACTTGCTTTTAGGGAACTTCGATCGTTTTGAACAAGAAGCAAAACGTTGTATCGATGAACGCTTAGTTCATCCAGCTTACGACTATATCTTAAAATGCAGCCATACCTTCAATTTGTTGGATGCACGTGGCGCAGTCTCCGTCACTGAACGTGCTGGGTACCTCGCACGAATCCGGAATATGGCGCGTCAAGTAGCAAAACTATTTGTAGCAGAACGGGAAAACCTCGGTTATCCATTGCTTGATCCAGAAGTGGCGCAAAAACTGATTGAGGAGGGAAAATAAGATGGCACAAAACCTATTATTAGAAATCGGCTTAGAGGAATTACCTGCGCATGTCGTAACCCCAAGTATGAAACAATTACAAGAAAAAACGGCAGCTTTCTTAGATGCTCATGCATTACCTTATACAGCAATCGAAGCCTATTCAACACCTCGCCGCTTGGCAGTTTATGTCACCGGTATTCCTGAAAAACAAGCCGATACACAAGAAGACGTCAAAGGACCAGCGAAAAAAATCGCCTTAGACGAAGCTGGCAACTGGTCGAAAGCAGCTCAAGGATTTGTTCGGGGACAAGGATTGACAACCGATGACATCACCTTCCGTGAATTAAAAGGGGTTGAGTATGTCTATGTAACGAAACATACCCAAGGTCAAGCAACCGTTGAGGTATTGAAAGGATTGCAGGAAGTAATCACAAGTTTGACGTTCCCAGTAACGATGCACTGGGCAGATTACGATTTTGAATACATCCGACCCATTCATTGGATCGTTGCACTCTTTGGTGAGCAAGTCATTCCTTTCCAAATCCTTGATATTGCTACCGGTCGCGAGTCAAAAGGTCATCGTTTCTTAGGTGAGGCAGTCACGTTTGATCATGCGGACGAGTATTTGGAAAAAATGAAGCATCAGTTTGTCATTGCTGATCCAAGCGAACGTCAACAAATGATCACTGCACAAATCAACGAAATCGCTCAAGAAAACAACTGGCGGATCGATTTAGATGAAGACTTACTAGAAGAAGTGACAAATCTGGTTGAATACCCAACAGCCTTTGTAGGGGACTTTGAAGAAAAATATCTTTCTGTACCTGAAGAAGTGTTAGTTACTTCTATGAAAGAACATCAACGCTACTTCGATGTCCGCACCCTTGATGGAGAATTGCTGCCGCATTTCATCTCTGCCCGCAACGGGGATGCTGTGAAAATCGATAATGTTATCAAAGGAAACCAAAAAGTACTGACCGCCCGTTTAGAAGATGCTGAGTTTTTCTACAATGAGGACAAAAAGCTAACCATCGACCATTGTGTGGAAAAGCTTAAGCAAGTCACGTTCCACGAAAAAATCGGCAGTTTGTATGAAAAAATGCAGCGTGTTGGATTAGCTGCACAAATCATCGGGAAGACGGTTGGTTTAACAGAAGAAGAACTGACCGACCTTCAACGGGCAGCTCAAATCTATAAATTTGATTTAGTGACCAATATGGTAGGGGAATTCCCTGAGTTGCAAGGAATCATGGGGGAAAAATATGCCCTGATCCAAGGAGAGAAACCAGCAGTTGCCCAAGCGATTCGTGAACACTACATGCCGATCTCAGCAGAAGGCGAGCTGCCACAATCGAAAATCGGGGCTATTTTAGCCATTGCGGATAAATTAGATAGCTTACTTGCGTTCTTTGCCGTTGATATGGTTCCAAGTGGTTCAAACGATCCTTATGCTTTACGCCGTCAAACCTACGGGATTATCCGCATCCTAGCTGAAAAACGCTGGTATTTCCCATTTGCTCAGTTACAAGAAGAGATTCGCGAAGCCATTAATGCCCAACCGGAAGTTTTTGGGATTCAACTTGCCGCAGGTCAAGAACAAGTGACTGATTTTGTGAAAGGCCGTCTGCGTCAATTCTTACTCAGCAAAAATACGCGTCATGATGTTATTGAAGCTGTTTTAGGCGCTCGTCAAGCAGATATCAGTACGTTATTTGAAACGGCTCAAATGTTAAGAGAACATCTGCAAGACACCGACTTCAAACCATCAATGGAAGCCTTGACTCGAGTCATCAATTTAGCGAAAAAAGCCGAATTGGAACAAGTAGCCATTGATCCTGCCTTGTTTGAAAACGACTCTGAAACTGCCTTGTATGAAGCGGTCTTAACAGTAGAGGACAAGTTCCCACATCAAACGATGGAAGAAAATTACCAAAGCTTAGTAGCACTGCGCCCATTGATCGAAGCTTATTTTGATCAAACAATGGTCATGGTTGAAGATGAAAATATTCGCCGCAATCGTTTTGCCTTGTTGGATAAAATCGCGAAGATGAGTCTGGCGGTTGCTAGTTTAGATGCTTTGATTACGAAATAAAAAGGAAGCTTGCAGTTGCAGGTTTCTAAATAAAAAAAGCTGGAACTGAAAGAATCAGTTCTGGCTTTTTTCTATGTTTCTCGATTTGCTTTTATTCAAAGTTGTATTCTAGTGACGGTATTTTGTTAATAACCAAAAAATTTATTTGCCATTTCTTTTCAGGGAATCCAATGATTGTTTAGCTTTTATGATTGAGGATTTGATGATGCTTCTATTGATACATAGATTCTCATTATACAGACCGATTCATTTTTCCATTGGAAATACGCTGAAACGATAGGTGCAATAAAACAGCCTGACAGATCATAAGATGATTTGTCAGGCGAATGTTTATTTGCGGGTCAATTTTACTACCACTTCACAGCGGGCGGTTTGTGGAAACATATCTACTGATTGCAGATATTCTACGTGAAACACTTTGGCTAGTTGGACTAAGTCTCTTGCTAAAGTAGAAACATTACAAGATATATAGACCATCTTCTTCGGTGGCTGTTTCAGCAAAGCTTTCAATAATCGTTCATCCAAGCCTGTCCTTGGCGGATCAACAATGATGCTATCAGGTCTGAAGCCTTCATTGAACCATTTTGGTAAGAGCTCCTCAGCAGTCCCCGTTTCGTAATGGGTATTTTGGGCACCAATGCGGCGCGCATTTTCTTGGGCATTTTCAATGGCTTGAGGAATAATGTCCATCCCGCGGACTTCTTTGGCATAAGGAGCCACGCTCAGCCCAATCGTTCCCACGCCGCAGTAGGCATCAACGACTGTTTCATTTTTGCTCAAGTCAAGGGCTTTTAACCCTTCTTGATACAAGACGCTGGTTTGCTGCGGATTCAGCTGGAAGAATGCGCGGGCGGACAAGTCGAAGGTCAGTTCATTCAACCGTTCTTCGATTGCTTCTTTGCCCCAAAGATGAATCGTTTCCTCTCCCATGATGACTGATGTTTTTTTGTTTTGCACATTTTGCATGATGGAAACGACTTGCGGCAAGCGCTGATTGATTTCGCGAATCAGCGCATTTTTTTGTGGCAGTTTGACAGAATTGGTAATGAAAACGACTTGAACTTCGCCAGTCGCGATCCCGATCCGAACCATCAATGTTCGTAAAATGCCGCTGTTTTTGCGTTCATCGTAAATGGGAATCTGGTATTTATTCAACAACTGGACGATGCCGTTGATCACTTTTTGCGTATCTTGTTCTTGTACGAGGCAATCATCAATGGCGACTAAGCGATGGGATTCCATTTCGTATAAACCCGCTTCGATACGTTTGGTTTGACTGTTGTAACGCAATTGAAATTGCGCTTTGTTGCGGTAATGCCAAGGAACATCCATGCCTAAAGTATCCCTTAGTTCAAACTGTTGGTAGCCATTTGGCTTAAATTTTTCAAGTGCTTGTTTCAAGAGGTCTTTTTTGAAATCTAATTGTTTATCGTAGACTAAATGCTGCAATTGGCAGCCGCCGCATCGGTCATAAAACTTGCACGGTGGTTGGATGCGATCGCTACTGGGCTTGACGATTTTGGTCATCTTGGCTTCAGCAAAGCGGGAAGAGGCTTTGGTGACTTCGGCGATGACCTGTTCTCCCGGCAGAACACGGGGAACAAAGATAATTAGCTTTTTGTAATAACCGATGCCTTCTCCGTTGATCCCTAAGCGTTTGATCGTTAGTTGTAGTTTTTGTCCAAGCTGGACTTGTGTATTTGCCATGTGAACTCCTTAAATAAAATAGTCAGTTCATTTTACCACATTTTTTCAGCTTGATTAGAAGGAATTTCATTGTAGTTGTGGTAAAATAGAATGTACGTTCGCGAGGTGAAGAAGATGAATACAATTATTCGTATCAATAAAGGAAAAGGACCCTTTTATGAAGTGGCGACATCAGAAGGTGAAACGCTGCGGGTCTCAGAAGATCTTTTGGTCCGTTTTCGGCTATTAAAAGGCAAGGAACTGAGTGAAGAAGAATTAAAAGAAATCAAAAAAAGTGCAGGATTTGATTTAGGATTGCAGCAAGCCATGAACTATATCAGCTATCAGCTGCGTTCTGAAATGGAAGTCCGTACCTATTTGAAAGACAAAGAAATCGAAAAACAAGACCGAGACTTAGTTGTTGAACGTCTAAAAGAGCTGAATTTGATCGATGACAAAAACTATGGAGAGAGCTACATTCGCACCCAAGTCCGTATGAGTGATAAAGGACCCGTGGTCATCAGCCAGCAATTGAGAAAAAAAGGCTTGAAAGATCCCGTGATTCAAGAAGTATTGCCTTTGTATACCGAGGAAATGCAGTTTGAAGTCGGTTATCATACGGCTGAAAAAGCGATGCGTCGTTTTCAAAATAAAAGCCATAAAGAAATGATCCAAAAGATAAAAATGCATTTGATGCAAAAAGGTTTTCATCAAGGAGTCATTCAAATGATTTTGGATGAATTACCGATGGAAAAAGATGAAGACCAAGAAAATGAAGCGCTCCAAAGGGAAGGTGCTCGCCTTATGCGGCGGCATCAACGTTTGCCCTTGATGAAACGAAAAATGAAAATCAAGCAAGGCCTTTATCAAAAAGGGTTTGCCATCGATGATATACAACGATTCTTAGATGAGGAAGTAATGGATGAGTAAGCAATGGGAAACTTGGGATGAAGAAAAAATCGAGACGTTCCAAGAAACATTTTTAACTTGGTATCATAAGGAAAAACGCAATCTTCCTTGGCGGGCGACCAACGATCCGTATGCAATCTGGATCTCAGAGATCATGCTTCAACAAACACGAGTGGAAACAGTGATTGGCTATTTTTACCGTTTTATGGAGCAATTCCCAACAATCCAAGATTTGGCTGAAGCTGAAGAACAAAAGCTGTTAAAGGTTTGGGAAGGTCTAGGTTATTACTCTCGTGCCCGCAATCTGAAGGCGGCTGCCCAGCAAATCGTGGCAGAATTCGACGGGAAAATGCCCGATTCAATTGAGGAGATTCGTTCACTAAAAGGAATTGGTCCCTATACAGCTGGTGCTATCGGCAGTATTGCTTTTGGCTTACCAGAACCGGCGATCGATGGAAATGTGATGCGGGTCGTCAGTCGGTTATTTTGTATCGAAGCAGATATTGCGAAAGCTAGCAGCCGAAGACCATTCGACGAGGCGATGAGAACGATCATTTCCCACGATGAACCCGGTGAGTTTAATCAAGCCTTGATGGATCTTGGCTCACGAATCTGTACACCCACCACACCGAAATGTGAAGAGTGTCCCATCAGCCAGTACTGTCTTGCTTATGCAGAGAATCGACAAACAGACTTTCCAGTGAAATCGAAAAAAGCCAAGCCCAAGGATGTCTACTACATCGCAGGCGCCATCGAAGATCAAGGCTCGTTTCTACTTGTGCAGCGACCTGAAACAGGCTTATTGGCCTCTATGTGGCATTTCCCGTTGGTAGAAGTAACGAAAGAACAATATGAGGCTTTGCAGCGGACATGGGCAAAAGAGGAGCAGTTGCAGTTGGATTTGATTGCCGAAGAGGAAGCACTCGAGATTTTTCCTGATCTGCCTGTTGTTTGGCAAAAACGACATTTTGGCGAGATCACGCATATCTTTAGTCATTTGAAATGGCATGTCCTTTTATTTTACGGCAGAAAACGGGGAGAGCTCACGTTACAAGACAGCCAATGGGCTGCCAAAGAGTCCTTTCAAAACTATGTTTTTCCAAAACCTCAGCAGAAATTAGTCGAGCAATTAAAGAAATATCAGAAACTCGATAAAGATTTCTAGGCAAAGCTTTCTTTTATTGCTATAATATTAACGATGTCGGTGTAATGAACACCCAAACAAAACGCAAGTTTTCTTGCTGAGGGAAGGGTTGCTATGCGAGTTCCAAAAGAAGGAGAGTTTGTCAGCATTCAAAGCTACAAACATGACGGCAATTTGCATCGAACGTGGCGGGATACGATGGTCTTAAAGACCAGTGAATTCTCAGTGATAGGGGTCAACGATCATACACTAGTGACCGAATCAGATGGAAGACGCTGGGTTACCCGTGAACCAGCAATTGTATATTTTCATAAAAAATACTGGTTTAATGTTATTGCAATGATTCGAGAGAAGGGGGTTTCCTATTATTGTAATCTTGCTTCACCGTATTTACTTGATGAAGAGGCATTGAAATATATCGATTATGACCTTGATATCAAAGTATTTCCTGATGGCGAGAAACGTTTACTAGATGTGGATGAGTATGAATTGCACAGTAAGATTATGCAATATCCGCAAGACATTGATTTTATCTTGAAAGAAAATGTCAAAATTTTAGTAGATTGGATCAATAATGGCAAAGGACCCTTTTCGCAAGGGTATGTGGACATTTGGTATGATCGCTACAAGCAGTTGTCTCAAAAATAAGTAAAATGGGTCGGATCGCTCATTTTCCCCAAGAAACTTCAACCAAATTGGTTGGAGTTTTTTTGTGTCTCTAAAGGAATGCTTCCATCAGCAGGCTTTAAGTTCCGTTTAAGCTGATAGTCCCATGATAAAGAGACTAAGAAAATAAGTGGAGGAAGCACATGAAGAAGAAAGGGAAGCTTGTTATCGGGACCACCATGATTCTGCTTTTTGCAGCGGGGTTTGCTGTGTTGAGAAATGACCAATCCGCTCGTGAGGAGAGTCAAGAAAGTACTTCTCAAACTGAGCCTAACGCTCAAACAGAAGAGACCGCTCAGACTGTCAGTATGGTCCAAATTTATGTAGATCCCTCAGAATACGATGCAGCGGTTGAAAGTGAGAACGATTATGTATCGATCTATCAGACAACAAGTCAAGAGACAGTCATTGGAAAAATCCATCGAGGAAGTTGGGCAACCTTCATCAGTCAAACAGAAGAGATGGTTGAAATACAAACAGATGATGGGGTAACAGGTTACATTGAAAAGCAATCAGCATCGATTCAAGAAGTCGCGCTTTCGGCAGTACCAAAAGATTTATCGAACTTCAAAGTCGTCCTTGATGCAGGTCACGGCGGCGAAGATTCTGGGGCACTTTCGACGGATCAAACGATCATGGAAAAAGATTTGACGTTAGCAACGGTCCAAACGATCGGCGAAGCACTGACCAAAGCAGGTATTCAAGTCAGTTATACACGCACCGAAGATCGTTATCTCTCGCTGTCAGATATTACCGCTGCTTCTCTTTCAGAAGAACCAGATCTATTTATCAGCATTCATTACGATAATTCAGAAATACCAAACAGCAATCAAGGACTGACAACATACTATTACTATACTGGGGCAAAAGAGATGGCAGAAACGATCACTGCCAATTTGAGTTCCTCGGTGGCATTGAGTTCCAACGGTACCCGTTTTGGTAACTATTATGTGTTGCGGGAACAATATCTTCCAGCAGTTTTATTGGAGTTAGGCTATTTGAACAGTGACACCGATCTGTCAGTGATCACGAGTGACGGCTATGATCAAAAGGTGGCGCAAGCGTTGCTGGCAGCGATTAAAGAGATCGTGGAAGCAGAGGAATAAAAAAACAGCGACAACAAAACAGAGGAAGGATCTGTTTTATGGTCGCTGTTTTAAGGAATCACTTCTCGTTAAAGGTTTTGCTCATTTTGATATGGGGCATGTCCGCGTCTAAAAAGACATCGCCTTCAGGCTGATAGCCTAACTTCAAGTAAAACTCTTTGGCGGTTAATTGTGCGCCTAAAGTGACCTTTTTGATTCCTTGTTTTTGAATGAAGGCTTCCGCACCTTCGATCAGTTGTCTGCCGTAACCTGAACCACGATGAGCAGCGGGGACTGCCATTCGCTGCAACTTCACTTCATGATCAGAGATAGGTAAGAAACGCAAGGTTGCGACTGCTTCATTATCATCGTCATATAAGACGAAGTGGACTGCCAATGCTTCATTTTCATCTACTTCCAATGCTAATGGAACACCTTGCTCTTTCACGAACACTTGATTTCGTATTTTCAATGACGCCAGATAAATGTCACTTAGCGTATCTTTTGTTTGTGCAATATGCATAAAAAACTCACCTCAGCTAATATTTCTCCGTTATTTTTAATAGTATACCACTTTTTTTACAAATTTCTTTTGTTTGCGGCTAAAGTCGCAAGCTTTTTTTTTCAAAATCATCTATAATGTTATAAAAAAGGGAGGGAATCTTTTGTTCGACAAATTCAAACAATCAAAACTGTTCTTTTGGTCTTTGGAAGCATTGGTTTTAGTGACACTTGTATTTGTGTTAAGTAAAGTCAATTTTCTATTTGCACCGATCGGCACGTTTTTTTCTACTTTATTTGCACCAGTATTGATTGCTGGCTTTCTCTATTATCTGCTAAATCCAATCGTCTTATTTTTGATGAAAACCACCAAAATAAAACGGCTGTTTGCTGTCATACTCGTTCTGTTGTTATTAGTAGCAGCCATCATCTTGATTTTCGTCAGTGTTATTCCTAATTTGGTGAGTCAGATTTCTTCATTGGCAGAAAATATTCCAACATTTGCCAAGAATATGGAGAGCTGGATCTCAAGAATCGCAGATGATCCATTCTTCAAACAAATCGATATCGCCCAGCAATTAGAAAACCTAAATCTTTCTTACGGCTCATTGCTACAGCAGTTTCTTAGTGGATTATCCACCAGTTTAGGATCGATCGTCAGTACAATCGCTTCCGCAACAATGATCATCGTGACCGTACCTTTTATCTTGTTTTACATGCTGAAGGATGGGGAAAAGCTGGTTCCTAATCTGAAAACTGTCTTTCCAGAAAGAAGACGAGAGCAGATCGTTGGCTTGCTGGGCGACCTAAACAAAACATTGTCCAACTACATCAGTGGGCAAGCGATCGAATGTATCTTTGTTGGTACCTTCACCTTCATCGGTTACTGGATGATTGGCGTCAATTATGCCTTTTTATTCGGTGTGATCGCAGGGGTTACGAACTTGATCCCATATTTAGGTCCTTATCTTGGCTTGATTCCGGCGGTATTAGTGACGGTCTTTGATGAACCTTTCCGAGCGCTACTATGCTGTATCGTGGTTCTGATCGTCCAACAATTAGACGGAAATGTTATTTACCCGAATGTGATCGGCAAATCATTGGCGATCCATCCGTTAACGATCATTTTGGTCTTATTAGTTGCTGGTAATCTAGCTGGCTTATTAGGAATTTTCTTAGGTGTGCCATTTTATGCGATTTGCCGAACGATTGTCGTCTTTATTGTTCGCCTAATCAAAGATGACAAAATTAAGAAAAATCAGGAACGGTTGATTGAATAATCAATGACTGGTGTTTTTTATTGCAAAGAAAAAAACTTTGTGATAGGATTTTATCGTGGGCTAAGCCCACGATTTTTTTTAGAAAATGAAAAAATAAGGAGAGAATGCTATTATGAATGCTGACCCCGAGAGTCAGTCGCTTCTAGCGCAAATTTTATTATTGATCGTTTTGACATTGATCAACGCTTTTCTAGCGGCCTCTGAGATCGCAGTCGTCTCAGTCAACAAAAACCGTGTGGAGCAAAAAGCGGAAGAAGGAAATGTCAAATCACAAAAATTATTGAAAATCATTGATAATCCAACAAATTTCTTGTCAACGATCCAAGTTGGGATTACCTTGGTGAATATTTTATCTGGGGCATCTCTGGCAGATACCTTGTCGACCCGTTTGGCACCTTTATTAGGTGGAGGGACGGCGGCTAAAAGCTTAGCGAATATTATCGTTTTAGCGATCTTGACGTATGTGTCGATCGTTTTCGGTGAGTTGTATCCAAAACGGATCGCTATGAACAAATCAGAAGAAGTTGCCCAGTTCACTTCTGGTGTCATTCGAACGATCGGGATTATTGCCAAACCTTTCGTCTGGTTCTTATCTGCTTCGACAAGTTTATTGGCGCGCATCACTCCAATGGAATTTGACGATGAAGACACGAAGATGACCCGTGATGAAATGCGGTATATGTTGGAAACAGAAGGGGTCTTTGAAGAAGATGAATTAGAGATGCTGCAAGGGATCTTTTCATTAGACACGAAAGTCGCCCGGGAAGTCATGGTTCCTAGAACCTCAGCCTTTATGGTGGACATCAATGACTCAGTAGAAGAAATTTTGACTGAAATTTTAGCAGAAAATTATTCTCGTATTCCTGTATATAATGAAGATAAAGATAAAGTCGTAGGGATTCTACATACCAAAAATCTATTGAAGTGTGCGTACAAATACGGCTTTGATACGATGGACATCAAACAAATTCTACAAGAACCATTGTTTGTGCCAGAAACGGTCTTTATCGATGATTTGCTTTATGAATTAAAGAAAACCCAAAACCAAATGGCGATTTTGCTTGATGAATATGGCGGCGTCGTTGGGTTGGTTACACTAGAAGACTTGCTTGAAGAAATCGTCGGCGAGATCGATGATGAATCAGATGAAGTCGAAGAGCTTTATGAGAAAATCTCTGATAAAGAATATGTCATTCAAGGCCGCATGTTGATCGATGATTTTAATGAAGCCTTCAACATGAGCTTGCATATGAGTGATGTGGATACGATGGCGGGATATTTGATCACTGCTTTAGGATTGATCCCTGATGAAGGAGAAAAACTTTCCTTTGAAGTGGACAACGTAAAGCTGATCTCTGAAGAAATGGAAGGCTCACGGGTCTTGAAGATTCGGGTGATCTTCCACGACCCTGAAGACGGCGAAGTGGAACCAGAGGAAGAGCGCCGCTATTTCCGCAAAGATTTTGAGGAAGATGAGCCGCGCCGTTAAAGTTCCGTATAAATGAAATGAGGAAGACCAAGGCATTTGCTTTGGTCTTTTTTGTTCCTTTTTTACTTATTCCCCTTGATTTGTTTGTAAGAAACGGTTACGATAAATCTAATCAATAATACAGTTTAAAAACAGATAAAAAAACATGTGTATCTTATCTTCAAGCAATTTGATTGCATTTTTTCGAAAGAAAAGCGAGAATGTCCATAGAAATCTAATAAGAACGAGGGGCTTATAATGAAATTTTACCGTATGCTTAGTGAAGATATTCGTTACAATTTGGCAACTGAAGAGTACTTGATGGATAACATAGATGTTTCAGAACCTTGTCTTCTGTTATACATACAAAAACCATGTGTTATAATCGGTAGAAATCAAAATGCGTATCAAGAGATCGATTTTGAGTATTTGCGAAGCCGTAATATCGTTTTGACTCGCAGGACATCTGGTGGTGGAGCGGTTTATGACGATCTAGGCAACATGAGTTTTAGTTTTGTCACTAAAAAAGATGCCACAAGTTTTGGCGATTATCAAAGTGCGACGCAACCTATCATGAAGGGGTTAGCGGCAATGGGAGCCAAGGATATTGAAGTACACGGTCGCAATGATTTGTTCATTGATGGGAAAAAGTTTTCTGGCAATGCGATGTATACAAAAAAAGGCCGGACGTATTCTCATGGCACATTGATGTATGATGTGAACCTGGAAGAATTGACGAACGTTCTACACGTTGCCCAAGAAAAAATTGCTTCTAAAGCAACGAAATCCGTGCGGAAAAGTGTGACGAATATCAAACCTTATTTGGCAGAGCAATACCAATCAATGGATACCAAGGAATTTCGAGATACACTCCTTTGCCATATCTACGAAGTAGCCACCATCGATGAAATCAGTGATCAAGAGATCGTCTTGACGGAAACCGATCGACAAGCGATCCAAACGTTGTTTGAAGAGCGCTATGCGAATAATGAGTGGATTTTCAATGAAGCCCCAGCATTTGAATGGCAAAAAAGAAAGCGGTTTGAACAAGTAGGGATCGTTGAAGTCGATTTTACTGTGAACAAAGGCAAGATCGCAGCACTCCAAATTACGGGTGACTTTTTTGGGCAAAAAGAGATCAGTGAACTGGAAGCAATGTTGCAAGGGGTTGATTTTGAACAAAGTACCATTAGCCGCTTGCTAGAGGGAATCGCCATCGAGCAATTTATCCATCAGATGACCACTTCTGAATTTTTAGCATTGCTGTTTGATTAGGAGGAAAAAGATGTTAGAAGCGATCAATCTCACAAAGCGTTACGATCGAAAGGTTCTCGATGGTTTGTCTTTTTCGGTTCAGGCAGGGGAAATCGTTGGGGTCGTCGGCAAAAGCGGCTCAGGAAAATCGACGTTGCTTCGGCTTTTAAACTTGATTGAAACCCCAGACAGCGGGGAATTACTTTTTGATGGCAAAAAAATCGATGCATCAAACAAAAAGCAGCTGCTACATGCGCAACAAGAAATCGGCATGATTTTTCAAAATTACAATCTGTTACACAATCGAACCGTTTTTGAAAACGTCTATTTGCCTTTGAAATTAATGGGGAAATCATCGGAGAAGGTGTTGGAGATGCTTTCGTTTGTTGGGATGGAAGACAAAGCCCACATCTACCCAGCCAAGTTGAGCGGTGGGGAGAAACAACGAGTGGCTATTGCACGAGCATTGATCCGTGAGCCGAAAATTTTATTGTGTGACGAACCCACCAGTGCGCTGGATGAAGATACCAAAGCGGATGTACTTGCTTTGCTGCAAAAAGTTCAACAGACGTTCCAGCCAGCAGTTGTCTTTGTCAGTCATGAGCTATCGGCCGTCCGACAAATTTGTCAACGTGTGTTTGTATTGGAGGATGCCGTCTTTGCGGCGGAATTTGCCAATCAGCCACAGCCAATTGTCCGCATTGAAAGTTCTTATGTGAACAAAGTGGAGAGGAGTTTGCTGCATGACGATCAGTGAGAGTATTTTGTATTATCTGCCTGAATTGCTGGAATCTTTGAAAGAAACAGCGATCATGATGGGCATTTCGATGCTTGCAGCCATTGTCTTAGGACTACCGCTAGGTGTCTGGCTTTTTCTTAGCCGCAGTCGTGGGAAAAAAATCTCATTTCTTTATGAGTGTTTGAATCTCGTTGTGACGATCATCCGCTCGTTTCCGTTTCTATTATTTGTTGTAGCCTTGATCCCACTGACGCGAATGCTTTTAGGCAGCTCATTTGGACCGATTCCCGCCAGTTTCCCTTTGAGCATCGTTGCTATGAGTATTTTTGCTCGCTTGACGGAGCAAGTACTGCTGGATGTCCCAGAAGAAGTTTCTTACTTGGCAAAATCCTTGGGCGTCAGTCAATGGCAATACGTTTGGTCGTTTTTACTGGTGGAAGCTAGAAGCGGCTTGATTTTATCTTTAACGACGACAGCAGTCAGTATGGTTTCTTATTCGACGGTGATGGGGATCGTTGGTGGCGGCGGTATCGGCGATTTTGCGATCCGCTATGGCTATCAACGCTACGAATATGGCGTCATGTATTTTGCAATTATCATCATGATTCTTTTGGTCTTTATCCTGCAAGGGATTGGCAATCAAGCAGCAAGAAAACTTGATAAACGAAAATAGGAGGAATGAAAGTGAAAAAAGGATTTGTTTTAGGATTGAGTGTATTGGCATTAGGTGTATTGGGGGCTTGCGGTACGAGTTCGGATGAGGCGAGCGAAGAGAAAATCATCAAGGTCGCTTCGCAAACGACACCAATGACCGATGTCGTAAAAGTTGCAGCGGAAGCAGTGGAAGATGGCTGGGAAATCCAGTTGGTCCAAGTCAATGACAATATCCAGTACAATGAGCTGCTGAATAATGACGAGGTCGATGCCAACTTTGCGCAACATGAACCATATATGCAAATGTATAATGAAGAAAAAGATGCAAACCTAGTGGCATTAGATAAAATCTACAATGCAAAAGTCGGTTTTTATTCCAAAGAGTATACGGATATCAATGATATTCCAGAAGGAACAAAAGTCGCATTGCCGAATGATGTGTCCAATGAAGGTCGAGCGTTAGCGATTTTAGCAGAAGAAGGATTGATCACCCTTAAAGAAGGCGTTGGTGTCAATGGGACCTTAAAAGACATTACCGAAAATCCGAAAAATTTTGAATGGTTATCTGTTGATTTACTGAATCTTGCGGAAGCCTATGATGAGCCGAATGTATCCTTGGTATACAACTACCCAACCTATATTGCGAAAATCGGTTTGAAACCAGCCGATGCCCTTTTCTTAGAAAAGACCATCGATGATCGCTTTGCTATCTCATTGGTTGCTCGAGAAGACAATCAAGATTCTGAAAAAATCGCCGTCTTGCGCCGTGCCATGACTAGCGATAAAGTTCGCGAATTTTTAGAAAACGACCATAGCGATACCTTATTGCCAGCATTTTAATTTATTTCTATCAAATGGAAAGAACGCCCTTTGCCTAACTCTGTAAAAGAGAGTAGTCGAAGGGATTTCTTGTCTTTTTTTGCTTTTTTATCACCCTTATCCATGATATACTGATTTGGTCAGAAAACTAGCGACAGTCTAAAATGGACACTGTTCGCATTGTAAATACAAGAAATGGAGCAATAAAATCAATGGATAATCCAAAATTAAAACAACAAGTAGATAGTCGCCGTACCTTTGCGATTATTTCCCACCCGGATGCGGGGAAAACAACCATTACAGAACAATTATTATTATTCGGTGGCGCGATTCGCCAAGCTGGTACGGTCAAAGGAAAAAAGACTGGCAATTTCGCAAAGTCCGACTGGATGGAAATTGAAAAACAACGGGGGATCTCCGTTACCAGTTCCGTTATGCAGTTTGATTACCAAGGCAAACGGGTCAATATTTTAGATACCCCTGGGCATGAGGACTTTTCTGAAGATACCTACCGTACCTTGATGGCGGTGGACAGTGCGGTTATGGTGATCGATAGCGCAAAAGGGATCGAAGCGCAGACGAAAAAACTTTTCCAAGTGGTTAAAAAACGCGGCATTCCAATTTTTACCTTCATCAATAAACTCGACCGTGATGGCCGTGAACCATTAGAATTACTAGAAGAGCTAGAAGATCTTTTAGAGATCGAATCATTTCCAATGAATTGGCCGATCGGCATGGGGAAAGGCTTAGAAGGGCTGTATGATATCCATAACCAACGGGTCGAATTTTACCGTCCAGACAATCACGGTGGGGAACGTTTAGTTGCCCTAGATGAAAATGGACAATTTCCTGCAGACCATCCATTTGCCGAAGATGGGCTGTTCCAACAAGTTTTAGAAGAAGTGGAATTGCTGCAAGAAGCTGGCGATGCCTTTGACACAGAAAAAATCGCTCGTGGCGATCAAACACCCGTGTTCTTTGGTTCTGCCCTTACGAATTTCGGTGTACAGACCTTTTTGGAAACATTCTTGTCCTTTGCACCAGCACCTTATGGTCACAAAACTTTGGCCGGTGATGAAGTCAGTCCTTATGAACCAGAAATGTCCGGGTTTGTGTTCAAGATCCAAGCAAATATGAATCCTGCCCATCGTGATCGGATCGCCTTTGTCCGTATTTGTTCAGGAACCTTTGAACGAGGCATGGACGTGACACTAGAGCGTACCGGTAAAAAAATGAAACTCAGCAATGTGACACAATTTATGGCAGATACCCGAGAAAATATTGAAGAAGCAGTCGCTGGAGATATCATCGGGGTTTATGATACGGGAAATTATCAAATCGGTGATACGATTTATGAAGGAAAACTCAAAGTTGCTTACGAAGAGCTACCATCGTTTACTCCTGAACTCTTTATGAAAGTCACTGCAAAAAATGTGATGAAGCAAAAATCATTCCACAAAGGAATCTATCAGTTGGTCCAAGAAGGAGCCATCCAGTTGTACAAGACGTATCTTAGTGATGAGTATATCATCGGTGCTGTCGGGCAGCTGCAATTTGAAGTTTTCCAATACCGCATGATGAATGAGTACAATGCAGAAGTTATTATGACCCCAATGGGCCACAAGATCGCTCGCTGGATCGATCCGAAAGACTTAGATGAGCGCATGAGCTCAAGCCGTAATATTTTAGCGAAAGATCGTTTCGATCAACCATTGTTCTTATTTGAAAATCAATTTGCAATGCGTTGGTTCGCTGACAAGTACCCAGATGTCGAATTGAAGAGCTTGATGTAAGAGCCGTTTCCCGCTAGACTGTTTAGGTATACTCAGCTTTGTGGGTAGCGTGAATCTTTTTTAGGTGAACGATCGTAAAAGGTCCTTTCTTATCAAAATGGATAAGAAGGGGCTTTTTTGTGCTGCCAGGGTGCTTTTGATGCAGAATGAAATGTGGGATTAGTCGTGAATGATTCATTGATTGAAGAATTTTCTGAAAAAATTATCCTAATTCATAAACATTCTTTTAAAAGAAGATAAAATTGAGTCGGGAAAAGAGCGTAGTATTAAAGATGACAGCAAGGAATTGCATTTGAAATGAATAGAAAAATAGCCTAGGCAACATTTAATGATTCAGGAAATTATCTTCTTGTTTGAAAGTAGAGGAAAAGCAGAGAAGAGATTGCCAGTGTTTGAGGGCATTTAATTCATTGATTGAGGGACATCTTCTTTTTGTCAGATGCTACTAGTTATCTATAGATCGATTTTGCTAAAGCGAATAATTATTTGTTAAATAAAAGTGATTTCTGAAAGAAGAAAGGGGACCAGGTAGTGCTAAAAAGTTTGTTATTCATTTTTTCGGTGATGATTTTATTTCCAACACTAGAGGCTATGGCTGATGACGTTTCCGAAACTTTGATTTTTGATTTAAACACGATTGACTTTAAGGATGAACACTATTATTTGTTAAGAACCACACAAGATCTTCAGCTGACTGTCGATAGCAACGGCAGTGAAGGTGCTTTTGGCGTTACAATCACTGCTGTTGGAGAAGCATTTTCAGCAGAACTAAACAGCGTGAACGGTTCGGAAGAGATGATCATTCAGATTGAGGATGCTGATGAAGCATCAATGATTCTTAACATAGCTGCAACATTGAACATAAAGGAATATCTTGATTCCAACTCTGAGTACTACCTATCAGTCACTTTTACAGCAATTGATGATTCAGAGACCTTTACGAAAGAGATAAAAATGAATCAGACGGATGAGGAAAAAGAAGAGATACCGGATGAAAACTTGACAGATGAAGACCAAGACGATGAAAAGCAAGAAGACAATGGCATCGAAGATGAATCCGAGAGCCAAAAGGAAGAAGCAGAATCCAATTACGACGAGCAAGCAAACTTGGAAGAAGACTCCCTTGATAATGATTCTACCAAACTAGAAGATTCGATCAGTGATGTCGAGGATGAGGCTAGTGCTTAGTTTTTTATAGGGGAGAAAAGCCAGTACGAGACAGCAACCTTTTTTTCAAAAGAAATGATCATTGAAGAAAAAATATTTAGGCATATATCAGGAAAAACCGCTTATTTGATATGAGCGGTTTTTCTTGTCCCACTTCGGCGAGGAGATACGCAACATTACTTTAAAAAGGAAGCTATCAATAATTGATGAGCAGTGGAATAAGCAGAAACAGCACAAAAGAGAGGAGCTAGCCCTCTCTTTTTCTTTTTGATCTTACTATATATATGACTGCCACTGTAAGTGCTGCTAAGAGAATTAGGATGATCCAGATAAACAATTGATTGTCTGACTGAATAGTGACAGTATTTGTGGGAATGCTTTCTTTTTTGAAGTCATCCAGGTCTTCTTTCTCATAAGAAAAAAGAGTGGTGATTGCTTTTCTACTTGTTTCTATTGTCAAACGGTATTCGCCTTCAATAAGTTCACTATTGTCTATTAAAGGGACTTGCATTCTTGATTTGGTTAACGGCGGTAAAAGAACGGAATCTGCTAACTCCCCAGAGGCAATTATTTCTCCATTTGGGTTTATTAGTTCGTAGAGCGCATTGTTCAAGTTGCCTAAAATAGGATTATAGTTGAGGGCGTAAAATTGTAGGTTTACCGTATCTTGAAGCGCAACAAAGGAGAAATCTTCATAAACGACGTCTTTGAGCTCTTCCACTTCACTAAAAAGTAAGTTGATAAAAATAAGTGATTCAAACACAGATTTGATACCGATTGAATCTTCTGCTGTTTCAAGACCCATGATCTGGCTAAAATTGATTGCCCCCATCACGGTTCCTTCACGTGCAGGCTCCTCTGGAAGAGTAATCGTAACGGTCACCAGAACGGATTCATTCGGAGGGATCTCAATTTGATTATCGTCATCTAATGCCTCTGATTCGATCGATGCATAATTGGAAAAGTTATACTTGTCATCTAGCAGTAAGTTTAGGTCATCGCTATAGATGATAGCTGATTCTCGTGAGAGAGCAGTAGAGGTGTAAGGTGTGACAACAATGGATGAATCACCGGATACAACATTTTCTAGTGTAATTTCAACAATATACGCCGTCTCCATCTCAGGAGAAATACTCAAGGTATTGTCAGAAGTTTTGTACTCCGTTTCACTAAGTGTAAGTTTTAATGAATTCGCAGTTTCATCGGCATTTACGCGACGGATGCTTGCATTGCTAATGAATGCTATAAAGAGAAGCAACACAGAAATCCTTAGAAAAGAATTTCTGTGTTTGAATGTATGATTCATGATTTTTTTCCTTTTGAAAATTATAGTGATGGAGTTTGACCAGGATCGGTACCATCTTGTGCAGTTACAGTGATCACAGGAGCGTCTGCATCTTCTGCTAATGCAGCAAACTCTTGTGCAAATGTTTGATCGATTGTAAATGTTATGTCTGTTCCTTCAGGAGTGAAAACGATTTCAACAGGTGCAGCAGTCAAATCGTCTAGATTAGAGGAGTCTATTTGGATTCCATTAAAACCAACAGGTGATTCTACAACAAAATTAACGATTGCTGTAGAAGCAGTTAAATTGGTCAAAGTACCACCTACATTTAAGATAGTTCCTGCCACAGTTCCATTGTTTAATAAAACATCAGTAATCTGTACAGGTTCTTCCAAGGCGATGCCGTCATTAAACTCGAATGTTGCCTCTCCATATTCGAGTTCAATCGGAATCGTCTCCGAGGCAGGGACATCTGTCACAGCATACGCGTTGACTCCTCCGGCTAACAACAAAGATGCAATGAATGTATTGCCTAGAACTATTTTTTTCATATTCAAAACCTCACTTTAATTATTGCAGTTGTTGCACTGCTTAAATGAATTATAATATGCAATTTAGGGTAGCGATTATCCGATTTAGTGCTAATTTTTTTGAAAATATATAAAATATATACGGTGGAATATTTTATTGTGGTTAAAATTGTTATTGCGATTATCATTTGTTCATTTGAAGCTGGCAGCAACGATCTGCAAACTACTGCGTCGGTTTTTGTTTATAAAATGTAAACGATAGAGACTTGATAAATAAGTCTCTGTCGTTTTATAGAAAAGATTCGGATGATTCGATTGTGTACAAAAATTGGCGATCTTTTTTGCTTATAGTGATACACAAGAAAAGTTTTCACTTTCCCCTGACAGTCTGGCTGTAACAGTAATTATTGGTGGCTCTGTTAAGAAAGCAGTCTCACGGCTAACGGAATAAGTGGAGTTGATCGTGTTTTCTCCACGAGAAATAGCCTCGGCTTTGATCGTCACTGTTGGGTTATCAGTGATTTGGATGCCACTTTGTTCAGGGGCTTTGACTTCAACGATCACCTCAATGGGTGAGCGAGTGTAATTAAATAGTGCGCCGCCCACATTTGAAATTCCTCCTCGCGCAGAAAGAGTGCTATTTTCGAAAAAGGCATCTCCGATAGTAAACCTTCCCCCATTCGTTAAACGCATTTCGTTGTGAAAAGCGAAAGCAGAATTTCCATCTAAGATGGTAACTTTGAGGGGGTCGCTATTAGGATTGCTGACGCTTAAGGCGGTCGCATTGACTCCACCCGTTAGTAAGATTGTGGCTCCGAGAGTGATACTTAAGAAAGTTTTTTTCATTTTTAAACCTCGTTCTAGATTTTCAGATGTTTTTCTGAATATAAAAAGTATAAAGGGAAATTATCGTGGATATTATCTATATTTTTGCAAAATAACAACAAATAGTGTAGAAAATTGATAAAAAAATAGGGTTATTTGTTTTTGCTGGGGATTTTTGAAGGAGGGATAGGTTGTTTTTCCTATGGAAGTCCCTGTATAACTAAAACGAAGGAGTAAAGCAAAAATAGCCTATTAAACGAACAACAAATGAAACCATTGCTTCAAACTGGTGGCATCCAGGGCATCTCTCCATTTTGTGATGCATGATCTATTGGTAAAAAAGCACTTTTCCGATGCTATTCGGAGTAATTGCTGTGATTTGTCGGTCAAAATTGTAGTAACACAATCCTCTTGGTTTGTTGGCATTGGCGTTTCTCTATGAAGATCATAGGTCATTTTCTTTATCTGAGTCGGTTTCGTTCATAAGCAAAGTAGTATGCCCAGCGTAAACGTCAGCCACTATTTTGTGGAGGTTTTTCAGGTAGGCTAGATGAAGGGCAGAAGTCAAAAAAAGACTTGACTTCAACCCTTTGATTTAGTCTCTTAAAAATCCAAGATTCACTGAAATACAGAACAAGTTTTCTGAGGGCTTTATTTAAGTGATCGCTTTTATTCTCTACAATTGTCCTTAAGATTGCTTTTGCCTGCATTCTCAGGAATCTTTTCAAGTGGTACAAAAATTGGCATAGAATAAATATTTTGTTGAATATCGTCAAAATTATTGAAAACAATTATAGAATGTGCATTTTAATCTGTTAATCTTGGGTTTTTTTTGGTAGAATGACCTCGTAGAGCATTTCACTTTCTCTGTTGTTTTCTTGTGTCAGGTTAAGGTTTTATTTGAGAAAGATCGGCTTTTTTATTTTATATCAATTGGGGCTGAGAAATCATTTATGATTGAACAGTCCCAAAAAGTATAGGTAGAATTATGTTTATTGTGATGACGGTTGAAGGAGTGCTAGCGATCTGAAATTCTTACAAAGAAAAGAGGGATTTCAGCGGAATCATTTTTAGGAATGACCAGCAGGGGCATGGTGAAGAAAGCTAACAGAGTTAGGGTTTCTGATGTAATGGAATGTTCAATAGAACCCATTGTTTGAAAGTGCAATTCATGAGAACTGTCAATTCAAAACAGGATGCCTCCTATTTTATCAGGATGGATCGTGAAGGGAATTAGCAAACTCTTGGGGTAGCCTTTGACTTTCAGGACAGAGCTTCGTTTAAAAAATTCAACACTCATTTTTTTCTGTAACTGGCAAATTCTTCTTATTATAATAAATGATTATTTTTTTTTTAGTTTTTTTCATCAAAAGACGATAAAATTAAAAAAGAAGATGCTATATGCTTATTAAAGAGGATTAAAGTTCTTTTTAGGAGTGTGAAAATATGCTGCAGTCTAAAGAAAAAAATATTGAACAGCAAAAGGCTTTGATGATAAGCGTTCGTTTTTTCAGTAATAAAGTAAATTCGATTTTAGAGCGAAATCTTATTGTTGATCAAAAAGCAGATATCGCTGAAACGCTAGCGTATTTGGAAGATTCTTTAGGGGAGATCAACATCCTTACCCACACGATCCAGCATGTGTTTTGTATCGCGGAACATGCACGCTTAGATCAAGCCGGTTGTCACCATCGACTAGAGCATTTTTGGGGAGATGTTATTTGTTATGTGATCGAATGTGTAGACAAATCGGGCAACTATTATGACTTTAAGGTAGTAGGAAATGTTGATGCGGGGGATAAAGAGTTGATTGACGCATTTAATGAATTGACGGATGACTTGGTCATTTTGAATATCTATGAATACAAAGATTGCTGGATAAAACGAGAACGCAGTACTCTAAAAGGAACTTGATCCTTCTTTCTAGAAGCTCATCTTTTTCTATCGGAAATTATGTTTGAATATTCTGACATTTTACCACGCTTTTTTATGCCTTAGTAAAAGGGAGTTGCTTTAGTTTGTCTTCGGCAAGTGGATAGAACGACAAAGCTAGCAATCAATTTCTCGAGACATTAATAGCAAGCTTTCTCAATCCCTCAGGAGAGCCATTGGCCAATCGAATTGGCTAGAGGCTACAAATCCATTACTCCTGCAGAAGCCAGCTTACTTTTTTTACAATGGACGAAAGAACTTTGATTACATGAACAGAGTGAACCATCAATGTGACTGCTGATTTTCCCCTTCTTATGACTAACACTCCTAACCAGTAGAAAGGATCTTAGTGTGCAAGTTTAGTTTTCCTATAAATGATGCGCTGCGGGATTAAGCGTTTTTTTGTGAATCAGTATGTAGCAGAAAGTGTAGAAATGCTTTTTTTTCTTCACATATTTGCGGAGTTTGAAGAACAAGCTTCGTATGTAGATTCATTATTGATGCCAAAAGCAGATCGATCAAGTCAGAGCTACAATACCAAAATGGGTATCATAACAGTGAATACTACACTCAGACAGAATACTTTTCAGATTAAGAGAAAAATCTTAGAATGAGTTAAAGTTGAAGAAATGTTTAAAAATGACCGTTTTGTGAATGATTTGGCAGTTACTTAAAGTTTTTTTCATACAATTGGAAGCTGGGATATTTTTTATTAAGGCGGTTGAAAAATTGGATTATATAGAAAAATTGTATAGGTTTTACTTAACTAAGAAACAAGTTGATAAACTAACAATTGTAAGAAATCTCGTTGTTGAAAAACAACTTTCTTTAGATGCGATTGGAGAATCCCTCAGTAAGTCACTTTATCAGGTGAAAATTCTCTTAACTGAGATCGATGATGATCTAGCCGGTATATCAACGCTGGAGGACTCCTTTTTTTTTCTTGAAAAAAGAACACTTCATCTGTCTGATGATTTAAATCAAGAACAAAGTCTGTATATTTTTGTAAACCTCAAAAAAAAGTATTTTTTGGAATCTCCCTATTACAAACTCCTCATCTATTTATTAAGAAAACGAAAAACACGAATGGTGGATATTTCAGAAGAGCTGATTTTTAGTGTTTCCTATTGTTATAAACTGCTTAGTTATTTAAAAAAAATGTTCGCGGTCCAAAATGTACCGATAAATATCAGTAATAGCAGTGATTCGATTCAATTAACAGGGGAAGAATCATGTATTCGCATGTATCATTATCTCGTCGAAGTCATGGCCTGTAATGTTTATACAGAACATCCCATCCGTTCTAGTGTGGAGTGGATCGCCAAAGATTATGAGACGTTGCGTACGACAAAGGTCAAGCATGCGATCGTTTTTTCTATTATTGAAAATGCCATTCTCCGAGGGAATATTGTTCCTGGAGTTGATGCGTCAACATTAGCGCTTTATCATTGTTTAAAGAAAGAAAATGATCAACAGCTGGCAAATCTTTTTCCTATTCGCAATCAATCTGATGTGGAAAAAGAACTTGTCTACTATTATTTTTGGCGGGTGCTTTTCATCCCAGAAACAGTGAGAGAGTCTGAAAAAAAGGTGATCGGGGAAAAATTCCTCATGCTTGAAAACAATGGTTATGTGGATTTTGCTTCTCAGATTCTTGAGCAACTTTCAAAGAAATATGCTCTAACAAAGCAGGCTTCATCAGTTTTTATCTATGAAGTAGTGATCAATACTTGGGGCTATATCCATCTGTATCTAGATAATTTTTTGTCAATCGGGGAGATTGATTATACAAATGATCGACTGGTTGAAGTGGAGGTTATCATAGATCGGGTCCTTAATAATCATCGGGGATGGATCGAGAGAGAGCCGCTTTTTATTCGTAAGCTTTCCCAAATCGTTACTTCCTACCTACCTATCCAAAAAGAAGATCAAATCACTATTGGTATCTCTCTTTTGAATCATCCGGAATATATCCCTGTTATCAAAAATACGCTATTGAAAATCTATAATGAGAAAGTTATCAAGTTTAATGCCAATCTAGCTGACTCTGATATTTTGGTTTCAGATGGTGTGCTGATCCATAATGCATCACAAAAATTTGCATTTTTTGGCAATGTTCATAATACAAGAGATTGGGATAATTTGAATGCCATGATCCAATCAGCGATCTTGGCGAAATATACATAAAGCAGAGCGCAGCTGGCGCTCTCTTTTTTTGAGTCGTTTCAAAATTTGTTTTGGGTTGCTGGCAGATGAGTGCTAAAAAAAGAAATGGAAATTGTCCTCAGGTGCTTTTCTTGTTTGAGAAAGAACCGCTTACTTTGAGTTGCTTGAGACCGCATTAAAAAAAATTGCTAAATAATGTGCAAATTTTTGACAAAAAAAGATAAATAAAATAGTCGGAATTGCGGTATTTTAACTATAGCAATTTTATTTGTAATAAATAAACCTGAAGGTGATTTGAAGATGATGGAAATAATAGAAAATATACGCTTAAGTGAAAGAATGTATTCCATACGTTTTGCTAACAAAAGATACGATCATTTCTATCGAAATTGCGTGTTTCCGATAAACTTTGGCCTAGATCAAGTAGAAAAATATATCGTTGATTCATTGAATATCCTGAAAGACACGTTGAAAATCGTTGATTCCACTAACGTTTTGATAATGGATGGGTTTAAGCATGCCTCTGAAGAGGTAGCTTTCACATTTATTGATGCCCATTGGACAGATGCAGAACAATACATAGTCGAGTTGAAGGACACAAACAAGGTAGAATATATCACTTTGATTACAAATGTTGAAACAGAGTTGGCAGTAATAAAGCAATTTGTGAAGACTGAATTTCCAAATACTGAATTTACGATCGATTACTATGATGAGGCTTGGGTGGTGAAACCATAAAAGTGAAAGTTCCTTTGGCTATATAGAAGAATAGCTCTGACTTAAAACAAATAAACTGTTGTGTCATTTTGCATCATTGAGGAAACCAATTCTCCCTAGACTGTAAATATTGGCGTTTTGAGGAGAATTGATGGTTTTCCATTTATGCTATGATTTAAGCGGAGAAGGATTCACAAGACCAAAATCATTAACTATTTTTTGACTGGATGAATGGCTGTTGAAGGAGTTATTGACGATAACTGACTGAAGGGAATGTGCGTAAGGGAATATGAACCTCTCTTTACGATCAGTTTTTTTACCTTTGTCGAGTAGAGACCACCTTTCTAAGCGGAGGGATACCGCAAGAAAGGGAAGGATGTCATTTGTTTGGTAATAGTGAATCGTGTCTTGCCTTAAAACAGTAGGTATTTTTACTCAAGGAGAACTAGAATGATGAAACGGATTAAAGCAAGCTGTCTTTTAATGGTTTCGTGTTTTTCTTTATTGTATACGGAACGAATTTTTGCTGCAGAAGCGAGTTTTTCACTAACGGTGGAAGAACCAATCATTTTTGATTTTCAGGAGATTGATTTTAGTAATGAATTACTGAGTTATGAAGGTAGTCTAAAAGTTGAAAGTTCTGCCAGTGATGTGACAACGGCTTATCACTTGGAGATCTCTTCAAATGGCAGTGGATTGAGCGCTGCTTTTGAAAATGCGGAAGAAATGGTGGCAACAGAAACGATGGATGACCACCATTTTTACGTTACATTAGATCCTAAAAAATTTCTGACGGCAGATCAAGGTAACTATAAAGTAATTTTTACTATCACGGAAATCTCTTCTGCAGCGACGAATCAAAATTTGTCGTCATCACTTTTGCCGTCAAGTAATAAGCAAGAAGACCATGCATCCATCGTCGAGAGTGATGAGAGTGTGGGGGAATCAGCTACCACAAGCACCTCTTCCACAGAGACAACCTTTTCCACAGAGAGTCTCTTGCAGAGTAGTGAACGTTCTTCTCTGATGGAAGAAATGGAAACGACTGATACTTCTTTCATGCCGGAATAAACAAATAGTGGCTTGGCTTTTCCTTGTTTGCTAGAGAGAGTGGGTCAAAGTAATAAGAGTTACGACTGTTATCTGAAAAAATTTCACTTTTCATGTCTATTTATTTTCATTAACTGCCACCAGTTTTGATGGAGGCAAATGAAAATTTCGCGAGATAAGATTAAAAAAACCTTTATTCTTTTGGTGAAAAAAATTGCAAAAAGAAGAGAAGTTTGCAAAAAAAAATAGTGTATAGTTTTTTTGTAAGCTCGATTCTTACAAAAAAATATATAAGGAGGAATGAAATCAATGAAAAAGGTTATCTTAGCAACAGCATTCTTATTTGCTCTCTCTATTGGTGTGTCCGTACCTGTAGCAGCAGAGGAAGTTGCTGTAACTGTTAACGAAGGAACAGCAACATTTACGTTAGAAACACCTGCTGAAACAAAAACGGTTGACTTTGCAGAGATTAGTTTTACGGATGCAAAAGCAGATCCGCTATCAGGTACTTTCTCACTATCGGGAACATTAGCGAATAAATCCTTTGGTGCAAAAAAAGTGGTGATCACAGCACAAGTGCCGGGAGAAACAAGTGCACCTGGTCTAACCGTTGCTACAAGTGAAGTATTCAGTGTGGAAGCAGAGCAAGGATACGAAGCAACTCAAACAGGTACTTTTGACTATACGATCGATCCAGCAACATTTGACAGTACCAAAAAAGCAGATTATCTAATCACTTTGACTGCATCAGAAGCTACGGACGTTACACCTTAATTTCATGTCTAGTTCTGACTGCGAGAAGAAATACGGTTTTTTTAAGGTGGTCTTTTTTTGCCTGTTCTTAGGAATGTTCTTTTACACTGAAAGTGTAGCAGCGGAAGAACAGATCAGCTCTTCATTTAATGTTTCGATCCAAGCTGATGATGAGACAAGTCAGGTAAAGGATATTCAATTTGCACCTCAATTGAATCAGGAATATCGTTATGCGGCAACTGTTACCAATCTTGAAAACTATGCCATTGAAGTCTCGGTTTTTCCAAGTATCGCTGTTTCCACGAGGAATTCGATGACTTATGTAGCGGAAACAGAAAATTTACTGAACCAAGATTATGTTTTAAAAAATTATGTAAAAATCCAACCGCAAGATGGGAATTTCGTTGATGGTTTTTTGCAATTAGATGCAAAGCAAAGTCGAGATGTTCAAATCATCATTAATGTAAATAAAAGGATTCATGGGGAAGTATTAGGTGGGATCAATTTTTCTCAGGTAATCGGCATACAAGAAAATAAAGATTCTGTAGATATTCAGCAAGTCTATCAGAAAGTAATCGTCGTTCGCCTAAAACTGAATGAACTGGCTAAAGGAACAAAACAGACTATCGGGGATTTTGAATTTACGATTACTGGAGACACAACGACTCTTTCTTATTATCTATATAATAATGATCCGCTTGTGACCTATGCTGAGGGTGGCACCTATCGTGTGATCAATCCCAATCAGGAGATTATCGCTGAAGGGAAGATAGAGTCGGAACAGATTGTTCTTTCACCCTATATAAAAACGCTCTTTAATGTCCCATTGTTGGATGGGGCCGAATTGATGTCTGGGGAGTATCAATTTATACGATCAGATGGCAACGACGAAACGACAACCTATTTTCATTACACAAAGGAAGAGGTCGACCAGTTTATTGAGGAGGCTGCTGATTCTAGCAATACAATTACTTTTCAATCAAAAGCCAATCTTTGGTTGGTCATCGCCTTATCACTCGTTTCCGTTTTGCTTATTTTAACGCTTGTAAAATTGCTAAAAAAATAAGAGAAGTTTAGGGGAGATCGTTACCCCTAGACTTTTCTTGTTGCGTAAAATCTTTCTTAATCCTTTAACAGACCGTTGGGCGGCCGCTGATTTTGCTCTCCCACAGGACTGTCTCGAAAAAAGCTGTTTTTATTTTGTACTTGCTTATTTTCTATAGTTTTTTTCACTTTGATCAGGGAAAAGGTTCGGTGGTAAATCGTTAAAGGACTTTACAAATCGGTTGGCTTCATTGGTCCTTTGAGTAATTGATGATCCTTGCAGTAGTTTTTTATGAACGGCAGGATCATTTCTTTTTGCTTTTTATTATTAAAAAGCAGCAGATTTTAGCATAAAAGAGATATTCTTTTTTATTAATAACTAATGTTATATGTTTTCTTGTTAACTATGAGTTAACTAACATCACAGAAGTAACTATCGTTAAGAAGGAGATTACCATGGATTTATGGAAGTTGTTTCTAACGGAGCGGCAAGAACAAAAATTGAATTTATTAGAGGATATTATTTCAAGGACGGAAGCATCAATCGATGAATTAGCTTGTAAGCATTCACTTACGAACCGCAATGTGAAATCATTAATCATGCAGATAAACGAAGATTACATAGAAAACACAAGCACGACAGACGCACTGATCAGATTCGAAAATCGATTATTTCGGATATCCACGTTGAAAGCATCAGGAACTTATCCTTCGCTGTATTCAAATTTGAAAATAACGTATATTAAGCAAAGTGCCGTTTTCCAAGTCTTGATTTACTTTCTTAGGCATCGAAAAGTGGGGATGATCAAACTATCCACTCATTTTAATTATAGTCAGTCTTATTGTTATAAATTAGTCAATAGGGCAAACGATATCATACGATCTATGGGGATAGAGTGTCAGATCAGTAAGAGAATGAATTATTTGATTGTGGAAGGAAGGGAGAGTCAAATCAGAATGCTTTCATATATCTTGAATAGCCATTCTACGACATTTGCAGAAGACAACAATTATCTTTATAGAAACGAAAAGAGTCCTACTAAGATTCAACGGGACAAACTTTCTAGAATAACTAGAATTTTTTTAGATGCGCACAAGATGGGCCACTATACCGATGTGATCTCAGATCAAGAGATGTCTATTGGTTTGTGCTTGTACGAAGAGCTTCATTTAAGCTTTTCCCAAGCGTTTTATCCTTTAAATAAAAAAATAAATGATGCTGCTTTTCAATCAGAAAAATTTCTTTACTATCTCTTTGCTGTATATTTCTTCCCAGAATACTTAACTCCTGAGATTTGTGAGCGTTTAGGGGAAGGGTTAATGAGACTAACAAAAAATCCTATCGTGGATAGAGCGGTTGAAGCATTAGAAAAAATGGAAGAAAGTTATAGCATTCCTGATAATCTTCATCGCACGTTTGTCTTCCAGCTGGTCTATCGCTCTTTAATCACAGATAAACTAAGCTTAAGCTCTTTCTTTTATCTTGAAGACAAAAAATTACTGATGAATGATAAATTTTTAACCATAAAAGAGATGTTAAAATCTGTTTACAAAGAAAGTATATCAGAGCGAGATTTAGATATATTTAGTACCCAGTTAACTGAGCTGCTCTATTCTTATGTTGGACATGTCATGGCAAAACCCTTGCATGTAATGATCCATATTACGTACCATGCCAACTATGCCGTGTTAGTGAAAAATTATATAACAGGTGTATACAAACCAGAGACAGTTACCATGGTAGGAAATTTTGCAGATGCAGATCTTGTTATTTCTGATCGGTTCGTTGAGTCGAAAGAAAATCAGTATTTTTTCTTTCTTGAAGATATCCATAATATTGAGACATGGAAAAGATTAGGGGAGTTTATCAATAGCAAGATTATTGAAGGACGAATTCGATCAGATACGATAGAAAAAATCAGCTAGTATTAGCGGAAAGAGTACAGTTTTGATTAAAAGGCTAAGTAAATTCTTGGTTACATTCAAACAAAAAAGATATCTATAAAAGAAGGCTGCGACAGTCATCTTTTATAGATATTTTTTTAAGACGTAATTAGGCTAAACTAATGGGATGAGGATAAGGATTTTTTGATGGAGATTTCAACCACTTCAGGCATTTGGATCACAGAGATGGTTGAAGGATCATACGAGCCATCAGGTAATTTTTTTAGAAAGTAATTTTTGATTTCTTCTACTTCTGTCGGGCGAATATTTCGTTTTTTATTGATCAGCAGAATTTCATTGTGGTTCGGCGCTGAGGTAAAGATCACGGTCGTATCTCCGGCTGTGTAAACCTTTACAAGTTCTGCGTCGGTATTTTCAAGTTGATTCAATACTAGTCGAGAATGGCTGTTCGTAACATTGATTAATTTCACCAGACTCACCTCACATTCTATGTATTTATTAATAACATTATAGGGCGTTTTTTTTCAAAAGAAAAGCCAGACAACTCGGAATTACCCAATTTTTTGGCAAAACATGGTTGTCTGGCAAAGGAAACGGTTCAAGACACGTTTTTAAAGCTTGTCAATCGTTAGTTTCCGAAGATTCTTCTTCAGTCGTGTCGGCTTCTGAAGAAGGTGCAGGGGATTCAGCGGAAGTTACAATGATCTTATCTGAATCTTCCAATTGGGCTTTTAACTGACGCACTTGCGGATGCTCCAAATAGAATTCTGCAATCCCATCTTCGATTTGATCTTGGATCGTTCTACGCAGCGGGCGAGCACCCATCGTTGCACTGTAACCAAGATCCACCAATTTTTCTTGCACGTCTTGCGGAACATCGATATGCAGTTTTTGATGACTAAGGGTTTGATTGACATCATGCAGCATAAGGGACACGATCGATAACAAGTTTTCCTTGCTTAGTGCCTTGAATTCGATGATCCCGTCAAAGCGGTTGAGAAATTCTGGCGTAAAGTAATTGTTCAATTGATTTAACACGGAACGAGTGATGCCTTCACGTGCGGCACCAAAGCCAACGTTGGCTTCAACTTTGCCGGTTCCGGCATTACTTGTCATGATGATCAGGGTATCTTTAAAGCTGACCGTACGTCCTTGGGCATCCGTCAAACGACCATCATCGAGAATTTGCAAGAACATATGCAATACATCAGGATGGGCTTTTTCCACTTCATCCAATAGAATCAAGCTGTAAGGATTCCGACGAACTTTTTCAGTCAATTGACCTGCTTCTTCATAGCCAACATAGCCAGGAGGAGAGCCGATCAATTTTGATACACTGTGTTTTTCCATGTATTCTGACATGTCGAAACGAATCATTGCTTCTTCGGAGCCAAACATTTCATAAGCTAATTGTTTGGCTAATTCCGTTTTCCCGACACCGGTTGGACCGACGAAAAGGAAAGAGCCGATTGGACGATTTTGTTTGCCTAAACCGACCCGATTTCTGCGGATCGCTTTGGCTACTTTGTCGATCGCTTCATCTTGTCCGATAACTTTTGCTTTCAAGTCATCCGCGAGATTTTTTAATTGGGTTTGTTCTTTTTCTTTCAATTCGCCAACTGGAATATTCGTCCGTTCTTCAACGATTTGTTCCATGTCTTTTTCAGTAATGACTGGCGTTTCTTCTTCGCTGATTTGACGTTCTTTCATTTTTTGCAGTTTGTTGATTTGATCGCGATAGTAAGCAGCTTTTTCAAAATCTTCTTCTCGAGAGGCTGCTTGCTTTTGTTCTTCTGCTTCTTGCAATTTCTTTTCGATCGTTTTTGGATCAACGATTTGGATCGTCAAGTTTTTCTTCGAACCTGTTTCATCTAGCAGATCGATCGCTTTATCAGGCAAGAATCGGTCTTGGATGTAACGGTTAGAAAGGGTAGCGGCAGCTGCGATCGCTTCATCGGTATATTTCACATGATGATAATCTTCATAACGCGGTTGCAGGCCTTTTAAAATACGAATGGTTTCTTCCACAGAAGGTTCATCCACACGTACTGGTTGCAAACGGCGTTCTAAAGCAGCATCTTTTTCGATAATGCGGTATTCATTTAACGTCGTTGCTCCGACCATTTGTAGTTCTCCACGGGCAAGCGCTGGTTTTAAGATGTTTCCAGCATCCATATTTCCGTCGCCAGCTGCACCAGCCCCAACGATTTCATGGACTTCATCAATAAACAAAATCACGTTTTCTGCTTGCTTGATTTCTTCAATCAATTTTTGGATGCGTTCTTCAAATTGGCCACGAATACCTGTACCTTGCACAAGAGAGGCAACGTCTAGGCGAATGACTTCTTTGTCCATCAGTTTTTGTGGCACATCGCCATCAACGATTTTTTGGGCTAACCCTTCAACGACGGCAGTTTTCCCAACTCCGGGTTCACCAATAAGAACAGGGTTATTTTTGGTTCGGCGATTAAGGATCTCGATCACTCGTTTGATCTCTGAATCACGACCAACGACTGGATCGACTTCGCCATCACGAGCCATTTGGGTAATATTGATGCCGTATTCTCCTAACAGACCTGCAGGTGCTTGGTTATTGCGTGGAGGCTGACCGCCGACAAAACCGTTACCGCCGGTTTGTGTCGGTGGATTTTGTTCATAAGGGGTATTTCCTTGCTGCATTTGACGAGACATTTGACGGAATAGATCATCAAGATTGCCAAATCCAAAAGGATCTTGCGCCATTGCAGCTGCAGCATTCCCAGATTGAGCTTTTAATTTTTGGTAACAACTTTGACAATAATCGAGTTGTTTTCTTTGACCATTGACATTGGCATATAAATGAATTGAAGCTTCATTTTTGCCGCAATTTTGACAAAGCATAGATTCACGACCTTTCATATTTGTTCCAACAACCCTATTTTACGGCGCTTTTGATCGCTTGTAAAAGAAAAGGGGCTGTGGGCAAAGAAACGGTCACCTTCGAGGCAATGTATTATTGACCTTTACTGACCATAATTCTATTATACTAACTTTTTGTCAGACTGCAAGAATTTTACTCTGAAAAGTTCTCGCTGCTTTTTCATCTACAAAAGCGTCTTTTAAATAGAAATCAATTCAATTATAATAGAAAGAAAGAGGTGAGAATGGACGATGGAGAACAGAGATTTTGCTGTAGAAGTAGTGCGTTTACGCAATGGAGAGATCAAAGAATTGATTGTTCAACAGCCGGAATTTCTGGCATTTAGAGATGTCTGGCTCCAGCTGGAAGATCGGTCTTCTTTTGTCGGAGAAGCGGGGTTAAACGGGAAGATCATCTACCGTTATGTACAAGAAAATAAATAGGACATTTATTTCAATCGTTTATTTAAGAGAAAACGGTTGTCTATCGATGAAAAAAATGGTAATCTTAACAGTTGAAAGGGCGATTTTTTTCGGGTGTCATTGCATGCATGGAAATTTCGCCTTCACACAAAAAAACGTATCATAAAGGAGATTGATCAATATGGAAAAGAAAGATTTTCACGTAGTTGCTGAGACAGGGATTCACGCACGTCCAGCTACATTATTGGTTCAAACAGCAAGCAAATTTAACTCTGATATCAACTTAGAGTACAAAGGTAAATCAGTAAACCTTAAATCAATCATGGGCGTAATGTCATTAGGTGTTGGCCAAGGTTCTGATGTTACTATCACTGCTGAAGGTGCTGACGAAGCAGATGCAATCGCTGCAATCGTAGAAACAATGAAAAAAGAAGGTTTGTCTGAATAATGGTTGAGATGCTAAAAGGAATTGCTGCTAGTGATGGTGTAGCCGTTGCGAAAGCCTACCTGTTAGTACAACCTGATTTATCTTTTTCAAAAGTATCAGTTGAAGATACTGCAGCAGAGGAAGCACGCTTAGATGATGCGCTAGCGAAGTCAACAGCGGAATTACAACAAATCCGTGACAAAGCAGCACAAACTTTAGGCGAAGCAGAAGCACAAGTATTTGATGCTCATTTAATGGTTCTTTCAGATCCTGAGATGATCGGTCAAATCAAACAAAACGTGACAGATAACAAAGTCAATGCAGAAGCTGCGTTGAAAGAAGTTACTGACATGTATATTGGTATGTTTGAAGCAATGGATGACAATGCTTACATGCAAGAACGGGCAGCTGACATCAAAGATGTTGCGAAACGTATCTTGGCGCATTTGTTGAATGTGACTTTGCCTAATCCTTCAATGATCAACGAAGAAGTAGTCGTTGTTGCGCATGACTTGACACCAAGTGATACTGCACAATTAGACCGCAACTTTGTAAAAGCTTTTGTAACAGATATCGGTGGACGTACTTCTCATTCCGCAATCATGGCACGTTCTCTTGAAATCCCAGCAATCGTTGGAACGATGGAGATCACTGCAAAAGTGAAAGCGGGCGACATCTTAGCTGTTAACGGCATTATCGGTGACGTTATCGTCAACCCGACAGATGACCAAGCAGCTGAATTTGTTGAAGCTGGGAAAGCCTACGCAGAACAAAAAGCAGAATGGGAAAAATTGAAAGATGCTGAAACAGTTACGGCTGATGGCAAGCACTTTGAATTGGCTGCAAACATTGGAACGCCAAAAGATTTAGAAGGTGTCCACAACAATGGTGCAGAAGCAGTCGGTTTATACCGGACTGAATTCTTGTACATGGATTCTCCTGATTTCCCAACAGAAGAAGACCAATACAAAGCATACAAAGCAGTTTTAGAAGGAATGGCTGGCAAACCAGTGGTTGTCCGTACAATGGATATCGGTGGCGATAAAGAACTTCCTTACCTAAAATTGCCTCACGAAATGAATCCTTTCTTAGGCTATCGTGCATTGCGTATCAGCTTATCTGAACTTGGGGACGACATGTTCCGTACCCAACTTCGTGCGTTGTTACGTGCTTCTGCTCACGGCAACTTGCGTATCATGTTCCCAATGGTGGCAACATTGAAAGAGTTCCGTACAGCGAAGAAAATGTATGAAGAAGAGCGTCAAAAATTGATTGACGAAGGCGTTGAGATTTCTAACGAGATCCAAGTCGGAATCATGATCGAAATTCCAGCAGCAGCTGTCTTAGCAGACAAGTTCGCCAAGGAAGTTGACTTCTTCAGTATTGGTACCAATGACTTGATCCAATACACAATGGCTGCAGACCGCATGAATGAGCGCGTGTCTTACTTGTACCAACCATACAACCCATCAATTTTACGTTTAATCAAAAACGTGATCGACTCAGCGCATGCTGAAGGAAAATGGGCTGGTATGTGTGGAGAAATGGCCGGCGATCAAACTGCTGTGCCACTTCTTGTAGGTATGGGCTTAGATGAGTTCTCAATGAGTGCAACATCTGTTCTGAAAACACGTAGCTTAATGAAACGCTTGTCAACGACTGACATGCAAGAATTAGCAAAACGTGCTTTAGAAGATTGCGATACAATGGAAGAAGTTGTAGAGTTAATCGAACAGTATGTAAACTAATCATTTCTAGGCAACAAGCAATTTTTGCTTGTTGCCTTTTTTGTTTTAAGAAGACATTTTGTTTGATTTGACTTGCAACAACTTACTACTTTTTTCAGAAAACGAACAGTTTTGTCATATCTTGGAATTAAGCTATGATTCCCTGAGTTTTTCCCGTATCATGGTTAAATGGGGAACAAAATCTAGGACCATGGTAGGAGTATGTCTGCGATCGCCTATGGTATACTAATATCAGATATAAGCATTTCCAAGGAGGAATCATCTTTGAAAGTACTTCTTTATTTTGAAGGAGAAAAATTATTAGCTAAATCAGGTATCGGTCGCGCATTGGCTCATCAGCAACGAGCGCTGACATCTGTCGGGATTCCTTTTACTCTTGATAAAAATGATGAGGATTATGACATTCTTCACATCAACACGTATGGAATCAATAGTATGCATATGGTCAACAAAGCCAAAAGACAAGGGAAAAAAGTGATTTACCATGCCCATTCTACAGAAGAGGATTTTCGGAATTCATTTATCGGCTCAAACCAGCTTTCGCCATTATATAAAAAATATTTGATCAATCTTTATTCTAGAGCCGATCAGTTGATCACCCCGACTCCTTATTCGAAAGAACTTTTGGAAGGGTATGGTATCCAAGTACCGATCGAGGCAATCTCAAACGGCATCGATCTTGACAAATATCAGCCGGATCAAGAGAAAGAAAAAGCCTTTCGCGAGTATTTCAATCTCTTACCAGATCAAAAAGTCATTATATCCGTCGGTTTATTTTTTGAACGAAAAGGCATTCTTGATTTTGTAGAGATAGCTAGACAGTTGCCTGAGTATACGTTTATCTGGTTTGGTCATACACCAATGATGACGATTCCTAAACAGATCCGCGACCTCGTCAATGAGGACCATCCAGAAAATGTGTTGTTTCCCGGTTATATCAAAGGAGACATCATCGAAGGCGCATATTCAGCGGCTGATCTGTTCTTCTTTCCATCCTATGAAGAAACAGAAGGAATCGTGGTCCTTGAGGCGTTAGCCAGCCACCAAAATGTGCTTGTTCGGGATATTCCTGTTTATAAAGGTTGGCTAAGCAATGGGCACAATGCATACATGGAAAAAAACAATCAAGGATTTATTGAGAAAATCAAAGGAATCGTGGAAGGCACATTGCCACAGTTGAGTGAAGCCGGCTATGAAACGGCCAAGCAAAAAAGTATTGATGAAATCGGATATGAACTAAAAGAAGTTTATACAAAAGTGATGAATACGGAATGAAGAAACTAATGGAAAGTTTGGAGGGACCGTTTTGAAAATCGGATTTTTTACAGACACCTACTTCCCCCAGGTAAGTGGTGTGGCGACATCGATCAAGACATTGAAAGAAGAGCTTGAGAAAAAAGGCCATAAAGTCTATATCTTTACTACGACCGATCCAAATGCTGATCTGGATGAAGAAGATATCATTCGCATGCCAAGTGTCCCGTTTGTGTCCTTCAAAGACCGGCGAATCGTAGTGCGCGGCATGTTGTATGCCTATTTGATCGCCAAAGAATTAGAGTTGGAATTGATCCATACCCATACCGAGTTTGGCTCTGGCATGTTGGGGAAAATGGTGGGGCGCAAATTGCAGATTCCTGTGATCCATACCTACCATACGATGTATGAAGACTACTTGCACTACATCGCCAACGGAAAGGTCTTGCGGCCATCTCACGTGAAATATCTTTCACGGCTCTTTGCCAACCACTCGACAGGTGTTGTTTGTCCTAGTGAACGAGTCATCGATACGCTGAGAGGGTATGGTGTGGTTTCACCAATGCGGATCATCCCCACAGGGATCGAAGTTGAGAAGTTTCGTCGACCGGACATTACAACTGTCATGAAAAAAGAATTACGGGAGAAATTGGGCATCACTGAGAATCAGCCCATGCTGCTTTCCCTCAGTCGTATTTCTTATGAAAAGAATATCCAAGCAATCATCGACGGCATGCCAGAAATTTTAACGAAGATTCCTGATGCGCAATTAGTGATCGTTGGGAAAGGGCCGCATAAAGAAAAATTAGAAGAAAAAGTGGTGGATATGGCTTTATCTGACCATGTTCAATTTGTTGGTGAAGTGGCGAATGATAAGGTAGCGATCTATTACCATGCGGCAGATTATTTTGTCAGTGCCTCAACCTCAGAAACACAAGGTTTGACTTACACGGAAGCAATGGCTGCTGGAACACCGTTAGTCGTTGAAGGCAATGACTACTTAAATACCTTGATCGATGATCCGTCTTTAGGCGTCACCTATGAGAGTGATCGGGATTTCGCAAAAGCATTTATTGATTATTATGAACGAAAGATTCCTGCTGATCCCGAAGTTCTTGCTAGGAAGATGTATGAGATTTCGGCACTACGTTTTGGTGAGTCGATGCTATCTTTCTACCATGACATGGTCGCTTACTATGAAACAGAACGCATCGAAAAAGAAACCGAGCAGACGTTAGAAAAATTCAAAGTTAAATTGAAGGCATTTCGCCGAACGATTGATTAAACAGAAAATTTTCGCAAGTTCATGTTTTTAGCGTATACTAAAGACATGAACTTTTTTATTTTGGAGGGATCTGCATGAAATTAGGATTTATCGGTACTGGTGTCATGGGTCAAGCGATGGTTGGTCATCTCTTAGCTGCAGGACATACAGTGAATGTTTACAATCGGACGAAAGCAAAAACAGATGAACTCGTTGCGAATGGAGCAATTTGGTGTGACACCCCAACAGAAGTTGCATCGGAAAGTGAAATCATCTTTACAATGGTTGGTTATCCATCTGACGTTGAAGAGGTTTACTATGGTCCTCAAGGGATTTTTCAAACGACTGTGACGGGTAAAACATTGGTGGATTTTACCACCAGCACCCCTGATTTGGCAGAACGAATCTACCAGACAGCGAAGGAAAAAGGAGCAGCGAGTATTGATGCGCCAGTTTCTGGTGGTGATCTTGGTGCGAGAAACGCCACGCTAACGATTATGGTTGGTGGCGATGAAGAAGCTTATCAACAAGTAAAACCACTTTTTGAAGTTTTAGGAAAGACGTTTCAACTTCAAGGAGGGGCAGGGAAGGGTCAGCATACGAAAATGGCCAATCAGATCATGATTGCCGGAACCATGACGGGGATGACAGAAATGCTGGTCTATGCGAACCAAGCGGGTCTTGATTTACCACGAGTGATTGACACGCTTTCTGGCGGTGGTGCAGCCAATTGGTCCATGACGAATTACAGTCCTCGTATCCTAAAAGAGGATTATTCACCAGGCTTTTTTGTCAAACATTTCATCAAAGATTTGGGAATCGCTTTGGATGAGGCTAAGAAGATGGGATTGGATTTGCCGAGCACCACTTTAGCTAAAAAAATGTATGATCAGTTGGCTGAAAAAGGCTTCGAAAATGACGGAACGCAGGCGCTGATTAAACTTTGGTGGCAAGATGGAAAAAAATCTTAAAATGACAAAAAAAATACGAAAAATCAATGCAAGATAGAGGATGTTTTGATACAATATAACGGACAGAAAAAGGAGGCTTACGAATGAAAAGTTCGCAATTAGTCGCTATCATCAAACGTTTAGAAGCGATGGTCGAAGCGCAAGACAATGAAGTTCAAGTACGTCGTTTTGAAAAAGAAGGCGTCGAAAAATGTACCGTTACTTATGACAATTCGACAGAAACGTTTGAATTAACGGAAGCAGAATCAAGTCAATCTTATCAATTTGATAACGTTGATATTGTAGCCATGGAAATCTATGATTTGATCCAATAAGAATGAGTGAGACGTTCGTCGTCGCTTTCTCATTTCTATACAGCAAGCCTACTGGGGCTTGCTGTTTTTTATTTAGCTGCTGCTTTTTCTTGGCGATACAGGTGATTAAGGATGATCCCTAATGGATCGAGATCTTCCGGGGCTAAAGGAAGCGCAGCGCTTGCTGGCGGAAGTGGCTGGAATGTTTCCTCGGGAGAAAGAATTTTTGTTTGGATCAACTTGCCAAAGCTAACTTGATAGTATTTGATTTGAGTCGTCTGTGATCCTGGCTCCTCTAAGTCAAGGGGAATAGAAAAAATCACTTCTGGTTCTTGAATAAACTGATTGACCCTCACGATTTCTTGGTAAAAGCTTTGTGCTAAATGGATCTGGCGCTGCAGTAAACTAGCTTGTTCAAACAATAGGTGATCAATCAGATATGCTAAGCGTTTTTTAAGGAGTAAAAAACAATCGGTCTTCTTTCCAGCAAAAAAACAACCGATCTCACGCCACTTCTCTTCCAAGGGATACGCATCCATTTGAGGGAGCTGCTTACGTAAGGTCAATAGCGTCAGTTCGTTGACAGTCGGCAATTGAAAGGTTTCTGACAATAATTGAAACAATGCTGGCAATTTTTTTGTTTGCCGAAAGGGGCCATAACTGCCAATTTGGGGTATTTGAGTGATCGTGAAGGTATGATTCGTCAAGACAACAAAGCAATAGTTGGCTGAATGGTTCATTTGTCGGTTGTAGATAGGATGAAAAGCTTGGATCAAACGACATTCAAGTAAAAGTGCATCCAATTCTGTATCTGTTTCGATCGTTTCAAAATCAACGACATTATAAACAAGTCGAAGCACCTTATTGGCATGCTGCTGGTTTTTTCGGAAGTAGGAAACGACACGCTGTTTCAATGATTTGGCTTTTCCTACATACAAGACTTCGTTGTGCTGATCTTTCATTAGATAAACACCAGGCTTTTCAGGCAGTGCATTTGCTTTGTTTTTTAGAAACTCTTTGTTCGGATTCATCGATCGTTCCTCTCCTTCCTTCAAAGAGTAGCAGATGAAGCGTAAGAGAGCAACGCTTGCTGGCCATCGACAAGAAAAAATTAGAAATAGAGTGGAGGCAACGCAATGATAAACTTTGACATTCAAAGGAAATTTCTCTATAACGGAAACGGATTATTTTGTCAACTCGCAGCTTTTAAAATCTTAGAAAATCAATTCTTAAATAAAAATGCGCTTAAAAATAAAAAAAGTTCGAAAAAATTCTTGCATTTCTCAATAACTTCCGATATAGTTTGACTATCAAATGATTTGATTATCAAAGTATTCGGATGGTGAAGGTTATGGAACCCAATTTAGAAACAGTTAATGACTACTTAGTCAGCGTCTTTAATGACATCTTAGTGATTGAAGAATCTGAATTGAAAAAATCTCAATTCAAAGACCTTTCAATTACCGAAATGCATACCATCGAAGCCATCGGGATGTACAAAAAAAAGACCACGACTGAAGTTGCCAAAGAGCTTTCGATCACTGTTGGGACTTTGACCATCGCGATCAATCGTTTGGTGAAAAAAGAATATGTAGAACGGATTCGCAGTGAAGATGATCGGCGAGTCGTCAAACTAGGTTTGACGAAGAAAGGAAAACTCCTTTATCGTGTTCATCAGCATTTTCATCGTGAGATGGTGAAGGGTGTCTTGAGTCAGATGTCTCCTGAAGAGGAACAGGCACTGTTGAAAGCACTGAAAAATCTGCATGACTTTTTACAAGATTATAAGTGAGAATAATGGATGAATATGTTTGGAAAAATTACCGCGACTGCAAGTTATGTTCCAGAAAAAATCGTAACAAATGATGATCTATCAAATTTGATGGATACTTCAGATGAATGGATTCATTCTCGTACGGGAATCAAACGAAGAAGAGTCGCTGTTGGCGAAAACACTTCTGACCTTTGTATTCGCGTCGCTCAAACGCTCTTGCAAGATGCTCAGCTTTCAGCAGAAAGTCTAGATTTTATCTTGGTAGCGACGATCACACCGGATTTCAATACACCGGCGGTTGCTTGCCAAGTCCAAGGAGCGATTGGGGCAGTCAATGCCTTTGCATTTGATATCAGTGCAGCATGTGCTGGTTTCGTTTATGCATTGTCTATGGCTGAAAAACTGATTCGAACAGGAGCTAAAAAAGGATTGGTCATCGGTGGAGAAGTGCTTTCAAAAGTCTTGGATTGGAACGACCGTTCGACGGCTGTTTTATTCGGAGATGGTGCCGGTGGACTATTGCTGGAAGCATCTTCAGAGCAGCATTTACTCAAAGAGTCTTTAAAAGCAGATGGGACGCGAGGCATGTCCTTGACATCTGGTTTTCGCACGAATGAGAATCCTTTTTCACAAAACGCTCCGGCGTATAGTGCTTGTATGCAAATGATTGGACGAGAAATCTTTGATTTTGCGACGCGTGATGTGGTCGCCTCGATCAATGATCTGACACAAGATGAAGCAATCGATTATTTTTTGCTTCACCAAGCAAATTCTCGTATTTTAGACAAAGTTGCTCGCAAGCTGAAGCAGCCCCGTGAGAAATTTTTGCAAAATATGCAAGATTATGGCAATACTTCGGCAGCCTCGATTCCGTTATTGCTAGATGAAGAAATCAAACGAGGTACACTGTCCCTTGGCAGTGGTCAAAAAGTGGTGTTCTCAGGTTTTGGCGGCGGATTGACATGGGGAACTATGTTAGCCACCTTATAACTTGTTCACGAAACAAAATTACTATTGAAAAACACATTGGAGGAATATACACATGGTATTCGAAAAAATTCAAGAAATCGTAGCAGAAGAATTAGGAAAAGAAAAAGAAGAAATCAAATTGAACACGAACATCCAAGAAGATTTAGAAGCAGATAGCTTGGATCTTTTCCAAATCATTAACGAGATCGAAGATGAATTCGATGTGAAGATCGAAACAGAAGATGGTATCACAACCGTTGAAGATCTAGTTAAATATGTAGAAAAACAACAAGCATAAAACAAAGGCTAGGCAGACAGCCTAGCCTTTCCTTTTTAAGAACGTGTTTTTGCTGATTCATAGACGAACTGCAAGAATCCATGTTCTCCAACGATAACCATCAAAGTAATGAAGGAGTGCAAAATGAAGACAGCCTTTTTATTTAGCGGTCAAGGTGCACAGTACCCAAAAATGGGGGAAGAGCTCTATCACCAAGAAGCAATCGTTCGTGAGACGTTTGAACAGGCCAGCACGATTCTAGGATATGATATGGCCGAGTTATGCTTTACTGAAAACGAACGTTTAAACCAGACGGAATATACACAGCCTGCCATTTTAACAGTAAGCACGGCTTTTTGGCGACTTTTGGATGCGCAAGGAATCGAAGCAGATGCTGTTGCTGGCTTGAGCTTAGGCGAATATACAGCCTTAGTCGCTAGTGGTGCGCTTGATTTCCAGACCGCAGTCGCATTGGTGCAAAAGCGCGGTCGGTATATGGCAAATGCGGCGCCAGCAGGTGTTGGGAAAATGGTCGCTGTGATGAACACACCCGCTGAAACGATTGAACAAATTTGTAAAGAAGCAAGTCAAGCCGGGATTGTGACACCAGCCAATTACAATACGCCGCAGCAGATCGTCATTGGCGGTGAAGTGCCGGCAGTGGATAAAGCGGTGGAATTGTTACAAGCTGCTGGAACCAAACGGGTGATTCCTTTAAATGTCAGTGGTCCTTTCCATACTGCTTTGTTGGAACCCGCATCGCAGCAATTAGCACAGGAATTAGCTCAAATCACCTTTGATGAGTTGCAAGTACCTGTCATCAGCAATACGACCGCGCAGCCAATGCAGCAAGACCAAATCAAGGAACTGTTGACGCTGCAAGTGAAATCGCCAGTGCGTTTTTACGAAAGCATTGCGACACTGAAGCAGCTTGGCATCCAACAAGTCATCGAGATCGGACCAGGAAAAGTATTGAGCGGTTTTATGAAGAAAATAGACAAAGAAATCCAGACTGCGCGTGTAGAAGATAGCCAAACGTTGGCAGATACACTAGCCCGATTCAACTAGGAGGAATTTATGGATCTGCAAAATAAAAACGTCTTTGTAACTGGTAGCTCGCGAGGGATCGGTTTTACTATCGCGGAAGCCTTTGCCAAAGAAGGAGCGAATATCGTTTTAAATGGACGAAAAGAAATTCCCCAGTCACTGATCGATCGCATCACCAGCTACGGCGTGAAATGTGTAGCGATCAATGGGGACATTTCTGATTTTGATCAAGCGGCAGTCATGCTCTCGGAAGCAGAAGCGGCAGTCGGACCGATCCACATTTTAGTCAATAATGCCGGGATCACGAATGACAAATTATTGTTGAGAATGAAACCGGAAGATTTTGATTCCGTGATCAAAATCAATTTGACTGGTACCTTTAATATGACGCAGCACGCGTTGAAAAAAATGATGAAGCTGCGAGAAGGCCGCATCATCAATTTGACGAGTGTGGTCGGCTTGACGGGAAATATCGGGCAAGCCAACTATGCGGCAAGTAAAGCTGGTGTGATCGGTTTTACGAAATCTGCCGCTCGTGAAGGTGCCGCTCGGGGAATCACCTGCAATGCGATCGCCCCAGGATTTATCGAAACAGAGATGACTGAAGTGCTGTCGGATAAAGTTAAAGAACAATCATTGGTAAATATTCCATTACGGCGTTTTGGTTCCACACAGGATGTTGCGCAAACAGCAGTCTTTTTAGCAAAAAGCCCCTACATCACTGGTCAGGTGATCAGTGTAGACGGCGGGATGGCAATGCAAGGGTAGGAGGAAGAATAGATGAATCGAGTAGTAGTTACAGGATACGGCGTCACTTCTCCAATCGGAAATGACCCAGAAACATTTTTAGCAAGTTTACAAAACGGGACCAACGGCATCGGCCCGATTACAAAATTTGACGCAGAAGCAACAGGGATCTCAGTTGCCGCTGAAGTCAAAGATTTTCCGTTAGAAAAGTACTTCGTTAAAAAAGATACGAAGCGGATGGATCTTTTTTCCATTTATGGAATTTATGCGGCGTTAGAAGCGATGGAAATGGCGAAGTTAGATACAGAAACCATTGATGTGGATCGTTTTGGCGTGATGGTTGGTTCAGGGATCGGCGGCTTGCCAACGATTCAAGATCAAGTGATTCGGATGCATGACAAAGGAGCAAATCGAGTATCACCAATGTTCGTACCGATGTCGATTGTAAATATGGTTGCCGGCAACATTGCGTTACGGGTAGGTGCGAAAGGCATTTGTACGACGACTGTTTCCGCCTGTGCTTCTGGTACCCATTCAATCGGTGAAGCTTTTCGGAACATCAAGCATGGCTATGCAGATGTTATGATCGCTGGTGGTTCAGAAGCGACGATCTGTGAAATCGGTATTGCTGGTTTTGCGTCTCTGACGGCGTTAACCACTGAATCAGACCCTGACAAAGCTTCCGTTCCGTTTGATAAAAATCGTAGTGGGTTTGTCATGGGTGAAGGCGCTGGTGTCTTCATTTTAGAATCATTGGCGCATGCGCAAAAACGTGGGGCAACGATTTTAGGTGAAGTCGTAGGGTATGGTGCGAACTGTGATGCCTACCATATGACTGCACCAAACCCTGATGGATCAGGTGCTGGAAAAGCAATGAAATTGGCGATGCAAGAAGCGGCGATCACCCCAGCTGAAGTTGGCTACATCAATGCCCACGGTACAAGCACGCCCGCCAATGACAGTGCAGAAGCGACATCGATCCAATACGGATTAGGGGAAGACTATAAAAAACCATATGTCAGCAGTACAAAGTCAATGACTGGTCATTTGCTTGGGGCGGCTGGTGGAATCGAAGCCATTGCTTCACTATTAGCATTACAACATCAATTTATTCCACCAACCATCAACGTGACAGAACAAGATCCTGAGATCGACTTGAACGTTGTTATCAATCAAAGCCAACCAGCAGAATTGACCTATGCCATGAGTAATTCACTTGGGTTTGGTGGTCATAATGCAGTGATCTTGCTGAAACGTTGGGAGGAAGCGTAATTGGAAACACATGAGGTAAAAGAGCTGCTCAGCCAATTCGATCAATCGACGTTAACTGAGCTTCAATTAAAAAAAGAGACCTTTGAACTTTATTTTAATAAAAATACGACAAGTGGGCTACAAAATGCATCCTCTGCACCTGCGCCTGCTCCTGCAGCGAATGCTGCGCCAACTCCTGTTGCACCAACGCCTGCTGTCTCAGCAACACCTGACACAGTAGAAGTGGCAAAACCTGTCTTAGAGGGCAAAGAAGTTGTCTCTCCATTAGTGGGTGTCGTTTATTTGAAGCCAAGTCCTGACAAAGATAACTTTAAGCAAATCGGCGATCACGTGAAAAAAGGCGATATTCTTTGTATCGTTGAAGCGATGAAAGTCATGAATGAAATCGTCAGCGACGTCGATGGCGAATTAGTTGAAGTCTTGGTTGAAAGCGAACAAATCGTTGAATACAATCAACCATTATTCCGTGTGAAAGAAGGGTAAAGCAATGAGCGCATTAACGATTCAAGAGATCAAAGAAATCATCCCTCATCGTTATCCGATGCTTTTAGTGGATCGGGTAGAGGAGTTAGAAGAAGGCAAACGGGTCGTTGCGAAGAAAAACGTTACTATCAATGAGCCATTTTTCCAAGGTCATTTTCCCCATGAACCAGTGATGCCCGGAGTATTGATCGTGGAAGCAATGGCGCAAGCAGGTGCTGTGGCATTGCTATCATTGGAAGATTTTCGTGGGAAAACTGCCTACTTTGGCGGTTTAGACAAAGCGAAATTCAGAAAAAAAGTAACACCGGGCGATACCTTGATCTTAGAAGTAGAAATAATCAAAGTGAAATCTGCAGCCGGCATCGGCAAAGGAATTGCCTATGTTGATGGGAAAAAAGTGGCGGAAGCAGAATTGACTTTCATGATTGGATAGGTGAGACATGTTTTCTAAAGTATTGATCGCAAACCGTGGCGAAATCGCCGTACGTATCATTCGCGCTTGTCGCGAATTAGGTATTCAAACGGTCGCCGTTTATTCAGAAGCAGATAAAGAAGCGTTGCATACAGAGCTTGCCGATGAAGCGATTTGTATCGGACCTGCCAAAGCAGCCGACTCTTATTTGAATGTACAGCAGATCCTAAGCGCTGCGATCGTCACAAAGGCTGAGGCGATCCATCCTGGATTTGGCTTTCTTTCAGAGAATAGCCGCTTTGCTGCGATGTGCGAGGAATGCAATATCGTCTTTATTGGGCCAAAGAGTGAGACTATCGATGCAATGGGAAACAAGATCAATGCAAGACGCTTGATGATCGAAGCAGAAGTACCGGTCATTCCCGGAAGCAAAGGCGCGATTTCTGATGTGGAAGAAGCTTTAACGATCGCTGAAGAGATTGGTTACCCGGTCATGCTCAAAGCAGCAGCCGGCGGTGGCGGTAAAGGGATACGGAAAGTCGCAGATAAAGAAGCATTGCCGCATCATTTTGCTTCCGCACAGCAAGAGGCGAAAGCGGCATTTGGCAACGATGAAATGTACATTGAAAAAATCATTTATCCTGCTCGACACATAGAAGTGCAAGTGTTAGGTGATTCTTTTGGTAATATTATCCACCTTGGTGAACGCGATTGCTCGCTACAACGCAACAACCAAAAAGTGTTGGAAGAATCCCCTTCTGTGGTGATTTCTGAAAGCAAGCGAGCAGAACTAGGAGAAGCAGCGGTACGTGCCGCACAAGCGGTAGGGTATCGTAATGCTGGCACGATCGAGTTTTTAATGGCGGACACTGGGGAGTTTTATTTCATGGAAATGAACACTCGAATCCAAGTGGAACACCCCATCACCGAAATGGTGACAAACATTGATTTAGTCAAAAAACAACTTGAAGTCGCTAGTGGCGAACCGCTAGGCTTGACGCAAGCTGACATCAAGATGACGGGTGCGGCGATCGAATGTCGGATCAATGCAGAAAATCCAGCCTTCAATTTTGCACCCTCTCCTGGTAAGATCAACAATTTGTTTTTACCAAGTGGCGGTCTAGGCGTTCGTGTAGACAGTGCCATGTATTCCGGCTACACGATCCCACCTTATTATGATTCGATGATCGCTAAAGTGATTGTTCACGGTGAGAATCGTTTTGAAGCATTGATGAAAATGCAGCGGGCGTTAGCCGAATTAGTGACCGATGGTGTCATTACGAATGCAGAATTCCAAATGGACTTGATCAGTCACCCCAAAGTGATTGCGGGAGACTATACTACCGCCTTTTTACAAGAGGAATTTTTGCCGAATTGGACACCTGAACAATAGGAGGGAAGTTGAGTGGCTTTATTTAAGAAAAAAAACTACATTCGCATCAATCCTAATCGAGGTCAGCTGCCAACGAACGAACCAGTCGTCCCAGATAATCTTTGGGCGAAATGTCCTAGTTGCAAACGAACGCTTTATACGAAGGAGATGGGGGCGGAAAAAGTCTGTCCTCACTGCGGGTATAATTTCCGAATCAGTGCCTGGGAACGGATCGCTATCACGATTGATGAGAAAAGCTTTGAAGAATGGGACACAGATGTAACCACAAAAGATCCCCTTGATTTCCCAGGGTACCTGGATAAAGTCGCACAAATGCAAGAAAAAACTGGGTTGCATGAGGCTGTCCTGACAGGAGAGGCCAAAGTGCAAGGATTGCCGTTAGCAATCGGTGTCATGGATGCGAATTTCATCATGGGCAGCATGGGAACGGTCGTGGGGGAGAAAATCACCCGTTTGTTTGAACGGGCGATCGAAAAACAGCTACCAGTTGTTCTTTTTACCGCTTCAGGTGGTGCACGGATGCAAGAAGGAATTTTGTCACTGATGCAAATGGCAAAAATCTCTGCGGCGGTAAAACGCCACAGTAAAGCTGGCTTGTTTTATCTAACGATTTTAACGGACCCGACCACCGGTGGCGTTACCGCTAGTTTTGCGATGGAAGGGGATATCATTCTAGCAGAACCGCAAGCCTTGATTGGTTTTGCTGGACGACGAGTGATTGAACAAACCATTCGTCAGGAATTACCTGAAGATTTTCAAAAAGCAGAGTTCTTGCTAGATCATGGCTTTGTCGATCAAATCGTTCCACGGACGAACTTGCGGGAGAAAATCCACCATTTGATTTCTTTGCATACGCGGAAAGGATGGGATCGCAATGACTAGAGCAGCCCACGAAATCGTTGAACTCGCTCGCAGCAAAGACCGTTTGACGGCACTGGATTACTTTGAAGGCATTTTTTCTGAGTTTGAAGAGTTTCATGGAGACCGTCTATTTGGCGAAGATGAAGCCGTTGTTGGTGGGATTGCTTGTTTAGATGGCAAGCCAGTGACCGTGATCGGTATTCAAAAAGGCCGTAATCTGCCTGAAAACTTACGCAGAAACTTTGGCTCGCCACATCCGGAAGGCTATCGCAAAGCGTTACGCTTAATGAAGCAAGCCGAAAAATTTCAGCGACCTGTGGTCACATTGATCAATACAGCGGGGGCATTTTGCGGTATTGGTGCGGAAGAGCGCGGGGAAGGGGAAGCAATTGCCCGTAACTTGATGGAAATGTCCGATTTAACGGTGCCGATCTTGGCAATCATCATTGGTGAAGGCGGCAGCGGCGGTGCCTTAGCACTGGCATTAGGCGATGAGGTTTGGATGATGGAACATTCGATCTATGCCATTTTATCTCCCGAAGGCTTTGCTTCGATCCTATGGAAAGATGGCAGCCGTGCCAAAGAAGCTGCTGGTTTGATGAAGATCACTGCCCAAGAACTATATGAATTAGGTGTTATTGAAAAAGTGATTGCTGAAACCAATGAAGAGGCCTTTTTACCGAAAGAGCAATTGATGGAACAGATGAAAGCGGCAATCTCAACGAAACTTGCTGAACTTTCTACCTTACAAACAGAAGAATTGCTTGAGGCAAGGTATCAGCGTTTTCGCCGATTTTAAAAACTAGGGTATCCACTCTAATTAGAGGAAGGATATCCTAGTATTTTTTTATTGAAAGTGTTATTGAATAAATCGTGCAAATGACAAAGTTTTTAGTTTAAAATTTAATTATTCTGTGCTACTATGTATATATTCTGAATATAAGAAGATTATATTGCATAAATATTTGTTTTGAAGAGGAGCGTTTTTAATGAAAAAATTATTTGGAGCACTTGTTGTATTGACGGGGATTTTGGTTTTAGGAGCTTGTGGGAATGGCGGCTCATCGAGTACTGGAAGTTCTAGTGCCAGCGGTTCGGCGGATAATCAATTGGAAGCCATCAAAGCAGCTGGTGTGTTAAATGTGGCAACTTCTGCTGACTTTGCTCCTTTTGAATTCCATGCCTTGATCGATGGCAAAGACACGATCGTTGGGGCAGATATCGATATGGTCAATGAGATCGCTGATCGTCTTGGTGTTGAAGTAAATATTTTGGACCTTGATTTCAATGCTGTTTTGACTGCTTTACAACAAGGAAAAGCCGATATCGCTGTTTCAGGCATCTCAGCAACTGACGAACGTAAACAGACTTTTGATTTCACCGACAACTATTTTACACCAGAACAAAAATTAGTTGTCAATAAAAATAACGAGTCGGCATTTGATTCAATCGAAAGTTTAACTGGTAAAAAGGTTGGCGCTCAAAAAGGATCCATCCAAGAAATGATCGTCCAAGACCAATTAGCTGATTCGCAGTTAGTTTCCATCGCTAAAGTTCCCAATCTAGTCAATGAATTGAAACAAGGCTCGATCGACGGTTTGGTCCTTGAAAGTGCGGTTGCTGAATCGTATGTTGCACAAAATGATGACCTCGTGATCACTGATGTAGCATTAGAAGCATCTGAAGGTGATTCTTATGCAATTGCTTTACCTAAAGGGAGCACCGAACTACAAGAAGAACTAAACAGTATTTTGAAAGAATTGATTGAAGATGGTACAATCGATGAGTATGTACAAAAGAACACAGATCTAGCCAATGAAAATGCGGCGCAATAGATAGAACGGAGTAGACACAATTATGGATTTATCCTTTTTAGCGATATATTACCCTTATTTTCTTTCTGGTGTGGTGATCACCATCGTGATCTCTATCATCACCGTGATCTTTGGAACGATTCTAGGGGTGATTTTTGCCCTAATGAAATTATCAAAAGTGACGCCTTTGCGCTGGTTTGCTAATGCGTATATTGAAGTCATCCGCGGCACACCGATGCTGGTGCAAATTTTGATCGCTTTTGGTCTTTTGCAAGGAATGTTTGCTTTGCCGACGGTCTCAATCGGCGTGCTGAGTCTTGATTTTGGGCGGCTCTTCCCAGGGATCATTGCCTTATCACTAAATTCCGGGGCATACGTTGCTGAGATCGTCCGAGGGGGGATCAATGCCGTTGATTACGGACAAACAGAAGCGGCAGGATCTTTAGGGCTGCGGCCTTTTCAAACGATGCGTTATGTCGTGTTGCCACAAGCACTACGCAACATTTTGCCGCCACTAGGCAATGAATTTATCGTTTTGATCAAGGATTCCTCTTTGCTTTCAACGATCGGTATCTATGAGTTAATGAACAGTGCCCAGATCGTTGTCACCAGTTCTTTCCAACCATTAACACCTTTTTATGTAGCAGCGGTCATTTACTTCATCTTGACGTTTACGACTTCGCGACTATTGAGTTTATGGGAAAAGAAACTAGGCAAAGGCTATCGTCGTTAAAAGGAGAAGACAAGCTATGATGTTAGATATTCAAGATTTACACAAAAACTTTGGCAGCAATCAAGTGCTAAAAGGGATCACCACGACGATCGATCAAGGAGAAGTCGTGGTGGTGATTGGGCCATCTGGGTCAGGAAAAAGTACGTTTTTACGCTGTTTAAACCTATTAGAAGTACCGACAAGCGGGAAGATTTTTTTTGAAGGAACCGATATTACCGATCCAAAAAATGATTTATATAAGATGCGAGAAAAAATGGGTATGGTTTTTCAAAATTTTAATCTTTTTCCGAATATGACGGTTTTAGAAAACATTACCTTGTCCCCGACGAAAGTCAAAAAGGTAGCAAAATCGGCAGCGGATCAGTTGGCAAAACAACTTCTGAATGATGTCGGTTTACCAGATAAAGCAAAAGCTTATCCTCAAAGTCTTTCTGGTGGACAAATGCAGCGGATCGCAATCGCACGTGCTTTGGCGATGGAACCGGATGTGATGCTCTTTGATGAACCGACTTCTGCGTTAGACCCTGAAATGGTTGGCGAAGTATTGTCCGTTATGCAGCGTTTGGCTCAGCAAGGAATGACGATGGTCATCGTCACTCATGAAATGGGCTTTGCGAAAGAAGTCGCGGATCGGATTTTATTTATGGATCAGGGAATCATTATGGAGGAAGGAACGCCAGAACAGATCTTTGATCATCCGAAAAATCCACGAACCATTGATTTTTTGAGTAAAGTATTGTAAACTGCGAGAAGTTCGCAGTTGTTAGTGATAAATTTGGACCTTTCCTAAGCATCCTTTCAGTAAAAGGATGCTTTTTTGATGAAAAAAAGACTACTTTAAAGAAGTGATAGAACAAACGGTTGTCTTGGCAGGTTCCTTTTTCAGCTCTTTTACAAGAAACCTGCAGAAACTGGCGCACTTGCTAGTATTCAAAAAGATTCTATTGTATAATTACAGGTTGAAGAGGTCTGATCTTGATAGAAACCATCTGCGTGATTTTATGCAGATCGGACTGTTTCTTTTTAAGGATCGACAATTTGGATCGTTGACGAGTCGCCGATTTTTAATATGCGAAGAAATCATGCAGCAAAGGAGATTTTATGTTTTCAAATTATAAACCGACTTGGATGGTCGATGCGATTTATAAAATTACGCCCAGCCAACTTAAGGCACAGGGAATCAAGGGGATTTTGACTGACCTTGACAATACCTTGATTGCTTGGAACAATCCTGATGGAACCGAAGAATTAAAAAACTGGTTATTGGAAATGAAAAATGCTGGGATACCGGTAGTTGTCGTTTCCAACAACAATAGTGAACGAGTGGCACGGGCAGTTGCCCCCTTTGGCTTAAAGTACGTACACCGCGCACTAAAACCTTTTTCAAGAGGCATCAAACAAGGGTATCAGCAATTAGGTTTGAAAAAAGAAGAGGTCGTGATGATCGGCGATCAAATCATGACGGATGTACGAGGTGCCAATCGTGCCGGTGTTCGCAGTATTTTAGTGAAACCAGTGATCCCAACGGATTCTTGGAAAACCCAGTTTAATCGAGCGGCAGAAAGAAAAATCATGAACTATCTATTGAAACATAACCCAGAGTTAAAATGGCGTGGAGGAATTTAATATGACAGAAGGAATCGAAGAAATTCACTGTATCGGCTGCGGGGCATTGATTCAAACAACAAACCCTAACGAATTGGGTTACACCCCGCAATCTGCATTAGAAAAAGGAATTGAATCAGGAGAAGTCTATTGTCAACGTTGCTTCCGCTTGCGCCATTACAATGAGATTCAAGATGTTTCGCTGACAGACGATGATTTTCTGCGTTTACTGAATGAAATCGGAGAAAAAGATGCCTTGATCGTTAATGTCGTCGATATTTTTGATTTTAATGGTTCATTGATCCCAGGACTGCACCGCTTTGTTGGGAATAATCCTGTCTTATTAGTGGGCAACAAGGTGGATATTTTACCGAAATCTTTGAAAAAATCGAAGATGACCCAGTGGATGAAGGAACGTGCCCATGAAGCTGGCTTAAGACCCGTCGATGTATTATTGACGAGCGCCAAGAAACCAGGTGAAACGGAAGCTTTACTGCAAGCAATCGAAACGTATCGTGAAGGACGCGATGTGTATGTGGTTGGTGTGACAAATGTTGGGAAATCGACATTGATCAATCAAATCATCAAACAAACAGCGGGGATCAACGAATTGATCACGACTTCGCGTTTCCCAGGAACCACATTGGATAAAATCGAGATTCCCTTGGATGACGGACACTTTTTGATCGACACACCAGGAATCATTCATCGTCATCAAATGGCGCATTATTTAGGTAAAAAAGATCTAAAAATCGTGGCACCAGCCAAAGAGATCAAACCAAAGGTGTATCAGCTGAATCCAGAACAAACCTTGTTTTTAGGAGGACTTGCCCGGTTTGATTTCATTCAAGGAGAACGCAGTTCATTTATTGCTTATGTAGCAAATGATGTGGCGATCCATCGGACCAAATTAACGAAAGCCGATGAATTTTATGAGAAACATGTTGGTGGGCTGCTGCAGCCGCCACGAGCAGATGAAGTGGCGGATTTTCCTGAACTCGTCCGTTTTGAATTTTCAATCAAAGAAAAAACCGATATCGTTTTTGCGGGACTTGGCTGGATCACGATCACCAAACCGTGTGTCATCGCCGGGTGGGCACCAAAGGGTGTCGATGTGCTTAGACGTAAAGCATTAGTATAAGGAAGAAGGAAGATTATGGACTTACGAGGAAAACAAAAAAGATTTTTACGAAGTGAAGCGCACCATTTAAACCCGATTTTTCAAATCGGCAAAGGCGGCTTGAATGACGCAATGATGGCGCAAATTGAAGAAGCACTAGAAAAACGAGAATTGATCAAAGTCTCATTGCTCCAAAATACCGATGAGGTTGCTGACGAAGCAGCTGAAACGATCCGTGAGAAAGTCGGCTGTGAAGTGGTACAGATCATCGGACGGGTGATTGTTTTATTCAAACCGTCAAGCAAAGAAAAATACCAAACGATTTCAAGCAAAGTTCGTTCAATTTAGGAGGGAAAAGGCATGCAAGGACAAACATTTGGCAAGGTACAAACGGTCTTAGAAACACAAACACAAGAACTGGTACCGAAAAAGCAAGTGGGCATTCTTGGTGGAAATTTTAATCCAGTACACTACGCACATCTGGTCATGGGTGAGCAAGTAGGGCAAGCATTAGGGCTGGATAAAGTTTATTTCATGCCTGAGTATTTACCGCCTCATGTTGATGAGAAAAAGACGATCCCCGCTGAGCATCGTTTAGCGATGTTGGAGTTGGCGATCGCCGATAATCCGCGATTTGCTGTAGAGACCATTGAGTTGGAACGAAAAGGGAAGAGTTATACGGTTGATACGATGCGGGAATTGACAGCTAAGAATCCAGATACTAATTATTATTTTATCATTGGCGGGGATATGGTGAACTATTTACCAAAATGGCATCAAATCGATGAGCTGATGGAATTGGTAACGTTTGTGGGGGTTCGCCGCCCGGAAGTGCCCATTGACAGTCCATACCCGATTATTTGGATTGATATCCCCTTGATGGATGTCAGCTCAACGACAATTCGTAAAAAAGTACAACAAGGTTGTTCCGTTCGCTACTTATTGCCAGATAATGTGTTACACTATATTCAAGAAAAGGGGTTGTACTTGAATGAAGAGTGAACACTACACACAAGCAGAACGGGAACTTTTGATGCAAAAGGTCCAAATGCAGATGAGTCAAAAGCGCTTTGAGCATGTGTTGGGTGTCGAAAAAACCGCCGTTGCCCTTGCGGAAAAATATGGCGCTTCACCGGTCAAAGCCAGCATTGCTGCTTTGACTCATGATTATGCAAAGGAACGCAGCGATGAAGAATTTCGATTAGTCATTCGTAGAGATGGATTTGATTTGGATCTCTTGAACTGGAACAATGCGATCTGGCATGGACTCGTCGGTGCTGATTTCGTTCAACGAGAATTAGAGATCGATGATGAAGAAATCTTACAAGCGATCCGTTTGCACACCACCGGAGCTGCCAAGATGAGCCTACTAGATAAAATCATCTATGTGGCAGATTATATCGAACCCGGACGAACGTTTCCTGGAGTCGTTGAGGCTAGGGAAATCGCAATGATCGACTTAGATGCCGCTGTTGCTTACGAAACGAAACATACCTTGCTTCATTTGATCGAAACAGAAGCAGTTATCTACCCAAAAACGATCGAAACCTACAATTTTTGGGTAGCCAAATATAGGAGGGAATTACCATAGATAGTCAGAAAATATTAGAAATTGCTGTAAAAGCCGCCGATTCAAAACATGCCGAAGATATTATGGCATTAGATGTGCGGGAAATCTCTTTACTAGCAGATTACTTTGTGATCTGTTCAGGAAATAGTGAACGTCAAATCAATGCGATCATCGATGAAGTCATCGATAAAGAAGAAGAAAATCAAGTATCTGTTCGCCGTGTCGAAGGAAAAGATGGTGGAAAATGGGTCTTGATCGATTTAGGTGACGTGATCGTTCACGTATTCAGTGCCTCAGAACGTGCTTTTTACAACCTAGAAAAATTATGGTCTGATGCGCCGCTTGTGGATCTTAATGAATGGGTCGTGGCGTAATGGCTTACGAAACCTTCGCATTTGTCTATGACGAAGTAATGGATTCCAGTCTCTATAAAAAGTGGCTGGATTTTTCTTGTCGTCATTTAGGAGAAAGAAAACAGCTGTTAGAATTGGCTTGTGGAACCGGTGCGTTAGCCGTTGAATTTGCCAAGGCTGGTTTTGATGTGACTGGGTTGGATCTTTCAGAAGAGATGCTGATGATCGCTAGTCAACGGGCTGAAAAAGAAGCGGCAGTTGTGCAGTTTGTTGCGGGTGACATGCTGGATCTCGTAGATGTTGGCACCTATCAAGCAATTACCTGTTATTCTGACTCCCTTTGCTACATGGAAGACGAGCAGAGTGTGCAGCAAGTTTTTGATGGTGTTTACAGTTGTTTAGAAGAAGATGGCGTGTTTTTATTTGATGTGCATTCTTTATATCAAATCGATGAAGTCTTTCCTGATTATAGCTATCATTACCAAACCGATGAATTTGCCTTTCTTTGGGAAAGCTATCAAGGCGAAAAAGACCATAGCATTGAACACTTCTTGACCTTTTTTGTTGCACAAGAGAATGGCTTGTTTGAACGCTTAGATGAGCTTCATCAAGAAAGAACCTATCCTCTCGAAAGCTATTTAAGAATGTTAGAAAATGCTGGTTTTGCTAATGTTGAATGCTACGCCGATTTTATCGATACGAAACCAAATGAAAAAAGCCGTCGCTGGTTTTTTGTCTGCCATAAGTAACCGTTATGTAAAACAGGAGGGATGTCGATGAAGGCTTGCGGACTAGTCGTAGAATATAATCCTTTTCACCATGGACACCAATACCACGTGGACAAAGCCCGGCAAGTAACGAACGCTGATGTCGTCGTTGCGGTGATGAGTGGAAATTTTTTACAGCGTGGTGAACCGGCAATCATCGACAAATGGCAGCGAGCCCAAGCGGCATTGCAAAATGGCGTCGATTTGGTCGTTGAACTGCCATCCGCTTGGGCCGTCCAGTCTGCTGATTTTTTTGCAGCGGGAGCGATTAAGATCTTACAAGATCTGCAATGTGATTCTTTGTGTTTTGGAACAGATGCGAAAGAACCCTTTGACTATGCAAAGTTCGCTCAGTTTGAAAAAGAAAATCAGCGGATGATCGATGACGCATTCCAACGCATAGCTAGGCAAAATGCTACCTATAGTCAAAATATGAGTGCGGTCCTCAGTGAGCTTTATCCTGAGTACCATGTAGAAAAAGATCAGCCGAATCATCTGTTAGGTATGGCGTATGCACGGGAAGTGTTACATTATGAAAAACCATTGCGCTTGGTCCCCATCCAACGTGTTGCGGCGTCCTATCATTCAGAACAATTCGATCATCCAACGATCGCCAGTGCAACAGCCATTCGCCAAGCAATCAAACAAGGTGCAGCTGTTGCGGATTTTGTTCCTGAAGCCACACAAAACTTTCTTTCACAAGCAACAGTCGACTGGGAAGCCTTTTGGCCGTATCTTCAATACCAGATCATTTCTGCCCCTCTTGAAAAATTAGCGGCTATTTACCAGATGGAAGAAGGATTAGAATATCGACTAAAACAATATGTGACGGCGGCGGATTCTTTTGCAGATTTTATCAAGTTGTTAAAGACGAAACGTTATACCCAAACGCGCCTGCAGCGTCTTGCTTGTTATGTATTGTTCCAAGTGACAAAAGCTGAAATGAAGGAAGCCCAAGAACATCCCTTTATTCGGGTCTTAGGGTATACGAAGCAAGGGCAGCACTATTTAAAAGAGGTCAAAAAAGAGCTGACCCTGCCGCTGATCGCTAAATTCGGTAAGCAAGAAGCACAGCGCTATGGCTTGTCATTGCGGATCGACCAGATCTATCAACAAGGGAATGCTCAAATCACAGAACAAAATTTTCGAAGAATTCCGCTTTTTATTGATAAATAAGTGAAAATTACTTCACAGAACGCCATTTGACAAGTATAATGAATAAGGATTTTTAAAAACAAGAAAGCGAAGTGAAATCATGGGTCGTAAATGGGCAAATATCGTAGCGAAGAAAACTGCTAAAGATGCAAACAATAGCCGAGTTTATGCAAAATTTGGAATCGAAATCTACGCAGCAGCAAAATCGGGTGATCCTGATCCTCACGCGAACCAAAAATTACGCTTTGTTATCGAACGTGCGAAAACCTACAATGTACCAAAACACATTATTGACCGTGCGATTGAAAAAGCCAAAGGTTCTGGCGATGAACAATACTCAGAACTTCGATATGAAGGATTTGGACCAAACGGATCTATGGTGATCGTCGATACTTTGACAAACAACGTCAATCGGACTGCAGCCGATGTTCGGGCCGCGTTTGGTAAAAACGGCGGGAACATGGGCGTTTCAGGTGCAGTTGCTTATATGTTTGATAACACAGCATTATTTGGCTTTGCCGGTGACGATGCGGATGAGATCTTAGAATACTTGATGGACAAAGAGATCGATGTTCGTGATGTTGTTGAAGAAGATGGACAAATCATCGTTCACGGTGAACCAAGTGACTTCCATGCCATTCAAGAAGCCTTGAAAGAAAAAGGAATCACTGAATTCTCAATTGCAGAAATGCAAATGATTCCTCAAAATGAAGTAACCTTGACGGGTGACGATCTAGAAAAATTCGAAAAAATGATCGATGTGTTAGAAGATCTTGAAGACGTACAAAACGTCTATCACAATGTGGCAGACGCCGAAGAATAAAACGCACTTGGCAGCCTAGAGGTAATCTGGCTGCCATTTTTTGGTGTTTTTTTTTCAATGGGTTTTCCATTGCTTAGCCAAGTGAAAAAACAAGAGAGCGAGAAGCACTTCTCTTGAAAATTCTTCCAGATTCATTATCTTTTCAGTTGGTTTCTAGGCATTTTATATGTTATGATTTACTACATAAGCAAACAACTCGTTAGGGGGGCAGACATGGAAGAAAAAATCGTTTTAGAGCCATTTAATCGAATCTTAAGTGGTTTTGAGAAGCTAGCAGAAGTGTCTGTATCGATTTCTGACTGTTCGGCCCTTTGCCGAAAATATAAAAAGTATGGGGTAGAGGGGTATCGTTTGGGCGATTATCGTGGTTCTTCCTACTTAAATCGTTATTTAAACGTCGTGGTTGATCGCGCACCATTATTGATTTATAAAGAGCGTTTTTTGATTCCATTAGTCTTTCGCATGTCGGAATACTCTGAACGACTTTTTATCGATGAGTACCGAATGGAAGGGTTCTTCTTGCTGTTGGATTGGCTTTTAGAGCACCGACCAGAAAAAGCAATTATTGATTATAAACGAACGCGTGCTTTGCCTCACAGAAAAGAATTTGTTATCGATAGTTCATATGTACTTTTTCGATTGACAGAAATTCTTGATGGGGCTGGCTTCCCTCTTAGTCGCTTTACGACGATTGAGGAATTCAGTCAATGGAATCGTACCCATCGCTTGATCGATAACGGCAGTATCGGCCGACATACAAAATTATTCGTTCCAGAAGATCCAGAACACGTTTCTGAGCTGCAAATGATTTTAACCATCGTCGGGATGCGTTATCCAGAAACCCGCTTGTTTATCGGCGAATTAAAAGGCTAAAAAACATCACTTTCGACTGTTTCTTCAAATGAAACAAGCCGATCGTGATGTTTTTTGTTAGTTTTTTAGTCAATCTTTGATGCTTCTTGGAACTGATAAGTGGTAGGATCAGCTTTTGCTAGCAGCGGCAATTCCTCATGGGTGACGACGGTCAACTGATGCATCGCCCGTGTCGCCATTGTATAAAAAATCAATTGGTCTTGTTCAGTCACGAAAGTGGCACCTGGTGTCCAGACAAATACTTGGTCAAACTCTAGCCCTTTTGCTAAAAAGGCCGGGAAGATCATCACATTGCGTTTCATGAAGTCTTCTTCAGAGGTGATCAGCTGCACTTGTTCCTGCATTGTTTCTGCCAGCTGGGCATATAACTGCTGGCAATCCTTTGCGGTTTTACAAATGATCGCGGTGCGCCAACGCTGATTCTCAGCTGCGTCAAGAATACTAGTTTCTAGGAAAGCCAGATTTTCAGTTGCAGTTCCTTTAGTAATTACTGGTACCGCACCTTTACGAGCCGTCAATTCCACTTGATCACTGCCCACTAAAAATTGATTGGCGAAATCTGTGATTTCCTTAGTCGAACGATAGCTGGTTTTCAATTGATAACGTTTCACACGTTCGTGGGGGAATAATTCTGCTAATGCCCCGACGATCGTTTCATTGCCATACACTTTTTGATTCAAATCGCCGCAAAGGGTGATACCAGCCTTTGGATAAAGCTGACGCAGCAATGCCACTTGGGCAGGTGGGAAATCTTGCATTTCATCGATAAAGATAAACCGAGCTTTTTCTTCGACGTGAACAGGATAGAGCTGTTTAATCAGTAAGAAAAACAAAACGGCGTCTTCTTGTTTGATTTGTCTTTGGCGCATACCTTGACGAATGTCGGCAATACTTTGCTGCCAAGCCGCAGCCTCGATGCCAGTTTCTTTGACTGCAGCAGACTCAACCGATTGTAGAAAGTGTAAGTATTGTTTGGCTTGGTTGATAAACTGAAAGTTTTTCACTCCCCGCGTCAAGGAACGGAACTTCTTGCGGACGATTTGCTGTCTGAGCTTCTTCCGTAAACGGCGTTCGTTTTCTTCGCTGTATTCTTGATGAGGATCGTTGGCGAATACTTGTTGCAATTGTTCTTCGGTCGCTTCTTTGACCCAGTCTTTTTTGGCTTCATCTTTTTCCAAGCCGCCGATTTTTTTTAATAATTTCGTTTGAAGCAGTTGGGTTCTTTGGTAAATCGGCAGTTCATTATTGGTTTCTTGATACCAGCGGCGAATTTGTTCTTTTGTCAAATAGGTTTGCCCTTGGATTTTTAGATCACGGAACAAGGGACCAATCGGTGCGATCGAACGGACATAACGGTTGATTTTTTCCACCAAGAAAAGACTGCTTTTGATTTTTTCAATGGCGTCGTCGTCTCCGCTTAAAAAAGTTTCTTCTTGTTGGGTTTCTTTCGTCACTTCATAGCCAGTCAGAATCAATTGGATAAAGTGGTGGAAGGTTCTTGTGGGCACTTCACTTTCCCCTAAAGAAGGCAGGACCATGGAAATATAATCAGAAAACAAATGATTGGGTGAAAACAGCAAGACTTGTTTTTCATCCAGCCATTTGCGATTACGGTAAAGTAAAAAGGCGACCCGCTGCAACAAAGCAGAGGTTTTCCCACTTCCAGCAATCCCTTCGATCAGTAAGAATTTATTGGTGGTATCACGAATGATTTGGTTCTGCGCTTTTTGGATCGTTGAAACGATGTTACGCATTTGAGAAGAAGAGGCTTCATCCAAAATTTCCAACAAAAATTCGTCATTGATGATCTCCGAAGTATCGACCATCGACAAGATTTCACCATTTTGAATTTTAAATTGGCGTTTCAAAAGCAATTCTACCGTAAACCGATCAGTGTCTGTTTCGTAGAAGGTCTCACCAAGCTCTCCTTCATAGTAAAGATTGGCGATCGGTGCGCGCCAGTCAATGACGATCGTTTCTTCATCTTTGTCTCGTAATGAAGCGATCCCCAAATAGAGGGTCTCGGTCTCTTGTTCTTCTTTGAAATCGATTCGAGCAAAATACGGATTGCCCGCCATCGTTGTTAAGGTTTTGACGCGTTTTTCTTGCGATTCTGCGGTTTGGTATTTTATCAGCAATTCTTGTTCATGCTGCTGGTACTCGATAACTGATTCATAAAAGGCTTCACTGTCGCCCCCGCGAATTTTCTTATCGGCGATTTCTTTTAATTGATCATCCATTTTAGCGGCTAACTCTTGTTTTTGCTGCGAAAGGATCGCTTGTTCTCTGTGGATCAGAGCAATGGTTTCATTAACATGTTGTTGTTCTTTTTGACGTTCGTTCACGAAGGATCCTCCTTAAAAAAATTGCGACATAAAATTATAGCATATTTTCCCTGCGAATGTCGTGGAAAAAAAGAAACTATGCTAATATTTATAGAAAGAGCATAGTAATTCAAAAATTAGTCGAATTAGAGGTGGAAAGAGTGAGGGAAGAAGCAGAACTACTCCGACTGATCCAATCGGTGGGCGAAGGTGTTGGGGCACGTGCCATCGGTTTATCTGGTTCACGGACCGATCCGCAGGCGCCAAAAGATTTTTTGCAAGACTTTGATGTGGTTTATGTAATGGATGATATTCAGCCCTTGGTCGATGATCCTTCATGGTTAGAAGCCTTTGGACCGCTCATGATCAGGCAAACACCGGAAGCTAGCACCATCTATCCGCCCAGTCTGGGTGGTTGTTTTACGTACTTGATGCATTTTTTAGACGGAGTAAGAATCGATCTCATGCTTTGTCCTCTTGCACTGGTCGATCGGCTGGCTAACGAACCAGGCTTGCAGCCGCTGCTTGATCCAGACCAATTACTAAGTTTTACTAATCAAGCAAATCATTCGCATTACTGGATCAAGCGTCCGACCCAAGCCGCTTTTCGGGAACACTGCAACGAATTTTGGTGGGTAAGCACGTATGTCGTGAAAGGGCTGCTTCGAAAGCAGCTGATTTATGCTGCGGATCATTTATACACCATTTGTTGGCAAGAATTGTTATGGATTGAAGATTTGTTTGTTGCCCACACTCAGCAATTTCAGGTGAGTACTGGAAAAAATCATAAATACCTGCAGTCGTTTCTCACGGAAAAGGAGTGGCGGGAATTGACCTCATTGCTTGATTTTTCCACGATCACTGCTTGCGGTCAGTCACTTTTGAAGATGCAAAAACGATTTGATGGCCAAGCAAAGAAAATTAGCGAGAAATTGGGATTGGCTTATGATTGGCAAGAAGCTGAGAATGTCCAAAAATATACGAAGTATTGGAGTGAAAAAAATTGGCAGATGAGACCAGAGAACCAAAAATAAAAGACAGTCAGATTCAGGCTTTTTGGCAACAATTTTTAAAAGTAAACCCAAGAAACCAATCTGCTCTGACCTATGAAGATGCTTGGTCCTTTGGTGATACCCCACAAATGGCCGATGAACTGGCAGCACTGGTTTTAGCTGGCAAAAAGACGGCAACGACATCTGCCGCTGCCCTCTATGAAATCGAGCAAGAAGCATTGCCGCAATCAGGAACGTATAGTGTTCTTTTAGATGGTTCGGATGTACCAAGAGCTGTTCTTTATTTAGAGTCAGTGTCGATCGTGCCTTTTGATGAGGTGACAGCAGCGTTCGCCTTTTTAGAAGGGGAAGGAGATCGCACTTTGGCTTATTGGCGCCGTGTTCATGAAGCTTTTTTTCGACGAGCTTATGCCTCAGCGGGTTTGTCTTTTCACGATCAAATGCTGTGTGTTTGCGAGAAGTTTTCTGTTGTGTATCAAGAAGATGAAGGCCATGATTTTCAATGAAAAGCGCGACAATCGCTTTTGTCTTTCTGAAAAAGGTGTATAATCAAAAGCAAACAAAGGAGGAAATCGTATGCCATTTATCCATGTCGAACTAGTTGAAGGGCGTTCACAAGAACAACTGACGAATATGATGAAAGAAATCACTGAGGCAGTCCATAAAAATACGGGTGCCCCTAAGGAGCATATCCACGTTATCATCAATGAAATGAAGCAAGGAACCTATGCTGTGAATGGCGATTGGAAATAATTCTCTTGCTTTTTCTTGTAGGTAGTGGTTTAATTGAGCCATAATCGATCAATAAAAAAGACACCTGAATTTGAGAGTCTTCGATAAGAGAGGGAAATCTTGGCTGAAAATTTCCTAGAAGAAAACCAAAGGATGACCACTTTTTTTAGACCTCTGTCGAAACGGAGGCGGTTGAACCGTTATCTCATGAAGAGGAAAACAGACTTTTTCTGTTTTTAAACAATAGGTGGAACCACGAGTGATCGTCCTAGTATCGTAACCGATACTAGGACTTTTTTTATTGATTGAAATCATTCAAAGGAGGACATTCATATGTCATTATTTATTACATTTCCTGATGGCGCAAAAAAAGAATTTGCTGTTGGGGTAACAACCAAAGAGATTGCTGAAAGTATCTCGAAAAGTCTTGCAAAAAAAGCCTTAGCTGGAAAAGTCAATGGGCAACTGATCGATCTTTCACGTCCGATCGAAGAAGATGCAACGATTGAGATCGTGACACCCGATCACGAAGACGCCTTAGGCTTACTTCGTCATTCGACAGCTCATTTAATGGCTCAAGCTATGCGCAGACTCTATCCATCGATCCATTTTGGGGTAGGACCTGCAATTGATTCTGGTTTTTACTATGACACAGATAATGGGGAAAACCCAGTAACTGCGGAAGATCTACCTGCAATCGAAGCAGAAATGATGAAGATCATCAAAGAAAATCTGCCAATCGAACGACGTGTATTAACAAAAGAAGAAGCGTTGGCCCTTTTTGCCGAAGATCCATACAAAGTAGAGTTGATCACTGAATTACCAGATGACGAAACGATTACTGCCTATCAGCAAGGTGAATTTGTCGATCTTTGCCGCGGTCCTCACGTCCCATCAACTGGTCGTATCCAAGTATACAAATTGTTATCAGTGGCAGGTGCTTACTGGCGTGGAAGCTCTGATAACCAGATGATGCAACGAGTATACGGAACAGCCTTTTTCGATAAAAAAGACTTGAAGGAATTTATCCGTTTACGGGAAGAAGCAAAAGAACGCGATCATCGTAAATTAGGAAAAGAATTAGAATTGTTCATGTTATCACCTGAAGTCGGCGCTGGTCTGCCTTTCTGGCTGCCAAAAGGAGCAACGATCCGTCGTACGATCGAACGTTATATCGTTGATAAAGAAGTTAGCCTTGGTTACCAACACGTATACACACCAATCATGGCAAACGTGGACTTATACAAAACATCAGGGCATTGGGATCATTACCACGAGGACATGTTCCCACCAATGGATATGGGTGATGGCGAAATGCTAGTTCTACGACCAATGAATTGCCCGCATCACATGATGGTTTACAAAAATGACATCCATTCGTATCGTGAACTACCAATTCGTATCGCTGAATTAGGAATGATGCATCGCTACGAAAAATCAGGCGCTCTATCAGGGTTGCAACGGGTTCGGGAAATGACCTTAAATGACGGTCATACATTCGTTCGTCCTGATCAAATCAAAGAAGAATTCAAACGGACACTGGATCTTATGGTGGGCGTTTACGAAGACTTTAATATTACTGACTATCGTTTCCGTTTAAGCTATCGCGATCCACAAAATAAAGACAAATATTTTGATGACGATGCGATGTGGGAAAATGCGCAAACAATGCTAAAAGCGGCCATGGATGAATTAGAATTGGATTATTTTGAAGCTGACGGTGAAGCAGCTTTCTATGGACCTAAACTAGATGTCCAAGTGAAAACAGCTTTAGGTATGGAAGAAACATTGTCAACGATCCAATTGGATTTCTTATTGCCAGAACGTTTTGATTTGACATACGTTGGTGAAGATGGCGAAAACAACCACCGTCCAGTGGTGATCCACCGCGGGATCGTTTCAACGATGGAACGTTTTGTGGCTTATTTGACAGAAGTCTATAAAGGGGCATTCCCGACTTGGTTGGCACCAATCCAAGCATCGATCATTCCGGTCTCAGTCGAAGCCCACAGCGACTATGCCTACGAAATCAAAGAACGCTTGCAAGCGCAAGGTCTGCGAGTGGAAGTAGATGATCGCAATGAAAAAATGGGGTACAAGATCCGTGCGTCGCAAACACAAAAAATTCCTTACCAAATCGTTGTTGGGGATCAAGAAGTCAATGACGCAACAGTCAATATTCGTCGCTATGGCAGCAAAGAAACTCAAGTGGAAGAGTTGAATCTTTTTGTTGATGCTATGGCTGCAGAAGTGAAAAATTATAGTCGCGCATAGTTTTTGTTACAAAGAAGATAATTGTCTTATAGTATATGCACCTGCTTTTTTAGCAGGTGCTGTTTATCTATTTTTGTTCTATAAAAACTGTGGAAAATGCAGAAAATTTTGTTTTTGTGAATAAAATCATATATAATTAACAGGTAGCAACAAGGAGAAAAATAGAAGGGGTATGTGATGAACTATAATTATGGAGTAAGAAAAAAATCGGTTGTATCGGTCATTCTATTAACATTTATTACTTGTGGCATTTATACATTCTTTTGGATGTACCAAACAACCAAAGAGCTAGCAGAGTACAGTGGGGACAATCGTCTTTCACCAGAGACGTCGATTTTATTAACGATCCTTACTTGTGGGTTGTATCAAATTTATTGGTGGTATCGAATCGCGGATATCTTTATGAGTGCGCAACAACGAGCGAAAATGCCTCGTTTGAGTGACAACAAAATTCTGTTTGTTGTCTTAAGCCTCTTTAATTTTGATTTTATCAATATGGCGATTTTACAAGGAGACATGAACCAAATGTGGGAAGCAGCTGATCAAAATACTATGACATCATCTGATGCTTCAAATGATCCGTTTGATTCAGATGATTGGGTCGATTATTGATCTGTCCGTTTAAATGGATAACGGGGGTTCCTTGTCCAGGTTGTGGCATGACGCGCGCATATTTACATTTATTCCAAGGCGATCTTCAAGGCGCGCTACATTTTCATCCCTTGTTTTGGTTAGTGCCGATCGTATTCGGGATCGTTTTATTCAAAAAAAATCCGAAAATCGGCAAACTTTACCACAGTCAAAACCTGTGGGTGACATTGACACTTTTAGTACTAGTGGTTTATGGCGGTCGGCTCTGGCTTCATTTCCCACATGAAGCGCCAATGGACTTTGATCCAGAAAGTATTTTCCCACAACTACTACGTCGGATTGGTCAAGTGATTCACTAACATCCATTCACCCAAGCATTAAAAAACATTAAGAAAATGCTTTGTTTTTTTCTGAAAGCGAAGGGAACATGCGACAGTAGTTGAATCTTTATGAAAATTGTGTTATATTTACAATGTAATGATACTTAGAGTGAGTGAGCGGTTTTTTCGCTCACTCTTTTTAATGGAATGAAGTTCGTTTCGTTGAGAAATAAAGGAGGCGATGTTGTGAGTACAGTAGTGGAAACTGTTACAGATATAGTGACCCCTATTCTGGATGCGCAAAAATTTGAATTAGTTGAAGTAGAATTCGTGAAGGAAGGGAAAAATTGGTTTCTTCGTGTGTTCATCGATAAAGAAGGCGGAATCGATATCGAGGAATGTGCCTTTGTCAGTGAACAACTTAGTGAACAATTAGACCAATGCGATCCTGATCCTATTCCACAAGCCTATTTCTTGGAAGTTTCTTCCCCTGGCGCCGAGCGTCCATTGAAGAAAGAAGCAGATTATCAACGGGCAGTCGGCGAGTACATTCATGTTTCTTTATATCAACCGATTGATGGAGAAAAACAGTTCGAAGGCTTTTTACAGTCATTCGACGAAAATCAGCTAGTTATGAAGACCCGAATCAAAACCAGAGAAAAAGAACGAACGATCGACCGGAAAAATATTGCCAAAGCTCGTTTAGCCATTCAATTTTAAACACGGAGGAATGAAAGAATCATGAGTAAAGAAATGTTGAATGCATTGGATGCATTAGAAGCAGAGAAAGGCATTTCAAAAGAGATTGTCATCGATGCCTTGGAAGCGGCATTGGTTTCAGCGTACAAACGTCATTACGGGCAAGCACAAAATGTGGAAGTGGAATTTGATCAGAAAAAAGGCAACATCCACGTATATGCAGTCAAAGAAGTGACAGAAGAAGTCATGGACTCGCAACTAGAGGTTTCATTAAAAGAAGCGATGACAATCAACCCCGCTTATGAAATCGGCGACAAAATCCGCTTTGAAGTAACACCTAAAGACTTTGGTCGTATTGCGGCGCAAACGGCCAAACAAGTCATTTTGCAACGAGTTCGAGAAGCAGAAAGAAACATTATCTATAACGAATTTAGTGCTTATGAAAAAGACATTCTACAAGGAATCGTAGAGCGTCAAGACAATCGTTATATTTATGTGAACTTAGGTAAAATTGAAGCAGTGCTTTCAAAACAAGACCAAATGCCAAATGAGTTTTATCAACCCCATGATCGGATCAAAGTATTCGTTTCTCGTGTTGAAAATACGTCTAAAGGGCCTCAAGTATTTGTTAGCCGTAGCCATCCAGATTTGCTACGCCGATTATTTGAACAAGAAGTGCCAGAAGTATATGATGGTACTGTAGAGATCGTAAGTATCGCTCGTGAAGCAGGGGATCGTGCCAAAGTGGCTGTTCGTTCTTTTGATGCTAACGTTGATCCTGTCGGCACTTGTGTAGGTCCTAAAGGGCAACGGGTTCAAGCAATCGTCAATGAACTAAAAGGCGAAAACATGGACATCGTGGAATGGAATGAAGATCCAGCGATCTTCATTGCCAATGCATTGAATCCAGCGGAAGTTAGCGACGTTATTTTCGATGTTGATAATCCGAAGTCTTGTACCGTTGTCGTGCCTGATTACCAATTGTCATTGGCGATCGGTAAACGGGGACAAAATGCCCGTCTGGCAGCCAAATTGACTGGCTTCAAAATCGATATCAAATCAGAAACAGACATGGAAGAGTTTTATGCGAAGTTGGATGAAGGCGACTATATCGATGAGTATGATGCAAATGCTTCAGAAGCTGCCGAAGAAATCAGCACAGAAGCAACGGAATCTACAGAAACGCTCGATGAAGCAATCCTTTCATCAGACATGACTGCAGATGATTACGAAAATGTTGAGTTTGACAAAAAATAGTTGAGGTGAGATCGTGATGAAAAAACGAAAAATTCCTTTACGAAAATCAGTGATTTCAGGTGAAATGTTGCCTAAGAAAGAAATGCTTCGTATCACTCGTTCAAAAGAAGGCGTTGTTTCTATTGATCCAACCGGAAAAATGCCTGGTCGTGGTGCCTATATAGCGATCGAACCGGCTGAAGCCCAGAAAGCTTGGGATAAGCGTATTTTAGATCGAGTGTTGGAAACGAAATTGACAGATGAATTTTACCAAGAACTATTGGACTATGTAACGCACCAAAAAGCGCGAAAAGAGTTATTTGCAAATGAATAAAACCAAAGCATTAAATATGTTAGGACTAGCCATGCGTGCTGGGAAATTAGTGACTGGTGAAGAAATGACCTTAAAAGAGATTCGCAATGAGAAAGCTGCTTTGGTCATTGTCGCCAGTGATGCTGGTAAAAATACACAAAAGAAAATTAAGGACAAAAGTTCTTATTACGAAATTCCGCTCCTAGATGCATTTTCTGCTGATGAAATCAGTGCGGCCATTGGGAAACCAAGAATGGTCATTGGCATCTTAGATCAAGGATTTGCAAGGAAGGTGCAGGAATTAATATTAGGTTAGGAAGGTGATTGCATGGGGAAAAAAAGAATTTATGAACTTGCAAAAGAATGGAACAAATCGAGCAAAGAGGTTGTTGAAAAAGCACAATCTTTAGGCTTTGATGTCAAAAATCATATGGGCGCGATCTCAGATGGAGAGGCGCAGAAATTGCAGCAGTCATTAGGCGGCAATCCAAATGGTAAAACATCTGCAAACTCAAATCCCGCAAATCAGAAACCAGCCAACCAGCCGGAAAAACAAGAACAAAAGAAATTTAAAACGCAAAGAAATAATCCTAACTTCCAAAACCGTCATAACAATCAAAGTCAACAGCGAACTGCGCAAAGTAATAACCGTCCTGCTGGTCAAGGACAAGTAGATCGCACGAACAGTCAAGGAAGTAACAGACCAAATAACCAAGGAAGTCATAATCGAGTGAATAACCAAGAGAATCGTAACAATCAAGGGCAACAAAATCGCCCAACAAACCAAGGACAACAAAATCGTCCGAATAATCAAGGGCAACAAAATCGCCCAACAAACCAAGGACAACAAAATCGTCCGAATAATCAAGGGCAACAAAACCGCCCAACAAACCAAGGACAGCAAAACCGTCCAAACAATCAAGGACAACAAAATCGTCCGAATAACCAAGGGCAACAAAACCGTCCAAACAATCAAGGACAACAAAATCGTCCGAATAACCAAGGGCAACAAAATCGCCCAACAAACCAAGGACAGCAAAACCGTCCAAACAACCAAGGGCAACAAAATCGCCCAACAAACCAAGGACAACAAAACCGTCCGAACAATCAAGGGCAGCAAAACCGTCCGGCCGCTCAATCTGCAGGAAATACGCAAGGGGCAGACCGTAACAATAACCGTACGCAAGGATCGAATGATTCCCGTGGAGGAAATCAAAACCGCGGCAAGTCAAATTACGGTGGACGCAATAACAATTTCAACAATAACAATCGCAACAAATTTAACAAAAAAGGCAAAAAAGGCCGTCAGCAGACGGAAAAGAAACCGCCAGTTCCAGCACGTAAATTCCGTGAGTTACCAGAAGTATTGGAATACACAGAAGGCATGAACGTAGCGGATATCGCGAAAAAAATCTACCGTGAACCAGCTGAAATCATCAAGAAACTCTTTATGATGGGGGTTATGGTCAATCAAAACCAACCTTTAGATAAAGATACGATTGAACTGCTTGCTACTGATTACGGAATTGAACCACAAGAAAAAGTCCAAGTGGATATCGCAGACATCGATAAATTCTTTGAAGAAGAAGAACAAGTCGAAGAGAACTTGGTGTCACGACCACCTGTTGTGACGATCATGGGACACGTTGACCATGGGAAGACAACCTTGCTTGATACTTTACGCCATTCACGAGTGACGAGTGGTGAAGCTGGAGGAATCACCCAGCATATTGGGGCTTACCAAATCGACATCAATGGCAAACCAATCACTTTCTTAGATACTCCTGGACACGCGGCCTTTACCAGTATGCGTGCACGGGGAGCAAGTATCACCGATATCACGATTTTAGTTGTCGCAGCTGATGATGGTGTGATGCCACAGACGGTGGAAGCAATCAACCATGCGAAAGCAGCAAAAGTGCCGATCATCGTTGCAGTAAACAAAATCGATAAGCCAGGTGCCAACCCACAACACGTGATGCAAGAATTAAGTGAACATGAGTTGATCCCAGAAGCCTGGGGTGGCGATACGATCTTCGTTGAAATCTCAGCGAAATTTGGGCAAAACATTGAAGAATTGCTTGAAATGATTCTTTTAGTAGCAGAAGTGGAAGATTTGAAAGCTGATCCTACCCAACGGGCAATCGGTACCGTCATTGAAGCACGCCTTGATAAAGGAAAAGGACCTGTGGCTACCCTATTGGTTCAACAAGGAACGCTTCATGTAGGTGATCCAATCGTTGTAGGGAATACCTTCGGTCGTGTTCGGGTAATGACGAATGACTTAGGTCGTCGTGATAAAACAGCAGGACCTGCTACACCTGTCGAAATCACAGGATTGAACGATGTCCCTCAAGCAGGTGATCGTTTCGTTACTTTTGAAGACGAGAAAACAGCTCGGGCAGCAGGGGAAGAACGGGCAAAACGTGCTTTAATGGAGCAACGCGCATCAAGTAGTCGTGTGACATTAGATAACTTGTTTGAAAGTCTAAAAGAAGGCGAACTGAAAGAAGTAAATGTCATCATCAAAGCAGACGTACAAGGTTCAGCTGAAGCATTAGCTGCGTCATTGAAGAAAATCGATGTGGAAGGTGTGCGAGTAAACATCGTCCATTCAGCCGTTGGCGCCATCAATGAAAGTGATGTAACGCTAGCAGCGGCAAGTAATGCCATCATCATCGGATTTAACGTCCGTCCAACACCGCAAGCCAAACAGCAAGCGGAAGCGGAAAAAGTCGATATTCGTTTGCATCGCATCATCTACAAAGCGATCGAAGAAATCGAAACTGCGATGAAAGGGATGCTTGATCCTGAATTCGAAGAAAAAATCACTGGTCAAATGATCGTTCGTGAAACATACAAAGTTTCTAAAGTGGGTACGATTGCTGGTTGCTATGTGACGGAAGGCAGCATTCGCCGTGACAGTGGCGTCCGCGTGATCCGCGACGGTATCGTTATCTATGAAGGCAAACTTGCCAGCTTGAAACGCTTCAAAGACGATGTCAAAGAAGTGAAGCTAGGGTTTGAATGTGGCGCGATGATCGAGAAATTCAACGATCTTAAAGTTGATGACGTGATCGAAGGCTATGTGATGGAAGAAGTACCGACAAAATAACGGAATGACAACTATACAAGGAGGCTTTTTGAATGGCTAATTATCGAGATCGCCGAGTGGCACAAGAAATCTTAAAAGAAGTCAATCAAATTCTTCGTAAAAAAGTTCGTGATCCTCGCGTGCAAGATGTGACGATCACAGATGTACGAGTAACTGGAGATTTGCAGCAAGCAACGATTTTTTACAGCACTCTAACGGACTTAGCTTCAGATAAGCAAAAAGCCCAAGCAGGACTGGAAAAAGCAACTGGTTTAGTTCGTCGTGAATTAGGTCAAGCGTTAACGCTCTATAAAGTCCCAGAAATCCAATTTGAACTGGATGAATCTGTACAATACGGGAATAAAATTGATGAAATGATTCGTTCATTGCACTCAGAAGAATAAAAAAAGAACAGCTTCCAATCGAAGCTGTTCTTTTTTATTTGAAATGAGCATCAGGTATTCATCAGTAAAGTGACCAGTCCAGCAACCCCTGTCCCCAAAAGCCAACCGCCAATCACATCTGTTAAAAAATGGATTCCTAAGTAGACTCTGCTAAAGCCAATCATAAAGCTCAACAAAATTGCCAGTAGAGTCATCGGAAGGACTGCTGTGGGAACCAAAATTCCAAGATTCAAAGCAATCGTTCCGTACATAGCGGCTGATGTGGCAGCATGGGCACTAGGGAAACTATGGTCCTTTTCTTCAACCAAACGATGATCGATCGGCCGATCTCTTCGGACGATTCGTTTGATAAGATAAGCAGCTGCTGATACTATGAAGATACTGACTGCTGTTTTTGGTGCAAGATCCGCCCGCGATGATGGAAAGGCAAACAACAGTAAAGCGATCGCAACTGTCGGAAAGGCTTTTCCTAAATTGGTAAAAAAGTGCATCATGCGCGTCAAAGACGGAGTACGGCTTTGGATGATCTGCAAAGCAAACGCTTCTTCCCAACGCTGCATCGTGCCGAGCTGAATCATGATCAAAAAAATGGCAAATCCAATAAATGAGCCTATCGTTAAAACAACCATTTTAGGACCTCCTTATATGCTTAGTTTATCATGTAATGAGAAGGTGCGAAAAGGATTTTGTCGTGCAATGATTTTTTTTTATATGTTATAATAAGCAAGTTGAAGTGAAATGGAGGAATACGATGGACGGGATTTTACCATTATGGAAAGAGCGTGGACAAACTAGTCACGACTGCGTGTTTAAATTACGAAAAATATTAAAGACAAAAAAGATTGGGCACAGCGGCACACTAGATCCTGACGTGGATGGTGTCTTGCCCATTTGTATCGGAAAAGGAACGAAGATCGTTGAATACTTGGTTGATTCTGGAAAAGTCTACACCGGGGAAATCACCTTGGGGTTCAGTACCACTACAGAAGATCGGTCGGGGGATATCGTTGAACAACAAGCACTAACTCGTCCGTTTACGAAGGAAGAGATCGATCAGGCAATGAAACAGTTGACGGGTACGATTACCCAAGTACCCCCGATGTATTCGGCGGTCAAAGTCAATGGCAAACGACTTTACGAATATGCCCGCAACAATGAAACCGTCGAGCGGCCACAACGCAAAGCCGAAATTTATTCCTTTAAACGAATTTCAGAGCCGGTTACTCATGAGGACAATACGCAAAGCTGGCGTTTTGAAGTTTCTTGTGGAAAAGGGACTTATGTTCGCACATTAGCGGTCGACACAGGGAAATTGCTGGGTGTACCCGCGCATATGTCTGATTTGACTCGCCTAAAAAGCGGTGGTTTTTCTAAAGAAGAATCTTACACGATTGCAGAGGTTCAAAAGGCAGTCGATGAACAACGTGTTTCGGAACTACTACTACCTTTAGAATACGGGGTATCGGAGTTTGTTCAAGTGACGATCGATGCGGACCTCTGGCAGAAAGTAAAAAATGGCATGCGTTTGCCATTTCGTGCATTTGGATTACAAGAGCGCCCAGAAGAGTTAGTGGCGATTTTCTATCAAGAACAATTAATTAGTATTTATAAAGCTCATGACAAATACCACGATATGATGAAACCGGTAAAAGTCATCCGTACAGAAATAGGAGAATGAACATGGAAATCATTGAAATGAGACACCCTTATGATCACGCAACGATTCCTGAAGAGGAGATCGTCTTAGTTTTAGGCTTTTTCGATGGCGTGCATCTAGGCCATCAGAAAGTCATTGAAACAGGGCGCAAGATTGCAGAGGAAAAAGGATTAAAATTGGCGTTGATGACCTTTAATCAACATCCCTCGATCGTGTTTCAAAAAGTCGATCCTGAAAAAATGCAATACCTGACCAGTTTGGCTCAAAAAGAAGCGCATATGGAACAACTTGGGGTAGACATTCTTTATATCATTGAATTTACTTCTGCTTTTGCAAATTTGGCACCGCAAGTATTTGTAGATGAATATATGATCGGACTGCATGCAAAAGTTGTTGTTGCAGGTTTTGACTATACCTATGGCAAGAAGGAAATTGCCAACATGGCGCTGTTGCCAACCTATGCAGAAGGACGTTTTGAAGTTGTGACTGTCGCGCAAGAATCGTTTGATGAAGAAAAGGTTAGCTCCACACGCATTCGCTCTGCGCTACAAAATGGCGATATGGCGCAAGTCAATCGCTTGTTAGGGTATATTTATGAATTTGAAGGAACCGTCGTTCACGGTGATGCTAGAGGACGAGAACTTGGGTTTCCAACCGCGAATATCAAAGTGAAGAGCACTGTTCGGTTGCCAAAAGAAGGTGTCTATGTGACGGAAATCAAAGTCGGTGACAAGTGGTATCCATCGATGGGATCGATTGGTCACAATGACACCTTTGGTCAAGGGCGCCAGTTAACAGTTGAAATCTATATTCTCGATTTTCACCAAGATATTTATGGGGAAACTGTGGCAATCCGCTGGCATCATTTCTTGCGTGATCAAGTGGCTTTCAATGGTGCGCAAGCATTGATTGAACAATTAAAGCAAGACGAACGAGACACTGAAGCTTATTTTGATGGCCTTTCAGAAGAAAACTAATCATTCGTAGTGAAAAGAAGCGTTTCTGGCTTCTTTTCACTTTTTCTTTTTCTCTCTTTTTATAACGTAGTTTATTTGAATTCTAATGCTTTCCCCATGAGGAAAAAACGTTTTTTCGATATACTAAAAAATAGGCTAAAATGATAATTTATGCAGTACGCTGCAAAGGGAAAGGGAGAGAAAAAGTGACAATTGGAAAAAAAGCAAAAAAGGGGAAAGAAAAGAAAGATTTAACCAAAATGAAAACGCCGCATACGTATGTCATCATCTTTGGGGTTGTGCTGTTGGCATGGTTGCTGACTTTCATAGTTCCCGCTGGGAAATTTAGTACACAAGAAATCGAGTATACCGATGCAAATGGGGAAATCAGTACCAGAACGGTCTTAATGCAAGATTCGTTTCGTTATGCCTACCCGTTAGATAACGAATACGTCTATCAACAGTTGAATCAATTGGAAGACGATCCACAAGAGCTGGAAGAATTAGATGTCGATCCTGAGGCTTTAGCAGCTGTTCTGGCTGAAGGTCCTAAAGAGATATCCCAGAGTCAATTAGATGAGGTGGGACTAACCGATGATACGCTTTACAGTCTTTACGGGGAAAAAATTTATGATACTTCTGAAAAACTGCATAAAACAGCCAAGGTTTGGGGAACTGATGACTTTAACGGTTTCGGCTTTTTAAATTTTGTTTTTGAAGGGTTGGTTTCTGGCGATAAATATGGATCAGCAGTTGGGATCGCAGCGCTGATCTTAGTGGTCGGGGGTGCATTTGGTATTATCATGCAAACCGGAGCGATCGATGCAGGGATCTTTGCGTTTATCAGCAAAACCCGTGGATTAGAACGTTTGGCATTGCCGTTATTGTTCTTTGCTTTTTCATTCGGGGGTGCTACTTTTGGGATGGCAGAAGAAGTCATTCCGTTTTCGATGGTCATGGTACCTTTCGTGATCGCATTAGGGTATGATTCGATCGTGGCGGTCACTGTCACTTATGTCGCCTCCCAGATTGGGAATGCCACCTCCTGGATGAGTCCATTTAGTGTGGCAGTGGCTCAAGGGATCGCAGGTATTCCGGTTCTTTCAGGGGCAACGTTCCGAATCATCATGTGGGTCGTGGTTACCGCATTATCTGCAGCATACCTCATGATCTATGCCGAAAGAATCCGCAAGAATCCGGAGAAGTCACTAACCTATCAATCGGATGCATATTTTAGAAATCATCTTGAGAAAACCTCTAGTGAGCAAAAACCCTTTCTATTAGGTCATAAATTGATCTTGGTTGAAATGCTAGCAGTCTTGATCTGGATCGTTTGGGGTGTGACACAAAAAGGCTATTATATTCCTGAGATTGCTTCCCAATTCTTTGTTATGGGCTTAGGGGCAGGAATCATAGCAGTTCTCTTCAAATTAGAAAATATGGGCTTGAATGACGTGGCGAGTGCTTTTCAATCAGGTGCCTCAGAATTGGCAGGAACTGCAATCGTTGTAGGGATGGCCAAAGGGATTCTTCTGGTTCTCGGCGGTTCTGATGCCAACGTGCCGTCAGCGTTGAATACGATTTTGCATAGCATCGGCGGTTTGTTAAGCAATGTTCCAGCATTTATTGGGGCTTGGTTCATGTACATTTTCCAAAGTTTCTTCAATTTGATCGTGACTTCAAATTCAGGTCAGGCTGCATTAACCATGCCGATCATGGCACCGTTAGCCGATCTTTTGGGTGTATCTAGACAGATCGCTGTCTTGGCTTACCAATTGGGCTCAGGCTTTATGGATGCCTTCACGCCAGTATCGGCAAGTCTGATCGGTGTCCTAGGTGTCGCAAGAATCGAATGGGCGAAATGGGCGAAATTCCAGATCAAAATGCAAGGGTTCTTATTTGTATTAGGAACGATCTTCATCTTTATTGCGGTCGCGATCGGCTTGCAATAAGAAGTAATTAGGCACAAGGAGGAAGCACTCATGAAGGTGATACGACAAGCGGAAGTTTACGCTCCTGACTATTTAGGAAAAAAAGATATTTTATTAAATGAAGACAAGATTATTGCCATTCAAGATTCGATTCAAGGAGGATTCTCAGGCGTTGCTCTTGAAGAAATCGATGGCAGAGGGTTGCTTGCTGTGCCCGGTTTTATTGACTGTCACTTTCATATCTTAGGAGGTGGCGGGGAAGGTGGTTTTCAAAACCGGACACCTGAAGTGAAATTGTCTCAGCTGACCTCTGCGGGGGTAACGACAGTGGTTGGCTGTTTAGGTACTGACGGAGTAGGCAGAGATATGACTGCCTTGATCAGTAAGGCCCGTGGACTAGAGGCGGAAGGCATCACGACTTACTTGTATGACGGTTCTTATCGATTGCCATTGACGCCTGTCACGGATTCCATCATCCAAGATTTTTTGACTATCGATAAAATTATTGGTATCGGTGAAATAGCCGTTTCTGACCATCGTTCTTCACAACCAAGTTTCGAAGAATTTACCCGCGCGGTTGCGGATGCTCGTGTCGGTGGGATGCTTTCTGGAAAAGCAGGCATCGTAAACGTCCACTTAGGTGGAGGAAAGAAAAAATATGAGCTGCTTTTACGAACCATCGAAGAGACAGAGATTCCAATCAGCCAATTTTTACCTACACATGCCAATCGGACCAGTGAGCTTTTCGAAGCGAGTATTGCTTTTGCAAAAATGGGTGGAACGATCGATTTTACGGCGAGTGAAGATCCTGATTTCTGGGAAAAAGAAGACGATGAGGTTCGCTTCAGTAAAGGATTGAAACGTTTGTTAGCAGAAGGGATCGGGCTAGATCAATTTACCATGACCTCTGATGGGCAAGGCAGTCTCCCTTACTTTGATGAAAACAATCAATTCATAGGTCTGGGTGTCGGCAGTTCGCGAGCGCTGATGGTAGGCATTAAAGAAGCAGTCCAAAAAGAGCAGATTCCATTGGAGATCGCCATTCGTGCAATCACTTCCAATCCAGCGAAAGTATTGAAGCTTGATCAAAAGGGGCGCCTTGCAGCAGGGATGGATGCTGATATTTGCTTGCTGAACAAAGAATCATTCGCTGTAGAAACAGTTCTAGCAAAAGGCAAAACGATGGTAGAAAAACAAGAAGTGAAAGTATGGGGTACCTTTGAGCAACTAGCGTAAAAAGAAGCCAATTCTGGCAGACTAAGAGTCGGTTGTTTTTCTAAACAGAGTTGTAAAAGACAAAAAAAACAGCCCGATCTATGACCAGCATTTGCTGGACTTGATCGGGCTGCTTTTTCACTTAAATGCAAGAATTCTTATGCTTGCAGCTCATCTAATTTTTTCATGTCTTCTTCAGAAATTTCAAAGTCAACTTTGGCATTATCTGAAATGTATTCTTCATGAACTGATTTTGGCAATGGCAAAATATCTTTTTGTAGTAGGTAACGAATAGAAAGCTGTGGAATCGATTTTCCATAGGCTTCCGCAATCGTTTTGACCGCATCGTTGTCTAGTAAACGACCAGTAGCGATTGGTGAATAGCCTTCCACTAAAATTTCGTGCTCTTTGCAAAATGCCAATAATTCTTCATTTGTGCGGCCAATATGGTAAATAAACTGATTGACCATTGGTTTCACATCGCAATGATCAAAAATATTTTGCAAATCTTTTTGATCGAAGTTGGAAACACCGATCGATTTTACTTTTCCACTTAAGTAGGCTTCTTCTAATGCTTTCCAAACATCGATGTTTTCCAGATAAAAATCTTTGTTTTCTGGATTGTTTCCCATGATTTTCCAAGGACGAGGGGCATGGATCAAAATCAAATCGATATACCCTAAGTCAAGTTTTTTTAGAGAAGCATCAATGCTATCAACCGCTTCTTGGTAGGTCTTTAACTCAGCAGGTACTTTCGTGGTAACAAAAATCTCTTCACGAGCAACGCCTGAATCGCGGACAGCTTTCCCAACTGCTTCTTCATTTTTATAAGCAGCAGCTGTATCGACATGTCGATAACCATCTTGGATGGCAAATTTTGTTGCATTGTAAGCATCTTCTGGCGAAGATTGCCAGGTCCCAAGGCCGATCTTAGGAATCGTCAGTTTGTTCTGCAAAGTAAATGTTTCTTGTAATATCACGTATTTCAACCTACTTTCGTCGCTTTTTTTAGTTACATCTTTTATTATAAAACGTTTTCTTATTTGATACAAATCTGACGCTGAAACTTTTTCGGTAAATTGACTTTCAAAGGGATCTTTGATACAGTAGCAGCAACCTCAACCTGGAAAGATGTGGTAAGAATGGATTTTGTAAAAGAAGATTTTGCCTACTATCGGCGCTCTTTTGAGTTGATGTATCGTAGTTATTTCCGTAGAAGAATGATTGCTCTTGGCGTGGCGATTTTGATTATCTTAGGTTACCTATTTTTGTTACAAGAAAGTTTGCTTTTAAATATCATTTTGTTGGTTATTTTGCTAGGGATGATGGCATGGTTAGTTTCACTTTATCAGCGAGCGAGTGAGGTCGTACTTGCTTTCGAAGAAGAAAATCAGGTGCCGAAAATTTATCAACTGACAGAATTCGAGGATCATTATGCATTCCACATGAAGGATGGAACAACGATGCGCGTGAAGAAAAACGGCAATCGCAACTTTCCTTCCAATAATAAGCAGTACACGCTGATGGCAGGGTATAAGAAAGTGTTTTTTGTGCAACAACCCCTAATGATCTTTTATTATGATCTCTTAGAGATGAAGTATGATGAAGCGTATCGATTAAAGCGAAATCGCCAAAATGGGTTCAGTCGTTGGTCCCGGTATTTCAGTTTTCGCTCCTTTAAAGGATCTATCGGAAATGTTTTTCAATTTTTGCTAGGAAATATTTTTTTCTTATTTATCGCCTATCGGTTGATCCGTTACTTGATCGACATCTTGCTTCATGTTTTTTAATCGATCAAGCGTCCTTACATTCCTCACTGTTTTCATAGACTGATGAAAAAGATGATAGGACTTAATTTTTAAATCAAGGTATACTAGAGTCAGATAAGGCAAGCGATTGTCTTTCAAGAAGAGAGCTACTCTTATTCAGTAAGCCGCCGACAACAGCTTATCTTTTGTGGCGCTAACAATTTGGGGGAAGTGTTAGTTCTTGTAGCAGACCGTAATTTTTCTGTTTGCCATAAGAACAAAAACGGTAGTTTACCGTACTTAATAGGAGTAGTCCTCTTGGTTTTTTCTATGATTGTTCTGAAACATCACTTTCTTGAAGTGGTGTTTTTTTGCTTATTGCTATTTCAAGTGATAGGAGAATTCACAGATCTGTGCTACAATAAGTGCCGATACTCTCAGCAATGCGAGTGAAAAAGAAGATAGAGGAGAATCACTTAGTAATGCTTGAAGGTCAAACAATAAATGATCCATCTACAAAAAGCGCAGGAAATATTTCCGCGTATCTACATATACCTTTCTGTGAACATATTTGCTACTACTGTGACTTCAACAAAGTGTTTTTAGAAGGCCAGCCAGTAGATGAATACATCGAAGCACTGTTGAAGGAAATTGAGTTGACTCTTTTCCACCAGCCAGTCAGCGAAGCGGAAACGATTTACATTGGCGGTGGGACGCCAACGTCGCTTTCGGCAAGCCAGCTGGATCGATTGCTGTCAGGCGTACACGAATTATTGCCGACTCACACAACGAAAGAGTTTACAGTGGAAGCAAATCCTGGTGATTTGAGCGAAGACAAAATGCTGGTGTTGAAAAACCACCAAGTCAATCGATTGTCTATGGGGGTCCAGACCTTTGATAATCGCTTGCTAAAAAAAATTGGTCGCAAGCATACTGCTGAAGATGTTTATTCAACCATCCAACTGCTAGAAAAACATGATTTTCAGAATGTGACGATCGATTTGATTTATGCACTTCCGGGACAAAGCATTGAAAGCTTCCGTGATACGCTGACGCGAGCGATTGATCTCGGGTTGCCTCATTATGCCATGTATTCCTTAATCTTAGAAAACAAAACCATGTTTATGAACTGGGTTCGCCAAGGAAGAATGGCGTTGCCTTCTCAAGAAGCGGAAACACAGATGTTTGACGAAGCAATCGCCGCGATGAACAAAGCTGGCTTGACCCAATATGAAATCAGTAATTTTGCCCGACCAGGGTATGAGTCCTTGCACAATCTAGTGTATTGGAACAATGAACATTATTTTGGCTTTGGGGCAGGCGCTAGTGGTTATCTTGGACAGTCTCGCTACAAGAATAAAGGACCGATCCAGCATTATTTGAAACCATTGCAGGAAAATCAGTTGCCAATCCACGAAATCGAAGAATTGACAACCAGCAATCAAATGGAAGAGGAACTTTTTTTAGGCCTCCGTAAAAAGGCTGGCATTTCAAAAATACGCTTTGCAGAAAAATTCGGGAAGTCTTTTCAGGAAATCTATGGTTCAACTAGCGAACAGTTGATTCAAAAAGGCTGGTTGGCTAGTCAAGGTGATCGTGTCTTTTTAACGAAATCTGGGATGTTCATTGGCAACGAAGTGTTTGAAGCATTTCTCTTGGATGGAGAAAAATAAGAAAGAACAAGGAAGAGAAGTAGCCATTTCGCGCTGCTTCTTTTTTGCTTTCTTTTTTTAGCACTCTCTTAGAAAGAGTGCTAAAAAAGTGATGCAAATACTTGACATTCCTAGCAAATATGGTATATTTATAATCGTGTTAGCACTTAATAGGAATGAGTGCTAACGGAGGAGTGGATAAAATGTTGACACCTAGACAACAAATGATTTTACACCTCATCATCCAAAACTATACGAATACTGGTCAGCCCACGGGCTCGAAGCGATTGATGGAAGATGGGGTTGAAGCTAGCTCTGCCACCATTCGTAATGAGATGAAGGCGCTGGAAGAAGCTGGACTTCTATTAAAGACACATTCATCTTCAGGGCGTGTGCCATCAATAAAAGGGTATCGCTATTACGTTGATCACTTATTGAAGCCATCTGAAGTTGACCAAAACGAAATTCAAACCATTCGTCATTCTTTTGGAAAAGATTTTCATGAAATCAATGAAATCATCCAGCAGTCTGCCACGATCTTGTCCAACTTGACTAGCTATACAGCGTTGTCTCTCGGGCCAGATATGAAGGAAAGGAAATTGACGGGCTTTCGAATCGTCCCTTTGAATGCACGACAGATCATCGCGATCATCGTGACGGATAAAGGGAATGTCGAAAATCAAGTCTTTACCCTTCCTGAATCGATGAGTAGCGAAGATTTGGAAAAAATGGTAAGGATCATCAACGACAAATTGATCGGTGAACCTCTAATGACGGTCTACAATCGATTAAGAACCGAGATTCCGATGATTCTGCATAAGTATTTTCAAACGACTGACGGAATCGTTGATCTCTTTGATACGATGCTGAGCCATATTTTTGAAGAAAAAATCTTCGTCGGCGGGCGAATGAATCTTCTGGATTTTGAACCGACGCAAGATGTTAGTCAGTTCAAATCGATGTATTCATTTATGAAAAACGCAGATCAGCTGACACAGCTGCTGGCGCCAAGAGATTCTGCGATTCAAATCAGAATCGGCTCTGAGCTTGGCAATGACTTGTTACAAAATATGAGTTTGATCCAAGCCAGCTATGAAATCGAAGGTCATGGACAAGGAACGATCGCTTTATTAGGTCCATCAAGTATGCCGTATTCACGGATGTTTGGACTGATGGAAGTTTTTCGAGGCGAGTTAGCAAAAAAATTGGCCGATTATTATCGCGCATTAGACGCTGCCAATGAATAAGCGGCAATGAAACAAATCGTAGAAGGGATGGTTGAAACGTGACGGAAAAAGAAGAGCGTTTAGATGAAGAATTAGCTAAAACTGCTGAAGAAACCGCAGAAACACCTGAATCTTCAAATGAATCAACTGAAACTGAAGCACAGACTCCTCAACCAGAGGAAGAAGCAGTGGAAAAAAGCGAACTGGAACTTTTGCAAGAAAAGAATAACGAATTGGAAGATCAATTCCTGCGTGCTCGTGCAGAGATCGCAAATATCACTTCACGTAACCGCAATGAGCGGGAACTTTTACAAAAATACCGCTCGCAAGATCTTGGCAAAAAACTGTTGCCAGCAATCGACAATTTGGAACGAGCGATGGCAGCAGATGTCGATCAAGACCAAGCGGCGAATTTGAAAAAAGGCGTTGAAATGGTTCTTGAAAGTCTGCGTCAAGCCTTAAAAGAAGAGGGAATCGAAGAGATTCCTGCTGAAGGTGCAATGTTTGATCCGAACTTGCATCAAGCGGTGCAGACTGTACCTGCCTCTGATGAAACACCGGCAGACACAATCGTTACTGTCTTGCAAAAAGGGTATAAATTGCATGATCGTGTCTTGCGTGCAAGCATGGTCATCGTTGCACAATAGTTCTTTCTATCTATAAGTAGATGTTTAAATTAAAAAAGGGAGTGTATTACTTATGAGTAAAATTATCGGTATCGACTTAGGAACAACAAACTCAGCTGTTGCTGTCCTTGAAGGCGGCGAAGCAAAAATCATTACGAATCCAGAAGGAAACCGTACCACACCTTCTGTTGTTTCATTCAAAAATGGTGAGATCCAAGTAGGGGAAGTTGCAAAACGCCAAGCAGTGACAAACCCGAATACGATTTCTTCTATTAAACGCCATATGGGTGAAGCAGGATACAAAGTAGAAGTTGAAGGCAAATCTTATACACCACAAGAAGTTTCCGCAATGGTTCTTCAATACATCAAAGGATTTGCTGAAGACTATTTAGGTGAAAAAGTTGAAAAAGCAGTCATCACTGTTCCTGCATACTTCAACGATGCACAACGTCAAGCAACTAAAGATGCTGGTAAAATTGCCGGTCTTGAAGTAGAACGAATCGTCAATGAACCAACTGCCGCAGCTTTAGCTTATGGGTTAGATAAAACAGATAAAGATGAAAAAATCCTAGTCTTTGACTTAGGTGGCGGTACTTTCGACGTATCGATCCTTGAATTAGGTGATGGCGTCTTTGACGTATTGTCAACTGCTGGGGACAACAACCTAGGTGGGGATGACTTTGATAACAAAATCATCGATCACATGGTAGCAGAATTCAAAAAAGAAAACGGCATTGATCTTGGAAAAGACAAAATGGCTTTGCAACGTTTGAAAGATGCTGCTGAAAAAGCGAAAAAAGACTTGTCAGGTGTAACAAGTACCCAAATCAGCTTACCGTTTATCACAGCTGGCGATGCTGGTCCATTGCACTTGGAAATGACCTTGACTCGTGCGAAATTTGATGAATTAACAGCAGACTTAGTAGAACGTACAAAAATTCCAGTACGCCAAGCTTTGAAAGATGCTGGCTTATCACAATCAGAAATTGATGAAGTGATCTTAGTTGGTGGTTCAACTCGTATTCCGGCAGTAGTTGATGCTGTACGTAAAGAAACCAATAAAGAACCAAACAAATCAGTAAACCCAGATGAAGTGGTAGCGATGGGTGCTGCGATCCAAGGTGGCGTGATCACTGGGGATGTGAAAGATGTTGTCTTACTAGACGTTACACCATTATCATTAGGTATCGAAACGATGGGTGCTGTCTTCACAAAACTGATCGATCGTAACACAACGATCCCTACAAGTAAATCACAAGTCTTCTCAACTGCAGCAGACAATCAACCTGCCGTTGATATCCATGTCTTGCAAGGGGAACGTCCAATGGCTGCTGACAACAAAACATTAGGAAGATTCCAATTGACGGATATTCCACCAGCACCTCGTGGCATCCCTCAAATCGAAGTAACATTTGATATCGATAAAAATGGGATCGTCAATGTTTCTGCAAAAGATTTAGGTACACAAAAAGAACAAAAAATCACGATCAAATCATCTTCAGGTCTATCAGACGAAGAAATCGAACGCATGGTAAAAGATGCTGAAGCAAACGCTGAAGCCGACAAACAGCGCAAAGAAGAAGTTGATCTACGCAATGACGTCGATGCATTGTTGTTCACTGTTGATAAAACATTGAAAGAGCTTGAAGGCAAAGTGGATGCAGACGAAGTCAAAAAAGCGGAAGAAGCTCGTGATGAGTTGAAAGCTGCGGTTGAAGCAAACAACTTAGAAGAAATGAAAACCAAACGTGATGCTTTGAATGAAATCGTACAAAACTTAACCGTTAAATTATACGAACAAGCAGCACAACAACAAGCACAAGAAAATCCAGAAGCTGCACAAGGCGGCGCAGACGATGTGGTTGACGCCGACTTTGAAGAAGTAGACGGTGACGATAAATAATCGCTGTTTGTGAAAAAGCCAAAGTCACCGCTTTGGCTTTTTCTTATGAATTTGCGAAACGTATTTTTCTAGAGCGAATTATATGCTAAAATACGAGAGACGCAAGAATAGAGTGGAGGGAAGCCAATGGCAGACAAAAGAGATTATTATGAGGTCTTAGGTCTACAAAAAGGGGCTTCGGATGACGAAATCAAAAAAGCTTATCGTAAGCTTTCAAAACAATATCATCCAGACATCAATAAAGAACCTGATGCAGAAGCAAAGTTTAAAGAGATTTCTGAGGCCTATGAAATATTAAGTGATTCCCAAAAAAGAGCTGCTTATGATCAGTATGGTCATGCTGGTACCGATCCGAACTACGGAGGCGGTTATGGCGGTGGATTCGGCGGCTTTAACAGTGGCGGATTCTCCGGTGGCGGTTTTGGTGGATTTGAAGACATTTTCGAATCATTTTTCGGTGGTGGAGGCGGCAGAGCAGCCAATCCTAATGCACCTCGACAAGGAGCGGACTTGCAATATGCGGTCGATCTTTCCTTTGAAGAAGCGATTTTCGGAGTGGAAAAAACTGTTCAATACAATCGTGAAGAAACCTGCCATACCTGCGGTGGGAACGGGGCAAAACCAGGTACTTCACCAGAAACCTGTCATAAATGTCATGGTGCAGGTACTATCAATGTTGAACGTCAAACACCACTCGGTCGTGTGATGAGCCGTCAAACCTGTGATGTTTGTCATGGAACTGGGAAAGAAATCAAGGAACCATGTACAACATGTCATGGTACTGGTCATGAAAAGAAAAAACATAATGTAAAAGTCAACGTACCAGCAGGTGTCGAAGATGGACAACAAATGCGCTTGTCTGGTCAAGGAGAAGCCGGAACCAACGGTGGTCCTTATGGGGACCTATACGTTGTTTTCCGTGTGGAAGAAAGTGATATTTTTGATCGTGACGGTTCTGAGATTTATTACGAGCTACCGCTGAACTTTGTCCAAGCTGCTTTAGGCGACGAAGTCAATGTACCAACGGTTCACGGGAATGTGAAATTAAAAATCCCAGCTGGTACCCAAACAGGCACAAACTTCCGCTTACGCGGTAAAGGAGCCCCTCGCTTACGGGGAGGCGGCAATGGCGATCAACAAGTTAAAGTAAAGCTGATCACACCTAAGAACTTAAATGAGGAACAAAAAGAGGCATTGCGGGCTTATGCAAAAGCCAGTGGCCATGAAACCACCGAACAACAACCAGAAGGATTTTTTGATAAAATGAAAGATGCTTTTGGTGGGAAAAAGAAATAACAAGTCAATAATCCAATTCATGCCCTGATAAAACCATCCGTTTTATCAGGGCATGAGTGGTTGTAAGAATATAAATGTGCAGTATGGACGAGAATCGAATCTTCTTGTCCATCTTTTTTTCTTTTCCTTTGAAATCGCTTGCTTAGTATGTCACAATGAAAGTAGACCAATTAAAGGAGGAGATACAATGGAAAGAATATTTGCGAGTCCGTCACGATACGTTCAAGGAAAAGGTGTATTGAAAGATGGTTTATCCCACATTAAAGATTTAGGGAAGAAAGTGCTGCTTTTGACCGATGAAACAGTTTGGAAAATTGCCGGTGAAGACTTATTTGATAATCTCAAAGCAGCTGATTTAGATCCGGTAAAAGAAATTTTTGGTGGAGAAGCTTCTGCAAATGAAATCGATCGTATCGTCTCTAAAGCCAAAAGCGAATCCATTGAAGTGATTGCTGCATTAGGTGGCGGGAAAGCCATCGATACTGGGAAAGCTGTTGCAGATGAATTAAAAATACCGATTGCCGTTTTGCCAACGATCGCTTCTACTGATGCACCAACTTCTGCACTTTCTGTTATTTATACAGATGAAGGTCGCTTTGAAAAGTATCGTTTTTATAACAAAAATCCTGAACTTGTCTTAGTGGATACAGCTGTTATTGCGAAAGCGCCTGCCAAGTTATTGGCAGCGGGTATTGCGGATGCACTCGCAACCTATGTCGAAGCACGCGCCGTTGCCCGAAGCCATAGTCAGAATATGGTTGGCGGCATTCAACCAATTGCCGGCATGGCGATCGCTGAAAAATGCGAAGAGATTCTTTTTGAGAATGCGCTGAAAGCCTATCAAGCAAATAAAAAACAAGTCGTTACCGAAGCGTTTGAACAAATCGTGGAAGCCAACACTCTGTTAAGTGGTTTAGGTTTTGAAAGTGCTGGTCTGGCAGCAGCTCATGCGATCCATAATGGCTTGACAGCCCTTGAAGGAGACGTCCATGATTTGACTCATGGAGAGAAAGTTGCTTACGGGACACTTACACAATTGATGCTGGAAAACGCGGATCCTGATGAAATTGACCAATATATTGAGTTGTATCAGGCGTTGGAATTACCAACGACATTAGCTGAAATGCATCTTGCGGATGTCAGTGATGCAGACCTTATGAAAGTCGGCAAACAAGCAACCATCGAAGGGGAGACGATTCACAATATGCCGTTCACGGTATCTGCAGAAGATGTTGTAGCCGCGATCAAAGCCGTGGATGCCTATGTGACCGCTTATTATCCTCTATGATGTTATTTTATTAACGTTGATTGATCGATACTTGTTGATTAAAAAAACGTTTGACAATGAAAAAGAGTCGTGCTATTTTGTTAACAAGCAAATTAAAGGAGGGAACAAGACATGACGAACTTCAACACACAAACTACATGTTGTTGTTGTATGGTGCAAAAAGCAGCATACCCATTTGTCATGCCTATTATTAGTTCCTTTGTCGTAGCAGATCGCTGAGTTTTTTAGTGATTCGCTTCTATCCGGATAAGACGACATTTTTGGGGGTACTGATGTAATAGTCAGTACCCCTTTTTGTTTGCTTTTTTTTATCGCTTTCATTGGCGACGGCTGATGATTGCAAACGAAAATGAGTACATGAAGCATACGAGTTGTACCAAAAAAGTTGAGCGAGGAGTCGAGCGATGATCGTTAATAATATAAAAGCATTGATTGGGCAAACCCCATTCTTTGAATTTGATGCCGCAGCATTTGGCGGCAAAAAGGGAAGTACCATCTACGCAAAACTTGAGTATTTAAACCCTGGCGGAAGTATCAAGGACCGGCTAGGAAAATATTTGATCGATGAAGCGTTTCGTGAGCATGTGATCGATCATGAGACAACCGTTATCGAACCGACAGCGGGAAATACTGGAATTGGTTTGGCTTTAGCTGGGATCGAGTATGGCTTAAAAATGATTTTTGTCATTCCTGAAAAATTCAGCCTTGAAAAGCAGCAATTGATTGAAGCATTAGGCGGGACCATCGTTCATACGCCCACTGAAGCAGGCATTCAAGGGGCGATTGAAAAAGCAAAGGAACTAGCAAAACAGCTGCCAAATAGTTTTATGCCAATGCAATTTCACAATCAAAACAACCCTGCAGCCTACCAAGCAACCTTAGGCCCAGAGATCTTTCAGGAGCTATCTGGAAAAATTGATAGCTTTGTTGCCGGCGCTGGTAGCGGGGGAACCTTCGCAGGTGTCGCAACATACTTAAAGAAGCAAAAATCAAGCACTCGACTTGCTGTTGTTGAACCAGAAGGATCAATCTTGAATGGCGGTCCTGCCCACGGCCATGAGATTGAAGGGATCGGTGTTGAGTTCATTCCACAATTTTTCGACGATTTACGTATTGATCAAATTTATACGATCAGTGATGCGGAAGGCTTTGCCTTTACTCGTTACTTGGCAAAAAACTATGGTCTGCTTATTGGGAGTTCAAGTGGAGCCGCCATGGCAGCAGCCGTCAAAGAAAGTTTTGTTTTGCCAACGGGTAGCTCGATCGTCACAGTTTTTCCCGATGGTGGCGACCGCTATCTATCAAAACAAATTTATGCTGGCGAATCCACAATTACACCATTTACAGGAGGAGAATACAATGCACTTTAATACAAAAGTAATCCACGGTGGTATCAGTGAAGACGAAACGACTGGGGCGGTCAGTGTGCCGATCTATCAAACATCAACTTACAAGCAAAACGCACTTGGTCAGCCAAAGCAATATGAATACAGTCGTTCAGGCAATCCAACTCGTTTTGCCGTAGAAGAATTGATTGCGGATCTTGAAGAAGGCGCCCAAGGGTTTGCTTTTGCCTCTGGATTAGCAGCCACACATGCGGTCTTCTCGCTGTTTCAGACAGGAGATCACGTCATTTTAGGGGATGATGTGTATGGCGGGACGTTTCGTTTGCTTCATCAAGTATTAGAAAAAAGCGGGTTGACTTATTCGCTAGTCAAAACCGATGATTTAGCTGCTATTGAAGCAGCAATTCTTCCTGAGACCAAAGCGATTTTTCTAGAAACACCGACGAATCCATTATTGAAGATTACGGACATCGCAATCGTTGCCCAACTAGCTAAAAAACAGGACATTTTGACGATCGTGGATAATACCTTTGCGACGCCATATTTTCAAAAGCCGCTACAATTAGGCGCAGATATTGTGATTCACAGCGCTACCAAGTATCTCGGTGGACACAGTGATGTAGTAGCTGGGTTAGCGGTTGCCAAAGAGCCACAAATCGCCAAAAGAATTGCTTTTTTACAAAACGCCATTGGTGGTGTATTGGGGCCTCATGATAGCTGGTTGATCCAACGAAGCATCAAAACACTTGCTTTGCGGATGGAAGCACATCAAAACAACGCGATGAAAATTGCCCACTACTTACAAGCACATCCAGCTGTCGCAAAGGTTTATTATCCAGGATTGATTGACCATGAAGGACATGAAATCGCCAAATCACAGATGTCTGGGTATAGCGGTATGATATCTTTTGAACTAACCGATGAAACGAAAACAGCCGGCTTTGTTGAAGCATTAAAGATTTTTACTTTAGCAGAAAGTTTAGGTGGCGTGGAAAGTTTGGTAGAAGTGCCAGCCGTGATGACCCATGCCTCAATCCCTAAAGAAATTCGCCAGCAATCTGGGATCAAAGATGGCTTGATTCGATTGTCGGTCGGCATCGAAGACGGTGAGGATCTACAGGCAGATTTAGAGCAAGCGTTTGAAAAGGCAGGTAACTAGTGATGGGGAGAGAGTTTATTCCAATTTTTTCAGACTGGGCAGCTGAGTACGATGAAACAGTTGCAGGTAAGGATGAAGAATATCGAGCAGTTTTTTTAAAATATGAACAGTTACTAGCAGAAATTGCTGAAAAGGCAGGGCGGTCTGTGGTAGAATTTGGTAGTGGAACTGGAAATCTAACACAAGCTCTACTTGATCAAGGAAAAAATGTGCTGGCGATCGAGCCATCGCCAGAGATGCGGCGGATCGCCAAGTCAAAACCCAGTCTTTCTAAAGTGACTTTTGTTGATGGTGATATGGAGGTTTTTCCTGAGATCACGGATGCGATTGATACGATCGTTTCTACCTATGTTTTTCATCATCTTACGGAGGACGAAAAACAACGGGTGATCGGTAAATATGCGGCGATGCTGCCAAAAGGCGGGAAAGTGCTTTTCGGTGATACGATGTTTCTTTCTTTAGCCCGCAAAATGGAACTAATCGACGAAGCGCGTCAAGCTGGTCACCAGCGACTAGCCGCTGATCTGGAACGGGAGTACTATCCAGTTACTGCGGATATCGAACGGTACTTTCGCCAACAGGGGTTTACCAGTCGTTTTAAGCAAATAAATGAGTATGTTTGGCTTGTGGAAGCACAAAGAGAGTAGGAGAGAAGTACAATGAAAATGAACGTTGAAAGCTTTAATTTGGATCATACGAAAGTCAAAGCACCTTATGTACGGGTTGCCGATAAAAAACAAGGAACGAATGATACCATTATCAAATATGATGTCCGTTTGAAGCAGCCGAACCAAGCGCATATGGAAATGGCAAGTCTGCATTCTTTAGAACATTTGACGGCAGAATTGATTCGTAATCATGCAGATTATATCGTGGATTGGTCACCAATGGGCTGCCAAACCGGCTTTTATTTGACTGTCTTGAATCATGACGATTATGAAGAGATTTTGACAGTCCTTGAAAAAACCATGAGGGATGTTTTGCAAGCAACTGAAGTACCTGCCAGCAATGAAGTGCAATGCGGTTGGGCGGCGAACCATACCTTAGAAGGTGCGCAAAAATTAGCGCAAGAATTTCTTGATGAACGTGACAATTGGTCGACCGTTTTTGCCTAAACGAAAAAGATCATAGAAAAAAGTGCCTGTGTTTGTATTCACGGGCACTTTTTTTGTTGGCTAAGCAATAAGAAGAGGATTCAATATTTGGGGTTCTTCAAAGTGATAAGCTGCATTTTTGTTATCTTTTTGTAAGGCGTATTAGTTTTGGGGTGAACGTTGGTAAATAAGTGTAATATGTCGCTTCTGATCTGCTCATTGGATTTCAAATATTATTTGATAGTTTCAATAAATTGTGAGCTGCAGCTTACGCGGGTGAAAAGGAAATGTTATAATAGAATTAACTACTCAATAAAAATATGCTATATCAAAGGTGAATCCTAGTGGCTCTTACCAGGTCTTTAGGAAGTAGCACGCGGTTTGCCAAGAATGTATGTAAGCAATTCTTTTTTAATAAAGAAGGAGAGGAAGAAAAGAAGATGAGCATCTTAAAGCAATGGCAAGCAAAACATCAAGCGAAAAAAGAAGCGAAAAAACAAGCGTTACGTTTAAAAAATGCGAGGCTTCGTGCGCAAGGAAAAGAGCCATTGAAAGGTTGGGGAAAGATGGTTGATACCGGCATCGGTGGGGCAAACAAAGCAAACCCGATCGATACAAAAGTATTTTTAGGTGAAAATCAAAAACGGATCTCAGAAGAAACAAAAAGAAAAAATCAATGAAAAAAGACCTCTGCAACAGCCCGAGAAAAGAGCTGTTCCAGAGGATTTTTTTAGATATTCAATACTTTGTCTAAGAAATCTTTCGTACGATCGTGCTTAGGGTTGGTAAAGATTTGCTCAGGTGTGCCGTCTTCTAAGAAATTACCGCCATCAATAAACATCACGCGGTTCGCTACTTCTTTGGCAAAACCCATCTCATGAGTGACGATCACCATGGTCATTCCTTGTTTGGCTAGGTCTTTCATAACATTTAGTACATCCCCAACCATTTCGGGATCGAGTGCGGAGGTTGGTTCATCGAACAGCATCACATCGGGATTCATCGCTAAAGCTCTCGCAATCGCCACCCGTTGTTTTTGTCCTCCAGATAGATTGTCAGGGTACATGTCTTTTTTATCAGCCAGACCTACCGTCTCTAATAAACGAATCGCGTTTTGTTCCGCTTCTTGCCGAGAAGCATTTTTTAGATCCATCGGGGCTAGAATGATGTTTTCTAAGACTGACAAGTGCGGGAAGAGATTGAAATGCTGAAACACCATGCCGATATGTTGTCGTACAGCATTGATGTTGGTGTTTTTATCCATCAGATGCGCGCCATCAATGATAATATCACCGCTGGTTGGTTCTTCTAAGCGGTTCAAACAGCGTAAGAACGTCGATTTTCCAGATCCTGAAGGACCGATCACGCAAACAACTTCTCCTTCAGCGATGGAAACATTGATATTGTTCAATACGGTATTGTCTCCGTATTTTTTCACAAGATTTTCAACTAAGATTTTTTCTTTCATGCTATTTCACCTTCTTTTCTAAAACTTTTGCAAGTTTCGTTAAAGCTGTGATCACGACTAAGTAAATAATCGCGATGATCAAGTAAACATAGGTACTTTGCGTGGTCCGAGCAACGATGATTTTCCCGGTTTGCAATAATTCTACGACTCCGATAACCGAGATGATCGTTGTATCTTTCAGCGAGATAACGAATTGGTTAACGAAAGATGGAATCATGATTTTGATCGCTTGCGGTAAAATGATTTTCTGCATCGTCCGAGTGTAGGTCATCCCCAAACTTCGAGAAGCTTCCATCTGACCTTTTGGCACCGCATTGATCCCGCCACGAACGATCTCAGCGATATAAGCACTGGCATTTAAGGTCAATGTAATGACCCCGGCTGCAAAGTCCGGAATTGTGATACCAATCGCATCGGAAAGACCGAAGAAGATGAAGAAAGCCAATACCATCATTGGGATACCACGAATGATATCTACATAGATTCCTGCAAAAACCCGTAAAGCTTTGATTGGTGCGACACTAAATAGTCCAAAAATGATCCCGATCACTAATGCTAAAGCAAATGAAATCAAGGCTAGTAAAAGGGTATTCCATAATCCTTTTAATAAGACGTTATAGTTGTTGCTGATCAAACCAGTGATCGTTGATTCATCTACTCGTTTTTCTGTGGCAGAACCATCTTCAATGTATTTGTTGATGATTTGATCGTACTCCCCAGTACGTTTCATTTCTTTCAATGCTTCATTAAACATTTGGATCAATTCAGGATTTTGGCCTTTTTTCACCGCAAATCCGTACTGACCGCCAGATTCTTTTTCAATCGGTGTCATTAGTTTTTGTCCTTGGCTGATGGCATAACCAATCACTGGATAATCATCCATCATGGCATCAATTTGCCCACCGTTAACAGCCGCATATAATTGATCGGCGGCATCATAATATTTGATGGAATAGCCATATTTCTCTTCGTTGGCGATCAGGAAGTCTGCACTTTCTGTCCCAACTTTCGCACCGACGGTTTTCCCATCTAAATCTTCATAAGATTTGATGGAATCATTGCCTTCTTTTACAGCAATCTGAATACCACTTTCAAAGTAAGAATCAGAAAAGTCATAGGATTGACGACGCTCATCAGTGATTGTCATCCCAGCAATCATCCCATCTGCTTGGTTACCGTCCAACGCTTGCAAAGCTCCTGAAAAACCGATGAAATTGAATTCAATGTTGAATCCTTGCAATTCTGCAGCCCGATTCATTAAATCAACATCGATTCCCACATATTCGTTGTCTTCGTTTTGAAACTCGAATGGGGCAAAAGCGGAGTCACTGGCAATGCGGTAAACATCTTTCTTTGGTTCGACTTTCACCATTTCGCTAGTGTCTGCATCTGAATCAGACGTTGTGATGTAAGTATTGACGATTTCATCGTATTTGCCGGAAGCTTTCATATTGGCTAAACCAGCATTGAATTTTTCAAGTAGCTCTTGATTTTGGCCTTTTCTGACAGCGAATCCGTAAGAAGCACCTTTTTCAGGTTCGCCGACAAGTTTCATCGGTTCGCCATTGTTAATAGCATAGCCAAGCACTGGAAAATCATCGAAAGCGGCTGCCACAGTACCATTGCGTACAGCGCCATATAGTCCAGTAGCGTCATCATATAATTTGATGTCGTAGCCATATTGGTCTTTATTGCTTTCTAGAAAGCGGGCACTTTCGGTACCAACCTTTGCACCGACCGTTTCGCCCTCAAGATCTTCATAGCTAGTAATGCTGTCATTATCTGCAGCTACAGCCATTTGGATCCCGCTATCAAAATAAGGGTCAGAGAAATCAAAGGTTTCTTTACGTTCCTCTGTAATACTCATCCCAGCGATCATGCCATCTAGCTGATTTGATTGCACTCCTTGAATGGAGGCGTCAAAACCTAAAGGACGTAAATCGACTGCGAAACCTTGATCTTCAGCGATCGCGTTTAATAAATCTATATCGATCCCAACATATTCATTGTTTTCATTTTGAAATTCGAAAGGCGCAAATGTTAAATCTGTTCCTATCTTATACGTAGTTTCCTCCGCATTCGCTGACTTTACCGAAAAAGTAAAAAAGCTGACAATCAGCGCGATTATAGCGAAGGTCATGTGTTTTCTTTTCAAGAAAATTCCTCCTTTAGATATAACGTATCTATAAATTATATGGATTTTTTCTTCAACACACAAGTCTTTCTCTTTAAAAATGTGACAAATTCCTTCAAACCTCACATCGGATGTTAGAAAAACGAACATGTTAAGTTATGCTAAATCGCATGAAACTTTCATAGCAAATGATGGCGAAAGTATGTTCGCTATGATATACTTATTTATGGAAAAGCGACAGCGAGTTTTTCTTTTTTTGTTGTCGTTTAGAATAATCGAGGGGGAATGAAGATGATCGAAAGAACAACTTCCCATGAATTTGACTTAGTATCAAAATATCAACCAGCAGGTGATCAGCCGGAAGCGATACGTCAGTTGGTTGACGGGGTGGTCGGTGGAAAAAAAGCACAGATTTTGTTGGGAGCCACTGGTACTGGTAAGACTTATACGATTTCTAATCTAATCAAGGAAGTCAATAAACCGACATTGATCATTGCCCATAATAAAACATTGGCTGGACAATTATATGGCGAGTTCAAAGACTTTTTTCCAAATAATGCGGTCGAGTACTTTGTCAGTTACTATGATTACTATCAACCAGAAGCGTATGTTCCTTCCAGTGATACATACATTGAAAAAGACTCCAGTGTTAATGATGAAATCGACAAGCTACGGCATTCGGCAACCAGTTCTTTATTAGAAAGAAACGATGTGATCGTTGTAGCGTCCGTCTCCTGTATTTTCGGTTTAGGTTCGCCGATTGAGTATGCGAGACAAGTTGTTTCTTTACGAGTAGGGATGGAAAAGTCTCGAGACCAACTATTAAAAGAATTGATCGAGATCCAATTTGAGCGAAACGACATCGATTTTCAACGGGGACGTTTTCGCGTGCGTGGCGATGTTGTGGAGATTTTTCCAGCTTCTCGTGACGAGCGAGCATTACGCATTGAGTTTTTTGGGGATGAAATCGATCGGATCCGTGAAGTCGATGCCTTGACGGGTGAGATCATGAGTGACACCGAACATGTGTCGATCTTTCCGGCAACCCACTTTGTGACCAATGAAGACCATATGGAACATGCGATCGCCTCGATTCAAAGTGAGCTGGATGCCCGACTGGAAGTCTTGCGAGCGGAAAATAAGCTGCTAGAAGCACAGCGTTTAGAGCAGCGAACCAATTATGATATTGAAATGATGCGGGAAATGGGGTACACCTCAGGGATCGAAAACTACTCTCGCCACATGGATGGACGAAAAGAAGGGGAACCGCCCTATACGTTATTGGATTTCTTCCCAGATGATTTTCTATTAGTAATCGACGAATCACACGTAACGATGCCGCAAGTTCGTGGGATGTATAACGGTGACCGGGCGAGAAAACAAATGCTAGTGGACTACGGTTTCCGCTTGCCTTCTGCGCTGGATAACCGTCCGTTGCGTTTGGAAGAATTCGAGAAACATGTCAATCAAATCGTCTATGTTTCGGCCACGCCTGGTCCTTATGAGTACGATCAAACCGATACCGTCGTTCAACAAATCATTCGTCCAACTGGTCTGTTAGATCCGGTAATCGAAGTACGACCGATCATGGGTCAAATCGATGATCTCGTGGGAGAAATTAATGAGCGCGTTGAGCGAAACGAACGGGTCTTTGTTACGACCTTGACGAAAAAAATGTCAGAAGATTTGACGGATTACTTCAAAGAATTAGGAATCAAAGTCAAGTATTTACACAGTGATATCAAAACGTTGGAACGAACAGAAATCATTCGCGATCTACGTCTCGGTGAATTTGATGTACTAGTGGGGATCAACTTGCTACGGGAAGGTCTTGACGTACCGGAAGTTTCTCTGGTTGCGATTCTTGATGCCGATAAAGAAGGTTTCCTACGAAGCGAACGTTCATTAGTCCAAACTATTGGACGGGCAGCTCGTAACTCAGAAGGAAAAGTAATCATGTACGCCGATAAAATGACGGATTCGATGCAGCGAGCAATCGATGAAACAGCCAGACGCCGTGGTATTCAAGAAGCGTACAATAAAGAACATGGGATCGTACCGAAAACTATTATTAAAGAGATTCGCGATCTGATTGCGATCACGAAAGTGGCGGAAGAGACCGGTGAATACACTACGACATCTTATGAAGAACTAAGTCGTGAAGAAAAAGCAACCTTGTTGCTGAAATTAGAAAAAGAAATGAAAGATGCTGCAAAAGCATTGGATTTTGAAACGGCTGCTACCTTAAGAGATACTATTCTTGAGCTGAAGGCTGCTGATTAGAAGGAGAAACAATATGGCAAATGATAAAATTGTGATCCATGGGGCACGGGCCCATAATTTAAAAAATATCGATGTGACGATTCCCAGAGACCAGCTCGTTGTGGTAACTGGTCTTTCGGGTTCAGGGAAAAGCTCCTTAGCATTTGATACATTGTATGCCGAAGGACAGCGCCGATATGTCGAAAGTCTATCGGCGTATGCCCGTCAGTTTTTAGGGCAAATGGATAAACCCGACGTAGATAGCATTGATGGACTTAGTCCAGCGATTTCTATCGATCAAAAAACCACCAGCAAGAACCCGCGATCAACAGTAGGAACGGTTACTGAAATCAATGATTATCTGCGGCTTCTTTACGCCAGAATCGGTCACCCGATTTGTCCCAATGATCATATTGAGATTACTAGTCAGTCGGTTGAGCAGATGGTGGATGAAGTTTTGGCATTACCAGAACGCACCAAGATCCAATTGTTGGCACCGATCGTTTATCAAAAGAAAGGGCAGCACAAAAAAGTCTTCGAACGTATCCAAAGAGAAGGTTATGTTCGGATGCGGGTGGATGGCGAAGTCTATGATGTCTCCGAAGCGCCTGAATTGGAAAAAAATAAAAAGCATGATATTGCTATCATCATTGACCGAATCGTTGTAAAGGAAGGCATCCGTTCTCGTCTGTTTGATTCCTTTGAAGCGGCATTACGTTTAGCGGATGGCTATGCGGTAGTCGATGTGATTGGTCAAGAAGAGATGCTTTTCAGTGAGCATTATTCTTGTCCGTATTGTGGCTTTACAGTTGGGGAATTAGAACCACGGCTCTTTTCATTCAATGCGCCTTTTGGTGCTTGTCCAGACTGTGATGGTCTTGGTGTGAAGCTCGAAGTCGATGTAGACTTAGTGATTCCCGATCAAACCAAAACCTTACGTGAAGGTGCCATATTGCCATGGAACCCAATCAGTTCTCAATATTATCCGCAAATGCTAGAACAGGCTTGCCAAGAATTTAATATCGATATGGACACACCCTTTGAAGAACTGCCAGAAGAACACAAAGACATTATTTTGAATGGTTCGAATGGAGAAATTTTCCATTTCCATTATGAGAATGATTTTGGTGGGGTACGTGATGTTGAGGTCGCTTTTGAAGGGATCTTACCAAATATCAAACGCCGTTATCATGAAACCAACTCTGATTTCACTCGGGATCAAATGCGTTTGTATATGACGGAATTGACTTGTAAAACTTGTCATGGCTATCGTTTGAACCCTCAAGCGCTGTGCGTGCAAGTCAACGGAAAACACATTGGTGAAATGAGTGAGATGGCCATCAACAATGCCTTGAACTTTGTCGAAGAATTGAAACTAACGGAACAAGAGCAAATGATCGCACGTCCCATCGTGAAAGAAGTCGATGATCGTTTAAGCTTCTTAAAAAATGTCGGATTGGACTATTTGACCTTGAGCCGTGCGTCAGGCACGCTCTCTGGTGGGGAAGCGCAACGGATTCGTTTGGCAACACAAATCGGCTCCAATTTGTCTGGAGTGCTTTACATTCTTGATGAGCCATCGATCGGTCTTCACCAACGAGACAACGATCGTTTGCTCGATTCATTACGGAAAATGCGTGATCTTGGGAATACCCTGATTGTCGTTGAGCATGATGAAGACACGATGCGGGCAGCGGACTACTTGATTGATGTTGGTCCAGGTGCGGGACACGCAGGCGGTGAGATCGTGGCTGCCGGCACTCCAGATGAAGTTGCAGCTAATGCGTCTTCTTTAACAGGCCAATACTTATCTGGAAAACGACAAATCCCAACACCGGCAGAACGCCGCAAAGGCAATGGTGAAAAGATTCGTGTGACCGGTGCTTCTGAGAATAACTTGAAAAACATTTCAGTCGATTTTCCACTAGGAAAGTTCGTCGCAGTTACAGGGGTCTCTGGCTCTGGTAAATCAACATTAGTCAATGAAATTTTGAAAAAAGCGTTAGCGCAAAAAATCAATCGGAATTCGAACAAACCTGGTCGCTTTAAAACCATTACTGGTTATGAAGCTATCGAGAAATTGATTGATATCGATCAAAGCCCTATCGGTCGGACGCCTCGAAGCAATCCGGCAACATATACCAGTGTCTTTGATGACATTCGTGATTTATTTGCTAAAACCAATGAGGCGAAAGTCCGTGGTTATAAAAAAGGCCGCTTTAGTTTTAATGTAAAAGGTGGACGCTGTGAAGCATGTAAAGGGGACGGAATTATCAAGATCGAGATGCACTTCTTACCTGATGTCTACGTACCTTGTGAGGTTTGTCATGGCAAACGTTATAACTCAGAAACCTTAGAAGTTCATTACAAAGGAAAAAATATTTCTGAGATCTTAGATATGACCGTGGAAGATGCAGTGGAATTTTTCCAACATATTCCAAAAATTCATCGGAAATTGCAAACGATCGTTGATGTCGGTTTAGGTTATGTCACTATGGGACAACCAGCCACTACTTTGTCTGGTGGGGAAGCGCAACGGATGAAACTTGCAAGTGAACTGCACAAAAATTCTAATGGTAAGAGTTTTTATATCTTAGATGAACCGACAACAGGTCTGCATACGGATGATATTGCCCGTTTGTTGAAAGTCTTGGAACGGTTTGTTGACGCAGGCAATACTGTTTTAGTGATCGAACACAACTTGGATGTCATCAAATCAGCGGATTATGTGATTGACTTAGGTCCAGAAGGTGGCGAAGGCGGTGGAACGATCATTGCAACTGGTACACCAGAAGAAATTGCTGCCGTTCCAGAAAGCTATACCGGTCATTATTTGAAAAAAGTCCTATGATCAAGAGGGAAAGCTTCCACTTTTTTACTTATCTGTCAATAGGTTTCGCTAAAGTTTAAGGAAGCCTGAAATATCTGTAAATTTCATGATAAAGGCTTGAAATCAAAAATTTATTTGATAGAATAGCAATAGGTATATGTATATTCGCATTGAATAAACTGCCTATAAGTTCTATCCGTTCAAAGTGGGAGAAAGCAATCAAAGATAGATACTTTGATTGCTTTTTTCTTTGTGGTATGATAATGCTATTGTAATTAAACGAAACGAGAGCGGTCGTTTTTCGTATTCAAAAGAGAGAGTGATTTTTGATGAGTCAGGAAAATTTTCTTCCCATATTATTAGGAAGCGATATGAATGTTTATGGTATGGCCAGAGCATTCCACGAAGCTTATGGCATTCAATCAGTTGCCTATGCTGGTGCGGAACTTGCGCCAACCCGCTTTAGTAAAATTGTAAAAATCAATCAAGTGGAAGGTTTTGAGCATGATCCCGGATTCACTGAGACGCTGATCGAGTTAGGGAAAAACACTTACAACGATCCTACAATCAAGTATTTGTTGATTCCTTGCGGCGATGGCTATGCGGAACTGTTGGCAAAACACAAAGAAGAATTGCAACCTTATTATACCTTTATCGCCAATGATTATTCCTTATTAAAACGGTTGATCAATAAAGTAAGTTTTTACGAAGTTTGCGAGGAGTATGGTTTGCCTTATCCAAAGACGTTCATTTTAACACCTGAACTGTTGACGGAAGGAACCTTTAAAGGAGAGCTGCCGTTTGATTTTCCTGTAGCCTTGAAACCTGCAAATAGTGTCGCGTGGCTTTCGGTTGATTTTGAAGGTCGCAAAAAAGCTTTCATCATTGATGATCGAGCAGAATTTGAAGAAATCGTTTCTCGCATTTATCAAGCGGGGTATCAATATGAAATGATCGTCCAAGATTTTATTCCTGGTGACGACAGCAACATGCGGGTTTTAAATGCGTATGTTGATGAGAATCATGAAGTTCGCGTGATGGGCTTAGGTCATCCGTTACTAGAAGACCCAACCCCAGGTGCTGTTGGGAACTATGTCGTGATTATTCCAGACGAAAATGAGCAAATTTATCAAATGATCCGCAAGTTTCTAAAAGAGATCGAATATGTTGGATTTGCCAATTTTGACTTGAAATATGATGCACGAGACGGGCAATACAAATTATTTGAAATCAACTTGCGTCAAGGAAGAAGCAGTTTCTTTATTACCTTAAGCGGATTGAATCTGGCGAAGTTTATCACAGAAGATTTAGTCTTCGAAAAACCTTACACAGAAACGGTTTATGGCAAAGCTGACGCGCCAGAAGCGAAATTATGGCTAGGGGTACCAAAAAACATCTTCTTGACCTATGCAAAAGAAAATCCTGCAAAAGAACGGGCAAAAAAATTATTAGCAGAAGATCGTTGGGGAACGACTGTTTTTTACAAAGAAGACTTATCTTTAAAGCGTTGGATTCTATTAAAGAGGATGTTCCATCTGTACAACAAACGATTCAAAACGTATTTCCATACGAAAGAAGGCTAGAAGATGGAGAATTTTTTTAGTATTTTAGGCGGCATGGGAACGTTAGCGACGGAAAGTTTTGTTCGCATCTTAAACCGACGGACGCAGACCCATAAAGACCAAGACTATTTGAACTATGTTTTATTCAATCATGCGACAGTTCCAGATCGGACCGCGTATATTTTAGATAATACGTTAGAAAATCCGGTTCCTTATTTAATGGATGATATCGAAAAGCAAAATCTATTAAAACCCAATTTTATTGTACTGACTTGTAACACGGCTCATTATTTCTTTGATGAATTACAAGCAGCCACTGAGATTGAGATACTGCATATGCCTCGGGAGGCGGCGAAAGTCGTTTTTGAAAAAGGCGTCACTGGAAAAGTGGCCTTTCTTGGGACAGAAGGCAGTGTCAAAGCCGGCATCTATGAGAAAGAACTGCGCCAGTTGGGACTTGATGTCTATCTGCCAGAGCCAGCGATCCAAAAAAAGGTCAATACATTGATCTATGATCGAATCAAAGAAAATGATCATCTTGATCAAGGGCTTTACTTTGAGATATTGGAAGAAGTTACCGAACGAATCGGCTGTGAAAGCGTAGTGCTTGGATGTACCGAGTTGTCCTTGATGGATGAGTTTGTGACTGACAATCCTTATCCAGTCGTGGATGCTCAATCCATATTGGTTGATCGGACGATCGAAAAAGCATTGGCAGATCGCCAAGCAATCTAAAGCTGATAGCGACGTTAGCGGCATCTTTTGAGCTAACGTCTTTTTTTATGCCGGTGTTCCAATGATACGCCCGGCATGATATAATAGAGTTGTTTCAGAAAGGAGTTTTACCTATGACTGAAGTGGATCATTTAGAATTGGTTATTATTACTGGGATGAGCGGAGCCGGCAAAACGGTCGCTATCCAGAGTTTTGAAGATATGGGGTACTTTTGTATCGACAATATGCCCCCAAGCTTGATTCCTAAATTTTGGGAACTGATCAAAGAATCAGGGAAAGTGACAAAAATTGCCTTAGTTGTCGATTTGCGCTCTAGATCGTTTTTTGAAGAAATCCAGAGTATGCTGATCGATATTGAAAATACGAATTTTATCGACACCCGGATGCTCTTTTTAGATGCATCGGACAATGAACTGGTATCAAGATACAAAGAAACGAGAAGAGCTCATCCTTTAGCGATGGATGGCTTAATTACGGAAGGGATCCGCAAAGAGCGTACGATCTTGGATGATTTGAAGACTCGTGCCAGTATCGTTATCGACACAACGACGTTAACTCCACGGCAACTGAGAGAAAAAATCAATCAAGAGTTTCGGGCTTCCCATGAGACGGGTTTTCGTGTTGAGATCGTATCTTTTGGGTTTAAGTACGGTTTGCCGATCGATGCTGATATCGTTATGGATGTGCGTTTCTTACCAAATCCTCATTACATTCCTGAGTTGCGTCCTTTAACTGGTAAAGATGAGCCGGTTTATGACTACGTTATGTCTTTTCCGGAAACGGAAGAATTCTATCAGCAATTTACTACGCTGTTGCAAACCATTTTGCCAGGGTATGTCAAGGAAGGAAAAAGCAGCTTGACGGTTGCCATTGGTTGTACCGGTGGGCAACACCGATCGGTTGCTTTATCGGAGCGAATCGGGGCAACTTTGTCTGAAGACTATCGTGTAAATATTACCCATCGTGACAAAGATAAGCGTAAAGAGACGGTGAATCGCTCATGAAAATGAAAACATACCGGATCAGAAAGCCGAAGATCGTTGTGGTGGGTGGCGGAACTGGGTTACCAGTCATTTTAAAAAGTTTACGAAACCAAGGTGTTGACATCACAGCGATCGTTACGGTCGCTGATGATGGTGGCAGCAGCGGCGAAATCCGCAATTTGGTCTCATCGATTTCACCTCCGGGGGATCTGCGCAATGTTTTGGCGGCTCTATCTGATATGCCGCAACTGTATAACGATATTTTTCAATATCGTTTTAAAGCAGAAGACAAATTTTTAGCCAATCATGCCCTTGGGAACTTGATTATTGCGGCGATTGCCGAAATGCGCAACAGCACCTACGAAGCCATTCAGATTTTATCGAAAATCATGCATATCGACGGACGGGTTTTTCCTTCCTCTGATCTGCCGTTAGTCTTACATGCAGTGTTTAAAGACGGCACTGAAGCGGTAGGCGAGTCCAAGATCGCGGTCGATCGCAAAACAATCGATCGAGTCTTTGTTCGTAATCAAGAAAATAATGATGAGCCGAAAGCAGCTCGTAAAGTTGTTTCTTCAATTATGGAGGCAGATATGATCGTCTTGGGTCCTGGTAGTCTCTTTACTAGTATTTTGCCCAATCTCATGATCAGCGAGATTGGCCAAGCAATGTTGGAAACCCAAGCGGAAACCGTTTATATTTGTAATATTATGACCCAAAAAGGTGAAACCGAACACTTTAGTGATGCCGACCATGTGCGGGTCCTGCATAAGCATTTAGGCAAACCCTTTATTGATACGGTGTTAGTTAATACCGAGAAAGTTCCAGAAGGGTATATGGACCCAGAGATTTATGATGAATATCTTGTACAAGTGAAACACGATTTCCAAGGATTGCGAGAAGAAGCCAGCCGTGTCATTTCAGCTGACTTTCTGGAGCTTAGAGATGGCGGAGTTTTTCATGACGGAGATAAAGTGATTGAAGAACTTCTACGTATCGTTTACGGGGCCAAAATCTAAGAAAGGAGGGATTTTTTTATGTCCTTTGCAGCAGAAGTGAAAAAAGAATTGACTGCATTAGAAGTTCATCGCGAACATGCCAAGGCAGAATTGGCAGCTTTGATTCGGATGAATGGGTCATTAAGTATCAACAACCAGCAATTTGTTTTAAACGTTCAAACAGAAAACGCGGCGATTGCCAGACGCATCTATTCTTTACTAAAAGATCATTACGACGTGCGCAGCGAATTGCTGGTCCGTCGCAAAATGAAATTAAAAAAGAATAACGTCTACATCGTTCGTTTGAAGCAAGAGACAAAGCGCGTGCTTTTGGACTTAGATATCATGGACGGGCTGATGTTTCAAAGCCATGTTTCTGATGAGATCATGGGCAATACTCAAAAAATGCGTTCCTATTTACGAGGAGCTTTTATGGCATCTGGATCGATCAATAATCCAGAAACCAGCCGCTATCACTTAGAGATCTATTCCATCTATGAGGAGCATAACCAAGATATTTGCGATATGCTAAACGCATATGGATTGAATGCCCGTGCATTAGAGCGTAGAAACGGGTATATCTCTTACTTGAAAGGCGCTGAGAAAATCGCTGATTTTTTGACCCTGATCGGTGCCACCAATTCCATGTTGAAATTTGAGGACGTGCGGATCGTGCGTGATATGCGTAACTCAGTCAACCGCTTGGTGAATTGTGAAACCGCCAATATGAACAAAACGATCGACGCTGCTTCGAAGCAGATCGACAATATTGAATTTATTCAAGATCGAGTTGGCTTGCAAGCTTTACCTGAAAAGCTGCAAGAAATCGCCGAATTACGACTGGAACATCCCGAGGTCAGCTTGAAAGAACTAGGAGAAATGATTCCATCAGGAGCGATCTCGAAATCAGGGATCAATCATCGTATTCGCAAAATCAATGAATTTGCGGATCATTTGCGTGAACAAGTGAGTTAATCTAAGTAGTGAATGAAATCAAAAAAGCAGGAGCTTGCATTTGACATGGATTTTAGTGTCAAATCAGCTCCTGTTTTTTTGTTAGAGGTTATTCATTGATCAATGCAGTTAATTCTTCAGCAGAGATCGATTCATCAAAAATGTGCCCACCTAAGATAATCGTTGGCACAAATTGAATGTTGGCGTTTTTCGCTTCTTCCACAATTTCTCCGGCGATCGCAGGATGGTTTTGTTCAGCTAGCCCTAAGGTATTTTTCGCATATTCTGCCACTTCAGGTAAAGACAAATGACCCCATTCGTCTTGTGTTTGATAAATTTTTGTGATCTCAGCGATCGTTGCTTGTGGGTCTGTACTAGAAACAAAGCGGTGCATCACATTGCCTCGTTGCAAGGATTCTTTTTCTTTGTCAAATAATTTGATGACACGGCGTAGTTTCCCAGCTGCGACAGCTTCACTTAAGATCGGTAACGATTCCTCAAACCATTGCCGACAATAAGGACAGCGCAAATTCATAAATTCTACGATTGGTTTTGCAGACGGGTCTCCGATATGTATCCCTGTTACCGCATTTGTTTCTTGTGCTTTGATAATTGAAATATCCATTTAAATTCCTCCTTTTTCTCTTAGTTTACCGAAGTTTCTATTGAAAGAAAAGCCACAGGTCTTTTCATCAAACTCTGTGAAATGAGAGTAAAAAAGAGCGAGAATCTATGTATTTCGTTTCACGAAATTAACAGAATTATACTGGGAATGCTTTTATATTCCTTAATTTTCAGCTATAATGAATTGTGTTTTATTGTGCAAAATGATGATTAAAGGAAGTTATATAGATGAGAAAAAGAAAAACAATGGATGGCAATACGGCAGCTGCCTATATTTCCTATGCCTTTACGGAACTTGCGGCGATCTATCCGATAACCCCTAGTTCAACCATGGCCGAATTAGTGGATCAGTGGTCTGCTCAAGGAAAGCATAATCTTTTTGGGCAGCCGGTGAAGGTTGTTGAGATGCAATCCGAAGCAGGGGCTGCTGGAGTGGTTCACGGCTCTTTAAAAACAGGTGCCTTAACGACAACCTATACGGCGTCACAGGGACTTTTACTGATGGTGCCGAATATGTATAAGATTGCTGGTGAAATGCTGCCAGGCGTCTTTCATGTCGCCAGCCGAGCAGTGACGACCAACGCCTTGAATATTTTCGGAGATCATACCGACGTAATGGCCACCCGACAAACAGGCTTTGCTATGTTAGCGGAAAGCAGTGTTCAAGAAGTAATGGATTTAGCGCCAGTCGCTCATTTAGCAGCTATCGAAGCCAATATACCTTTTTTAAATTTTTTTGATGGTTTCCGAACCAGTCATGAGATTCAAAAAATCGAGGTTTTGGACTATGAAGAACTCGCACAACTGGTTAATCATGAAAAATTGGCTGCTTTTCGTCAAAAAGCCATGAATCCGAATCACCCAACAACGAGTGGAACGAATCAAAACCCTGATATCCATTTTCAACAGCGGGAAACGATCAATCAGCATTATCAAACATTGCCTGAGATCGTTCGTTTTTACATGAAAAAAATCAATGCTTTAAGAGGAACCAACTATGATTTAGTGGATTATTATGGTGCTTCAGATGCCGAAGAAGTGATCGTTTCGATGGGCTCCTCGACGCAAACGATCCAGCAAACGGTGGATCATCTGTGCGCTTCAGGCCGCAAGGTTGGGGTCTTGTCGATCCATTTGTATCGACCATTCCCATTAGAAGTCTTCTTAGAAAAACTGCCTGCTACCGTTAAAAGTATCGCTGTATTGGATCGCAGCAAAGAACCTGGCGCCAATGGCGAGTCTTTGCTTTTAGATGTGCAAAGTGCCATGTATGATGCAGCGATGCGGCCGACGATCATTGGTGGACGCTATGGTCTGGGGTCAAAAGATGTGACACCTGATCAAATCGTTGCTGTCTATGACGAATTGCTCAAGCCAAAAGCCAGTCAAAAGAAACGCTTCACTATTGGGATCACGGATGATGTGACGCAATTGTCGTTGCCATCAAAGGGAACGCTAGATCTAACTGATCCATCCACATTCCAAGCGAAATTCTGGGGATTCGGCTCTGACGGGACCGTCGGGGCGAATAAGTCAGCAATCAAAATCATCGGTGACCATACCGAAAAATATGTGCAAGGCTATTTCCACTATGATTCGAAAAAATCTGGCGGTCTAACGGTTTCCCATCTGCGATTTGGGGATACCCCCATTCGTTCCACCTATCTGATCGAACACGCGGATTTCGTTGCATGTCATACGCCTGCGTATTTGCATACGTATGATTTGCTGAAAGGACTCAAAAAAGGCGGAACCTTTTTATTAAATACGACCTGGTCACAAGAGCAAATCTTTAAAAATCTACCGAAGAAGATGAAACTTTATCTTGCTGAAAACGAGATCCGTTTTTATACCATCAACGCCATGCAGTTGGCAATGGAAGTTGGTTTAGGTGGACGGATCAATACCGCGATGGAAACAGCCTTCTTTTACTTGGCAAACATCATTCCGACCGAGGAAATCTTGCCGATTTTAAAAGAAGAGGCGCTGAAAAGTTATCGGCACAAATCGATGGCGATCGTTGAAAAAAACCAAGCAGCCATTGATCGCACCATCGAATTATTACAAGAAATCCCTGTTCCAAGCAAGTGGGCAACGATCGAAGTGCCGGAAAGGACATCCACTGCGACAACACAATTTGTGCGAGAAATCGTGGAACCCATCAACCGTCAAGAAGGCAATCAACTAAGCGTGGGTACCCTCGTAAGGAATCAAATGACTGAAGGGGTGATTCCTGTCGGGACAACAGCGGTTGAGAAGCGGGGCATCGCTGTTGAAGTGCCCGAGTGGTTATCAGATCGCTGTACCATGTGCAATGAGTGTGCCTTTGTTTGTCCTCATGCGGCGATCCGTCCGTTTTTGGCAGATGAAGATGAATTAGCCGAAGCGCCGGAAGGCTTTATCGTCAGAGAGATGCGAGGCGCGAATGGGCAAAAATATCGAATTCAAGTTTCCGTTGAAGATTGTACAGGTTGCGGTCTTTGTGTGGAAGCCTGCCCCGCCAAAGGGAAAGCTTTGACGATGCGTCCTTACGAAGAACAAAAGGAACAAGCTTTAAATTGGGCTTTTGCGATGACTTTACGTCAAAAAGAAAATCCAGCAAAACCTGGGACGGTCCTAGGCTCCCAATTCAATAAACCTTTATTGGAGTTCTCTGGTGCTTGTGCGGGCTGTGGGGAAACCCCTTATGTCAAATTATTGACCCAAATGTTTGGGGATCGCATGATGATCGCCAATGCGACCGGCTGTTCTTCGATTTGGGGTGGAACCTCACCAGTATCCCCTTATACAACCAATCACTTAGGACAAGGTCCAGCTTGGTCAAACTCGTTATTTGAAGACAATGCCGAATATGGCTATGGCATGTTCTTAGCCAATCAAACGAGACGGGAGAAATTAGCAGCCCAGTTGCAGTCATTGAAAGCCGCTGTATCAGAAGAATTGCAGGCTTTGATTGAGGATTGGGACTTTCATCGAGAAGAAAGTGATGGGACCCAGCAGCGAGCAGCGAAACTGATCGCCGCCTTAGAAGCGGAAGTCTCCGATACTCCGCAGCTGGCTCCAATCTTGAAGGAGAAAGATTTATTCGTTAAGCCAAGCCAATGGATGATTGGCGGGGATGGCTGGGCGTACGATATCGGATTTGGTGGTATTGATCATGTCCTCGCTTCTGGTGCAGATGTCAACATTCTCGTGTTAGATAATGAAGTCTATTCTAATACAGGGGGACAAGTCTCTAAAGCAACACCGACTTCGGCAATTGCTAAATTCGCTGCGAGTGGCAAGTTTGTTTCCAAAAAAGACTTGGGAATGATGGCGATGACCTATGGCCACGTTTATGTCGCACAAATCGCATCTGGTGCCAATCAAATGCAAACAATCAAAGCCTTTGAAGAAGCCGAGCGATTCCCTGGGCCGTCAATCATTATTGCCTATACACCATGTATCACTCATGGTCTTGCTGGTGGAATGCGTCAATCCTTGAAGGAAGCACAAGAAGCAGTTGCATCGGGGTATTGGAGTCTCTACCGCTATAATCCGCTTCTGGCAGAAAAAGGGAAACAGCCAATGACCCTTGATTTCAAAAAGCCGGCATTTGACCAAATGCCCGCCTTTATGCAGACCCAAGTTCGTTTTGCATCTTTACACAGTGCCAACCCCAATGCGGCGCAAGCATTGTTTGAAAAAACCGTTTCAGATGCCAAAACTCGTTTCTATAACTATGCTCGTTTAGCAGGTCAAGAAGAAAAAATACGAGCAAAACTTGAAAAAACAGACGTTACGGACGAAAATAGCCCATTGGAAAGTGGTCACCCGGAACAAACATCGGCTGTAAAATCGACTCGTGTGCGTAGAGAAAGACAGACCCTAAGCGAAGAACAGTTAGCTGAAAGGGCTGCGCGGCGAGCGGCACGCGCGAAGCGCCGTCAGCAAGAGTAAGCTAAGTGGTCTTAATCGCTCTTTGAGGAATCAATCGATTGCGGAGAAACGACCCTGAAAAACGGTTTGTGCTGTTTTTTCAGGGTCGTTTGTTTTTTTTCTATGAAATGGGTGCCGATGACTCCTTAGATGAAATCTTCGAAGACCTTTGACAAACAATGATTTCAGGATAATGGTAAACTAAATAAAAGAGCTGTTTTTTTTTTCAAAACTTTTTCATAAATTTGTTTTTTTTCAAATCTTTGAAGAAGTCCTATGTTATACTATTATCTGAAGTCTTAAGAATAAAGGAAGGCTGTTTATGTTGATAAATTTCAGGGATTTTTTTAATTTAGATTATTGGAGAGAATTGCTCTCATTTGATATATTTTCTTGGTCATTTTTAGTAAATGTTTTAGACGTGATCGTTGTTTGGTACTTGGTTTATAAGCTGATCCAGCTTGTGCGAGGAACAAAAGCGATCCAGTTGTTCAAAGGTGTCGGCCTGTTCATTGTTCTAAGGTTTTTGGCAGGTATTGTAGGATTAAAGACGCTATCTTGGTTGATGGATCAAGTCATCACTTATGGTGTGATTGCTGCAATTGTTATTTTCCAACCAGAAATTCGACGAGGGTTAGAGCATCTCGGACGCAGCTCTTTCTTCAAGACTTCTAAGAATGAAAAACGACGGGATGAAGTTTTGGTCCAAGCGTTAGACAAAGCTGTTCAATATATGGCTAAACGAAAGATCGGTGCGTTGATCACGATCGAGCGGACGACGGGATTAGAAGAATACATCGAAACCGGGATTCCTTTAGATGCGGATGTGACGGGTGAATTGCTGATCAATATTTTTATTCCCAATACACCGCTTCATGATGGCGCAGTCATTTTAAGAGATGATAAGATCGCTGTTGCTAGTGCCTACTTGCCATTGTCGGAAAGTCCGCTGATTCCGAAAGAATTCGGGACACGCCATAGAGCGGCTGTCGGGATTTCAGAAGTCAGTGACGCATTGACCATTATCGTCTCAGAAGAAACCGGTGATGTTAGTATTACGCTAAATAATCGCATGTTGACCGAACTTTCTCGCCAAGAGTATCTTGACGTGTTGAATCGCGAATTAGTGCCGGAAGAAAAACCTGGTAAACGCAACTTGCTGCAATCTTTCTTTGAAGGGGTCAACAAAGGAGGAAGAAAATGATCAAGAAAGAACGTCGTCAAAACGTATTTTATGGTATACTAGCGCTGTTCTTTAGTCTGGTTCTGTTTTTCATTGCCAGCGGATCAAGTCTGCAAGTCAATCTTGCGGGAACATCAAATCCTTATGAGGAAGAGATCGATAATGTACCGATTCAGACCACCTACGATACGGATGAATACTTCATCCAAGGATTTGAAACAACAGTGGATGTGACCTTATCTAGTCGAAATCGTGTACAATTGAATGCAGAACGTAGTGAGGAAACACGGAGCTTTCGAGTCGTAGCTGATTTGACTGGTCTCGATGAAGGAACGCACGAGGTCCCTTTAGAAGTAAAAAATCTTAGTTCAAGTGTCACAGCTGAAATCGAACCAAAAACAGTCACTGTGACGATCGAGAAAAAAGTCACCCAAACCTTTACCGTTGAACCCGTCATCTCCACCGACGGAGCAACCAGCGGCTACGGCGTCGATTCAATGAGTGTCGATCCGCAGAAAGTAGAAATCACGACCGGCGATCAAACGTTAGCGGAAATCGACCGAGTGGTAGCAATCGTCAATCCCGATGACATCACAGGTGATTCAATCACTGTCAGTGGAACGATCGAAGCATGGGATAGTGACAACAATCCACTAGCGATCATCGCTGACCCTGATTCGGTAGATGTTGCCTTGATGATGGAAGCACCAAGTAAAGAAATTGAGTTGTTTGTTACGCAACAAGGGACAACACCAGAAGGGGTCTCCCATTATATCTACCGCATGAGCAGTATTAGTGCCGTTTTGACAGGACCACAAAGTATCTTGGATGAAACACAGCAGATTGGTGTGCCGGTGGACGTTAGTGAGATCACGACAACGACGGAACGGACAGTAACCATTCCAGTGCCTGATGGGACGACGATTAATCCGACGGTCGTGACGATCCAAATCACACCAGTTGCACAAACTACTACGGAGAATCAATCAAACAATGATAGCAATGAAGCAGAGAATAGTGAGAATTCTCAAGATAATTCTTCGGCAGTCGACACGACAAACGAGCAAACAGAGAATTCCGCAAGCAGCACAACGACAAGTAGTCCTTAGTCGTTTGACTGTAGAGAATGAATAAGAGAGGTTATTAAAATGGGAAAATATTTTGGTACAGATGGTGTTAGAGGAGAAGCGAATAAGGAGTTGACACCTGAATTAGCATTTAAATTGGGTCGTTATGGCGGCTATGTACTAAGTCAGCACGAAACCGGCGACCGTCGTCCTCGCGTATTGGTTGGGCGGGACACACGGATTTCTGGACAGATGTTAGAAAGCGCATTGATTGCTGGTCTATTATCCGTTGGGATCGAAGTATTCCAGCTAGGCGTTATTTCCACACCGGGAGTGGCTTACTTGACGAAAGTACAAAAAGCAAGCGCAGGTGTAATGATTTCTGCTTCTCACAATCCCGCACAAGACAATGGGATCAAGTTCTTCGGAAATGATGGCTTTAAATTAGTTGATGAACAAGAAGCTGAAATTGAAGCATTGCTTGATGCGCCTGAAGACACACTTCCGCGACCTTCTGCCGATGGCTTAGGAACGGTGGATGAGTTCCCAGAAGGGTTATTGAAATACTCTCAATTTCTACGTCAAACGATTCCTGACGATTTGGAAGGGATCACGGTTTGCGTTGATGCAGCAAATGGCGCAACAGCTACCAGTGTCAATCGACTGTTTGCCGATCTAGAAACAGAATTCTTCACGATGGGTACTTCCCCAGACGGATTGAACATCAATGATGGTGTTGGTTCAACGCACCCCGAAGCATTAGCTGAGTTCGTCGTTGAAAAAGGTGCAGATGCTGGTCTTGCATTTGATGGAGATGGTGATCGGGTCATTGCAGTTGATGAATTAGGGAACATTGTTGATGGCGATAAAATTATGTATATCTGTGCAAAATATTTAGCAGAACAAAAACGCTTGAACCAAGGAACGATCGTTACGACGGTCATGAGTAACTTAGGCTTCCATAAAGCAGTCGAAGCCATTGGTTTGAAAGATGTGATCACACAAGTTGGTGATCGCTATGTCGTAGAAGAAATGCGTAAAAATGATTATAATTTCGGTGGCGAGCAATCTGGACATATGATTTTCTTAGATTTTAATACGACCGGAGACGGCTTGCTTTCGGGGATCCAACTATTGAATATCATGAAACAGACAGGAAAGAAATTGTCTGAATTAGCAGGAGAAGTAACGATCTATCCACAAAAACTGGTCAACATTCGGGTGACTGATAAGAATGGTGCGATGGATGTTCCTGCAATCCGTAAAATCGTAGAAGAGACAGAAGCAGAAATGAACGGTGAAGGCCGCATCTTAGTTCGTCCTTCCGGAACAGAACCATTGCTTCGGGTGATGGCGGAAGCGCCAACGATTGAAAAAGTTGACTATTATGTAGAAAAAATCGCAGCGGTCGTTCGAGAAGAAATCGGTGCGGAATAATTAAACGAAAAAAAGACGATCAGAGGAAGGCTTTGATCGTCTTTTTTTCAGTTGCTAGTCAGAAAAAAGTGAAAAAGGATCGTCCTAATTATCACCGGAATGAAGGGTGCTCATTTAAGGTAAGTCGCGGTTTCAACAAGTGGAGCTAGTTTTTTAAAAGTCTTTTTGTATTTATTGGGCAAGATTCAAGGGAAAAAGACCAGCTAAGTAAGATCGAGAGATCCACTTAGCCGGTCTTTTTATTTTGTAGAGTCTAATCAATTTGCTTTTAATCTTTTAAAAAACTTATTCGACCGTAACGGATTTTGCTAAGTTTCTTGGTTTATCAACATCGAATCCACGTTGTAAAGTAGCAAAGTATGCTAGCAGTTGCGTTGGAACGACTGCCACTAAGCTGGTTACCAATGGGTGGACGTTTGGCAAGATGATTTGATCGGTCGCTTTTGCTAATTCTTGGCTAACGATCACAAGGGTATGAGCCCCACGAGATTCAACTTCTTTTAAATTGCCTCGCGTATGAGAGCCGGTCACTTCTTCCGTGATCACACCGATCACTGGTGTACCTTCTTCGATCAACGCGATGGTGCCGTGTTTTAATTCACCAGCCGCAAAACCTTCCGCTTGGATATAAGAAATTTCTTTTAATTTCAATGCCGCTTCCATCGATACATAGTAATCATTCCCACGACCAATATAAAAGGCGTTGCGGGTATCAGATAAGAAATCTTCAGCAAATTGACCAATAACAGCTTTTTCATCTACTAGAGCTTCCATTGCAGAAGCAACGATGCTTAGTTCATGGAAGACATCAAAGTCCAATGCTTCAGGGACGGCTTTTTCATCACCAATGGCTTTTGCTAATAACGTCATCACTGCGATCTGCGCAGTATACGCCTTTGTAGAGGCAACAGCGATTTCTGGACCAGCATGAAGCAACAAGGTATGGTTCGCTTCTCGAGAAAGAGTAGAACCAGCAACGTTGGTAATCGTCAGACTAGGAAGACCTAACTGGTTGATCGTCACTAATACTTGACGGCTATCTGCCGTTTCACCACTTTGTGATAAGAACAAGAAGAAGGGTTTTGCTGACAACAATGGCATGTTGTAACCAAACTCACTAGATAAGTGAACCTCAACAGGGATCTGTGTTAGTTTTTCTAAAATGGATTTTGCTGCCCAACCAGCATGATTACTGGTACCACAAGCAATGATGTAGATCCGATCGCTCGCTAAAAGTTCATTTTTTAACGCTGCATCGATCACCACTTCGCCGGATTCACCTTGATATTCTTGGATCAAGCGGCGCATGACGGTTGGTTGATCATCAATTTCTTTTAACATGTAGTAAGGGTACGTTCCTTTTTCGATGTCAGTCAGATCTAGTTGTGCTTCATAAGATTCACGGTACACAAGGTTTCCTTTTGGATCTTCGATTTCGATCGCATCGGCGGTTACGGTCACCATTTCGCCATCTTCGATCTCAACAAAATGAGTCGTTTGATCAAGCATTGCTAAGGCATCACTACAGATGACATTAAATCCATCTCCCAAACCGATCAATAAAGGACTTTTGTTTTTGGCAACATAAATGGTTTCTGGATCATTTTTTTCGACTAAAGCAAAGGCATAAGAGCCGCGAATCAAGGACAAAGCTTTTTTGAAGGCTGCTTTGGTCGTGCTGTTGTCTTGCTCTTTCAACACTTCAATCAAATGAACAACGATTTCGGTATCTGTTTGACCTTCAAACTGGTGGTTGCTTAAATATTCTTGATGAAGCTCTTCAAAGTTTTCGATCACACCGTTATGAACCAAAACGAGTGCTTGGTTTGCTGAAGTGTGAGGATGAGCATTCATTTCTGATGGTTTGCCATGGGTCGCCCAACGGGTATGTCCGATACCGATCGTTCCTGTTACTTCAGAAGTCACTTTTTCTTCCAAGTTTTTGATTCTTCCTTGGGCTTTCACTAAATGATCTGAAGTGCGATCAGCGACATAAAGACCTGCTGAGTCATAGCCACGATATTCCAAGCGTTCCAATCCGTTCAAAATAATCCGTTCTGCATTTGATTTTCCTACGATTCCTACAATTCCACACATAATGATAATCCTACTTTCAAAAAATTTAGTTTGACATTATGTATTTCTATCTGCGTAGCAAGTCTTTGTCATCATCTTGCGATGAGATTTGTTCTTGCCTGTAGAGTGCAGTCCCTAGAGTCATCCGCCGAATGTTTCGATAAACTCTTTCCTCGTCATCTGTTTCCAGATCAGGCGCTATCCTTATTGGTCTATCTATCCTCCTTGTGAGATATTTTATAGAAATACAAGCAATATCATAATATCTATTCCTGTTTCTGTCAACTGAAAGTTATATAAAAATAATTGGTATAGTTATTGGCAAGGCTGATTTGAACCTGTCTAAAGGGAATCAAAACAGCTGACATAGCTTTGTCGAATAAGATTCCCAAGAAATTTCCTCATAAAGCTATGCTTTTTTTTTTAAGTTCGATACAATAAAAAAGTAAGAAAGTGAGGGAATGAAATGCCAGAATTTGTAAATTGTATGACTTTTTCAGAGCTAAAGAAAATGGTAGCTTCGATAGAAACAGATCCTAATGTCACAGATGAAACAAAGGTCATGTTGGATACGGGCTGGGACAGCTTGCAAGAAATTTTGCCCGGGTCAGTCACCGTTGAAACCGCGCAAACATTCGAAGTCCAGGATGAACTAACAAAGGAATTTTTTGGTGGCTATGTGTTAGCTGAAAAAAGTGGAAAATTTGATGCGGTTGGAGACGAAGAAGCAGTGATCGTCATTAAAAATCTATACTAATTATGGGAAAGGTGAAAAGTTAGGTGGGAAAATGAATAAAAGAAGATGGATCGCAGCGGCGATCGCAGCAGGGTTATTTATCTGCTCGGGGGTTTTTTCAGCAATCACAAATCGTCCAGAGCAAGAGGAAACTCAGACGCTGCAAGGGTTAAATGCTTTGTTCTATGGAAGTAATGCGATCGAAGAGACAACATTAGTTGCCGGAGATCAAGACAATCGCATCGTTCGCTTATCTTTAGAAGGAACGATCGCCAGCAGCTCCAGCGGCGGTTTATTTACAACGGAATCTTATGATCATCAGCGGTTTTTAGAAGAACTACGGATGATCCAAGAAGATCCAACTATTGGGGGCATCTTGATGGAAGTCAATACCCCTGGAGGCGGCGTCTATGAAAGTGCCGAGATCGCTCGTGAGTTAGCAAAAATCAAAGAGTTAGGGATTCCGATGTATGTCAGTATGAAAAATATGGCAGCCAGTGGCGGTTATTATATCTCGGCAGGTGCTGATAAAATTTTTGCAACGGATGAAACGATTACCGGTTCAATCGGAGTGATCATGTCAGGGCTCAACTATGCCGGCTTATTCGAAAAGCTAGGGATCGAAGACAATACGTATAAAAGTGGTGCACTAAAAGATGTAGGTTCAGCAACGAGAGAACCAACAGAAGCCGACAAAGAAGTCTTGCAAACCTATGTCGACAATGCCTATGGTCGGTTCGTTAAAATCGTAGCAGAAGGACGTGGCATGACAGAAGAAGCTGTCAGAAAAATCGCTGATGGCCGCATCTATGATGGTCAGCAAGCAGTGTCTGTTGGCTTAGTAGATGAAATCGGCTTTCCTGAAGATACATTAGCAGCAATGCAAGCAGATCTAGGCTTGGAAGATGCCGAGATTTTCAGCTATGACGTTTCATCTACTGGATTTGCTTCTACTTGGTTAGGTTCAAGTTTAGCCGAACTGCAAGGATTAAAAGAATCAAACACAGAGCGAGTGATCCAATTGATGGAAAGCCTTGGAACCAGCGATGCTCCTAAACCTCTTTATTACTATGGAGGTGAATAACTATGACAGAGAAAAACAAGTATTCCGCTGGCGCATCGTCAACGGATGACAATCACACAAGTACGTCAATCGATCAAAGGGAACAGCGGGAAACCTCCATACCGTCAACCGGTCAAACGGATGCGCCAACTGAAGCACAGGTTTCAGAAACAACCGAACCAGTAAACGCCAGCAAAGCGATGAGAAACGGACAAGTAAACCATCCCGATGATTTTTATCAACAAGTCTTGAGGTCTTTTCAAGAAGAAGAGTATACCCAAAGCGAGATCGAAGAAAGACAAAAAGCGTGGCAACATTTTGAAGAACCTGAAAAACAGACCGAAGACAAACGGTTCTTTAATGACTTTCCTAGTTACTTTTTTGCCGGTTTTTGGATCCGTCTGTCTGCTTTTTTAGTGGATCTTCTAGTGATTCGGGCAATCACGCAAATAACGATCGGCAGTATCTATAATCTAGCGAATCTAACGGCAACTAACCAGCGGTTTGGCCTTTACAACATCTGTGCCTTAGGGATCTATCTCGGCTATTTTGTTCTGATGACGAAGCTGAATCATGGTCAAACAATTGGGAAAATGCTTTTTGGCATCCGCGTTATTTCTTTCGTCGAAGAAGAACTCAGCTGGCAAACGGTCTTGATCCGCGAACTTTGCGGGCGCTATGTGCTGCAATTCAATGTTTTCTTTTATCTCGGTTACCTGCCAATCATTTTTAATAAAAATAAGCAGCAGGCTGCGGATTATTTTGCTGAGACGAGTGTGGTGACCATCAATCTGATCAAAGCCTTTAATAAACAGGTAGATGCCAATCATGCAATGGTTGGTGCACAGAACTAACCAGCAGATCAAGCAAGTAGTAAAGGAGGGATCGTGAATGGGCGAGACGATTGATTTTCCAGGACCAAATGAACGGCTTCGTCTGGCGGCAGAAAAAGCCTACCAGTCAAAAGAGTTTTTGCAAGCTTTTCGCCTGTACAATGAACTCTATCAAAAAAATGCCAGTTTTGAGATCAATCAATGGCTGGTTGAATGTCTGCAGCAGCTGAATGATTTTGCCAAAGCGTTAGATCTGGCGGAAGACTATTTAGATGACTATTTAAAAGAAACCGATGGGTATTTACAAATTGGTCATCTGTTGATCTTGGATGGACAGTATTTAAAAGCTCGGCGCTGGCTTACATTAGGTAAAAAAACAAAAATTGCAAGCCGCTATCAGGAACAGCTAGCAAGTGAATTAGCTAAAGTAGAAGAAGTGCAGCAAATTTTAGGATTGGAAGATTTTCATGGGAAGCGCAAGCATTTACGTGCATTAGATGAAGCCAATCAACCGGTGAGTGCAACAGAATGGCACGTTTTTACCCAAGCCATTACTAAACCACAATTTGTCACGCTGATGCATGAAACGCTGGCTTCCATCAAAAATCCGTATTTACTGCCTAAATTAGTGGATGAGCTGGTGCGTTTAGAAGTAGACGAACCATTTGAACTGATCGATTACCTTGGGAATATGCAGCAGATCATTCCGAAAAAGGTGAAACTTTTGCAAGAGGATGACGCTGTTAAGGCGATCAAGAAAGAGATTGACGAAACGATCGCCCAAGAAGATCCGATTTTAGCAGAAAGTGTCTCAGCAGAAATCAATGATCATTTAGCTATCAGCTACCCATTTTTACCAGCAAAAGAAGAGGCAAAAGCGTGGGTGGCAAGCTACGTTGCAGATTATCGCGGGTTATTTGAAGAAAAAGAACAGCCGAAAGCAGCGAATGAAATAGAAGAGCGCAAACGACACTTGCGCAATATCCTACGATTGAGCATTCGCTGAAAGAAAAATTCGCAACTTTCATGGTAAAATGTTTACAATTAAACAACGTTAGTGTACTATTTAAAGGTATGCATGAAGCTATTTCATATGTAAATCAATTAATATTCGGAGGGAAATAAATGACTGCAAAATGGGAAAAAACAGGCACCAATGATGGTGTTTTGACATTTACGATCGCTCAAGCAGAAATCCAAAAAGGCTTGACGACTGCATTCAATAAAGTGAAAGGCAATCTTAACGTACCTGGCTTCCGTAAAGGAAAAGTGTCACGCCAAGTATTTAACCGTATGTATGGCGAAGAAGCGTTGTATGAAGATGCATTGAACGCTGTTCTTCCAGAAGCTTATGAAGCTGCTGTAAAAGAAGCAGGGATCGATCCTGTTGCGCAACCAAAAATCGACGTTGACAGCATGGAAAAAGGCCAAGATTGGGTAATCAAAGCAGAAGTTACTGTAAAACCTGAAGTAAAACTTGGTGATTACAAAGAATTAACAGTTGAAAAACAAGACCGTGAAGTAACAGAAGAAGACGTGGATGCACGCATCAAACGTGAACAAGAAGCACAAGCTGAATTAGTTATCAAAGAAGACGAAGCAGCTGAAAATGGCGACACAGTCGTTATCGACTTTGAAGGCTTCTTAGGGGAAGAAACATTTGAAGGCGGCAAAGGTGAAAACTACTCACTTGAACTTGGCTCAAACTCATTCATCCCTGGCTTTGAAGAACAATTAGTGGGAACAAAAGCTGGCGATAGCAAAGACGTTACCGTGACTTTCCCAGAAGATTACCAAGCAGAAGATCTAGCTGGTAAAGAAGCAGTCTTCAAAGTAACGGTTCATGAAGTCAAAGCAAAAGAACTTCCTGAATTAGATGATGAATTCGCAAAAGACGTTGATGACAGCGTTGAATCATTAGCTGAATTAAAAGAAAAATACCGTGCTGAATTGACAGAAACAAAAGAAAAAGCAGCAGAAGATGCAAAAGACGAAGCTGCAATTCGTCAAGCAGTTGAAAACGCAGAAATCGTTGAATTACCACATTCAATGGTGCATGACGAAGTTCACCGTTCAATGGATGAATTCTTAAACAACATGCAACGTCAAGGAATCTCACCAGAAATGTACTATCAATTAACTGGATCAACTGAAGCTGATCTGCACACACAATTCGAAGGCGAAGCAGAAACACGCGTGAAAACAAACCTTGTCATCGAAGCAATCGCTAAAGCAGAAGGTTTGGAAGCAACAGAAGAAGATATCGAAAACGAAATCAAAGAACTTTCTGAAGCTTACAACATGCCAGTGGATCAAATCAAACGCGTCTTAACAGAAGACATGTTGAAACATGATATCACAATGAAAAAAGCAGTTGAACTTGTAACAGGTACTGCAAAAGAAGCGTAAGCAAAACTCTTAAAAGCGGCGAACATCTACCGGTGTTTGCCGTTTTTTCATGGGAGTAAAAATGGAGATTTTGGGAATTACTAACAAATGATAAGAAAACATTAGGCAAAGTAAAAAGAACTTTTTCTTTCAAAAAAGTTATGATATGATTGTTTAAGACTGCAAAGTTAGTAAACCAAATTCCACTCCTTTAAATAGGTTGGAAAATTTTCAAGGGGTGAACAGTATGTACGATAATACAAACGGTAATGAAGCTGTTCGTTGTTCTTTTTGTGGAAAAACACAAGAAGAGGTGAAAAAGATCGTTGCAGGTCCTGGGGTCTATATCTGTAATGAATGCATCGATTTGTGCAAAGAAATCATTGATGAAGAGTTTTACGAAGAAGCAGTTCGGGAATTTACTGAAGTGCCGAAACCGCAAGAACTATTGAATGTTCTCAATGAATATGTGATTGGACAAGATCGTGCCAAACGAACATTGGCTGTAGCGGTTTACAATCACTACAAACGGGTCAATGTAGAAACGACAGCTGAAGATGTAGAATTACAAAAAAGCAATATTTGCTTGATTGGACCAACGGGTTCAGGGAAAACATTCTTAGCACAAACGTTAGCACGTTCTCTGAATGTGCCATTTGCAATCGCTGATGCAACTAGTTTGACAGAAGCCGGCTATGTCGGTGAAGATGTGGAAAATATTCTTTTGAAACTGTTACAAGCTGCTGATTATAATGTAGAGATGGCCGAAAAAGGGATTATCTATATTGATGAGATCGATAAAATCGCCCGTAAGAGTGAAAACGTATCGATTACTCGTGATGTCTCTGGTGAAGGTGTTCAGCAAGCTTTATTGAAGATCCTAGAAGGAACCACTGCTAGTGTGCCGCCTCAAGGTGGACGGAAACATCCGCATCAAGAGATGATCCAAATCGATACGACCAATATCCTCTTTATCGTTGGTGGGGCGTTTGACGGGATCGAAACAATTGTTAAAAACCGCTTAGGTGAAAAAACTATTGGATTTGGTACAAACAACAAACGTCTTGAAGAAGGCGAGAGTGTGATGCAACAGATCATTCCTGAAGACTTGCTTAAATTCGGTTTGATCCCTGAATTTATCGGTCGCTTGCCAGTGATGGCTGCTTTAGAGAAATTGACGGTAGATGATTTAGTGCATATTTTGACTGAACCTAAAAATGCCCTTGTCAAACAATATCAAAAATTGATGGCATTAGATGATACAGAACTCGAATTTGAGCCAGAGGCTTTACGTGCGATTGCTGCGCAAGCAATTGAGCGAAACACCGGAGCTCGTGGATTACGTTCGATCATCGAAAATATTATGATGGAAGTCATGTTCAATGTTCCTTCTGATGAGTCGATTCAAAAAGTCACTATTACGGAAGAAGCTGCGAAAGGACTTGGCGAACCAAAAATCATTTACAATGAAGAGACCAAAAAAGCAGTCTAATCGAGACCAAGTCGGATAGTTTCATTGCTATCCGGCTTTCTTTTTGAAAAAAAATGAAAAGGAGCGATCCAATGAAAGTACATGATGCTGAGATCGTCATCAGTGCTGTATCACCAGCACAATACCCAGACACACCCTTACCGGAGATTGCCTTAGCAGGGCGTTCCAATGTCGGTAAATCATCCTTTATCAATACATTGATTAACCGTAAAAACTTAGCCCGTACCTCGTCAAAACCGGGGAAGACCCAAACGTTGAACTTTTATTTGATTGAAAATACGCTGCATTTTGTCGATGTCCCTGGCTATGGCTATGCAAAAGTATCGAAAACCGAGCGAGCGAAATGGGGGAAAATGATTGAAACGTACCTCGAACAAAGAGAGCAGCTGCGAGCAGTAGTATCTTTGGTTGATTTACGTCACGCACCTTCCCAAGAAGATATTCAAATGTATGAATTTTTAAAGTATTATGAGATCCCGGTGATCGTGGTTGCTACCAAAGCAGATAAAATTCCTCGTGGAAAATGGAACAAGCACGAGAGTATGATCAAAAAAGCGTTGTCCTTTGATCCAGCAGATACGTTTATCCTATTTTCTTCTATTACCAAACAAGGAAAAGAAGAAGCCTGGAAAGCGATTGAAGCAGCAATAAAATAATTATTAATTCGGAAACCGAAGCAAAGAAGTCCCTTGCTTCGGTTTTTCGCATTTTATAGTGGAAATTAGCTGTTTTATGCTATTCTACGCAGCGTAGAGTGCTAAATTTGCCCAATTTTAGCGAAAATCTCCTTGTTATTTGTTAAACTTGTAACAAGGAGGTGTGGTCGAATGCATGAAACATTGAGTAAAAAACTAAAAGAGTATCGATCAAGGCATAACTTAACTCAGAAAGAATTAGCTGCAAGGTTATTTGTTTCTGATAAGGCCATTTCAAAATGGGAACGAGGGAATGGATTGCCAGATATCGAGACATTGGTTCATCTAGCCGATTTACTAGGGACACCAGTGGAAGAGTTACTAAAAGAAAAGAAAGAAACCTATTATTATGAATACAAAAGTGAACGGATGGTTCTGCGGCTTCCGTTAATGCATATTTTGATTCCCAATTTATTCTTATTGCTGAATCAAGTGACGAGTGTTCGAGAGTTTTTTGTTCTGATAAAAGAGTTACCAACTGCCAGCGGCTGGTTTAGCCTTGGTGTCAAAGCCAAAGGGGTTATTGCTTTGGGAATTGTCAGCTTAGGTTTTTTATCGATTGGCTTATTGTCCTTCGGAATGGTAGGGATTGGGACAGTCAGCACCGGTGTTATTGCAATAGGGAACCTCTGTTTTGGCTTTTTAGTTGGGATTGGCAATCTTGCTGTCGGCTCGATTGTTGTCGGTAATCTTGGCATTGGCTGGCTCGCTCTAGCGAATGTTGCAATTGCGTGGATTGGGGTTGCCAATTACGGTGTGGGGAGTTTTATGGCTGTTTTGCCATCAAATTCAACCACAGAGGATTTTAACCAAGCGATTCAACAACTCTTAGCCTCGGAGATCCCTGACTTGATCAAGACCACTATCTTTGAACCAATGATTCATTTTACAAATTCACCGATTTTTGTGGTGATCTTCGTGATGACGATCTTAGTAGCCGTCTTCCTTATTCTCTGCTTGTTGACCGTTGGCTTGGTGCGATTACGTCAAAGCATGATGTATGAAGAGCTATAAGGAAATCGTTAGATGCCAATTCTGATTGTTGCATTTAAGTAGACTCAGTGGCTCATTTTCTATTCGCATAAGTAAAAAGGCAAGGGACGGAAGCGTCCTTTGCCTTTTTTATTAGTCTGCTTTCTTACTATCTTTTGTTTGTGTTTTTTTCTCATCATCAGGTTCGTTTTTTAAGAAACGTTCAATATCGTTTTGTTGCTTTTTATTGTCCTTATCGTTATCGGGAAGAAAGGCAAAATCATCAAACATTTTATCTAGCGAGTCTTCTCGTTGGAATTTTAAGCCCATAGGTTCACCTCCAAGCGCCTTTAGTTTACCACGAAAGGTCTGAGATTTCATCAAAAAAAAGCGAAATAGTGTTCAATCGTTTCTCCCTTTACTATAATTAAAGAAAGGGGATAGAAAAGAGGGATAGCGATGATCAAAACTGAAAAAATCTATGGCTTTCTACAATCGACACAAATGGAAGCATCACAGTTGCGTTTGTTGATTGAGAATTGGTTCACTTTGGTTCGTCTTAGCTATCAGCCGACGGAATATTACTACAATCAGCAAGAAAAGAAACCCTACGATTTTAATGAAATCAGTCGGTTGTTGCATAATGCCCCTGAAGAAATCAATACAGAAATTATTGTGACGGATGGCCAAAATGAGTCCAGTATCCATGTCATTCAAGAAGCAGTGTTGCAACGACATCTGTTTACGAAAGACGTATTTTCCACGCAAAAACCAGTTATTTTAAGTTACTTCGATGAAACGATGCAAAGAGATGGCTTGTTCGGCTATTTGCGTTCATATGACGAGTACTTGATGCATAACGTCGAGCGAATCGAGAAAAGACAAAATTTTCAATCGATTGCTGAAATCAACGCGTTACCGAAGCGGAAAAATTTTGAACAAGAAATCGTCATCGACTGCAATCAGTTTTCTGGTTACGACGTCTTTTACAATGGCTATACACTGACCTCTTGCTGGCGAATGTACTTTTCGGCATTCTACGCGCATATCATTCCTCAGGTGATCATTACGGATGCGCAACAAGTTGAGCAAGTCCAAGTGAGAGATCAAGGAATCGTGATGGTGGAATTGTATCGCGATCCATTTCAGTGGGATCACGAGTTGAATCTTTCTTACCAGCGTTTGTTTCGTGATCAAACTGGGATTGATCAATTGACATGGGATAACGGCGTCGGTATTTTAAGAGAACCATATATTGAATACGCCTTTGGCGATCACTTGATCCAAACCATCCAATACCAAAATGATCGGATGCAGCCGACAACTAAGCGTAACGCGACACATTTCGTCACTCGAAGCTTCGACCTGGTGAATGAAGAGTACCAGGAGCGTCGGGTAAAAGGTTACTTGAATGCACAAGCATATTTTCCTTGGATTGATCAAGAGCGGTTGCGCATGATGGATTATATCGTATTAAAACCGGAATTGACTGTAGATGATGGGGTCGAGGCATATGCCTTTTATATTCGGAATCACCTCGAAATTGATTACTCAGAGGATCGCTTTAAAGACTACACGGCTTGCTTACAATTTTATTTACCAGAAACAGCCTTGAAGGAGCTGCCGATAGACGGATTGAAAGCAGCGATGCCGGATGTTCATTTTGGGTATTTGCACCGCACGCGCAAATATACGTGGGTTAACCTAAAGAAGGATGGGAAAAAACTACGAGTATATTTTATGAATACCCAAAAGCTAGTCGAACAGCAGCTCTTTACCAATCAAGAATGAAAAAGACCCGCAAGATCACCAGGATCTTGCGGGTCTTTTCAATTAGGCTGTTTGCTCAGGCGCTTTTTTCAACAAACCGAATACGACGCCAGAAACGATTGCACCGATCAAGATGAATAGCAAGAACAAAATTGGTTTAGATAATAATAGGACAACGAAGATCCCACCGTGTGGGGCCATTAATTGGATATCAAAGGCACCGACAAGCGCACCAGTCAGTGCAGAACCAACGATAAAGCTTGGGATCGCCCGTAGTGGATCTGCTGCTGCAAATGGGATCGCACCTTCAGTGACGAAGGATAGCCCCATGACGATATTTGTCAAACCTGCTTCTTTTTGGTCTTTCGTGAATTTGTTTTTGAACAATAGTGTTGCGACAAAAATTGCCAATGGAGGAACCATTCCGCCGGCCATTACTGATGCCATCACGACGCTACCACCTTCAGCAACGGTGGTTGCCAATGTTGCAGTACCGAAAACATAAGCGGCTTTGTTGATTGGGCCACCTAGATCGGCTGCCATCATCGCTGCTAGCAACGCACCAAGCAAAGCAGCATTTGTGCCACTTAAGCCGGTCAGGAAGCTGTTTAAACCATCGTTGATGGCTTTCATTGGCACGTTGATCAATAACATCAAGAAACCAGTGATCAAAAGACCGAAAACAGGGTAGAAGAGGATCGTTTTGATTCCTTCTAATGATTTTGGTAAGCCTTTGAATAATGAACGTAAGAACTTGATGACGTAACCAGCTAGGAAACCGCCGATCAAGGCACCTAAGAAACCAGCACCACCTGTATTTGCTAAAGCACCTGCTGCGAAACCGACGATCAATCCAGGTCGGTCACTGATACTTGAAGCGATAAATCCAGCTAAGACAGGTAGCATAAAACCAAATGCCGCGCTACCGATTTGATTGAACCAAGAAGCTGCTTGGTTGTAGTTTCCTAATTGACTCAAGGCATCTTGAGGGACACCCATGAACTGGTCAACCATGAAGGAAATAGCGATCATGATTCCACCGGCAATAACAAATGGTAGCATGTGAGAAACACCATTCATCAAATCTTTATAGATTCGTTGACCGACTGAACCATCAGCAGAAGCGTCCTCTTTATCAGAAGTTTGGCCGCTACCATGAAAAACAGGAGCAGTTCCGCTCATTGCTTCATTGATTAATTGCTCAGTTTTACGGATACCATCGCTGACTGGACGGTTTACTAAATGTTTGCCGTCAAAGCGATCCATTTCAACTTTTTTATCGGCAGCTACGATCACACCAGTAGCTCGGGCGATATCAGCTTCTGTTAAACGATTTTTGATTCCTTCTGAACCATTTGTTTCAACTTTGATGTCAACGCCAAGTTCTTTGGCTTTCTTTTTCAAAGCATCTTCTGCCATGTAGGTATGAGCGATCCCTGTTGGGCAAGCTGTAACTGCGACGATATAGGGACGTTCGCTAGTAGGTGCTGCTTCTTGGTTTGCCGCTTCTTCTGCTAAAGCATCGGCTTCTTGCTGTGCCTCAGCTTCTGAGAAAAGTTGCTGTACTTGATCAGCAGTTGTCGCTGTTTTTAATTTAGCAACGAAATCTGGATCGATCAATAAGCGAGAGAGAGCTGCTAATGCTTGTAAATGAGTATCATTTGCTCCTTCTGGTGCTGCAATCATAAAGAAGAGGTACGTTGGTTGTCCATCTAACGCCTCATAGTCGACACCCGCATTACTTTTTGCGAATAAGACCGTCGCTTCTTTGACCGCACTATTTTTGGCATGGGGCATTGCGATGCCGTCACCTAGCCCTGTTGATGTTTGGGCTTCTCGGGCAAGAATTCCTTCTTTGTAGACTTCGATATCTGAAATTCGTCCGACAGCATATAATTTTGCGACCATTTCATCAATGGCACCTTTTTTGTCTGTTGCTTGCAAGTCCATGATCATGGCATCTTTCAGCATCAACTCGTTGATTTTCATTTTTTCCATCCTCCTATAAATTTACTTGTTCAATAATGACTTCCGGTAGTAGTTCTTCGATAAATGACGCCTCAGCTAAATCATCAGAAAAAGCAGTAGCACTGCCACAAGCGACACCCCATTTGAATGCGTCAACCACATCTTTGGTCTTCGCGTAACGTCCAATGAATCCAGCAATCATGGAATCTCCAGCACCAACTGAATTTTTCAAAGGTCGTTTCAACACATTGGAGCGATAGATCTCATTGCCAGTAAAGAGCAGGGCACCATCACCACCTAGAGAGACGATGACATTTTTAGCACCATCCTTTAACATTTTTTGACCATAAGGCAAAATATCTTCGATTGTTGAAAAAGAAGTTTCATATAGTTCGGCTAATTCATGATTATTTGGTTTGATCAACAAAGGTTGATCCGTTAAAGCATCAAAAAGTTCCGCACCGGTCGTATCAATGACAAATTCCGCACCGGCTTCTTTAACGATTTTGATCAATTCTTTATAAAAGTCGGCTGGAAGACCAGCTGGTTTACTTCCTGATAGGATGACGATGTCTTCGGCAGAAAGAGCGGCTAGTTGTTGTTTTAGTCCGGCGATTTCCTTGTCACTGATCACTGGACCAAGCCCGTTGATCTCAGTTTCTTCGCCAGATTTTAATTTGATATTGATTCGGGTATCGGCAGCGACTTGTGTAAAGTTGCTGTTGATTTCCTCTTTAGTCAGCCACTCTTCAATAAAACGACCAGTAAATCCGCCAACAAAACCAAGGGCAGTCGAGGAAATGCCAATTCGCTTCAAAATCCGTGAGACATTGATTCCCTTGCCACCAGGTAGTTTAAAGTCTTGTTTCATTCGATTAAGGGCACCGATCTCCAAATGATCGACGTGGACGATAAAATCGATCGATGGATTGAGTGTTACTGTGTAAATCATTGTATTACCTCCATAATGGTTGTTTTTGCTCTGAATTTCGCTAAATAGTTTTTTGGGCAATAATCGGTGATGATCGTAGCCCCTTCAATAAAGGCAACTTGAGCAAAAGTTGTTTGCTGAAATTTGGAATGGTCTAGCAAGACATAGGCTTGTTGACTGTGCTCTAGTGCAATCTGCTTGATCAGGGCTTCTTCAGGATCGGGTGTGGTGAACCCAGCCTCAGAGTGAGCCCCGTTCATGCCCATAAAACAACGATTAAAGCGTAGTTTTCGCAGTTGTTCTCCAGCATTGATCCCTAACACAGCGTTCGTAGTTATCTTAATGGTTCCCCCTAAAATCATGGTGTCGATCCCGTGATCAATCAGTAGGGAAGCGTGCTTGACGGAATTTGTGACCACCTTAAGGCCTGTGATAGCCGATAGGAAAGGAATCATTTCGAGAGTCGTTGTTCCAGCATCTAAGTAAATGACTTCACCATTTTTGATCGTCTGGGCAGCTGCTTTTGCTATTTTTTGCTTTTCCGTTTGAAACTTCGCCGTTTTTTCTGACATGTTTGGTTCGAAGCCTAATTGCTGGCTTTTCTTGGCTCCACCGTGAATTCTGACTAAAAATCCTTTGTCTTCCAATTCTTGCAGGTCTCTGCGGATCGTTGATTCTGAAGCATCCAACAGTTGAATCAGTTCACTGACCTTGACGATCTCTTCTTGTTCCAATCGTGCCAAAATTGCTTGATGACGCTCCTCTGTAAGCATTTTCATCACCTCTTCACTTGCCATGATACCATATGATTCATTCAAAATCAATCACAAACAGTAAAAAACATTCATAATGTAAGCGTGAATAATTATAATCGGTCATAAACGGTCATGATAACCGTCATTTTGATTTGATCGCTATCCTTATATTTGACAATTTTTACTATTATTTGGCTTAATTGAAGTAAGGGGGGATAAATAAATGAATAACAAAGTCATTTTACAAGGGTTCGAATGGGACCTGCCGGCAGATAGCCAGCATTGGAACAAATTGAAAGAAATGAGTAAAGAAATCAAAGAGTATGGATTTACCGCAATTTGGCTGCCACCTGCCTATAAAGGGACAGCTGGGTCCGAAGACGTTGGGTATGGTGTCTATGATTATTATGATCTAGGCGAGTTCGATCAAAAGGGGTCGGTGCCAACAAAATATGGGACAAAGGATGAATATCTAGAAGCTATCAAAGCACTGCAAGAACAAGGAGTAGAGGTTTATGCCGACATCGTCTTCAATCACTTGATTGGTGCCGATGAAAAAGAAGTCGTTCCGGCGGTCAAATACAATACCGAAAACCGGAATGAACCGATCAGTGATGAGGAAGAAATCGAAGCCTGGACCAAGTTCACCTTCCCAGGACGTCAGGGGACGTACAATGATTACGTTTGGACGTGGCATAATTTTTCTGGTGTCGATTATGATGACCGCAACAAAGACCACGGGATTTTTAACTTCGCTGATAAGGGCTGGGAAAACCAAGTGGATGATGAGATGGGCAATTACGACTATTTAATGGGTTGTGACTTGGACATGGAAAATCCCGAAACAGTGGAACAACTCAATAAATGGGGCCAATGGTACCAAGAACTGACCGGCGTTGATGGGTATCGACTAGATGCGGTGAAACACATTGAGTTCAACTATTACGCAGATTGGATCTTGAATCGTCGGGAAGAAAAAGGCAAACCACTATTTGTTGTTGGAGAATATTGGTCAGGGGATCTGCCAAAATTAGAAGAGTATTTAGATTCTTCAGGAAATCTGATTTATTTATTCGATGTGCCTTTGCACTATAATTTATATGAAGCATCTCACTCGAATGGCGAATATGATATGAGTCAAATTTTTGCCGGTACACTGACTGCCGCGCGCGAAGATTATGCGGTGACTTTTGTAGACAATCATGATACGCAAGTCGGACAAAGTTTACAATCTTGGATAGACGGATGGTTTAAAGTCCATGCCTATTCATTGATCCTTTTACGTAAAGCTGGCGTACCCGTAGTTTTCTGGGGGGATTTATTTGGGATTCCCGCGCAAGAAATCGCCCCTGTGGGAGATGCGCTGGTCCATATGCTGAAACTTCGAGAGAAGCTTGCATTTGGGAACCAAGTGGACTATTTTGATGATCCTAACTGTATCGGCTGGGTATTAACTGGCGATTATGAACATGAGCTTTCTGGATTAGCGGTCGTGATGACCAATGCCCAAGGAGCGGAAAAAGAAATGACCATCAGCGCGATCCATGGTGGAGAGACCTTCGTGGATATATTAAAGAATAATGAAGCGAAAGTGGTTTTAGATGATACCGGAAAAGGACTTTTCCCGGTCAATGATGGACAAGTATCGATCTATGTGAATGAAAAGCTAGTGGAGAAATATTTTAGCTGATTTTCATTAATAAAACTAATAAAGAGGCTGGTAAGTTTACAGCCTCTTTATTATGTAAACAAATATGGACTGACTTTTTTCTTTCAAAACGGAAGGCATCGTAAGGAAAAAAATCAAAGCGCTTTTAATTAAAAGTTTTCAAAGCGTTCGGTTTTCCCCTTTCCCGGATAATGCTATAATTGAGAAGATTGAGAAAGAAAGGATGTTTAAAATCATGTCATCCAAAAGTGAATTACTTGAACGCATGAATCCACGGCAAAAAGAAGCCGTTATGCATACGGAAGGACCGTTGCTGCTGATGGCAGGGGCAGGAAGCGGGAAGACCCGTGTCCTAACCCACCGAATCGCCTATTTAATAGAAGAAAAAAATGTAAATCCATGGAACATTTTAGCCATCACTTTTACCAATAAAGCGGCGCGGGAAATGAAGGAACGGGTCAGCCAATTATTAGGTTCCGGTGGAGAAGACGTTTGGGTCTCGACCTTCCACTCGATGTGTGTCAGAATCTTGCGCAGAGATGTTGATCGAATCGGTTATTCGAAGAATTTTACCATCATTGACTCTTCTGAGCAAAATACCCTGATGAAACGGGTATTAAAAGAATTGAATATCGATCCCAAAAAATATGATCCTCGTTCCATTTTGGGAACGATCTCTCATGCAAAGAACGAGCTATTGACACCTGAAGCTTACCAAGCCATGGAAGGTAGTCTATTTGAGCAGATCGTGGGTCGTTGTTATGAAAAATATCAAAAAGAGCTGCGCAATAATCAATGCATGGACTTCGATGATTTAATCATGAATACGATCCGCCTCTTCCAAGACAATGAAGATGCGCTGCAATTTTACCAACGGAAATTCCACTATATCCATGTCGATGAATACCAAGATACTAACCACGCCCAATACACGCTGGTCAATTTATTGGCCGCTCGTTTTCGAAATCTTTGTGTTGTTGGGGATGCGGACCAAAGTATTTACGGTTGGCGTGGTGCCAACATGCAAAATATTTTAGACTTTGAAAAGGACTATCCAGATGCCGCGACGATTTTGTTAGAGCAAAACTATCGTTCAACGCAAACGATTTTAAATGCGGCAAACCAAGTAATCAAAAATAACCGCAACCGTCCAGATAAAAATCTGTGGACAGAAAATCGTGATGGGGAAAAGATCACTTATTATCGCGGGGATAGTGAACGAGATGAAGCGCGATTTATCGTCAGTGAAATGCAGAAACAAATTGCAGAAAAGAACCGTAAATTCGGTGATTTTGCGATTTTGTATCGGACCAACGCCCAGTCACGGATCATTGAAGAAATGCTTTTAAAAGCCAACGTTCCTTATACGATGGTCGGCGGCAGAAAGTTCTATGACCGCAAAGAAATTCGTGATATTTTGGCTTATTTATCGGCGATCGCCAATCCACGAGATTCCATCAGCTTGGAACGAATCATCAATGTACCAAAACGTGGGATCGGTGCGACATCCGTCGAGAAACTACGAGAGTTTGCGAATCTTCATGAATGGTCATTGTTAGAAGCAGCCATGAACGTCGAGTTAGCAAATATTTCGGGGAAGGCCGGCAAAGAATTAGGAAGCTTTGGGATGATGATGGATGGCTTCGCCCAAATGGTTCCTTACCTCTCAGTAACCGAACTGACGAAAGAAATATTAGAAAAAACGGGTTATCGTCAAGAGTTAGTCAACCAGAATAATTTAGAAGCACAAGCTAGACTTGAAAACCTGGAAGAATTTTTATCGGTTACCCAAGAATTCGACAAACGGTTTGAGGCGCAAAACGAAGACGATGCAGATGCACCAGATGAGAAGTTGAGTGTTTTCTTAAATGACTTAGCTTTATTGTCAGACGTCGATAGTTATGAAGAAGAAAGTAGTCAAGTGACTTTGATGACCTTGCATGCGGCAAAAGGACTAGAGTTTCCAGTGGTATTCTTAATTGGGTTGGAAGAAAATATCTTCCCGCTTTCTCGAGCTTTAATGGAAGAAAGCGAACTCGAAGAAGAGCGGCGCCTTGCTTATGTGGGGATCACTCGTGCCGAGGAAGAGCTCTTTATGACCAACGCTTTTTCCAGAACATTATACGGCCGTACCCAATACAATCGTCCGTCACGGTTTATCGAAGAAATCGAACAAGATCTGCTGCAATCATTAGGCGAGCGTTCACAGCCTAAAGCTGCTGCACCGTTTCAACCAAAAGTCTTTAAACCGAGCTATACACAGCCGCGTCAAACGACCGTCGCTTCTAAGCAACAGACCTCTGCAGCGGGGAATACATGGCAAGTTGGCGAGAAAGTTCAACATAAAAAATGGGGAATCGGCACGGTCGTTCGGACGACTGGCAGCGCGCAAGACATCGAATTAGATGTGGCATTCCCACAACAAGGCGTCAAACGACTGTTGGCGGCCTTTGCGCCGATTGAAAAAGTTGAAAAATAAGGAGGATATTAGGATGGATGTCCCTTCAAAAGAAATCCAATCACGAGCAGAAGAGCTGCGTACGCAATTAAATCAGTACGCCTACGAATACTATGTAAAAGATCAACCTTCTGTTGAAGATTATCTCTATGATCAGCTGTATGCAGAACTGGTTGAAATTGAAACCAACTACCCGCAGCTAGTAACCGAAGACTCGCCCACCCAACGAGTAGGTGGCATCATTTTACCTGGCTTTGAAAAAGTCACCCACGATATCCCACTTTATAGTTTGAACGATGTGTTTGATAAAGAAGGAATCGTGGCTTTTGATGCCCGTGTTCAAAAAGCATTGGGGAAAGCGGTAGATTATGTCTGCGAGCTAAAAATCGATGGATTGTCTATCTCATTAAAATATGAAGAAGGGCGCTTTGTTCGGGGAGCAACTCGAGGGGATGGTACGGTAGGTGAAAACATTACAGAAAACCTAAAGACCGTCAAATCGATCCCACTAAAATTAAAAGAACCAATCTCGTTGGAAGTTCGTGGCGAATGCTATATGCCAAAGGCTTCGTTTTTGAAGTTGAATCAACAGCGAGAAGAAGAAGGGGTGGAAGTTTTCGCCAATCCGAGAAATGCAGCTGCTGGAAGCTTGCGACAATTAGACACACGGATCGCAGCCCAAAGAAACTTAAGCACCTTCTTGTACACACTGGCTGATTTTGGTCCGATTGAAGCCAATGATCAATTTTCGGCATTGAATGAATTAGATCAATTAGGCTTTCGTACAAATCACGAACGCAGAGTTTGCCACACCATCGATGAGGTATGGGCATATATCGAAGAGTTTCATGACAAGCGCAGTGAGCTTCCTTACGAGATAGATGGTGTTGTCATCAAAGTCAATAATTTTAAAGATCAAGATGCGCTAGGCTTTACCGTAAAAGCACCCCGATGGGCGGCGGCATATAAATTTCCACCGGAAGAAGCGGAAACAGTGATCGAAACGATCGAATGGACCGTGGGACGAACGGGTGTTGTGACACCGACCGCTGTTATGACCCCTGTCCGGGTTGCCGGAACGACGGTCAGCCGTGCCAGTTTGCATAATGTAGATTTCATTAAAATGAAGGACATTCGCATTGGCGATTCGGTCATCATCTATAAGGCGGGGGACATTATTCCAGAGGTTGCGAAAGTCTTGGAAGAAAAACGCACGGAAGCAAGTCAACCCTTTGAATCGCCTACACATTGTCCCGAATGCGGGAGTGAGCTGATCCATTTAGATGAAGAAGTTGCCTTGCGTTGTATCAATCCGAAGTGTCCAGCGCAGATCAAAGAGGGGTTAAGCCACTTTGTTTCCCGAAACGCTATGAATATTGATGGTTTAGGGCCACGTGTTTTAGAGCAAATGTTCGATAAATCCTTAGTCAAAGATGTGGCCGACTTGTACTTTTTAACAGAAGAACAATTGCTGACCCTCGATAAAATCAAAGAGAAATCAGCTAATAACCTTTTGCGTGCCATCCATCAAAGCAAAGAAAATTCAGTTGAGCGCTTAATTTTCGGGCTAGGCATCCGTCATGTTGGTGCCAAAGCGGCTCGGATTTTAGCGGAACATTTTGGTGATCTTCGAACCCTTAGCAAAGCCAAAGAAGAAGAGATCATTTCGTTGGAAACCATTGGTGCTACAATTGCGGAAAGTGTCGTTACGTATTTTGACAATCAAGAAGTTCACGTCCTTTTAGATGAACTTGAAAAAGCGGGTGTTAACTTTGCTTATCTAGGGCTGAGAACGGATCAATTGGAAGAAGTGGAGTCGCCATTTAAAGAGAAAACCGTCGTTTTGACAGGGAAATTGAGTCATTTCACCCGCGAAGAAGCCAAGGAACGAATTGAAAATCTCGGTGGGAAGGTAACAGGCAGTGTGTCGAAAAAGACTGATATCGTTGTTGCCGGGGAAGAGGCTGGCAGTAAACTGACCAAAGCACAGTCCCTAGGCGTTACCGTTTGGGATGAAGCTCAAATGGTGGCTGCGATCGAAGGCAGTCATTCGGCAGATCAATAACTGTTAAGTATTGTCACAGACGAGAAGCAGTTGTTTCTTCTTGTCTAATTGAAATCATTTCTTCCCTGCAATCCGAGGAAAGAAATGATTTCTGCTTTTATTTGCAATTATATTTGATAATTTTCAAATTCTATTTCATGATTTGTTAAAAAAATGATACAATACATTGGAAAAACGTAAACGTAGATTACGGATACGAGAAAGAGGAGGATTTTATGGCGATCAGCGAAGAACAAGTCAAACACGTTGCCAAACTAGCAAAACTTTCATTCTCAGACGATGAATTACATGAGTTTACCTCTCAGCTAGGAAAAATTATTGATATGGTTGAAACACTTGAAGAAGTGGACACCACAGGAGTACCCTTTACATCGAATGTAGCAGAAACGATCAACGTGATGCGTGAAGATGTAACGACCGGCGGCTGGGACCGTGATGAATTAATGAAAAATGTTCCAGAATCCGAAGAAGGCTTTATTAAAGTGCCTGCAATCATTGACAATGGGGAGGCGGGTGCCTAATGACTGAACTATATAATAAAAGCTTAGAAGAATTGCATAGCTTATTAGTGTCAAAGGAAATTACTGCGACAGATCTAACGAGCGAAACCTTTGCTCGCATTAAAGAAACAGAGCCAAAAGTCGATGCGTTTCTTGCATTGAACGAAGAAAAAGCCCATGCGTTAGCGCAAGCTATCGATCAAAAAGGTATCACTGAAAGCAATGTGTTGGCAGGGATTCCCATTGGGATCAAAGATAACATTGTTACCAAAGATCTACGCACAACAGCTGCTTCTAAAATTTTAGGCAACTTTGACCCAATCTACGATGCAACCGTCATGGACAAAGTTTACCAAGCAGACATGATTCCAGTAGGTAAGTTAAACATGGATGAATTTGCGATGGGGGCGAGTACGGAAACGTCGTTCTTTAAGAAAACAAAAAACGCTTGGGACGAGACAAAAGTACCTGGTGGTTCATCAGGTGGCTCGGCGGCTGCAGTTGCAGCGGGACAAGTCCCCTTATCATTAGGTAGCGATACGGGTGGTTCGATTCGCCAACCAGCAGCTTTCAATGGAATCGTCGGGTTGAAGCCAACCTACGGACGGGTTTCTCGTTTTGGTTTGATCGCGTTTGCATCTTCGTTAGATCAAATTGGTCCAATGACCCGTGGTGTGAAAGACAATGCCATCGCATTAAATGCCATCAGTGGGTTTGATGCAAAAGATAGTACGTCAGCCGGGGCAGCTGTTCCTGATTTTACAGCAGGTTTGACTGGTGATATCAAAGGCATGAAAGTTGCTTTGCCGAAAGAATACTTAGGCGAAGGAATTCAAACGGGCGTCCGAGAAGCGATCTTAAAAGCTGCAGAGACTTTCCGTGCGTTAGGAGCGACCGTGGAAGAAGTCAGCTTGCCACATTCAAAGTATGGGGTAGCTGTTTACTATATCATCGCTTCTTCAGAAGCAAGTTCTAATTTGCAACGTTTTGACGGCATCCGTTACGGTTTCCGTTCAGAGAATGTCAGCAATTTAGAAGATGTCTATGTTAATTCTCGCAGTGAAGGATTCGGGGAAGAAGTAAAACGTCGGATCATGTTAGGTACGTTTTCACTAAGTGCTGGCTACTACGATGCATACTTCAAAAAAGCCGGTCAAGTACGAACGTTGATCAAACAAGATTTCGATAAGGTCTTCAGCCAATACGACTTGATCATTGGCCCAGCTTCCCCAACGGTAGCATTTGGTATTGGAGAAAATATCAATGATCCGATCACTATGTACTTGAATGATATTTTAACCATTCCTGTGAATTTAGCAGGACTGCCAGGGATGTCGATTCCAGCAGGTTTTTCTGAAGGACTGCCTGTCGGCTTGCAGATCATTGGGAAACATTTTGATGAAGCAACCATGTATAAAGCGGCTTATGCCTTTGAACAAGCAACTGATTTCCACACGAAAAAACCAGTGATTTTAGGAGGGGATAAGGCATGAACTTCGAAACAGTCATTGGGCTTGAAGTCCACGTAGAATTAAAAACAGAATCAAAGATTTTTTCTCCAGCACCTGCTCACTTTGGCGCTGAACCAAATAGCAACACGAATGTGATTGACTGGGGCTATCCAGGTGTTTTACCAGTAATGAACAAAGCGGCTATCGAATTTGGGATGAAAGCTGCGCTTGCGTTGAATTGTGAAATCTCAAAAGAAACGCATTTCGACCGCAAAAACTATTTCTATCCTGATAATCCAAAAGCCTATCAAATTTCACAATTCGATCAACCTATCGGTCATGATGGGTGGATCGAGATCGAAGTGGAAGGTAAAAAGAAAAAAATCCGCATCGAGCGAGTTCATTTGGAAGAAGATGCCGGGAAAAACATGCACGGCAAAGGCGGTTATTCTTATGTTGATCTAAATCGTCAAGGAACCCCTTTGATCGAGATCGTTTCCGAAGCGGATATGCGTTCACCAGAAGAAGCATATGCGTATCTAGAAGCATTGCGTTCAATCATCTTGTTTACAGAAGTATCCGATGTGAAAATGGAAGAAGGTTCTATGCGTTGCGATGCGAATATTTCGTTGCGACCTTACGGCCAAGAACAATTCGGAACAAAAACAGAGCTGAAAAACTTAAACTCTATGTCCTTTGTGAAAAAAGGTCTGGCATTTGAAGAAAAACGCCAAGCCAAAGTATTGCTTTCTGGAGGCGAGATCCAACAAGAAACTCGTCGTTTTGATGAAGCAACCAGCAAAACATTATTGATGCGTGTCAAAGAAGGTTCTTCTGATTATCGTTACTTCCCAGAACCAGATATCCCACGGTTTGTGATCGATGATGAATGGATCGAACGTGTACGTCAAAGCTTGCCAGAAATGCCGCAAAAACGCCGGGCTCGTTACATCTCTGAACTGGGCTTACCAGAATACGATGCAATGGTCTTGACTTTATCAAAAGAAATGTCCGATTTCTTTGAAAAAACCATTGATGCCGGTGCGGATCCCAAACAAGCTTCTAACTGGTTGATGGGTGAAGTTTCAGCGTATCTGAACAGTGAGAAATTGGAACTGCCAGAAACGAAATTGACACCAGATAATTTAGCGGGAATGATTCGTTTGATCGCCGATGGCACGATCAGTTCGAAGATTGCGAAAAAAGTCTTCAAAGAATTGATCACAAACGGCGGCGACGCTGAAGAAGTCGTAAAAGCCAAAGGATTGATCCAATTATCAGATCCTGCGCAATTACTACCAATGATCAATGAAGTACTAGATAACAACCAACAATCCGTCGATGACTTCAAAAACGGAAAAGACCGAGCAGTTGGTTTCTTAGTTGGTCAAATCATGAAAGCAACCAAAGGACAAGCGAATCCAGGCGTTGTGAACAAGCTGTTGCAAGAAGAACTAGCAAAGCGATAAGAGGCAAGCGATGAAAAGAGCAAGAGTAATCTATAACCCGACATCTGGGAAAGAATTGATTCGAAAAAATTTAGCAGATATTTTAGATGTTTTGGAAAGAGGCGGTTATGAGGCGAGTGCGTTTGCCACGACCGCTGCACCCTTTTCCGCCCGTGATGAAGCAAGAAGAGCCGGTGAAGCTGGTTTTGATTTGGTGGTAGCGGCCGGTGGCGATGGTACGATCAATGAAGTCGTCAACGGAATCGCTCCATTAGAAAAACGCCCGAAGATGGCGATTATTCCTGGAGGAACCACCAATGACTACGCACGTGCACTAAAGATTCCTCGGACCGATATCAAAGCAGCTGCGGAAGTGATATTAAAACAGCAGACGGTGAAGATGGATGTCGGAAAAACACCCAATACGTATTTTATCAACATTGCTGCTGGTGGACACTTAACGGAACTGACCTATGATGTTCCTTCTGAGTTGAAAAGTGTTTTTGGCTACTTAGCTTATCTAGCAAAAGGAGCCGAATTACTGCCCCGCGTCAAACCAATCAAAATGCATCTAAAGTATGAAGACGGAGAATACATTGGCGGAGCCTCAATGTTCTTTTTAGGACTAACGAATTCAGTAGGGGGATTTGAACAGATTGCCCCCGACGCTAAGCTTGACGATGGGAAGTTTTCACTGATTATTGTCAAAACAGCCAATATTTTTGAGATCGTCCATTTAGTCGCTTTGATGATGAATGGTGGCAAGCACATCAACGATCGTCGTCTGATTTATACGAAGACATCTTTTCTTGAAGTAGACGCGCCAGAACAGGTTAATCGTTTAATGATCAACCTTGATGGTGAATATGGCGGAGATGCTCCTATGCGCTTTGAAAATCTACACAATCATATCGAATTTTTTGCAAATGTTGATCAAATCCCTGATGATGCGGTCGTAGGTGAGCAGAACTATCAAGAAATGAGCGAAGGATTTATTAAAGAAGTCGAACGTCTTTCCGATGAGGACATCAATGGCGATGGCAAAATCGGCGACGAAACACAGTAAAGGATTTTCTTTTCATGCAAAGTGGAAGAACAGGGACTTTTGGACCTGTTCTTTTTTTAAAATGAATTGTGGAAAAAGTAATAGGATTATTTTTTCGGAAAGTTGATAGAACAGCTTTTCTTAAATTTTTGTAAAGAACGTTTTTCGAACGGTGTTTCACGAAATGTGTTTGTTTCACGAAAGTGTCGAGGGCAGTCAAAGATAAAACGAATAAAAATTACGAAAAAAGGACATTCTATCCTAAAAAAACGAACGTTAAGAATATATGCTCATTAAAGTTCGTTATTTCCGTATTTCTATGCAATCTAAGGATGCAAAAGCGGAGGAGAATATGCTATAATGGTGAAACGAAGAAATGGGGGGACCGGAATGGAGCAAATCGATTCTACAAAAGCGCTTGATCTGCTGAGAGATGACGCAGAACGAATCAAAAAGCTGATCCGAAACCAAGAAAATAGTTTATGTATCGCACAATGCAAAGCATTTGAAGAAGTGGTTGATACTCAGATGTATGGTCTATCACGGCAAGTGGCATTTGCGATCCGCTTGGGGATCGTCGATAATCAAACAGGACAACAATTGATGGCGGATCTTGAAAAAGATTTGAACCAATTGTACAGCGAGGTCTATGAAGACCAGCGGACACCTGAAATCGGCAAGGAGGCATAAACTTGCCAGAAAAAGTAAAGAAAAGACATTTATTAGATTATAGTATTCTCTTGCCGTATATTTTTATGTGTGTCACGGGTTTGATGATGGTCTATAGCTCCACGTCCTACGTCGCGATGACTGCTACAAATCCAACTACAGCTGCTTCTTATGTCATCAATCAAGCAATTTTTTGGTTGTTGAGTCTAGTAGCGATCACTGTCATGTATAAAATGAAAACGGATGTTTTTAGGAACAAAAAATTTGTCCAGATCGCCATGATTGTCATTTTGTTTTTATTGATCGCTGCCTTCTTCTTTCCAAGAAGAAATGGGGCACTAGGATGGTTATCGATTGCTGGTTTTTCCATTCAACCAGCTGAGTACTTGAAGTTTATTGTTATTTGGTTCTTATCTGTGACGCTATCTTATCGGCAAAAAGGCATTCAACAGGAGTTTTGGAAAACGGTTTGGCGCCCAATCGGAATCGTTTTCGTATATACCGGGATCATGGCCCTTTACCCAGACTTTGGGAATGCCGTGATCGTCATGTTACTGGCTTTTGTCGTTTTATTATCTAGTGGTCTGAATTACCTGTATACCTTGATATTAGGCGTGGCAGGCATCGTTGGTAGCGCATTGATCGTCCTATTTGTGAATCTAACCGGCGGTAAGCTTTTGCCAGCGTATGTCTACAGTCGCTTTTCATCCTTTTTGAACCCGTTTGCTGATGAATACGATACTGGTCATCAAATGGTCAATGGGTATTACGCAATGTTCAACGGTGGGCTTTTCGGACGCGGACTTGGAAATAGTATCCAAAAACGTGGTTTCTTAAACGAAGCGCACACCGATTATATATTTTCGATCGTTATGGAAGAATTAGGCTTGATCCCATCGATCATCATTTTAGGTGTTTTATTTTATATGGTGGGACGGATCTTTCTTGTCGGTATTCGTTCAAGAGATCCCTTTAATTCCATGATGTGTATCGGCATAGGGGCTCTATTTATGTCCCAGATTTTTATCAACTTAGGGGGGATCACTGGTTTGATCCCATTGACGGGAATCACATTTCCGTTTCTAAGTCAGGGAGGATCAAGTTTGCTGATGCTGTCGATTTGTATTGGTTTTGTATTAAATATCAGTGCCGAAGAAAAGAGGAAACAATATTATTTGAATTATTGATCAATTGAATGGAGTGGATTAGATGAAGAAAATTCTTGTTGCCAATCGTGGAGAAATCGCGATTCGTGTCTTCCGCGCATGTGCGGAGTTAGGAATCAAAACAGTCGGTATTTATGCTGCGGAGGATGAATACTCCGTCCATCGCTTTAAAGCAGATGAAGCGTATTTAGTAGGGAAAGGCAAACGACCGATCGATGCGTATTTAGACATTGAAGATATTATTCGCACAGCGAAAAAAGCCGGGGCCGAAGGGATTCATCCAGGGTACGGCTTTTTATCAGAAAACCTGAGCTTTGCGCAGCGCTGTGAAGAAGAAGGTTTGATTTTCATCGGACCATCCACTCACCACTTAGATATTTTTGGCGACAAGATCAAAGCAAAAGCAGCGGCGATCGATGCGGGAATTCAATCGATTCCAGGATCTGACGGTCCAGTAGCATCGATTGACGACGTTTTAGCATTCGCCGACGAACATGACTATCCGATCATGATCAAAGCAGCCCTTGGCGGTGGTGGTCGAGGTATGCGTGTCGCTCATGATGAAAAAGAAGCACGTGATGGCTACGAACGCGCCAAAAGTGAAGCGAAAGCGGCTTTTGGTAGTGATGAAGTTTATGTTGAAAAATATATTAGTAATCCAAAACATATTGAAGTGCAAATTCTAGGGGACAAGCACGGAAATGTCGTCCATCTATTTGAACGTGACTGTTCCGTTCAGCGCCGTCACCAAAAGGTAGTCGAAGTGGCACCATGTGTGTCAATGACGGCTGAACAGCGGGAAAAAATTTGTCAAGCTGCCGTTCAACTGATGAAGCATGTTGGCTATATTAATGCCGGAACAGTGGAATTTTTAGTTGAAGGCGATAAATTTTACTTTATTGAAGTAAATCCTCGGGTTCAAGTGGAACATACGATCACTGAAATGATCACCAATTTAGATATCGTGACGACACAAATTTTGATTGCACAAGGCAAAGACCTGCATAAAGAGATCGGGATTCCTGAACAAAAAGACATTCGCTTTGAGGGTGTTGCGATTCAATGTCGGGTGACAACGGAAGACCCAGCCAATAATTTTATGCCAGATACTGGTAAGATCGATACTTACCGTTCTCCAGGTGGATTTGGGGTTCGTTTGGATGTTGGAAATGCTTATGCCGGTGCGGTGGTAACCCCTTATTTCGACTCGCTGCTTGTAAAAGTCTGTACACATGCGGCAACCTTTGATCAAGCGATTCAAAAGATGATGCGCTGTCTGAAAGAATTCCGAGTACGTGGTGTAAAAACAAACATTCTCTTTATGCGTAATGTTGTTTCTCATCCAGCCTTTCGTTCAGGTGAAGCCAAAACCACCTTTATCGACAATACGCCAGAACTATTCAATTTCCCTCGGATTCGTGACCGTGGAAACAAAACCATGAAGTATATCGGTGAAATCACGATCAATGGATTCCCGGGAATCGAAAAACAAAAGAAACCTTTCTACAATGAACCACGGATGCCACAACACATCCAAGCAACGCCTGATTTCGTCAGCGCCAAAAATATTTTAGATACGAAAGGTGCCGAGGGAGTCGTTGAATGGATCGGTCAACAAAAGAATGTCTTGCTGACGGATACAACCTTCCGAGATGCCCATCAAAGCTTGTTAGCAACTCGTGTAAGAACCCATGACTTTAAGAAAATTGCCGCGATGACAGAAGCGGGTCTGCCACAATTGTTCTCAAGTGAAATGTGGGGCGGAGCAACGTTCGACGTTGCCTACCGTTTCTTAACAGAAGATTCATGGGAAAGATTGCGGATGTTCCGGAAAAAAATGCCGAATACCTTGTTGCAAATGTTGTTCAGAGGCTCCAATGCTGTGGGATATTCCAATTATCCAGACAATGTATTGGAAGAATTCATCAAAGAATCTGCAGCGCAAGGAATTGATGTGTTCCGAATCTTTGATAGTTTGAACTGGGTTCCACAAATGGAGAAAAGTATTCAAGCCGTTCGCGATACAGGAAAAATTGCAGAAGCAACGATTTGTTATACAGGGGATATCAATGATCCGACCCGTCAAAAATATTCAGTACAATACTACAAAGATATGGCGAAAGAATTGCAAAATCTTGGTGCCCATATTATAGCTATCAAGGATATGGCTGGATTATTAAAACCGCAAGCAGCTTATCGTTTGATCAGTGAGCTAAAGGATACGATCGATGTGCCGATTCATCTGCATACCCATGATACCAGTGGAAATGGGATCATTACTTACTCAGCAGCTACCAAAGCCGGTGTTGACATCGTGGATGTCGCTATGTCAGCGGTCAGTGGCGCAACAAGTCAACCAAGTATGAGTAGTTTGTATTATGCACTATTGAACGGCGAACGCTGCCCAGAAATCAATGTAGACAACATCCAACAGTTGAACCACTACTGGGAAGATGTCCGCATGTACTATCATTCCTTTGAAAATGGCTTGAACGCACCTCAAACGGAAGTGTACAAGCATGAAATGCCGGGGGGACAATATACCAACCTTCAGCAGCAAGCCAAAGCCGTTGGTTTAGGCGAAAAATGGGATGAAATCAAAGAAATGTATCATGAAGTCAATATGATGTTTGGAGACATCGTAAAAGTGACACCTTCTTCGAAAGTCGTTGGTGACATGGCACTCTTTATGGTACAAAATGGCTTGTCAGAAAAAGATATTTTTGAAAAAGGCGATACATTGAGCTTCCCAGAATCAGTGATCACCTTCTTCCAAGGTGAGTTAGGTCAGCCAGTTGGTGGTTTCCCGAAAGAATTGCAACGCATTATCTTAAAAGGACGCCCAGCTTTTACAGAACGTCCCGGAACATTTGCGAAGCCAGTTGATTTTGCTGAAGTGAAGCAAGAACTAGCAGAGAAAATCGGCTATGAACCAAAACATGAAGAAGTCTTGAGCTACTTGATGTATCCGCAAGTCTTCCTTGACTATCGGAAAGCTTATGAACAGTTTGCCGATGTGAAAGTTCTTGATACGCCAACTTTCTTTAACGGCATGCGCTTAGGTGAAACGATCAATGTTGAATTAGAAAAAGGCAAAATCTTGATTATTCGTCTCGATGAGATCGGTGAGGCAGATATTGAAGGTAACCGGACCCTCTTCTTTAACTTGAACGGTCAACGTCGAGAAATCGTTGTTAAGGACAACTCTATCATCAGCTCTGTTCAAACAAAACGTAAAGCGGAGCCAACGAATAAAGAACAGATTGGTGCTTCCATGAGTGGCTCAGTCTTAGAAGTATTAGTCAAAAAAGGCGACCGAGTGGCACGTGGACAGACCTTGATGGTCACGGAAGCAATGAAGATGGAAACTTCTGTCGAAGCTCGCTTCTCAGGTGTGGTTGAACATGTGTATGTAACCAATGGTGAACCAATTCAGTCAGGAGACCTTTTGATTGAAGTCAAAGAGAAGTAAGGAGTCGATCCACAGATGAAGCGGAGAGGATTATTGTTTTGCGGCTTATTTGTCCTGGCCCTAATAATCGTGTATTTGCAGCCAGTATTCATGCAAAACGCTTCAGATTCAAGAATGACGATCGAAAACCCAATCAAAGCGCCAACAACCATGAATTACGAACCGATCGCAGCCCAAGGATTAGCTGAAATGATTGGGGAGCCTGTTTCGGATTTTGAAGAAGTCTACGGTCTTCCCATTCAAACCTATCGCTCGGGCTACGAGTTTGAAATTCGGGTCTACAATCAATTAGACGATCAACAGTATGTTGAGATCAATACCGATGGTGAAAGTGTGCAAGCAATCAAAGTAATCGGCGCCGGGGGCTCTTCCCTGGCACCTTTTACGATGGGCATGACCTTGACTGACTTGACGGAGTTGACCATGATTTATCCTAACTTTACCTTGACACAAAATGATCGTGCGATCAGTTTCGAATTGATGGAAGAAGATATGAACTATCGTCCATTAGTGGCTTTTGACAACGGGACTTTTGCTGTTTTGTTCTTCGATCAGGAGACTGCCCAACTGCAAGCCGTTACTTACTTGGATCAGACCACGCTACTTAAACTGGCACCTTATCCCTTGACGGAAGGACAGCGACCGCTGTTTCAAGTTTCGCAAACAATTGACCAAGCCCAAGCCAACCTTGAAAAAGAGACCCTGGCGTTTGTTATCATCGATAAAATTCGCCAGCAAATCGGCTTAGAAAGCTTCTCACAGGATACCCAAACACATCAAGAAGCAGCTGGACTTTTATTTGATTTGACGAATAATCTATCAGACTATTTGACTTCTCAACGAATCCATTCTTATCAACGCGCTCTTTCTTCAGAAAAAACGAGTAATTTTGTTTTAACGAACGACGAGTGGCGAGAGTTGTTGGCGGATAAGGAATTGGAAGCATCTGCTTCGATCTTCGAAGCGCCTGTTTACGATCCGACTTTTACGATTTTGTCTTGGTTCAGTAACCCAAGATTTGCTGAACGCCTGACCTATGAACAATCAGAAAAGATAGGAATTGCTTTTTCTGAAGCAAATATGGTAGTCTTAGTGCAAGAAGATGTGGAAGGGACCGAGGATAGTACGTCAGATGATTTACGATGAAGCATTTTTCGAGATTGAAGATCAAATCGATTCACTTGTGATGGCGATCAAAGCAAGTGAAACGTGTAGAACCTATCAAAAAGCGAAAACAATTATGCATCAAGATCCTGTTGTTCAGGAATTGATGCGATCGTTTTTAGAAAAGAAGCTGGATTTTGAAAGAATTGAAGCTTACGGTGAGTATGCGCCTGATTTCAAAGAAAAAAAACGGGCGTTGCGCACAGCCAAGCGGCAGTTGGATCTTAATGAACAAGTAAGTGAGTATCGCTGGAGTGAAACACAACTACAGCGTTTGCTGGATGAACTGACTGTGGCGATCTCTACTTGTTTTTCTCCCTCTGTCAAAGTGGACGCTGGGAGTCCCTTTTTTCAATCAAAATCAAGTTGTGGAGGAAATTGTCATGCACGAGGATAAAGAGCCTTTTACGATGCAAAAGCGTCGAGGATTGATCGTATGGGTTTACAGCCTACGCCAACTAAAAAATTTGCGTCGTTTTGGTTTTGTTCATTATGTGTCACGTAAGATGAAATACGTGGTCATGTATTTGAACGAAGAAGAATACGAAAGCAAAAAAGCAAAAATCGAGCAGTTTCACTTTGTTCGACAAGTTGAAGCTTCCTATCGACCAGATGTCGAAATGGATTTTGCTGAAAAAATTGGTACTTCAGCAGCCTATCCAGTGAAAGATGAAGGGTTTGATATCGAAGAAAAAAATACGATGATTCGATTGGCAGAAAACGTGTAATAAAAAAGTGGGGGTGCCTTGAGTCACCGCCATTTTTTTATTGCTATTTATAGAAACAGTGCTATATTTGTATTTACGAAGATCTTGGAGGGAAAATGCATGCGTGTAGTAGCCGGAGAATATGGTGGCCGCAGATTAAAAAGTCTCGCTGGAGACAACACTCGCCCCACGACAGACAAAGTAAAAGGGGCGATCTTTAACATGTTAGGGCAATATTTAGATGGAGGAGTTGTACTGGATTTATTCAGCGGAAGCGGGGGCTTAGCTATCGAAGCGGTCTCTCGGGGAGCCGATCATGCAGTTTGTGTCGACCGTAGTTTTCCAGCAACCAAAGTGATCCGCGAAAATATTGCTATAACCAAAGAACCCGAAAAGTTCACGGTGTTAAAAATGGATGCGAATCAAGCTTTACGGCAGTTTGCAGCTGAAGGACAAAGTTTTGACTATTTGTTTTTAGACCCGCCATACGCAAAGCAAGAGATTCTGCAACAGTTAGAAGCTATGCTGAAGGATGAATTGATTCGCCCGTCTGCATACGTAGTTTGCGAAACAGATAAGTCCATCGCTTTGCCAGAAAAGATTGGTTCTTTGCATTTGATGCGCGCCCAAACCTATGGCATATCTGCGGTGACGATCTATAGAAATGAGGGATAACGTGAAAAAGATTGCTTTATTTCCAGGGAGTTTTGACCCATTGACGTCCGGTCATGTTGACCTGATCGAGCGAGGAGCCACGCTTTTCGATGAATTGATCGTCGGCGTTTTTACAAACACCAATAAAAAAAGTTTTTTTACGAGTGAAGAAAAAGTTCATTTGATCGAAGAAGCCCTCGCCCATATTCCTAACGTCAGGATTCTGGCACAAGAAACGGAGCTGACGGTTACGATCGCAAAAAAACTAGGTGCTCAGTTTCTGCTTAGAGGCATTCGTAGTGTGAAAGACTATGAATATGAGCGGGACATCATGGAGATGAACCATCACCTAGAACCCTCATTAGAGACCGTTTTTCTTTTAGCAGACGCAAAACACAGTTTCATCAGTTCCAGTTTGTTGAAAGAAATCTTAACCTTTAACGGCGATGTTGCCGAATATTTACCTCAAAATATCTACGATGCTATAGTAAAGAAGCGTGATACCAATGAATCTTAAATCAACGATCAAATATCTTCTTCTGTTTGTTTTAGCGCTAATCATCGCAGCTTGTGCCTTTTTGCCGATTCCCTATTATATCGAGCAACCAGGAGCAACGATCGATTTAAAAGAGCTGATTACCGTCAATCAAAAAGAAGACACCTCAGCCGGCTCCTTTTCTTTGACCAGTGTTGGGATTCGACAAGCTACCGTGTTCACAGCGATTGGAACGAAATTCAATGAATTCCAAGACTTGATCAGTGAGGAAGAACTTTTAGGCGGTGCGACAGATGAGGAGTACAACCGCATTCAACGTTACTATATGGAATCCTCGCAAAATAGTGCGATTGAGCAAGCATTAAAGCTGGCAGACTTACCTTATGAAATGACCTATAAAGGGGTCTATGTCATGGGGATCGATCCAAATTCCAGCTTTGCTGGGAAAATATCCGTTGGAGATACCGTCACCGCAGTCAACGGTAAAGAATTTAAAAGCAGTCAAGATTTTATCGACTACGTCCAAAGTCAAACCATTGGTGATGAAATCACCGTGACTTACTTGCAAGATGGCGAAGAAAAAGAAGCAACGGGCAAACTAATTGAACTGGAGAGCAATCAAAAAGCCGGTATCGGCATCTCCCTCGTCGATCATACAGAGATCACTTCTGATGAAGAGATCGTGATCGATTCTGGCAATATCGGAGGACCTTCCGCTGGTTTGATGTTCACCCTTGAAATTTATGAACAGTTGACCGGAGATAACCTACGTAAAGGCCACAACATAGCTGGGACAGGAACGATCTCAGCTGACGGAACCGTTGGTCGAATCGGTGGGATCGATAAAAAAGTAGCGAGTGCCAGTGAAAGTGGTGCAGAAATCTTCTTTGCCCCAGATGATGAGATCACTGACGAAGAGCGTGAAATAGATCCTTCCATCAAAACAAATTATGAAGAGGCAGTGGCAGCAGCGAAAAAGTTAGACACGGATATGAAAATCGTTCCGATCGCCAATGTCCAAGATGCCTTGGATTATCTAGCAACACTAAAAGAAGCAAATTAAAACGGCACTCGCCGTTTTTTTTATTGTCTAAAGAATACAGTAGGCTCAAAGAAAAGGTTATGCTATACTTTTAGATAAGGAGTGTGAATCTAGTGGAATTAAAAAGACAACAACCGATCGTTGAAGCATATCATTTCGATATGAAACCGAAAGACAAAGAAATGGAAACCAAATTGAATGTCGGCTTTGCGCCGTTAAAAGTCAAAGATGAAGAATATATGGAAAAAAATAGTATTATTGGCGCTCGGCTAGAATTCCAATTGGTGTTCCCTGATTATGTTTTGTCAGGACGTGTCGGACAGGTCAATCATATTTTGAATCGTAAAGTCAATTCCGGAGAAGATCTAACAAAAGCCGAAACTGACCGCTTGGTGGAACCATTGTTTGATATCATCAAACGCTTGACTTATGAAGTTACAGAGATCGTAACCGACAAACCAGGTTTACAATTGAACTTTAATACCAATTCGAATGCTGCGCAAGAAGCGAAGGAAGAAGACAAATAATGAGAAATAGGAGGGATGCCCATTGTTTTCCAATCAAATGCAAGTGATGCTATACGTCGATGATGTGACGAAAGCAGTTGAGTTTTGGCAAGAACTAGGGTTTGCGATCATTGAACAACAAACCGTTGATGGAACATCCGTCGTCGAAATCGCGCCATCAAAAGAGGCAGAGGCTCATTTTGTCTTATATGACCGTGAGTTCATCGAAACGCACTCACCTGAAGTCGCATTAAATTCCCCATCGATCATGTTTTTTGCAGAAGATATTACGACACTTTATAAGAAGCTTCTAGAGATGGAAGCAGAAGTCGGTGAATTGATTCAGATGGAAGAACAGCTGGTTTTCAATTTTGCCGATCCGGATGGCAATTATTTTGCTGTTTCAGGAAAATAGGTTTTACCGATCGTAATCAATCATTCGTCTTTATGAACCCGACTCTATGCTGTCGAACCGTTCAAGACGAATGATTGTTTTTTGATTTTAATGCAAGACATTTTGCAGCCAAAGGGCTAAAATTGATAATAAGAGACTCAATTGCCTTTAAGGAGGGAATGACTATGCAAAACTATCTTTATGCAATCAGTGATATTCATGGAATGGCCGATCTTTTTAAAAGTCTTCTTGCGGAATATGATCCTAAAATCCATCAGTTGCTTTTGATTGGTGATCTAAATGACCGAGGACCAAAGTCCAAAGAGTGTTTAATGCTCGGAAAGAAATTAGTTGAAGAACATCAAGCGATTTATTTACGTGGCAATCATGAAGAGTATTTTCTGCAATTTCTAAATGCCCCAGAGGATTGGTTCGCCGCCTACGTACGCAATGGCGGCAAAGAAACGATTGAAAGTCTTTTACATTCAGGAGCTACTGAAGAGTATTCTCCAACGGAAATTGCCTTGATGATCCGAAGTAGATATGGAGACTTAATAGAGTTTTTGATGGAGCGGCCGCTTTATTACGAATGGGGGAAGTATCTTTTTGTCCATGCGGGCGTGGATTTAAGTAAAAAAGATTGGCGGAAGACCGCCGACCACGATTTTATCTGGATTCGCGAGCCATTTCATAAAGGAAAAAACCGTACAGGAAAAACGATCGTTTTTGGTCATACCATCACGCCAATGCTGCATGGAGATATGCAGACGACGGATCTTTGGCAACAAGATGACAAAATCGGCATCGATGGCGGGGCAGTATTTGGTGGATCGGTGCATGGCGTGATTTTTGATGAGAAAGGGATCGTTCAGGATATCGAATACCAAAATTTAGCAGGCCCTTGGCAACCAGACTTTTAAAAGTCTTTTTTGAAAAGTCAAAAGCAGCCATAACAAGAGTCGTGAAAGCAACGTTGTTTTCGTGCAATCTTGTTCGCTCAATGGCTGTCTTTTTTATGTTAAAATAGCAAAAGCAACAAAGGAAAGGTGAGAACAAATGGCAGAAATGAATCAAGAGGTACTTGATTTAGTGAAACAAGAATTAACCGCTTTTACCCAAAAACAAATCAGTACGGTGTTGCAGTTATTGCAAGAAGGAAATACCGTCCCCTTTATTGCCCGCTACCGTAAAGAAATGACGAATGGACTTGACGAAGTTCAGATTCGAGAAATCGAAGAGCGATACCAGTACTTAGAAAACTTAGAGAAGCGCAAGCAAGAGGTTTTGCGTTTGATAGAAGAACAAGAAAAGCTAACGCCTGAACTATCTCAGGCGATTTTAGCTGCGACAAAAATGCAGGCCGTCGAGGACCTGTATCGTCCTTATAAACAAAAACGACGCACCAAAGCGACGATCGCTAAAGAAAACGGCTTGGAACCATTTGCTCAGTGGCTGTTAAGCTTTCCAAAAACAGGTGACGTACAAGAAAAAGCGGCCGAATTTATGAGTGATGCTGTTCCTACTGTAGAAGATGCCTTAGCAGGCGCGCACGAGATCATTGCAGAAGGCGTTGGTGACACTGCAGAGTTTCGTAGTTGGATCCGTAGCTATTACACAAACAAAGGGCTGTATCAAAGCACGGTCAAAAATGCTGAAAAAGATGAAAAAGGCGTTTACGAAATGTATTACGATTTCCAGCATCCTATCAATAAGATGGTATCCCACCGAATTTTAGCCACCAATCGTGGGGAACAAGAAGACATCTTGAAGGTCGCACTTGTGGCAGATGAAGAAAAAATCATGGATTACCTACGGCGTAAACTGATTACAAATAGTGATTCACCCGCAGCCAGTTTTGTTGAAGCTGCAGCTGCTGATGCGCTGAAACGTTTTATTTCACCAGCCATCGAACGAGAGATCCGCAATGAATTGACAGAAAAAGCCGACGAACAAGCCATTGCGATTTTTGGCGAAAATCTTCGCAATCTGTTGCTGCAGCCGCCACTAAAGGGCAAAGTCGTTTTAGGTTTTGATCCAGCGTATCGTACAGGCTGTAAACTAGCAGTCATTGATGAGACAGGAAAAGTACTAGCGATCGAAGTGATCTATCCTCATAAACCAGCGCCTATGAATAAGCGAGAAGCGGCTGGACCAGCGTTTCGTCGCTTATTGCAAACCTATAAAGTCGAGATGGTCGCAATCGGTAATGGGACGGCGAGTCGGGAATCAGAGCAATTCGTCGCTGAACAATTAAAATTGATCGATCAAGAAGTATATTATGTGATCGTGAATGAGGCAGGGGCTTCTGTTTATTCGGCCAGTCCGATCGCCCGGCAAGAATTCCCTGATCTGCAAGTGGAAGAACGCAGTGCCATCAGTATTGGTCGCCGTCTGCAAGATCCGCTGGCAGAATTAGTCAAAATTGATCCACAATCGGTGGGCGTCGGGCAATATCAGCATGACGTCTCACAAAAACGCTTAGCCGAACAATTGGATTTTGTCGTTGAAACAGTCGTCAACCAGGTAGGCGTTGATGTCAATACCGCAAGTGCGGCACTCTTACAGCACGTGGCTGGTCTAAATAAAACGACCGCTCAAAATATTGTGACTTATCGAGAAGAAAACGGGGTATTTACGCAGCGCAATCAACTGAAAAAAGTCCCTCGCTTAGGGCCAAAGGCCTATGAACAGGCGATCGGTTTTATGCGGATTCCTGGCGGAAAAGTCATTTTGGATAATACCGGGATCCATCCAGAAAGTTATGACACTGCTAAAGAAATTTTGGCGATCGCCGGCATTTCTTTAGCGGAACTAGGGAAAGAACAAATGGAAGAAAATAAAGCGAAGCTTGCCCAACTGCGCCCAGCAGAGCTTTCCGCAAAATTGTCAGTCGGGAAAGAAACCATCACGGATATCTTAAAGGCATTAATGCAGCCTGGGCGCGATATGCGAGATGAAATGCCAGCGCCATTATTGCGTAAAGATGTGTTGAGTATGGAAGATCTAAAACCGGGAATGGAACTGAAAGGAACGGTTCGAAATGTGATCGACTTTGGTGCCTTCGTCGATATCGGTGTCAAACAAGACGGACTGGTTCATTTGTCGAAGCTAAGCCGTTCGTTTGTAAAACATCCGAAAGATGTTGTTTCCGTCGGTGATGTCGTAACCGTTTGGATCGAGCAAGTAGATGTCAAAAAAGGCCGTATCAGTTTAACAATGGTCGATCCAGGAAATGCTAAATGACCCAACAAGAATTGCAGCGTTTGGTGGAAGAGCTGTCCCTGTCTGTTTTCAATAAACCATTCACGCATCGAGCGGTGTTTAATTCTCGCTTAAAAACAACCGGTGGCCGTTACCATCTAAGTGATCATCACTTGGATTTCAATCCAGCCATGCTCACAGAACACGGGATGGAGGTTTTTATCGGCATTATCAAGCATGAATTGTGTCACTATCATTTGCATTTAGCAGGTCTTGGTCACCGTCACCAAGACCCTGCCTTCAAGGCATTGCTGGCAAGAACGGGAGGCTTGCGATATGCACCTCCTGCCAAAAGGACAGCGAAACATCGCTATCAATGCCAAAATTGCGGCTGTGTGATTCGGCGGCAGCGACGTGTGGATATCAAAAAATATGTTTGTGGAAAATGTCGCGGACGTTTGCTAGAAATAGGAAATGATGAGAAAAGTCAAGTCGAAAAATAAAACTCGTTGCTATTTTTTTCATTTTGTATGATAATGTAGGTCGTGTGACAACCTGATATTTGTCAATACACGCGTTTTTTTACGACGCGGATTTGAGAAAAGAGGATTATAATAATGGAAAATCAAAACAAAATACATCATTTTGTTGGAATCAAAGGTTCCGGTATGAGTTCATTGGCTTTGATTCTGCACGAAAAAGGCTACCAAGTACAAGGCTCTGATGTGGAAGAATATTTCTTCACTCAACGTGATCTAGAAAAAGCAGCGATCAAATTGTTGCCTTTTGATAAAGCAAACATTCAACCAGAAATGGTCATTATCCAAGGAAATGCTTTCCCTGACACCCACGAAGAAATCGTACGAGCCAAAGAACTTGGCTTAGAAGTTACTCGTTATCATGACTTTATCGGCCAATTCATTCAGCCCTATACGAGTATTGCTGTGACGGGCTCTCACGGGAAAACCAGTACGACAGGCTTGCTTTCTCATGTCTTAAGCGGTATCCGTCCAACAAGTTTCTTGATTGGCGATGGTACCGGTCATGGGGAACCCGATGCGGAGTTCTTCTCGTTTGAAGCCTGTGAATACCGTCGTCATTTCTTAGCCTATTCACCGGATTATGCAATTATGACCAACATCGATTTTGATCATCCAGACTACTTCCACTCGATCGAGGATGTCTTCTCAGCCTTTCAATCGATGGCAAATCAAGTGAAAAAAGGCATTTTTGCTTTTGGTGATGATGAATACTTGCGTAAACTTGAAGCCGATGTCCCAATCTACTATTACGGGGTCAACGATAACGACGATGTTCAAGCTAAAAACATTGAACGCACCACCCAAGGTTCAGAGTTCGACGTCTTTATCCATGGTGAAAATATTGGCCATTTTGTCTTGCCAGCTTTTGGTCAACATAACATCAACAACGCACTCAGTGTGATCGCTGTGGCTTACAAAGAAGGATTGGACATGAAAGAAGTTGCTGCGGAGATGATTTCATTTCCTGGAGTGAAACGTCGCTTCAGTGAAAAAATTGTAGCGGATATGACGATCGTAGACGATTACGCCCATCATCCTGCAGAAATCAAAGCAACGATCGATGGCGCTCGCCAAAAATATCCAGAGAAAGAAATTATTGCTGTCTTCCAACCGCATACCTTTACTCGTACGATCGCTTTAATGGATGAATTTGCGGAAGCTTTGGATCTTGCAGACCATGTCTATCTATGTGACATTTTTGGATCTGCTCGTGAATCACGAGGAGATGTTAAAATTGAAGATCTAGGCAATAAAATTCAAAAAGGCGGAACTGTGATCAAAGAAGAGAACGTATCTCCGCTATTGGATCATCAAAATGCTGTCGTGATTTTCATGGGAGCAGGCGATGTGCAAAAATTTGAAACAGCCTATGAAAAACTATTAAGCAATACAACTCGTAACGTATTGTAATCAAAGACTCTTGTGGCGTTTTTGCTGCAAGAGTTTTTTTACCTTTGAAGTTTTTGCAAAAGCAGCACCGCGAACTTGCACTTTTGTCGGCATCTGATAGAATATACTCAGATGAAACTATTCTTTTTGGAGGAATTAAATTTTGAATATAGGAAAACCGCGAAAAATAGGGAAAAGTATTGAAGATATCGAGGAAGGCGATTCGTTATCCTTAACAGAATCGATCGAAGACAATCAACTGTTGTTATATTTAGGGCTTACTAATGATGCAAACCCTTTGTATATTCAACATGACTACACGCAAAATACTGAGTATCAGCGTCCCATCGTGCCATCCATTATGTTAATGGGGATCATCACTAGTGCCGTATCGAAACATTTGCCTGGTCCTGGCTCTCATGTAGTCAATTTTTCGGTGAACTTTATTGAACCTGTATATCATTATGAAACATTGACCTTTGAATTCGAAGTGATCAAAGTGGATAAAATGAAAGACGTGGTAACTATTTCGGTTGAAGCGATCAACACAGAAGATCATCGTATTTTAGATGCTGTGGTCATGGTCCAGCCGCCAAAAGCAGTAGCAGTAAATGAGGAGGAACAACAAGATGAATAATTTAAACAATGAAACCGTCCAAGCCCAAGGCTTAAATCGCTTTTATTCAAAAGTGTATTTATTCTTCGGCGTTGGGCTTGCGATCAGTGCGATTTCAGCCTATATTTTTGGGGAAGTCTTCCAAGCGCAAACCCTGCAATTTATCAGTAACTTTCCGCTAGGATTTACCGGTCTTTGGATCTTACAGATCATTCTAGTTATTGTATTAGGGGTGAAGGCGCAGAAAAATCCGTCCTTGACCGTTGCTGGCTTTTTAGTCTATTCGCTCTTGAATGGATTGACCTTGTCTGTGACACTGATGATCTATGACTTTGGATCGATCGTGGGGGCATTTGTTTCCGCAGCTGTCACTTTTGGTGTCATGTCAGCATTTGGGATCATGACCAAACGTGATCTAAGTGTGGTTGGACGTATCGGCTATGGTCTGTTGATCGGGATCATCATCTCGACGCTCTTGAATGTATTTATTTTACGCAGTCAACCGGTTGATTTCTTTTTATCGATCGTGACCGTCTTTGTCTTTATGGGGATCACCGCTTATGACAATCAACAAATCCGCAATGTATACTTCGCAACGAATGGTGGCGCAAATACTGGAGTGGCCGTTTTCATGGCACTACAACTGTATTTAGATTTTATCAACTTATTCCTTGCGTTATTGCGAATCTTTGGAAAAAACAACTAAAAAAAGTGCGAGGAAACTCGCCTTTTTTTTTGTATAAAATGAGAGAGAAAACAAAGCAATTCATCGCTTTTGTGCCCGTTCTTTGATAGAATAAAGAGGAACTTTTTGAGAAAAGGAGTAATCAAATGCCAAAAAATAAATTACTACTCGTTGATGGGAATAGTGTGGCTTTCCGTGCGTTTTTTGCGTTGCATAATTCATTAGAACGGTTTAAAAATGCCAATGGGCTGCACACAAATGCCATCTATGCGTTTCATACTATGTTTGAAAATGTGATGGCAAAAGAACAGCCAACACATGTTTTAGTGGCTTTTGATGCTGGAAAAACCACCTTCAGGACAGCGATGTATGAAGATTATAAAGGTGGACGTTCAAAAACCCCTGGGGAATTTAAAGAACAAATGCCTTACATTCGCGAATTGATCAACGCGTTAGGTGTTCAATACTACGAATTAGATAACTATGAAGCCGATGATATCATTGGCACATTGGCAAATAAAGTCGATAAAGAGCTATTTGATGTCGTCGTTTTATCTGGCGATCGCGATTTAACCCAGCTGGCAACGGAGCACGTGAAAGTTGACATTACGGTCAAAGGAGTTAGCGAAATTGAAAGTTATACGCCCGCTCATGTGGCTGAAAAATATGACGGCCTAACGCCCTTACAAATCATCGACATGAAAGGACTAGCTGGCGATGCTTCCGATAATATTCCCGGCGTCACCAAAATTGGTGAGAAGACAGCCATCAAGCTATTGAAAGAATATGGCTCTGTTGAGGGGATCTATGAACACATCGATGAAATGAAAAAAAGCAAGATGAAAGAAAACTTGATCAATGATCGTGAGATCGCCTTTCTTTCAAAACAATTAGCAACCATCGATGTGGATGCGCCCATTGAGGTCGATGTCGACAAACTCAAATATGAAGGCAAAGATTTAGAGAAATTGGTGCCATTCTACCAAGAAATGAACTTTAATAGCTTCTTAGATAAGCTGCAGATTACAGCTGAACCAGTTGAGATGGAAGACATTTTGTTTTCGGTCGTTGAAGAAGTAACGGAGGATATGTTCCAGGGAGACACAGCATTGTATGTCGAGATGATGGGGGATAACTATCATTTGGAAGACATCGTCGGTGTTGCTTGGGGCAATCAAGAAAAAATTTATGTCAGCAATCGTGAAGAATTGTTTGAAAGTCCAGTCTTTACCGATTGGTTAAAAGACGAGAAACGTAAAAAATTCGTCTATGATGCCAAACGCACGTACGTGGCGTTAAACCGGTACACGACAGCACCAAAAGGAATCGCTTTTGATGTTTTATTGGCAGCTTATCTTTTAGACACGAATGATACGAATAATGACATCGCAGGTGTTGCCGCTCACTATGGCTATGATGCGATCCAATCGGATGAAGCGATTTATGGAAAAGGCGCGAAAAAAGGGCTGCCGGCGGATGAGGAAGACTTCTTTGCTCATTTAGCCCGTAAAGTAGCGGCGATTACAAACCTAACCCCAAAACTTACAGAAGAATTGGCAGCGAAGAATCAAACAGCGCTATTTGAAGAAATGGAATTGCCTTTATCAATGATTTTAGCTGAGATGGAGATTACTGGAATCAAAGTTGATGCGTCTCGCTTGCATCAGATGAAGGGCGAATTTGCGCAACGGTTGCATGAAATTGAAGAAAAAATCTATGCCGAAGCTGGTGAAACCTTCAACTTAAACTCACCGAAACAATTGGGTGTGATTTTATTTGAAAAAATGGGCTTACCAGTTATTAAAAAAACCAAAACTGGCTATTCGACCGCAGTCGATGTGTTAGAACAACTAAAAGAGCAAGCACCGATCGTTGAAGATATTTTGACTTATCGTCAAATCGCTAAGATCCAATCAACCTATGTAGAAGGCTTATTAAAAGTGATCCAAGGAGATGGCAAAGTCCATACGCGATATGTGCAAACCTTGACCCAAACTGGTCGTTTAAGTTCTGTCGATCCAAACTTACAAAATATTCCGATTCGTTTAGAAGAAGGTAGAAAGATCCGCGAAGCCTTTGTGCCACGCGAAGCTGATTGGGTGATCTATTCTTCTGACTACTCTCAAATCGAATTACGGGTGTTGGCACATATTTCAGATGATACCCATTTGAAAGAAGCCTTTATCGAAGGTCAAGATATCCACTCAAGCACAGCGATGCGAGTCTTTGGTATCGAAAAAGCAGAAGATGTGACACCAAATATGCGTCGTCAAGCAAAAGCAGTCAACTTCGGTATCGTTTACGGTATTTCTGATTATGGCTTATCCCAGAATCTAGGAATCACCAGAAAAGCCGCCCAACAATACATCGATACGTATTTTGAAAAGTATCCTGGGGTGAAAACGTATATGGAGGATGTCGTTCGTGAGGCGAAGGACAAAGGGTACGTTGAAACCTTGTATCATCGCCGTCGTTACCTACCTGATATCAATTCGCGCAATTTCAATATTCGAACTTTTGCCGAAAGAACTGCCATCAATACACCGATTCAAGGCAGTGCGGCGGATATCTTAAAAATTGCCATGATCGATCTGGCGAAACGTTTGAAAGAAGAAAAATTAGCAGCAACGATGCTGCTGCAAGTACACGATGAATTAGTCTTTGAAGTACCTGAATCTGAATTGCCTCGTCTTGACGCTTTAGTGAAAGAAGTGATGGAGCAAGCCGTTGCATTGCATGTACCTTTACTGACAGACAGCAATTGGGGCAAAACATGGTACGATGCTAAATAAATGAGGTGAACAGAGGTGCCGGAATTACCAGAAGTTGAAACGGTCCGTAAAGGACTTGAAAAACTTGTTTTGAATAAAAGGATCGAATCGGTCGAGATCCTGTGGCCGCGAATCATCGAAAGTCCTGAAGTGCCGATCTTTTCGGCGCTTTTGAAAGGGCAACGCTTTGAAAAATTCGAACGACGCGGAAAGTTTCTGATTTTTAAATTGACAGATTATGATTTGATCTCACATTTGCGAATGGAAGGCAAGTATGAATATTTTGAGTCAGAACCAATTGTTGATAAACATACACATGTCATTTTCCATTTTACAGATGGCAGTCAGTTAAATTATCATGATGTAAGAAAATTTGGTCGTATGACCTTAGTGGATAAAGACCAAAGCGCAGCCTATAAAGGGATCATGCAATTAGGTCCTGAGCCTAAGCCTGAATTGTTTTTATTAGAAGCATTTGAACAAGGATTGAAGCGGTCTAAAAAAGCCATCAAACCGTTATTGCTTGACCAAAAGCTCGTTACTGGTTTGGGCAATATTTATGTAGATGAGGCGCTGTGGCAAGCGAAAATCCATCCAGAGCAACCAGCGGATTCATTAATGCCAACTGAAGTAGATGTGCTGCATGAAGCAATTATCGATGTCTTAGAACGAGCTGTTGAAGCAGGCGGAACCACCATTCGTACCTATCTCAATGCACTAGGAGAAGCCGGGAAATTCCAAATGTCATTAAATGTCTATGGCCAGACGGGCAATCCTTGTGGCAGATGCGGTACACCAATCGTCAAGATCAAAGTTGCCCAACGGGGGACACATTTTTGTCCTCAGTGCCAAAAATTGCATGTGAGGTCCAGCAAATGAGTTTTGTCTTAGGAGTCACGGGGGGGATTGCCACCGGAAAAAGTACCGCAGTCGCGCATTTTCGATCACTGGGTTTACCGATTATTGATGCCGATATCATCGCAAGAGAAGTCGTTGAACCGAATACGGAGGGCTTGCAGGCGGTGACGCAAGCCTTTGGTCCGCAGATTTTGACCGATGATGGACACCTAGATCGGCAAACCCTTGGTGCTTTGATTTTTAACGATCCAGAGAAACGCCGGATACTGAATCAGACGTTATCTCCTTTTATTCGACAAGAGATTTTGTCTCAGATCGAAGAAAAAAAGCAGGAAGTGCCATTGTTGATCGTTGACATTCCTTTGCTTTATGAAGCCGACTATGACCAATACATGGATCAAACCGCAGTCATTTATGTGCCAGAAGCCATTCAAAAAGAGCGGTTGATGGCACGCAATCAGTTGACTGAGCAAGAAGCGCAACAACGAATCGACAGTCAGCTGTCAATTGAGAAAAAGAAACAACGGGCCGATATTGTCTTTGACAATCAAGGAACGATCGCCCAACTCAATCAGCAGATCGATGATTGGTTTGCATCTATAAACAAATAGGTAAAGCAGCAGGTTCCCTTTCACAAAAGGAAACCTGCTGTCTTTTTTTGTACAACAGCAAATCTTCGTAATCTTACAAAGAACTATCGTTTCTGAAAAAAGTTGACTTGTGGCAAACATCATTGTGTGTCTAATGTTTACCATGCATTGATGCGTACCTCTTACTTGGGTGTCACAATGATTCGGTCACCTGTGAAGGGGTGAAGAAGGATCGGCTGATCATAAAAAGTAGTGAGAACCTCCTCAGTAAAAATGGCCTCTCGTTTACCTGCAGCATGGACCTTGCCGTTTTTTAGCATCAGCAAATGAGTGAAAAGCGGTAGCAACTCTTCTGTATGATGGGTAACGTAAAGAATGGTGGGTGTTTTTGTCAGCTTTGAAAAATCCTCCAATCGTGCTAACAGTTCTTCTCGCGCAAATAAATCAAGACCCGTACAAGGTTCGTCCAAAATCAGGATCTCTGGTTGTGCCATCATGGCACGTGCGATCATGACAAATTGTTTTTCTCCTTGTGAAAGAACGTGATAGGAACGATGGATCAGATGAGTCAGGCCCAAGTCAGCCAAAAGCGCTTTTGCTTGGTCTAATTGGTTTTCATCATAAGTTTCATAAAGACCAATACTGGAATAAAGCCCAGATAGAACGATCTCTTCAGTAAGATCTCGTCCATAAAATTTATTTTGTAAAGCGGAACTAACCCAACCGATGCGCCGTTGAAGATCCGGGACAGATGTTTTGCCATATCGTTCACCTAGGACTGTTCGTTGACCAGAAGAAGGCCATAAGGTTCCTGTTATCAGTTGCAATAGTAAGCTTTTGCCTGCGCCATTCAGGCCTAAAATCGCCCAATGTTCATTTTTTTTCACTTGCCAATTGATAGTTTCTAATAAAAATTGCTGGTTGCGAATGAATGAAACCTGTTGAAAATCAAGGACTGTCATCGATAATTGAACCTAATAAGGTTCTTCACCTCCATTTGTAAGAATATTCAGAAAATAATACCTGCTATTATAACACATCCTTCCAAATTTCGCTGGTTGGTTGGTATCGCATTCATATCTTTTGTCAGAATTCAGAATGCTTGTTATGATGAAACTATACAGGAGGGATGATAACTATGGGTACTTTTAAAGACGAAAAAGATGTGATCGTTGGCAAGGCTAAAGAAAAAATCGGTGAATGGACCAATAATGAAGAACTTGCCCATTCTGGAAAAGAACAAGCACACGAAGGTCAGATCAAGAAAGAGCACGATCAAAAAAGAGTCAACGAATTAGAAGATCAAAATGACGAGCGCGATGCCCGCAATGATCGAACTACCCCAGAAAATGTCAGCAGTGAAGAATTGTTGCGAGCTGAAAATCCTGATGCCAATAAAATTTCTTCTGCCGATCGTCGAGATGCAGACCAGCTGAAACATTATACTGGAATTGAAGATAAATTATAACTGAACACGGATGCCTTCGTCTTCTAGACGAGGCATTTTTTTGTTAATCAGAGTGGATGAAGAGTCAAGAGACTACTGCTCAGTTGACAATTGCTCAACATCTCATTATAATCCATTAAGATCGCATAGCGAGAAGCAAAGAAATTGGGAGGTGGTCATCAAATGCTAATTTATGCATTGTGTACGACTGTCAAGAAAGTAGAACAGCCGCGAGAATAAATGAGAAAATAGAAAGAAGGCTTTTCAATGATTGAACCTTACCAATTTCACGCGATTAAACACCAAGTGTACCAATTAGTCCGAACCTATCAATCGGTCAATGACCCTCGAACGATCAAAACGGTCGAATCGATGACCAAAGATGCAATTGAACAATTTTTTCCTGAAGAAGAAACCGCACCCCGAACCATTTTAGCTGCTTTCTTCCAACCAGGAATGACGATCAGCCGGAGTAACGAGCTGTTAGCTGAACTTAAAGAATACGTTCGCCCCTTTCAGGTGCCGACAACGAAGCAAATTGAAAAAATGTTTCGGAAAGTAAAAAAACTGAAAGTACCTGATTTTGCTTCCGTGGATTTGAAGGAAACCACTTATCTTGCCTGGGATGATATCGGTAGTCAAAGTAAGTTTATGATTATAGCCACTGAACAAGGGTTTACAGGGCTTCACGGTCATGTGTCAACCGAGGTCAAAAAAGGAATTTGTCCCTTGTGCCAGCAGGAAGGAAATGTGTCAATGTTTCTTTCTTTGACCAAAAGCAACGGCGATGGGACGTATACGAAACGCGGAAATTATATTTGCCGTGATAGTCAACAGTGTAATCAGCAGTTGGAGCAGCCGGAGAATTTGCATGAGTTTTTTTCTTTGCTGCAAATGAAAGATAAATAACGAAATGAAACGGCAGAAAGATTTCTGTCGTTTTTTTACATTGAAAAAAACAACAGTTATAACATTATTTAAATTTTGTATTAAATGAACAGAATAAACCACTTTGGCTATTGTACCAATGGATTTCATGTTATAATTAATCATAGAAATCGATGACTTTACGTGAAAACGTAAGCGCATAAGAGAGAAAATGAGGTGGAACTATGCAATGTCCAAAATGTCATCATAACAATTCGAGGGTAGTTGATAGTCGACAAGCCGATGATGGACGTGTGATTCGCCGTCGTCGTGAATGCGAAAATTGCGGCTATCGCTTTACAACATTTGAACGTATTGAAGAGGCACCCCTTCTTGTAATCAAGAAAAATGGTGCCCGTGAAGAATTTAACCGAGAAAAAATTTTACGGGGCTTGATTCGTTCTGCTGAAAAACGACCAGTGACAATGGATCAGATGGAAACGATCGTCGATCATGTTGAAAGCCGTGTTCGTGCTCTTGGAGAAAACGAAATTTCAACTACGCAAATTGGTGAATATGTGATGGAAGATTTAGTTGATTTAGATGAGATCGCGTATATTCGTTTTGCCAGTGTGTATCGGCAATTTAAAGACATGTCGGTTTTCTTAAAAGAACTGCAAGACATTGTCGAGAAAGCGAAAGAACCACAAGAATAGAGGGGGACAGCAAGTGGGCAATAGTTTACCGAATCAAACGTACAAAGTGTTTAAAAGCCGTCCACTTACAACGGAAGGAAAAGACGCCCTCATTTATTTGTATCAACCAATTATTGAAAGTGATGCTTTAGCATTGTATTTGACACTCGCAAGTGATGTCCAAGCCCAAACCTTTTATGGTGAGGAGGCGATAACGACGGTGCATTTAGATATCTTGAATGCCATGAATGCCGGAATGCCTCGCTTCATAAAAGCCAAGCAAAACTTAGAGGGCATTGGCTTGCTAAAGTCGTATGAGAAAGCAGATGCTCAAAACGGAAGCTCGTATCTGTATTGGTTGCAAGAACCGGTTCATCCAGCAGCGTTTTTTCAAGATGAATTGTATGCTTATCTTTTGTTGGAAAGAGTCGGGGAGCGTAAATTTAATCAACTGGTCAAGCTGTATCAACCAAAACAATGTTCTTTAACCGATTATCAGGAAGTGACTCAATCCTTCTCAGCCGCTTATGGGTTAAATACCGCTCGTTTTGCTTCCCAGGAAGAAACGCTACAGGCAGTCAGTGATTCTTTTCAGGAAACCAATGCGAACTTGGTGCTTGACGAAAAGCAGTTGGATTGGGACTTTCTTTTATATGAAGCGCAGCGCCGGTATATCCGTGCCGCTAATTTCACGCCAAGTTTTCGACAAAAGTTAGTTCTATACCATTCTTTATACGGCTATGATGTGTTGGAATTGTTGGATTTGATGGCGGACAATGTTTCTTTGACAACAGGCGAGATCGATCAGAAGAAGCTGGAGCAAGCGATCATGAAAAAATCGCGGCAGACCTTCACGAAAACAACAAAAAGGGAAGATCCTCAAGCAGAAAGCCAATTACGCCGCTTCAATACACTAAAGCAGAATGGTTTTTCAGAAAATGATGTATTATTGATTCAAGAAAGTGAAAACAATGCGCCAATCGCCTTTTTAAAAGCGATTAAAGCGGAGAAAAGCAGTTTTATGACAGATTCAGAACAATGGTTGATCAAAAGCCTTGTCGAACGATCACCATTACCGAATAGTGTGATCAATGTTTTGGTTCATTACGTTTTGGTAGTCCAAAACAACGCCGCTTTGTCAGGAAATTATGTAAATAATATTGCCGCTCAGTGGTCAGAATTAAAAATCGGTACGGCAGAAGATGCGATCAAACATGTCCGGAGTCTTGTTCGAAGTGCCAAGGAAAAGCGCAGCCGACCACAAACCAACGGAAAAAAAATCATTCGCGAAGAAAAGCTGCCTTCTTGGGCTGAAAAACCAGTGGAAGAGACAGCATTAACACCAGAGCGACAAGCAGAATTAGATAAAAAACTGCAAAACTACTTGCATAAGAAAGCTGGTGACAAGTAATGGAAGATGTAGGGAAAAACTTAGGAAAACTATTGGATAAACGCAATTACCGTGATCAGTTTTCAGCAATGATGGCAGAGGTTTTACAAGATCCTGATGTTAAAGCGTTTATTGCCGAAAATGAAGAGGTATTGACCGAAGCAGATATTCAAAAAAGCTATGCGAAACTGTATGAGTTCGTCCAAGAAAAGCGGAAATTCCGCATCAATGATCCATCCATGATCGCACCGGGCTATGAGCCGCGCTTAGCGTTAAATTTTCATTTTATTGACGTCACCTATGTACCAACGAAAGAACTACTGGCATATCAGAAGCAAGAAGAGATCCGCAGTCGCATCAAAGCGATGGATATGCCTAAAGATATACAAGAAGCAAGTTTTGCAGATTATCAGCAAACGCCTGGCCGAATGGAGGCCATCGCAGCTGCCGTTGATTTTATTAGTGAGTTGACAGCCAATCCACAGGAGTTTCATAAAGGACTGTACTTTGTGGGGAGTTTTGGGATCGGAAAAACCTATCTGCTTGGCGCGATCGCCAGAGATTTAGCGGAGGCAGGCTATACGACGACATTGGTTCACTTCCCGACATTTGCAGTAGAGATGAAACAAGCAATCGGCAAAGATCAGGTGGGGGATAAGCTGAATGCAGTGAAAAAAGCCCCCATTTTGATGATGGATGATATCGGTGCGGATGCGATGAGTAGTTGGATTCGTGATGAAGTCTTCGGTGTGATTCTGCAATACCGAATGCAAGAGCAACTCCCGACGTTTTTCACCTCGAATTTTACCATGCATGAGTTGGAACAGCATCTTTCGGTAACGCAACGCGGCGAATCCGAACCATTGAAAGCCAAACGTATTATGGAGCGTATTCGTTACTTGACACAAGAGATCCAAATGACGGGCAAAAATCGACGAAATGATGCCTAAAAAATGACTATTACTGGAGGAAGAAGATGATGAAAAAACAACTGATTCTAGGCTTGTCCTTAGCAACAGTGCTGCTGTTAACGGCTTGTGGCAGTCCCGAAAACAACAATGCATCAAGTGGCGATAACACGCCTTCTGAATCAAGTGAGAATGCTAGTTCCGTTGCCAATAATTCTTCAGAGAGCGAAACAGCGACGGTTTTTACTGGTATTATCCAAGAAGATGCCCAAGCAGGTTCGGATGATACCTTTCAATTATTTTTGAAAGACGTAGCGGCTGTTGAAGATGAGGATCAAGTCGTCCAAAGTTTTCAAAATGATGGGGTCATTCTCCATGTCCCAGTCGAGGCCTATTCAGGAGAGATCGAGGAGTTAGTTGAAGGAGACAAGGTCCAAGTGTCGCTGCAAGGCGTCCCGATCATGACGATGTCGATCCCACCGCAAATTCCCGGCAACTCGATTCAAAAGGTTGAATTAGTGAAGGATTAATGCAATGTGCGCCTTGGCAATGGCACCACAGTCAAGACGCACATTTTTTTCTATTTTTGGAAAGCGTGTTATACTACGAAAGAAGGAGTGACAATATGAACGAACATGCATTATCGGATCGTTTGGCTTGCGTGGGCGAACAAATTCCCGACCAAGCACGTATCGCCGACATCGGCTCCGACCATGCTTATTTACCTGTGGCATTAATGCTGCAGAACAAAATCACTTATGCTGTAGCTGGAGAAGTCGTTCAAGGACCTTATGATTCTGCCAGTAAACAAGTACGTAAAAACGGGCTCACAGAGAAGATCGTGGTGCGCTTAGCAGACGGATTGGACGCTGTTCAGCCAGCAGATGAGATCGACACGGTTGTTGTTGCTGGAATGGGCGGCACACTGATACGTTCGATTTTAGAAGAAGGAAGCCGGAAAAATCGCTTAGCGGGGGTCAAACGTTTGGTCTTACAACCGAATGTTGGCGAAAGGACCTTGCGAGAATGGCTTGTTGATCACAATTTTACGATCATTCATGAAGTGCTGTTAGAAGAAAATGATAAAAATTATGAAATCATCGTTGCGGAAACTGGAAAAGCGACGTACACGACCCAGCAATTATTTTTTGGTCCTTTTTTATTAAAAGAAAAAAATCCAGTTTTCCTAAAAAAATGGCAGCATGAATTGAAGCAGCGTCAACGAGTGGTCAAAGAGTTAGAGAAAGCCAAAGAACCACCTGCTGAGAAAATGAATGAATTGAAGGAACAAATCGAATGGATCAAGGAGGTGTTGGCATGATTTCTGGTCAAGAATTTATCAAACGCTTTGAAGCATACTGCCCGTTATGGTTGGCAGAAGAAGGCGATCCTGTTGGTCTACATGTTGGCACATTAAACAAACCGCTCGAGCGAGTCATGATGACTCTTGATGTACGTCCAGAAGTGGTGGCAGAAGCCATCGAGAAAAAGATCGACTTGATCATTGCCAAACACCCACCGATCTTTCGGCCTTTGAACCGCTTGCTGACAGATGATCCACAACAAAAGATGCTAATGGATCTCGTCAAGCATGATATCGCCGTTTACGCTGCCCACACCAATATGGATATTATTGAAGATGGTTTGAACGATTGGTTTTGTGAACTATTAGAAGTTGAACCCGACACGTATTTGAAGCAAACCCATCAAGTAAAAATGAAGAAACTAGCTGTTTTTACCCCTGTTGAATCGGCACCAGCGTTACGAAAGGCATTAGGTAAAGCTGGCGCCGGTCAGCAAGGCAATTATCAAAATACCAGCTATTCCTTGATTGGCACCGGTCGCTTTACGCCGCAACAAGCTGCTCATCCAGCGATTGGTGAGATTGGAAAAGAAGAACAGGTGCAAGAAGCGAAAATCGAAGTCATTTTTCCAGAAACGATCGAGAAAAAGGTGCTTTCGGCAATGATCGCCGCGCATCCATATGAAGAGCCGGCTTATGATCTGTATGCCTTAGACAATTTGCCGAAGACTTATGGGATCGGGCGGGTTGGTAACCTTGCTGAACCTCTTTCCCTTGATCAGTTTGTTGCACGTGTCAAAGAACGCTTTGGTTTGTCTGCTTTACGCCTCGTCAGCTTTCCTGATGCACCTGAAAAAATTCAGCGAATCGCCATTTGCGGCGGCAGTGGCCAATCCTTTTATTCGGATGCCTTACGCCATCAAGCGGATGTGTACATCACTGGCGATATCAGTTACCATTTTGCCCATGACATGCAAGCCAATGGGTTGATCGGGATCGATCCAGGGCATAACATCGAAAAGGAATGTATTCCTCGGTTTATTGAGAAATTCAACCAGTGGAAAGCAGAAGAGAACTGGGCTGTGACCTTTGTTCCTTCCACCACTTCAACAAATCCATTTGACTATAGATAGGAGAATTATTTATGTACGAAAATTTATTGCCTCGCTTTTTGAACTATGTAAAAACAGAAACCCGTTCGGATGCAACAAGCACGACAACACCTTCCACCGAAACACAGGTCGCTTTTGCTAAAGAACTGCAAAAAGAACTAGAAGAATTAGGATTAAGCGATGTTCACTACAACGAATCCAATGGTTTCGTGATTGGGACATTGCCAAGTAACGTGGATCATGACGTACGCTCCATTGGATTTATCGCCCATATGGATACGGCCGATTTTAATGCAGAAAATGTTGATCCGCAGATCATCGAAAATTACGATGGCGAATCGACCATTAAATTAGATAAAGAAGGAAAATACACATTAAACACAAAAGATTTTCCGAATTTAAAAAATTATGCTGGCGAAACCTTGATCACTACTGATGGTACCACTTTATTAGGTTCTGACGATAAATCAGGTATCGCAGAAATCATGACAGCTATGGAAATCTTACTTAAAAACCCAACGATCAAACATGGGGAAATCAAAGTCGCTTTTGGCCCTGATGAAGAAATTGGTGTTGGTGCAGATAAGTTCGATGTTGAAGATTTCAATGTTGATTTTGCCTATACAATGGATGGCGGTCCAGTAGGAGAATTGCAATATGAAACCTTTAATGCGGCGCAAGCTGAAATCACGATCCAAGGAAAAAATGTCCACCCAGGAACTGCGAAGGACACCATGATCAACGCTTTGCAACTAGCAGTCGATTTTCAAAATACGCTACCGGCTGATGAAGTTCCTGAGAAAACCGAAGGGACAGAAGGGTTCTTCCATTTGATGAGCCTCAGTGGCTCAGTAGAAGAAGCGAAAATGGCATACATTATTCGAGATCATGACCGGACCCGTTTTGAAGAAAGAAAAGAACAATTATTAGCGGTTCAAGAAAGCTTGAATGCCCGCTTTGATGAACCGCGAGTGCACGTTCATCTATATGATCAATACTACAACATGAAAGAAATCATCGAAAAAGATATGAGTATCATTGATTTAGCAAAAGATGCGATGGAAGCAGTGGGAATCACTCCGGTAACAGAACCTGTTCGTGGTGGGACCGATGGGTCGAAAATCTCCTATCTAGGGATTCCAACACCGAATATCTTTGCTGGTGGAGAAAATATGCACGGTCGTTATGAGTTCGTCTCGCTACAATCAATGATGAAGGCGACCGATGTGATCGTGAAAATCGTCGAACTGAATGCTCAAGCATAAACGTTGCTTTTGATTTGATGGAATAAATGAAAAACTCTTGGGCTGGGAACTCTTCACGCAGGTCTTGCGTAAGACCCGGCCTTTTTAGGATGTGAATAGGATGAAAATTCTCGTTTTATACAATGATACAGCGGGGAAAAGTGAAGCAAAAGAAACAGCAGAAAAATTCCAAGCCTATGTGAAAGAACAAGGCGAAGAGCATCAAGCGTTCTTGCAGGCCTCAAATCCAGACGTGGATCCAAAAGACGTTCGAGAGGCTGCCAAAAAACACGCAGTCGATACGATTGTGATCATCGGCGGAGATGGCACGATCCATCATGGGCTGCAAACCTTCAAAGAAAAGCTGGATGAGCTGAAGATCGGGATCATTCCTGGAGGAACGGTAAATAATTTCGCTCGAATGTTGGGTATACCAGTCAAACCAGAAGAAGCGTTTGAGAATGTTTTAACAGGGGCTGAACGTCCGATCGATTATGGGATGGTCAATGATCAAGTAATGATCTCGACGATGACCATTGGTCTTCTGGCAGATACCGCCGCCGCAACTTCCCAAGAAGAAAAACAGCAGTATGGGCCGTTAGCGTTTATGAAACGGTTCATTCATCTGTTGATCAAAAAGAAACAATACAAATTAGAAGTTATTGCTGACGAACGGAAATGGCAGGGAAAAAGTCAATTACTGACAATCGTTATGTCAAATTCAGCAGGTGGGTTTAAGAACTTTGATGAAGAAGCAAAACCTGATGACGGGTTGTTTCATGTCATTCTTTTGCCAAAACTGAATATTTTACGGTTTATTTTGTATCTACCAAGAATTATTCGTGGTAGAATTGCCAAAGTCCCAAGTGTTGAATATTTCACTGCCGCAAAGGTCTCAATAAAGGCCAAAGAAAAAACGGTTCATACTCGAACCGATGGCGACCCAACGGATGATCTGCCGATTGAGATGAAAGTCATCAAACATGGGTTGACGATGCTGGTACCTGAGGAAGCAAAAGAATCAAAATAATGGTCCCTACGATCAATCATATGGAGGAAATGGATGAATGCACTGATTTACAATCCATTGTGGTTTTATTTAATTGCAGTCAATCTTTATCTTTTCTGTCTGATGGGGTATGATAAATATCAGGCAGTGAAACAAGGTTGGCGGGTTCCCGAAGCAAATCTCCTTTTTATGGGGGCGATTGGCGGCGGATTAGGCGGTTTAATTGCGCAACGCGTATTTCGCCACAAAACAAGAAAGAAGAAGTTTCACCTCTTTTTTGCTTTTGGCACCGTTTTTGCTATCCTGCTGATGGTCTTTTTTGCATAAATTCGGTATAACAAGCAAGGAGTTAATATGAAAACTAAAGTGAAGTTCGCCCTTAATTTACTTTTACTAGTAGGGATTCTGGGTGTGATGTATTTTTTTGTCCGTAACTCGATGATGGATATTTTGGCGGGGCTAAGAGAGACCAGCTTTCTCGTCGTCTTATTAGTTATGGGACTTGGCACATTGTACCTGGTGATCGAAGGACGGACAGTGAAAGAGATCGCTGTGACGTTTCAACCGGAATTTACTACTAAGGCAGGCTTTTTAACGGTTTGTTACAGTGGTTTTTACCGGATCGTGACGTTTGGGGCGGGCACCTTGATCTCAGAGGTGAATTTTTATCGTAAAAATGGTTTGCAATTGTCACAAGGGGTTGGTGTCACCACCTTACACATGGTGATGTATAAGTTTGCCATATTGACATATGCAATCGCTGGGTTGATTATTCAATTCTCGCTATTCTATGACAATGCGCCGAATATGATTTGGGTAATTTTGGTGGGGATCGTACTCGTCTTTTTGATCATTGCCGCTTTATTGGCACTTTCTGTCAGTATCAACATTCAAGTCTTTTTTGTGATCATCAGCAATAAGCTGTTCAAAAGTGCAACGTTAAGAGGGATCGTTGACAAATGCAACACCCAGATCTATTCTTTGCGAGAAACGGTCAACGCAATCATTACCGACCGCACCGCTTTCTTGCGCATCTACCTTTGGAATCTTTTGAAGATGCTACCTTGGTATGTGATTCCTTACGTGATTCTTGTTGTGCAGCATCCAGAGATCGATTTCTTATTGACGTTATCCTTCATCAGCTTTGCCGTCGTCTTGTCCGGGGTGATCCCAACACCGGCGGGGATCGGATCATTTGAATTTATTTATATGCTGCTTTTTGGTCCATTAGTTGGCACGGTCGATGCTGCGTCTTCCATGCTGCTGTATCGCTTAGCGACATTCATTTGGCCCTTCATTATTGGCTTTGCATATGTAATGAAAGAAAAGCGCAAAGATATCAGCCAAGAGTTGACTGAATTAAGAAAAGAAAAAGTGGAAAGTTAAAAACACGCTTATCTTCGAGTAGAGGATAAGCGTGTTTTTTAGTCTTTCAAATCAATGATCCGATCAACAAAGGATTCATAAAATTCAGCTTCATGGGAAACGATCAGAACGGTTCCAGGAAAGGCTGCCAGGGTTTCTTCCAAATTGTTTTTCGTGTCTTGATCGATATGGTTGGTCGGCTCATCAAGAATCAAAAAGTTGCTTTTGATCAACATCATTTCAGCTAACTTCACTTTTGTCTGTTCGCCACCACTTAATAATTTCAATTCTTCCTGGGCTAATTGGCTAGGTAATCCCGCCCGAGAAAGTTGCCGCCGCAATTCTTTGTTAGTGGCCTTTGGGAAAAGATCCTCAAGGTATTGAAGAGGGGTCTGCAAGGGATATTCCCAGTCCAGGTCTTGAGAAAAGTAATTAAACTTTGTATGCTGCGGGTAAGAAACGGTTCCTTCAATTGCAGGGATCACACCGAGAATCGTTTTGATCAATGTTGATTTACCGATCCCATTAAATCCCCGAATCGCAATTTTTTCGCCATAGCGGATCGTTAGGTTGATTGGGGAGAGTAAGGGCTTTTGGTCGTACCCAATCACTAGATTGGTCGTCTCTAATGCCAAGGTCGTAACGATCGGTGCCAAATCAAATCCTAGATGCGGTTTAGGGACATCTTGGGGTGGAGTCAAGCGTTCGATTTTTGCCAATTGTTTTTCACGACTCTTTGCCATTGTTGAACGAGAACCAGCTTTGTATTTACGAATATAGCTTTCAGTTTTCTTGATATGCTCTTGCTGTGCTTCGTATTGCTTCATGTAGCTTTCGTTTTGCAACGTTTTTAGTTTTAATGCTTTGTCTAAATTCCCAGTATACTTAGAAAGCTTGCCAAATTCGATATCAATGATATGGGTCGTGATTTCATTCAAGAATTGACGATCATGAGAAACGACTAAGTAGGTACCAGTAAAGTTTTGTAAAAATTCAACTAACCATTTGATATGTTCATCATCTAGGTGGTTGGTTGGTTCATCCAAAATCAGCATGTCGGGTTTTTCTAAGAGCATTTTCGCTAAAATCAGTTTCGAGCGTTGACCACCACTTAAGGAAGCAAGGGGCGTATCCATGCCGAGAACCGAAATACCTAACCCTTCTGCTAAATCATCGATCAATGTATCCATTTGGTAGAAATTTCCTTGATCCAGTTGATTTTGCAATTCGCCCGCTTTTTCTAAAAGCTTATCGTCGAGACTTTCGCCATAAGCAGTATAAAGATCGGCGATCTGTTGTTCTTTTTCGAAGTCTTCTACAAAGGCAGAGCGCAAAAAATCACGGATCGATTGCGTTTCATCAACATTGACGTATTGATCCAAATAGCCCATTTTCAAATTTTTCGGAAATTGAACAAAGCCATCGTCAGGGAGAATTTCTCCTGTAATGATTTTGATTAAAGTACTTTTGCCAGCGCCGTTCCGTCCAATCAAACCGACTTTTTCCCCACGGTTGATTTGAACGGAAACATCTTCGTAAAGCAATTTGTCGCCAAATTGTTGGCTAATATTCGTTAATGTTAACATCGTTTCCTCCATATAAAAAAGCTGTAAACAGTAGACGTTACAGCTAAGTAGATAATCTTACTGAATAAAATACGCCAAAAAGCGCTTAAAACGATCAGGAAAATCGGTTGTTCCTGACCAATCACGACCTAGCATACCATTGCTACTTCCCATCTGTCAATTTTCATGAAATAATACTGAAAAAATTTTTGATGTTCGAGGGAAAACTTTTGACCATTACTGACCAATATTGTATAATAGAAGAGTAGAAAAAAGGATACTGCTTGCAGTGTACTTTTTTTCTGACTACCATTTTGGGAGGGAAAAGTATGAACCCAGAAAAAATGACGACTACATTACAAAGTGCTATCGCTGAAGCCCAGCAGATTGCCATGACCCGTCACCATCAAGAAATTGATATTCCGCATTTATGGAAGATTTTATTGCAAGCCAATCAATTCGGCCGCAATTTTTATACGGACACAGGGCTCGATGTCGATGCTTTTGAAAAAGAAGTCGACCGATTATTAGATGAACTGCCTTCCGTTGAAGGAGGAAATGTTCGTTATGGTCAATCCATGAGTCAAAATCTGTTTCATCTTTTGTCTGAGGCAGATCAATTAAAAAATGAATTTCAAGACGAGTATCTTTCCACAGAAATCGTCCTTTATGCGTTGATGAAATTGAAAAATCATCCCTTGACGGTGTATTTAAAGAAACAAGGAGTCACCGCAAAAGAAATCAAGCAAACGATCGAAACATTAAGAGGAGGGGATCGTGTGACCTCACAAAATCAAGAAGAACAATACAAAGCATTAGAAAAATACGGCGTTGACTTGGTCCAACAAGTCCGCAGCGGAAAAATGGACCCCATTATCGGACGAGACGAAGAAATTCGCGATGTGATTCGCATCCTTTCTCGGAAAACAAAAAACAATCCCGTTTTGATTGGTGAACCGGGGGTTGGTAAAACAGCCATCGTTGAAGGATTGGCTCAACGGATCGTGCGAAAAGACGTCCCAGAAAACCTAAAAGACAAAACGATCTTTTCTCTGGATATGGGTGCCTTGATCGCAGGTGCTAAATTCCGAGGTGAATTTGAAGAGCGTTTGAAAGCCGTCTTACAAGAAGTGAAAAAAGCCGATGGCCGGATCATTCTCTTTATTGATGAGATCCACAATATTGTAGGTGCTGGTAAGACGGAAGGCAGCATGGATGCTGGAAACTTACTGAAACCAATGCTGGCACGGGGAGAATTGCATACGATTGGCGCAACCACCCTTGATGAATACCGTCAATACATGGAAAAGGACAAAGCCTTGGAACGTCGTTTCCAAAAAGTGCTGGTACAGGAACCAACCGTTCAAGATACGATTTCGATTTTACGTGGCCTGAAAGAACGGTTCGAGATCCATCATGGCGTCAACATCCATGACAACGCGCTTGTTGCTGCGGCGACCTTATCTGATCGGTATATCACGGACCGCTTTTTACCAGATAAAGCCATTGACTTGATCGATGAGGCGAGTGCCACAATTCGGGTGGAAATGAATTCGATGCCTACTGAGCTCGACCAAGTTACCCGTCGTTTGATGCAACTGGAGATCGAAGAAGCCGCATTGAAAAAGGAATCCGATGATGCATCGAAAAAACGCTTAGGCATTTTACAAGAAGAATTGGCGGAATTGCGTGAAGAAGTCAATACCATGAAAATGCAGTGGGAAACGGAAAAAGAAGAAGTGAATGCAGTTTCCAACAAACGGGCAGAGATCGATAAAGCCAAGCATGAGTTGGAAGATGCTGAAAATAACTATGATTTGGAACGGGCCGCTGTTCTTCGCCATGGGACGATTCCCCAACTGGAAAAAGAACTAGCTGAACTAGAAGAAAAAAACCAAGTCGAAGGCATTCGGATGGTCCAAGAGTCAGTGACCGAAAATGAGATCGCCTTAGTCGTGGGACGTTTGACAGGGATTCCAGTCGCTAAATTAGTGGAAGGCGAACGAGAAAAACTGTTGAAATTAAATGAGACCTTGCATCAAAGGGTCATCGGACAAGATGAAGCAGTCGATGCTGTCAGTGATGCAGTTATTCGTTCACGAGCTGGCCTGCAAGATCCAAATCGACCATTAGGTTCCTTCTTGTTCTTAGGTCCGACCGGCGTCGGTAAGACCGAATTAGCGAAAGCGTTGGCGGTCAACCTCTTTGATTCAGAAGAGCATATGGTTCGGATCGATATGAGCGAATACATGGAGAAACATTCAGTGTCTCGTTTAGTCGGTGCCCCTCCAGGCTATGTAGGGTTTGAAGAAGGTGGGCAATTGACTGAAGCTGTCCGCCGCAATCCTTACACGATCGTTTTGTTAGATGAAATCGAAAAAGCCCATCCTGATGTCTTTAATATCTTGTTACAAGTGCTTGATGATGGCCGTTTGACAGATTCAAAAGGGCGAGTCGTTGATTTCAAAAATACAGTCTTGATCATGACTAGCAATATCGGCTCTCAAGTCTTGCTAGATGGCGTGACCGCAGAAGGGACGATCCCAGAAAACGTTGCTGAAAATGTCCGTAATCTCTTGAGAGGGCATTTCAAACCAGAATTCTTAAATCGGATCGATGATACGATTTTATTCACACCGCTTAGTCTAAACGATGTGACAGGCATCATCGACAAGATCATCGCACAGCTTTCACAACGACTGGAAGTCCAAGATATACTGTTGACGATCACTGAAGAAGCCAAACGATGGATCGCTGAAAATGCTTATGAGCCAGCGTATGGTGCGCGTCCTCTCCGTCGGTTTATCACGAGAGAAGTCGAAACCCCATTGGCAAAAGAAATCGTTGCCGGCAGAGTCTTACCAAAGACCCAAGTCACGATTGAATTATTGAACGATCAACTGGTTTTTGAAAATACGCCAATTACCGAAGAATAAAAAGATAAAAAATGGATAAATGCAAAACGATGGTTGCCGTTTAAGTGGCAGCCATCGTTTTTTTGTCGCTCAACATAAGACAAAAAAGTTCCCCTTGCTTGTTGTTTGGAGGAAATTCGCACTTCGATTATACTGTTCTTATGGAGTAGGAGAGGAATGAAAAGATGAATACTTTTTTTGAAACGTTGAATGAGCGAAAAGGGGAATTGCTGACAGCTGTCTTTGAGCATTTGTCATTGTCGATCATTGCGCTGCTGGTCGCGATCGTCATTGCTGTCCCGTTAGCCATTTGGCTGGTTAATCATAAACGGGCAGCGGAAGTCGGCCTACAAATAACGAGTGTGTTACAAACGATTCCATCACTGGCACTGTTAGGTTTATTGATTCCATTCGTGGGGATCGGAACGCCGCCTGCGTTGATCGCACTAGTTATTTATGCGTTATTGCCGATCTTTCAAAATACCTATATTGGCCTTTCGGAGATCGATCCATCAATCGAAGAAGCTGCGGCGGCATTTGGTATGTCTCGGATGCGCCGATTGATCAAAGTCGAATTACCGATTGCCTTGCCTGTCATTATTTCGGGGATTCGCACGGCATTGGTCTTGATCATCGGAACAGCGACCTTAGCCGCTCTGATTGGCGCTGGTGGGCTAGGTTCCTTTATTTTGTTGGGGATCGATCGGAATGCCCCTGAATTAACGCTGATCGGTGCGATCGGGTCTGCTTTACTGGCTATTGTTTTCAGTACGTTGATCCGATATCTACAACACCTGAAACCGCGCTATACCTTGATTACACTGGCAGCAATCATCTTGCTGATTGGCGGCGTTTCTTTTTCACAGAGCGGATTTTTCGCGCCGAAAACCATCACCATCGCAGGGAAACTAGGGTCCGAACCTGATATCTTGATCAACATGTACAAAGAATTGATTGAACAAGAAGACCCTGATGCCCAAGTTGAACTAGAGCCAAATTTCGGAAAGACCTCATTCTTATTCAGTGCATTAGACAATGGCCAAGTTGATATTTATCCGGAGTTTACCGGTACCGTGTTGGAGAGCTTAGTTGAGGTACCAGAAGAGCTTGCGAGTCAAAAACTTGACTCCGACGAAACCTATACCGAAGCAGTCAATCTATTGAAGGATCAGTTTGAGATGACCTTGCTTCAGCCGATGGCGTATCAAAATACCTATGCGTTGGCTGTGAAAAAAGAATTTGCTGAGGAAAATGGACTAACCACGATCTCTGATTTGAAGAAAATCGAAAATCAAATCAAAGCCGGCTTCACCCTCGAATTCATTGATCGGACGGACGGTTATGCGGGCATCCAAGAACGCTATGGGCTAGATTTTCCAAGTGTCCAAAGTATGGAACCAGCATTGCGTTATCAAGCCATCAATAATGGCGATATCAGTCTACTGGATGCCTATTCCACGGACAGTGAATTGCGTCAATATGGCTTAGTTATTCTAGAAGACGATCAAGAACTATTTCCACCTTATCAAGGAGCGCCTTTGATGAAAGAAGCCTTTGCCAAGGAACATCCAGAAGTCGTCCGTGCATTGGAAAAGTTGGCAGGGAAAATCACTGAAGAACAAATGAGTGAAATGAATTATCAGGTCAATGTCGAAGGAAAAAATCCAGCAGAAGTCGCGCGTACCTTCCTGATAGACGAAGGATTAATTGAGGAGGGACAAGAATGACACCAATTATTGAATTTAAAAACGTCAGTAAAAAGTTTGATCAAAAACTAGTGATCGATCAGTTAGATCTGAGCATCAATAAAGGGGAAATCTTTGTTTTGGTCGGTCCTTCTGGGAGTGGGAAAACGACGACTTTGAAGATGATCAACGCGTTGTCAGAACCGACAGATGGTGATATTTACTTCAAAGAAAAACGGATCAAAGAATACAATATTCAAAAAATGCGTTGGCAAATGGGGTATGTTCTCCAACAAATCGCTCTGTTTCCGACGATGGATGTCAAACAAAATATCGAAGTGATCCCAGAGATGTTAGGGTGGTCAAAAAAAGATCGCTCAGAAGCCGTGGATCGTTTGCTGACACAGGTCAAACTTGACCCAGAGCAATACCGCCATCGAATGCCTAAAGAGTTGTCAGGAGGAGAACAGCAACGGATCGGGATCTTAAGAGCGTTAGCTGCTAACCCAGAAATTATTCTGATGGACGAACCCTTTAGTGCTCTTGATCCAATTTCTCGTAATTCCTTGCAGGAGTTAGTCCTTGATTTGCACCAAGAACTTGGGACGACGATTATTTTTGTCACGCATAACATGAAAGAAGCGGTAAAACTAGGTACACGCATTGCTGTCATGAATCAAGGGAAGATCGTCCAATGTGATACACCGGAAGTGATTGTCTCGCAACCAAAAACTGCTTTTGTGAAAAGCTTTTTTGAAGAGACCGGTGAAGACGAAGCAAAACTGGTCACAGCAGGGGATTTGATGCGGATGAACTTTTTCAGCGATGAAGTCAACCCTGGGGCTCCTCAAATCGCTGCATCTACTACTTTAAATGAGTTGTATACCTTATTTGCAACTCATGACACGGTAGTGATTGAAGAAGAGCAGAAACTGGTAGGAAGTCTAAGTCGAAAAGATGTGTTTGCTTTCTTGAGTCGTGATCGAACGTAAAAGGTTCTTTATGGCCACTAGAAATGTCATATTTTTTTAAAAATCGATGATTTCTCTTGCTCAATGTAAAAATTCCACGTAAGATTGAGGAAGATATCTTTTGTTAGAATGCCAGAAACGAGCTTTGATAATGACAAAAGATGCAGTAAAGGAGCGAAAGAGCAGCTATGGTAAAAATCCTAAAAGAGAATTGGTTACTGCTTTTCTTTATCGTCGCCGTGGTTCTCATCCGTCTGTTTGTCCTGACGCCTGTTCAAGTCAGTGGCCATTCTATGGACCCGACTTTGGCCGATAAACAGCGGCTGATTGCATCAAAAATTTCTTCATATGACCGGCAAGACATCGTGATCTGCGTTGAACCAGATGATCCAAGCAAAATCGCTGTCAAGCGGCTGATTGGTTTACCCGGTGATACTATCGAAATGAAAGATGATGTCTTAACAATCAATGGAGAAGTATACGAAGAACCCTATTTAGATGATTTTAAAGAAAAATTTGCGGACGATCAATTACAAGATGAATATTCTTATCGCGAAATGTTTCAGCAAATCGCCGCTGGTGCCGAACACTTTACCGATGATTTCACGGTAACGGTTCCTGAAGGCAGCTATTTTGTGATGGGAGACAATCGTTTGATCTCTCGGGACAGTCGCAGTTTCGGGGTTGTAACAGAAGATCAAATGGAAGGGAAAGTGCTGCTGCGCTTTTGGCCATTGAATCAAATCAAACTTTTCTAACCAAAAAAACATTCTTACCAATGCAGCGAAAACGCCGCAACTGGTAAGAATGTTTTTTAGATCACCCAAGCGACAAAGGCAACCATTGAGAAGAACATTGTCCAAACCGCAATAATAGCTGATGCAATAAAAATAATTTTGATTGATAAAGGTTGGACAAATTTCCGGGCATCTTTAGAGAACGCATAGGTGATCGATGAAAAAATCAAGCAGCATAAAATGAAAAACACTGTTAGGACCATAAGCCTCTCCTTTACTGACGCAATGTCAAATGAATAATGTAATTATAACAGACCAAGGTTTTTTGGGGAAATAAAAATGATTAAACGAGGGAATTTTTTTTAGATTGTAAACGTTTTATTAGTTTATACACACGATAGGAACCCTTGGTATACAGTGAATCAGCAAAAACAAGAGCTACCATTTAAGTATTTTTATAAATTTTTCTTTATCAATAAAAGAACAATAGAAAAAAGCTGGTTGAAAAACGATGCTTTTCAACCGGCTTTTAAAGGTAGACTATGATAATTTCCGAATCCGATAACTTTCAAAGTAATCAGGTTTGCCTCGTCCTTGTACGTAAGCGAACACGCCCATTAGAGCAGCACCAATCGTGTTGGTCAGTAAATCGCCCATCGTATCCATCAATGCTTCACGGCCGATAAACGGTGTGCCATCTAAAGTTGCATAACGTTGGAGATTCATTCCACCAACGGAATCGCAGATGAATTCCCAAAACTCCCAGAAAACACCACATAAGCCAGCAAAAGCAAAGCCCATTAATAAAAATAACCATGGAGAAACTTTTGAAACGGGGACTTCTTTTAGTAAGAGACAGATCAATCCATAGCCAACAGCCGTCAAGACCATAGGACTCACCGCATGTAGAATTTTATCCCAGAAAGCAATGGTTTCAATCAAATGCAGAATTGTCCCCATAAATACAGAGATCAGCAAGAAAAACCAATAAAAGTAGACGGTGGCATTTGGTAGCTGGATTTTTAAGAACTTTTTACTCATTTCTGGGACGAAAATCAATAAAATCCCAAGCAATGCCTGAACTAAGAAAATCAATCCTTGTGTTTGCGGATAGACCCCACGGAAAAATTCCCACAAAGAAAAACAAAACACGAGAATACCAAAAATAGTGAATACCTTTTGCAGTCGCTGATAAGTTTGTCCCATTTAGTTGTCCTCCGAAAGATAGTCGGCTAAGCCAGCTAAAAGGGCTGCTTCAGAGGAATAAATCTCACCATTTAGTTTGATCAAACCCACCGTATAAAGATTGACATAGTGGAATTGGTTTTCCGCAACGGTTTGTAATGCTGCCAGCTTTTGCTGATTGTCGGCTCCTTGTTGGCGACTATCTGTATAAAGCCCTAAAACAGGAATGCCTTTTGCATAGGCGACACCGATCTCAGAGGCAACCCCAGCATCGATGGTCAAACCATCCAGTAATGCGATCATCAAATCACTTTCCAGTACTTTTTCGGTATCTGCCAAAGCGATCATTTTGCTATCCGCATAGGCGGATTTATCATTGATCGCGGCATTTTCTTGAGGTAAATAAATCTCCAGCTGCGGATACTGCTGGCGAATCGACGCAACAAGTTCGGCGTTGTAGCGCAGGTCACTAGCAGCAAACAGGGGAGCAGCAAAATATAGTTTCATTCAAAAACACTCCTTAATCATTCATAGTTGTACGTTTTGTTGATTCGTTGTTTAGAAATAATCGCTGAAATAGGCTTCCATATCAGGGATGATCGATTCCAGTAATGCCAGTGTTTCTGAATCGGTATTTAGTCGTTCCACACGCTCTAAGTAAGCCGGACGGCGGTAATTCATCAACAGACACGACAATGTCTGAATATCCAACTGGACCGCTTTTCCGATAGCTTCTCTTGAAACTACGATCTCCCCGTGATTGTATTGGACACCAAAGATTCCGTTGTTCCAATCGGCAACTGGGTCGGATACAACAAAGTGAAAGGGTGTTTGGAAGGCTTCAAATGGGAAATTTGTCAAAAACTGTTCTACATCGACGATCCGCGCCATGTAATAAGGCTCGATGGTTTCTTTGATTTGGCTATCATCCAAGTAGAAGGACAGAGGTTCATTTGAATAAATGTCTCCTTTGACCCAATAAACCATTGAGAAATGAGCAGAGATAAAATTCCAAAGACCATTGCGGGCTTCTTGATTCAAGTAGAACATTTCCTTTACGTGGAAGACTTCTTCGGCTACCCAATAAAAAAGTACACCAGTCGGATGACCGCTGGCATTGTAATAGACAGCCGCGGTGCGCTCTTCTTCATTTTCATAGCGCCAATACTCTTCCCAATGAAAAGAGGTCCGCTGCAAGGCACCATGGTTGTCGCGGGAGAATTGGTTGTAGACAGTAAAGACATCAGGGTCATCCACTTCTTTGCGCTCTACGATCCCAGGGACTTCTTTGGTTTTCGGAAGTTGGGTATCACGAATTTTGAAGGTCAGCTTGTCGGACATAATCTCCCAGCCTTTGCGACGATAGTAGGGCACATTGTATGGATAAAGATAGGAGATCCATTGCTGATCTTCCCGCATGGTTTCTAAGGCAAGCTTGATCAGGTCTTTCATCAGGCCATGTCCGGCATACTCAGGGTAGGTCCCAACACCGGTCACTCCGCCCATTTTGATCAATTTGCCGTGTATATTGACTTCACAAGGATAAACGGCGATTTGCGAGATCAACTTGTCTTCATTGAACCAGCCAAAGACCTTGGAAAGTTCTAAGATCGGGCGCTTAGATTTGATCATTTCCCGTTTGCTCTCATAGCCGCTTTCTTCAATATCCGATTCAGTGATCTGAAAAACGTAGCTTAACAGTTCATTGAACTGATCAACGTCTTTTTCATCCACCGCTCGAATATGTAGATTTTGATGAAAATTATTGTCCATTCTTTCAACTCCAATTTATTTGCTAGCTCTAGTATAGCAAAACCTGAATGAATATGTCTAAATAACGGTTAAGAAAAATACTTTAACTATTGGCGTTTCGTTGGTATAATAGAAAAGCTGACTAAAAGAAATGAGGAACGTATCCATGAACATAGAAGAAATGAAAAAACGACAGGAGAAGATTCGTAATTTCTCCATTATCGCCCATATCGACCATGGGAAATCAACATTGGCGGACCGTATTTTGGAACAAACCCATACAGTGACGTCACGGGAAATGCAAAACCAATTATTAGACTCCATGGATCTTGAACGTGAACGAGGAATCACGATCAAATTAAATGCCGTGGAACTTAACTATACCGCCAAAGACGGAGAAACCTACATCTTCCATTTGATCGACACTCCAGGGCACGTCGATTTCACCTATGAAGTGTCCCGCAGTTTGGCCGCTTGTGAAGGCGCCGTGCTCGTCGTTGATGCGGCTCAAGGGATCGAAGCACAGACATTGGCAAACGTCTACTTGGCGTTAGACAATGATTTAGAGATCCTACCAGTCATTAATAAAATAGACTTGCCAGCTGCCGATCCTGAGCGAGTACGAACAGAGATCGAAGATGTGATCGGTATCGATGCCAGTGAAGCTGTTTTAGCGAGTGCCAAAGCAGGTATTGGGATCGAAGACATTTTGGAACAAATCGTTGAGTATGTCCCAGCTCCAGCAGGTGATATTGAAGCACCGTTAAAAGCGTTGATCTTTGACTCCGTGTACGATTCCTATCGTGGGGTGGTCTTAAACGTCCGCATCATGGACGGGATGGTCAAACCAGGTGACAAGATCAAAATGATGAGTAATGGCAAGACCTTTGATGTCACAGAAGTCGGCGTCTTTTCACCCAAAGCCATTCAACGAGATGCGTTGATGGTGGGCGATGTTGGGTATATCACTGCTGCCATCAAGACCGTTAAAGATACCCAAGTCGGGGATACGGTGACTTTAGCCAACAATCCAGCAGAAGAAGCCTTAGCCGGTTATCGTCAAATGAATCCGATGGTTTATTGCGGATTGTACCCAATCGATACCTCACGTTACAACGACCTTCGAGAAGCATTGGAAAAATTACAATTGAATGATGCAGCATTGCAATTTGAACCAGAAACTTCTCAAGCATTAGGATTTGGGTTCCGTTGCGGCTTCTTAGGCCTATTACACATGGATGTCGTGCAAGAACGGCTAGAACGTGAATTTAACCTTGAGTTGATTACGACTGCACCATCCGTAATCTATCACGTCAACAAGACTGATGGCTCAATGGTCGTCGTTGATAATCCAGCAGAGTTTCCTGAACCAGTCACGATCGACAACGTGCAAGAGCCTTACGTCAAAGCACAAATCATGGTCCCTAACGATTACGTCGGTGCTGTAATGGAATTGTCCCAACGTAAACGGGGAGACTTTGTCACGATGGATTACTTGGATGATTATCGCGTAAACGTCGTTTATGAGATCCCATTATCGGAAATCGTCTTTGATTTCTTTGATAAATTGAAATCCAGCACCAAAGGGTATGCATCACTGGATTACGAAATGTCTGGTTACCGCACTAGCAAGCTAGTGAAGATGGACATCTTGCTGAACACTGAAAAAGTCGATGCGTTAAGCTTTATCGTTCACCGTGACTTTGCCTATGAACGCGGCAAAGCCATCGTTGAAAAACTGAAAAAACTGATTCCACGACAACAGTTCGAAGTGCCGATCCAAGCAGCCATCGGACAAAAAATCGTTGCCCGTTCCGACATCAAAGCCTTGCGTAAGAACGTATTGGCGAAATGTTATGGCGGTGACGTTTCTCGGAAACGCAAACTTCTGGAGAAACAAAAAGAAGGGAAGAAGCGGATGAAACAAATCGGCTCCGTCGAAGTACCGCAAGAAGCCTTCATGGCAGTTCTGAAGATGGATGAGGATGAACCGAAGAAATAAGGCTTTAGATAGAAAACACTGTTTTAAAAGTCGTATTCACTTTACTTATTTCACTACTCGGATTGTCTGCAAACATTTACGAAAAACTTCTTATTCGGTTCTTAAACAGAAAGTTATCGAATAGAAAGATACAACTGATAGTAAAGTTATAACCAGTTAGGCAGCGTCCCTAACTGGTTTTTCTTTATTTGGAAGATCAAGAACAGATGGATGTAATCGAGTATTTAAGTGATGCATTGCTATTACGTATTATTTATTGGAAGTCGAGATAGGATTTTCCCCTAATTGAGAACCCTCCACTAGACCACCTTCGAATCGTTTTCGGCTAGAATGAACCTAGAAAATGATTGGAGGGATAAAATGATCGATAAAAACACCAATGCAATAGAAGTGAAAGATCTGGTCAAAACATATGGAGACAAACGTGCAGTAGACAATTTGAGTTTTGCTGTAGAGAAAGGAACGATATTTGGCTTGCTCGGTCATAATGGAGCAGGCAAATCAACGACGATCGATTGCCTTTTAGGTACGCAAAAATATGATTCTGCAGATATCACCTTGTTAGGCAAAGATCCAAGAAAAGAGCGAAAAAAGCTCTTTCAATATGTAGGGGTTCAGTTCCAAGAAGCAGCTTTTCAAAATCAGTTGAAGGTCAAAGAAATCTGTGAAATTACTAATTCCTTGTACGAAAAACCGATTGATTGGATGAGGACGTTGGATGAATTTGGTCTTTCAGCAAAAAAAAATTCGTTTTTAGCTACATTATCCGGCGGAGAAAAACAGAAGCTATGTATCCTATTAGCGATTATGGGGAATCCGGAGATCATCTTTTTAGACGAGCTGACAACGGGTCTGGATCCTAAAGCAAGGAGAGAAGTTTGGCGATACTTGCTGATGCTTAAAGAAAAAGGTGTGACCATTTTCCTGACTTCACACTATATGGACGAAGTAGAAACTTTATGTGATCGAATTTTAGTCCTAAAAGAGGGCAAAGAAGTGGCAAGCGGTACAGTCGCAGAAATAGTATTGAAAAGCAAAAGAGACACACTTGAAGAAGCCTTTCTAACACTTATTGGGGAGGAGTATTAAGATGAAGACATTTTGGTTACTTTATAAATCAGAAGCAAAACTGTCGATAAGAGAAATGTCTTCCATTATATTTGGCATTTTTGTTCCCCTTGGGATTGTTTGTTTTATGGGGGTTATGGATTCTAGTAATGACTCGCTGAATACAGCTTTTGTGTCAGTTTCGACTGTAGGGATTTGTTCAGCAGGTGTGATGGGGCTTCCTCTTGCATTATCTTCCTACCGTGAGCGAAAAATCTTGAAAAGATATCAGGTGACACCAATTAGTCCGATCCAATTACTTTTGGCTCATTTACTTTTTTGCTTTACGATCAGCATCGTGTCGATGTTGTTATTATTAGGCGTGCTAGTTGTTTTCTTTCAATTTTCTTACGTTGGCAACTGGCTGTACTTTATACCAGCGTATCTGTTAGTGATGATTTCCATTCATGCCATAGGTTTGATCGTTGCCAGCTTATCGCCTAGTGAGAAAGCAACCGGGGCGATAAATTCAGCAATTTTCTTTCCAATGTTTTTTTTATCAGGAGCGACAGTTCCTTATGAAATCATGCCGCAGGGATTGCAGAAAGTAGCGGATATTATGCCTTTGACGCAAGGCATCAAGTTATTAAAGACGGTTACGTTTCCAGAAGAAAATGGGCTGCTTTATATGGTTTTATTGTTAACAGCTATTTCCATTATTGGTATTTTTATTGCGGTGCGCTATTTTAGATGGGAATAGGGATAATCGGTTATAGCCAGTTGTTTATATGTGAAAAATAGTTTGGATAAACTTTGTGCGAAGGCATGATTTGTTCTACTAAAAATTGAATGGAGTCTGTCCGGTGAGTAGCATAAGTATCTGAACAATAAGTTGAAAAACGAATAAAGTACGGTCTATTTTTATGCTAATAGAAAAAGTATTTGCAGAATTATCAAATTTTTATAGCTTAGACGATTGGTGAAACCTATCGTCTAAGACTGTAGGCAAGGTTGAATTTAGAAAGACAGTAAATGTGCACCTATAATTACGCAATAGTAATCATTTAGTTTTACTTCTTATTAGCAATTCCAAATTGCTAGTCATAAAGACCCACTGCCTAAATAAGAGGTAATAGCTGGATAACACTATTTAAGTAAATTCCACGTTTAAGAGTACTGAAAGTTTCACCATTCTCTACACATCTCATCATTGGGAATGTCTTTTTCCATGAGAATGAGCTAGAGATATTCTTTCAGTTAGAATAAAAACGACGATAAAAAAGGAGTTCAAGATGGACATACCAGTTTTGTTCGTCCTAAATAGAACTAGATGATGTATTTCATATGGTTAGTATTTAAACGAGCTATCATGTGGTATTTTAGTTCAACGATGATAGTATAGAAACGAAATAAAGATCTTTGACTATAGTCTAGGCCTTCTCCTACTATTTCGAGGATTAGACAATTAAGTCAGTTATCTTTAGTAAAAAAAGGAAAGAAATACTTTTGGAGGAAATTATGACTATTACAATTAGACATGAAGAAGAAAAAGACTATAAAATAGTGGAAGAAATCACACGAGAAGCATTTTGGAATTTATATTTCCCAGGAGCAGTCGAACATTTACTTGTTCACAACATTAGAAAACATCCTGACTTTATCCCCGAGTTGTCCTTCGTTATTGCATTAGACAATGAGATCATCGGCAGCATTTTTTATACAAAAGCGAAAGTGATCGATAAGCATGGCGGAGTACATCCAATTATAACCTTCGGACCAGTAAGCATTTCGCCAGAGTATCATCGGCAAGGGTTTGGTCGCATGCTGATTGAGCACTCACTTGCTGAAGCGAAAAGACTAGGCTTTAATGCCATTATTCTTGGCGGCTTTACGTATCATTACCATCCATATGGATTTGTAGGAACAAAGAAATATAATATATCAATGCCTGATGGTAAATTTTATACTGGCGTAATGGCATTGCCTCTATTTGAAGGTGCATTAGATGGCATAAGCGGCAGTGTTCATTTTTCAGAAGCGATGTATCCAGATGAATCCATCTTAAATGATTTTGACAAAACATTCCCACCAAAAGAAAAAAAAGTCCTACCGCATCAATCAGACTTTGAAAAAGCTGTCAGTGAAATTGATACGTATGATTACTAATTGAAAATGAGAGAATCACTTTAAAAGAAAATTAGACAAAGAACAATCAATCTATTTTAAAATTTCTAAACCCTACACTAAACCACCAATGTACCCTTTCTTGATAAGATCATTGAGAAAGGGGAATTTATCATGTTAAATACGAAAGAAAATGAGCATTTAAAAGAAGTTATAACAAAAATTGAGAAAAAAATAAAACAAATTGATGGAACTGTCAATGCTAATGAACAAGCTTATAAAGATATCAAAAAATATACAGTTGACTATAAAAATGAATTAGACAAATATGAAGTTTACAATCACCAGCAAAACTTAAGTTTTATTGATAAGCGTAATAACTTTGAAACGAATATCAGTAAAAAGTTAGCATATTTAAAAGGAGCACCTTACTTTTCAAAAATTAAGTTTCAGTTTGAGGATGACGAAGATGTAGAAAATTTTTACATTGGTAGGTACGGGTTTGCGGATAAATTTGGACAGCAGCTGATCTATGACTGGCGGGCACCGATTTCCTCATTATACTATGATTTTAGTTTAGGTTCTGCCTACTATGAGTCATTAGGGAAGAGATTTCATGGATACTTAAAAGGAAAGCGACAGTTTGAAATTGAAAATGGAGCGCTTAGAGTTGTTGTCGACACAGATGACGCAGTAAACGATGAATTCTTGATGAATGAGCTGAGTAAAAACACTTCAAGTGAAATGAAGACCATTATCCACACGATTCAAAAAGAACAAAACGAAGTAATCAGAGATGTAAAAGCCAAGAACTTAATTATCCAAGGTGTTGCTGGTTCTGGAAAAACGTCTATTGCGCTCCATCGAATCGCTTATTTACTCTATCAAAAAAGAGAAGAACTACTGGCTTCAGATGTTTTGATTCTATCACCGAATGATGTTTTCTCCAGTTACATTTCAACTGTTTTGCCTGAATTAGGAGAAGACGAGCTAAATCAGCTTGAAATCACCCAGCTTGTCCAACCAATGATCGAAGAAGAGTTAAAAGTAACTGATAAACAGGATGAAATAGATCAAATGATAGAAAAGCCAATGTCAAAAGAGGCAAAAACTTTTTTATATAAAAGATCTGAGAAATTCTTTTTGTCTTTGAAAAACCATATCCAACAGCTCAATAATAGATTATTTTCCGAAGATATTATCGTTGATCATCAATACACATTTTCAAAAAAAGAATTGGAAAAAGTAAATAATGCTCTTTCAGAAAGTGCATTATTCGTTAGAACTAAGCAATTAGCACGGCAATTAAGTAAGATCGTGCCTGAAAATGACCAAAATCATATAAGCAAAGCAATAGAAAAAGAGTTGCTAAGCAGGTTGCAAATAACAACTAGCTTGAATGAGTACGTGAACTTCTTGACGTCAGAAAAGATTCCTTTTAATCAAAACAAAAATAAGATTGATTATGCAGATCTATTTCCATATCTCTATTTCAAAATGAACATTGAGGGAATCCTTCCCAACCGACAAATCAAACATATTGTTATTGACGAAATGCAGGATTATTCGCTGTTGCACTTTTATGTGTTGGATCGTTTGTTTCCTTGCCAAAAAACAATTTGTGGAGATGTCAATCAAGATTTACTGACATCGGAAATGAATTTTTTGGAGCGGCTACAAACCGTTGTTTCAACCAACCGTGTAGTCACATTCAATACCAGTTATCGGTCCAGCTATGAAATAATTAAATTTGCTAAACAATTTACGGCAAATAATGCACTTACTCCGATTGAACGTCATAATAAAGAAGTTGAGTTGAACTATATTGATCACCAACAGGAAAAACAAGAAAAGCTGACAAAAATAATAGAAAGATTTGAATCGTCAGCTCATAAAACCTGCGGCATCATTTGCCAAACTTGGGATGAAGTTGCTAAAATCGAAAAAAGCCTATCTTCTTATGAGGTCACTCGTTTTGGGAAGCAGTCTACAGCCATGACGGAAGGAATCATTGTCACGACGCCACAATATGCTAAAGGCTTGGAGTTCGACCAAGTTATCCTGACTGATATTAGGAAGGAACAATTATCATCAAAAAGCAATCTTTTGTATACAAGCTGTTCCAGAGCACTTCATGAATTAACACTTTTTATTTTGAACGATGGGGGAGAAACGGATGGAAACATATAAAACGTCTGAGGTAGCAAAACTAGTGGGTTTTCATCCTAACACGATTCGACGCTATGAGGAATGGGAACTGATTCCTAAGCCTCAAAGAGCGAAAAATGGCTATAGAATTTACAATGAATATCATGTTGAATTGATAAGAACAGCAAAAGTTGCTTTTCAGGTCGAGGTGCTCCAATCTGGTTTAAGAGCAATGATGAGAGAGCTGATCAAAGCCTTGGCAAAATATGAATTTGCTTCAGCCACAGCATTGCTCCATGATTATGTACTGGCTATTGATCAAGAAATCGATGAGGCGAATGAAGCGATTCATATCGTTGAAGATATGATCAAAGGAACGACTGAAGAGGAAGACATTTCTTTAAAGCGGAGTGAAGCAGCTAAATACTTAGGCGTAACAACTGATGCATTAAGAAACTGGGAGCTGAACGGCTTGTTATCGCTAAAGAGAAGTGAAAATGGGTATCGCATTTATGCAGCAGACGATCTAAAGCGATTAAAAATCATTCGTATATTACGCTCAGCAAAATATTCATTAGAAGCCATTTTACGCTTACTTCATTCGATCGATCATCAAGAAGAACATGATGTAAGGGCTATTTTGAATAATCCTGAACCGTCAGAGGATATCATTTCTGTCTGTGATATGCTGATCCTCTCTTTAGAGAAGGCTAAAATGAATACAGCCGAACTAGCCAAATGTATCAATAATTTGAAAAAAGTTGCTGCAAAACGATTTGTTTAAAAATGACAAAGGAAATCTGTTTAAAAGGAGGAATTTCATTGAAAAAAGCCACTTGCTTATGCGGAAAAGTTTCTATCATTGTCAAAGATTTTCATTCGGAGATTAGTGCTTGTCATTGTTCCATGTGTCGAAAATGGGGGTCCGGACCGTTTCTTTCTGTTTCAGCAGGAAGCGGTGAAGACATCACCATCACTTCTGAGGAATCAGTTACAAGATACAAATCCTCTGATTGGGCAGAGAGAGGATTCTGCAGAAATTGTGGATCCAATCTATTTTACTATCTTATTCCTACAGATTCTTATGACATTCCCATTGATTTGTTTACTGATGAAAGTGAATCCTGCTTAAAATTAGAAATATACTACGATCAGAAGCCTCATTATTATGATTTCGCCAACGAAACCGATATAAAAACAGAAGATGAAATTATGCTGGGGATACAAGAAAAATTTTTTGATTGAATAATCAGTATGTTGATAGATTAATGAAAAACACCGGCAAAAAAATAAAGATATTTATTTGAATTAGCAAGAAATAGAACCCATTTAGGTTTCCAATCGCTCACTCTTTCCTGAAATAAAAAAAGAAGCAAGACACTCTTTCTACGAAGTTGGGAAAATTTGACCGAAAGAAAAGTGGACTTCAAAAAAATAATTTTTCAAAAAGAGACTGAAGAGGCATTTTTGAAAGGAGGAATCAGAGGTGATAAAAGACCAGCACCGATCGATTATTATAGAATTTCCACTTAGAGGGGAATGGCAAGCACCTACTACACCAGTAAAGAAAATCCCTAGTCACGGTACTAATCGTATGGGATTAAGATTTGCGTTTGATTTTGTGCAAGTTGATTGGGAAAAGACAAGAAAGCCGTTTTACAATACTAGTTTTACTAGGTATTTTTTCTTTGGAGTACCGTTAGATAAATGCTATAGTTGGGGGAAACCGATTTTTGCGCCTTGTGATGGTGAGATCGTAACGATTAGAGATGGTATTCCAGAACGTGCTGCTGTGCATTGGATAGTGGATTCGGCAATTGCTATAAAAAATGCTACCTCATTTAACGAGTATAATGACGACTTCAGTCAAATTGCCGGGAATTATCTGGTTTTAAAATGCCAAAATAATATCTATATGGTATTTGCACATTTACAAACGAATTCGATAAAAGGAGTAGTTGGTGATCGAATCAAAAAAGGCGAGAAACTAGGAAATGTTGGACATTCAGGTAACTCTACGTCCCCCCATTTACATTTTCAATTGATGGATAGCGCGGATATTGCTCAGTCGAATGGTTTGCCCTTTTTATTTGAAGAATATGAAGTCTATCGAAAGGGTGTTTGGGAATCAGTTTATAATCAGATACCAGCACATACAGATCGAATTCGCTTTTATAAAAAATGATTTCCTCATAACATAAACGTTTTTTTAATAATCAATGATTACTACTCTAGTCTTTACTTCGTTTAAGAGTATAGTAATATAGCTAGACATCTCTTAGATTGACTATTTAATAAATCAATTAATATGCAGGATCCATTCATAACCGTTTTAAGATGGATAATGACGAACCAAAAAAACTTTCTCTTTTGACGCATGGCATCTAGTGGCGTAGAAGGAGAGTACCTTCAAAATAGGGGGGTTCGAACAAAAGATAGCTAATGAAACTTCAAACGGTTGATTGTTATACCGTTCCGTTCTATGAAAGCTTGGCGATTGATAGATTTCTGATTTTAGACAGAACAGGACGATTTCGATAGACTGAAGATAGGAGAGGATTTGCGCATGAAGGCGTTGTATTTTAATGAATTCGGTGATTCAACTGTTTTAACATATGGGGATTTGCCTGATCCCGTCATTCAAGAAAATGAGCTATTGATAGAAATGATGTATATTGGTTTGAATTATGCAGATATTTATCGAAGAAAGGGCAGCTATCATATTGAATCCCGAAACCCTCTAATTAATGGCTATGAAGGTGTAGGGAAGATTATTCAAAAAGGAAGATCAGTCTCTAAGTTTCAGCTAGGGGAAACGATTCTTTTTGTGGATGTTCCTTTTGCTAATGCAGAATTGGTGGCTGTTCCTGAGGAAAATGCCATCCGTATTCCATCTAGTATACCACCTGAATTAGCAGCCAGTATTGGCCTGCAAGGGTTGACAGCTGATTTTTTAGCTCATGATCTTGGCAATAATGTGAATAATAGTAAGGTCTTCGTCCATGGGATAAGTGGTGGCGTCGGACAAATTTTATCGCAACTCTTAACCGCAGATGGCCTAGAAGTCTTCGGCGTCACTTCTTCGGAAGAAAAGCGACAACTGGCTTTAGACCAAGGAGCAAAACAAGTCTTTTTAAGAAACACAGAATGGCAAGAAACCTATACTTCTTTCTTTGATACCGTTTATGATGGCATTGGACATACATTAGCCGAAAGTGTCGACTTGCTCAAAAATAGAGGGAAGGTTATCTTTTTTGGCATGGCAGGCGGAAATCCGCCAGCGATCGACTTTATTCCCTTGTTATCAAAATCAAAAAGTATTTTGACCGGGGATCTCTGGGATTACTTGACAAGTTTTCAAGAGCGGGAGAGAAGAAGCACCCGACTGTTTACTTACTTTAGCAAGAATCAAATTAAAATCAGTCAGCCAACCATTTTTTCATTAGCTGACGGAAAAGCTGCCCATGATTATTTAGAATCTGGAAAAAGTGTCGGGAAAATTTTGCTGCAACCATAAGAAAGTAAAAAAGCTAAATGACTTTATCATAAAAGATACACCGAATGTTTGCTAATTCACTAAATCATCTTTTTATATAATCGATACTTCTCTTATGATAAATCTTTAAGGATAAAAATAAATGTAAAATGAATAGAATATTGCAAGAATCTAATGTTTTCTATTTCGTCAGTGAGAATAAGATAAAACTTTGTGATAAACAGTACATTTAATTTGAAAATATTTAATTACAGCAGTAAGATAAATATATCAAATACTTAAGGAGTGATATCTATGACAAACTATGAAGAAAAGGAAGCAAAAGCATTGGTAAAGATTGCAGAGGTTCTTGATAAGTTAGATGAGAATTTAGCTGAATTAGACACACTAGATGCAGACGCAAAAAAACATAGTATGAAGAAATGGATCGTTGAGAAAAAAGCGATTCATGAAATCAAAAAGATCGCACACGAAGCCGGTAAGTATGAAAAGTACGATGAACAAGCACTACAAAAAGAAATTGATGAAGTTGAGAAGTATATGTAATGAAAGATGATATTAATAAGCCCGTGCTCTTATGAGTGTGGGCTTATTTGTGTTAGTCGCAATAAGTAGCCCTCGGATAATAGTTACGTTAAAAACATGTGCAAAAATTTACTAATTGAAGGAATATTTAAGAAGATGCCAAAATTATTTTTGAAACGGTCTCCGCAACAGAGTGATGGGAAATATCAATTTTCTTGAACGCAATTCAGTATAATTTGGTAACCTATTCAGTGAACGCTGTAAATCAGATAGTGTTCGTTTCCCGGTGGTTATATCTCCTTCAAAGTTTTCCTGTAATTTTTCTGACGAGGCAATTAATGAGAAGTGCTGCACGTCAATATTTTCCAATGCGATGCCGTTCAAGACTCGAGCCACAATTTTTTGCTCATCCATAACCCAGCAAAAATAAATGACGTTGATCATAGAGTTATTTATAAACGGGTTTAACAGAAAATGGCTATTGTTGATCGCCATATCCTTATTTTATTCATTGAGGATAAACGGATTCATCATCCAGCATCAATCTCCGTCAAGGTAAATAGACTGCTTTGTTTGTTTGGATAATTCTTCAGTTATAGTTGATTTACCAATTCCCATGGTACCGCTGATCAATATAAGCTTTTTCATCAGACTACCGCCAGCTTTCATATAAGGAGTTTTGTTTTTCTCAATCAAAATAACGTGTCCAGATTTTTAACAGTGATCCAACCATTCTCTTTCCACAGCTCAATCTCTTCAGAACAAGCTACTTTTTCACTCGGTTCCTCATGCAAAAACAATTGGATTTTCTGTCCGTACAGTAGTTTTCGAGTCAAAGCAAAGGTTGCTTCCGCAAAGCCAGCTGCACCGATATAACCGCAGATGCCATTTTTTTCTTTGTTATATAAATAAAAAATCTCGGCTTTTTCTATGTCTTTATAAAAGTCTACGAATAAGGTTGAAAACTGAGTAGAAAGATTGTCCGTGGCTCTTGGATAATTGATCACCTGATGCCCATTTTCAGTAAGTGTATTTGTTAGTTCTTCAAAATCCTTTTGAAAAGTGATACTTCCGGAAATAATTATTTTTGACATGCTATGGCTCCTTGTCGTTTATTTACTTTATTTTATCAGGATGAAGGTGCTAAGCGAGGAAATTTTAGATAACTTGTATCGCCAATCTGGTAATGAGAAGGATGAAATTATTAATCGAGTTAAAGTAATCTGTCTATGAGAGACGGGTTTGCTTAAAAGAAGACGATTAAAACCATAATACGAAAAAAGACTGTTTTTCTTATTTTTTCATCGATTTTCTCTATTTTTTTGGTTAAGGTTTTCATTTATTCTATATTTGTAAACGATATCAGAGTGTTCAAATGAGAATTATTTGAATAAGTTTCTGTTTATTCTAAGAGAAAAGTAGATTGACTGTGAAGCTATGGATAGATTGTTAGATACGGTGCAGTAGTTGGATTTTCTGTAGAGTTAAAATAATGAAAGAAATAGATGAAACGGGTGATTACATGGAAACAACATTTTTCATTTCTAAAAATACTTCTGTCACATCAAAACAGCTGGAAAATGAAGTGATTGGACGTGCTTGCGAGATATTACAGCGTGATATTTTAACCGTTGTGACAGACACGAGGAAAACAAATGAAATTGAATTGATTTTTAGAAAGGGCTTGCAATTGATTCTGTCTCCGGTTACAATCAATTTGTAATTATTGATTATTTATCAATATACAAAAAAATGTACATTCATAAGGAGGAAATTGTGATGAAAAAAATAGTTATCGGCGGTCAAATCGATAAGGACGAGGTGAAAGCATTAGTCGAAACGTTTGGTGATGATCAGTTCGAGATTGTTATCAAAAGTGATTTAGATGCTGCGATGGCAGTCAAAAATAAACAAGCTGACTACTACATCGGGGCATGTAATACTGGTGGTGGGGGTGCTCTGGCAATGGCATTAGCTTTATTAGGCCATGATAACTGTGTAACTGTTTCTATGCCTGGAAAAGTGATGCCGGAATCTGAAATAAGAGAACATGTCAGTTCAGGAAAAAAAGCTTTTGGATTTACCGCTCAGCATAAAGAAGCAGTAGTACCTATCATTATGGACGAACTAAAAAAACAATAGATTATTTAATTTGGGGGAAAAGAGATGGAATCATCGAAAATTGTTGAATTAATTGCTATTGCACTTTTAGGGGGACTTTGTGCAGTGTTAGCAAATAAAGGAATCGCTGTTTTTAATGACGGATTAAGGCCAATCATTCCGGAATTTTTAGAAGGAAAAATTGGTAAGAAAGAAATTGCAGCGACAAGTTTTGCTTTAAGTTTTGGATTAGTCATTGGATTTGGCATTCCTGTTTCAATAGGTGCATCTATTCTATTAGTCCATAGTGTATTATTAATGACAGATATTATCGGATCTTGGGCACCGGAAGGCAAAATCGGAGTTATTGTTGCTGCTAGTGTAGGAGCTATTTATGGTGTTGGATTAGTTATTGGGCTCCAAGCGGTTGTTGACCTCTTTGCAATGATGCCGGTGAACTTTATGGACTCACTTTCGCAAGTAGGTGCTCCTGTAGTTATTGGTTTTAGTATTTTTCCAGCGATTGCAATCGCTAGTCAACATGGATTCAAAAAAGGTGCGATTTCATTCAGCGCTACGCTTTTAACATTGTTTGTTGTAAAACGTTTTGGTACATTTGATTTAGGAAATGGCGCAACATTAACACTTAGTGCAGAAGGAATGTCCTTACTTGTTGGGATGCTCTTCATGATTGTTTATGCCATTCAAGTGAAAAGCGATGGTAGTAACTCAAATGAGAGCCTTGTAAGTGTATTTTTAGAACGTGTGAATCGTATTAAGAAGAACTGGTTATGGTTATCCGTTACAGGGGGCTTAGTGGCGGCATCAACAAGTTTGATGATTATTGCAGGTGATCCTATTTCATTAAATTTGCTTTCAGAAGGAAAAATGAGTGAAGCTGCATTAGCTGCTTTTGCTCGTGGAATTGGCTTCATTCCCTTAGTTTTTTCAACTGCAATCGTTACAGGTGTGTATAGCCCAGCTGGCACGACTTTTGTATTTGTCGCAGGAATCTTATTGAATGGTAATCCTCTTGTTGCTTTTCTAGTGGGCGCACTGCTAATGTTTGTTGAAGTACAATTGTTGACCTTAATGGCAAAAGCCCTTGACAAATTTCCAGGCATACGCGAAATGGGTGAACATATTCGTACAGCTATGAATAAAGTATTAGAAGTTGCTCTTTTAATTGGGGGAGCGATGGCATCTGAGCAAATTGCACCAGGAATAGGTTTTTTCTGGGTCATCGGTTTGATGCTTTTGAATAGAAAAGCGAAAAAACCAGTCGTAGAATTAGCCGTGGGTCCTATTGCTGCAATCAGTTTAGGCGTTATTGTCAACATTTTGTATTTATTGGGATTATTCGCACCAATAGTTGCAAACTAGGAGGATTGAAGTGATGTTGTTAGACGGTATAACTTATATGCATGAACATACTACGATCGATCTTTCACGTTTGAAGAAAGATGATGATACGAACTTAAATTGTTTTGATGAGACTGTTTCAGAATACAAAAAATTGTATTCTAAGGGAGTTCGTAATATAGTAGACCTGACAAATATGGACATGAGAAGAAATCCCGAATATGTTCAGCAAGTATCTGAGCTATCTAAAATCAATATTGTCCAAGCAACAGGATTTTACCAAGATAAATTCTTACCCGAATTTGTGACGTCAGCTACGATTGAAGAGTTGACTGATTTTATGGTAAATGAGATAGAAAATGGAATAGCGGAAACCAGTATCAAAGCACAACTTATCGGTGAAATAGGGACAAGTAAAAACCATATGACTGAACGAGAAAGAAAAATATTTATCGCTGCTGTCCTCACTCAAAAACATTGTAATGTTCCTATATCGACTCACACAACATTGGGAACCTTTGGCCATGAACAAGTAAACTTTTTTAAAGAGCATGGGGCTGATTTAAATAAAGTGGTGATTGGACACGTGGATTTGACCGGTAATAGTGATTATATTTTAAGAATGTTAGATCAAGGGGTATATGTAGAATTTGACACGATTGGAAAAGAGAACTATCAACCAGATCTGCTAAGAATAGAGATGCTAAAAGAGATTGAAAAACGTGGTTATCAAGACAAAGTATTTCTTTCAATGGATATTACTCGAAAGTCAAATTTAGCATATCGAGGTGGAATAGGGTATTCTTATTTATTGGATACATTTGTTCCACTTGCACTTGAAAATGGTTTATCTGAGAATTTTATCGATAAAATGCTACGAGATAATCCAAGAATATTTATGAATTAGGAGCGAAATTATGGAGACATTCCCTTTAGAAAGTTTGTCGATAGAAGAAGCGACTCAAATGCAGTTTCGCTTTGTAGATGCTATAACCAGAAACTTCTCAGGTGAAGAAATTCTAACACGAGGGGATCTTGGTGTTGTAAAAGGGTTAAATCAGCCGAGGACTACTCAAAAAGTTGAAAAGGTTTTGGCAGATTTTTTTAATGCTGAGGCTGCGATGCTTGTACGCGGTTCTGGTACGAATGCCATCAGGTTAGCATTATATTCTCTTTTAGGAACTAACAAGACTTTAATGGTTCATGATGCACCAATCTATCCTACGTCAAAAGTATCGATTGAGATGTTAGGATTAAAAACAATTTTTGCTGATTATAATCATCTCGAGGAAGTCAAAGAAAAACTTTTAAATAATAAAGTAGACGGAATATTGATTCAAGTAACAAGACAAAAATTTGATGATTCCTATGATTTAAAATCATTGATTGCCTTTATCCGATCATTTGATAAAACTATCCAGATCATTACTGATGATAATTATTCGGCTCTAAAAACTAAGGGGTTAGGTTCCGAATTCGGTGCCAATCTATCTTGTTTCTCTACGTTCAAATTGCTTGGTCCTGAAGGTATTGGTTGTATTGTTGGTGAGAAAAAAGCGATTCAACGCCTGAAAAATGACAACTATTCTGGTGGCGGGCAGGTTCAAGGTCATGAAGCAATAGACGTTTTAAAAGGATTGATCTATGCACCGGTCTCATTGGCTATATCAGCAAAAGTAAGTGAAGAGGTTTGTGGTCGAATCAATCAACAAGAAATTGGAGGGATTGAAAAAGCATTTCTAATCAATGCTCAGTCGAAGGTAATTGTCGTCAAATTAAAAAAGCCAATTGCAAAAAAAGTCATTGAACAAGCAACAAGTTTTGGTGCCTTACCCAATCCAGTAGGAGCAGAATCAAAATATGAGTTCTCTCCACTTGTCTATCGGGTTTCTGGCACATTTAGAGCAGCTGATCCGGATGCTGAACAATTCATGATTCGTATAAATCCCAATCGATCAGGTGCAGACACGATCTTGCGTATTTTAAAACAGGCAATGGATGTTGTTGAAAAAGAGGTGTGAGTCTATGGGAGAAGAATTTTTAAAGAAAAAAGGAATCATTGTTAACTACTTAGCATCTGATCTTTTACAAAAGAAAAAGGGCGATCGAGTTCAAAGTGTTACGGAATATCAAAATAAATATAAAGTAGCCAGAGGGACTGTTCAAAATGCTTGGAGTTTTTTAAAAGAGATTGATGCAATAAAAGTTAAAAGTCACGGTCATATGGGTACATTTATAGAAGAAATTAATTATAATATTTTGCAAGAATATGCGTTATCAGATACGATTCTCGGTACAATGACCTTACCATATTCACGTCTATATGAGGGATTAGCAACAGGAATATATGAAGCCTTCAAAGAAAATAAAATTAAATTAAATCTTGCATATATTCGAGGATCAAAAGAGCGTGTTCGATCGATCTTGAATAAAACGTATCGTTTTGCAATTGTTTCAAAATTTGCGGCAAATCAAGCAATAAAAAATGGAGAGCCGATTGAAATCACATTGGACTTTGGACAACATACTTATCTTAGTGAGCATGTGTTGCTATTTAGGGACAAGAAAAAAAAGTCAATTGAAAAAGGGATGAAGATTGCTATTGACTATAGTTCAATTGACCAACAATTATTAACGAAAGCAGTCGTTAATGAGACACAAGTTGAATTTGTTGAAATGCAAGGGCATCAAATCGTATCTTCTTTACAAAATGGTAGTATTGATGCTGGGATCTGGAATTTTGATGAAATTAGAGATAAAAACCATCAAGGGCTCTATGCTGTTCCATTAGAAGGAAGTGAAATGGAGCAAGAAATGAGTACTTCCGTTATCATTACCCATACGGAAGAAACGTCTATGAAAGCATTCTTCCAAAAAAGCGTAGATAAAGAAAAAATTCTTACTATTCAAAAAGAGGTTTGTGAAGGGCGTTTAATTCCTCAGTATTGATTTCATTTATAGTTTTATACCAGGGCAGGCAATCAGGAAACCTAGTTTCTTATCCATTGCTTGATAGAATATGTTTTTGTGTTTTGAGTGAAATAGGGGGATTAGATGATTAGAGAAAAATTAGCAATATTACTAAGTTCAAAAGTAATCGATGAAAATACTTATGAGTATGTTTTGCGCGTATTAGATTATTTATTACAGCAAAAAATTATTGATAATGATAAAAAAGCGGATGTCTTTTTGACTCATCTAGCGATGGCAGACCAACGACGAAAGCAAAATGAGACGATAAATGACCTCGAATCTTTTATCAGTCAGGAAATCCAATCTGATCCAAAATTTCTTCACTCGAAAGAATTATGGCAGGATCTTCAAAGAATGACAAAAGGAAAGCAATTTGCTGAAGCTGAGCTTGATTACTTTTATCTTCATATCATCAATATGTTGAGGGAGGAATAACATGTTTTTGAATGTTACCATCCAAAGAAATCAAAAATTGGTTGACGCTGCAATCTCTCTCCATAAAGAAGGAAAAATACTTCCAGATACCTATGTCTTGGACCTTGATATGATTGAAAAAAATGCTGCAAGCTTAGCAGAAGATGCCAAGACACATGGAATAAACTTGTTTTATATGACCAAGCAATTTGGTCGCAACCCATTAGTTGCACAAAAGATCCATGATTCGGGAATCAAAAAAGCGGTGGTCGTGGATTATAAAGAAGCATTGATTCTTATGGAACAAAATCTACCATTAGGAAATGTGGGTCATTTAGTTCAAATACCACGGAATCTTTTAACTAGAATCATGAATTACGGAACTGATTATATCACGGTTTATTCTTTGGAGGCGTTACAACAAATCATTCAAGCAGCTGAAGAGCTTACTATAAAACAAAAGATTCTAGTAAAAATCATTGAATCTGATGATCAGATTTACGAGGGTCAATTTGGTGGATTTCATTTAAACGAGTTATCTTCAATTGTTGAATTAGTTAGACAAACAGACCATGTGACCATTGAAGGTGTGACCTCTTTTCCTTGTTTCTTATTTGATGGCGAATCGAAGTTATTACCTACCAATAATGTGAAAACGATCCAGCAAGCGAAAAAATTTTTTGAAGAGTTAGGGATCGTAATAAAAGAAGTGAATATTCCGTCAGCAACTTGTCACGAAACTATTCCTTTCATTAAAAAAATTGGGGGAACACAAGGCGAACCCGGACATGCACTTACTGGAACTACACCATTACATTCAAAGATGATGTTACCGGAACATCCAGCTATGGTTTATGTGAGCGAAATATCGCATAACTTAGATAATCATGCTTATTTTTATGGTGGTGGATATTATCGACGTGGACATCTTGACTCGGCCCTGATTGTAAGTTCGGAATCAGTTAAAAAAGACCGAGTTCGACCTTTTAGCAATGAAAATATTGATTATTATCTTTCAACAGAATCCACCCACCCTGTGGGAGCTACCGTTATCGCTGCATTTCGAACACAAATTTTTGTTACTAGAAGTGATGTAGCAGTTGTTTCAGGTATTCAAAGTGGCTCGCCAAAAGTCGAAGGTATATATGATAGCCTTGGAAATATAGTTAGAAGGTGAAAAAATGGGGAAATTTGTTGTTATCGTTTTAGATAGTTTTGGCGTTGGCGCAATGGATGATGTTAAGGAGGTTCGACCTAGAGATCTAGGAAGCAACACTGCTGCACATATCATTGCCTCCAATCCGTCAATTAATATACCAACGTTGGAAAGCTTAGGTTTGATGAATGCTCTTGGTTTTGAGATAAAAAATCATAAATTTTCACCGACAGCAAATTATGGCACAGCTGAGCTAGCACACTATGGAGCCGACTCATTCTTAGGACATCAAGAAATTATGGGCACAACACCTAAGATTCCATTGATTCAACCGTTCAATCAAAAAATCGATGAAGTCGAAGCTAATCTGATAAAGTATGGTCATCAAGTTCGAAGAGTGGGTGAAAGCGGGACACAGATTTTAGTTGTAGATGAACTTGCAACGGTCGGTGATAACTTGGAAACAGATTATGGACAAGTTTATAATGTTTCCGCTTGTCTGGATTTGATCTCCTTTAATGACTTGGCAAAAATTGGGCATGTTGTAAGGGAAGTAGTTGAGGTTTCTAGAGTCATTACTTTTGGTGGTGAAAACATAACATTAAAAGACTTACTCGGAGCAAGAAAAACAAGGAATGGAGAAATTGCAGGAGTAGATGCCCCACAATCTGGCGTATATAATACTGGTTATCAAGTCGTTCATCTTGGATATGGTATTAATAAAAATGTTCAAACTCCCACAATCTTAGATCATGCAAATATCCCAGTTTCTTTTTTGGGCAAAGTCGCTGATATTATACAGACGGATAGTAAACGCTTATTTCCAGGAGTTGATACAAATCGTCTTTTTGATGATTTGATCAATGAAGTGAAAACGCTTGATCATGGTTTTTTTGCGCTGAATATTCAAGAAACTGATTTGGCTGGTCATGCGGAAGATGTAAATCGTTATTCTAATCGTTTAGAAATTAGTGATAAACGAATCAAAGAATTGCTTCCATCCTTAAAAAGGGGGGATATCCTAATTGTTATGGCAGACCATGGGAACGATCCCACGATAGGGCACAGCAATCACACTCGAGAAAAGGTTCCCTTATTGCTTTATAGTCCAGGTATCCATAATAAATATTTAGGAAACAGACAAACCCTTGCAGATGTTGGCGCGACTGTAGCAGATTACTTTAACGTTTCGCCTCCTCAAAATGGTCAGTCATTTTTGCCAGAATTATTTATTAATTAAATGTAATGGCTCGATTAATGGTAGTAGAACCAAAATCGAGCCTTTTAAGGAGTTTATAACATGGAGCAGAATAAAGTTCAAGAGTATTCCAAGCGAACAAGTTTAGCAATGGCAAATTTTTACAACTCCGTCATTAAAGTATTTCCCAATTGCATAGAGAAAATCAGTTCCTCTTCTGGATATTATATTGGACTGAAAGATTCTATTGTTTTCACATCTTTCTTTATAGATTTTTTGGAGAAAAATGGCTTCCATCTTCACACGATTGACAAAGCAAGTCATAAAGGAAGAGGGATAGATATAGATTTAAGAAATCCAATTACTGGTGGTGTAATGACTGGTTCATCGAGTGGAACAGCTGTGAACGTTTTTTTAGGTATTAATGATGTTGGAATCGGCACGGACGGAGGTGGTTCAGTTTTAGCTCCAGCAGCAGCTTTAAACTTAGTTGGTTATATCCACCCGGAAGTGGGAAAGAAAATGCTCAGTTTAGAAAAAATGGTAAAATCTTCAACAGATGGCATATCCTTCACACCATCCATCGGACTTATTAGTCGTGAGATAGATCTCATAAAGCAATTAGCACAAATCTTTACTGATCATAAGAACCAAGAAAAGACAGTAATTGTTGCTGTAGACTCAGAAATAAATATGGATCTTTTATCAGTAGACATGGAGACTATGAAAATAATTACGAAGGATTTTTCCTATAAGTATCAAGAAAGTCGTAAAAAATTAATTGATGAAGTAGAACGATTGTTTTTAGATGTAGATATAATTATTTCGAAAGAAGGACCAATTGACATTTACGGTATTGGTGAAACACTCATCGGACATTTTGATGATCAGACGCGAGAAAATCAAATTGCTGGTAAAAAAGGATTTATTAGAGTTGTCAATATGTGTAATGCTATCGGGTTGATCGTTCCAACTACAAGTCTAGCTACTGGGTACTTAATAATCGGAAAGCCTCAATCAGGAATTGAGCAACAAATGTTTCATTTAGCAAATAAACTTATCGCCAAAGAAGATAGATTGCTGAAGAATTATTTTCTCGATCATCATTCTTATTTTGAACAAGGATACAATTTATAAAAGAGCTTTCGCTGGTGTTTTCTCAACGAGTTCTAGTCAATAAGATTTCATCAAACCATCGACATTTCTTTGTCTTTGGGTTTTTCGTTTAAAAAATGTTGACGGATTCCTCATAAACATAAAGGTCAAATGTTTTTTGTCACTTGAAAAGAAAAATCGGATTATAGAAAACTTCTCTTTGTTGCCAGATCAGAACGAATTATTTGACGAATTTACCGGTATTGAACATCTTGAGCTATACAAAATTATTTGGAAGTCATCAAAGAAGTTTGAAACCATCGTTGCTCTACTACAATTGGAAGACTATGCAAAAAACCGCGTAGCGACCTATTCATTAGGCATGCGTCAGCGGCTTTGTTTTGCGATGCAAGTAATTGGGGATACGTCATATATGTTCATGGACGAAGTGATGAACGGACTGGATCCTACCAATGTTTTATTGGTTTCGACTATTTTGCAGCAGCTGGCTGCAGAAGGAAAAGCGATCATGGTTTCTTCTCATATTTTGTATAATTTGGAGGAGATCTCTCAGCAGATCTTATTTCTGAAAGATGGGGTTATGTTTAAATACAATGATCCTAAAAAATCATTGATGGAAAAAATCAGGAGATTTATGTGAAGGGAAAAAGTATTGGTCATTGATCCTTTACTTTTGCTATTTGATATTATGTGGAAATTGAGATAAAGCACTGAATTTCGGAAACTTAATCAAGGTAATGTATGGAGCTTACTGGAAAGTAGGCTCCTTTATTTGGCGTTCATTAGGCATATCGTCCAACTCTAGTACCATATTATACCAAGCAACACCTGCATGTTGTGATTCTGACAGTCCTTCTAGTTGATAGCCGTGCTTTTCGTAATATGGAATCAATGATTCTAAACAAGTTAATGTGATTCCTTTTCTATTTTGAAGACGACATTGTTGTTCAAGGGCTGACAGTAGCTTACTACCAATCTGGCAGTTTTTATAATCAGGAGCGACAGCCAAGCTAAGAATACTTTGGTAGCCACCAAAAAGTTGATTAGGACAAGTACTTTCAAAGAGATCGTCATAGAGATAACGTTTAGAAATAATGGGCCCTACAACGTAGCCGATCGGACAATCCTTTTCATTTACTGCCACAATAAAACTGTCACTAATTGTATGTATTCGATCCATCATCGCTGGTCTAGATGCTGCTTCATTCGCTGTAAATCCTGCATTTTCAATCTGCATGATTTGATCAATATCCTCTTCTTTTGGTGGTCTGAAGAAAACGTTCATTCCATCACTCCTATCCTATTTAGGATTAGTTTATCATATAATGATCCTTTTAAAATCCGTCTTACGCGCTTCTATTTTATTTTTGCTTTTCTAACGTTTTTTACCATAAATGCGTTGACTTTTTCGCCGCATATTTGAGAAAGCCCGAAAGATAAATGGAAAAGTTGTTAGACAAAATACTGTTTACGGCTTTTTAAGTGCTTTTGCAGAAATGACTTTTTGTGAGGGAGTTGTGAGAAAAGTGTAAAAATTAAGACAAGTTATATCTGAATGCCTTGCCTTAAAGTCCACTTCAAGAAATATACTGAAACTACCATTACTTATGAAAGATGAAAGGAGCAATTCAATGAACAAATGGACAAAAGGACTTTTTCTGACAATGATTTTTCTAGCAGGATGCAGCAGTGATTCAATGAATGATGAGCCAGACATTGGTACAACGGAAACAAGTACTAGTGACACCGTTACGCAACAAATGAGAGAAGCAGGGATTGATGGGGAGGCCGATATTTTGATCGCCTACTTCACAAGACCAGAAAATTTAGAGCATGAACCAGCAGTCGAAGCGGTTTCTGGAAGTAGTTTTAATGTAATCGATGACACCTTAGTAGGAGATGTCCAAGTCATAGCAGAGATGATCGCTGAACAAACAGGAGGTGAGTTATTTTCGATTCAAACAGAAGTAGGTTACCCTAACGTTTACGATGAACATACAGCTTTTGCCACTAGAGAGCTGGAAGAAGATGCCCGACCAATATTGATGACTGACGTTGCCCAAATGACTGAAGTGGATGTTCTCTTTATAGGCTTTCCCGTTTGGTGGAACCGTGCCCCAAGAGCCGTGTTAACATTTCTTGAAGCCTATGATCTTACGGATAAACAAATCATTCTTTTTGTAACCCATGGGGGAAGTGGACTGACCAATAGTCAAAATGAACTTCAAACGTTGTATCCAGCGTATGACTTTCTTGAAGGCTTTGCAGCAAGAGCGGGAAGTGTTGAAGACGCTGAACCTGAAGTATTAGAGTGGCTAGATCATATGGGATTATAAAAAGAGCAACAATAAAGAATAAAAGAATTTCTTTAATTATAGAGGGAGCCTTGTTTAAAGGCTTCTTCTTTGTTTTATTTTTCTATGAGACTGTTAGACGTCTATTTGAGATATATGATATGATTAATCTAATGATTTAGCGTAAAAGCAAAGAATCTTATTTTCAGCTATAATACTCGTCGATTCAATAAAATTTTTTATTAAATTGCCGTCTTAACTTAGGGAAATTAAATATTATTCCATTTAGCTAAAATTGCGTACATAAAGATTGTTTTAGGGGGACTAAAAGTGGCTGTATTAAAATATGAAAAAATCAAACAAGATATTCTTCGAGATATTGAAGCTGGTAAATTTAAACCGGGGGACCGTATCTATTCAGAGGGAGACTTGAAAGCAAAATATGGGGTAAGTAATACAACCGTCATCAAAGTGATGAATGATCTGGTTGCACAAGGTTATCTCATTCGGAGACAAGGCGAAGGAACATTTGTACGAAAAAACATTCTAAATAAACGTGTTTTCTTTAGCGAAAATACACGCCCTTTGACTAATGATAAAAAAGAACCAATATCTGAAAAGACTGTCGTGGAAGCGGTAGATCTCATTCAACAAATAACGAATTCAGATATAGCAAAGATTTTACATGCTCCTTCGTTTGAAGAGACAAAAGTACCGTTTTTAAAACTAAGTCAAGTTGCATTTATTAATAATAAGCCGTGGAAACTTCAATTTAGATATGCACATATCACTGGACCGACAGATATTCCAATCGCTCAGCTGAAAAAGGGGTTGTCATTTACTAAAGTGCTAGAAGATTTAAACCAAATACCAGAATCAGAGAAAATGACAATCTCTGTATCTGACTTTGAATCGATCATAGATAATTTATCAGAGAAAGATCAGAAAATAATGAAAAGCTATTTTAAGAATAATCGACCAGCAGCTTTGTTTGTGAGGAATCGAATTGTTTATGATCGTTTTGAAAATGCTATTGAATATGACCAGGCATTTATTCATCCTGATTACTATAGTATTGATATTATTAATTAGTTAACAACTATATTTCAAAAGCATATAACTGACGTTATGTGCTTTTTTTTATTCCATTAAAGCAAAAATAATTGAAAACGCTTGCATCAAAGGCGAGAATATTATATACTGCAACCAGATAACACGTTAACGCTATAAGTTGCGAATGGAGGAAAAACATGCTTTCTAAAAGAATTGAACCTTTAAAGGAGAATTATCAAAAACTAGAAGTATTAGAATTAAGTGCGAAAGAAATTGATCAAGCGATTAATCAGTGTTTACAAAAAATTGATCAAAATATGGCTCTATTTGGAGAGAAATTTCCTGCACCTACCACTAAAAACCAAAATTACCAAGTTATTGATAACACAGAATGGACGACGGCTTTTTGGACAGGCATTTTATGGCTTGCATATGATATTACCAAGGAAAATAAGTATAAGGATTTAGCAGAAAAACATATGGAAAGCTTTACCAGAAGATTGTCTCAAAATATAGAAATCAATCATCATGATCTAGGTTTTCTTTATACTCTTTCTTGTGTCAGTTGTTACAAAATCACAGGCAATTCCCAAGCTAGAGAACTTTCCATTAGCGCAGCTGACAAACTCGTTGAGCGATTTCAAAATAAAGGGAAATTTATACAAGCTTGGGGAGATTTGGATGACTCTAAGGAATATCGTTTAATTGTTGACTGTCTCTTAAATTTACCATTATTGCATTGGTCATATGAGGAGACTGGTGACGCTATCTATAAATCTGTGGCCGAGAAACATTATAAGACTACCATTAAATATGCGATTCGAGAAAATGCTTCAGCATTTCATACTTATTATTTCGATCCCACAACAGGTCAGCCCCTATATGGTAAAACGAAGCAAGGATTTTCTGACGACTCCAGTTGGGCACGCGGTCAAAGTTGGTTGATTTATGGAATAGCATTAAATCAGCATTATTGTAGAAAGGAGGAAAATATAAAACTTTATGAAGCTGTAACGAATTACTTTTTAAATCGTTTGCCTAGTGATTTAATCTGTTTTTGGGATTTGATTTTTGAAGAGGGATCTGACCAACCTCGGGATACCTCTGCTAGTGCAATAGCCCTTTGTGGTATGAATGAAATGGAAAAATATCTAGCGGACAACCATCCTATGAAAGAGATGTATCACAACATCCAACAAGTTATGCTAAGAAATCTAATAAACCGTTACACAGAAAAAAAGGGCACAGGCGCTGTAGCGCTCATCAATGAAGGGGTCTATTCCTGGCATTCCGGAAAGGGTGTGAATGAAGGGAATATCTGGGGGGATTACTTCTATATGGAAGCACTGGTAAGACATAAAAAAAACTGGCAATTATTTTGGTAAAAATACTAAAGGAGGGAATCAAATGGCACAACCAAATATTAAAATGACACGAATTGATGAACGCTTGATACATGGTCAAGGTCAAATGTGGATCAAATCATTGGGTGTCAACTTATGTATCGTAGCTAACGATCAAGCCGCAAATGATCCATTTCAACAACAATTGATGAAAGCAGTGGCACAAAATGTGAGTATGCGCTTTTTCACGATTCAACAAACACGCGAAATCATTCATAAAGCCTCGCCTAAGCAAATGATTTTTATCGTTGTGGCTAATCCGCAGGATGCATTAGCACTTGTCAAAGGTGGTGTACCGATTAAGCTAATCAATGTGGGGAACATTCACAATGCGGTAGGAAAAACGAAAATATCCAACTATATTTTTATCGGTGAAGAAGATAAAAGAGCGTTAAAAGAATTAAAGGATACATTCCACATCAAGTTTGATACTCGTACCTCACCGATGGCTCCAGACGTTGATTCATTAAAACAACTCATGTCTCATCTTGAAAACGAATAGGAGAGAATAAAATGAATATATCAATTATGCAAGCTTTTTTACTGGCACTTATGGCAGGCGTTTGTTATTCGGGTCTATTGCTAGGCATTTTTACAAATCGTTGCATTGTCCTTTCCTTTTTTGTAGGGTTGATTCTCGGTGATGTTCAAACTGGATTAATGATGGGTGCCATTGGTGAACTTGCTTTTATGGGATTTGGCGTTGGCGCTGGGGGAACGGTCCCGCCTAATCCTTTAGGGCCAGGAGTGGTGGGGACCATAATGGCGATAACTTTGAAAGATCAAGGGGTCACTCCTGAAAGTGCCTTGGCATTATCTTATCCATTTGCAGTATTATTTCAAATTTGCCAGACACTCATTTATACAGTATGTGCTGGTTCATCCGAAGCTGCTAGAATTGCAGTGGAAAATGGTCGTTTCAAACGCTTTAAATGGTTTGCACATACAACATTCATTAGTTTTTTCTTTGTAGGATTCTTTATTGCATTACTTTCTGCTTTAAGTATGGAGCCTCTTAGAAGATTTGTCGAAATGATTCCGAATGAACTGGTTCAAGCACTGACTGTTGCTGGAGGCTTACTACCCGCAATCGGTTTTGCGATGATTCTATCTGTCATGGTTTCCAAAGACGTTATTCCTTACGTGATCTTAGGATATATTTGTATTGCGTATTTAGATTTACCTGTTATGGCGATTGCATTAGTAGGAGCAGTATTTGCAATGATCGATTACTATAATCAAGAAAAAAGACAAGAACTTTCAATGACTTTCGCTCAACAAGGAGGAATCGAAGAAGATGGAATCTAAAGAACAAAAACTAACGAAAAACGATTATTTTATAGCAACTATGCGCTCATACTTTCTCCAAAATGGCTTCAACTATAACACGTATCAAGGAACGGGTTATGCAAATATTATTTTTCCGGGATTAAAAAAGATCTATAAAGATGATCAGGAAGCATTAAAAAAAGCCACTATTGATAACTTGGAATTTTATAATGTCAATCCTCAGACAGTCCCCTTTGTTACTAGCTTACAATTAGCAATGCTTGATCACGGGGAAGATGTATCAAAAATTAGAAGTATAAAAATGGCATTAATGGGTCCCTTGGCAGGAATTGGGGATGCGATATCTCAATTTGGTGTAGCTCCGTTATTTTCAACGATTTTTGCAAGCATGGCGATTGCGGGTATTACTGCTAGCCCAATCATGTTTTTGGTTTGTATGATTGGCTTTAATCTGTTTCTTAAGTGTCTTTTAGGCTGGTTGGGTTATCGAATGGGCACAAGTGCAATTGAAATGCTCAGCCAAAAAATCAACCAAATCTCTCGGGCAGCGAATATTGTTGGTGTCACAGTTATCTCTGGTTTAGCGGTCAGCTTTGTAAAAGCTGAAATGGCTATAGAGTATGCAACGACGATCGAAGGCGAACAACAAGTAGTAGCGCTCCAAACAGTTTTTGACCAGATTTTACCTCGGCTCTTACCTGGATTAGTAACGATCATGGTTTATTATCTAATTAAAAAGAAAAATTGGAATGTTTATAAGTTACTCATTTTGTTGTTTGTTTTGGGTATTTTAGGGTCGCTGTCAGGTATCCTTGGATGACTGTTCATGTAGTTATTAGACCATAGTTCTATCAATTTTATCGTTATTCGGTTTTTATTCAATTCAATGACAGTTTCTTTATGTATATGATGACAAGAAGCCTCCGCCTAATGCAGAAAGGAAAAATATGAAAATACTTGCTTTATTTCTTGCCTCGTTTCTGTCACATTTGCTTATACTACCAATCAATGTTCACAGCACAACGATTGAACATAATTTATTATTGAACGGGGACTTTTCACAACAATCTGAGAATACGAATGGATGGCATGATTCAATTGGAGCAGATCACTGGCGCCTTTGGTTCCCTTCAGATATCCGTCCAAAAGTAAGAGTAACAGAAGAAAATAGCATTGAAATTTCTTCCAATCAAGTCAGTCGTGCAGCAGTTTTTCAAGAAGGTATACCTGTTCTTCCAAATACAGAATATCGCGCAATTGTCGAGGTGAAAACAACAGATATTTCTAATGTACTTGGTGGAAGAATAAGGGTTCAGTACATGGAAAATGGAACTCAAATATCTCTTTACTCAAGTGAAGCTGTTTCAGGAACTTCGGGATGGGAAAGCCTTGCAGTTACTTTTACGACTGGAGCAGATACGGAACAAGTAAAATTGGAGCTTTTTTTTGATAATACCTCGGGATTGATTGAATACAGAAATGCGCGTTTGTATGATCGCATATATGAAGAAATACAAGAGATTATCATTTCTCAAGAAGAGTTGCGTTTGCAAATTGGTGAACGCCAGTTAATCGAGCTTGAAACTTATCCCGAAGATTTTCCTCGGAAAAACCTAACTTTTTCTTCAAGTGATCCAAAGGTAGCTCAAGTAAATGAACGGGGGTATGTTACTGGTGTAGCATCAGGGACCAGCGAGATCATTATTAGCGATAAAAATGAAACTATTCAAGTAAGTATCCCCATTTTTGTTACAAAAGATAGACATGATAATGTACATCTTACATTAGATCAAATGCATATCATACCTCTTTTCCAACCACTTGAAGAATTAAATTTTTTTGTGGAAAACCAAGATTTATTAGAGGTTTTTGATGGGATTATTCTACCTAAAAAAGAGGGAACAACACGAATAAAAATAACCAATAAAAGTGATGAACTGATCGTTCTCGTTGATGTATCGATTGATAAAAGTGACCACAACAAATTTGATGACATGAGAACAAAGTGGCACGAAATGATTCTTGGAGCTAACTATTTTGATTCTGATGATTCGTTAATGATTGATAAGCAAAGATCAATGGATAGAACAGCCAACCTATTATGGGAAACATTGAATAAAGATGAAGATAAAGAGGATTTGTGGGATGAACAATCTGAATTGACATCATCAGCTAATTTGACAAGAAGTTTTAGAAATTTAACTACTTTAGCCCTGTCAGCAACAAATCCACATTCGGAAAACTACCTCAACAGAAAATTATTAGAGGATATTTTTTCAGGATTAGATTGGATGTACTCTTATAAGTATAATCTCTCTGTCCAAACGCACGGAAACTGGTGGGATTGGGAAATCGGTGTTCCTCGAGCTATCAATGACTTGGTTACTACTTTACATCCTTTTTTATCACAAGAACAAATTGGGGATTTTTTAAGACCGATTGACCGTTTTTTGCCAGACGTCAATTATAATAGGTATAGTGTAAATCCAGAACTTGCACTTGAAGCAACTGGAGCTAATCAAGTGGATAACACCCGAATAATACTAATTAAAAGCATCTTAGAAGAAAAGGATTCTGGTGTTAGTGAAGCGATAAGCGCATTAGAAAAAGTTTATCCTTTCGTAAACGAGGGTGATGGCTTTTATACTGATGGTTCGTTTTTACAACATGACAACGTTCCTTATATTGGTTCATATGGAAATGTTCTTCTTGATGGTATCTCACAGATATTCACAATGACTCAGTCAACAGACTATTTTCCAGATGATAATATAGTTAAGGTGATTGATTTCTGGATTCAAGAATCGATCGTTCCGTTTGTGCATAAAGGAAATATGATGGATATGGTCAGAGGAAGAGCTATCTCAAGAAGTCAAATGGAGAGTAATGTTGCTGGAGCTGAAATGACAAAAGCAATGATTCGTTTTGCAAGTATTTCAGAACTAACAAACAGCAATAGTTATTTTCAATTTGCGAAGCATTGGATAAAGGCAAATAGTGCGAATTTTGACTACTTAAATAGTTTATCAAGCTTTAGAGATATTGCACTAGCAAAAACAATATTATCTAATCCTGATATAGCGTCCGATAGTCCTTACACAACAAAACTTACAAATTTTGCGAATATGGATCGAATGACCTATTTTAATAAAGATTTTGATTTTATTTTTGGGTTAAGTATGTCCTCTAGTAGAATCAAACGATACGAAACAATGAATAATGAAAACCTTCAAGGATGGCATACGGGCGATGGAATGCTTTATCTATATAATGATGATCTAAATCAATTTAATCAAGATTTTTGGGCGACAGTTGATCCCTATAGATTGCCAGGTATTACTGTGGATAAGCAAGCTCGACTTGATCAAAGCGGTTACAGTGTAGCGGAAACAGACTTCGTAGGAGGTTCCACCGTTGATGATCGTTATGGTAGTTTTGTCATGGATTTTATCAATTATGAAAGAACGTTGACAGCTCAAAAGTCATGGTTCATCCTTGGTGACGAGCTTGTTGCTATTGGAAGTAATATAAACTTTCAGAATGACCGTATCATTGAAACAGTTATAGAGAATAGAAAGCTGAATGAGACGATTAATTACAGATTTTTTGTGAATAATGAACAGATTGATTTATCAAATGGACAACAAAGCTTTTCTAATGTTGAAAGTGTTTATTTCGAGGCATCTGATCCGCAACAATCTATCGGATATAAATTTATCAACCCTCAAGATTTAACTTTGATGATTGAAGAACGTACAGATAGTTGGAATCGGATAAATGGATCAGGGAGCACAGACCCGATTACGAGAAGCTACTTTACAATGTGGAAAACGCATATCCATCAAGAAGATGAGTACAACTATGCTATATATCCTAGTAGGGAACGAAATGAGTTCGAAAAAATTGAACCCGCTAAAATATTGCGCAATGATAAAAACATTCATGCAGTGCAGTCAAATAATGTAATTGGTATTAATGTCTATAATGAAACCGAAGTCGAAATCCTTGATATGAAATTTCAAACCCCGATGTCACTTACACGAGTGGACAGCGATGAAACGATTATACTTTCACATTCAGATCCTACAATGAAGCGTGCTCAAAAGGATTTGATTCATCTAAAAGACGATGGTTATCGTATTAAAGAAGCAGATAGTAATATTTCAGCGAAAAAAGTCACTTCTTTAGATGGTCTCGATTACTGGGAAATCGAAATTGACCCAACAGGTTCGAATGGTCAAAACAGCCAGATTCTATTTAACAAAAAGTAAAGAAAACCAAATAATAGCTTAACTTGATTGGCTATCATAATAGTGAGGCAAGTCTTTTTGTCCCTCTATTATTAATGTGCGAACAATTTTTTCATGTCATTCCATAAAACGATCCTCTTAAAATTCTGCAGTTTTATTCTTTTTTATTAGTATGATTCGCTGGAATAGCGATTCTTTGTTATTATTAGAAATGAATAGACCAAAAAGAAGGATGATTCTTTTCATTGCTAAGAGTTAAAATGTTGCAAAAAAGAGGAGGCGATTTAGTGGAATTTCGTTTATTAAAATATTTCTTCACGATTGCAGAGGAGGGAACGATCTCACAAGCCGCAGAAGTGCTCCACATCACCCAACCGACATTGAGCCGCCAATTAAAAGAATTAGAAGATGAATTAGGAACGGCTCTTTTCATTCGTGATAATCGTACAATGCTCTTAACGGAAGCCGGTCGTTTTTTAAAAAGCCGTGCCGAGGAGATATTGAGTCTAACGGATCAAACCATGCAAGAGTTTGAAGATCGTAAGAAACAGTTGTTTAGTGGTCATTTCACAATTGGCTGTGTCGAAGCAGATAATTCCGACACGCTTTCCTTGATGTTGGAAGAATTTATCAGTGACTTTCCAGATGTCCGCTTTCATATCCACAGTGGCACAGGAGATGATATCAACGAGCGTTTGGAGAAAGGCTTATTGGATTTGGCGATTTTGATCGAACCCATCGAAATCGAGAAATACGAAAAAATCGTTCTACCAAGAAAAGAAACTTGGGGCATACTAACATCGGCTGATTCTTTTCTCGCCCATAAAGAAGAGATTACACCAGAAGATATCAAAGGGGTGCCATTGCTAGTGTCAAGGCGTCCGGAAGTGCAGCAAATGTTCAGCCAATGGTCAAAAATACCAATAGAAGAATTACCGATCGTTGGAACATATAACTTGATTTTCAATGTCTTTTCCTTAGTAGAAAACCATGTTGGATCGGCGTTGACCATCAGCGGAGCAGTCGGAGAACGGAGGGATGAAACGATCAAATTTTTGCCTTTAGTCCCTCAAATCGAAACCAGCTGTGTCCTGGTGTGGAAAAGAAATCGTGTGATGTCGCCGGTTGTGACGGCGTTCATTGCCCGTTTTCGTGAAGCTTTTGAATAATTGCATCCTAAAAGCCAAAAGAAGTGGAGTAATCCGCTTCTTTTTTCTTCCACCTCTCCCTATGCTTCATAAGCATAAGGACTTTTTATAGAAAGCATTATTCAAAGGCTCCGCTTTGCCTTACTATTAAATATACCAAGAAGAGAAACCAAGGAGGTGACAAAATGCCGGCAATACTTGTGTATTCACGAGCAGGAGAGAATCTTATTGAAGGGCAGCGAAAAAAGCTGATAGTGGGAAATACTCGGGTTCTAGCAGAGAAAATAGCAGATAAATTACAATGTCCGCTTTATTCTCTTGAACCGGCTTATCCTTACCCTCAAAGCTACCAAGCAATGGTCGAGCTAGCAAAAAAAGAAAAAGCGGCTAATGATTTCCCCCTCTATCAAGAGGTATCGGCAGCGTTTTTTAAAGAACGGGTTTTGTTTATCGGTTTTCCAAATTGGTGGGGCACATACCCGATGATCCTAGCGAGTTTTTTAAAAGATCATCGATTGGAAGGGAAGAGTATTTTTCCGTTTTGTACTCATGAAGGCTCAGGATTTGGCAACAGCCTAGAAGACTTTAAAAAGACTTGTCCTGAAGCAACTGTTTATCCTGGATTAGCTGTTCGTGGTTCAAGAGTAGCTAAAGCGGATATAGCTATTCGAAATTGGTTAAATCAGCATTTTATTAAAATAGATGAAGGAGTCGATCGATATGGTAAAGAAACAAACAGCAGGAAGAGATAACTTAGGCAAATTTGCGCCGAAATTTGCGCAACTGAATGATGATGTATTATTTGGTGAAGTTTGGTCACGTGAGGTAGAATTGGCTCCTCATACGAGAAGTTTATTGACGATATCTGCCTTGATTTCCGGTGGCAATTTTGAACAGTTGCCCGCCCATTTAACGATTGGCAAGGAGAACGGGATCACTGTAGAGGAAATTGCAGAAGTAATCACTCATCTGGCTTTCTATGTTGGCTGGCCTAAAGCTTGGTCTGCTTTTAACATCGCCAAAACGGTTTATCAAGAAGAGCTAGCTGAATTGGGGGAAAAATAAATGTCAGAACTCGATGCAGCAAAAGAATCTGGAATCTTTTCACTGGGCAACACAAATGACGCCTATGCACAATATTTTAGCGGTCAGAGTTACTTGAATCCTTTAGTAGCTGATCCAGCGATTCCAGTCAACGTTGGCAATGTGACCTTTGAACCAGGTTGCCGCAACAATTGGCATCGGCATATCGATGGTGGGTATCAATTGTTGTTGGTGACTTCAGGAGAAGGCTGGTACCAAGAAGCAGGGAAGAAACCGCAAAAACTTACTGTTGGTGATGTTGTAGTCATCAAGGAAGGGATCAAACATTGGCATGGTGCAGCGAAAAATAGTTGGTTTGCCCATGTAGCGATTACTGCTGGTGCTTCAGAATGGTTAGAAGCAGTCAGTGATGAAGAATATGATCAGTTGCCTGACGCATAAAGGAGGAAAAAGGGATGAATCGAATCAAAGGAAAAGTCGTGATCATTACGGGTGCATCAAGCGGAATTGGTGAAGCAACAGCGTTACTTTTAGCAGAAAAAGGTGCCAAATTGGTTTTAGCTGCTCGGCGGAAAGAGAAACTAGCGGAGATTCTTACAACAATACGTGAGAAAAATGGAGAGGCTGTCTATAAGGAAACCGATGTGACCAAACCAGCGGATAATCAAGCGCTGATCGACTATGCAAAAGAGATCTATGGGAAAATCGATGTGATTTTCTTAAATGCGGGCATTATGCCTAGTTCTCCTTTGTCTGCTTTAAAAACAGAGGAGTGGGATCAAATGATCGATATCAATATCAAAGGGGTATTGCATGGTCTAGCTGCTGTTCTGCCAGATTTTATTTCCCAAAAATCTGGACAGGTGATCGCAACCTCTTCCGTAGCCGGATTAAAAGCATATCCGAACGCAGCAGTTTATGGGGCTACAAAATGGGCTGTGCGTAATCTAATGGAAGTTCTGCGGATGGAGTCGGCACAAGAAGGAACAAACATTCGAACTGCCACCATCTATCCAGCAGCGATCAATACTGAATTATTAGACACGATCACAGATGAAACAGCAGCCAAAGGTATGAACGCATTATACAAAGAACATGGAATATCACCCGATCGAGTAGCCAATATCGTGGCTTTTGCAATCAACCAGCCAGAAGATGTCAATGTGAATGAATTTACCGTCGGGCCAACCTCCCAACCTTGGTAAATACGTAGGAGAAAATAAGCTTCCGCTTGCATAACCAATACGCGAGTGGGAGCTTATTTTTATTTAGCCAAGATAAAATTCAATCAACGTTTTTGCAATTAGTTTCGTCATGGAATGACCTTTAGTAAAGCTTGAAGCTAAATAAATCGTCCGCGATAAGGGAATGTCCGTTAGTGAATGCAGAACAAAAGGTGCCTCATCTTCATAACCCCAAGTAATTTTAGGAAAGAACGTGATTGCTAGTTCTTTCGCTCTAGCGGATTATTTTTCTCGGAATTGTACCAATGAGACTGAAAAAAGGCTCCACATGCTGTTGACGATCATCGCTACGCTGGACGATACGTGCATTTTTTACCGCAGCAATCAAGAGGTACTGACACTGGTTCAGCAACTCGCACAAAAAGCCAATCAACAAGCGTTGCCGAATCCAGCATTTCTGGCACTAGCAGCCTTCTGCCAGTCAGAAAATGTATCTCCCGGAGGCAGTGCGGATCTGTTGGCTGCCAGCTTCTTTTTATTGTCCATCAACTCGATTTTACCCATAAAAGAAGGGGAGACCGTTTATCAATAACTCTTTTCCTTAGAAGAAAGGCAACGATTCTTCTAAGGATTTTTTTGTTTCATTTTTTTACTCGTTTAAGAAAAATAAAACCTCTTGCTATTTGCATAGTTTAATGATTAGATAATTCTTAGGCACTACTGAAATGCTTCGTTGCTTCATTGCAACGAAAAAAAGGAGTTACAGATGAAATATTATAATGCTTTTCTTCAAAATCTTGTGTTGCGGCGCTGGACGGTCTTGTTTATGCTTGCGGGCATTCTTTTTTTGTTTCGCAGTATGATGACCATTCTTTTGCTGACCTTTATCTTTACGTATTTGATTTATCGGCTGGTTCTTTTGCTCCATCGAAAAAGCCGACTGCCCATCAAGCTTACGAGCATCCTGACCTACAGCTTGATTGTTTTTATTCTTTATTTAGTAGCAACAAATTATGTTCCCATCATCATCAAACAATCCGTCCAATTAGTCAATTCCGTTGCTGATTTCTACCAACGGACAGACTCCAATAATGAATTGATTGAATATGTCTTAAATTTATTGCAAACCAGTGAATATATTCAGAAATTACAAAGCGGCGTTTTAGTCGTGATCAATTATCTGTATAATTTCGGTGAACTGGCATTGACGGTGCTGATCTCATTTCTGCTTAGTTTCTTCTTTATGATCGATAACAAAAAAACCGTTGCGTTTTCTCAGCTGTTTTTGCAAGGGCGAGGGGCGTGGTTCTTTGAAGATGTTTACTATTTAGGAGCTAAGTTTACGCGGGCTTTCGGAAATGTGATTGAGACGCAGTTGGTGATCGCCTTAGTTAATACAGCAATCACTGTCTTCGCCTTAGCGGTGATGGGCTTTCCGCAACTATTGAGTTTGGCGTTGATGATTTTCTTTCTCAGCTTGATTCCTGTTGCTGGTGTGATCATCTCGTGTATTCCATTAACGTTTATTGCCTATTCTATCGGCGGATTTAATGATGTGATCTACATTTTACTGATCATTGTGTTTGTTCATGCGTTGGAATCCTATATCTTAAATCCCCGCTTGATGGCCAATAAAACAGAGATCCCGATGTTTTACACGTTTATTCTCCTGTATCTTAGCGAACATCTCTTTGGCTTGTGGGGCTTGATCATCGGGATCCCATTGTTCACTTTCTTTTTAGATTTAATGAATGTGAAAGAGATTCCGCGATTGCGTAAAAAATCCGATGACACCTTGCAGGACCAATAAAAATGATTGCTGTAAAGGATGCCAATTGATAGAAAAAACCATCTCTGCCGATGAAAGGCGAGATGGTTTTTTTATTTCGCCGCAATTTTTTTCGTAAAGGAGACAAAGCAGATTGCTGAAAAGGGGCTTTGAAACCTGCCTGTTGCTGAATACCCTAACGAGTGATAAAAGTGAACCAGCTTGGGTTCTTGCAGGATCGTATGTAAACGAATCGTATCTGTTTGTACGTTCCTTTCAATCAAGGTCATTGCTTGTCTACCGATCCCGCGGTTCTCGTAGGAGGGAAGAAGGGCGATGGAGGATAGCTTCGTCGTATGTTCCTGCTCAACCGTCAGTTTTATAAAGCCCACGTTTTTTCGAGCGGTCATGATTATATAATAAGTGGTATTCGACGCAGAAAACTTTGCGTTTAGCTTCTCGAAACTTTGTAAATAGGGAGAAGTTTCTTTGTCTTGATAACGGAGAAAGAGAGATTTGAAGGCAGCTTTTTGTATCAAGTAGATTGAAAGCAAATCGGAAAGCTTCGCTTCTTTAAGCTGAATGGGCATGCACACCTCCATAAAAAATCAGACATCATTTATTGAAAGACAATGATTCGGCTTAGCAGATCCTGATGGAAAAGCCATCGATTAGCAGTCTTTCATTGGCTCGTTTCTGTTTTGATCCTTCCCTCAACCACAGGTTCAAAAACGAAGAGATCCGCTGGGGTTCGTGCCGTCGTTGTTTTATTGAAAAAGATCATTTATCTATGTCACTAAGTCGTCATAGGTTTGACCGGTAGCGATTGCATAAACGGAAAGCAAAAAGACGAGTGCTGCTGCCAGCACGTAAAAAATACGGAGGCGATAGCCGTCACCTGTCCGGCGATTTTTTACAAAAGTAAAAACCGTCACAGCTAGATAAGCGAAGGTCAAAAAACAAATAAGATACGTTATAATTTCTGGAGTCATAAGCGTTTTCCTTTCTTTTTTATTTGTATAAAAATATACTCAATAAATATAATATAACCATTTCGATACCGTCAAAGAAAGCGCTCAATTTTTGATAAAAAAACTGACCGAGTGGCAACCACTGGTCAGTTCTATTCAAAAACGATGGGGCATGATCTTAAATGTCTTTTTTTTCTGCATCTAGTAAGCTTCTTAGTTCATCTGCTAAAGCGATACAGGCAATACTATCCGTTAAGGGCATCAGGGGATTCTCGAGTTGTCCTTGTGCAAGAGCGGTATGAACTGCTTGAATCTCCGAATGAAAATCATCGATCTCGTACCCAATATCATAGACCGTGTCTTCTTGGTCAATCGTCAAGGTAAAAGAAGTGGGGCGATGGAAGTTGGGGATCGTGATTTTCCCTTTTGTTCCTTGTAACTCCGCCACCGTCTCTTTTGTTTGGTCAAATCCGGTCTCAATCACTGCAACAAAGTCTTCACTGACAAAGCGTGCTTCAACGTAGGTATCGACCCCAGTTTCATAAAGGCTGTAATCGATCAATTCGGCAGTTAAATTTTCTGGTGAAAAATCTTGGATAAAGGCTAAGTTATAGATCCCCATATCCAATAAAGCACCTCCTTGTTTTGGCAGATAATGATAAGTACTGCCTTCGACTGGTAAATGGCGGCGGAAAGTAGTCGTGACACTTGTTAGCTCACCGATATGACCACCATCCACAAGTTCTTTTAGTTTGCGATACGCTGGGGTGAAGCGTGGCTTCATGGCTTCCATAAAGAAGACTTCGTGTGCTTGAGCTTGTTTTTGTACATCGCGCATTTCTTGTGCAGTCAAGGTTACTGGTTTTTCACATAAAACAGCTTTTTTCGCTTGAAAGGCTTTGATGATCCATTCATAGTGATACAAATGAGGCAAAGCAATATAAACGACATCGATAGTTGGATCATCTAATAGGTTTTGGTAGTCATCAAAGACGACGTCACACGGAAATTTTGCTTGAAACGCTTGTGCTTTTTCCATCGTACGACAAGCAACCCCATAAAGCTGGGCGTCTTGAAAATTTTTTAAACTTGCAGCAAAGCGATTGGCGATATTTCCGGCACCAATAATTCCCCAATTGATCATTTCATTTCCCTCTTTTCTTCAGTTGACGGGTATTCTGAGAGAATCCCTGATTCCAAAACAGTTTGTTTTTTTCTTAACTCGACAATATTCTTTTGGTATTCTTTGGCATACAACAATGCAAACAGTGAATCTAAAATATACTCAAAGGCGACCTGTGAAGAAAAGGTGCCGACTTTGAGAAAATCACGTTCATCATGAGAAGCGATGATTGCATGGGTCGCTAATGGGATGATTTTCGCATGGGCGTTTCCAGAAATCACGATCACTGGTACCCCGACATCACGAAAGTGCTGCATGATTTTTTCGTATTGCGTATTTTTCCCACGATAGGTAATAAACACGGCACAATCTTTTTTCGTGACGTTCGACGCATTCCACGCATCATCTCCATACTCATCAGCAACGATCAGATACTTATTGATCTTGACCAACTTATTTTGAAAACTTCTTGCCCGGATCTGAGAATCACCGCGAGCAAATAAGAAAATCCGCTGCGCAGCTTCCAACGATTGCACCACTGCTTCCATCGTTTCTGGGGCGACCTGAGCATGGGTTTTGTGGATCGAGTTGATCGTTAGATCGGCCATTTTTTTCAAAATGTCAGGTGTTTGATCCTTGGGCGAAAAGGGGAAATTCGCGTCAACAAAGGTTGGATTGAACATCTGATTATGGGCAATTTCAGCCAGACCTAAGCGAAAACTTTTAAATCCTTCATAACCCATCTTTTTGGCTAGACGAATGACGGAAGAGTGGGATGTATACGTATGCTTGGCGATGACTTCAATCGTCAACGAAGGCACATCATTGATATTTTGCAAAATATAGTCGGCAATCCGTTTCTCCGTATTGGTCAATCCTTCTTGAAGCCGTAATTTATCTCCTAATAACATCAAACCACCTCTTTCTAATCATAGCCTAGGACAATGAAAACCAAAAGCAAAAACTGTACCTTTTTGGCAATTTGGTAAAAATGTTCAGAACCACTCAGTAGTTTGTGAAAAAGTCTGGTCAAAAGCACCTGTTTTTGGCAAAAGACTTCCCATTTTGAAGAATTTCATCAATAATCAAGCTATCAATTTATAGGAGGAGTCACAATGTTAACTATCGCATATCTCGGAAATGGGAAAAGCACCAATCGCTACCATCTGCCTTTTTCAACCAAGCTACAGGATAAAATCAAAGTGAAGACGATCTATTCACCAAGCGGCAAGCTGACCTGGCCAACACTGGAAGGCGTTCATTACACCTCTGACTTAGAGAATATTTACCGTGATCCTGAAATTCAATTAGTTGTGGTCACGACCCCCAGTCATTTGCATTATAAATTAGGCAAGGATGTCTTGCTTCATGGGAAAAATGTCTTGATCGAAAAACCTTTTACGGAAACCTCGGCACAAGCAAAGGAATTGTTCGCACTGGCGCAGGAGAAAGGCTTGTTTGTGCAATGCTATCAAAATCGCCGCTTTGATTCTGATTTTTTGACCACGCAAAAAGTGATCGAAAGTGGCGTGCTCGGAGATCTCTTAGAAGTAGAGATGCATTATGATTATTTTCGTCCAGAGGTTCCACGGTCAGTGACCGAATTTTCACTGAATACTAGCTACTTATACGGACACGCTTGTCATACACTGGATCAAGTGATCTCCTATTTTGGGCAACCTGACGATGTCCATTATGAGGTTCGGCAATTGCTTGGGAAAAATCGCATGAACGATTACTTCGATTTGGATCTGTTTTATGGTCGAATGAAAGTCTCAGTCAAATCTAGTTACTTCCGATTAAAAGAGCGGCCTAGTTTTGTCGTTTATGGCGAAAACGGCGTTTTTGCAAAACAAACGAAGGATCGACAAGAAGAGCATCTAAAACAGTTTTATCTCCCAGATCATGCAGATTTTGGGATCGATTTGCCAGAGCACTATGGCACACTAACTTATATGGATGCTAACGGTGACTACCATGAAGAAAAAGTCATCTCTGAAATTGGTGATTATAGCCGTGTGTATGAGGGCGTCTATGAAACGATCATCAATGGCAAAGAGAAAATCGTAAAAGACGAAGAAACAATTTTGCAAATCGAAATGCTAGAAACAGGCATCAATCAAGTGATCACTGAGTCATAAGGCAGAGTGATTACGGGGCTTTTGACAAACAAAGCGCCTGAAGGCATCAACTGACTCAACGTAAAGGAGGAGATACGAATCGAACCTTCAGAGATCCTGCAAGAAGAACAGCAGCTGCAGTTTGCTCATTTTGACAATGACCTCGCATTGCGGTTGGTAATTGCCATTGATCAGTACGTTAAAAGGAACTATCCGAAGCCGGTAGGGATCAAAGTTATTCATCATGGCTTGACGATCATTCGATTTTTAATGGCAGGGCGAAAAGAAAGCCCTTGGCTTGAAAGAAAAGAACGAACGGTACTAGAAAGCGGGCATAGTTCACTATATGTCTATACCCAAAAAGATAGAGAGACACAATTCGCTAAATGGGCAGAAGACGAACACTATGCAATTTGTGGCGGTGGTTTTCCAATTATCGAAGACAGAAAAGTCACTGGTGCTATCTGTGTGTCAGGTTTGGCCCATTTCGAGGATCATAAAGTGATCACCGAGGTATTGAAACAAATGATCTAGAAAGATAGAAAAGGGGAAGCAAGATGAACTTAGCGATTTTAGGCGCAGGCATGATTGTCCATGATTTTTTGACGGTGGCGGGGGATGTCCCGCAGCTTGAACTGGCCGCTATCTTTGGGACAGAAAGTGATCTAGAGAAAATGAATCACTTAAAACAGCAATACGGGATTCAAACCGTCTACACAGAGTTAGGGGCATGTTTGGCGGATCCGTCCGTTGACACCGTGTATGTCGCATTACCCAATCATTTGCATTATTCTTTTGCCAAAGAAGCGATCCTCGCTGGCAAACACGTCATTTGTGAAAAGCCATTTACGTTGCAGACACGAGAATTAGTAGAATTAACAGAATTGGCAGCTGCCCATGAGGTGCTTTTGATGGAAGCCATCACGAATCAGTACTTAGCCAACTACCAAGGAATCAAAGCGCAGCTTGAAACATTGGGAGAGCTGAAAGTGATTGAATGCAACTATTCGCAATATTCTTCTCGTTATGATTTATTCAAAGAGGGAACCGTTTTACCTGCATTTAACCCGAAAATGGGTGGTGGGGCATTGATGGATATCAATATCTATAATATTCATTTTGTCGTCGGGCTTTTAGGAAAACCCAAAAGTGTCCGCTATTTTGCTAATGTCGAACAGGGGATCGATACTTCTGGCATGCTGTTTTTAGATTATGAACAAACAAAAGTCGTTTGTATTGGCGCCAAAGATTCGACAGCGACGATTCGCTCAACGATCCAAGGGACGAAAGGATCGATCATCGTCAATGGGCCAACGAATATGCTTGCCAGCTATGACGTTGAACCGGTCCATGGGGCAAAAAGCCATCAGGATCAAAGTGTTCACGAACATCGTATGTTTGAAGAATTTGCCCGTTTTGCACAAGCCATTCACGAAAATGATCAGGCCTTTGTCAAGGAACGCCTTGCCCATAGCAAGCTGGTGATGGAAGTAGTGGAAAAAGCATTGGCAGATGCCCAGATCGTATTAGGATGATCGCATCAATGAGGAAAGACACCAGCTTCTTAGAAAAGTTGCTGGTGTCTTTGTTTGTTTTCTTATTTTTTCTTCTTTAAACTCAATAAGGTTAGTGGGATACCCAGGGTGAGATAGCCGACAATCGTCATCAAACAGACGACCAGCCAAAAGTTATCTACTGCTAGAAACGCAATCAGACTATAGGCCACCAGAATCGAGAGAAAATAAAAAAGAAAGAGCTGAAAAAAGCGTTTAAAACTCACAGTCATTCATTCTCCTTTGTTGTTAAACTGACTAGAAAAGTATACCATATCAAACGCAACTTCAAGGGATGATTGTGAACATTCGTAGGAGCCGCAAAAGGCGAATTGTTTTGTGGGCTGACCGTGATTCGCTATACTTGAAGGGAAGAGAAAGAGCAGGATTTTTTTAAAAGAAGGAGGAGACAGATGAAAAAGGTGGATGTACTGATTATCGGAGCGGGTCCAGCTGGAACGGCTGCTGCCTACGGGTTAAAAGCCAAAGGAAAGACCGTGGCGATCGTTGAAGCCGATTTATGGGGTGGCACTTGTCCCAATCGCGGGTGTGATCCGAAAAAACTACTGATGCGAGGCGTAGAAGTCAAAACAGAGGCGAAACGTATGCAAGGCAATGGCGTTCAAGAGGAGGTATCCATTGATTGGCCGACACTGATGGCGTTTAAGCGCTCGTATACTGATCGTGTGCCGGAGTCAACCAAACAAGGGTTACTGGCAGAAGGAATCACTACTTACTACGGACAAGCCACTTTTCGTGATGCCCATACGGTCGTCGTGGGTGCAGAAGAGATTCAAGCAGAAAAAATAATCATTGCGACAGGACAGCGTCCAGCCGTACTGCCAATCGTCGGCAAGGAGCATCTACAAAGCAGTACTGATTTTCTTTCCTTTGAAAAGATGCCAGCAACGATTGCTTTCATAGGTGCTGGGTATATTACCTTCGAATTGGCAATGATCGCTCAAGCAGCAGGTGCTGAAGTTCATGTGATCCATCATAATGACCAGCCGCTAAAAGGATTTGATGCAGAATTAACCACAGAAATGGTTCGCTCAATGCAGGACCAAGGCGTTTCGTTTCACTTTAATCAGAATACACAGCGAATCACGAAAGAACAAAACCACTATACGATTCAGACACAAGCAGTGTCTCTAACCGTAGAAGCAGTGATTGGTGCCACGGGACGCAGACCCAATAGCGATCAGCTGCAACTGGAAAAGGCAGGGGTAGAAACGTCAAAACAAGGGATCGTAGTAAATGAGTTTTTGCAGACTAGTCAAAGACACATCTATGCCATCGGGGATGTGCTCGCGAAAAAGCAGCCCAAACTGACCCCTGTTGCCAGCTTTGAAGCCGCCTATCTTGTCGAGCATATAGATGACCAGAAAATGCCTATCCGTTATCCGCTGATCCCTACACTAGTTTTTGGTGCGGAAAAACTGGCAAGAATTGGGATCAGTGAGCAAGAAATTGCCGATAATGCCTCAGAATATCATAGTGAGGTGATGGATCTATCTTCTTGGTACACCTATCGACGAATCAATGATCAAGAGGCAAAAATCAAATTGGTTTATGACACATTTGATACCATCGTTGCTGTCACGATTTTTTCTGCATTGGCCGATGAGTTGATCAATTACTTTGTTTTTGTATTAGAAAATCAGCTATCGAAAGAAGCGATTGCCAAGATGATTTTCGCGTATCCAACACCTGCCAGCGATTTGCCTTATTTTCTATAGATAACCAAACAAGCCTGCGCTAGTTTCCGCTAGCACAGGCTCTAAATTATTATGTCCGAATTGACTATAGTCTGCCAACCTTAAATGAACCTTAAAGTTGGTCTGAGGATTATTTAAGAAACGGGTTTGTTTCCTAGTAAAAGTAGATTTTCAGGCTCTCTTTGAAAGGCGGCGTACCGCAATGATTAGTACGATCGATGACAAGAAGAGTCCGATCAAATAGATGATGAAAATAAAATCCGGCTCATAATGCCGATAATTGAATATTTTTATCATAAAAAAGAGAAACGGGATCGCTGCAATAAGGGTTGAAACGAAACGTTTCCGCCATTGTATGAAAAACGATCCAATCACTAGAAAAAGACAAAATGGGACCCAGAAGATCAGATGTCCGATAAGTTCGATTTTTCACACCTCCTAGCAAGTAAAATCATCATAACGTTTCTTCCTAAAAAGCAAGCGTGAATGAAAAAATAATCCCATTAGGCATGTATGAAATTATGAGTGGAGTCTTCTGAAAAGTTCACAAGAAATCTGAGAATTTCAAAAGGAAATGAAAAAACGAGCGGTTAGGAATGTCCCAATAGTCCGAGAAAAAAGCACCTCTTGCAGGATTCAAGTGAAAATGAATCCTGCAAGAGGTGCTTTTTCGTAGAAAATCTGGTGCTTTATTCAATTGATAGCAAAGAAATGATTAGGAAGGAACGGCAGTCTTTTTTTATGGCAAGATGTTCTTACTATAAAAAAGGGAAATGACCATACCTATGTCCAATAGATCCTTATAATAAAATCCTTTCAGTGGCCCAAAGTGTAAGAAAAATCCGAGAATCATTAATACAAACAGCAGCAGGAAGAGCAGGTTGAAAATGGTCATTAAGCGAAAACTGAAATGCCAATTACTCAAGAAATACTGATATTTCGCTGCTCGGTAAATTTTGTTTTGAATCGGAATTTTCTTGAGTGCAGGAATGGATTCATGATAGGACGTAAATAACTCGTAGTCTTTTTTTGTCAGCACTTCTGAGAATATGTTCGTCCCCGCTTGAAAGTCGAAATAGCCCCAATGGAATTGCTCTTTATCATCTGGCGATTCATGCTTCATCAGCTTTCTTGGCTTGATGGTGAAGGCTTTGATGGTCTCATAGGGGTAACTGAAATAGGTGTTGCTTTCTAGATAGTCGATGATGACCAAAAAAAGCATTCGGGTCTCTGTGAAAACCAACAAACGATTGCCACGGGTGTCATAAAAGATGTCACGGTATGCTTTTGCTTTTTCGGTTGTTGCATAGGCATAGGCGCCAAGCCCTTGATTGGCGAAGGCGAGGTTTCCATCTGGCGTCAAGGGCAGATAGCCAAGAATCGTTTCGTCTTTTGCTAAAAGCGTCCGAAGCTCCTCTAATAGATCTTGCAAGAAAACATATTGTTTGGACAGCTCGAAGGTTGTTGCTTTTTCTTGTTCAGATACTTTTGTCAGTGGTTTATTTTCATTTAAAACTAACTGTTTAAAATCCATCGATAGTCATCCTTTCTTTTAAGCGTTTGCGGCCACGGGAAAGACGATTGTAAATTGCTGAGATATTTAAGTCCGTCTGTTCTGCGATGGTTTCGGGTGATTCCTGATAAAAATAGTAGAGCAGAAAGATCCTTTGATCGAGGGCTTCAAGGTCTTCAATAAAGCCCAAAAAGTTTTCCTTTGTCAAAGGTGAATCTTCGATCGCTAGTTCCTGCTCATCAACCGGCTTTTCTTCCAGCGAGCGTTTGTTCAGCTTCCGCTTGTGGTCAATCGCACGACTGCGACTAATCAAAAGCGGCCACGTAATCAAACGACTTCTTTCTGGTTGGTACGTAGCAATCTTTTGCCAAACCTCGTAAAAAACTTCGTTCGCTACGTCTTGTCGCTCGCTCACTTCATGCGGTTGCGAGAGGACACTATGAATCGTCCTCAGCATGCTATCACCATAAACCGCTAACAGTTCTTCTAAGCCGGCATAGTCTTTCTTTTTAATTCGTTCAATGATTTCTTCATCCTGCACCTTTTTCACCCCTTCACACTATATACGAAGAATTTTTGCCTTTTCTATCAGAAAAAGAAAAAAACCTCTGTTAACGAGGTTTATGTTCTTTGGCCAGAAGATCTGTTGCCAAGCGCTGTGCTAAATACTCCCAAAGAATGCCGCCAAAAAAAGCACCAATCATATAAAGAGTGACTGCTTTCAGCTCCACTGGATTATTTGCTAGCCAGAAAGAAAACAGCGAGCCGATGATCAATAGGTAGCTGCCAAAAAGCACTTGCCGCCACGAGCGTTTATTAACAAACTTGCTAATGATAAAGGTTGAAAGGATCATCAAGAGAATTTGGATGAATGCCAGCGAAGGCAGAAGTGCAAAGCCAGAAACAACCATTTCCCAAAATTGTTGAATCAAGAAAAAGAAGGCAAAGAGAATCAGCCCGCGTGAGAATATACTAAGCCGCAAGGAAGATATTTTTTTTCGCATTGGTTTGCTCCTTGAAAGATTTTCTTTATTATAGCAAATTTTTAGTTAAATAATGTAAAAAGATGAACGAGAAAGTCTGCAAAAAAACTTCTCCTACATGTGCCTACTTTTAGTATACTTGAGAGAAACGAGTGGATGGACTCGATACATGAGGAGGATTTTATGCCAATGATTCTTTTTGCGCCTGCCAAATGGTCCTCAGAAAGCGATGCAGGAGATTGAACACTTTTTAGAAAAAAAACAATCTTCCTACTAAAAAAAAGAGCGATTATCATTGAGATAATCACTCTTTTTTTAATAGAGATCTAATAGCATCAGCAAACCCGGGACCCACGTAGTAAAGATACCACAAGCGATTGCAAAATAATGAATCTTACGACCAAAGTTTACCTTCAAGATTGTATCTAAAAAGCCGCAAAACCATAACGCTCCCCATGTTAACCAAATCAATGCAAAGAGGGGATCTTGCTCCCATTGCCAAGAAACCCAGGCAAAAGGCAAGGTATTGATGGCTACGAATAGCGCAAAAATCCCATAAATACGTAGATCTAAATCAAAGAGGTAAATGATCCCTACCAACAAATACGTGAATGCAAAGAGAAAGCCAGTGCCTGCTTCATAATAAGCGCCTTGAAGCATATAGACTAGGTTGATAATAAAAGATAACGAACCTGTAAAAAGATTGATTAAAGCAAGTGAGCGATAGTCAATGTGAAGTAAGCTGCCCCAACCATTGATTATCAAGGTGATTCCTACGAAAAATAAGCCAATTCCTAACATAAAATCCTCCTTTAATTAAATTTAGAATAACAAATTCTAAGAAAAAAGAATAGCTCTATTTGATTTTGTGTCAATAAAAATAAAAATAATCGATAATTCTGCTATTATTTGCTGTTAAATTTGATAAAATCAATAGCAAAGAGTGTTGCTTGCCGATGTTTTTCTCGATAAGGGAAAAATTTCAGCGTATAATAAGAACTTTTACTCGTTGAAAGAATGGGAAAAGAGACAGCATCAATAGATTTTCAGTGTATTGATCGGACAAAAAGCAGACGAAGCAGTAGTTTATCAGTTTTTACAAATTTGCAGCAGCGAGGACTGCTTCGTGGAAAGGAGGAATTATGCCGAGAAAAGACCGAATTTTACTTTTTATTGACGACTATATGCAAGAACAGGGTTGTGCACCTACCATACGGGAAATCTGTGCCAATGAAGAGATAAATACAACTTCTTTGGTTTATCGTCATTTATTGCGTCTTGAAAAAAGAGGCCTGATTTACCGAGCTTACCGTTATAAGTCACGCTCGGTACGTTTTACAGATGAAGGGAAGGCCTATGTCAAAGCGTTGCGGCAAGCGCAAGGCAATGAAGAATAAATAAACACCAAAATAAAAAAGCCTAAGGCTTTTTTATTTTGGTGCACGGTAGCCGGCAGCTTCCGCTTCAGCGATCGTTTTGAACCATTCTTTCGGGTTGGTAGTATCCTCGTAGTATTTAGATCCTGGCAAATGATAGATGCCACTTTTTGACCCTTTAATTAAACCGTTGCCTTGTTCATCGACATATTGTTTCTGTTTCTCATCCGCTTCATTGCTTTTATTGCCGGCAGAAGTCGAAGCTGTGGTTTTTTCACTACTTGAAGCATCCTTCTCCGATTGTGGCATTTCTTCGCTTGAAATCTCGCTGGTACCATCCGCATAGTTGATTGTGACGCCATCTTGGATGTTAAAGATATAGCAGTTAAATTGGATCGTGTCATCACCAATGGATTTTGCTTGCATCTGGACACCACGAGCAACCAGTTCGTCTTCGCGATAGATCGGAGTGACGGAATATCGGACATAATGCTTTTTATCTTGCTTGAGATAATAGTTGATATCCATTTCTAAGCGCAACATCTCGGGATTGTTCAACTGACTAGTCCCCGTGATCAGATTCTTCCAGTTTGCATTTTCGCCAGCTAAAGCAAACCCAATCAAATGGGTCCGATTATATAAATATTTTCCATTGGGGAGTTGCTTATTACGCCAGCCCGTTGGTTTCACACTAGAGATATCGCCACGCTTTTCCGTTGGCATCAAGGATTGATTCAACATTGCTTCAGCAGAGGTCGCACGATTGAGGTGGTCAAGGTCGCCGTATGCTTCCCAGGCACCGTTTTCAAGTGAAAGATCATCTTCTGAAAACTCAGGAATGTTCTGATTGACTTCAATCGTTTGGGTGCCTTGGTAGGTTAACTGTGCCAGTTCATCTGCACGAATATCCTTTGCAGAAGTGGCAGTCACCTCTGATGATGGTGTGTTATGGTTTGGGAATAGCTCATTATTTTGTAGGAAACCAAAGCCAACTGCTGTGATTGTGAGAAGCGCAGTGACCGATCCGATAAATGTTTTTTTCTTTGCCATCTTTTTTTGCCTCTCTTTTCATTGATGTATAGTTAGCATAAACGGGGAGTAAAAAAACTGCAACCCATTCATCATACCATTTGCATGGAGCGTTTTACAGAGCTTTCCTGCTGCTTTTGTTTTTACTCTTGATTGTTTCCAATCAACGCTCCTTACAAAGGGAATATATTAGAATAAAATTTTTCGTCTGCAAGCCATATTTTTCATGTTTTAAAAAAACTATGTGATATAATGAGTAAAGTTGCTGCTCTATCCCTTTGGTGCTTGTTTTAATAACAGGCATCTCCAGCTGCGGAACGAAATTTCAGCTGTCTAGCAGACAACCTTCAAACGAAAGAAATCCGGACAATTTTCTGAACGATTTCCTTTCTTTGGGCAAAATTATAGGAGAAGGAGTGTATCCCATGAACCAGCAAGAAACTATCTTACATTATTTAAATAAGAAAGACTCTGAAAAATTAAAAAAACTCGTATCAGGAATGGAAGAGCTGCCGCTATTACAATTATTCAGTAATTTATCCGCGGATGAAAAAGTGATCGTTTTCCGACTATTACCGAAAGATAAAGCCCTTATCCTATTTGAAGATTTGACACCAGCCACACAACAACACTTGTTACGCTCTTTCACCGATGAGCGAGCAACCGAATTTGTAAACGAGATGGCCCCCGATGTCCGTGTAAGGCTCTTGGATGAGTTGCCAGCCACCGTCACGCAAAAACTTTTACAATCGTTGGCCCCCGATGAACGAGCCGCGACAAACCTCTTATTAGGATATGAAGCTGAGACTGCTGGCCGTTTAATGACACCGGAATTCATCACACTGAAGAAAGACATGACAGTCAATCAAGCGTTAGAAAAAGTGCGGATGCAAGCCAAAGAAAAAGAAACGATTTATACGCTCTATGTGACCGACCAAACGAAAACCTTAGAAGGGGTCTTGTCATTGAAAGATCTCTTGATGGCACAAGGGGAGCAACTCATCAGTGAAATCATGTCACGAAAAGTAATCTATGTGACTACTGACACGGACCAAGAAGAAGCGGCACGTTTGCTAAATGAACTAGATATCATTGCGCTACCAGTCGTAGACAAGGAATCACGAATCGTTGGGATCATCACTGTCGATGACGCCATCGATGTCATCGAGCAAGAAACGACGGAAGACATGTTTAATGCCGCAGGTTTAGTCGATGTTGCTTCTAATGAAGCAGACCGTAGTAATGTTCTGATCAACGGCAGCCTTTGGCAAATTTGGAAAGTCCGATTGCCGTTTTTAGTGATCACTTTGGTTGCTGGTCTTTTAGCTGGGGTAGTCATTGATGAATTTGAACAAACATTGGAATCGGTGGCAGCTGTTGCAATCTTTATTCCTTTGATCATGGATATGGGGGGGAACGTTGGAACACAGTCCTCAACTGTTTTTGTTCGCGGGATGTCATTAGGGCATATTGATCTTTCGACCTTCACCCGCCATTTCTTTAAAGAGGTTTGGATTGGCTTGAGTTTAGGTTTGATCGTAGGGATCATCTCCGGCACCGCCGCTTCACTATGGCAAGGGATCCCCATGTTAGGTGTGGCTGTTGGTGTTTCGTTAGTTTTTGCCATGACCTTAGCCGCAGCACTTGGTTTCTTAGTTCCGTTTGTACTTATTAAACTGAACATCGACCAAGCAGCCGGTTCGGCACCCATTATTACCTCAATCAAAGATATTGCCGGCTTGTTTATCTACTTTATTTCTGTAAATGCTCTCTTGGGACATTTACTTTAGCCATCCGTCCGTTCCGATGGTATAATAAAGCGACATCACATGATGAGCACAAAATAGAAAGGGGAAATGTCTTATGACAAATCAAATGAAGCAACATCAACTCGGAGGTTTCTCTTTTTAAGTGCGGCCTCCTAACTAACTGGAGGGAAATCATGGAAAAACAAGGAATTGTGGTCTTTCAGGCCAAAGATATCGCAAAAGTCCGCTTGACTACAGGAGAAGAATGTTTAGCAACAATTACAGGAAAATTTCGCCAGCATGCACTAGCACCCAAGGATTATCCTATTGTTGGTGATTTTGTACAAGGGCAGGTGTATGATCAAGATCATTTCTTGATTGATGCTTTGCTCCCACGAAAGAGTTTTTTACAACGAAAAGTAGCCGGAAATCGGACGGATGAACAAGGGATCGCGGCGAATATCGACACGGTTTTTATTGCAACTAGCGCCAATGAAGAATTCAATTTCGCTCGGTTAGAGCGCTTTGTCACGATTGCTTGGGACAGCGGGGCTAATCCGGTGATTCTCTTGACCAAAGCCGATCAAGTCACAGCTGGTGAAAAAGCAGAGCTACTGCAAGCATTAAACGATGCATTTGGTGTGAAAACATTTGCTACGTCCATTTTTGAACCAAACGAATTGCTGAAGGAAACGTATTTTTCTGATGGACAGATCAGCGCATTTATCGGTTCATCTGGGGTCGGGAAGTCCAGCTTATTAAATCAGCTTATGGCGCAAGACGTTCAAAAAACCAATGACATACGAGAGGATAGTCGAGGACGACACACGACGACGAGTCGTCAGTTATTCACTCTGCCCTCTGGCGCAATGATCATCGATACTCCTGGCATGCGGGAAGTTGGCATCAGTACCGTCCGCTCAGCTTCGATCGACCAATCCTTTGAAGCGATCAGCCAGTATGCTGAAGGTTGTTTCTTCCGAGACTGTCGTCATGAAACAGAACCGAAGTGCGCGGTCAAAGCAGCCATTGCTGCCGGTGAGCTTTCAGAAGACGCCTTCGCCCGCTATCGTAAAATGGAAAAAGAACTGGCGTATTTGAAGCGAAAAGAACAGATCAAAGAATTGAAAAAGTAACAATGAGCACTCCTTTCATTTAGGAGTGCTTTTTTGTGCGTTTCCAAAGAGTCTGGTTAAGTGGAGAAGAGGAGAGCCATAGACAATGTCCTTATGTTTTCACGAAAAAGGCGGCCAATTCCAAAGGGCACTACATGCTAAGTGGTTGAACTAAGCTAAGGTTGCCTAGCTGGTTACAAGCTGTCGTCAAGAAGCGCAGCATAAAAAACACAGTAGGGTGATTTCCCACTGTGTTTTGAGCAATGATTTGCCCCTGCCAAGGTACTTTCCAGTATAAAGGGTTGATCTGCAAATGACAACTTGAAAAAAGAGGGGGTCATTCGACAGAGCGCAAAATTTTCGTCATGGCTTTTCCTTTCGCCAGTTCATCAATTAGTTTATCTAGATAACGAATTTCTTGAACCATTGGCTCTTCGATCTCTTCTACCCGAATCCCACAAATGACACCAGTGATCTGTTTTCGCGCTGGATTGAGCTGTGGGGCTTGACTAAAAAAGGTTTCAAAAGAAAGCTCCTCATTCATCTGTTGCAGCGTTTCTTGGTCATAACCAGTTAGCCACGTAATAATCTGATCCACTTCTTCTTTTGTTCGATTTTTCCGCTCTGCTTTGGCAATATATAGGGGATAGACTTTCGCGAAACTCATTTGGGTGATCTTTTGATTTTTCATGATATGCTCCTTTAGTCTTTACACAAAGTATACGTTATTTTCTTCGTTTTGCCGAGATTTTCGACACTTGTTGTGTGCCCAAAATAGGCGAGGAGACTAAAGAATGATCTTTTCTTCTTGTTCACGAAACCCTAGTACTTTTTGACGTGACTCGCCATCCCAATAGAGCAAGTCCAAATTCTTATGCAGCATTAGCTGTGTATATAATTCTTTCAGCGTCAGAGCAGGCTTTTTGGGTTCGAAAAATAAAATCAATTGGTTATGGCTATCTTGAGCGATCGTCGTAAAAGGAATCAGGTTTTCTTTGTACGTTAAATAAATTCCTTGGTAATCCGCTGCACTCGATGACGTTGTCAGTGCTGTCAAGAGGTCTCTTGCTCTCATAATGAACCCGCCTTTACTGTTTTTTGTCGATAGGCATCGATATCCAACATGATTTTTGTTTTGCCGTACACCGTATACTTTTGTACCACGAATTGGTGGCGCTTATTCCAATAGCCACCCACGGTTAGAAACATGCCGTCATCAACATCCCCTAAAAAGTTCAAACTGTGCTTCGCAATCAAACAGTTGGTGGTGCCTAGTGTAAAGCGGACCAAAGGGGAGGGGGCAAAGGAAACGATCCTTATTTTTGAGACAGTGCCTTTTTGTGTTTGCATCAGGTGTTCCTCCTTTAGTAAGTAGTAAAAAGCGGCATCATTCGTTGAGATCAAACCATTTTTTCTCTTCATAAAAAGCAACATGACGAATCTCATCATAATGGATTTTTTCTGTTGTTTCTCCCGTCAAGTAAATACCTAATGGATCATAACCACTGATTTTCCCGATAATATCTGGAGGATAGCCGCCTTCTTCATTGACTTCTTCTCGTTGGATCGCCACAGTTAGGTTCTTTTTCATGGCTTCAAATAAACACTGATTGATTTCTTCCGTTGTGAGTGACGGCTTAGGTGGACAATCAAATTTACGTGTCGGCTCTTCTTCAATTTCAGTTGTATGCTCAGATAAAAAGAATCCTTGCCACTTTAGCTTTTTTCGATCTTCATATGGTTGCAGCATACCCATAGCAATCACCTCTTATCTATATAATACAAACATACGTTCTCTTTTGTAAAGCGAACAGATTTTTAAATTTCTGATTCTTCTATGGAACCCTTGCAAAGCCCAGCAGATAAGGAAGTAAAGGTAGGTCGTTTTTTTATACTATATCTGCTATAATTCACTCGAATGCAACAATCAACTTTTAAGAAAAGCAGCTGGGGAGAAGGGAATATGATGTCTGGATTAGTGGTGGTCATACTTACAATATACCTTGCAAGTAGACAGGATAAAGAACAGTGGCTTTTTGATCGCAAGCGATTGACTATTCTGGCGCTTATGTTTGTGATCGTCGGCATAAGTTGGGGATTAAATGACAAAATAATGAAGGATCCTCGGAACCAAAATATCAGCAGCGATTTACTGCTTAATTATTCGTTCCCCTTATTGATATGTATGCTAGGTTTATTTATCAAAGAAATCCACAGCTACGTCCATTGTATTGGCTACCAAGTGGTCAATCAAACACAAAGCAAATTCAATACGTAATAGGATACATTCTGTTCCGTACTTGTTGCAGCTAATGGGCAGCAACAATTGGTTTTCTGTTTTTAATTTTGAATTTGTATCAGCTGATAAAGAGGTTTAGAAAGGAGAAGGGGCGTTGAATCGTTAGAATAATTGCTTTTGGATCAATCCGAACCTTATGTATTTTATCCTAACTAGCGGCACTTTAAAGCAAAATCCATCCACTAGCCGTCGAAAAGCTAGTGGACAGCAGCAGGTTTGATCTTATTGGCAAATGATTCTAGTTTTCCAAAGAATGATCAACGGTGTTTTATTCAGGTTCTTTAGCAAAATATGGGCTTTTATGATGACCTATGAACATTACAATTATATGAAATAACGAAATGCCCTAAGTTATCTGCGCGATTTTAAGTTTGTTTATAGAATCATGTAACGGATATTTGTTAGCAGTTGCAACGTCTAAGCACCTGTATAAGAACTTTGAAACGGATTGGCTATATATGAATAAAGTTATAGAAAAAAGCTCAAAGATTTTCAAAATGATTATAGCATACACTCAAACCGATTGGTTCGTGAATCAAGGCTGATAGCTTGAATCTGTATTTGCTGAGATAAAAAAGACGAATCCGCAAGTAACTTGCTACAAGACAGTTTACAATGAACAATCTGTTGATCAGCAAATCATAAAAAAGAATCTGAAGAAACTTGTAAAACAAGAAATCTTAGTTTTAGTTGAATTTTAGGTAAATTAGTGACAATTTACGGATAAAAGCCATTTGGAGGGAGGTAAAATGATACAGAAGTGATATGAACTGTCTAGAATGGTACGAACTCTTTTTCGAATACATCTTTGTATAATATATATTATGTAAACTAGAATATAAAATTTTTCGAACACCGTATTTAACTGGTAATTTTACGACTCTCCTCCCTCTTATTCATGATTATTTCCTTCAAATTCAGCGAATTGGCAGCATAATAAAAATAAATGCTCATTTGAGCGATAGTTTTTTGATTTTTGTTTCTTCTACGAGGGAAACGAAATGCAACGTTTATATTTAATCTTGTTGATCCTTGAATCTTCGAATTCAAACTTTGTTTGCAGCTGCTGGCCAATCTCAATGAATCACTCAATGAATCGTTGTTCACGATCTTATCAGTAATGACTCGTAATGATTCGTACATAGCCCAGCAAATTTGTTCTAACTAAATAGCCTAATGGGAATCTTGATCACAGGCAAACCAGCAACGATAAACAAGAAACGTTTCGTTGCTTTTAGTTTTCACCTAAACGAATCAGATTCCCATAGCGAGTCCTAATCAAGGGATCACAGTCATTTAAGTACAATTTCTTCCTATTGCCGCCGATAATGTAATGACAGCTACGAAAAGTTTCAAACTATGTAATACAGGATCGCCAAAAGAACAATGATCGAAACGATCAAAACAAACGCTAGTTGATTTAAACGTTGAATAAGCAGGTTTTTCTTGTTTTTTTCAGATTTTTTTACTTCGTTTCGATAATATTCTCTATCTTTTGTTTCCATAAGTGCCAACTCCTTTTCCCTGATTTTATCGCTATCCTGAAATCATATGGTGCAATCAAGGCAATTTGTACGATTAACTAAAGTGGCAGGATCTTATTGATTGAAGACCTACAGTCGTCTGCGTATAGCGACTAAATAAGACGACTGACGAGCTCCAAGTGATTCATAACAGCGGCTTTTCGGATAACCCCCATGCCTGGAAATGAGCCTTGCTGATAAGCAGCAACTAACAGTTGCAGTCCAGCGGTTTGGGTAGGATGTTGCTCTTCGTGCTGCAATAATGCCTCCATGACTTGGAAAAACTTTTCTTTCTGGTTTGGTAATTCTTCCTCAGAAAATAAGTGAGTGATACGCAATGCTTGCTCAGTTGTTGGATAAATCCAATGCAAAACCAACCGCTTTGAAGGATAACTGTGCTCATAATAAATTTTGCTATCGACAGAAAAATCACTAAAACCCGCATAGCCCAATTTTTGATAACTGTGATGGGCATTTGAAAATCCTTCGTCCAAACATTCTGTATAGAAACTATTTTTGGGTAAACGGGTAAACGGATCTTCCATCAGTAGCTTGGGACCGTTGATTTTATTTAACAAACGAAACTCTTTGCCTACCAACACCGGCAGCGTATTTTCCCGCCAATCACTAGCGAGTGCTTGATCCGATTGATGAACAATCCAAAGGTCAGGCTTTTCTTCCACTGTTTCAATGGGACGATCTACGATCATTGCTTTAGGCCCAGCAACATTTTGTAACTCTGATAACCCTTCTGCCGTCAGAAAAGCCCCTGCCTGGGGATTGCGAATCAAATAAAAAGGATGTTGTTTCTTTTGAAATAATTCGATGGTTGTCCAGAACGTTTTTGATTGCTTGACTGGTTCAATGATCGGCTGGATCGCTTCTGATAAGCGATCTTGTTCCAATAAAGCTTTTAATGCCAACAAATCAAATTGTTTGCCACGAATATATGGGAAGTACATCTGCTTCTCTCCTTCTTACTCGCCTGATAAAAAACGTTTTTCCAGCGCTTCATAGGCTGCTCTGGTAGCGTCCAATTCTTCCTTCAACGCTTCGATCGCTTGTAGCTGAGTATCTTCAATAAATCGATCATAGTAATTGACCCCACCACCGAACAAGTCATACTCAGGCTGACGTTTCTTCAGTTCTTGGTACAAACGTTCTGTTGAAAATACCCGCAATCCTCGAGCAGTCTGTTTTGCTTTGCCGACTTCTCTTGCTTGTGCCGAAATCAGCCGAAACAATAAGGCATTTTCTGGAACCTGCAGCTCTTGCCGTTGGGGTTTCTTTTCGACACTGAAATACCCTTTGCTGCCCGTTTCTTTTTCAAGAAACGCATGATAGACCAAGACACCAATTGTAGGAGCAATCTGATCTTTGACTTTTTCGTACAATGCCTTGGGTAAGACAAAATAATTATAATTCCCAATAAAGGATAGTTTTGCTTTTGAGCGAAAATCTGCCAAACTGACTTTTAGTTCATAGCAACGCCATTCAAAGGTGTTTTCTGCCGTCAAGCGACAACTTAAGGTATCCACGATGCCATGATCGTCGGGCATGACTACCTCTTCTACCACAATATCACTGTTTTCACGACAATAATAATAAAGTGCCTCTTCCATTTCTAAAGTTAAGGATGTCTTCACAATTTCACGACCTTTGTCTTGTTTCACTTATTATAAAACATACGTTCGCATTTTGAAAGAGGGAAATAAAGGCAGCCTATTCCCTCACCCATTAGGGCATCCGTTAACGAGAATCTCTTCAACCGTCCTCTTTGTACCGCGGAAACGTAACACGACAAGCAACAAGAGCACACTAAGTTGAACTAGGAATAGACGCTTAAAAGGAAGATCAAATGTAAAGCCTGCGGGAAGATGAAAGAACCCGAAAAAATCATGCAGTGCTTTTTTACAAAGCCACAAACCACTGACAAATCCTATTACATAAATGACGGTGCTTTGTATGGTGATAAAGACAAGTTCTTCCAACGTGACCAGTAAAGGTGTTTGTCCTAATAATAAACGTATATGCAGGGATTGCTCTTCCTCACCGATTAAGTGATAATGATACATGTGGTTACACTGCCACAAAAAAGCACTGATCAATCCCAATGTTAACATTCCTAACGCAACGCGCAACAATTGCAAGAAGAAAATCCAACTGGCATAGGTGAGATCCGTCTGGATTTCGCTGTTATTTGATTCATACTGCAACCAGTCATGAAAAAACAACAGCCAATTTTCTGCAAAGATGGTAAGAATCAGCAAGAAAACAGCCAATAAACCACTCATTAGTAAACTGCGCCTGCGAAGAGCTGCGTGCCAGCCAAACTGGTAAGGATAGAAATAACGCCATTTGTCCATAGTACTCCTCCTTTTGGCATCTATTTTACAGAATTTTCCGAATTTAGACAAACACCATCTTGTTTACATAATATAATTATAGACAAAAAAGAATGCAGCACTCGGCCTACACTCTTTTTTGTCTATTACAAATACCTAGTCAGTAGCTGCAACAAACGCTGCGGAAATTCTGTTAGATTGGAAAGATCAATGAAGCGTTCTTCCCCATAAATCGCTTTGATCACTTCTTTGTCTTGGCCAATGGCAGCTGCCAGAAACAGCACCCCTTGTCGTTCGTAGTCAGCGATCACCTGCTGAATATCTTCTTTGGCTTTTACCCCTGTATAATCAGGAAGAGCCTTTGGCTGGCCATCACTGATATTCAAGAGTAATTTAGTAGTTGCCGGCTGATGAGCGAGCTTTTCAGCTAGTACGCGCAAGACTGCCCCATCACGGTTATTTTGCCGAGGCTTCATTGTCATGAGTTTCTCTGGCACAAATTCAAAACCTTCGTTAAATTCTTTGTAAGCAAAAAGCGAGGTCTTTTCACGAGCGGTCACATCTGCTGTATCGCCATAAATCATCAATGGCAAAGATAAACGCTCCGCGAACGCATTCACCGCTAAGACCGCCTGTTGCGCATACTGTATCCGATCATCTCTAATCATCGAACCTGATTCATCAATGCGCAAAGCGAGAGCTAAGGAAGGCTGTTCGTGAGGTGGATTCTTCTTGTCAAAGGTCCGAAAATCTTGATACGCGACCTTACTGGCATCAAAGCGTGTGCCACTGTACTTACCTTTACTGTATGCCGAAGCTTGTTCGTTTTCCAAAACTTCTTGGGTTTGCTTGATCAATGACTCTACGATCGGCAACAACGGCTGCAAACGCTGCTGGGCTTCAGCCGCTTTTTCTAAATCGACGGGTGGTCGATGAACGATCAGCCCTTCTTTGGCATGGATCGATTCTTTTAATGCTTGTCGAGCCGCCTTTGATGCCGTGGTTTTCTTTTCTTTTTCCTGGGTTTCATACGCTTCGATCGACAAAGAATGAGCAGTAGGAGCGGTCTCTTGTGTCTCACTCCCAGCTTTTGCTTGGCCATCGTGACTATTGCGTTCTAGTTCTTCTGAAAACGTCGCCTCAGTTGCTGCGTCTTTCGCTTCTTGTTTGTCAGAATCACTGGTTTCCATCGTTTCCGCCTCAGTTTCTTGATTGGGGGTCTCAAGGACTTGTTCATTTTTTAGGACGGTCGTGCCTTCTTCCACTACATTGCGCTGGTCCGCCTCTTCGCTGCTGATTCGGCGTCCTTTGATTTGTTCTTTAAAGGCATTTAACGGTTGTCCAGAAAACAAAAGCCGCAATTGCGCCAATAACCCTGAAGCTTCTAGCGCCTGTTGTAAAAGAGCAAGCTCATTTGGATCGGTGGTGATTTTGTAGAGCACTTTGCTATCAATTGCTGTAAAGGGATCTTGTCCTTGCTTGACTGCATTTAGCCAATAAAAATAGGAGCGCATGCCCGCCACCCCTTTGATGGCATTGGCTTTGGCGGTCACGTCTAGCAAGCGTATGATCTCAGCCATTTTCTCCGCAGTCGTTTTGTCCGGATAATTGGTTTTGGCAATGCCTCGCTGCACCATGACTGCCAGCTCAGGTAAATCCATTTTTTCAGCATGCTGCATCCGGTCTCGCAAGGATTCGTTCAAAGGACGGTTGCCTTGGTAATTTCGATTCGTGGTGATGACTACGACACAGTCAGGGTGCCGGCGAACAAAGCCAGTGGGAATATTCAGCATTCCATTTTGTTCAAGAGCAGAGTTTAAGGCCACTAGTACCGAAGCATCACGAATGACCGTTGGCTCTTGAATCTCAAGCAAATAACCTTTTTCCAGCGCCCGTACGATTTCCGAGGGATAAAACTTGTATTGAATCGTTGGTTGCTGATCGCTGGTTTCGATCCGCTCAATCAGTTCCGCAAATTTCGCCCGTGCCCGCTCACGAGTCAGGGAAAAATGCCGCTGGATCAACGCCAAGACATCTTCAAAACAATCACTTTGATAAATCGCATCCAGCAAGTCCTTATCTTCTTCTTGGTCGGTGTTGATCACTGGTAATAAAGCACCAAACACATCTGACTTATCCATATCCGCAAAGCAGGTGATTTTGGTGTAGGGCAGTTGCAGGTCGGCAGAAAGTGCCTTTGCCAACTGAGTTTTACCAGACCCAGCATCGCCTTCCAGCAACACATTGAAAATTTTCATTTCTGGATCCGTCCAATTCAACGCAATCTCTGATGCAATTCGTAGTTCTTCATCACTGGTCTGATGACTTTGTGGTTTTTTCCAAATCATTGTTTGTTCTAATTTACTAAAAGCGCGTCCTTTCGTTACGACAAAAGATGGTTGATGTTGTGTCATGGCAATCTGCTCCTTTTCTTAATAACCTAGCTCATCTAAAAGCCGTTTCAGGATTTTGAAGCGTTCGCCGTATAGCTCACCATCTTTTTGCAAGGAATCATAGAAAAGCAGAATGTCTTCATCGATTTTAGGATTTTCGGTGTCTACTTCGACGGTCATGCGATTTCCTTGCAGGCCAATGATTTCAATCAAAGGATTTTCAGGATCGTAAAACTTTTCATGGCGATAGGCCTCTTGAAAATACAAACTGGATTGAGCCACTAAGATCGCTAGATCCAAAATTCTCGTAAGCGGCAATTCTTCGGATTGTCGAGACCACTTTTCACCAGTATGGCGCCAGACTTTGCCGGAGATATCGACTTTCCCGCGATCATTCCATTGCGCCAATCCGAGGGAAAGGCCTTTTGCATCTGTATGTAACGCATTTTTTCCGTCAACAGTATCATAGTCTTCTACTTTAATGACAGGTTTATGCTTCAAGTTTTCTGGTATTTTCATTATTTTCACTCCTTGTTTAGTAAATTAGTAATTTACTAGATAGAGTAAGTATAATAAGGAAGCGGTTCTGGAACAAGCAAAAGGTCTTTTCTACTATACATAGACAACATAAACAGAAGTCTATAGAAAAAGCACCTTGATAAGGAGCTTCTAAAAAAGAAGCCTCTTAAAAAAGTGCTTTGCTATGTCGCCTTGATTTATTCACTCAATTGATTGAAAAAAAGGCGCAATTCTTGCTTTCTCTGACTTGTGAGCTGGGCTTTGGGAATGCCTTGGATCGCCCCCTCAATGCCATAGAGCATGTGCAGGCAAGCACCTGCATCGCATTGTTGGCGGATCGTTAGAAAAACCGCTTCGGCTTTTTTGGCGCGTAATTGCTCCGGGGTATTGATACCGATCCTAACGAAATGATCCGCTAAAACCTGTCCAACATTTGGTAACTTTTGCAGTTCATTCATAGGGTATCTCCTTTTTGATTATTGTCATCCTGCGCATCTTCCTCTTGACGAATCAACGAATAGAGCTTCATATCTAACAGCTGGTGATTTTTTTGCGCATTTTTTCGTAAAATTCCTTCCAACTCAAAGCCTGCTTTTTCCAACACGCGACAAGAGGAATGATTCTTAGCAAAAGGCTCAGCAAAAATACGAACAATATTTGACGTAGTAAATATATAGTCACATAGTTGCTGAACAGCTTTGGTCATCAAGCCTTTTCCCCAATATTCTTCTGCGATGTAATAGCCTATCTCAGCTGTTCTAAAATGGATGTTTTCTTTGCGAAGGGCGCTAATACTCCCCACAGCTCGATCATCCACAGTGATCGCAAAGGCGAATTCTGCCTTTGCGACAGATTGAATATAGGCTTGTGCATCTGCAACAGTGTAAGGAAAGGGGAGTCCATCTCGTAAATTACCATGAATTGTCTGGTTATTTAGAGCTCGAGCCAGATCATTTGCATCACTCATCTGCCACCTTCTTAAGGAACACTTCATTTCAACGCCTCCTTTGCCAGTGCTTCATTTTGATCCTATTGTACGAGCTTGTGTGTTTTTTTACAAGCAAAATTCAAAAAAAGATTGTTGAAAAAAACCAGCTAGACAAACGTCTAACTGGTTCTTTCCTTTACTGTCTCCATAAAGATAATTGCTTTCGTAAACACAGATAAATAAAAATTATTGCGCTGAAATAGCGATGCCAATGGCTTTTTCTCCTAAATGCGAGCCGATAACTGGTCCGAAGTGGCCAATCTCAATTTCGGCATTTGGGTATTTCGCTTGTAGCTTTGCTTTTTCTTCTTTGGCTACTTCTAAATTATTGGCATGGATTACATAAAATTTAACAGGCAATGCGATTTCTTGCTCCCGTTGACCAATGATATCTTCCGCGCGATTGAATGCTTTTTTACTGGAACGAATGCGCTCGTAAAGCACAATTTTTCCTTGATCAAAAGTCAAAATCGGTTTGATTTTTAATAATCCGCCAATTAAGGCTGCTCCATTGGTTAAGCGACCGCCACGAACCAAGTTATTCAAGTCGTCCACGATCAGATAGGCATAGGTATTATCTCTGATAGTGTCCAGATGGGAAATGATCTCTTCTACGGTTTTGCCTTGACTTGACAGATCAAGAGCGGTTTCTACCATGTGGCCCATCGGCATACTTGTGATTTTCGAATCGTAAGGAATGATTTGAACGCCTTCGATTTCATCGGTGATTCCATAAAGCGTTCCGATAAATCCAGAAATACCGCTTGATAAGTGGATACTAATGATCGTGTCGTAACCGCGATCTTTCAATGACTCATATAAGGCTAACACTTCACCTAGTACCGGTTGAGAAGTGGTTGGGAATTCTTTGCTGTTTTTCAGCAAAGCGTAATACTCATCAGCTTCAATGTCGATGCCCTCATTGTAGACTTTTCCATCTAAAATAACAGGGATCGGTATGATAAACAAATCTTCATGGTTTTTGATCCGTTCCGGCAGATAAGCTGTACTGTCAGTAACAACGGCTAATTTCATTCTTTTTCCTCGTTTCAACAAATTTCAAACGTCATTAATAATATAGCATAAATTTACTTACTTTCAAATGGTTTTCAGAACTTTTCATTCTGCTTATTCATTAAGAAAATTCCTGATTGCTTGTTGATTGGTTTCAAGATTAACGACTAACACACTTCCGGCACTCGCACTTGAACCGTATTGCCAAGAGTCAGCGACTGGGACAGTCAAGCTGTCGATCCCCCCTGCCCCACGAGCAATCGATAAGGTATTTTTTAATAGGAAAGACATTGGCAGGTTGGTGGAAGCATAGCCTAAAACTTTTCCTGCTGCATAAGGCAATTTTAAAACAGCTAAAGGATTTTTCATTTCGCTAAAGATCGCATCCATTACTTGCTGCTGTCGTCTTACGCGACCGAAGTCACCTTCTTCGTCCATCCGAAAACGTGCGTATTGCAACAGCTCAAGCCCATTCATTTGTTGTTGCCCTTGTTTGATGGCAACTTCAAGATTTTTACTCATATCTTTTTCCGCGTTGATAGCAACGCCTGAGGGAAACAGTGTATCGATCACTTTTTCAAAGGAACGAAAGTCAACTTTTGCATAATAATTGGTTTCTAGACCGAAGTTCTCTGCTAACGTTTGTCTGACTAAATCAGCACCACCAAAGGCGTACGCCGCATTGATCTTGTTTTCGCCATAACCAGGAATGGTCACCAAGGTATCACGCATAAAGGAAATGAGCTTCGGTTTTTTGCTAGGACCATCTAATTGCAAAACCATAATGGTGTCTGCTCGTCCAGCTTCTCCTTCACGACTATCACTACCAATGAGCAATATATTACGAGCACCATTTGCAGCGGCCGTACCATTAAAAGTCTCCTCATCAGTTGTAGCAAAAGCAGCGTCACTTCTTGCGACTTGCTGACCGACAAGAAATGCAATCAATGAATAGGCAAAAAGCACCAATAGTACCCGGATCACAATACGCAGAACTGGGTGCTTCCGCTTTTTCTTTTGTTTGGGTGGTTTGCTCTTCTTAAGCTTTTGCGCTTTTTGTTTGCTTTGTTCCTGACTTTGATGTATCGCAGGCCCCTGAGCAGATAGCGGGGGAATTGCACTTTTTCGTCCCTCAGTTTTTATTGATCCTACTTGTGTCTGTTCTCGGAAACTTTGGGCCACACGAGGGTCGCTTGCCCTAGACTGCTGGGTGTTTTGATAAGAAATATCTCCTACTTCCTCATCAGCAGACGGAGTAGAATCGCTCGGTCTGACGCGCTGGTTTCTTTTTTTGGCTTCTCTGCGGGCAAAGATACTTTCTTTGGCTGCCTGACTGGATTCCTTTTCTAGCCGCTCATGCAGTTTTTTATTTTTTTCCATCCTGCTCATTGCTTCTGATCCTCCAACTAAAAAATAGCTCTCTGTCTATAAGGATACCCTAGACCTTATAGAAAGAAAGCTATTTTCTGAAATTTTAACCTTTTTCTAGGAAATTTCTTCATTTTTTTACCTTAGATGCTTTGATGCTCCTTGTCGTGTGCTCACAAATCCTGCTTGCTCATAAAATGATTTCACTGGATTTGCCGACCAAAAGTTTAGTGAAAGATCAGCGAAGCCTTTTTCCAGCGCAACGTTTTCAGCAAATGCCAACAATTGTTTTCCAATATGCATCCCTTGGTACCGAGGGTCAACAGCGATCGCTGCAATTTCCAGCCACTTTCGTTCATGCATCATCGCATTTTGTGGCAAACGGACCTCTTGAAGATGCACAAAGCCACAAGGCTGTTCCGCCAACCAAGCGATAAAAAAGTGGTGGCTTGGCTCTTGCAGCTGCTGTGTGATTGCTTGTTCAAATCTTGACTGATCAAAGGGCTTAAAAATCGTTGGGTACCATTGATGGTGCTGCGTTTGGATCTCTTTATGAAACGTTGCTAAAAGTGTTTCATCTTGGCTAATTTTTATTTTGACTTGAGTCATTTTTTGTCACTTCCTCAACAACATTTACCGAGTACACGCCGAGAAGATGGACGTGTCCACCCAACAACTGAATCTCTTCAAAGGCATTTACAATCAGTTGCCACGGTTTGTCCATCACTAGATCGATCACGAAAAAGTATTCCCCTAAGGTGGTTTTTGACGGTCGCGATTCAATTTTGCTTAAATCAATTTCCCGCCAGCCAAAGGTTGCTAAGATTTTGTGCAAGATCCCCGGACGATTTGCTGGCAATGTCACAAAAATGGTTGCTTTTTCGGCTGTTTGTTCTGGTACTTCGGTGTTGGCTGTTTTCTTTGTCAAAACCCAAAAGCGGGTTTGATTAAAGGCAACATCTTGGATATTGGTTTCTTTGATCGTTACTTGATAAGCGAAAGCTGCTTCTTTGGAAGCAATCGCCGCAACTGCTTCTTCTGGATGTTTTGCTACGTAGGCTGCTGCAGTCGTTGTGGAAGCAACCGCCTCAACAGTAGCGCCAGCAAATCGGGCTTCGATAAAGTCGGCACATTGCGCCAATGCTTGCGGATGAGAAATTATCTTAGTGATGGGACGGTTGTCTTTTGCTGTTTGCTGAGAAACTAACAATTGATGATTGATCGGTAAAATAATTTCCTGTTCAATGCTCAACTGATTTTGACGAAACAGCGTATCAATCGTGGCATGAACAGACCCTTCTAATGCATTCTCATTGGGAACGACCGCTCGATCGATTACGCCGTTAGCTAGCGCTTGAATACAAAGAGGAATCGATCCATAGGGCATAAATGTATTTTCTGGATACGCTTCTTGCGCAGCTAAATACGTAAAAGAACTTTCAGGTCCTAAATAACCAATCTTCATTTTAGGCACCCGCTTTAGTTAAAATTTCCTGAACGATTTCTTGTGGTACTTTGTTTGTCGTTTCAACGATCAATGAAGCAGTTTCTTCATAAAGAGGGATCCGAGGTCGGTAAACAGCCAATATTTCTTCGGGTGTTTTCGAGACAACCAAGGGACGAATGCTACCAGTATCCGCCTTTAAACGGTGGATCAGTTCCTCGGGATCTGTTTTTAAATACACGACTAAGGGCATCTCTTTTAAAAGTTGACGATTTTCTTCTTTTAATACAATGCCCCCACCTGTGGAAATAATTTGTTCCTTTGCCAGGGTTTTTGCTAAAATATCCGTTTCGATTTTGCGGAATGCTGCTTCTCCATGTTGGTCAAAAAATTCTTGAATGGTCATGCCGATCTCAGCAACGATCAAGTCATCAAAATCCACATGGGACTGTTTCGTTTCTTCAGCCAAAAGACGACCAATCGTGGTCTTTCCGGCACCCATAAAGCCAATTAATATCACTTTTTTCACTCGCTGTCTCCTCCTTTGGCCAAACGCGCGACATCCTCAAAAAAATCAGGATAAGAAACTGCTACGGCTTCGGCTTTTTCTAATTCTACCTCTTCATCTGTCAATAAGGCGGCAATCTGTAACATCATACCAATGCGATGATCTCCCCGACTTGAGACCTTTCCGCCATGCAAAGGAGTAGGTCCGTTGATGATCAATCCGTCCTCGGTAGGAGTGATATCCGCCCCTAGTTTTCTCAGCTCTTCGGCAGTTGCATCAATTCTATTGGTTTCTTTTACTTTTAACTCCTCTGCATCTTTGATGACCGTTTTACCATGAGCTTGTGTAGCCAATAAGGCAATGATCGGTAATTCATCAATCAGACGCGGAATAATATCGCCGGCGATGGTTACTGCCTGCAAGGTAGAACTTTGAACAGTGAGGTCAGCCGACTGATTTTGATCATCTCGATTAGAAAAAGCAATCGATGCCCCCATTTCTTCTAACACATCAAGGATCCCTGTACGTGTCGGATTGATTCCGACATTTTCTAAAACGATCTCACTATCGGGCATAACCGCACCTGCAGTTAGGAAGAAGGCAGCGGAAGAAATATCTCCCGGAACGACTACTTCTTGGCCGTGCAGTGTTTGTGGGCCGGTTACGGTAATCGTTTTGCCTTGGGTGGTGATCACACCACCGAATTGACGGATCATTTCTTCAGTATGGTTACGGCTCGCCTCTTTTTCAATGATCGTCGAGGTACCTTGTGCTTGCAATGCCGCAAAAATCAACGCCGATTTTACTTGGGCACTTGCTACGGGCATCTGATAATTGATGGGATGTAATGAAGCCGTACCATTAATAGTGATCGGTGGGAACTCCGTCTGCTCATGACCTGTAACGTTTGCCCCCATTTCTCTTAATGGCAGCATCACGCGATTCATTGGTCGTCTATTCAATGAGTCATCACCGAATAAGGTGGTTGTAAATGGCTGTCCGGCCAAAATCCCCATCATTAAGCGAATTGTTGTACCAGAATTGCCGATATCAATTGGGTCTTGGGCAGGCTTAAGGCCATTAAAGCCCTGTCCTTCAATCGTGATCGTCTGACCGTCATCATGGATTGGAACTCCTAATGATTGAAATGCATGAAGAGTGCTATAGCAGTCTTCTCCCCGCAAGAAATTACGGACAGTCGTTGTTCCTTCGGCTAATGCCCCGAACATGATACTGCGATGCGAGATCGATTTATCGGCGGGAACAGCTATCGTCCCTCTTAAATGTGTTGCTTTTTTTAGTTTCATCGCGGCCTCCTATTTTTTTCGACATGAATAGGTCGTCTTTTTTTGAATCAGCTGCTCTGCTTGCAGCAAATCATTTTGCGTTTTGAATGAAATCTGTAAAACACCAATGATATCTTCTCGAGTTTCAAGAATTTTTAAGTTGATCAAAGAGAGCTGATGATCGCTCAATAGCCCCGTCACTTCAGCGACAACACCGGGATGATCCGGTACATCGATGAATAGATCGTAGAATGCCGGGATCGCTCCATTTTGATGAATCGGCAATTGGTCCCGTGTTTCCTTCGCGGATTCAAAGAACCGAAAGATCGCCGTTTCGTCTTTTTCCTGCAACCAGTGAGCCATGGTCATCATTTGTTTTTGCCACTCATCGATCAGCTGCAGCAGTTCCTGTCGATTACTCAATAAGATATCGGTCCACATACGAGGGTCTGAAGAAGCAATGCGAGTGATATCGCGAAAACCGCCTGCTGCGAGTTGCTGTGCTCTAGGGTGTTCATGGTTGAAGGCATCTGCCTGATTGACTAATCCTGAAGCAATAATATGGGGCAAATGGCTCAACATCCCCGTGATTTGATCATGTTCTTGCGGAGCAAGTGCCACATACTTGGCCCTCGTCCCTCGAAAAAGCACCTGTAATTCTTCCACCCGCTGACTTTTCGTCGGCGTAAAGATGTAGTAAGCATTCTCAAAGAGATTCTCATCGGCTGCTGTGATCCCGGATTTATGAGAACCAGCCATCGGATGGCCCCCAATAAAATCAAAGGAAAAGGACTCGGCAAATTGCGTAATTTCTGCTTTGGTACTGCCTGTATCTGTCACCAGGACTGAAGGCTTTAGTGAAAGGGTCCCAAGTTGAGCAAGATACGTTTTGGTGATCTCTACCGGCAATGCCAACAAGATCACGTCGGCACGAACAGCACCCTCAGAAAATGAAGGAGGTACTTCGTCTACTAAACTTGTTGCTAATGCGATCTCATTGGTTTTACGACAGTGATCCCACCCCATTAGATGGGTTTGGGGATGTGACTTTTTAATACATTTTGCTAAGGAAGCGCCGATCAATCCTAAACCGGCGACGAAGATATTTTGGTTCATGAAAAGAATCCTCATTTCTACTGGAATTTTTGCTGTTTCTTTAATCAGTAGGTTAACAAGTATTCCCGATACGCCTTAACAGATGCGGTCAATTCTTCGAAAGAATCACTTGGAAACTTTTCTAATAGTTCATTGGCCACCACTGTTGCCACCACACTCTCACAAACAACACTGGCTGCCGGAACGGCAGTGCTATCCGAGCGTTCCACACTAGCTTTATACGGTTCTTTGCTGTCAATATCCACACTTTGCAACGGCTTGTACAAGGTCGGGATCGGCTTCATAACCCCGCGAACCACAATTGGTTCCCCGTTCGTCATGCCGCCTTCAAACCCACCTAGGTTGTTGCTGCGACGGGTGTAGCCTCGTTGTTCGTCCCATAAAATCTCATCCATGACTTTTGAACCTGGTAAAACACCGGCCTCAAAACCAACACCGAACTCAGCCCCTTTAAAGGCATTGATACTGACCACGGCTTGGGCGATCTTCGCATCAAGTTTTTTGTCCCATTGCACGTAACTACCAAGACCAGCAGGAACCCCGCCAACAAGCACTTCCACTACGCCGCCGATCGTATCACCATTTTTCTTTGTTTGATCGATCAACTGTTTGATTTCTTCCTCGACAGATGGATCTAAGACCCTTACTTCCGAGGCTTCCGAGCGCTGTGCGATTTCTTTGACGGTCAACCCTTCAGGAATTTCTGCTTTGATGCCGCCTAACATCGTTACATGACCTGCCACATCGATGCCGAGTTCCTTCAAAATTTTCTTCGCGATTGCGCCGATGGCTACCCTCATGGTCGTTTCCCGGGCAGATGAACGTTCCAAGACGTTTCGTAGATCTTGATGATGGTATTTCATCCCGCCGACTAAGTCAGCATGACCAGGTCTTGGTCGTGCCACTCGTCGTAACTTGCGGTCTTTTTCTGGTACTTCTTCGATCGCCATGACCTTAGTCCAATTTTTCCAATCTTTGTTCTCGACCACTAAAGTCACAGGAGAGCCTAATGTTTTTCCATGACGGATACCGGAAGTGATACGGACTTGGTCTTTTTCAATCAGCATCCGTCCCCCACGGCCATAGCCGGTTTGTCGTCTCGCTAATTCAAAATTAATGTCTTCTGCTGTTAATGGCAATCCTGCCGGTAACCCTTCGATAATGGCGGTCAACTCTGGTCCATGTGATTCGCCTGCTGTAATATAACGCATGATCCGTTACCTTCCTTTCTTATAATAGGTAGTCTTTGATTTCTTCCGTGGGAATCGTCACGATTTTTGCCTGACCGATCCCTTCTAAAAGAATGATCTTTAATTGTTGCCCACGGGCTTTTTTATCATGAGTGATTGCTTGGTATAATTGCTCTTTCTCAATTTCTCTTGGCGTGGTCGGCAAATGAAATTTCTCAATCATTTTCGTTAACTGCGCGGTGGTCCCTTTTGGTGTTAGTCCAATGGCTTCAGCATGACGGGTGATCATAATCATCCCCATCGCAACGCCTTCTCCGTGGCTAGTCTCAAAAGCAGCCGTTCTTTCTAATCCATGACCAATCGTATGACCGAAGTTCAAGGTTAAGCGACTGCCATGATCAAAGGGATCTTCTTCCACTACTTTTTGCTTTACTTTTAAAGAAGCTGTGATCACTTTTTCAGCATGGGCCAAAAGATCGACTTCATCTTTCAAACCTGCTAACGTTTGCCAAAGTTCAGGATCCGCAATAGCGGCTGACTTAATGATTTCAGCGATGCCTTCTTGCACACGTTTAAGGGGCAAACTTTTAAGCAAATCCGGATCGATCATCACGCCGACTGGTTGGGCGAATGTGCCTACGAGATTCTTGGCACTACTAGTATTTACAGCTGTTTTTCCGCCGATACTTGAATCGACCTGTGCCAATAACGTCGTCGGAATCTGCAAGAAATCAATGCCTCGCATATACGTAGAAGCAACAAATCCTGCAAGATCTCCAATTACACCGCCACCAAGAGCGATGATTCCATCGCTTCTAGTCATCCCTGATTGAGCAAGACGGTCATATAAAAAAGCAGCTTGTTCAAGGGATTTACTGTTTTCGCCAGCCGGCACGGCTAACAGTGTTGCTTCAAAGCCTGCGGCAGATAATGCTTCGATGATGTGTTCGCCATACAGGGGGGCGACATTGCTGTCAGTAATGACGGCAATGCGCTGTTTGTTCCATAATTGCTGGACCCAGGTTCCGACTTCTTGAAACGCCCCACGTTTGATGAGGATGTCATAGGAATGTTCTTCTAAATGGATGTGTAGCATTGATTATTGCACCTCTTTTATTGGTTGTCTTAGCGCTTAGTCTTGCAACGCTTTGATTTCTTTCATCGCTTTTTCCATGATATGGACTTCTTTCATCATATTCATGTATGTTTTTTCGTTTAACGATTGCGGACCATCAGACCATGCATTGGCTGGATCTGGGTGGATCTCAACGATCATGCCATCGGCGCCGGCAGCAACGCCTGCTCTTGCCATTGGTGGTACGAGACCCCAAATGCCTGTTCCATGACTAGGGTCAACGATGATCGGGAAGTGGCTCAGTTTTTTGATGATTGGTACCGCACTTAGATCAAAAGTATTACGGGTCGCTGTTTCGTAAGTTCTGATTCCGCGCTCAATGAAAATCACTTCACTTTTATCTTGGACGGCGATGTATTCCGCTGCATTCAACCATTCGTCGATCGTCCCAGAGATGCCTCGTTTAAGGCCAATTGGTTTACCAGTTTTTCCAACTGCAGCTAGCAATTTGAAGTTTTGCATGTTCCGAGCACCAATCTGCAAAATATCACTGTATTCCGCAACCATATCGATATGTCCTTCGTCCATGACTTCTGTGATGACTTTCATACCTGTTTCATCGGCTGCTTGACGAATGTATTTTAACCCTTCTTCTTCAAGCCCTTGGAAGGCGTATGGTGAAGTCCGTGGTTTGAAAGCACCCCCACGTAAGATTTGTGCACCACCAGCTTTGGCAATTCGGGCACATTCACGAATTTGGTCTAAGCCTTCAATCGAGCACGGACCAGCCATTGTGACAAAGTTGCCATCACCGATTTTTACGCCATCTACATCAACAACCGTATCTTGTGGATGGAATTCACGAGAGGTCAACTTGTAGGTATTTGAGATCCGAATGGCATCTTCGACACCTTCGTAGCTGCGAAAAGCGACATCTTGGATGCGGCGTGTATCTCCTTTTAAGCCGATAACAACCTGTTCTTTTCCTTGGTTGACTTGAACATCCAACCCTTCTTTTTTGATTCTTTTTACAACGACTTCAACTTGTTCTGGGGTAGCACCTGGTTTCATAATTACGATCATTTTTTCTTCCTACTTTCGTTTTTTATTTTTTACATGGATTCAATGAGTGCTTTTACTTTTTCAACGGGCATCTCTTGGCCGGTCCAAAGTTTAAATGCAGCTGCACCTTGATACAGCAACATACTTAAGCCGTTTGCAGTTTTGGCCCCGACTGCTTTCGCATCTTTCAAAAGCTGCGTTTCTCTTGGATTATAGATGACATCATAGACAGCTAATGATTCCCGCAAGAGGGTTTTGTTTTTCAGAGGACTCACCGTATCATTCGGCTTCATCCCCACGCCAGTAGCATTAACTAAAAGGCTGCTTTGATCGATGGCTGATTTTAAAGCCGTCTGATCTTCTAAATCCGCTAATGTGATTTCACAGGCGGTCTTTTCTGCGATCTGTGTCAATTTATCCTGGATGATTGGATAAAACTCATCCTTGCGGTTGAAGACATGGATCGTTTTGACACCGTCTAGTGCGGCTTGACTAATGATCGCTGTCGCTGCACCACCCGCACCGATCACGGTCATGGTGTCGCCAATGATCGACACTTGAATGTCTTCAAGTGCGCGCATAAAGCCGATGCCATCTGTATTGTGCCCAATCAATCGTCCCTCTTGATTGACGATTGTATTGATTGCGCCGATCAGCTCTGCTGCGGGTGAGCATTCATCCATCAACGGTACTGCCGCCATTTTATGGGGCATTGATAGATTGACACCTAAGAGATCCAACTGACGGATGCTTTGAATACTGGCTGCCAAATTATCCGGCTCAACATCAAAGGCCAGATACACGGCATCGATCCCTTGTTCTTCAAAAGAAAGATTGTGCATTGCTGGAGAGATGCTGTGTTTGGCTGGTTTGGCAAACAGTGCCGCCAACCGTGTGTGACCGGTTATCATTTGTTTCATCTGGTTCATTCCTTTCAACAAAAAAAGATGTCCACCGTAAATTTAAGAATCTACAGTGAACACCTTCAAACATTACATATCGGCAAAGCCAGATATGTGAATATAAAAAATAGCCACTATAGATTTTACGATCTACGTGGCTGCGAATTCATTACGAAATGCTCTAGCCATCATAGATACAAACTTAGCGTTTGTACCCATGCTTTCATGAATACAAACCTATCTAAAATAGCTAAAGTAATATTTATTCAGTTGTGTGGGGTTCGTTAGCAATAATTTTTGCATAGTCCTTCGCTCCAAACTGATGTAAGATTGACCTAAGTATAGGTTTAACTTTGAAAGATGTCAATGATTTTTTCTTATTTTTTTCATTTATTTGATTAATTTTTTTGAAAACACCGTTCTATCAAGGGTTTTATAAGTCGTCTTCAAAGAACAGTAATAGTTCTGGTAAACTTAAGCGCGCTTTTTCATCTGCTGAAAGATCCTTGACGATTTCCCCTTTTCTAAGCAGGATCAGGCGATCTCCGTATTTTAATGCATCTTCCATCCGATGGGTGATCATGAGGCAAGTTAGATTTTGTTCTTCTACCCTTTTTGCAGTGATCTGCATCAGCTGCTTGGAAGTTTTCGGGTCTAAGGCAGCCGTATGTTCATCCAACAACAATAGTTTAGGGGTTTGGATCGTTGCCATCAATAAACTTAGTGCTTGTCGCTGACCACCGGATAAACTACCCGTTGGCGTATCTAAATGATTTTCCAATCCATTGCCGATTTCTTTACAAAGGGCATAGAACGATTCTCTTTGTCCTTGCAGTTGACGAAGACCTAGTGACCGTTTTTGCCCTCTTTTTTGTGCTAACAACAGATTTTCTGCCACTGTCATACGAGGAGCCGTCCCCATTTTCGGATCTTGGAAGACTCGTGCCAAAAAGCGGGCGCGTTTTTCTTCCGAAAGCGTGGTCACATTTTGATCATCGATGGTCACTTGGCCACTCGTTAAAGGCATGGTACCAGAGATGCAGTTGAATAACGTGCTTTTGCCGGCCCCATTTCCTCCCACAACCGTAACGAATTCACCGGGTTTTAAAGAAAGATCGATTTTGTTCAAGAGTACTTTTTTCTCATTCGGTCCGTTGCCGACAACTTTAAAGGCTTTTTTTAAGGCTAACATTATTCATCCTCCGTTTCAAAACCAGTGCGCAGATGCAGGGCTTGTTTAAATTGAGGGATCAACAAGCAGATCGTCAAGACGATGGCCGAGAAGATTTTCAAGTAAGTCGTATCAAAACCAGCTTTGATCACAAATAGGATCAATAATTGATAGATGATGCTGCCGATCACGATAGCGATCAAACGTTCTAGCAAGGTCAATTCGCCATATAACACTTCTCCAATGATGATGGATGCCAATCCAATCACGATCACACCGATTCCCTTACTGATATCGGCATAGCCGTCGTTTTGAGCGATCAATGCGCCTGAAAGTGCGATCACGCCATTAGAGACGATCAGACCGATGATTTTCATTCGATCCGTATTAATCCCCATCGACTTCGCCATATGTTCATTATCCCCTGTAGCAATATAAGCTTGACCCAAGTTGGTATGAAAAAAGTAAACCAGTACGCCACCGATCAATAAGACCATGATCAGCCCGATAATGACGGTATCATAATAATTCGGTAAGTTCATTTTAGTAAAGAAATCCTGGATCTTGGGCTGGTTTAACAGCGACAGATTAGGAGACCGCATGACAAACAGCATCACCGAGTTCAATGAAGACATCACCAGGATACCAGCCAAAATCACGGGAATTTTGCCTTTTGTATAAAGAAGTCCGGTCACACATCCGGCACACATCCCAGCCAATACTCCTAAACAAGTCGCTAAGACGGGGGAAACCCCATGGGTGATTGCTGTCACACAGACAGCACCGCCTAGTGGAAAGGACCCTTCCGTCGTCATATCCGGGAAATTCAAAATTCGATAGGTCATAAATATCCCTAAACCAAGGATCCCCCAAAGTAGTCCTTGCCCAATTGCTGAAACAATCATCATTTTTCCTCCATTTTCTTACATGTTTTCGCTTTCAAACCCTCGTCGTGATCCTAGATGGTCTTAAGATTCTTGATCACTCATCACTTGCTTCAGTTTCTGGCGTCGTTGTAATCAATTTTGCCTCGTCTTTGAGATTTTCTGGGATAGTGATGCCCAATAACTGCGCTTGTGTTTCATTAATGATCGTCTCGCCATCGCTGAATGTATAGATCGGCGTTGTCGCAGGCTCGGCTGTCCCGTCAAGAATTGCTGCCACCATCTTTCCAGTTTCGACCCCAATCGTAAATTGATCTTGCCCAACCGTCGCTAAGCCGCCTTGTTCCACCATCGTATCAACAGACGTGATGATTGGCGTTTTTGATTTATTGGCTTCTTGAACCACGGTCTGCATAGCATTTGCGATCGTATTGTCTAAGGGAATATAGATAAAGTCGACTTCTCGTGCCATCACTTGCACCATTTGCGCAATTTCATTACTTGAAGGAACGGCATACGCTTTGCTGGTCAAGCCATTTTCTTCGGCAGCAGCTTCTGCTTCTGCCACTTGGTATTTCGAATTGTCCTCGGTCGAAGAATACAAAATACCGACTGTTTTTGCCTCTGGCAGCAAATCTTTTGCTAGTTTGATTTGTGCAGCTACTGGTGCTTTATCTGAAACGCCAGTGATATTGCCGCCGGGTTGGTCCATATCTGCCACCAGATTGGCCCCAACTGGATCAGTGACCGCCCCTAAAACGATTGGTACATCCTGAGTGACATTCGCCAATGCTTGTGCTGCGGGTGTTGCGACCCCAACTAAAACGTCGGCATCTTTATTTAGCAGCTGCTGGCTCATCGTTGCCAATTTGCTTTGATCCGCTTGGCCGTTTTGGAATTCGATTGTCAAGTTGTCCCCTTCGGTATAGCCTGATTCTTTAAGGCCTTCTTTGATCCCCTCGGTGATCGCATCCAATGCTTCATGGCTGACAAATTGTAGGATCCCAACTGTTTTTTCAGCTTTCTCTACTGGTTCTGAAGCCTCACTGGCTTGATTGGTCCCACTTCTCATTCCTAACTGATAGACGAAGGTCGCTCCTAAAAATAATAAAATAACGGCAACTGATGCAATTAATCCCTTGTTTTTCATTTTTTATTCTCCTTTTTCTGCTTACATTTTTCGAGTTTTTCTTTTTATGGTTTTTGAGAACAAAAAAAGCAACTGCCTATGTGACGGCAATTGCAAGTAAGCAAAAGCCGCATAGAAGCTTGTCCTATGCGGCGATAAATTCAACTACCAGCATAGATACAGCACTTTAGAAGGTTCTCTAAAAAGTTGTATCTATGGAATGAGGTTCCATCAATACAACTATCTACGCCAGTTTTGCCATGATTTCACTTGCAATGGAATAAATAGTTTCATGATTGTTCCTCCTTCTCAACTTGTTTTCTTTCTTGATTGAATTCAGTTTAGCTTATTGATAAAAAAACGTCAACAATTTTCTGTCAAATTGTCAGATTTTTTTATCAATCATTGGCAGAAGTACGAATCGTCCACATCGGTAAACGATTCAATTCTGGGATAAATTCCGTCGTTGGCTGGTCAAATGAATCAAAGGTAAAGCGATTTTTTTCGACTCCTTCTTCATAAAAGACAAAGGTTACTTTATCAGGATCAATATCATATTCATTGGAGAAAAAAGCCGCATCATAGACGATTGGATAATAAAAAAATGTCCGATTCATTTCATCTTCTTGTGCTTGGATCAGATCAAACACTTGATCCAACTGAGCACCACTCGGTTTACTATACATCACAGAAATCGCTCTTGTTTCGCGAATCGTCTTGTCAGCTGTCAGATAAGGCAATGGTTGTACTTTTTCTGAAGGTAGCTTATCAAAAGCGATCCGATCCACTAGAGAAGCGTTGATACGATTTTGAGAAAAGACGATCAAACCGGCGAAAATCAAAGCGAAAAGAATCCCCCCGATCAGCGTGAAAATCGTTTTTTTCTGATCTCGGTAGAGATCATCTAAAAAAGCTTGCCAGCTTTCTACTGCTTTTTCTTTCGTGTAATGAACAAAGCTTTTCACTTGTTCCATAATTTGCCCACCTTTTTAAAAATACTACTATTATTTCATACTATCAATTCCCTTCTAGAACGTCAAGAAACTTCACATTTCCTCAATAATTCGGTAAGATAAAAGAAAACGGTAAAGGAGTCATTATGCATAATCTAGCTGATTCATTGATGACTGGAGCCAATCCAATCTTCGATTTCATCGTTGTCTGTTTGAACTTTCTCTCCATTTTCGTCATCGTTTGGGGTGTATTGATTGCAGGCATTGATTTTGTGCGTTACGAATTAACAGAAAAGGATCGTTTGGTAGCAGCCAGAGAAAACAATTTTATTCGCAATTATTTAGGAAGTTACGTCTTGTTAGGTCTGGAGATTTTGATTGCCGCAGATATAATTGAGACAATCATCCACCCCACCTTCGAAGACATCGTACGTCTAGCTGCAGTCGTTATTATTCGAACAGTCATCTCTTATTTCTTGAACAAAGAGATCGAACGGGCTTTGCAAACCACCGATCATCAGCCTGCCAAGAAAAAGGAAAGCTAGCTGTCATGGCTTTTCTACGGATTCTTCGGTATAATAGATAGGAATATTTGACATTAGAAGGATCAATCCCTCAGTCAAACTATCCTTAAAAGAAAAGAGGGAACAATATGTCTTTTGATGGTGTTTTTACCCATTTAATGGTCAAAGAATTACAGAGTCAATTAACTAGTGGACGCGTGAACAAAATTCATCAGCCCTATGAAAACGAGGTCGTATTTGTGATCCGTGCCCAAGGGAAAAATCACAAACTCTTGCTATCCGCTCACCCTACATATGCCCGTGTGCAATGCACAACGATCGCCTATAGCAACCCAGAGACCCCACCGAATTTCTTGATGATGCTGCGGAAATATTTAGAAGGGGCGATCCTAGAATCAATCGAACAAATCGACAATGACCGTGTGATCCATTTTCATTTTACCCGACGAGATGAATTAGGTGATTTGCAAGCCCTTGTCTTGATCGTCGAATTAATGGGCCGTCACAGTACGATTTTATTAATGAATAAGACAAGCGGAAAAATTGTCGATACAATTAAACACATTGGTCATTCACAAAATACGTATCGCACCTTATTGCCAGGTGCTGTCTATGTTGCACCACCAAAGCAATCGACGCTTAATCCTTTCACAGCCTCTCGCACCAAGATTTTTGAAGAATTATCTACTCTCGATCCCTTGACGGCAAAAGAACTGCAACAACGATTCCAAGGCTTAGGCCGCGATACCGCAGAAGAATTGATTGCCCGAATCAGTGCCAATCCTAATGAAAAACTGCGTCAGTGGGAAACTTTCTTTTCAGAGCTCACGGAAGATTTAGCACCAAGTTATCTCCGGTCAGAGAAAAAGGAATATTTTACACCGATTCCCTATACATCATTGTTTGATGCGACCACCACTGTCACCCATTATCAGACTCTGAGCGAGCTTTTAGATGCGTTTTACCATGATAAGGCGGAAAGAGATCGGGTCAAACAACAAGGTGGCGAACTACTGAAAAAGGTTGAAAATGAACTGAAGCGTAACCAGCTGAAGTTAAAGAAACGCCAGCAAACCTTGAGGGATTCAGAAAACGCCGAGGAGTTTCGCCAAAAGGGTGAACTCTTGACGACCTTTATGAGCCAAGTGCCTCGTGGTGCTACATCCGTTGATTTGGAAAATTATTATGAGGAGAATCGGCTTTTGACGATCAAATTAGATCCCGCTCTTTCTCCTAATCAAAATGCTCAGAAGTATTTTCAGCGATACCAGAAATTGAAAAACGCAGTTAAATTGATCCATCAGCAGATTGCCGAAACGAAAGAAGAGATCGCGTATCTCGAATCCGTGTTAGCCCAATTAGAAATTGCCTCTCCAATGGATCTAGCGGTTATTCGGGAAGAACTGATCGCACAAGGCTATGTCAAAAATCGGACGAAGCAGCGTAAAAAAGTCGCCCCTTCGCAACCGGAACGATTTGTTTCTTCAGACGGAACAGAAATTCTCGTCGGAAAAAACAATTTACAAAATGACCAACTGACCTTAAAAACAGCTCGTAAGAGTGATATCTGGCTGCACACTAAAAACATTCCTGGTTCGCATGTCATCATTCGTTCGGACGATCCTAGCGAGACAACCTTAATGGAAGCTGCAGAGCTTGCCGCATATTTCTCAAAATATCGTCAATCTGCCCAAGTACCGGTGGACTATGTGCAAGTCAAACATATTCGGAAACCGAATGGTGCTAAACCTGGATTCGTCATTTATGAGAATCAAAAAACCTTATATGTGACACCGGACGAAGATATTTTGCGATTAAAGCAGTCCTAGCTATTCCTAAGTCTATTCGAATCAAAAAATCTTAGAGTAAGCAATACAAGAACCGACCACAAAAGTGCAGCTAAGAAGTGTATTGCCCCCAAAAGTTAGTTTTTTGGTCTAACTTTTTGGGGGTGCTTCACTAAGATACACGCGCTTGTGGTCGGTTTTTATGTTTTTATTCTATCTACTACTCTTTTAGCAGTAATTTTACTCAGCTTGAAACACCAAAGGCAAACCTTCACAGAACTTAACCATTGCTTCCTCTTCAAGATTCGCTAGAAAGGCAATTGAAAATCACCGTCAGAAAATAGCTTCTGCTAGCTAATAAATACCGCCATCCTCCATAGTGACTTTCTTCTCGAAATCAAAATGATACAGCTTTTCCCAGTGATTGATATTCAAGGTTCCTTTAGTCAAACGGATCGCCAGAAAGCAACAGCCCTTATCATTCTCGTTGTTGACTTCGTCGTACCAAACAAAGGCTTTGCGAATTTTGCTTCTTAATTCTGCATTTTTAGGGTCTAGCACCCAACCTAAATTCTCCCCTTGACCGATCGCGGTAAACCATTCACCACTGACAGCAATAGAAACTGCTGGGTTCTTTTTGATTTGCTTGATTTTATTGGATTGTTCGTGCGTCGACACGTAAAAAATGCCCTCTTCATAAAAAGCATCAACTTCTCGAACGACTGGTTGTATGTGTCCCTCTGCAGTTTTGTCACAAGCTGTCGTCGCAAGGGCAATCACATTGTCTTTGAAATGCCCAAATTTTTCTTCAAGCAGCTTTATTCCTTCTTCATACTGGTGGGTCATTATTCTGTTCCTCCTTGCATCTCTCTTCTTTTTTTAAAAGGAATCCATAATTCGACATGTGTAACCCGATTGTTTCCTTTTCGATATAGCTCTGGAAAAAAATCCTCAGCAATCCAACCATTTTTCTTGAGCCAAAAACGGGTATAACGCATCGCCTTTCCCATATTGATGATCAGTTGCTCTGAGATCGTATCAAAGCTGCAAACAATGTAATCACGTGCTGGTAGCGTCCATTCAATGAGGGTCGATAATTGCGTACCGTCACTTAATTGGCCAACAAAGTAACTTGAGTAGTCTTCTGGCGCATCTCCCGGAAATGAAACACCAATCAGGCAATGATCAGTGCGAGGCTGATTTGCAATCTTTTGATAAAAATCATGCCAAATTTCATCAATAGGGTCGATTCCTGTTCGTTGACCCAGCATTTTTCCATATTTAAATGGATAATAACCAATAACGCCATAAAAAACCATTGGTTGCTTGTTTCTTTTTTTCTGAATCTCCAAAACGACCCCTTCACTGATCAATGGATTACCTTCTTCTGTGACAATATACCCTAAAGATAGATCTGGCTTATCAAAATTTTGTAAGCCGATCGGCGCTTTTTGGTAAAGAGAAGGCGAAAGTCCATAAACGGTTTTAAAGGTTCTTGAAAATACTGCATGGCTGCTAAAACCAACCTCAAAAGCGACTTCAATGACTCGACTTTTTCTGTCTTTTAATAAATGAGCGGCTCTGGCCAGCCGACGCAGTTTTATATATTCCCTAACAGAAATTTTAACTAAACGGGTGAATAAGCGTTGATAATAAAATACAGAAAGGGATGCGACTTGTGCTAACGTTTCGATCTCTAATGGCTCGGCAAGATTGTCTTCAATATAATCGATTGATTTTTGGATTGCTTCCCATGCATGCATATAGATTTCCTTTCTTTCACTATAAAATATTCAGCCAAAAAAGCTTTACCGTGTCTGCTCTTTTTCCGCAAAAAACTATATTTGTATTTATTTTCACAATAGATTATCTGCCACGAATCAGCTTATTTAATATTTTAGCATAGCCTTCATGGTCCTAGGATATAAAAATAAAAAAAGACGAAGAGTTTTCGTCTTTTTCCAGTCAATGACATTCTAAAATTCTAACATCTTTTTTATGGATTACCCTTACGAAGTGGTTTCTATAATGACCATCAACTGCAGTCAGTGAGAAAAACTACGTAAAAGGAACTATTTTTATAAATCAATAGAAATAAATAGGCCGATCTTTGCGGTCTTGTAATGGACGATTATTATTTTCTAATACTTCTTCGCGGAATTCTAAAATAAAGCGACGACTCATCTCACCAATCCAGTCAAAGACAAACCAGTTGATTGGACCTTTCGTTGGCGGGGTCGTCAGGGAACCCACATAATGAAAATGATGAGTGCGCTCTGGCAAGAACATGCTCGGATCAAACCATTGGGTATGGTTCTCAAAATCCCAGATGCTGTCGTCTTGCTGATTGCAGATCCAGTTGAGTTTATCTGTCAATTTGAATAAGATACCCACGACCAAGTTTTCTCCGTCATCATTCATATGAACGAGATGAAACTCTAATTCTTGCTGCTCGTCATCGATAATGTGTTCAGACGGCATGTGAAAATGAATATCCGTCAAATAGTAGTTGATCCCTTTAAACGTGACATAGCTTTCTTTATTATAAGGAACGAAGTGAATCGTATTTTTGAATTCTTTTTCCGTAAACCGCTCTCGTTTATAGTGAAAAGCCAAGTCCTGATCGATGGGTTCTTCGGTCTCATCGTGGACTAAAGCGATTGGGGATTGGTACGGAAATTCGGCACCTTGTGCATACCAGTCGCACAAAGTGTGCCAATGTTCAGGTCCATTGTCTCCGGAATAACTCCAGGGAACGTCCATATTTCTTTTCAAAAAAAACAGCCTCCTAATTCAAGTTGACAGCAAGGAACAGCCCTTCCTATCAAAAAACTTTCTCCCAATGCTATCAGAAAATAGGTAAAAATAAAACGAATATGCTTGGTCATTCCCTCACATATCCGTTTCTGATTTCAATTCCTTATTCACTCAGCCAAGCAGCAGGATCTTTACGCCACTCTTGTAACAGGGCAACATCAGACTCTTGAATAGCACCCGTTTCTAAAGCCGACTCGATCAGAGCCGTATAGTTTGTCAAAGTCACGTATGGTAGATCTGCTTGCTCAAAATTCGCTTGAACTTGAGGCAGTTCGTAAGTAAAGATCGCAGCGACGCCTAATACGTCAGCTCCTTCTCTTTTGGCTGCTTCACAAGCTTCTAAGACACTGCCACCTGTTGACAATAAATCTTCAATGACGACCATTTTTTGATTTGGCTGAATACGTCCTTCAATTTGATTGCCTTTGCCGTGTTCCTTTGCTTTGCTGCGAATATAAACCATTGGTAAATCTAACAATTCAGCGACCCATGCAGCATGAGGAATCCCGGCTGTTGCGGTCCCTGCAATCACTTCTACTTCTGGATAAGTGGTTTTGATGACTGCAGCTAAGCCTTTCGCAATGGCACGACGCACAGTTGGATAACTCATGGTGATTCGATTGTCGCAATAAATAGGGCTTTTGATACCGCTGGCCCACGTAAATGGTTCATTGGGTCGTAAGAAAATCGCCTCGATGTCTAAAAGATCTTTGGCGATTTGATTGGATTGTTCCTTCATTGGCTAGCTTCCTTCCATTCTTGTTTAATTTGCAAATAACTTTCATAGGGTGTCTTAGACTGGGTGATCGGACGTCCTACAACGATCATGGTAGCCCCTGCTTTACGAGCTTGTGCAGGTGTCATGATCCGTTTTTGATCGCCAACTTCACTGCCAGCTGGTCGGATACCAGGCGTCAAGCGTATGAAGGCATCGGTTGTCCTTTGCTTGATCTGGTTTGCCTCGTGAGCGGAACAAACAACACCGTCTAATCCAGCTTTTTGGGCACAAGTGGCGTAATGGATGACACTTTCTTGCAGTGACGTCATGATCTGCTGATCATGATGCATTTGTGCCTCGCTAGTGGAGGTCAATTGGGTGACTGCAATCAAGTCAGGGACTTTTTGTCCTGTCGGGGTTCCTTTTTGTAGGCCGTTTTTAGCAGCAGTCATCATTTCGATCCCGCCGGCTGCATGAACATTCGTCAAAGCAACACCTAAAGAAGCTAAGCGCTCCATTGCTCGTCCTACTGTATTGGGAATATCATGTAGTTTTAAATCTAAAAAGATATCATGGCCACTGTTTTTTAACCAAGTAACGATTGCTGGCCCTTCTTGGTAGAAAATCTCCATTCCCACTTTTACAAATAATTTTTCTTCCGCAGGAAATTGCGCTAAAAATGTTTCAATAGCCTGTTTGTTGGGGAAATCTAGGGCAATAATTGGCCGTTCACTCATCACATATGCTCCTCTCTCACTTCTTTTATCAGCTGTTCCAAAGAAGGGATCCCTAATTCTGCCATTCGGATAGGCAATTCTTCAATCAATTTCGGGCAAATGTAAGGATCGGTAAAGTTTGCGGTTCCGACTGCAACAGCACTAGCACCTGCCAGATACATTTCAAGTACATCATCCACTGACATCACGCCCCCCATGCCAATAATTGGTAATTGAGAAACTTGCGCCACTTGTTTGATTAGACGGATCGCCACCGGTTTGATAGCTGGTCCAGACAAGCCTCCGGTTTGGTTGGCTAAAATTGGTTTCCGTGTTTTTAGATCGATCCGCATGCCTAAAAGTGTATTGATCATCGTAAACCCGTCGGCGCCGCCTGCTTCGATCGCTTGCGCAATTGGGACGATATCCGTCACATTCGGCGATAGTTTGACATAAATTGGTACTTGCGAGACTTTTTTGACCGCTTCAGTCAATGCACCAGCAACCGCAGGATCGGTGCCGAACGTGATACCGCCATGCTTGACATTAGGGCAAGAAATATTCAGTTCGATCGCTTTGACATTTTCTGCTCGACTGATTTCCTGACACACAAGAACATAATCTTCGACAGTCGAACCGGCAACATTCGCGATGATTGGCAAATCGGGGTGTTTTTGAGCTAAGTCCGGCAATATTTGATTCATGACCGTTTCTAACCCAGGATTTTGTAATCCGATGGCATTTAACATACCGCTAGGCGTTTCTGCTACCCTTGGAGTTGGATTGCCGAAACGTGGTTCAGGTGTGGTCGCTTTGATCATCACCGCACCTAATTGACTGATGTCATAATATTTATCATATTCTGCACCAAACCCAAAACAGCCGCTGGCAGGCATGATTGGATTTTTCAGACTCAATCCGGGTAGCTCGACGTTGATCGACATTAAATGACCACCTTTCTCGCCTGAAATACAGGCCCTTCGTCACAAACTTTGACACTTTTTGTGCCTTGTTCATCATCTTTCGTATGGCAAACACAGGCATAACAGGCACCCATCCCACAAGCCATTCGTGCTTCCATGGATAATTGAACATCTGGGAGGTCTTCGAAAAGCTGGGCGGTGGTTTTTAAAAGACCGTTATTTCCGCAGGCAAAGACCGCCGCAGGTGTTTGCTCTGCAGCTAATAACAGGTTGCCAACATTACCTTGTAAACCAGCGCTGCCATCATCGGTAGCAATCCTCGTGTCTCCTAGTGCGCGAAATTCCTCTTCATAATACATGACGTCTTTGCTGGCAAAACCCAAAAAGTGAATGACGTGGACGCCTTGTTGAGTCAAACGTTTCGATAATTCATAGAGCGGCGGTACACCGATACCGCCACCTACGATAAATGCAGTGTCCCCTTGATTTAAATGATGATAGCGAAACCCATTTCCTAACGGCCCCATCACATCGATTGGATCACCAACGGTCATTTCTGAAAAAATTCGTGTCCCCTCTCCTTCGACCCGATAAATGATACGGCATTCTTTTTTCTCAGTATCGATATGATTGATACTGATCGGTCGGCGAAGAAGAAAGGCATTTTGAGGAACCCGTAGGTGCAGAAACTGCCCAGGGGTCCTCATCTCATTGACTAACTCACCCGTCAATGTCATTTCAAAAATCCGCGGTGCCAGTTGACGCTGTTTGCTGATGATCATGATTTCTTGCTTCATCAAAAAACTCCTTTATCTGCGTTAAATTGCTTTTGTTGAAAAACTGCGGGATTCCATCACTTTTAGAATTGCATCCGCTGTATCAAGAGAAGTAAAGGTCGGTACACCATGTTCCACTGCTTCTCGACGAATGATAAATCCGTCTTCCGTTGCATTTTGGCGATCTTTATCCATGGTATTGACTACTACTTGGGTCGTTCCTTTACGGATCAAATCAACAACCGTTTCTTCTGCTTGTTGATCAGAGATTTTAGCAACTCGTGTCACTTGCAGGCCTTTTTCTTCAAAGTAATCAGCGGTTCCATTGGTAGCCAATAAGGTGAAGCCTACCTCTACGAAACGCGCCGCCAGCGCTGCTGCCTCTTCTTTGCTTTCGTCTGCAACGGTGAAAAGTGCTTTTCCAAATTCAGGAATATGCAGGCCTGATGCCTCAAAAGCTTTATAAAGTGCTTTTGCCAAATCTTTGTCTGATCCCATTACTTCACCTGTTGATTTCATTTCAGGGCCTAAGTAAGTATCGACTTTTAAAAGTTTTGTAAAGGAGAAGACCGGTGCTTTGATGTGTACTTCATTTGGTGTTGGCGCAAGTCCGTCTTGATAACCTAACGCTGTGATTTCTTCTCCGAGAATCGCCTTCGTGGCAATTTGGGCCATTGGGATCTCTGTTACCTTGCTTAAAAATGGTACGGTTCGGCTAGCACGAGGATTTACTTCAATGACATACACTTTGTTTTCATGGATGACAAATTGGATATTCATCATACCGATACAATTTAAACCTAATGCCAAGCGTTTGGTATATTCTTCGATTGTAGCAATCAGTTCATCCGAAAGATTTTGCGGTGGATATACCGCCATTGAATCTCCTGAATGGACCCCTGCACGCTCGATATGTTCCATGATTCCAGGAATCAAAACAGTTTTGCCGTCACAGATAGCATCGACTTCACATTCTTTACCGACCAAGTAACGATCGACCAAGACAGGATGTTCTGGTGATGCTTTCACTGCATGACGCATGTAATCTTCTAAATCGGCTTGGTTTTCCACGATTTCCATCGCGCGCCCTCCTAAGACATAACTTGGGCGGACTAAAACAGGATAGCCGATTTCTTGAGCGATGGCGATTGCTTCTTGTTCGTTCGTCGCTGTATCCCCTGGTGGTTGCGGAATATCTAGCGCTTGTAATGCTTGCTCAAAGAGATCACGATTTTCGGCACGATCAAGATCTTCAATGCTGGTGCCTAAGATTTTGACCCCAGCTTTTACTAAAGGCTCTGCTAAGTTGATCGCCGTTTGCCCGCCAAATTGGACGATGACCCCAATGGGTTGTTCCAAATCGATCACGTGTAAGACATCCTCTAAGGTCAATGGTTCAAAGTACAGCTTGTCGGAAATAGAGAAGTCAGTCGAAACCGTTTCGGGATTGCTGTTCATGATGATTGCTTCATAGCCAGCAGCTTGGATCGCTTTCACCGAGTGCACTGTTGCATAGTCAAACTCCACCCCTTGTCCGATTCGGATCGGTCCAGAACCTAAGACAAGAACAGATTCTTTTGCGCTACGTTTGCTTTCATTCTCAAACTCATAGGTGCTGTAAAAATAAGGCGTTGCTGATTCAAATTCTGCGGCACATGTATCCACCATTTTGTAGACGGGCAAAATCTTTTGCTCATGGCGCAGCGTGCGGATCTCAGCTTCTGTGGTTTCCCACAGCTCAGCGATCTTTTTATCCGTAAAGCCATTTTGCTTGGCTTTTTTCAACACATCAAGGGATTGTGGGTCGTTTGCTAATGCTTGTTCGATCTCAAAGATGTGAAGCATTTTATCTAAGAAGAATAAATCGATTTTCGTCATTTCATTCAAATCTTCGATGGTATACCCACTTCGGATGGCTTCCATGACGTAGAATAGGCGATCATCTTGCGCCTTGATGACTTTTTCCATCAGATCATTGTCAGAAAGAGCTTCTAGTTCTTTCATTTCGATATGATGTGTGCCGATTTCTAATGAACGAACAGCTTTCAGTAATGACTCTTCAATATTACGACCAATCGCCATCACTTCTCCAGTTGCTTTCATTTGGGTTCCTAATCGACGTTCCCCAGTTTCAAACTTGTCAAACGGCCAGCGAGGAATTTTTGCGACCACATAGTCTAGTGCCGGTTCAAATTCTGCATAGGTAGTTTCTGTGACTGGGTTTTTCATTTCATCCAATGTTAAACCGACGGCAATTTTCGCTGCCAATTTGGCAATTGGATACCCTGTAGCTTTACTTGCTAACGCAGAGGAACGTGAGACCCGTGGATTTACTTCAATGACATAGTAGTTGAAGCTATGAGGATCAAGCGCCAATTGAACGTTACAGCCACCTTCGATTTTTAATGCGCGAATAATTTTTAATGACGCATCTCGCAACATTTGGTATTCATGATCTGACAGTGTTTGACTAGGGGCAAAGACGATGGAATCGCCGGTGTGGATGCCGACTGGATCGAAGTTTTCCATATTACAAACGACGATCGCGTTGTCAGCAGAATCTCGCATCACTTCATATTCGATCTCTTTAAACCCAGCAATACTCCGTTCAATCAAGCATTGGGTCACTGGCGAGAGCTTCAAGCCGTTTTCAGCGATTTGGCGCAGCTCTTCTTCATTGTTACACATGCCGCCGCCTGTTCCCCCTAGCGTAAATGCTGGACGAACAATGATTGGAAAGCCGATTTTTTTTGCAAATTCAACTGCTGCTTCCACCGTTGACACGATTTCAGATTCTGGGATCGGTTGATCCAATTCTTCCATTAATTGTTTGAATAGATCTCTGTCTTCTGCTTGGTCGATTGCTGCTAATTTGGTTCCTAGCAACTCAATTCCTAATTCATCCAAAATACCTGAGTTGGCTAATTCCATCGCCATATTCAAGCCCGTTTGTCCGCCTAATGTCGGTAAAATTGCATCAGGCTGTTCTTTACGTAAAATCCGTGAGACAAATTCAAATGTGATTGGTTCAATGTAGACTTTGTCAGCAATTTCTTTGTCCGTCATGATCGTTGCGGGATTCGAATTGACTAACACCACTTCGTAGCCTTCTTCTCGTAAAGCTAAACAAGCTTGTGTGCCGGCATAATCAAACTCTGCCGCTTGTCCTATAATAATCGGTCCAGAACCGATAACCATGATTTTCTTGATATCTGTACGTTTTGGCATATTAGTTCTGCTCCTTCCATGCATCGATCATCTCTAAAAATTCGTCAAATAAGTGGACCGCATCATGCGGGCCCGGTGCCGCATCTGGGTGGTATTGGACACTGAATGCTGGGTAGCGGCGATGACGAACCCCTTCGATCGTGCCATCGTTCACTTCGACGTGGGTCACCATTAGTTTTTCAGGATCGATGGATGCTTCATCCACAGCAAAGCCATGGTTTTGTGAGGTAAAATCGATCCGACCAGTGGCGATCTCTCTTACTGGATGGTTTAATCCACGGTGACCGAACTTCATTTTATAGGTATCTGCCCCATTCGCTAATGAGAAGAGCTGATGGCCTAAACAAATCCCGAAGATTGGTACCTTGCCTTGAATCCCTTGTATCATTTTAATTGCTTCTGGCAAGCTTTTAGGATCGCCCGGTCCATTCGTCAGCATCACGCCATCTGGTGCGAGGTCTAAAATTTCTTGCGCTGTCGTATTGTATGGCAAAATCGTTAGATTGCAGTTGCGACGTGACAGCTCTCGTAAAATACTATGCTTCAAGCCGAAGTCGATGACCACGATATTGCGACCCGTTCCAGGGCTTGGATAAGGTTTTGAGGTGGAGACTTGTGCCACTTGATTGGTTGGTAAAACCGCTGCTTTTAATTGATCAAAGGCATGGTCAAAGACATCTCCCGCATCAACGATGCTCGCTTTCATGGTTCCGTGTTGACGGATCTTTCTTGTCAGCGCGCGTGTATCGATTCCTGCGATCCCTGGAATATTTTTGCGTTTTAAAAATTCATCTAACGTCAGCTGCTTCCGCCAATTACTCGCTAGACGCGCGTGTTCTTTCACAACGACCCCTTTACAAGTCGGTGAAATTGATTCGTAGTCGTCTCGGTTGACGCCGTAATTTCCTACCATCGGATACGTAAACGTAATGATTTGTCCGTTAAAGCTTTGATCCGTAATGGCTTCTTGATAGCCCGTCATGCTGGTGGTAAAAACAATCTCACCAAAAACATTGATACTGGCACCAAAGCCTTCGCCTTCAAAGTATGTTCCATCTTCTAAAATAAGCCAACGTTTCATATTATTGCCCACCTTTTTGCCATACTAATTTTCCATTTACAAATGTATAACTTGTATCCCCATATAACGTCCATCCACCGAAAGGCGTATTGACTCCTTTTGATAGGAATTGCTTAGGATCCACGTTATAAGCTGATTCTAAGTCAAAAATTGCGAGATCGGCTTTGTCTCCGACCATCATCGTTCCGGTGCTTAGACCAAAGATTGATGCTGGTTTCACGGTCATCCAATCCACTAATTGCTGTAAGGTAAAGCGTCCTGTTTTTACAAAATGAGTGTACAACAATTGGAAGGCATATTCTGATCCGACGATGCCAAAGGGAGCTTTTAAAAAGCTTTGCATTTTTTCTTCATAACCATGCGGTGCATGATCCGTCGCGATACAGTCGATTGTGCCATCCAGCAGACCTTCGATCAACGCTTCACGGTCTTCTTGCCCACGTAATGGTGGGTTCATTTTCCAAAAGCCTTCATCGGCAGGAATATCTTCATCGATCAGAAGTAAATGGTGGGGAGAAACTTCGGCTGTCACATGAATGCCAGCTTTTTTGGCATCTCGGATCACTCGAACACTTTCTTTCGTAGAGACATGGCAGACATGGTAATGGGCTCCTGTTGCTTCCGCCAAAAGCACATCCCGAGCGATTTGAGATGCTTCCGTTACACTCAAGATCCCTGGCAATCCAAGTTCTTCCGCTTTTTTACCAGCATGCATCACGCCGCCAAAGAGTAAAGAATCATCTTCTGTATGGGCAACCAAAGCCAAGTCATTTTCGGCTGCTTGCTTCATTGCCAAATACATTGTGCCAGCAGTCTGAACACCCACGCCATCGTTCGTCAAGGCGAAAGCACCAGCAGCTTTCATTCCAGCTGCATCCGTCAATGTTTCACTGCGCAAGTTTTCTGTAATCGGCGCGTATTGTAAGACATTGATTGACGCATCTGCGTTGATTTTTTCGTAAACAGCTGCTAATTTTTCTGGTGTATCAGGAACTGGGTCAAGGTTTGGCATTGCGCAAACTGTCGTGAACCCGCCACGAGCTGCTGCCATGCTGCCCGTTTCGATTGTTTCTTTGTATTCAAAGCCCGGTTCTCTGAAGTGTACATGAACATCCACTAAACCTGGTGTGATCAATTGCTCTTTGGCGTCGATGACTTCGTCAAAATCTGTTTCGGGAAATGCTGTACCGATCCCGCGAATGATTCCGTCTTCGATCCAAATTGCTGCAGGAACACAGTGATTGTCTTTTTTGATGATTTTACCGTTTTTAATGAGTGTTTTCATGTAAACTTCCTCCTCTTATTCCTTTTGACTGTTAGGCTTTACCATTTAATACTGCTTCAAGAATCGCCATTCGAACGTAGACGCCATTCGACATCTGTGTAATGATTCGCGAGCGTAAGCTTTCAACTAAGGCATCAGCCAACTCCACATCGCGATTGACCGGCGCTGGGTGCATTATGATCGCATGTTCCTTCATTCTGGCTGCCCGTTCGACGGTCAACCCGTGATTTTTTAAGTATTCTTCTTTGGAGAAACTTTCCGTTCCATCATGGCGCTCGTGCTGGACACGAAGCATCATCATGACATCAACTTCTTCCACTAATTCATCTAATGGCAGCCAATGACCGTACACTTCAAACTCTTCGTCGTACCATTCTTTCGGTCCTGAAAAGAAAACTTTTGCGCCAAGTCGCTTGAGCATTTGCATGTTTGATTTTGCGACCCGTGAGTGGGTGATGTCACCTACGATGGCGACTTTTAGATCATCAAAGTGCCCGAACTCTTCATAGATCGTCATTAGATCCAACAAACATTGTGTTGGGTGTTGGCCGCTGCCGTCCCCGCCATTGATGATACTGCACTGGATCGTTTTGCTTTGGATCAAATCGTCGTAGTAGTTTTCATCGCCGTGGCGAATGACTGCCACATCTACGCCCAGAGCTGACATCGTCAAGACTGTGTCATACAAGGTCTCGCCTTTTTGAACAGAACTGGTGGAGGCTTCAAATTCAATGACTTCGATCCCTAGTTTTTTCTCAGCAACATCAAAGCTTTTGTGGGTTCTAGTACTGTTTTCAAAAAAGAGATTTGTTGCGAAATACTGTTCCTTTTGGGGCATCCATTTCGCCCCTCTTTTGAATTCTTGTCCTCTGCGGATGAGTCCCATCACTTCACGGTCCGTCAATGCTTCGACCGTCAAAAGATGCTTTAAGCTGATTCTTTCGGATTGAATAATCATGAATGAATTCCTCCTTTGTTTCTGTTTAAACGATGAGTTGGCACAAGTTATTTTTCTTCGCTGCGAGAGCTGTCAGGTAAAATAAGATTCAAGAAGATTCCTAGGACAGTTGCTAACGCCATTGCGGATAAGGTGAAGGTACCGACCGTGAACACAAGACCGCCGATTCCTACCACAAGGATCACTGACGCAATGATCAAATTCTTCTTACGATCAAAATCGATTTTGTTGTCGATCAAAATTTTCAACCCGCTGGCAGCGATGACGCCAAAGAGCAGGAAGCTGATCCCTGAGATGACTGGGCCAGGAATACTTAAGATCAATGCGCTTAGTTTTCCAACGAAGCCTAGTACGATGGCTAAAACTGCCGCACCACCGATGACGAACACGCTATGGACCCGTGTAATTGCTAAAACCCCGATGTTTTCTCCGTAACTTGTCACTGGCGGTCCCCCAACGAGACCGGCTGCGATTTGAGCAAAACCGTCGCCTAAGAGTGTTCGGTTCAAGCCCGGCTCTTCAAAGAAGTTCCGCTTCGTTAGTTTGTTTAAGACCATCAGATGTCCGATATGTTCTGTCATGGTGACGAAAGCGATCGGTGCCATCGTAGTGATCGCATTTAGATACAGTTTGGGTTCATAATTAATGAAAGGAATTTCGAAACTTGGCAGCCCAAACCAGTTGGCGTCAATGATTGGTTGTACGTCGACGATCCCTGCCGCTAAGGCGATCAAGTATCCGCCAACGATCCCTAGCAGGATCGGGATCAGCCCTAAGAACCCTCGCAAAAACATGTTGAAGAAAATCGTTAATCCCAAGGTAGCCAAAGCTACTAGAATGTACTTGAAATCGTAAACTGAGTCATTGTACATCGCATTTTGGGCGGCGTTGGCGGCTAATCCTAGACCAATCACCATAATCACAGGACCGACAATGATCGGTGGTAAGATCTTATCCAACCAAGCAGCGCCAGCACGTTTGATGATCAGCGAAACGATCACGTAGACCAACCCAGTCGTGATGGCGCCTTGGGCGATGGCTGGGTAGCCGTCTGATTCCATCAGCATTTGCATCGCCGCGATAAACGCAAAACTGCTGCCTAGATACGCTGGGATTTTCCCTTTCGTTGTGACCAAGTAAACCAATGTCCCAATACCGGAACTTACCAAAGCGATACTGGGGTTGATCCCTACCAAGATCGGTACTAAAACTGTCGCACCGAACATCGTGAAAAGATGTTGTAAACTAAGGCCTAACCAAGGCAATGCTTTGGGCCGATCTTTGATGTCTAAAACTGCGTCTGGATTACGAAATTCTTGCTTCTGCATGTTGCTGTCACTCTTCTTCCTAGTCGTTTTCTTTATTGATCATGATCCGGTCAGAACCGTCTGATTCTTCCATCTCAACGATAATTTCTTCACTTAAAGCAGTTGGAATATTCTTCCCAACAAAATCTGCCCGAATCGGCAGTTCCCGATGGCCGCGATCAACTAGAACGGCTAGTGAGATTCTCTTTGGTCGACCAATATCCATGATGGCATCCAAAGCTGCTCGAATCGTCCGTCCGGTAAACAAGACATCATCGATCAAGATCACTTCTTTGCCGTCAATAGCCGTCGGAATGTCTGATGAATGGATCTCTGGATCATCTTCGCTCTTTTTATCATCTCGGTACAAGGTGATGTCCAATTCACCAACAGGTACTTCTACGCCTTCCAATTGTTTTAAACGTTCCGCAATCCGTTGGGCGATATAGATGCCTCTTGTCTTGATTCCTACTAACACCAAATTATCAATGCCGCGATTTCTTTCAATAATTTCGTAGGTGATCCGTGTTAACGCTCGTTTCATTGTTACTGCATCTACTACTTCTTTCGCTGCCATATGTTGTTCCCTCCTAATTTTGAACATAAAAAAACTCCTACCTGCTTGAGGTAGGAGTCATGTTTTCCGATCGTTGCCTAAAATCCCATTCTGTGGATTTTGGGTACACGTTATCATCCAGTAAGGGTTCGAATCTCCAACGCGGGAGTCGTCTGCTTACTCATTCCTTCTTAGCCTCACGGGACTACATTTAAAGGAGCTATTTAATTGTTACATTTACTATACAGTTCCACCACAAAAAAATCAATCATTTTTTCGTAATTTTTTTAGGGTGTCCTCAAATAGTTCTGGTAATGGGGCTTCAAAGACCATTGACTCACCCGTTGTGGGATGTGTGAAGCCTAAAAGCTTGGCATGTAAAAACTGGCCGTTGCCTTTTAAGGTACGCTTTGGTCCGTAGATTGGGTCACCGGCTAACGGAAACCCGATATATTGCATATGCACTCTAATTTGGTGGGTTCTTCCAGTTTCCAATTGCAATTCCACCAAGGTAAATTGATCAAAGCGTTCCAACACGGTGAAATGAGTCACTGCGGGTTTGCCGTTCTCAATCACCGCCTGCATTTTACGATTGACTTTCGAGCGGCCGATCGGTGCATTGATGGTGCCTTTTTCGTGGCTGATATTGCCATGGACCAAAGCCACATACTTGCGTAACGAGGTTTTGTCTTTCAATTGTTTCGCTAACGACTCATGCGCCTGATCATTTTTGGCAATCATTAACAGACCCGACGTATCTTTGTCGATTCGATGAACGATACCCGGCCGAACAACATCGTTGATCGTCGATAGATCCTCCATATGGTACAACAATGCGTTGACTAAGGTGCCACTCGGATGACCAGCGGATGGATGAACCACCATCCCTTGCGGCTTGTTGATGACTGCCACATCAGCATCTTGATAGACGATCGTTAAAGGAATATTTTCTGGCTCTAAATCTACTACTTCCGGCTCTGGCACTTGGATGACCAAGTGATCGCCTGCTTTTACTTTATAATTAGCCCGGACCGTCTCACCTGCCAAAGTAACGGCATCTTCTTTCAGCCATTGTTGGACTTGTGAACGGCTATGGTCAGGCAAGCGTTCGGCCAACACTTTGTCGACCCGCCCTTTTTCTTCTTTAATGATTACTTCAATTTGCTTTTCCATTTGATTCTCCTTGTTTCCCTTTTGCTACATCATCTACTAGTGCATAAATAAAAATCAAGATTACCCCAAACACTAATGACATATCAGCGATATTGAAAATTGGGAAATTGATAAAATCAAGCTGGAACATGTCCACTACAAAGCCATGCTGCAAGCGATCGATGAAGTTCCCGATAGCGCCACCTAGAACAAACGCCAATCCGAAACGAAACCATAGGCTGCTGTTTTGGTAGCGAAACAATAGATAAACAACGACGACAACCGCGATAACGGTGATGATCGCAAAAAAGGTGATTTTTCCTTCAAGAATACTCCAAGCTGCACCCGTATTCTGAAGATAGGTCAGTGACAACACATTGTCGATCAGAGAATGTGTTTCACCTAGTTGATAATTGGCAACGATCCAAATTTTTAGCCATTGATCCAAGCCAATGACAACAGCACTTAACAAAAAAAACAACGCGATCATAAATTTTCCACTCTTTCTTCTTTAAAAATATCTCGTGGACGGATGATGCCCAAGAGATTTCCATTCGGATTTTTATCTTTGGTGATCAATACCGCCTCAAGCAGGGCATTTTTTTGAAACAGTTCCTCGACCTCAACAATGGTCGTTTCAGCCGACACGAAACAAAAATTCGACCGTTTCCCATCTCCTGCTAATAATTCATCGGCCGTTCTGCCTGCTAACTTGATTTCACAATGGAGGCTTTCTTTCGCTAACCAGTACCCCAGCATTCGCAAAGTGATCAAGCCCAAAAATCGACCATTATCATAGATTGGAAATTGTGAGTAGCGCTTTTGGGCAACGATTTTCAATAACTCTGGTAATGGCAGGTGCTTTTCAAAACCAGTCACTCGTTTCGCAAAACGCGGCATGACTTTTTCAGGTGCCAGTAAGGAGCGTTCAATTTCTTGAATGCGATTGACGACCCATTCATTTGGCTCTGCAATGACAAAGTTCTCACCAATTTTTTCATGAACGATGGCATTGCGCAGCTGAGCCATCTGTAATAGATCATCTTCTGCTCTTCTAACATTGATATTTTTACTTTTTGATAAGCGACGAACCATTTCAGAAAACCCCATATTCCGCGGATTATCCAATTCGTCACGAAGACGCTTTTCGATTCGATTAAAACTGCTCAAAAATTGATCTGCCCCACTAGCCATGGCGAACCTCCTTGATAAGATATGCTTTTTTTAAATAAATCAAAACAAAGACAAAATAAGCCACCAAATACACACCAACAAAAAGCAACGAGTAGAGGGAGATGGATAATAAGCCCAAACCCCCTATCATGAGAAAAAGGCTTAAATAAAAGCCGATATATATTCTTTTAAGCGCAGGATTCATCACGACCTCCAGCTTGAGCGCTGATTGGCCTTGTGGTAGCTGAAAAGGCTGACTTTCTAAAAAAAACATGCGCACACGAATCGGCGTCTGCTCAGCCAGCGCCAAAAAAATCGTTTGCTGATGATTGATGGCAGCGATTCTTTTTTTCCCTTGCATGATCTCTAAGGGACTGCCCATTCCATAAAAACCAGTCCTCCTAGTTAGTTGTAGCTCCATTGACAAAGATCACCTCAATTGGTTAAGTATACTTGATTATTAAAAGAAAGAAAATAGACTTTTGCTTGCTTCCTTGATTATTATAACAAGAATCCCTACTTTTATCTTCCATCACGTCAAATGAACAAGAAAAAGACGAATGCAGCGTGCATCCGTCCTATCAAATCATCTCTTTACGTTCTTTCGTTTCAAATGCCGCGAATGCCTTCTTTGTTTGTGACCGCTCTTTTAGAAAAGACCAATCGCTTGGCCATCAGAAGTCACGTCCATATTGATGGCGGCAGGTTTCTTCGGTAATCCCGGCATCGTCATCACGGCACCAGTCAAGGCTACGATAAAACCAGCACCTAGCTTGGGTACGAACTCACGAATGGTCACAGAAAAGCCTTCTGGTGCACCCAGTTGCTTTGGATCATCACTAAAGGAATACTGGGTTTTTGCCATACAGATCGGCAAATGATCCCAGCCCTGCTCTTTAAAGCTTTGCAACTGCGCCTTGGCTTTTGGTGCAAACTCAACCTCAGCCCCGCCATAGATTTCCCGCACGATCAAAGAAGCCTTATCCGCTAAAGGCAAATCGTCCGTATACAAGCGTTGGTAGTTAGCCGGTTTTTCCTCGATCACTTGGACTACCGCTTTTGCAAGATCCGTTCCACCCGCTCCACCATCTGCCCAAACAGCTGTCCGAGCGACGGTGACATCGATTCGCTGGCACAAGGCTTCAACTAATTCACGCTCCGCTTCGGTGTCTTGTGAAAATTCATTGAGGGCGACTACCACTGGAATCTGATATTTGCGCATATTTTCAACATGCCGTTTTAAATTACTGAAGCCCCGCTCTAATGCTTCTGTATTCTCAGTCCCTAGATCAGCGACAGCGACACCGCCATGCATCTTCAATGCTCTGATCGTTGCCACAACCACGATCGCATCCGGTGTTTTTGATAGATTTGGTGTTTTGATATCTAAAAATTTCTCTGCACCTAAATCGGCACCAAAACCAGCTTCGGTCACCGTGTATTCGCCTAAGTGCAAAGCTGTCTCGGTTGCGATCACACTATTACACCCATGGGCGATATTCGCAAAAGGCCCGCCATGGATCAGCGCAGGAGTTCCTTCGATTGTTTGGACCAGATTCGGTTTCAGAGCGTCCTTCAGTAGTAAAGCTAAGGCTCCTTGAACCGCCAAATCTTTTGCGTAAATCGGTTGTTTTTCATAAGAATAGCCAATTAAGATCTTTCCTAATCGTTCTTTTAAGTTATCAATGCTCGTTGCCAAACACAAAATCGCCATGATTTCACTTGCGACAGTAATATCAAAACCATCTTCACGAGGAACACCTTGTAATGGACCGCCTAAGCCAACGATCACTTGGCGTAACGCACGATCATTCAAATCGACAACGCGTTTCCATGTAACCCGACGTCCGTCGATCCCTAATTCGTTGCCTTGTTGGATATGATTGTCGATCAACGCAGACAAGGCGTTATTAGCAGCCGTGATCGCATGCATATCACCTGTGAAATGTAAGTTGATGTCTTCCATCGGTAGTACTTGTGCTTTGCCACCGCCAGTGGCGCCGCCTTTGATGCCCATTACTGGTCCTAAAGATGGCTCACGTAAGGCGATGACGGTTTGCTTGCCGATTTGATTTAACGCATCTGCAAGTCCAATGGTCACGGTTGACTTGCCTTCTCCTGCTGGTGTCGGACTGATCGCTGTGACTAAAATCAGCTTACCCAGTGGATTGTTTGCTTTTTCGTTGATTGCCGACCATTCGATTTTTGCTTTATATTTACCATAAAGTTCCAGGTCATCCCCTGTTAAACCAAGTGGTTCAGCAATTTCAATAATCGGTTTAGGCTTTGATTCTTGTGCAATTTCGATATCTGATTTCATTTTTACCCTCAATTCACGAACTATTTAGCACTTTAAAAAAGGTTTTGTTTGCTATGGTCTTATTATACTTGATTTTATTCAGAAAGAAAGAGAGATTTTTCACACTTTTACAAGAAGTTTCACGGATCCTTTATGTAAACAAAAACAGCGTCTCTCCTAAGGCTGTACCGCCAAAAGGAGTGATCGCTGTTTTCTAGATTCCTATGAATTAGTCGTGGGTTTCGACCTGCACCCTTTTTTCAGGGATTTTTTCTTGAAAAAAAGTTTCTAACCATACCACATCTTTTTTACGTAACGTGAAGGTATACGTTCTTTGATGATCGGTAATGCTTATTAAACGGTTTTCAATTTGCCATTTTTCTATCTCAGACAGAGAGACGATCCTTTTCTTCCATATACGTGCGTAGCGAATCAGTAACACATCATTTCTAATGAGCAGACTCCGGTGGAGCCCCAGCCATACAAAAAAGAAGAAGACTGCTAAAACGAGGTTGCTTTTCCAATAAGGTCTGGTATTTTCTAACGAAAGAATCAAACTGATAAATAATATCATCATAGTGAACGACCAATAAATGATCGCTGTAGCAGCTTCCGGTTGCCAATACAATTTACGCTTCATAAAAGTTCCTCACAACATAAAATTTCTAGTATACTATCTTTATCATATCAAAAAAGGGTGAGACAATGTTAAAAGTTTATCTTGATGCTTCCACGAAAGGCAACCCCGGCCCTAGTGGCGGTGGAATCGTCATTGTCGGTACTGATCTGCATGAACAAATTGCGTTTCCGCTACCTGATTCCACCAACCACCAAGCAGAGTTCGCTGTGATGGTCAACGCGCTGCAGCTGTTGATTAACAAAGGGTTACAGGAACAGACAATTATGCTTTATACCGACAGCAAAGTCGTTGCGCAGACCATCGACAAGAATTATACCAAAAACCCTGCTTTTTCTGATTATTTAACAGAAATTCAATACTTGTTGAAACAGTTCGCTTTAGCGATCATCCAATGGGTCCCTGAGAGTCAAAACAAAGGTGCCGACCATTTGGCCCGCCAAGGATTAGCAAAAGCGATGAAATTAAAGGATCGGAGACAATAACCGAGAGAAGTTTTGTTTGAAGCGCAACCAGTAAGATTGCTTAGCCAAAATTTCATCCGTCAGTAATGTTGATTGTGCCATATCCTCTTCAAAGAAGCCTTTCAACGTTTGCGTGACATCGTGATCGTAGGCGAAGGCATTGACTTCAAAATTCAAGGCATAACTCCGAATGTCTTGATTCGTCGTCCCAAAGGAACTAATGGTATCATCCATCATGACCGTCTTCGCATGGAGGAAACCGTTGTTATAGATGTAGATTTTTGCACCACGGCGATGCAAGTAATTGGCATAATGCTGTGTTGCCCGATAAATGAATGGATGATCCGGCATACATGGAATCATGATTCGGACGTCTACACCTGAGTGGATGGCAATTTCCAATGCATTCATCATACTGTCATCAGGAATCAAATAAGGCGTTTGGATCCAAATCGATTCTTTCGCAGCCAAAATCATTTTCACAAAACCGCCTTTAAGGATTTGGGTCTCTGTTTCTGGACCGTCGGCGACAATTTGCAGATCAACATTTCCAGCAAGCTCTTTCGGTGGCAAAATAAAATAACGATCTTCGTATTCTAGCTGATCCTCTTCCTTTTGCACCGATGCATTCCAATCACGAATAAAAATCTCTTGTAGCGTAAAGCTAGCGGTTCCGACGATTCTTGCGTGGGTATCTCGCCAATAGCCGAACTTGGCCTTTTTGCCAAGATATTGATCACCAACATTAAACCCGCCAGTCCAGCCAATTTGTCCATCGATCACAACGATTTTCCGATGAAGGTGGTAATTTAGCCGTGTGTTACGAATCAGATTTTTCGAGGTGATAAATGGCACGACTTTTCCTCCAGCATCGATCAGCGGTTGGAAGAACTTGCGATTGGCTTTCGGTGAACCCCATGGATCATAGACCAAACGGACCTCCACGCCTTCACGGGCTTTATCGATCAAGATAGACAAGAATTGGCCACCGATCTCATCATTAAAAAATGAATAATACTCCACATGCAGGTTGTCTTCAGCTTGCTTCATATCTTCGAATAATGCTGCAAACTTTTCTTTGCCATCTGTGTAAAATTTCACCTTGTTTCCTTTAGTCAAGGGCGATTCATCTAGGTTCTTAAAATAGCGCTCCAATAAATGATTATCATCTGAGTAAGGATGTTCTGGAAAAGAATAATTGTGCACTTTGATGATTCGATTCAACTCATTGATCCTACTCTGATGATGCTCACTGAATTTATAAATAATTTCTCCATCGATTCCCCGTCCGCAAAACAAGTACAACAAGAACCCAATGCCGGGGATGAATACCAACGTCATCATCCAAGCAAAGACACTTGCAATCGAGCGTGGTTTCCGAAAAACAGTAATAAAAGCAGCAATCGTATTAATAAACAAAAGTGCCAATAAGACCGTGGAAATCATGCTCATATCCATTTTTATCATAGTTTCCTCCTATATCCTGTAACCCTATAATAGGTAACTATGGTCGAAAGCAAGCTTTAAATCATAGTCCCCTAGTGTTTCTTTGATTTTTTGTTTCAACATTTCTTCGATTTCTCGATCGCTATAAGCAGATTTTGCAGGAATCACTAAATCAAAAGCCAACAGATCTCCTTTGACCTGAAAATCATGCATCCGTAACTGTGGGTCAACGAAGCGAACGATCTTTGACACTTCTTTTTTTAGATGCCGATACTGCTGATTTTGAATTGGTACTGGATCAAGATGACAGACCAGGTCGACTTTCAAGGATTGGCGAAAATCTTGTTCAATCGCATCAATCACCTCATGCGCTTCTCGTAGTGACCAGGTTTCATCCACTTCGATATGCACACTGGCAAAACGATTTTTCGGCCCATAATTGTGAACCAGTAAATCATGGTAACCGAGAATCGTCGGATAGTGATCCAAGCGCTTCTCCATGGCGGAGACTTCTTCTTGCGTAGGTCGTGCCCCTAGCAATTCATTGATGAAAGATCGAATCATTTTAATGCCGCTGATCAAAATGTAGAGCGCAATCAGACAACCAACATAGCCATCGATTCGTAAACCGGTCAACCACTCGATCGTCGCTGAAAACAAAACCGCCCCTGTTGTATACACATCGTTGAGACTGTCTTGACCACTGGCACTTAGTGTTTGAGAGCCGATCAACTTAGCCAATCTGCGGTACATTGCTCCCTGCCAGACTTTGATCAAAATCGATAAAACCAAAACGATAAACAATAGTGGGGAAAGACGGATACTCGTCGGTTCCATGACGCGTTGCACAGAACTGATGAGAAATTGGCCACCAACAAATGTGATGATCAAAGATACCACGAACCCACTGATGGCTTCAAAACGCTCATGTCCATACGGATGTTCACTGTCGGCTGGTTTCGCAGAGATCCGAAAACCGATCAATGTTAAAATAGACGAGGCGGTATCTGAAAGACTGTTGATGGCATCGGCCATAATCGAAACAGACTGCGCAGATAAGCCAATGATAAATTTCCCTGCGAATAATAGGAGGTTGGAAAGCAACCCCAGACTACCTGCTAACTTCCCGATGGCTGTACGTTCGTAGACACCATTTTTTTTGCTACGTTTTAAAAAAAAGTTTAGCAAATCATCACCCTCTCAAAAAACCATCTTTCTTATTTTACCCCGAAGGAATTCAATTAAACAACTATTCGTATCGTTTTTTCGAAAAAAAAGCGAATTCCCTTCAATTATCAAACGCATTTTCAGATAACATTTAGGAAAAAGGAAAAAGATAACGGAAGGGTCTCCCCCTCCGTCATCTTCGTTCAAAAAAGGAATGTGTTAAAGACCTGCGCTCCTCTTTCATCTATCTTCTCAAACGAAAGAAACTTGCTGCACAGATTCAACCAGTGAGTGTGATTACTTGGCAGCTAACCACGTTGCTGCTGACTCAAGTGCTGCTGCGATTCCTTCAGGATTCTTCCCGCCGGCTTGCGCCATATCAGGACGACCGCCACCGCCGCCACCAACTTTAGGTGCGATCTCTTTGATCAAATCGCCCGCTTTCAATCCTTTTTCATTGGCTGCTTTGTTCATGGCAGCTAAAAGATTCACTTTGCCATCATTCGCGGTAGCTAACACTAAAATATCAGAATGGTCTTTTTGTTTCCATTGGTCAGCTAGTTGACGTAATTGGTTCATGTCCTTTACAGTCACTTTTGCTGTGATCAGACGCAGACCATTTACTTCTTTGACATCTTTGAAAACATCCCCTGCTTGCTGGTTTGCTAACTTGCTGGCAAGAGCTTCGTTTTCTTTTTGCAGTTCACGCAGCTGCGCTTGCAGTTGTTCTGTTTTGGCAACGACTTCTTTTAATTGAGCGGATTTAACGATCCCTGCAATTGCTTTTAATTGCGTCTCTTCTTCATGCAATAGCGTATAGGCCTCTTGACTAGTCACTGCTTCGATCCGACGAACACCAGCACCGATCCCTGATTCAGAAACGATTTTGAAAATACCGATATCTTCCGTATTTGCTACATGGGTTCCCCCACATAATTCGATCGACCAATCGGCAACATTGACGACGCGAACGTCATGCCCATATTTTTCACCAAAGAGTGCCATCGCTCCCATGCCTTTTGCGGTATCGATATCCGTTTCGATCGTCACAACAGGGAGGGCTTCCCAAATTTTTTGGTTGACGATTTGTTCCATTTGGCTCAGCTCTTCGCTGGTCACTTGCCCGAAATGACTAAAGTCAAAGCGCAAATGTCCTGGAGCAACTAATGAACCTGCTTGGTTCGCATGGCTACCTAATACTTCTTTTAACGCTTTATGCAATAAGTGAGTCGCCGTATGATTTTTGATGATCTTATTGCGACGATGCTGATCCACTTGTAAGAAATAGTTCACGCCTTCTTGTAGTGGCGCTTTGACTGTAGCAGTATGCAAGAACTGACCGTTCGGTGCTTTCTTGACATCCGTCACCTCTGCTACGATCGTGCCATCCTCTGCTACGATCGTCCCTGTATCTGCAACTTGTCCACCCATCTCTGCATAAAATGGTGTTTCAGCAAAAATCAGTTTTGCTTCACCTGTCGAAACAGAATCATGTAACGCTTCGTCTTGGATGATCACTAATAATTCGCTGTTTGCTTCAAGTGAATCATAGCCAACGAAACGGCTGTCCACTTTGATATCCGTCAATAAAGCGGATTGTACGCCCATTGAAAGCTCCGTTTGCCGAGCCGCACGAGCACGGGCACGTTGTGCATCCATTTCTTGTTCAAACCCTTGATGGTCCACTTTCAACCCTTCGTCTTCCGCCACTTCTTCTGTCAATTCAACTGGGAAGCCGTAAGTATCATACAATTTGAAAATATCTTGACCAGCTAACGTATCTTGCCCGTCTGCTTTTACTTGGGCGATCACTTGATTTAAAATATCTAACCCTTCATTGATGGTTTCATGGAAACGTTCTTCCTCGTTGCGGATCACTTTTTCAATAAATTCTTGCTGCTCTAATACTTCAGGATAGTAGCTTTCCATGATCTCGCCAACGATCGGTACTAATTTGTATAAGAAGGCGGCATCGATCCCTAATTTTTTCCCATGCATGACTGCACGACGTAATAAACGACGTAAAACATAGCCACGGCCTTCATTTGAAGGCAGTGCCCCATCGCCGATCGCAAAAGAAAGCGCGCGGATATGGTCTGCAATCACTTTAAAGGAGATATCTGTCGTTTTGCTGTCGCCGTAGTTCACACGACCGCTTAAATCTGCCACTGCATTGATGATCGGCAGAAACAAGTCTGTTTCAAAATTGGTTGGTGCATTTTGAACGATGGAAACCATTCGTTCCAGCCCCATCCCCGTATCAATGTTTTTATGTGGTAGTGGTTCATAGGAGCCATCTGGTTGATGATTGAATTCTGAAAAGACCAGATTCCAGATTTCCAAATAGCGTTCATTTTCGCCACCAGGATAGTTTTCGGGATCATCTTCCGCTACGTCATTAAACTCAGGACCACGGTCATAGAAAATCTCTGAATCCGGTCCACAGGGGCCTGCACCGATGTCCCAAAAGTTGTCTTCAATCTCAACGATATGCTCTGGTGTTAAGCCGACTTCTTCTGCCCAGATCCGTTTTGCTTCCGTGTCTTTTGGATAAACCGTGACATATAATTTCCCTGGATCAAAAGCCATCCATTCTGGGGAGGTCAAAAACTCCCAGGCCCAATGAATCGCTTCATTCTTAAAGTAATCGCCGATCGAAAAGTTGCCTAACATTTCAAACATCGTATGATGTCTTGCTGTTTTCCCAACGTTTTCGATGTCGTTGGTCCGAATCGATTTTTGCGCATTGGTAATTCTTGGGTTTTCAGGAACAACACTGCCATCAAAATATTTTTTTAGCGTTGCCACCCCTGAATTGATCCATAATAGGGTTGGATCGTTGACTGGGACAAGGGACGCACTTGGTTCAATTGAATGACCTTTTGATTGAAAGAAGTCCAAAAACATTTGGCGTACTTCTGCACTGGATAATTGTTTCACGTTATTCTCCTACTTTCTTCTGTGTTCGCTTAAGATACAGGGGCTGACAAAATTGCTGGTAAGGCGCTCTTATGCCTGTCGAGACATTTTGACGATAAAAAAACACCATTGCAGAGCAAGGACGTCGATACGCGGTACCACCTTGCTTGCAATGATGTGACTCATTACCTCTTAGACTCGTTAACGCGGAGTGGACGGCAACATTTCTGCTGCAGTTGAGCACCAAAGGGAGCAATCCGTCCGAATTCATGTTTTTCTCTCAGCAATGAAAAACTTTCTGTAATGAATCATCAAACCGACCATATCCTTCGTCATTCAAAGTATAAGGAAATGTTTTGAAAAAGTCAATCCTCAAATCCGGTCTTTATTGATTAGGATCCCTTTGCGGTAACGATAGTTCTGGGGAGAAAGCTTTTGATCGGGCTGCAACATTTTCCGTGAACGGTAATAACTGGCATACGGCAATGCATCGAATAAGGGATGACCACAAATTTGCCAATTCTCCATTTTTAAAGACAAGCCATCTGTCAGCTCCCACGCATCCGCAAGCCCATAGGTGCAGCCAAATAAATTCGGTTCAAGCAATTCAGCGGTTGACAAAGAGACGCCATCATCGCAGGGCTTTTCATTGCCCCAGCGAAAAAGTCGCCGAGTCGCAGCACCGCAAACGTATTCCCATTGATCCTCTGATAGCAACTGAAAGCCTTGTTTATCTAACTGCTGTTTCAATTCTGTTTGACTGACGGATTCGTGGGTAAATAACTGATAGGTTTCCGATAACGGCTCGAGTGCAGCAAAATAGCGATTCTCTTCGTGATAAAAAGCGGGTAATTCCCAACGCAAGCTTTCCTCAAAGGACGCTGGTGCTGTGAATTGTGCCTTTAGCTCTTTTTCGAAAACACTGAATTGATCGACTAACCCGTGAAACTCCCCAGTGATCGTATTCAGCTGCCCGATATACCTTGCGCCAGCAGGCAGCGCACTTTTTTGGACTAGCATGGGATCAATCACAGCTTTGCGCAAAGGGCTCGTAGACTCATTGACAAAAATCCCCCAATCTTGGCTGGTTTCTAATTCATAGATTGTTTCCAGCTGGTGAATGATCTCGTTGGGTGCGGACTGCCAATTTTTACTCCAGCAAGTAGCCGGTAACCCTTGCACACCGAGATCCCAACCTAAGATCGCCTCAGAGTTCCCTGGTATAAAGACAAAGTCTTCGCCATCGATCGTTAATTCAAAGGTAGCACATTTCAACCCTGCATACGTCAATTGACTAAAATGGACATCGGTGATCTCCTTTAAAGGACTGACAAAATACATTAAAATTTGCTGGATCAGCTGTTCTTTGATTTCAAAGGACAGTGTCTTCCAATTTGACCATTGTAACGCCTCAAAAAAATCCACGTCATTTCTCCTCTCATCTGCTACAATTACTATATGACGAGTATACCACGAAAAAGGAGGAAAACGACTGATGCTTTATTTTGGACGCAGTCCGTGGATGCTACAAGCGGTTTTCGCCCTGCGGCAAGCCGTTTTTGTGGAAGAACAGCACATCCCTATAGAATGGGAATTTGATGAAAAAGACCAAACTTGTCCATACTTTCTTTGGCATGATGGAAACACACCGATCGCTACCATCAGATATCAATTCTCTACGCCAAATACCCTGCAACCTGACCGCTTTTGCGTAGCTAAGGCTTTTCGTCATCAAGGTTATGGAAGGAAGCTACTGCATTATCTCGAAATGCGCGGTATCCAAGAGGGTGCCCTCCAATCAGTTTTATCAGCAGAGATCGATGCTTGTGCGTTTTATGAAGCCTGCGGGTATCAAAAAACGTCCGAGCCCTATACTGAAGATGGTGTATTGTGTGTAGAAATGACCAAACAATTAAAAACAGCAGTCAAGTAAGAGAACACCCCTTACATGACTGCTGTTTTGGTAAGCATTAGCTATTCGAATTTTTCTTGTTTTTGCGGGCAGTTCGAGTCGTTTGACGGCGTTCGATCTTCCGTTTTTCTTTGTTCTTCTTATCAACAGCCCATTGAATTTTTTTCTTGTAGCCAGGCTTGATTTTTTTCTTCTTCTTCTTGACTAAGCCAATCAAAGTTGGGTCTAATTCGTCACGAGATTTTTCCCGCTTTTGCCGACGATTCCGATCGTAAGTCGCAACGATCTCGCCATTTTTGATTTCCTTCGGTTGGAAAACAACCCCTAGATCTTCGATGGCTTGGATTGCCCCTTCATCGCTTGGATCATATAACGTAATCGCGGTCCCATCCATTTGGTTTCGACCGGTCCGACCAACACGGTGGATAAAGAAATCCAAATCAGCTGGAATCTCAGCATTGATGACATGAGAAACCCCTTCAATATCAATTCCTCGCGCAGCTAAATCTGTTGCGACAACATATTGGTAGTCCAAATTTTGCACTTGGCGCATGATCCGTTTTCTTTCACGAGGACTGATGTCCCCGTGGATCTTCGCTACTTTTAAGCCTTGTTCCTTTAAGTAATCCGTAATTTCATCCACACGGCTCTTCGTGTTGGCAAAAACGATGGCAAGATAGGGATGGCCTGTAGTCAATAATTGGTAGATCAATTTATTGGTATTTTTCCCTTTGGTAGAAATCAACCAATTCTCGATCGTATCAGAGATGACTGCTTTCGATTTGATTTCTTCGATCAATGGATTGGCCATGTATTTTTTCAAGAATGGGCGCAATTTCTCTGGAATCGTTGCGGAGAAAACCAGCATTTGCAGTTTCTCAGGCAAACGCCCCGCAATTTGATCGACTTCTTCTAAAAAGCCCATATCCAAGGTCATGTCTGCTTCATCCACGACAAATACATTGGCAGTGTGAACCCCTAACGCTTGTTCGTTGATCATATCCAAGATACGACCAGGTGTCCCAATCACGACATGGGGCTGTTGATTTTGCAGACGGCTCAATTGACGTTGCTTATCCGTTCCTCCGACGAAATTTGACACTCGAATTTCAGGATCATGAAATCCGCCGATTTGTTTTGCGGCGTGATAGATTTGCGTGGCTAATTCACGACTCGGTGCAGTGATCACTACTTGCACTTCATCTTTTTCGGCATCGATTTTATCCATCAACGGCAGTAAAAATGTATGGGTCTTACCACTTCCGGTCTGTGATTGCCCTACAACACTGCGTCCTTTTTGGATAACAGGTATCAGTTTTTCTTGCACTTCTGTTGGTTTAGAGAACTTTTTATCAGCAAGTGCTTCATAAATAAATGGTTGAAATTTAAATGACTCAAAAGACATTCAAACACCTTCTTTCTTTTAGCATCCTTTGGATTATAGCATATGTTGCCTTGTTTTCCTAACTTTCTTTTGCAATCGATTGAGGATCGATCGTACTGATGGTATACGTTGCACTGCGGCGTTCATAGAAAAAGCGGCTTTCTTTTTTTATTGCTGCCCACAAGAGATTCAAGTAAAAGCCAAACTGGATCAACCCAAAAATAACCACCATCAACAAACTAACGACTAAAAGCAGCATATTATCCGACTCAAGAAACGGTGCGAAAAAGATATTGACCCGACTGATGCTGGCATAAATCAGATAAAACAAGCCATAGCGTTTCAATAAAGCCCCCAAGCTAACACGCTCACGACCTTCTTGCATGATTTTGATCCGTACGAGTTTTTTTCCAATCGTTTGTCCTTTAGCAAGATAAGCCAACAACACAAAGTACAGCAACACTTCAAGAGCAAAGTACCAATAGTCCCCACTAAAGTCTCGTACCGTCTGTTGAGTGAGCAAACGAACAGCGATCACCACAAGGAAACTGATCACATTCAGTATTCCCCAGTCGATCAACCAAGCAACCACCCTTCGTGTCACGGTTACCCGAGTACCCTTGGCGTAAGAGTCGGCGTCCATTTCTTCTCTTGATGGCAATAAGAACGTAAAAAGTGGGGCGATCGTCCAGCCCACAAGCCCTCCGACTGTATTGACAAAGAGATCATTGACATCGAATAAACGATACGGACGAGGATAGATAAAATACAGTCCCGTCAACTGCGTTAATTCAAAAAACAACGTCAGACAAAAGGTCATCGCCAGTGTTTTAAAAAAAGAACACTTGAAGTAATAACGTAAGTAAACCCCGAATGGCAAGGTCAACAATAAATTAAAGAGAGGTTCTAAAAAGACCCCTTGTTTCATAGCGGGAAGATAGGTTTGTGGATCGTGAATGTTTAAGACGGTCTGTTGGACAAAATGTTGCCACGATGCCCCTAACTGCAATTCCATCTTAGGGCCAGTCATCTGCGCTACCTCTTCGATCGAGGGCAATGGCAGGATAACTAAGAAATAGGCGCACAATAAATAGAAGACAAACGAATACAGAACCAGTGCGCGTGACAAGATAAAACGACCGTATTTTCGGTATTGGATAACAAAAAAAATCATTGATATCGCCAATGCTAGGAAAGGAAAAACCAGCAGGGCAACTTTTATTGGGGTAATATAAGCGGACATAAAGAACTCCTTCACGTTTTCTTTTTATCTTACACGCTATTTCCCAAAACGTAAATTTTGGAGTATCATAAAAGAAAAGGAGGTTAAAAAACCATGTTAAATCCCTATTTTGCCTTTGGCGTACCGGCATTCCTTTTGGTTTTATATGTAGCTTTTGCTCTTTTTCGCCGGTCTTCCGATATACCCTACTTAGGATTTGTTCTATTCATCATTGCTGGTTTTCTGACTGGATTTAGTTTACAAGTCATTCAACAAGCCATCAATGAAGTGGCTAAAACATCTTTTCAGCACGTACAAGATACCCATCTTTACTCACCTTACTTATTAGCGATTCCATTGATTGTGGGGATTCTTTTACTTATAGTTAACTTGGTTCGCGGCTATCTAAAAGTCAAAAAAGTGCGCCTGCAGTCAAAATAAAAGCAGCCTACCTTGTGATACGAAGCAATCTGCTCCCCTTGCTTGAGGAATGAAATTGCTTCGTATTTTTTGGTTAGCTGCTTAGTTAGAGAAGATTCTTTGAAATAACTTCAAGATGTAGAAAGGGTAAAACAGTTTATCAATCCTTCAATGCCTTGTTATTCATTGGTTAAATCTCCAGTAACGTCCGTATCTGAACGATCGGCGAAAGCTTCTTTTACATCATCATCGACTTGTTCCAACAAATACTGCCAGTCACTAATTGATACAACCACAACATCGATATTTTTTTCTTCATCGATCAGCTCCAGATTCGAAACATCCTCTCCTAACTGCTGGAATAGGTCAATCAATGTTTGGTCTTGTAGCGTTACGTATTCAGTCCGTTTCATTCTTCTTCCCCCCATGAATCAAAAAATTCATAAAACAAGATATCGAAACTAGTAAGATCGGTCATCTTTTGCAAAGTAGATAAATCTAAACGAATAAACGCTTTTTCCACTAATAAATAATGGTTTTCTTCCAACGCTTCTTCGATAAATGGTAAAATCTCTTCCTCGTCCCCTAATGTCTCACTAGAGATTTGGTCGATTTGATCAAATAAGCGATCATCTTGTAACAAAAAGAATTGATCGTCGTAAAGATAGACTGCGATTTGATATTGCCGGATGGGTAGCTCAGCCTGAATGACAAAAAAACATTCCCCTGAATTGGAAATTGCTGGCAATAGTTCATTCGGTTGTAATGCCTGTTGGTAGTACATTTCCATCCCTCCTTTGTACTTACTATTATAAAGAACAACGGAAGAAAAAGGAAATAATCGAATTTTCGTTTAAAAAACTCTAAACAAAGCTATACATCCCATTCTGTATAAAATTCTTGCAAGAAATCTTTCATAAAAGCCACACGTCGCCGGGCTTCTTTTTTGCCATACGCCGTGGTCATCTTTTCGGGAAGCAAAAATAGTTTTTCATAAAAATGATTGATCACCGTGGTTCCTTTACGGTAATCCTGATGATCTTGAAACGTCTTTGGTGCTAAGTTACTGTCATGGATCGGGTGTTGATGACTGCCACCAAAATAGCTCGTTCGTAAAATACCGATCGCACCTAAAGCATCGAGACGATCTGCATCACGGACCACACGTCCTTCTACTGAGGCTACCTGTGCCCCTTGTAAAAGTTCTTTTGAAAAAGATAGATTCTCAATAATAGAAAAAATTTCTTTCGTTTGTGCTTCACTGGCTCTCGCTGCGGTCAAACAAGCTCGCACCTCGGTATACGCCGCTGTGACATCCGCCACAACTTTATCATCCACTGTATCGTGTAAGTAGGCTGCTGCCTGAACGACAAAGGTATCAACCGTTAATTTGTCGGCATCGATGATGGCTTGACTTAATCCCGCCACTCGTTTGACATGATCATACCCATGTCCTGTGTGATCGTTCCCCAGTATACTCTTGGCATAAGCAATTACTTTGCTAAGATCTGCCGCATTGTTTTCCTTGTTCATCTTTCTCCTTCTTTCGATACGAAAGCAGCTAACCTGCCTTTTTTCAATTGATGATAGCGCGAAAACGAAAAGAAGTTCAACAAAACGAGCTCCCACTAAACAGTTGAGGAGGCAACGCCTTGCGAAGCTTCTTTCCACTTGTTACTTTTAAGCGAAATCTTGCGTCTCGCTGATTTTATAGACACTAAAATAGATCTTACGTAAATAGTCTAATAGGTATTGAGGATTCAATAATTCATCCGTTGCATCTAAAATCAATTCATTTGGTTTCTTTGATGCGCCATATTGATGAATATTTTCAGTCAACCATTTACGAATCGGTGAATAATCATCTGAAGCCAAGACTTCATCGACATTGATTTCTTTTTCCATCGCATGAAGTAATTGCGCGGCATACATATACCCTAGAGCATAGGATGGGAAATACCCGAAGCTTGAACCTGACCAATGAACGTCTTGTAGGATCCCTTCAAGGTCATTTTCTGGACGAATCCCTAAATATTCCTCGTATTTGTCATTCCAGATTTTCGGTAGTTCATCGATCGATACGGTTTCGTTAAAGATCATTTTTTCGATCTCGTAACGAATAATGATATGGATCACGTAGGTCAAACTGTCAGCTTCAATACGGATCAAGCTAGCTTTTGAGTGTTTTAAAGAGTCATAGAAAGTGTCAAAAGACACATCATCAAACGTGCCTTCCGCACATTCTTGGAAAAACGGGTATTGCTTTGCCCAAAAATTGCGGTTGCTGCCGATAATGATCTCATTAAACAGCGATTGGGATTCGTGGATCCCCATTGACGCCCCTTCATGGACCGGTGTTCCTTCGTATTTTTCGTCAATGTTTTGCTCATACATTCCATGACCGGCTTCATGAATCACACCGAACAGTCCCATTGAAAAGTCGTTTTCACTCCAACGGGTGGTCAAGCGCACATCGTTGTGGTTGATCCCAGTGGCAAATGGGTGGACCGTATTATCCAAACGACCACGAGAAAAGTCATAGCCTAAGTCGGCAATCACTTTTGAGATAAATTTGCGTTGTTGCGCTTCGGTCATCTTACGTGAGAGGATCGAAGTATCTGGCGCTGTTCCTTTTTCAGCCAATTGACGACGAATATCCATGATGCCGTCTCTCACTTGCGAGAAAACATTATCCAAGATCTCAACCGTCATATTCGGCTCGTATTGGTTTAACAGCACATCGTAATTCGTTCGCTCATTTTTTTTCCAATAAGGAATCAATTCTTTCGTCAAGCGAATGTTTTCAGAAAGTGCGTCTTTAAATAAAGAAAAATCTTTTTCTTTGCGGGCTTTCAACCAAGCAGTATGTGCTTTTGACGTAGCTGCTGAAGCGGCCATCGCTAACTCATTGGGCACATCTTTTTGCAATTCATACTCTTCTTTGACTAATTGATACGCCGCTTTCCCTACTTCAGATAATTCTTCTGGGTGCTTTCCAAAATAGCTGATCGCTTCTTGGATTGGTTCCCCAACTTTTTTGTCAAAATAGAGACCATATAAATAGCTGTCAACTTCCGCCCGGTAATCACTGGCTTTTTCTGGCATCCCCGTTTGGTTATCCCAGCCTAGGATCCCCATTGCTTGTTGTAATAGATCGATTTCTTTTAATTCTTTCAGAAATTCTTGTTCTTTCATTCAGCAGACTCCTTTTTGCGTGGCGGACGTTGTCCCCAGTATTGGAAGAGATCGGTACGAATCGCACCGTTGTATAATTTGCGTTTTTTTGTTGCTTTCTCACCATAATGCGTCTCGAAGGTCAAATCACTAGTTAAAAAGTACTTGCTCCATGTTTTAAGGGGCCGAAACACTTGGCCCATTTCTTGATACAATCGTTGAACAGATTCTTCTTCCCCTAAGCGTTCACCATAAGGAGGGTTAGCCACAACGACACCATATTCTTTTTCTGTTTTAAAGTCCTTAACGGCTTGTTGTTTGAAGGTGATCGAGTCTCCTAGACCGATTTCTTCTGCATTTCGGCGGGCGATCTCAATCATTCGACCATTGATATCTGAGCCAGTAATATCCAATTCGACATCATAGTCTGCCGCTTCATCTGCTTCTTTTCGTACTTTTTCAAAGACTTCTGCTGGGAACCAATCCCACGTTTCACATACGAATTCCCGATTAAATCCAGGGGCGATATTATGGCCGATCAAAGCTGCTTCAATACATAAGGTCCCTGATCCGCAAACAGGATCGACAAAAGGCTTGTCTTTGTACCAATTTGTCAGCATCACTAAAGCCGCAGCCATGTTTTCTTTCAGAGGTGCGCCCCCTTTTTCTAAACGATAGCCGCGTTTAAACAAACTAGGGCCAGTCGTATCCAATGTGATCATCGCATGGTCTTTCAATAAAGCGACTTCTAATTGGAAAAAAGCGCCCGTTTCAGTCAGAGGCACACTTGCCGGACGATGGTATACTTCTCTTAAGCGATTGACGATTGCTTTTTTGGTAATCGCTTGACAATCAGGCACACTAAACAGTTTTGATTTGATTGACTTTCCGGCTACTGGGAATTCAGCATCTAAAGGTAAAAAGTCTTCCCACGGTAACGCTTTAACTTCTTCAAACAACTGATCGAAAGTCAATACGTCAAATTCTCCGACGACGATTTTGATCCGATCTGCTGTACGGAGCCACAAATTCGCGGTAGCAATGGTCTCCATTGTCCCTTTAAAGCGCGCTCGGCCGTTTTCAACCTCACACTCGATCCCTAAATCCCGTAATTCTTTGCCCACAAGTGCTTCTAAACCGCTCGCAGCGGTGGCAATACAATTAAATGTTTTTTCAGTCATAACGCTCTCCTTCTTGATATAAAAAAACCTTCCGTTGCTGGAAGGATTCCCTGATAGGTTGTGATTTTCTATAAGCCATGTTTTGTCCGTATTTTCCTCAGGGAGAAGAAAACACTGGGTAATTATCTATCTGCAATTACTTGCCTTCTTGCTCCGTTCATTTCCGTGCAAAAAGTGCCCCTACCATTGTTTGGGTTGCTCGCTCGAGGGGTTTACCGCGTTCCACCAAGACGGTTTCCCGGCTTGCTTCGTCACTGTGGCACTTTCAAGGATACTTTGGCATAGCTTGCACCTTAGCCATTTTTCCTGCCGTTACTTTCTCAAGTACCCTAGCTTATGGTTTCGCTAGGCACGAACACTACAAGCGTCTCAGCTTGTGCGAGCATGGACTTTCCTCAGCATAATCGAGTTATGCCGCAATTACCCGAAAACCACAACTATCTTTGCTAAATTAGAATTGACGGGTTTTTTCGTTATCATCTTCAAAATCAGCATTTGTATAATTGCTGTTGTATGAAGAAGAACGAGTGACAGGTTCTGATTCACGATCAAGCTTTTTGCCAAAAACTTCTTTTTCAAGGTTCGACAAACGTTTTAAAATATCAAAGTTTGTGACTGTTTGGCTTTTCGGTGCTTCTTGTTGAACACGAGAAGCGATTGCTTGGTTTTTCGACAATTGATCGATTTTCGCTGTCAGACGATCATTTTCTTCTTGCAGGGCTAAGATCTCTTTATTGTAGCTTTCGTAGTCTTTAATGATATTATCTAAAAACTCGTCCACTTCCACTGGATCGTATCCACGCATTTTTGTTTTGAATTCTTGTTGCAGAATATCTTTTGGACTATAAATTAAATTTGCCATTATTTACACCTCATTGTTTATTCCAAATGGTTTTCACTTTCTAGACCATTCTAACAAAAAATACACGAAAATCAAAGTAAATTACTATCAAATGTTGCGTTTTGTAAATCATCCATTGTTATTTGATGAATAAAGTAGGGATTTTGCTCACTATAGGCTTTGGCATCTCTTAAGAAATAATTAGGTTTTCCTGGAAATTCATCATCATATAACACGAGCGCACCTTCGGTATGTTCAAGCAAAAACGCGGTGTGATTTCTTAATTGACTAGGATCTTGGTAAGGCTTATGGCTGGTGGCATTGACATAATCGGCAAATGACTTCGCTGTTTGCAGTGCCTGCTGATTTGTTTCGTTCCAATTTTCACCAAATCCTTCAAAGGGAAAAATGATTCCTAGTTTCAGTTCGGGGTATGTTTGTTTCAATTGTTCTGTGACTTCTGCGCACCATAGCTCTGCCCCAAGATTTCCGCTGATCAAGACCCACTCCAAGCCTTCTTCCAAATAATTCGTCAAGGCCGACATTATTACTTTCTTAATAACTGCAATCTTGGGATCTTTTGCTTGAAAGACACCTAATTCATAATTACGATAGCCAGTAAAGTATAAGGTTTTCATTGTTTCTCTGGTCATCTCTTTTCTTTCCAAACGACTTTTTGGTATAATGTTGCCTAGGAGTGTGAACAACATGGTTATTCGTTACCCGAATGGACAATCTACTACCTATGATGACGGCAAAAAACAAAAAATGCAAGAAAAACTAATAAAGCCAAAAACGTATGCCAATCGTGGGATGCGTTTTGAAGAAGCGATCAATGAAAGCAACCTTTATTATTTAAATCGTAAACTTGCGGTCATTCATAAGAAACCGACACCAGTTCAAATCGTCAAGGTAGATTATCCGAGAAGAAGCGCCGCAGTAATTAAGGAAGCCTACTTTCGAGAGGCCTCTACCACCGATTACAACGGTGTTTATCAAGGGCAATATATCGACTTTGAAGCGAAAGAGACTCAAAACAAAACGTCATTTCCCTTTAAAAATTTTCATCCACACCAAATCAAGCATATGGAAGACTGTTTGGAACAAGCAGGATTATGTTTTGTTCTTTTATGGTTTTCTAGTCTACAACGCTGCTTTTTCTTAGATAGCAAGTGCTTAGTTTCTCAGTGGCACCTGCAAAAGGAAACCGGAAAAAAATCAATGACGTTGACCTATATCGAAACCAATGGGATCGAAATCATCCCCACCATTGCGCCGCGTATTCCTTATTTAAAAGCAGTTGATCAATTTTTAACGATGAAGGAGAATGATGAGTATGGCAAATGAATCACAATCGAGGACCTCTCGGCATGATTCTAAGAAAGGTACTGCTAAAAAAGCATCAAAGCCCCCTAAAGCCAAAGGCAAACGAAGTATTGGGAGTATTATTTTAAAAGTGTTTATGGGCCTATTTTTCTTAGGCTGTATCGGGATTTTATCAGGAATGGGGCTGTTTTGGTGGTATGCCAAAGATGCGCCAGCACTTGATGAAACACGTTTGGATTCGACTGTTTCTTCACGTTTTTATGCCTCCAACGGTGAATTGATCACTGAATTCGGAAGTGAAACGAGAGAAAAAATCACGGCAAGTGAGATCCCCCAACTGCTAGAAGACGCGATCGTCTCTGTTGAAGATCGTCGGTTCTATCAGCATATCGGGGTCGATCCGATCCGGATCGTTGGTTCTGCATTATCCAATGCCACAACCGGCGGTATGCAAGGCGGAAGTACCTTGACCCAGCAATTGATCAAGCTGTCCTTCTTTTCTACCAGCGCCGAAGATCAAACATTACGAAGGAAAGCACAAGAAGCTTGGATGGCGGTTCGGCTTGAACAAACCAAATCAAAGCAGGAAATTTTGACTTACTATATTAATAAGGTGTATATGTCCAACGGGGTTTATGGAATGCAAACAGCCGCCATGAAGTTTTACGGCAAACCTTTGGCTGAACTAGATCTTGCCCAAACTGCCTTAATAGCTGGTTTACCAAATGCCCCTTCTGCTTTTGACCCTTTCGCTCATCCTGATAATGCGAAAAGTCGTCGAGATGTGGTTTTGGGCGCAATGCTTGAAAACGAGAAAATCACGCAAGCAGAATATGATGCCGCCGTTGCCGAGGATATTCAAGAAGGCTTGCAGAAAAACCCACGAGAAAATCAAGAGTGGAAATACTTTGATAATTACTTCAACGAAGTGATCGCAGAAGTTAAAGAAAAAACCGGCAAAGATGTTTATACAGATGGTTTAGATATTTACACCAATGTCGATATCGATGCACAAAAACGGTTATATGATATCGTCAACAGCGATGACTATGTTAATTATCCAGACGACAAGATGCAAGTTGCCGCTACCTTAGTTGATGTCAATACGGGCAAAGTCACGGCTCAAATCGGTGCCCGCAACGTTGATGATGTTCTCGCAAACAATCTGGCTGTCAACGTCGCTCGGGACTTTGGATCGACCGTTAAACCGATCACAGACTACGGCCCTGCCTTCCAATTTTTACAAGACTCTACCGGTAGAATGATTTTAGATGAACCTTATACTTACAAAGGAACCGATATCCCTGTGTACAACTGGGATCGCCAATATATGGGCAACATCACGCTGCGAACTGCTTTAGCAGAATCTAGAAATGTACCAGCAGTGAAATTGTTTGATGAAGTTGGTGCGGATAATATCGCAGACTTTCTTAGCGGTCTAGGTATCGAATACCACACGATCACTCAATCTAATGCGATTTCCAGCAATACGGATAAATTAGATGGCACAAAATATGGAATCTCCAGCCTGAAAATGGCCGCTGCTTATGCTGCGTTTTCAAATGGCGGCACATATTATAAACCTCAGTATGTCAATAAAATCGTCATGCAAGATGGCACAGAAGATGAAGAATCCTTTAAAGTTGATGGTCAAGAAGCAATGGATGATACCACTGCTTATATGGTGACAGATATCTTGAAAGATGTTATCTCCGTCGGTACTGGAACCAACGCGCAAATCGATGGTTTGTACCAAGCAGGGAAAACGGGAACTTCCAATTACACCGATGACCAGCTAGCACAACTTGATACATCGAATGGTGCCTACCCTGATATTACTTTTGCCGGCTATACTCCCTCCTACTCATTGGCGGTTTGGACCGGATACAACGACAAAATGACACCTATCACTGATAGTAGTACCCATGTGGCTTCTGATGTTTATCGAGAATTGATGCAATATGTTTCTGCTTCTGTAGAAAACAAAGACTGGACAATGCCAGATGGTCTGACACGGATCGGAAATGAACTTTATCTTGAAGGAACTTATACCCAGCCGACCTATTCGGCACCAAGTTCTTCTAGCAGTAGTTCCTATGTTGAACCTTCGACATCTTCTACAGAAAGCAGTGAGTCAACCGAATCTAGTTCAACCGAGTCCTCAAGTGAAGTGACACCACCAGTATCGACACCGGATGAGGATGATTCATCATCGGTCGTTACACCTCCTGCTTCTAGTCAGGACCCTGGCTCAACAACACCTTCCAGCAGTGAAGAAAATCCTTCCTCACCGCCGGATCCGCCAGAGCCAAACGATGGCAATTCCGAATAACTGTGAATAGCGAAAAACAGTAGATCAACGTTTGATCTACTGTTTTTTTTTGAATCACTACCATGAAAAAAGAAGCTTACTTTTCAAGCTCTTAAAAAATAATTTCTTATCAGATAACTGATAGAGCTGCTTGTGCATTTCATCAAACAAACCAATCACATTTTCTTTCGCCTTGTTGACTTAATAAACTCTCTTTGGAATGATCATGAATCCCCTCGATTCGCATTTTGGTCTTAAGAATCATCTGTTCTGGTCTGATCTTTGCCTCTTGAATCACTCGGTTTGCTTTTCTTCTATCAAAGAGTAAGACTCCGCTGCACTCTGTTCATTTGTTCTTTTTTAGCAAGTAAAAACGCTAAGCAAAATTGCCTAACGTTTTTAATCATAACTAGTTTATTTTGCGTACTTTTTAGATAGTTTTTTTCCCCTTCATCCGGAGCTTCCCTTCTTGACACATCGCCAGCAACGGGCAAATCTCACACTTTGGTGCCCTTGCAGTGCAATGATAGCGGCCGAAAAAAATCATTGTATGATGGGTTTTGACCCACAATGGTTCGGGAATCTTTTTCATCAGCGTTTGTTCAACTTCTAATACATTGGCGTCTAATTTACAGATACGTAATCTTTTTGATACCCGTTCGACGTGAGTATCAACAGCAATTGCCGGTATGCCATAGGCATCACCTAAAACTACGTTTGCAGTTTTTCTACCGACACCTGGTAACGAAACCAAATCCTCTCTCGTTTTTGGCACTTCACCACCAAAACGCAATAGCAATTCTGAAGCACAAGCCTTGATATTTTTTGCCTTGTTTCGATATAAACCGATGGACTTGATTTTTGCAATCACGTCTTCTAAAGGTGCTTCGCTCAATGCTTGCGGTGTGGGATAGGCCTCAAAAAGCGCAGGGGTGACTTTATTTACCGAGACATCTGTTGCTTGCGCACTTAAGATGACTGCTATCAATAATTCAAACGCATTTTTAGATACCAATTCGCCATGCGCTTCGGGAAACATCTCATACATTGTTTCGATAGCGGACATTGTTTTTTCTTTACTGATCATAGGACTATTTGAACTCCTTGTCTGTTACTCTCCTTCTAACCAATTATGCATAGGGATTTTGGGCATTGGTCCTTCTTCCTGTGAAGCATTCTCATTTTGAAGAAATTGTTTTTTTCTTCTTTTTTGTTCTTCCTCAACTTGCGCTTTCGACGTAATATTCTTACGTTCCCACGAAAGTAAGATACGATCGATGTAATTCAAGCTATAAGCCTGATTCAAAACCGCTTCTCGCAAAGCAAACTGAATCAGTTCCGGATCGTAGTGGTCCTCATCCAACCACTGCCCGATCCGCTGGTATTCGATCGCTGACAACGGCCGACCGAACTCTCCTTCAAACAAACGATATAACCCACGAATTTTTTCCTCATTTGATTCTGCTTTTTCATTTTTTGATTGCTGTTTTAAGAGAAATTCTAGACGCTCATAAATCCCTGTAAAATCATAATAATCAACCATTTTCCCAGCAGTATCTTTTTTTGACTCCATCCGCACTACATCTTTTTTTAGCAATTGATTTAACCAATGATAAATTTCTTTTTGATCACTGCCCATCACAGAGGCAATCTCACGTAAATCGGGAAAATCATTTCCTTGCTCATGACTCCGATACAACTGCAGCCATAACAAAAATTCATCATTCGTCAATCCCAGATGATGGTAATTCTCTAAAAGCAAATTCGAAATTGTTGTTTGCCCTTTTGCTAAATATTCCTTTAACGAAACCATACTGCATCCTCTTCTCCTTGATTCACCTGAAACCCTATGATCCTTTCGTTCAGGATCGATCCAATAAAAAGGGGACGACGCAAATGCGGACGTCCCACGATTCCTTGTTGGTTACGCTTTTTCTTTCACTGCCGCGATGATTTCAACTTCAACCAAAACATCTTTTGGCAAGCGAGCAACTTCTACAGCAGAACGTGCCGGTAACTCTTCATTGAATAACGTACTATACGTATTGTTAAAAGGAACGAAGTCATTCATATTTTTTAAGAAACAGGTAGTCTTTACAATATCATTTGGTGTCAGTTCTGCCGCTTCAAGAATCGCTTCAATATTTTTTAGTACTTGCTGTGTTTGAACCTCAATCGTCGTGCCGACAACTTCCCCTGAAACAGGATCTAACGGCACTTGACCAGAAGCAAACAAGAAGCCGTTTGCGATTTTTGCTTGAACGTAAGGACCGATTGCTTGTGGCGCTTGATCAGTAGCGATTATTTTCATTTTGTTTCCTCCTCTTTCGCTTGGCACTCTGGACATAGACCATAAACTTCTAATCGATGGTTATTTATTTGATACCCAGTTAGTTTTGAAGCAGCCATTTCGACATCTTCAAGCCCTGGATAGTAAAAATCAGCGATCTTTCCACACTGTTGGCAGATAGCATGATAATGAGGCTCAGTTGTAAAATCAAATCGACTGGAGGCATCTCCATAATTCATTTCTTTTACAAAGCCAATTTCTGTGAATAAACGTAAATTATTGTAGACCGTTGCGACACTAATACCAGGAAAATGAACTTCAATCGCCCGATAAATCTCTTCAGCAGTTGGATGAGCATCGTGACTGGCCAAAAATTCTAATATCGCTACTCGCTGCGGTGTAATACGAATATTCTCATGTTTTAATCGTTTGATCGCTTCATCGTAGATCGTACTCACAGGAGTTCCTCCATTTCTCTTATCTTTCCTATCATACTATGTAAAACCCAAAAATTCAAACAGCTTTCCTTGTTTTTTTCTAAGGTATAGCGCTTTTTTCAGACCGTCTTTATGCCCCTTTTGAGAAAGAAAAGCAGACAATCCAATGTCTGCTTTCTCCTTCTTGTTAGTCTTCAAACTGATAGAGCGCTGTGGACAGATAGCGTTCGCCATTGTCGGGCACGATTGCTAAGACTTTTTTCCCGGAACCTAGTTCTTTTGCCACTTGTAAAGCAGCTTGGATCGCAGCTCCTGAAGAGATACCTACTAAGATTCCTTCTTTCATTCCAACTTGGCGTGCAGTTTTCATCGCATCTTCACTAGCAATTGCAATGACTTGGTCATAGATTTCGGTGTCTAATACTTTAGGGACAAATCCAGTACCGATTCCTTGAATCTTATGCGGTCCTGGCTTGCCACCTTCTAAAATCGCAGATTCGGCTGGCTCAACACCAACTATTTTCAAATTGGGATAGACGCGCTTCAGTTCTTTACCCGCTCCAGTGATCGTTCCACCAGTGCCGATCCCAGCGACAAAAGCATCTAAACCTTTTGATTCAAACGCATCCTCAATTTCTTTACCTGTCGTTTTTTCATGAATTTCTGGGTTAGCCGGATTTTCAAATTGTAATGGCATATAGTAGCCGTCTTGCTCCGCTAATTCTTTTGCTTTATTGATGGATCCTGTGATCCCTTCAGATCCAGGGGTCAAAATCAACTCTGCGCCATAAGCTTGTACGATTTTGCGTCTTTCGATACTCATCGTTTCTGGCATAACCAACACAACGCGATAGCCTTTTGCCGTACCGATCATGGCTAAACCAATCCCTGTATTTCCTGAGGTTGGCTCGATAATCGTATCGCCAGCTTTCAATAAGCCACTTTTTTCAGCTTTTTCAATCATGGCTAAAGCAATTCTGTCCTTTACGCTACCCCCAGGATTGAAAAACTCTAATTTCACATACACATCAGCAGAACCTTCTTCTACGATATGATTTAATTTGACGATTGGCGTATGACCAACTAATTCATTGACCGATTGATAGATTTTTGTCATTGAAAATCCCTCCCGTTCTTATTCTTCCATTCTACCTAAAATACCTCGGAGTTGCGAATAAAAAGTAAGCAATTTCAAATTTTTTTTCTTATAGTTTTCTACTTTGGTCTTTTTCCACTGACTAGAGTTTGATTGTCACGACAAAAAAACCTTAAGATTAGCTGCAGTTGTAGCAACCCATCCTAAGGTTTTTAATATACTTATACGATCAACTCTTGTCCGATAACGATTATCTCACTGGATAATCCATTCGATGCCATCAACGCATCAACGGTTGTGCCAAATCGATTGGCGATATCCCAAAGCGTATCCCCAGAAGCAACTTGATAGCTCTGAGCTGAAGAGGTACTACCTGAATACGTGGTCGTCGTTGTTTCGCTGGTCGTTGTGCTAGTTGTGTTTGACCATGCTGTACTTTGTGTCGTTCCCGTATCGAACCGTGTAAGCTGATAGGTTTCGATCAACCAGTTCAGTTTTTGTGCGTAACCTGGATCGGTAGCATAACGCCCCGTCAAATAATTTGTCGCATCATAAAATGAGGTGGTTTGGCTTTTCCAGACACCACTGTAATGGGCAGTCCCTGTCGCAAAACTTGTACTTCGCAAGACGTTCGCATGATCCTGAAACGATTCCCAATAAGAGTTATATTGACGAAACGGTTCATTCATTTCTACCCACTGACCATTCAAATACTCTTGGGTAGGCATATACACACTTTGACCGTTGTAGCTGCCTTTGACCCCAAATAAATTGTAATAAGGTGCATTGGATAATGCAGAAGAACCATAGCCGCTTTCTAAAATTGCTTGAGCGATCATCACAGAAGCATACAAATCATTGTTGGCAGCAACATCTTGTGCTGACCAGCCAATTTGCTCGATGAAACCTGAGATGTCTTGCGTCGCATATTGGTTCTCAGCAGCTTGTACCTGTTGAGGAACGAAAGAGATCGCCGTTGGAGCTAACATCATTCCGGCGCTCATTAGTGAAACGACCGCCTTCTTGCTAGGTTTTTTACTCGACTTCTTTGGTTGATGATGTCTTTCGCTTCTAGTTTGATAGCTTTTCATTTTACCCTCCACTAAGTGTACGTTTTTTCAAATAAATCAATAAAACCATTATACGGAAAAACTTTCAGCTATGCAAACAATGTCTCCTTTTCGATCGCTAAAAAGACTTTAAAAAAACTTTTCAGTTCCCTCCCTCATTTTCCGAACCATTGCTAAGTTTTTTAAAAAACTATTTGCTTTTATCCTGTTGCTTTCCTCTTCGTATTCAAAAACTTTGTATCTTGCTGTGAAAACTTTTTTTCAAAATCTTAGCCACTGCTGATCTACATCCATCACTCTGTCACTTTCAGAGTGATAATAACTCGAAAAAAAACACGTTCGAAAATCGAAAAGATTCTCGAACGTGCAGCTTTTTCTTTGTATCGACCAATTAGTTGATTGATTTGAAGGTATTCACCACATTTTCAACACTGAAGCCGAATTCTGCTAATACCTTGTCACCAGGTGCGGATGCACCGAAATGATCGATCGCGATCACTTTTCCATGGCAGCCAGTGTAACGTTCCCAACCAAATGGGGAAGCCGCTTCGATCGCTACCCGTTTCTTCACTGCTTTTGGCAAGACACTTTCTTTGTATTCTGAGCTTTGGGCTTCAAACAGATCAAAGCTTGGTAAGGAGACCACCGATACATCGATGCCTTCTTCTGCCAATTTAGCTTGTGCTTGGACCGCAAGATTCACTTCAGAACCTGTGGCGATCAAAATACCCGCTGGTGTTTCACCGGCTTGTTTTGAAATCACATAGCCACCTTTTGCGACATTTTCATCCGCACCGGTTTGCGTGCCTTCGATCACTGGTAGGTTTTGTCGACTTAAGACTAAGACCGTTGGCTTATCGGTTGTCGTCATGGCCAGTCTCCAAGCAGCACGGGTTTCATTGCCGTCTGCTGGACGAATCACTTGGACATTTGGCATACAACGGACGCTAGCTAATTGCTCGATTGGCTCATGCGTCGGTCCATCTTCTCCAACCGCCACGGAGTCATGCGTCAAGACATAGATCACAGGTGCATGCTGGATCGCAGACAAGCGCACCGCTGGACGCAAGTAATCAACGAAGACGAAGAAGGTTCCACCATAGATTCGCGTACCGCCATGCAATTGGATCCCGTTCATCGCTGCCGCCATCGCAAATTCTCGGACACCAAACCAAATGTTGCGGCCTTCGTATTGGCCAGGCTCAAAGTCTTTTTCTGCTGCCACCATCGTGTTGTTGGAACCAGAAAGGTCAGCCGATCCGCCCCATAAGCTAGGTACGGCTTTGGACAACGCTTGGATCATCTCTTTGCTGGATACCCGGCTAGCTTGTGAGCTGCCAACTTCGTAGCTTGGTAATGCTGCATCCCAATCTGTTGGCAATTCACCTGCAAAGGCTTGTTTGAATTGCGCCGCAAGTTCTGGATAGGCTGCTTCATAGGCATGGAAAGTTTCGTTCCAAGCTGCTTCAGCTTTTTGCCCTTCATCGATCATGGTTTCTTTGAAGCGCGCAGCAACTTCGTCAGGTACAGTAAATTCTGGGTATTCCCAGCCATAAATCGCTTTGGCTGCTGAAATGCCTTCGGCACCGATCGGCGCACCATGGACGGCAGAGGTGCCTTGATTTGGCGCACCGTATCCGATCACAGTCTTGATTTCGATCAAGGTTGGTTTGTCGCTTTCAGCTTTTGCTTCGTCGATTGCTTTTGAGATCGCTTCTAAATCATTGCCGTCTTCAACGAGAATGTGTTGCCAGCCATACGCCTCAAAACGCGCACCGACATTTTCTGTAAAGGCTTTTGAGGTCGGACCATCTAGGGAGATGTCATTTGAATCGTACAAGACGATCAGTTTGTCTAATTTCATGTGACCCGCCATGGATGCAGCTTCTTGCGAAACACCTTCCATCAAGTCCCCATCGCCACATAAGGCGTAGGTATAGTGATCAACGACTTGATACTTGTCGCGATTGTAGGTTGCAGCCAAGTGGGCTTCGGCCATCGCCATACCGACTGCCATAGCGATCCCTTGTCCTAAAGGTCCAGTGGTTGCTTCCACGCCGTCTGTGTGATCGACTTCTGGATGTCCTGGCGTGCGGCTATCCCATTGACGGAAGTTTTTTAGATCCTCAATGGTCACATCGTAACCAGACACGTGCAACAAGCTGTACAATAGCGCCGAACCATGTCCAGCAGACAAAACAAAGCGGTCACGATCCACCCAGTTGCGAGAAGTCGTTGGATTGACTTTCAAGTGTTTGGTCCACAAGGCATAGGCCATGGGTGCTGCCCCCATCGGTAATCCCGGATGTCCTGAATTGGCTTTTTGTACAGCTTCGATACTTAATGTACGAAGGGTGTTCACTCCTAATTGATCGATTTTATCAAACAATGGTAGTTCCTCCTAATTTAGGTTTTTTTTACCTTTATTACATCTCTTATTATACGTGATTCAGATGCTTATTTCAATAGCAATGAAAAGGAATTCACAATTATCTGCCGTGGAGACCTTTTTTCTTCTGAATCTCTTTCAATTTTTCTGGTGTCACATCAGCACCTTCAGGATCAACGATTTTCATTCCTTCGATATGGTGACGCATTCCTCCACGAAAGGCGGTTAAATACTCTTCACGTAGAACTTTTTGTTCGTTCGTTTCTGCCTCGGTCAATCCTTCTGTTTTTTTCTTGTTGGCAAGTTCATTGATTCGAGCTAATTTTTCTTGAGATAGCATATTCGTTCCTCCTTTTCCCTCTTGATTTTACTACAAACTAGCGAATAAAAACAATAGCGCAAAAGCGAACATTTGTTTGAATATTCGATATACCTATGGTACACTAATGTTATCAAATGAAAGAAGGTGTCAGTTTTGGCAAAACGAACAGAAAATCGACAAATCGAAATTCTTAAGTTCATTCATACCCGTGTCACTGAAAAAGGCTATCCGCCGACTGTTCGCGAAATTGGCGAAGCCGTTCAGTTATCTTCTACCTCAACTGTTCATGGCCATTTGTCCCGACTTGAAAAAAAAGGGTTGATCTTACGAGATCCTACAAAACCCAGAGCCATTGAATTAACTGCTTCCGGTCTTGAAAAAATCGATGTTCAACCAGCATCCATTCCGATGCTTGGTGTCGTAACTGCGGGAGAACCGATTTTAGCAGTGGAAGATGCATCCGATTTCTTTCCGATTCCGCCAGATTTAGCAAATAGTACCGGCAGTTTGTTTATGTTGACGATCCGAGGAGAAAGTATGATTAATGCTGGCATCCTTGACGGCGATCAAGTGATCGTTCGCAAACAACAAAGTGCGCAAAATGGTGATATCGTGATCGCTATGACAGATGAAGATGAAGCTACTTGCAAACGATTCTATAAAGAAAAGAATTACATTCGATTACAGCCAGAAAATGATTATTTAGAGCCCATCATTTTGCCTGACGTAACGATTTTAGGATTAGTTGTTGGTTTGTATCGCCATCTGCTTTGATTCTAATCGTCCTACCTAGGAAATCTTCGTACTTGCGAAGATTTTTTTCTTTCCTCTTTACAAACCGAACAAACATTCGTATAATAGGTATACAAACATAAGTTCGTATTATTTAAGGAGTGAATGAGATGAAAGCAGTTCGTCGATTTGGTTTTATGTTGTGGGTATTATTGATGGGTATCGTTATTGGCTATTTTGGCGTTCTAAGTGCTGTTCTGATTTTTTGTCCTCTAATGATGCTTTGGTTCATGCTGTGGGATGAAAAGAAATTCCGGCAAGCAGAGCGCAAACGTAATCGTCATTATTATCATGATCATGATTTTTATCGGTATGAACCATGATCCTTTCTCTACATAAGCCTTAAAGCAGAAAAAAAGGACTCGTAAGAGTCCTTTTTTTCTGCTTTAATATTCCATCAAGGTTTTGATTTCGACACCTTGGATTTTATCTCTTCCATGTAAATCCATTAGTTCGATCAAAAAGGCGCAGCCAACAACGATACCGCCTAATTTTTCTACGAGTTCAATTGTTGCTTTGATCGTTCCGCCAGTTGCTAGTAGATCGTCACAGATCAAGACACGTTGTCCTGGTTTGATAGCATCGGCATGCAACGTCAAAACATCCACACCATACTCTTTTTCATACTCTGCTTCAATGGTTTCCCGTGGCAATTTGCCTTTTTTACGTACTGGAGCAAAGCCGACACCTAACTGGTACGCAACTGGACAACCAACGATAAATCCGCGGGCTTCTGGTCCTACCACCATATCGATGCCTTTTTCTTGTGCATACTCAACGATCTGCTGTGTCGCATAACGATACGCTTCTCCATCAGCCATTAACGGCGAGATGTCCCGAAAAATAATTCCCTCTTGGGGATAATCCGGAATACTAGCAATATACTCTTTTAAATCCATTTTTTTTCCTCCTAGACTGTCAACCACTGACGTAGGGTTGATAAATCACTCATTAATAAAAATTCTTCTGTTTTGATCATTTTTTGTCGTTGCTGATACAAATGACTCTCTGTCAGCGGACGAGAAACAGGATCAGCCGTTTTATTCAAAACACCATCTTGTATTGTAACAAATTCCAGCTCAGAAAACACCTGAATCATGAAAATAAGTAATTTTTCTGGAATTTTTAGATAGTCAGCAACCATCCTTAATTTGTAGCGAATATCCAAACGAGGTTGTTGCTTGATCAACTGAAAAAGCCGACCATATTGCTCTCTGGTGCCTACCCCATCTAAATAAGCATCTTCGGTCGAGTAAAACACAAACGCAATTCTTGAAGCATGAAGCGTTTGGATGATTTCTTTGATCACTGCAGGATCAGTAGGACAATCTAAAAAGGCGATTTCTTGAAATTGAGCTTCATGAAACGTGTCTCTCAAGTTAGCCACTGAGTCGAATAAGATCGTTTGTCCACAAAACCCTTGTAGCTCTCGAGGAATTTTCTTATTGAAAACGACCCCTACTGTTTGATTTCCCAGAGAGACACCTTGCCGACTCCTTTTCGAACGGTAATCAAACAACTGCAGACCTTCCACAGCAAAATCATCCAACATCAACTGCGGTTTTTTGTTGCCATTCCATTCATTGATTGAAAGCTGACCGATGATCGACAGTCGATCATTTTCAAACTCTACTAAGTCTTTTCCAAAACCAAACCCAATCACATCTAGCTGTGTATTGGACTCATCTGTCATCACTAACTTCAAGTGTTGGTTTTCAGTACCAATCTGGCGAGCATTTTGAGTCGATAGATTGGAAAACAGAAATTTCGGTAACGGATTATCCGTGCCAAAAGGCGCTAAAACGTTTAAAGATTCAATAAAATTGATCGATACTTCTGTCAATGGCAGTTCTTCATCAATTGTCAAGGGGATCCCTTGGCTAAGATCAATTCCATTTTCTTCCACATAGCGATTCATTTGGGCTTGTAGCATATCTAAATGATCGATGGGGATACTTAAGCCAACTGCTGCATGATGGCCGCCAAAACTAGTAAACATGTCTTTCATCGTGGTCAACATTTCAAACAGATTCAACGCAGCAATACTTCTTCCTGATCCTTTTGCTAAGCCATTTTCTTTTTTGGTCAAAACGATCACAGGTTGTCCGGTACTTTGCATGATTCGTCCGGCTACGATCCCTAAAACCCCTTCGTGCCAGTCATCACCTACGACTAGATGAACATGATTGGCAGGGTCGATTTTTTCTTGCGCTTCTTTCATGATTTCTTCAACGAAAGTTTTTCGCTGCTGATTGATCGTATCTAATGTCTTGGCTAAGGTTACTGCTTCTTCTTCGTCAAATGTGGTTAACAAACGAACAGCAGGATTTGGGTCTTCCAAGCGGCCGATCGCATTAAGGCGCGGGCCAATAGCAAAACCAATGTCGGTTTCATTGACTGTTCGTTTTTTCAATCCACTGACCGTCAGCAACTCATTTAAACCAAGCCGATCAGTTTGTTGGATCATTTTCAGGCCATTGCTGACTAGTAGTCGATTCTCATCTGTCAAAGAAACCATATCAGCAATCGTCCCAATTGCAACAAGATCAAGCAGTTCGACGGGCACTTCTTCTAATAAGGCGCACGCCACTTTAAATGCGACACCGACTCCTGCCAAATCACCAAACGGATAATTTCCTTCAGGATGACGAGGATGAACGATAGCAAAGGCTTCTGGGAGTTCTACAGGAAGTTCGTGGTGATCCGTCACGATCACATCGACGCCTTGTCCTTGAGCATAAGCAATCGCCTCATGTCCAGACACTCCGTTGTCAACAGTGATGATCAATTGTGTCCCTGCGGCAATTTTTTCTTGATAGACAGTTATATTGGGACCATAGCCATCTGTAAAACGGTTGGGCAGATAATACTCAGCCTCAGCCCCCAGCAGCTCCAGCGTTTCTTTTAATACGGTGGTGCTCGTAATCCCATCTGCATCATAGTCGCCATAAATCAAGATCTGCTCACCATTTAAAATGGCTTCATGGATTCGTTCCACGGCTTTATCCATATCATGAAAGAGAAACGGATCATGAAGGTATTGCAAATCAGTGGATAAAAAAGCGTCTAGCGCTTCTGCTGTTCGAATATTTCTTTGCCATAGCAATGCGCCGATCCGCTCAGGAATCTTTCTTGCTTGGATCAATTCTTTAAATTCAGGGGTAGCTTCGCTATCTTGCGGACGCACCCAATGAAAATTTGCACGTTTCACCAAATCACTCCTAACTAGGATATTATAGCAAAGTTTATGCAAAAAGGAAAAACAACGAAAGAAACAATTTATTTTTTCATATCACAAAAAAGAGCTTGCAGCGAATGATGCACCTGCAAACTCTTTTCTTCATTACGCTCATGTATTCTAGGCTTGCGATTCAAAAGACTTCATTTCTTCATCGATCGTTGGCGGCGTTGAGGCACCTGCTGCACGGAATGAAAGTTGCGCTTCTTGATCGTCGAGTTGCTGCTGCCTAGCTGCTAACTCCGCCTGCTTGTTGGTATATTCTCGTTCCAAGGCTTCTCGTTGTTCTTGCAGAACTTTCTCGTTATTCGAGCGATAATCCGAGAGCTCTTTTCTCAATTGTTTTAGTTCTTTTTTTTGACGGAACATTGCGCTTGTGGAAACCAGCAACAAAATCAATGCGCCTAACAAAGCAGAACCAATAATGACTAAGATCAGTGGCGATTGAATCGTTGTGAAGCCAAAATTGATCGGAACAGTCATATTGTTTGCAACCGCAAATAAAACGATCACTAAAATCAGTAAAATACCAACAATAACACGCCATTGATTTTTCATGGGTTTCAACTCCTATTTTTTGTTGAACATCGTTCCTGCCATATAATCCCCAATTGCAGGGAACAGTGTATAAAGTTTTGCAGCCGCCCCTAAAATATGTGGGCGATTGATTTCTCGTTTTGGATGAATCATGGCTTTGACGATCGTTTGTGCCAATTTGTTTGGTTCAAGGACAAGGCTACCCACCGATGATAAGTAACTACCGCTAGGATCTGCTTGGTCAAAGAATGCCGTTTCGATCGGCCCTGGATTGACTGTTGTTACGTTGATTCCCAGTGGTTTTAGTTCTAAACGTAATGCGTTAGAAAAACCAAGTACAGCAAACTTCGTGGCAGAGTAGACTGCCGTCTTTGGCGTAGCGATCTTACCCGCGATTGAAGCAACATTTATGATATGACCATGCTTTTGTTCAGCCATTTGAATCGCAACTTGCTGAGTCAAAACCATCATCCCAAGCACATTGACTTCAAACATATTACGGATGACCGCAGGATCCATCTCGGTAAATTCTTGAAAGATCCCGTAGCCGGCATTATTGACAAAGACATCGATCTTTCCGACTTTCTCACTGATTTTTTCTAATAAGCGCGCCACGCTTTCAGGATTTGCTACGTCCAATTGAAACGCATACGCTTCTTTGCCGCTTAATTCCATGCATTGTTCTTTGACTTTCCCAATCAAATTTGTTCTGCGAGCACAAGTCACAACGATCGCACCGCGTTTTGCGGCTTCATAACAGATTTGTTCGCCAAGTCCGGCAGAACCACCTGTTACAACGACAACTTTATTCTCCAAGTTCATCTGATTCTTCCTCTCCGGCAAAAGGGATCTCGACAACATCAAAATCTTTGACGATCAACGTATTCGGAAATACTTCTTTTGCTTCATTTACTAAATTTGTAATATCTTTGCCAACATAGCGCGCGCTGATATGAGTCAATAGCAAACGCTTGGCGTGAGCTTCTTGGGCCACTTCAGCAGCTTGGCGTGTCGTCGAATGAAAATAAGCGCGAGCCAGCTTGGCTTCTTCTTTGTTGAAGGTACTTTCATGCACTAATACATCCGCATCTTTCGCTAAAAGCACGGCGTTTTGACATTTACGCGTATCACCTAATATTGCCAAGATCCGACCCTTTTTCGCTTGACCTAAGAAATCAGCCCCATTGATTTGACGTCCATCGTCGAGGGTAACTACTTCACCTTTTTTCAAACGTCCGAAGACGGGACCAGGTTTCAGACCAAGTTCAAGCAATGCTTGCACTTGCAATTCCCCTTGATGGCTTGCTTCAACAATACGATAGCCAAAACTATCAATGCCGTGATCAAGGGGCAGACAAGATACCTCAAATTGCTGATCTTTAAAAAGAATCCCTTCTTCTTCAATCTCGAAAAAATGCAATGGATAGCTGACTTTCGTCTGGGAAATCCGCAAAACGGTTTGAATGTATGCTTTGATTCCCTTTGGGCCATAAATCTCTAGAGGCGTGTCGCCCCCTTGAAAGGAGCGGCTGCTGATCAATCCCGGCAACCCATAGATATGGTCACCATGAAGATGAGTGATAAAGATTTTTTCAATCTTTCGTGGTCGAATTGTAGAATGCAAAATCTGCATTTGGGTTCCTTCGCCACAATCAAAAAGCCAAACGGCATTCCGTTCATCTAAAAGTCGTAACGCAATGCTGGTCACGTTTCGATGTTTTGCAGGCACTCCCGCACCTGTTCCTAAAAATTCTAATTCCATAAGCTTCTTTCCTTTCATCTCTTCCCAATTTTAGCGGAAAAGAAATCAAGTTGCAATTGAAGCTTGCGGTTTTTATTTCTCAGATTGGCGATCTTCTGCGTCATTATGAGAGTTTTTCCAGTCCTCTTGAACCCGTGCTTTGGTGGATTCTTCGACTTTCTTAGCTGTTTCAATCTCTGCTTCCACTTCATCGTAGTCAAAGCGCGTGATATCGCCGCCCAATTCATTCATGATCAATTGATTCAAAGGACGATTGTCTTCTTCATCGGCGATCAATAATAACCCGGTATCACCTACACCAATTTGATTTCCGACGTGTTCAAAAAGCATTTGCGCATTTTGGATCTCTTTTGCATCCCGAGTAGCACCGATCATACTGCCGCCAAACCAGCCCAGCATGATTCCTAAAGGTCCGCCTAACACACCAACGAGCATCCCGATCAAACCACCCGTTGATGTCTTATTGTTCCCAGTAAAATCGAGAAAGTCCTCGACTTTAAATTGATGCACGCCTTCATTGGTGTGGGTAAGAACTGCCATTTGTTCCCCTTTGATCTTCCGTTCCATATGCATCCGTTTCACTTCCGAAAAGGCTTGATACGCTTTGGCACTAGCATCAAAGTTCATTACAATGACTCGTTTTGACATAAAAATCGCTCCCTTTGGTTTATTTGTTCTTTTCTTTATTTTAACAGTAAATCATTTAAATAAAAAAAGAAACCAAAAAGACTGTTGATCATTGATTTCTTAGAGAAAATCAATGATCAACAGTCATAACCACTTCAACTATGAAGGATTTTTTTTTACAAATGATGTTCTTTTAAACGCTTATTCGACAAACTCGAATTCAAAATTACCAATACGCACGATGTCGCCGTCTTTGGCACCTCGCGCACGCAATGCTTCATCAACACCCAGTCCACGCAATTGACGTGCAAAGCGCATCACGGTCTCATCATGATCAAAGTTCGTCATTTGGAATAGTTTTTCGATTTTCTCACCGCTCAAGATCCAAGTTGCATCAGGATCGCGATCGATTGAAAACTCCGGCTCATCCGATTGGAAGCCGTAATGAACCACATCTTCTTCGATTTCTTCATCGTACAAGAGGAACTCAGGAGTGACTTCCAATAAATCCGCTGTCGCATTCAGCAAGGCATCGATTCCCTTACGAGTGACACCAGAGATTGGGAAAATCATTGGTTCATCCGCGAACTCATCCGTTTTTTCTTTTGCCAGCTGCTCTTTGAAAAGGGCTAGGTTTTCTTCAGCATCCGGCATATCCATCTTATTGGCAACGATGATCTGCGGGCGCTCTAGTAGGCGCAAGTTATGGGTCGACAATTCATTGTTAATGGACAAATAGTCCTCGTATGGATCGCGCCCTTCCATGCCACTCATATCGATCACATGTAAGATGACCCGCGTCCGTTCGATATGACGTAAAAACTGAGTCCCTAAACCAACACCTTGCGAAGCACCTTCGATCAAGCCCGGCAGATCGGCTACTGCAAAACTACGACCATCAGTGGTCGTTACCATGCCTAAATTTGGCACCAGTGTTGTAAAATGATACGCGCCTATTTTTGGCCGAGCAGAGGAAATCACAGAGAGTAATGTGGACTTCCCAACCGAAGGGAAACCAACTAAACCAACATCTGCTAAGACTTTTAATTCGAGCTCGATTTTTCTTTCTTGACCGGGTTCCCCGTTCTCAGCTAATTCTGGTGCTGGGTTTTTCGGAGAGGCAAACCGAATGTTCCCGCGCCCGCCCCGCCCGCCTTTTGCGATCACTAATGTTTGACCTTGCTCAATCAAATCACCTAATAAAGCTCCTGTTTCAGCATCACGAACGGTGGTGCCTTGGGGCACTTTGATGTAAGTATCATCTGAGCCACGGCCGTGCATTCCTTTACTCATGCCGTTTTCCCCGGGTTGTGCTTTAAAATGACGATTAAAGCGGAAATCCATTAGTGTACGCAAACCTTCGTCTACGACTAAAATGACATCACCACCACGTCCGCCGTCACCACCTGCGGGTCCGCCGTCTGGGACATATTTCTCTCGGCGAAAAGCAACCATTCCGTCGCCGCCTTTTCCTGCTTTGACATCGATTGTCACTTGATCTAAAAACATGGACATTATTTGTCCTCCATTCTTTTTTTACTACCTTCTATACTTTTTGATTATCAGTTATCTCACCTTAAGTGGTTACTATTTCTCTAATAAGAAAGTCTATTTTATTGTAACGACCGAAACGCCTTTTGTCTATCTTTTCTCATGGGTTTCCATAAGAAATCGTGAATTCTTAAGGGTTATTCTTTGACAGTCACATCAAATCGTAGCAAACTTTTAAGTGTACCAGACACAATTAAAGGAGGAAACAAGAAATGACAGTAAAAGTTGGAATCAATGGTTTTGGACGAATTGGACGTTTGGCTTTTCGTAGGATCAAAGAAGTTTCTGCCGATATTGAAGTTGTGGCAATCAATGATTTAACAAGCCCCGTCATGTTAGCACACTTGTTGCAATTTGACTCGACCCATGGCACTTACCCTGGCACTGTAACTGCAACGGATAATGCTATCGTTGTCGATGGCAAAGAAACCAGAGTGTATGCCGAACCAGACGCAAGTAAAATTCCTTGGGCAAAAGAAAATGGCGTCGATATCGTTTTAGAATGTACGGGTTTTTACACTTCCGCAGAAAAAGCACAGGCTCATCTTGATGCAGGTGTCAAACGAGTGGTCATTTCCGCTCCCGCCGGCAATATGAAAACGATCGTATACAATGTTAACTCCGACACGTTAACACCAGATGATACTATCATATCCGCAGGCTCTTGTACGACCAACTGTCTAGCTCCGATGGCCTACTTTTTGAATGAAGAATTTGGGATCGAAGTTGGTACGATGACGACAGTTCATGCGTATACTTCTACTCAAATGCTATTGGATGGTCCTGTAAAAGGCGGAAACTTAAGAGCCGCTCGGTCCGCTGCAGACAACACGATCCCTCACTCAACGGGTGCCGCCAAAGCAATCGGTTTGGTTATCCCAGAATTAAATGGCAAATTACAAGGCCACGCCCAACGGGTTCCGGTCGTCGATGGTTCTTTAACAGAATTAGTCTCAATTTTGAAAACCAAAGTAACCGCCGATGAAGTCAATGAAGCCATCAGAAAACACACCGTCGATAATCCGTCATTCGGTTACGATGACCGTGAGATCGTCTCGGGTGATGTCATTGGTACCACTCAAGGTTCTATCTTTGACCCGACGCAAACAGAAGTGACTACTGCCGGCGATTTCCAATTGGTGAAAACCGTCGCTTGGTATGATAATGAATATGGCTTTACTTGCCAGATGATTCGTTTACTCGAAGAATTTGCTCGTTTGTAAGTCAATGAGTAGGCAAAAAGTGCCGGTTCTGAAGAAAGAACCGGCACTTTTTTTATTCACTTGCTGGATGATCGTATTTTTCCAAGAAAGCCGCGATTTTTTCTTTGTAAAGCGCTGGATCAGTTTTGTAGCTTTTCGCATGCTCGGCTCCTGAAACGACCCATTTTTCTTTAGGCGCATCGGTCGCGTTATACAAAATATCCAACATCGCATAAGGAACAAATGTATCCGCATCGCCATGAATAAAAAAGATTGGACGCGTATTTTTTTGCAGTTGTTTGACTGCATCTGCTTCACCAAAGAAATACCCCGCTCGGATTTTTGTGACAAGGCTAGTGACATTCATCAATGGGAATGCGGGCAACCCAAACAATTGATCGAGTTGATAGCCTAGTTCTTCATTGACGTTGGTATACCCACAATCTTCAATGATAGAAGTGACATTTTTTGGTAAGTCTTCTCCGCTGGTCATCATCACTGTGGCCGCACCCATACTGATGCCATACAAAGTGATCGTCTCTTCAGAACCATTTTTTGCAAGTATTTCATCGATCCATTGCAAGTAGTCTTTACGTTCGTGCCAACCAAAACCAATATAATCCCCTTCGCTTTGACCATGCCCTCGAGCGTCTGGAACCAACACATTATAACCTAAATCATGATACATCTTGGCGTAGTCCGCCATCGTTTCTGCATTCCCCATGTAGCCATGCGCGATGATCGCCGTTTTTCCTTGATTCTTCTCCTCCGCCGGTAGATAAATGGCGGATAATTTTAAATCATCTTCAGAAGTCAGCTGCCACATCTCACGATTTGCTGCATCTGTAAACCAATTTTGCGCTTCGCTTCCCGTCTGATTTTCATCAGTACCCGGGGTATCTCCTTCCAAGAAATCTTTTTCTGAAGGAACTACCGCATAGTCGTAAAAATAGTTTCCAGCATATCCTAATCCCGCAATCGCTAATACAGCTACTCCGATGGCAATTTTCCAGCGCAATTTCACACTTGTCACGTCCTCTTAAGTATATAGTTTACATAATATTATTATGGTCTCAACATTCCTCATGGTAAGAACCCACTACATAAATTACCGTTTTTTACTCGTGTTTGTCAATCGCAAGCGCCCAAAAAGAAAAACCATTGCCAACAATAGGTGTTGACAATGGTTGATTCCTCGTAATGGCTAGTTGTTTTCGACCAATTTAAAACTTGACCAAGGTTTCAAAAATTCTAATAAGAAAAGCTCTTCTTCAGCGATTTTCCCAACGACATTGACCCGGCCGTCATTTTTCATTTCTTTCAAGGCGATTTGCGTCTCCCCTTTGTATTGTCCATAGCCAGCATTATCGATCAAGACATCTCCTCTTACCATATCATGGGTATCATGGGGTGGAAATTCTTTGTCTTTATAATAGATCCGGGTCATCGTTGAACGCAAGATGTATTCTGAACGATCTCCTCGGTAACTATGCAGATTATCAAACAAACAGATGCGTTCATCTTCAGTGATTCCATCAACCACATCAACTCTTAATGTCGGATAATCCGCGTGAAATGCTTCAGCCATTGCCGCCAATTCTGCTTCTGAAGCATAGGCATTTCCAATAGAGATATCATCGATCAAACCAGTCAACACTAAATGTTTGACTTGTGTAGCTAACGGCAGATCACGATGGTCTTCTAAAGAACATAAGCCATCTTGTGTTGGCCAAGGACCGAAATCAGCCTCGTGTGAATTCACAAAAGCCATCGTATTTAAATTGTACTTGCGGAATTTTTCCGAACAAAAAACGAAATGGTCATAGCCTAACCCTGAATAGCGATGAGGGTAGAAATTATGCGAACCTAGTAAATTTTCGGTGTTTGGTGAATAACTCATGATGTTATCCACGTAGCTCGTGCCACTGCTCATATTGATCTCAATTTTGATCCCGTAAGGATTGCGGGTCATTTTGGCTTCTTCTGAACCCGTAAAACCGATATCTAATCGAACACCGTAAGCCCCCATCTCATCAAAGAAGGATAAATCATCATAAGAAATGCCTAGCTGTTCAAATAAACCAGGATTGATATCTACCATGACTTCCATTCCTAACTGATTGGCATAATCCACGACTTGTTTAAAGTCTGCCAAGACTTTTTCTTTGTCATCGTTGATTTGCAGCAAACTGGTAAATACCCGTTTAAAGCCGTATTTGTGTGCCAAGTCTAGATACGCTTTGTCCTTTTCAAACGTTGAGCGCTCTGGATAAATCGATATCCCTAATTTTCCCATAAAAAAAACCTCCTGTACATTCTATCCGTTTATTATAATGAATACTCTTTCATTATAGCAAACATCTAAAAAGTGGTCTACACCTTTCCATCTGTTTCTTTCTCATTCCACAAAATCTGCGCTTTCTTCTACATCTTTTTTTTGTTATGATTAGCATTAAGAAAACTGGAAGGAATGAAAGAATGAAAAAAATCCTATTCACACTGACAGCAGCTGCTAGCCTTTTATTATTAGCTGCTTGTACAGGTTCAAGTACCACTGGTTCCTCATCAAACAACTCGGCAGAAAGCACGTCGACCTCAGAATCCGTTGACTTGAATGCCCTTGAATTGCCGCAATTATCAACGGATGTGCAAGAGAATGAAGCTTTAGTTGAAATGGTGACGGAAGAAGGCTCGATCAAAATCAAACTTTTCCCAGAGATCGCGCCCAAAGCCGTCGAAAACTTTTTGACCCATGCCAAAGATGGTTATTATGACGGCTTGACTTTTCATCGTGTCGTAGAAGAGTTTATGATCCAAGGGGGCGACCCTAATGGTGATGGCACTGGTGGAGAAAGTATCTGGGGTGAAGGATTCGGCGAAGAATACTCAAACCAGCTCTACCACTTGCGAGGCGCATTAGCAATGGCAAAATCAAGTGCACCAAATAGCCAAGGCAGTCAATTCTACATCGTTCAAAATGATCAAGATGTTTCTGACGGTCTAGCGATCCAACACTATCCCGAAAAAATCATCGAAGCCTATAAAAATGGTGGCACGCCGGCTTTGGACGGTAAATATACCGTCTTTGGTCAAGTGATCGAAGGCATGGATGTCGTCGATAAAATTGCGCAAGCAGAAACCCAAGACTCTGGCAATGGTGAGAATTCTCAACCGGTTGAGCCAGTGAAGATCGAAACGATCAAGGTCTTACAAGAAGCCAAAGAATAAATAAAAAACCGCTGAAAGCCCCGATTATCGGATGCTCCAGCGGTTTTCTTTTATTTTTGGTCGCCTACGATAAAGGTAAATTCGCACTCCGCAGCTTTTTTGCCATCCACTGTCGCTACTGCATCAGCAGTTCCTACAGAGCCTTTGATTTTGGTGATTTCAAAAACAAGTTTCATGGTATCTCCCGGAACAACTTTTTGACGGAATTTTGCTTTATTGATGCCGCCGATATACGCCGTTCTCCCTTGGAATTCCTCAGATTTCAATATTAAGATCGATCCTGCTTGTGCCAATGTTTCTAAAATCAAGGCACCTGGCATCACTGGATTTCCCGGAAAATGCCCTTGAAAAAAATCTTCGTTGATGGTGACATTCTTCGTTGCGATAATTTTTTTACCAGATTCGATTTCATCAACATAATCAATATAAATAATTGGGTAGCGATTTGGAATCAAATCCATGACTTCCGTTTCAGTCAATAGTTTTTTCATGGTGTCCCTTCCTTGCTTAAGAATTTATTATAGTTTGATTATCAAAGTATCATAGTTCAAGGAAATTCGCAACTAAATATTTATTAAGAAAAAAATAGTTTGACAATCAAACAATTATGCTTAATAATTAGAAATCAAGATAGTTTGATTTACTATTTGTCATTATACGTATTTTATTGTTGAATTTATTAAGGAGTGGAATTATGAGTTTTTTAACCGGTAAAAAAGTTGTCGTCATGGGCGTTGCTAACAAACGCAGTATTGCTTGGGGCTGTGCACAAGCACTAAAATCCCAAGGAGCCGAAGTGATCTACACATATCAAAACGACCGCATGAAAAAGCCTTTAGAACGCTTATTGGAATCTGATGAATTTGTAGTGGATTGTGACGTCGCCAACGACGAAAGCATTGCTGCCGCCTTTGAAACGATCAAAGAATATGCTGGAGAGATCCACGGTGTGGTCCATGCCGTTGCTTATGCTAATAAAGAAGATCTATCGGGCGATATTTTAAATATTTCTCGTGACGGTTATGCTTTAGCGCAAGATATCAGCAGTTACTCATTGATTGCAGTCACCAAATATGCCAAACCAATCTTAGCTGAAAACGCTGGTATCGTCACTCTTTCTTACTTAGGTGCCGAACGGGCAGTGCCAAACTACAACATGATGGGGATTGCGAAAGCTGCTTTGGAATCAAGTGTTCGCTATTTAGCTGCCGAACTTTCACCGCAAAAGATCCGTGTCAATGCGATTTCAGCTGGCGCCATCAAAACGCTAGCAGTAACAGGTGTAAAAGACTATCAAAAGCTGATCCAATTGTCAGAGGATCGGACACCTGACCATATTGGTGTAACGATCGAAGAAGTCGGCAATACTTGTGCCTTCTTGATCAGTCCGTTATCGAGCGGCATTATCGGTGAAGTGATTTTTGTCGATAAAGGGGTTCACTTGTCTTAATCATTGAGCGTCAAAGTAAAGTCTGCTGTGGACCAATTAAAGGTCTTAGCAGGCTTTTTCTGAAAAAAATTATCATTTCAGAAAACCTCCTTTGCATTTCTATTTTTTCTTCGTTAAAATAGATGCAGTAAGACTTGGAGGGATTCTATGAAACAACTGCTACTTGCAGCTAGCACGACCGATTCAAGTGGTTCCAGCATTACCGAACCAGCAGCTGCTCAACTCAATGCATTACAAAAATGGTGGGCGTCCATCGACTGGGAATCGATCATTGGCTTACTGATTCAAAAAGCATTGATGTTGCTTTTTTTATGTATCCTATTTGGTATTTTATTGAAAATAAGCAATATGATCATCGATCGAATCTATCGTTCCTATGAAAAAAAAGCCAGTTTCAATGTGAGTCGAATCAACACGATCCATACCCTGATCCGCAATACGGTTCATTACACATTAGGCTTCTTTTTTGTCTATGCACTGCTTTCCACCATCGGCGTACCTGTAGGCTCGTTACTAGCCGGTGCCGGAGTCGTCGGGGTCGCACTTGGTTTAGGTGCCCAAGGTTTTATGAATGACTTGATTACTGGCTTCTTCATTATTACCGAGCAACAAATCAATGTTGGTGATTACGTCCGCTTGACCAATCTGACGCTTGAAGGTACGGTGACAGCAGTCGGGATTCGAACGGTCCAATTAAAATCCGTTGATGGAACCGTTCATTATATCCCAAATCGTAACATCACGACCATCAGTAATACATCAAGAGCCAATATGCAAGTCGTTGTCGACGTACGTATCTTACCATCTGAAGGCCTAGATGAAATACGTGCCATCATTGAAGAAGTCAATGAACAGATCGCTCAGCAGCATGAAGAAGAGATTCAAACGGCCCCTACGGTCTTCGGTCTGGTGGATCTAGGGAACAACAACTTTGCGATTCGAACCACCATGTATGTGACCAACGGTACGCAATGGAAAATCAAAGAGGAATTTTTAGCAGCATCGATCGATGCTTTGACAGCCAAAGGCTATACGATCCCTAATGCGCCCATCGTCGGTATTTAAAAAAAGGTTATCCCGAAACTGGGATAACCTTTTTTCTATACCACATGCAGTTCATCTGTCATCTTTGGGGCATCTTCTTTCGAAATCAGCAAATAGCGTCTTTCGATTTCATGCGCCAAATGATTGACGGATTTTAAAATCTCTTTGCGGGTGATGATCCCTACAAAGACATTGTCATCATCAACGATCGGCAAGAATGCTTGATCTACTAAAAGATGCAGCATACTTTCCAACTCATCGTTTTCCTTGATGCAATTCACGTTGACTTCCATGACGTCTGCCACAGTCAGCCCTTCAATATTTTCCATACTGAAGCCAGTGAGATCCATCATTCGTTCCACGATGTTTGAGAGGCTGATTAAGCCGACTAAATGGTCCTCACTATCTAGTACAGGGATCTTTGAATAGCCCACTTTTGATAAAACAAGCAATGCGTGACTCAAAGGGTGGTTATAAAATACCGATGCCACATTCTCTGCAGGCACCAAGAAATTTTCTTGATTCTCGAGTAATATTTTTTCTACGGTCTGTCCTATCAATCTAATTGCCTCCATTTCACAGCTACTCTTCTATTTTACTTGAAAATGAGAATAGAAAGTAGAAACCTGCAAAATTATAATGAAATTTTTACTTTTTGATTCCGCTTACTTAACGTGTGAAAACGAAAGCTAGCTCTGGGACTTTATGAAAGGAACGATCATAGTATTGGATTGCCCATTGTTCTGGCGTACTTTCAATAATCGCAAAGCTTTTGATTTGAATTTGCCCTCGCGGTTGGGAAATACTGCCAGGATTCAAGAAAAGTCGATTCCCGACTTTCTCACAAGCAATTTGATGCGTGTGACCAAACAAAGCGATCGAGGCATCTGCTTGTTGCGCTTTTAATCCTAATTTGGTTACGCCAAAACGAACATCCGCCAAATGGCCATGGGTCATATAGATGGTATCCAGCGACGTTTTAACGATACGCTCATTGGGAAAACCACCACCGTAATCGCAATTGCCGCAAACGACTTGGAATGTTTCCCATAAAGGATCTGTATCAGGCAGTTCAGAGTCTCCACAATGCAGGAATAAATCGACTTGATTTTCGAATTCATTTTTAAGATCAACAAGAATCTCACGATCTGAATGATTGTCACTGACAACTAAATATTTCATACATTTTCTCCTTCTAGCCACTCCTGCCACTGTACTTGGAGTTTTTTGATTGCTTGACCACGGTGGCTCACTCGGTTCTTTTCTTCTTGACTCATTTGGGCTGCGCTTTGCTCTGAACCATCAGGAATAAACAATGGATCGTAACCGAACCCATTTTCTCCACGAGGGATACGGCCGATTCTCCCCGGCCATTGGGCTTCAACCACCAAGCTATCTTTTCCTGGTGCTGCGAAAACTAACGTACAGTGAAATTGTGCACTGCGTTTGTCATCTTCGACATCCGTCAATTCATAAAGCAATTTTGCATTATTGGCAGCATCACTTTTTTGCTCACCGGCAAATCGAGCAGAGTACACGCCTGGGCGTCCCCCTAATGCATCGACTTTCAGTCCTGAGTCATCAGCCAACACCGGTCTTCCCAAAATTCTGGCGATAGTTTCCGCTTTAAGGCGGGCATTTTCTTCGAATGTGGTGCCGGTTTCTTCAACATCCGGCAAGGAAGGATAATCTTTCAAGGTGCGGACATCGTACCCTGCTGCCCCAAATACGGCTTTAAATTCCTTGGCTTTTCCTGGATTGCCTGTGGCAATGACGATCGTTTTTTCGGGAATCTCATAAGGGGGTTCATCTGGCAAAAACAGTGCCTCTTTTTGATAGGCAATCAATTCTTCGATAGCTGTTTTTCCGTAGATCAGCATCTCATTCAACTGCTGACCATCAAAGGTCGCTTCTTCCCCAGTTCCTTGCAATTCGACAAATCGACCGGATTCTGTCATCACCAAATTCATGTCGACAGCAGCTGAAGAATCTTCTTGATAATCGAGATCAGTCACACAGGTGCCATCTGGTAAGATTCCAACGCTGATGGCTGCCAAATGCTCCTTGATCGGGTCTTCCGTCAATGCTTTGTCACGCAACAATGTATCGATAGCTAAACGCAACGCAACAAATGCGCCGGTAATACTAGCTGTTCGGGTACCACCATCTGCTTGAACGACGTCACAATCGACCACAATACTGCGTTCCCCTAGCTTTTCTAAATCGACCACAGCTCGCAAGGAACGAGCAATCAGCCGTTGGATCTCCATCGTACGACCAGAAAGCTTGCCTTTGGCACTTTCTCGACGATTACGAGTGTTGGTCGCTCGTGGGAGCATACTGTATTCGGCTGTGACCCAGCCTTTTCCCGTATCTCGTAAAAACGGAGGGACCCGATCTTCAATCGTTGCCGAACAGATCACGGTTGTGTCACCAAAAGAGATCACAACCGATCCTTCGGGGTGTTTGTAGACGTTGGTTTGAATTTTAACTGGTCTTAACATTGTTTCTTTTCTGCCATCATGTCGCATTTAAAAGCCTCCTAAATCAGTGTGAACCGATGAGATCGTGTCTAAATCAAGCCAATCATTGGCGATCTCATCAAATATTTTTGGTGAACCAGTAGTAAAAAATGCATGCTGCGGGTGCGGATCGTCCTGGCTCGTTGCTGCAATGGCGAAATAGTCCAACAAGGTACTGACTTCCCCCACCGTTTCTGCGCCTGAATCAATGAGCTGGATATGGGCCCCCAATTCATTTTGGATCAAAGGACGCAATAAAGGATAATGGGTACAGCCCAGAATCACCGTATCTAACCGCTTGTTTTTCAAGGGGCGTAACGTTTCTGCCACAATTTTCTTGGCAACCGAGCTGTGGTACTGTTTGCTTTCTACGATCGGTACAAACTTTGGGCAAGCCAAACTGACGACTGACGCATGGGGGGCTTTCCCATGAAGGGCGCGCTTGTACGAGTCGCTTTTAATCGTTCCGTTTGTCCCGATAACACCGATTCGTTGATTTTTGCTTGCTTTGACCGCTGCTCGACTGCCAGGCAGTATCACGCCGATCACTGGAATATCCAGTTGTTCTTTGATTTCTTCAAGAGCGACCGCTGTTGCTGTGTTACAGGCGATCACCAACATTTTAATGTTTTTTTCCAATAAAAAACGGGTCATTTGCCACGTATACTCGATGACTTGCTCAGCAGGTCTTGGGCCATAAGGGCATCTGGCAGTATCGCCTAGATAAAGAATCGATTCGTTGGGCAGTTGTTTGATTGCCTCTTTGACGACCGTCAACCCACCAACACCAGAATCGATAAAGCCAATTGGTCTGTTGTTTGTCATAGTTTCCATCCTTTACATGAAAGAAAGAGTTTGATGCATTTTTCTCTCTTATTCATTTTGGACTTTTTTTGTCTATTTTTCAAGTATTCCTTTCGTTTGCTAAAGAAAGCTTTCCCAAAAAATACCAATCGGTACAAAAAAAGCCCCAACCATTGGCTCACAACCAGCAAGTTGCACTTGCATGGTTGAAAGACCGATCGCGGGGATTTTTGTCGATTGTTCATTTTTAGTAATCGTACTGACGTTTTTCCAAAAAACCTGAAAGCAATGACAGTGCATAACAAACCAAAAAGTATAAAACAGTCATTGCCAAAAACATTGGCAAAACATAGTTTGTATTTTGACCATAAATGATCCGGGCATGATGGGTCAACTCTGGTAAAGAAATGATCACGGCTAGTGATGTATCCTTGATCAAAGAGATCAACTGACTGACGATCGCTGGCAACATCGCTTTAAATGCTTGTGGCACGACGATACTGCGCAATACTTCAACATAATTTAATCCCGTTGATAAACCAGCTTCCATCTGACCTTTTGGCACAGAATTCAAACCCGCTCGAAAGATCTCAGAAAGCATCGCTGATTCAAAAATCGTCAACGCCACAACCGCTGACCAAAAAATGTTAAAGCGGATGCCAATCTGTGGCAAGGCAAAATAAGTGAAGAAAATGATCAAGAGCAAAGGCAAGTTACGAATAACATCAATCACGACACCTAATACTTTAGAAAAGACCGGAATCGAGCTGAAGCGTAAAATACCGGCGATTCCTCCAATAATAAAGCTAAATAAGATCGAGAGGATCGACACTTCAACCGTAACACGTAAGCCATCGATCAAAAAGCGAATGTTAATCGCTGAAAAAGCTTCAAAAAAATCCATAGTTCTTTAGCTCCTTTCTATGAGCGGACAGCCCAACGCCGTTCCAAGTAAACCATCAAATAAGACAATGGCAGGGTGATAATCAAATAGAAAAGACCAACAATGATATAGGTATCAAATGTATTGAAGGTCTCGCTTGCGATCAAATCCCCTTGATACATGATATCTAATCCTGCGACCATCGCTAAAATTGAGGAGTTTTTGACGAGGTTAATAAATTGATTGCCTAGTGGCGGCACAACGATTTTAAATGCTTGAGGCAAAATAATGTAGCGCATCGCTTGACTATAAGTAAAGCCAGAAGACAAGGAAGCTTCCATCTGTCCTTTAGGAACCGTTTGGATCCCTGAACGGATCGTCTCGGCGATAAATGCCGATGTATAGATCGTTAAACCAATCGTTCCCGCTTGAAATCCGTCAAAAGAGACCCAATACATTGGCACAACAACATAAAAGAACATCACGATGATCAATAAGGGGATATTTCTAAAAAACTCGACATATGCTTTGGCGATCCCTTTGATGAAGCGATTGTCTGACAACTGAAAAATTGCCATTAAAGTTCCGATCAAAAGGCTAAAAAACAGTGCGATCAAACTCGCCATGACTGTATATTTAAAGCCTTCAATAAACTGACCGGTATAGGTTTGAAATAATTCAACCATTCAGTTTCCTCCTAATCTACTTTTCCTGATTCGTCTTCAGGGAACCACTTGTTGTAAATCTCATCATAGGTTCCATCTTCACGCATTTCCCGCAAGGCTTGATTGACAGCATCTAGAAATGGTTTTTGACCTTTGTTGATGGCTATCCCATAAGGCTCTTCGGTAAATGTTTCGCCAACTAAATGATAATTTGGATTTTCACTCGCCATCCCTAATAAGATTGCGTTATCCGTAGTCATAGCATCCCCTTGTCCTGATTGCAAAGCAGTAAAGGCTTCTGCATAATTTTCAAGTTCTAGGATTTGCGCTTCTGGTGCAGCCTCACGAATGTTTACAGCTGACGTAGAGCCTTTCACGACCAATACAGTGGTGTCTGCGGTCAAATCTTCAATTCCTTGGATTGGACTATCTTTTGCGACCAATAAAGATTGTCCTGCATCAAAATAAACATCCGAAAAGTCAACTTGCTTTTTACGCTCTTCCGTGATGGTCATCGTTGCGATGATCGCATCGATATTGCCGTTTTTCAAAAGCGGAATCCGAGTTTTTGAGGTAACTTCAACAAAAATCGCATTGCCATCACGCCCTAAGATTTTTTCAGTGATCGCACGAGCGATATCAATATCAAAGCCACGCACTTCTCTAGTCGCGATATCCATCAAACCAAATAGACGGGTATCGTTTTTTACGCCCCAAACGATCTGATTCGTCTCTTTGCTGTTTTCTAAAATATCAATATCTGCGGCACTTTGTCCTTTACAACCTGAGAAAGTCACAAGGGCAAAGGCTAAAACTAGAAAAGAAAAAATTTTCTTTTTCATATAGGTTCCTCCTGTCGCTTAATGATTTGTGACTTTGCTCAAGAATTGTTTTGCACGCTCGTCCCTTGGTGCGTCAAAGAATCCATCGACATCCCGTCGATCTTCTAGCACTTGGCCTTCTGCCATAAAGACGATTCGATCTGCTACTTCACGAGCAAAGCTCATTTCATGGGTAACGACGATCATGGACATTCCTTCACTGGCGATTTTTTTCATGACATCTAGTACATCGCCAATCATTTCTGGGTCCAATGCTGAAGTTGGCTCATCAAAAAGCAGCATCTCTGGTTTCATCGCAAGGCCTCGGGCAATTGCGACCCGCTGCTGTTGTCCACCGGATAACATAGACGGATAAGAATCTTTTTTATCCAACATCCCAACTCGATCAAGTAGTTTTTCCGCCAAATTGATGGCTTCTTGCTCATTTTGTTTTAATACTTTAATCGGCGCTAACGTAATGTTTTCTAACACGGTTTTGTTTGGATACAAGTTAAAATGTTGAAACACCATACCAATGTTTTTTCTAACTTCTGTCATTTTGACATCTTTATCAAATAAGTTCTTGCCGTTGACTAATAATTGACCACCTGAAATGGTTTCTAGTCCATTAATTGTACGGAGCATTGTACTTTTACCAGAACCTGAAGGTCCGATAACAACAACGACCTCACCTTTTTCAAATTCAAGGTTGATGTTTTTTAATGCATGGAACTTTCCGTAATATTTCTCTACGTTCTTAAATTCGATCATTGCCATTGATTCACACTCCTAGCTATTTTTAAAATTAAATGAGTAAATGGAAAGATTTGATTCATATTATAGCCCAATCTTTTTTCATTTGTAAAGGTGCTTTTCCAATGTTCCCCCCTTATTTCTGAAAAGACAAGTGCTATTTTACTTTGATGTGAGGTTTTTGTCCATGAAAATTTTTCTAACCTCGACAGATCACAAGGAGAACCTGTTGTTTCTTTTGCTAAAAAAAGGTAAGATAAACCATATAACAAAGGTAAAGGTGGAAAAAAAGTGAATACGATTTTAACTGGCGACCGCCCAACTGGCAAACTGCATCTTGGCCATTATGTGGGGTCTTTAAAAAAACGGGTCGAAATGCAAGCTGACCCTGAAAATCAGCTTTATATCATGGTCGCTGATATGCAGGCACTAACAGATAATGCGAAAACACCTGAGAAGGTCTCAGCGAATATTTTAGAAGTCGCTTTGGATTATTTAGCCGTTGGATTGGATCCATCAAAAACAACGATGTTTATTCAATCGCAAATCCCTCAACTCTCTGAATTGACGATGTACTACCTAAATTTAGTCAGTGTAGCACGCGTGCGACGCAACCCGACGGTCAAAGCAGAAATTGAACAAAAGAAATTTGGCGAAGGCGTTCCTTCTGGTTTCTTCATCTATCCAGTCTCTCAAGCAGCGGATATCACTGCTTTTAAAGCAAACTTAGTCCCAGTTGGTGAAGATCAAAAACCAATGCTGGAACAAACACAAGAAATCGTGCATAGTTTTAATTCTACGTATAGTGAAGTATTGGTCGAACCAAAAGCTGTTTTACCGCCAAAAGGTATGGGACGTTTGGCTGGGATCGACGGCAATGGAAAAATGAGTAAGTCACTAAATAACGGTATCTATTTAGCAGATCCAGCTGATGTGTTACAAAAGAAAGTGATGAGCATGTACACTGATCCAAATCACATCCATGTCGAAGACCCCGGACAAGTCGAAGGCAATATGGTCTTTACGTATCTTGATGTATTTGGTACCGAAAAAGAAAAAATTACTGAATTAAAAGAACATTACACCCGTGGCGGATTAGGAGATGTCAAAATCAAACGCTATTTGATCGATGTTCTGGAAGCCGAATTTGCACCGATTCGGGAACGACGTGAAGCTTTTGCGAAAGATCCCGGTGAAGTGATGAACTTATTAAAACTTGGTAGCGAAAAAGCAGAACAAGTTGCCGCCCAAACGTTAGCTGAAGTCAAAAATGCAATGGGCATCAATTACTTTGCTTAAAAAAATAAGCCTTAGCGGCTTATTTTTTTGTTCACAAATCGAGAATACAATTTAATGCTAAACCTACGAGCACACTCTGTGTTAGGTTTCACGAGCAAACTTCATCCACAGACCGATCCATTAGGCAACTTTATTTGATGCGATTTCTTGCGAAAAAACCTAGAAAATTGCCCTAAAAATAACTTCGAAAATGCTGATTAGAGGATCATTTTCTCAACCTTGACAGCGCTAAAAAAAGAACAGATCAAAAAAGCTGGATTGCCTTTGATAGTGAGATACTTTACGGCTCCAATCCAACTCCTAACATTTTTGCGTCATCTGAACATCTATTATAAATAGTAGAAAACGTTCCCCACCTTCATTTTTTTCAAGGTGGAGAACGTTTTTCTTCATACTTCTATTAACGGATTTCTGCTTGAACTTTCTCTTTTAAATTACGAGTAATTTTTGCGATTGCTTGATTGATCTCTTCATCCGTCAAAGTAGCTTCAGGATTGCTAAACGTCAGGCTATATCCTAATGATTTTTTGCCTGCGTCAATGTTCTTCCCTTGATAAACGTCGAATAAGCGAATATCACTTAAGAAGCGACCTGCACTTTCACGGATAATCTCCATCACTGATTGGTTGTCGATTGCTTCATCAAGCAAGAGTGCCATATCCCGCGTTACTGATGGGAATTTTGAGACCGGTTGATAGACCAATTGCTCAGTTTTAGCTGCTAGCAGTTGATCCAAGTCCAATTCAGCGACATACGTTTCACTCACTTCATAGGCTTTGGCGATCGATGGGTGGACTTGTCCCAAGAAGCCGATTTCTTGGTCATCTAGCAAGATCATTGCCGTACGACCAGGATGCATCTCTTTGATAGCTGCCGTTTTTTGATAACGAATACGTTCGGTTAATACCAACGAATCAAATAGATTTTCTAAAATGCCTTTTAAATGGAAGAAATCAACTTTTTGAGCTTGGGTTTGCCAGTCTTTCTCATGGATATTCCCTGTCAATGCTAGTCCTAAATGATTGACTTCTGTTGGCAGCTCGTGTTTACTGTCGCCTGTCTGATAAAAGACGCGACCAATTTCATACAAAGCAACACGATTGTTTTTACGTGCCAAGTTGTACGCAACGTCGTCTAACAAACCTGAAATCAGATTCAAGCGCAAGACGGCACGTTCTTCGGTCATTGGCCAATCCAATCGAGTCACTTGGCTCGATTTATTCGTAAATTGTTGTGCCTTCTCTTCCGTTGTCAAAGCATAGCTGATGGCTTCACTGACCCCATTGCCTTCCAATAGCGTCCGAACTTCTCTGGTCAGACGTTGCGCTTTGGTTAGATGACCGGCAACCGTTTCTCCTTGCGGTAAAGTCGATGGCAAACGATCATAACCGTAAATACGCGCCACTTCTTCAATGATATCTGCTTCGATCGTAATATCCCAACGACGAGGTGGGACAGAAACAATATAGCTGTCTGCTTCTTGACGATGACCAAAGCCTAATGCATCAAAGATTTCTTGCACTTCTTCATCAGTGATTTCTGTGCCTAAATAGCTATTGATTCGAGCTAAAGTGATTGTAACCTCAACAGGTTCTACTGCTACTTGGGAACCTATTACTGCCCCTTTTAAGACCGTTCCACCAGCAAGTTCCGCAATCAGTGCTGCTGCTGCATCACAAGCTTTTGCAACCGTGGCTTGGTTGATCCCTTTTTCAAAACGAGCGGAGGATTCACTTCTTAAATTGAATTTCTTTGAGGTCAAACGAATCGCTAACGGATCGAACAAGGCCGCTTCTAAAGCGACTGTAGTCGTTTTTTCCGTGATTTCTGAATCAAGCCCTCCCATGACGCCTGCGAGCGCAACGGGCGTGGTTCCGTTGGTGATAACGATGTCTTCTGGGGAAAGCTGACGTGTTTCTCCATCTAAAGTCACCAAACTTTCATTTTCTTTACCACGACGGACAAGTATTTCTTTGCTGTCGAGCTTTTGATAATCAAAGGCATGCAATGGTTGGCCAAATAATAGTAAGATATAATTCGTCACGTCCACGACATTGTTGATTGGACGAATACCTTCATTCATCAAGCGATTTTGCAACCATTGTGGACTTGGGGCGATCGTTACACCATCAATGATTCGAATTTGGTAGGCGGGTGCATCTGTTGCTTCAGTGACCTTCACCTGAATTTTATCGGCAGCAGCTACTTCACTTTCAGTAAGCGAAATTTCAGGAAACTTCGGTGTTTGGCGATAGATCGCACCGACTTCATAAGCAACCCCCCGCATGCTCAACGCATCCGCACGATTCGGAGTGATCGACAATTCGATAATGTGATCATCCATATCCAGATAAGGAAAAACCGGTGATCCTGGTTCTGCTTCTGCTGGTAAATAATAGATTCCTTCCGCGTATTCTTTGGGAATCACGCTATCGGCATATCCCAACTCTTGCAACGAACAAATCATGCCGTTGGAAACTTCTCCCCGCATCTTGCCCTTTTTTATTTTTACGTTGCCCGCGATTCGAGAGCCGGGTAATGCCACGATGACTTTGATGCCGCTTTTGACATTCGGCGCACCGCAAACGATCTGTGAGTCTTCATCCTCACCAATATTTACTTGGCAAATCGATAGATGGTCAGAGTCCGGATGCGGTCGGCAGTCGGTCACTTCTCCGACAACGATTTTTTTTAAACCTTCTTCAGGCACGTCAATACCTTCGACTTCGATCCCCGTCACTGACATTTTATCTGCTAGCTCTTTGGGTGTGATCTCAGACAGATCAAGGTATTCATTTAACCATTTATATGATACTAACATTTATTGTTCCCCCTTGAACTGGCGAATAAAACGCACATCATTTTGATAGAATTGGCGAATGTCGTTCACGCCGTAGCGCAACATTGCCACTCGGTCAGGACCTAAACCAAAAGCAAATCCCGAATATTGGGTTGGATCAATCCCTGACATTTCTAAGACGTTAGGATGGACCATTCCGGCACCAAGGATCTCGATCCAGCCAGTTTGTTTACAAACATTACATCCGGCACCACCACACTTGAAGCAACTGACATCGACTTCGACCGATGGTTCTGTGAAAGGGAAATAGCTTGGTCGCAAGCGAATTTGGCGATCTTCCCCAAACATTTTTTGCATCATGACTTCTAAGGTTCCTTTTAAGTCACCCATCGTAATATTTTTATCGATTACCAATCCTTCAATTTGATGGAATTGGTGGCTATGGGTCGCATCATCTGTATCACGACGGAAAACTTTCCCGGGAGAGATCATCCGTAACGGCCCTTTTGAAAAATCATGGGTCTCCATTGTTCTCGCTTGAACGGGTGATGTATGGGTTCGAATCAACACTTCCTCTGAAATATAAAAGGTGTCCTGCATGTCTCTAGCAGGATGATCTTTTGGCAGATTCATCCGCTCGAAGTTGTAATGATCTTTTTCCACTTCATAGCCTTCAACGACTTGGTAGCCCATACCAACAAAGATGTCTTCGATTTCTTCCATGATTTGTGTCAGCACATGGCGAGTTCCTCGGTCCATCTTTTTACCAGGCAACGTCACGTCGATCGATTCTTCAGCGAGGGCTTTTTCCAAGTTTGCTGCTTCGATAGACGTCTTGGCTTCTTCGATCGCTTCTGTCAAAATATCACGAATCTCGTTGGCATAGCTCCCCACCTTCGGCCGTTCTTCCGCAGAAAGATCTTTCATCCCCCGTAGAACTTCAGTGATGGGTCCTTTTTTTCCAAGCACTTCCACTCGAATTTGATTCAAGTCGTTCATGGTTGGACTTGCTTTGATTTTAAGCAATGTCGTTTCCTTCAATGCTTCTAATTTTTCTTGTAAAGACATGTGTTTCCTCCTTCTATACTGTGAATAGTGTAAGAATAACAAGACTGGATTGACTGATTAAAGGGAATATCATTCATTTAAAGACAAAAAAAGACATCATCCCTTAAAAAAGGAACGACGTCTCGTGTTACCATCCTCATTCGCGAAAAAAACGCGCACTCACTTCGGCTAACGACAGCAAAACTGCCGACTGACTGTAATCAGCAAGCTCCAGAAGTGAAATTCATTTTTCGAATGCAGGACTTGCTTTCAGTCTGTGACAAGTCTCCCTTTTTCTGATTCAGCCAAATTACTAGTTTCTATCAACGCTTTTTAACTATTCATTTAAGGTTAGTTTACCTAATTTCTGGTGAGAAATCAACTGCATTCTTCCTCACGTACCCATGTTTCTGCCCAACGCTTCACACTCATCATACTCTTTTCAAGAGCAATACCTCTTGGCGTCAAGCAGTAAAGATTGTTTTCTTTGCAGACAATTTCTTCCCGCTCTAATTCTTTCAAGCGTTCGACTAACACCCGATCACTCACTTGAGGAATCTTGTTTGCTAACTCAACAAATCTTTGTTTGCCGTCTTCAAGAAGGACATCAATGATCAAGCCGTTCCACTTTTTGCCTAAAATAGAAAAAGCTTTTTCAAATTTAGGACAAAGGGCATAATCCGATTCTACTTTTATCATTCTCCATCACCTCTTTTACCTATTATAGCATATGACTTACGAATTGTAAGAAACTAGGATCGATCAGTTAGAATGACACGATCATCTTAGGTTTTAACAGCACTAAATAGGTCTGTTTCACTGGTTTGTTCAACGCTTTCTCCAATGCTTGGCAATAGAGTTTCAATTGACCATAGTATCGTTCGCGCATTTTCTTTTCAATCTGAGCCTGACTACCGAAAACATCATCTGTTTTAAAGTCATACAAAATGATTTCATCCGCCAATTCAATATAGCCATCGATAATTCCGTGGATCAAAAGCGGCGCATCTGGTTCGTCAAACTCTTCAAAGATCGTATCAGCCTCTTTTAGCATCGAAAACGGTTGTTCCCGCTTCACCAAATCAGAGGATCGGTTCAGCAATTCACCTAGTTCAGTTTGATAAAACCACAAAATGCTCGATCGGTCAATTTTTTTGGCGATTTCTTCAGAAAAAAATTGCTTTTTCACGAGTTCAGCAATCAGGAGCTCCAAAGTATCTTGATTTGGCGTCATTCCTAATGGGATCATTTGCAAAACCGTATGGGTTGCTGTCCCGATACTGCTGGCGAGAGGCTTCGTTTCTTGCAGAAATTTTGGTTTCGCCAATTCATCCTGTACGTAGCGATATTGCTGAGGATTCGTCTTCTCGGAAACCGACCGCCATTCCAACAAAGTGGTCTGTTGATCATCAGGATCGTTATAGAGTCTTTTCAATTCTGATACAGATTGATAACTAGTGGTTTGGGTCGCTTTTTGATAAGGATAGCGATAGGCTAGGCGTTTCAAAAGATCATCGATATTGCTATCTGGCGCAAGCAATCGTTTAGGCTCCTCGACTGGCGCAAGGGTCTCTTGGACTTGTTGCGTGATCGTTTCTTGATTCCACCATGACAGACGAAAATGAGCAGGATGATCGATCGTCCGCTTGCGCTCTGACGCTTCAGAGAATACTGCTTCCATATCTGGATGGCGCATCAGGGTCCGTCCGACCCAATCCATCAAACTCCCCCGGGCAACAAGGCGCAATGCAGGGTCAAGAACCATTTCGGCTTGCGTCAAGCCAGATTGCCAAGTCTTAAAGGCATCCGCTTGATTTTTATAGGAGCCCACTAAGAAAAGCTTCTGCTCTGCTCGTGTCAATGCTACGTACAATTTTCGCATTTCTTCTGATAAGGCTTTTTTCAAACGAACTTGCTTGATGGCTTGAAACGGCAGTGTCTCAAATTTAAGATTTTCTGCGGGTTCCACATATTGGATTCCAGCCCCCAGTTGTTCTTCAAAGATATAGCGTTTTTGAAAATCTTGGTAGTTAAAGAATTTTGTTGTATCCAATAAGAAGACTACAGGAAACTCCAAGCCTTTACTTGCATGAACGGTCATCACTCGAACGGCATCTTCTACAGGAGTAGCCACAGGCTCTGCCAAATCCTTGTTTTTTTCTTGCATTTTTTCGATGAAGCGAATGAATTGGTACAAACCACGGAAACTGCTCTTTTCGTATTTTTCGGCTCTGTGGATCAATGCCACTAAATTTGCATAACGCTGCTGTCCTGCAGGAAGTCCCACAACATAATCCAAGTAAGCAGTATCTTCATAGATTTGCCAAAGCAAGGTCGGGATCGGCAGTCTGCGTGCTTCTTCTCGCCATTGATTTAGTTTAGCTAAAAACCCATCCACCGTTTGCCACAAGTTTGACGCTTCATGTTGACCATGATAATCCAATACTGCATCGTAGTAGTCGCCGGAACGATTGGCTAAACGGATTTCAGCTAATTGATCTTCTGTTAAGCCGACGATTGGTGAACGCAAGACCGCCACAAGCGGGATGTCTTGGTACGGATTGTCAATGATTTGCAGCAAAGATACGACGGTTTGGATCTCCGTTGCCTGAAAATAGTTTTGAGCATCATTGACCGCCATCGGAATTCCAAACTGCTTAAAGACATCTAGGATAACAAGATTGTTTTTACGTGTGGGGGTCAACAAGACAATATCATTGTAAGTGATTGGTCGATTTGTTTTGGATTTTTTGTCATAGATCATGAATTTTGATTCAATCAACTCTCGAATCTTCAATGCAGTAATCTGCATCTCACCTTCTGTTTTGTCATCGATCAATTGTTCTTCAGATTCATGCGCTTTTTCATATAACAAGAGCTCCGTGGCAAATGCATCGCTTTCTGGAAAATGAGGAAAACCGTTAATCAAGGCTGCCGCCTCATCGTAAGGGATTTGGCCAACCCGTTCATCCATCAGCTGTTGAAATACTAGATTCGTAAAATCCAATACGTCGGAGCGAGAACGGAAATTTTCTGCTAAGACGATTCTCCGCCCACCATTCTCCGTTTCAAATGCCAAGTATTTTTCGATAAACAGCGTCGGATCTGCTAGTCGAAACGAATAGATCGACTGCTTCACATCCCCCACCATAAACATGTTGCCAGGGTTATGATCAACTTGTCTCACCCAATATAAAATTGCCTCTTGCAACCGATTGACGTCTTGGTATTCATCGACTAAAACTTCTTCAAAGCGATCCCGATAATAGACCGACGCCTCACTTCCACTGCCGTCACCTTGTAAAATCTGCAAGGTAAAATGTTCCAAATCATTAAAGTCTAAACGGCCTTTTGAAAGCTTTCTTTCTTGAAATGCTTTCATAAACGCTTCGGTCATGGCCGCCATTTTCTCAACGACAGGTGCTGATCGATGAAGCAGTTCCATCATTTCAGCCGGCGGGTATGGAGAGGCCACTTTCAATTGCTCGACCAATTTTTTCGCATCATCTCGCAAAGGTTTAATTTCTTGGGAGAGTTCCTTTTGTTCTGGTTTGCGAAAAGCTGGGTAGCGACCAAAACGCAACACTTTGATCTGCTCATAGAAGCCATCAACATCGTCTGCATCCAGCAGAGCCTTTAAGGTTTCCACCACTCCCAATTCGGTATCGATCAATAGTGCTGCTTTTTCCATCGCTTCATCAGAACGGGCATAGTCTTGCGCCGCCTGCAGCAAATGCGCCGCTGTCTTCAAATTTTCTTGCAAAGTCGGTTTGATTTGCGATTGGTACAGGATATTTTCAGCAAAGGTTTCTTTACCGACATAGTGATCACTTAGATGAGCTAGCCAGTTGACGGGATCCGGATTTGCTCGGGCAAAGTCATAAAGAGACAGGATCAGATCCCCGACGCCTTCATCAGAACGATCACTAGAAAAATTTTCTGTCAAACGAAAGAAGGCTTCATCATTGGCTTCATATTGTTGATCTCTCAGCTGTGTCCAGATTTCTTCTTTCATCAATAAAATTTCGGTTTCATCGGTCATCATGCGGAAATTTGGATCTAAATCGATCAAATAATAAAAACGCCGAATCACCGTTAAACAAAATGCATGCAAAGTAGAAATGTTAGCTGTCGGCAATAGCTGCAGCTGACGGACGAAGTGCTGGCGTTTTTGCTCATCACTTTCTTGGTTGATGGCTTGTTGCAATGCCGCTTGAATCCGTTCTTTCATTTCTCGAGCAGCTGCTTCGGTAAAGGTCACGATCAGTAAAGAATCGATCGTCGTTCCTGCTTTTAACTTTTCAATCACTCGCCGAACCAAAACGGTGGTTTTTCCTGAACCCGCTGAAGCGGAAACGAGGATATTATCCCCTTTATCAAAAATGGCTTGCCATTGGGTATCCGTGAAGGTTTCATTTTGCGGTTTTAAAGGGATCTTACTCATCTTCTTCCTCCCTTAAGCGATGGATAATCTCATCTTTAGATAAGTTTTCTAAACGGTGGTACTCATTTTCTTTCAACAATACATCAAAGTCACATATGCTGCGAAACGGACAAAACTCACACGCCCGTTTTTTGTCTTTTAATTTATAAGAAGGGTTTAAGGCGATTTCACCGCTTAATAGCTTCTCACCGCTTTGTTGCATGTTTTTACGATTATGTTTTCTTAACAGCTCAAGCTCTTCTTCTGTATAAAACTTGTTTTTCGCCTGCGTCGTTTTTTGATAATCGCCGTTTTTGTCTTTTCGAACAGGAAATATCGGTGAATTTTTGCTGGCTTCAACATCCTCATCTAGCAACGGGAAAACAGCCGGTTCGTCAATAAACAACCCGTCATACTTGAAACGTTTTAAACGTTCTTCTTCACTGGCTTCTTGTCCGTCCAAAAGTGGATTATGCACATGCAGATAATATGCACCGGCTGGTCGCACATTTGGCGAACCAACCAGTTGGACAGCATCCGTCAATGCGACATCGAGATAGGTGATCAACTGCATCGCAAGTCCGTAGTAGGCTTCAGAAAGGTCAAAATCTCGGCTGCTAGATTTATAGTCAACAACAGAAAGCCATTGTTCTTCTTCCGTTTTCGCCGTATCGACTCGATCGATCTTCCCCCGTACATGTAGTTTCCCACCAGAGCTTAAAGGCAATTCGATCCCGTTGATCCCATTTGAGCCAGCGATCTGGCCGAACAGTACCTCCGTCTTTTCAGGACTAAAATGCATTTTTTGACCTTGTTTCGCTAAAGCCCACGCTACTCGCTGAATCGTCTTGCCTAATTGATACCGAATAAAATTCATCCGAGCAGAGCTCGTCAATAAGCGATAACGGCTTTCGCCAAAAATTTCCTGCAAAACGACTTCCACAAATTGCACGCGTTGGTCAGCAGTTAACTGGGTCAAGGAAATATTTTCAGCAATCAGGACTTTGACAAAGCGGTCCAACGCATCATGGAAAAACTCACCCGTCATTGCTGGATTTAAGCCATAAACTTCCCGTTCTTTTAACCGTAATCCGTAGCTGACGAAATACTTGTATTCACACTGATAGAACGTCTCCATTTGAGAAATGGAGCTGTAGATCGACGGGCCATATAGTGCCGCAGCTTGTGCTTGAGACAAAGGAATCGGAATATTTTGATGAGTTTGGCTTTCAAATACTTGAGCAGCTAAATCTGTCCATTCCGAACGTAGCAGTGCTTGTTTCAGCTGCTCCCAAACTCGAGGCAAATTCTCTTTGTTTTTTTGCGCTTGCTGACTGAGGTTATTGATTTGATAGATCAGGCCACGGTAACTGCCGACATAGTTTCTCGGGTCACTGGTCAGCGTTAAAATGCCGCGATCTTGCAGAGGAACATCCAAATGTTTGATCACGCGGTCTAAATAAGGCGACATTTTGATGTTTTGCTGGGTATCAAAATTAACGGCATAGGACAGTGATAAGTGTTCCGTTGCTGAAAGCAAGACCGAATAAAAGGCAAATGGCTCTTTGACACTGCCTTCCACCACTGTATCCCTAAGGTATTTTTCACCGTTGAACAACTGATTGAAATGCTGACGTTCTTCATTCGTCAACAATGTTTTGTTCTCTATTTTTCTTGGCAACGCCGTTTCATTCAATCCAGGTGCAAATGTGATCTTCGCTTGTTTTGGACGAGCCAAATCAAGGCGGTTGACGTTGACCTGGTCGATCGCTGTTGGGATCTTCCCGAATGTGACATTTTCTAAGCCAGTCAATAAGACATCTTCAAAGAGCGCAAAATCAAAGGGCTCTTCTCCATAGATCGTGGCATATTCATCTAGCAAATCCATTAAAGCTTGCCATGCTTGTTCATGGTTGCGAGCTTGATCCAATTTCCCTTGTTGGATTGCCTGGTCTCGCCAATGCCGTAGTTGTTGCTCGACACCAGCATTCAGTAAAAAGCGATACAGCAGTTCTACGGCATCTCGATTTGTTCTAGCAGCCGTCAGCCAGTCAAGAGTATCAGCAACATCTTGCTTAAAGGCCCTACGCAACTGGTTGGTATACGCCGTCAAATCCACTTTATCCGTCTGCTCTTCTTCTGATTGTAAATACTCGATCAGTTCCCAATCTTCGTTTCTTGTCCAGCTAGCTCCTTGAAAGTCATGGGCTAATGCTTTATTTTCAGTAATATCCACTAACTTACGAAACTGGTCACGCCCAACGAGCCAATCTGCTTCGGAGCGATAGGCTGCCGGTAAATAAAGTTCCGTTCTTAATAATCGCAAAATATCATTTAAGCGGAAACCATAGGATTGACAAGCAAAAAAAGCATTCAAAAACTCAACCAATGGATGTTGTGCCATCATCTGCTCTTCATCGATATAAAAAGGAATCTCAAACTCAGTAAAAATTTTAGGAATATACTGATGATAGACTTCTGGTTCGGCGATCAATAATTGGATATCACGATACCGTAATGTTGGGTACCGTTTCTTATCACTCATCATCCCGCGGATCGACGCTGCGATTTGACGGATCTCTTCTTCGGGATTCCCAACTTTCCAGACTGCCAGAAAGTCTTTGACGGAGGTCTGCTGATGATAATTGGCTTGTGATTGGGTCTGCCGCCAAAAAGTTTCTACTTCCTTGTACGCCTGCGGGATCGATCCCTCGTCTTCTTTGTCCACCTCTTGGTTGACGGAAAGTTTCTGATCTAAGAAAATGTTCACTTGATTGTCACGAGCAAAACTGATCAACTGATAATAGGTCCGTCCTGCTTCATAAAATAAATTCAATGGCGTGGGCATCTCTTGTGGGTACCCGCGATCCAAAATAAGATCAATCACTACATGACTTCTCTTCATCAGTACTTGTATCAACTGTTGCTCTTGGGTTGAAAATGCGGAGAAACCGCTGATAATGAATAAGGCGTGGGAAAGATCTGGCGCTTTGTTCAAAGACACAGCAGTTGGTATCGTTTGATCCACCCGGGAGTCACCCAGCAAGGAACCTTCCAGAAAGCGTGTCAATAAGGTGAGCGGTTGTTCGACTTGCAAAGCACGCTCTAGAAGTTCTTGTTCAAATCGTTGAAAAATTATCGCCAATTCACTGTATTTCTTCTCTTCATCTTGGGTTGCACTGGGGGCAGCACCACCAGCTAATAAATCTTCGATCCCCAATCGACTTGTATGCATTTCTTGATAAAAAGCCAACAATTGTTGGATAAACCCCGCTTTATTAATTTCGCCGCGATACAAGACAAGTTCTTCTTCTAAATCCAAAAGCAGCTTGCGCATGATCATGGAGGCACCATTTTCAGTGATGGCATTTTGAGAAAGCAATCCTGTTTGCTGCAAATAAAACCAAGCCAAACGGTGAAAACTATACACTTGGGCCCGAATGGAAGCGAAATCCCCTAATTGATCATTTTTAAGTAATTGAAGGATCTCCCGCTCTCGTTCAAATTTATTGTAGTTAGGAACGAGGAAAAACACTTCTTGATGGTCTTTTTCTAACCAGCTTTTTGCCTGCTCTATCACAGCTTGATCATGACGACAACGGCCATCACCAAGGATAAATCGTAAACTCATGAAAGGACTCCTTCTCTACATAGTTTTAAAAAATCCCCAAAAAACAATGAGCAGCTTTTCTTCGAAAGCGACGTTTTTGTCTAGTGGTCATTTTCAGAAACACGTTACAAAATCGGTAATACTCGTTCAATCTTTTCCTAACATGCCAAAATCGGCAATGGGCCAAAAAACAAATTTTACATCCCCCAAAATCGTTGATTCATCGATCAAGCCTAATTGACGGCTATCTTTAGAGATTCGGCGATTATCACCTAAAACCAATACTTGGCCTTCAGGAATGACTTCCACACCAAATAGACTCATGTCAAAGTCACTGGTCAAAGGAAAGCCATCGGTGACAGCCGCTTTGAATTCATCCAAATAGGGTTCATCATACGCTTGTCCATTAATGTACAGGGTATCGTTTTGATAAGCAACCCGATCCCCCGGCAAACCGATCACTCGTTTGATATAATTTTTCCCCTCTTCATCCGGCGCTTCGAATGTAATGATATCAAAACGCTCGATTTCCGTGTTCTTTAAAGCAATTACTCGCTCACCATCATGTAAGGTTGGATCCATCGAATCTCCTTTTACAATAACGGGGGTAAAGACATATTGTCTTAATAACAAAAGGAATAAGGCGAAGATCACGACAAATCCCACTGTTTTTAAAAGCTCTTTTATCTGTTGCACGTGTCCTTCACTCCTTGAATGTTTTTACTATTTTTTTAAAAGAATCGAACAAACATTCTTATTTTCTATTCTACCATAAAATGATAGAAGCAGGACATCTCCTCTCTGGTTCTTTATGAAAATTTGGGGAATCATTAGACTTGCATATGAATTGTCATCTATTCTGATCCGTGCTACGGTTGAAATAGAATCCATTATTGAAAGGAAGTGCCAAAATGAACCCACAGTTACCACAAGTGCCCACGAAGTTATTGATTGACGGAAAATGGCTTGAAGGAACAAAAGAGTCGGTTTCGGTTACCAATCCTGCCACGAATGAAGAACTGGTAAAAGTCAGCCAAGGAGGGATCGAAGAAACGAAGCAAGCGATCAATGCCGCCGCGAAAGCCTTCACAGACTGGTCAAAACGTTCGCCTCGAGAACGAGCCGATTTGATGAACAAGATTGCAGATTTAATGGAGCAAGAAAGCGACCGACTGGCAAAGATTATGAGTATGGAACAAGGAAAACCATTAAAGGAAGCGGAGGCAGAAATCCAATCCAACGTTGATAATTTCCGTTGGAATGCTGCTGAAGCACAACGAGTCTATGGTGAAGTGATTCCAGCTCCTGCACACAATCATTGGCTGGTACGCAAAGAAGCCATCGGCGTTGTTGGTGCGATCACACCTTGGAATTTTCCGTCCAATATGATTGCTAGAAAAATTGCGCCTGCTATGGCAGTTGGCTGTACCCTGGTTATGAAACCATCTAAAGAAACACCATTATCAGCATTGGCTTTAGGTGAACTTTTTCAACAAGCGGGCCTTCCTGACGGAGTCGTCAATATCGTCTTAGGGGATTCTTCTGAAATCGGGAAAGAATTGACTGAGAATGAACAAGTCAAAAAAATCACCTTTACCGGCTCCACGAAAGTAGGGATGAAATTATATGAACAAGCTGCACCAACTCTGAAAAAAGTTTCATTGGAGTTAGGCGGCCATGCCCCGTTTCTTGTTTTTGCCGATGCTGATTTAGATTTAGCTGCTGAAAAATTAGTTGCAGCTAAATTCCGTAACAACGGTCAAGTTTGTACGTCACCAAATCGTATTTTTGTCGAAGAATCCGTCAAAGACGCTTTTACTAAAAAACTATTAGCGAAAATGGAAACCGTAACGGTCGGTAATGGTCTTGATAACCCCACCGTTGGTCCTTTGATCAATCAAGCTGGCGTTGAAAAAGTTATCGAACAGCTGGAAGATGCGGTAAACAAAGGGGCTGAAGTCTTATGTGGCGGTACAAAACTTACTGAAGGCGAATATGAGAAAGGCAATTTCTTTGCACCGACAGTCATTGATGACATCACTCCTGACATGACTATTTACTATGAAGAAACCTTTGGACCCGTCATCCCATTGATCTCATTTACGGATCGACAAGCAGTCATCGCTGCGGCAAATGATACGGAATTTGGACTAGCCTCCTACTTCTTTTCAACGAATCTGCAAACAATCTCGGATGTAGCCCAAAACCTCCAATATGGGATGGTTGGAGTCAATGACATCGCGATCTCAAACCCGGCGGCTCCCTTCGGCGGCGTCAAGCATTCTGGCTTTGGTCGTGAAAATGGCAAATATGGTCCCGAAGAATATGTGACTGTCAAATTTATCGCCATTGATGCCCAGTAAGAAAAAAAGTCAGGCGCGTTTGCCTGACTTTTTTTCTTACAAAGCATTTTGTTTTACTAACATTAAGTAAGAATGTATACTTCACTCTATGACAATAGAAAAGGTGGGAATACGATGACAAAATTTCTTGATACGATCAAACAACGCCGTTCAATCTATGGGTTAGGTAAAAATGTTGCTCTTTCCGACACAGAAATCGAAGACATTGTGATAGAAGCAGTGAAAAATAGTCCAACTGCGTTTAACGCACAATCGCCAAGAGCTGTAATTTTATTTGGCGAAGCCCACGAAAAACTGTGGACATTAACAGAGGCTGCGTTAGAACCATTGACACCACCCGAGGCTTTTGAAGCGACAAAACAAAAACTTGCTGGCTTTAAAGCAGGTTACGGAACCGTTTTATTCTTTATTCACACAGATACCGTTAAGAACTTGCAGGACCAATTTGCCCTTTATGCAGAAAACTTCCCGGTTTGGGCGGAACAATCGAATGGGATCGCTCAAGCGAACGCTTGGACCGCTTTAGAAGAAGCTGGATTAGGTGCCAACTTACAGCATTACAACCCTGTCATCGATGACGCTGTTGCAGCTGAATGGTCAATTCCTGAAAATTGGCAATTGCGGGCGCAACTAGTCTTTGGTTCAAAAGAAAGCGAACCGAACGAAAAAGAATTTCTAAGTGATGATGAGCGCTTCCGCGTGTTCCATTAATCCAATGCGCGACCTAAAAAAGACCCTTGATTACGGCCACATACGGCAGCAATCAAGGGTCTTTTAGTCGTTGGTTCCTTGATCATGGTCGACCAGAATATCGATCGGCGTTCCTTCATTCAAGTGCTCCGACAAAAAAACCACTAATTCAGCTAACGGCTGTTTGAATTTCATTAATGGTCCCCGCATCCCTTTTCGAAAATAGTTCATCTTAATAGGCTGCCCTTCCTTTTCTTGAAATAAAACGACCCGATCGATCTCTTGGTACAGTACCCCTTTAATACTCATTGGATGGACAATAATTCGATCAAGGGCTAACCCGCGGCTGTCTAGCACAAAGCTTAAAAAGACAAAACCTGAAACGATTCCTCGCACCTGATTATCCAATTGGTCATCCATCATCAACATGGACCCGATAATCATTACTGAAAAGATCGTAATAGCGATTTTGCTTAGTTTGCGCTCAACAGCAATAAAGTGAATCTCTTTGCGTACCACCAATAAATAGAGGTACAAAACGATCGTAAAGGCACACATCAATAGCGTTAACCCACTCATAAAACTCTCCGTTCTGTTTTCTTTTCCCTATTTTACCAAAAAATGATCTGTTACAAAAGGCTTAGCCTATTTCCTAGGTTTTTTGATATCTATTTTCACCAGAATTCGGTACAATAAGAAAAAAAGGAGGAATTATCATGAATGCATTTTTTGATAAATTACAACGCTATGACTTGCTTCGTGCCGTCGTATATATCGTCTTCGGCTTCATTATCTTGATCGCACCACGATCTGTCTTTAACACGATCGTTTATCTTGTTGCCGGATACATCGCATGTCTAGGGATCGTCAGCTTGTATACGAGCTACAAAGAAAAACAAAAGGGCTATTACAATGTGCAATCGGTCTCTGGTATCTTACTATTGATCGCTGCAGCTGCGATTTTAGTTTTTGCTAAAGGGTTACTTGCTATCGTACCATTTTTCTTGGGAATCATGATCACCATCAGCGGGTGCACCCGCTTAATGGCAAGCTTTAACCAAAAACGCATTGGCTTACCTTACATCACGAGCTTAATCATCAGTCTCTTGATTATTGCTGCTGGACTCGTTCTTGTATTAAATCCATTTGCGACTTGGCTCCTGTTCTTCCAAATTTTTGGTGGTATCTTGATTTTCATGGGGGCATCCGACGCTGTTAACCATTTTCAACGAAAAAGAGCTTAATAAATGAGAATGTTTTAAAATTTCCTTTGAATCTAACATCTACATGTAGACTTTTCCCGCTATTCCTTTTAAAATAGGAGATATCAAACAGTCAGTCCATTGAGAGGCGGGAGGTGCGACATGAAGAAAATCAAGCAAGAAGCAAAACATCCAAATGATGTGCCGGTAATTTTTTTGACCGATGCAACTGGCAAAGTCGTACGAAAAATCTCGATCAATGAGTGGCGTGCGTTAAAAGCGAATCCAGACCAAATCGAAGAACTTGATATCAAATTGTATCGTGAAGCGATCAGTTTCTATCTTCAAGAAGACTATGCGAAAGCAAAAGATCTCTTGCATTTCTTGATCAATAAAACGGACTATAGTCATTACGAATATGTTGAGCGGTTAGCAAATATCTATCGCATCGAAAATCGTCCTGCTAAAGAAAAAGTCCTATTGCTGACTGCTTATCATGCAATCAAACCGTTAGAATCCTCTGAAGGAATTCTAAGAAGGATCGAAAATCGATTACAAAAAATCGATGCCTTTGATTTTCCAACTTCGACACAATTCAGTCATTAAAAAAAGCAGCTATCTTTCGATAGCCGCTTTTTTTATGCTTCTGGCAGTTTACGCAAAAGGCGCAACCCGTTGAACAATACAATCAATGTACTGCCTTCATGGGCAAATACCCCCAACCCAATGTTCATCATGCCGAATAGATTCAAGCCGACTAATAACGCGACGATAAACATGGAGAAGAAAATATTTTGCCAAATGATCCGATCCATCTTCTTCGCTAAGCGATAGGCATATGCAAAACGTGAAAGGTCATTCTTCATGATCACTGCGTCTCCTACTTCAATCGCAACATCTGACCCTTCCCCCATCGCAAAGCCGATGTCTGCTTGAACGAGTGCAGGAGCATCATTGATACCATCACCCACCATGGCGGTTTGTCCGTATGCTTCTTGGAGTGCTCGTACCGCTTCCGCTTTGTTCTCAGGCAAAACATTGGCAGCCACTTGGTCAACCTTTAAGCGCTGACCGATTGCTTCACCAGCAGAGGCACTGTCTCCGGTGATCATAACAGTATGGATACCTTCATTTTTCAAATAATGAATCACAGAAGCTGCCTGTTCGTTCGGCTCATCCATCAATGCGATGATCGCCGTAACCTCTTCGTTGATGGAAAACACGACCATTGTTTTTCCTTGCGCTTCCAATTGACGGTACTGTTGCTCCATCAAACCTGTGAACTGGGTGTTTTCGGTTCTTTTTCCTAATCGATAGGTTTTTGTTCCTGCGACGGCACCTAACCCGGAACCAATCTCGTTTGTGACAGTCAACTGTTCGATTTCTCGTATTTTCTCTGTTTTCTCGAAATAAGTAACGATCGCATCTGCTAATGGGTGGTTGGCTTGCTTTTCCATCGAAACGATGACCGCTGCTGCCTCTGCTCGATCGATCGTATCAGCGAAAACGGCTTCCGTGACTGTAGGTTTTCCGACAGTCAATGTTCCCGTTTTGTCAAAAGCCACCGCTTTGATCTGAGCAAAATTAGTCAAGTAATTGCTCCCTTTAAAAAGAATCCCTTTTTTTGCTAAATTTGAGATCGCCGACAAACTAGCAGGGACAGCGCTTGCCGCTAAAGCACAAGGAGAAGCGGCAATCATCATTACGATCCCACGATAAAAACTTGTATACCAATCCCAACCAAATAGAAACGGTGCAGTCAAAATGAACAAAGGGACTGCAATGAAAACAACTGTTACATAGATTGGTTCGATTTTTTTGATTCGTGTTTCGGTCGGTGATTGATTTGATTGCGCCGCTTCCACCACTGAAAGAATTTTTGCGAAGACTGTTTCAGAGCTGTCTTTCGTGACTTCCATCAAAAATGTGCCGTTTCCATTAATCGTACTCCCATAGACTTCGTCTCCTGTAGTCTTTTCTCGAGGAATACTTTCCCCATTGATCGAGGCTTCATTGATGGCACTCGTTCCAGAAAGAATTACGCCATCTGTTGCTAACTGATCACCAGGCAGCACTTGCAAAATATCCCCTTTTTTTATCTCTGAAGCGGCAATTTTTTTGGTTTTTCCATCTGGACCCATCAAGCGGGCTTCCGTGGGATTCAGTTTGAGAAGATTGGTGATTTCTCTTCGACTTTGTCCCTCGGCGTATTCTTCTAAGAAGTGAGCACCTGCAAAAATCAAAATCAACAAAGCGGCTTCATTAAAATTTCCTATGACCATGGAACCAATCGCTGCCAACAACATCAAAAGATGTACATTCGGTGTGAAGCGCCGATTGGCTCTGGTACTTTTTATGGTATCTTCGATCCCTTCCCAAGAAATGTGATAGCCCGCTAATAAAACCGCTGCAAAATAAAAACCATCTTTCACCCATTGGTTCGGAACAAAAAGTGCCAGTATAAAGAGCAGTAAGCCTGCAAAATAAACGTTACGCGGAAGAGTCCCATGATCGTGAGTATGAGAATTTCCCTCCGTTTTTGTGTGATTATGTTGACAAGTATGTTCAGCCATCATCAAAACCTCCTCTAGTCCATCTAACATATGAACAACCAATCATATTTATACACTTATTATATATGAACAAACAATCATATGTCAACCGAAATAAGTTTTTCTTGTGAAATGTAAGCGTTTTGGGTTTTGTGATTCTTTACGGCATGCTAGAATAAACTTAGGAGAGAAAGGAGTGTTGGTTATGAGAACATTTACTGGCGGTATTTCACTAAGTCCCCCATTAAAAATGTTAAAAGAAAAATTAATGATCGAACAAGATGAAATTCTTACCTTTTCACCCACGATGGTTTTTATCCCTTTAGCACAACATATCGGTGCCCCGGTGGAACCGATCGTTTCCGTTGGCGATTACGTCAAACAAGGGGAAGTGATTGCTGAGACTGATGCGTTTGTATCTGCCAAAATTCATGCATCTGTTTCGGGTAAAATCGTCGACATGGTCGATTGGCCGAATCAAAACAATGAAGAAGGAAAAACCATCATCATTGAAAATGATTATGCTTATCAAAATGATTTTTTGTCTGTCTCCTTCGACTGGCAATCTGCCGCTAACGAAACCATCCTCAACAAAATCCGTCAAGGCGGCATCGCCGGCAAAGGCGGTGCAACGTTTCCCACCCATGTCAAATTCAGTATTGATGAAACAAAAAAAATCCATACTTTGATCTTAAATGGATCTGAATGTGAACCGTTCCTACGCAGTGATGCTTTCTTAATGCAAAAAGAAGCCAAAAAAATCATTCACGGCGCAAAGATCGCCCAAAAATTATTAGCTGGTCCAAAAATTATAATAGGCATCGAAGATGACAAACCAAGAGCCATTTCAGCCATGCAAGCCGCAAGTGCAGAGGATGACACGATAGAAGTCGTTACTGTCCCAACTGTTTATCCAACCGGTGGTGAAAAGCAGTTAGTAGAGTTATTGACCGATCAAGAGGTGCCATTAGGTGGTTTGACTGCCGATATTGGCATCGTCTTGATCAATGTTGCCACCAGCTTTGCCATCGCCGAAGCGGTCTGTTATGACAAACCGTTGATTGAACGCTATACAACCGTTACCGGCGATGTTCAAAATCCCTGCATCGTCAAAAATCCGTTAGGAACACTCGCAGGAGAATTGATCGACTTTGCCGGCGGCTTTCAAGGCGCCCCCAGCAAATTGATTCTTGGTGGACCAATGATGGGAAAATCCGTCAAAACCTTGAAAGTTCCGGTCACCAAAGGCAGCAACGGCATCGTTGTTTTTAATGAAGAAACCGATTGGCTCTATGCCGAAAACCCCTGCATTCGTTGCAATAAATGTGTCGAAGCTTGTCCGATGCGCCTGATGCCGATGGAGATCGATCAGTTTTATCGAGCGGGGGATTATCAAAAATGTGAAGAACTGTTGGCAGAAGCATGTATCAATTGTGGTGCCTGTACCTTCGTCTGCCCAGCCAAACGTTCCTTAGCTGCCAATATCACTGCCGCAAAAGGCAAAGTTGCCCAGCTGCAAAAGGAGGCGAAGGAAAGTGCCTGATTACTACAAGGATTCTGATAGTGAGCGCCTCTTTCAACAGCGGAAAAGTCAAGAAACGCCCCCCAGCCCCCATATTCGTAGCAATGACGAGACCATTAAGATCATGGGGTGTGTGGTACTAGCCCTATTACCAGCAGTTTTATTCTCTGGCTATCTTTTCGGGCTCAAGGTATATGGGTTGTTTTTCATTGCGTTAGCCACGGCGTTTGCCGCCGACGGAATTTGGTCCTACCTCATCAAACGGCCATTTCGTTTCGATCTAAGCATCGTTGTGACGGCATTGCTTTTAACGATGAATCTTCCACCGACCGCACCTTGGTATTTCCCAGTGATCGGGGTGGCGTTTGCCGTGATCATCGTCAAAGAATTTTTTGGCGGTATCGGCTATAACTTTTTAAATCCAGCCCTTGGCGGTCGCGCCCTGTTGATTGGCTTGTTTTATAACCAGATGTTTTTGATCAGTTGGCCAGATCCACCTTTTGGCAGCATTGCTCCTGATGTGGTTTCGCAAGCTACGGCGAACGATGTCGTTTCCGGTGCTACGCCGTTAGCTGTCATGAAGGCCGGGGACACCTTAAGCGGTTCTGAACTAGTGGATGCCTTTTTAGGATTTACCGGGGGGCGAATCGGTGAAACCAGTGCCTTACTTTTACTGTTGGGTGGAATTTTTCTGGTTTACAAGAAAATCATCTCCCCTCGTATCCCATTGATTATCTTTGCGACGATCGGGCTCTTTGCTTTTATCCTTGGTCCAGAAGGACTTTTTACTGGCAGTTGGCAAACGATCATCGGTCATATCATCAGTGGTGGTGCCATGTTGGGTGCCATCTATATGGCGACTGATTATTCTTCGACCCCAGGAACAAAAGCAGGAGAAAATCTTTTTGCCTTAGGCGTTGGCCTCCTCGTTGTGCTCTTCCGTTTCTTTGGTTTTACGAATGAAGGCATGAGCTATGCCATCTTGATCATGAATTGTTTCACCCCACTTATTGATCGCTTCTTACGCCTTCGCATATTAGGGGAAGGAAAAAAGACCCCGTTCAACCTTAAAATTATGAGCTAAATCGCAAAAAAGGAGGGTTCCTTATGATGATCGCCAATCGGCTAGTGGTCTTTCTAGTCATTCTACTCACAAATTACGCCTGTCAAAATTTGGCGCCGACCGTCAAAGAGAAAAAACCGAACGTGACGACACGGGTGGTTTTCCTCTCAGGGATCATTGCGGTCGCTTACTTGTTCAGTGGGTTAAGCTTTTATCTTTTACTTCAAAATCGTTTCGTCTATGGCAATCAAGTGGTCACCAACTTGGTAAGTGCTGCCATCATCGCCTTGATCGCGGCGGGCTTGTGTTTACTGATCGTTCCTGCAAAAAAGCATTTCTTGACGACTGATCTAAAAAAAACGATCCTAGTCAGTGTGCTCTTGCTGACGGTCGCCACTGTGACCCAATTTCCCTATACCGATTATTTAACCAATTTATTTGTTGCTGTAGGCATGTATTTCCTCTTTTCTTGTGCTTTGTCAGGGGTTCATACACGGAATCAAATTGCCGCAATTCCGCCAATTCTAAAAGGTCTCCCACTGGATATCGTAACACTTTTTCTATTTTATCTGAGCTTTTCCTTTCTCAACGGTGTCTTCTTCAACTATTTATTCTAAACAAAAAGCAAGTCCCGCCTTGGCAGCGGAACTTGCTTATTTTTTGCGGAATAACTCTCTGAAGGAACCGATCAAAAAACCAGTTGAAAAAGCATTTTGTGCTTTTTGTTCTTTTTCAGCAGCGATTTTTTGTCGGGTTCGCAGCCCTTTATTGGCATTTTTGGACTTCTTCCCTTCACGGAGTTCTTTCGAAGCCTTTTGAAACTCATTTGAGAAACGATTATACCCAACCATTCCTTTTGCCCCCTTTCTTTTTACATGGTACTTAATAACGAGGATTTACTATAGGAATTGCCTTTCTGATGCAAATCAGGTAACATAACAGACAGAAAGATGATTTACCCTAGGTTTGTCAGAAAGGAAGATTCCATGAACGAAACCCACACTGGATTGTTAGTCAATAGCCGTGTTTTTCAAGAAACGCCAATGATGCTGACAGGTATCCAACTTTTAGAAGACCACAAAATCGTAAATTGTATTATTAAGGATCGCTACTTAGCCAGCTATGTCTTACGCCTTCCATTAAATAAATACCAATTAGAAGTCGAAGGGAAATGGAACAAGCGGGAACAGTTAGTGATCAAGCATATGAAAATCAAGAATATCGATGAGTTTATTAAAATCGTCGGTACGCCAGAATAAGAGGACTCACGAAAAGCAAGTGCAGGCAACTGCCCTTGCTTTTTTTCTGAAAAAAATCCAGCTGATTTTCCTCACTATTCCTCCGAAGTCTATCGCGACATTCTGGTAAACCGATCGATCAAGGCTTTTTGCTCCTCTTTGATACCGATCGCCAACGGTTTGATCATTAATTTGACCGTGGTCGAAGGTGTCTGAATCTGGACTTTTTTATTTACCACACCGCCTAGTTGTAATTTTGTGATCTCATGGATCATAATTGTCTGCATCCCTTTTTCATGAAATTGCAGATCTAACTGAATCAAGTGGATTTTTTCTTCGTCAACCACCACGATAAAATACTTTGGGGTTGGCAGGGCAATCACTTTGGCTTCCTCGGCATAACCAGCCAGTTTTCCATGGAACTTCGCGCGGTAGCTTTCTAAATCATCTTTTTTCACGATCCATTTCATCAAAAGCCACATCCTTCCTTAGATACCTTAAGGATACCTGCAGAAACCGCTTTTGCACAACAATATGCCTGCTTGTTTCCTCACATAGCCCCTTTTATCTCATTTGATCGTCAAAGACTTTTCCTCTAGTCATGGACGTTTTTGCCTGACACTAGCAAACGCAACAAAAAAGCGAAGCGCTTAGTGCCCTTCGCTTTTTTTCTTTGGATAGTAGTGTTGGAAAAGCCGTAGAAAGATCGGTGCTAGTAACAAATAAAAAATGCCATTGCCTACTGCGTGCAGGGCATCAAAGCTCAATCCTTGAAAGTAATAAGCCCAAAAGCTGGGAAACCCATAAAGCTTGACACTGATCCAAGAAATCACAAAGCCATACGCAAAACCTGCAAATACACTATAAATGACTTGTAAATACAACTTTTTCATAAACAGTTTGCTTTTTGATAATAGATACATTCCAAAAATTACGACGGCATAGCTAATCAATTGGGCAATCGTCCATATTCCCATTCCCATGTAAAAATTGGTAATCAGCATCGAGAGCAGACAAACGATCAATCCACGACGAAGACCTAAATGGATGGTTACTAATAAAAAGATCACCGTCATTGGTTGAACATTGGGTAAGGGTTGAAAAAGAGTCCTGCCGACGACGGCCGCTGCCACAAGCAGCCCTAAATAAGCAATTTCTTTTCCAGCAAATGGAAGTGGTTTATTCGAATTTTTCATACGTGAAAACCACTTTATCGTTGTTTCCTAAAAAGGTATCATCCGCCCCAGTTGTAATCATTTCATCATTGATTGTATACGTCCAATAATAGCCAGCTTTTTCATCTTGCGCTAAACCGTCGATGCTGGTGATCATCCCTTGATTTTCTTCCAAGTCAAAGTTGTCTTTCATGATGGTCATCAAAGAAACCCCTTCTTTAAAAGTGACCGTTTTGGTTTCAATCTTCTGGTCTTGCTCTTCACTTTTATTATTGAAGCTGATTTGGGCAGTGCGCTCTTCTGCATTTTGTTGGACTGACGAAGAGTCACTGGAGGAGTTTCCCGCATCCATCGATGGTTTGGCACAACCGGCAAAAACCAGACTAAGTAAAAAAATATAACTAAAGATAACTGTTTTCTTCATAATAATGGCTCCTTTGATTATTTTTACAACACCTTATTGTACTAAAAATAAATAAAAAAGGCGAAATATTTTTGTTCCTCTCTATAGAAAGCATTGTAAAACCATGAGACTATGGGTATACTAGCTTCAATCATTCGTAAGAAGAAATGAAGGAGTGTTGGAAAGATGGATAGAAAAAAAGCGTCCTGTACCACTTTACTAGTAGGAAAAAAAGCATCGATCGACTGCTCGACCATGATTGCCCGTAATGAAGATTCTGGAAGCGGTTCGGAACCGCAAAAATTCGTCGTTATCACTCCAGAACAGCAAGGAAATGAATTTTACGCCGTTTTAAGCGGCTGTCGAATCCGTTTACCTAAGGATCCCTTACGTTATACTTCGACACCTGAAGCAGATGAATCCCAAGGAGTCTGGGCAGCTTCAGGAATCAATGAAGAAAATATCGCCATGACTGCGACAGAAACGATCACAACCAATTCACGCGTTTTGGCTATTGATCCATATGTGGAAGATGGTATCGGGGAAGCTGATTTCGTCAGCATCGTACTGCCTTACATCCATTCCGCTAAAGAAGGTGTTTTGCGCTTAGGGGAACTCTTAGAAACCTATGGTACCTATGAAGCCAACGGGATCGCGTTTTCTGATGCCGAGGAAATTTGGTATATGGAAACCATCGGTGGACATCACTGGGCAGCTGTTCGCCTACCCGATGATGCCTATGTCGTGGCACCCAATCGCTTAAACATTGATCACTTCGATTTCGCCTCAGAAATGACATTGTGTTCGCAGGATCTCGAACAGTTGATTGAAGACTATCAATTAAATCCTGATTTTGAAGGTATCAATCTACGCCATATTTTTGGCAGCTCATCAGAAAAAGATACCCGTTACAATAACCCGCGGGCATGGTACATTCAAAAACACTTTAGCGGAACAGCTGCTGAACCGATCGATCAAGAGCTCCCGTTTGTATGCTACCCAAAACAAAAGCTATCCGTGGAAGATGTAAAATGGGCATTGAGCTCCCACTTCCAAAATACGCCTTTTGACCCTTACGGTACAGGGACCGAGACACAAAAAACACAATTCCGATCGATTGCTCTCAATCGCAACCAGCAAGTCCATATTTTGCAGATCCGCAACCACGTGCCTGCAGCAATCGCTGGCATTCATTGGCTCGCCTTTGGTCCCAATACCTTCAACGGCGTTGTGCCATTTTATGCAGCTATCACTAAGACCCCACTTGGCTATTGCGATACGGCAAAGACCTACGATCCAACAAATAGCTATTGGTTAGGACGCACCTTGGCGTTGATTGGGGACAGCGACTACGATCGCTATAGTGATCTTGCCAACCGTTTTGAAATGGAAACGATGGCGGCTTGTCGCCGCATCCAACAAGAAACTGATTGTAAAGCTTCCGCTGAAAATGAGCCTACTCGTCTGCTTGAAGAAGCCAACGCTGAGATGGCTGAACTGTATTTAAAAAATGCAACAACGTTACTAGGAAAAATGGTGGAGTCTGGCAGTAATAAAATGGCCTTGCGTTTTTCTTTAGCCGATTAGTCAATCGCTGAAAATAAAAGGATTAACAAAAACTTTACATGGAATTGCAGCAATCTAAACATTGCTCTCCTATACTAAAGATACCAATTCGTTTTCTTTTTCCTTGCTGGTACAAATCAAGCAATTGATTTGTACTGGTCCCCCTATGGAAGACCAATTGGTAAAAACCGTTGGGAGGAATGAACATGACTACAAGCATTTATCGGACTGTCACCAACGAAATTGTTAAAGGTGAGATCATCAAGAGCAAGAGTCAGCAAGATATGCTGATCATTCAAGACAAAGAAGGTTATTTCCATGTCGTTGAACCACTCCCCGTTACTACTGCAATGACTCCCCGCACGACGAAAGACTAAAAAAACCACTGGCGATCAGAAAGAATACAGGATCTTTCTGATTGCTCAGTGGGTTCTTTTTGTTAGGTCAAACTCAATGTGAATCGTTTCAAGCCATCAATGAGTTTTTCTCGCGAACAGCCAATGTTTAGGCGCAAAAAATTTCTCCCCTCTTTCCCATAGATTTCCCCTGACATAATCGCAACTTTTCCCTTACGAATCATTCGTTGCTGCAATTCTGCCATCGTTAAACCCATTGCTGTACAATCAATCCACATAAGATACGTGGCTTCACTTTTCGTGACCACGAGTTCTGGGTGATGTTCCTGTAAATAAGCGATCACATAAGCAATGTTACCATCCAGATAGTCATTGAGCTGATCCACCCACTTACTTTCATTATCGTAGGCAGCAATCGTTGCGGTCATGCCAAAAATACTGGTGGAGCTCAACCCATCGGCTTCTTTTAACTGAGTTAAGAAGCGATCACGCAACTTGGAATCAGGAATGATTCCATAAGAATAAATCAACCCTGGAAAATTAAACGTTTTGCTTCCCGAAGTAACAAGGGCTACATTTTTTTGCAACAAATCAATGATTGGTTGATGCCTTTGTCCTTTTCTTACAATGTCCATATGGATCTCATCAGAGATGATAAATACTTCATGGGTTCTCGCCAATTCGATCATTCGTTGCAACTCATCCTTTTGCCAGACTCTCCCAGTTGGGTTATGAGGACTACAGAGGAGAAGAACTTTATTTTCAGGCTGTGCCATCAATCTTGTTAGCTCTTCAAAATCAATGCGGTACGAGTTGGCATCATAGATGAGTGCATTAGGTACGATTTTTCTTTTGTTCTCTTTGATCATTTTATAAAACGCATCATACGCTGGCGTCTGAATAATGATCCCATCTCCTGGATCACTGAGTAGGGTGACGAGCTGTTTAACGCTATACATAACGGAAGGACTATAGACCAGCCAATCGCTTTTGATCATGCTGTTAAAACGTTCAGAATACCATTTGCAGACCGCTTGCTTGAATTCATTATGATTCCAACGTGTATACCCAAAAACCGGGTGTTGCATTCGCTTGATAAGTGCCGCTTCAACTGCAGCTGGCACCTTGAAATCCGTATCGGAAATCGTAAATGGCAACAAGTTTTTTTCACCAAAACGGTCTTCAACATAATCCCACTGAGTACACTGGGTTCCTTTACGATTGATTGGTTCATCAAAAAACATTTTCTTCACTCCTACTACTTGACAATTTTGCTAAAGAATCGCATCAAGTTGATTTCTGACTGTTGTTACTTTCGTTCCAATGATTACTTGAACGTTAGTATCATCTAAGTGAACGACTCCAAGCGCACCTAGTTTTTTTAACCGTTCATCATCAACCAGTGAACCATCAGTTAACACCAGGCGTAGCCGTGTAATGCAATTGTCCAAAGAGTCAATATTACTTGCTCCCCCTAAAGCTGCCAAAATGCCATGGGCATCATAGCCACTTTTTCCAGAATACGTCTTTTCATCTTCCATCTCATTCTGTTGCTCGTTGTTGTCTTCTCGGCCAGGTGTTTTCAAATTCTTACGAAGGATCACTGTTTTAAAAACAATGTAATACAGGGCAAACCAGCAAGCTCCTACGATCAGAACGAGCCACCATTTTGTATATGCGCCTTGCATCACGCCAAAGATAAGAAAATCAAGCACGCCCCCATCGGTATTTCCAATCGTGACACCCAATAGACTCATTACCATAAATCCAGCACCTGTCATGATTACATGAAAAATCCATAATAAAGGGCTGATGAATAAGAATAAGAATTCGATTGGTTCAGTAATTCCTGTCACAAAAGTTGCAATGACGCCTGAAATCAATAAGCCTTTTATTTTTGAACGATTCTCAGGTTTTGCCGTCTGGTACATAGCTAATGCTGCTGCCGGTAAACCAAACATAAAGGTTGGCATCTTCCCTTGAGACAAGAACGCCGTTGCACTTGGTGAGATACTTAAGCCGTTTTGTAATTCCGCATAAAAAATATTCAACGCCCCAAAGACTTGCTGACCATCGATCAGCTGACTTCCCCCTGCTTCGGTAAAACGAATCATGGAAACCAAAATATGGTGTAACCCAAATGGCAGTAATAAGCGTTCACCTGAACCAAATAAGAACGGACCGAATGGACCAGCTTGTTGAATTAAATGTCCGATTCCTGTGATGATCATAGCAAACAACGGCCAAATCATCGGAATGATCACCCCAACCACAGCTAAAGTAAGCGAGGTGATGATTGGAACAAAACGTGCTCCTGAAAAGAATGCAAAACTATCTGGCAATTGAAAATGGTAAAAGCGCATATGCAATTTATAAACGATCAATCCTGCGATAATACCACCTAGAACTCCCATTGATAATGTTTGAATGCCAAAAACGATCTCTTGTCCTGCTTCTCGTAGTTGATCTGCAGTAGCTAATTGATTCGTTTCTTGTAAATAAAAATTGATGGATAAATGCATCACGACATAGCCCACAAAGCCTGAAAATGCCGCAACTCCCTTCTCTTTTCTTGCTAGACCTAAAGGAATCGCCATCGCAAACATGACGGGTAAGTAACTAAAGGCAAACCCACCGATCGTTGACATGAAACGAAAAACCACTTGGAGCCAAGGGGCACCTAAAAACGGGAAAACATCGATCGTTGAAGAAGATGAAAATGAACTACCAATCCCTAAAAATAAACCCATGAATGCGAGTAAAGCGACTGGCAACATAAATGTTTTCCCAAGTCCTTGAAAAATTTCCATCCAGCTTGCTTTCTTCCCTTTTTGCATATCATTTCCTCCTAACACTTTTGTCTCTTAAAATGTAAACGATATCAAGAAGGCTTACAATACAGTTACCAAAACAAGAATGACCATTCACAAAATGGAATGGTCATTCAGGATCAAGTACTTCTTCGATTTGATTGGCGTATTGAATAATTAAAATATCCAGTAACGCTGCTAAAGAGATCCGTGGGCTCAAATCGACTTCATGATGATAAATCGCTGTCATTTCAACAGGAAAAGAGAAGGTGGCAAGCTTCTCCAACGTGCTTTTTGGTTGACCAATACAGGCTAAAATTGGCACACCTCTTTGTTTCAACCGGTTAGCATAATTTAGCATCCCGATCGTTTCCCCACTATGACTAACAAAAATAGCGATATCTTTTTTTGATAGTTGATTAGCGATGGTTGTCAATTCATCCCAATCCGTTGAAGCGCCAACCGTTTTTCCTAAAAACCGCAACTTTCGACTCGCAGATAATGCAACCGGCGCACTTTGCCCTAAAGCAAAAAATTCGATTCGTTGTGCTTGCTGAAGCATTTCCACGGCACGCTGAAAGTCGGCTTCTTCGATCATTGATAAGGATGTCGTCAGCTGGTCAATCATTTGCTTGATCAGTGGGGATAAACCAAGAGAAGCTTGAGTAGATGATTTTCTTTCAAGAGTTTGATAATTCTTCAGTGAAAATTTGAATTCTTGAAAACCGGTAAAGCCAAGTTTTTTTGCCATTCGGCTGATCGTCGCTTGACTGGTGTACGTTTGGGAAGCTAACTCATCGGCCGTCATTTCTGAAACTTTCTCGGGTGCCCTTAAACAATAGTTAAGGACCGTTCTTTCTACTCGGTTCAGCTCTGGAATTTTGTATTGGATTCGTTTATATAAATGATTCATCACCTGCTTCTCCTCTCTACTATTGCTTCATTCTTCCGTCTCCACTATGCTTCATTTACTCATTATACCTTCCCTCAACAAAAGTACAAACTGATGATGAATGGCTTGAAATAAAAAAAAGGACTCACCCTTTGATGAGTGAGCCATCTTTGTTATTGTCTCTGCATCGGTCATCTGTAGACAGTCACTTCAGTAAACTCTTGCCCGTTGCCGTAATCATTTTCTTGCGTATGACGCTTTCCATCAATTCGTTGTTTGCAACTGGCAAGTCCATTTTCGACATAGTTCACTGTATTTGCAACGATCCTTATTATAGTTGCTAGACCTTTCATCAAGGGATCATTTGATTCCATCCTCTATTCCCCCATTTCTATCACGCTTAAGCCGCTACTGGCTTTTTCTTATAACAAGTATAAAAGAAGTACCTTAAACAAAACTAAAAGAGAAGAACTTAGACAAAAAGAAAAGCAGACTAGTTTCTCTTTTTGGTAAAATATGGTACATGTAATAGGAAAGGATGATCAGTCTCATGATAAAAACTTTAGTGGTAGCCAGCCATCCGGATTTCCACAATTCGCTTTCCCAACGATTCTTTAGTGAAAGTGCCAAGCTTCCTAACGTCACCATGCATTTTCTTGATGGTCTTTCCGATTTTTCTCTTGCCGATGAACGGATGCTGCTGCAAATATGCGATCGTTTGGTTTTACAATTCCCCTTATATTGGTACAGCGTTCCAGCAAAAATGAAAGATTGGATTGATACGGTTTGGGAAAAATGCGCTCCTGCATTGGCGGGCAAGGAAATCAGTTTCGCCGTTTCTACTGGCGTTGCCGCCAAAGAATTTCAGCTAGGTGGCCGAGAAAATACGACCTTCAATGAAATTTTACACCCACTGGTACTTATGGCAAAAAAACACCAAATGACGGTACTCCCCATCATTGTCCTCGATCAACTGATGTATAAAACAGAGCAAGAGAAACGAGCCTTTGTCATTGCCTATCAACAATTGTTATCAATGCCGGCTCCCTTTACATTTGATCAAAAGCAACAATGGTTTAGCGAGAAACTGGCGCATTTGGTTTCTGAAAAACCGCAGCTTGCTCCTTTGCTATCACTGCTGCAGGAAAACCATGAAACGTTGACCGAATTAGAAGATGCTTTAACTGAATTGGAGGTGCTGTGATGGATCACGAATGGCTAAAGCCACTGATAGAGCAGTCAATAAAAGAAACAGCTGACTATCACGAAAAAGCATTTTTGCAAGAACTAGAGAAGTTGCTTCATCAGCAAGAAATTCGAATCGAATTGAAACAAGGAGAACTTGACGGAAAATTGTGGAATCCTAGTGAATGGTAAAATCTGCACTTGTATCCAAGAAAAAAACTTTGGTTCACCTAGCCATAAAACATGCTGGGTGGGCCAAAGTTTTTTGCATCGTTTCTTTTGCTTGTTAACTAGGATTCGCACGTACTCTTTGTAGCAGCGATATAGGCTGCTTGCAAACGTTTCGTGATCGAACCCAAAGTGCCATTGCCAACTGATTTCCCATCTACATTGACGATAGGGACAATTTCCCAGACAGAATTGGTCAAAAAACACTCTTGCACGTTGCTTAGTGCATCAACAGGGACAGGTTCTTCTCGATAAGCAATTTCTAATTGCTGACACAACTGTAGCACCTTCATTTTCGTGATACCTGGTAGTACTAAGCGTCCATCGGGATGCGTATAGACGATACCATCAATGACAAACCAGAGATTTGATGCTGAAGCTTCCGTGAAAAAGCCATCTCGTTGAAGGAGTGCATCATCGAACCCCGCTTCGATCGCTTGATCTAACGCTAACAGATTCCCTAACAAGCTCAATGATTTGATATCACAATGCAACCACCGCTCATCTGGAAGAACAGTCGCAGATAGCCCTGCATGCTGCATTTCCTGAGGTCGTTCAAAGGGGATCACATTTGCGGTTACGACTCCTTTGACTGCTCCAGCAGACGGAAACTCGTGATTGCGGGGAGAGGTGATTCCTCTGGTGATTTGAAGATAGATCTCTCCTTCTGTGATTCCTTCGGTTTTAACCAGTAACTTAAGGTTTTCAGTTAATTGGGAAATCGTATAAGGCAACGTCAGCTTAATTTTTTGCGCACTACTTTCTAAGCGAGTCATATGTTCCCCTAACATAAAGCAGCGACCATTATAGATTCGAATCACTTCATAGATTCCGTCACCATACTGATACCCGCGATCTTCAATGTCAATTTTCACCGCTTCTCGATCAACGATTTGATCATTCCATAAAACCTTCATTTCCTCACTCCTATCGTCCTTCTCGTTTCAATAAGTATAGCATTTGTCTTGAAGCCATGCTACGTAGTGCTTAAAAACAAAAAAACCTGCTGATGGAGATCGCTCCAACAGCAAGGTAGAACATTTTCGTTATTATGAATCCTTATCAATTACAGATCGTTCTAATTTCCGCTCCTGAAAAAAGCGCAACAATGTACCAGACATTGCCATCACGATCGAATACACTGGCAGTGCCACGATCATGCCCACAAATCCAAGCAAGTTGCCAGCGATCAATAATAAAAACACCGCAATGATTGGATGGATATGCAATACTTTTTTCATTACTAATGGTGAAACAAGATACGATTCACCTAACTGAATGATCGTGATTCCGACAATCAGAAAAATAGCTGTTCGAATATCTTGACTTAACGCAAATAAAAAGGCTGGTGCCGCTCCGATAAAGGGACCAAAATAAGGAATAATGTCCAGAACACCACAAATCAAGCCTAAAAGCAACGCATTCTGCAAACCTAGCAAAGAAAAAATCAAATAGCTAGAAACTGCAACGTAAGAACAAACCAACAATTTCCCACCAATGTACGCTGACGCTGCTTGATGGAAATCACTACAAAGTTGTCGCATTAAGCCTTGATAGTTTTTCGGTGTCTTACTTGCCAAAAAATCAGGAACTTTCTCACCGTCTTTAAACATATACACTAATAACAGTGGGATCGTAAACAAGACGATCGCTGAATGAGAAACGATGGAGATCAAACTCGTCAGACTATTGGTTGCCCCGGTAATAAACTGTAAGGCAAAGTTGCTAGCTTGGGAAATATCAATCGAATCAATAAAAGGACCAAATAATTCTTCTAAATAAGAATGATCAATAGTATCGATCACCAAATTGATGATGATGGGAATTTGATTGATAAAACGCCCCATCTCATAGGCTAATGCTGGTCCAATCACCTGAATGATCAAATAAGCTGCAAAAACGATCAACAACAGTGTCGCATACAGCGCAATGCTTTTCTTTTTCGTCCTTCTTTTTACCCAATTAAAGAAAGGTAAAAAGATGTAAAAAATAAAAATCGAGATCAATACTGGTAAAAAGACACTAGAGAAGATGGCTTCCAGTGGTCGAAAGACAAACAGTATATTTGAATAGATCCAGACCGCGATCCCTAAGAGACAGACAATCACTAGACCTGCAAAAATTTTTGATTTTTTAAGAAACTCCAATAATAAATCCTCCTGATTCTAGAAAATAATTCAACTTCTTTCAGTTTAGCATAATTTTAAAAACGAAGGATGATTTCAAGAAGATTTTTTTCAAAAATCCACGTTTTCCATAGCAAACTTTCAATTAATTTAATTTTTTTCATCTTTATTTCACAAGTCTAATCAATTTTGATGAGCTGAAAACGGCAACGGGAGATGCATGCTTCTGACAAAGTAGACTGCTGAAGCAAACTGGAATAAACCTAATAAAAAGAAAATCAGATGCAAGACATTCCATCCTCGTAATAAGATGACTTGCACGATGATCCAGACTACTAAACTCATGCCTAAAAGCATTGCCCCGTAGTATCCTTTGTTAAGCCACAACAGGATAGCGACAATCAGATTCCCCAAGCCTAAGATAACCAACAAAAACAAGCCGGGAATTAAGAAGGTCGTGAAGGGGGTTCCTTGCAGCATGGCCGCCTCCAAACCAGCATATGTCTGTCCTTGACTTAACGGCTCAATGCTTTTAAACGCCAACAGACTTCCCCCACAGGCGCCAACACCGATAAAGAGGCACAAAAAAAGCAACGCAAAGCGCATCTTCATTTTTCTCCACTCCTTCTTCAAACCCAAAACCAACTAAAAATAAAGCCATTCTCAGTGACACATTGATTTTCTTGTTCCTTATTCGCTTGTTGGTAAATAGATAAATGCGGCAATTTGTTGCTCTTCCACAGAAGAAAAACCACACGCTTCATAAAAACGACGCGTTTTTTCTGTGTTGTCCGTAATCAGAACCTTTTGCCGTATCGATGGATGATTCGCCAACATTTTTTTGAGTAATCGCTGACCGATTTTTTGACGTTGGAACTCGGGTGCAACTAATAGATCTTGAATATAAAGAATGGTTTGTCCATCGGTTATACAACGGATCAGCCCCACTAGCTGCTCTTCAACATAGGCCGTTATCACCTGTGATTGAGCTAGCCCTTTTAGAAGACGCTCAGGTTCTTTGGTGTAGGCGCTCCAACCAACCCCTTCGTACAAGGCGAGTACTTGATTTGAATCAGATGGTAAGTGGTCTTGAAAAACGATTTTCATACTTCTCCTCCTTGTGACAGCATAGCGAAAAGGTGGCACAATAGAAATAGAGCTGACAGCTCTTTTCCAAACAAACTCTTGCTATCCGCCAAGCCGTAATGCTTTGCTTGACTAAAGAGTATCCTGAGGAAAAGCGGCTGTCAACTCTAATTACTAACTTACTGGATGAACAAAAATACACTAGCTCTGTTTCTAAACCAAAAGCTTAATCACTCAACAACTCATTTTTTAAACGTTGGCTCGTCGTCTGTTGTTCTTCAGGCGTTACTTCTTGATAAGAAATCCCATATTCTCCTCTAAAGCCATCACCCGTGAACCCACTGCCAGCCATTTGGTAAGACTCGACGGTCCCTAATGCGGATTGATATTGAGTGAATAGGCGACTCATTTGTGAAAAAGTTAAATCCGTTTCGCCATTATCTCCAATAATCGTTAGCAGATCCTGAATCCGCATCACGCTTGAAAGTGAAACTAACTCATTGGCCAAAATTTCAGTCACTTCTCTTTGACGGCGCTGACGTCCATAGTCGCCTTCTGGATCATCTTTTCGCATACGGGTATACTGGAGTGCCTCCCAGCCATCTAACTCAAGAGTACCCTCTGGGTAATCGATCTTCTCGGCAGTAAAAGCAAATTCATTTTCAACCGTGATGCCACCAATTGCATCGACAAGATCTGCCATCCCATCCATGTTTAAGGAGAAATAATGATGGATCGGTATATCAAGGTATTGTTCAACGGTTTCAATCATCATTTTTGCTCCACCGAAAGAATGAGCATGATTGATTTTATCATGGTATCCTTGTCCCACGATCTCCACATAGGCATCTCTAGGAATACTCGTGAGGGTGGTTTTTCGCGTGGCAGGATTCAACGTTGCCACCATGATGGTGTTTGCACGAAAATCGGTTTTGCGCCGGGAATCATTGGCGATCCCCAACAAAAGAAGGCTCAAAGGTTCAGCATTTTCGATGACCTCCGCCTCTTCTCGTCCTTCGATCGGACGATGGATCGAGTGAGCAACATCCTCTACTTGAAAATACACCCTAATGGCATAGACGGTTCCTGCTGAAATAATTCCCGTCAGCAATACTAGGAAAATGATTATTAGTTTTTTTGCTGTACTCATTTTATTTCCCCCTAAGTACACGTTTTTTGATTGAAAAGACGAAAGCATAGGTGATGTAACTGATCCCACTTGCCAATAAAATACTTGCTAGCAAGTCACTGGGATAATGAACCCCGAATAGCAACCGACTCATCATGATCAGCAACAAATAGATCATTCCAAGAAATAGTGCCAGGTTTTGGATAAAGTGACGCTTGCCTCTTTTAGCGGGAACTGTTTGCCCTAAGAAAAAGAGGAGAGAAATAATCAAAGTGGTCGCTAATAATGTATGTCCACTTGGAAAACTTGCTGATGCCCGCTCCATGCTGTCAGCAAAATCCGGTCTCGGGCGATCAACTACTTTCTTGATCACTTGACCGACCCCACTGATCACAATCATGTTCCCCATCAACCATAAACTTTCTAAATGCTGCTTGCGCATAAATAAAATACTTGCTAAGAGAAAATGAATGGCCGCTACGGGAATGATCGTGGCCGTACTGGCAAGCGGGAGAAAAATCGATTCCACAGCAGGTGTCCGCCATTGAGGCAATTGGGAAAACAGGTTGTCGATGCTTTGGAACCAGTGTGGTTCTAATGCAACAAGGAAAAACAGCCATGCAAAACAGCTGAAGAGTACTCCACCTATCACTCCTTTTTTTGCTGTTTTACTCATGTTAAGCTCCTACTTTCTTTTAATGTATACGACCTATTTTTGGCTTTTGTCGGAAATTTATCTAACCCAAAGATAATTCCCATAGCAATGCTGATCGCAATCAGTGAGGTGCCTCCTTGACTTAAGAATGGTAAAGGAATACCGGTTAAAGGCAGCAAACCGATCGCCGCTCCGATATTTTCAAAAATTTGAAAAACTAAACCAAACACATAAGTGATCGCAATATAGACCGATGCTTTGTTATTTGTTTTTAAAGCAGCAAAAATGATTTGATAGATCAGATAAAAATAAAGGAAGATGACTAAAGTACTTCCTAAAAAACCATACGTTTCTCCAATGACTGTAAAGATCATATCTGACTCACGAACCGGCACATACACCGTTGTATGGGTAGCTGGCGCCCCCAATAAGCCTCCGGAACCGATCGCCCACATACTGCGGACTTGTTGAAAAGCGATGGAATCTTGATAAGCGAAAGGATCTGCCCAAGCTCTTACACGATCCAATTGGTATTGTGAGAAGTGCAGTCGAAACAACACACGATTGCCCCATTCCGTGAATACGAGCAGCAACAAAATAGCACCAAGAGTGGCAATCAACCCGATCACGACAGTCAGTATTTTCCAATGAACACCAGAAATGATGAATAAGGCACCTAACATCACGATAAACACCAAGCTCGTTCCAAAGTCCCGCTGCATAAACATCAATAAAAACGTGGGCAAGCTGTATAGCAGGATCTTAGTGACATAGATCAAATCGGATTTGATCGTTCGTTCGGCTTTTCGTTTTTCATAAACTAAGGTGAGATAGACCATAAAGAGCATAAAGGCCACTTTCATAAACTCGGAAGGCTGAATCGTGAACGCACCAAATCTGATCCACCGTTTGGTGTTCGTTTGTTCGAACATCGTTTGATCATAAAACCAATGAAGAGAAGCCATCAAACCAAGGGATAGTAAGTACAAAAGACCAGAAAAGCGGAGGAGTAAATTCGTAGGAATCAAACTCGTCACAAAAAGAGCAATCGCCGAAAGAATACAAAAGAGGATCTGCCGCAAAACAATCCTTGAAGGATCATTGCCATCCATCACAGATGCTTGATGTTGTACCCAGATACTTAACAAAAACAGCAGGAAAACCGGCAGCAGCAAAGCATAGTTTGCTTCATGACGTTTGAGGAACTTCATTAAGGATGCCCTCCTCTCGTTCTAGTTTCAGGCATAAACTAAAGGCAAATGAAAGAATAAAGTAACTAGAACCACCATAACTAATGAATGGTAGCGGCACCCCCGTCATCGGCATCAAACCTAAAATACTGGCAATATTAATACTTGTTTGCAACAAAAGCAACGTACTCGTCCCTAATAAAATCAAGCCTATTTGAGGGTTTTCAATTGCAGCAGATCGCATAAATAAACGCAAGATGATCACGAATAATAAGCCGATAACAAAAATACCAAAAATCAAGCCTAGTTCTTCTACTAAAACTGAGAAAATAAAATCTGTTTCTGCTACTGGTAAAAAGCCTTTTTTAGTGATGCTGTTTCCTAAGCCAAGACCAGTAAGACCACCATTAAACAAAGCGTAGTAGGAATGGATCATTTGAAACCCCTGATTATACGGATCGGAAAATGGATCCCCCACTAACCGTATGCGGTTATAAACGTGCATAAACATGTGGGGCAGTAAATCATTTTTTCCTAAAAAAATAATCAGCATGGCAATCAAGAACAGACTGATCAATAAGCCACCAAATAAAAGAGCTGTTAGTTTCACGGGCACTTGTACCGTAGTAATCATGACAAATGCTAAAAAAAGTAAAATCATTACCCCAGCTACTTTTGGTTGAATCAAGATCAACACACAGCACAAAAACAAAACCAAAAGGGGACGCTTCATTTCCTGCAGGGTGGTTTTTGCTGTTTGAAAGTAATGAGCCAGATACAAAACCATACCGACATTCACGATTTCTGAAGGTTGAAATTGAATCCCTACGATTGAGACCCAGCGTTGGGCACCATTAACAGAGACGCCGAAAAAAGGCACACGTGCTAAGAGCAATGTAAAGATCCCAAATGCCAGCAAACCGATCGCTAAGTACTTACTAAGCAGTATTTCTCGACGTGTTCTTTGAATAATGAAAAGGAGCACCCAGCTAAGTAGTAGAAAAACAAGCTGACGCAAGAATAAACTCGCTGGTGGCTGATCCCTCGTTAATAAACGGTAAGAACTTGCACTATAAATCATTAAAAGACCGATAAGGCTCAATAGCAAATAAGCTATGATCAGCAGCCAATCGATCTTCTTTTTTTCTATCATTGCTTCCACTCCTCTTGCCTTGGAGTAGGTGTTCAGACGGTACCAGTTATTTTGCCTTTTGAGCTCATTCATCCATCAAAAGAAAAGCAAAAAAGTCTCACTTCTCTTAGGACGTCAGACTTTCGCAGCAATCTCATCGTCCGAGTTTTAGCACTATACAACGTAAAGAAAGTTCTTTCCTTTCTTAGCTATTTTATGAAAAGCCTTAATCCGACAATTCCTGTTCTACACATTGGCGTCTTTCGACGTTTCTGCGCAATAGCTTATGTTTGTATAGGAGCCTCACCTAACAAGGTTATATGTTATTTTTCAATCCAATATGAATGGTACCCTTCCTCGAATAAAGATACAACCTATTCTTTGTTATTTTTATTTTTCTTTAACTTTTCTTAAAGAAATTAGATATTTCGAATATTTTCCGACCTTTAAAGAAAAACCAATGAGAATCATTCGATCAACACCGGATCCCCTTCGATAATATACGTTATTAAAAAACGGTCATTCCAAAAAAAAAGACAGTTCTTTTTCTAAAGATTGAAAAAGAACTGCTTTCTTGATTTGCACTGTCTGAATAAATATATCCGTGCCGATCAATCAAATGATCGTTTGGCTTGACGCTCTTGTGCTGCTTTTCTTAACTGCTTTTGCGCTTTTTTAGACCCACGTTCAATATCTCGGGTAAATTTACGTTGGGCAAAATCGAAAAATAATTGATCTAGATCATAGCCGGCTGGATAGAGTGCTTCTCGTTTTGTGAGAAGTTGCAATCGTCGAGCAGCAACAACGAAAAATTGTTTCTCAATCGAAATTTTCGCTTGCCCCTGTTCTAAATATTCATAAAAGAGTCCCCGTTTTTCATGTTCTGCTGAAAAAACTTGGTCTCCCTTTTGGAAAATGTGCTCAGGCTTTACTTCCTGCGGATCGGTTCGTTTTCTGGTCGACACAAAAGCCTGCTTTTCAAAAGAATAGGATTTATCCTTTAAATACTCTTTAGCTGTTTGCACGACCTCAGCTGGAATCGCCATTTTTTCGGCGATCCAAAACGCATTGCTATCGCCAACCGCATTGGTCAACAAGCGGTATTTGGGCGTCAGTGTTTTGGCATCAAACGCCATCGCCGCCGTTTCAAAGTCTTGATGGTCAAGGGCAAATTGCTTGATTTCACCATAATGAGTCGTGGCGATCATTAATGCCCCTGAACGATAGATCGATTCCATAATGGCGATTGCTAAAGCCGCCCCTTCATTTGGTTCAGTCCCGCTGCCAATTTCATCCAACAAAACGATACTGTTCCGGCCGGCATTCGTCATGATCTGTGCAATATTCGACATGTGTCCAGAAAAGGTACTTAAAGAATTTTCTAGACTTTGCTGATCCCCAATATCCATCCAAAGACTTTTTAAAAACGGCACGCTGCTGTTGCCATTATGCGCTGGAAATAATCCGTAATGTGCCATCGCACAAACGAGTCCGACGGTTTTTAAGACAACCGTTTTACCACCAGCATTCGGCCCTGTGATGACCATACAGCGGTTCTCTTCTCCTAGTTTTAAAGATAGAGGAACAGCATCAGTGCCCAGTAAAGGATGCCGGACATGATCAAGAAGCAAAACTTCTTCTTCAGTGATCGCTATCGGTTGCCCATTGATTTCCCGACAATACTTTCCGCGAGCAAAAATAATATCTAGTACCACTAAAATATCAAGACAGGCAAATACTGCATTCATTTGTTCGGCGATCGCCCCGGTCAATTCTGATAAAACTTGGTATTGAGCGGCCGTTTCTTCCGCCTGTGCCAAGATCAATCGATCATTCAGACGGGCAGCTGCTTCCGGTTCAATAAAGACAGTCGCACGCTTATTGGAACGTTCGATGATCGTTCCCTTAAATTGCTGTTGGAATTCAGCACGCACGGGTAACGTGTATCGGTCATTCTTTTTGATGACACGATTTTCTTGTAAATAACGACTTTCTTTAAAAAACTTTGCAAAAACTTTTTTCAGATCAGCTTCATATTTTTCGATCGTACCGCGAATTTTCCGCAATTCTCGGCTGGCATTACTATCAACCTGACCATTGCGAATCTTTTGGAAAATCATTTCGGCGATTTCAGAAAAGTCTTCTAAACCTTGCGCATATTGATGCAATTTTGGGGCGATCGATTGATTCTTTTCGAACAATTGACGGATGATTCGAAAAGACCGTAAAAAGTCTCCATATTCGATAAGCTCCTGTGGTTCTAAAACAAACCCTTTTTCAATTTTCTCCGTATGGTGTAAGACATGCTGCAGCCCCATAAAAGGCACTTGACGACCGGCGGCTAATAGCGCCATCGCTTCAGTGGTCTCTGTCACTCGTTTTTGTGCAGAGTGGATCGTAGCTGCTGGTTTTTCATTCACAAAGCGCGCTTTGCCGTAATCGCTGATTATTTTTTTACTTACTTGTTCTTTGATTTGTTCAAATTCAGTTGCTTTTGGTATATTCATGTGTGATCCTTTCTTGTGCCTGAGGATCCCGGTAATATCCCCGTCCAAAAAAGTGTACAAAAAAAGCGACAGTCTCCCATCACCTGATTCATCAATAACGATTCTTATCGGTATCTACAGGCACAACAAATAAACAGTCTGTTTTTGCTTATTTGTTTTAATTGGCTGGTTAGATACCTACGACACTCATCAATATACCTCTTTCTTTTTTGAACGAGTTTTTTTCATTGTAATATAGAAACTGTCCTGCTGTCAACAGCCTTAAAATTCCCTCATCTCCCAAAAAAACGCTCAGGAGCTCCTAGAAGCTCCTGAGACGTTTCTGTTTTAATCATATATGAGTAGCTGTTGACTGCTTACGAGCGAATCAGATGATCAAACGCACCTAACGCAGCAGTAGCACCTGACCCCATTGAAGTGATGATCTGTTTGTATACACTATCGGTACAATCTCCCGCTGCAAAGACGCCTTCAATGTTGGTTGCGCCATGTTTGTCTACCACGATCTCATTACGCTCGTTTAAAACGATGCGGTCTTTTAACCATTCAGTATTCGGCATTAAGCCAATCAAAATGAAGACACCCTCCACAGCTAATGTGAATTCGCCATTCGTTTCGCGATCAACGTAGGTCAATTGTTCGACATGATCGGATCCAGCAATTTCCTTCGTTGCGGCATTCGTAATAACAGTCACATTTTCTAACGTGTTCAAACGGTTTTGTAGCACAAGGTCCGCTTTTAGTTCTGGTAAAAATTCAAGAACGTAGACATGTTTTGCCATGCCAGCTAAATCGATCGCTGCTTCGATCCCAGAGTTTCCGCCGCCAATGACAGCAACCTCTTTCCCAGCAAATAACGGGCCGTCACAATGTGGACAATAGGCAACACCTTTATTTTTGAATTCTTTTTCTCCCGGAACATTGATGTTGCGCCAGCGAGCACCGGTTGCTAAAATAGCCGTTTTGGTTTTTAATACTGCGCCATTTTCTAATTCAACTTCGATGACATCATTGCGACGAATATCCTTGGCACGCTGCCCTTTCATGACATCGACTTTGTATTCGTTGATGTGCTCTTCTACCTGACGCATTAATTTTGGTCCTTCGGTATAAGGAGTACCGATCATGTTTTCGATACCAAGGGTTTCCATCACTTGGCCACCCATCGTTTCTACGACCATCCCGGTATTGATACCTTTACGCGCCGCATAAATCGCTGCACTTCCACCTGCAGGTCCGCCACCGACGACCAAAACATCGAAAAGCTCTTTTTCAGCAAAGTCATCTTTACTCGTTGGACCAGCTGCTTTTTCCAATAATTGTTCGATCGTTTGACGGCCGCTTGCAAATTCTTCGCCATCTAGAAAGACTGTTGGCACAGCCATAATTTTTTTCTTGTCAATTTCTTCTTTGAACATCCCACCTTCGATCATGGTGTGACTGATGGAAGGATTTAGCACTGCCATAATGTTTAACGCTTGAACAACATCCGGACAGTTATGGCAGGTCAAACTGACATAGGTTTCAAAATGTAATGGCTTATCGATCGCTTTGATGCGCTTTTGTAGTGCTTCATCAATTTTCGGCGGACGACCGCTTACTTGAAGCAACGCTAAAATAAATGAAGTGAACTCATGTCCTAACGGTAAACCAGCAAAAGCAATGCCGCTTTCTTCACCGGGACGATTGATCGAAAAGCTTGGTGTTCGTTCGCTTGCTACAGCTTGAATCGTGATTTTTGGCGACATTTCTGCGATTTCTTCTAAGAATTCACGTACTTTTGTTGAAGAATCATCCTCACCTAAACTTGCTGCAAAAACAACCTCTGATTCCAGCATCGCTAAATACTGGGTCAGTTGGTCTTTGATTGCCTTATCTAATGCCATGAGAGCCTCCTAAATCTTGCCTACAAGGTCTAAGCTTGGCGTTAATGTTTCTTCGCCTTCTTTCCATTTTGCAGGACATACTTCACCTGGATGAGTACGAACATATTGTGCTGCACGGATTTTATCAATCAAGCCACTAGCATCACGACCGATACCATCCGCATTGATTTCAACCGTTTGTACCACACCATCTGGATCGATGATAAATGTACCACGTTGAGACAAACCTGATGCTTCGTCTAAGACATCAAAGATTTCTGAGATCACATGAGAAGGATCTGCAATCATGATATATTCGATTTTATTGATGGCATCAGAATGATCATGCCACGCTTTATGTGTGTAGTGGGTATCCGTTGATACAGAATAAACTTCTGCGCCTAATTCTTTTAATGATGCATATTGGTCTTGCAAATCTTCAAGTTCTGTCGGACAAACAAATGAGAAATCTGCAGGATAAAAACAAACAACGTTCCATTTTCCTTTAAAATCTTCTGATGAAACATCGATAAATTTTCCATTGTGATAAGCTTTCGCTTCGAATGAACCAATCTCTTTTCCAATTAATGACATATCATTTCCTCCAATTAGAATAATTATTTGAGAATAATCTCTATTAATTATTAGTATATCTAACTACAAAATGCAATAGTTTATTCAGAAATAGTCAAAAAAAATGTTATCCTCCTCATAAATGAGCATATTTATTTTCTATTCAAAGCAAATGGAGTATAGTAATAAGTTTGATTAATCATATCTAAGCAAAGTTCCTACCTGTTAGATTCTCAATTACATCTCCTATTCTCAATTAAACAAAAAAAGATTGCCTCTTCCTATGATTCCTCACAAAGTAAAGTGAGTCATAGAAAAAGACAATTTTTTTATTTAGTATTGAAATAATTGAACAATCCACCGATCGTTCGCTCCCTCAACGTGATCCGCTTGCCGTCTAGAAAAACTTCTTCGACTGGGTAATGGTCTTGAAAAGGTGGGACTTCCAAGTATTGGCTCGCAAGAAAGCGCTCCGGGGATTCAACTGTTGTTACTTCTTTGCTGCCATTTTTCAGATAATGAATTTCTAACATATCCATTGCCTCTTTTCTTGTATTCTGAACTTTTAAAAAAGCAATGAGAACATCTCACTTCTCGCCGTTCTTTTTTACTTAATTCAGTTACAAGGCGTATTATAGTCTTCCTTTTTTTAAAAGTAAAGAAAGCACTCTCGGTTGAAACGTCTCTTATTTTTTGGCTTTTGTCTGACCAATAAAGTAGTCCTCTAAGACACCACCGATAACAAAAATGACCCAAGAGTAAGCCCAGGCATGAAACATGAAGGACCAAAGCATGTAAACGACCAAAATCACTGGCCAATAGACTGTTCGAAAAAAGGTAACTCTACCAGCGGATTCGCCATATTTATGACGTGTTGCTCGATCACCGGGATGATCTTCATCGCGAATAAAATACGTTTCCGAAGCCAATTTCGCAAACCCTGCCCGAATAATACTTACATAAATAATAAAGAACACACCTACTGCAACCGTCAAGAAAAATAGCGCAATACCGAATTCGACAGAGTAATAAATCAGCTCGCTTAACAGTACAGGCGCAATCGAAAAAATGCAGGCGCCAATTCCTAAAACGAGACCAATTCGAAAACTTTTTTCATAATTTGCGAGTTGCTGAGCGGCTTCTCGTTTAGCATCCCTTTTGATTGGACGATCATCCAACTGTTTACGAGCACCGGAAAAGTGCAAACTGCTAGAGATGATAAAACCAACCCCGATGGCGATAAAAAGGATCATCACCATTACACCAAATAATTCCGCATAGAAACTAACAAAAAGCATCAAGGCTGCAAAAGCTGCGATACAAAAGCCGATTCCCAAAGACAACGAGAAAGCAAAGTGGCGCACAGTTCCCCAATAATCAAATGCATCATCTTCTGTGATAGCATCGGACCAATCATCAATTGGTTCTTCTTTAGAAACATTTAATTCTTGCAGCAATTCATCCACCGAACCAAACTCACTGATCACCGCACCGATGGCTTCGTGTTCACTTTTCCCTTGATGGATTAATTCCAAGTAGTGGTCTTCCATAATGGCTAAGAGGTCTTCTTTTGCCCTCTTCGTTTCCGGTGTGATGGGTACTGATAAAAATAAGCTGTCTAGATAGTCATGAATGGTTTTCATTTTTCTCCTCCTTGTAAGAACTGGTCAACGACGATCTTTGTCTGTTGCCACTCCAATCGTTTCTGTGTAAGGCTCGCTTTTCCGTCTGCAGTTATCTGGTAATACGTCCGCTTTTTGCCATGCGTCACTTCTCCAGGATAGGAACGAATCAATCCTTGTTTTTCTAGCCGAGTAAAAGCGGAATACAACGTCGTTTCTTTGATCACATATACGGCATCCGTTCCTTCGCGAATACGCTTGGATATTTCATATCCATAAGAATCTTCTTTTGAAAGAATGGATAAAATGATTGCGTCGTTATAGCCGCGAATTCCGTCACTCGAGATCACGCAATCGCCTCCTAAATTACTTCATCTGTCGTACTAATTATAAAACAATTACTACGACAGGTAAAGTAAAGCTGGTAAAGTTCTCAAAAATCAGTCGTAGGTCCTAGAAAATGAAAAAAGACACGCATTCTCAGTAAACTGATACGCGTGCCCCTTGTTACTTGATTTTTGTTCTCACATACTTATTCAACGGCTGGTTTGACATCATCCATCATTAATTGGATCGACTCCAATCCGGAACCAGCTAAATACCAAACTGCAGCATCCAATTCAATCACTTGATCGTTTTGCCCAGCATTTGTTTCTTGTACGATTTCGTTTGCAACAAATTCACTTTCGCTTTCATTACCACCGATCGCTTTTGTCCGATCAATCACGAAGATGACGTCAGGATTTTTTTCAAGCAAGTACTCATAAGAAATACTTTGTCCATGAGTTGACGCCTCTAGCTCTTCATCAACTGCTGGAAAACCAAACGTATCGTATAGGATACTGTAACGAGATCCTGGACCGAAAGCGGAAAGATTGCCTTCATTCACCATAACTACCAAAGCTTTTTCGCCAGCGCTTTGTGCTTGCTCTTTCAAGGTGTTGATCTGTGTTTGCAACGAATTCAGCTGTTCTTTCGCTTCTTCTTCCACACCGAAGATTTGTCCGATAGCCGTAATATTAGCTTCGATCGATCCCCACGTATTACTATTGTCGACGCTTAAGAAAACGGTTGGCGCAATGGCAGATAATTCTTCTTGAAAATCACGTTGCCGACCTGAAATAATGATTAGATCCGGCTGTAATTGATTGATTTTCTCTAGATCCGGTTCTTTGATTCCCCCTGCTGATTCAACATCTGCATACGCTGATAAATAATCTGGCAGATTGCTGGTTGCTGCAGCAACGACTCGGTCTCCAAGACCAAGGGCATCCATTGTGTCTAATGCACTGTTGTCAAAGACAACAACTTTTTCCGGCGCATAAGGAACAGTGACAGTCCCATTGCTGTCCGTAATCTCGACCTCTGTCGGCGTTTGTGCACTTTCTTCTACTTGGGTTTGAGCTGTCCCCGTTGAATCTGTTGTCCCTGTATTATTTGATCCGCAAGCGGTCAACCCCGCTAGTACGAAAATACTCATAAAACTTACTACTATTTTTTTCATTTTTTCCTCCTTAGAAACAAAATTTTATTGGAAGATGTAGCAAAATTGCCGCCCATCCACTTGTACCAGTTTGATTGGAATTTCATATAGTGCTTCTAATACCTCTTCTCGAATCACTGCCTCTGTGCCAGCTGCTTTAAAAATCTGACCATCTTTCATAGCGACGATGTGATCGGCATATCGTGCTGCAAAATTAATGTCGTGCAAAACGATCACAACGGTTTTCTGATACTCTTCCACCAATGTAGTCAATAATTTCATCAGCTGGTTGGCATGTTTCAAATCTAGATTGTTTAACGGTTCGTCCAATAATAAATAATCGGTATCTTGGGCTAAGATCATCGCCAAGTAAACTCTTTGCAGTTGCCCACCTGAAAGTTCATGGATCGATTGACCAGCATATTCGGTGAGAGATAACTTAGACAAAGAATCATCAATAATCACATCATCTGCTGCCGATTGTCGTCCCCGGTTATATGGATAACGACCAAATGCCACTAGTTCTCTTACGGTCAGATTGACAGCATAGCGATTGCTTTGCTGCAAAAAAGCCATTTTTTTTGCTAGCTCTTTGGATTTCCATTGACGAATCTCCGTTCCATCCAGATAAATATCACCGGTGCGCTGATCCAACATCCGACTGACTAAAGAAAGCAAGGTACTTTTTCCGGCACCATTGGGCCCAATGAAAGCAATCATTTTCTGCTCCGGCAACGCTAAGGAACATTTCGTCAAAACTTGTGTTTTTGCATAATTCTTGGATACATTTTTTGTTTCGATCATGATTTTTTCCTTTCCAGCAGCAATTTGCTTATAAAGAAGATACCACCTAATAATTGGATCACGGTGCCGATGGTCGTTTGCCATTGAAAGACCTGTTCCACTAGGAATTGACCTCCTACCAACAGGAGAAAGCCAATCAAACTACCACCGGCAAACAGCCAACCGTGACGATAAGTTGGGAAAAGCTGATAGGTGATCGTTGCCACCACAAATCCTAGAAAAACTGCTGGACCAACTAAAGCAGTGGCAGTGCCTGTCAGTAAAGCAATCAAAAATAAAACACCTCTATGAAGCCATTGAACAGAAACACCTAAACTTTTGGCCTGTCCGCTTCCTAAATGGAGCAAATTTAATTCTGGAATCAGCAGAACCAGACAGATACTCCCTACCAAAATGATCGCGGCAGCAATCAAAAGATGTTGGGTGTTGATATTGCCAAAACTGGCGAATAAGCGGCCTTGCAGCAAATCATATTCATTTGGATCCATCAATACTTGTAAAAAGGTGCTGAGACTACCGAACATCGTGCCACAGACCATACCTGCCATCAATAACAAAAATAGTCCGGCGACTGCTTTTTGATAGAAAAAGCCAATCAAGAAACTTCCTAGAACGGCAGTTAAACCGACAGAGAACAAAAACATCGCTGCTGTTTCTTGGCTTAACATCTGAATCCCACCGATAAAAAAGAAACAAAGGGTTTGAACAAGTACATACAATTGATCTAAGCCTAAAATCCCAGGGGTTAGATAGCGATTGCTCGTCAGTGTCTGTAGCGTGATTGTACTAAAGGAGATTGCAATGGCAACTAAAGCAAAAGCCATGATACGACGCCCTCGTAATGCAAAGGCAAAGGACCAGTTACCATAGGTGTTATAGGTTAGATAGGCCATACATGCACAAAGGATTAGAAACAACAAGAGAAAGAGTTTTTTCTTCATCGAAATTTCCTCCCCAGAAGCAAAATCAAGAAACAGCACCCACCCAGTACGCCGGCGACAACACTGACCGGCATTTCATACGGCGCGATGACGACTCTCGCCAATACATCACACAATAACAAGAACGCGCTTCCGGCAAAGCTGATCAAGACCAGATTATTTTTCAAATGATCCCCGAAGACCATGCCGATCATATTTGGGATAACGATCCCTAAAAAAGGGATTTGTCCAACGGTCAGTAAAACGACACTGCTAGCAAACGCCACCAGAGCAAATACAGCAAAACGCAAGAACAAGTAATTGATCCCCAGACTCTTAGCCGCACTTTCACCTAAACCGGCGATCGTGATCTCATAAGCTAAGAAATACAGCAAACCGAAAACAGGAATCGTCAAATACAAAAGTTCATACTGTCCAACCATAATGGTGGCAAAATTTCCTTGTAGCCAAGAAGAAACGTTTTGAACCAATTGGAAGCGATAGGCTAAGAAGCTACTAATAGCACCGATGATATTACCGAACATCACCCCTGTTAAAGGCAGCATCATTGGATCTTTCTTTGGTAGAAATTGGCTTAAAAATAAAAAGAACAACACCCCTGCATAAGCAAACACAAATGCTGCAGTCGTACGAATCAAATTTGAGGCATTTGGCAGAAAGAGCATAACCAGCAAAATTCCTAAGCGAGCGCTATCCGTCAGCCCAATCGACTCAGAGGCCACAAATTTATTTTGCATCATGTGCTGCATGATTTTCCCACAGATACTAATGATCCCACCTGCAATGATCAAACTGATCGTCCGTGGGAGCCTAACTTTTACCAAAACAAGCCAATGATTCGGATCACCCTGCTGTAAACCTGTTAAAGACAATTCATGGGTACCTGCCAACAAAGAGCAACCCACTAGAAGAATAAAGATCAGCAGTAATCCGATTTTTTTCAACACGCCCCGCCCCCCTCGTTATTGAGAATGATTCTCACTCTCTTTAATAGGGTAACGTATTTCACTTAAAATCACAAGAAGTTTTTTAAAAAAATCCCTTTCCCATCGCAATTTTTGGAAAATGAGTATGCGAGGAAAGGAAATTATGTGATGTTTTTCTCTTATAAACCTGCCGATAAGCGTATTCTTATCTCAAGGATGTCTATTTTATCCTTCGGATTATAAAAATACTTACGAATGATACGTTCACTTTCTGAATATTATTCAATAACAGATCACTTAGATTTACACTTGTTTTCATCTATTGAAAACCATGTAAAATCACCATTTACTGACCCAAGCTGATGTATTTTATCAGTAAAAAGCAAATGACGTGTGTCTCCTCCGCCTAAACAATCATGGTCTATCAATAAAAATCTATGAGCAAAAGCAGTTCAGTCATGGAACAAGCTTTATCGTTTTCGTTTCGAGATTCTTCATCAAAAAAAATCATGATAGTAGTTGACATCGACCTCCAACAGCAGCCCACCGGATTTATAATTCCCGAAACCAGTCACTGAAGGAAAGCGATAGTCTTCCTTGATTATCGTTACGTGCAAAAAAAAATAAACCTACGATGATCGTAGGTTTACCAAGGTTACATAATTTACTTTAACAAGCCATCCAGGGCCAATTGATTCAAAAAATGCAACGGAAAAGAAATGGTAGGATTAAAAAAGTAATCCATTGTTGCTAATTGGTGCAAGGACGTTTTGCTATTGATTAACGTTGAAATCGTGTTGATGATCTCTAAACTTCCACGATCACTCGTGATGATTTGCCCTCCCATGATTACTTTCGTTTGCTGATCAAAAATCAGTTTTAAGGTTACTTCAAAATCCTCATCTGTCGCGAAAAATGTCCGAGAATGAAATGTCTGCGTCACTGAATCTACTTCAAAGCCGTAATACGGTGCCTCAGTCTCATTGATACCTGAACTGCTGACAAAATAGCCAAACAATTTACTAACAACCGTGCGCTGCATTTTGGGAAAAGGAATTTTCGTCGTTCCCTGTTCATTAGCCAATAAATTGGTAGCAGCTACGATCCCCGTCCGATAAGCATTAGTCACTAAAGGGATATACAAAGAGCTATCCGAATGATTGAAAGGAATCGAAACGAGGTCGCCGATCGCATAGATGGATGGATCAGACGTTTGCAAGTATTCATTTGTAAATACCGTGCCATCGAGATTTAGTTTTAAAAAGTCTTCTACTAAGGCGACATTCGGTCGTGGATTTACAGCATAAACGACTACATCAGCTTGAATCTGGGTTCCATTTGAAAGCTCAATACCTTGATATTCGCCCTTCTCGTCTTTGATCGTATGGGCAACGTTGCTGTTAAGATAGATTTGTAAGTTCTCTGGAAAACGTTCCATCAAAATTTCTGCAACTTCATGATCAAAATAACGGAACAACAGCGTATCCATTCGATCGATTAAGTGAATCGCTTTTTGCTGTCCACTTAACGATTCCGCCAATTCAAACCCAATCAGACCAGCGCCGACGATCGCCACGGTTTGCGCCTTTTCGATTTTTTCTAGTGCTTGCTTTGATTGACCAATCGTTTTGTAGGTCGTTATATGTGCTTCAACATCTGAGGCGAACTCCGAGCGGAAAGTACTCGATCCCATCGCTAAAATTAAGCCATCATAACTCACTTCATCTTCTTGTCGATATGATTCCGTTGACGTCACAAATTGAACCAGTTTTTCTTGCGGAAAAATGTTTATGACTTCACTGTTCAGCATCACATTGATTCCTTCTGAAAGAAGTTCGCTAGCAGTTGTGGTCCGTGAGTCTTCCAGACGCGAGATATATCCTTCTAAAACTAAATTCAAGCTGCTGGCAACGTAACCAAGGACACCTGATTTTTCTATAATAATCACATCGACTTTGGGGTCAACTTTTTTTAAATGACGGGCAGCAGCAATTCCTGCATGAGAGCCTCCAATAATCACTATTCTCATATCTTTTCCAACTCACTTTCAAGGTTCTCATTGCGTATTTCATCCACGATTTGATGAAGTCGCTCTTCTTCAAATGGGGTTGCACCACCTGTTAAAATCAATCGCTTCTTATAACGATAGCCTTCCGAGATCTCAGAATGATCAACAATCAATAAATCATAGTCCTTCTCCTTCGTCCCATCGAAGTGAATATTCGGATAGCCAGCCAATTCTTTGATCAAAAAACGTCGCAAAAAGCCACTGCGTAATCGTGATTGAGTCAACAAAATGCCTACGGTAAATGCTTTTTCCTGTTTTACTTGAATCCATTGACGGATCAAAAACAATTCATTGGTTAAATGCTGCTTTTTCTCAAGAGAAAAAGACTGGTTTACGTTTTTCTCCAACTGTTCGATTGCTTGTTGTGCCACTACAATCAAGCTTTCATTCGCAACACTTTGCGGCTGAAATTCAGCAAAAGCAATAATGCCGCCATGAATGTATAGCGCTTGGATCGTTACGCTGGTTAAGAAGACACCCAACTCCACTGAAGTTTCTGCGGACTTTCTTTCACTATCACCGATCGCCTGCAACAACTCTTCATTTAATGCTTCGATTTCTCGGAAGAAAAGTGACTTCTGGCTTAATCCCTCCTCAGAAGGACCAATCAAGCCTTCTGCTAGTAAAAACAAATAGAAATAAACCGTTTCATAATCGCTCCAGGAAACCGCAAAACGACTGAGGTAGCGTCCTAAGATATTCCGCAGAATCTGGAACATGGCTTCATTTTCTAGAGACTTTAATAGGTGATACGATGCTTCATGCTGCTGTGAGCCACGATAATCAAAACGAGCTTCCATAATGCCTAGCCATAACCCAACTTTCCAACGCTCAGCTTGACTAAACGTTGTCTGTAACTGTTTTTCAATAACTCGAATCAAATTATTGATGGCTGGAGCATTCAAGCGGGTAATCAATTCTTCATTGGGATAACTTTGTGAAAAAAATTGATAATAGAAAAAACGAATTTGCTTTTCATCCCCAATTAATTTTTTATTTTTTAATTGGATATCGAACTCTTTTAATAATTGATTGATGGCTTTGAATCGACGAAACAAAGATGCTTCACTCAACATGAGTTCTAAAATCATTTTCGTCGTTGACTCATCTCGATGAAAAAACAAATAAGACAAAATCTGAAAATCGATCGCCTCTGACAGATACGAATAAAAGAATTTTTTTAGTGAGAAATCAAGCGGAAGTGTTAACTGTACTTGATCATTTTCTAAATAAGTCAATGTCGCATCCTCATGGAAAGCGACTAAATTCTGATGAAGATTTTGAAGCTCTTTTTGCAAAGTGGGGGCGGAAATGGATAATGTTTTTGCAAGTTTCTTATAAGAGATCTCTGAGCCATTCTGAAAAAAAACAGCTAAAATTTGAAAATGAACCTGCTGATTTTTTTCAAGCAGCTGCATAACATTCATTTTTGAACCTCCTTCACCTTTCACATACTAATTTCCCAATTAATGACTCATTTGTCAACTATAAAAATTGCCTGAATGACTTTGAATTAGTCGGATAAAGCGTTATTTATTGTTCCTAAAGCGTAGGAATGGTAAAATTCTTGAGAAGAAAGGTGGTGAACTATGGGAAAACGAATGTTAGCATTTTTTCGAACCGATCGATTATTTTCGATTTCCCTGCTACTAGCACTCATTGCATGTTTTTTTGGCACCTTCCGTTGGTCGTTTATTGACTTCAAAGTGATCTTGTCGCTGTTTGGATTAATGCTAGTGATCAATGGGTTAGAAGAAGCTGGCTTATTACGGGCATTTGGTCAAAAATTGGTGGAAAAGAGCCGTAGTTTGCGGGATTTGATTCGTGTAGTCGTTCTTCTAAGCTTTTTTAGTTCGATGTTCTTAACGAACGATGTAGCTATTTTAACCTTATTGCCCATCTATCTGCTTTTAACGAGACAAGAACAACAGCGAACTAGTGTCATATTAGGCGCCGTCTATTTAATCGTAGCAGCCAATTTAGGAAGTAGCCTTTTTCCCTTTGGAAACCCGCAAAACTTATTTTTATTTTCTTATTATCACATCTCACTAGGACAGTTCATGTGGACAACCGGTACTTTCGTGGGGCTTTCCTTACTATTACTGCTTGTTTCGGTCCAGCTTATTTCAAAATCGCCTCTAGAAATCACTATTCAAGAAGACGCCTATGAAAAAAAAACAGCGATGCGCCATGCAGGCTTGTTTGTTATCATGATTTTGGGTATTTTTAGTGTTCTACCCCTCTCGATAGCCGTTCTTATCGTCGTAGCCGTGGTTTGGTTCAGCAATAAACGGTTATTTACCAAAGTTGATTATCGTTTATTGCTTACCTTCATTTGCTTCTTCTTGATCGTTGGCAATATTCAAGACCAAACGTGGATCACCAATCGCATTCAACCGTATTTTCAAGAGACACATCGCGCTTTTTTAGGCAGTATTTTACTCTCTCAAGGAATCTCTAACGTTCCAGCAGCGATTTTGATCGCTCCCTTCACCGACTTGGAAAAAGCCGTTCTTTTAGGGGTCAATGTCGGCGGATTGGGTACATTGATTGCTTCACTAGCCAATTTGATTGGCTATAAGTTACTGAAACAAGCTCGAGCCAAAGAAGCCAAAGCATTTCAAAAATGGTTCTTAATCGTCAATCTTCTTTTCTTACTGATCTTAGGAACGACTGTCTATCTTTTCTTATAACAAAAGCGATACAAAACGAGATTCCAGCATAAGGACATTTGCAGCCAGTAGTCAAAAGAGGCATAACTACTGTTTCTGTTTTTCGCTCTTATGTCAGAATCTCATTTTTTTTGATCTCTTTGAGGGATTACTATCGAGATAAAAGAAGTTCAAAGGTTATTTTCGTATGGCTTTCAACAGTCAGCGATTCACCAAAGATACGTTGAACCATTTGTTTCCTCTGTTCCAATGAATACTCATCCTCAAAATAAAGATGAAAGAGATCCCGATCGATCTCTTCTTTCACCATATACTCAAACTGGCAGCTCCGCCATTCAATTGCCTCTTCTGATAACCACTTCTTGTAGTAGGTATTAAGCTGTAACTCTTTTTCAGCTACGGGGTCTTCTTCAAAGGGCTGAAACACATTTTCTACTTCAGCGATTGTTCTAAGAATAATCAATTGATCGGTTTTCTTTCGCAACTGCAGCAATGTCTTTTTGTCTCTTAGTGCTGGATTCATGGCCATGAAAATACAGGGCCAGTGCTGGTCCGTCGTTAAAAAGTCGCTTTGGCTCTGTTGGATCAGATGTAGTTTATTCTGTGGATCATCAATCGTTTCTTCAATTATTCTAAGCATTTCCTTTGAAAAATCAATCGCATAATACTCATTTACATAAGGATAAAATGCGGGGATATAGCGACCCGCACCAGCAGCAAAGTCAACAAAAATAGATATGGGGAACACTTGCTGATCCAATAAGTAAGCAACTACCTCTTTCGCAATCTGCAATGAAGACTCCTGCTGGATTTGTGCATAATCTTGAGCAAACTCATCCCAAAACAGGATTGCTTCCTCTTCTTCCATCTATAAGACGCCCCCTGTAATCACAGTCTTGCCTTTATTTCCCCGCTCAACCGCTTCGGTACCGAGTTTTAAGTTTTCAATCGTGATTCCTCCATCAATCGTTTGGACCGCAGTGGTGTGAATTTTGCCCTCAACTAACAGCGAAGCGATTCGTTTTAAGATCGCTCCTTGGGTTTCAAACATCAGTTGAGCATCTGTTTTGGCAAACATGTACTCCCAATAAAAATCGATGCTAAGGTTTTTAAATGGATTTAAATCGAGCGCTTCTTTCGTATTGACGATCATTCCGACTTTACCAAATGGGACGATTGCTTTTGTTAATTGTGGCAAATAGGTGGAGGCATCATAAAAAATGGCAATGGCTGAAAAAGGTTTGTTTATTTGTTCGGCTAAAGGTAAACGGTGATTAAGAACATGATCCACTTGATTGTTTTTTAGCCACTCGTTGTTTCTAGGACTAGCAGTGCCATAAACGGTTAAACCTGCCCATTTTGCTAATTGTGCAGCGATCGAACCCACACCGCCGCTGGCATTGATCAACAAAATCGATCCTTGATTGGCGTTTTCTTCAGGAATATATCCAAATTTTTCAAATAGCAATTCCCATGCGGTTAAACTCGTTAATGGTAAAGCTGCAAGATCACCGTCAGAAAAGCCGGCTGGTGCCTTTGCTGCGATTCGAGAATCAACAGCTTGAAACCTTTGATTCGCACCAGGTCGTTGTGTGGTTCCGGCATAGAATACCCGATCACCAACGGCAAAGCCACTAACTGCTGAGCCGATTTCTTTAACGATCCCAACGGCATCATACCCTTGGATCTGGAAATCTTCACTTAAAACAGTCATTTGCCGACGTTTCGTATCGATTGGATTGACCGAAACTGCTTGTACTTCCACCAGTAAATCATGTGTTTGGCAAATCGGTATAGGAATTTCCTTTTCAGTAAATACTTCTAGATCATCTAAAGATCGTCCTTCATAAAAACCTAGTGCTTTATTTTTCATCATACTGCTCCTTCCAAAAAAAGTGCTGAATAGTTATAAAAACCATTCTAGCACTCTTAACCAATTTAGAACATTTATTCTTCACCTTTTACCACAAGTGGAACTAAAAACGGATAGCTTGTGAAGAAATCTAGTAAGGATCGCTTCCATTGATCCGAGTCAATCGTTAGTAAAGTGGACTCTGTATACAAATGGATCGTCAATCGTTGATTTTTATCAAGTAAAATAAGAATTTCACCTTTGTTTTCTGTGATAAAATCATATAGCTGATTCTCCATCGTGATAATAAAAATTTGATCGAGAACTTCTGCTGCAACAGGAAAATCTGTTTCCATATCGACAGCTAAGGTTTGGGTATTGTCGATCAAGCTTGGTGAAACCGTAAAGCCTAATTCTTTTAAATGCGCCAATACCAAGTTGACATCATAATTAAAAAGCGAAAGCTGATTGACCGAGAAAATATTCTCCGCATGCCATTGACTGATTAAATGCAAAATCTGTTCATCATTGACAACCACCGACTGGGAGTTTGAATTGATAGTCAACAATGGCAAATAACTGGATTGATACGTAGAATTGACTGGATTTAGTTTAAAACTAAACTCGAGCTCCTTTGTTTCTGTTAAACGAAAACGGACATTGAAATGCTTTGTCTTCCATGTATCATAGTTATCGGTAGCAGTTAAATGAATCGTTTTTAATGGTTTCAAGAATTCATAGGCATAGTATTCAAGCAATGTCTTTTTGGCGATCACCGAAATATCTTGATCTGTTAAAATCAACTGACGGTAATGAGCAAGCAATCCAGAAAAATCAGCTTCCATGATTGATTTTCGCAATTTTAAATCAGCTAGTTCGTTTTCGGCTTGCTCAATAAGCGATTCGATTCGTTGGTGATCTTGCGCTTTTACAGCGTAATAATCATCTTCGTAGTCAGATTCTTCTTCCGCTGAATCAAAAGAATCATCCGCTACATTTCTACTATCTTCTACTAAAGGACCGTCATTCACTAAGTCCGTCGCATTTGTTGGTACGTTTTCCTCAACTTCATTAGCGCCTTCTGTTTGAATCTCTAGCGTCGGTTCCTGCTCCAGCAGCTGTGATTCATCAGGATTTGTCTGCGTTTCTTTCGTCAATATCAGTCAGCTCCTTTCCCGTATAGTGAGCTAAGAAAGCCATTATTTTTGTCGTAAATTCATCAAAAGAACCAAAAAAAGTATCAATTTGACGAAATTCTTTTTCTACGATCGCTTTCTTTAAGCGCAATGTTTGATATTGCTGCTGTAGGCGTTCTTTTTCAGCAAAAACCTCTTCATTATTATTTGAATATCTTTCCCATTCTCTACGTTTGGCTTCTAATGCTTTTCGCTCAGAAGTTAAATGTTCTAGTTCTTCATCGATTTTTGTCCGATTGAAAAAACCCTTTGATTCAGTTAATTCATTTTCGGCTTCCGTAAGTTGATCGATCTGATTTTGGATTTCCTTTACCTCAGATAACGCTGTGATCCGTTTGGCTTCTAGTTTGTCCATCTGCTGTTCGATTGCTGTCAGCATCTCACGATTACCTCGTTGGAACTTTTCCCACTCTTCATCTATCTCAGGGATAACAAAAATTTCGGGAATACTCGCATCGATACCAATCGTCGCTCGCTCATGATAATAGGTTCCTAACTTATAGTAATGCACCGTAGGAGATATTTTGGCACAATGCATCATAAATGGGAAAGCTTGGGTGAAGTTATCGTGGAACTTCCTTGATAACAATTCATCAATCTCATGATTTTGATTTGATGTTTCTTTTAACTGTTTGTGCAATCGACCATTATATATACGATAAATTTCAGGAATATCCTCTTTTTCGATCGCTACTTCAAAATCTTGCAGGTCTTGCAGCATTTGACCGATATTTTTTGAGGCTACTTGTTTGATATCGCCAAAGGATATTTCTTCATTCGCTGAAACTGAAACAACGTCTTGATCTTGAACAACATTTTGTTCTTTTTTGGCATCGTCAGTCATATGATCCCTCCTAAAAATACTTCACTACTAGTGTATCATTTTTTTCCATAAAAAGTTATTTTAAGTGATTGTTTTTAGAAAAATGATACATCGTTGTAATAACAAAAAAACACATGTCAATTAAGACATGTGTTTGGCTGCGTGGCGACGTCCTACTCTCACAAAGGGAAACCCTTCACTACAATCGGCGCTAAGAAGCTTAACTTCTGTGTTCGGCATGGTTACAGGTGTATCCTTCTTGCTATCGCCACCACACTATTCAATTGAGTAAGTTTTGCTCACTCAAAACTGGATCGAAGAATCAAAACTCTACGAGTTTACGTGCTTTTTCTTTTTGGTTAAGTCCTCGATCGATTAGTATCAGTCCGCTCCAACCATCACTGGCCTTCCACTTCTGACCTATCTACCTGATCATCTCTCAGGGATCTTACTTTCTTAAAGAAATGGGAAATCTCATCTTGAGGTGGGCTTCACACTTAGATGCTTTCAGCGTTTATCCCTTCCCTACATAGCTACCCAGCGATGCCTCTGGCGAGACAACTGGTACACCAGCGGTAAGTCCATCCCGGTCCTCTCGTACTAAGGACAGCTCCTCTCAAATTTCCAACGCCCGCGACGGATAGGGACCGAACTGTCTCACGACGTTCTGAACCCAGCTCGCGTGCCGCTTTAATGGGCGAACAGCCCAACCCTTGGGACCGACTACAGCCCCAGGATGCGACGAGCCGACATCGAGGTGCCAAACCTCCCCGTCGATGTGGACTCTTGGGGGAGATAAGCCTGTTATCCCCAGGGTAGCTTTTATCCGTTGAGCGATGGCCCTTCCATGCGGAACCACCGGATCACTAAGCCCGACTTTCGTCCCTGCTCGAGTTGTAGCTCTCGCAGTCAAGCTCCCTTCTGCCTTTACACTCTTCGAATGATTTCCAACCATTCTGAGGGAACCTTTGGGCGCCTCCGTTACCTTTTAGGAGGCGACCGCCCCAGTCAAACTGCCCATCTGACACTGTCTCCCAGCCCGATAAGGGCTGCGGGTTAGAGTGGCCATAACGCAAGGGTAGTATCCCACCATTGCCTCCATCGAAACTGGCGTCCCGATCTCTACGGCTCCTACCTATCCTGTACATGCGGTACAGACACTCAATATCAAACTACAGTAAAGCTCCATGGGGTCTTTCCGTCCTGTCGCGGGTAACCTGCATCTTCACAGGTACTAAAATTTCACCGAGTCTCTCGTTGAGACAGTGCCCAAATCGTTACGCCTTTCGTGCGGGTCGGAACTTACCCGACAAGGAATTTCGCTACCTTAGGACCGTTATAGTTACGGCCGCCGTTTACTGGGGCTTCAATTCGTACCTTCGCTTACGCTAAGCACTCCTCTTAACCTTCCAGCACCGGGCAGGCGTCAGCCCCTATACGTCATCTTTCGATTTTGCAGAGACCTGTGTTTTTGATAAACAGTCGCTTGGGCCTATTCACTGCGGCTGCTCGTTAGAGCAGCACCCCTTCTCCCGAAGTTACGGGGTCATTTTGCCGAGTTCCTTAACGAGAGTTCTCTCGCTCACCTTAGGATTCTCTCCTCGACTACCTGTGTCGGTTTGCGGTACGGGCCGTTGTTTTCTCACTAGAAGCTTTTCTTGGCAGTGTGACATCAGAAGCTTCGGTACTATTATTTCCCTCCTCATCACAGCTTATCCGTATAGGTAGAAGCATTTGACTCCTACCAAGACTTACTGCTTGAACAGACATATCCATCAGTCTGCACTTCTTAGCCTCCTGCGTCCCTCCATTGCTCAAACAAAAACAACGGGTACAGGAATATCAACCTGTTGTCCATCGCCTACGCCTGTCGGCCTCGGCTTAGGTCCCGACTAACCCTGGGCGGACGAGCCTTCCCCAGGAAACCTTAGTCATTCGGTGGACAGGATTCTCACCTGTCTTTCGCTACTCATACCGGCATTCTCACTTCTAAGCGCTCCAGCAGTCCTCACGATCTGCCTTCAACGCCCTTAGAACGCTCTCCTACCAATGCACCTTATGGTGCACTCCACAGCTTCGGTAAACTATTTAGCCCCGGTACATTTTCGGCGCAGGGTCACTCGACTAGTGAGCTATTACGCACTCTTTAAATGGTGGCTGCTTCTAAGCCAACATCCTAGTTGTCTGTGCAACCCCACATCCTTTTCCACTTAATAGTTATTTGGGGACCTTAGCTGGTGGTCTGGGCTGTTTCCCTTTCGACTATGGATCTTATCACTCACAGTCTGACTCCCGGATATGAATGAATGGCATTCGGAGTTTATCTGAATTCGGTAACCCGAGATGGGCCCCTAGTCCAAACAGTGCTCTACCTCCATCATTCTCAATTCCGAGGCTAGCCCTAAAGCTATTTCGGAGAGAACCAGCTATCTCCAAGTTCGTTTGGAATTTCTCCGCTACCCACACCTCATCCCCGCACTTTTCAACGTACGTGGGTTCGGTCCTCCAGTGCGTTTTACCGCACCTTCAACCTGGACATGGGTAGATCACATGGTTTCGGGTCTACGACAACATACTCATTCGCCCTATTCAGACTCGCTTTCGCTGCGGCTCCGTCTCTTCAACTTAACCTCGCATGCTATCGTAACTCGCCGGTTCATTCTACAAAAGGCACGCTATCACCCATTAACGGGCTCTAACTTGTTGTAGGCACACGGTTTCAGGATCTATTTCACTCCCCTTCCGGGGTGCTTTTCACCTTTCCCTCACGGTACTGGTTCACTATCGGTCACTAGGGAGTATTTAGCCTTGGGAGATGGTCCTCCCGGATTCCGACGGAATTCCTCGTGTTCCGCCGTACTCAGGATCCTCCTAGGTGTTATCCAAATTTCGCCTACGGGGTTTTTACCCTCTTTGACATACTTTTCCAAGTATTTCGACTATCTGAATAGACTACCATATCGGAGTCCTACAACCCCAACAAGCAAGCTTGTTGGTTTGGGCTTTTCCCGTTTCGCTCGCCGCTACTCAGGGAATCGAATTTTCTTTCTCTTCCTGCAGGTACTTAGATGTTTCAGTTCTCTGCGTCTACCTCGACTGCGCTATGTATTCACGCAGACGTAACATCCTATAAAAGATGCTGGGTTCCCCCATTCGGAAATCTCTGGATCATAGCTTACTTACAGCTCCCCAAAGCATATCGGTGTTAGTCCCGTCCTTCATCGGCTCCTAGTGCCAAGGCATCCACCGTGCGCCCTTATTCACTTAACCTTTGACCTTACGGTCGGTTTTGAGTACTTCTTCTAGCGATAGAAGGTTGCTCAAGAAAATAAGCGTTGAACTTATTAAAAAACTCTTTTAACATTTCAACTCGGTGTGTGTTACTTGTTTTGTTTTTTCTTCGATATCCAGTTTTCAATGAACAAATTTGTTTGAGAGTAAACCTCTCAAAACTGAACAAAGGCAAACGATGTGTAGTCTTCCGAAATATTCCTTAGAAAGGAGGTGATCCAGCCGCACCTTCCGATACGGCTACCTTGTTACGACTTCACCCCAATCATCTATCCCACCTTAGGCGGCTGGCTCCAAAAGGTTACCTCACCGACTTCGGGTGTTACAAACTCTCGTGGTGTGACGGGCGGTGTGTACAAGGCCCGGGAACGTATTCACCGCGGCGTGCTGATCCGCGATTACTAGCGATTCCGGCTTCATGTAGGCGAGTTGCAGCCTACAATCCGAACTGAGAGAAGCTTTAAGAGATTAGCTTAGCCTCGCGACTTCGCAACTCGTTGTACTTCCCATTGTAGCACGTGTGTAGCCCAGGTCATAAGGGGCATGATGATTTGACGTCATCCCCACCTTCCTCCGGTTTGTCACCGGCAGTCTCGCTAGAGTGCCCAACTAAATGATGGCAACTAACAATAAGGGTTGCGCTCGTTGCGGGACTTAACCCAACATCTCACGACACGAGCTGACGACAACCATGCACCACCTGTCACTTTGCCCCCGAAGGGGAAGCTCTATCTCTAGAGTGGTCAAAGGATGTCAAGACCTGGTAAGGTTCTTCGCGTTGCTTCGAATTAAACCACATGCTCCACCGCTTGTGCGGGCCCCCGTCAATTCCTTTGAGTTTCAACCTTGCGGTCGTACTCCCCAGGCGGAGTGCTTAATGCGTTTGCTGCAGCACTGAAGGGCGGAAACCCTCCAACACTTAGCACTCATCGTTTACGGCGTGGACTACCAGGGTATCTAATCCTGTTCGCTCCCCACGCTTTCGAGCCTCAGCGTCAGTTACAGACCAGAGAGCCGCCTTCGCCACTGGTGTTCCTCCATATATCTACGCATTTCACCGCTACACATGGAATTCCACTCTCCTCTTCTGCACTCAAGTCTCCCAGTTTCCAATGACCCTCCCCGGTTGAGCCGGGGGCTTTCACATCAGACTTAAGAAACCGCCTGCGCTCGCTTTACGCCCAATAAATCCGGACAACGCTTGCCACCTACGTATTACCGCGGCTGCTGGCACGTAGTTAGCCGTGGCTTTCTGGTTAGATACCGTCAAGGGATGAACATTTTACTCTCATCCTTGTTCTTCTCTAACAACAGAGTTTTACGATCCGAAAACCTTCTTCACTCACGCGGCGTTGCTCGGTCAGACTTTCGTCCATTGCCGAAGATTCCCTACTGCTGCCTCCCGTAGGAGTCTGGGCCGTGTCTCAGTCCCAGTGTGGCCGATCACCCTCTCAGGTCGGCTATGCATCGTTGCCTTGGTGAGCCGTTACCTCACCAACTAGCTAATGCACCGCGGGTCCATCCATCAGTGACGCAAAAGCGCCTTTCAACTTTCTTCCATGCGGAAAATAGTGTTATACGGTATTAGCACCTGTTTCCAAGTGTTATCCCCTTCTGATGGGCAGGTTACCCACGTGTTACTCACCCGTTCGCCACTCTTTTTCTTTCGGTGGAGCAAGCTCCGGTGAAAGAAAAAGCGTTCGACTTGCATGTATTAGGCACGCCGCCAGCGTTCGTCCTGAGCCAGGATCAAACTCTCATAATGATTTGTTTGAATGACCAGATGGTCATTAAGCTCATAAAAATTAACTTTGCTAGCTATTGCTTGCATGTATTTGTTTCAATAAATTGAAACGTCCTACACATTGGTTCGTTTGCTTGCTTTGTTCAGTTTTCAAAGGTCTACCGTGCTGTGTTAGCAACTTTTATATCATATCAGAGTGACGTTCGATTGTCAACTCTTTTTTTAAAAGTTTTTTCGCTCGTTGTTTTTCAACTTCGTAGCGGCTGTCTCAGCGACTTTATTAGAATAACAAATGATTTGTTATTTGTCAACAACTTTTTTCAATTAATTTTGTTGGTGTATCAACCTCGATTAACTATTTTAAAATTGCGACTTCGTTATAATATCATCTGTTTCATTTTTGGTCAAGTCTTTTTTGAAGTTTTTTCAAAAGCTTTTTTGACCCGCTGGCTCAATTGCCAACGTTAAATACTTTATCATTCTAAGAATGAAAGAGCAAGCTTTTTTCTGAAATATTTTCAACTAAGTCGAGATAAACAAAAAAACTACCCAAAATAGGTAGTTTAATCAATATCGATCGTACGAAAACGGATCTGATTTTGATCGTCTCGTTTTAAGGTTGTTTCTTCTTTCAGATAAGAAAACTTCTTCTCATTGATCGCTGGATTCTCAAGCATTTCTTCATAACCCGCAAAAATATCATGGATATATTTTTTATAAGCTTTTTTCTTTTTGATTCTTTTCTTCATTTGGCACCGTCCTTTACGTGCTTATCTTAGCAAGCCGAAAGGATTCTGACAACCATTATCCGCATTTTCATACCAAAAATTCACTTTGACACAACTATTCCATTAATTCTGCCAAGTGACACTCACGGAATAGAATGTTTAGCTTGCGGTCAAACGTTTTTGAAAAGCCAATCGCTCTCCGTTCGGAAAAGGGAATGTTACCTCTCCTTTGTATTGATAGCCAGCTGCTTGGATATTCTTTTGCATACCAATATTGGCTTTATACGTATCTATACGTAAATCAACGATTCCTTGCTCTAATGCAACCACTTCAAGAGCTTGCAGCAATTTGGCGCTTAACTTTTGCCCTTTAAAATGAGAACTGACAACGACGCGATGGATGGATAGATATGGACCGTTTCCTTCCCACCCTGCGCCGGTAATTGCATTGTAGACAGGATCATCACCAGAAACCAACGCGGCAGACGCTGCGATTTTTCCATCTTTCACCAACACATAGCTTTCACCGTTGGCAATATCTGCTTTGATTTGATTTTCTTTAGGACCGTACCCATCTTGCCATTGCGGAGATCCTTGTGCTTTTAAGAAAGCAATGCCTTCTTCAAAAAGCACCATCAACTCAACCAGATCTTCCTCCGTTGTTTTACGAAACTTCTCCATTAAAAACTCCTTTCTTCTATAAAAAGAAGCGAACAGTAAAGCATTCAAAATCGTTCTTAATCAATCGTTTTTAATTTCCCATGAAACTCACTGATTGATTGATAGCCTTTTTCTTTCATGATCGCTGCTAATTCTTTCGTCAATCGTTCAAAAATCGCCGGCCCTTCTTTTTGCAACTCTGTGCCGATCTGCAACATAGAGGCGCCACACAATAAATGCTCATACGCATCTTGACCATTACGAATCCCACCAGTACCAATAATTTTGATTTCTGGCTTGAGGCGTGTATAGAAAGCCCGCACATTGGCTAATGCCGTCGGTTTCACATATTCTCCTCCTAGACCACCAAACCCATCTTTTGGTTTGATGACTACCGAGTCAGTAGCAGGATCGATGAATAAAGCATTCCCAATACTGTTGATTGAATTGATGTAGGTTAACGGATACTTGTTTAATATCTTAGCCATCTCATCAAAGTGAGCCAAATCAAAGTATGGCGGCAATTTGACACCTAAAGGTTTTGTGAAAAAACCAAAGACTGTTTCCAGAATTTGATCGGTCAAAGGAAAATCATAGGCAACTTGGGGTTTTCCTGGCACGTTTGGACAAGAAAGATTTAACTCTGTGATTCCGTCAAAATCACTTTCTTGGATTTTCTTCAACAACTCAATGTTTTCAGCCACGCTCATACCAGCGACAGAGAAAAAGAAGGGCGCTTGCTGGGTCATTTCCTGCTGTTTTTTGATGGCATAGTCTAAGTAGTAGTCCACCCCTAGATTTGGTAATCCCATCGAATTGATGCTTCCTAACGGTAAATCGGTATAACGTGGTTCTGGATTTCCGGCACGCGCTTCTAGTGTTGCACTCTTCGTGACAAATGCCCCAGCTGCTGACGCTGCTAATTCATCTAATTCCTCGATCGTCATACAATGGACTCCTGAGGCATTCATAAACGGATTTTTATATGTAAATTTCCCAAAATTCGTAGCTAACATTGATTCATTCCTCCAATCTTTTCAACTAGTTTACCGTTTCATTTCTGAAAATGCAACGATGTCTTTGAGTGGGACAGGTTTTAGAAGGAGCAACCTCTGTAATCAGAGTAGCAAATCAAAAAAACCATATCCATACAGCTTGTTAAAACTTACTGAATAAATATGGTTTTGAAAACAATCTGTTTATATTGTACTCAAATGTTTTTTTAGAGCATGATCATGATTTTATTAAAGCTTTCACTTCTATTTACCGCTAAATCAAATGCTCTTTGAAGATCCTCTAATGGAAAGCGATGGGAAATCATATGACTGACACTCAAGCGTCCGCTTTCTAAAAAGGTGATTGAATCAAACCATTCTTTACCTGGGAAAGGTGCAGAATAACTATTCAAAAACCCTTAATGGTTAATTCACTGCGAAAGATTTTTTCAAATGCTCGTTGTCTAATCAAAACATCAGAATAAGCGATCCCTTGAAATCCAATTTTCCCGCCTTTTTTTGTCACTAAGAGACATTGTTCTTCGGTTATTTTAGTACCTGCACATTCCATTGCAATATCCACGCCTAAACCATCCGTCATTCGGGAGATCTCAGTTTCAAGATCTTGAAGACTAGGATTAATCGTATCGGTGACACCTAAATCTATTGCTTGTTCCAGTTTCTCTGATTGAATATCAATGCCAATGATCGTTTTCACACCCGCAATTTTTAACCATTGGATCGTCAGCAATCCAATCGTTCCTAACCCAAAAACTGCAACGACATCGCCCACTTTAGGTTCGATTCCATAAACACCATGCGCTGAGACAGCAAGAGGCTCAATCATGGCCGCTTCTTCAAACGACAACTTAGTCCCTATTTTCACGATATTGCTCGCTGGCACGGATACGTACTCTGCAAATCCCCCAAACCGTTGTGATCCCATCATGATATAGTCCGTACATAATTGATACTTCCCGATAGCACAGTATGCACAGCTACGACAAGGAATAAACGGGACAACAGCGACCCGATCGTCTTTTTTTAAATGATGAACAGAACGACCAACTTTTACAATAGTCCCAGCCATCTCGTGCCCCATGATCATGGGTAACTGATATTTCCAGCCTTTACTCATTTTGTGGATATCTGATCCACAGATTCCTGAAGCTTCAACTTTTACAATCACTTCATTCTGATGGCATTGTGGGACATCCATTTCTCGAATCTCAAATTCATTCAGTCCAATTAAGAAACCAGCCCTCATCTACTCTCCTCCAATCTTCATTCATGGGATTCATAGGTAACGTTTGTTTTGTCAGTATAATATTCATAGCCCTGCTGGAGAAGCGCTTGCGAATGTAAATGCACATAAGCATTTGTTTCTAGTCTTTCCAGATAATCATTTGCAAAAGCCAAATTAGTGGCTCCAACAATTACCCCATGTTCTCGCAATAACATTCCATAAGGTAGTTTTGCTTCATTTGTCACCATGTTTTGAGAGTAGTCACCAACCAAGTGTGCTAACTTTTCAGTTGTTGCAGGTGCATAATCCAAACAACGGATCGTAGCCGGTCCGAAACGAAGGTTTTCACAGACGATGGGCATGTCAGTCCCTATACAACTGTAAACCATCAAATTTAATGGATGAGCATGAATCACTGCTTTGATCCGTGGATCTGAGTGATAAAAACTCATATGCATATTGATTTCCCTGGTCAAGTGACCAGTACCTTCGATGAGGGATAGTTTCTTATCTACCAAAAGAATTTGCGCTGCCTCTAATTCCCACAGATACTGAACAGATGCCAAAGTAGGTGTCATCAAGAAATGATCTTCTGAAACTTTTATAGAAATATTGCCACCAGCAGCATCCGTTAGCTTCCTGTCAAATAAAGATTTGGCAATCTTACATATGAATTTCCTTTCTTCTAAATAATCCATCGGGTTCCTCCTGTCTAAAACGTAAATATTTTTCAATCAATCCATATTTCCCAAGAAACATAATATCTTCAACAATTTCTAAATATTCTTCACTTCTTACAAGAGCAACGAAGAAAACAAAAGTCACTTGAAAATAATCCTCAGATCCGTAAGAGATTTTTTGTTTATTCGTCAAGAGGCTAATCGTGCTACGGTGGACATTTCCCCGATTGTTCGCATGAGCTAAAGCAACACCTTCACTTATTACGATATAAGGTCCATTTTGTTTCACATTTTCAACGACTTCTTCTACATAGCTCTGCTCAATACACTCGTTTTGTGTCAACACTTTCCCTGCTAAGCGTAAAGAATGCTCCCAAGAACATTTTTGGTCGATTCTGATAACATGCGAATTTAACAAGTAATCATGCAATTTTCTTTGTGGTTGTTGGACAAATTGATCAAATTTTTCTTCAGTCTCTTCTTCATTAATCGTAAACAAACGGTCAACCGTCTTTACTATTTTTTGGATATCTTCTTGAGTCACAAAAGGTGTTATCCTTAAAACATCCTCTTCCAAAAAAGGCAAAGGATCAGCAGTTAAGATTAAACGATTGGCTTTTTGACGGAAGCACATCTTACGATAAGTAGCAAGTGTTAGCACATTCATAATTTTGAACTGCTTGTATCGACTTATTTTCATAGCAATCATTTTCGCTATCGATAAATTTTCACACACGATCCAGATATCGATTTTGCTCATCTTATATTCTTGTCGGGTTAAGGCAGTTGCGATATGAATAGCGATCGTAGTAATAAATGATTCATTGAAGGATCGGGACAGGTAGTTTTCAATGACACCACTATTAGCCCTTACAGCTACGATAATATCCATAAACTGATGCCGCAAAAGACCGATATTTTCAATATCCAAAATAATGTTCTCTTCTTCAATAATTTGTAAGTGATTGTATAGATCAGAAATTAAGTCAAATTCGTACTTTAGAGTCGTCCCTAAATCTTCATCAATTTTATTCAGAAAATAGATGACCAAATTATACAATTCAGCATCCTTCACATTTTTTCGCTTTTTCAAATGACAAAATTCTGCTATTGCCTGTTTGTCTTCGAAAGAGATCGTTCGATCAAATCTTTTTTCAATTTGATCGATGAGTATGCTCAGGTTTTCCGACATAACGACAAATTTGGGAGATTCACCTTGTTCTTTGCGGGGCATATTGATAACGATAAAAATATAGACGAAAAGATCAAACTGCTGATACTTTTCTGCATACTTTAACTCGTTAAAAATGAATCCCAGAAAGTCTAAACACTCCATTGACCCGTCAAATGACCGAAGGATTTGCATCCCGACATAATTGATGTATCCTTTTGCGTCTATATTTTCTAAAAACAATGTAAACAAATACTCTCTTTTCTCCGATTGATTCATCTTAAGGATAACCCCTTCGCCCCTAAGCGTTTCGATATATTTACTCATGATCACTTCTTGCTTTTTCAACGTATTGATATCGCGGATGATTGTTAATCGACTGACGTAAAACAAATCAGCAAAATGATCCATCGTAAGAACATCTTCTGTTATCAATAAATTGATCAGAAGTAATGTGCGTCTTTCATCAGGATTCAAGGAATAGTCGTAAGGGGACAATTCTAAAACAAGCTGATAAGCTTCTGACAAATCAAGTTCATCAGGAACCTGTAAGTATCCGCTTTCAATTTTCACTTGCGGCATATCGTGAGTATTTAGAAACGAGTTCAAGACTTTGATTTCACTCGTGAATTTCTTTGGCGAGAGATTCAAGTTTTTATAAAGTTGCTCCAATCTAATTTTCGTTATTTTGTTATATAGTAGGAGATAGATGATTTCAGCAGTAATTTTCCTCACAGCACTCCTCCTTAATGAATAGACAAATTCTCTCTTAGAAAATCAACAAGTTTTTCAGGTTCACACTTGCTTAATTGAACAATAAAATTTCGAGATTGGATGCTTAAAATCAATTTTTGAAGAAATTCAATATAGGTATGCTCATCTTTTAGTGCCATGCAAAATACATGTTCGACTGCTAAGTCATCTACTTGCGTATCCATCTGTTTAAAAGTCACAGGCTTTTTTAGTCTTGCGTAACAGACAGAAGATTCTTTCACAGAGAGATCAAAGGTATGCGGAATCGCAACTGGCGGGTCAACTGGCAGACCAGTAGGAAAATGATGTTCGCGTTCGATACAAGACTCGATAAAACTATTCCCGACGAGCCCTTCGTTAAGCAGTTCAAGTCCGCATTGTTTAATCACTTCTATATTGGAGCGCTCATTCAATTCGATTGCTTTAAATTTCATACACTATTTCTCTCCCACTAAGCCATTTATTTTATCAACAATTCGTTTATTCATTTGGTCAATTACCCAACGATTCGATGAAATAAGCTGATTATAATATTTGCTAAATTGTAGCCCCAGAAACTATCTGTCACAACCCCTTCCACAGGTACACCGGTCGCATTCATCATTTCGGTTGCTTCAGGTGCAAAGGTGTTTGTTCCAATTAGAACGATAACTAAGAAGAAAAAGCCAGTGACAAGCGTTCGAAAAAGATTGCCATTTGATGCTACTGCTAGTAGTGGAATCATATATACGATTACTGTTAAAACACCAACTGGAAAATAATGCATACCAGGGATAATAAATGCTAAGAATATTGCTATCGGAATCAGAATCACTGTCGTTGTGATCGCTGTCGGATCTCCAAGACCAAGAGCAATGTCCATGCCGATATATAATTTTTTCCCTTCGCCAATATGTTTCTTCATAAATTCTTTGGCAGCTTCCCCGATCGCAGTCAAGCCTTCCATCATAACAGAAACCATTTTGGGTATCAGTACTAGTACTGCTGAAACTCCAACCCCCATAGAAATCGCTACCGTAAATTCTTGGCGTGTCAATACGCCTAGAAAAGTTCCGACCAACAAACCGATAACTGCTGGATCTCCAAAAAAACCAATTTTACTTTCGACTTTTTCCAAACTGATATCGATTTTGTTAAGACCAGGAATCAGATCAATCAATTTATTTACTAATAGTCCAAAAGGATAAGCGAAAGTAATAAATGAAAATGTCGTACAAGTCGTGCCTTCCAGTCCGTAATACGCCTCCCATCTTGGAGCAAACCACTGAGCCACGAATAAAGTGACAATTGATAAGCCAACCGTAACAGTCAAACCTAGCCAAAAACTATCAAACAAGGCATACGCTAATGCTCCAGGAATCAAAAAATGAATATAGTTCCAAATGTCGACATTCATGACCGTTGTCCATTTCAAAAGAATAAACAATACATTTAATCCCACGATCATCAAAATAGCAATCGCTGCAAAAGGTACTGACCACGAAGCCGCTCCCACAGCAGCCCAGCCAACATCCATCGTGGTATATCCTGATCCCATTTCCTGATAATAATCGATGGCTGGTTGCAAGGAAGTACCCAGGAGTCCTACAACAAGCCCCAACCCTTGAAAGCCGATGCCGACTAAAAGCCCAGTTTTAAGTGCTTTGCCAATTTTCATCCTAAAGACACAGCTTAAAATAAAAATGACAACGGGTAGCATAACCGATGCCCCCATATCCATGATGTTTTGAATAACTGATAATACAGCTTCCATTTTTATCCCCCTTTTATAATTCGATGGCACTCTTCAACGATTTTCTGCGCGGTCTGCTCTTCGTTGATTCCCGATATCAAACTGAAAACAGGAAGAATCGGTACTTTTACTGGCTTGACATATCGAGTAGTCACCAAGATTAAATCCACTGTTTCTGCTTTTGAGGGAATTTGATTAATATTCCCTTTGGTGATGGAAGCCTGAATGTTGCTCTGAGCTAAGATTTGTTTGACTTTCTCTTGAACAACCGTGGACGTGGCGATCCCACTACCACAAGCAATATAGATCTCAATTTTTTTATTCATTTTCTCTCTCCTCCTTTCCTTACTCTATTTTTGAGATTTCAATAAAGAATGAATTTTATACTCTTCTTCTGGTAGTAAAACGACTTTTAACGCCTTCCCTTCTCTCGTCAATTCGATGGCCTGATTGATGTCAGCTAAAGGCAAAACATGAGAAATAATTTTTTCAGCTGGAAACTGATCAGATAAGGATAAATGGAAAGATTTTTCGACTTGAATACTATTTGCACCATAATGACCATAAATCCAGAGATTGTTATAATGAACTGCATTCGTATCTATAGGCGTTAATTGATTCTTTGCTACACCACCAAAAAAGACGACAATTCCACATTTTCTAGCCATAAAAATACTTTGTTGCTGTGCTTCTATTGATGGATTAGCTGAAATCACTTTATGTGCGCCATGTCCATTCGTATACTCTTTCACCTTTTCTACAGGATCTTCTTTGGAAGAATCGATCCTATGATCTACATTAAACGCTTCCATAAGAGCTAGTCTGTCAGCATTTTTATCAATCACGATTACCTTGCTTGCTCCGCGAATCCTTGCTAGAATCGCTAAAAAGACCCCAATTGGACCTGCACCAATAATGACGACCGAATCGCCTAACGAAACCTGAATATTCTCCATGCATGCATAAGTGGAGGATAAGGGTTCAGCTAATGTTGCCGCGATAGGCTCTCGTCCTTCTGGCACTTCAAAAATCGCTCCTCGTTCTACTCTTGTTGCACTATATGCTATATACTCTGCAAAACCGCCTTGAAGATCGGTATAACTTTCAGCTTCCGTACAACATTCGTGCTTCCCATTACGACAATTTTCGCAACGTAGGCAATGAGCCATAGGGTATACATAAACCATCTGCCCTCTTTGATACTTCGTCACATTTTCATCAATTTCGACGATCTCACCAACGATTTCGTGTCCATAAATATGAGGGTAGCGCCCCGCTTTTGAATCGGTCAGCAAATTGCGAATATCAGAGCCGCACAGACCAACTGCCTTAACCTTCAATAGAAAACCTCCCTCTGGACAGCAGGGTCGCTCTACTTGTTCATAGCGAATATCTCCTGGTCCATACATCAACGCAGCCTTCATTTTTTTCACAAATGTTCAACTCCATTCATTCTTTCTTGTTTTACATGTTCATTGTAAGGTGCGTCGGATGTACCTCACAAGTAACACTTTTTGCATTTCAAGTTCTATATTTGTTACTTGAATGAGAAAATGTTTGTGAAAAACCAAGAACGATTTTTCCTTCTTGGAACTATTTTGAAGCCAGGTAAAAACAAAAAAGCCTCTTAACAATGAGCCAAGAGGTTTTGGTGAAGCAAACTATTCTATTTATGAGTATTTAAAACTATAGGTAGCTCATCACTTCTTCCATTCGAACGGATGAATGAACTAAATTGAGCCGATCCTCGTAGGAAACTTTCCTCGGTCTTGGTTTCAATATGCGACCTCAGTAAGGAGAAATTCTCAAGTGTTACTCGATGATACTTGCGTTTTCCATCGAAAGCGTACAATTCAAATCATTTCAAATGATAAGACACTTGAATAGGAGTTTTTTAATTGACTTTTCAACTTTTTTTTAAATTGAAAACGAATAAACACATACTATATACATACAAATTTTTTACCTATCAAGTGAATTAAACCTTTTTCTTTGATACCTCAACACTCCAGTATCTCCGATGACGTATAATTTGTATTTTCCATACCCTACTTTAAATTCTAATCTTTCGCCACTTGCGATTTCAAATAAAAGATAATAGGTAATGGATTGATTCGTAAAGCCGTTTGCAGCAATATTCGTGCTACTAGTCATTCGTTTGTCTACTAGCGTGGCAAGTACTGCCACTTCTGGCGTAGATTGATCCTTTAAGAATTCGACAATATGATATAAGATAACTGCGACGAAAATAAAAGCAAATAAAGTAAACAGAAAATCCACAAAATACACTCCTTTTTGTTTTTTATGATCAAGGAAATCAAGCAAATCATTTTTACAACTTAAATATAATTATACATTAATTCAATTAATTAATCTCGAACCTCTAATAAAAATATGTTACTTGCTAAATGATTGACCGAAACTGTAGTTTGGCTATCGTTTTCCTATATGTATGGTTGCATAGAACACATTTGTATATTTGTTAACCAAGAGTCAGTTGATAGGATAAAATCACATGACCTTTGAAAAAGCATTCCTAGAATCATCCTTCTTCATTCTACATTGACTCCTTAAGGAAAATTCATCGTATCCCAAAGCCTCTGACTAAATTCAGTAACGTTTATTTAGACATGTTTTCTGGGATGCACCTTAAGGTTATCAATGTGGATGAATAAGAATTTAATCTGTGCTCTCTTTTTGTCAAAATGATCGAAGGTTTATAGAAAGTATTACTATTTCGGCAAAGTTAAATACTAACTCACTTTGAGTTGTCATATGAATGGAAAATACTTTGAACTTTCAGGTTAAAAATATATGATTTTCTTTAATGCTTTTAGTAAAAAAGCATAACTTTTTCACCAAGTAACTGTTTATTTAAGAAAGTATTCTATAAAAAAACTCTTCTACCAACTTTTTCAAAGTTAATAAAAGAGTTCTGTGTTTATATCCTCATTTTGCCAACTGTCCACCACCTAAGAAAACAGCTTATTCCAACTAGTTAACAAATATGAAACACCATTGTATGATTGAAAATCCTTAACGAATCCCCAAAGCAATCCGTGCATAACGACTCATTTTATCAGTCGTCCATGCGGGATACCAAACTAATTTTACCTCTGGATTTTTGACTTCTGGAATATCGCTTAATGCTTCGTGTATCGATTCAGTCAATACGTCGGCTAAGGGACAGCCCATTGTTGTTAAGGTCATTTTGATTACGGTATTGCCTGTTTCTGCATCAAATTCGACTTCATAAACTAAGCCTAGATTCACTATATCAATCCCCAACTCAGGGTCAATCACGGTTTCCAAGGCAGCCAAGACACGCTCTTTGATTGCTTCTGCTTCTACTTCAGTATATGCCACGGTTGAAGACCTCCTTTAATTCTTGTTTCAAATAATACCTTCTTTTGCAAGATTTGTAAATGGACGATCCTTGATTATGGACGGCTTTTCTTGTGTATTTTCAGTTCTGGGAAGACTCCTGTCGTTTTAAAGGTCCGTTGTTCATCATCTGTCGCAAAACGGCCTGTAATCGATTGGGTCGGCACAAAATTAATAAACGCATTGCCGTCAGCTTCTAAAACGGCTTGTTCTAAATCGTAGATCTCGTAGCGCGTCACGACCATCATGATCATATTGCCAGGTACGCCTGAATACCCTCCGACTGAGGGGAACAAAGTCATGCCGCGAAACACATGCTTAGAAATATTTTTCCCAACAGCTTCCGCATTGGTCGTAATAATCATCGCCGTTACCTTTTGATGACTTGTGTGCAGCATGTCCACCACGTAGCTCATCGCGAAAATCGAAATGATCGTGTACAAGGCACTTTCCCAAGAAAAGACGAAACCTGAGACCATTACAATGATGCCGTTTAAAATAAACATATATTTACCGACCGTTTTTCCAGTCGTTTTTGATAATATCAACGAAAGGATATCCATTCCGCCGGTGGTAAAACCCATTTTCAGTGAAAACGCAACGCCGACGCCTAACAGTACGCCACCGAGCAAAGCGTTAACCAAAATATTGTCAGTGATCGCTCCTTGCGGAAGGATCATCGTTAAGACAGAAACGACAACGACATTGATAAAGCTCAATAGTGTCGATGATTTCCCGAGTTTGATGAACCCGAGAACAAAAATAGGCAAGTTTAAGAGGAAAATAAACAGCCCTGTACTAAGGTGAACGCCAAAATGTTCCAAGGCAAGTGCCACGATCAATTGGGCGACCCCGTTCATCCCAGCAGAAAGAACGTTTGCGGGAATCAAAAAGAAATTTAAAGCAATGGCTGCGGTGATACCTGACAGCAAAATAACCCCTATTTTTTTCAATCGTTCTGATTGTTCGTGCTTCGTTAATAACTTACTCACAATGATCTAGCTCCTTCACTAAAAATCTCCTTCCAAAGAATAGCAGTTTGTGTGAAAAAATGAAACAATTATTTGCAAAAATTTACTTTTCATTCCCGCATCGTTCGCCTCCATGTTAAAATCATAAGTAAGAGATGAGAGGAGTGATTGATTTTGGCAAAAGAAGCAAGTTTTGATGTCGTATCTGAGATCAACACAGAAGAAGTGAAAAACGCCATTCAACAGGCGGAAAAAGAATTGAAAAACCGATTTGATTTTAAAGGCTCCACGGTAGAAATCAAGATGACTGAGGGCAAATTGACGATTGTTGGGGATGACGAATTTAAGCTGGAGCAAATCAAAGATGTGCTCTTTGCGAAGCTGATCAAACGGAATGTACCAACGAAAAATATACAATTTGGCGAAACGGAGCATGCCTTGGGGGCAAAAGCTCGTCAAACAGCAGAATTGATCAATGGGATCGATAAAGAAAACGCCAAAAAAATAACGACAGCGATCAAAAACGCCAAGCTAAAAGTTAAAACCCAAATTCAAGACAATCAAATTCGGGTAACAGGCAAAAGTCGTGACGATCTGCAAGAGGTGATCCAATTGTTGCGTAAACTGCCTTTGACGATCGACTTACAGTTTACAAATTATCGCTAATCAAAAAAACTAGAACAGAGTCTAACGTGAGGGTTAGGCGAAATCAGCTTTATCTACTGATTTTGCGCAACCGCTCCTGAAAGCTCTGCTTCTAGTTTTTTTCTTGCCAAAAATGAGTCAATGCTTTTGATAACTCTTGCGGTCGACGAATCTGCAAGGCATGCTGCCAATGCAGTGGGAAAAGTTCTTGGTAACGCGGTGTCCGAAAGCGCTGATCCAGCAATAACACCACGCCGCGATCGCTGACATCCCGGATCACTCGACCGGCTGCTTGCAGGACTTTATTCATCCCGGGCAGCTGATAGGCATACGCAAAGCCAGCTGCCTTTTTTTCATCGTAATATTCCCGAATCAATTCTTGTTCGTGATTGATTTGCGGCAGTCCGACACCTACTACTGCGGCACCGATCAAGCGATCGCCTTTTAGGTCGATCCCTTCAGAAAAAATTCCTCCAAGGACACAAAATGCCACCAATGTTTTTGGTTGACTCTCTTGTTTATCTTGAATTGTTTCTAGCACGGATGATTCTTGCTGATTCACGGATTGAAACTTTGCAAGAAATGCTTCACGTTCAGCTTCATTCATAGCTGTCCCCTGAATCAAGACCTCCACCTCTGGCGCCTGTTGAGAAAATGCTGCCGCCACATCATCCAAGTAACGATAAGAGGGGAAAAAGACCATATAGTTTCCCACTTTCGCCGCGGTCATTTGCTGGATCGCATCAACGATTGCAGGAATGCTGGCTTCACGTTGGCGATACGTCGTTTGGATATAGTCCGCAATAAAAATTCCTTGATTTTTCGGATCAAAAGGACTTGGCAAGCGATAGCGCAATGCTTCATCACCACCACCTAGGACCTCCTGATAATAAGACAAGGGGGTAAAACTTGCAGAAAACAAAAGACTGGCCTTGCCCTTATCTAACACAGATTCGAGAAACGGCGCTGGTTCGATGCAAAATTGCCTTAGTTTGATATCATAGCGGTCGATCTCCACCGTCGTTTCGTAGTGATCATCATAAAATTCACTGATCTTCAAATAATGGTTAGCTTCAAAATACACTTGCAACACTTCTTCTTGCAATTCATGCTCAGGATTTGCCGGCAACCATTCCTTCATCAATTCAGCTAATTTGTAAAGCTGGTTGACCATTGTATCATGAGGAGCCGCTTGATGATGGTACTCCCATCCTTCCTCTTTTGCTAATTGGGCTATAGTCACAAATTCTTTATCAACTTTGTTTAGTGCTCGTTTTAATTTCTGTTGATCTTTCGGCAGCTTCTTCTTTAATTCCTTAAATGGCTGTCGCGAGATTGTTGCGGAATACATTTCTTTTGAACGGTTAACTAAGTTATGGGCTTCATCTACTAAAAAGAGATACTCTTCTTCTGGCTCTTCAAAAAATCTACGTAAATAAACGGTTGGATCAAACAAATAATTATAATCACCTATAATGACATCGCAAAAGACACTGACATCTAGTGAAAGCTCGAAGGGACAAACCGTATGTTTCATTCCATAAGTCTCGATCACTTCTCGGGTTATTTGGTTTTCGTGATGCAACAGATCCCACAAAGCTTCGTTGATTCGATTGTAATAGCCTTGTGCATAAGGACAATGCTCAGGCGTACAATTTCGTTCATCCAAAAAGCAAATTTTGTCTTTGGCAGTGATCGTGACACTCTTAGTTTCACTACCGTTGTCTGCTAACTTGCTCAATGCATCTTCAGCCACTTGTCTGGTGATCGTCTTCGCCGTCAGATAGAAGACCCGATCAGCCCCTTCTTCCCCGAGAACTTTTAATGCGGGAAACAATGTTGACATGGTTTTTCCAGTTCCAGTGGGCGCTTCCGCAAAAAGTCGCTTGCCATTTTTTAGTGTTTTATACGCCGCTGCTGCTAACTCTCGCTGCCCTTTGCGAAAGGTTTCAAAAGGAAAAGATAGCAGCTGCAAAGATGTATTTCGGACACGACGCCAATTCTCTTGAAAGACTAGCCACTTATGATACTCCTGAAGTAAGTCTTTATAAAAAACTGCCAGTTCTGAAAACTGAAACGTTCTTCTCGTACGAGTAATCTGCTTTTCAGTCGTTTGATAATAAGTCAATTGTACGGCAATCCGATCGATTGGCTTCTTCGCTTCTTCTTGATCAGCAGAAACGGCTTCTTTTTTCTCCTGATCTTCACTCTCACTAAGCGCTGCTTGTTCATTTTCTTGTAGTAAAAACAAATAAGCATAAACCATTCCCTGGGCAAAAAACAAGTCGATTTGATCATCAGGAATATCTTCGAAAGCTGGTTCTGAAGTTTTGATCTCATCAATCACCCAAGAATCAACGGAAGCATCAAAAAAGAGACCATCGGCACGTCCTTCGACAGTGATGGCATCTTTCTCAATTTGGCTTTCTCGTTTGAAGAAGACTTCTTTTTGATACCCATCCCCGGCCTCTTTTTGTAGTTGGCGATGGATCCGGGCGCCTTCTTGCGCGGTATGATTACTGACTTTGCGGCTATCAATATCGCCTCGGCGCAAAATAAATTCTACGATTTTTCTAACCGCAACTTTTCCTTTATACACGTGTTCACCTTCTTGTTTGCCATTATAGCGGATAGTTTGCTTTTGGAAAAGCGAACAGAAACAGCTTTTCGTCCTCTGCGAATGGTATTTTCTCCAAACAGGTTTTATCCCTAAAAAAAACACTTGTGGCAAAATGCCTACTCATCAAATAATCAACACCATTCCCACTTCCAGAAATGGGTTTGTCGAAAGTTTATAAAAAAACCTACTCTACTCACCTAAGCAAGTAAAGCAGGAATATTTTTTAAGGAAAATTATTGATCCACCTGAATATCATAACTGACACCATTTTGGTCATAAGCTTGTTGATTGTCTAAATCTAAGGTGAACTCAAAGGTCCGTCCATCTGCTTTGATCGTCAAATGCTTCCCTTCAACCGTGTAGGATGCATCTTGGTAGGTGATCTCATAGATTTGATAGGGATCATTCGACAGCTGAACCTCTGAATGGGAAAAATGTCGCTGAAAATCACTTTCGATTTGGCCTTCATACAGGGTAACATCACTGGCACTGGCAGAACTATCCTCTAAATCCGCCATCGGCAAATACTGCTTAACGATTGTCAATTCATTTTCATGAAAATCATAAACCCCTTGGCTTTGCGGAAAGATGACACTCTCATCTTGGATCAGCATTAAATCAAGGCCGCCATTTTCAACCGCTTTCGAGGCGGAAGTAACGGTTTCAGAAACTTCTTTTGAATCGTCGATGGCTAACTCCTCCTGACCACAGCTCGCTAAAACGAATGCGGCGAAGCATAGAGTCAACAAAAATTGCAGCGATTTTTTCATAAAAACACCTTCTTACAAAAAAGTTGATGTATACCAATCAAAACTAACGCAAGATAGAGATGAGACATTTTCCTCGTAGTTGGTCACGAAGAATGTTCATAGTTCCGTCAAAAACTAAACCAGTTTCAAACGAATCACACGCTTTCTTATTTTAATTAGTATAACAGCAGTTTTTTGCTAGTGCGGTTTCTTAGAAAAATTTTCGAATTCCCACAATAATTCTAAGCTTTTCTCTCATTAAACTATTTTTTATCTGACCACTTGCCTCAGAAGGATCTGTCACAGCATCTTCACAAAATAAAGTTTATCTGTGCCAAGCACTGGTGTATCAGAAAGCACACCAAATGTTTCGAAGCCTGCTGCTTGATAGAAATGCGGCGCTTGGTAGTCTTGGGTGGTGACTGTCACAGAGCGACATCCTACTTTTTTCCCATAATCAAAGAGGGCTTGAATCAATTGTTTCCCTATTCCTTGATTTTGATGGTCTGGATTGACTGCCAATAATTGAATATGGATCGTATTGCCTGTACGTTTCCCAATCAATCCACCGAGTTGATCCTGATTGTCAAAAAAAGCCAAAGAGAGCTGTTCTTGATCGGAAAAGGCACTCACTGCCTCCGTTTTTTTAGATGAATGATTGAGCCATTGACAGACTGCCTGACGATTGTCTTCTACATTTATCGTTTTTATCATTAATTTTTCACTCCTAAAAACCTTTCTTTGTTTCCTCTAATACTTTAAGCTATACTTATAGTTAGACACAAGCATTTGTGATCCTAGGAGGTTTTAGCATGAAAATCATTGGTTTAGTGACAGGGCCCGTTCAAGAAAATTGTTACCTTATTTGGAAAGAAGATTTTTTGTTGATTGTTGATCCTGGAGCAGAAGCAGCGAGATTGATCGCTGAGATCGAAAAAACCGGCGCAAAACCAGCAGCGATTTTATTGACCCACACTCATTATGACCATATTGGCGCAGTTGACCATTTGCGGGATTATTATCAGATCCCCGTTTACGTGAGTCCGCTCGAGCAAGAGTGGCTGAGTGATCCTATGAAAAATCTTTCTGGACGCCATCCTGAATTAGGTCTCATCACCGCACGTCCAGCAGAAATTGAGCTTGAACTGAAAGAGTATGAGATAGCTGGAATGTTCTTTAAAGTGGTTGCAACGCCGGGTCATTCTATCGGCAGCGTCAGTTTTATTTTTGACAAGTTTGTCGTTTCCGGAGACGCCTTATTCAAAGGCAGCATTGGGCGGACAGACCTGCCAACCGGAAATTTTGAACAATTGCTGACCAGCATCCAAACGCAACTCTTTGTATTACCGAATCAAATGGCGGTCTATCCTGGCCACGGGGAACCAACGACAATCGAGATTGAGAAACGGACCAATCCGTTTTTTAACGCTTAAACATATGACGAATCAAAGGAGGAATAACTAGTTATGGCAAAAACGGAATTGTATGTCGTGCGTCACGGGAAAACAATGTTCAACACATTGCAGCGGGTGCAAGGCTGGTGTGACACACCATTAACTCGAACCGGTGAACAAGGCATCCACTATTTAGGACTTGGATTACGGGATGTGGATTTTGTGGAAGCAGTATCCAGTGACAGCGGCCGAGCGATTGAGACTATGCGTTTGATCTTAGGTGAACATGTCCGCGGACCGGAAATCCCTTACCATATCGACAAACGGATTCGTGAATGGTGCTTTGGCTCCCTTGAAGGGGCCTACGATGCAGAGATGTGGGGCGTTCTACCAAGAATCCTTGATTTTCCTGATTACGATGAGATGATTGCCAATCATGTCTCGTTTGAGGCGATCGCCAATGCGATTTACCACGCCGATACAGCCAACTGGGCAGAAACCTTCGACGTTTTGACCGAACGTGTGAAAACCGGTTTTGAAGATATCGCCTATCGCGTTGAGAAAAAAGGCGGCGGGAATGCGTTAGTTGTTTCTCATGGCTTAACGATCGCTTTTCTTTTGCATTTGATCAATGATGAGAACAATGTTCGTATGGATATTGAAAATGGTTCGGTCACTCGACTGATCTACGAAGATGGCAGCTTTACGATCGCCGAAGTTGGTAACACAGAATACATCAAAAAAGGCTTGGCGCTCTCTCAAGAGCTTTTATCCTAAAGAAGAACGTTGAACAACAAATCAATTTCTTTAATAAAGGAGCAGTTTTTGATTTAAAAACTGCCCTCTTTTTTTAGGAAAAAGATTGGTATTCGAATCAGGAAACGGTATACTAAGAGTTGTATTTTGTCATAGAAAGGACTGGACCAATGTTTTTTACAAATTTTATAAAAGCGATTTTATTTGGGATCATCGAAGGGATCACGGAATGGCTGCCAATTAGCAGCACCGGTCACTTGATTCTTGCCGACGAATTTATCGGTTTGAATGTTACCCCCGAATTTATGACGATGTTCAATGTTGTCATTCAATTGGGCGCGATTTTAGCAGTCGTCTACTTATATTTCCATAAACTAAACCCTTTTTCGCCGCAAAAAAATGAGATAGAGAAAAAAGATACGTGGACGTTATGGTTTAAAGTTATTGTTGCGGTCTTACCATCAGTTATTATCGGATTGCCGTTAGATGATTGGTTAGATGCGCATTTCTACAATTTCTTTTCGGTTTCGATCGTTTTGATCGTTTATGGGATCGGCTTTATTGTAGTTGAAAAACGAAACAAAAATAAAGCACCAAAATGCACCGATTTGAACAAATTCACCTACAAAGCGGCTTTGATCGTCGGCATGTTCCAAGTATTGGCATTGATCCCAGGAACATCTCGTTCTGGTGCCACCATTTTAGGTGCTATCATGATTGGCGCTTCTCGCTATGTGGCTGCTGAATTTTCATTTTTCTTAGGTATTCCAACCATGTTTGGTGCCAGCGCATTAAAAATTTTCAAATTTTTGAAAGATGGCAATGCCTTTGACTTTCAAGGAACCGTCATCTTACTGACAGGAACCATCGTATCATTCATCGTTTCGATCATTGCGATCCGCTTCTTGATGAATTACATCAAACGGAATGACTTTACCGTTTTCGGATGGTACCGTATCGTTTTAGGAATTATTTTGATTGGCTATTGGCTGATCCAATTATAAGCAAAAAGAGCAACTATTGGGCATTTCAATGCTGCAATAGTTGCTCTTTTTTCGTTAAATAGAATTCTTATTCCATCACGTGTTTTTGATTACCATACCGTCAATAATATCAACCGCACTTTCGGTGTCGTTGATGATGGATTCAAAACGATCATAAATATCTTTCCATTTAATGATTTCCAGCACATCCGTTTCGTCTGTAAACAACGCTTTCTTCATTTTTGAATACAAAAGATCTGCTTCTGATTCAATCGTATTCACATCATTGATCATTTGACGCAACGTTTTTGAATTTTTGAACTTAGGAAATTCTTTTAAGGCCGTTTCAACGCCTTGTGTCGCTTGAACGATCATTTCAGCAAATAAGTTCGTCTCGGGGCGGATCTTTGTAATGACCAAATTCTCAAATAAATAAGTCAGTCCCATAATGCCATCCAAAATATCATCTAAGCGCTCAGAGATGACCAAGATGTCTTCGCGATCGATCGGTGTGATAAATGAGTCGTACAACTCATTCGTTAGCTCAGCGATCACTTTATCCCCTTCTTTTTCTAATCCATGAATCTCGGCTGCTGCTTCACTTAACGCTGTTTCAGAGTAATCATTGATCAACAGCGAAAAACGTTTCGCAGCTAGATGACCATTTGTTGCCAACTGCTCCATTGCTGCAAAATAATCGAATCCTTTTTTTCGTGCCATTTCTTTCTCTCCTTACAAAATTAGCAATAAAAATTTGACCATTAGAAACGCAATCAATCCACAGCCAGGAAAGGTTAAAATCCAAGCATAGATCATTTCTTTTACAATGCGCCAATCAACGCTAGAAAAACGCCGAGACGCTCCAACGCCCATGATAGCGGTCGTTTTCGTGTGCGTTGTTGAAACTGGGATACCAAATACAGAAGACAAGAACAAACAGATTGCTGCAGTAACATCTGCAGAAAAGCCTTGGTATTTTTCCAGCTTTACCATATCCATTCCCACTGATTTGATGATCTTCATCCCACCGACCGATGTACCGATCCCCATGGTCAATGAGCAAAGAACCATCACCCACAGTGGGATCGCAAAGCCATTACCAGTCTTTTCAGCAAGATTGTTGTAAAAAAGGCCTAACATGAACACACCCATGAATTTTTGGCCATCTTGGGCACCATGCAAGAAGGCATTGGCACCAGCCGCAATGGCTTGCCCAACCGTAAAAATTTTGTTGGCTTTTCGCCGTTGCGTATCACGAAAGAGCCAAACGATCAGTTTTGTGATCAAAAATCCACCAATAAACCCCATTAACGTAGACACAACGAGTCCGATCAAGACTTTCAGCCATTCTTCACCGTTGACTGCATGTAAACCACCCAGAGCCATGGCAGCTCCTGTCAATCCCGCGATCAATGCGTGAGATTCACTGGTTGGGATCCCAAAGTACCAAGCAGCGACCGTCCAGACGACAATCGAGAATAAGGCAGCGGCTAAAGCAATCTGCGAGACTCGAAAGCTTCCACCTGAGTCAAATGTCACAATGTTGCTGATCGTTTCTGCTACTTGCGCATTAAAATACGTCATCACCAGTACACCTAAGAAATTCATGACGACCGCCATGCCAATGGCGATATTTGGACGTAAGACTCTTGTTGAGACCGCGGTTGCAATAGCATTAGGCGCATCCGTCCAGCCGTTGACGAAAATCACCCCTAATGACAAGACAATCGTTAGAAACAAAGCGATATTCACATAGATTCCCCCATTTAAAAATTCCGAAGTAATCATAGCATAGAAAGCTCTTTCTGTGTAAACTTTTTATAACTATTCTGTAAAAAATGTGTAAAGAAGTATTTTTAAATTCCATAAAGTAAAAAATAGCGTGACCGAAAAATCATTTTTTTGTGTTAAGTAAAATTTCTTTACAACTTTTATTGCAATCACTCTTGGCATTAGGTATAATGACTAGTGTTGATTTATACGTTTTCTAAACGTAATTGAACTTTTTTTTCGGAGGTGAAATACATGCCAAACATTGAATCTGCAATCAAACGTGTTCGCACAAGCGAAGCGGCTAATGCTAAGAATTCATCTCAAGTAAGCACAATGCGTACAGCAATCAAAAAATTTGATCAAGCTGTTGAAGCTGGTGCTGATAACGTAGATGCGTTATATAAAGATGCTGTTAAAGCAATCGATATGGCTGAGACTAAAGGATTGATCCACAAGAACAAAGCTAGTCGCGACAAATCTCGTTTAAGTAAAAAAATTGCAAAATAAGCAAATTAAGAAAGGCGCAGCAATCGATGATTGCTGCGCCTTTCTTTTTGACTTACTGTTTGCCATGTTTTAAAACAAATAGCTGGAACAAATACTCTTTGTCCATCTGACCACTTTTTACTAAGTAATCATTTTCGATCAATTCACTATATAGTGCTGCTAATTGCTTTTCTCCAAACCCACGAGCTTGCTGCATCGCTAACTTCACTCGGTACGGATGAATCCCCAACGTTTCTGCGATATTGGCTTGCTGGTAGCCAATTTTCATCAAAATCGCCGCCTGTAACAGCAGACGGACTTGGCTGATCAAGATAGCATTGATCTTGATCGTCTCTTCCCCTTGCAATAATAGATCGTCATACAAGCGCAACGCATCCGATACGTTCCCCTTTAAGACATCGCTGGTTAATTCAAAGACATTGTGTTCCAACGTCTTAGGGATCAACTGCAAGACGATCTCCTTCGTGATTTTATTGCCATTTCCAGCATACAACCGTAGTTTCTGTAACTCCTGCATCGCTTTTGAAAGTTGCAGATCCGTTAACCGTAAAAACAAATCAAACGCCTCTCGGCTCATCTCGATGCCGTCATTGGCCAACGACTGTTGGAGATACTGACGCACGTCGGCTTCTTTCATAGGTGCGACATCAATCACAACTGCGGCTTTCTTCAGCTGCTTAGTAATTTTTTTCCGTTCATCTAATTTATCGACATCTGCAAAAATCACCATTACCGATGATTCCAATGGGTCTTTGATATAATTCAAGAAATCATCTAGGTCATGCTCAGGTGCATTGCTCTTTTTTTCAGCCGTTAAGAAAAATGGCCGCTCGACGAAAAGTAAGCGCTGATCGCCAAAAAAAGGCAACGATTGGGCTTCTTGGATCACCATATCAAGGGGATCTTTCTCCATGTCAAAGGAAGCAAAATTCAGATCATCTTTCCCAACGGAAAAACGCTCCAAAAATGCCGTGCGAACTTGCTCTTGTAAAAACATTTCACTGCCGATGACCAGATAAATCGATTGCAACTCCTTGGTTCGAATTGCATGCAACGCTTTTTGTAATTCCATCGTTCCCCCCGCTTTCATTCTTATCCTACCATTAGTCAATCGGATAGTCTAGCAGCGTTTTTATCAAAAATGATTGTTGTTTTTCAGACCAAATAAATTGGATCATGCCTTGCTGATCGGTTCGCAAAACGGTCTGATTTGCCAACGTTTCCAGCACCTCTTCATGAGGATGCCCGTACCGATTTTTCCGTCCACTTGAAACGATCCCGAATTGGGGATCGATTGCCGTAACAAACTCAGGTGCCGTAGAGGTTCGACTGCCATGATGCCCTAGTTTCAAAACATCAGCTTTAAGATTCGGATAATCATAAATCAACTTTTTTTCCCCAGCTTGTTCGAGATCACCAGTAAACAAAAATGTTTTATCCCCTACCTTGGTTTTAATCACCATCGAATCTTCGTTTTGTCCTGCACCTGATTCTGGTGCCAATACTTGCAACTGAAGGAAATCACCCACCACTTGGCCAACCGTCGTCCAAACAACGCTTGTCTGCTTAGGGAGCTCTTTTAATAGCTTGGCAATCCGGTGATCTTGTTCACTTCCTGGTACAAGATATAACGTTTCAACGGGGATCGCCTTCATTAATGCTAGTGCGTCCCCCATATGGTCCGTGTCCCCATGAGTTAGAAACAAACCAGTAATCTTCCTGACTCCCTCCCCCTTCAAAAAAGGAATCAATGTAGATTCCGCGGCAGCTTGTCGTTTACGCTCTTGCCAGTTTTCTTTCGGAAAAGACAAAGAACCTCCAGTATCGATCACATAAACTTCGCGATTCTTTTCTGCCTGCAAAACGATGCTGTCTCCTTGCCCAACATCGACATAGCTAATCGTCGGTACAACGCTGTTTTTTTGGTAGACCGTTGGTATAACGAGTGAGAAACAGATCACCAGCAACCACCGTTTCTTTTGATAAAAAAACAGGCCAAGCAGACAACAGATGCCAGCCAATCCCACAGGTATAGCACCAATTGTCAGGGAAATGCCCCCAACAGCGCCTATAATTATTTCCATAAGCAGCAAAAGTCCTTCGAAAACGACAATCAGCCCCCTGATGGGTGGGAAAAGTGTACTGACCATAAACAATAAAAGACACGCTGGTAGCAAAATTACTTGAAAAAACGGCAGAAAGAAAAACGTCAATAAGCCGCCAAAGAGCGGAAATTCATAAAAAACTGCGACAATGATGGGTGCTGCAAGTACAGGTAAGAATTGGCAACACCAAAACCATGACCATCCAACTGGTCGTTGCATCAGTAGCAAAAATGTCATCAAAAGGCTTAGTTGCCCCGATGTTTGAAGCAATACTTTGGGGTCAACGAATAAAAGTGCTGTCAGGACAATCCCATAGCGATCACTCCCCGATAGGCGTTGAGGAAAAAGGGCGTTCACTTGATTAACAGCCAATGCCAAGACGGCGCGCCATACACTAATGCCACCCCCACACAGACCGATCGCCCCTAAGAAAAAGACCACCAAAGGTAACAACATTTCTTTTTGCGTGAAACCCAATCGGCATAAGATCTCGCGAAACCATTTGAAAAATAAGACGATATGCATTCCTGAAATCGTAAAAAAATGCAACAAGCCACTTGCACTGTAAATTTGTCGCACCTCTTGAAACGCGTGATCTTTAAAACCAAAGAGCAATGCATTGATATAGGTAGCGGATCGTTCAGGAAAAATTCGTTGAACAGAAGAAATAACATCCGCTCGAACTTTTGCAAGCGAAAAGCCTGAGTCTGCTGCTTCCATTCCTACAATTTGCTCGATATGGACTGAGCCAATAATTGATCGACTGGACAGATAGGCAGAATAGTCAAACCCGTGGCGGTTTCGTGGTCTTTCAGGAAGAGAAAAAAATCCTTTCACCAGCAGCTTTCTTCCCCAATCGGATCGATCCTGCCATTGCTGTTTTTCAGTCTCTGAAGAAATCGTGTAATGGCCAATCACTTTACCTGCGGAGGATTTTGCTTCAAACGTAAGCAGATCACCATTGATTTTGATCGTGTCTGGCAGCACATTGACTACCCCTCGATACTCACCTTCTTGTATGTCCCCAGTCCGAAATAGAGAGACGCGGACACTTAACAGCAACAGTCCGACAAAACAAACCATGCACAAAAATGCCTGTCGTTTTAAGACAAGCATCGCGAAATAATAAAGTGCAATGAATCCAAGTAGGATAGACTGCACATAGTATGCAGTCACCGAACAAGCGAAAATAATACTAAGAAATAGAAATGAATCAGTTCTCTTTTGTTGGTTGTGCATCATTCAGCACACCAAAGGATAGTTTTTCGAAGTACACAGGATCGAGTTCAACTTGGTGGACGGAAGCACCTACTTGTTGAATCAATTCTAGTGCATACTGGTTGTTACGATAATCATTCAAATAATGGATCTTTTTAACACCTGCTTGCAAAATGGCTTTCGTACAAGGAAGACAAGGAAAATGTGTTACATAGATTTCAGCATTCTCTGTCGATACCCCTAATTTTGCACATTGCAGTAAAGCATTCATTTCAGCATGAATCGTCCGAATACAATGGTCATCGACAACATAACAGCCATCGTCGATGCAGTGTACATCGCCACTGACTGACCCATTGTAGCCTCCAGCGATGATTCGGCGATCTTTGACTAATGTAGCGCCGACTTCAAGTCGGGAACACGTACTGCGTAAAGACAGTAAAACAGCTTGCGCCATAAAATACTGGTCCCAAGGGATTCTCGTATTGCTCATTCATTTGCTCCTTTGCGATTGATTAGTTCTATTCTAATCGAATTTCTTGAATTTTCAACCGTCATTTCTTAGTATTGCTTACTTTTATTTGGTTCAGTCCGTCACTGTAATCATCTCTTTCAAGGACTCAAAGGTCTTCTCTCCGATGCCTGTGATCTTTTTTAGGTCATCAATCTGTTTAAAAAAACCATATTCTTCGCGGTAAGCGATGATTGCTTCTGCTTTTTTGGCACCCACACCCGGCAGTTCTTGCAGTTGCTGCGCATTGGCTTGATTCAGATTGATTTGTGTCACTACTGTCTGGCTGCTACTTACTCCTGAAGCATTTATCTCCATAAACCCTTCATCCTCTTGATGGAGAACGATCACCATCTGTTGATCTTGCAACACTTGTGCTAAGTTTATCGCTGTTTCTAACGCCTCTTCTGTCAGACCACCTGCTTGTTCGATCAGTTCATACATCCGCGCACCTGATTTTAAGCGATAAATGCCCGGTTGGTGCACTTCCCCTTTGATATCTATGACGATCTCAGATTCTTCATCATGAGGACTATCTTCTTGAAGGGTTCCACCTTCTCCCATTTCAGACGTTTGCCCTGCTGCATCTGCCATTGAATGCCAGTTTGTTTCTTTGTTCTGCGAAAACGGCACAAACCAGATAATCAACAAAACCACCAGCACCGCACCTACAAGTGCAATCCGCCAGTAATCTTTAAGCATTTTCCATCGATCCATTTTCACCACCTCATAGATGAAATACGCAAAAAGTAATCAAGGACAGAAAAAAAGTCAACACTTTCCACGTGTCGACTTTTTCACTAGTTAAGAGTTTCTGTTTCACGCAATTCAGGAATTCACGACGCCGAGCCTCGATGATACAACGTTGTATAATAAGGCTGTTCGCTGGTATCGATCGCAATACCGATCCCCAGGTAGTCATACCCTTCAGTTAAGATCGTTGCCCGATGTCCTTCTGAATTCATTAAGCCTTGGTGAGCGTAAATGCTGCTGGCTTGGCCAAATGCTAAGTTTTCTCCTGCGGCGGTGAAGCTGATCCCGTCTTCTTGCATCCGATCAAAGGGGCTTGACCCATCCAAAGCAATATGATCAAAATACCGATTTTCAGCCATATCTTGGCTATGCTTACGGGCAGTCTCACTTGTTGCAGCACTAAATTCTAATGGCTCCAATCCAAATTTTACTCGAGTCGCATTCGTAAGTTCAAACAGCTGCGTACGCAGACCGCTTAATACCGCTGTCTGATTTTGCCTAAAATCATCTGCATGCAAGACCTCTAGCTCTTGATTGATGATTTGGATCGCGGTCACTGTGTCTTCGGCATGAACATCATAGAAAAAAGTAATCAATTGATCATCATGTAAGAAGAGATCATAGTTCGCATCTGGCTGGATTCGATACCGTCGTGATCCTCGTTGAAAACTTTCTTGACGCGTGCCCATCTGATTACGAACGCTGGCTTTTGAAGACCCGATTCCTAGCGTGTCATCGATATGCAGGGTATCTTGGTTCGTATAGATTCCTTGCGCGATATCATTCTCATCATACATCACCATCATGAAGTTACGAAAATCATCGTGGTAGGATGTCCACGTTAATCCATACCGATTCGCTGATTCATTGATTGCTTCTCCAAAGGTTTCTTCAATCACTTGTCGTGATTCATTGTATAAATGTGTCTGAGCAGGCGTTTCTTCCACTTGTCTGTCTGAAGCATCTTGTGAAAGAGAAAATCGGGAAGAGATAGTTTGAGTGATCTCGTTGAGGCGGGCATCCCGAAAGGCCAAACGACCGTCATGCCATGTGATCATCTGGCTTGCAAAATAAAGAAGCCCGATGAGAAAAATGCTTTTGAATAAGAATTTTAGTTTTTTCATACGACTCCTCCGTCAATGATTTTTTTATCTGCTAGCTGTAAGGCGATCGGTGATCCACTTCACTCATCCTTAGTTTAGATCGCTGAAGAAGCCTTCTTGTCTTTTCTAAAGACTATCATTCCTGTGGGAAGTTGACCAGTTGCAGCATGAAATTTCTTAGATGGTCTATGTCTTTTTAAGCTCCTGTTAAGAAATTTTTTTTACTCACGAAAATTTTGCAGTGCCATCGAACGCTCCATCAAAGGATTGGCGATTTTAGCCAATGTATGACGATCGTACTTTTCTGGACGTTTGATGGTGAGGTAAAGAATAAACTGTGGATCATCCGTTGGATAGATCGAGACCGCCGAATAAATATAATCAAACTCTCCTGTCAGGTAGCCTTGACCATTCTCATTGGCAATCTGAGCTGTCCCAGTTTTGACAGAAATCTCATGGTTCGTTAGTTGGTATACATCATAAGCGGTGCCATAACGTTCATCCGTCACTACATCGGTCATGTATTCCAATACAGCATCAGCCGCTGTTTGTGAAATAGGCTGGGAAACGACTTCTGGAAAAACTTGGGTCTCTTCCCCCACTTGCCGAATCAATTGGGGACGAATCATCTCGCCACCATTGGCAAATGCACTAAATAACTGCATCATCTGCATCTGATTAACACCAATCGCATGACCATATGAATTCATAGCTTGATCAACCCGATTTCTTGAAGGTAAGATACCTGGTACCTCACCGAAAAGCTCACTTCCAGTAACTTTCCCTAGTCCAAAATCAGCTAAATACTGCGCCCATATTTCACCGCCGATCCGCTGCTGAAGACGAACCATCCCTGTGTTGCTAGACCAAGCTAACGCTTGCCGCATCGTCAGCTCACCATTTGCCCCTGAGTCGTGGTCACTGATGAGTCGATCTTCAATCTGCATACTCACTGGATTATAACGTTCCGTGGGATCAAACACTCCTTCATCAATTGCTGTCGCAACGGTTGCCAGCTTCAAGGTCGAACCAGGTTCATACATCTCTTCTGTGAAAAGGTTGCGCCATATAAAATGCGCATCATCAATCCCCTCTTGGGTCTCTGGATGAAAAGTCGGTCTTTGAGCCATCGTTAAAATTTCACCCGTTTTGGCATCCATTAATAAAGCAGTTAAATTTTCTGGCCGCGTTTCTTCCAAAACTTCATCCATCAGAGATTCAGTGAATAACTGCAAATGCGCATCTAATGTCGTCCAAACATCTTGTCCGTCAATGCCTTCTTCAACCGTTTGATTGGTTGCAGGAACAGGATTCCCTGAAGCATTGACTTGAAAGGACTCTCGCCCGTTTTGATTGCTCAGGAAATGGTTCATTACATATTCTAACCCAGATACACCGACACGAATCTCTTCATCATCTGAGGTCGTGCCTATCAAATGTGAAGAAAAGATGCCATTCGGATAGCTGCGACTTGTACGAGCCTCGAAATAAATGCCATTGATTCCAGCTGCATCAAGGGCCGATTGAATTTGATTTCTAATAGTCACACTTAGACCACTCCCCACACTGCCAAATTCCACTTGATATGCAGGTGGTTCCGTTTGATTCACACCGTTTGTCAAAATAGTCAAAACTTGATCGTTTGAAATAGGTAAATACTCTGAAAGAATCGTTGCTGTTTCCTCAAAATTCTCTCTGCCTAGATACATAGGTCGTCCATTATCAATGTAATCTTCAGAAAGAATTGCTCGAACAGTATAAGAAAGAACGTCTTGTGCAATCACAGACCCTTGTCGATCAAAGATTGAGCCTCGCCTTGTTTCAATCGGTCTGGAACGATAATACAAATGTTCTATTCTTTCAGACAAAGAGACGCCTGCGATGACGCCAACTTGAACAATGTAAATCAGACGTGCAGAGAACCCCATAAAAAGTACAAAACTGATGATGTACAACCAATGACCGACTAGCTTACGATTTTTTTTCGCTTTATTCTTATTTAGCATGCGAGAGTCATGCATCGTAAAAGCGCCCCTTTCGATCGAATATATCTCTATAGTATTGGGTATTTGTGATAATCCTGTGAGGGAAAGAACAATTATTTTTCAAAAGGGCATTTCCCTGTCAAACTAACCAGCACGCTGTGATATAATTTAAAAAATATAATTTAATTGTTAGGATGTGACCAAAATTGCAAAAATTATTGATTGTTGATGATGACACCCATATGCGTGCCTTAGTGAAAACCTATGCGGAGATCGAAGGCTACCTTTGTTTTGAAGCATCAGATGGAAATGAAACACTGGAAAAACTAGCCAATCGTTCATTTGATTTGATCCTCTTAGATGTCATGATGCCGGGAAAAGATGGCTTTCAGACGCTTTCGGAAATCAGAGGGAGCTGTAACACGCCAGTCATCATGATTACCGCTCGAAAAGAAGAGTACGATAAACTCTTTGGCTTCAATCTTGGTGCCGATGATTACATCGCTAAGCCATTTAGTCCTAAAGAGTTAATGGCTCGCATCAAAGCTGTGTTGAAACGGAGCATTCAGTTTCAGTTCGAAAAGATCGTTTTTGGTGATCTCGAGGTCAATGTTTTTTCACATACCGTGACGATCAAAGGGGAACCTTTGCCGCTAACACCGAAAGAATTTGACCTGCTGGTCTATCTAACGAAAAACAATCATATCGCATTGAGCCGAGAATCTATTTTGGAAGGTGTCTGGGGCTTTGATTATTTTGGTGATACCAGGACAGTGGACACACACATCAAATCGTTAAGAGAGCGTCTAGGCGATTATCGAGAATTAATCCAGACGGTTTGGGGGGTAGGGTATAAATTTGATTATGAAGACTAGTCGGTTAGGATTCAATTATTTCAAAAGCAAATTACTTATTCGACTTTGGTCCGCCAATATGTTGCTGGTCATCATTGGTATCGCTTTTTTATGGACCGTTCAAATTTTACTCTTTGAACCAAATTATATCAACACAACGAAAGAATCACTTCTGGAAACCGTTCAAGAAACAGCTACTTCTCTTGAAGATATGGCAGTAGATCCTACTGGTTTACCAGATGAGCCATTACTTTTCCTCAGTAAAACAATTGTTGGAACTCTCTTCTTAATCGATGATTCCGGTGAAATCCTTTCTGCATATAATAATGGACAGAAACTGAACATAGACGGGTTGAAAAACGAATACAACTGGTTATTATCACATGCGCCAACTGTCCTCAATGGGGAGAGTCTTAGTACCGTAGAAAACTTTGAAAAATCTTCTGCCATTCTTATTGGCGTCCCTATGACTCTTTTCCAACGTCCAGCTGCCCTTTTGCTTTCAAATACCATCACTCAAATCGAAGCGCTTCAGAGGTTGAATCGTCAACAGCTCTTTCTATTCACCATCATATTAACTATTTTTGCGTCAACAATCTCCTTTTTTTTGGCACAACATTTTATTCGTCCAATCAAAACGATCAAAGAAGCTATTGTTCGCCTAACGAAGGGTGAACTTTATTCAGTGCCAAAACTCAACCGTGGAGATGAATTAGGAACACTTTCTGAATCAGTTGCGGATTTAAGCACAGAACTTCAGCGAGTAGACGTGTTGCGAAAAGAAGTGATTGCCAACGTTTCTCATGAACTACGCTCCCCCCTTGCGTTAATCACTGGTTATGGGGAGATGGTACGTGATGTATCTGGAAGCGATGAACGACTTCGAAAAGAACATATGGACCTAATTATCAGCGAAGCCCACCGTATGAGTGCCATGGTCGATGACATCATGGATTTCTCTATTATGCAAGCAGGCTATACACAACTAAAAAATGAAGTTTGGAATACATACGAGGTGGTTTCCTCCGTCGTTGCTTACGCAAGAGGGATCGCCAATCAATATGACATCACTGTCGATTTTGAAGCAGATAGTACGAATGGAAATGCTCTTTTTGATCGCATCAAAATGGAACAAGTCTTGCGTAATTTAATAAACAATGGCATCAACCATACACCAAAAAATGAACGACTCTTGATCAAATTGACGAATACAGCTGCAGGAACAAAAGTTGCTATCATCAACCCTGGAAAAGATATCCCTCCAGAACAACTCGAACTTATTTGGGAAAGATACCAACGCGTCCAACATCAAGCAGGACATAAAGAAGGAACCGGCATCGGCTTAGCGATCGTAAAAACCATTTTGACTTCTCATGCCTTCGAATATGGTGCTGAGTCGAAAAATGGCGTGACTTGTTTTTGGTTTGTTGTGCCGAGACTAGAAGATCAATGAGAACTACGTTTGTACCGTTCATCATGAGTACTGAATGACTTACTTTCTATGCACAAAAAAAGCCTTGATTTCTCAAGACTTAATGATTTCTTGTATTTCAGCCATTGATTGGACGGTATGGTCGGCAGATACATCTTTTAAGAGACCTTCTATATCATAAAATATCGTCTTGACCCCTGCTCCTTGTCCTGCAAAAACATCCATCGTGCGATCACCGATCATGACAGTCTGATCTTTGTCTAGTTGATACTTTTCAACAAGATAAATCAGGGAAGTTGGATCCGGTTTGCGGGGGAAGTTGTTTTCTGGGCCAACGATCTCAACGATCAGGTCTGCCATCTGTTCTTTTTCTAACAACTCTTTCGTTGAGACGACATCGCGGTGGGTCAAAATGTAGTTCTTGCCCCCAGCAGCAACCACGGCTTCTAATGTTTCTTTGGTTCCTGCAAAAGAAAGCGGCAAACGATCATCCAGCGCTTCATTTGCTTTGAATGCTTTAGTGAACTCTTGAAAATCTAAGTTGTATTTTTCAGCAACTTTTTTGGAAGATGAATCTTTCAGTATATAATAAATCTCCGCTGGATCTGGATCAAAGCCATACTCCTTCAATGTCTTGATAAAAGCTTTTAACATGATTGGGTAGCTGTCGTAAAGTGTTCCGTCAAAATCCCATATGTAAGATTGGTACATGATATCCCTCGTTTTCTCCCTTTTTCAAATGAATGAAAGTTCCATTCATTTTCAGTAACTCTAAAAAGTTTACCACACTTTGTTTGGTTTGTCTTATTTATCAAGGGATTTCCTCTACAAGAAAAAACGCCATTGACCATACAATCCTTCCGCTTGCACAAACCTACATGCAAGCGAATGCATTGCAGAACAATGAACGTTCCTCACTACGAAAAATTACCAGCTACCAGAAACACCGCCACCGCTGCTGCTTCCTCCGCTAAAGCCGCCAAAATCATTCGAAGAACTTTGCGTATCGGCAATGACTTGTTCTTGATGGGTCACATGATTATTCATCATTACAAAGAACAACGCCATATTCATACCATGGGGGTCATACTCTTGGCGAGCATTATTCAAAACGGCTGCTCGATCAGAAGCATCAAATGAGGATAATTTGTTCGCTAAATCTGGGTGATTTTGATAAACCTGTTTCAAGTCAACTTGGAACAAGGCATCTGTTTTCACTTCCGCTAGAACATTAGAAACTTCTTTTGGAATGGCTTGTACCATCTCAGGATAGGTCGCTTTTTCCGTCACAAGTTGCGCTAAGTATCGCCCTTGCTCATTGCGTCTTCTGATCTCTTCTTTGGCTTGCTTGGCTATTTCTGCTCGATAAGCATCTGCTAAAGGCAGATTTTCGGGTAACACCGCATCAGTTAAATCGTAGTCTGCCATCCGTTCAGACACTTCCCTGCCTAATTGGGCTTCATAGGTTTTTAAGGTGTCATGTTGTGTAAGGATCACCTGACCGAAATGTTTGACCGTGGTTTTTTTCTTCATCAGCAGATTTGAAAAATAGGCCCCAATTGCCGGATTCGTCAAGGCATGTTGGATGACTCGTTTATCTGCTGTCGACAATCCAGTGACCGAACTCAATTTCGCTGGCACGTAAGTACTCGTCACATACTGCGTAAATGCTTGTTGACAATCTTTGGCTGTCTGATACTGATGGTAACGCTGATAGTTCTTTCTATTGCTAGCCCATTTCAAGAAATCTTTCTGTTGGAAGTGACTATCTTCTAAGAGATGTTTCGGCAACGGCAGGTGCTCTGCAAAACGCTGTTTGGTTTTAAGATGACGAAAACTAATGAACCCTACAAGGCCTGCAGCTGCTGCCGCTACAACACCACTAACGATTTTTCCAATAGTGAACCACATCTGCTTGTTGGCTTCTGCTTCTTGTGCCTGTTTTTCTGCTAACATTTGCTTGCCATCTTGATAGATCGTCCCTAAACCAATCGTTTCATCCGCTTCTTTCATGCGCTGATAGACTTCATTAGAAGCTGCCAATATCGCTGTATCATAATCTTCATCTCGTAATGCGTCTTTGGCATCTTCATCCACTAAATCATCTTCCGATAGCTCACTGAAGACATAGGATAGTCCATCGCCATAACCCAGACGAAATTCACGATCATCAATAGCAAAGAGAAACAATAGTCCATTATTGTCCTCTGGATTTCCTAAACCATACTCATTGAACAGTTCCAAATTACGCTCTTCAATCGATTGCCCATCTAAGGAAGGGATTGTGATCACAGCATATTCTGGCGCTCCGGTCAATGATTGGAACCCCTCTTTATTCAAGGCATCGATCTGTTCGATCGTCTCTTGTGAAAGGACCCCGGCATCATCACGAACAAATGTCTGTCCAAAGGCAATTGATGGTTGAAGGACAAAAAATCCCATCAAACCAATAAAAACCAACATCCCAAGTTGGAAGATTTTCTTCATTTTACCACCCCTTTTTATCGTGTTATCTTTCATTGTATTCGATTCCAAACAAAAAAACATCCGTCTTAGGAATGAAAAAAATAGTAACAGGACCAAAAAACCTTTAAAAGACAGCATTCTGATTAGTCTTTTAAAGGTCACTTCATCATATTTTCTTACAAAATGAACACGAGCTAGTTTTTAAATGAATGGATCGGTGCGGGAATACGGCCGCCACGCAAAATGAAATCGGTAGACTGCGCAGGATTGGTTTTCATCACTGGCGCCGTCCCTAATAAACCACCAAACTCGATGCGATCGCCGATTTCTTTGTCTTTCGCTGGAATGATTCGAACCGCTGTCGTCTTGTGGTTGATGACACCGATCGCTGCTTCATCCGCGATCATTGCGGCGATCGTCTCAGCCGAAGTATCTCCCGGAATCGCAATCATATCTAAACCGACAGAGCAGATTGCCGTCATGGCTTCAAGTTTTTCTAAATTCAATAAACCAGCTTCTACTGCTTTGATCATCCCTGCGTCTTCAGAAACGGGGATAAAGGCACCCGACAGACCACCAACATGGTTGCAGGCCATTACGCCGCCTTTTTTGACTGCATCATTTAACAAGGCCAAAGCAGCTGTCGTTCCGTGGGTACCGACAGATTCTAAGCCCATTTCTTCTAAAATCAATGCCACGCTATCGCCGACTGCAGGAGTCGGTGCCAGCGAAAGATCGACGATCCCAAATGGAACGCCTAAGCGCTCTGAAGCAACGCGCCCGACTAACTGCCCCATCCGTGTGATCTTGAAGGCAGTTTTTTTAACGGTTTCCGCCACGACATCAAAGGACTCCCCTTTGACTTTTTCCAAGGCACGTTTGACGACACCAGGTCCGCTGACACCGACGTTGATTTCCACATCAGCTTCACCGACCCCATGAAAAGCCCCCGCCATAAAGGGATTGTCTTCCACTGCATTGGCAAAAACAACCAGCTTTGCACAGCCCATATCTGATGCTTCAGCAGTCTTCTTGACTGTTTCTCCCATCAAACGCACTGCATCCATGTTGATTCCGGCTTTCGTTGATCCAATATTGACCGACGAACAGACAAAATTGGTTTGTGCCAAGGCTTCTGGAATCGATTCGATCAATGCAAGGTCGCCGCCTTGATAGCCTTTTTCTACTAGCGCACTATAGCCGCCGATGAAATTGACCCCAACTTCTTGCGCCGCTCGATCCAAGGTCTGCGCAACTTTGATACAGTCGGCTGGCGTCGGCTGGCAAGCGGCCACTACGATCGCTACAGGGGTAACCGAAATCCGCTTGTTAATGATTGGAATACCATATTCACTTTCGATCTCTTCGCCGACTTTGACAAGGTCTTTAGCTTTTGTTGTAATTTTTTGAAAAATTTTCTCACAGGTACGATCAATATCGGCGTCAATACAATCCAATAATGAGATCCCCATCGTGATCGTACGAATATCTAAATTTTCTTCTTCCACCATGCGAATGGTTTCAAGTATTTGATTTGTCTCCATAGTGCCTCCTATAATTTGTGCATGGTATCAAAAATTTCTTGATTTTGAATGCTGATTTTCACACCTAATGTCTGACCTACTTGGTGAAGCTCCTCACGAATACCGTCAAAATCCTGATTGGCATCCATGTTTAAAAGCATCATCATCGTGAAGTAATCTTCCATGATCGTTTGGGACACATCTAAAATATTGATTTCTAATTCTGCTAATTTCTGGCTGACACCAGCAATGATCCCAACCTTGTCTTTTCCAATAACGGTTAATACGGCTTTCATATCCTCCCGCCTTTCATTAAATTTTTCTTATTATAGCACAACAAAACCACATTTTCGATGTAACATCAAACGAAAATGCGGTTTCTTCTATAAATGTTCGTTATTACGCCCGTTTAATCAAGTTTGCCTGGCTATCAAACTCATAAATGATCGGCTGTGCGTTAGGAATATCGATCGTATCCATGGCATCTTTGGGCACGTTCTCCAAGTACTTGACTAACGCCCGCAAGCTGTTCCCATGACCAGTAATGAGAATATTCTTATGATCTTTAAGTAACGGAACCACCTGGTCTTGCCAAAATGGGACTACTCGCGCCACCACCATCCCCAGATTTTCGCCCTTAGGTATCAAGCGGGGGTCTAAAGAATCATAGCGGCGGTCTAAATCATTTTCCTCCACATATAAAGGCGGTTCATCATATCCACGTCGCCATTTTTGCACCTGTTCTTTTCCATACTTTGCCACCATCTCACCTTTATTGACCCCTACTAATTGGCCATAATGACGTTCATTTAGGCGCCATGTTTTTATCACAGGAACCCAAAGTTGATTGCTGGCTTCCAAAACGGCATCGCAGGTGATGATCGTTCGTTGAAGCACAGATGCAAAGGCAAAATCAAAAGTAATCCCTAAGGTTTTGATCTGTTCACCCGCAGCCCAAGCTTGTTGTCGGCCTTTTTCGGTCAGAGAAACATCCAGCCACCCTGTCCAATAATTTTCGAAATTTGCTTCACTTTCGCCATGTCGAATCAATACGACCTTCATTCTATCGCCTCCTCTTCTCTTTTATTATCTCAAGAAATCTAGAAAATGTCTTATGTTTCGTTTTTGTCGCTTTGTTTCAACCCACTTCTCATTTTGTCATTGCAGATCCTGGTTCTCGTTTAAGCGAAGATGTTTCCTTTCTTCATTATCCGTTATTTTCTAAGCATCCTTTCAAATAGACGTATTTAGAAAATGGCTGCTGCTCCTTCACCACTTTCTTCTTGCTTGGATTGCAAATAATTTGAATAAATGGTTTGACGCTCTAAAACAATTTTTGACTTTTTTTCTCTGACTTATTGACTTCAACTGATGTTATGCTATGATAGTTTCTATCACTTATATGTATTTTTATACATTTATTAGTTATTATTTGCATTTTTAATAGATGCGTAGAAAAAGTTAAAGGGGCGTTTACATGAAAAGGTTTAGTAAGGGAACTGTTTTATTAGGGATCATCACAGCGTTGCTGCCGTTTTTCTTTGTCGGACAAGCACATGCAGAAGAAACCGATCCAATCTATAAAAAAGTCAAAGAAAATGGTGTATTGGTCGTGGGTTTATCTGCCGATTATGCACCTTATGAATTCCGTGCCAATGTTGACGGAAAAAATGAAATCGTCGGGATCGATATTTCCATTGCCCAAAAAATTGCAGATGACTTAGGGGTCGACCTGAAAATTGAGGAACTTGGGTTTGATGCGTTGTTAGGAGCGTTAAAAACGGGCAAAATCGATGTCGTCATCTCTGGAATGGCTGCTACGGATGAGCGCCGCAAAGAAGTCAATTTCACTGACACTTATATGGAAGTCCAACAGACCGTTTTAGTTCGAGCAGAAGACGCGGATCGTTTCCAATCGACGGCTGATTTTGATGGTGTGGCTGTCGGTGCACAACGTCAAACCACTCAAGAAGAGCTGGCAAATACAGAATTGACTGGCTCCACCGTCACCTCTTTGCAAAGGGTGCCTGATTTGATCACCAATCTAAAATCACGCAAGATCGATGCGATCGTGATGGAAGGTCCCGTCGCCGAAGCTTATGTGACGGCGAATGATACCTTGGCATTAGCCGAAAATGTCACGTTTGAAAACGGCGTGAAGGAGACCGCGATCGCCATCTCGAAAGAAGCGCCAGTTTTACTGGAAAAACTCAATTCCTCCATTGAAACTATCATTAGTAATGATCTTTTAAGCCAATACAAAGAAGATGCCTATCGATTGATGTTTACCGAAGAAGGCACGATCGATGAAGAGCAAAGCTTTTGGGAAAAATATCTGCCTTTTTACATCACTGGAACTGGCTATACGATCTTCCTAGCCTTGGTTGGGGTATTATTCGGCTCTATCGGTGGCAGCTTGTTAGCCTTTATGAAGCTTTCTAAGTCAAAAGCATTGAAAGTCATTGCCGCTGTCTATATTGAATATGTTCGGGGAACACCTTTGTTAGTACAAATATTTATTGTATACTTTGGAACAGGCGTGTTAGGCTTAGAGCTTTCGAAATTAGCTGCCGGCTGTATTGCCTTAGCACTAAACAGTGCCGCCTATGTGGCAGAAATCATTCGTGCCGGGATCAATGCCGTCAATAAAGGACAGCTGGAAGCCGCTCGTTCACTAGGAATGAATCAGATCCAAGCGATGCGCTTCATCATTTTCCCGCAAGCCATCAAAAACATCTTGCCTGCTCTAGGAAATGAATTTGTCACGGTCATCAAAGAGTCTTCGGTCGTATCGGTGATCGGCGTGTCTGAACTGATTTTCCAAACAGGCGTCGTTCAAGGGGCCAGCTTCAAACCATTTTTACCATACGTTATCGTATCATTGATCTACTTTGTATTGACCTTCGCCCTCTCACGTCTATTGGGTGTTGCTGAAAGGAGAATGAAAACTAGTGATTAAAGTTGAAAAATTAGTGAAAACATTTGGCGAGAATACCGTCTTAAAAGAAATCGATCTTGAAGTGACACCTGGTGAAGTCGTTGTGATCATCGGACCCTCAGGAAGTGGGAAAAGTACTTTCTTACGCTGCTTGAACCTTCTTGAACAGCCGACTGGTGGGAAAATCACCTTCGAAGGCAATGATTTATTAGCAAAAGGGGTGAAAATCGATCAGATTCGTCAAAAAATGGGAATGGTCTTTCAAAGCTTTAATCTATTCCCTCATAAAACGGTCTTAGAAAATCTGACTATCAGCCCGATCAAAGTCAAACAGCAAGAGCAAGCCGCTGCCGAAGAGACAGCGAAAGGATTGCTGGAACAAGTTGGCTTAGCTGAAAAAGCAGATAGTTACCCCTCTAGCCTTTCTGGCGGGCAGCAGCAACGGGTCGCTATTGCTAGAGCGTTGGCAATGGATCCTGATGTAATGCTCTTTGACGAACCAACCTCAGCATTAGACCCAGAAATGGTCGGAGAAGTGTTGACGGTTATGCAAGCTTTAGCAGAAAAAGGCATGACGATGGTGGTCGTTACCCACGAAATGGGCTTCGCCAAAGAAGTTGCCGATCGTGTCATCTTTATGGCTGACGGTATCATTCAAGAACAAGGAACACCAGAACAGATCTTTGAGCATCCGCAAAATGCGCGGACACAGGATTTTTTAAGCAAAGTTTTATAGAAATTGGAGATGACAAAATGAACCGTCCGTTGATTGCAGAACGTTTTTTACAACCAGAAGAAAATCTTTTAATGGAGATCGCCACTCTTGCGAAGAAAACCCCAAATTTGATTGATTTGTCGATTGGTGATCCTGATTTGATTACAGATGCGACAATCATTGAAGCAGCTTTTGCTGACGTCAAAGCGGGTCATACAAAATACACCGCTTCAGACGGCAGTGCTGATTTTATCCAAACTGTCGTTGATTTTTATCAAAAGCAATACCAGCTTACTTTTTCTCCTAGTCAAGTACGAGGAACTGTCGGTGCATTGCATGGCATGTACTTAGCTTTGGCTGCCATCATTGATCCTGGTGATGAAGTGATTATTCATGAACCGTACTTTTCGCCTTACAAACAACAAGTGGAACTAGTCGGTGGTGTGCCAGTCTTTATTCCGACCTTTGAAAAAGATGGCTTTCAAATCGATGTCGAAGTCTTAAAATCCGCCATCACTGAGAAAACTCGGGCGATCATTATCAATTCACCAAACAATCCTACTGGTGCTGTTTTTTCTCCAGAAACTTTTGAAAAAATCGCAGCAGTTGCCATTGAACATGACTTGCTGATCCTCTCAGATGAAGTCTATGAAGCCTTTTGCTTTGATGATACCTTTGTACCGATGGCAGCCTTCGCACCTGAGAACACCATCACTTTCAGCAGTTTCTCAAAAGCCTTTGCCATGACTGGCTGGCGGATCGGCTACATGATTGCACCTGAATCGATCAATCTTACGGCAAAACTGATCAATGAGGCGATCGCCTATTCGGCACCAACCCCTTCACAACGGGCAGGTATCTACGCATTGAATCACTATGATACCCTCGTGCCGCAAGTGGTTGCTGTCTTTAAGGAACGACTGACTTACATTGAACAACGGGTTGCTGAGATCCCCTTCCTTTCCTTATCTCCAGTCAAAGGAAGCATGTATGCCTTCATCAACATTGAACAAACGGGGTTGGACTCTGTCAGCTTTGTCGAGAAATTATTAAAGGAAACCAGTGTGCTGATGATTCCTGGGAAAGCCTTTGGAGAAACGACCGGCGATGGCTATGTTCGCTTAGCTGCCACCCAATCGTTGGACTTGTTAAAAGAAGCTTTCGACCGGATTGCCGCGTGCTCATTTGACTAAAGAAAATCCCACTCACTTCTAGTGTGTGGGATTTTTTTTGGTGGCAGCCGTTTTTCAAAAGTATCACGTTCCATATAAAAAAGGGACAGAAGAATCCGATTTGATTCTTCCATCCCATGACTATCTACTCGCTTTTACTTTTTTGCTTCTTCAAGCAATTTTGCCATCGCTTCTTTTTGATAAGCTTCTGTCAATTCAGCGATTTTTGCTTTTTGGGCTGCCTCATCCATAGTTGGATCAGCCATTAATGCAGCTTGCATTTTTTCTTGGACATACGCTTGTCCTTGTGTTTTCATGGTGTCCGCTTGTTCTTTCGCTAAAGAAGCCAGTTTTTTTGCTTGATCCACACTCAAGACTTCCCATGAATCTGGCAATGAGAACGTATTGGTACGGCTGACATATTGGCCATCGTTATCAGCGATTCCGAACAAGAAGCGTGATAGGTCACTTTTATAAACCCAGCGGGTCGTTTTTATTTCCAATTGAGCTGAATCAGCCCCTGTTTCCACGACATTGGTCACTTTATCAGTACCGGTTTGTTTTGGTTCCTCTTGATCAGCATCCGTTTTATACAGGTAGATTTTTTCCGTACCATCTCCTAATGGCTGATACAATAGCAAATCAAAATTCTCGTTATCGGCACTAGAAACCAGTGGGGTTGTTTTAGCAGTCGTTTCTTTTTCCATTCCAAAATGGTAAGTCAAATTGGCCATCAATGCGACGACACTAGCTACGAAGACGAGACCTAAGACCAATGATAAACCTGTTTGCCGCTTGTTTTTGGCAAAGACATTCAATACCGCAAATCCTAACACGCTAAGAACGATCAAAAGCAAGATCATTTGTCCGCACCTCCTTCAAGAACCGTCAATCGTGGTTCTTTTTTCTTTAAGGAGAAGGCGATCAAGAAACCTAAGAAACTAAAGACCGCTGCCACATAAAAGGCGGCATGGTAGCCGGATAAAGTCGCTTCGATTGCTTGGTCTTTGTAGGCCAAAGGCGTTTTATCCAACAAAGAATCACTTGGCAAATTGCCTTTAGTCACGTTTGTCAAGACACTGATCAAGATAGCCGTACCAATTGAGCTGGCTACTTGACGGAACGTATTGTTTACCGCGGTACCGTGACTGATCAAATGACCAGGTAAGGCATTCATTCCTGAAGTCGTTACTGGCATCATCACCATTGAGATCCCGAACATCCGAATCCCATAAAGAATAATGATATGCAAAATCGGTGTATCTTTTGTTAGGAAAGCAAATGGTAAGGTTGCAGCGGTCAAGATAAACATCCCGGTGATGGCTAAACGTTTTGCACCATACTTATCAAAGATCGCACCAGTGATCGGCATCATGATCCCCATGATCAGCGCACCTGGTAATAACATCAATCCTGAATGGAACGCTGATTCACCACGAATGTTTTGGATATACAATGGGAGAACCATTTCAGCACCGATCATCGCCATATTCGTGACCCCTGAAAGGATCGATGCCAAGGTAAAGGTCGTTGATTTGAACACGCGCAACTCTAAGAACGGATGCTCAATGTGCAATTGACGCCATGCAAAGAAAGCAATGAAAAAGACACCGGCTGCAAGAAAACCGATTACTTCAATACTGCCCCACCCTTTGTCACCGACGCTTGAAAAGCCATAGAGCAATGTACCAAAACCAAGCGTTGATAAAATCGCTGAGAACAGATCGATTTTCGGATGCGACAATTCAATCACACTCTTCATTAGAAAGAGCGCTAAGACTAAGACTAAAACGACGATCGGAATGACCATTCCGAACAAATAACGCCAGTCATAATGATCAATGATCCAACCAGATAACGTTGGGCCTAAGGCTGGTGCCAACCCGATAACGATTCCGGACATACCCATGGCTGAACCGCGTTTTTCTGGTGGGAAGATCGACAACATGATATTTTGCAAAAGCGGCATAGAGATCCCTACACCAGCAGCTTGCACTAAGCGACCAATCAATAATGTAGAAAAGTTTGGTGCAGCAAAACAAGCGATCGTTCCAGCCAGGAAGATGCTCATTGCCGTTAAGTAAAGATTTCTTGAGCTGAACTTATTGATCAGCCATGCGGTGATCGGGATCATGATCCCATTGACCAGCAAGAAACCGGTGGTTAGCCATTGGACATCAGATGCTGAGATGTCAAAGGCATCCATCAAGGTTGGAAAAGCCGTTGTTAACAATGTTTGGTTCAAAACAGTACAAAACGTACCGATCAGCAAAACCATAACCAGTAAGGAACGGTTGTAAGGTTTGCCATAGATATCTAAAGGACGACTCGTTGACATATTTCACACTCTTTTCAGTATATTTTTCATAAAACCTTCTTTACTTTAAATCTTTCCCTAACATTTGTCAACCTACTTGACATAAAAGTAAAACAAGTTACAATATTAACAAATACCTTTACAAGAATGGAGTCCGTATGTCTCATCTTTTTCGAAAACTCGTTGATAATGAAAACTTGTTGGTCGGCATCAGCGAACTTAGTCAAATGTGTGCTATCTCCCCTCGCCAATTGCGTTATTGGGAACAAAAAGGATTTATTCAATCGGTCCCACAAGAAGAAAATGCCCCACGAAAATACCGACTGCCCACGGTCGTCAAAGTGGAAATGATCAAAACGTTTTTAGATGAAGGCTTTACGTTAGCCAAGGCTGTAGAAAAAGCCGACAAAAAAATCAAGACCGCCCATCATATTCGCAAAGTGTTTTCTGGGGTTTTACAGAATTTAGAAGTCATCAATGAACGGTTTACGATCATCAGTCTGGGACCAGTAGACGAAGACGGAAAAATCCTCCATATCATTCACGATGAAGAAACAGAACGATTGCAATATGAAGTGTTGCCTGCTAATCAAACGATCGATTTTGAAAAGTTCAAGCAATGCACATCAAAACAAGCGGAATAAAGGATTCCCTATCCTCACCTCCTAATGAAGCAAGCAGCCTTGTGACAGTGCTTGCTTCTTTTTGGTGTTCGCTTTCCTTTTAAAGAAGGTGTCCTTTCATTTACAAGGAAAAAGCCTCATGATATAGTCGAAGGGAGAAACGAACCTTTACAAGAATGGGAAGTGTCATATATATGGAAAAAGAAGCTTTTATCCAACAAATCAAGGACGGAGTAATTGTTTCGTGTCAAGCCTTACCTGGAGAACCCTTATATACTGAAAACGGCGGAGTCATGCCCCTATTGGCAAAAGCGGCTCAAGAAGCCGGTGCTGTTGGCATTCGTGCCAATTCCGTTCGCGATATTCGTGAGATCCAAGCCGCTGTTGATCTGCCGATCATCGGAATCATCAAAAAAGACTATCCACCGGAAGAACCATTTATCACAGCAACCATCAAAGAGGTGCATGAATTAGCCGCTTTACATATTGCGGTGATCGCTTTGGACTGCACCTTGCGCAAACGTCATGATGGCTTGACGATCAATGCCTTTATCAAGCAAATCAAAGCTCTTTACCCCCATCAACTACTCATGGCAGATATCGCCACCTATGAGGAAGGCATCAATGCCTTTGAAGCGGGTGTTGATTTTGTTGGTACAACTTTGTCCGGCTATACGGCGAATAGTCCTACCAATGAGGAACCGGATTATCAGTTGATCCAGCAATTGGTTGCGGCGAAGGTTCCGGTGATAGCCGAAGGCAAGATTCATACGCCAGAGCAAGCAAAGAAAATCCACGAAATGGGTGTGACGGGTATCGTGGTTGGTGGTGCCATCACCCGACCAAAAGAGATCGCCAGTCGATTCGTGCAAGAGCTGCGCAACTGAGTCGTTCATTTCCTAAAATAAGCTTTTCTATGCGCCTTGTGACAGAAGGCGCATTCTTTGTTGTCTTTTTGAGAAACGTTTATACTTAAAAGAGAACGAATGACAACAGAGAAAGCGAGTGAAGAAAATGACAAAAATCAATGCTGGTACAGCAATGATCAAGGTTTTTGAAGCGTGGGGCATCGACCATATCTATGGAATCCCCGGTGGATCTTTCAACTCAACGATGGATGCTTTGTACCATGAACGGCAATCAGTCAAATATGTCCAAGTACGTCATGAAGAAGCGGGTGCGCTGGCAGCAGCGGCTGATGCTAAGCTAACGGGAAAAGTCGGTACGGTTTTTGGTTCTGCTGGTCCCGGTGCCACCCACTTGATCAATGGCTTATATGATGCTCAAATGGATAACGTGCCCGTCGTTGCCTTGTTAGGACAAGTAGCTTCGAGCTCGATGAACTACAATGATTTTCAAGAAATGAATGAAAATCCGATGTTCGCAGATGTCAGTATCTACAATCGCACGGTCATGTCCCCTGAAAGTTTGCCCCATGTGGTGGACGAAGCCATTAAAGCCGCCTACAAATTTAGAGGAGTCGCTGTGGTAACGATCCCGGTCGATTACGGGTTTGCAGAAATCGACGAACAGGAGATTTCAACCGCAAAAAATCATAAGACAGGTGTTCTCCAGCCGGATGAAGACGATTTACGAGCTGCTCTTCCTTATTTTGAACAAGCAAAAAAACCTGTCCTATATATCGGACAAGGTCTCTTTGGTCATTTTGATGCCATCGATGCTTTTTCTAAGCACTTCTCAATGCCTATCGCAGCTTCTGTCTTAGCCAAAGGCATCGTGCCTGATCTTTATGAAAACTTTCTTGGATTTGCCGGCCGGGTTGCGACAAAACCTGCCAATGAAGCTTTAGCAGAAGCTGATCTCATCGTGTTTGTCGGCAGTGACTTCCCTTTCGGACGCCGCTTTTTCAATCCTGATGCCAACTTTGTCCAAGTTGATATCGACGCCTCGAAATTTGGTCGTCGACATCAGACAGATGTCTCTGTTTTAGGAGATGGTGCAACCGCTCTTAGAAAATGGACAGAGATGGCTGCCCCTCGTCCTGCAGATGCTTGGATAAAAGCCAATCAAGAAAACGCTCGGAATTGGCATGCATGGCGTCATAGTTTTGACCATGATTCGCAAGAACCATTGCGTCCCGAACCTGTCTATCGAGAAATCAACCGTATCGCAGCTCCTGATGCCCTGTTTGTCACAGATGTCGGTAATGTGACCATTCACAGTATCCGTCATTTAGAAATGACAGGTGAACAGCGTTTCACAACGTCTGGCTGGTTTGCGACGATGGGCAATGGCGTACCTGGTGGGATCGCCGCTCAATTGAGCTATCCGGATCGTCAAGTATTCACCTTTAGTGGGGATGGCGGTTTCGCGATGCAAATGCAAGACATCATTACTCAAGTAAAATACAATTTGCCGATCATCAATGTGGTCTTTTCCAATGACTCATTTGGCTTCATTGAAGCGGAACAAGAAGATACCGAGCAAACCAAGTTCGGTGTGCAACTAGCCGGTGTTGATTTTGGTAAAGTTGGGGAAGCATTAGGTGCGAAAGGCTTTACGGTAACGAAGGAAGAAGAATTAGCGTCCGTCTTCACACAAGCAAAAGAAAGCCACGGACCCGTCGTGATCGATGTCAAGATCGCCAACGAACGACCTCTTCCTGTCGAAGAACTGAAACTGGATCCTAAGCGCTTCAGTGCTGAAGAAATCGCAGCGTTTAAAGCAAAATACCAAGTCCATGATTTGCCAGCTTTGAGTGAGTTGTACGTGGATTCTGAAGAATAAAAAAAAGAGAGAAAGACAGCAACCCTGTCCTTCTCTCTTTTTTATCGATCATTTCGTATTAATAATCTATCGCCCTACTTATTATAAATTTTCGGGCCTTTACGCATGTTTTTCCGATCGTTTTTTGGGGATTCCATCTTTTTTGAACGGCCGCCGCCTTGTTTTTTCTTGATTAGTTCTAACATTTTTTCTTTTTGATCCATCGATTCCACCTCTATTTCTTAGCAATACGATCTGTCGGTTGAAAAGAAGTGTCCCTGACTTCTTTTATGTTTGCGAACAACTACTTTATTTCGATTGGGTTAGAGAACAAAATCTGCCTCTTGATGTGTCTACAATCAGCAGTTAATTTTGACCTTTTTACTACCCTGATTTAATCTACTTTGATTTTCATTGTTTGTCAATGGTTGTTGAAAAAATCATGTGTATTTGTGGCCTCTCCTATCATAACAAACCCACCATTATTATATTATTTAATCAAATTATCTAAATATATGAAATATTTTTCTTATTTATTGGTATAATTATAATAGAATACCTATTCCGTTCTTTTCCTTCCCTCGTTCTTCTTCCGACTGTCTCTTAGCTTTCATTGTTCTTACAAATCACTTTATTTGAAAGGAGGTGGATATGTGCTGCACACTTATGCACCTGAGCAAATTTATTTGTATGTTTTGATTGGCTGTGCCATTTTGGCTTTTTTGCTGCTTCTGTTTGGCGATATCTTCGATTTCGATGGTCCAGTAGATCCAATGTTGATCATCCCATGGTTTGCCTTTACAAGCCTCTTCGGTTACTTAGGAGAAACTTTTCTGCCTGGCTATTCGCTCCTGCTTTTCGTCATTAGTGGCTGTCTTTCGACAGGGCTCGTTTTTCTCTTAAATTTTTACGTGCTGATTCCCATGCGGAATGCCGAAGCAACACTTTCGAGTTCTGAGAAAGACTTTGAAGGTCGCATCGCAACGGTGCTGACGCCTATCCCTTGTAAAGGAATGGGCGAAATTCAACTTACAAGTGTCACTGGTTCAAGTAATCGACCAGCTACGGCTTTCCAGCCGATCGATGAGCCATTAGCAGTAGGATCGAAGGTTTTGATTATTGAAGTCAAAGAACGCATTTGCTACGTCGTTCCTTACACAGAAAAATTTTTGAATCACTAAACAAAATCACAAAAGAGGTGTATCTATGAATATTATATTATCACCAATTGTTTTCCCAATCGCGATCGTGGCATTTATTTTGCTAATGCTTTTGATCGTCTTTGTCACGAAATATCAAACAGCCAAGCCCGATGAAGCGTTGATCATCAGCGGAAGCTATCTAGGTAGCAAAAATGTACACGCCGATGAGAGCAATAACAAAATCAAAATCGTGCGTGGTGGCGGAGCCTTTGTTTTGCCAGTATTTCAACGATCGAATCGAATCAGTTTGCTCTCCAGCAAGCTGGATGTCTCCACACCGGAAGTTTACACAGAACAAGGGGTTCCCGTGATGTGTGACGGGACTTCCATTATTAAGATTGGCTCATCCGTGGAAGAAATCGCAACAGCAGCAGAACAGTTTCTCGGAAAAACCCGGGAAGAATTGGAAAATGAAGCGCGAGAAGTCCTAGAAGGTCATCTGCGTTCGATCCTTGGTTCCATGACTGTAGAAGAAATCTATCAAAATCGTGACAAGTTCAGTCAAAGTGTGCAAGAAGTTGCCTCTGTCGATTTAGCAAAAATGGGCTTGATCATTGTCTCCTTTACGATCAAAGAAGTCCGCGATAAAAACGGCTATTTGGATTCTCTTGGAAAACCTAGAATCGCCCAAGTCAAACGGGATGCTGAAATTGCGGAAGCTGAAGCACTGAAAGAAACCCGCATCAAAAAAGCCCAATCGGAACAAGAATCGCAAACAGCGGAATCAAAACGCATGACGGAAATTGCTGAAGCGTTGAAGGAAAAAGAATTGAAACTGGCGCTTTATAAGAAAGAACAAGACATCGCCAAAGCCGATGCCGATCAAGCCTACCATCTACAAAGTGCCATCATGAAACAAAAAGTCCGAGAACAAGAGATTGAAGTCGAAGTCGTTGAACGACAAAAGCAAATCGAATTGGAAGAAAAAGAAATCTTACGTCGTGAGAAGCAATTTGATTCTGAGATCAAGAAAAAAGCTGATGCGGATCGTTATGCGCTTGAGCAAGAAGCATTAGCGAAAAAAGCGTCTGCGTTAGCAACCACTGAAGCCGAGCAATTCCGAACAGAGTCCCTGGCAAAAGCCGAAGCCGATAAAATTCGTTTGATTGGTTTGGTAGAAGCCGAGACCACTTTGGCGAAAGGAACGGCAGAAGCCGAAACGAAAGAAAAAATCGCCGAAGCCTTCAAGAAATATGATGAAGCAGCAATCCTTAGCATGATCGTTGAGATCATGCCGCAATTAGTCAAAGAAGCTGCCGCACCATTAGGCAATATCGATAAAATTTCAGTCGTTGATACAGGATCAGGTGAAGGCGGCGGTGCCAATCGTGTCACCAATTACGCCACCAATCTCTTGTCGACCACACAAGAAACATTGAAAGAAACCCTCGGTCTTGATGTGAAATCGTTGATCGAAAACTTCGCCGGTTCCAATACGGGCGAGCCACCTCAAGAATAAGAAAACTGCTGTTAGTCTTCATCGCTTCAAAAGCGACAAGGCGAACAGCAGTTTTTTTCTTACTCATTGCTATTATGCTTACTCAGTAACCTCTTTGACATATTTTGCAGGTACACCAGCCACGATCGTGCGCTCAGCGACATCTTTGGTCACCACTGCCCCAGCAGCAATAACCGCATGGTCACCGATCGTCACACCGGCAACGATCGTTGTATTTGAACCAATCCAGACATTCTTCCCAATCGTAATGGGTGCTGGATAAAGCGTGCTACGATCTTCAGGGTGAAGTCCATGATTCAAGGTAGCTAGAACAACGTTATGCCCAATTAGGGTACCATCACCGATCGTGATCCCTCCTTGGTCTTGAAAATGACAACCCGCATTGATAAATACATCTTTGCCAATGCTGATATTCTTGCCATAATCTGTATAAAAGGGTGGAAACAGCGAAAATGTCGGCTCAACTGGTTTTCCTGTCAATTGGGCAAAAAGTTCTTGTAACTCATCAGAATCATGGTAGACTGTATTGATTTTCATCGTGAGTTTTCTCGCCTCACCACTCAAAGTCACCATTTGTTTTGAAGCTTGCGAACCGGCAAGTAAGGGTTCGCCACTTGCCATGAGTTTGTTTAATTGATCGATCGTCATGTGTTTTACTCCTATTCATTCGTTATCCACGAGGATTTCTTAACGAAAACATAACCTCTACGTCTTCCGCTCCCAGTGCTTCGTTTAGCCCCACCGGATCCTCAATGACACCGATACGACTATAGCCACCATAAGAATTGGTGAAGGTCTGATAAAACAGCACCAACGTATGACTATTCCAGCTCATGATTTCTCCTTCGTGAATGATCTCCGGCCGTTCTGTAGTCATTTCTGGCAAATTCTCAGAAAAACGATAATATTTCTCGTTGTTGTTCAAGTCACTCATTGTCAACGTGAAGGGCATTTGATTCATGAGGTGTTCAGACGCCTCATTTTCATAGAACTTCGCTATAAAATCCTGTTGTCCAACCGTAATGACGACAGCTGTTGCTGATTCAATAATCGGTTGTTCCTGATCCTGACTTGCCTCAGAGGAAGTTTCGCTGGCAGACAGCGCATGCCTTTCCTCTATTCCACTTGACCCACAGGCACTTAGTAGGAGCAGCAAGACAGCAGGGATGAGTTTTATCAGCATGGCTTCGCTCCTTTCTGCTGATGATTCGATGTAGAAACGAGCAACTGAATGCGTAGTTTCAAAAAAACACGACTGCTCAGCAGAAGAAAGATGAGCGAACAGTCGTGAAGACCGTTGTGACTATTTAGTTCAAATGTTCTTGGAAGAATTCGGTCATTTGGTCAAAAGGAATCACATCTGTTTGGTCATATAGATCAACATGCGAAGCATTAGGAATGACCGTCAGCTCTTTGTTATCGCCTTGTAATTGCTCAAAGGCGTCTTGACTGAAGTAAAGTGAGTGGGCTTCTTCTCCATGAAGCAATAAAACGGCGCTTTGGATCTCATCGATATACGACAAGAGCGGCATATTTAAGAACGACAGTGATGATATCACGTTCCAACCGTCATTGGAATTTAACGAACGTTCATGATAGCCTCGTTCTGTTTTGTAATAATCAAAGTAATCCTGCATAAAGACAGGCGCATCTTCTGGCAGTGTATCTGGTACCCCACCTGCTCGTTCGTAGCTGCCATTGGCAAAATCGACTGTCCGCTGGGCGTTCAGCTGCTGGCGCAATTCATGGCGCCCTTCAGCTCCCATTTCATCAAAATACCCTTGAGCATTGACTCTCGACATATCATACATGGTGGCCGAAACCGTCGCTTTCACACGGGTATCGATGGCTGCGGTATTCAATGCCATCCCGCCCCAACCACAAATTCCAATCAAACCAATTCTTTCTTCATCTACATTTTCTTGGACCGATAGAAAATCGACTGCTGCTTGGAAGTCTTCTGTATTAATGTCTGGGGAAGCCACATAGCGTGGTTCGCCACTGCTTTCACCTGTATAGGACGGATCAAAAGCGATCGTAACAAAACCACGCTCTGCCATCATTTGAGCATATAGACCAGATGCCTGCTCTTTGACTGCTCCAAAAGGTCCGCTAACGGCGATTGCTGGAAGTGGTCCTTGTGCATCAATTGGTTCATAAAGATCAGCAACTAAAGTGATGCCGTAGCGATTCTGGAAAGTTACTTTTCGGTGATTCACCGTATCACTTTCCGGGAAGACTTTATCCCATTCATCTGTAAATGATACATTTTCTGTCATCGTTTCTCCTCCTGAACTGGCTTGCGGCTCTTCATTCGTCTCCTCATTATTGCTGCTACAAGCACCTAAAACCAACGGTGCCAGCACAACTAAAGACACAAGGGCCTTCTTTTGCCATTTTTTCATTTCATTCGCCTTCTTTCTCGGTCAACTATCCTGTACCTTAGGGCGATCCTCCAATTTTCCTCAACTGATCAAGGTGTGAATTATCACTTTTTCTTGATTGAGCTATTTTTGGATAAACCTATTGTACTTGCAGCATCTTTCTATGTAAAATACTAATATCAAATACCTAACTATTCATATAAAGCATAGAAAAAGGAGTATAGACCTATGGAATTAAAAAATTTAACCACCTTTCTAGCAGTTGCAGAAAAAGAGACAATTTCGGCTGCCGCAAAACATCTGCATCTCTCTCAACCATCCCTGTCACGACAGTTAATGGACTTAGAAAAAGAATTAGGCGTGACGTTGTTCACCCGAGGCAATCGCAAAATCACACTAACAGAAGACGGACTGTTGTTTCGTAAACGGGCGGAAGAAATCGTAGAATTATTAGAAAAGACCCGCTCAGAATTTTTGTCGCCTCGAGATACGATTGCGGGCAACGTGTCGATCGGTGCTGGAGAAACCTACGTGATCCAGCTATTGGGAAAAATCATCAAGGAGATTCAAGTTGAATACCCTAACATCAAATTTCACTTTTATAGCGGCAACGCCGATGAGGTCAAAGAACGATTGGATAAAGGATTGTTGGATTTTGGCGTCGTAATCAGCCCCGTCGACGTCAAAAAATACGATTCCTTGCGCTTGCCTGCCAAAGATATTTGGGGCGTGTTGATGCGAAAAGACAGTCCGCTAGCTGTCAAAGAAGTCATTACTCCAAAAGATCTCTGGGACGTTCCCCTAATTACTTCTCGACAAAGTCTGGTCAGCAGTGAACTTTCTAAATGGTTGAAAAAAGACCTGAAAAAATTGACGGTCGTCGCCACATATAACCTTGTTTACAATGCATCAAAGCTGGTAGAAGAAGGTGTCGGCTACGGCTTGACCCTGGATAAATTAGTCAACTTCGCCCCTGACAGTCCTTTATGTTTTAGAAAATTGAGTCCTACATTGGAATCAAACCTTGATGTCATCTGGAAAAACACCCAAGTTTTTTCAAAGGCTTCTGGACTTTTCTTGGAGCGGATGAAGGAACAGTTTTCCGAGGACAGTTATTGAAAAATAAAAAACTAGGTGCTTCATCTTTTGACATGAAACACCTAGTTTTTCTTTATTAAATGAGATGATTTATTAGTTAAAATCAGTTAAGGCATTTTCTCTCTTGAACTTGGACGTCTTTTTCCATCTGCAGAAATAGATAAAAAATAGTCTACGCCCTTTAAATCACAGTTGCTTATCACGGATTCCCCAAAAGTTATTGCACTTTCCGATAGCTATGGGTAAAAAATATACAAAATTCCTTAGTTTTTAAGAACGACAAATATAAGAATTTTATTTTCTCGAATGAAAATTGCCTAAATAGAATGCTTTCGAAACTCAGCGATTTGGTAAATATCATTCAAAGGACTATCACTAGCTACATGAAAAATCACAGAAAAAAACTTCATTTTCGTGCCATTGGTCGGCGCCTTATAAATGGCTTCTTTTGTCTCTTCACTGATTGGTAAAGACAATAACTGTGTTCGGACTTTCTCGCTAAAGTGAAAGGAAACTTTGAAAAAACCCTCCCACAACGAGAGCCAAAAAATCGGTTTCACTTTATTCGTCCCACGAGTCGTTGTCCATTTGTATTCGCCTTTGGATAACCACGCTTTTCCATCTTGGTAATAGCGCCAATCCATAAGAGAGATGCCCTCGTTTTTAATAGTTTCGACAAAACGTTGATAAATAGTATATCCTTCACTCAGTGCTTCAGCAATCAGCTGCTCTGTTGGTTTCACGTTTTTGTCTCGAAACAATTGCTTTTTGCCTTCCATCCTTCTACTCAACTCCTTTGCGCTTCGTTTTTTAAGGTTTTCGCTACGTTACAATTTAATCTTATTGATATCATCAGTGATGATCCAATCATCCATATTTTTTTCACGATTGTACTGAAATGGTGTTATTTCTTCTAATTCAGCGATTTCATAGACCGCTAGATACTTTTTCCCTGCCCAACGATCGACTTGTTTTTTCGATAAATTCAACTCTTTTTCATAGCGTTTTACAAAATCTATGGATTCTTCTTTCGTCATCTTTTCAGATTCAATCACGTTGGCAATGATGCCCCGATGAGTGATGGTCAAATCGCCGCCGGTCTTCACAAAATAAACAAGATCGTTGATTTTGGCTCTTCCTCCTAATGGTGATTTTCTTCCAGCTGCCCCCCGAATGATCATTGTTTTGTCACCTTGAATCAGTTTCTCAAGCTCTTTGGCTTCCTTATTTAAATAGACCAAATGTTCTGCCCGACCGGCTTTTCCTTGATACCATTCTGCTGTCTTTGTCATAAGAAGTTCCTCTTTTCATATGAATTGTTTTTTGCGCTGTTTATTCCATGGTGGCTAAGTTATTTGAACGTTTTTTCAATCGTATATAGGTGAGAGCGGCAACTATTTAAATTGATGAACGAATAAAACTTTTGTGCAAAGGCATTTGGCGTGTCGCATCGGGCAAATGCTTCCGCATCTTCTTTCGTTTCGAACTTGGTGATGTCCGCCCAAATTTCTCCATCTACGAATAATTCAAAAGAAAGGTACCCTCTTTGTTTGGAAATATATTCACGGTTTAATTGTTCAACGACTCGAACAAATTCTGCTGTTGAAACACCCTTTTTTAATTTGTATGAGTTATGAAAAGCAACCTGTGCCATCGTGTTCCCCTCCTTTCTGATTCCCTCAAGAAATAGAGCGCTTAAAAAACGAATAGTTGTCGATTCAACCTTCAAATGACTTTTTAACGTCCTGTTGTATTTCCACTTGTAATCTCTAGACAGTTGCAACAAAAAGTCCGTTCAATTGGAGAGCCTTCGATACTGAATCGATCACCCAACAACTTCCCCCAATAGCTTGTCGTGGGGAACGATCAAACATTTCTCCATTGCTTTCCAATAACTTTCATACAACCTTTTTTGAGCTTTGCCATAGTTTTCTTCGGTATCAAATTCCCAATAGTGGGCATATTTCACACATTTTATGACTCTTGTCAATGGATCAGGCAGGCGCCCTTCCTTGATGGTGCTCATTTCTTTAATGTAGTGGGTTCGTTTCATTAATCGAAAGAACATAGCTCCCTCCATGACCTTCATTGCCTCTGTTGCTTCTTGCATGATTGCTTCAAAGGTATCGACTTCACTTGGTTTCACTTGATAGATACTGATTTCTGAAAACACTCCTACCGCTCCTTTCGCTTGTGATTTTCTTCTCAATTATAGTATACCAAGTTTACGACGGTGATTGTTTGGTCATTTTATTCATTTCTTATTTATCTTCCGTTTATTATTCATTTAGCCACCTATATGTGGTACCAAATTGCTAGATTATAAATTCATAAAACGAGTAGCCAATTTTTCTCAATAGGTCTCTGCTTGTCGCGATCAAGAAAGGATTCTTAAAACTGTTACCTACAAAAGCAGTCGGCTTATGACAGCGGACTGCTTTTACTTATTGCTCGTTATTGAAATAGAAATGGTTTAAGATCTGTCTCGATAAAGTCGATTCGATCAAAGACAGTTGGCTTAAAATAAGCCGTAATGGCGATAACAATCTCTGATTTGGGATCGATGTAAAGGACATTTCCACTATTGCCGATGGCGGCATAGGTGCTTTTCTCAGTATCCAAAATCCACCACAAATATCCATAACTCATGTTTTGAAATTTCTCGATGTTTGTCTCTAGCGGATTGACCATTTCAGTGATCCATTGTGAGGAAATCACTTGTTTTCCTTGATGGATGCCATGGTTCAAGCATAGCTCACCGATTTTGGCTAAATCTTTTGCTGAAAGACAAAGCCCGTAACCTGCAGTGCCAATATTTAAAGGATCGCAAAACCAAACTGGTTTTTTTGGTGCCTTGTCCATCGTAAAGTGCTTATGCTCCTCTGCCGTTTCCGCATAATAACTGGTCATTTCGCCTACACCAAGAGGTCGAAATAAATAATGGTTCGCATAATCAACAGTCGTCATTCCAGAAGCTTTCGCTAACAAACCAGTGAGGATCTGCAGACAAACGGTTTGATAATTGAATTCATTTGTCACTCCTTTTCTTCCTCCCAATAAATCAAGCGAGGCGCTGGTCCAGTCGTCACTCGAGCAAACCTTTGTCCATGGATCACCTTTGCATTTATACGGGGCTTGCATCGTTAATAGGTGTTTGATGGTAATATCGTAAATCGTTTTTTCGCCCCGTTTTACTTGATAGTCTAGAAAATAATCGAGTACTTTGTCATTGACACTCCTGATGAGGCCTTGATCGATCGCTATCCCGACTAGTAGAGAAACGATACTTTTCGTAGCGGACATAAGATGGCAAGTGTCCTCTGGCTTATACTCATGCCATTCATCCGAGTAAACTTCCTTTCCATTTTGGTAGGCAGAAATTTGGCAAATATTGGGCTGGTTTTTACTGATACATGCATGCAGTTCTTGTCTATTCATTTGTAAGCCTCCTTCAAAGATAAGCATAAGGCCATTAAAAATGGTTTTCAATGTTATTTTTAAAATTGTTTTTAACGAATCTTTTAAAAGACTGTTAGCTTTGAATAAGCAAAAAAAGGCCCTCAATGATAGAGGTACCTTACTTAAAGCTTTCGAATATCGATTTTTGATTTCTATCCAGATTTTTTGAGAGGATCGTTATCAGCAATTCTTCTAATGCAGAAATAGTGGCGATGATCCCCAAAATCAAGACAACAATTTTTTCATGGAACATGATGAGCAACAACGGGAAAATACATAAAAGAAATCCGACTACTTTGTTGAGCCATGTATGCAGACTGCTAAAAGACCGATATTTTACATAGCCAATCAGATAACTGACGAAACGGATGATAGCGATCATCAAGATCCAAACCATGATTGCTTGGGTTTCCAGAAGCCGTGGTAGTAAAGAAAGAAAAACGGCGAGAAAAAAGCTGACATCTGCGAAACTGTCTAGTAAGGCACCGACCTCACTGGTGAGCTTCATCCTTCTTGCAAGTAGCCCATCGACGAGGTCACTTAAAAAACAATAAGAATAAAGCAGCCAAAACCAGCCAGACATTGGCTGAAGGAATAGTAAAAATGGTGCTAGAATCAGTCGAGAAGTGGTAAGAATATTGGGTAATTGCTTCATTTGTTTCCCCCAGAGATACATTTTCTGAATACCTAAGATTGTTGCAAATTTTTTAAAGAAGCTCAGAAACGTTTACATGTTCTTTCTTCTAATCATTTCGGCGATGCCCCCTATGAATGTTTCACAGCTTGTCCCTAATGCTCCTGCAAAAATCTTATCCGTTCTGTACTATCTGGCATCTGATTCCAAACCTTTATCCATCGTCCTTCTCGGTAAACCTCGTATTCTTCGAAACAACAAGGAAGCCCTTTTGCATGAGCGATATCACTGGTGTCCATCACTTGAAAATGCAGATGAGGCGAAGTCGAATTTCCTGAATGGCCGACGTTTCCGATCACCATCCCTTTGGTGATGTTTTGTCCTACGGAAACAGTGACAGATCCTTTTTGCAGATGGACAAATGCCATATAAACGCCCTCAGAAGCTTTTATCACAATGTAGTTGCCAGCTATTTGTTGATAATCATCTTTGTGTTCATTATAAAACAAACCATTTTTTACAGCGATCGAAAAGTCTCTGATCCAGTGAACGATTTTCCGTTCCCGATAGCCATCTCTTGCAACAATTACTTCGCCATCACAAGGTGCATAGATTTTTTCGCCCCAACAATAACAGCTCTCCAGCGGAACCCCTAAGAAGAAATAGCGCAGAAAGCTTCGATCATGAAAAGCCTTGGTTTTCCCCTCAAAATTAACTTGTAAAAAATCAAAGGCATAACGCAACCCCATTCGATCGGTACCATGGCTAGGAATCTTTTCGGCTGGTGTAGTCGGCGCAAGCCACTCACCTCTTAAGGGGAATCCAATGGTTATCGGCTGCTCTTTCATAGGGCTTTCTCCTTTTTGGATCACATGATCCCTTTTATTTGGAAATGACTATCATCCGCACGGCACTCTACACCTGCGCTTTACTCCTTTTCACTATAGGTCACCTAAGGCTTTTTTTCAACTCTAAAAAAGTGGGCTAACGGGTGTGTTATCAAAAAAACACCTCAATCATGTAGCAATTCCAAAATGTTAGACCAAAAATTCTAACTTTTGAGCGTCGCTTCACGAATGAGGTGTTCTTACATTTTATTTTTGTAGCTCCTGTCGGTGACGGCTAATCCATCCAGCTATCATCTGACAAAATAGCGTTTGTCCATCTTCTACTGTTTGCGCTCCACCAATCGATAGTAGACCCTTGCGGTGATGAAATACACCAGCAGATAAATCATTGTAAACAATAGGACAGAAATAATCGATACCGTAATCAATAAGTTGCGATCTGTTAGACCAAAAAGAAGCAACAACTTCTGAATCATCGGAAAAGCAAACGCCAAATGGATGATCGCAGCAGCCAAAGGAAACGAGAAGATCATCAAGACTTGCTGCTGGATCACTTGTTTGACTTCCTTATGGCTTAAGCCAACTTTTTGCAAGATCTCGAAACGTTCTTTGTCCTCCATTCCTTCGGAGACTTGTTTATAATAAATGATCAACGCGGCAGCTAAAATAAAGATCACACCAAAAATCAAGCCTAAGAAGAAAAAACCACCAGTAAAGGTTTTTGTCTCATCTTCAAAAAGATCTTTTGACTGAACGCTCGCATGAGCATCTGCTGCCAGAAGTTCGCTGCGAATCTCTTTTGCGATGATTTCACGATCGCTTGCTTCTGCTGTTTGAAAATTGAAGACTGTTGTTGTTACTGGTTGCTGGTAAAGCTGGAAATCTTCGTTTTGATACCAAGAGCTTAGCTTTTCGGCAAGCCACTGATCATCCGCCACGAGAACAAGATGCTGAACGGGGTTTTCTGTTTTCGTGAATGTTGGCAGTTCTTTCAATTCCCGCAAGCGAAATTGACGATCATCGATTGTGGCCTTTTCTGGTAATGCTTGTTGGGTCCAGGTTGCGGGAAAAACGAATAATTCATCTTCAGCAGGTCCTGTTTTCCCGGTGATTTCATGGTATTCAGAACTGGTAAGAAAAATAAGATACACAACTTTATCTAAGCTACCGCTATTTTCTTCAAAAGTGGTTGAGGGAACAAAATTTGGTTCCTCAAAGGTAAAAAGCAACGGTCTTGTTGTAGTGACTTGTTGGCGCTCTTTGATCGTTAGCTTCTCTTCAAGTCCATCAATCGCTGTGTTGATTTGCTGGGAATCAGCTGCTGATTCAATTTGAACATCGTACGGATAACGGGTTTCGATCACATTCTTTTGTCCAAAATAAAGACTGGCGGTCGTAGCAACGGTCACTAACACCATCGTTGATAAGATACAGATACTCGCTAAACCAGCCGCATTTTGTTTCATCCGATACAACATGGTAGAGACATTGATAAAATGGTTCGTTTGATAATAATAGGTCGTTCGTTTTCTTAAAAACTGCAATGCTTTGATACTGCCAGAAATAAACAACAGATAGGTGGCTAAAATCACGAGGATAACTGCGACAAAGAAGAGGCCTAAGGCACTGATGGGCGACTTGATTGTCACAGAAATCGTATATCCTGCCACTAAACAAAGGACACCCAAAAGTGCTAAAATGCCTTTCGCACGAGGCTCTTTTTCATTACGTTTGCTTCCCTGTAGCAGTTGAAGTGGGTTGGTTTTGCGTACTTGCAACAGGTCAAATAAAAATAAACACCCAAAGATGAATATAAAATACAGGATCACCAAGCCAATACTCTCAAATGACAGTTTGAAGACAAAGAACTCGCCTACGGCTAATATTTTCTTCAAAATCAAAAATCCTAATCGTGCAAACAATAAGCCACTGATCAATCCGGCGGCAAGGCTAATGAGAAAACTGTAAAAGAGTTCCCAAAAAACCACGAAGGCTATCTCGCGTTTTCCTAGCCCCAAAACATTGTAGAGACCAAATTCTTTTTTTCGCTGCTTGATCAAAAAGTTATTGGTGTAAAAGGAAAAGATCGCCGCAAAAATCATGAGGATGATATTTCCTAAACGAAACATGAAGATGGCGCTTTGACTACTAGGAAGTTCTCTCATTCCCGGATTGTTTACGATGATTTGCGTCATCATCAAAACAGCCACCAAGAAACTCATGGACAATAAAAAGGGTGTGTAAGCTTTGGCATTTTTACGCAAATTGGAGAAGGCGATTTTTTGAAAGAACATCGTTACTCCTCCTTTGCAAAGACAGCAGTCATTGTTTCGGCGATTGCTTCTAGAAAAGCGGTATTGCTGCGATCCCCTCGATACAGCTGGTGAAACACATACCCGTCTTTGATAAACAAGACGCGTTGTGCGCGACTGGCTGCGATCGAACTGTGAGTGACCATCACGATCGTCTGTCCATTTTGATTGATCTGTTGAAATAATGTCAGCAGTTGATCAGAGGTTTTCGAATCCAGCGCTCCGGTTGGCTCATCTGCTAAAAGCAGTTCTGGTTTTGTGATGATCGCTCGTGCGACGGCGACCCGTTGCTTTTGTCCGCCAGACAATTCATACGGATAGTGCTGCAATAAATCGGCGATCCCTAAAGTTTGTACGATGGGCTGAAGCTGCTTTTCCATTTGTTTGACGGAAACTTTCGATAAAACTAATGGCAACAAAATATTGTCCTTTACCGAAAAGGTGTCCAACAAATTAAAGTCTTGAAAAACAAAGCCTAAGTGATCCCGTCGAAAACTCGCTGCGTCTTTTTCTTTGATCGTGGTCAAATCGATGCCATCCAGCTGCATTTCACCCGCTGTCGGTTGGTCTAACGTTGCCATCAAGTTCAGCAGCGTACTCTTTCCCGAACCTGATTCCCCCATGATAGCGACATATTCCCCCTCTTCTACCATAAAGGTAATATTTTTCAACGCTTCAACGGGTTGTCCGTTCAGCTGACTTTGATAGATTTTTTTTACTTGTTGAATGTTTAAAAGTGTCATCTTGTTCCCTCCTTCCTTTTTAGAATAAGCTGACTGGCAGAAAAAAGCGACTTACAATAAAAACCGCAAACTTACAGTGTTGAAAGTTTGCGGCTATCGGTTATTTGTGGTGGGAAAATGAAGCGTGACGATGGTTCCCTGTCCTACTTCAGAATCAATCGCTAAACGGCAGCCGATTTTTTCAGCCGCTTGTTGACTCATATATAAGCCTAGCCCGCTCGCTCGTTGCTGAAAGCGACCATTTTGTCCCGTATATCCTTTCTCAAAAACCCTTGGCAAGTCTTCCTTACGAATACCAATGCCGCTATCTTGAATCACCAAGGCATTGTCTTTAGTGAAAACAGTGATGCCACCGGTTTCGGTATACTTCAAGCTGTTGAAAAGAACCTGTTCAAAAATAAAAACGAGCCACTTTCGATCAGATGTCACCGTCAAATCCACCGCCATGTCCAGTTGCAGATTCTTTTTCGAGAAAAACAAGGCATACTTTTTGATCGTTTGACGAACGAGGGGCGCTAAAGCAATCGACTCAAAGACAAAATCTTCATTCGCTAAATTTTGTCGCAAATAATTCAACATCATTTGCAAGTAATCATTCACCTTAAATAATTCCGCTTTGACCTCCGTCGGTGACAACGAATCGCTTTGGACCAAAAGATCCAGCGCAGCTAGAGGCGTTTTGATTTGATGAAGCCACAAGCCGAAATCTTCATAAATTTCTTCATTTTTTAACGCTGCCTTGTAATCAGAAGTGGTTTTTTCTCTTGCCAATTGTTTAAGAAGGGCTTGGTATTCGTCTTCTAAGCGATTTCGAGTGGCAGGCAAGAACGCCAACGCCGCTTCCGTCATACGTTCTTTTCTTAATAAATGCTGCAGCTGCTTTCTTTTTTGTGCGTAACGAAAATAATGAAAAAGGGAAAGTCCCCCTAAGATCACCCCTGAAAAGACCACATAGTCAATGAAGGGCTCCAACGAAAGGCTGTGGAGAAAGAATAGCCCAAATAGGCCCGCACTAAACAGCAGGTAAACGAGATAAAACTTTCCATAAAGGACGAAATATTCTTTCACGTTAGTCATAGGCCTGTTCCTTTTCGATCAAATACCCTTTATTCTTTACCGTCTGGATCAAATCGGATAGTTCGATCTGGCTTAATTTTTTTCGCAAGCGGGTCATATTGACCGCTAATGTGTTATTATCGATGAATTCTTCACTATTCCAGAGCATTTCAATGATGGTCTCTTTGGCTACGATCTTCCCTCGATGCTGCAAAAGCAAGGAAAGAATCCGAGCTTCATTTGGAGACAGCGGCAACTGTTCCCCCTGTTTTTTTAATACATTTTCTGTGGGATAAAAGGTTACTTGCCCTATCTCAAAGGTCAGCGCTTGTTGGTGGCTATACTGATAGCTGCGCCGCAGCAATGCTTGGATTTTTGCCAAAACGAAGGCTAAATCAAAGGGTTTTGTTAAATAATCATCCGCCCCCATGTTCATTGCCATGATCTGATTCATCTGTTGATCCATCGACGAAAGGAAAATGATCGGCACTTCTGACGTCTTGCGAATTTCTTGGCACCAATGATACCCGTTGTAATAAGGCAGCGAAATATCTAAAAGAACGAGATCCGGTTTGATCTCATGAAATTCTTGCAAGATACTAGCAAAATTCTTCGCCGAAACACATTCGTACCCCCACTGCTGCAAATATTCTGCTAAAACAGAGACGATCGTTGCATCATCTTCAACAAGATATATTTTTTGCATGTCTTTCTCCCCTCTGTTGTTTAATCAACTGCTTCTTTACAGACAGTGTACCAGAAAAGAAAAAGAATCGTCTAGATGGGGGGAAAACTTTCAAAGGGCTGTTTTTTCCTCAATCCTCTGCCAATCGAGCAAGGATTTCTTGGTAACGCTGTGTAGCAAAGGGACTGATTTGTCCTTTTTTACAAAAATTCAGTTTCCCCAGTTTTGGTACGACCCGTTCTACGATGACATTGCCATTTTGAACTTTTGATTCAAACTGCTGCAAAGCCTCCAAAAACCGTGCGTCTTTTCTGGCAGCAGGATAAAAAGACAAGACATACAGATAATAAAAAAGATTGTACCCTCTAAAGGGATATTCTGTCTGCATAAATAATGTGCCCATCCCATAATGACAAGGACTGATTGGCTGCCGGATCTCCCAATGAGCAAGCAAAAATTCGATTGCTTGCTTAAGCGTTTCCATCTGCTCACGATCATGAGTATATCGAAAGGCATCAAGGACCGTTAACGTCGTCATTGGAGTAGAAAAGTGGGTCTCCGGTCCGCGACCAAAACTATACTTATTACACTTCCAGCCGCCATCTGCTTCCTGAGTAGCAAGAAAATAGTGAAAGGTCTGTTGCAGCCGCTGGTCCCTTGCGTAACCAAGAGCACACAGCGTTCGCAAAGCCAGCGCTGTATGACAAGGATAGATACCCCCTGATGGCGAAATTTTAAATCTGCCATCTTCTCTCCATCCTTGAAAGATCAATGCAGCTGTCTCTTTTAATAAGTTTTCCTCATGTGACATACCAAGTTCCAGTAAATAATGAGGACACTCTAAGGTTGTAAAGGGTGCTCCTTTTAGTAATTTATGGTCTGGCGTCGACCATAAATCGGCACCATGATCATATTGATGGGAAATGATTGCTTCGATGTCTTGCTGAACCCTCTGATCCATATTCATCTTCCTCCATCTCTTAAGTGTCCTGCGATCAACGCAACAATCCTTATTGACCCACAGTGCAACAGCTTCTAGAATGATAAAATCGACGTTTTTCAACACATGAGTTAGATTTTCATCTTCGAATTGTCCAAATGAATTTTAGAAATCAAATAGTTTTTTCCAAACGGACGTACTTTAAAAAAAGAGTGTTCTAGTTTTCCTGATAACCGGTTCGAAAAAAGTTTGTCTCTGATATCGCATGGTCATCCGAACCTATAATGAAAGATCACCTGAATAAGAACACGCTCATGCAACAAGTTCATGCCACGCTCTTTTAGTTTAAGGAATCAGGCATAATGAAATAGTTCAAAACGAATGCCTTCTGCGCTTTCAAAGAATAAGGCATAGTAGTTAGGGGCGATGCGCTCTTTGTACTCCATTGGTCGATCGTGAAGGATCTTTACCCCTAAAGCTTTTATTTTGGGAAAGACCGCATCTACTACTTCGCGGCTTTCCGCCCTAAACGCTATGTGCTGAACAGAGCCAGGTTTTCTTGAATCGATTTTCTCGTTCTTCCATTCTTTTCTTGGGGAACAAATGCCGAAATCAAATGAATCCCCTATATATTCTACTACTTCCATCTCGGCATGTTCTAAATACCCAGAATATTTCTTCTGAAGGTCGAAACCTAATAGTGCAAATAATTGGTCATAAAAGCCTTCTGCTTTTTTTACATCATTGACTGTGATTTGGATATGGTGAAACTGAATGCTCATAATCGCTCCTTTCTGGCTAACCAAATAAGTGTTTCAGGAAGAAAAGCCGCTTGCGAAAGTTTGATTCAATTGAATTAACTAGGAAGCTCACTTAATTTAGAAATCACCTTTTCCATTGCCTTTGCTACTTCTTTAGGCAACTTATTATAGCCATCATTTTCTGTCTCCTGAGCCAAAATAAAGTCCAGCCGTCCTTGCATCCGCTCTCTTAAATGAGCAACATAAGAAGCATCTTGAAAATCAACATCAAAGCCTGTTACTGGCAGGAAACTCATCTCTGTGATCCCGCCAAAATTTTTAAATTCAGCCTCATCTTCTACGATTTTTTCAATCGATGTCAGCGTGACCTCAGGTGTGACCTTCTTGTCTTTGAAAAAGCCTGTATTTAGAATATAACAAGCCGTTTGGTTTTCTTTGAATAAGTGCATGAAATGAGCAAAATCTTCTCCTAAAGGATAAACTCTAAATGGATTGGCATAAGGTTCGATGACCAGTTTATCTATATCCGTGGTCTCGACAACATGTTCAGCTGTCGTACGCTTCGTAGCTAAGGTCAAACCAAAAACAGCGGCTAAAATCGGATCGTCAATTTTTACTACAGGAGGCAGCGTGTCATCTTTCATGATCCAAAATACTGCATCGATTGGCGAATCTAAATGATCCACCCGATTAGGTGTGACATACCGTGATTTGACGGTTCGGCCATTCCCGTTACGAATATCTTGGGTCACGAGGACCTTTTTTCCTCCCTCGTCCAAAGTAACCCCAACATTTTGACAGGTGATAAAGTAGCGGACATTTGGGTTGGTTAGTGGATAGTCTTGCGTTTTATCAAAATAAGAAGGCTCCAGAGCAGTGGATGCACCATTTGTTTGATTAATCACAAACGCATCGTCATGCAGAACCTTGATCTCATATTTGCCATCATGTTCCGCCAATGTGATAGTCGATTTTCCTGATCCTGAAAGACCAAAAGCAGCCATCGTAAATGTTCGATTCGGCAACTGATATTGCTTCATTCCCCCATGACACGCCACAAAGCCATTGCGATGCGCGGTAGCCCAAGCCAAAGTTAATGTCGCTTTTTTCAATTCACCAAAATAGTTTAAGCCTAAGACTGCCGCAACATTGTGTTCAGGATCAAAGAGAGACAGCCCATAAGGAAAATCAGGATGAGACCAATCTGGATCAGCGTACAAAAAAATGTCCGTCTCTGGATATTCTTTGGAACGTTGATACCTTTCCTCCCATGATTTCGTCATCAATTGAAAATTCAACAAATAAGAGTAAAAATTGGTTTCATAGTGCTCTGGTAACAACAGGTGTGCTTTGACCATAAATGCTTCGTCTAATCCTACAACAACTTCACTGCCATAAAATTTTTTACGTGTCCCTTGAAATAAAGCATCTCTTAAAATCCCTTCATACAATTTTCGATCAATCCCGGGATGTTCGATGATGCGTCGAGCTGCTGCTGTCCGTCCGACTACTTTTCCGTCATTGAACACGATGACTTTTGCATCCTCTGGTAAGCCTAACTCCTTGGTGTGGGTGACCGGCATATCCGTAAGAATAGCGCCAGAAGATTCTTTTGCTAAGTGATAGGCAGTGGCTAGATCATGAATCCAAGTGACATTGTTCCCATAAAAAGCTGACTCTATCAACACTTTAAAACTCGACAAATGCGCATTCTGCGGTGTAATCTCTTTGTGTGAAAATGCACGAATCGTTGCCATGTGCAATCCCTCCTAACAAAAATTTTCTATTCACTACGTTTATTATAATACTTTCTAATCACCACATGCCATATTTTTTTATACGCTTACATATTAATGGCCGACCAAACTTTATGTTGAGGGATTTGGATGTCTGCATATTTTAAGCTTCACTGCTTTTTGCATTGATTTTTCCCCGCTCATCAATAGTGAGAAAGAACAAAAAAACTGGAACAGAAAGAGTGTCTTTCAGTTCCAGTTTTTGGTTTTATCTTTCATCCATTCTAAACGTCACAATCGACGTAATTAGAGAGACAAATGGGTTATAGTTGCTTATTTCTCAGTTGACTCGCTTTCTCTAGTAACTTTGTTATCGTAAGACTTTATGACAATTACCATAAAAAGAACTCACGGTCAAAATCACTGAAAAGAACTCGTTTTTTCTTAACGACGTTCTAACAATACGACACACTCCACATGGGTCGTTTGTGGGAACAAATCAACAGGTTGGACTTCTTTTGTCACATATCCTTCTTCTTCAAACAACGCGAGGTCACGAGCCAAGGTTGCTGGATTGCAGGAAATGTAGACGATGCGCTCTGGTTTAACCGCAGCGGTCGTTTCAATAAAGCTGGCATCTAAACCTTTGCGAGGTGGATCAACGAAGACGACTGTCGGTTGAATGCCTTCGCGTAGCCATTGCGGCATGATTTTTTCGGCTTTACCGATAAAGTAATGCACGTTTTCGACACCATTTCTTTTGGCATTGGCTTTGGCATCGTTCACTGCTTCAGGAATCACTTCCATCCCTAACACTTCTTTCACGCGATCAGCCAAACTGATCCCGATAGTTCCGATTCCTGCATAGGCATCCACAACAACATCATTTTCAGACAGTTGTGCCATCTCGAAGGCGGTTTGGTACAAGACTTCTGTTTGCGCTGTGTTGACTTGGTAGAAAGATTTGGCTGAGATTTGGAAGGTTTTGCCTAATAATTGATCATCGATCGATGACTTGCCATACAACACACGCTCGAATTCCCCCATGATCACATTAGTTTTTTCTTCATTGATGTTTTGAATGACAGAAACAACTTCTGGAATCTCTTCGTGGATCACTTCCGCGATCTCTTCTCCCTTGAAGAATTTCGGTTTACGTGTCACTAATACGACCATCATTTCACCTGAGTGATGCCCACGACGAACGACAATGTGGCGTAAGAACCCTTCATGGGCTTCTTCATTGTAGGCTTTGACATTGAAGCGCTGCAAAATATCTCTGACTTTGATGATTGCTTGATCGATGTTTGGATCTTGAATATAAAAATCTTCGATCGGTACCAGAGTATGGCTGTTTTTGCGGTAAAATCCAGTCGTTAATTTTCCATGAATCTTTTGCACAGGGATTTGCGCTTTGTTGCGGTAACCAAATGGTTTTTCCATTCCGATTGGTGCATTGACCTTAATTTCAGGTAGTTTGGCGATTTTAGCCAAAACATTCTCTACTTGTTGCTGTTTGAAGGCTAATTGTTTGTCATAGCTCAAATGACTCAATGGGGCAATCCCGGTGCGCAACAATGCTTCATTCGGTAATTCTTGCCGATCAGGACTCGCTTGCAACAGTTTCATCACTTTCGCAAAACCAAATTTGTTGCCGACTTTCAACACTTTGACTAAGGCACGTTCATTTGGCAGGGTGTTTTCAATAAATAATAAGTACCCATCGACTTTGGCGATCCCATTTCCTTCATGGGAAAGGTCCAAAATATCGACTTCAAGTTCCTGATTCTTTTTAACAGGATAATTTTTCATAGATTTCTCCTTTGTGCTTACTTTCTCCATTTTAAAAAGGAATGGTCGAAATTGCAAGCGCTGCTTATTTTAACGGTTCAACAGATCGGGTAGACGTGCAAAAAAGAACCGAAGGAGGGAAATCGGCTGATTGCTTTTCTAGGGGTTGCGGCGAAGAGCCGCTGCACCACAGGAGCAATCCCTTTTCCATCCTTCGGAAAATCGAACAGATCAAAAGTTGGTAAAAACCTCGATCATTGTTTATTTGTCAGCTGTTTTTTTCTTTTTCTGTGATTTTTCCCGTTCGCTCTTGTTTAAGATTTGTTTTCTCAAACGAATGCTTTCTGGTGTTACTTCACAGTATTCGTCATCGTTCAAGAACTCCAATGATTCTTCTAGTGAAAGGATTCTTGGTTTCTTGATGACAGATGTTTGGTCTTTCGTCGCTGAACGAACGTTGGTCATTTGTTTTGCTTTCGTGATATTGACCGTTAAGTCATTGTCACGAGAGTTTTCGCCGACGATCATTCCTTCATATACTTCAGTACCTGGTTCAACGAAGACCGTTCCACGTTCTTCAATACTCATGATTGAGTAAGTCGTTGCTTTTCCTGTATCGATCGATACAAGTGCGCCGTGGTGGCGTCCGCCGATTTGCCCTTGAATCATTGGCAAGTACTGGTCGAAGGTGTGGTGCATGATACCGTAGCCGCGAGTCATTGATAGGAATTCTGTCGTATAGCCGATCAATCCACGAGCTGGTGCTAAGAAAATAATCCGTACTTGTCCATTTCCTGTATTGATCATATCTTGCATTTCTGCTTTACGAATCCCTAGTGATTCAATCACTGAACCCATGTATTCTTCTGGTGTGTCGATTTGCACCCGTTCAAATGGTTCGCATTTCACGCCATCAATTTCGCGTTCGATAACTTCTGGACGAGAAACTTGCAATTCAAAACCTTCACGACGCATGTTTTCAATCAAGATCGACAAATGAAGTTCGCCACGTCCTGAAACAGTCCAAGAATCTGGTCCGATTGGTTCAACACGTAGAGACACGTCTGTTTGTAGTTGCGCCATCAAGCGTTCTTCAATTTTACGAGCGGTTACGAATTTCCCTTCACGACCTGCAAATGGTGAGTTGTTCACGACAAAGGTCATTTGTAACGTTGGCTCATCAATGTGTAAAACAGGCAATGAATCTTGGTGATCGATCGGTGTGACTGTTTCACCAACGAAGATGTCTTCCATCCCAGAAACAGCGATCAAATCGCCAGCTTTCGCTTCTTGGATCTCTAAACGTTTCAAACCGAAGAAACCGAATAATTTTGTGACACGGAATTTCTTCACTTGGCCATCAAGTTTCATCAAAGCAACTTGGTCACCAACTTTGATCGTTCCACGGAAGACACGTCCGATTCCGATACGTCCAACGTAGTCATTGTAATCAAGTAAAGATACTTGGAATTGCAATGGCTCATCGCTGTTGTCGATTGGCGCTGGAATATGTTTTACGATCGTATCAAACAATGGTGCCATCGTTTTTTGTTGGTCGGCAGGATCATCTGATTCACTTGAGGTTCCGTTGATCGCTGAAGCGTAGATCACTGGGAAGTCCAATTGGTCATCATCGGCACCTAATTCGATAAATAGTTCTAATACTTCATCTACCACGTGCTCAGGACGAGCAGATGGTTTGTCGATTTTGTTAACAACAACGATTGGGACTAAATGTTGTTCCAATGCTTTTTTCAATACGAAACGTGTTTGAGGCATCGTTCCTTCATAAGCATCAACAACTAAAACAACACCATCGACCATTTTCATGATCCGCTCTACTTCACCACCGAAGTCCGCGTGTCCTGGGGTATCCATGATATTGATTTTGGTTCCGTTGTATTCAACCGCTGTATTTTTCGCTAAGATCGTGATACCACGTTCTTTTTCGATCGCATTTGAATCCATCGCCCGTTCTTGTAATTGGGTATGGCTATCTAACGTTTGGGATTGTTTCAATAATTCATCAACTAATGTAGTTTTTCCGTGGTCAACGTGGGCAATAATAGCGACGTTGCGGATATCATTTCTAATATTCAATTTATAAACTCCTTTTTTGGTGACATTGCACTCGACAAGCCATTATACCAGAATTTCTTTCTGAAATATAGTGCAAAGTTTTCATTTTTACAGAAAAAACCAGATATTAAAAAAATATCTGGTTTTTTCTTATTGATTGACGATCGCCAATAATTCTTCAAAAGCTTTCGGTGTACCGCCGACAAACAATTCCCGTCCATTCAGGGATAATGGCTCACCTTTGATGTTTGCCATTTTTAATCCAAGGGTTTCTAACAAAACGCCCCCTGGCGCATAATCCCATGGCGCAAGATGAGAAAGATAGCCTGCTCTTTGTCCTTTAGCGAGGGCGATCAGCTCTACTCCAGCACATCCAGTCATACGAATGCCTAATGCTTTGTCACTGACCTCAGTTTCATGGTGGCGGTTATGGATCAACATGGGTGAATTCAAGCCAACGAGACCTTCGGATAAGGCAATATCTTTCGGCGGTTCCATCTTCTTGCCATTGTTATAGACACCAATCTCTGGACCACCCCATAAGAATTCATCTTTCATGACATTATAGACAAAGCCAAAGCGCCCTTTGCCCTCTTCGTAGATCGCAATCATGATACAAAAGTTTTCTTTTTCCAACACGAAATTCATCGTTCCATCGATCGGATCAATGATGAAGACCCGCCCACTCATGTCAGCAAGTGTGTCCAGTCCGTTTTCTTCACCTAAAATTTTGGCATTCGGATCATAGGATTGGATCTTACCAATCAGAAAATCTTGCGTGGCTTTATCCAATTCTGTCACTAAGTCTTTCCGTCCTGATTTTGTCTCGACCACCAAGTCTTCTTTATTTAAATTGTCTTTGATCGTTTCGCCTGCAGCGATCATCCACTGGCGAACTTCATTAACGATTTCATGCATTCGTTGATCTACCCTTTCATTTTTAGTTTTCCCTCAGTCTTTTTCGCTGCCTGCACAGTATGGTATAGCGAATAGCCTGATAGTTCTTCAAATTCTCTACCTAAACGGCGTTCCTCGCCAATGCTAGGAACGACTTTTTTAAAGGCTTGATACGCCTCAAGAAACGTGCTGCTAGGAAGGCCTTTTTCATAGGCTTGTTCTAACCGTTCCCACATCTTCATGACGACGACCATTTCATCTGTCGACCAATCTAAGTCAAGAGGATATTGATAATCCCGCATAGTTTTCACCTCTAGTTTCTTTCTCTTCCAGTGTACCATAAAACCTCTTATTGTCGAAAAGAGGTTCTTTGGTACAAGCATTTTTTTATAGGTAATTTTCTTAAAAAAACTAACAAAGAATCACTCTGCTCGTTTAATCACCGACAGCAAAGCGGATATTTTGTTGTTTTTCTAGGCATTTGTTACACTTGTGTTAGCAACCTAAAGGAGGAATTCTCTTGCGTTTAGAAAACAAAAAAATCATTGCCTTAGTCGACAATGATTTCGAAGATTTAGAACTGTGGTATCCGGTCCATCGGTTACGGGAAGAAGGCGCACAAGTCGATTTAGTCGGTGAAGAAGCGCATAAAACGTATATTGGCAAATACGGCGTACCCGCAGAATCGGCCTTTGCTTTTTCTGATATTCATGCCGATGACTACGATGCCATCTTAGTTCCAGGTGGTTGGGCGCCTGATAAATTACGACGTTTCCCAGAGGTCATCTCTTTCGTGCAAACGATGGACAAAGACCAAAAAATCATTGGTCAAATCTGTCATGCAGGCTGGGTCTTGATTTCTGCGAATATCCTGCAAGGCAAGACAGTCACCAGTACGCCAGGCATCAAAGATGATATGACAAATGCTGGAGCCACATGGGTCGATACACCTGTGGTTACGGATGGACATATCGTTTCCAGCCGCCGTCCCCCAGATCTACCAGACTATATGCGGGAATTTATTGCTGTTTTAGAAAAGAAATAGTACCCGTTGATCAGATTCAAAAGAGTTGCGACCGAAGCAAATACGGCCGCAACTCTTTTTTCTACCTATCGATCATTCGCTTACGATCGCTAGTTTCTTGTTACTTTTAGGGATTTTTTTCACACCGATAAAGGTCAATGCAGCACCCAAAACGGCAAACCCAGTCCCAATCAAAAGCATTTCCCAAACACCGAAGCTTTGGATCAGCATCCCCCCTAAAAGATTGCCGATCACGCCACCGATCGTGGTAGCAATAATGATGATCGTTTGTCCAAAAACCCGGTCTTCATCTGCCAAACTATGGTTGAACAAATAAGCCGAAGCTGGAATAAACAAAGCAAAACTAACCCCTTGCATCAAATGGCTCATTTCCATCAGGATGATGGAGCTGATCAACAGCATCAGCACCCCACGAATTGCAAAGGCAACACTGGAAAACAACAGCCAAAAACGGCTAGACCGTATCCTCACTAACTGTTCAAAGAAAATCATGCCTGGCAATTCGCATAACGCCGCAACCATCAGGGCGATGCCAACTTCCTTACTGCCACCGCCAATATCGGCAAAAATTTGTGCCAAAAAACTGTTGATCATCGTGTGGAAGCTGAAGAGAAAGCTAAACCCGACAAAGAGAAAGAGTAAAAAAGGATATTTTTTCAAAAAGGCACCTGAATGCCTTTGTTCTGTAAGCATCACGGGCATTTCTGGCTTCTTGATCGCTGGCAGCAAAAGCAAAATAATGAGAAACAAAACGGCCTGCCCGATAGCGATCATAGGCAAAAGGGCTGCCGAAAACTCCTCCAAGAGCTGCCCCAGTAAAAAGGAAGTACCCGCAAATCCTAGTGACCCACCGGCACGGGAAAAGCCAAAATTGATTTTGTTGCCGCTATTCGTGTATTCAAACGCCAAGGCGTTGAGAAAGGACTGCATGGAAACGAGCAAAATCCCTCCTAAAACATAGGTCAGTATTGATAATGCAGGGAAAATCACACCTGCTAAGAGCACCGTGACCACGCCGATTGTCATCGTTTTCAAGACAACGATCAGCGGTACTTTGCTTTTTTTGATAATGACTTGACTGATGAAGGGCTGCAAAATCGTAGACGCAATATTGACTAGGGCTAAAATACCGCCAATTTTTGCCGGATCGACCTTGAAATAAATCAAAAAGAGTGTCGCAAAGCCATAGATTGAGCAAAACATCATCCAATAAAGAAATTGCAAACTTATGTAGTAAAACCGATTCCTCTTGTCACTTGCATGATTACGCATACATCCCCCACCTTATCCATATTCCTTAGCAACTAAATATAGCATAGAACCGATGGATTTACTATCCTTCTATCAACAGAAACCGCAGTTTTATTTGAAACACTAACCCACAACAAAAAAGCGCAGCATAGTATCCTGCGCTTTTCCTACTTATCCAACTATTTAGAGCTGTTGAAAAGCTTGTGTGAGATCTTCCAATAGATCATCGATGTTTTCCAATCCAATGGATAAGCGAATCGTCTCTGGACGAATTTTGGCTGCTGCAAGTTCTTCTACGCTAAGCTGTGAATGGGTCGTCGAAGCTGGATGGATGATCAAGGACTTTGCATCCCCGACATTTGCCAGCAAAGAGAAGAGCTTAGTTGCGCTACAAAAGGTTTTGCTTGCTTCTGCCCCACCCTTTAATCCGAAGGAAAAGACCGAACTGGTTCCTTTGGGGAAATACTCCTGCGCCCGTTCAAAATAGGGGCTGTCCGGCAGGGTTGGGAAATGAACCCAAGAAACTTCCGAGTGCTTGGCTAAAAATTCAGCAACTTGTTGCGCATTTTCTACATGACGTTCCATCCGCAACGAAAGCGTCTCGATGCCTAACAGCAACACCCATGAATTGAAGGGAGAAATCGCAGCGCCTGTATCCCGTAAAAGAATCGTTCGTGCCCGAGTGATATAGGCAGCGTTACCAGCGGCTTCTACCCATGAGATTCCATGGTAGCTATGATCGGGATCGACCAGCTTGGGAAATTTGCCATTTGTCCAATCAAAGTTGCCGCTGTCGATAATGGCCCCTCCCAAAGCAGCACCGTGACCACCGAGGTATTTTGTCGTGGAATAAACGACGATGTCCGCCCCATGCTCAAATCCTCGAAACAGATAGGGAGTCGCAAAGGTATTGTCAATGATGAGGGGAATCCCTGCTTCATGAGCGATCGCTGCAATCTTTTTAAAGTCGGCAATATCAATATCTGGATTGCCTAAAGACTCTAGAAAAACTGCTTTGGTATTTTCTTGGATGGCTGCTTTTAGTGCTGCCAGATCTTCACTATCAACAAAGCTTGTGGTGATGCCAAAATCTGGCATTGTATGGGCGAACAAATTATAGGTACCGCCATAAATTGAAGCAGCAGAAACGATATGATCTCCTGCTTGCGCGAGATTTAAAATTGCATAGGTGATCGCTGCTGAGCCAGAAGCCGTAGCTAACGCACCGACACCACCTTCTAAAAGGGCTAATCGTTCTTCTAGAACCGCGGTCGTCGGATTGGTAATACGGGTATAGATATTGCCATTTTCACTAAGACTAAATCTCGCTGCCGCTTGATCTGCGTCCTCAAACACATACGATGTGGTTTGATAAATGGGTACGGCGCGACTCCCTGTGGTAGGATCTGGTGTTTGTCCTCCGTGTAATTGAATCGTCTCAAATCTTTCTGTCATACTATTCCTCCTTAATAATGCAAATAAAAAAGCCCTCTGATATCGAAATATCAAAGGACGTGTTTACGTGTTACCACCTTTATTCAAGCAGACTTTTCAGCATGCTTCTCAGCAAGTACGCGACAAATAAACGTCGTTATACTTTGACGCGATAGCGGGCGCACCCGGATCTCCTTATCTTTCGTACAAGTTCAGAAGATCACCTTAGAGGCCATTTTCGATTGATCCTACAAGTTCTTCTTGCACCTTACGAAGACTCTCTAGGCTTGCCAAATCAATTTACTTTCCTCATCAACGGTTGAAATATTAAGAGCATCGTATCATTTCCAGAAGATTCTGTCAATAGCATAGGATCGCTTTATTTCTGGTGATAAAAAAACTCGTTCACCAAATGATGAACGAGTTTCACAAAGCTTAAATGTGGATTGGTAATCCTAGAGCTAACTCAGCAGCATCCATTGTGATCTCACCTAGAGATGGATGTGGATGGATCGTTAACGCGATATCTTCTGCGTTCATGCCAGATTCAATAGCAAGAGCAAGTTCTGAAACCATATCGCTTGCTCCTAGACCAGCAATTTGCGCACCGATGATCACATTGTCTTCAACCGTTGTTACTAAGCGGATGAATCCTTCAGTTTTTCCTAGAGATAACGCACGACCGTTACCTGAGAATGGGAATTTGAATGCTTTTGCTTCAATTCCAGCATCTTTGGCATCTTTGATCGTCATACCGACAGAAGCCAATTCTGGGTCAGTAAAGGCAACTGCTGGCATCGCTTTGTAATCAACGGCAACTTTTTTACCAGAGATTGCTTCAGCAGCGATTTTTGCTTCGTAGCTAGCTTTATGTGCTAATGCAGCACCAGGTACGATATCACCAATTGCGTAAATGTTTGATACGTTGGTACGGCCTTGTTTGTCAACCGTGATCAATCCGCGTTCGCCTACTTCAACACCTGCTTGTTCTAAGCCCATGTCATCAGTATTTGGACGACGACCAACAGTAACCATTACGTAATCAGCAGTAACTGATTCTTCTTTACCATCTACGGCATATTTCACAGTTACGCTATCGCCATTGTCAATTGCTTCTTTCGCCATTGCGTTGGTAACGACTGTTACACCTTTTTTCGCAAAGTCTTCTTCAACCAATTTGACCATGTCTTTTTCATAGGTTGGCAAGATTTGAGGAGAGCCTTCAAGGATCGTTACTTCTGCCCCTAGGTTTGCATAAGCTGCACCTAGTTCAGAACCGATGACACCGCCACCGATAACAACGAATTTTTTAGGAACTTCTTTTAATGCCAATCCGCCAGTTGAATCAAGAACACGTCCGCCGAATTTGAAACCAGGGATTTCAATTGGACGAGAACCTGTTGCGATGATTGCATTGTTGAAAGAGTATGTTTGTGCTGAATCTGGGTGGATGACACGCAATGTGTGATCATCAACGAAGAAAGCTTCTCCTTCAATCGTTTCTACTTTGTGTTTTTTCAATAGGAAACCAACACCTGAAGTTAATGTTTTAACGACTTTGTTGTCTTTCCATTCTTGAGTTTTGGTAAAATCAAGGGAAACATTTTCACTTGTTACACCAAACATTGTTGAATCCAAAGATTCTTGGTAATGATGACCTGCAGCGATCAAGGCTTTTGAAGGGATACAACCAACGTTCAAACAAACGCCGCCGATATATTCTCTTTCAATGATTGCTACTTTTTGTCCCATTTCAGCAGCGCGGATGGCAGCTACATAGCCGCCAGGTCCCGCACCGATTACAACTGTATCTAATTCAACAGCAAAATCTCCAACTACCATTTGTTAATCATCCTTCCATCATTAATAGCTCTGGATCAGCTAATAGACGTTTGATATTATTCATTGCTTGTTGCGCTGTTGCGCCATCAACGATACGGTGGTCGAAGCTTAATGAAAGTTTCATCACACGTCCGACAACGATTTCGCCTTCAGCGTTTACGATTGGTTGTTGCGCGATCGTACCTACACCCAAAATAGCTACTTCAGGGTAGTTGATTACTGGAGTGAACCAGCCGCCACCAACTGAACCGATGTTACTGATTGTGATGGTACCATTACGCATATCATCTGCAGCCAATTTGCCGTCATGAGCAAGTTTTGCTTTTTCGTTGATTTCATCAGCGATAGCAAACATGCCTTTACGATCTGCATCTTTTACGTTTGGTACATACAACCCATGGTCAGTATCTGTTGCGATACCGATGTTGTAATAGTTTTTGTATACGATCTCTTGTTTTGCATCATCGATTGACGCATTCAGGATAGGGAATTTTTTCACTGTTGCAGTCAATGCTTTTACAACATATGGTAAGAAAGTAAGTTTTGTGCCGTTTGCAGCAGCAACTTCTTTGAATTTCTTACGGTTATCCCATAGGTTTGTTACTTCAACTTCATCATGCAAGGTTACATGAGGTGCTGTTTGTTTGCTGTTTACCATCGCTTTAGCGATTGCTTTACGGGTAGGTGTTAAGGCCACACGTTCTTCTAAATCACCTAAGTTTGATTTGAAGGCTTTTGCTGGAGCTGCTGGTTTGCTTTCAGTTGCTGCAGCTTTTGTTTCTTCTTTCGCAGGAGCTTGAGTTTCAGCTTTTGCAGCTTGTCCGCCACCTGATAGGAAGTTTTCGATATCTTCTTTTGTTACACGGCCGCCTTTACCTGTTGCTGATACTTGAGAAATATCAACATCTTTTTCGCGAGCAAATTGACGGACAGAAGGCATAGCCAAGACACGTTTGTTAGGATCTGCTGCTTCAACAACACTTGCTGAACCAGAAGTTTCCACTTTTTCTTTTGGTGCTTCTGCAGGTGCGCTTGATGAAGCAGGCGCACTGTTGTGACCAGGTGCGTCGATTTCAACTAAAACATCTCCAACATTTGCGACTGTTCCTTCAGCAACAACGATGTTTTTCACTGTTCCTGTTACTGGAGATGGGATTTCTTCCACTGATTTGTCGTTTTGAACTTCAAGCAACGTATCATCTTCATTGATGGTATCTCCTGCTTTAACGAACCATTTTACGATTTCGCCTTCTGCAATTCCTTCACCGATATCTGGTAATTTGAATTGGAAAACGCCTGCGCCTTCAGAAGAACCAGCTGATGCTTCAGCCGTTTCCGTTGTAGGTTCTGCCGCTGGTTTTGCTGGTGTTTGAGACTCTGCTGCTACACCTGCATCGCCTTCGTTGTCTTCATGTCCTGGTGCATCGATCTCAACAAGGACATCTCCAACGTTTGCGACTGTACCTTCAGGGACAACGATGTTTTTCACTGTTCCTGTTACTGGAGATGGAATTTCTTCCACTGATTTATCATTTTGAACTTCTAGTAAGGTATCATCTTCATTGATGGTATCCCCTGCTTTGACGAACCATTTTACGATTTCGCCTTCTGCAATTCCTTCACCGATATCCGGTAATTTAAATTGAAATGCCATTTTCTATTCTTCCCTTCTTCAACTATTAAAAGTTCACGATTTCTTTCACTTTGTCTTCGATGTCTTTTGCATTTGGCAACCAAATGTTTTCAGCTTGACCGAATGGGAAGATCGTATCTGGTGCAGACACGCGTCCGATTGGAGCTTCTAGTGATAGAACCGCACGTTCAGAAATTTCAGAAACGACTTGAGCGCCAACACCTGCTTGTTTTTGTGCTTCTTGAACGACAACTACACGACCAGTTTTTTCAACTGATTTGATGATCGTTTCAACATCAAGAGGAGCAACTGTACGCAAGTCGATGATTTCAGCGTTGATGTTTTCTTTTGCTAAGTTGTCAGCAGCTTTGATTGCTTCACGAACCATCGCACCATAAGTGATGATTGAAACATCAGAACCTTCACGAGTGACTGCTGCTTTGTCTAAAGGAACTTCGTATGCTTCTTCTGGCACTTCTTCACGGAATGAACGGTAAAGTTTCATGTGCTCTAAGAAAACAACTGGGTCATTGCTGCGGATAGAAGCAATCAATAATCCTTTTGCATCATATGGGTTTGATGGAATAACGACACGGATACCAGGTGATTGAGCGATCAATCCTTCCAAGTTATCTGAGTGTAATTCTGGTGTGTGCACACCGCCACCAAATGGTGAGCGAATAGTGATTGGTAAATTACGTGTACCACCCATACGGTAACGAGTACGCGCCATTTGACCAACGATTTCGTCAAAGGTTTCAAATACGAAACCAAAGAATTGGATTTCTGGAACTGGACGGAAACCTTCTAATGCTAAACCGAAAGCCAAGCCGCCGATACCAGATTCAGCAAGAGGGGTATCGAAGACACGATCTTCACCGAATTTTTCTTGTAAACCTTCTGTTGCACGGAAAACCCCGCCGTTTTTACCGACATCTTCACCAAAGACTAAAATCTCTTTGTCATTTTCCATTTCAACAGCTAAGGCATCTGTAATTGCTTGAATCATTGTTTTTTGTGCCATGACTATTTCGACTCCTTCGCTTCGTAAGTTGCAATTTGTTCTTTAATGTTTTGTGGTTGAACTTCAAACATGTTTTTCAAGAAATCTGAAACTTTTTGTTTTGGCACGCGGTCAGCTTCAGCGATCGCTGCTTTGATTTCTTCTTTTGTTTGTTCAATGACTTGTTCTTCTTTTTCTTCAGACCAAAGTCCTTTTTCAGTTAAGTAAGTACGGAAACGTACCAATGGATCTTTTTGTTGCCATTCGCTGTCCATGTCTTTTGAACGGTAACGGGTTGGATCATCACCAGACAATGTATGTGGACCGTAACGGTAAGTCAAGGTTTCAATCAATACAGGACCGTTGCCGTTTGCTGCCCATTCACGAGCTGCTTTAGAAACATAGTACACTGCCAATGGATCCATACCGTCAACTTGGATACCAGGGATCCCAGCTGCTGCAGCTTTTTGTGCCAAGGTTGGTGCCGCACTTTGTACTTCACGAGGTGTAGAGATCGCAAAACCATTGTTTTGGATGTAGAATACAGCGTTTGCATGGTAAGCCCCTGCAAAGTTGATTGCTTCATAGAAGTCCCCTTGTGAAGAACCGCCATCACCTGTATAAGTAAATACTACATTTTTCTTGTTACGTTTTTTCAATCCTAAAGCAACACCGGCTGCTTGGACGTATTGTGCACCAATGATGATTTGTGGTGGCAATGCTTTTAAATCTTCTGGGTAAAGGTTCCCAGCAACGTGACCACGTGACCATAAGAAAGCTTCTTTCAATGGCAGGCCGTGTTGGATCAATTGTGGTACATCACGGTAACCAGGTAATAAAACGTCTTCTTTTTCAAAAGCAAATTGACTTGCTAATTGGCTTGCTTCTTGTCCAGCAGTTGGCGCGAAGAAACCTAGACGACCTTGACGGTTTAACGCAGTTGAGCGTTGGTCTAATACACGAGACCATACCATACGAGTCATCAATTCAACTAATTCGTCGTCACTTAAATCTGGTACTAACTCTTGATTTACAATTTTCCCGTCTTTGTCCAAAGCTTGGTAAGTTGGAAAATCCGCATTGACTTGCTCCAAAATCGCTTGGAAATCAAGTGCTTTTTGTTTTTTTGCCATCTTGACACACTTTCCTCTCTGATATAAAAATTCACTTTCGTATGTAACAGGGTTTAAATCTGTACTATCGAAATTTCATTTACTCTTATAAATTATCATTTAACTTCGAAAATGACAAGTGAAAAGGGTATTTTTTTTAATAAAAGAATTCCCACTGTAGCAACTCTTAAGAAAACATTAGTGAAATTAATCACATTAAAGCAATCGCTTTCTTCGATTTTTTCTTTTCAGATTCTTTTTTTTATTTAAGAATAGTACAGCAATCATCATTATACAAAACAGATTAAGCATAATCCTTTTATTATCACTTGTGAAAGATTCGACTTGGATCTAAGAGAAATTTCTTAATATGAGAAAAAAATAATACAGAGAACGGATAAAAAGAAACAGATCGGCCGTTCTCCCCTTGTTAGGAAGAACGCCGACCTGTTTTTTTAAATCCATTCTCTCGTGACATGAATGTAAATGCGTTTCGCAAACTCAACTGTTACTAAATAAGCTAGATTGATACCGACATACCATGGCCAGTAACTTGATGGCAGTGCTGCAAAATCAAAGACGGTATGCAATGGCGTCAAGATGACCAAGAAGCCAACTGCAATCGCTAGAACACTTGAAATCAAAACTGCAGGTGATGCCATACTTTTGATAAATGGTAATTTTCTCGTTCTGATCATGTGAACGACTAAGGTTTGTGTCGTTAAGCCAATCATAAACCATCCTGCTTGGAACAAGGCTTGCTCTTGGATGGTATTTGCACTAAAGACATGCCACATCATAAAGAAGGTCAAAATATCGAAGATGCTGCTAACAGGTCCAATGCCGACGGTAAACTTCAATAGTCCACCCACTTGCCATTTAACTGGTTTTTCTAACTCTTCTTTATCTACGTTGTCCCATGGAATCGTCAATTGAGCCATATCGTACACCAAGTTTTGAACCAACAGTTGAATGGACAACATTGGTAAGAAAGGTAAAAAGGCACTAGCAACTAAAATCGAGAACACATTCCCGAAATTCGAACTCAAAGTCATTTTGATGTACTTCATCATATTGGTAAATACTTTGCGGCCTTCGATGACCCCTTTATCAAGGACATTCAAACTTTTTTCTAATAAAATGATCGAGCTGGCATCTTTGGTGATATCTGCTGCGGTATCAACCGAGATACCTACATCTGCCGTGCGTAAAGCAGGCGCATCGTTAATGCCATCTCCCATAAAGCCGACCGTATGGCCTGCCGCTTGAATGGTTTCAATGATTCGGGATTTTTGCATTGGATTTAATTTTGCAAACAGATTGGTTTTTGCAGCTTTCTCTGCTAACTCTTCATCTGACAGATGATCTATATCGGTTCCTAATAAGTATTCATCAGCATCGATCCCAACATCTCGACAAACTTTTTGCGCAACGATCGCATTATCTCCCGTCAACACTTTGACATTGATGCCATGACCGTGTAAAGAAGCAATCGCTGTTTTTGCTGTTTCTTTTGCTGGATCTAAGAAGCCCATAAAGCCAATCATGATCATGTCTTGTTCATCTTCTACAGAATAAACGGCATCTGCGTGAGCATCACGTTTTACAGCAACAGTCAACACGCGCATTCCTTGTTTGTTCAAGCGCAAATTCACTTGACGCAATTGTTCTCTCAATTGAGGAGTCAATTCCATCACTTTGCCATCAACTTCTACATACTTGCAGACTTGTTCCATTTCCTCGGCTGCCCCTTTAGTGACCATCAGTTGATGACCATCTGCATTGACCACAACCGTCAAGCGGCGACGTGAGAAGTCAAACGGAATCTCATCGATTTTTGTCACATCGTTAAATGGCGCTGACAAGCCTTCTTCTTCATAGTAGTTTAAGACAGCAATATCCATCAGGTTTTTCCACCCTGTTTGATAGTAAGAATTTAAATACGTCATATCAAGGACTTGTTTATCTTCTACGCCAAATGGGTTTAAATGCTGTACCAGTACAACACGATCTTCGGTGATCGTACCCGTTTTATCGGTACATAAAACATCCATTGCGCCTAAGTTTTGTATAGAAGGCAACTCTTTGACGATCACTTTTTCTTTTGATAAAGAGATCGCCCCTTTGGCTAAGTTACTGGTGACGATCATTGGTAGCATTTCTGGCGTCAAACCAACTGCTACTGCAATCGCGAAGAACAACGCTTCGCCCCAATCGCCCTTGGTCAAACCATTGATCAGTAAAACGATTGGGAAAAGAACCATGACCATTCGCAACAATAGTTTGCTGACTTTCGTTAAGCCATCTTCAAAAGTTGTTTTGCCGCGTTTCGTGGTCGCATTTTTAGCTATATCGCCAAAGAATGTACTTTGACCGGTTTTCAATATAATGGCTTTTCCTTGACCACTTAAGACATCGGTACCCATGAAAACAAGATCTTGCATATCTAGTGCAGAAATTTGTTCATCACTTTCTTTGATCCCAGCATCCACAAATTTTTCAACTGGCATTGACTCGCCAGTTAATGATGATTGATTGATAAATAAATCTTTGGTCCAAATCAAGATGGCATCAGCAGGGATCATATCGCCGGTTGCTAAGGTGACGATGTCTCCTGGAACGACTTCATCCATTGGAATTTCTCTCGTGATACCATCTCGAGTGACGGAACAAGTATTTTCAATAAGTTCTTTTAACGCTAAGCTTGCTTTTTGGGAACGGTATTCTTGGACGAAAGTAATCATGACACTTGCCAAAATCATGATTCCCATCACGATCACTGCTTCAATATCGCCTGTTACAAAAGAAATAACCATTAATAATGCCAAAACTAACACAAAAGGATCTTTGAAAGCACCTAGGATCATCAACCAAGCAGGTGTTGGTTTTTGCGCATCCACTTTGTTTGGACCATACTCTGCCAAACGTTCTGCAGCATCTTCTTCCGATAACCCTTGGAAAGATGTCCGCATTTCCATCAGCAATTCTCTTTCGGTCAATTTTGCCAGTAATTTTAATTCTTGATCTTTCGATAGTTTTTTTAACATCTTTTTTTCCTCCTAGCACTTAGGAGTTGCTTACGCCACCCCTAGCGATTCGATAATTACTCCGCTGTTTCATCTGGGGACTGGGGTATTCCATGTGAATCTTCCTTTCTTTTTATTAGGTAAGTCACTGTGGAACGCGCGTAAAAGACACAAAAAAACGCACGCTCCCAATAAGCATGCGTAAAAAACTCATGATCATTGTAGAGCTTTAGCACTATAGGGCGTAGATAGCAAATCTGCTATCAGCTACTTTGGGTTTAACCTTCACGATTAGACCTGTCCTACCAACTAAGTATCTCTCGATACTTTTGCGGCAGCAGCTTGTGTCCATATAGGAGCCTCACCTAACAATTATTTGTATAAAATGTCAGTTCGTCGGAAGTCTTCCTTCCAACTACCCACATAATAACTGCTATCCTAGCCAATGTCAACCGCAACAATGGAAAAAAGCACCCTTTTTTCTTAGATTTTCGTTCGTTTTTAAATGAAAGGTCTTACAATAAAATAACAACGTTAAAGAACTGCTGTGATTTTATACGTGATAAAACTTTTTTCATGAATAGATAGAAAGTTTCTCCTAACAAAAGCCATAGCACAACAAGCCGTTCGTCTATCCCCTTGAACGAAAAAATGAAAAAGATAATACAGTACATTCCTTAAACTTGCACAAAAAAATAGACAGCCATTTATCAAATAGCTGTCTAATCATCTATTGTTTTTCATACTGAGAGATTGTTCTTTCTAACTCTCACGAAAAATGTTCAACTAAAATCTGCAGGATTCGCTGGCTTGCTTTCCCATCGCCATAGGGATTTTCTGCATGTGCCATGGAATTGTAAGCTTCTGGATCCTCTAGTAGTCGCTTCGTTTCTTGATAAACTGCAGCTTCAGACGTACCGATCAGTTTTAACGTACCTGCAGCAATTCCTTCCGGACGCTCTGTTGTATCTCTCAGGACCAAAACAGGAACGCCTAACGACGGTGCTTCTTCTTGGACACCGCCAGAATCCGTTAAAATCAAGGTACTTTGATTGGCAACATTGTGAAAATCAATGACGTCTAAAGGCTCAATCAGCGTGACATTTTCTAGTTCCCCAAGTATCTCCATAGCAATCCCTCGGACTTGAGGATTCTTGTGCATAGGAAAAACCACTTTGATGGTTGGTTTCTCCTTAGCGATTTTCGCTAAAGCGCGGAAGACTTGCTGCATCGGAACACCTAAGTTTTCTCGACGGTGCATTGTCAGAAGAATTATGGTTTGATCTGCTGCAGAAAGTTCTGGATGCTGATAATCCTCCGAGATCGTATAACGCATCGCATCAATGGCGGTATTCCCCGTTACAAAAATTGCATCTTTATTGCGATTTTCCGCTAATAAATTTTCTTTACTTTGGGCAGTTGGCGCAAAATAAAAATCGGCTAAAACATCGATCAGCTGACGATTGGCTTCCTCCGGATAAGGAGATTTTTTGTTCCATGTACGCAAACCGGCTTCCACATGCCCCACAGGAATCTGCTGATAGAAGGCAGCCGTCGCGGCGGCGTATGCTGTGGTTGTATCCCCGTGAACGAGTACGATATCAGGGGTTTCTTTTTGCAAGATTGGTTCCAGATCCAGCAAAACTTTGGTGGTGATTCCTGTCAAAGTTTGCCCTAAAGTCATAATATCCAGATCATAATCTGGTATGATTTCAAAAACCGTTAAAACTTGATCCAACATTTCTCGATGCTGCGCCGTCACCACAACGATCGATTCAAAACGCGGGTCGTTTTCCAATTCCTTTACTAGTGGCGCCATTTTGATGGCTTCCGGTCTGGTACCGAACACTGACATCACTTTGATTGTCATTTGGTCACCCGCTCCTCTACTCTTCATTGCTTCTATTATAACGAAGAAAACAGAAAAACAAAATGGTTCTTCCAACAAAAAAAGAAACGACCGCTAAAAGGCCGTTTCTTCAGTATCCAGCTTAAATAGTATCTCCATTGAAAATCGAATTCTTCACGATTACGTAATCCACTTTACGAATCGATTCTAAATCTTTTCCACCTGCATAAGAGATCGATGACTGCAAGTCTTGCTGCATTTCAACTAACGTATCTTTTAAAGAACCTTTGTATTGAATCCAAATTTTCTTTCCTTCTACGTTTTTCTTTTCACCTTTTTGAAATTCTGATGCAGAACCAAAGTATTCTTTCATCACAACACCATTTTCTACCTTGGTTTCTCCTGGTGATTCTTCATGCCCAGCAAACAATGAACCGATCATGACCATGGTTGCACCAAAGCGGACAGATTTAGCGATATCGCCGTGTGTCCGAATGCCACCATCTGCAATGATTGGTTTGCGAGCAGCTTTGGCACACCAGCGTAATGCTGCCAATTGCCATCCGCCAGTTCCGAAACCAGTTTTGATTTTTGTGATACAAACTTTCCCAGGTCCAATGCCGACTTTCGTTGCATCTGCACCAGCGTTTTCCAATTCACGAACTGCTTCTGGCGTTCCAACATTTCCAGCGATCACAAACGTTGCTGGCAAATGCTTCTTGATGTGTTGAATCATATTGATCACGGCGTTTGAGTGGCCATGAGCAATATCGATCGTAATAAAATCAGGAACAAGCTCTTTGTCAGCTAGTTCTTCCACAAAGGCATATTCATTTTCTTTGACACCCACACTGATAGAAGCAATCAAGCCGCGGCTTTTCATTTTTTTGATAAATGGAATCCGTGCTTCTTCATCAAAGCGGTGCATAATATAAAAATAGCCATTTTCAGCTAAAAATTCTGCGATTGAATCATCAATAATTGTTTGCATATTTGCAGGAACAACAGGCATTTTAAACGAGTGTCCGCCTAATGTCACCGTGGTATCACATTCTGAACGGCTGTTCACGATACACTTATTAGGAATCAGTTGTATATCTTCGTAATCAAAAACTTTCATGTCAAACATAAAAATATCCTCCAAATCTTACTAAGAGTGAAGCAAGCATCAAATGGCATCAGCCTATTTTTAACGCCCACAACAATTTAAACCACCTGGAAATGAAATACAAGCTTTTTAGAAATACTTTTCCAAAAAAAAGGATGAATGTTCGTCTTTGACGAACATTCATCCTTATAACTACTGAATAAAACGGAGTTTACGGATAAATTAAGGCAAGATGTTCCCTGCTGCTTTATACACTTCATACCATTCATGGCGGGTCAATACGATTGAAGAAGCTTGCGCGATTTCTTCGATTCGATGCGGGGTCATTGTTCCGGCAATCACTTGCATATTTGCTGGATGACGTAAGATCCACGCAGAGGCAATACCTGTCGGTGTCGTTTGATACTTGTCCGCTAGTTCCGTCAATTTTTCGTTTAACTCGGGGAATTTCTCGTTACCGATAAAGACCCCTTCGAAGAAACCATACTGATACGGAGACCAAGCTTGGATCGTCATCTCATGCAAGCGAGAATATTCAAGAATTTCTCCATCATGATCGACACTACCAGCATCCGTCATGTTGACATGAATCCCTTGATCGATCATCCCTGTATGCATGATCCCGAATTGCAGTTGATTCGCTACTAAAGGTTGGGAAACATATTTTTTCAATAGCTCGATTTGACCAGGTTTTTGATTGCTGACACCGAAGTATTTCACTTTGCCGTCTTTTTCTAATTGATCAAAGGCAGCTGCCACTTCTTCTGGTTCAAACAAAGTATCAGGACGATGCAGCAATAGCGCATCCAAATGATCGGTTTTCAATCGTTGCAAACTACCTTCCACAGAAGAAATGATATGCTCTTTCGAAAAATCAAACATTTCACCTGGAACGATGCCACATTTTGATTGAATGAACAAATCTTCTCTTTTGGCATCCGTTTTTGCTAACGCTTCCGCAAAAATCGTTTCACACTCCCCGCGACCATAAATATCCGCATGGTCAAAGAAGGTAATGTCATTTTCAATCGCAGTCGTCAAGACCTTCACAGGATCTTTGGCATTGTTGATTCGCATCAAGCCTAAAATCACACTAGATACTTCTAAATCAGTAGGACCGAATTTAATATTTTTCACGTAAAGTTCCTCCTTATTTAAACTACACTCCTATTTTAGCACAACAAGATGAAAACGCTATACCAACGTCAAAAAAACCTCCCATAAAACGAAAACCACCAGCACAACCGATCGGTTCTACTGGCAGTCCTCCTATCATTACAGTTTGCGTTACACACAGAAAGGTTCTTTACTTCATCGCCTTTGATGAGTTGCTATATTGCAAGGCTTTATCGCCGATATCGTTTCGATAATACAAGCCAGATAACGACAACTTGCTGATTGCTTCATAGACGTTCTTCTGTGCAGTAGCTAAATCCTCAGCTGATGCTTCCACAAGAAAAACGCGCCCACCAGCTGCCGTCAAACCATCTTGGTCGGCAGCTTCCTCCACTCCTGCATAAAAGAATTGCGTTCCTTCTCCTTGAGGGCTTGGGACAGGCATTCCTTGCTGATACTTGCCTGGATATCCTTGCGATGCAATCACGACACCGATCGAAGCCGCTTGATTCCATCGGATCGCGGGCACTCGATCCTGCAATAGATCATCAATGATTTGGGCTAAACTGCTATCTAAACGACTTAACACGACTTGTGTTTCTGGATCGCCGAAACGCGCATTGAATTCGATGACTTTCGGTCCATCATTGGTAGCAATCAGACCTGCATAGAGAATCCCCGTAAACGGTGTCTTATTACGAATCATCCCTTTTGCTGCAGGAAGTAAAACTTCTGCTACTGCTTGATCGACCATTTCTTGCGGAATCTGCGGTACCGGTGTGTATGCCCCCATACCTCCTGTATTCGGCCCTAAATCGCCATCAAAGGCACGTTTATGGTCTTGAGCAATGACCATTGGATAGACGGCTTCGTCCTTAACAAACGCCAAGAGCGAAAACTCTTCGCCAGCCAAAAACTCTTCGATCACCACTTTTGCACCACTTTCACCGAAAGCATTTTGCTCTAGCATCGCTTCGACAGCCGCATTCGCCTCATCAACGGTTTCAGCGACGACTACGCCTTTGCCCGCCGCTAAGCCATCCGCTTTGATAACGATTGGTGCACCTTTAAGCTGGATATATGCTTTTGCTTGCGCACTATCTGTAAAACTTTGGTAGTCTGCTGTCGGAATCTGATTGTCCCGCATCAATTCTTTGGCAAACTCTTTTGATCCTTCAATCATCGCTGCTTGTCGATTAGGGCCAAAAATTGCCAAGCCCGCCGCCTGAAAATCATCTACGATGCCATTTAGTAACGGAACTTCCGGACCAACGAAGGTCCAATCAACCTCCTGCTCTTGAGCAAAAGCAATTAGGCTTTCATGATCGGACTCTTCAATTGCGACTGTCAGGATCCCGTCTTTTCGCATACCGGGATTACCCTTCGCACAAAAGACTGTTTCCACTTGAGGATCCTGCAGAAACTTTTTTGCGACGGCATGTTCTCTACCGCCACTACCAATAACAAGTATTTTCATCGTCTTCTCCTATTTCTTAGTGTTTAAAATGACGAACACCAGTAAAGACCATCGCCACACCGTATTTATCTGCCATGTCGATCGACTCTTGATCTTTGATACTGCCACCAGGTTGAATAATCGCTTTGATTCCTTGTTTCGCTGCATATTCAACACTGTCATCCATTGGGAAAAAGGCGTCGCTTGCCAGCACTGAACCAGCCAATTTATTGTTTTCACGGGCTTGTTCCACAGCGATTTTCACTGAACCCACGCGGTTCATTTGACCAGCGCCGATCCCAACGGTTTGCTGTTGATTGGCTAAAACGATAGCATTAGACTTCACGTGTTTCACCGCTTTCCAAGCAAATGCCAAAGCTGCGATTTCTTCTGGTGTCGGCTTTCTTTTGGTCACCACGGTCCAATCTTCTGGTGTTTCTATTTGATCATCTGGTTCTTGCACCAATAAGCCCCCAAGGACAGAGACAACTTCTGGCTGTTTGGCTGCTTTCTGGAAATCAACAACCAGCAGGCGCAGATTTTTTTTCTTCGTTAAAATTTCTTGTGCTTCTTCTTCAAATGCAGGTGCAATAATGATCTCAAGAAAAATCCGCTGCAGTTGCTCCGCAGTTGCCACATCAACTGGACGATTCAAGACGATGATCCCGCCAAAAATCGACACTGGGTCTGCTTCGTAAGCTTCTTGGAAAGCTTCAGCAATCGTTTCTCCACTTCCAATCCCACATGGATTCATGTGCTTGAGGGCTACCGCAGTTGGCTCTGTAAATTCTTCTGCGATCCGCAAGGCAGCATCAGCATCTTTAATGTTGTTATAAGACAATTCTTTGCCGTGGATTTGTTTTGCGCTGGCAATCGAATATGGCACGGGTAGTGCGTCTTGATAGAAGGAAGCTTTCTGATGGCTATTTTCACCATAACGCAATGTTTGTTTCAAAACATAGGTTTTCGTCAAGGTCTCCGTTTCTGTTTCAGCCACCGCTTTGGTCAAGTATTCACCAATCAAGGCATCGTAGGCTGCGGTATGGCGGAAGACTTTGGCAGCTAATTTCTTTCTTGATGCCAACGTCGTATTGCCTTCCTTCAGCTCAGCTAATACCCAGTCGTAATCCTTGGGATCAACGACAACAGTTACTGAGGCATGGTTTTTCGCCGCAGAACGCAGCATGCTTGGTCCGCCGATGTCGATATTTTCGATTGCGTCGGCTTCAGTGACATCAGGCTTGCTGATGGTTTCTTTAAATGGATAAAGATTGACGACAACGAGGTCGATTGGTAAAATACCGTGCTCAGCCATTGCCTCCATATGAGAAGGCAGATCACGTCGCCCTAACAGACCCCCATGCACCCGCGGATGTAGCGTCTTGACCCTACCGTCCATCATTTCAGGAAATTCTGTGATCGCTTCGATGCCGATCGGTTGAAGCCCTGCTTTCTCTAAGACAGTTTTGGTCCCGCCAGTTGAAATGATCTCAAATCCTAAATTGGTCAATTCTTGGACAAATGGTACCAGTCCTTCTTTGTCAGACACACTGATTAATGCACGTTTATTCACGATTTGATAGCCCCTTTTCCACAATTTCAGCTAAAACAGCTGGATAGATTTGGTGTTCCACTTGATGAATTTTCTCTGTCACACTTGTTAATGTATCGTCGATGTCGATCCGAACGATTTCTTGGGCAATGATTGGCCCTGTGTCAATGCCAGCATCGACATAATGAACCGTCACCCCCGTCACTTTCACGCCATAAGCGAAGGCATCGGCAATCCCAGACTTACCTGGGAAGCTTGGCAACAAGGAGGGATGGATATTGATGACTCTGCCTTCATAAGCGGATAATAGGGTGTTGCCGATGATCCGCATGTACCCTGCTAAAACAATAAAATCGATGGCATGATCTTGCAATTCTTCGATCAATTTACTTTCAAAAGCTGCTTTTGACGCAAATGCCGCTGGCTCCAAGACAAGCGTTTCATAGTCTCTCGCGCGGGCTTTTTCTATTACTGGCGCTGTAGGTTTATCGGAAAAGACCAACCCGATCTGCGCTCCTTTGATTTTATTTGCTTGGATCGCATCGGCGATCGCGGTAAAATTGCTGCCCGTTCCAGAAGCAAAGACGGCGATCCTCATCGGACTGCCTCTTTGAAGCAAACGGCTTCGTTGTTACGTTTGGTCACTTTCCCGATCCGGTATGCTTGTTCTTCATTGGCGGATAGAAGTGCCATCACTGCCGCAACATTTTCTGGCGCAACGGCTAAGACCATACCGATACCCATATTGAAAATCTCGAACATTTCTTGGTGAGGAATCGCGCCATGAGCAGCGATCAGATCAAATATCGGCAACTGCGGCCAAGTGCCTAAGGCGATTTCTGCCGCCAGACCTTCCGGCAGCATCCGTGGGATATTTTCAACAAAGCCGCCACCAGTGATATGAGAAATTCCAGCGAGCAATCCTTCTGTCAATAAAGGTTTCAGTGCATCAACGTAAATTCTCGTTGGCGTCAATAAACTTTCTGCAAGTGTTTGGTTGCCAAGTTCCGCAAACGTTTCTGCTCCTGTATAGCCATGCTTTTCAAAAAAGACTTTTCTGACTAAAGAGTACCCATTGGAGTGAATGCCTGATGAAGGCAAACCAATCAGCTCATCGCCTTCTTTGATGGTTTCTCCAGTGATCAAGCGACTTTTTTCGACGATCCCTACGGCAAAACCAGCAAGATCATATTCTTCTGGCTGATACATCCCCGGCATCTCAGCGGTTTCCCCACCAATCAGAGCAGCACCCGCTTGCACACAGCCCTCTGCGACACCAGCAATGATTTGTTCGATCTTTGCCGGATCGTTTTTACCAACTGCAACATAGTCAAGGAAGTAGATAGGTTCTGCCCCTTGAGCGACGATATCATTCACGCACATCGCGACGCAATCAATGCCGATCGTTGCGTGCTGTTCTTGTTGGATCGCCAACAAAAGCTTGGTTCCTACACCATCAGTCCCAGAAACAAGTACCGGTTCTTTTAATTGGTACGATGATAAGTCAAAACAGCCACCAAAGCCCCCGATTGCCCCCATCACGCCTAGTCGTTCTGTTCGTTTCACATGCTTTTTGATCCGTTCGACTACTTCATAACCGGCTTCGACATCGACACCGGCTTTTGCATATGCATTTGCCACGTTCGTTCCTCCTCAATCATTCATCCGCTTTTCTTCATCAGCTCACTCGTCGTTAACGTAAGCAAACCATCAGTCCTTCAATGCTTCGCTTGAAAAACCATTCTTGCCTACTTTTTATTCAGCTAAAGACGCGAGATAGTTTTCTTCATAATCATACAAAGGGGTTGGATAATCGCCATTGAAATAGGCCATACACAAGCCTGAGTAAGGTGCGTCAAAATCTAAACCGATCGCTTCGATCAACCCGTCTTCACTTAAAAAGGCCAAAGAATCTGCTTCGATTTTTTTACAAATCTCAGCTTCCGTATATTTGGCTGCGATCAATTCTTTTCTCGTTTGAATGTCGATCCCGTAAAAACATGGATAGCGCAAAGGCGGCGAACCGATACGCACATGAACTTCTTTGGCACCTGCCTCTTTTAGCAGCTGGACGATACGGCGGCTGGTGGTTCCTCGGACGATCGAATCGTCGACTAGAATCACTCGTTTGCCTTCGACTACGCCACGAACAGCTGAGAGCTTCATCCGCACGCCTTGTTCCCTTAACTCCTGCGTCGGTTGAATAAACGTTCGTGCAATGTATTGATTTTTTACTAAGCCCAATTCATAAGGAATACCTGAAGCTTCGGCATAGCCGCTGGCAGCAGATAAGGATGAATTCGGTACACCAATGACCATATCCGCTTCGATCGGCGCCTCTTGTGCTAAGCGACGGCCCATATTTTTACGGGCACGATGGACATTGACGCCAGCGATGTTGGAATCAGGACGGGCAAAATAAATAAACTCCATCGAGCAAATCGCCGGCTGTACTTCTTGGGTATACTGCTCGATTTGAATGCCTGCATCATCAATGATCACGACTTCGCCCGGTCGGACATCACGAATAAATTCCGCACCGATGACTTCCAACGCACAGGTTTCTGAAGCTACCACATAGGCACCATTGACCATTTTCCCGATTGACAATGGCCGAAAGCCATTGGGGTCTAGTGCTGCGATCATGGCATTTTCGGTCAGTAAAAGGTACGCAAATCCACCTTTAACTTGATTCAATGCCTCCTTGACCCGATCCATAAAAAGCGGTTCTTCACTGCGGCGGATCAAGTGCATGAGAATCTCTGTATCGGAATTCGAGTGGAAAATCGCACCAGCCTTTTCTAAGGATTTCCGTAGACTTTTCGCATTCGTCAAGTTGCCGTTATGAGCTAAGCCAATCTGCTGATCAAAAAATTTGAATAAAAATGGTTGAATATTATCAACGCTACCATTACCAGCAGTTGCGTAGCGAACATGACCAATGGCAGCATCTCCTGTCAGACGCTGGAGGACACGTTCATCCGAAAACACTTCCGCTAGTAACCCTAAATCACGGTGGCCATTGAGTTTCCCGGCATCATTCGTGACGATCCCTGCACCTTCTTGGCCGCGATGTTGCAAACTGTGTAGTCCGAAGTAGGTGACACGAGCGGCATCTGGATGACCCCAAACACCAAAAACCCCACATTCCTCGTTGAGGCTCTTTACTTCATTAAACATGGAATGGCTTCCTCCCATTTCAATTTCGCCTCAGCAAGGGGCATCTCGATCGCATCATCTTGTGCCTGCATGCGAATCTGGCCATCAGCAGTCACTTCGCCGATCGCTGTTGCCGCAGCGCCTACCAGCGCTTCAAAATCCGCTTGCTTATCAGGTGCGACTGAAAGCACAAAACGGGATTGGGTTTCTGAAAACAATTGTGCCGCTGGCAATGATACGGTCACATTTAGACCAAAGCCCTTGTCAAAGGCGGATTCGGCTAAAGCGATCGCTAAACCACCTTCGGCACAGTCATGGGCACTTTGAACAAGACCTGCTTGGATCGCTGCGGTAACCAAATGTTGGTTCGTTTTTTCTGTTTCAAGATCAAAGGACATTAAACGCCCAGCGATTTTTCCTGTCTGCAGTTTTTGCAATTCAGACCCATTGAAATCAGCATGGGTTTCCCCTAGGACATAGATCACATCCCCTGCTGCTTGGAAATGCTGCGTCGTGATATGCGCCAGCTCTTCGATCAATCCGACCATCCCAATAACAGGCGTTGGATAGACCGATTGTCCGTCTGTTTCGTTGTATAACGAGACGTTTCCGGAAATGACTGGCGTCTCTAACACACGACAAGCTTCTGAGATCCCGTCAGCAGCCGTAGATAACTCCCAGAATCCTTCTGGTTTATCTGGCGAGCCGAAGTTAAGGCAGTCAGTGATCGCCAATGGACGCCCACCGGAAGCGACGATATTTCGAGCTGCTTCTGCAACTGCGATCTGTCCGCCGACTTCTGGATCTAAGTAGAGGTAACGAGCATTACAGTCAGTCGTCATCGCCAAGGCTTTATTGGTTCCCTTGATTCGTAAAACAGCGGCATCACTGCCGGGGCCTACCACGGTATTGGTACGAACTTGCGAATCGTAGGTTTCAAAAATCGAGCGTTTCGAAGCGATCGTCGGCTGCTGCAGCAAATCCGCAAATACAGACGTTGCTGAATGAATCACTGGAACAAAGTCCGGTGTTTCCTTAAACACTTTGATCCGTGCTGGTTCTGCCATCTCTTTGTAGTAAGTCGGTGCATCTTCAGCTAAAGCATCCACTGGTAAATTAGCGACTTCCTGTCCATGATGGAACAAACGATAGTTGCCATCATCCGTCACTTTACCAATCACGACTGCTTCTAGATCGTATTTCTTAAAGAGGGCTTCCACTTCAGCTTCATGCCCTTTTTTGACACAGATCAGCATCCGCTCTTGGGATTCTGACAACATCATTTCATAAGGCGTCATATTGGTTTCTCGCTGTGGGACATCATCTAACGTTAAGCGCAAACCTGATCCGGCTTTTGATGCCATCTCGGCACTCGAAGAAACCAATCCAGCAGCGCCCATATCTTGAATCCCGACTAAAATGTCCGAATGATCCACGATCAATTCCAAACAAGCTTCCAACAAGAGTTTTTCCATAAAAGGATCACCGACTTGTACGGCGGAACGTTGTTGTTCTTCTCCTTCGACAAATTCTTCCGATGCAAAAGTCGCCCCATGTATCCCGTCGCGTCCTGTTTTTGCGCCGACATACATGATGGTGTTCCCAACACCTTTGGCTTGCCCTTTTTGAATATCCTTGTGGGCAATGATCCCTACACACATGGCATTGACTAATGGATTGCCTTCATAACAAGGATCAAATGCCACTTCACCACCGACGGTCGGAATCCCGATACAGTTGCCATAGCCACTGATCCCAGCAACGACTTCTTCCAAAAGATATTTCGTTCTTGGATTGTCTAACTCACCAAATCGTAAGGAGTCTAAAACAGCAATCGGTCTTGCTCCCATACTGAAGATGTCACGGATGATCCCACCAACACCAGTTGCTGCTCCTTCATAAGGTTCCACCGCAGAAGGATGATTATGGCTTTCCGCTTTGAAAACGACGGCTAGATCATCGCCGATATCCACGATACCCGCACCTTCTCCTGGTCCTTGCAGCACTTGCGGCCCTTCTGTCGGGAATTTCCGCAAAACAGGTTTGGAATTTTTGTAAGAACAATGTTCACTCCACATCACTGAAAAGAGTCCAGTTTCGGTATAGTTTGGTAAACGTCCCAAAATATCTTCTGAGATCATCCGATATTCTTCTTGGGTCAATCCCCATTGCTCGTATAATTTCGTGTCTTTGATTTCTTGTGGTGTAGGTTCTTTTACGATCATTTTATCCATTTACCGGCACCTTCCCAAAATTTTTCAATAATGAAGCAAAAAACTTCTTGCCATCTTCTGAGCCTAATAAACTTTCCATCGCTCGTTCTGGATGAGGCATCATGCCTAGAACATTGCCTGCTTTGTTGCAGATACCAGCGATACTGTGTAGACTGCCGTTGACGTTATCTTCATAACGGAAAACGATTTGATTGTTGGCAACCAATTCTTGATAAGTCGTTTCATCACAATAATAATTGCCCTCACCATGAGCGACAGGAAGCGTAATGACTTGATCTGTTTCATATTCAGAAGTAAAAGCTGTTTGATTATTCACTTGTAGACGGACCGGCTTGCAAATAAAATGCAATGATTCATTTCTTTGTAAAACTCCCGGTAACAAGCCCGCTTCCGTTAAAATTTGGAACCCATTGCAGGTACCAAAGACAGGTTTGCCTTCATTTGCTAAACGAATGACTTCTGACATGATCGCTGAAAAACGAGCGATTGCACCGCATCTCAAATAGTCACCATAGGAAAATCCTCCTGGGAGCAAAACACCGTCAAAACCGGCTAAGCTTTCTGCATCATGGCGCACATATTCTGCTTCTGCACCCATAATATCTTTGATTGCCCACATCAAATCAACATCACAATTTGATCCAGGAAAGACGATCACTGCAAATTTCATAGGGCTGCTTCCTCCATTTGAACCATTTCATAACGGTAGGTTTCCATATTGACGTTTGCTAAAAGTTTGTCACAGATCGCTTCAATCTCCTCTGCTACTGCTGCTTGTGTTTGATTGTTGGAAGGTGTCACTTTGATTTCAAAGTATTTCCCGATGCGAATATCACTGACATCTTGATACCCTAAGCGATGAACAGCTCCTTTAACGGCTTCTCCTTGAGGGTCCAAAACAGATTCCTTATAAGTGACGTAAACTTTGACTAAATACATGTTGAATTCTCCTTTTCTAAACGATTTAAAACTTCTTCATAAACAGGAACGATATCCCCTAAATCACGACGATAGACATCTTTATCAAGATGTTCATTTGTACCCATATCCCATAAGCGGCAAGTATCTGGTGAAATCTCATCAGCCAGGAGCAACTCGCCCTTCTTGGTTTTGCCGATCTCGATTTTAAAATCGATCAATCGAATGTTGATACTTGCAAAGATTTCCAGTAACGCAGCGTTGACTTGTATCGCCAGTTTTTTGATCTGGTCCAGTTCCTCTTTTGTGGCAAGACCCAGATAGAACACATGATCATCATTGATAAACGGATCATCTAAGCGATCCTCTTTGTAGTAAAACTCCACGATCGGCTTTGGCAGTTTGGTTCCTTCTTCGATGCCCAAGCGCTTTGAAAAACTACCAGCAGCCGTATTGCGAACAACGACTTCTAAAGGAATCATGGTGACAGCTCGAATTAATTGTTCGTGTTTAGACACTAATTGAAGAAAGTGACTTGGGACATTTTTATCCGCTAAGCGCTGAAAAAGATGCGCAGTGATCTGATTGTTCAAGGCACCCTTTCCTACAACGGCATCTTTCTTTAAACCGTTCAGCGCAGTTGCTTGGTCCAGATAAAGGACTCTCAACACATCTTCTTCGTTGGTTTTAAACAATTTCTTGGCTTTTCCTTCATAAAGAAGCACTTCTGATTCCATATTCCACCTCAGTTAAGTATTATTTTTCACATAGCGATGACACACATCTTTATTTGCTTATTATTCTAACAACGCTGAAAAAGCAGGTCAACGATTATCTGTACATTTACACATCAATAAACACGAATGTTCGTTTTTTATCCCGTCAAACAAGTTTACCTCTCCCGTTTGACTGGCGAAGGATTTTATAAAGCGTTTACAATATTCTTTTTTCATGCTATATTTAGGTCGTATTGTAGCTACATTCAAGGAGGAGTACTATATGTGGTCGCTAAAGAATCGTGCTGAACTTTTTTTAGCTCATTTATCAGACAAAGAAAAACAACAGCTCCATAACGAATTATTGGCCGTGCAGCAAATCCTTTCCATCAACCAACAAACAAGTTTCTATGTATTCAGTCCCTTCAAAAAAGGGGCACGTCCTCACTATGCGGAAGAACAAAAAAGAGTCTTACAATTTCAAAATGGCCGCAATGACGAATTGATCATTCACCAGATTCATCGTCAAAGCTTATTTAAACATACGTATTCTTTCCGTATTTATTTTAACTTAGAAGAAATGGATTTTTCTTTCTTGGATGATCTTCTGCATCTTTTGAAGGAACAAAGCCTAGCCCCTACCTTTAACTTAAGTCCCGCTGCGAATTAGCTAGTGATCACTAAATAAAAAAAAGATAAAAAAAACAAAAGCCCGAAATTTTACGGGCTTTTTTTGTTATACTGTTTTCAGACAAAAGAAAGGACACGATTATGCTATTTACAAAACAGTCATTTGATGTTTTTGCTTTAGAAACATTAGAAGAAAGAATGAAAAAAATCCGTTCAGAGATCCAGCCAATTTTCCAAACCATCGGCGAGGCAGCGATCCCATTATTTGAAGAAAGCTGTCACGAACCTTTTTATTTGCATATTGCTCAGCATCGGCGTAGAACCGTCTACCCTCCTGCCGAAACGTGGGCGGGGATCGGCCCTAACAAGCGTGGTTATAAAATGGATGCCCACTTTCAAATTGGGATCAATCAAGCGTATGTCTTTGTTTGGCTCAGTGTGATCGATCAACCGAAAAATCAAGCAACGATCGCGGAATCTTGGCTGGCTCAAAAAGAGTTATTTGATCAATTGCCAGCAGACTTTACGCTATCTCCTGATCATACCAAATACGATCACTTCCCTATCGCTATGTGGCCAACCTACTTAGAACGATTACAGAAAGTCAAAAAAAGTGAACTTCAGATTGGTAAGATCTTTCCAAAAGAAATGATCGAAGACGTTGATATGGCGGATATTTTAGCAGTTTATCAAACGCTGTTGCCGCTTTATCACGCCCGTTTGTCGGCACTAAAGGAGGAACAATAATATGTCAGAAAACCGGCGCTCTCGCAACGAAAAACCAGCGAAAAAACCTAAGCGTTTCGTCTGGCTGGCACTCCCTGCCGCCTTATTAGTACTTGGTGGCGGTTATTATGGCTATACAGTCTATCAAAATCGACAAGAAGAAGCAGCAGCAAAAAAAGTCCTCAATTCCTTTATCGATGCTATATCTGATCAGAAGTACAGCGATCTATCTGCTTTACTGACCGAAGAAAGTTTGGAATCAAACGGCTTTACCGCAGACGAAGTCTCAGCAAAATACGAAGCGATTTTCACTGGTATCGGTGCCGAATCATTTAAAGCTTCAGGAATTGAGGTAACGCCCGATGATAAGGATTCCGATCAATTCAATTTCCAATACAACGGTTCCTTAACCACCTCCTTAGGTGAATTAACAGAGCTGTCTTATAGTGGCACGATTACTCTGAATGATGATCAAGCCAAGATCGATTGGTCGCCTCAATTGATTTTTCCGGGAATGGAAGGACAAGACAAAATCAGTATCTCGGTAGATAATGCCACACGCGGAGAAATCCTCGACCGAAATAATGAACCGCTAGCAGAAAATGGCACGCTCTATCAACTAGGCGTCATTCCGGGGCAGCTGGGTACGGGAGACGAAAAAACCGCCAATATCAAAGCAATCGCGGAGCGTTTTGACCTAACAGAAGATGCGATCGATCAAGCATTGGCTCAATCGTGGGTCCAAGATGAGTTGTTCGTTCCCTTAAAGATTATCGAACCAACCGATGAAATGCCAACTGGAACAAGCTTAAAAGAAACGACGGGACGGACTTATCCTCTTGGAGAAGCCGCTGCCCAGTTGATTGGTTATCTAGGGAACGTGACTGCAGAAGATATCGAAAAGGATGAAACGCTAGCAAGCAACGGACAAATTGGTCGTAGTGGTCTGGAAGCTGCCTTTGACAAAGAGTTGCGGGGCGAAAATGGCGGAAAAATCGCCATCACAGATGAAGACGGTGCTGAAAAATCGGTTCTTTTAGAAAAAGAACGCGCAGATGGTAAAGATATCCAACTGACCATTGACGCACAAGCCCAAAAGACAGCTTTTGACGCCTTACAAAATCAGGCGGGGTCCACGGTCGTCACAGAACCAAAAACCGGTGATCTGCTGGTATTAGCCAGCTCACCGAGTTATGATCCCAATAAAATGACCCAAGGGATCTCCCAAGAAGACTACGATGCGTATGAACAAAACGAAGACTTGCCTTTCATCAGCCGCTTTGCTACGGCCTATGCGCCAGGTTCGACCTTTAAGACCATCACGGCAGCGATTGGCTTAGAAAACGGTACGATCGACCCTACCCAAAGTATTGCGATCGATGGATTGAAGTGGCAAAAAGACAGCTCATGGGGGGACTATTTTGTCACCAGAGTCAGCGACGTAGCTTCTGTCAATCTAAAAGATGCACTGGTTTACTCTGATAACATCTATATGGCACAACAAACCTTAGCTATGGGTGAAGATGCTTTTCGTAACGGTTTGTCGAAATTGATTTTTGGTGAAACGTTGGATTTACCGATTGCGATGAATCCTGCTCAAATTTCCAATGAAGACTCCTTCAACTCAGAGATTTTACTGGCAGATACCGGCTATGGACAAGGAGAACTGTTACTGAATCCCATTCAGCAAGCTGCTGCTTATTCGGTCTTTGCCAATCAAGGAAAACTGGTTTATCCTCGTTTATTGAAAGAGACAGAACAAAAGGACAAAGAAGTCTTTAAAGCAGAGACGATTGAGCAAATCAATCAAGATTTGACGGCGGTTGTCTCAGATGCCAACGGAACGGCACACTCTTTGGCAGCGCTGAACATTCCACTAGCTGCCAAAACAGGAACTGCTGAAATCAAAGAAAAGCAAGATGAAAAAGGCCAAGAAAACAGCTTCTTATTCGCCTTCGATTCGCAAGATCAAGGATTTCTGATGGTTTCCATGTTAGAAGATCGCCAGGATAACCAATCAGCAACTGGTTTAGCCCCTGATCTATTGACCTATTTAGCTGAACATTATTAAAAAAAAAGCCGCAACCTTAAGACGTATGTCTCAAGGTTGCGGCTTTTTTTATTCGGCTAAACCGACACGTTCAAAAATCGTGTCAACTTGTTTTAAATGATGGTTGTAATCAAACGCATCGTCCAAGTCGGCTTTGGTCAAAACATCCGTGATTGCTGGATCAGCTTCTAACAATGGACGGAAATCCATTTGTTCATCCCAAGCTTGCGCTGTTTTTGGCTGAACCAAGTCATAGGCTTGCTCTCTTGTCATTCCGTGATCGATCAATTTCAACATCACTCGTTGGCTGTAGATCAATCCAAAGGTCGCATTCATATTGCGCTTCATATTCTCTGGGAAAACGGTCAGATTTTTGACGATATTGCCAAAGCGATTCAGCATGTAATCGATCAAAATCGTCGTATCCGGAATAATGATCCGTTCTGCCGATGAATGTGAGATATCCCGTTCATGCCAAAGGGAGACATTTTCATAAGCCGTCACCATATGACCGCGAACGACTCTTGCAAGTCCGGCCATATTTTCAGAACCGATTGGATTACGCTTATGGGGCATAGCAGAAGAACCTTTTTGTCCTTTGGCGAAGAATTCTTCGACTTCCCGCGTTTCTGATTTTTGTAGTCCACGGATCTCGGTGGCAAATTTCTCAATGCTGGTTGCGATCAATGCCATTGCTGAAAAATATTCTGCATGTAGGTCACGAGGTAATACTTGCGTGGAAATATCTTGCGCACGAATCCCTAGTTTTTCACAGACATACTCTTCGACAAACGGAGGGATATTTGCAAAGGTTCCAACGGCACCACTGATCTTGCCCGCTTCGACCCCTTTTGCAGCACACTCAAAACGTTCGACATTGCGTTTCATTTCTGAATACCACAAGGCTAATTTCAAGCCGAAGGTCGTTGGTTCCGCATGAACACCATGGGTACGTCCCATCATCACGGTATGCTTGTATTCTTTGGCTTTTTCACCAATGATCGTCACGAAACGGTTCAAATCTTCCCGAATCAAATCGTTGGCTTGTTTCATCAAGTAGCCATACGCCGTATCAACAACATCCGTCGACGTCAAGCCGTAGTGGACCCACTTACTTTCATCACCCAAAGATTCAGAGACTGCTCGGGTAAAAGCAACCACATCATGTCGCGTTTGCGCTTCGATCTCTAAGATACGGTCGATATCAAAGGATGCTTTTTCACGAATCAATGCAACATCCTCTTTCGGTATCTCTCCTAATTCCGCCCAAGCTTCGTCAGCTAAAATCTCGACTTCTAGCCACGCTTGGTAGCGATTTTGATCGGTCCAAATAGCACCCATTTCTGGTCTTGTATAACGCTCTAACATGTTTTTATCTCCTTTAATCCCAAATATTGGTTTGATAGATTTCTTCAGTGGTTTCTGCAATGTCTTCCGTCAAAATAGTGATATGTCCCATTTTGCGACCGGTTTTTGCTTCTTCTTTGCCATAGTAATGAAATTGCCAAGCTGGTTTTGTGGCAATCAACTCATAGGTTTCTGTCAATTCATCGCCTAAGACATTGACCATGACTGCAGGTGAAAGCAAAGAAACTTCCGGCAACGGCCAGCCACAGATACCGCGGATATGAGCGTCAAACTGACTCATGGAACAAGCTTCGATCGAATAGTGACCCGAATTGTGCGGGCGTGGCGCCAATTCATTGACATACAAGCCGCCGCTTTTGGTTAGGAACATTTCGATGGCTAAAACGCCTTGTAGATCCAAAGCTTTTGCAATAATGTGAGCGATCCGTTTGGCTTCTTCCGCGACTTCTGGATCAATGTGCGCAGGAGCGATCGTTTGATGCAAAATATTGTTGCGATGGATGTTTTCTACCACTGGGAAAGTGGTAAAGGTTTCTCCATTACCGGCAACTAAAATCGATAATTCTTTTTCAAAAGGAATCCATGCTTCTAATTCGCAAGTTCCTTCGCGAAGCAAATTCATGGAAGGCGCCAAATCAGCCGTACTGTAAAGCACGTGCTGTCCTTTTCCGTCATAGCCGCCTCTGGTGGTTTTTAATACACAAGGGTAACCAATGCTGTCGATGGCATCTTGGATGTCTGTCGGGCTGATGATGGTGGCATAAGGTGCAATCACGATATTGTTTGCCTCTAAAAAGGACTTCTCTAATAAACGATCTTGGGTGATTGCTAACAGATCGGTGCCTTGAGGGATATGGGAGTAAGGCAAAATAGAGTTCAATGCTTCAACGCTGACATTTTCGAATTCATAGGTGATTACATCGGCACGTCGAGCCATTTCTTCTAAAGCAAACACATCATCATACGCAGCAACAATATGCCAATCAGCGACTTGGGCTGTTGGACAATTGGCAGTAGGGTCTAAAACGCCAACCCGAAAGCCCATTTCTTTGGCACTCATTGCCATCATACGACCTAGCTGTCCTCCGCCAACGATTCCGATCGTTGCGTTGGGCATTAAAGGTTTAATCAAGTTGATCACTACTTTCCAATACGATTTCTTTTAATGTATTTCTTCGTGCGTCTAATTTCTCCGCTATCTCTAAATCATACATGGAAAGCATCTGGGCTGCAAGTAGTCCTGCGTTAGTTGCGCCAGCTTTTCCGATCGCCGTTGTCGCTACTGGTACACCACCTGGCATTTGCACGATCGATAAAAGGGAATCCAAACCATTTAACGCGCGGGATTGCACGGGTACACCAATGACCGGCAATGTTGTTTTAGCTGCCACCATTCCCGGCAAATGGGCTGCTCCCCCTGCTCCTGCAACAATGACTTTGATTCCTTCTGCACGGGCTGTTTCGGCAAATTCGAACATCAAATCTGGTGTACGATGTGCCGAAACGACTTTTTTCTGATAAGGTATCGCTAACTCATCTAAAATCAAGCAGCACTCCTTCATTGTTTCCCAATCTGATTGGCTCCCCATAATCACTGCAACTGCTGGTTTCATTCGATTTTCCCTCCAACGATTTTTTACTATTTTCTTCTGAATAAACCTCAGAAGTATTTTTACGAAAATCCTTTTGTTAGCAACCTTTTGTCGCTGCGTCTGAGATATCCCGAAGCCACACGGCTCTGCTAACAATCACTTTCACCTCTAAATAGTAACGAGTAGCCCGTGCATTGTCAAAATATTTTCGAACTATCAACGAAATTTACTTCCCATTGTTCGTTTTTTTCTCAATGATCCGTATTCATCAAGTCAGATAACCGATAATAAGAAAAATAAAGGAACAATGCAAAAAATCCAGACGAATCCTCGTCTGGATCAAATCAACTTACTGTTGCAAGCTCAATTCCGTCACTTCGTCTGTTTCTTTCGGCAATCCATTGAAGAACAGATTCAAAACAATGGCAGTCAAACTACTCATGACGATCCCATTGCCTGTAAACATTTGGACGGTTTCAGGCATCTGACTGAATAAAGTGGGCATCATATTGAACCCTAAACCAAAACCGATCGATACTGCAATCACTAACAAGTTCTTGTCATTCATAAAATCAACTTTGCTCAGCATTCGCATCCCTTGGACAGCGACCATGCCAAACATCACTAACATGCCGCCCCCCAGTACTGCTTCTGGAATGATTTGCGCAATGGCACCGACTTTTGGAAATAACCCTAATACGATCAAAAAGATTGCTGAAAAGAAAATCGGGCGTCGCGTCTTAATACCAGAAAGTTGAACCAACCCTACGTTTTGTGAAAACCCAGTATAAGGAAACGTATTGAAAATCCCACCAAGAATCACTGCCAAGCCTTCCGCACGATAGCCGCGCTTTAAGTCATTGCCTGTAATCGGTTTTTCAGTAATATCTCCCAATGCAAAATAAACGCCGGTTGATTCTACCAAGCTAACGATAGAAATAATGATCATCAAGACGATCGACCACAGATCAAAGGTTGGTAAACCGAAATAAAAAGGCTGAGGCAAATGAAAGACAGGCGCATGGGCAATGGCAGAAAGATCCACTAATCCTAAGAGCGCTGCTAGAATAGTCCCACCGATCAAACCGATCAAAACGGCAATCGAGCGAATAAAGCCTTTGCCAAACACCTGCACGCCAATGATCAAGGCAATCGTCACAAAACCTAACAATAAATTCGTGGGATCACCAAAGTTAACAGCTGCGGCATCCCCTCCACCGATTTTAGTGATGGCGACTGGAATCAAGGTCAAGCCAATGACGGTAATCACCGTTCCCGTCACCAATGGGGGAAACAAGACTTTGATTTTCGAAAAAATGCCAGCGATTAGAACAATGAAAATCCCAGCGGCAATGATCGCTCCGTAAATCGCACTGATCCCCGATTTGGTGCCGATCAAAATCAATGGGGAGACAGCTTGGATGGCACAGCCTAAAACGACTGGTAGGCCGATCCCGAAAAAGCGGGTAACGACTAGTTGCAAAAGCGTAGCGATTCCGCACATGAAAATATCGATCGAGATCAAATACGTCATTTGTTCTTCATTGAAGCCCAGACCCGTTCCAATCAACAAAGGAACGGCAACAGCTCCTGCATACATCGCTAGCAAATGCTGCAAGCCTAAAACTGCTGAACGGCTATTCGTTTCTTTCATTAGGCATCTCCTTCCAAAAAGCTGACTTGTCCCTCAGACAATGAGGCGATCCGTGCTAGTGAAACAACAGGAATCCCCATTTCTTCAAGTAATTGTCGACCACTTTGGAATGATTTTTCAATCACGATACCGATACCGACGACGTTCGCTCCTGCTTGTTGACACAGTTCAATCAACCCTTTTGCTGCTTGTCCGTTTGCTAAAAAATCATCAATAATCAAGACCGTATCATCTGAAGATAAGAATTTCTTTGAAATCGACACTTGGCTGGTCACTTGCTTGGTAAAGGAATAGACAGATGCAGTCAGTAGCTCTTCATCCATCGTCAGACTCTTTGCTTTACGGGCAAAGATCATTGGTACTTGTAACTGTTCTGCAGTATAGAGTGCTGGTGCGATCCCTGAAGCTTCGATGGTCACTACTTTTGTGATGCCACTTCCTTGAAATCGTTGCGCAAAGACTGTACCGATTTCTTTCATCAACTCATAATCCACTTGGTGGGTCAAAAATTGGTCCACTTTAAGAACCCCTTCGCCCAGCACATTTCCGTGTGTTTTGATACGCTCAACTAATTTTTCCATCCTAGCTCTCCTCGTTCCTTTCTATTCCATCCTGAAAAAAAAGACACTCTTTTTGCCAAAGCAAAAAAAGTGTCTAACAGGCACGATTTTTACTTATAGTCCGATATTTACGGTATCGGGTAGAGACTGTCGACCATATTTCGACGATATACAAGTAATTTTTAAATGATAGATTCGATTATGCCTGTCTTTGATTAAAAACACAAGCATGGAATGCCCTTTATAAATAAAAATATTCTCATTTGTGGATCATTTCCTACTCTGGTTTCTCCATGTCACGATAGTGCTCCATCTTTTTACTGAAAAGCTCCCCATTGGAAGGTGGCGTGTAGGTGATGGCATTTGCGCCTGCTTCAATCGTTTCTACGATGCTTTCATCGGTTGGTCCGCCGGTTGCAATAATCGGCAGCTTCGGATATTTTTTACGGAAGAAAGCCACGGTATCTGCTGTGTCCTTGCCAGCACTGATATTGATGACCTTCACACCAGCTTCAAGCTTGGCATCAATTTCGGTATACTTACTCGTTACGGTACTGATAACGGGAATATCTACAACTTTACAGACTTGCTCCACAGTTTTCAGTGGCGTCGGTCCGTTTAAAACGACCCCGATCGATCCTTGGGCTTCAGCAAACATGCTCATATAAGACGAGCGAAATCCTTGGGTCAAGCCGCCGCCGACACCAGAAAACACTGGAATGTCTGCTGCTTCGATGATTGCTTTCGTAATTGCTGGGTGTGGTGTAAAGGGATAGACCGCAATCACAGCATCCGCATTTGTATTACGGATGATCGCAATATCCGTAGTGAAAATAATGGAGCGGATTTGTTTGCCAAATATTTGAATACCGCTAGCCTCTCGAATAACTTTAGGCACTTTCACGATATCTTTGCGTAAATCAGTGGTGATTTTTGGCATATATTTTTCTTCCATAAGCAGCCAACTCTCTTTTCTTATTGATCAAATCGATTCAATTGGTAGGTTTCAATGACTTGAATGATTTTGCTGGCATAATCTGGATCCGTTGCATACCCTGCATCTTGTAAGGCTTGTGCGGCACTGCGGTAGTCGTTTGCTGTCAAGACATTTACATAAAGTGCAGGATTCCAATCCACACCATTTACAAATAACATCGTATGATCATCCATTGATTCTTCCCAAGTGTCATAGACACGAAAATCTCCCTGAATCGTGACCCATTCTCCATTATAAAACTCTTGGGTATCTAATGTCACCTTTTTTGAATGACCAAACGACTTGATGCCAAATAAATTATTGTATTCGCTGGCTAGAGAACTCTGACCCCAATCTGATTCAAGGATCGCCTGCCCGATTATGATACTCGGTAAAATCCCATAGCCCTTTTGCAATTCTTGTGCGTAAGGAGCGATGCGATCAATAAATTCTTCGTGAGACAGTGCTTCCGTGTTTGTTTCCTCCTCTTTTGGAAGAGGGTCTGCCAAACTATTCAAGGAAAAAATAAAGGCAATCCCAATTAAGAATAGCCCTAGAAAAACTAGCGGGAAGCGGGTCTTCTGTTTTTTTCGTCTTGCACTCATTTTTTCACTTCCTTTGTCTGACTAAACGCATTCTTGGCGAATAAATTGCCTCCATTCATCAACAACTCATCTTGTGGACGATCACTACTTTTCTGGCTTTTAGCAAGAGAATCCTCATAGATCCAGTTTTCTTCCAAAGGATTTTCCAATTCATAGTATGACAGTTCTGCTTCTTTTTTAGCGATGTGTTCTTTTGCTTCTTCGAGAAACTCTTCAAAGGTCAACGCATGTTCCTCAATGTATGTCGCCACTTCGACTCCTACATATCTTAGATGCCATGGCTCATAATCGATTTGGGTTATACCATGTTTTCCTTTCGGATAACGGATGATAAACCCATACTCCCTTGCATGAGCTTGTAACCATTTTCCCCCATCAGTATCACCGAACCCCTCATTGAGCAGTTCACCTGTATGATTTTGATACCAGTCCTGATCGACAACATCAACAGCAAGCCCAGTATGGTGTTCGCTATACCCGGGTTCAGTAAAGGTCAGTTTCGTGATACGAATTGCTTCTTCTTTTGTATGACCTTGACTCATAAGGGTGTGGACATTGGCATTGAATATCTCCTCTTGATACGCTACTGAACGGTAGGCAGAGACCATCGCCAAAGGATGTCCTGCAGCTTTTGCAGCGTCTGCCAGCTTTTCATATGCTGATACGATGCGTTGATCGACGAGATAGCCATTCGACAACTTCCCCAAATCTTTTTGGGCAATTTCCTTTTCGATTTTATTGTTTGGTCCTACCAAAACCAATGACCAATCATCCAATGAAACGGTTGGGAAATTCTCTTCGTTCACTTCATCACTAACAGCTGCCTGCTCTTGGGCATCTTCTGCGCTTCCCATAGAAGCTTGACTGCTGGATTCTGTTGTTGCGCTCGTCACCGTTTGATCGGTAGAACGAGCGATGTTTCCATTCTTAGTTGGGGTGACTGCGGTCACCCGGTTCACTTGAATGGTTAAAAGAACCAAGAACAAGAAGCCCGCCGCCGCAGCCATTCCATAATACTTTTTCAAAAAACCCCTACCTTTAATTATAAGTTTCTTCCAAATTCTCTTTGACCCACTCTAACAGTTCGATTTTTTCATTGCGAATTTGCTGTTGAACAATAGCTGGCAAACGGAAGTTTAATATATCATCATAACCCCATTCATCATACGTAATACTGACTCTCAAATCAAGGTATTGGGCTGTTTCTTCAGATTCTGTTAACAATTCGACTTTCGCTAAATCACTAGCTAACCACGTTCTGGCGATTTGCGTCTTCATTTTTTTGAACTCGACGACCGCTTGATTGCGTTTTTCTGGATAAATCACAGTCTGTCGAATGATTTTTTGGATCAGCATCCATTCATAATCCGAAAACAACAGCTTTACTTTCTGATTTTCAGCAGGTGACAGACTCATTGTGCCGTTTTTCCATGCTTCCCACTGTTCCTCAGTAATACCTAAATGCGTCTCATAAAACTGTTTTTCTGATGTGTATTGCTCAATGATCGTATTTAAAATAATGGCAATTGATACATTATGCATATGTTATCCCTCCTCTTCTATATTTTACTGAAAGTCTGTCATAATGGAAACTTTTTGCGATTGTTTTTGATTATTTTAAAGAATTGATTTCTTTTGTTATACTAAATACGAAGGAGATGATCAATGATGAAAAAATACCGTTGGGGAATGATTGGCCTTGGAGATATCGCAACGCAATTTGCTGCTGGCTTTTCTAATGAAGCAAGTGAACTGTATGGGGTCAGTGCCCGCAGTCTCGCTAAAGTCCAAGCCTTTGCCGAAAAATATGCTATTCCCCATGCTTATGAAAGCACAGATGCTATGTTGGAAGATCCACAGATCGACATTGTTTATATTGCTGTACCTAATGATCTTCATCATGAATTTATTATGAAAGCTCTAATGGCAGGAAAACATGTCCTCTGCGAAAAAGCCATCACCACCAGTGCCGATGAGCTGGCGGAAGAACTAGCCTTAGCCAAAGAAAAAAATCTAGTCTTAGAAGAAGCAATGACGATTTTCAATATGCCGGTTTACGCCCGGTTGAAAGAAGAGATCGATGCCGGACGCTTAGGAAAATTAAAAATGATCCAAGCGCCATTTGGCAGCTACAAAGATCCAGACCCAAGCAATCGTTTCTTTAATCCAGATTTAGGCGGCGGTGCTTTGTTGGATATTGGTACGTATGCTGTTTCATTTGCCCGCTTTTTCATGACGGATACACCAGAAGTGACGTTTAGCAGCATGAAACCCTTCTCTACAGGGGTGGATGAACAATCAGTCACGATCCTACAAAATCCAGCCGATGAAATGGCTAGTGTCACGCTGACTTTCCAAGCGAAAATGCCTAAAACCGGTATCGTCGCTTTCGAAGAAGGATACATTACCGTAGATGAATACCCTCGTGCGGACAAAGCCGTGATTCATTTCCGCGATGGAACAAATGAAGTGATTGAAGCGGGCGACAGCAGTCAAGCCCTTAATTATGAAATTGCGAATATGATCAAAGCCATCGACGGCGAAATCAAAGGATCGATCCACTTGACCACCGATGTCATTGATGTTTTGGATCAAATGCAAGCTTTTTGGGAACAGCAGTAAAAATGAAAAGACTCCTTTGCGGGAGTCTTTTTTAACGTTCCATAGTTTCAATCTGTTCAGAAAAGTCGGCTTTGATTTCAATAAAACTTTTAAAAGTTTGCAGAAACTGAAACAGCTGGGCGCGATTTTCAAATTCTGCTCTTGTTTGGGGCAATGGCTTTTGTCGATAATCTTCATAAAGCGCAGCGATTTTTGCCAAGATTTCTTTGCCATTGTTGTTTTCATGAAAGGACTCAGCAGTAAAAGATAGTAGCTCTTGAAACGCATTTGTATAGGCTTCTTCTACCCAAAATAATTGTAAAAGATCAACCATTTCCAAGAGTAAGCGGGCTTGGCTTTGCCGCATAGTAAAGTACTCTTCATAATAGGAGCCTTCTCCTCGCCATTGATTTTCGCTATGAACCATTGCTTGCTGCTTGCCCTGTTTGATCTCTCCTAACAGTGCTTGACAGACATGGGGAAGCGTCGCTTTCTCTTTTTCTGTTAACGCGATCGACATGTCTTTTAAAAGACTTTTAAACGTTTCTTCCACCAACTGCTGTTTTTCTTTCAATGCCCGTTCGCCGTCTGGCATATACAAATTAAATAAAAGTGCAAAGCCGATGCCAATACTCATCAACAAAAAAGCATTTCCAATCAGTGGCCAAGCAAAAGAACGTTCCATCATATAATGGGTCACCAAGACCGAATTGACCACGATCCCATCGGTTAATTTGAAAGAGACTGCCGTCGGAATAAATAGGAAGAGAAAAAGAACAAAGCCCAGCGGACCAAAGCCTAAAAGATGGAAGCTGACAAAAGCTAAGAGCGTCGCGATCGCCAAGGAGACCAAACGACCGATCCCTGTAAAGAGCGAGGTTTTCTTTGTATTCCCTACACTCAAAATTGCGATGATTCCTGCTGCTGGTGCATACAATAGACCGATCTGCTGTGCCAGAAACATGGACAAACCCGCAGCAATTGCCGTCTTGACTGTTCTCAATCCAATTTTCATTTTTGTCACCTCCTTTGAAAAGTATACTAAATTGTGAGGAATAAGACTAGAATTTCTCAACCGCTTTGGGTATGATTAAGTAAAGGGGGCATTCTACCATGAAACTGGGGCGTTTTCGCTTAGGTATGCGAACGATAAAAACAGCCATCGCTGTCATGCTTTGTATCCTGCTCTTTCATTTCCTTGATCGCGGCCAGCCTTTGATTGCTGCCTTATCTGCTGTCTTTTCATTGCGGCAAGACCTGACCACAACGATCTCTTTTGGGAAATCACGGGTGTTAGGAAATACGATCGGTGGCGGTACAGCTATTTTTTATTTTTTAACCAAGCAATATTTTCAAAATGACTTTCTGATTGAATTGTTTGTCCTGCCCGCACTGGTCATCTTTGTTATCGTTTTTTCAGATGGCATCAATAACAATTCTGGCATTATCTCTGCCATTGCAACGATGCTTTTGATCACTTCCAGTGTCCCTCAAGGGGAATCGATCATCTTTGCATTGGACCGTGTACTTGATACTTTTATTGGCACCTTAGTAGCCTTGTCGATCAATTTCGTTATTCGACCGCCTGAGGAAGAGAAAAAGGATGAGATCCAAGAAGATCTGGTCGTTCTAAGGCAAAAAGAACTTGAACTAAAAGCCATGCTAGAAGAAGTCCAAGGGGAAATCTCTGAACAAGAAAAACAAGACAAATAAAAACAGCCTTTTTCCAGAATGCTTCTGAAAAAAGGCTGTTTTTGTTACTCATTGGCTTTCAAGGCATCAATCATATTGACATGTTTCAACTTGAAATACATCGCGATCCCTACCACGCCTGAAAACAAGCTGGTCAATCCAGCTGCATACACATAGCTCATTGGTTCGACTGTCGGTGAAAACATGGCGATATCGACTTCAATGGTCTGTAGGACAAATTGATGCTGAAGCACCCCTAACAACAAGCCAAATCCAATACCGAAGATCGTTAAGAAGATATTTTCTCGAAAGACGTACATCGTCACTTCCCGATCATAGAAGCCTAACACTTTGATGGTCGACAACTCTCGAATGCGTTCCGCTATATTGATATTGTTTAAGTTGTACAATACGATAAAGGCTAATGCTCCTGCTGACGAGATCAAGATCCAAATAACGATGTTCAAGGTTGCTGTCGTGTCATCCAAGGCATCTGCTGAAGCTGAAAGGAAGGAAACATTGATGATATTGTCTTGTGCCATCAGGTCAGCTGCGATCGCTTCTTCTTCCGTTTTACTTAAGTGCTGATTGAATTTCAATAATTCACTGTTGTAAGAAGGCGTTTCCTGAAAAACTTTTTCGTACATTTCAGGTGTCAAATAAGCAAAATGCCCCGTGTAGTTTTCTGCAATGGCAGCTACCTCTAGTTGAAATTCTTCGCCGCTTTCATTCGTTAACGTCAGGGTGTCCCCCACTGATAAACCAAACAACTTAGCAAGTTTTTCATTGATGATCGCACCATCTTTTCCTAGTTCGTAAGCTTCTCCTGAAACCCGATCATTCAAGTGGACAAATCTCGATAGAGCCGCAGGATCTTCTGGCACGGTTACGGTCACTTCTTGCTGCGTCACCCCCGGTTGAGCCAACGTCAGGCTTTCGGTATGCAAGAACAATCCTTCGTCAAAACCGTCGATTTCTTCTGCAGCAGCTTTTGTTTCATTCATTGCCTGGGAGTCCTCGTCATCAAAGGTGATCACTGCCTGATATTGCCAGATCTTCTCAAACTGTAAAGGAATGATATTGCTGATGGAATCTCTTAAGCCAAATCCAGTCAAGATCATGGACGTACATCCGGCGATCCCTAAGATGGTCATGAGCATTCTTGACTTGTAGCGAAACAAGTTTCGCATTGTAACTTTTTGAATAAAACTTAAGTGACGCCATATAACGGTGATTCTTTCTAAGAGAATTCGTTTCCCTGTTTTTGGCGCCTTTGGTCTTAGCAAGGATGCCGATGACTGTCTTAAATCAAAACGTAAAACCAGTAGCGCGATACCGATGGTACAAAGCAAGCTGACTCCCACAGCAATCAATGAAAGCCGCAAATACCATGGGGTGTCATACTCCGTGAGATTGTATAGCGGTCCATAAGCTTGAATGATGATTGCTGGAAAAAAGGAAAAGCCTACTGCTAGACCCAATACAGCACCTGTGATGCCTGCTGCAGAGGAATATAGTAAGAACTTCTGGCCAATTTCCCAGTTACGATAGCCTAGTGCTTTCAACGTTCCGATCTCACTGCGTTTTTCATCGATCATCCGCGTCATAGTGGTTAGACTCACTAAGGCTGCGATCAAAAAGAAAATGACAGGAAAAATCGTGGCTAAAGACGAAACGCGTTCCGCATTGTCTTGATACTCTGAATAACCAGGATTGGCATCCCGATTTGCTACACGATAAACTGCCGGTTTTAGCTCCAACAATTCTTGCTCTTTTTCCGCAACTTCTTTTTTGGCATCTTCAAGTTTTTCGCGTTCTTTGGGCGCTCTTTCTTTAAATTCAGCAAGCTTTTCTTGAAGGGTTGCTTCGTTTTCTTGGTATTCCAGCCAGCCCTTGTCTAGCAAAGACCGACCATTGGCTTGCTCAGAAGCTAAAGTCTCACGAGCAACACTCAGCTGCGATTCTCCTTGTGTGATCTGGGTCTGTGCCTGTGCCAATTCTTGGCGTCCGGCACTGATTTGGCCCCAACCAGCGTTGACTTGCTGCTGTGCCTGCTGAAGTTGCGCTTCTTGGTCATTGATTGTAGCCAATTGCCCGAGTAATTGGGCACGTTGTTGCTCACCTTCGGTAATGAGTGGATTTAATACATCTTCAGCTGCCGTCAGCATAGTAGCAATCATCGTTTCATCGATTTCCTCCAGATCAGGAATCGGACCAATGACATCTGTCGGCAGGTTCAACTGTGCCAGAGCGGCCGTTACTTGTGCATAGACGGTAGGCAGCTGGGCCATTTGCTCCTCTGCAGAAAGTTGACCCACACTTTTGATTTGATCCATACCTTGGTATGCCAGAGCAAGTTGCTCCTCCACTTGTTGGACGCCATTTTGTAGTTCGGTTTTTTGTGCCGAAATAGGCGCTAATTGGTCTTGGGCCGATTTTATTTGGGCTTCTTGCTGAAGCAACGCTTGTTCGCTTTGATCCAGCAGTCGTTGGTTTTCCGCCAATGCTTGCTTGCCCTCAGCTATTTTTTGTGCTTCACTAGTCAACTGCTCTTGGGCAGCTTGAATTTTTTCCTGGAAGGCTGCTTCTTGTTCCGTCAGTTCCCGGTGCGCCTGTGCTAGTTTTTCTTGTGCGTCGTCGAGTTCCCTTTGTGCTTCTTGCAGAGCCTTTTCTCCGTCGCGGATCTGTTCTTTGGCTTCGTCAATGGCTGGTTGCGCTTCATCGATCAGCTCTTGCCTGCGTCCTTGCGCCCGAGGAGCCAACTTTTTCTCAACTTCATCACTTATTTGATCTCTTTTCGTCTGATACGCTACTGAATAGCTTTCCATTTGAGATAAGTCATCAAAGCGAACTAAAAATCGGGCGTACGCACTTTCTTTAAAATCCTCCTCAGGAATCACCGCAAAGTAATCCACGGTTCCATTACCAACGGTACTGTTCCCCCGATGAAAGTTCTCAATATATTCAGGACTATTGACAAAGCCCACGATCGTGAAGGTATGGGTTTTTAATTGATTTTCGCCACTTTCTGGTAACTCAAAGGATTCATCTAATTCGAAACTACCACTATTTTGCGCCGCTTGATCTAAGGCGATTTCCCCTGATTTTTGTGGCAATCGACCAGAAGTCACCTCATATTGATTGACAGGTCGTTCAGTTGAAAGAGAGAAGACACGAATCACAGCGCGATGATTTTCGGAATTGATATCGGCGATCTGCTCCGCCTCAACCGCCTTAACACCAGGCATTTCCTCAATGATTTGGCGATCCGTATCCGACAACCCCAAAGTTGAAGCAATCGTGAGGTCGGCTAATTGTTGGCGAGAAAAGTAATCTTCAGCAGCTTGTTTCATATTAGGGCCGGTGGCGCTGATCCCGACAAAAAAAGCGACTCCTAAAAAGATAATGCCTAAAATGGACAGAAACCGCCCGGGTGCTTGTCTAATTTCACGTAAACTGGAACGTAATAATGTTTTTTTCATAGGCATTTACCAAGAAATAGAGGCAATTGGAATCGGATGAGTATTTTTTTCCATCTTGCGAACCTTTGCGTCATTGATATGGATCACGCGATCCGCCATGGGAGCCAATGCACTGTTATGTGTAATGATCAAAACGGTCGTCCCGGTCTCGCGAGCTGTTTTTTCTAAAATAGCCAAAATCTGTTTTCCTGTTTCATAGTCAAGTGCCCCAGTTGGTTCATCACAAAGCAGCAGTTTGGGCTTCTTGGCTATGGCACGAGCGATCGTGACCCTTTGCTGTTCACCGCCAGACAATTGTGCAGGAAAGTGATCCAAGCGATCACCTAATCCAACTTGGGTCAAAATCTCAGCTGCATCAAGTGCTTCGGGTACGATTTGTGCCGATAGTTCCACATTTTCTCTAGCCGTCAAATTCGGCACCAAATTATAAAATTGAAAGACAAATCCGACGTCTTTGCGACGATAGGTCGTTAGTTGTTTAGCATCAAAGCTAGCAATATCGGTTCCATCGACAATCACTTGGCCGCTGTCGCATTGATCCATCCCGCCTAGTATGTTCAATACGGTGGATTTACCGGCACCACTAGGTCCAAGGATCAGCGCGATCTCGCCTTTCTCTACGGAAAAAGAAACGCCATCATTGGCAGCAATCACCGTATCGCCCATTGTGTATTTCTTCACTTCTTTCACTACATCAATATAACTCATTTTATTCCTCCAAGAATTCCAGCGCCGCATGCGCTTTCTCGCTTATCAGTGTATCACATTTTTTCCCTTGAAAGAAACCGCAAAAAAGCAGCACAAGGTCGTGCTGCTAAAAACAAGTCATTTATTCAAAGTGATCCAGATTGGCAAAAGCAAAACAAATCATTTTGTGTGGTCCGCAATTCTTTGTTGCGTTTCTTGCCAAAGTTTCTGTGCTTGTTGCTGCTCCTTCGGGATCTCGGTTGGGACTGCTTGACGATCAACAAAGTAGTGGCCACTGATCCCCGCAACGTCTGGACTTAGCGCTAAGTAAATCGCTGTATCTGCCCCTTCTTCGGCTGTTTTAAAAAAAGGCGTCAACATTTTATAAATAGATTGACCAAATCCTGTTTGTCGGCTGACCCCTAAGCTCGTCGCCACAGCTCCCGGATGCAAGGCATTGGCAGTAACGGTCGTGTTGCGTAGCTGAAACGCAAGCGCATCTGTAAATAAAATCAGGGCTTTTTTTGAGCGGCCATATTCCCGCCAAGGGAAAAAATCCGGTACATCGAAAAAGCGCTGATCCTTTTTCTTTACAAATTTGTAGGCACCGGATGCCACATTGACGATCCTGCCGGCATCGGCACGCTTCAATAGAGGTAGTAACTGGCGGGTCAGTTCAAAGTGACCCACGTAATTCACTCCCAGCATTTGCTCGAATCCATCGGTCGTTTGTTCTTTTTTTAGGTTCACGATGCCTGCATTATTGATCAGTACATCCAATTTCTTAAAGCGGGCGTTGATTTCGGCGGCTGACTTGCGCACACTAGCCAGTGACCCCAGATCACCAATCACTAGATCGATCGCTGAATTTCCTGTCTCTTCCTTCAAACGTTGCTGTGCTGCCCGTCCTCGTTCGGCAGAACGGCAATACAAAATCACATGCATCCCTGCTTTTGCTAACTGTTTGGCTGTTGCAAAGCCCATGCCGGCATTGGCGCCGGTTACTAAAATCGTCTTCAAATCCCAATCATCTCCTTCATAGGATGTCGTTTTCTTTCATCATAACTGAAAACAAAAAAATCTGCTTAAAAAACAGATCAAGAGAAGCTCTCTTCTTGTTTCTTTAAGCAGATTGTTTCATTTTACGCTTGGTAGCGGCAGACACCATCTAAATAGGTGGCTGTTACATTCATTTCTTGATCCAAAACGATAAAGTCAGCTGGGCGACCTTCTTTGATCATGCCGCAAGCATGGTCAATTTTGCAACTAATTGCTGGAATCAAGCTGGCCATCATAACCGCTTCTTGAGGGGTAGCGATTCCCCAGTCTACTACATTTTTCACAGCTTCTTTTAGTTTCAAAATGCTGCCGGCAAGATTGCCAGTTTCCATCCGAGCCGTTCCATCTTTCACCACTACTGGAAATTCACCTAAAATGTAATCACCGTCTGGCATGCCGCCAGCCATCATACAGTCAGTGATCAAGGCAACATGGTCGTGACCAGCTTTTTCCATCAAAATCTCAGCTGCTTGAGGATGCACATGGTGGCCATCACAAATCAACTCTGAAAAAACTTCTTTTAATGAAAGTAGGGCACCAACCATTCCAGGCTCGCGATGGTTTAATCCGCGCATTCCGTTGAAGGCATGAACAAAAACGCTAGCCCCCGCTTCAACTGCTGTTTGCGCTTCTTGTAATGTACCGTTACTATGGCCTAGAGCAACCACTACGCCTTCTTCCGTCACTTGCGAAACAAATTCCTTCACACCTTCGCGCTCAGGAGCCAAGGCGATTTTCTTGATAATTCCACCAGAAGCTTCTTGCCATTCATGGAAGGTATCGATATCAGGATCACCAAAATAAATCGGATTTTGTGCACCTTTGTGTTCCTCAGTAAAGAATGGGCCTTCAAAATAGATTCCTTGGATTTTTGCTCCTGTAACTTCGTCTTTGACTTTCCCAACGGTTTCTGCTACATCACGCAACCGTTCTTTGCTTGATGTTAAGGTTGTTGGTAAGAAAGATGTCACACCGCAAGACAAGAGACCTTCTGACATGGCTTTGATGCCCTCTGCATCGTTGTCCATTACATCATGGTTCATAAACCCGTGGATATGAGTATCCACAAGACCCGGTGCTAGCCATTTGCCTGAATAATCTTCTACGTCTGCACCAGCAGGGACTTCATCAACGATTGCGCCGAATTTTCCCTCCTTGACCTCCAAGTAACCAGGGCCATGAACCGCTGATTTCAGAAAGAATTTGTCTGCGTAAATATATTTATTCATCTTGATCGCTCCTCTATTTCTTTTCTTCCTTAAAAGTACTCTTATTTGCGGGAGAAGTCAAGAAAGGTCTACACCACTTTGTCAGATTGGCGAATATCCATGACGGCACGATACAGTTGAAAACTTTTTTCAGCTGCTTTTTCTTCTTTTAGTCTTTGAAGCAATTGTCCTTTTAGTTCAAACAATTCTTCTAGAAAATACAAGCTATTTTTCTCTCTCGCTAGGGCAATGCCTTCGTTGGTTACTTTTAGTGCGAGACAGTCTTCCTGTTGTTCCTTCAGAAAGACCGCATAATTGTAATAAATTTTGGTCAACGCCGTAGAAAGACGTTCCGGTGGCAAAGCATGCATGGCATCATAAGCTTTTTCTAGATAAAAGCGTGCTTCACCCAATTGCAGCAAGTCACTGTAGACGCGCCCCATGCAGCTAAGAATGCGAATTTCCATCACGGAAACATTGGTTTTATCCTGTTGATAGGAATAGGCCAATCCTTTTTTTAATGCCTCGAGGGCGGTATCATAGTTTTGATCGAGAAAATAATCGCAACTTCCTAAGTAGTAGTAATACATTTGCATATCCGAATCTAAATACAGATACTCTTTGATTGCCTTGTCTTCCATTTTTTCCCGCATTTCTCGAAACTGTTTATGGACAAAATGCGATTCGATTTCCGCAAAAATTTGATTGGTTTTGTTGATCTCTTCCGAATGAAGCATCATCACTTGATCCAAGGTGACACCTAAACGTTGACAGATTTGATACATCACCCAGACATTGGGCAGCTCTTCATTGTTTTCAATACGGCTTAAAACACTTTGCGAACAAATATCTTCCGCTAACATCTTCTGTGTCATCTTTCGTTTTAGACGAATAGTACGGATGATTTGACCAAAAGATTCTTCTTTTTTCTTCATGATCGTCCTCCATGGGAAATTCTTATAAGAACCGAACGTTTCTTGTCAAAAATGCGAATTCGCATTTTTAATTTTCTTTATTTTAGCACATAATGACAAAAAGGAAAGCAATTTCAAGAATGTCTTGTTATTTTTCCACAATTTCAAATGAGGTGTTAAGATGACGATCGACAGTACGATCTTTTTTACATGGGAAGGCAAAAAATACCAAGGGATCATCGAACGGGAATATGAAAATTCGGTCCTCGTTCAAGTCACCGATCCTAGTGCTGAAATGCTGGATAAGTTTACCAATCGAATGATTGTCAGCAAAAAAATTTGTCAACCAGTTGCCGAATAAAAACATAAGCACCGCTCCCTCACGGTTGTTGAAGGAGCGGTGCTTTTTTATATTTTTATTTCTGACGATAGGACGCCAAAAATTCTGTCATTTTTTCAGCAGTCGTTTTTAAGTCTTCCATATTAGGAAGATAAACGATTCGGAAATGATCTGGCTGTTGCCAGTTGAACCCACCGCCGTGAACCAGCAAGATGTGGTGCTCGTGTAAAAAGTCTAAAACAAATTGTTCATCATTGGTGATATTAAAGCGTTGAATATCAATTTTAGGGAAAATATAAAAGGCGGCTTTCGGTTTCACCGCTGACAATCCCGGAATGTCATTGATTGCCTTGTAGATAAACTCTCTTTGTTCATAGATTCGACCACCTGGTAGTAGCAACTCATCGGAGCTTTGATAGCCGCCAAGTGCGGTCTGGACGATTTGTTGCGATAAAACATTGGAACACAGCCGCATTGAAGACAACATATTCAAGCCTTCGATATAGTCTTTCACATTGGACTTGTCGCCACTGAGGACCATCCAGCCCACACGGAAACCTGCCACTCGATGAGACTTAGACAAGCCACCTAACGTCACAACGAATCGATCTGGCGCTAATGTAGCAATCGGCACATGGACATAATCATCCATGACTAAACGGTCGTAGATCTCATCAGAAAAAATGATCAAGTCATGCTCACGGGCAACCTCGACGATTTGTTGCAAAACTTCTTTTGGATAAACGGCGCCGGTGGGATTATTTGGATTAATAATAACGATCGCCTTGGTTTTGCTGGTGACCTTAGCTTTGATGTCCTCGATATCAGGATTCCAATCTGCTTGCTCATCACAAATATAATGGACGGGCTTTCCGCCAGCTAACGAGATCGACGCTGTCCATAAGGGATAGTCAGGCATCGGCACTAACACTTCATCCCCATTGTTGCAAAGACCTTGCATGCACATCGTGATCAGCTCAGAAACGCCGTTACCGGTATAAATATCATTGATGGTCACATCAGGAAATTTCTGTAATTGATAATATTGTTCGATCGCTTTACGGGCAGAAAAAATCCCTTTCGAATCAGAATAGCCTTCCGATTCTCGCACGTTCATAATCAGGTCTCTAACGATCTCATTTGGGGCTTCGAACCCGAAAGGCGCTGGATTCCCCGTATTTAATTTCAAGATACTGATGCCTTCTTCTTGCATCCGATCGGCTTCTTCTAAAACTGGGCCGCGTACATCATAACTGACCCCTTCAAGTTTTGACGACTTCGAAAATTTCTTCATATTCCATTTCTCCTTTAACCATAGGTCAACGTCAGGTTATTGGTTCTCGTCGTTGATCTCTTTTCAGATTGAACCTATTATAGCAAAAAACTTTTACCTATGGCGAAATTTTTTTGCTTCTCCTTCATCTGTGCTTGTCCCACTCTCATCTCGTAAATAGTGCGACAGTCAGTGATTTTCAGGAAAATACGTCAAATACAATTCATTTAGTGCCAAGTGCCCCACAGAAAAATCAGTGATCCCTGCAGCAATAAACCGTTGCGGTAGCTGAGGATCGCTAATTTCTACCAGATAGATCCGTCCTTGCAGATCGATGGTCACCGTCGTTAATTCTGGAAAAGCCACCAAGAAATCCGCTGAGTCCGTTTTTAAGTATAACGGTTCATTGACTAACGACTTGCGCCCAAAGTATTCGTGAATGATCTTGCCGTCTTTTAAAAACAAGACCCGATCCGCGTAGGAATCCAAATTCGTCAAAATATGCGAAGCAATCACGATCGCTTTCTTTTGCGCTCGCAAGGCTTTCAACACGTTGGAGATCAATTCGACATTGGTTGGATCCAAGCCATTCATGACTTCATCCATCAGCATATATGGCGTATCCGTCACGATCTGCATCGCAAAACAAAGACGTTGCCGCATCCCAAGTGAATAGGTGCCCACGGGGCGTTTGATATAGTCACTCATCCGCAAGCGCTCAATCGTTTCGTCCACTAAGTGTTCCTCTGAACGCCACATTCGCTGATACAGCTTGAGATGCTCGAAACCACTCAAATCATTGTACAAATCATTTTGGTCAGGAAAAAACGAAATTTGTTGATGCGCTGCCACTTCTGATTTTTTGGTCACATATACTTGACTGCCATTCAAAAATACTGCGCCTTCATTCGGCTGGATGAAATTCATCGCCACATTTAATAGCGTGGATTTCCCAGTACCGTTTGGGGCGACTAATCCGACGATCTCACCGGGAGAAAAGGCGATGGAAAGTTGATCCAATACATTTCTCGTATACGTGACCGTCACATTTTTCAGTTCTAACATATCGTTCCTCCTATGCCAAATGAAATTTTTTGCGTTGGATCGTCACGAAGAAACATATTTCGATCAGAAGCCAAACGCCTCCTAATAAAAGCAACCCTTTTTCCATCGTAAACCCTGCAGAACCAAAATAAAAACGTGTCCAGCCTGAAAGGACTTGTCCCACATTTTGATACAGATAGACATACAGCGTTTTATCAAGGTAAGCACTGAACCAACGTCTTTGGAAAATATAGGGTGAAAGCAAGCAAAAACCAGCCACAAGCAAATTAACCAGTTCTGAGCGAAACAGGGCACTGAACAACAAGATGCCGCGACAATAAATAAACTGCAAGAAAAGCGTCGCAAGAAAACATTGGCCTATAAAAAGACCGATGGCTTGTGTTTCAAAAGCGTTGAAATCGGTGATCGGGTAGCGGGCATCAAAGGTCGATGATAAAATCGTGACCGGCAGTTCCAGGGAACCAAAGCCGAATTGTATACCAGAACCCAACCAGAGAAAGAACATAGTCCCAAGTGTTGAAATTGCAGAACCGACCATCAATACTGCCGTTTTGCTCCAAAGAATCTCTTCTGCCGATAATGGCAGTGAAAGAAACAGGGATTTATGTCTTCGTTCTTTTGGTAAACAATCAATCGCCAAAAATAAAGAAACAGCAAGCAATAGAATCGGTAAATATCCAGTAAAACTTCGCTGCAATGCCTGTATCCCCGTTTTTTGCTCCATGACTGCTTGAGAGAGTTTCTTATTCGGCAACTGGCTGAAGGCTTCCATAAGCTTAGCGGTTGAAGCATAACCAAAGCGACCGTCATAGGCAGCGTAGTAATTTTGAAACGTATAATAATCCGGTGTATAAAAAACATTTCGTTCATCGGTAAACTGCAACGCCAATTGGTACCACGTACTTGTTCCTTGTGCATAAGCTTGCCAGTCTTCACCAGCTAGTGCATCTAATCGTTGTTTTTCCGCTTCGTTCCATGGGGTAAACATTTCAACTGCTAAGCTTGCCGACCAATGGTCAGAAGGATTGGCTGCTTGTTGATCAAGAAAATCTTGTCGCACAGTATAGCGTTGTTGCATTTCCGTTTCATCTACTCGTTCAATCGGGCGAAAGTCTCTTTGCCAAAAACTGTAAACGCCGCTGTAGATAAGAAGCAAGCAAAAAAGACCAATGGTTTTCTTGCTCTTTAAGAGTTGACGTAATTCAAAGAAAAAATAGTCTTTCATCCTTTGCCTCCTTTCAACAAGCGATTCTGTTTATCCGCAACGAGCATGATGCTTAAACAAAGGAAGATCCACACCACCGTGAGAAGCCAACTAGCATAGACTCCCCAAGAAGTACCAGAACCCAAAGCAAAGGCGCCCGAATAAAATTTATCCATAGCAGCTAGATGAACTGGTAACAGTGGGATCTTTTGCAGCATCGGAATCAAGCCTAACCCATAAAAAAGCACTAGCAAAAAGAAAGAGACATATCGATTGGCTGCGATCATATTCATAACAAAACCTAAGCATTCGATCAAACCAATCAGCAAGGCAAAAGAAACCATACTATATAAAACGCTTTGCCAAAAAGGTACGGCGACCCAATCCCCACTGAGATAGACGGCTACTGGATACTGCCAATCCCCGAACTCCCCCAAAAGGCTCATTGAAAGAAAGACACCTAAGAAAAACACAACCAAAACGCCTAAATTTGTAATCCCTTTGACCACAATTTTACTTAACATCCGAATCGGAAAAATCTGTGGGTACGAGCGAATCAAAGAGAAGTGTTCTCTTTCTTCTATCAAATTGTCACTGGCAAAAAAAGCCCAAAAGAAGAACCCAAAATTCAGCAAAAGCGTTATTGCCAAAGCGACAGCGGTCTGGGTATTGGCAGCCGTGAGGACCGGCTCTTTTTCTTGCTCGGCTAAGGCTTGATAGACCGTTCGCTCTTGTTCGATCGTCCACATAGGCGGTAAAAAGGCTTTGTCATCAACTTCAGACACCCAAATCTGCTTTTTTAGTTCTGCAATTTGAATACTCGTTTGATTAAATCGTTCGTATTCCTCCATAATCAAGTTGGATAACTGCCGTGAGGTCAGTGTATTATTTTCAAGCAAAAGTTGATACACCTCTTGCTCATCAGGCGAGCCCGACTGATTGGCTTGGTAGCGATCAACAAGCCTTGAGGCTTCGGCTTTTTCTGCAGTGATCGTAGCGGGCAAGTTGATGGGTTCCATTAGTTTCAAATAAACGGAAAAACAGCAGCCTAAACTAAAGGCACCCATGAGTAGGAAGATAAATATTCTTTGTTTCGCAGATTTGGCTAATTGGTTTCTAAAGTAATTCATTTGCTCTCCTCTCAAAAAATCATTCATTCTTTAAGCATACCGTTTATGACAAAAATTGCAATCCATTGTCTGAATATTCTTTTAAATAGCTCTAGGAAAAGTTATTGACAAACCTGTCAAAAATCAGGTAAGATATTTTTTAGACGCGGTGTGACAGAACTACTTCAGCCTGCGTTACCTTCTATAGTATCTGCGGAAATGACGGAATGGCAGACGTGCAAGATTGAGGGTCTTGTGAGCAATCGCTCGTGTGGGTTCAAATCCCATTTTCCGCATCAGTACAGTTTCCCCTTTGGGGAAGCTGTTTTTTTGTTTACACAAAAAATTCCCCCCTGGCGATCCTTCAATGAATTCTCTCGATCGCTTGATCTTGAGCACCTACTCCTAAAAAGTTAATAGTAACCCTCCTTTCCCCAAACACAAAAAGTCCAATAAAAATTCTTTTTTCATTGCATTCATAGATATTTTCCATATAAAATGAACAATATAACGATTATTGATGAAAACTAGTTCGATGTTCCGTCATTTCTTATTAGCGTATCAGAAACAGTTTCTTGAATGAACGAGTGATGGAAAATCTTTTCAGCATTTATTCCATTCACCTGACTTCTTCCTTCCCCCCGATGACCAAACAACAAACCTCTTCCGACCGTTTTCTCAGTTACTTTCGATAGAAAGAAGGAGCCTAATGAAAAAAAGAATACTGATCGCCCTATTGTCATTCGTTATTCTGCTTATCGGCTGCGGTAAGGCAGATGAAGAACTGTCAGAGACCGTTGCACTTGGCATCGAGGCACGACTGGAATATACAAATCAGTCTGGAACGGGCTGGAGCTATTATCAACCAGCAACCTTAGAGTTGTTGATTGCCGGCAGCCAAGCCGAATTGGCTATTTTGGAAGAACTTGATTCTTCCGACGAAGATCTTCAGCAATTGATCAGCCACACGAGTGATTTGATGGCAACCGCTGAACGAGCGCTAGTGGAGCGTCGGATCGATGTCCCTGCTTGGTTTGCTGCCCGCATTGGTTATAGCCAGGCTCTGGCTGCGATTCATGAACGGAGCCCTATCATTCTCAGTAATCAAGACAACCTCAACAGTCTACTGGAGGTAGCAAACGAAACGATTCCTGAAGCCGACCCACGGGAAAAGCTGGGGCTTTTAGCAGACGATATCGAACAGCTTCAACAGCTCACAGAAGATACGCTTACTCTTCATCACACAATCGAACTTGACGATGGACTCACTGCCACTGTTTACCACACAAGTGAAACGAATGTTGACGTCTTGGTTTTTGCGAAGTCCGATGAGGAGTACGCATCTGGCTTTACTGTTCTTAATCGGGAAACTGCCGACGAGCAAAAAGCTGCCTTCTATGAAACGATTTTACGAGCGCTGGTCATAAATATTCCTCGTGAATCCTTGATGTTTATGAATCGATCCGATCAATCTTCTGATGAACATCAGTTGGCGGTGATGACCTATGGCTTTGATCATGACATTGACCAAGACATGGTCGCTACCGTTTATCAGCAGCTTCAATAAGCTAGCGCCAAACGCAAAGCCAGCAAAACAATGATGAACAAACTCAGACCGAGAGTAAGAAATCTTCAGAACAAAGACGAGGGATAGCCCGTGCCAAAGCCTATACTAGACGGATGACTTTTCCCGTACTCGCATGATACGACAACTAGAATTTGAGGGCCTTTCCCATGATGATGCGCAATGGGCAGTGGACCACCTCACTATCGACTGGAACGAACAAGCGTTGCAAAAAGCAAACAGCTACCGTCTCAGGATGAATCTACCTCATGCCAATATCCGTCGTTTATTGGCTTCAGAAGTCTTTTCAGCAGAACAAATCGACTCTGCGATGACAACCATGGATAATTACAAACTAACAAAAAAAGGAGCATCGCGATGCCCTTATGTTGCCCCTTATATTGTTGCTATTTTTTATACCCAAGAAAAGTCTCGATTTGATGCGTTCATTCGAACAAAAAAGTGAAGTTTACCAGAGACTCACGAGGAGGAGAAAAATGAAAAAACAAGTTTTGCTGCCCTTATTGCTGCTATTATGCCTGATTTCAGGATGTGGGACGAGAAATTCAGCAAGTCCTGAGGAACTTTCTGAGCGCATCGGTGCCGCTTTAGATGCCGGTTGGGAACATACCTATCATGCAGAAACTCTTACTTATGAGTTAAGTATTGAAAATCTCGAACTGATGATTCGAGGCAAAGAAGCAGAATTGGCCTTTCTAGACCAGGTCAATAGCAACTCAAAACACAAGGCAGCATTCATTGAAAACACGGAAACAATGATCGCACTCGCTCAAGAAGCGATCGAAGCTCGCTATCTGGATATGCCGCGTTGGGTTACCGCTCGGAATGGCCGGATCGAAGCCTTACTTGCCCTCCATGAGGAAAGCCCGATCATCGTCAGTAGACGAGCAAAATTGCAAGAATTATTCAACGAATACGAAGAGGATTTGGCACTAGTGACAGTTGGGGCAAACAATCCACTTGCCGATGAAGAAGCGATCAATGAAGATTCACGAGAAAAGCTTGGTTTGACGCCTGATACACTTGAACACTTACACCAACAAAGCGAAGACCAAGAAATCGAGTGGCAGACCGCTATTGATTTGGCGAACGGTGTGACCATGAATGTCTTTTCAACAAAACATGAGCCAGTGGAGATTCTCACATTTACGAATGCTGGCGAGACCTATCCTTCCGCAATCACTTTGTTTAATGGCCAAACGACGGAAATCGTTCCCGAGATAAGGACTCCATACGAAGCCGTTTCCGCTTATTTTAACGAAATAGCCGCTGCTGTTTATGAAACGATTCCATCTGGCTATCTATTTCTGGTTGAATCACTATGGCTTGAACTGGAGAACGACAATCGTTTTCACTTCAGAACCTACGTGTTTGATAACGAAGTGACCGAGGAAACGATTTTAGCAGGGTTTCATCGCGCCCCGACTGTAGCAGCACGCTATGAGCGCGAAAACAATGCGACAGAACGAGAACGTGAAGCCTTTTTCCTCGTTAGAGCGCAAGGAAATCGTCGCTTTTATTCAAAACAAGAGATGGCAGAACTGTTAGAAACAGAAGGTTTTACTGCGGAGGAAACACAATGGGCACTAGAAACCCTCGATGTAGACTGGTATCGTCATGCTTTAGGACGCGCCAATCAATCCCGTCGGGTGTTAGGGATCCGCCAAAGAAATATGGCTGCTCATCTTGAAGGGAACGGCTTCTTACCTGATGAGATCGAATTTGCGATCAAAAACATGGACAATTAGTATGTAGTGGACGAATCCCAATTCTCCATTTTGTCTTAGCGTAAACAAAAACCGACCAATCTTCCTGTTTAAGATTGGCCGGTTTCTTTATTTTTTGGTTTTGATTGGTACCATGGTTTTGCGCCGATGCTGCTTCATTATTGCTTGAAGACCATAGACCCCAACTCCGATAATTCCTGCAAAAGCCGAAAAAGCAATAAAAATCACAGGAGACGCCCCACTTTCTATTAATTGTTTCCCTTGGACAAAGAAAAATAAGCCCATGCTGATCAATAATGCTAGAAATAGTGATTGTCCCGCCCCGTTTTTTTTCATGCTTGCTCTCCTTTTACTTGATTATAGGTTATTCTCTCATTTCATGAATGAAAAAACCTCCATCTTAAGGCTGATTCTTTCTTTCGATGATCAGATTGATCCCATTCGGATCAGTCAAATGCAAGCGGCTTTCTGTTTCTAACCCATAAGAAACGCCACTTGCCTTGAGATGACTTCGTAATGTAGAAAAAGCCAAAGCTGGCAAAACGATCGTAAAGTACGCTAAGCCTAGATCCTTTTCTTCCATAGCTGGAACATTTCTTCCCATCCAAATATTCGATCCGATATGGTGATGATACGCACCAGCAGCAAAAAACTTTGCTTGGCTACCAAAATCTGAAGTCAAACGCATGCCTAAAACTTCTGTGTAGAATTCTTCTGTTTTTGCCAAGTCCGCCACTTTCAAATGGACATGCCCTACCGTGGTGCCAACTGGAAAGGTCGTTTGAGATCGGTCAGCGGCTCCCAGCACGCCTTGTGCGTCCATTTCGACAGTAACGCCTACGATCTCACCGTCTGCTCGAATATCCCATTCACTCTTTGGTTTGTCACGATACACTTCGATCCCGTTTCCTTCTGGATCAGTCAGGTATAACGCTTCACTATACCCATGGTCGCTGGCACCATCGAGGGGGGCTTTGGCCTCCAAATAATGAATCAGCATATTTCCTAGGTCTTTACGGCTAGGCAAAAGAAATGCCGTATGGAAAAGGCCTGTTTTCCGTGTCAAAGGCAACGGAGCACTTACCTTCTCTAGAACTAAAAGCTCTTGCGATCCCACGCCTAATCGCGCATGATCTACACTTTGCTCCAATAAAGTCAGACCGATCACGTCCGAATAAAACTGGCTCATTTTTTCTATGTTTGCTACTTTTAAAACGACTTTGCCAATTGCGGCAGTTGCATCGATTTGATAAGTTGATTGACTCATGGTCATCGCTATTTCCTCTTTTCTAAACAGTTACGTTCACTTGTTACTTTAAGTATAACACTAACTTTTAGTAAGTAAACAAATCTGCTTGTTTAGCGCCGGAGCAATCGACTGCTCGTTGCTTCATAAATCGTGTCTTCAACAGTCGCAAGCAATGAAGAACCAATTAGTTTTGCATTGTTTCAATCAAGGAAATGGCCGGCTGCATCGCTTCTTCGGTCGTCCCTTCTAACACAACATAACAATACGGCTTGTATTCAGCGGTGATGGCCAATAGTTGTTGATAATCAATCCTTCCTTCTCCCAATGGGACTACCTTGATTTTACCATCGATTACTTGATAATCTTTCAAGTGCAAGCAAACGATGGCATCGCCAAAGCGGGAAAAAGCTTCCCTTGTCAAAGCGACTTGCTCTTGATAGTTCTTCGCAGTAATCAGATTGGTTGGATCAAAGATGATCCCTAAATAGTCAGAGGGTACCCGTTCCTGCAATTCTTCGATTCGGTCGATCGATGAGAGTGGATGATTCAAGCCCGCTTCAATTCCTAGCATCACTTGATGTCTCTTAGCCACTTGGACCAAACGCTTGATCACCTGAACCAAATCATCGAAAACGACGTCACTAAAATTTTCCTCGGTATACCCCATATTTGGCAAAACCGAACCAGTTTCACTTGCGACCATAGCTGCATCAAAATATTTGGCATGTGCGAGATAGGTCTCGAATCTGGATAAAATCGCTTCCCGTTTTTCCAGATCAGGATGGATCAGATTACAATAACAACTTAATAAAGCGACCTGAACGTGAGATTGACCAAAAACTCGTTTGAAAAAGCGGCCTAAACCAGGGCTTAATTGCTCTGGCTCTGCCCATTGCGGGAAGGATTTATTTAATGCAAATTGAATGTTATGAATGTTTTGGGCGGCAATTCTTTGCGCTAATTCTTCTGGGGACCCATAATTCTTTAAATCATGCCCCCGAACAGTTAGTTGAAACATAGCTTCTCCTTTCTTCACTGCTTTTGAAGCAAAAAGAAGACCAAGCAGCGAATCACTTCAACTGGTCTTGGTCTTCAAATCATTCAGCAGTAGCGGCTCCTCACTTCATCTATTTCTTCTCAATAGATGATCAGAACCTTTTGTGACCTTTATTGTTGTGAACGATAGTCTTCCGTGAACTCGTCAATGATTTGCTGTCCACCATTTCTTAAGAAGGTTTCGATTGCTGTATCAAACCCATCGATCTCGATTTCCCCAGTCATATATTGGTAGTAAGCGTCTGAGATTCCTTCAATCAAGCTTGACCATGAACGATCATAGGTTTCAGAGGTCAGCGATTGCGCAGGATTGATCACCGCAAACTCTTCGTTTTCCTGAATCTTTTCATTGGCTAAGTTGACATAGGGATTACTTGAAGGGAAAACTGTTACTAATTCTGATGGACGAGACGAAGAAAATGGTTGTACTTCTTGTTGCCACTTCGTATCATCTAAACGGACATAAACACCCTCATCATCAATTTCATAATGGACCCCTTCGATCCCTTGTGTCATCAAGGTAAACGGCTCTTCGTCCATCAAATCATTGATAAATTTCAAAACAACCCGCAAGTCTTCTTCGGTTTCAACATTGTTTTTCGGAATGGCTAACCAGCCACCCATACCGCCATTGGTATCAGAAAGGATGCGCCGTTCCACGTCGCCATAGACCATATCATTAATCAAGACCCATTCCATATGCTCTTCGGCAGTTCCAGCAGCATCATCAATGTAGTTACGTACTTCTTGCAAACCACTCAATACGATCCCACCACGACCTTGAACGATATAGTTCTTCTGGTCATTTTTCGCCATTACCGCAAAATCAGAATTCATCCAGCCGTTATCATAGATATTACGGAACCATTCCATCGCTTCTTTGTACTCAGGTTGCATAAAGGATGGCATCACTTCATCATCATCCGTGATCGTAAACCAATTGTCTGCGCCAAAGTAACCAGAAAGTGAACGGAAACCAACGTTAAAGGACTCATCACGCTCTACGAAACCAACCGTATCATCTGCACCGTTGCCATCTGGATCACCTTCCGTAAAGGCCTGAGCGACAGCCGCTAATTCTTCTAATGTCGATGGCACGTCCAAGCCTAAATTATCCAACCAATCTTTTCTGACAAGGACGCCATAACGAGCGATCGGTTTTAAAAACGGAACACCATAGATATGACCATCGATCCGCGAGGACTCTAAGCGATCCTCAGAAATTTCTGCCAAATTTGGAAACTCTTCTAAATACGGTTCCACATCCCAGAACATCCCGGACGCTAGCGAGCTCCGGACGGTCGTGTTATTGATTTCTGTCAGACTAACGATATCTGCTAAAGAATTTGATGCTAATGCTGCATTCAAGCGTTCTGTTTTTGATGCGTCCGGCACCCAAGTGAAATCGATTTCGATCCCTGTATATTCTTCTAATTTTTGCGTCACATCCCCAGACGGAGGCGAAGCGGTATGCAACATCGCCATCCAAGAAATGCTTGATTTTGTTTCACCTTCTGTACCTTCAGATGAACCTCCGCCATCGCCGCAGCCTGCTAAAAACAGTCCGGCACATAATAATAAACTTGCAACTTTCAACTTTTTCATTTGTTAACCTTCTTTCTCTATTTTTAGGGAGCCATCATCGCGCTGATCTTTCCCTTGATACGTAAAATATTCAAAATCGGCATAGCTTCCGGCAAAGTGATCTAAATCATGGGCACTGATTCCTATGAAATTACCCGTAAAACCACCAGACAAGAACTGAATGTTTTGCTTTTTAAAGGGATGCCACGTTTGTGATTGCCGATAAAACCATTGGGCTTCTAGATAAGAACCGACTACTTTTAATCCGATCGGCTCACTTGCAGCAGCGAGGGGCAATTTATCTGGGAACAAGTGAAATTCTCCTTCACAACAGCGCAGCAACCGAAGGACCTTGCCTGCTTCTTCATCGTAGGTCACATAGAAAAACAAATAGTTTTCTTCGTTTAAGAAAAGCGACAATCCAGCCATCTGGTTAAACGTTTGGGGGTGGTATTCCATCACTGTTTCAGCTTCAAAACAAAAGTCTTGTTGGCGAATCGCTAATAAGTGCTTATGAAAGTTCGATTGCATCGATTCTCCACCGATCAATCGCAAATACCCTGGTCGCTCAGTCAGATTGCACCACTGTTCATTGGGCAGCAATCGTCTACCGTTCCATGCTTTTTGCAACGATCCTTGAAAATCATCAACAAAAACAGCAGGTGATGTCTCTTGCTTCTGAGCCTCGCTAGCGAGCCTGATGGTTTGATCTGGGATCGTATCATCATTGCTAAGACGCAGCCATCCTTCGTGATCCCAATAGACGGTTTGGAGTGCCGTCTCTCGTCCAAGGATCGCTGCCCCTGCTACTGGCCGAGTCATCAAATAGCTCATGACCCATTCTCCTGATGGCGCAATCGTCAAACTGCCATGACCTGTACATTGAAAAGGGGAATCTTCGCGCTGATAGGCACGCATCATGGGAAAATGCGGATCTACTTCATAAGGTCCAGTGATGGTCTTACTACGACAAACCGTTACCGCATGACCTGCACCCGTTCCTCCTTCTGCCGTCAGTAAGTAATAACACTCATTGTGGTAATAAAGATGCGGTGCTTCGGTCTTCGCCAGCTGGGTTCCAGAGAAAATTGGCACTCTGTCACCGATCAAGCGGCCTTGTGCTTCAGAGTATTCTTGAAGCACGATCCCCACCGATTTATTTGGCGTATCCTTACGATAATCCCAAAGCGCATTCAATAACCAGATACGCCCCTCTTGATCATGAAACAAGGACGGATCAAAGCCACTACCATTTAAGTAAATGGGCTCACTCCATGGCCCATGAATCGTAGGAGCCGTGATGAGATAGTTTCGACAGTCTTTGAAGGGACGTGTCGTGTTGCGAACATTTGTATAGACACAATAGTATTGTCCGTTTGCGTAACTGATTTGCGGTGCCCAAATGCTGCCATTTGCTGCGTTGCCTAATAAATCCACTTGATTCGTCAGAATATCTGTTTCATGGGACCAATTGACTAGATCTTGAGAACAGTAGACCCGAATTCCTGGCAACCATTCAAAGGAAGAAACCGCTAAATAATAAGTATCCTCGACTTTAAAAATACTCGGATCAGGATGAAACCCTCTTAAAATCGGATTATTGATCATTGCCTTCATGCAACCCCTCCTTGTTTGCTGACTGTGTCCGTGGTTTTTTTCTTGTGTCGGTCATCACGATGGAGAAAACAAAAACCCGCCGCTAAAAAGAAACAAAAGGCAATCGGAAAAGCGATCATTTGACTACCAATCAATGTCACGACACCAGTCAAAAAATAAAGAACACACGCTTGTTTTCGATAATTACGATAGCGAACAAGCATCGTCGCCACTGAAACCAATATCAGGAGTGCCAACAGCGTGAAGCCAAACCAAGCACCGAGTGTTTGAAATTGCGCCAATGCTGCTTCTGTTGTCATTTGCTTCAGTACAGTAGGAAACGCACTTTGAAAGATCTCTTCGAACTGCTGGACAGTCATTTGATTGATCACCAAGGAAAAGCCGCCCATAAACACCAGAGCGAGAACCATCCCGATCCAGCCAGACCATTTTGCCTTGCTCATTTTTCTATCACTCCTTCGATAGTCACCCATTCAGGACGTTGGGGACTTCTTTGGTAACAACACATTCGCTCCGTGAACGCGACCGTTTGGTGGCTTGCTGCTTTTCCCCAATCAGACCAGCCGCAAGGGACGAGCTGTTGATCAAAGCAGCAGGATAAAAAGGTTACTTTGGCGTCATTACGCCAAGGGCGACCTAAATAATAGACTTTGTCCCCTGTCACCCGACACCGATCGAAGGTTAACCCGCTTGCTTGTTTGCTAGTTGAGGCAGCAGTAATGTAGTTCGTTTGTAGTGTATTTTTACAATGCAAGCGACACTCTTCAAAGATGGCGGAACCACCGCCAAAAATAAAATCGACTGTTCCACTGATCCTGCAATGCAAAAACCAACTCTGTTGTTGGTCAAAGATTGTTTTTCGCCAAGGACTGTTCATCGGTTCGCCCTCTTTGGTATATTTTGGCAATGGTCCCAGGCACAAGGTATCTTGAAAAGCATCGAGATGACAGTGTTCGAAGCGAATGTCATCCCCTTCGATATAGACAGCAACTGCTTGCCCGACTGCTTGCCCATACCCTGCGTCATTGATGATGGTCAGGTTTTTTACAAAGACTTCTCGGCCATTGATAAAGAGCGTCGCTGTTTGAAAGGTTCCTCTTTTTTGCCCATTCTCATCGGTTTGCTCGGCAGCCAAGTGGTAGCATAAGAACGTGTTGGGTTCTGCGATCAACGTAAGCTGGTTTTTATAGATTTTCACCTGTTCTTGGTACACGCCAGAGGCGATCGTGATCTCACAAGGTGCGTTTAAGGCTTCAGCAGCCATCACAGCTGCTTGGATACTCGTAAAATCACCCTTTTGCGGGTCTTTACTAACCTTTAGCTTGATAGGAGGTGCTGTTTTAGAAATTCGATCCACTGCGCTCTCATCTCCTTGGTTTCTTCATGACCACCTGGCAAGCTGCGCGCCTGCCAATGCTCCTTGTAGCCCATTGCTTCATAATGCTGCCCGACCTGTTGATCCAAACGAGCGACGCCGCTTGAGGGGCATCCACGATCTTTTTTGCCAACCAAACTCAAACGCGGGCGTGGTACAATCTGTTTTTGGATCGCCGCAGTCGTAAAGTCTTTCAACACATTAGGAACATAATAGTAAAACCCATGTTTGCTTAGACGGTCCTCTTCGATCAATGCTTGATAGTCCACTTGTGCTGCCATGTCCACCACCACTGATATCCGTTCATCAAGCGCTGCCAACCACCAACTCATCAAGCCGCCCATGGAAAGTCCCAATGTGGCGATAGCGGAATGTTTCACTTCTTTGCGGGAAGCAAGATAGGTCAAAAACTGTTGATTGTCATAGATTCGCTGCCCCCATAACGTTTTGCCTTGCAAGAGAAATCGCTTGTAGCTATCATTTTCACCATTTTTTCGTTCGCCAAAGCCCCACATGTCGATCACCCCAACAGCGACGCCCAGCTTCATAAATGCAGCGAATAGGCTTTCCTTTTGCATATAAGGCGGACTTTGCCGAAGTTCTTCTTTCCCTATCGTGAAGTCACCGCCATGAGAATGATTGAACAAAACGAGTGGAACAGGTTGCTGAGAGCTAGGATAAGCAAAGTAAGCAGGGACATCTTCTTCTTGATTTAATCGTAGAAGTAAATGTTCCAAGGTATAATTTTGCACCTGCTCTTTTGTTTGCTGAACCACTTGTGGTGCAACTTTCATATCAGGACCTAGCAGCTGAAGTAACTGAGGATCCCTCACAAAAAATCTCCTTGAAATGCCAGAGGCTGACGATTCTCAAATGACTGTGTGACGGTGATTTCCCGACTATTCTCGATATGGAACGCTTCAGTTACGCCTTCCAAATTGATACGATCAAACTGAATATTCCGTCCACAGCCAATATAAAAGCCTTGTTTTGTCATCTCTTCGATACCTGTCATCATTGCAGGCTTTCCTGGAATTGGATGTTCAGCCATAGAGATGGCAATATCTTGGAAAGTGATATCTGAAATAAATTGTTCAGCCAAGCCATAAACAAACCCAGCGGCCGCATGGACATTCCGAGCCGAGATATTTGCAAAATGGATTCTCCGGAAATGAGGGGTTTCCTCGGTGATTGGGTACGGATTTTTATCCCAAACATACTTCTCTTTGCCTTTCGGTCCACAGAAATAGTAAAGATTTAAAGTGAATGGACAGATGACATTATCCATCACAATGTTATTCACTCGAATATCTTCGATCGTTCCGCCACGTCCACGACGGGATTTCAAACGAATCCCACGATCGGTATCTTGAAAAATACAATTACTGATGGTGACATTACGAATATCGCCGCTCATCTCACTCCCTAGAACGACTGCCCCATGCCCATGAAGCATATGGCAATTTACGATCGTGATATTCTCACAAGCGACCCGTTCTTTAGTGTCCTCCGTTCCTGATTTGATGGCGATGCAATCATCGCCAACATCGATATGACAGTTACTGATGCGGACATTTTTACAAGATTCAGGATCGATCCCATCCGTATTTGGCGAATCCGCTGGATTTTTGATGCGAAGATTATCGATCGTTAGATCTTGGCAAAGAATCGGATTGACGGTCCAACTTGGTGAATTGACAAGACGGATATCTTTCAACGTAATTTGCTGGCAAGAGTCAAAACTGATTAATTTTGGTCGTGGATAAGCAAGCTCTTCACGGTTTTGCCGAAAGGTCTTCCACCATCTTTGCCCTTGTCCATCAAGCATTCCTAATCCTGTGACAGCGATATTTTCAGCATTCTCGGCATATAAACAAGAGGCATAAACTTCCCGTTTGACCCCTTCCCAGCGAGACACGACGACGGGATAGTCTTTGGGATCATCAGAAAATACTAAGGTCGCCCCCAATAGTAGGTGCAGTTCAATGTTACTTTTTAAAAATAGCGCACCTGTCGGATAGCGTCCTGCAGAAAAAGTGATTCTGCCTCCTCCTTGTTGATGCAATTCATCAATTTTTTCTTGAATCGCTTCTGTCAACAGACCTTCTTTTCCTTGTAAATCAGCTGTAGTTAATTGGATATTCATTTCTTGCTTCCTTCCTCCGTTAGTGGTTGCAGCAGTAAACTCGCTTGTAAAAAGGCACCGTATCCTTTGAAATCATTCGTGATAACGGGTTCACTGATATAGTAAACAAACGTACCATCCCGATTATCTGGTCCACCAAGACCAGCAACTTCACAGTTTCTGATCAGATTCAACCAGCCTTCTTTTGTTAAAAAGACAAACTCATCCAGCAATCCTTGATAGGTCTCTTGGGCAAACACTTGCCATTTTTGATCGATGATCCCTGCTTTGACTGCTTTCGCTGTTGCGTAACAAATCATTGAAGAAGCGGATGCTTCTAAATAATTCCCACGCTCACTGCCTTTATCTAAGACTTGATACCACACTTTTTTCTGGGGATCTCTTACTTTAGCAAGAGCTTCTAGACAGGAGACAAACATGTTTTCTAACGAATTCTTCTGCTCTGATTCCCCTAATAGCACCATCGTATCTGCGAGTGCCATCATGAACCATCCCATTGACCGTCCCCAGAAATTTTTTGAACAACCAGTCTCAGGATCTGCCCACGGCTGGACTTTTTGTTCATCCCACGCGTGATACAAAAGACCCGTTTTTGGATCTAGGGTATGCGTAAAGCATAAGGTGAATTGCTTGATGACATCTTCCAATGCTTCTGCTTTCTCAAATTTCAGTGCGTATTCTGTTAGAAATGGGGCCCCCATATATAAGCCATCTAACCACATTTGATATGGATAGATTTTTTTATGCCAGAACCCGCCTTCGCTTGTTCTTGGCATCTGCTGTAATTGTTGATACAGCGTGTCCAAGGCGATCTTGTATTTTGAAACACCTGTTTCTTTGTATAGTAAGAATAAACATTTGCCATTATTGATGTAATCGATATTCATCGCGTCCATCTGATAATTTTTGATACGACCGTCTTCGTCAATATAAAAATCCATCGTGTTTTGGATATAGTCGAAATAACGTTTGTCACCAGTCTGTTCATAGGCTTCTTTCACGCCTTGTAAAACAACCCCGATGTCATAGGACCATTTTCCGTGATAAATTTTTTCTTTGCATAAGTAGTCATAGCGCTCAAATAACGTGTTCAAAGCAATTTCCGAATAGTTCTTCATGTACGATACTTCCTTTTATTGTAGTCTCCTCAATTCATAGAGCTGTTTCAATGAATCTGTTTTACTGGCTGTATTTCATGAGGGTTCAGCTTGTTTTGCTATTTCCAGGTGTTCTCTAGTGACCGTTTTGTTCACGAACCAGTAAAAGTCTTTGAGCCGTTTTCTTTAGATAATGACCTCATCTCCTTTACTGGCAACGGTTTGCTCCGTAGTCGATGCCGCTTTTGAAACCACCTGATCTGTTTCAATTGGGTGGATATCTTGAAGAATTTTTTTGCCAGCAAGGGCAAAAACACCACCAACTAAGCTACTCCCCATCAAAAAGAGACCGATCAAGAAATAACTGCCAAGGACTAAATAGCCAAGGATCAAAATCGTCCAACTAATGATCGAATAATGCAGATAGCCTAAACCTAACAAGGCACTCCCCCGCAGGATCTCAAGCACGGTCGCAAAGTTGGTAGCCGCCATGACGGTATACACGTGCATGAATAGAAAGAGGAACGCAATCAAAAAGAGGACATTCGCCACTTGGATAAACCATGGAAAGGTCGCAAATATATTGGTGATCACGATTGCTGCGATAATCAAAAACAACCAACTGATTAGCACCGATTGCCGGAACCGTTCTTTACTATAGTAGAAAAAACTTTTGATCAAAGGCGGTCGTTCATGAAGACGAAGCCAGCGATCATAATATTTCATCATGGCATACGACGCAGGGCCAATACCAAAGAGGATGCCTCCCAGGAGAGTCACACTTAGCCAAAGAAAGTGAAGGGCGATCAGCGTCAAAAATGCGAGTAATCCTTCGTTGATTTTCGTGATCTTTTCGATCGTCATGTGATCCCTTCTTTCTTAATAAATCCCATCTTCGCCAATTTTTTTCGCCAAACGATTGGCAAAGATGACAAGAATCAAGCCAACAAGTCCTTTAAACAGCCCAACAGCTGTCGAGTAACTCAATTGACCATTTTGAATCCCGGCGGTATAGACAAAGGTATCAAAGATTTGGGCAACCTCACGGTTCATTGAGTTCATCAACAAGAACATATGCTCAAATCCCATATCTAAGATCGAACCGATCTTTAAAATCAATAAGGTTACGATCGTCGGACGAATACAAGGCAATGTGATATGCCACATTTTTCGTAGCTTGCCAGCCCCATCCATATCCGCCGCTTCATAAAGCTGTTCATCAACATTGGTAATAGCGGCTAGATAAACGATCGTCCCCCAACCGGCACCTTTCCAAAGATCTTGGAAAATGTACATTGGACGCAACCACGTGCGACTTGTTAGAAACGGGATACGTTCGCCACCAAGACTTTCGATCATGTTATTGATCACACCACCTTCTGTCGTTAATAAAACATAGAAGATGGAAACAACGATGACCCACGACATAAAATGAGGCAAATAAATGATGGTTTGAATCCCTTTTTTCAAACGGCGATTGTTTACTTCATTTAGCATAAGTGCCAATACTATAGGAAAAGGGAAGGAAATCGTGATATTTAAGAAGAACATGATCAATGTATTGCGCATCAACATCACGAAGGTATCTTCGGTAAAGAGCCGAATAAAATGGGTGAAGCCAACAAAGGGGCTTCCTAGGATCCCCAAGAATGGTTGGTAGTCTTGAAAAGCGATGACTAACCCGCCCATCGGTATGTAACGGAAAATAAGAAAATATAAAATCCCCGGCAATACCATAATATAGAGGGCACGATTTTTTCTGATTTGCGCCCATTTTTTCTTTTTCAGCCGCAGCCGCTGTTCTTCTTCATTTAGTGGTGAGAAGTAATTATCAACTTTTGTTTCCATACTTGTTCCTCCGAATTTTTTTGATTTGATAGTCCCATGGTAGCGTGAAAAAAAGATAACGTATATAATCATTTTCTCAGCTTTGAAAAGGCATACATTTTTTAGGATTATCTCGCAGTCGAATTGGATAATCCTTTATTTATCAACGTTTGTCATGATTGTGATTTTTTTAACATGTAAAAGTGATTATATACGTTGTCCCCGCCTCATGATACGTTGGAAGTACCTATTTAAGTAAAAAAAGATGGAGGTTTTTTCTATGCAACAAACCCTGAAAAAAACGAACCGCCCGAAAAGTGAACGGGTCGTTCAAGGATTTATTATTGGCTTTCTACTACTCTTCACCTTAACGTGTCTCTTACCTTTTCTAAACATTCTCGGAAGCTCCTTTGCTTCTTCTTCTGAGATCGCAACACGAACATTTATCATTATCCCTCGTGAATTTAGCTTAAATGCTTACCGGTATATTCTCTCGACACCCACGATTTTTACCAGTATTGGTGTTTCCCTTTTTGTGACCATCGTCGGAACAGTTCTTTCAATGATCTTGACCTCTTTTATGGCCTATGCTCTTTCAAGAAAATATTTGCATGGACGCGGCATCTTCAACTTTATTGTCGTATTTACCATGTTGTTTAGCGGTGGGATGATCCCAAGTTTTATTTTGGTACAAAGCCTCGGCTTGATCGATTCTCTCTGGGCACTGATCTTACCGAGTGCGATCAGTGCATATAATATGATCATTATGAGAAACTTTTTCCAAGGAATTCCTGATAGTTTAGAAGAATCAGCAAAAATGGATGGTTGCTCTGATTGGGGCGTCTTTTTCCGTATCATCTTACCCCTTTCCTTACCATCGATTGCGACGATCTCTTTGTTCTACGCTGTTAGTTATTGGAATACTTATCAATCAGCAATTTTGTACATCAATGATTCAGCGAAATGGCCGATCCAAGTGCTCCTTCGACAAATCGTGATCGTCTCCAGCGGGATGAACGCCGATGCCGCGAGTGTCGATGTTGTCCCCCCAGCACAATCCGTAAAAATGGCCGTGATCGTCGTTGCGACGCTGCCAATGTTGATCGCCTATCCATTTGTTCAGAAGTATTTCGTGAAAGGGGCAATGGTTGGTTCCGTCAAAGGGTAACCAACAGGCAGCCAAGAAAAACGCGCTTTTTGATCGTTAATCAAAAAGCGCGTTTTTCTTTTATTCTTTGGAACGTTTGCGATACTCTCCGGGCGTCATCTGTTCTTTCTTTTTGAAAAAGCGGATGAAGTTTTGAGAGTTAGTATATTGAAGGTTAGCGGCGATTTCCTTGATCGTCATATCCGTTTCCCGCAACCATTTTTTGGCGATTTGCAACCGATAATTTTGTAAGTAATCGGCAAAATTGATGGATAATTCCTTTTTAAACACATTACTTAAGTAATTGGCATTATAATGCAACTGCTCAGCAATGCTATCTAAGGAAAGATCCTGATCGTATTGTTGGTGTACGATCAAGACCATCTTTTCAGACAAGGAGCGAATTTCTCGATCTGTTTTGGCTTGTGTCGTTTCAACGATAGGTAAAACTAACTCTTGATAGATGCTTTGCTCAACTTTGACTAAGCTGGTTTGGTTGAGCACGGATTGATAAACTTTACGACTATTTTGCAAGCTGGTATGATCTGCTCCTAAGAGTTGCCCTAGCTGAACGATACTGTTGATCAACTTAAACAAGGCGCTTTCAATCGTCAACGGATTTTTATTTTCATGGATGATTTCCCGTACAACTTCCGTGTAACTCGCTTTGATAGTCGCTAGCTCCCCACTACGCATCGCATCCAAAAAGGTACTTTCTGCTTCTCTAGGGTATTGAACGATCGCGTTATTGTCCAATTGTGCCGCAATGTCGTCAAAAAAGATAATGACTTCTTCCCCTAAATTCATTCGATAGTGCAAGGCTTCTTTGGCGTTATCAACCGCTAATTTGGTTTCTACGAGGCGGTCGTAGGATTGTGAGACCCCACAACTTATTTTAATTCTTAAATAGTCTTTTGCCGCTTGATGGATCTTTTGACAATAGGTCAATACTTGTTTTTGATCAATCGTTTTCGGAAGTTTTAATATCGTTCCTTGGGTTTCTTGACTAGAGATGATTGGCTGAAAACGCAAATTCGCCGGAATGATCTCAGAAACGAGATTCTCAATGGCAAGCAAGAAAATATCACTGGTCGCTGTTTCTCGCCCACACAAATCATCGATTTGAATCAGTAATACGGCAAAGTGTTCCGTTTCGGATACTTCATACCCAAATTGTGACAGTTTTAAGTGAATATCTGCTTCTGAGATACAGCCGCGAAACAAGTTTAATAAAAACAAGGATTCTAACTCGGGCTTTTGGTGTTCAACTTTAACAGCAAGATCATGGTTTTGATGCAAGACTTGGTCGATATCGGAAATCAATTGATTGACTTCTAATTTTTGACCTTGTTTTTTGGGCTTTAAAAGCTCTCCGATCCGATTGATGGGTGAAGTAGCCACGATCGCAATGCGATAAGATACTAATAAAAACAGGAAAATCAATAGACTACCAATCACGATCAAACCGCTTCTTAACTCACGAATTGCTTGCGAAACACTGGCTGGCGCCAGACGGATCACATGATACCACTGATTGTAATCCGATTGTGTGACCACATACTTGTTGTTTTCTTTGTCAGTGAAGATGCCATCGCCGTGGGCAGCTGCGACCATTGTTTCGTGTAAGTCAGAATCGATCACTTCACCATTATCGAAAAGTAGTTGTCCATCCGCATGAAAAATATTCAGAAAGGAATCATCATGATCTGCCACCAACTGCGCAATGGTATGGTCTTGGATTTCAGCGATCCCCAAAGCAGTGGTTTCCTGCCGAAACACAGGCAACGTCATTACCATTTTTAAATAACCGTCTTCTGGCAACCAATACAAGTAGCGTTGGTTGTCGATCAGCGCTTGAAAAGCAGCGAATTCTGTATCATCGATCTGTTTTAAGGAGCCTTCTTCGATTTTCCAATGCTGATTCAAATTCACCAATTGGTAGCTGGCGTTTTCGATCCCCATCACACCAATGTAAGCCAGTTGCGAATTGATCTCGCGCACTTGTCGATAATTCGTCACGGAAAACGGCTGTTCCATCGTATCGGAAAAACTTTGAGTACTGCTATATGTAGAAAAGGCATACTCCACCATCTGAATTTTTTGATCCAGATTTTCTTTGACTTGGTTGACCAAATTATGTTGACTTTGCAAAAAGGTTTCTTGAATGTTTTGATACGTTCGATGATAAATGACTCCACTAAAGCCGATAATTAAAGCGCTACCAATCAAAGAGACCCAAATGAAAATTTTATAGAACAAGTTGGACGTTTGATGATAGCTTAAAAAGAATTTCATAGACTCCCTCCCATTACCTAACTATCTTCTTTTATACTAGCACATCCCAGAAAAAGTTCCTATGTTATTTTGAAAAATGTTTCACGTGTGCATCCTTGGTGTATTGACATTCTCGTGGGAACAAGCTATGCTTGAATCAAGCAAAAAGGAAGAAGGTTTTCTATGGTCACGATCAAAGATATCGCCAAAGTCGCTGGTGTTTCACATACAACTGTTTCTCGTGCGTTAAACGATAGCCCATTAATTAAGCCAGAAACAAAAAAGAAGATCGCAGCCATCGCTGAATCTTTACACTATGTGCCCAATGTCAATGCCAAAAGTCTGGTGAATCAAAAATCCTATATCATTGGTCTTTATTTTTCTCATCTATCCATTGGTACTTCCGATAGCTTTTTAGTCGAAGTGATCAAAGGAATCAATGATACCCTACCATCCGAATATACTTTAGCGGTTCATGAATTATTGCAATCCGATACATTTGATGAAGAGCCGAATCGTTTAGATGGAGCGATCGTGATGAGTCAAAGTGATCGGGATGACGGCTTTATTGCTGCTCTTTCAAAGAAAAACATTCCCATCGTCGTTTTGAATCGTCAATTGCAGGATGCAACCTTGATGAATGTCACTAGTAATGATGCCCAAGGGGTCTATCAAATGATCACCTATGTGCTTGAACAAGGCTTTCGAAAGATCGCCATGATTGAAGGGATCGCTTCCTTTGGTTCCGCTAGAGAGCGTCGTAAAGGATTTATGAAAGCGATTCAAGAAAAGCAGCTTGTCTGCCCGAAAGAATACTTCGTAGCTGGCGACTACTCTTTGGAAAGTGGTCAGCTGGGTGCCCAGCAACTACTCGCTTTACCTGAACCACCTGAAGTGATTTTTTGCGCCAATGATGATATGGCGATCGGTGCGATCAATGCCTGTCATCAAGCAGGACGAAAGATCCCAGAGGAGATCGGTATCATCGGTTTTGATGATAGTTCTTTTTCTCCCTATACGTATCCCCCATTAACAACGATCCGCAAACCAGTTTATGAAATGAGTCAATTGGCAGCAACTCTGCTGTTGCAAGCATTTGCCAATCAAGTAGTTGAGAAACAACATTTCTTTGATACCTCGTTAATCATTCGTCAATCGCTGTAAGCCTCTTGTTTTCAAGAGTGCTTACGCAAAAATGTTAACGTGTGCATAACTATTTTTTAAGGAGGATTCTATGAAAAAAATTACCGAACAAACCCATCAAACTTATCCAGCCCGAGTAATTCAATTCGGGGAAGGCAATTTTATGCGGGGCTTTTTTAACTGGCAGCTGCAGCAAATGAACAAGCAAGGTCTTTTTAACGGCAGTGCCGTTGTGGTACAGCCGATCGATCACGGCTTGAAAGAGCTGTTGGCACAACAAGAAAATCTCTACACTGTTATCTTAGAAGGACTTGTCGATGGCGCTTTATCTCAAACATTTGAAGTCGTCTCCACTATCGATCAAGTGTTAAATCCTTATCAGCAATGGGAAGACTATCTTGCTTTAGCCGAAGATGAGCAACTCGAGATCATCGTTTCTAATACGACGGAAGCAGGTATTGCGTTTCACCCAGAGGATTCCTTGCACGATACCCCTCCCCACAGTTTTCCTGCAAAACTGACCGCCCTTTTGTATCGTCGTTTTCAACGACAAAAACCGGGATTTTTGATCATTCCTTGCGAATTGATCGATCGGAATGGGGAAAAATTAAAAGAGATCGTCTTACAATATGCCGCATTATGGTCTTTGGAGTCAGACTTCGTCAACTGGTTAGAAAAAGAAAACACCTTCTGCTGTAGCTTAGTCGATCGGATCGTTCCAGGATATCCTCGCGACAAAGTGGCACAATACCAAGAGATTCTTGGCTATGAGGATGCCGTAATGGTCACTGCAGAACCCTTTATGTTATGGGTGATCGAAGGAAGCGGCGTAGCTGAAAAGCTCCCCTTGCAAGAAGCTGGGTTGAATGTGATCGTGACAGAAGATATGACCCCTTACCGTGAACAAAAAGTACATTTATTAAATGGTCCTCATACGGCGATGGTTCCACTTGGTCTTTTAGCTGGTTTAGAAACGGTTGAAGAAGTAATGAACGACCGTGATTTTGCAGCCTTTTTGGATGGTCTTTTTCAGGAAGAGTTGATTCCAATGCTTGATTTGCCTAAAGCACAGCTTACAGCTTATGCGGAACAAATCAAAGAACGCTTCAGAAATCCTTATGTGAAGCATCAGCTGCAATCGATCGCTTTAAACAGTGTTTCAAAATTCCGTGCGCGTCTTCAACCAGTCTTAACTCGTTATGTCCAACAAAACCAGCAGGTACCAAAACGAATCACTGCCGCATTGGCAGGGTTACTGACTTTCTATCTCACAAGACCCTTTCAAGATGATGAGCTAGTGACAACCATATTTCAGCAAGTGAAACAATTACCAGCAGAAGAACAGATCGCCACTCTATTAAAAAATGAGCAACTTTGGCATGCAGACCTGAGCTTCATGACAGAGACGATCAATGAAATGTGCGCTTGTCTAAAACAAGACGGACCACGCCAGTTACTTGCGTCGATTGACACCCCTGAGCCAAGTTTGAAATAAAGGAGAATCTTTATGTCCACCACATTAACAGAAACGCCCGCGCAACTATTGAAATTGCACCCTAAAGACAATGTCGCAGTCGCATTAAAACCACTAGCTGCTAAAACGACCCTTGCATTTGAAGGCCAAACGATCACCCTTTTTGAGGATATTCCGCAAGGACACAAAATCGCCCTCAAAGATCTAGCACAATCACAAGACGTGATCAAATACGGCTATCCCATTGGACATCTCTTAGCTGACGTTAAAACCGGCCAATGGTTGCATACCCACAATGTCAAAACCAACCTTTCTGGTACCTTAGCATACACCTATGCCCCCGATTTGCATCCCGTCCGTTATCCAAAAAGGGCTGCGACGTTCCAAGGGTACCGTCGGGCGAATGGCAAAGTTGGGATTCGGAATGATTTACTGATCGTACCAACAGTTGGTTGCATCAATGGCATCGCAGAGATCATTGTTGAAAACTTCAAGAAGAATCATCCAGATCTTGGCACGTTTGATCATATTACGATCCTTAAACATCCCTACGGCTGCTCCCAGTTAGGCCAAGATCATCAAAACACTCGTCAAATTTTAATTGATGCGGTGCATCATCCAAATGCCGGTGGCGTCTTGGTCTTTGGCTTAGGTTGTGAGAACAACACCGTTTCCGAGTTTAAGAAAAACCTGGGTGACTACGATCCAAAGCGCGTCAAATTTATGGTAGCACAGGAAAGCGACGATGAAATTGCGGTCGGCGAAAGCTTATTAGAAGAATTACTGGAAGCAGCAAAAGAAGATCAACGAGAAGCCGTTCCCTTGAGTGAGCTAAAGATCGGGTTGAAATGTGGGGGTTCCGACGGGTTTTCTGGGATCACCGCCAACCCTTTGTTGGGGGCATTTTCTGACTTTTTAGTTTCTCAAGGTGGCAGTACGGTCTTGACGGAAGTACCCGAAATGTTTGGCGCTGAACAAGTCTTGATGGCGCGTGCACAAGATGAAGCAACCTTTGAAAAAATCCTCCATCTAATCAACGACTTTAAAGATTATTTTCTTGCTTACGGTGAACCGGTCTATGAAAATCCTTCTCCTGGCAATAAGGCAGGCGGCATCACAACACTAGAAGATAAGTCATTAGGCTGTACCCAAAAATCTGGGACTTCCGCTGTCGTCGATGTCTTAAAATATGGGGAGAAACTCCGTAAGCCAGGCTTGAGCCTGCTGGAAGGTCCAGGAAACGACCTTGTTGCCGCTTCTGCACTGGCTTCTGCCGATTGCCAACTCGTCTTATTTACCACGGGTCGCGGCACGCCATTTGGTGCCTATGTGCCGACCATGAAAGTTGCCACGAATCAAGAGATTTACCATAAGAAACCCCACTGGATGGATTTCAACGCCGGTCGCTTGTTGGAAGAGCCGATGGAGGTCGTGCTGGAAGACTTTATTCAAGCGATCATCGATACTGCCAGTGGAAAACCGACGCGTAATGAAGCCAACAACGTTCGTGAGATCGCCATCTTTAAAAATGGCGTGACACTATAATCAAAGAAAAGAGGTTCGACATGTTTTTAAATGAAAACTATTTATTGCCAAATGAAATTGCTCAAACCCTTTACCATGAATATGCCAAAGAGCTGCCGATCATTGATTACCACTGCCACCTAGACCCGAAAGAAATCTATGAGGATCGACCCTTTAAAACTATCACCGAGGCATGGCTAAGTGGCGATCATTACAAATGGCGCTTGATGCGCGCTTGTGGCGCACCAGAAGAAGCGATCACCGGCAATGCCAGTGATTATGAAAAATTTTTGGCATGGTGTCAAACAGTGCCAAAATTGGTGGGAAATCCCCTTTACAGTTGGACTCATTTAGAATTAAAACGATTTTTTGCGATCGATCTTCCCGTTACTGAAGAAAATGCCGAAACCTTGTGGACGCTATGCAACGAAAAATTGCAGCAAAAAGACTTTACTCGAAGAGCTTTGATTACTCGCAGTAAAGTCGAGATCGTTTGCACCACAGATGATCCAGTCGATGATCTTCACTATCATCACCAATTAAGCCAAACAGAACAACGTTTTCGTGTCTTGCCGACCTTTCGACCTGACAAAGCGTTACAAATCGACCATCCGAATTTTCTTGCCTATGTTACCAAACTCGAAAAGAGTGTCGAAAACGCGATCACTACCTATGATGCTTTCTTGACAGCCTTGCGGGACCGTGTAACCTACTTTCACCAACATCACTGCCGCTTGTCTGACCATGCGCTGGATACTTTAGTGTATTTTACAGACGAACAGTTATCCCTTGAAGCAATATTTGCCAAAGCATTAGCTGGGGAATCTTTGGAGGAAAACGAAGTCTCGTTCTTCAAAACCAATGTTCTAGTTGAACTGATGAAGCTGTATCACGAACATGGTTGGACGATGCAACTGCATGTCCATGCGTACCGCAACTGCAATCAACGAATGTTTGAGCACTTGGGACCAGATACTGGCTATGATGGCATCAATGATCAACCACTGACTCAAAACTTGCAGAAATTATTGAACGCTGCTGATGCGCAGGACCATTTGCCTCAAACGATTCTCTACTCCTTAAATCCCAATGACTATGATGCACTCGTCGCTTTGATGGGGTGCTTCCAGCAAGAAGGCAATAATAAATTGCAGTTAGGATCTGGCTGGTGGTATAACGACACCCGCGCAGGCATGCGTCACCAATTGACGAAATTCGCAGACGGCAGTGTGATCTTTAACTTTGTCGGCATGCTGACGGATTCAAGAAGCTTTCTGTCTTACACCCGTCATGAATATTTCCGACGCGTCTTTTGTGAATGGCTTGCTGAGGTCGTTGCACGTGGTGAAGCACCTGCTGATCTTTGTCAGTTAAAACCATTAGTAGAAAATGTCTGTTATCAAAACGCCAACAACTACTTCAAATTTTAGGAGAAAGACAATGGAAAAAATCGTCATCGTCGGTGATTCCACCGCATCGATCAAAGAGCCTAGCGCTCGTCCAGAAACGGGCTGGGGTGAAAAGATCTCACGCTATCTCCCCCAGCATCAAATCGTCAACTTGGCAAAAAATGGGCGTTCCTCCAAAAGCTTCATTGAAGAAGGAGGCTTGTTGCAGGCAAAAAAAGAACTACATGCTGGTGATTATCTCTTGATTCAATTTGGACACAACGATCAAAAAACAGATAGTCGTGGTACGACACCTGTAGAATATCAGCATAATTTAGCAACCTACGTGCAAACGGCACGCCAGCAGCAAGCGACACCGATCCTATTGACCTCGATCACTCGTTTGCATTACGTGGACCAACAACAACTTGATCCTTTGACAGTCGGTCCCTACCCAGAAGCAATGCGTGCTTTGGCTACCTCCTTGGATGTGGTCTGTCTGGATCTTTTTGCCGCAACACAACGGTTCTTTTCAGCACTGAAACCACAACAGGCGAAAACCTATTTTCTTCATTTAGAAAAAAATCAGCATCCCAATTATCCAGCCGGCGTTACGGATAACACACATTTGAACGACCAGGGTGCTACAGTCGTCGCCAAATTAGTTGCCAAATGTTTGACAAATGCTCCATTACCACTTGCACAACAAGTTCTTTTAGATTGAAACTCATTGCTCGTGTTGAATCTTCCCCTAGTATAAATACGCTACCTGATTTGAAAAAGAGCTACTCAAGCAAAACGCTGCGAAGAACATTTCCCTTCACAACGTTTTGCTTTTCCTTCTTTTTAAAAGATTTGTTTGCCATTCCTTTGCTTCAACCCATTAATCGCCAAGCTACCTTTTAAAGACCTACATTTTTTGGGTGTTGTACCATAAAAATGGGAACGATTGCAATCGTCCCCATCCTTACTATTGATTGTTTTATTCAGGTTGTTTCCCGATATATGCCAAGATACCGCCGTCTACATATAAGACATGGCCATTGACAAAGTTTGATGCCTCAGAAGCTAAGAAAACCGTTGGTCCTGCTAAATCTTCTGGCTCACCCCAACGGGCAGCAGGTGTTTTTGCTACGATAAATTGATCAAATGGGTGACGAGAACCGTCTGGTTGGATCTCTCGTAATGGTGCGGTTTGCGGTGTTGCAATATAACCAGGTCCGATCCCATTACATTGAATGTTAGCTGAACCAAATTCAGCACAAATGTTTTTCGTCAACATTTTCAAGCCGCCTTTAGCCGCTGCATAACCAGCCACTGTTTCTCTTCCCAATTCACTCATCATTGAGCAAATGTTGATGATTTTTCCATGTCCTTTTTTGATCATTGACGGTAAGACTGCTTTTGAAACGATAAATGGAGCGTTCAAGTCCACGTCAACGACTTGACGGAAGTCTTCAGCAGACATCTCCAACATCGGGATTCGTTTGATGATCCCAGCATTATTGACTAAGATATCGATCACGCCAACTTCTTCTTCGATCTGCTTGACCATTTCGTTGACTGCTTTTTCATCCGTTACATCACAGACATAGCCGTGGGCTTCAATCCCTGCTTCACGATAGTTTGCTAATCCTTTATCCACTGATTCTTGATCCAAGTTGTTAAAAACGATCGTTGCTCCTGCTGCTGCTAGTGAACGAGCGATCGTAAAACCGATCCCATAGACAGCGCCTGTCACTAAGGCGATTTTACCATCTAAACGAAATTGATCCATTGAAAAATCCATAATTGATAAACCCTCTTTCTTTTTATTTTAAGTCGTCCATAGCCACCATATCCATATCGGTATAGGTGATGTTTTCGCCACACATTGCCCAGATAAAGGAGTAGTTACTGGTTCCAACACCCGAATGGATCGACCAGCTTGGAGAAATAACGGCTTGTTCTTCACTAACCACTAAATGCTTCGTTTCATCTGGTTTGCCCATCATATGGAATACTTTTGTATCTTCATTAGCAAAATCAAAATACACATATGCTTCCATCCGACGTTCATGAGTATGGCTGGGCATCGTATTCCAAGCACTGCCTGGTTCTAAGATCGTGTACCCCATTTGTAATTGACAGCTTTCGCAAACATTTGGGTGAATGTATTGATAAATTTTCCGTTCATTTAAGGTCAAGCCCTCACCAGTCTCCATTGGTGTGACTTGATCGATACTGATTTTTACATTTGGGTATTTCTTATGTGCTGGCACGCAAGATAGATAGAATTTCGCTGGATTTGCTGGATCATCTGAGTGGAACAAGACTTGTTTGGTTTCCTTGCCGATATAGTAACCGTCTTGTTTCTTCATTGGTTCTTTTTGGCCATCGATCGTGATCGCACCGGGTCCTCCAATATTGATGACGCCTAATTCACGGCGTTCTAAGAAGTATTCCACCCCTAATTCGCTGCTTAATTGCACTTCTAACGCTTCTTCTGTCGGTGTCACTCCGCCAAAGATCATGCGATCATTGTGGGTGTAGGTCAGCATGATTTGTCCCGGTGTGAAAATTTTCTCTACCAAAAATTCTCTGCGTAATTCTTCGGTACTATAGTGACGAATATCAAGTGGACTATGGGTATAGCGTGTTTCCATGTGTTGCATGTTTTATTCCTCCTATCGGATAATTTTTCCTGAACCTGTTGTAATAAATTCTTGTATCTCATTGGCGCTAAACTGATTACAGTCGCCATGGATCGTATGCTTCAAGGCAGATGCGGCAGTGGCAAAATCAATGATTTCTTGGTCTTGTTTCTTCGTGACAAGACCATGTAGGATACCAGCTGAAAAGGCATCGCCTCCTCCGACGCGATCAACGATTGGATTGATCTCATGGGTTGCAGAAACGACATAATTGCCGTTGTGCCATAGGCTTCCTGTCAATTGATTGTGACTTGCTGAGAGCACCTGACGACTAGTTGAATAAAATAGCTGGATATTTGGGTATTTCCGATGCATTTCTTGATAATAGTAGTCATCTTCGACTTCTTCTGTTGCAGCAGGTACATCCATAAAGACTTGGGCATCTAACTGTCCTGCTGAGCAATAATCGACATAGGGGAGCACTTCTTGCAAAAAGACGCGCGCTTCAGCAGTCGTCCACAGCTTTCCACGATAATTGATATCGAAACTGATTTTACAACCAGCTACTTTCGCTTCTTTGATCAACGTCAGCAAAAGTGTCTGCCAAGTCGTTGAAAGAGCGGGCGTGATCCCTGAAAGGTGAACAATGTCAATCCCATCAAAAAGGTCAGACTGCCACTCATTTTCTATCATTTGAGCAAAGCTAGAGCCTGCACGATCATAAACCACTCGCGCTGCTCGTTCCCCGATACCGGTTTCAATATAGTAAGTACCTAGTCGGGAACCGCCACGAAGCACGTGGCGACAATCGACGCCATAGCTTCGTAAATGCTGAAAAACGGCATCTCCTAAAGCATTCTCAGGCACTTTACTAGCAAAAGAAACGCGATGACCAAAATTCGCCAAGGAGATCGCAACATTGGCTTCACCACCGCCATAATGGGCAGCAAACATCGAACTATGGGCGATTCGGTCGCCTAACGTTGTCGATAGACGCAACATGATTTCTCCTAGTGTCAGAATGTTTGCCATCTTACTTTCCTCGAATCTCTTTTAATTTTGCCGCATATTGTTTCGCTACTTCTGTTACTTTGTCAAAATCCCCACTTGCTGCTGGTGCTAACAAATTCCCCCCTACACCAACGGCTACGACACCCGCTGCAAACCATTCTTGCATGTTGTCTAAGCTGACACCACCAGTCGGCATAATGTTTAATTGCGGCAATGGCGCTTTGAAGGCCGAGATGATACTTGGGCCATACGCACTACCCGGGAATAGTTTAATGATATCTGCGCCTGCTTTTAAGGCGTCCTTCATTTCTGAAATGGTCATGCAACCAGGCAGATAAGGAATTTGATATAAATTACATAATTCAGCCGTTTCTTGGTCAAAAGTTGGGCTGACAACATATTCTGCTCCTGCCATAATCGCTAAGCGGGCGGTCACTGCATCAAGAACGGTCCCAGCACCAACGACTACCTCTGGATTCTCTTTGAAGGTTGTTACCAATTCAGCGATTACATCCGCCGCTTGAGGCACTGTAAAAGTCAACTCAATGCCGGTGATCCCCCCTGCAACGATCGATTTACTTGCTTGTAGTGCTTCTTCTTTTGAAGCGCCACGCACAACAGCGATCACACCGCTTTCTTTTAGTTTCATTAAATTCGCTACTTTTTTCATTGAGACCCTCCATTTATTTCCTATTTGGAAAACGGTATTTATTATAAAGAAACTTACACGTTTATTATACCGTTCTTGTTTTTATTTGCAAGGGCTTTCCATTAAAAAGTTTATAATGCTTGTTCAATTTGTTGTTTTGTCGCAATAATCGCATCGATCAATGTCATTTTGTATTCTGGGGTCAAGCGGTATTTCGGTAGGCTGATAGAAAACGCCCCAACGATCTCCTGATCTTTTATCAGTGAGGCGCCGATGCAATAGATTTCTTGTTCCATTTCTTCATCATCAAACGCTACTTGGTTTTCTTTTGCTTGCTCCAATTCTTTCTTCAACTTCAACTGATTTGTAATGGTATTTTCGGTATAAGCGGTTAAAGGCGTTGCTGCCAAGTACTCCTCTACTTGAGGGGTATCAAACTCCGCTAAAACGGCTTTCCCCATGGCAGAGCTATACAACGGTCTTGTGATCCCTACTTTTGAAGACATGCGAATCGTTTGATTCTGAGGCTCCAATTTATTGACATAAAGAATCTCATTGGCAGTCAAGACCCCTAAGTGGATCGTTTCATCCGCCGTTTTCTGCAATGCTTCCAAGTATGGCAAGCTGATTTCCACTAAATCAAGCTCTTGAATGTTTTGATTGGCATACTTGATCAGTTTAGACCCTAAGCGATAATTCTTCTCTTTGTCCCGTTTGACATAGCCGATCATTTGCAGCGTTTCCAATATTTTCAAAGCTGTGGATGGGGTCAGTTTCGTTGCTTCCGAAATTTCTTGCAATGGTTTACTGGGCGCTTCTGCGAGATAATCTAAAATGGTTGCTGCTTTTAGTAGTACGGTTCCATATGGTTTTTGCGTCATCATTTCTCCACCTTTATTTTCTATATAAGAAATTATAATATCTTTTTAGGAAATGCACAATCTTTTTTCCTATATATCAGTATGACGCGATTCCTATTTTACTTTCTGTCGTTATTCATTGTATGATGAAGACAAGACAAAGGAGTGCCGAACAATGGACTTAAATGTATTGATCAAAGGAAAAAAATTGACTGACAATGAGCTGCAAATTCTTGATTATTTGCTTGCAAATACCGCTGCGATCGATGGACTGCCCTTAAGAGAAATCGCTAAAGCGGTCTATACTTCCCCCGCAACCATCGTGCGGCTTGCGCAAAAATTAGGTTTTTCTGGCTATCTAGAGCTACTTTACTTCTTAAAGAATCGCTTGAAAAATCAGACGATCACTGAAGCCGCCATCGATTACCAAATTGACGCTGCCAGTATTGCAGATACGATTGACGCGATCAAAGAAATCTATGGACAAAATAAGCACAAGTTTATTACGATTTATGCAACAGGTTTTTCGGGGATCGTGGCAGAATACCTCCACAAAAAAATGCTGGTCAACGGCATCAAAACCTTATTAGTCAGTGCTTCTGACTCAGGTGGGATCATTAGTAACAATATCGAGAACATCAGTATGTTGATCACCATTTCTAAATCTGGCGAAACACAAAAAGTGCTGGAAAAGATGGCATTAGCCAATGAACATCACATACCAACTGTTTTATTTTGCGGGAACGGTGATCATCGCGCCAATCAACTAGCGACCTTTTCCTTTGAAGTGACAGATGAACGTCCCTACGACACCCAAAACATCCAGTACACTAGCTTCTTTGGTAAACTACTCTTATTGATGGAATATATCGTCGACGCTTTTACCCGTGTTGAAAAAGAAAACCAGCAACCCTAGTGGATTGCTGGTTTTGGCTTATGCTTGAAAATAGGTTTTTGCCAGTTCTTGATAAAGTGCTTGGTTCTGCGGATCAGGTACAAATTTTTCAGCTGGCTGATCTTGCCGCACAACAGAGCTTTTATATAAATCATACAAGCCGAATATTGGTTCATTTTCATCGGAAAGATAACAGGTCAGTCCCAACACATCCGCGGTCATTTGACCTAAAAGTTTTGTTTGAAAGAAACCACCACTTACAGTGACTGCCCCTTCCAACTGCGCCATTTGCTTTAATAAATTGATGTTCATCAGCATGCCTTCGATGACTGCCCGCAACATGTCTGAGCGATTGTGTTTCAGGGTCAAGCCAGAAAAGCCGCCTGTGATCTCATTCGTCCAAAAGGGTGCCCGCTCCCCGTTTAAATAGGGGAAAAAACGTAAGCCGTTGCTGCCGATCGGTGATTCCTCCATGACTTGCGGCAGATAATGATAAAACCCATCAGGATCTTCTGATAAGGTCTCTTTTGCCCAAGCAAGGACACAGCCACCATTGTTTGAAGGTGCCCCTACGACATAGAGGTCATCTTGCAGATAGTAGCAAAAATTTTGTTTTTGGTCATCAAAGACGGTGGTCTCACTTACTTTACGAACCGCCGCACTGGTCCCGATCGTCAAGCTGTTGCGAATCCCTGTAGAAATATAGCCAGCATATGCTGCCAAACACCCATCGCTAGCCCCGCACATCACTTCTACCTCAGGCTTCAAGCCACACCGCTGCGCCATCTCCTCGGTAATCAAAAAACGATCAGTCGGTGCACATAAAGGCGCTAACTGGGCTTTTGAAAGGGATAAATAGTTAAGAATTTTTTGACTCCATTGCTTTTCTTTCAAAGAAAAAAGACCGGTCGCTGATGCGGTACTATAATCGATCCGTGCTTGTCCGGTAAACAACGCCATTGCAAGTTCTTTTAAGCCAAACCATTTCGTCTCTTTGAAATATGAACCATTCGTTTGAAAATAAGCCAGTTTTGCAAAGGGAGACATTGCATGGATCGGTGTCCCCGTCTCTTCATAAAACGTTGCCGCCAGATCCGTTTGACGAAAGGCCGTCATCGTTTGACTCGCTTGATTGTCTGACCAAATGTAAATCTCTTCAGCTGTCTCACCAGTCACTGGCATCAAACTGTGCATGGCGGTACTGAACCCGATCACTGTGATTGCCGCTTTTAATTGAGCGGGAATCGTTGTGACACCACTGATTAATTGGCTACTGATCTGGGTCGCTGATTGGGTCTGTTTTAACCCGTGGCTATGGGTTTTGATTGGTAATGACTGTGAGTAAATGATTTTCCGATCTTCAATGACCCCAAACTTTATAGCTGTTGTGCCGATATCAATCCCTAAAAACATCGCATTGCTCCCTCTCATCTGATTCAATTAGCTTTATTCTACCATAGTTAGTGGCATATTCTAGTATACCTGTCTGATCGTTTTGTTGAGAAGACGTTTAGTGATGATTTTCTTCAGAGAATTATCCTTCCACAGCAAAAATAAAAAAAAAGAAAGATTCTTGGAGAATCTTCCTCTTTCCAGTTAGCCAATCAGCAAATGTTTCGCAAATGTGAAACAAATCAAGACAATCCTGGCCAGTAATCACCATTTTCCGAGACCAAATCATCGAGTAACTCTTTGGCTACTTTTGCGCTAGGAATCGTTTTGGAAAGGCTTAACGCTTGCCACATTTTTTGATAGCTCTTTTCCACATATGCTTCGACCACTAATTTTTCCACAGTCACCTGTTGGAACATGAGCGCTTGTTGGAAGGCAGGAATTTTCCCTTGAGCGAGGGCTTCTGGTCCATCAGAACCCACGATGCATGGCACTTCCACCATGGCATCATCTGGGAAGTTCGCAATCGCGCCGTTGTTTTCCACAATCATCACCATTCGCTCATGCGTATTAAAAGCGATGGCGCGTGCCAAATCAACGATAAAGGTTGCATGGGCATCAATCTCAAAAGCGATCCCTTCAGCAGATCCTTGTGCCGTGATCTTTTTGGCATGATCGAACACTCGTTTTTCCCGTCCTTCCATCACTTCATTGGAACGCGTATACTCTGGATGTTCTTTCATGTGGTCGTAGACGTAATCTGGGTATAAATAATATTTCAAGTACGTATTTGGCAGATATTCTGGTGTGAGCGCCAAGAGGTCTTTGGCTTTTTTGTGGGTGTCTTGCCAACTTGGGTCTGTATGTTGGGTATCCACTTCGATCTGTGTCAAATAGCCGTGTTCTGCCACGTAGTCCCGAATGGTTTGAATGTACTCCGTGCCTTCTTTGTCTTTGACGCTGGTCCACCAGCCAAAATGATTCAAGCCAAAGTAGCGAACTTCTAACTCTTCTGGCTGCTTGCCAATGATTTGCGACATCCGACGCAACGTGCCCACGGGCATGTCACAGATATTCAGAACTTTTGATTTAGGACGCAAGACTCGACATGCTTCAGCTACGATTGCAGCTGGATTGGAATAATTCAGCATCCAACAATCGGGGGAATACTTTTCCATGTAATCAATGATCTCCAGCATACCAGTGATGCTGCGCATCCCATAAGCGATCCCTCCTGGTCCACAGGTTTCTTGGCCAAAGACGCCATGACGCAAGGGGACTTTTTCATCTTTTTCCCGCATATCATACTTTCCTACTCGGATATGCGCCATACAGAAATCGACATCGCTGAAGGCTTCCTCAGGATCCGTCGTAAACGAAAATTCGATTTGCGGTGCTTGTTCTTTTAATAAGATCGCTAGGGCTTCACCAAGGATCGCTTGGCGTGCTTCATCATTGTCGTATAGTTTCAGCTTTCTTAAAGGAAAGCGTTCTTGATTGTCAAGCAGCATCATAACGATTCCCGGGGTAAAGGTACTGCCGCCCCCTGCGATCACTACTGAAAAATTTTTCATCATTCAATCTCTCCTTCTCTTCCAAGATAATTTTCTAATTCTTCCCGCACTTTCGGCACGGTCAACCCGTAAACGACATGGACATTTTCACCATTTTTGATCACGCCTTTGGCTTGTGTTTCGTCTTTTAGCAGCGCTTCATCCACGAGTTCAGGATCCTTTAGTTTTAAACGTAAGCGGGTATAGCAGTTGTCGATGGTTTTGATATTGTCATCGCCACCTAGCGCTTTGGTGATGATTGCTGAGATACTTGTTTCACTAGTTGGATTAGTGGCGGCTTGATCACTCGCCATGACCCCGACACCTGCTCCAGCAAGTTGTTTTTCTTTGTACTCTTTCTTCGAATACAGTTTGGTCTCTGTTCCATCTTCTTCACGCCCGACCGTTTTCAAGTTCAGTTTCGTGATCAAAAAGCGGAACAAGAAGTAATAAAGAAAGAAGAAGACGACCCCGACGATCAAGTATACCGGCCAGCGAGTCTTCTCGATCCCTAAGGGCAAGTTGTACAAAAGAAAGTCGATGAAGCCATTCGGTCCGATGGCACGAGAACCAAAGAGATTTAACGCCACCATACTCAAGCCGCTAAGGGCAGAATGAATGACGAACAAAACAGGTGCCACGAACATAAAAGAAAATTCGATTGGTTCAGTCACACCTGCAATAAAGGAAGTAACGACAGCTGGAATCAAAATGGCTTTGACTTTGACTTTATTTTCTGGTTTTGCCGTTTGATACATCGCCAAACAAGCACCGATCAGTCCAAACATTTTTGAGATCCCACGAGCGTCCCAAATGACACTTTGCGATAATACGCGGACTGCTGGGTCAGCAATTTCCGCAAAATAAATATTCCGTGCCCCTTCAAAGACTTGACCGCCAACTTCTGCGACACCGCCTAATGAAGTATACAAAAACGGCGTATAGATCAAGTGATGCAAGCCAGTTGGAATCAATAAGCGTTCCAACATCCCGTACAAGAAGATGCCAAAATTGCCCGTTTGTTGAATGATGCCGCCTAAACCGTCGATACCAGTTTGTATTACTGGCCATATAAACGTGGAAACGATGGCTAATAACACGACGACCGGAATCAAGACAATAAAGACGAAGCGCGCGCCGCCATAAACTTGAAAGGCATTGTTAAAGGTCGTATCGATAAAACGATTATGGATCAATGCTACGACGATCCCTAAAATGATACCCAGAAAGACCCCCATGTCCAACACTTGGATTCCTAAAACGATCGCTTGTCCTGAACCTTGAAGGGCATCGGCTGGAACCAACATCCCCCGAAGCTCCATGAATTTGTTCATGGCATTTAAGAAGACGAAATAACCTAACAACGCGGTAAATCCCGCTTCAGCCTTTTTCTTATTGGCTAACCCTAAAGCGATCCCGACACAAAAAATAATGCCTAAATTGGTTAAAATCGGTAATAAGGAAGCGGATAAGATACTACCAAAACCGGTGGTTATCGGATTATCCAAAAAGGGAAACTGCTCAAGCAAGCGGACATTCGTAAACACATTCCCAACGGCAATCAATATCCCTGCGATCGGCAAAATCAAAACGGGCACAAACATTGCCTTGGAGAATTTCTGCATGGCATCCATCACTTTTTCTTTCATTGAGGAAACTCCTTTGTAGTTGATTTGTAGGTTCATTATAGGAAACATTTGTTACTAATAGAATAGCAAACGTTTTCAATTCAATGCGTTTCAAAGATTGGAATGTGTTTCATCCTGTTTCCTTCCTTGCTAGTGGCGATTACCAGCAACAAAAAAAGAGTGAATCAAGATTGATCCACTCTTTTTAGATGCAACACTTTTTGATAGAAATACAAAGGCCCAGACAGATAAAACAGATAGAAGATACCTGGTGCTGATTGCCATGTGAAGAAATAGCCGATCGCTGCTAGGACTAAGATTCCGATCCCTTTATGGTAGTGCATCATCGTAAAGAAAAAACTACTACGAAAAAGGTCAAACAGGTTTTGCCGATCTTGCATTTTTGATTGCATCACATACAGGTTAATGTTGTAGGACAACAAAAAAGTAAGAAAAATGATGGTCAAAAAAGAGAAAAACAAGGAATTCGTCAAAGCAGCAGAACGCCACAAGCTGAGTCCGCATAAAAATGAGAAGAGATTGAAGACCCCTAGTGGCAGAGTCTTCAATAACGCGCTTTTGCTATTTTTCAAAAAGGGTTTTAGCAGTTTTGCTTCAGGATGTTCGTAAGCATCGACCACTGCTCGCAAAGCTGCTGGAAACGTGACGATCGGAAACGATACCACCAAAAACAAGAGATTCAATACCAGCATACGAAAAACGATTTCGCAAAGACGATAAAAACGACTCTCTAAAGCAAACATCACACACACACCTTTATTTTAATTTTTCAATATTTTCAGCGATTTTCTCATTTCGATAATCAACGATTGCTGACCAACCATTGTTTTCTCGTTCTTGTAAGTAATCTTCCCAAATCTGACGTCCCGCTTCTTCCGAGTCTGCCTGAATAAAGTTGACCAACGCTTGCACTCTTGCTGTGTTGATGGAAGTGAGATTTCTTGCTTCAGAACCGGTGCGAGGATCAATGTCTTCGATCTCAAAACGTGGCGCCAATTTGTCTTGCGACCATTCCACCATCTGCCGAATCGATGTAGCTGGTTTTTGTCCCATTTGGATGGCATAATTGTCATTGCCAACGAACCAATAAGAGCCCAAACCAACTTCCTTGTCAAAACGAGCTATGTCCGAATTTCTTAAGGCTTCTGTTTCTTCTGAGTATTCAACCACGCCATCTACGAGATTGTATGTTTCCCCTTCGATACCAAAGGTAGTGACCATCGTGCCATACTCACTTGCTAAATAGGTCAAAAGTTCCATGGCTTTTTGGGGTTCTTTTGTCGACGTCGTGATAAAGGTTTGTGTCCATCCACCAATATTTCCGCCAGTAAAAGTGGAATCATCGCCATTCGAATTTTTTGGACCATCGACGGCAATATAAGTTTGTTCAGGGTTACGAGCATTATTATCAGACATAAACTCATTGAGTCCCTTCGTATTCGTATGCAGGTAAGCAAAATATCGCCCTTGTCCTAGTTTTTCTTTCATCGTGTTGTCATTGTCTGAAAACTGGTCGTTGGTGATGTATCCTTCATTGTACGCTTTTCTAAAAGTCTCGATCCACGTGATATACTCCTCATCAGCATCTCGATCATTAAATTGCCCATCAACACTTGGTGCAATGCTTAGAAAATCTTGCAAAGTACCACCATAGGCGCCATCCCCGCCATTGGAAATATCTAGTGCAGTCGAAGCAAATGGGACTAGAGCTGCACCATCATCTGCCGTCGGAAATGCTTCTTTTGCCTGTTTTAACGCATCTAAAAATCCTTCTGGCGTCGACATATCGGGTTCCCCTAATGCTTCATAAATATCTTTGCGGACAATGAAAACTTGGTCTCCTACTACATTACCGTCCTCATAATCTTGTGCAGTCGTGGAAAAGCTTGGGTATCCATAAATGTTGCCATCTTCTAAAGTAAACCATTGAACAGATTCCGGTTTCGCTGCATGTTCTAAGAAGTAAGGGTCATATTTTTCTGCCAAAAGATTTAATGGCAAGGCAAATTTTGTCGCTTCATTTGCAGCAGACAGGTTTTTATCGAAGGTCATGATATCTGGAAGATCGCCACCAGCTAGCATCGTATTAAGGTTCTCGTCATTTCCTGAAATAAATTCGACATTGATATTCATATCTTCTTTGATTTTTCGCGTCACAGTATCTTTGCCCCAACCCGGCTGAGCATACCAATCAAAATTGACATACCATTTCAAAGTAGCTTCATGGTCGGTGTCCTTTTGCCAGCTAGGCGTGTCTTTATCTGCTTCAAAGCGGGCTTCTGGCAGATCTTCTACGACGGCGGCCCCTTTGGACTCATTATTGGAATTGCCGCAGGCTCCTAATACTATGGTTGACGTAAGTGCGAGACCGATCCCTAAAAATAATTTGCTTGCTTTCATTTTTTTCTCTCCTTTTGTCTATTCTTTTACTGATCCAAGAGTCATCCCTTGAATAAAGTACTTTTGTAAAAATGGATAGATCACGACGACAGGAACCGTCGTGACGACCATGGTTGCTAATTGCAATGACTGTGAAGTCGTATTTCTGACCACATTGGTTCCGGTCGCCACTGCGGGCGATAGATTTTCCGAAACGATCCGAAATAGCAGCATTTGTAAAGGATATAAGCTGCGATCATCAACGTAGATATTAGCCGTCATATAATCGTTCCACTGAAAGACCCCGTGGAATAATGCGATGGTTGCCAAAACTGGAAGGGACAATGGCAAAATGATTTTCACGAAAATAATAAAAGGATTGGCGCCATCCATCATGGCAGATTCTTCCAGCGAAAATGGAATGCTCCGGAAAAAATTCATCAGAATCACCATGTCGTAAAAAGAAAATAAGACAGGTATGATGTAGACCCAAAAATTATTTAACAAGCCCAGTTCCTTAAATAAGAGAAATGTGGGTATCATCCCTCCAGAAACGAACATCGTTAAAATCCCCATGTTCATATAAATTTTCCGTCCCATTAGGTTTCTACGACTCATCCCGTAGGCGACCATCGCCGTCAGTGCCGTATGCAACACAACACCAATCACAGTTTTTGCAACTGAGATGACAAAGGCTTTATAGATCGCAGAATCTTCAAAAACGGTGTAGTAACTTTCTAGTGAAAATTTCCGGGGCCAAAAGTAGATCCCCCCTCTTGCGGCATCGGTCGCATCATTGAAAGATAAAGCGACGATATTCCACAAAGGCAAAGCAATGATGGCTAAAAAGAACACCATAAAAATCACATTGGCAACATTGAAGATTTTCTCATCTTTTGAAAATGTTTGCTTCATACTTTCCCTCCTCTAAAAAACTGATTCATCACTGATTTTTTTGGTCAAAAGATGACTTCCTACCACGAGGATCAAAGAAACAACCGACACAAACAGGCCAACGGCGGTCGCATAGGAGAAGTCTCCTTGTTGTATCCCCATTTTATAGACGAATGAATTAATGACTTCACTGGACTGATAATTGACAGGATTTTGTAAGACGAGTGTTTGATCAAGGTTTGAACCCAATAACCCACCAACGGATAAAACAAACGTCAATGCGATAATATGGCGGATTGAAGGGATCGTGATCCGCGTGATCTGCTGAAATTTCGTGGCACCATCCATTCTCGCTGCTTCATAAAGAGCTGGATTGATCCCTGTCATAGCAGCAATGTATAAAATCGTATTCCAGCCAACTTCTTTCCAAATATCGGAAATGACTGCGATGGCCCAATATTTTTCTGGGTCAGTCAAGAAACGGATCGGTTCATCGATCACCCCAACACCTAGCAACAAATTATTGACCAATCCCGTATCAGATAACCACGTAATAAACATGCCACCTAAGATGACCCAAGACAGAAAATGGGGCAAATAAGAGACCGTTTGAACGACCTTCTTTAAACGAACATGAACGATTTCATTGATCAATACCGCTAAGCCAATCGCCGCTGGAAAACCAATCAGCAGTTTAAAAAAGCTGATGCCTAGTGTATTACTCATCACCGTCCAAAACATTGAATCACTAAAAAACTCTTGAAAATACTGGGTACCGACCCACTCCGCATTTGCGATCGAATCAAGAACCGAGTAATCTTTAAACGCGATGACGATCCCATATAGTGGGATAAAATTAAAAATGATCATCAAGAGAATACCTGGCCAAACCATCGCTTGATAAAAGCTTTGGCTTTTTAGTTTTTGCAAAAATGACCTTTTCTGTGGGGTTGCTTTTAGCATGACACCTTTTGATTCCATTTTTCCACCCTTTCTAAAACGCTTACTTTTTCACCCAAAGGAAATACATGCTTTCCTTTATTGGTTCATCAATTGATAGACCGCACCAATCATGCCTGCATCATTTTTTAATTTTGCTCGTTGAATTGGTGCAATCGTGCGCCCCTCTAAATAACCAATACTCTCATGGCGAGCTTTTAGTTGACTCATGGTCTCTTCAAGTTTTGCCATGAAAGAATCATTTTCACTGATTCCACCACCGATCAAAATCAGCTCGGGATCAAATGTACTGATCAAATTCAGCAAGCCTACTGATAAATCTTGGAAGAATTGTGCAATCACTTGATTCGCTACTACTTCTCCTTGTTCTCCTCGCTGGAAAATCTCGATTGCATCTTGGGGCAGATCACTTCGCCCTAGTTGCTGGAGTGCCAGTTGGTATTGATGGCAAAGCCCTCCCACGATGGCAGCTCGTTGGTTCAAGGAAACTGACTCTAGATTTCCCTGTTCAGGCAATGAGTCGATCAGCATCCACCCAAATTCCCCCGCCATACCATGGCTGCCGCGATAGAGCCGATTGTTGACGATGATCCCGCCCCCAATGCCTGTTCCCACAACGAGACAAAGATAGTTTTCACAGGTCTGTGCGTGCCCCAACCATTTTTCAGCAATCGCCGCCGCATTGGCATCATTTTCAACAATGACCGGCAGCTTAACACGTCCCTCTAATTCTAGCTTCAAGTTGATTCCATACAGGGATTTGATTGATCCTGCCGTGATCATCGTGCCATCTTTTTGGATAATGCCTGGTGCGCTAATACCGACACCTTCGATCACTGCATCTTGCTGCAGCGATTTGATCAATACTTCGATAGACTGCAAAAAATTTTCTTTTTCATGAATCGTTGGCATCTGTCCTTTCTTTACAATTTCACCAGTTCTCAAGATCACACCATATTTGATAGCCGTTCCTCCAACATCAATTCCAATAAACATCGCTTCACCCTCATTATTCATTTACTTGTTTTGTCGATTGATTAATACTCAATTCTCCTGGTAAAACGTAGGAGATACCAAATGCGTTTTCCTCAATCAATTCTACTAAATGTTTTACTGCCGTGATCCCTTGCTGTTGGATCGGATTTTTCACTGTGGTCAAGCGAGGAGTAAAATAGTCTAAAAGATCAATACCATCAAAACCAATCACGCTGAAATCATCAGGCACCCGCCACTTGGTTTCGTGGATCGCCTTGACTGTTCCGATCGCACTAAGATCATTCCCTGCCAAAAATGCTGTGGGCAAGTCTTTTTGCTCTAACAAAAACTGCTGCACGCTGGCTCTCGTCCGTTCTTCTTCAAAGAATCCCTGCAATTGATAATCCGAGCGCCAAGAGATGCCGGCTTCTTTTAATGCTTCGCAATACCCTCTTAAGCGTTCATCACTATCATAAACACCAGCAATCCCACTGATAAAAACGATTTTTTTATGTCCTAGTGACAAGAGATACTTAGTAGCAGCTTTTCCTTTTTCGAAGGAATCAAATACCACACTACCAAAGTTCCTCTCTTGAATGTTTCGATCGATAAAGACGGCTTTGATTTGTTCTCTTTCCATCGCTGCCAAATCCTGCTCTGTTAAAAAATCTTCAAATCCAATAATGCCATCAACCATCCCCCCTAAAATACGATTGAGAACCACTCGTTTATCCGTGGATAAGAAGACGTTGACTGCATACCCATGCGTTTCTGCCTCTCTGGCAATCGCTTCAACTAATACGCTAAAGTAAGGTCCTTTAATGCTAGTGGTGTAAAAACCAAGCATCTTGGTTTTTGTGTTTTTCAATTGTTTGCCCATTAAATTGGGGACATAATGCAAACGTTGCGCGGCAGCCAGCACTCGTTCTTTCGTTGCTGGTCGAACAACATTGACACCGTTCAGTGCTTTAGAAACAGTCGCAATTGATACGTTTGCCTCCTTTGCCACTTCCCGAATCGTGATTCGATTTGTCAAATGATTCTCCCCTCCTGAACGATTCCTCTCAAAAATAAAAACGTTTTTATTTTGCTAAAAAAATCAACGACCACTCTAAGATTGGTCATCCGATAAACCAACTATATATAAAAACGTTTTCACCCACAATGGTTCTAGAACTAGTTGGCGCATGTACCAGCACCTTGAAACCTGTGCCATCATGGTACAAGTTGTACCTACAAAAAAAGCCTCGAAAGGCTTTTAAATCGTGAGCGTACCAATCAACTTCGCTGAGGCAGCAGCAAAGCCAAGGTATAAAGAAATCGTACCAGGATCACTTTTTGTCGAGAAATCGGAATGAACATAAGCAAAATCCTCTGGTGTAACATAGAAGGAATGCTGCGTTTCTTCAGCAGCAGCAAGATTGATTTTTTGCCATTGCTTTAATTCTCTCATCGGTCGTGCCACTTCAGTAACATCGTCTCTGCTATACAATTGAAGTGTTGTGGTATGAGGACTGTCTCCCTCATTTTTCAGCGTACAAATGATCTCAAATGGTTTATTTTTTTCATCAGGGTGAACGATTTGTGTCTTGCTAATCTTGCATTGTCCATAACCTATTCCTGCGCCAAAAGAAAAGAGAGGATCGTTTTTTTCATCCATATAGCGCGAAATATATTTTTGATCACTATTCTCTTCTGTCAATGGCCGACCTGTAGAGAGTTGAGCATAGGTCATCGGTAATTGGCCTTCTGCTCGAGGAAAACTCATAGCTAAACGTCCTTGCGGTTCAGACTCGCCCATCAACAAATCTGCCAACGCATTACCGCCTTCTGATCCAGGGAACCAAGCAATCATGATGGCTTGACAAAGAGGCTCGATGGCGGACAAAACCAATGGTCTGCCACAGAAAAGAATCGTTGCGATCTTAGGATTGACCTGACTAACTGCTGCAACTAATGCTTCTTGATTTCTTGATAGAGAAAGTTTGGTCAAACTTGCCGCTTCCCCCGCTTCCTCACTGGTTTCCCCCAGAGCCAACAAAACGACTTCAGATTGTTCTGCTAATCTACACGCTTCCTCAATATAGGCTGCCGTCAAAACTTTCCCATCAGGATAAGGCAAGATAGTGAGGTCAATCTCTTTTTGAGAAAGACCTTTGGCTAATGAAACTGCCTCTTCCTGTTTCCCGATCCACGACCAAGCCCCTAAAAGATCCTTTGAATCTGCTTTTGGACCGATCAGCGCCACTTTTTGTTTTTTCTGTAAAGGCAATAATGCTTGATTTTTCAAAAGGACTGTTGTTTTCTTTGCTGCTTCTCGTGAAAGCAGACGGGTTTCTTTTAGGAGTCTAGGTGCTAAGTTTTCCGGTGTTAACCCTCTATAAGGGTCTTCAAACAGGCCTAGCTTGTTCTTTAAATGTAACACATGAAAAACCGCCTTATTCAACTGCTCATTCATAGCAGGATCTGCATCAATGATTTGTTCTAGTGCATTTAAATAGCAATCACTCATCATATCCATTTCGACACCTGCAGTAAAGGCTTTTTTCGCTGCTTCCGTTCGATCAGCAGCCACACGATGGGCCATCAATTCAGCCACAGCTGCCCAATCTGAGATGATCAAGCCATCGAACCCAAGCTTTTCTCGTAATACATCCTGCAGCAATGGTTGATTGGCTGTAGCTGGCACACCATGGATCGTGTTAAAAGAAGTCATGACCAATTCTGCACCAGCTTCAATTGCTGCCTGAAAAGCGGGCAGATAATTTTGGTAAAGCTCAAGATCAGACAAATCGACCGTATGATAATCCCGCCCACCTTCTGCAGCGCCATAGCCGACAAAGTGTTTGACACAAGCAGCAATTCGCTGTTTATTTTCTGCAAGGGAAGCAGTTCCTTGATACCCTCGTACATAAGCAGCCGTCAGCACCGCAGATAAGGTCGGATCTTCTCCATTACTCTCTAAAACCCTTCCCCAGCGCGGATCTTTGACATGATCCGCCATTGGTGAAAACGTGACATGGATACCCGCTTCTGCCGCTTCCTTTGCCGAGGCTTTTGCGACTTCTTCCACTAATTGCGCATCAAAGGAGGATGCCAAAGCAAGAGGAATTGGGAAAATCGTTTCATATCCATGGATAACGTCTGCCATAAAAATAAGGGGCATTTTTAACCGACTTTTCTCTAGATAAGACGTTTGGATCGTGTAGACTTGTTCAGCAGTATGGGTTCCCAACACTGAACCAATCGTCCCTAATTGTTCTTCGCTCATTTGCCATTGCTGCATCGGGCCGGTGATTTCTCCTCCTTGTGCAAAAAAATCTGGCGTTAGTTGAACCAATTGGCCCACTTTTTCAGCTACGGTCATTCGGTCAATCAGTTTTTTTAGTTTTACGGTTTCCACTATTCTTCTCTCCAATCATTGGGCTCTCTTCTTTTGCTTGTCGAAATTGCCTGATTTGCGCCTTCTCGACAGAAGCAAAAAGGTTTCTATTCCTTTCATTCAGTATAATTAAAAACGTTTTCAAAAATAGATTGTTTTTATACTTTGGTGCAACTCTTCGTAGAAAGGAAAAATCATCATCATGGTACAAGGTGTACCACAAATATGTATAGCACCAAATCTCCTGATACATTCGTCATTGTCTCGTCCACGTTTCTAATAAAAAAACAAACAGCCGGATCATCCCAACAAAGGAACTTCCTTTTGATGGAATGAAGCTGTTTGTTGATTTATGATTAAACATACAAAAAATCCGTTCCCTATTCTTCTGCTGTTAAAGAAAACTGACGAACCGTCTCCGACAACGCTTCCACTAAGAAAAGGCAAGGAATTTGTGTCGTCAAATCTTCATATTTGTTGATGCGTTTTACATCAACCGAATAGTCCAAGACGTAATCGGACATCCGTCCCAAGGTGCTGTTGGCATCACTGGTGATCGCTACCGTGGTGAAGTCAGGATTGTTACGAAAGCCATTGACCACTTCAATGATCTCAGTGGTCGTTCCAGTAATTGAAAGGACAACGATCATATTGTCTGAAGTATGTTTCAGCTTCGCAAAGATTGGATAGGTATTATCCACCAAAGCATAACTATTAAATCCGATCGTAGCAAAACGGCGAGCAGCATATTCACACATTGAACCTGACGCACCGATGCCATAAAATATAATATTCTCACATACCAGCATTCTTTCAGCGATTCGCCGGATTTTTCCTTCGATGTCTCGCGGGAAGCGTTCCGGATCCAAAACGGTCATACTGCTAAAAAAACTGACCGCCTCTAACTCAGGTGCTTTGAACTGGGTACGAAATTCTGTAAAGCTCTCATACCCTAATTTACGGATAAAGCGCATAACCGAAGAAGCTGAGGTGTGGGATTCAAGCGCGATCTCACGGACCCGCATATAGGGAATCTTATCACTTTGGCTCGACATATAATGATAAATCGCACGATCGGTCTCTGATAACTCATTGAAATCGATTTTTCCAAAAAAAGACATAGTAAACGCTCCTATTTTCTCATTCTCCTATCAATGTACCACAAGCTAGCAAAAACATCACAACTGTTTCACAAGAAATAATTCCATCGGTTGTACAAATCCGGGAGAATTCAAAAGCAAACCGCCGGCATCTTGATACCCTAATTTTCGATAGAAATGCTGGGCATTTTCATCGACTTGTGTGGACGTCATACAAAGAGCATGCCCTGCTTCTTTTTGCTGTTGTTCCCAGTGATCGACCAAACACTTCCCAAATCCCCTACCTTGATGGGATTCGGCGATTACTAGCATCGTACAAAAAGGAATCGTATCCCAGAAAAAATTATAGCGTAACAACCCAATTGGCTGTCCATTATCGATCAAGACATAAGCCGTTTGTTCAGCTACCTTTTTGAAGAATCGTTCCTTTGGCAAATGGGTATCCAATGAAAGCCAGAAGTCTTCATCTGTTGCTACCGCCAGTCGAATCGCAATCATGATTTTTACTCCTTTTCTTTGTTATTCTGCATTTTATCTCTGAGGAAGCCGTTTGTTTTAGTCGCTTACCTTCCCTCGGTAGTCCGAAAGCAAGGTAAGAAAGGCATCGCCATATTTATCCAATTTGTTTTGCCCGACACCTTTGATCTGTAAAAATTCGATTGGTGTTTTTGGTTGCACTTCTGCTAATTCTCGCAGGGTCTTATCAGAAAAGACGACATACGGTGGCAAGTTTTGTTCTTGTGCGAGATTCAATCGTAAGGTGCGCAGTTGATCGAATAGTTCATCATCAACCACTAACTGTTTGACTTTGGTTTGTTTTCGATAAACTTTCGCTTTTCCAAGCAATACATCGATACCGGCATTTGTCACACTTAACAAAGGGTATTGCCCTTCGGACGGCAAAAGGTACCCGGAGGCTGTCAAGTAATCGATCAGCTGAGTGACTTCCTTTTGGGACCAATCTTTCATTAATCCATAAGTCGGTAATTTTTCAAAGCCCCACTGTTTGACTTTTTGATCGCCTGAGCCAGTCAGCACTTTCCCCACCAAGGCTTTCCCGAAGCGTTCGCCCATTCGTTTCACACATGACAACACTTTTTGTGTATCCACGGTGATATCCACTTGTTCTCTTTCATCGAGACAATTGCTGCAACGACCGCAATCGGGTCCATCTTCTCCGAAATAACGCAAAATATAGCGTTGCAAACACAGCTGAGTATGTCCGTATTGGCTCATCTCCCGCAACTTCAAGTATTCGTTTTGGCGATAAAGAATATCTGATTCGGATTGATCGATAAAAAATTGCTGAATCTGCATGTCTTGCGGAGCATATAGTAAGATCGCATCACTGGGTTCTCCGTCTCGTCCGGCACGCCCTGCTTCTTGATAATAAGATTCCAAATTTCCAGGTATCTGGGCATGGATCACAAAGCGGACGTTGCTTTTGTTGATTCCCATCCCGAATGCATTGGTCGCTACCATCACTTGCAGGCGGTCATAAAGAAATTCTTCTTGGAAAAAGGAGCGCTCTTCTTCTGAAAGTCCGCCATGGTAATACCCGACAGAAACATGTTCATGTTTCAACAGCTGATAGATCCGTTCCACTTCTTTGCGGGTGCTGGCATAAATGATACCTGATTGTCCTTGGTTCATTTTCAAATACGTCGTAATGTAGGTATCTTTTTGATCTTTGACAACTTGAAAAGCCAAATTTTCCCGAGCAAACCCGGTCTTGACTTGATTTTCAGCAGGAATTGAAAGTAAGTTTTCAATGTCTTCGGCAACTTTAGGTGTAGCTGTCGCCGTAAGGGCAACAATCGTTGGCTTTTGCTCCCAGTTTTCGATCGTTTCGGCGAGTCGCAGATAGCTCGGGCGAAAATCATGGCCCCATTGGGAAATACAGTGGGCTTCATCAACGGCCAATAAAGCGATCGGCATCTGCCGCAATGAGTAGCGGAAAGATTCTGAGTCTAAGCGTTCTGGCGAAACATACAGCAGTTTGATCCGCCCTTGGCGTGCTTCTTGCAAGCGCTGGTTGATCTGTGCCCCTGTCAAGGAAGAATTGATATAAGCTGCTGGGATCCCCATATCAACGAGGCTATCTACTTGGTCTTTCATTAATGAAATCAAAGGGGAGATGACCAAGGTCACTCCATCCAACAAAAGCGCTGGCAATTGATAACAAATGGATTTCCCTCCACCTGTGGGCATGATCCCCAAAACATTTTGTTGTGTTAAAATAGATTGAATAATCGTCTCTTGACCTTCACGAAACTGTGAATAGCCAAAATGTTCTTTTAAGACTGTTTGAATAGTTTGCATAATACCCTCTTTTCCATTTCCTTATTATACGCAATTAAGTACGCAAAGAAAACGGCATTAAGAGAACTTTCGCTTTTTATTCGCTTTTCAATGAAATCAACCAAAGGAGTCTTCTACTATGAAAAAAGTTATGATTATCGGCGGTGGGATCATCGGTTTGACCCTCGCCAATTATCTTGATAAAACCAAATTTGACGTGACTGTCATTGATTCCCTCATCGGTCAAGCAACATCTGCCAGCGCTGGCATCATTTCCCCTTGGCTATCCAAACGGCGCAATAAAAAATGGTACCAGTTAGCACAAGACGGCGCCGCTTTCTTCCCGAAATTGGTACGGGATTTTGCTTTAGATGAATCCATCTATGCCCCCTGTGGCACTTTGGTGGTGCGACCAGAAAAGGCGCTTCAAGAACTGGCAGAATTAGCTGAAAATCGACGTAAAGCGGCACCAGAAATCGGCAAAATCGACTTACTGACGGGCCCACAAACCAAAGAGGCATTGCCGTTACTAAAAGAAATGCCGTCTTTACGAATCACAGGCGGTGGCCGCTTAGATGGTCAGGCTTATCTTGCCCACTTAAAAGCAAACGCTCAGCAGCAGCAAGTGACTTTTATTGAAGAAAAAGCTGAGGTAGTCAGAAAGGACAACCATTGGCAAATCAAAACCAAGGATCACTTTCTTGAAACCGAGATTCTTTGCCTGACAGCTGGACCGGGATTGCTAGACTTATTATCACCTTTAGGTTATCAGGTCGATATCCGTCCACAAAAAGGTCAGTTGCTTTCCTTTGCCACCAACCTGCCGACAAACAGTTGGCCGGTCGCCATGTTAGAGGGTGAAGGTGACTTGATTCCCTTCTCTAATGGTCAAATTTTACTAGGAGCCACCCATGAAAACGATGCGGGTTGGGATTTAACGCCTACGGAAGCTGCCAAACAGCAATTGATGACAGGAATCGGTGCTTTTCTTGAAGACCCCGAAGCACTCTTTGCAACGCCAATGACTATGCGAGTCGGCACACGTGCTTACACCTCTGATTTTGCACCTTTCTTTGGGGAAGTGCCTGATGAAGCAAATTTGTTCGCCGCCAGTGGACTTGGTTCTTCTGGGTTAACGACCGGGCCTTATATTGGTTATCTGCTAGCCAATCGGATTAATAATACGCACACTCAACCAACAGATTTCTCAAGTTACACCAAACCGATGACAGAATATATCAAGAAACGACTTTGACAGGAAACTGCTAAAAAACCACCAGAATCGTTACGGTCTGGTGGTTTTGTTGTTTGATTCTTATAAAATTACGGACAATTTCTAGCTACTAGCTAAACATATTCTCCAGTTTCCCAATAATCGAGTAAGACTTCATTGATGATCTCACGATCCAGTGGTTCTCGCATATCATCATCAAAGGCATCTTCGATCGGGACATCGCCAACAGCTTTGATACAAACCGGAACGACGGGATCTGGGTGATCTTCTGCGGTCAACACTTTTTCAATTTTAATTTTATGCGTCCAATCTGCCCCCATATCATAAATGTAGGTCATGGACTTACAGTATTGAAAATCTTGGTCAATACCGGACGCATCGGTTGGAACGGAATTGCCTAAGCCGATCGATTTCGAACCGGCAATAAACAAGTACAAATGTTGATTCATCCACTCAAAGGCAATCTGGATCAACATATGCAACTGCTCATAGGTCACTCCTGCAGGAATGATCAAACGACGCCAAATTGGCGGACGGTATCCTTCTAAATCAATACGGACTTGATAGGCGACCGGCGTATCCGCCGTGTCATCAAAAGCCGTATGTTTCGTTGGAAACGGGACGATTTTTGGCGAGATTGTAGCAATACGCGGGTCATCAATGGGCAATAGTTCATGTTCTTCAGGATCGGTGTCTTGAATCATCGCTAACATCGCTTCTTTCTTTTCAGCTGACCAAAACTGGGGTTTGGACATCCGTGCGAAAAAGATAGGTTGTTTTTCAGCCAATACAAAGGCGATTTCTTGGTATTGTGATTTGGTGATATGCTTTTCTTTATACATGCAGTAATAAAAGTCTTCAATGGCTGTTTTGGCAAACGGAAGAAAATTTAAACTGTACGGTACTTCTTGAGGCAGCATTTCGGTATACACCGATTCGACAAAGACTTTGTCTTTTAATTTAGTCATGCCACCATCTGTTTCCGCGCAAAAGATCAAGTAAAAAACAGGATCTAAGTAGTGTTCAAGATCGTCGTCACTAACCACACTTGGTCCGCCATACAAATCAACGTGATCCATCATGCGGTCAATCACTTTCGCTAATTTCTTCAATGTTTTTTCCAAAAAAATTCTCGCTCCTTCCTATCAAGTTTACTTTGACGAAAAGAGCGAGGATTGTCAATCTTTTTTTTAATGGGAGAGCATTTCCTGTGCAATTTCTAATCCGCTCATCCCTGTTGGATAATAGGTCGGCCAATGTTCCATTTCCTCTAGTAACGCTTCATGACTCTCGTTACCAAAGTAGATATGGAAATGATGGGATGCGCCAGGAGCGATCATATGGTCACTAAATTGGATATATTTGAATGCCGCATCTTCATCGGTGCTTTCAAATAAGAAGCGCACACCACGATTGCCAGCTGAGTAGTTCAAGATCTCTTTGCCAGAATACACATAATTTGCTTCTTTCTCGGTACCATCATCGAAAATAAATGTCATTGTGTTGTCTGTGATCTTGATCTGAGCAACATCTGTTTGATAACCAGTCGTGTAATATTCTTTGTATTCGTCAGCCGTCATTTTCTTGTCCATTTTTGCTTTATAATCAAACACTTGGTCCAGTGTTCCGTCTTGTAAAAATGGATAAACGGATTGCCAATCTCCTGCCCAGTCAGATAAAGCACGGTCTTGTACGTCGGCATCCTCAAAATAGCCGTTATAAACTGTTTTTTCTTTTTCAGCTTCAGCCATTTCTTTGTCATTTGCAACATCGGTGGTTTTTCTCAAAGCATCACGGTTTTGTTCCATAATCGAAATGTAGTCTTCCCCGTTGTCCATCTGTTCTTGGGTCAACCCTTCTAATGGATTCAAAACAGCCAATTCGACACCTGCTTCTGACGCTAACGTTCGGGCAATGCTGTCTTTGGCGTTTTCTTCAAAATAGATCGTTTGAATGCCTGTTTCTTGGACGAACTCTTTTAGTTCTGCGATTCGTGAAGCGGAAGGCTCTTCACTTGGTGAAAGACCTGAGATCGGCACTTGCGTTAGCCCATACTCCAAAGCTAAATAACCAAAAGCAGCGTGTTGGGTCACGAAATGATTTTGCGCTGGATTGCTGAACGCTTCTTCATATGATTCATGGAGGTCTTGTAACTGTGCCAAATAATTCGCCGCATTTTCAGCAAAGGCTGCCGCTTTCGCTGGATAAGCCTCACTCAGCTGGTCACGGATCGCCTCTACTTGTTTCATGGCTAAGCTTGGGGCTAACCAGACATGGGGATCTAATTCATGAGAATGACCATCATCGCCATGATCATGGTCATGATCGTGGTCGTGATCATCGTCACCGGGTAACAGGACCATTCCTTCGGTGGCTTTGACCACTGTCACGTCTCCATCATTTAATGTGGCTTCAATCGAAGGAACCCACATTTCCATATTTTCATTGTTGTAGACAAAGACATCCGCATCTTGGATCTTTGCCATGTCCTTTGCAGAAGGTTCATAATCGTGGGAATCAGTGCCCGCGGGCATCAATAATTCAACCTTCCCTTCATCCCCTACAACTTGACGAGTAAAATCATACATCGGATAAAACGTAGCCATGACCTGAATTTGTTCATTCTCAGATGATGCGTTTCCTGATTGCTCGGTCGCATCAGATCCTCCTTGTCCACAAGCAGCCAAAGTCAGGGCCACAGCAGATAACATAGTTATTTTAAAAAACTTCTTCATTTTTGAAAATACACTCCTTTTTATTTTCCTCTTTTTCTTCCCTTTGGAAAAACGTTGATAAATCAATTACGATTTACAAAAACAAAACGTAACGTTTACGTTTTACCATCGGTTTTATACTTTACACAACTATTTGAATCCTGTCAACTTCTTTTTTAGATGTTTTTTTATATGTAAAAACCTTCATATGTACCACTGCTGATATCACGGAAGGATCGCTAAGTAACTCCTTTGATTCGTCGGAATCGAGCGATTTGCAAAAGTCACTATCTATTGTCCTTTGTCGCCTCCTATGCTACACTCGAGGGGTAATTGAATAGAAGATTATCCACTAGGGGCGCTTTATGCTGAGATAGACGTATGTCTGGTCCCTTAGAACCTGATTTGGTTAGTACCAACGTAGGGAAGTGGCAGCGCATGATTTTTCGCGTTCCCATTTTTTCTGTCTACGTGTGGATAGAAAAAGGAGGAACGCTTTTTTTGTAGACAGAAAAACAATCGAGAGGAGAAGAGAAAAATGTCAAATAAACCAATCGTCTGTGCAAAAGATGGAATCGATATCACGGGGTGCCGGGTGAGCTTGTACCCAATGAAAGACCATTTCGCGCAACAAATTTTAACAAGTATCGAAAAAACGAATACGAGTGCTGTTTGGCAGCAAACCGACCTGTTTAGCACCCTTTTTCGTGGGGAAGCGCCCAGTGTCCTAGACGCAGCAGCAGCGCTATTTATCAACGCCTACGAATCCAAGACACACCTCGTGGGTGAGTTTACCTTTTCCAAGGGCTGCCCCGGGGACACTGCAGGGGACACGTTTTTGAATGGCGAACAGGCGCAACCCAATAAAGGAAAGAACCTTGCGAATGGTGACTTTTTGGTTGATTGCAAATATTCGTTTTATGTATTTGGCGAAAATCATTATATGGAAGAAATCGCCACGATCGTCCAGCTGGCAGAAACTCATGGCTTGAGCCCTCGTTCCGTTCACTATGTAACGATGCTGACAGGATCAGCAAGTCAACTCTTTGCTTATTTTGAAGCCGCATTAGCTTATGCCCATGACCATCTCCCCCACTATGTTCTGGAAGCGACGGTTTCAGTCAATAGCCCTTCAAAAAAGGAGGCGATGCCACATGACTAAGTGGGCGTTGAAAGATGTGATTATGGTAGGGATCGCTTCGTTGATTTTTGGCGTGATCTATCTTGGGGCTGTCCATTTCGGATTGCTATTAGGGACACTTCTAACCCCCTTTGGTTTATCTGTCTTAGCCAATGAGTTTATCTTTGGTGTTTGGTTCATGGCGGCAGCTTTTGCCGGATATGTGCTACGTAAGCCGGGGGCAGCTACGATCACTGAAATGATTGCGGCTCTTTTAGAAGTGTTTATGGGGAATTTTTATGGACCTATTATTTTTATTAGTGGTTTTGTACAAGGGATTGGAACCGAGGCCGGCTTTGCATTAGGCCGCTACCGCCGCTATGGCTGGTTTCCTTTGATCACAGGAGCTGTGGGCGCCACGATCACGAGTTTTCTTTGGGGGATTCTTCGATCAAATTTCGTTGACTTGCAATGGCAGTTGCTGTTGGCGATCTTTCTTATTCGCTTGCTTTCTTCTTTGTTCTTTTCAGCCTTTTTGGTGAAGATCGTCTGTGACCATCTGGCACGAATGGGAGTCCTCAACAGTTACCCTATCGCTAACGATCAAACGATCACTGTCCAACGGGAAATCGTATGAGTCTGTTAGTAAAAAACGGCTGTTTTTTGGTGGATCAAAAGCGACTTGAATTGACTCTGTCTTTGGCCCCTGGTGAAACAAAGGGAATTTATGGTGCTTCAGGATCAGGGAAAAGCACCCTTTTCTATCTTTTAGCAGGACTCAACGAGAAAGGTTTTGAGGGAGGAACATATACGATTGACGGCCAAACGATGAGCCAACTCTCCATCGGGGAAAGAAGCACGTCCGTCAGCTTATTGTTTCAAAATCCTGATATGCAGTTTTGTATGGCAACACCTCGAGAAGAGCTGCTTTTCTGTTTAGAGAATCAATGTATTCCCCAAGAAGACATGCCAAACAAAGTGGCTGACGCTTTGGCATTTTGCGAGATCACTCATCTTGCAGATCAACCTTTCACGACCTTGTCTGGGGGTGAAAAACAGTTAGCCGCATTGGCTTGCTGTTTGATCCTAGAAAGCCAATACTTGCTTTTGGATGAGCCCTTTGCGAATTTGGATACGGACACCAGCAAAAAAGTCATCCGAAAACTGCAGCGCATTCAACAAAAGAAAGCCATTGGTATTTTATTGATCGACCATCAAATCAAAGAGACTGCTAACTGGGTCGATGAGTGGCTATTGATTGAAGAAGATTTCAGAACGATCGATCAAGCAGCGATCCGTGACCTTGATCAACACATGCGAAAGACACTGCCGCTTGCAAAAATCAAGTCGTCTTCTAACAAAAAACGGCTATCTTTTCAGCAATTCCGATTACCGATCCGCAACCATGAGATTGTTTTTCCCAATTTTGCATTTGATGGAGGCACGCTGATTGGGATCACTGGACGCAGCGGCAGTGGCAAATCTTCGTTTTTAAAAGCTATTTTGCAGCAGCATGCCTACAAAGGGGATATTCTCTTGGCAGGTCAACCAATCAAGAAGCATCCGTCACCTTTTCGCTCCATCAGTTGGATCATGCAAAATCCGCAAGACCAATTTTTGGCCGCCACCGTTGCCCAAGAGCTTAGCCAAGGTAGCGCCTCGACCGAGAGCGAAAAGCTACTAGCAAAATTGCGCCTGCAAAATAAGAGCACTCAGTCTCCTTTTCGACTGAGTCAAGGACAGCAACGGCGCTTGGCTGTTGCCTCTTTACTGCAACGCCCGGTCGACTTGCTGCTCGTGGACGAACCGACCTATGGTCAAGATATCAAACAAGCTTGGCAGATCATGCAGCTATTAGCCGAAAAAGCAACCACTGGCACGTTAGTTTTGATCGTTAGCCATGATATCTTATTATTGCAACAGTTCTGCTCCCAAATCATTGATTTTAATCTTTATGAAAAGGAGGATGCTGATGCGCACGCTAAATCCAACAGTCAAATTATTCGCCATTTTAGGACTCGCCTTACTGGTTTCTTTTCAAAATAATTTCAGATTAAACCTGCTGCTCTCGGTCCTGTTCTTTGGTATTACTGTAAACGAACGCTCCTTGAAAAAAAGTCTTTTGCTCTTTTCTGCATTGACACTGGCAGCTATAGGAGTCTTTTTCACTGGACTCCTTTATTACCAAGGCAATCAAGGCGGTCCTTCCTCTGCAGCAGCTATTCGCTATGGTCTTGATATAGCAAGCCGTATCTATTGCTTTGGCATTCTAGGAAGCTCCTTCAGTGTATCCACCACGATCAATGAATTGATTTATTCACTGCAGCAACAGCTGCGTCTGCCTGCCGTTTTTGCCTACGGTCTACTGGCTGCGTTTCAAATTGCTCCCATTATTCCAGCAGAGTATCAGAATATACGTAATAGCATGCGTTCCAGAGGAATCTCGGTCAATCCGTTTTCATTTAAAATGCTGATCCCTTTATTGGTCAAATCGATTCGTTGGTCTGAATTATTGGCGACTGCCATGCTTTCAAGAGGTTTTGACAGCGAAGCCAAGCGAACTTACGCAAACACCTTTCGCGTCACTTTCATGGATGCACTATTTCTATCCTTATGCCTGGTAATGGGAATGGGGGGGACACTCATCCTATAATCAATAAAGAGAGAAAAAGACAAAGAAACCCTGACGTTTCTTTGTCTTTGTTTATATATTAAGAAGTGATCGTCTTTTTTACTGAACCAGATTTTATTTGATAAAACGTGACGAACAAGGTCGTTGCTAAAATATACAAGGCGAAAAGCAGATACATGTTTTTAAACAGCTGGATCGTCGTTTGATTCAACCAAGCCCCAACTTTTGGGATATAAAAAATCGGCTGGCCAATCACTTGGCTTTTTTGAATTTCTTTTGGCTCCATCTGGTTTTGATTGTCGCCAATGGTGTACAGTACTGATTGGTTTTCCGCAACCGCAACGATTCGCCGGGTCCGCATTTGTCTACCTTGATCGACATAATACGTTACTTCGTTGCCAACCACTAAATTATCTTCTGAAGCATTTTTTACAAAAAGCAGCGTTCCTTTAGAGTATGTCGGTTCCATTGCATCACTCGTAACAATAGCCATTGTGAAACCAAATGCATGCGGTATTACAACAGTTAAGACAGATAGCAGCATGAACATCAGAACAAAAAGTGAGAGCATGATACTTTGTTTTGGAAAAAGCTTCATTCTTTCCTCTCCTTCTAAACCTCAGTTTATTTTATGATTCTATAACATAATTCTTTTTTTTTCAAATATTTAAAAACGATTCATTGAATTTTTATACGCAACTCTATCTATTATTATTTGACTTTATTTAATCATATATATTATGCTAAAGGCGATTAAAAAACAGAGGAGAAAAAATATGCCTTTTTTAAATAACAAATTGTTTTTAAAACGTTGGATCCCCTTCATCCTTCTGGTTCTATTTTTACTGGGAAGTATCGTCTTTTTTCTCGTTCTTTTTTTATTCCCAACTTCTGATATCCATGCAGTGGAGAAAAAGGAAGATTGGATTTTCTATGCCGAGGACAATCCCGAATCAACTTTTATTAGTCGTTATGTGAAACATTTACCTAGTGTGAAAGCCAATGATCGTTTTGTGATGAAGCGAAAAATGACCAATGATTATAAATACCCTACGATGTTGCTAATTGGCGACCACCAACACATGACCGTCTATCTCGATGATCAAGAAATTTACACCAACGAGAAGCCAAATGATCCATTGACTCTCAACCATCCAGGTAAAACACTGGCCTTTATTACCTTGCCTGAGGATTACGTTGGTAAGACATTAAAAATATACGTAACTAGCCCTTTTGACACCTATTCCGGCTTTCCCGCCGAAGTCTTTTTTGGACCTGCAAATGCACTGATCGGCTATGTCTTCAGTCTGTCAATTTTAAATATCTATATCCTCTTATTTACAGGATTTATTTGTATCATCAACTTGTTTTATGTCATCGTTTCTTTTATCAATCAACGAAAGCTTAAATTGTCTTCTATCCTATTCAGTGGTTTTGCTTTAACTGCAGGTTTGGAAGCAGGCTTTAGCGATATGCTTGGTGGACTACTGTTTCCTCCAATCGTGAATTCTGCGATGTTAAATATTCTTTCTATCATTACGCCAATGTTTCTGATTGGGTTTTACTGTACAAACATGCACTTTGTTCGTAAGTATTACCAGAAATGGTTATATTTTCATTACTCCTTCGGTCTCTTTGCGATCCTTTTCGCTCTTTTTCAAACAAAAAGTTTACCCACTATCATGAATTACATGTTTTTACTGAATATCACCAGCACCTTTGTTACTTCTTTTGCGGCGATTTATGAAGCATTGAAAAAAAATCCATTTTTTGTCATTTGTGCACCTTGGATCGTCGTTGCGGCTATCGGTCATTGTTTCTTGTATATTCAGGATATTTTAGTTTTGCCACAATCTGATGTCAATTGGCGTTCGATCATCTTTTTCTTACTAATTATCATCTTTACTTGTTACGGCTTTCTTGAACTCTTTTTTTCCAGCGAAGGCAAAAATAAGCGGATCGATACAGCAGATATCAAACTCCGTCTTTATGAGAAACAGCAAGCGAATAACCCAGAACAATCATTAAAAATGCAACAAGTTTTGCAAGCCATCAAAAAAAGAACTCATACAGTCAAGGACATGTTGGAAGATCAACAATTGGCAGCGGCGTACGAAGGTCTTTGTGAGATCGAAGAACAGATCAAACAACAGCTAACACGTCCATCCGTTGAAAAAGAATCACTCACAACGATGCTGATTACTAATTATCAACACACAGCTACTCAAAAAAGAATCACCTTTGCCTGTGATGGCATCATAGAACCACTGGAACAATTGGAGGAAAATGATCGTCTATCCTTGATCGCTCATTGCCTAGAATACGCCATCCGATACACTTGTGCGGTCACTGATCCTCAAAAGCGAAGACTCGCGTTGAGGGTGAATGACACGAACGGCCAGTTGCATATCGACTGCCAAATGCCGCTTCTCTCAAATGAAGAAGCAGAAAAACTACAGAACAATGAAACCAAACGACAGGCGATGCAGGCTGACATACAAATGCTCGAACAACTTTGTTTAGCCTACCAAGGAAGTATCCGGATCGAAGAAACTGACGGGCTACACCTCTTGCATTTGACACTTAGGGCGAAGAGAGATCCGCTGTCTTTCGACTGACCGTCTTGCTGCATTAGTCTTAAAGGAGCGTTTTTAAGAAAAAGCGAAAAAACTCTTGCTTTTTTCGCTTTTTCGCTTTAGCATGATAAAGAACAGCAACAAGCATTGGAATAGTAGTTTTATAATGGTCTTAGAGAGTCGATGGCAGCTGAAAAATCGATACCCACTGATAAAATGAACCTACCCAATGGCAATGACCGCAAAACGGTCGGTGGAAAGGCCTTATCCTTTACGAGTTGGATTATCCCGATAGATAATCAACAAAGGTGGTACCGCGAAATCCAAGCATTTCGTCCTTTTTTAGGACGAGATGCTTTTTTATTTTTTTAAGGAGGAAAAAGAATGACACAAAAAAATGATTTTACAGAATGGTATATTCAAACGATCCAAAAAGCCGAATTGATGGCTTACTCCCCAGTGAAAGGCTCCATTATTTTCCGTCCTGACGGCTTCGAACTTTGGGAGCACATCCAAGAAGAGTTCAATCGATTCTTGAAAAAAGAGGGCATTCGCAATGCGTACTTCCCAATGCTGATTCCGCAAAATTTCTTTATGAAAGAAGCCGATCATATTGAAGGGTTTGCGCCTGAATTGCCATGGGTCACAGAAGTCGGCAATGAAAAATTGGAAGAACCTTTGGCCTTGCGACCAACCTCAGAAACCATGATTGGCTCTGCCTTTTCTGATTGGATCAACTCCTACCGTGACCTACCTTATGAAATCAATCAATGGGCAAACGTCTTTCGTTGGGAAAAGAAAACATTGCCTTTCTTGCGTACCTCAGAGTTTTTATGGCAAGAAGGTCATACCGCTCATGAAAATGAAGAAGATGCACGTCAACGCACCATGAAAGTCTTAGATGAATATGCCCGCCTTTGCGAAGAATTCCTAGCGATCCCTGTTTATCGCGGACAAAAAACCCCTTCTGAGCGTTTTGCTGGAGCAGTTGATACTTATTCAATCGAAGCGATGATGAAAGACGGTAAAGCAGTCCAAGCAGGAACCAGCCACTACATGGGGACAAAATTTGCTGAAGCATTTGATATTACGTATTTAACGAAAGAAAACAAGCATACCCATGCCCACACAACCTCTTGGGGTGTCTCTACCCGCTTGTTGGGTGCCTTGATCATGACCCATGGCGATGAAAATGGTTTAGTTTTCCCACCAACCATTGCACCAACCCAAGTTGTGTTGTTACCAGTCGGTCCTTGGAAAAAGAATCCAGCCATCTTAGAAAAATTAGAAGAACTGTATGCCAACTTTAAAGCCAAGGGCATTCGTGTTCGTTTGGATGATTCTGATAACTCACCTGGCTATAAGTTCAACGAATGGGAACTAAAAGGCGCTTGCTTGCGAATCGAATGTGGCCCAAGAGATTTAGAAGCTGGCAAAGTGATGGTCAAAGTCCGCGACCTGGCTGACAAGCAAACGGTGGCGCTTGAGGACTTAGAAGCCTTCGTTGATCAAGAACTGCAAGCAATGACCCCACGCTTATTGCAAGCGGCGAAGGAACGGAACAAAGAAAATGAGTACACCAACATCGATACATTAGATGAACTAAAAGCACATATCGAAACGTGCAAACAAGAAGAAAAAGTCACTGGCTTTGTCTTGATCGGTTGGGACGGCACGGAAGAAACGGAAGCGAAAATCAAAGAAGAAACCGGCTTTACTACCCGGAACATTCCGTTTGAAGCACCAATTGAAAAAACAGTCGATATCGTCAGCGGCAAACCTGCCAAGCATACCGTTTGGATCGCCCGCGCATACTAATAGAAAAACGAAGCAGCCAGAATTGAAAAGGCTGCTTCGTTTTTTGATTAATAAATCAATGAAAGAAAATCTTCAGGCGTGATGTTGCCAAAATATTTTTTGACATCAATGTTGGCAATGACTTGTGCCAAATCTTCTTTCGCATAGCGAGTACCGATCAAGGCTTCTTCTACATCCGCAATGTCCCCTAAGCCGAAAAAGTCACCAAAGATTTTGGCATCCGTAATTTTTCCTTCTGCCACATTCAAACGAACTTCGATGGATCCGATTGGAAAGCGATGACGGCGTTCAATATCAAAGGCTGGAGATTTACCGTAATTCCAATCCCAGTTGCGATAATACTTATCGGAAATCTCATTGATCTTGACCCAATCTTCTTCTGTTAATTCATAAGTTTTGACTTCTTCAACGGAATCGACACCAAAAATCTTCAATAAGATTTCTTGACGGAACTCTTCAGTCGTCATGTCTTGCTTCTCTTTTGGCAAGAATGGTTTGATGTTGGTTACTCTTGAGCGGATCGATTTGATACCTTTTGATTCGATTTTGTCTTTGCGGACTTTCAATGCGTTGACCACTTCATTGATGTCACTGTCAAACATGATCGTGCCATGAGCAAACATCCGTCCATTCGTTGCGTACATCGCATTCCCAGAAAACTTCATGTCATTGATCACAAGGTCGTTGCGGCCTTTTAGTTGCGCTCCTTCAACCCCCATCTCATGCAAGGCTTGGACGATTGGTTTCGTCAGCTTTTCAAAATCTCTGAAAGAATTGCCATCGTCAGGCATAATAAAACTGAAATTCAAGTTTCCGAAATCATGATAGACTGCACCGCCGCCGCTGAAACGACGAACGACATGGATCCCATGTTCATCCACATATTCCTTATTGATCTCTTCGATCGTATTTTGATTGCGTCCAATGATAATCGATGGTTCATTAATGTAAAAAAGTAAGATTGGTTCATCCACTTTCATTTCTTGAAGAAGAAAAATCTCGATGGCTAAATTGATGCGTGGGTCATTCAGTTCGTTCGGTACAAAAAGCATACTATTCGTTCCTCCTAATTAGATGATTTCAATTATTTTTTGAACAGCCGCCAATTCAACGGGGATCCCATTGGCAGCTAGTGCAGCCTCTTCTCGTAACTGTTCTAAGTCACCATGTTGCGGCAAATGCGTCAACATTAATTTTTTTACCTGCGCTGCCTGGGCGATCTCGCCTGCTTCTTTTGACGTAAAATGAGCCTTGTGCCGCTCATTTCCTGCAAAAAGATAGGTATCTGCCAAAAACAGGTCAGCTCCTTGTGCAAACGGAACAAAAGATTCTAAGTAGCCAGAATCACCTGTAAAAACAAAAACCTTGCCTGTGCTTTTCTCAACAAATCGCATGGCATAGCAAGTGACTGGATGGATCGTTTTCATAAAGGTAATGGTAAACGGGCCCAATTCCAATGACTCCGTTTGGAGGTAATCAATTCCTTGAGTCACTCCAGGCATCGTCAGGCTTTCAAAATGAACTGTATCCTCACCATGGCCGTAGATCGGTAAAACCTGGCGTTCTTCGCTTCCAGGATATAATTGCCAATAGTATTGCAATACCCCTAAATCCGCAATATGATCGTGATGGTAATGCGTCAAAATCACTGCATCTAAGTCTAAGGGATCAAGGATTTTTTCTAGTTGGACCAAGGTGGTGCTTCCCGCATCAAGCAGCAAATGAAAGCCTTCTGACTCAACTAAATAGCCAGTTGTCCCTTCACCGTTATACGGATAGGCACCTAAACAACCTAAGACAGTTATTTTCACTTGTGTTTCCTCCTCTTTGAATCAAGCTGATTTTCTACTTCTTTAATGCTATCACATCTCTGCTGATTTGACTAAAATCTGACCATTTTTTTTGCGAAAAGGATCAAGAAAATGAGAAAAAAACGACGTCTATTGATGAATCCCTTGAATGAGTGTTCTACTCTATCCTTAAGGAACCATTCCAATGGTACGTCGTTTTTTTTGCTTACCTAATTAGCGCTCGTTGTTCATTGATCAATTCTTCATAGAATGCTGCGTTCACCGCATACGCATAGGCGTTTGCCCACAACATCCCAATCATAAGCGCCAAGAAACCCAGAATAAACCAGCCAATCAATGATAATTGCAGCCAAATGTATTGGCCCAGATGTGGTCGCAAGAGAGCAAAGGCTACTTTGATAGACTGAAGAACCCCTAATTCCGGCTGATCATAGCGTAGATAGATTGCTAATTGGATCACACCAGTAACGACTTGCGACAAAAAGAAGAACAAGATGATGGAGAGAATCGTCCCAACCACAAAAGCGATCGAACCGTTAAACATCGATACATCAATAGAAATTCCCCGATTAAAATTGAATACCAAGCCCAAATATTGATTAAGGCCTGATAAGACAAATTGCGGCAAGAAAATCGCAAAACTCAAAAGATAATTTAAAAGCGCGCTCACTAAATTTAGTAGCAAAAACGGTACATACAGACGCTTATCAAAGACTAGAAAAATATCCGCCACTTTGATCCCTTTACCACGAACCAGATAGAGTGCCATAATACTCAATGCTACTGAAAAAGCAAAGAAGACAAAATTGTCCAAAATAAAATCAAGCCAATTTCCTGCGTTGTTTGTCCCTACGGAAGAGCCTAAACTACTGAACAGTGAATTGACGACCGCTTGTACGGCAACCGTTGCTAAAATACTTAAGACGAATGTTCCCCAGAATCCGCGCAAGGAGTTTTTAGCCGTCTCTCGAATCATTGTATTTGATCTCATAGACTCACCTTAATAACTGCGCAATGCTTTAACGGTTTTATCGTCTAAGCGGCGAACCACTTCCGTTACAAGCTTGACTGTATTGAAGTAGTCATCCTCATGAATGACAGAAGTATGAGAATGCAGGTAACGAACTGGCACAGTAATAGCGATTGAAGGAACCCCATCACGAGTCAAATGCATTTGACCAGCATCGGTTCCCCCACCAGTGATCACGGTATATTGGAAAGGAATTTCCATCTCTTCGGCGACATCGATCACAAAATTCAATAATTTCTTATGAGGAATCATGGAAGCATCGAAAATCAAGACTTGTGGGCCTTTGCCTAACACAGAATCCGCTTCTTTTGGTGTCATTCCAGGTGTGTCCCCAGCGGTACCAGTATCTAGGGCGATAGCGATATCGGGATTCACTAAGTGAGTGCTTGTTCGTGCCCCTCTTAGGCCAACTTCTTCCATCACGTCACTGCCGGCAAACAAGCAGTTTGGATGTCCTTCGGCTGCCAAGGTTTCTAATACCCGTAGTGATACCGCCGTACCAATTCGATTGTCCCATGCTTTGGCTAGCAAAAATTTGCTGTCGTTCATCCGTTTGTATTGGATATAGGGGGTGATCATATCTCCAGGACGGATCCCCCAGCCTTTGGCTTCCTCTTCACTTGAAGCGCCGATATCGATGAACATATCTTTGATATCGTAAGGTTTGTTTCGAGTCTCTGGACTCAAGACATGGGGTGGTTTTGAGCCGACGACACCGTGGATCAATTTGCCATCATTGGTTTTGATCTCGACTTGCTGTGCCAGCATCACTTGCCCCCACCAGCCACCAAGGGTTTGAAATTCAATAAAGCCTTTTTCCGTAATTTTCGTTACCATAAAGCCGACTTCATCCATATGTCCCGAAATAAAAATTTTCGGACCGCCGCCATCACCAACATGTTTCGCAATGACACTTCCTAAACCATCAAAAAAGATATCTTCAGCAAAGTCTTTGGCATATTCTTTAAAGACTTCACGCACTTCCTCCTCATTCCCAGGAACCCCACGTGCAGTCGTTAGGTCTATTAAAAGCTGTTCTTCTTTTTTCTCCATCTTGCTTCCTCCTTTGTCTCATTGATTATGATTATACCATTCTCTTAATCTGGTGCCAGAGGGAAATACAAAAAGATTGGTTAAACGAAAAAAAACGCTCCTAGTTTCCTAGAATCGTTTTATCGTATAAAGAGATCAAGTTTCAATAATCCGCAGACACAGCTTGACGGTAATCAAATAGGCAAATAGATAGACAACTGCTGCTACTCCTGCAAACAAATGAGCGACCCAATACCCGGGACTGTCGATGATCTGTGTGAAGGTATTGATAGCAAATACCGCATGCAAAATCGCTAATAAGGTGCCGGGCATAAAAATCCAAATGTTTTGCCAGTACACCAACTTGCGCACTTCGTTACGGGTGTAGCCTAATTTTGTCAATAGTCGGTAATTGTGCTTTTCTCGCTCCGTGTTAGAAAATTGTCGAACGATCAAACTACTAGACGTGGTGATCAAAACGATCACCCCAACAAACAGCGATACGAACAAAATGATTCCTGCTTGTCGCCGCACCCCCCGCATTGTTGTAAAGCGATTGGCTAACGTTAGCCGATAAGCGGTCGTCTGACCACTATCATTGCTTGAATCCCGTGCGGTCTCTGGATAAAAGCGTACGTTTTTTTGGTCGTCGCTAAATTCATAGGTCAAAGGATGCGCCCACTCGATCGGCAATTCTTCATCTAACAACTGCGTTAGCGCTTCTGTTTGCACCTTTTCGGTTTGCAAATAAGCAATGCTATAGGTGAATCCCTCGATTTGTTGGTACGCATCATCTTGAATGACAAGGACATTTGGCAAAGAATAGCGCAAGGCATAATCCCCAAAGTAGTCCTGCTGTGCTTGGATAAGTTTAAACTCATGTTGACTGCCAACTTTGACTTCATCCCGATACGTGACAAATGAACGAGTCACGTCGTACTGACTATCAAAAAGTACCGCTTGCTTGTCTGTACTCAGTCGAATTTCAGGAGCATTTGGAACTAGTTTTCGTAGACGCTGATAATCAGAAAGTGCCACCAGATTCACCATCATATTTTCTACACTTTCATCTTGCAACTCTCCTAGGTAGCGAGTCTGCACCGTCATATTGGTCATTTTGTAAGGAATCGTTTGCTCCGCTGTAATTGGCATACCCGACTTTTCTAAAAGGGTACGCAAGGTCCCCGCCTGCTCTCCTGACACTTGAAAAGAGGTTGGGTAGATACGGTTCGTTGCTTGGTAATTTAATGAGATGACCCCCATTGTTCCCCCAATCAGTGAGATCGCGATCGCGGTAATGATCGTCAAAAGGGCATAGCTTTTCCACGTCCTTTGCAAGTATGCACGCACGTTATTGTAAGCAATCAATTTTGCCCCTTTAATGAGGTGTTTTTTGGGTTTGCTCAAAAAATACAACAGTGCCGGCAACGTACAGTCAAAAAAGAGATAGGTTGCCGTTACACAGCAAAATAGAATCAGTAAAGGGATCCATAGAATCGCTGAAAAGTCTTGCGTATACGTGATATAGTTGGTCCATGTTTCCCGCAGGGTTAATGACAGATAGTAGCCTACTCCAAGTAAAATCAGACCTAGAACCCCCATTAAGGAACGAAACGGAGTCATTTTCATTTTTTTGATCGGTAAGCGGTATTCGGTCTTGATCAATTCACTCATTGGGGTACGCCAAACAAAAAGGATCACTTGAATACTCAAAATGATCATTGCGGCGATAAAAACAAAGACCGTCGAAAAAATCGATTGCGGGGAATTAAAGAAATGACTGGTTAAATTCAGGCCCATTGCCCGAATCAAAATCATTGAAAAGAATTTCGAAAAAATAATTCCCATAAAAATACCGGTTACTAAAGAGAAAAAATTCAGTAGAAACGTTTCCCGCAGCAGCAACCAAGCAAGACGACCTTGACGTAACCCCAAAAGCTGATAGACACTGATTTCCTTTTGTCGCTGGCTAAGAAAAAAATGATTGGCACTCAGCATAAAAAACAAGACAACAAATGCTACCACACTGCTGCCGAATCCTAATACCCCTTCGATCCGGATATCTTGCTGAACTCTTTGATTCAAGAGACGATCGTTCATCAAAGCATTAAATGAATAGAAAATCATCACGGCAGTCATCATACAGATAAAATACACCATATAATTGCGAAACTGCCGCAAAAAACTCCGCCAACCGATTTTAAACAACATGGCGCGGACCGCCTCCAATCGTTGCCTGCATATCGATGATTTTTTCGAAAAATTCCTGACGACTGCCTTTTTTGACAACTTCTGCAAAGAAGACGCCATCGCGGATGAATAAAATCCGATTGCAGTAGCTGGCGGTGAAAGGATCATGAGTGACCATCAAGATCGTTGTTTTCTCTTGTTGATTGATTTGTGCCAAATACCGTAACAATTCTGTCGCCGCTTTTGAATCAAGCGCTCCGGTGGGTTCATCAGCAAAAAGGACCGCCGGACGACTGATGATTGCGCGAGCAGCAGCAACCCTTTGTTTTTGCCCTACAGACAATTCTTCTGGGTAACGATCCAATAAGTGTTCGATCCCTAACAAATTGGCCGTCTCCTCGATACGTACTTGGGTTTCCTTCACGGGTAAGCGATCAATGGCTAACGGAAGCAAGATATTGTCTCTGGCTGTCAATGTCTCTAAAAGATTAAAATCTTGAAAGATGAAGCCGATCTGCTGACGCCGAAAATCGCTGAGGGCTTTTTCCGACATTCGGGTAATGTCTTTGCCATCGATATAGATCGAGCCTAAGCTAGGTCGCATGATGGAAGACAACAGATTCATCAAGGTCGTTTTCCCAGCACCGCTTGGTCCCATAACCCCAACAAATTCTCCTTGATCCACTGCAAAAGAAAGGTTATCTAATACTTTGGTTTGATTGAATCGAGTGCCGTAACTTTTGGTCAGATGCTTCACATCAATCATATTTTTCACATAGAACCCTCCTTAAAAAAAATTCTCTCCTTATGGTAGCATACTTTTCATTGAATCGTTCTGCTTAAAAACAGAGAAAAAATAAATTTAAAAAAGTTTTTTATTCATTATGTGAAACATGGAACAACCAAATCCTTAATCTTATCAGTTTTCTCAGAAAACACCCCAATGAATATACACCATATATTGTGTATATCCAATTTACTATCCCTTATTCACCACTATATATAGTTGCTCATTTCTATAATATGTTTTATTATATTGAGGAAGATAAGGAGTGGTAGAAATGATGAACATTAAGAGAAATCCTGAGCAAGGGTTGGAAAGACAGTCCGCTTTGCGTCAGTTAAAAATCGTAAAACGTGATGGACGGCTTGTCGATTTTGATGATCAAAAAATTTACGATGCGTTAGTGAAAGCCCTAAGAAAAGTCAACGGCGAGCTTTCTCCCATCGACCACGAAAAAATCACCGAGATCGTTGACAGTGTCGATCACGAGATCGCGGAACGTTTTCGTACAAATGTAAAAATCTATGAGATTCAAAATATCGTCGAGCATATCTTGTTAGCAAAAAACGAGTATGCCTTGGCTGAAGAATATATCAACTATCGGACCCATCGTGATTTCGAGCGCAGCAAAGCAACAGACATCAACTTTACGATCAACAAATTGATGAATAAAGATCAATCGGTCGTCAATGAAAATGCCAATAAAGATAGCAATGTGTTCAACACACAACGTGATTTGACCGCCGGGATCGTAGGAAAATCGATCGGTTTGAAAATGCTGCCTCCTCACGTGGCAAATGCGCATCAAAAAGGCGACATTCATTACCATGACTTGGATTATCATCCTTACACACCAATGACCAACTGCTGCCTGATCGATTTTAAAGGCATGCTAAATAATGGGTTTAAAATTGGGAACGCCGAAGTGGAGTCGCCAAAATCGATCCAAACGGCCACCGCTCAAATCTCCCAAATCATTGCAAACGTAGCATCGAGTCAATACGGCGGCTGTTCTGCTGATCGAACAGATGAATTATTGGCTCCTTTTGCTGAGTTGAATTATCAAAAGCATCTAAAAGATGCCGAAGAATGGATCGAGACACCCGAACGTCGGGAAGCGTACGCGAAGAGCAAAACGCGCAAAGATATCTATGATGCAATGCAAAGTCTAGAATACGAAATCAATACGTTATTCACCTCGAACGGACAAACGCCGTTTACTTCCCTTGGCTTTGGTTTAGGAACCAACTGGTTCGAACGGGAAATTCAACGAGCGATTCTCCAAATTCGCATCAACGGGTTAGGCAGTGAAAAGCGCACCGCTATTTTCCCAAAATTGATTTTTAGTATTCGCCGCGGGGTCAACTTGGCCCCTACCGATCCAAATTACGATATCAAAGAACTGGCATTAGAATGTGCCACTAAACGGATGTACCCGGATATTTTGAATTATGATAAATTGGTTGAATTGACCGGTAGCTTTAAAGTGCCGATGGGCTGTCGTTCTTTCTTGCAAGGCTGGAAAAACGAACGTGGTGAAGAAATCAATGTCGGTCGGATGAATCTAGGTGTCGTGACATTGAATATTCCACGGATCGCCTTAGAAGCAAATGGCGATCAAGAAAAATTCTGGTCGCTGCTGGAGGACCGCCTGCAAATCGTTAAAGATGCCCTTGTCTATCGCGTAGAACGCTGTAAAGAAGCGAGTCCCGCCAATGCGCCGATCCTTTATATGTATGGGGCTTTCGGTGAGCGTTTGGATCGCAAAGACAATGTCAACGAATTATTCAAAAATAAACGGGCCACTGTTTCACTTGGCTACATTGGTTTATACGAAGCTGCTTCTGCTTTTTATGGCGGAACTTGGGAACAAGACCCAGAAGCAAAAGCCTTTACGATGGCGATCGTGAAAGAATTGAAAGCTCATGCGGATGCCTGGGGCGATGAATACGGTTATCATTTCAGCGTGTACTCGACGCCAAGTGAAAGCCTGACTGATCGTTTCTGTCGCTTAGATACCGAAAAATTCGGTGAAGTTGAAAACATTACCGACAAAGAATATTATACGAACAGCTTCCACTATGATGTGCGGAAAAATCCGACACCATTTGAGAAACTTGATTTTGAAAAGGACTATCCAAAATACTGTTCTGGTGGCTTTATTCATTACTGCGAATACCCAGTCTTGCAGCAAAATCCAAAAGCGTTAGAAGCGGTTTGGGATTACGCATATGATCGGGTCGCTTATCTTGGAACAAATACCCCTATCGATCACTGTTACGAGTGCGGATATGAAGGAGACTTTAATCCAACCGAACGAGGCTTTGAATGTCCACAATGTGGCAATCACGATCCAAAAAGTTGTGATGTTGTCAAAAGAACCTGTGGGTATCTTGGAAATCCTCAAGCTCGTCCAATGGTCAACGGTCGTCACAAAGAAATCTCTGCTCGGGTCAAACATTTGCAAGAATAATCATAAAAGGAGTGTTAGATTTCCTCTACACTCCTTTTATCGAAGACCAACCCCTGTAATTCACGATAGAAAGAAGTTTTCTTATGAGAAATCCTAAGCCTCAAGAATGGAAAGCAAACGAGTACAGTCAAAATTATATTGCTGATTACAAAGCCTTCAACTTTGTGGATGGTGAAGGCATTCGAAATAGTTTGTATGTGAGCGGCTGTCTGTTTGCTTGTGAAGGCTGTTTCAACAAAGCCGTCCAAAACTTTCGCTATGGGACACCTTTTACGCAAGAACTAGAGGATCGAATCATTGAAGATCTGCGACATGAGTATGTTCAAGGACTGACGCTCCTAGGCGGCGAACCTTTCTTAAACACGACAGTCTGTCTGAAAGTCGTTGATCGCGTTCGTGCTGAGTTCGGGCACAGCAAAGATATTTGGAGCTGGTCCGGCTACACCTATGAAGAATTGCTTTTGGAAACACCTGATAAACTGGAACTCTTATCCAAAATCGATATTTTGGTGGACGGCCGCTTTGAACTCAGTAAGCGAAACCTAAACTTGCAATTTCGTGGCAGCAGCAATCAACGAATCATTGATCTTGCTGCATCCCGTGAACAAGGAAAAGCGGTTATCTGGGCAAAGTGCAAAGATGCGGAAGCAAGCTACGAACAAATCAAAAAACAAATTTAACGATCAAAACACCGTGCATCTTTCAAAAAAGATACTGCACGGTGTTTTTTATTGCTATATTCAGCCAGTAAAGCTACTTTTTAAAGGTACTTACTCGCTTCACGAACCGTCAAAGGCGCCAGACTTGTTTGATAACGCAGGAGAAAATCTTGAACCCACTGAGGATTTGTCTTGGCATAATCTCGCAAGGTCCAGCCAATGGCTTTGTTGATAAAAAATTCAGAACTACCCAAATTGTTGACAAGGATCTCTTCTAGCAATGATTGATCCATCTGTTCTTTTTGCAACAGTTGGTGGAGAATCGCCACGCGCCGTAGCCAAAGATTATCGTCAAGACTCCAACGAAGCATCTCAACCTTTAACGCTGGCAATCGGCGAACAAGTTTTCTAACGACCTCACTCAGTGCGTCCACGCTGTCCCACCAAGCTTTCGTTATGACCAACTGTTCAATTTTTGCTAGATCAACGGCTATTAAAAAGGGCTCCATCACCACTAAATAATCAATCCCAAAGTACTGGTGTTCTCGATAGTTACTTTGCCAACAATGATCGATAAAATCCCAATCGACCGTTTTCGTTTGTTTTGCTGCTTTAAAAGCTGTTTTTTCTTGCTGGCGGCGCAACGGCGCAGGAATGCCCAGAAAATCAAACTGATGCCGCATGTAGGCGGCCATTTTTTCACTTCGCTCCAAATCAGCCAACCCCACCATCGTGTCATATACTTGATAGAGTGTCATTTTGCTCCTCCTCTTTTACCTACTGCTCGTCAGATAGTTGCCATAAGGGCAGTACGATATTTTCATAGGTCAGTGGATCAAGATTTGTGACGGTGATCCCCAAAAGACGGATGCCTTTTTCCAAACCTAAAATTTCTTCCCAGATCAGACTTGCTTCGGAAAACAGCTGTTCTTTTTTATGAACATAGGTTGGCAAGGTCACTCGCTTGGTGATCGTAGAGTAATCACTGTAACGGACTTTTAACACGACTGTTTTGCCATGTTTTTGTGTGCGCTTCAGTGATCTTTCGACTTCTTCTGCGATAGCCCGTAATTGGCTCAAAACTTGTTCTTCACTAGTTAATGGATTGCCGTATGTATGCTCTTTTCCAACTGATTTTCGTTCTCTGGTCACACTGACTGGTGAATCATGGATTCCTCTAACTTTCCGATACAAGGAATACCCCATTTTGCCAAATTCGCGGATCAACGCCATCTCACTCCAAGCGTATAGATCTGCTCCTGTAAAAATGCCTAACTCATGCATCCTGGGGACAGTTTTCTTCCCGATCCCATGAAATTTATCGATGGGTAGTTGGTGTAAAAAGGCTACTGCCTCATCCGGCATCACCACCGTTAATCCTCGTGGTTTATGATAATCGGAAGATAGTTTTGCCAAGAATTTGTTGTAACTGACACCCGCCGAACAGGTCAAATGAGTCTCTTGCCAGATATCTCGTTGAATCAAACGAGCGATCTTGATCGCGGAAGGACAGTTGATTTTGTTAACTGTCACATCTAGATACGCTTCATCGATAGAAACTGGTTCGATGATGTCGGTGTATCGGTGAAAAATTTCTCTGACTTGCTGGGACACTTCACGATACTTCTGATGATTCCCCGGTTTAAAAATCGCTTGCGGACAAAGCTCGTAGGCTTTTTGCGCACTCATTGCCGAATGGATACCATATTGTCGCGCCAAATAATTCGCTGTCGTGACCACTCCTCGTCCGCCAGTATCACTTGGGTGACGGGCAATCACGAGGGGATGCTTGGCCAGCTCAGGATCATCCCGTTCTTCCACCGAAGCAAAAAAAGCATCCATATCAATATGAATAATTTTGCGGCTCGTATCATTTTTTAAGGGAAATTGCAGTTCCGACATCGTTGCTCACCTCACTTCTCATTATAAACGAACAGAGGTTCCCTATCAAGCAAGGAATCAAGCGAAGCACGCAAAAAGGACCAATTTTCATTGGTCCTTCCCTCTACGTTTACTGCTTTTGCTGCAAGGTTCATAGTCTAAGAATTTCTGTTATAAGGCGGCTTCCCCTCGTTCATTGGTGCGAATCCGAATCGCTTCTTCCAACGGGTAGACGAATATTTTGCCATCACCGACTTCATCTGTTCGACAGATCGATAAAATCAACTCAATCACATCGTTAACTTTTTCATCTGCTAAAACGAAACGGACATTTACTTTTGGTAAAAGAGTCGTGATCACTTCTTGGCCACGAATAAACTCTTTTAGGCCTTTTTGATTGCCACATCCGAGGACTTGACTGACCGTCATCCCGCTGATCAGATCCGATTGATCCAATGCGGCTTTTAGCTCCTCTAATTTTTCTTGGCGAATAATCGCTTCAACTTTTTTCATGACTGCTCCTCCACTCTTAAGAATCTAACCCCATAAAGGTAGGATAGGCCGTTTCATCATGTTCGATCCGATCCATCCCCACCGCTTCTTCTTGCTGAGAGACCCGAATCGGCATCACCCATTTGATCAAGGTGATAATGACAAAGGATAGGATACCAGCGAACAAAATCGTAAATACGATACTTTCGGCCTGTGCGATAAAAAGATCAATACCGCCATAAAGCAATCCTGAATGTCCACCAACAGCTGGATCAGCAAAAATCCCGGTCATCAAACCGCCAAAGATTCCGCCTACCCCATGACAACCAAAGGCATCCAATGCATCATCTAAGCCTAATCGATGTTTGATGACGGAAATAAAGAAGTAACAAAACGGACTGACTAAAGCGCCAATGATAAAGGAAGACCAAAGGGAGACAAACCCCGCCCCTGGAGTAATCGCAACTAAGCCCACCACTGCTCCGGTACAAGCACCGACGATCGTCGGTTTGCCCACGACGAGTTTTTCAATCAACATCCAAGACAGCATCGCACTGGCTGCTGCCGTATTCGTGGTCATCAAGGCGTGGATCGCTAGGCCATCAGCTGCTAGAGCAGAGCCGGCATTAAAGCCAAACCAACCGAACCATAGCAATCCCGCTCCTAGAACAACGAATGGAATATTATGAGGTCGATATTCCGTTTGATGAAATTCTCGTCGTTTGCCGACAACGATCGCTAAGACTAACCCACTGATTCCTGAGCTGATATGAACGACATTGCCTCCTGCAAAGTCGATCGAGCCGATCGCATCTAAGAAGCCGCCGCCCCACACCATATGCGCCATTGGAAAACACACGAAAACCAGCCAGAAGCCAATAAATAGGAAAATAGCAGAGAACCGCATTCTGCCAACAACTGATCCAGTGATGATCGCCGTTGTGATCAAAGCAAACATCATTTGAAAGGCAGCAAATAACCCTTCAGGAATTCCCTCTCCTTCTGACATCGAAACATGATTGAAAAAGACTTTGTCTAAATTGCCAATAAATGATCCTGTCCCGCTAAAGGATAATGTATACCCTAGAGCGACCCAGAGGACGGACGCCAAGCCCATCGTACAAATCACCATCATCATGGTATTGAGGATGTTTTTGCGTCGTTCCAATCCTCCATAAAAAAATGCCAATGCTGGAGTCATTAGAAAAACCATACCGCTACAAATTAAAATAAATGCAATATTCCCTGTATCCATTTTATACGCCTCCCTTTCTATATGTTAGCTATCCTAACACCATATTTTCGAATAATCTAGATTTTTCTGAGAAAAACATGAATTTTCTGAAAATAGCTGACTTTATATGTTAGATAATATCACATAAGTAGGCGTTTGATACAAAAAAATACCGAGAGAAGTCTCGGTATGATTACTCTTCTATTTGGTGATAGGCTTGATAGACAAGCTGTTTCTTTACTTGATTACGCTTAGCCACTTCTTTGATCGCTTCTTTTGAGGACAATTCGGTCTCTTGCATCAAGGCAGCCACTTGTTCTGCGTAACTTCCTTCATAAACAATTTCTTGTATTTCAGAAGACCCTTCCACCAACAGACAGCATTCTCCTTTGATTGACTGCTGTTCTAGATAGTCAGTCAGTTCTGAAAAAGTTCCGCGCAAGTATTCTTCGTGGATTTTCGTCAATTCACGGCAGATGACTGCCTGCCGTTCACCAAATACCTCTTGCATCGTTTCAATCGTCGCAGCGATTCGATAGGGTGATTCATAGAAAATCATCGTTGCTTTCTGGGTCGCTAATTCACTCAAGGCTTGTTTTTGTTCTTTTTTCTTACGAGGTAAAAAGCCATAAAAGAGGTTTGGTTGCGGTGATAAGCCAGAAGCAATCAGAGCGGTCAAACCAGCCGTAGGTCCTGGAAGCGCAATCACCGCAATTCCTTCGACCAAGCACGCCTTGACTAATTCATGCCCCGGATCACTGATGGAGGGCATACCAGCATCGCTGCATTGGGCAATGGTCTTGCCCATCTGCAGCTGTTCTACCAACTGCGGAACTCGCTCTTTATAATTGTGTTCATGTAAGCTTTTTTGCGGTGTCGTGATCTCAAAATGATTCAACAATTTCTGAGTATTACGAGTATCTTCACTTGCGATCAGGTCCGCTTCTTTTAAAATTTTGACACACCGGACCGTCATATCTTCCAAGTTCCCGATCGGTGTCGGAACAAGATACAGTTTTCCAGTATCTTGTTTATAACTTTGTTGCTTTTGCATGTACTGCTCCTTTCGAAAAAAAGACCAGTGGAAACTGATCTTTTTCTAACGAACCTATTAGACTGTCAGTCAGTTATTTGCCGCTTTCACGATAGATCACTTCTAGACAAAATGCACAAGGTTCGTCATGTTCTCTGCGAGAACCGTATAAGTCATAACAAACATGAAATCCTTCTTCGTAAATCTTTTCTAAATTCATCCGTGATTTAGAAAGTTCCTGCTTGACCGATTCAGCAGGTGCATCTGCCACTTGGTTCAACTCACGAATGTGTTCACGTAAGCGTTGATTTTCCAATTCTAATGTCGTATTTTTTTCGACGATTTCTTGCAAAGACTGCTTCATTTCTGCTAGATTATTTAAGGAATTTTGCAACTCCGATTCTAACTGATTCAATCCGTCATATATTGATCGTTTGTCCATGCTCATTATGGTCACCTACTTATTTTGTCACTAGCTCTTCATAATCATATTCGATTGGTGTTTGCCGATCATGCAAACGAACTTTGATCACCCGGCTTAACAGATCCAGCCCAACGACACGTCCTTTGCCATCTGGCGTTTCAACTTCCTTGCCGCGATCCGGCAATTCTTTTTTTGCCCGCTCATACTCTTCACTCTCGTACTTAAGACAACACATCAAGCGACCGCATAATCCTGAGATTTTCGTAGGATTCAAAGAAAGTCCTTGATCTTTAGCCATCTTAATGGATACGGGAATAAAATCTCCTAGAAACGTCGCACAGCACAGTTTTCGCCCGCAAGGACCCACTCCCCCTAGTGCTTTGGCTTCATCTCTGACGCCGATTTGGCGCAGTTCGATCCGAGTATGAAATTCACTTGCCAAGTCTTTGACTAATTCACGAAAATCAACACGGCTTTCTGCGGTAAACGAGAAAATCAGCTTTGTTCGCTCGAAGGTATAAGCTACTCGAATCAGTTTCATCGGCAGCTGGTGCGCCCGGATTTTTTCTTTTCCGATTTTTAAGGCTTCATCTGCCGCTTGTTGATTGGCTGCCGCTTGTTCCAAATCTTTCTTCGTCGCCCGACGTAGAATCGGTTTGACTATCTGAGGCAGATCGCTTTCGTCCATTTTTCTGCTTTTGGTAACCACCGTAGCAAGACATTTGGCATCTTGTGATTCCACGATAACTTGGTCATTTATGGTATAGGTCTGTTTTTTCGGTGCGTAAAAATAAATCTGGCCTACGTCATGGTAACGCACTCCGACAACTTCGATCATCTCTGGTCTCCTTTTCCGGCTGCTGCATATTATCCATAGATGATTTTCACGGAAAATTGTTCTGCCACACCTTGAAAAGACACATTGGCTTGCAGCTTTTTTTGTGCTTGCAATGCGGCTTCAATGGCACGATTGATCTCTTTTCCCCATAAACCTTGCGCCAACAATCGATCCCGCTCCTCTTGAAAGTAAAATAACAAGAGCAAAAAGATTTCTGATTGCTGATTTTTTTCTTTTGCTAGACCCAATAATTTTTTCTGAACAAAAATAAATGCTTGCGGATCTTTCTTCAAAAGGTAATTCACCCAACGCTTAACAGCATCCTTAGTTTCATTAAACCATTCATCTTGCGAGATTTCAACTGCTTTATGATAACTATTGGTCAAGTGGCTTAGAAGTCGGCTTGTCTCTTTAGAAAGTCCCTCTTCTTGTAACTTTTCTTGCAGTTTTTCTTTTGACAAAGGAGAGAAATGAATGATCTGACAGCGAGACTGGATGGTTGGCAAAATACGACCAAGGCTCTCCGTTTCTAAGATTGCCAAAAAGTTTCCCACCGGTTCTTCCAAAAACTTTAATAAACTGTTGGCAGCGCTGTTGTTCATTTTATCTGCTTGAGACAAAATAAAAATCTTTAAACGGCTCTCAAAACCGCTTTTTGAGAATTCTTCTTGTAGTTGCCGAATCTGATCAACTTTGATCATCTGTCCATCTGGTTCTATTTGGATAACGTCCGGATGCTCTCCTTGAGCAATCCGCACACAGTTACTGCATTTCCCGCAAGGTGCTTCTTCTTGCACGTCGGTACAAAAAAGGCGTTTTGCGAGCCATAGACTTAACTCATGCTTGCCAGTCCCCTTGTCCCCTTCAAAAAGATAAGCATGAGCAATGCGCCCATGCTTGATACTTTTTTTTAGTTGGGCAAAAACAAGAGGCTGATATTCTTGTAGAAATAACTCCTCCATGAAATGCTCCTTTTTTAATATTGATGGAATCCGTCAACTGGCAGTACGAATACGGTGGCGCCACCAACTTCGACTTCGACTGGATAAGGAACTTGACCATCTAAGGATATATCTAGAGACATCGGTGTCGAGACATACTGCTTTCTTGATTGACAGGTTTTTTTGATCAATTCTAACGCATCTTGCACACGATCATCTTCAATACCAATGATAAAGGTACTATTACCAGCCTTTAAAAACCCACCTGTTGATGACAATTTTGTTGCACGGATATTGGCATCAATAAACTCATTTGCCAAACGATTACTGTCTTTGTCTTGTACGATTGCCATAATTAATTTCATGGGACCATCTCCTTTGTGTTATCCAGCCTACCTTAGATTGATTTGAAGTAAGCAGGATACGATTCAACGATTGCTGAATAGCTGGATTCAACAACTTCTTGTAACCCCATTCTAGCATCAATCTTATGAATGCGTACAGGATTTTCTTCCGCCAGCTTTAGATACGCATGACGGACGCGTTGATGAAACTCCAATCCTTCCGAATCAAGACGGTCATATTGATGGGCACGGTTTTCCTGAATGCGTCGCAAACCAGTATCTGAGTCGACATCTAGGTACAACGTAAAATCAGGGGTCGTTCCCTCCGTCGCAAACTCGTTGATCCGGGCGATTTCAGGAATCCCGATCCGCCGGCCAGCTCCTTGATAAGCCAACGAACTGTCGACAAAACGGTCACAGATCACGATGTGCCCGGCATTCAATGCCGGCAGGACAACCTCAATCAAGTGTTGTCGACGAGCTGCTGCGTAAAGCAAGGCTTCTGTCCGCTCATCCATTTCCTCATTTCGAGGATCTAATATAATTTTACGTATCTTTTCAGCAATCTTGACTCCGCCAGGTTCTCTTGTCTTGACGATTTTTCTTGTTGCTTCGAGCTGTAATCGAGGATACAACTCTTCGATCACACTGGTCTTACCAGCGCCATCAGGTCCTTCGATGGTTATAAATAATCCATTCACCCTAATTGCCTCCAATATCTATTATAATTCTCGGCGACCTTCTACTGCTTTAAGCAAGGTCACTTCATCCGCGTACTCAATATCGCTGCCCACAGATAACCCATGAGCCAAACGCGTGACTTTAATACCAGCAGGCTTAATCAAACGCGACATATACATCGCCGTTGCTTCACCTTCCGTGGTCGCATTGGTCGCAATTATCACTTCTTTGACCTGATCATCGTGCAGCCGCTGTATTAGCGATGCAATGTTGATATCTTCTGGTCCGGTTCCCTCCATTGGGGATAGCACACCGTGAAGCACATGATAAAGTCCATGATACTCGCGGACTTTTTCTAACGCCATCACATCTTTAGGCTCTTCCACCACTAAAATCGTTTCTTTGTCTCTTGTGGGATCACTGCAGATCTCACAAGGATCTTCTTCCGTTATATTTCCACAGATACTACAAAAGTGCAAATCTCGTTTGACACTAAGCAGTGATTTGGCAAACTCATTCACGACTTCTTCTTTCATATCAATCGTATAAAACGCCAAACGTGTTGCGGTTTTTTGGCCGATTCCCGGCAGTTTCATGTAACTGTCGATCAATCGGGCGATCGGTTCAGGATATTGCACCGTCATTTCTCCTTTTATAGACCCGGAATGTTTCGTGTATATTTGCCCATTGTTTGTTCCGATTCTTTTTCAATTTTCTTTAAACCATCGTTTACTGCTAGGATGATCATATCTTGCAGCATTTCCACGTCGTCTGCATCAACGATCGCTTCATTGATAGCAATGTCTTGTAACGTCTTATCGCCAGTAAAGGTCGCTTTGACATAGCCATTTGTCGATTCGCCGATAAATTGTTTGCTGTTCAGCGCTTCTTGTTCTTTCATCATTTCTTTTTGCATTTTTTGCATTTGTTTCATCATGCCTTGCATATTTCCCATGCCTCGCATCATTATCCATCACTCCATTTTCATTAATTTTCTTCAATGCTGGTTAATTCACCAAATAACTCTTGCGCTTTGGTTACTAAGTCATCATTTTCAGGTTCGACAGAGACCACTTCGGTATCCTCTTGTTCTACTTCAATTTCCGACTCTTCCGTTGCTTGACCGCCAGCCAAAAACTCTTGTCTTAGCGCCGGCCAACTTTCTTTTGTAATAAAGACAGCCTGCGGCGCGTAGTCTTTGATCATACGGGACAATTGATTATGGATCATCAATTGAAACTCTTGGTCGTTACTTGCTCGTTGGCATAAGATCTCATAGTCAAAAGCGATCACGACGCCCGATTCGCTGGCAGCTTTTGCTTCACTGGAGTGGAGCATCGCTCTTTGCGTCACGGAAAGAGACATCAAAAGATCGTCCCAGACATTACGAACATTTGCCAAGTCTTTCTTCGTGGCACTTTTCAGTACTTGGAACACGCGTTCCTTTGGTAAACGGAACGTAGTGGTCGCCTTGGTTTTCTTCACTGGCGCGTTGGTCTCAGCAACAACACCCGCTGGTCGATTCTCTTGCAGTCGTTGTACCTCTGCTTGAAGCTTTTGCAGTGCTTGCCGCAACTGCGCCACTTCTTGACTATTGTCAGCTGAATTGCTAGCAACAGCAGCACTTTCTGGATCATTGGCTAATTTGACCACAGCCACTTCCAAATAAATCGTAGAATTGTTGGTAAATCGTACTTCATTTTGCGTATCGTTTAAGACCGTGATCCAGTGATAGATCTTTGCTGGCGGGGTATTTTTTGCCAGTGTTTGAAACGCTTCCGTCAACTGCAGCGACTTTTCAGATAGCAGCTGCGGCGCTTGTTGATACATCAGCAAGTCTCGACAATAAACCAACAAGTTTTCCAATAAGCGGCGGGCTTCTTTACCAGAGGCTAATAACTCCCGCAAGGTCGCTAACGCATCGGCAACTTCTTTTTCCCCACAAGCCTGCATCAGACGGTCCATCATTTCATAGGACAAGCTGCCCGTCACTTCTAGAGCATCTTGGGTCGTTAAGGTTCCATCACTAAAAGCGATCGCCTGGTCGGTAATACTCAAGGCATCCCGCATCCCGCCTTCTGCGGCTCGCGCAATGATCTGTAAAGCTTCTGCTTCGTAATTGATCTCACTAGTAGTAAGGACCGTTTCCAAATGACCCACGATGTCTTGCGTATTGATCCGTTTGAAATCAAAGCGTTGGGTACGAGAAATGATCGTTGCTGGAATCTTATGGGGCTCTGTTGTTGCCAAAATAAAGACAACATTTTTCCTTGGTTCTTCCAATGTTTTTAGTAACGCGTTGAAGGCCCCTGTCGACAACATGTGCACTTCATCGATGATATAAACTTTGTATTCAGCTTGGGTCGGTGCATAGTTCGCACGATCACGAATAAAGCGAATTTCTTCTACACCGTTGTTGCTTGCCGCATCGATTTCGATCACGTCTTCTTGCGTCCCTGCTGTGATTGAGCGACACATGTCGCACTCATTGCAAGGCTCACCGTTGACCCGGTTTGGACAATTGATGGCTTTGGCAAAAATTTTCGCTGCACTTGTTTTCCCGGTTCCTCGAGGACCCGTAAACAAATAGGCATGCGAGATCTGGTTTTGATCGATTGCATTTTTTAAGGTTTGGGTAATTGCTTTTTGTCCGACAACATCATCAAAACGCTGAGAACGCCAAACACGATATAATGCTTGATAGGCCATAGTTTTCCACACTCATTTCAAAATTCGCTACCTTCTATTATACGTAATATCAGCTAAAAAAACCACCGTTTGCGTGGTGGAATCTCAAAAGAAATGGAAATTTAATTCGAAGAGCCATTCCGCGCGCTTTCACTCACTATATCCTTTTGTTCCTCCCTATTTTCAAGAAAAAAGACCATTCCTCTTCTCCAACTTTAGACTGATAACGTATATCTCTCCTCCTATGGTATAATGAATCTATGTTCATCTATTGTGATGAAAACAATTTAAAGGAGGACTGAAAATGGGTATTATCAAAGCGGCAACAAGCACAATTGGCGGCGGATTAGCAGATCAATGGCTAGAGGTGATCGAGCCTGACAATATGAGTGATTCGACAGTAATGACAAAAGGTGTCAAAGTGCGGCGTAATGACAAACGCGGTGCCAACAGAAAAGGCACGGAAGATGTCATCACTGATGGCTCAGTGATCCATGTCTATCCGAATATGATGATGTTATTGGTTGATGGCGGGCGAATCATCGATTATACCGCCGAAGAAGGCTACTATACAGTGAAAAACGAATTAGCGCCTTCGATGTTGAATGGTTCATTGAAAGATGCGATTTCTGAAACCTTCGACCGCTTTAAGTTTGGTGGCGTTACACCGCAAAAACAACAAGTTTTTTATATCAATCTACAAGAAATCAAAGGAATTCGCTTCGGTACTTCATCGCCTTTGAATTATTTTGACAACTTTTATAACGCAGAACTTTTCTTGCGGGCGCACGGAAACTACTCCTTACGAATTACCGATCCAATTTTGTTCTATACGAATGCGATCCCCAAAAACAAAAGTCAAGTCGATATTAACGACATCAATGAGCAGTACTTAGCTGAATTCTTGACCGCCCTACAAACAGCGATCAACAAAATGTCAGCAGATGGCGAACGAATTTCTTACGTTCCATCTAAGAGTATGGAATTAAGCAAATATATGGGAACGGTTCTTGATGACAGCTGGCGAGAACTCCGAGGAATGGAAATCGTTTCGGTTGCTGTCGCAAGCATCTCTTATACGGATGATTCCGTAAAACTGATCAACATGCGGAACCAAGGGGCAATGTTAGGCGACCCTTCGATTCGTGAAGGCTATGTTCAAGGTTCGGTTGCTCGTGGTATGGAATCTGCCGGTAGCAATGCCGCTGGGGCTACGACTGGGTTTGTTGGCATGGGCATGGGGATGAACGCTGGTGGCGGTTATTTGAACCAAGTGTCACAAAACAACCAACAGCAAATGCAGCAACAGGCTTCCGCACAAACCAACGCAGATCATTGGGACTGTCCACAATGCGGCACCTCTAATACTGGTAAATTCTGCAGCAATTGCGGGACGCCAAAACCAACGAGCGATGGACCAAGCCTAAAAATGAAATGCAGCGATTGTGGTGAAGTGATCGATTTAGCCAACGGTATTCCAAAATTCTGTCCGAATTGCGGCAAACCTTTCAAAGGTGTCCCAGTAGACTAATTGAGGAGGATTGCTGATGGATGTTATCACACATAAGTGCCCCAATTGTGGGGGCGCTTTAACCTTTGATCCTGGCGATCAAAAATTTCATTGTCCATTTTGTCTGAGTATTTTTACTGAAGACGAAGTCACTGCCTTTGAAGAAAAGCAAAAAGAAGCGCAGATGGCCGATACTCCTGTCTCAGATCCTTCTGCAGCGACCGAGACCGAACCGTCCCTTCAAGAAGAAGTTAGAGAGCAAGCCGATGCACAAGCAGGACAGATGGACCTTTTCATCTGCCCCAGCTGCGGTGCTGAAATCGTGACGGATGCGACTACAGCTGCAACCTATTGCTACTTTTGCCATAATCCGGTCGTTTTGTCTGGTCGGCTTTCGGGAGAATTTTTGCCAAACAAAGTCCTTCCCTTTGCGATCGAAAAAGAAGAAGCAACGAAAAAGTTTTTAGAATGGGCGCAAAAGAAAAAATTCGTCCCACGGGATTTCTTCGACCAAGCACAAGTAGAGAAATTGACTGGCGTATACTTCCCTTATTGGGTCGTCGATGCCGAGATGAATGGTTCGCTTTCAGGAATGGGTACCTCCTTGCGTATTTGGCGGGTTGGTGACATTGAATATACTGAGCATAAACAATACGACGTCTTGCGGCGAGGCAAAATCAAGGTGAACGAATTACTCAAGCATGCACTGTCAAAAAACGTCCAACAAAAAATGGTAACTGGCGTTCAACCGTTCCCCCTTGAAAAAGCCGTTGCGTTTCGCAGTCAGTATTTAGCCGGCTTCCAAGCAGAAAAAAGAGACATTGAGTACATCGATCTTTCCGACGAAGTCAAAAACGAATTATCGGGTTATGCTGAAAACCTGCTAGCAGGCACCGTCAATGGCTATACTAGTTTTAAACGCAACAATCGATCCATCAATCTAACAAAAGAAGAAAACAACTACGTTTTGCTTCCTGTATGGCTAGTGACCTATCGAGCCGATGATGAAAACAAGAGTGCCTTTTATTATGCGATGAATGGGCAAACAGGAAAAGTCAGCGGTGTTTTACCGATCAGTTACAAACGCTTGGGAATCGTCAGTGGCGCCATTTTCGCGGCAACGACCATCCTCGCATTGATTGGAGCGTATTTCTTATGAAAAAACTATCTTATTTGTTGCTTCTACTGGTTGGCTTTTTCTTAACCACCCTGCCCGCCTTCGCAGCCGAAGAGACAGTCGCAGACCACGCTGGACTCTTTACCGAACAAGAGATCCAGAAGTTGAACGAGGAAGCAGAAGCGCTGAATGCGAAGATCAAAGGCGAAGTTTTTATTCAAACAACGAACAGCAATACGGGAGATATCGAGTTGTACACTGATCGATATCTTTCAAGACGGATCGGCAATGACAACAACGGTTCGGCATTGGTGATCGATATGGCGCAACGGGAATTTCACGTTTCTACTTCCGGAAATATGATCGATTATCTTACCGATTCACGTCTAGATAAGCTACTTGATGCGGTATTTGACCAGATGGCAGAGGGAAATTATTATCAAGCGGCATTGGTCTATCTGCAAAAAGCAGAAAGTTTTGTGGAAGCGGGTGTTCCTGCCGATCACTATCGTATCGATCGTGATACCGGAAAAATTACTTATTACAAAGTGATAACGCCACTAGAAATTGCTATTTGCTTAGCGATCGCGGCAGTGATCAGTATCGCCTTTTTCATCATTGTTAAATCCCGTTATCAATTAAAAATGGGCGGCTACAAATTTAACTATCTAGAAAAATCAAGTATTGATCTAACCCAAAAAGAAGATCGCTTAGTCAATTCCTTTGTCACAACCAGACGCATCCCCCGTCCTTCGAATAATGGTGGAGGCGGCGGTGGTTTTTCTGGCGGCGGTGGCGGCAGTACGACCCACTCTTCCGGTGGCGGTACATTCGGTGGCGGCGGACGCAGCTTTTGATTTTTCAAGAGTTCCTTTAATCAGGAACTCTTTTTTTGTTGACATTTTTCATAAAAACATCTACCATTTAGGAAAATATAGGAAATGAGTTGATTTTATGTTTGAAATTATTAGAAACAATAAACTTTTTATCAGTTTGAGTAGTTTGCTAGTTTTTTTGACTGTCCTGACAAACCTCGCTTTCCCTTTGCTTCTACAAGAAGATCACGCACTGCGCTTTGATCATCTCGTCGGCTTATTAGCGTTCATATTAAGCATTACTTATTGCGCGCAATTCTTATTGATTGTGATGAAAGAGCGCTATGCAGCTTCGATGAATGTGCGCCATCTCTTAGAATTGTTAAAAAAAATGAAAAGGAAGAGTTATGTTGAGCTCTCTGAAAAGGAGCCCACTTATCTATTAAACCGCATCTTTGGCGTTGTTGATTCCTTATACTTGTTTATTTGCGGTAGTTTTAGCGAAGCTATTCGCTGCTTTTTCTTATTGCTGATCCCACTTTTTTTGTGTTTCCAATTGTATTATTTACTGGGTTTCATTTTACTATTGCTATTTCCCATCAATGTTTTTGGGTTTCGATGGATCAATCAACAGTTGAGTATTAAGATGAAAAATATGCAAGAAGCATTTGCTCTCAGCAATAAGGAAATGTTAACAACATTGTCCCATATTGATACAATGAAGCAATGGAGTGACGCTGTTCTTGAGCAGCTGTTTTCCTCTCAATTGTCATCGATGTATCAAACATTAGCAAACACCAATACATTTGCCCAAACGACTAGTTTAGTCCTTAATGCGATCAATCAGATCGCCCAGATCGGCATCTATTTGTTTATGATTCAAGGAATATTACAAGATGAACTGCCAACCTCTGCGTTGATTTTGATTGGCGTACTATTACCCATTTACTTTTCTGCGTTAAGTGGTTTAACGAAAATCAATCTTGATACCGCTACTCTGAGGACCAATCAACGTTTTGTTAACGAAGAATTGGCTGCTCCCGATGACTGCTGGAACCAAACGAGTGAAGCTACTCTGAGTCTTACTTTCGACCACCCTGTCGTATCAATTGGCAACCACAGCTTTTCCTTTCTCATTGAAGAAACCTTGAAGCCTGGTGAACATATTTACTTGGCTGGCGCTTCAGGAAAAGGAAAATCAACGTTTTTAAAGGCAATTGCTGGCCTTTATCCATCAGAAGGAATTTCGCTTTCAACGAAGAGTACACGCATCAAGCCAAGAAACCCTGAAACAGATAAAACCATCTACCTTGCTCAAGACCCTACGATTCTCTCTCGGACAATTGAAGAAAATCTTGTATGGGGAAGAAAAATGACGGAAGAAGAAAAAACAATTATCGAAACCTCTGGTATTTTAGCGCCTATTTTTCAACAGCGCTCATGGACTAGCAGGCTTACGGAAAATGGTGCCGACTTGTCTGGAGGAGAAAAGCAAAGAATCGCTCTAGCTCGCATCTTATTAAGTGATGCCGAAATCATTCTTTTAGACGAAGCTACCAGCAGCCTTGATGATGAAGCTGCCGAAAAGATTATGAAGTGTTTAAAAAAACATGCAGAAAAACGCATTATCATCTATACTAGTCATAAGAAAGAGGAGCAACGCTTTTGTGATCGTACAATCGCTTTGTAGGAGGAACCGATGAAAGATTATTATACCGTTGAAGAAGTCGCTGAAAAACTGGGCGTAACGACTCGAACCATACGAAATTATCAAAAGACCAACCAACTTATAGGGACAAAAATTGGCGGGCAGTGGCGCTTTTCTTACAAAGATGTGGCTTCGTTGATGGGCGAACCATTTGAAGATCCCCTGCTTTCTTTTGCTTCAATACGTTCAGAAAAACAGATACCCGAAAGCTTACTTGCCATTGATTTCTTTATTGAATCAGAGGAATTGCTACAACAGCAAAAAAAAATCGTTATTGATGAATTCAATGCACTTTACTCAGGGGAAAGTCGGCGTTTTTACTTTGAAAAAATCAACCCAACGATGGCACGATTTACATTGGTCGGACCCTTGAAATATGTAACAACCTTTGGACAGTGGATCGAAGCAATCCTTTCTCCCCCAAAGTAATCATCTGAGCACCTGCTTTGAATTTAAAAGAAGAGACCCAATTAGGAGAATGTCTAATCAGGTCTCTTCTTTCTTTTTTGGAAGGCTTGTTGCACTCAGATGATTTCCTTAAACACAGAGAAATCAATATTTCCGCCGGAGACCAATGCCACAGTTTTCTTTCCTCGAAGCAAATGATCGATCTGTCCACTTAAAATCGCCGCCGTACTTAATGCACCGGCACCTTCTGCAATGACTTTTTCCTTCAAAGCCAAGTAATGGATCGCTTGTTCGATGTCGGATTCTTCAACTAAGACTGTTTCATCGATACGGGTCTTTAAAACATCATAGGTCAGCTCCCCTGCCAAAGCGACATCACAGCCGTCGGCGATCGTTCGGCTACGGCGATTGGCTACTAGCTTTTGCTGCCAAAGTGAGGCGATCATGCCATAAACGCCATAGGATTGAACGCCGATGATCTTGACTTCTGGACGAAGTTCTTTTAAGGCTAAAGCGATCCCAGCGATCAACCCACCACCGCCGATGGGAATAATGACATTATCAACATCCGGAAGATCCTCCAACAGTTCGATTGCAATCGTTCCTTGCCCCTCCATTACTGCACGATCATCAAAAGGAGAGACAAATACTTCGCCACTGTCTTTCATGGCCTCTAGTGTCAGTTGTTTGGTTTCATCAAACGTCTCTCCTGCTAAAACGACTTGTGCGCCATAGCTTCTTGTCGCCTCTATTTTTGTTTTGGCAGCCGTCAATGGCATAAAGATTCGGACATTGATCCCCAGTAACGATCCGGCGAGGGCAACACCTTGTGCATGATTTCCTGCAGAACAGGCAATGACACCGCGAAGTTTTTCTGCATCAGTCAATGAAGCGAGTTTGTTATACGCCCCACGCGCTTTAAAGGAGCCGGTGCGCTGTAGATTTTCTAATTTCAAAAATATCGTGCCCTCTTTTTCTTTACCTAAAATATTACTTGGTGCAAGTGGTGTATGGATCATGATTGGTTTCAATCGTCGATACGCAGCAGCGATCCCTAGACTGTCCGTCAACACTTCCTCAATCACAAACGTTCCCCCTTTTTTGTTTTTTTATACTCTCATTGAAGCACAGAACTTGTAGAAAAACAATCTGGGGAACTCGTACAAGCAAAGATCACTTCCCCTTTCTTTACAAGTCAATGTCACCAAATATTCTTACAGAAGAATTTTCAGAAAATAATGACATTTCTTTTCTGAAGTGCTATACTTAGAAAAATTAAAAAAGGGTGTGAACGAATGACAATCGATTGGTCAAATTTAGGGTTTTCTTATATCAAAACGCCATGGCGTTTTTTGGCAACATGGAAAGACGGTTCTTGGAATGAAGGCGAACTTACCGAGGATAATTATCTGCATATCCACGAGGGATCAACCGCTCTTCATTATGGACAGCAATGTTTTGAAGGACTAAAAGCCTACCGAAGAAAAGATGGCGGCATCAATTTGTTCCGTCCAGACGAAAATAGCAAACGGATGAACCGCAGTGCCTATCGTCTGCGCATGCCAGAGGTTCCTGAGGACTTCTTCTTAGATGCGGTAAAACAAGTAGTGAAAGCAAATCAGGAATATGTTCCGCCTTATGGCAGCGGCGCCACCTTGTATATTCGTCCGCTATTGATTGGCGTCGGAGAAAACATCGGTGTTAGTCCAGCACCAGAGTACATTTTTACGGTTTTTTGTATGCCTGTCGGTCCTTACTTTAAGGGCGGATTGACACCGACGAATTTCATTGTTTCTGATTATGATCGCGCGGCACCAAATGGTACTGGTGCAGCCAAAGTTGGCGGAAATTATGCGGCGAGTTTATTGCCTGGATACGAAGCCCATCAACGGAAATTTTCCGACTGCATCTATCTTGATCCAGAAACACATACCAAAATCGAAGAAGTCGGTTCTGCCAACTTTTTCGGGATCACGGCTGACAATGAATTTGTGACACCAAAATCTCCTTCTATTTTGCCAAGTATCACAAAATATTCATTGCTGCATCTAGCGCAACATTCATTAGGATTGACCCCGGTTGAAGGTGATGTTTATCTCAATGAGCTGGATCGTTTTGTCGAAGCGGGTGCCTGCGGAACAGCTGCTGTTATTTCTCCGATTGGCGGGATCCAAAACGGTGAGGATTTCCATGTGTTCTATAGCGAAACAGAAGTTGGTCCACAAACCAAAGCATTGTATGACCAATTGACCGGCATTCAATTCGGAGACATTGCCGCACCAACTGGTTGGATCTTTGACGTCCCATTGGGTTAAGCGAACCGTGTATATCCTCTTCAGCTGAACGATCCGTTGTGATCGTTCGGTTTTTCTCTTTCTATCGATCAATTTATCATCACTGCATTAGAATTGATTGCCACAACTCTTTTGACTTGTTACAATCATAGCAAAGGGAGGCGTAATGATGGGCAAACGACTCGGCTATTCTTTGCTAGCAACAGCATTGTATTTGGTGGTTTCCAATATCGGTAATCTCGTTTTTGGTATCAACCGCAGTTTTAGCTGGACCACAACATTGTGGGAAGCATTTTTCTTTTTTATTTTTGTGTTCTTATTCCAACAATTTAGAAAAAAATAAGCAGTGATCCTCGCTAGTAAGAAACGGGGATCGCTGCTTATTCCTTTTGCAGGGATTTCATTTATTAAAAAAAGCGCCAAACCCCTTCATACGAAAGGATTTGACACTAAGAAAAATTATTTAACTGTTACTGAAGCGCCAACTTCTTCTAAAGCTGCTTTCAATGCTTCAGCTTCGTCTTTAGAGATGCCTTCTTTAACTGCTGAAGGAGCTCCGTCAACGACTGCTTTCGCTTCTTTCAAGCCTAAGCCAGTTGCTTCACGAACTGCTTTGATAACTTTAACTTTTTGATCGCCAGCTGCAGTCAATTCTACAGTGAATTCAGTTTGTTCTTCAGCAGCACCAGCATCGCCAGCTCCACCAGCTACAGCTACAGGAGCTGCAGCAGATACGCCAAATTCTTCTTCGATAGCTTTAATTAAATCGTTTAATTCTAAGATTGTCGCGCCTTTTAGCTCTTCGACAATGTTTTCAATGTTCAATGCCATTTTGTTTTCCTCCATTTAAGTAAGTAGTTTAGTTTTTTAATACTGAAAAATCATGCGGCAATTATGCTGCATCTTCTTCTTTTTCTGCCACTGCTTTGACAGCGTAAGCCACGTTGCGGATAGGTGCTTGTAGCACAGATAGCAACATAGAAAGAAGTCCTTCGCGGTTTGGCAATTTCGCCAATGCAGTAATTTCTTCCAATGAAGAAACTTTGCCTTCGATGATACCGCCTTTGATTTCTAAAGCTTTTGCGTCTTTTGCGAAATCGTTAATGATTTTTGCAGGTGCAACAACGTCTTCGTTACTGAATGCTACGGCAGTAGGACCAGTGAATACTTCACCTAAACCTTCTAGACCAGCTTTTTCAGCAGCACGAGAAAGAATTGAGTTTTTGATAACTTTCATCTCAACGTTTGCATCACGCAATTGTTTACGTAAGCGAGTTACTTCATCAACAGTTAGTCCACGGTAGTCAACAACGACTACAGATGCGGCTGCAGAGAATTTTTCACTCACTTCATCAACGATCGCGGATTTTTTAGCGATAGCTGCTTCACTCATTTATATTTCACCTCCTGATTTTGATGGAAGAGTTTCTTCGAAACGAACGGTTCCTTTGTCTTAAAAAAAGACAATAAAAAACTCTATGCCACCGTAGACATAGAGGGACTATTGAAGGTTCTCAATAAACGTCCTCGGTAGGAAATTAAGGCAAATGCCACCTACTGTCTTCGGTACAGTTAAACTTTTAACCTTGACTACCTTACCATAGATAAGGCAGTCAAGTCAATAAAAGTTTTAAATTTTTGTATTAAATTAGAAAGAAGCTTGTTCTACATGGATCCCAGGTCCAAATGTTGTTGTAACTGAGATATTTTTCATGTATTGACCTTTTGCTGCTGAAGGTTTAGCTTTCAACAATGTTTCATGGATCGTTTTGAAGTTTTCGATCAATTTGTCATCTTCAAAAGAAACTTTTCCGATTGGTACGTGGATGTTTCCAGCTTTGTCAACACGGTAAGTAACTTTACCAGCTTTTACTTCGTTAACTGCTTTTGTTACGTCCATTGTTACTGTACCAGTTTTAGGGTTAGGCATCAAACCTTTAGGGCCTAATACACGACCTAATTTACCAACAGTAGCCATCATGTCAGGCGTTGCAACAACAACGTCAAAGTCGAACCAGCCACCTTGGATTTTTTGAACCATATCGTCGTCACCAACGAAATCAGCACCAGCTGCTTCTGCTTCTTTGGCTTTATCGCCTTTAGCAAAAACTAAAACTGTTTGTGTTTTACCAGTACCGTTTGGTAATACAACCGCGCCACGGATTTGTTGATCCGCTTTTTTAGGGTCTACGTTTAATTTGTAAGCAACTTCAACCGTTGCGTCGAATTTTGCAATATTTGTTTCTTTTGCCAAAGCTACTGCTTCTTCAACTGAATAAGCTTTTGTAGCATCAACTTTTTTCAATGCTTCTTGCATTTTTTTGCTTTTTTTAGCCATTTTGTTTCCTCCTTGATGTGGTTATAACGGTAGAACCTCCCACGTGTCCCATATTTTTCAATATGAAGCCGACTGAGAAGCTACTTCCTTAGGGCTGTAATTATTCTACAGTGATCCCCATGCTTCGTGCAGTTCCTTCAACCATGCGCATTGCTGCTTCAACGTCAGCTGCGTTTAGGTCTTCCATTTTCAATTCAGCGATTTCTTTTACTTGATCGCGTGAAACTTTTGCAACTTTTGTTTTGTTTGGTTCGCCTGAACCTTTTTCAACGTTTGCTGCTTTTTTCAACAATACTGCTGCTGGTGGTGTTTTTGTAACGAAAGTAAATGAACGGTCTTCGTATACAGAGATCACTACTGGAATGATCAAACCTGCTTGATCAGCTGTACGAGCATTGAATTCTTTAGTGAATCCCATGATGTTGATACCCGCTTGACCTAGCGCAGGACCTACCGGCGGAGCTGGTGTTGCTTTACCTGCAGGAATTTGCAATTTAACGATTTTTTCTACTTTTTTTGCCACGAGACATACCTCCTTGAGTCCGTGATGTGGTTAATTGGAGATCCAAATTTCTCCTCCCACTTTGGTGATTCATGTGCACACACAAAAAACGTGTGACGAAAGCACACTGGAATATTATAGCATCTTTAAGGAATAATTCAAGGTTTTTCAGCTGTTTTTTTCGAAAAAATACTCACCAGCGCTTTTCGTTATTCCTTCGCTAAAAAAATAAATAAAAATCCCTTGCTTTTGGTCTGCTTTTTTCATTCTCTCATTTTTTTATGCTACACTACTACTGGAATTCTTCCCTATTCGTTTACTACTATTCGAGGTGAAAAAAATGGAACAATTAAAATACCGCAGTGTATTTGATATAATCGGACCCATCATGGTGGGTCCCAGCAGTTCTCATACAGCCGGTGCTGCCCGGATTGGAAAAATCGTTCGCAGTATTTTTGGCGAACAGCCAGACAGTGTAGATATCCTGTTGTATGAATCGTTTGCCAAAACCTATCGCGGTCATGGAACCGATATTGCGTTAGTTGGCGGTCTCTTAGGCATGGAGCCAGATGACGCTCGCCTAGCAGACTCTTTAAAAATCGCTTATGAGAAAGGGATCGAAGTCTTATTCGTCCCTAAAAAAGAAAAAGCGGAACATCCAAATATGGTCAAGATGATTTTGACAAAAGGTAGCCACAAACTATCCGTCACTGGTATTTCGATTGGTGGTGGCAATATTCAAATCTCAGAGCTTAACGGCTTCAAAATTTCTCTGACGCTAGGTACGCCAACTTATGTGATCGTCCATCAAGATGTTCCAGGAATGATTGCGAAAGTAACCAATTTACTATCAGAGGCTCAAATCAATATCGGTACGATGACCGTAACAAGAGAAGCTGTCGGTGATAAAGCCATCATGATCATCGAAGTCGATCAGCGCAATGATCAGCTGGCCCAACAAATCAAAGTTTTGCCACACGTTTACAGCGCTGCGTATTTTGATTAAAGGAGAAAAGGCACATGTTCTATACAATAGAAGAATTAGTAACAGAGAGTAAAAATTATCCTTCCGTTGCAGAGATGATGATTGCAATCGAAGCAGAAAATACTGGCCGTAGTCGCGAACAGATCCTTGCAATCATGGAAAAGAATTTAGTTGTTATGGAGCAATCAGTCGCTGAAGGTGTCGCTGGTGTAAAATCGGTGACGGGATTGACCGGTGGCGATGCGACACGGATGAACGACTACCTTGCTGCCGGTGATTTTTTAAGCGGAGAAACCATTCTACAAGCGGTCCAAAATGCCATTGCAGTCAATGAAGTCAATGCGAAAATGGGCTTGATTTGCGCCACTCCGACTGCCGGTAGTGCGGGTGTTGTTTCTGGTGTATTGATGGCCGTGCGTGAGCGTTTGGCACTGACTCGAGCGCAACAAGTCGACTTTTTGTTTACAGCCGGCGCCTTTGGTCTGGTGATTGCCAACAATGCCTCGATTTCCGGTGCCGAAGGCGGTTGTCAAGCAGAGATCGGTTCTGCTAGTGCAATGGCAGCGGCGGCTTTGGTTTGTGCAAAAGGTGGCACCCCTCACCAAGCGGCTCAAGCGGTGGCGATCACCTTAAAAAATATGATGGGCTTGATTTGTGACCCTGTCGCGGGCTTAGTCGAAGTCCCCTGTGTGAAGCGCAATGCCCTGGGATCTTCCCAAGCCTTTATCTCTGCCGACATGGCACTGGCAGGAATCGAAAGTGTCATCCCACCAGATGAAGTGGTCTTAGCGATGTATCAAGTCGGTCGGCAAATGCCTAGCATTTTCAAGGAAACGGCTGAAGGCGGCCTAGCCATGACACCGACTGCCCAACGCTTGCAGGCAGAAATCTTAGAAGCCAATCGTTGATTTTTTTTAGAAATGAACACCAATAAAAACCAACCAAGAACAACCAATCGTTGCTTGTTCTTGGTTGGTTTTCATTTTCTCACTATTTCTCAGGAAGGTAAGTCCCTCCTATTTGTTAAATAAGTAACAAACAGCACTGAGGATTTCTCTACTCCCACTCGCTTACTCCATAGCGTTTCTTTTGGGCAACAGGTGTTAATACCTTCACAGGCTCGGAAAATTTAGGTTTTCCTTCTGTTTGATCCAATGGGACTAATGGCTGTTCACTTTCTTGTACTTTCGAGACTGTTTGTGTTTTTTCTTTCTGGGTAGCTGGCACCTGATCGGCTGATTTTTGCCAAAGCTGTTTGCTGAGATCCAATAGGGGAATGATCATCATGGCGACGAGCCCGCCAGAAAAACCATTGTTATACAGATTCAAACCTCCATGTAAGAAATCAATATTCAGTACCATTGAGGCGTGGACAAAACCGACCACCAAGCCGCCTTTCCAGCCATAGGCATTCGTTACTGCACAGAGCATCATCGCAAAAATCGCTGACGTGACTGTAACCGTCTCGTTGATGGTGTATACACTCAATAGATTGGCGATCGTCACCCCTGCCAATAAAGGCAGCGAGTTAAACACATGAGAGCCACAAGCAGAAAAGCCGATGACACAAAAGATCGCACCGATAACCGGTCCATTTAAAACCGCACCAATACTGACAACGTAAGCCACTAACAAGAATGTCATTAACCCCATATTGATCATCGTATTATAAACGCCGGTATCACGTAAGATATCGCGTTCGATTTTGCCACTATGAGACCAAATCGCTCGCATATTCAACCGTTTTTTCTTGATCGCCATCAGCGAACCATAGCCTACGAGCATACTTCCTAAAACCAGCATCATGAAAATCAAACGCGGTTGCTGTTCTTGTGACACCATTGTTCGCAGCTCGATCGTTAGGCCAAACATCCGACAGATAGCGGCAACTAGTGTACATAGCATTCCTGAAGTGAACCCCGAACTGTAAAGACTGACACTTTGAAATAGCGTTTGAAAGTACAGTGCCATGGGAACCATCAAAAAACCGGTAAAAATTCCAATGCCATACCCCATCACTAAACTAAAATAAGGTGGTAAGGAATCATTGAAAGCAAAATAGCTGACGATCGGAGAAACCGACGATCCGTACAAGGCGATCAACAGAAATTTTTTCAGTGGTTCGTTCATAAAATACGAATACAGGCGGACGCCTAAAAATATCGGGATAAAATTTAGTAGATTTTTCCCAAAAAAACCATACCCAGTCACCATAAAGATAGCGGACACCGCACCGCCTGTGATCGGCACCCGATAATGATAACAAATCGAGATCGCTACAAACGTCATCAAACTGCTGTTTAATAAAGCCGTCCCTACAGAAGTCATAGCAATATAATCTGTCACAAGATGACTTTCCGAAAATAAAATCAACTTGAGCTCTTCGACTGCCACCCTTGGATCGAAAAACAACATGGCAAAGAAAAACAGTAGCAAATTAAAAAGAAACAACAAGCTATACCCATTATGTACAGAGATCATCCCTTTAGTATGGGGATGAAAATCATTGTGAAACTTTACTCTAAAAAAATCAACTAATTTTGACATAGGACCCCTTCCTCTTATAAAGCGCTTACTCATTTTGAGAAAAAAAGTGGGCCAACGAATTGGTCCACTTTATTCTCATTACTGTTATTTTACCGTAAATGAGCCGTTCATGCTAGTCTATCCAGCAGTTAAATTTTATCTACTTGCTCAAAATCAAGTTCTGTACTGGTTTCACGACCGAACATATCGATGTTCACTTTTAGTTTTTGTTTCTCTTCATCAATTTCTGCTACTTGACCTTCTAAACCAGAGAACGCACCTTCGATGATCTTGACGGTTTCGCCGATTTCTACTTCTAACTCAACTGTTCGGGTGCTCATACCAATCGAACGCAAAATCGAATTGATTTCTTCTTGTAATAAAGGCGCCGGCTTGCTTCCTGCACCATGAGAGCCAACGAAACCAGTCACACCTGGTGTATTCCGAACCACGTACCAAGATTCATCCGTCATGACCATCTCAACTAGCACATAACCAGGAAAGGTTTTATGAACGATTTCTTTGGTTTTGCCATTTTTTTCTTCTGTTTCCACTTCTTCGGGAACAACGACACGGAAAATATAATCACCCATCCCCATGCTTTGTGCACGTGACTCTAGGTTTGCTTTTACTTTGTTCTCGTAACCTGAATACGTATGTAGAACATACCAATTTTTTTCAAAAGATTCCATTTTTTTCGGACTCCCCATCTTTTTGTAAAATAAAAAAACCTCAGCTGCACCGAAGTTTTTCCTCAAAGCGATTATAGCATGATTTGCGATAAATGACTAGCGCTATCAGTAAGAAGTCTTACTTTAGGATCCAATTGAAGACTGTTTGAATCAGTGTGTCCATCACAAAGAACATCAATGCAAAAATAATGGTTGTTTGAATCACCACAAAGGTATCTTTGCGTAATTGTTTTTTTGATGGCCAAGAAACGTTTTTCATTTCTTCAACAACATTTTTCAAAAATTTCATTCGATTCCCTCCTTACTTCGTTTCACGATGCAAAGTATATTGATTGCAATACTTGCAAAATTTGTTGATTTCAAGGCGTTCGCCTTTTTTACCTTCACTGACTGATTTTGAATAGTTGCGGGATCCGCAGACAGAACAAGCCAAAGCAGCTTTTTTCGTTGCCATCTTAGTGTCCTCCCCCTTTTTATAAAGTTTTCCAACACTAAAAATACCATTTAATTAAGATTGTGTCAATTTTTGATTTTCTGTCGTATAAATATAGTTTCTGCTGATTTTGTGGTATGATAATGGTGTTAAATGGGTATTTGGGAGGGAAAATTATGTTATTAAAAACAATGGTTTACAAAAAACGCGATTTAACAACGGTAAAGGAAACAGCTACCTTAGAAGAAGCGCTGGCAATTTTAGAAGAGTCTGGTTATCGTTGTGTGCCTATCCTAGATGAATCAGGAAAGATTTTTAGAGGAAATATTTATAAAATGCACATCTATCGCCATAAAGCAAACGGCGGCGACATGACTTTACCCGTCACCTATCTGCTAAAAAATGCGACGAAGTTCATTTATGTCAACTCTTCATTTTTTAAGGTTTTCTTTACGATCAAAGAATTGCCTTATATTGCGGTATTAGATGAAAACAATCAATTTTACGGCATCTTGACCCACAGCTCCTTATTGAATATGTTGTCACAATCATGGAGCGTTGAGCAAGGAAGCTATGTGTTGACGATCGCATCAACAGGTCAACAAGGCGACTTAGCGGTTATCTCAAAAATAATCGCAAAATACAGCAGTATCGCCAGCTGTATCACACTGGATATCGGCAAAGACGAATTTATTCGTCGTACGATGATTACTTTACCAGCAAACACATCAAAAGAATTATGCGACAAGATCGTTACGCAACTAGAAGCAAAAAACTTCAAAGTTGTAGAAATCGAAGACTTAAAAGCAGAATAAAACAAAAGATCATTCCTTCATTTCTTAGGAATGATCTTTTTCTTGTTTTTTGAGAACCATCAAAGCAAAAAACAAGTTTTCTTTAAACGCGTTTATCAAAACGAACAGCACGATTGATAATATACATCACAGGTGCCGTAATCGTCATCACGATAAATTCACTTAATGCTGTTGTTGCAAATGTTGGCCAGAAAGGCAATGCTAAGGTGATATTTAGCATAATCGCAATCAGGAACATGCTTAATGAAAAAACAATGGTGTTAAATGCTAGTCTTAAGAAAACATTTGGAATCTTCTTCTGTACCAGCGCAGTCGCTCCTAAAGCCAAAAAGCTTCCGACCCCACCGAATACGACATCCAAGATCCCCATTCCAAAGAACAAGTTATACACAACAACCCCGCCGACGACACCCCACATCAATTTCCTGTTGAAAACGACTAAGTGATTCAATCCTTCAGATATCCTGAATTGAATCGCTCCTGAGGCAACGGGTGCGACTAGAACCGTTACAGCGATATAAAGTGCCATGATGATCCCATTGGCTGCGACGACACGCAAACGTTGATTGGTTAGATTTGTTGATTTTTCCATATGATCCCTACTTTCTCCGAGTTTTGATTACGCGGGATGGTTGATGAACCGCGGTGCGCTTCGCACAAGTACTTATTATACACAAGAATATTGTTTTATCAACCTTTCCATGCACATTGTTCTCTTTTTGTTTTCCGTTTATTATATTAATTTGGAGAAACTGTGTGGATGTTTTGTGGATGAAACCCTCGAAAGCTGTGTTATTTAATCTTTTTACTTTTATTACTTAGTTAAGCACTATCATTTTTGTTTACAAAGTAACACCCTTCTCTGATACAATTAAGAAAAAAGAAGAGGAGCTTATAGCAAACATAAAAAAAGTTTATTTTGGTGTTTTTATTGGTATCAATTTATTATTTTTATCGGCTTGCTCAAGTCCCGAAGGTGAGAAAACAGTTGCTCAAGGTTCTGCCACTGCTCAAACCGAATCAATTGTTGAATCTTCTGCTGAAAATACTACAGAAAGCAGCACCATAGAAAGCAATAGCGCTACTGTGGACCGTGCCGAATATTCAGCGAATTTTTCAGAAGATTGGAATGGACTGACCACGAACATCAATAAAGTGGTGATTGTAGAACTATCCGATGATGAGATTGAAATGCAAGGTCTAGAAAATAAATACGCTGTTCAAGTATATTTCGAAATTACCAACAATTCGGACATGGATTTTGATACTTATCCAGACCAAGCAACAATGGTTGTGGAAGGTCAGCAAATCGAAGCTGAAATGTTTTTAAGTGATAGTATTGGTGGAGAAATCTTAAGCGGTGTAACAAAAGAAGGAATTGTGACATTTTCAGTACCTAAAATAGAAGATGTTAGCAATGTGTCTAATATTCGATTGAAATGGTCTGCTAGCTACGACATCGAAAATTATGACGAGGATAATTATAAAGATTTTGATGTCACATTCGATTTGACTAAATAATCGATGAATGACAGACCTTAAAATACGGTTGTTTGAATTGAATAAAATCGTAAAATTGCTCCTACCTTATTTGGTTGGGAGCTTTTTTTATTTTCTGTTCGTGTAATTCTTGCAAGGAGTGAATGATATGCAAATACCGTTAGCGCATCAAAGAACTTACGCATTGGAAAGATATTACTACGAGTTTATAGAAGGAATGGGGCCAGCCCACTTGCTTTACGATCAGTTTGTTCGGACGATGGAGAACTTTGGAAAACCCTATTTCACTGTACCCATCAGCTATAGTCATTATTCTGAAGAGTTGGCTTTTGTATTTAAAATAGACGGTGAAAATTATCTGTTCGATCACGTTAGGACTCAAGACAAGATTCTTAGAAAATACGACCCTAACACAAAGTATAAACCAGGTGGCAATTGATATGAATCTTATTACTCAATATGAACAAGGCTACCTATCTCTTTCTGATTTTATAAATGAATTCCCGAACTCGATTTCTAAATCTCAGGAAGCTTTGTGCGGCTCAGAATGTGTCGAGTTTTATGTCGCTATAAGAAATTCTACATTAGAAACCGGTTGTGCTAGGACGTGTCTTTTTGTAATTAAATCATATTACAGTCTAAAAAAAGTCTGTTACCATTTTACATCCCTGTTGAGTTGTTGTATAATTCTGATAATTCCTATTGATACTACTTGGCATATTACGAGGAGAGTTTTTATGAAGGGTAAAGAAAAGAAAAAAGAAAACGATGTTTTCTCTACCATCGAAAAAAATCGAAGAATAGATACTGGTATGCCTGCAGGAGATCCTAATATCGGTACAAAATGGACTGATACTTTAATTTATTTTGGAGTTATTCTTGTCCTATTTATTTTGTATGTTTTGTTCTTTAAATAAACAAGGAAGAATGTAGAATGAAAAGAAAACTAGCGTTGTTGTTATCGGTACTTGCTCTTGCTGTATTTGCTTTTTTTTGAACGTCGGAGGTAAAAGCAGATGAAACGTCCGCCCTAAAGCAGTTGCTTATTTGAATAGTGATCAAGCTGGAAAGAAAACACAGTTGAATGTGAAAGATGTATCTCCAATACAAGATTTATTGAACCGATTTCAACTGCTTAGCTTTAACATCATTTAAGTAGAAGTCATCCAATCTCTACAGGTGGGTGACGAAGGCCTGATTATGTTAAAACATTGACAATTTTGACACGTAAAGTATCTTAATTTTAATAGAACGGAGCATCAGAATATGTTAAAAAGTAAAAAAGTATTTAATCTTTTGGTTATTGGCTTTGTAGTTTGTCTATTAATAAATATCGTATTACCTACTAAAGTTGTGTCATCCGATGAAATTTCAATACCTAATTCAACTATACCGCAAACTACTGAGTCTGTGACAAAAGAAGAAGCAGCCAAATACGAAGATGGTGTTTTATATATTAAAGACTCAAACTCATCTACTATTTCTACTAGAGCTGTCGTAGCTGATGGCGGCTGGAATTGGAAACAAATCGATAGTAGAAAAACTGACACCAAGTTCGACAATGCATTCGTTGCTAATCTAGGCAACACCATATTTGGGATAGCAACAATTTACTTTGGTGGTATAGTTCTTAAAGGTGTGATGAAGGCTGGGGAATTTGCAGGGGCTGTGGGGGCTTATTTCCTTTCAAAATTAGACCTAAAATTTAAACCCAAAGCTACTGTCTACTTAACAATTACTACTTATAAAGATACTGATTCGAAAAACTTATATGTAAAAGAGAATGTTAAAGCTTACTCAGATTCAGCAAGAAAGAAATTAATAGGGAGCTATGATTCTGTTCACAAATTTACTAAAAAATAAATTATCTGAATGTTCAAGACAATTTATTTTTCTCATAAAATAGTATTTTAATCAGAAAAATATTATCATGTAAATTTGTGTGAGGGAGGAATTTAATATGACTAAAAAGCAAACTATAATGTTTATCTCAAAAATGCTCTTGTATTATGTCCTAATAATTTTGATTGTTTCTTTAATTTCTGGTAATTTTACTTTCTCGCACTTTCTATTCAACGATATATTAAGTCCAAAATCGTTCATTGTACTTTTTGGAATTTTTCTCTTTTATAATGAAAAAAAGAAAAACTTTTAACGTAATTTAGGCAGAAGTTGATTCCCCTATATAATTTATCTGAGTTTATGTACAAAGCCCCTACTCAAACGAGTAAGGGGGGTTTGTGTTTATCTGAGTTTCTTCACGTAAGCTTCATTAGCTGTAAAATACCCACCAGATTCTAAAAGAAGACGTGTAATGTTGCCATGCTTCACAACCTCTTTCACCAGAAGCTTGCTGCCCTTCGGATAGTAGTTACCACGCATATTAGTAGATTCTAAATCCGTGTACTCTTGATCTCCACTTTCTCGAATCACTTCTACACGTCTTGCATTTTGAATATATGTTTTTTTGTTTGTCACTTTTGCTACGCCTCCATTCGAAGATGATTTGTATCCCATAACATCCAATGCAGCATTAACTGCATCGTCCATTTTCTTGGCCATGATATCCATATCTTTTTAACTGTCCATAAAGCCCCATTCAATCAAGATTGCTGATCCTTCAGATGCTCGAATCACATATAAGGATGTAGTAGCCTTCGCTCCACGATTAACCCAGCCAGTAACTTTATATACTGCATCACAAATAGCTTGTGCCAGTTTACGAGCTTCTTCATTCCCAGCGAAGTACCACACTTCAAAATCATTCGCACTCCCATTAAAAGCATTTAGGTGATGGCTAACATGGAAGGATTTTCCAACTGAATTCATTTTTTCGAACGATATTGTAGAGATTATCGTTAGCGGTTGTACCCACATCATCAGTAGCATCTACGGCTTTAGTTGCTGCTCGAAATTTGTCATGAATCTTTTGAGCAACTTCGTGTTCTTTCAAACCGCAACCAGATGCGCCAGGTACAATCGCATTATGCCCTCTATGAGAGGTTGAATTATTATATTTGACCATGTTTACTCCCCCTTTCCGATGTAAAAGTAATCATCAATTTCTTCAGAAGAGTCATCCGTTTTTTCACGTTTCTTTACTTCAAATTGAAAGGTCTTATCTTGGCTATCTCTCGTAAACTTAACAGTCAAATGATATTCTGATTCCTCGAGCTGATTCATCGTGTGTGCCGCGTCTTGTATCGGATGTACAGCTTCGATAATTTCTGGCTGGGCTACTGATTCAAAGTCTTCAATAAATTTTGCTTTGTTTCTCATGGTTATCCCTCCAAATTTTTTATAAAAAAAAACAGCTTATTCAGCTGCTCCTTGACTAATAATTCTGGTAAATGATTGATGCAAGCCTGTAGATGCTAATCCACTAACAGCGCCGTAAACGATTGATTCAACCGCAAAACCATTCATGACAAGCCCTAGAATTGCTCCTAGTAAGCCGACAATCAATGGAATGTAATCATTCACCTTATTGGTTAAAACAGGTGTAGTCTTGATAATATAACCAACTACTAAACACGCAATCACAATCACTGGTACAAAGTTTTCTGTTACTACTGATAAATCCATGCTTGTGGGCGACTATTTAAAGATGTGGATCGATCTAAAAGCACGGACTGTCAAACAGTCAACTTTATATAGAATAAAAAAATCTATTCGCTTATACATTCTTCCACGATTCGAGTTTTACAAACTTACTGAAATCAAAAGACTTGAATGTATAACATGGATTAACGAACTTTGTGATCACTTAAATGTAGACTCTGTCAAATCCTATGTTGCCCCATTCAATAGCGCGCTCGAAGATGCTGTTGTAGAATATCAGCTCTTAGAATCCAATCCGATGAAAAGCATAAAGTATCCTAAATTACAAAAATATAAAAAAGAGATAAAATTCTTTGAAAAAGATGATTTAGTCTATTTTTTAGACATCAGCAAAAGTCACGCGGAAGAAAATGATTTCATGGACTACCTGTATTTTGTATTATCTATACTATTATCGCGAACTGGTTTGAGACTGGGAGAAGCTTCTGCATTAAAATGGGATGACTGGAACAGAAATAAAATAGAAATAAACAAAACTTTGTATCGCGAGGGAAAAACTGACTATATAAACCCTCCAAAAACTCAATCAAGCTATAGAACAATTGTAATTGACAGATACTTAATCGAATTATTGAAGAATTTCAAAATCAAGAAAAACGAGCTAGCCCTCGCTTCATCCAGAAACATAGCTAATCAAGAGTATATTTTTGCAGATGAACGCGGGAACTTTATCAAGCAGTCGAATTATAGAACCTACTTTTATAAAATGTGCGATTTAGCCGAGCTACCTCGTCTCTCGCCTCATGCACTAAGACATTCTCATGCAGTACATTTACTTGAAAGTGGGTCAAACATTAAATATGTATCGGAACGTTTAGGACACTCTTCGATAAATATGATCGCAAACGTGTATCTTCCTATTTCTAAGAAAATGGAAACTGAAGCTATATCTATGTATGAACGTTATTTCTAAAATATATTTTATTTCCATGTGGATGTTTTGTGGATGAAAATGATAAAAAGGTGATTGTTATGTTGGTTTGAAGGGTTTTAATCGAATTTAAACGTTTTAGTTGATGAACCGCGGTGCGCTTCGCACAAGTACTTATTATACACATTAATAGCCATATATCAATGTTAAACTGGGCATTAAATCATCAAATCATCTCGAATTCACCTGACAAAAATTTATGCAGATGGAATTGCTCCCTCTATTCCTTCATTCGTTGATTCAAAGAAACACTTCGCAGCTTTCATTTTCTAGCCCTATTCGACGATCAATGAGTCATCCATCGTCAGATTTCCTAATGGCTTGTGATTCAATCTTTACCCTTGAAAGAGATGGCAAAAATATTATTTTTACGCCTACCGAAGAAATAAACGATGAAGATGGTGGCTTTATGTTGGAACCTCGCTAAATGAAGACGGATCTCGTGATGGAAGGTTAATAAGATCCGCCTGATCTACGCACAGTAATCATCTTGAATACGTAAAACATCCCTTTTCATTAATGGAAAGGGATGTTTAGAATGAATCAGACGATTCAGTTACTTTTTGATCAAAAATAGCTTTCTTCTCGTTGCCTCGTAACTTTTTTGGTAAAGCAATTTCTCATAGATGTTTACTCAGCGAATGCCTGCCACACCTCTATTTAGCTGGTCGAAAGCCCGCTTTGTACGCTTCCACTTCCGTCTTGAACATACGAATCGGACTTGTCGTTTTTTTATAGTATTGACTACCCGGTATGTGGTAAATCTTTTGCTTGGACCCTTTGATCAACCCTTTGCCTTGTTTGTCTACGTACTTTTTTAATCCATCTCGAAATGCATCATTCGTCGTTCCAGGTGCTTTCCCACCTTTTTTCACCAGTTTGACCTGGATTGCTTCCAGTTGAAAGCCAAAGCCGGACGTTCCTGAAGACTGCCCGTTTTTCGCCCACCCCATCCAGCCAAATTGTTGTGCATTGACTCGATAATAGACATCGTAATACTTAGCGATCTCACCGGTGAGTTTGATTTGGATCGCCTCCAACCGTTGCCCTTTTCCACTTGTACCAGACAGAGTCCCATTTTTTCTATACGATTTTTCCCATCCTTGTTTCTGAATGGAGGTTTTATATTCAATATTCCCTTTGTATTTTTCATTAGTAATTTTTATCTTGATTGCTTCAAGTCGCTTTGCTTTCCCTATGGTCCCTGACGTCTGACCATTTGTTTTCCATGATTGCCACCCTTGAGACTGGACATTTGTTTGATAGCTCACACTTGGTGAAGATGCAGCAAAAACTGTCATCGGAAAAACAACGAAGCCAAGCAATAGCACCAATAGTATAGAAACTTTTTTCATTTTAACCCCTCCTTATTTTTGATTATGCCAATAATATTGTTAAAAAACAATCTATTTATAAGCAATAAATAATTTTTCATCATTTCAACTCACTTAGAAAATGAACTGCTGGGTAAAGCGTAAAATCAACACTTCTAGAGGGCGTTCCAATTATTGTATTACTTCAAACTCGAAGTTGAAAAATGCTTAGCATCAAACTAGCTATTCAACTACTGATAGAAGGTGCATCTTGACTTACGAAGAAAAGTCAGTGTTCGTTTTTCTGAGAATCGAAACGAATGACCGCCTGCAATGTGGTATAATCTAATTCGTTGAAATTTATTTTGGAAGGATGACATGATTGAACTTATTTGGATTGACCTTTGGCTTAAGAAATGTAAAAACGGGAATCAGTGTATTCCTCTGTATTTTGATCAGTTTTCTTTTGAATCGAGAAACCTACGTCGTATCGACGATCACAGCTGTTTTCACATTAAGAGAAGATCATGAAAACACCGTCAAATACGGGAAACATCGGATTGCAGGTAATAGCTTTGGCGCAATTGCCTCCGTGTTTTGTATAGCAATTTTTAACTTTTTCGGACATTCGTCCTTTATACAAATGATTGCGATCCCTTTAGTGATCATGTTGATGATCGCTTTACTGGTCAAATTTGATTATTCCGAGGGAACAGTTGGTGCTTGTGCCACACTATTGACGATTTTATTTATGATTCCTCAAACTGAATCTTACTTGTATGCTTTTAATCGGATTGTTGATAGTTTTATCGGCATGACGATTGCGATATTGGTGAATCGCTTTTTTCCATTTCCGAATAAAAGTACCGCAGGGACGAAGACGACAACAAATGAGAGTGATTTATTTTAAAAATGGAAAAGAAAAAAACCATCTCAAAACAGCTTTGAGATGGTTTTTTTAAGATTGGATCAGTTACTGAAAAGAACTTGTTGGTCTTCAATTAATGGATAAGAAATCGGTGCATTACCTTCCAAATCTTCTTTATTCATATCAACTGCAACGATTTGACTATTTTCATACGTACGATAGTAATAGATTCCTTTATCTGTATTGCAGCAAGAAGTATAAATCGTGTACTCATAGCGCTCATTGCCTATGTCACAAAGTCCTTTTTGTTGCTCAACCGAACCTAAAATATGGAAGAACTGACTAATGCTTTCGGATTCAGATTCTCCAGAAACGGAATTCAATCGGGTAAAAGCTACTTTGACAAAGCGAGACATCGAAGAAAGATCTCCTGGCAGCCCTAAGCCTCCCATTCCACGACTATATTCATCAAAATCCAGCTTGTCAGAAAAATGAGTTTCCGGAGTTTTCGATGATAACACACGGTAGTTATTCAAATTGAACAATTGATAGTCAAATGGCGGATTATTTGTCAAAACTCCCACCGGATTTTCATGAATATGAAGGCCATCACTCATACTTTCCACAACGATGGCACTTTTTTTATCAGCAATCATCCAATGCAAAGGCGATAGAGGCAAATCTTCACTAAAATTGATCCGAACGAGATTGACATTGGCTAATAACCCTTTTACCTCTTCAACAGTAGCGCATTGTCCTAAAAGCCATGGAATGAACTCAAAAGGCGTAACATTCTCTTTTCCTTCTTGAAATTCATTGTAGAAAGCATTTTCTGGAAAATTCAATCCAGCGATACCTAAACCTTTTTCATTGACCGCATCATAATACAGTGGATACTCAGCGACACCAGCAGCAATCCCAATCATTGCGTAATGGTGATCTATTTCACTTACTTTGCGAAATTTGAATGAATAATTTCTCGGAGTAATGGTCACTACTTCTTTATAAGAAACATCATAATCAAAATTTCTGCCCAAATAATGATCTTTCGTTACATAAGTTAACGCAGTACACATAATACTTCCTCCTAAAATAAGTTTTTTACACTACTAATTTACTCCTATCGCTTTTTTTTAACAAGGAAAAAGCAATAAATAATAATGAAAATACAATTAAATGATTTAAAATCATTTTAATGTACTGTATATAAGGCAATTTCAATCTAGTATTCTTTAGTTAGCCTACCTTCTCGCAAATTCACTTTGATTACAAATCCTTTAGAAGAGCCGTTCAAAAGCGGCGATGATCATAATCTCCACCCTTTTTCCTTTACCTTTCATTAAACTATTTAAATTTCTCTAAAAGGCAACAACAAAACAATGTAAGCGATTGCCCAATATAAAAAATGTGCTATACTATAAGTGTAAGGAGCAAGGATTCCCAGTAAAGCAGACGAAGCAGGTTCTGCAAGAAAAGAATTGTTGTCAACTTAGAATAAAAGACAAAGGATGTGGGAATTTGAGTTACTCCTTACTAATTGAATAGGATTCGGCGATGGGCATCGTTACCTGAGGATCAAAGTGGACATAAGAACCTTTGAAAACCCAGAAAGCACAATCGTCGAATCTATTTTTTTGCTCTTTTTTCAGGCATCGTCTCCCCGCCTTCTTTCGAAACATGCTATAATTAAACGCATTGAACGAAAAAACGATATGGAGCTATTCATAAAATGAACTATTATTATCACTTCCTCGTAAACCCTGCCTCAGGCAGTGGAAGGGGGAAAAAAGCGGCGGAGCGTGTGCAAAAAATCGTAAACAAGCATCGTTTCCCCCATCAACTCTATTTAACAAAATCGCCCGGCGACGAACGAAACATCACCCGAAAACTCTTAAAAGAACGCCTTTTGCCTTGGGACGATGTTTATTTAGAAAATGGCGAAATGCTATATCCATTGCTGGTCGTTATTGGGGGAGATGGAACGCTGCACCAAGTAGTATCAGAGTTACAACTTGAACAACAACAAATCCCCGTTGCTTACATCCCCGCTGGCTCAGGAAACGATTTTGCGCGAAGTATCGAGTTGCCGCGGGAACCGGAAAAAGCATTTTGGAAAATTGCGGGTACTACTAAGCCCCAAGAATTGGCCATTATCCACTATGATGAGCAGATCCAGGAGGAAAGCGGCATTGCGCTTAACAATGTCGGTATTGGCCTTGATGCGGCAATCGTCTACACCACCAATCACTCTGTGGCAAAAAGTAGTCTGAATAAGTTTAACCTCGGCTCCTTTTCCTATATCGCTGCAATTATTCGGGTTTTGTTTCGCCAAAAAGGCTTCCCGATCTTAGTTGAGTGTAATGGGCAACAATTCAGTTATAAGAAAGCTTTTCTATGCACTACGACCAACCATCCTTACTTTGGCGGCGGTGTTGCGATCGCCCCAACCGCTTCGGTCAAAGAGAAAAAGTTTGATTTTGTTCTTGTCGAGCGTGTATCGATTTTTAAGATTTTCTGGCTGATCGGTTTACTGATGCGAAAGAAACACATGAATTCACGTTACTTTCACCATCTTTCCACGTCGAAGCTGAGAATTATCTCTACCGTGCCCCAACATGGACAAGAAGACGGTGAGGAAATGGGCCAACGTCCCTTTGATATTACTTTTACAACAGCTAGTCAATTATTTTGGTGCCCATAAAGAAAACGATACAAATCGCTGCTGATTTGTATCGTTTTTCTATACGTTAGATTATTAATTTTTCGCCGAGTTGTACTGCCAACGACGGCTTTTTTCTCTTCCCAAAATAAAGTGGATCATTGAAAATACTGCTGCAAATGTTACCAAGACAAAGCCATTGAACCAGAAGGATTCAGTGAACCTTTGATTATACGTGAGGGTCTCACTGATCAAGGTATTGTTTTGAACAAACCAATAGGTTGGCGTGAATGCCGCGATTTTATTGACGATATCCGGCAGAAAGTTCGCGGACACAAAGACCCCACCGATAAAACAGCTTCCGGTTATAAAGATATTGCTGATACCGCCGATCGCTTCTGAATTTTTCACAAGAGAGGTGACACAAGCCGAGAAGCTGATGACAGGTAGTAAAAACAAAAACGTGTTCAAAATGTGGTACCAAGCTGCTGTATCCCAGGATGTGCGAATCACTAGTAACACCATCAGTAATAAAAAGCCGAAGGTTAAAAGCAGCGAGTAACTGATTAAGCTTAACAGGATTTTCCGCTGTAGCATCCGCTTTGGAAGAGGCGCACTCTGGTTTCGCTTGCTGATTTCTTGGCGGTTAAAGGCCAGATTGATCACACCAAACCCGCTAAATATTGATAGAAAGAGGCCATATGACAATAAGTTAAAGGTCATGCCTGTTAACATTTTTTTCATTCGTTGACTATATTCTGTACTGAGCTCAACTTGCCCTGTGACGGCTAGCGCTGTTTGTGTTTCTTCTATCGCCTCACTGACTGTTTTGCCTTCTTCTTGAAAAAGTAAAAGCGTCTGTAAGAACGTGTTCACTTGCTGGGTGACAATGGTTTTAGAAAAAGCATCTGGCCGGCTTTGAATCTCGATCGTTGGCATCTGGCCAGCCTCCACTTGTTTGGAGAAATCAGCTGGCAAATGCAAGACAATGTTTACACGATTAAAATAAAGGGCATCGTCAATTTCTTTTTGTGAGGTCCCCTCTAAAGCAACCAAGGTTTGCTTTTCCTTCAAGTACTCCCGAAGACCATCAACGACTGGCGACTCCTCCTCACTGATCAAAGCAATGTTGGCTTCTTGTAAAGAGGTGTTTTCGACGTCGATGCTTTGCGCATAAAAGAACGTGACACCAACTGTGATCAATACTCCAATTAGTAAGTTCGACTTATTTGCCTTCAGCAAAGTCCAAATCGTTTTATAAAGCGTCATAGCGCACCCCTCTTTCGATCCAAGCATTTCCAATTGACAAAAGGACGATAAAGCCAGTCAACCAGAAAAGATTGGTATAAAAGCTACTCAAATCTGTATAGTAATACAATTGATAAAGACTTTCACTGATCAAATTGACGGGATTTACTTGCCCCAGTATCGGCACATGTAGATCAAGCCAATACTTGATTTGTTCCGAGCCCATCATCCCAGCAAAAAAGCTCATTGCCATTGTAACGGAGACCAAAATGCCATCTTTTTGCACCAAATTCATTTTTGGCGTCAGATTTCCAATCAATGTCCCTAGCAAAATCGCACACAATGATCCTAATGCGGCAACCAGTAGTAACCATTGCCAACGATCGCCAAAGTCTACTTGATAGACAAAACGAAACACCGCTAAAATAATGTAGACTTCTACTAACACAATCGTAAAACTCGCCGCTAAATTCGCACTTGAAACCAATGTCCGTTTTCTTGGTATCAAGGAAAGCCGAATACCATTCGCGGATTGATTGGCTTGCTGATCCTGGACATTACGGACACCCCACATCGTCCCATAGAGGATCGCCATCCCGATCAAGGTAAAGAAATAAAAACTTTTGACACTCATGTCACGATCTGCATTCACTTCTTGAAAAGTCGCCTCCTGTTCAAATGCGGCCATAATAGGTGCAAGATCAAGCGTTTCAAGTTCTGCTGCTTTACTAGAAATGATCGCTGTACGTTGTAAAAATTGATCCATTACATTTTTCATCAACGTCTGACTCATGCCCGCTTGGCCCACATGCAGAGAAATGGTTTTGTCGTCAATCAGGAAATATCCAGCTAATTCACCGGCAGTCAGCTTTTCAACTGCCTCTGTTTCTTGTAATTCCTCGAGTGCAAATAATGGTTTTTCATTGATTTCCACTTGTTCAAGGACGGTGGAAAAATTTTCCGTAAGCGCTATTTGGTCCCCGGTTTTTACGATCCCCGTCGTGATTGTCTCTAAATTTCCCGCTTGATCGATCTCCCCAAAGGCCGCCATAAACATTAGGCCTAAGAGAATGGGAAACGCCAACGTCCAAAACAGCATCGATTTATTTCGCAACAACACCTTTGTGCGGTATTTGTAAAAATGCCAAAACATGGTTTCCCCCTCCTCAGTCTCTCAATTCCTTGCCCGTGATCTCTAAAAAGACATCATTTAAGGTCGCTTCTTTGGTTGCAATTTTTCCGTAACTGATTTTCTCTGCTTGTAAGAGTGTCAAAATAGGTAACAAGACCGTATTGAGTTCCGTTGTTGTTACTTGGAGCTGTCCGTCTTTGTAAACGATTCCGTTAGCAGTATTGGTGTTCTGAATCGCTACCAACACGTGGTCAGGCAATAAGGGGATGTCGATGGTCAAACGATCTGCCGTGCGTACCATGTCTTTCAGAGATTCCTTAGTCCCTTTGGCAATCACCTGTCCCTGATCCATAATCACGATCTGGTCACACAGAATTTCCACTTCTTCCATGTAATGGGTCGTGTAAACGATCGTTGCTCCTTGGCGATTTAGCTCTTTGATGCTTTCCAAAATTTTATTACGACTTTGGGGATCGACAGCTACTGTTGGTTCATCTAAAAAAATCAAACGTGGTTTATGTGCGATCCCGCAGGCGATATTCAACCGCCGTTTCAAGCCACCGCTCAGCTCTCCTGGATGAAAAGTCACGAAATTTTCCAAACCCACTAATTGAATCACTTCTTCGATCAATCCTTGTCGTTTCTCTTTGTCAGCAACATATAACCCGCAAAAATAATCGATATTTTCTTGCACACTAAGTTCTTCAAAGACGGCAACCTCTTGAGGAACGACCCCGATCATTGCTTTAACGGCATAATTTTCAGGCGTCATGATTGATCCAAAAAGTTTGATGGTGCCTTTGTCATAGTTTAACAAAGAGAGCATACAGTTGATGGCGGTCGATTTCCCGCTGCCGTTTGGTCCCAATAATCCTAAAACCTCTCCTTCTTGTACTTGCAGATCAAAATGATTCAATGCCACAAAATCACCATAGCGTTTAACTAATTTATCAATTTCGATAATCACGATGAAAAACTCCTTCCAAATTTCTTGTTAATCTGACTATAATAAACTTCAAGGAAAGAAACTAGTGACGATTGGCTAAACTAAGCATGACATTTGTCACAATGAAGGAGTTTATCATGTCTAAATCTCGACTACTCAGCGAAGCTGGCTTCCTACTCGCCGTCTCATTACTTTTATTGGTAAATCAAGGTTTTGTTGCTGTGCAGGTCATCTATCTACTGATCGCCGTTATATTTACTGGCGTCAGTTATTTACTGCCTAGAATAGCAAACTGGTTTTTTCAAGTTATTCTGTTGCTTCTATGTACGTTTTGGCCAGAGCTTGCCCTCTTTCTGCCTGCATTGATGCGGGTGATCGCTCCGGAAGATAGTAAAGATGATGTTCTATTTTTATTAGGATTTTTATTGATCGCAACGGTTGTCCATCATTCTCTCACGGAGCTCGCTTTTGTCATCCTTTTGTTGCTCTTTGCTTTTTACTTACGCAAAAAAGATCAGCGAATGTCTGATCTTGAGAAAAAGTACATCGCTTCAAAAGATACCCATTAGGAAAAGCAGCAACAGTTATCGCAGCAAAACAAAGCGCTAGCCCTATCACAAGAAACAAAGTTAGCCTTGCAAATTGCCGAAGAACGAAATCGAATTGCTCGCGATATCCATGACAATGTCGGCCATCTACTGTCGAGTGCCATTTTACAGATTGGCGCGCTTGAAATGATCAATCAAGAGCCAAAACTAAATGACCCCCTAGCAAATTTAAGTGCTACCGTTCATACAGGGATGGATCGCATTCGACAAAGTGTTCACGATCTCCACGAGACATCGATTTCTTTCCAGCAATCCTTAGAGTTTCTAATTGCTGATTTTCCATCACCTGTCACGATTGAAGGAAACCTATTTGAAGGGTTGAATGAAGCACAGCAAAACTGTTTCCTAATGGTCATCAAAGAAGCCTTAACCAACAGTATCAAACATAGTTATGCGAAAACCCTCGTGTTGCATTTTCGAACGCTGCCTGCATTTTTTCGCTTGCAAATCACGAATGATGGCGTCCGCACACCTCAAAATCCAGACACTGGAATCGGTCTGAAAACGATGCGTCAACGGGTCCAAGAACAACAAGGTCAAGTTCATATTTTACAAGAAAACCAACGCTTTCAGTTGACGATCATTTTACCAAAGGAGGAACACCAATGATTACTGTAGTTATTATTGACGATGATCCGTTTGTGACCACATCTTTGCAAACCATTCTTGAAAGCACAGAAGAGATTCAGGTGCTGGGCATCGGCCATTGTGCCAAAGACGCACTGGAATTATATGAAACCTATCATCCTGACGTTTTGCTGACGGACATCCGCATGCCGGAACAAACGGGGATCGATGCTGCCAAAGAAATATTGGCTAAATTTCCCCAAGCGATCCTTTTGCTATTGACTACCTTCAAAGATGAAGAATACATTCGCGAAGCCTTTTCCATCGGTGTGAAAGGTTATTTGATCAAGCAGAATTTACAAGCGATCATCCCTTCTGTCAAAGCCGCTTATAATGGCCAAGTTGTCTTCGGGAATGAAATCGTTGAGACCTTCACGCAGCTAATGAAGAACGAACCATCAATTAACAATCAATCTTCTTTTAGCGAACGTGAATTTGCGATCATCAAAGAAGTAGCCGCTGGAAAAAACAATAAAGAAATTGCCGATGCTTTGTACTTGAGTGATGGTACTGTCCGTAATTACATCAGTCAATTACTGGAAAAACTGGAATTGCGGGATCGCACGCAATTAGCAATCTATTTTTATCAGCATTTACAGTAAGTCTCATCGATTGCAAAAAAAAGCCTGAAGAATGCGAAGCTGCATTCTTCAGGTTTTTTGTTTTCTACTCGATTATCCGACTGTCGTAGTTTTTAGTGGACAAGCTATGGATTTCCGGGACTGCCGGGATTCGTTGGATTGTTCGGTGTGTTAGGCGGGAAAATCGGCGCCTTTTCTAACGTTTTTTCTAACCCTGATTCATCCCGCTCGCCTCGTTCTGCATCGGGACTTTCATCTAGTTTAAATTCTTTTTCCATCTCATCTAATTTCTTAAAGTCGTTGCCAGATTCTTTTGCTAATTTTGCTAATTTATCTTCGGTTTCTTTCGCCATAACGTAACGCCTCCTTTTGATTTTAGCTTAGCATAAGAAGCTAAAAAACCAAAAGAAAGCGCTCACTAAGGTACCTTTTTTAGTATTTTCTCATCTTTCAATCAGCCGTTTTTTGCGGGCATAAAGTCGTATGGAGAACAGTCCTTCATGCCAATCATTGGATCCACTAAATGCTTTTTGACCATCGTTAAGGTCAATACACCATCGTTCGACGTTTCTTCGATGAGTGCTTCTTCCCCCATAGTCCCTTCACTTAGGTCTTTTCCCCCTGACAGAGGCTTTGCAATTTCTGTCTGATTTGATGTCGACGGCTCAGGCTCGGCAAAAGCAAACAAGTCCAACCCACTATCTGGTGACTTTTCTGTCGCTTGCTGGTTAGCAGCAGCTTCAGTGCTGGGATTTTCCTTTGGCTTCGAAGCTACCATTTTTGCCTTCGTGTTTTCAGAGGAATCATCATAAAACGGATCATCCGCTTCTTCAAATTGGGCCAATTTTGCTCGTTGCAGCGGCGTCATTTTTTCCGTACCATTGATACGTTCTTTTAATGTCGTTAAGCGAGTAGCAGATTCGTGACTGACACAAGTTTGATAGGCTTGCGGTTCACCAAGTAAAATCAGCATTTCTTTGCTGCGGGTTACAGCAGTATATAGCAGATTGCGTTGCAGCATACGTTGGTATTGATGAACCATCGGCAAAATAACCATTTGAAATTCACTACCTTGAGATTTATGGATCGAACAACAGTAGGATAATGTGATCTTATTCCATTCATTCCGCTTATAGGTCACTTCATTGGCATCAAACTGAATGACCAGTTCGTCAACCTTGTCTTCCGACTGTTTGGCTAGAGTAATCCCAACGATTTGGCCCATATCGCCATTAAACACGTTATCTTCTGGTGAGTTTACCAACTGCAAAACCTTATCACCGATACGATACACCGTATCATTGAAAGTCACCTCTTTTTTTGTCCCATCATTGGGGTTAAAAATCTCTTGCATCATTTTATTCAGAGCATCGATCCCGGCTGCCCCACGATACATCGGTGCCAACACTTGAATATCTTGCGGCGTGTAGCCTTTGTCTTTTGCCCGTTTCACTATCTGAGCGATCAACGGTTCGATTTTGTACGCATCACACGCAAAGAAGGAGCGATCTTTTTGGTTTTGTGTAAAATCAGCAGGCAGCTGCCCGTTTTTGATGGCATGAGCCAGTGGAATGATGCTTGATCCATCTCCTTGGCGATAGATTTCTGTCAATTCTTGTTTCGGGATCGCATCGATCGCTAGCAAATCATGAAGGACTTGTCCTGGTCCCACAGAAGGAAGCTGATCTTTATCCCCCACAAAAATCACTTGCATGTTTGTAGGGATCGACTTAAAGAGCGTATTCGCCAACCATGTATCGACCATAGACATCTCATCGACGATCAATAAGCCGCCTTCTAATTCTTTCGGACTAATCGATGGCGCTTTTTCACGTCCGTTCAAGCCTAACAAACGATGGATCGTCCCGCTTGGCAAACCTGTCGTTTCATTCATCCGTTTGGCGGCTCGACCAGTCGGTGCTGCCAAGAGAATCGGAAAGGTTTCTTCACTGTATTTTGATGTCTCTAAGTCCAGATCGTTCAACTCAGCAAACAATTGTACGATCCCATTGATCACCGTCGTTTTCCCGGTACCCGGACCACCTGTCAAAATAAACAATGGCGAACGAATGGCTTCTTTGATTGCTTCTTCTTGCGAAGACCCATAGGTGATACCTAAATGCTTCTCAATTTTTCGCAGCGTTTTGCTGATTGTTTTCTCAGGATAGACGATTTCTTTTTTGCGGGAAAGCAAGCGTTCGATGGAACTAGCGATTCCCCATTCAGAAAAGTACAGACTGTTTTCGTACAAACGAGTTTCTTCTTGCTGGATTTTTCCTTCTTCCACTAATTGAATGATCGTTGATGCCAGGTCGTCTGGCGCAATCTCAATAGGACGACTCGTTTCTAATAAACGCAGTGTCTGCTCTAACAAGTCTTGGGCATGGATAAAGGTATTGCCTGTCTGTAAGGATTGCGCAAAGATCTGATGCAAGACCGCTGCTCGAAACCGTTGCGGCGACGAAGCTTCGATCCCTAGCTGCTCAGCGATGCCATCTGCGCGTTTAAAGCCAATGCCTTCAATGTCTTCCACCAACTGGTAAGGATTTTCTTCGATAATTGATAATGCTTCATTTTTGTAGGCTTGATAGATTGCAAAAGAAAGCTGACTACCAAAACCATAGCGGCTCAAGCCAACGATCACTTGATCCATCCCATGATTTTGCCGTACAGTATCTAAGATCATTTTTTGCTTACTTTCATTCAATCCTGGAATCTGCTCCAACAATGTTGGTTCTTCCAGCATCCGGTCGATCGCTTCTTCTCCTAAAAGGTCAACGATTTTTTCAGCGGTCTTCTTGCCGATCCCCGGAAATTTTTCTCCAGAAAGATAGGCGATCAACCCTTGTTCAGAGGTCGGTTGTTCTTGTTGGTAGCTTTCGGCCTTCAACTGGACACCATACTTGGGATGATTGACCAGCTCACCAAAAAACCGATACTTTTCCTCTTCTTGGATTTCGCCGAAACTACCAGTAACGACGATCTCCGAGTCTTTGTAGTCGGCATTATTCTCAGTGACTTTAACTAATAGTACTTTATAAAAATTGCTGGGATTCTGGAAAAAGATGGCGGCAACATGGCCGACAAAAAACGTTCTTTCTGGAATCATGGTGCCGCTCCTTTCATGGTTTACAACAAAGCGTCTAATCCTGCTTGATTGCTTAAAAAGCTTGCTTCATTCCAAAGTTTTAGTTCAAAAGGCAATACTTTTTGTTCATTCGTCTCTAATAAGCTAACGCTGTTATTGACTAATCCACCTTGCTCTCTTAATTCGGCTAATGGTTTGCCTGCAAGCCACTGGATAGCAGCCGTAAAGGATGCCCCATGACCGACGAACAATAATGGGCCTTCATGCTGCATCACCGCATCCATGACGACGGTCTCGATTCGACTCAATGTTTCTTGGATCGGCTCACCTTTAAAGGCACTTGGATCGTAACGATCCAAGTGATTACGCAGATCCGTCAATTGTTGGGGATACTTCTCATGCATTTCATCGATGGAGCGACCTTCCAATTCACCGAGTCCGATTTCTCGCAGATTCTCATTATAAATGATTTCAACTGGGTGTTGGAGTCTTGCTTGGATCTCTTGGGCAGTCACTTTTGCTCGCAAAGATGTACTTGAGTAAATCTTCTCAAAAGGAATAGCTGCCAGATAATCACCGAGTAATTTGATTTCGTCATAACTTTCTGGCAATAACGGCGAATCCCCCAGCATTCCTTGAAAGCGACGTGCTTGGTTCCACTCTGTTTTTCCGTGACGGGTAAAGTATAATTGCATCGAAAAAGCCTCGCTTCTTAGTCTAATTTGTCGTTCTCATAATGATGCGTCAATTCCAACTCTGGGAAGCCTTGCTGCCGCAAAACTTCATAAATGATCAAAGCAGCCGTATTTGATAGATTCAGGGAACGAACATGCTCATCATTCATTGGGATCCGCAAACATTTTTCGGCATGCTCACGCATAAAACTTTCTGGAAGCCCCGTCGTTTCCTTCCCAAAAATGAAGAACTGATCGTCATCTGCGGTGTAATCGACGTCAGAATACACGCGATTGGCAAATTTCGAGATCAGATACAACGGACGCTCCCCTAAAAAGTCCATAAAAGCAGCTAAATCTTTATGATAGGTAATATTGACATCATGCCAATAATCAAGCCCAGCTCGTTTTAATTGCTTGTCATCCGTTGAAAAGCCTAAAGGCTCGATTAAGTGTAAATGAGTATTTGTTGCTGCGCACGTCCGTGCAATATTTCCCGTATTGGCCGGGATCTGAGGTTCAAAAAGAACGATGTGATTCATAGATAAAAACTCCTTTCGCTCGGATACTACCGATCGGTTCTCGCTTTCCTTTGTATCTCTGTATCTTGCGTTTTACAATTGATTCTCAATAGCTTCTTCAATAACTTCTATAGTACCATATTTTGGCACGCTTGTTTTTTAGAAACGACATTTTTTGTGTAGAATTTTGGGCATAAAAAAAACGTACCAACTCGGTGTCGATCACTGCGAGTCGTTACGTTAGTGAAGCTCTTTTCACTAACTTTTATCAGAACAGGAACCTGATAAAAACCAATGAAAAATGACTTGAGAACAATATATCACTCCCATGGCATGATTGCAAGAGTAAATAACAAAAAAGTTCAAAATATTTTCAGGAAATTTTCGCAATCAACACCTCAACATCAACAGTGATCTGTCTCAAAGGAGCTTGCCGGAGCTTTTCTTTGCGTTCCTCCGAAGCCCCCCACTCTAACGGGGACATGGCAAGTAAATCTTGGCGATTTTCTTCAGGGATCGTAAAAACATGTGTCACTCTTTGACGGGAGGCGTCGGGGTAATGTTCAAGAAATTTAGTGACGACCCGTTCATTTGAGTATTGCTGTTTCGCTTCATCATTCGGATAAAAAGCAGCCCGCAATTCTTTTAAATAATCCGCCGCAGGGACGACTTTGATCAACTGTCCACCCTTTTTCAAAATACGATTGAACTCCCCATAATTTGACGGCGAAAATAGATTGAAAATCGTATCAAAGCTCGCTTCAGCAAACGGCAAGTTGGTCAGATCCGCCACACACCAAAAAGCCGGTACGTTTTGATTGGTTGCTAGATAAACTCCGTCTTTGGCGATATCAAAGCCGACAGCCGCCTGGGTCTTTTCATTGACCAACTGAGCCAGAAAACTGCCTTCGCCGCAGCCGACATCTAAAAGATGCTTAGCATCCCCCAAAACTGCTTTGATGCATTCAATGACTGGTGCATACATGCCGCTAGCGATCATACGTTGACGCGGCAGAAACAGTGCTTGATCATAATCTGCTTTGACTTGATGATCCAAAAAGAAAAGTGTGCCTTTCTTTGATAAGTCAAATCGATGACGATTTGGACAAACCAAGCCATTTTCGGTCGGGAAAAATGCTTGGCGGCACAATGGACATTCAAATAAGTGATAATGGGCGTTTAAAAAAAGGCGCCCGCGATCGATTTTTTTTAACATTCAACTTCCCTCATCTCTGCTCTACTTTAGCATATTCTTGTGGTAGAATGCTAGTGGATAGAATAACAAATCAACTGAACAACCAACTATTGGAGGTAAATCATGTTAAAAGAATTTTGTGCAGAAAATTATACCAATATTCCCTTAGCAATCGCCCGAGGCGCACAGCGGATTGAACTCTGTGATAACTTAGCGGTCGGCGGAACAACACCAAGTACCGGTGTGCAAGAAGAAGTTTTGCAATATGCTGGCGAAAAAGGAATTCCCGTTATGACGATCATCCGACCTCGAGGCGGTGATTTTGTTTACAATGACACTGAGTTGAAAATCATGCACACCGACTTGATCGAAGCAAAAAAGCTAGGAACAGACGGCGTTGTTCTAGGTTGCTTAACTCCTAGCGGCTGGTTAGACGAAGAAGCATTGGAGCTATTGTTAGAAACCGCAGAAGGCTTGCAGGTTACTTTTCACATGGCCTTCGACGCGATTCCTGCAGCGCGCCAATTTAAAGCGATCGATTGGTTAGCTGAGCATGGCGTACAGCGGATTTTGACCCATGGTGGTGCTGCAGGGACTCCGATTGAAGACAACTTCGATCATCTGAAAGAATTGATCGCCTATGCTGGTGAGCGTTTAACGATTTTACCTGGCGGTGGCATTTCCTTTGAAAATGCCCAACATGTTGCTGATACATTAGGTGTAAAAGAAGTTCATGGAACCAGAATCGTCGACCTTAATGATTGAGCTTGCGTGACACAAAAGAATCACGCAAAGAAATCCCCACAAACGATGAGAACGCATCGTTTGTGGGAATTCTTTTTATATTGCTTGCAATAAGTCGTATTGTGATTGATACAAATGATGGTACAAGCCTTTTTGTGCCATTAGCTGATCATGGTTACCAGATTCAGCAATCGTGCCCCCTGCCACGTAAAAGATTCGATCAGAATTTTTGATTGTGGACAGCCGGTGAGCGATGATGAATGAAGTTCTGCCTTCTAACAGCTTCAACAGTCCTTCTTGCAGCAATTCTTCTGTCTTCGTATCAATACTAGAAGTAGCCTCATCTAAGATCAAGATTTTTGGATCAGCCAACAACGCTCGGGCAAAGGAAATCAGTTGCCGTTGCCCCGCAGATAAAGTACTTCCTCGTTCTTCGACGACGGTTTGATAGCCGTCTTTCAACTCCGTGATAAAGTCGTGAGCACGGACGATCTTCGCTGCTTCAATGATCTCTTCTTCTGTCGCGTCTAATTTTCCATAGCGAATATTTTCTATGATCGTTCCTGAGAAAATAAAGGTATCTTGCAGCATGACCCCCATCTGTGAGCGCAGGGATTCCAGCGTCACGTCACGAACGTCCATCCCATCTACTTTAACACTGCCTTCATTGACATCATAAAAGCGGCTCAGCAAATTGATGATCGTGGTCTTCCCTGCACCAGTAGGGCCAACCAAGGCAATGCTTTCCCCGGGTTCGATGTGGAAATTGACATCAGAAAGAATGTTTTTGCCTTCTTCGTATCGGAAGGTCACGTGTTCAAAATCAACGGTCCCTTTCATTGTCGGCAATACTTTTGCATCTGGTTTGTCTTCGATATCTGGGACTTCATCCATCGTTTCAAAAATCCGTTCAAGATAGGCTGTTGCTGTAATCAAAGAATTATAAAAATTCCCGATATTGATGACTGGATTCCAGAAATTATTGATATAACTGATAAAAGCGATCAGAGTACCTGTGCTGACATCGACACCGATTTGGCGAATGCCGACAAAATAAATCAAACAAGTTGTAATGACTGAAATGTTTTGCACCCCAGGCCACATGAGAAACTGAATTTTGACAGCTTTCATCCAGGAAGTCCGATAATCATTGCTGACTTCTTGGAAAATCTCTGCATTTTCTTCTTCCCGTGCGAAGGATTGGGTGATCTTGATGCCGGCAATACTTTCATGAATGTAGGCATTTAAATTGGACTGTTTATTACTCAACACCTGATAAGCTTTGCGCTGGTTATTTTTGATTACCATCACCATGATGAACAAGATTGGCAGCAACGCAAGGGAATACAGGGTCAATTTGAAGTCGATCGCAAACATAAAAATCAAGGTGATGATGACGTTGAAAACATCGGAAATCAAATTGATTAGTCCATTACTCAACAGGTCACTCAGTGTATTGATGTAATTTACGATGCGGATCAAGATCTTGCCATGGGGCCTTGTATCGAAATAAGAAAACGGCAGCCGCTGCAGATGTTCAAAAATATCAAAGCGCATATCCTTCAATACGTCTTGCCCAATATTCGTGATATGGTAGATACGATAACGCATGCAGACACCGATAACGATCAAGGTCACTAGAAAGGCAGCTCCTAAAAGCAGCAATTGATTGACATTTTTCTCAGGAATCGATGAGTCGATGGCGATCTTCGTGAAAACAGGCGCCAGCATTCCTGCTAAGTTTGCCAGGATGATCGTAAATAGTACTTTCCCAATGCTTTTTTTATACGGTACGACGTATTGGGACAAACGCTTGAAATCCTTCCAGCTAAATTCCTGGTCTAATTCCTCATCCACATCAAATTTATTTCTCGCCATCGTCTTCACCTCCTGACAAGCCTAATTGTTTTTGATACACTTCATAGTACTTCCCTCGCAGTTTGACGAGTTCTTCGTGGGTGCCTTGTTCAACAACCCGACCTTTTTCCATCATCAAAATCTGATCGGCTTCTCGAACAGAGGAGATCCGATGGGCAATGATAAACGTCGTTTTCTCTCCGGTTAATTTTGTCAGCTCTTGTTGGATCTTCGATTCTGTCTCCATATCGACGGCAGACGTCGTGTCATCCAAAATCAAGATCGATGGATCTTTGGCTAAGGCCCGCGCAAGGGAGATCCGTTGTTTTTGTCCACCAGAAAGTCCGACGCCTCGTTCACCGACAATCGTCTCGTAGCCTTGAGGCATTCGAGAAATAAAGGTATCTGCATCGGCGACTACGGCCATTTGGCGAATAAAGCCTTCATCTGCTAAAGGATTTCCAAAAGCAATATTGTCAGAGATAGTATTAGAAAACAAGAAGACATCTTGCATCACCATCGAAATATTTTCCCGCATTTGACGCACAGGATACTCTTTGGCATTTTTTCCATCAATCAATACTTCCCCTTCAGTCGGATCATAAAAACGTCCAACTAAATTTACTAACGTCGTTTTTCCAGAGCCGGTTTCGCCTAAGATCCCTAACGTTTGTCCCGGCCCAATCTTGAAGTTGATGTTTTCCAGTACATTTTGCTCTGGATCATCTGAAAAATGGAAAGAGACATCTTTAAATTCCACAAATCCTTTGATCGGTTCTAATTTTTCTTGTTGGTGAACCGGTATTTTCGATTCTTGTGCCAGCATTTGTCGAATTTTGATACAGGCCGCAGAAAATCGCTGAACATCGTTGATCAACCAGCCACTCATACGCATGGGGTTGTTCAACATCCATAGATAACCATTAAACGCAACAAGATCTCCTAAGGTCATGTCCCCATTGATTACGAAAATTCCGCCTAAAACTAAGGCAATGACTGACAAACTTCCTGCTAAGCCATCAAGCCAGGGCAGATAGCTACGGGAAACTTTGGCAGATGCCATGTTGCGGGTCTTAAAATCTTCGTTGTAGGAGCGAAATTTTTCGATCTCAAAATTTTCACGAGCGAAGGCTTTTACGACCCGATTGCCGCCAATATTTTCTTCTACCATTGAGTTCAAGCGAGAAAAGCTCTCACGAATGTCAAAAAACAATGGGTGTGCCTTTTTAGACATGCGGTTGGTCAACAGAAAAATGATCGGTGTGACAGCCACCAGTGCCAGCATCAATTTCCAGTCAATAAAGCTCATCACCACCACCGCTGAAAAGAACCATAAGATACATTCAGCGATATTATAGGTCACCCAAGAAACAAAGTGGCGAATGGCATCGGTATCCCCTGTCATTCGTGCCATAATATCTCCCACACGAGTGTGATTGAAAAAGTCGAAATCCAATTCTTGCAGTTTCTGATACAAATCTTCCCGTAAATCGTATAGCGTATTTTGTCCGACCCGTTCAAATAAAATCTGATAACTATAGCGGACAATGGTGCGAATGACGGTCGTCGCAATCATGATCAACAGTAATGGAATCAATAAGTGCGTTTTTTGCTGATTGATGACATCGTCGATCACCATTCCTCCCAAGTACGGATTAACAATGATCAGCGCTGCATTGATCACTAAAAATAGGATCGCCAATATGATTTTTCCGCGGTTCTTTTTGGCATAGCGCCAGATCCATTGTGTATTACTCATCTAATTCCCCCTCTCGTTGTTAAGCTTAGCGTTTTGAAAAGCGATTTGAATGGTTTTTCTTACTCATTTTGATGTAAAATATTAGTAAGAAGTACCATTCCCTTTTTTTACAGGAAATAAGCACCCAATTGGAGTGAATCAGCCATGAATTTAGTTAACCCTCGTACGTTTAATCCAGAAATCATCTATCTCTTTGACCCATGGACGCAATCAGAAAGTCATGGAGAAATGCACCATCATGACTTTTTAGAAATCAGCGTCTTATTAGAAGGAGAAAGTACCTATTATTTTGAAAAAGAACCAGCGAAAAAAATCCGTGCTGGCAGCGTCATGCTTTTCAATCCTGGCGTCGATCACTGCGAATTGCAGCCTAAGGGCACTCGCTCCCATCAGCTGCATATTGGTTTAAAAAATATTTCTTTGGAAGGGTTTAAACGGAATTTTTTCCCGAACAAACACCCCTTGTTGGAGCTAGGCAAATACCATCATCAAGTTTTGGAAAAAGCCTGGCAGTTGGTGAGAGAAAGCAGTGAAGAGCGGGATGAGTTTCAATTGATGCAAAAGGCTGTTTTGATGGAGATGCTCGTCTACATTTTACGTGGACTAAATGAAGACCATATCAATGTCGTGCCTTACCTTTCCAAAAGCCAACGACGACAACAACAGATCGTCAACTATACGGTCTATTACTTGGAAAATCATTACAAAGAAGAAATCACATTAGAGAAGCTCGCACAGGATCAATTTCTCAGCCCGACATACCTTTCAAAGATTTTTAAAGAGGCGACGGGTGTCAGTCCCATCAACTACTTGATTGAGATTCGCTTAAAGCGTGCCAAAGACATGTTAAAAAATGAAAACCTCACGATCAAAGAAGTCGCCTCTGCTGTGGGCTATCAGGATGCTTATCACTTTAGCAAGTCTTTTAAAAAACTTTATGGTGTCTCTCCTTCTGGGGTATTGCCAAAACCAAAAAATTAAAGAGCAAGTCGATGACCTTCCTTCGAATGAAGAATCATCGGCTTGCTCTTTGTTCATTGAATAAAATAGTTCATAAAAAGACTGGCAATGTTGAAGTAGATCAAAACACTGGTCAAATCGCTAAGGGTCGTGATAAACGGACCACTTGCCACTGCTGGATCAAAACCCAGCTTGTCCATCAGCATCGGGATCAAACTTCCCGCTAAGTTGGCTACTGTGATGGCACACATCATCGCCATCCCAATCACAAACCCTAGAATCGGATTTTGTTTCCAGACAGCTACGATAGCAAAGATCGTCAACCCCGTGATGGCACCTGTGAACAGTCCTGTCAGCACTTCACCGACCACCGTCTTCATAAAGCTGTTTTCTTTGTCGTCATTGATCGCCAGACGACGAACGGCTACGGCTAAGGATTGGGTACCAGCATTACCGGCGGTCCCAGTGATCAGTGAGATAAAAACAGCGAGAATACTTGCTTCGCTGACCAACTCTTCATAATGACTGATAAGACTGGCGGTGGCCATTCCGAGAAAGAGTAAGGTGATAAGCCAAGGCAAGCGTCTCGAAGACGCTTTGATCGGGTTCTCACTGACTTCTTCCACATTGACCCCTGCCAAACCAGAGTAGTCACTGGCTGCTTCATCATCGATAACGTCGATGATATCATCGACGGTCACGATCCCTAATAGGTGATCGTCATAATCGGTGACTGGCAATGCGAGAAAGTCATAATCTCGGAAGGTCTGAGCGACATCCTCTTGGTCATCTCCAACATGAACCGACATGACCCGCTCGTTCAAAATATCAGCGATCATGGTATCTTCATCATTGATGATCAAGTCTCTTAAAGAAATAACGCCCACAAGCTTATTATCAGTATCCACGACGTAAATATAGTAAATCGTCTCGGCAACATCTGCGGCATTTTTTAAGACATACATCGCTGAACGAACCGTTTGGTTGGCCACAATGGAAACAAACTCGGTAGTCATCAACGATCCAGCAGTTTCATCTTCATAGTGCAGCAGCTCTTTGATTTCGCTAGCAGCTTCAGCGGTCATCAAACTCAAATATTTCGCTGTTTGTTTTTTATCCAGAGTATTCAGCAGGTCAACCGCATTATCGGTATACATTTGCGCCAACATATCAGCCGCATAGGCAGGGCGCATCTCTGAAAGATAGTCCACCATGTGTTCATCATCTTCTTCAATGACGTCAAACATGTCTGCCAATTCTTTCGGGGAAAGATACGTATAGACGATTTGTCGATCGGCTGCTTCTAGAGATTGGTAGAACTGACCCTGCTCGTAGATATGCAGATCCAAGAACGCCTCACGAAATCCCTGGATATCATTGTCTTTTAATGCTTGATTCAGTTGATCAAACCGTTCAGTTAATTCTTGATTTTCATCCAATCTCTTCACCTCATTTGTTATTGCCTATCCATGGCTGAGCAAACAGCGGCCATGTCTGCTGGTAAGGGCAGCTTAAAAGCCAACGGTTCATTCGTAAAGGGATGCTGAAATTGCAGCTGACAGCAGTGTAATGCTTGTCGTTTGATCCCAAGAGCCATTGTACCGCCATACATCTCGTCTCCTAATAAGGGACAACCGATTGCAGAAAAATGGACCCTTATTTGATGTGTCCTGCCTGTGTGTAACTGAATATCAACTAAAGCGCAATCTGAATTGCGTTGTTTTAGCCAATACTCCGTCCGTGCTTCTTTTCCTTCGTCACTGACCTTGCGTTTCAATAGTGACGTCAGGTCCCTAGCAATCGGCAGCTCAATCTCACCATGGGCAGAAAGTGCGGGCAGTTCACCAGCAACGAGGGCTTGATATTTTTTTACGACCTGCTTCTTTCGCAACTGGCTATCCAGCTTCGCATGGGCAAACCCATGTTTTGCAAAAAGCATCAATCCTGATGTGTCACGGTCTAACCGCGTGACTACATGAATCACTTGATCTTCATAGTGCTGCGCTTGATAGTAGGCCTTGACGCGATTGGCCATCGTGCCAGTCGGATGATATTGCGCAGGGATCGATGAGATTCCTGCTGGCTTATTCACGACTAACAGATGGGCATCTTCATACACGATCTCAATCGGTGTCGGGTCAGCCAGCATCGTCTCATGTTCCCCTTCGGGAGGAATTACAATAGTTACCCTATCATTTTGCGCCAAAGAAAACAAGACGTTTTGCTCGTGATCGTTGACAAATATCTTTCCGCCTTGAAATTTGATTTTTGCTAATAGTCCTTTGGACACCCCTTGTTCCTTCAAAAAGTATTTGACTTGCTGTCCTTGTCCAGTATAGTGATACGTAAATTCCATGGGTTTATTCTTCTCCAATAAAGGAATCTTTGACCCGATTCCAAAAATGCATATGCCGATAAGACGCAAAATGAATCCGTTCATCGGCAATACGGTAATAGATAGCATCGATTTCTTCTTGTTCGATGGTAAACTGATCGATCGTCACTAAATAGTCGGTGCTTTGCTGCAGTTGTACTTTGACCCATTCATGGTGACCCACGACGATCGGCGAACCAAGGGTCCGAAAGACACGATTGTTCAACGAAGCAATCTCTGCCAATTGAAAGGCATTGATACTTGGGTGCAAGACTGCCCCACCAACACTCTTGTTATAAGCAGTGGAGCCGGTGGGCGTTGAGATCGATAAGCCATCGCCGCGAAACTTTTCAAAGAGGTCTTCTTTAATAGAAATATCGGCAACCATCGTTCGATTGCCGCGCTTGATCGTTGATTCATTCAATGCTAGGAAATGCTTATCTGGTTTGCCATTCGCATAAGTAATACGAACATCTAATAATGGATAGCTGACGCTTTTTTGATGGTCATTGCACAAAGACTCGACTAATTCTTCCAATTCATAATCTCGCCAGTCCGTATAAAAGCCGAGGTGACCCGTGTGAACCCCTAAAAACTGCACTTGGTCCAACTTATGATTGTACAAGTGAAAAGCAGAAAGGAGCGTGCCATCTCCCCCAACAGAAATCACTAATTCAGGATTGTCTTGATCGATCTTATTTTCTGACTGTTCTAAAAGCGTAGTTAAACGCTTTGTCACTTCTACCGACTTGCTTTCTTGATTATGGACGATTGCCACGCGGATACCTTTCATTCCGTTTCCCCCTTTGGCAACGGGTTCTGATCATGTCCGCCTCGCTTGCCTTTCCCATGTGAAAATAACCGTTGTGCCTCTTGGATCTCTTCACGGATATTGGACATTTCTTCATCTAGCTGATAGGCGGCTTCTGCCGACCGACGCAGCCGTTCACTGATTTCAGCGGGAAACTCCCCTTGGTATTTGTAGTTTAGTGAATGTTCGATCGTTGCCCAAAAATTCATCGCTAGTGTCCGAATTTGAATCTCCGCTAAAATAATTTTTTCTCCATCGATCAATTGAACGGGATACTCGATCACTAGATGGTACGAACGATAGCCGCTGGCTTTTTTATTGGTGATATAGTCCCGTTCAATGATGACTTTCATGTCTTTGCGTGTTCGCAACAATTCAACGACTTGGTGAATGTCTTCCACAAATTGACACATGATTCGCAAACCGGCGATATCAGACATCTCTTCTTCAAGCCGATCCATTGCAATCCCTCGTAATTTGCTTTTCGTTAAAATACTATCCACTGGCTTGACACGACCCGTGACAAATTCAATGGGAACATGTTTGTTTTGTTCCCGATATTGTTTTCTTATGCCTCTTAATTTTACTTTTAATTCTGAAACCGCCTGTTCATAAGGCGCTAAGAATTCTTCCCAATCTCGAATCATTCTTCTCCCTCGATTCTGTTCATAACATACCCCTTATTCTACCATACTCTTGGAATAAAACTGAATGGACAGAAGTGCAGAAACAAAAGATTTTTTGTCTGATCCAATCGTTGCTGCTTTTCTTTGTATAGTTTCTTTGACGGAATAGTTGAAACAGCGTACACTATGGTTGCAATAGAAAGAGAGTGAAAATCGATGGTCGAACAAGTAGAGATTGAATATAAAACGATGCTGACGGAAAAAGAATACCACCAGTTGCTTACTTATTACAATTTATCAGAAACAGCCTTCAAGACACAGACCAATTATTACTTTGATACAGCAGACCATAAATTGCGGGAAAAGCAATTTGGTTTGCGTATTCGCACGACGACTACCCATGCGGAGTTAACACTAAAGACCCCCATTGAACATGGTCTACTAGAAACGACTGATCCTTTACCGAAGGAAATCGCTGCGTCATTAATTGATTCAGAAAAAATTCTATCTACGGGTGTAGTTGCTCAACGCTTAAGAGCAGCGAATATCGAACCTGATTCATTACGCATGATTGCAGCATTAAAAACGAGACGGGCGGAATTCCCGATCAAAGAAGGATTACTCGCTTTGGATGAAAGCTGGTATGGTCAGCAACATGATTATGAATTGGAGCTAGAAGTAAGCGAGCCGCTCCAAGGAAAGCTTGCCTTTCAATCGTTGTTGCACACCTTTGATATTCCTTACCGACCAGCAAAAAACAAGATCATTCGTGCTGTAGAAGAAAAATCATAGTAGGCTGCCCTTTTGCTTACTTTTTCCGCGTTTTTTTGCTATATTTAATAAAACATACTTATTTTGTTTTTCAAGATACGAAAGAATCTTAATTGGGGAGAGATTCAAATGATCGAACTATTTTTATTTATTAATCCGATTGGGCCTATTTGTTATGATATCGAAAAAGAGATTATCAACAGATTAAATACAAATCGCAAAAAAATCCATTTGCAGATCCTACCTTTCGTTAATTTATTTTCAGTAGGCGTTTCGATGGACTATTTGTCCATGAACAAGGCGGATTTGGTCTTGCGTAATGAACAGACAAACCAAATCTACGCTGCGTCACTGGACTATAAAGCAGCCCAGTTGCAAGGAAAAAAAATTGCTCGGGATTTCTTATTGAAACTGCAACAACGAATAGGGATCGAAAAACAGGAATATTGTGACACCTTAGTAAAAGAGCTATTTTCAGAAACGAACGGTGATTTAGAGATGTTCTTAGAAGACCGTACATCTGAGCTAGTGAAAAAGAACTTTGCCACCGACCAAAGGGTAGCGAAAGACATGGGCATCACGATCACACCTTCTGCTGTGGTGTATGATTTTTCAAGTGAAGAAGAATATGGTGTCCTCTTGGAAGGATCAGAAGAGCTAAAAAGTCTTCCACTTATCTTTGGCACAGCGACAGAGCTTGATACATTTTTACAAAGTGCACAATCCTTACAAGCACCAAAACTTTCCACGATTCATGAAATTGATCGCGGGTTGATTCTTTTATGAAACCCTATTCAATAGCAATGCTGCGCAATGAGCCAAACGATGACTTTACGTTTGGCTCGTTGCGCAGCGTTTTCATTGTGCGCGAACAAAAAACAAACCAATCCATTGTGGATTGGTTTGTACTGTTTCATTTATGCTTCGATTTCTTTAACGAGTGCTTCCAATTCATTCAAACGTTGCTCAAATACTTTCATCGCATCTTCAATATAATCTGCTTTCGTCATATCGACGCCTGCTTTTTTCATGACTTCGATTGGATAATCACTACGTCCGGCTTTCAAATAGTTCAAATAGTTGGTTAAGGCATCCGGTTCGCCAGCTAAGATTTTCTTCGCCAAAGCAGAAGCTGCGGAAAAACCAGTTGAATATTGGTAGACATAGTAATTGTAATAGAAATGAGGGATTCGTGACCATTCGAGACGAATCTCAGGATCTTTTTCAACTGATGGTCCGTAGTATTTCGCATTTAACTCGGCATAATTCTCGCTTAAGAATTCACTGGTCAACGGTGTTCCTTTCGCATCTTCTACGTGCATGAAATGCTCGAACTCGGCAAATTGCGTTTGACGGAAAATCGTGCCTTTGAAACCATCAAGAAAATGATTCAAGACATAGGCTTTGACCCGTGGATCAGTCTCAGTCTGAAGCATGTATTCCGTTAATATATTTTCGTTCGTCGTCGAAGCGATTTCTGCTAAGAAAATCGAATAATCGCCATAGGCATAAGGCTGGTTATTCCTTGTGAAATAACTATGCACACTGTGCCCCATCTCATGAACAAGGGTGAAGAGTTGATCCAATCGATCATTCCAGTTCATTAAGATATAAGGCAGCGTGTCATAAGCACCTGACGAATAGGCACCACTGCGTTTGCCTTTGTTTTCAACGACATCGATCCACCGATTGCTGAAGGCTTCTTCAACTACAGCGAGATACTCTTCCCCTAATGGTTTTAGCGCTTCTTTCGCTTTTTCGACTGCTTCTTCATAGGTGTAGCGAATCGGTGCTTCCCCTAAAATCGGCGTGTACACATCATACATATGAAGTGTGTCGACAGCCAACAGGCGTTTTCTTAATGCCATATAACGGTGTAGTAACGGCAAATGTTGATTAACGACGTCCACTAACGTATCATAGACACTTTCAGGAATATGATTGGCACTCAAAGCGGCTTGGCGTGCGGAATCGTATTTACGGGCTTTGGCTTTAAAGTTGTGGGCTTTGATATTCGTACTTAAGGTTTGGGCAAAGGTATTACGGAATTGCTCATAGACGCCATAGAGACCTTTAAAGGCCGCTTCTCGAACAGAGCGATCTGTACTTTCCATCAACTCACCGTAGACACCATGTGACAGCTGCACTTTTTCCCCATTTTCGTCTTCAACGACTGGAAAATCCAAGTCAGCATTGTTTAAAACAGAGAAAATATTGCCAGGGGCACCAAAAATTTCGCCAGCACCGGCCAATAACGCTTCTTGATCGGCAGGCAAAACATGGGGCCGCTCGTTGATGGTTTTTTCGATCATATGACGATAAACTGCTAACTTAGGTTCTTGATCGAAATAGCCCCAAATCGTTTCATCGGACATCGTCAATAACTCGGGATCAAACCAAGCAACGGCTTCACTTACTTGCGCAACTAAACTGCTGGCTTTCGCATATAAGCCTTGATAAGTCGTATTAGCGGTGTCTTGGTCGTTTTTTAGATGGCTGTACACATACAGTTTCTCCAAGCGGCGAGAAAGATCTAAGACAAATTCTAAAGCGGCTAAAAAGGCTTGCGGACCGTCTGCTAAAGTGCCTTGGTAACGGCTGGCTTCTTTGACCTGTGCTTGAATTTCTTGAAATTCTATGTCAAAAGCCGCATCATCGGCATAGATTTTCGTTAAGTCCCACGTTTTTTCGACTGGGATCGATTCACGTGCTGGTAATTGTTTTGTTTCTGACATTCCCTTCACTCCTTGTTCATTGGTTAAAAATATCTTATCACACTTTTCAACGAAACCAAATCATTGGCTTGAAAAAGAAACCGAATTTTCTAAATATTGGCATTCTTGAAAGATTTCTCGCAATATTTCTCTTTGATCAAGCAAAGGAAAGTGCCATTGCCAATGCAACTGCCTCAGCCGGATCAACCACTGCTCAAAACTAATGGGACAATCACTTAAATAGAGAAAGCGAAAAATCAGTATGCGGTGTTCAAATAAAATGCCAAACCGACTTTCACAGTAGCACCACAAAGGCAGCTGTGAGACATTCCCATTCAACGGGTATACTATTTCTTGAATCTCTCTGATTTTGGGCAGTTTATTTCGTAGTTTTCGAATCACCCACAACCGATAATCGGTCGCTACCCATTCAGAAAAATTGTGGGTCTTCGATCCTTCTGTTTCGCACAAAGGTCGAAGTGTCTCTTTCCTGTAAGGCTCCCCTTTTTGTGTAGCAATTCGTCGACTGCTTACCCCTTCTTGATAATGCCATTTGATTTGGTGCAGCCTCACTAATGCCTGATTTCGCGTATCAATGAGCCACAAGCAAAAGCCAGTAGACTGATAAGTACAGCAAGCTTTTACCAAAAACGACCACTGGCGTTTCGGATACAATTTGGTCCCGAGGATCCACCAAGGCTGATAGCCGTTTGCTAAATAAGTGGTGGTTCGTTCCAGAAATCGTGAAAACTTGAGGGAAGAACACTGGACTTCAATGGCGATATTCTTGTAACAAAGGTCAGGACACTGTTGGAGTTTAGGCAAAAAGGCTTCGATTTCAATCCCTGTATCTTGAAACCACTCAAACAAAAGTTGTTTTGCTTCCAAATGTTCCTTCGTCTCCCTTTCACTGTACGTCTGACAATCAGTACTGGTTTGATGGGCAAAGTGGGGCTGTCGCTTTGGTCCCTGCCTCAAAATCACTTCTTTCTGACATCCTGGGCAATAAAAAGGGCCCGATGATTTCTTTCTCCCTTTCGCTGCAATAACTTCTTTTCTTTGGTTCAACGCTTTCAGCATCTGGCTCACCTCAATAAAAGATACGCCATTTTCTTTAATCACAATTGAAAAAGCCAAGAACATTGTCAAAATGTCCTTGGCTGGAAATGATTTTCATTCATTAATCATTCTTGAAGTAGAAACGAGTCAATTCAAGTGCATCGTTTTCCATAATCAACTCACCGTATTCAGATAAAACCTCTGGCGTCACTGACGTCCGTTGAGCAAACTCCATCAAATAAGAAAGTGCATTTTCTACTTCAATATCAGTAACATCTGCATCCATGAATCGAATTTCAATATAATAATGGTTGCCCATTTGGTAAAGATTGGTTGCAACAGAATCCAAATATACTTCGGATGCCAATTGAATCATATCTTCGAATCGCAACAACTCGAATACAAAACGATTGCCGATATCTTCTGCTTGCTCTGACTCTTGTAATTGAGCCGCCACATGCTTTTTCAACATATCGGTAATGTCTTCATTCGCTTCATCGTTCATCTCATCAAAATTTTCCATTCCTTCTGGTGGAAGATTTTTGCTAATAAACAATTCTAACCCATCGCCTTTAGGCAAGACTTGGAAAGTTACAGCTTCACTGCCTTTAAATTCTTCGTCAATATCAACTTCTTCAAGAATACTATAAAAGAAGTTTTCAATTTCATTGTGATTTCCTAGAAGGTCAAGAAAAGTGATGCCTCTCGCAGCTAAGTCTTCACTTTTGATCAATACACGAATGGTGTTTTCATTGATATGTTCCATTTCCATATTAGCTACACCTCACTTTTGCTACTCACTATAGGTTCATTGTATCGAAACCTGATAAAAAGTAAAGAGAAAACGAATATCCTCTTAAGAAAAACGTAAAAACTCAAAAAAAGACTCACTTTCTACGAGAAAGCGAGTCGATGAAGTCAAATTTATAAGCCTGCCATTAATTGCGCTTGTCTTAGTTCCAGTTGGCGAACATCCCTTGGTAAAAACCGACGAATTTCATCTTCGTTAAACCCAACTTGCAATCGTTTTTCATCAATCATGATTGGCCGACGCAATAATCCTGGATTTTCTTGAACAAGTGTCAATAAATCTTTTAGGGGCAGGTCATCTAGATCCATATTCAACTTTTGGAATACTTTGGATCTGGTGGAAATAATTTCTTCTGTGCCATCTTCTGTCATCTGTAGAATTGCCTTAAGCTCAGAAATATTTAACGGTTCTGAAAAAATATTTCTTTCAACAAAAGGGATTTCGTGCTCTTGTAACCACGCACGAGCTTTGCGACAAGATGTGCAACTTGGGGAAGTGTATAGTGTCAACAACGTGCATCTCTCCTTTTTAATTTTCAATCAAGCAAGTCCTGTGCCCTCGCTTGATTTCAATTATACAGGTTTAACTAAAAAAAATCTAGTCTAAATCTCATATTTTTTAATAAAAATCGAAAGTTATATTAAAAGCGAAACCTCTTAGGCAAAAGGTTTCACACAAAAACTTTGTTTTTAAATGAGAAAACTCAAATTTTTTTTTAATATTACTTCTTTTATACAACAGTGTGTCAAAGGTGTATCAAAAAGATGTCAGAATATTAAAATACTCTTTTAGTTGAATCGCGCGTTTTTTAATTTCCTATCTGTAATTACATGTGTAATCAAAATACAAGGAGAAAAACCAAGTCCATGGCTCAATCGTTTTCAAAGGAAAAATTTCACGAACCATTGTTGCCTTCAAACCGATAGGGCTACAATAAAAATATATGTTATTTTTTTCAGAGAAGATTTTCAGCTCATCCCTTCAATCTTGATTCAATTGTATCACATTCCTTTTTAATCAGAAAACCATACAAGCATTTCTGTCATAATCGACATTAAAACAGCAGGAGAAATGAATATCTGCTTATAAATGAAAAGGGTTTCTCACAAAAATTTAGTGAAAAACGATCAACCCAAGAAGCCCGTCTTTTTATGCTTTTTCCTGACAAAACATAAAAAGGCTAGGGCTTTCTTGAATGGATCGTTCCTTTTTTCTAAGAGAGAGACGGTTCCCCATCACGAGCGAATTGCGCATCATGCAATGCGCGATAATGTCCCCTTTTCGCCATCAATTCTTCATGGGTTCCTTCTTCCAAGATGCCTTTTTCACTAACGACAATGATTCGTGTTGCATGTTTGATCGTCGCAAGACGATGAGCAATGATCAAGGTTGTGCGACCATCTGCCAATGAATTCAAGGATTCTTGAATCACTTGCTCGGTTTCCGTATCTAACGCTGATGTTGCTTCATCTAATATCAAAATCGGCGGATTTTTCAAGAACATCCGAGCAATCGCTACCCGCTGCTTTTGGCCACCGGATAATTTGACTCCTCGTTCACCAATGACTGTATCCAACCCATCTGTCATTTGATCGATGACTTTTTCCAAGTGTGCTAACTTGACTGCCTTTAGAATCTCTTCTTCTGTTGCATCGAGTTTGCCATATGCAATATTTTCTCGAATCGTTCCTGGGAAAAGAAAGACATCTTGCTGGACAGTCCCAATCTGCTGACGTAAAGAAGCCAAGGTCATCTCCTGAATATTGATGCCATCGATCGTAATAGCACCTTCCGTGACTTCATAAAAACGTGGCAAGAGATTGCATAACGTGGTTTTCCCTGAACCACTTTGTCCTACGAAGGCGATCGTCTCGCCGGCTTTGATCGACAAATTGATGTGATTCAAGACTTTTGTCGCATCCGCATAAGAAAAAGAAACATCATGGTAGACGATATCTCCTTTTAATGATTGAACGGCCCGTGCCCCTGGTTTGTCTTTGATCGTCGGTTCTTTATCCAATTCTTCCGTCAATCGTTTGAAGCCGGCGATTCCTTTGGGATAACTCTCGATCATCGTATTGACCTTCTCAATTGGTCTAACAAAGACATTCGACAATAAAATAAACCCTACAAACTGGCCATTCGTCAGTTCACCGCGAATCACGTAGTAAGCACCAAAAATTAGAGCAAACAAGTTGATCAAGCGAATCAGGAAGTAATTGTACGCTGAACTGATCGCCATTACCTTATAAAAAAGGATCTTTGATTGACGATAGATTTCGCTCAATCCATCAAAGCGTTTGTGTTCGAACGTTTCATTGGCAAACGATTGAGTCACCCGAATGCCGCTGACAGATGCTTCCACTCCGGCGTTGAACTCACCGAGGTTGTCATAGATCTGTGTGTTGACTTTGGTCATTTTCTTGTTGAAAAAAACTAAGGCAATCGTAATCAATGGAATCAACGCAAATGTCGCTACCGCTAATTGAACATGCATATTTAACATCAATAGGAATGAACCGACTAAAGTCATGATGGTAATAAAAACATCTTCTGGCCCATGGTGAGCGACTTCAGAAATTTCAAAGAGATCCGTAGTCAAACGACTGATCAGCTTGCCAGTCTTTTGATTGTCATAATATTCAAAAGATTGCGTTTGCAGATGTCGAAACAGTTCTTGACGCATATCTGTTTCAATATTGACCCCAAGTTTATGACCATAAAAAACTACGATATATTGCAACACAGTATTGATCACATAAAACAAGAACAAGCCTAAGCAAGCCAATAGTATCAGGCGAAAGTTGTTCTGGGGCATGATCTTATCGATTACTTGGTTGACGGCTACGGGAAAGGCCAGTTCTAATAAACCAGCAAATACCGCACAAGTAAAATCCAACATAAATAGTGACCGATACGGTCGATAATAACGGAAAAACCTTTTTAACACATTTCCCCCTCCTCAATAGCTTTCATTATAAGCAACTCTTTGAAGAAATGCAAAATGAGAAACATGTGAAAATGGGTAAAATTCACTATAATTTTGAAAACCTATCAAGACGCGGATTTCTAAAAATAGTAAATAAAACCTTTATTTCACAAGGTTTTTCCTCTTTTTTTTAGAGTCATAATAGCTTATGATTGATTCGAAAACAAACTGAAAATTTTCACTAACTCTGAAAGGCGTGTCTCTTTTGATCACTAGTATTCTTTTTGATGTCGATGATACCTTATATGACCAGCAGCAACCATTTCGTAATGCCGTAACCTCATGCTTCCCACAAATTGCCCCCAAAGATCTAACCGCTCTTTACTTACGGTTTCGGGTGCACAGTGATGAGCAGTTTGGACGGGTATTGGCCAATGAATGGACACTAGATCATTTTCGCTATCACCGACTGACGCATTCATTAACGGATTTAGGATACTTACCTATTAAAATGGAAGAAAGCTGTAAATTCCAGCTGTGTTATGAACAAGAACTAGATGCCATTACGCTACATCCTGAAGTTGAGTCAACCTTAAACTATTTGTCTAAATTACCAATCAAGTTAGGGATTATTACTAACGGTCCCACCGACCATCAACAAAAGAAATTGGATCAGTTGCAATTGACTCGATGGATCAAACCAGAGCATATGATCATTTCCCAAGCAACTGGCTATCAAAAGCCGCAACTAGAAATTTTCCAATTGGCAGAAACCGACTTTGCTCTTGATCCAGAAACGACACTGTACGTTGGTGACAATTTTGATAATGACGTGGTCGGCTGCAAAAAAGCCGGTTGGCAAGCCTTGTGGTTCAATCATCGTCTCCGTCAGGCCCCTAATGGATTGGAAGATTTGCCAGATGTGTCTATCACCGCTTTCTCGCAACTCCAAGGAAGTATTGACACGCTCTTGCAGCTTCCTGCATACGCCTATAGCTAAAAAAACATGGACCTTCGCTTCAAGCGGGTCCATGTTTTTTTAATGCTTAATTTTCTTCACCGATACTCAAAATCAGACGAATATCTTCTTCGGTCATTTGTTGCAGCTGTGTTTCGTTGCCTTGGATCACTTTTTGAAAAAGTTCTCGTTTTTCTTGTTGCAGTGCATCCATTCGTTCTTCAATGGTTCCTTCAGCAATCATTCGCCAGACTTCGACAACATTTTTTTGACCGATCCGATGGGCTCGTCCAGCGGCTTGTTCCTCCACCGCCGGGTTCCACCACAAATCGTATAAGATTACGGTGTCTGCACCGGTCAGATTCAGTCCTGTTCCTCCTGCTTTTAATGAGATCAAGAAGACATCTTTTTCACCACTATTGAAGGCATCGACCATCGTCAAACGATCTTGTGGCGGGGTACTGCCGCGCAAATAAAAGGATTCAAATCCTTCTTGTGCTAGCTCTTCTTCAATGATCGAAAGCATGCTAGTGAATTGAGAAAATAGCAGTACCCGACGACCATTTTCTTTGGCTGCTAAGAGTAAATCTTTTACCTGTTCAAGTTTCCCAGAAGAACCTTCATAATCCTCCACGAATAATCGTGGGTCGCAACAGATTTGCCGCAGTCGAGTCAAACCAGCTAAGATACTGATTCGATTTTTACGGAAAGACGTAGAATCCATTTGCGCGATTTCTTCCCGCATTTGCCGCAAGTACGCCAAATAGATTTTCTTTTGTTCTTCTGTAAGGACACTGTAATAATTTGTCTCCAATTTTTGCGGCAAATCATGCAGCACGGATTTTTTGTCTCTTCGCAAAATAAAAGGTTTGATCATTTTCGCAATTTCTTGTGTGGACAGTTCTTTAAATTTCTGTTTGTTCGGGAAAAAGCCTGGCATAATCATTTGGAACAAGGACCACAATTCTTCTAGATTGTTCTCGATTGGTGTGCCACTGAGGGCGAACCGCTGTGGAACTTCCAAGGATCGCAAGGCCTGTGCCGTTTTGGTCGCACTGTTTTTGACCATTTGCGCTTCATCTAAAATCAAACAAGTCAGATCTAGTGCTTGATAGGCATCAATATCTTGCCGCAAACTTGCATAAGAAGTGATGCGGACGTCCGCTGGCTGCGCCATCTGCCCTTCGCGCTCTTCTTTCGTTCCGCTGATGACAGTCGCTGAAATCGTCGGCGCAAAACGTTTGATCTCTTGTTGCCAGTTGAACGTTAGACTGGCAGGTGCCACGATCAATGCATTCAATTTTTGTTTCTCTTGTTTTTCTGAAAGTAAGTAGCTAATCGTCTGAACGGTCTTCCCTAACCCCATTTCATCAGCAAGAATGCCGCCAAATTGATAATGACTCAACATTTTTAGCCAACGAAAGCCAACTTCTTGGTACTGCCGCAACTCAGCTTGCAAGTTTTCTGGCAGCTGCGCCTCAAAGTTTTCTGGGTGAATTAAGTCTTCCGTCATTTGCTGAAAGCCCGCGCTAAAGCTGGCTTGATCAGCAAACTGCTCTTGCAGGAGCAGCCCTTGATTCATAGGAACTTGGATCGCCCCATCCTTCGCTTCGAGTGAAAGACGCAATTTTTTCAGGGCAGCACTTGCTTCTTGAAACTCTTCGGATTCCAATGAAAGGACTTGCCCATTTTCTGTGGTATAAAATTGCGCAGATTGCAACAGACTCCGCAAAACATCGTTGATCTCTGATTCTTGAATGCCGCTAACATCAAACTTGATATCTAACCAAGAACCATTTTCTTCGATGACGATTTCTGGACGATGATGTTGGGCATCAAGATAGAGTTCCCGCAGCTTCTTGCCGATGCGAACTTCACCTAGTTGTCTCAACACCGGGATCTCTCTTGTGAAAAAGGCATAGAGTTGTTCACCTATCGGGAGGTTTTTTTGCCAGTTCTTACTGCTAGCTTGATAGCCAAAGGTTTCAATAATGGCTTCGATCCGTGCTTCTTGTTGGAAATCACGTAAAATCTCTGGATGATTTTCTGGCATGTATTGATGTTTTTCATCACTTGAAAAAACGACTTCTCCATAAGTAAAATCAACTTGTAGATCTACTTGACCTTTGATTTTCCGCAAGGAGAAAACTGCTTTCAATTCAGATTCTTCGATGTCATTTTGAACCTCAGGAGCCACTTGGACACGCCCAATTTTTCGCAAATAAGGCAAAACTTTCATAAAGAGATTCGCCAGCTCTTCTTTTGGATAATCAATGATTGGCTGTTCAAAACGTTTAAACAGCTGCTGCATCGTGACATAGATCTCCTTTTGCTCGACAGTCAATTCATAAAAGGTTCCATCCAACAGCCCCCAGTTATAATAACTTAGTAAGTGGTCGAAGTCTTTTACGAACTGCAGCGGAAAATGATCCGCTTCTTTTGTAACTGAAAACGTCAATGGTTCTCCCGATTGGAAGTCTACTTGGCTGACCTTGGTTTCACCAATGGTAATTTGCGTGTAGACATCATTGAATTGCAATAGCAGTTCCTTGCCGAATTCAACGGGCAGCAGCAAGTATTTTTTGTCAAGTTTGCCATTGATTTGAATGCCTGCTTGCCCCATTAATTGCTGGGTTTGCGAGATTCCTGCCAATCGATTTAATAAAGCTTGATTTTTCTCATCAAAGGCATCTGGAGAAAGGAAAAAGGTCTGTTGCTTATTGGTCGCATAGTGCTTGTTTTCTTGATACATTTGTAAAAATTTGTAAATGTCTTTGACGACATAAGTCCTGGCCGTGCCGCGATGGCCAACTTTCAAAGAGACGCCTAAAATATCCATCTCTTGATGATATGGATTTGTCGCAATCGTATCTACCCGAAATTCAATCTGTAATGGTTTACTCGCTTCTTTTTCACTGTTTAAGCGGGCAAAACCATTGGAAAACATCTCTGAAGCAGAAAAGGCTTTTTTGATGGGGGTTTGTTCATTGATTTTTCGTGTTTTTCCTTGTTTGCGTAAATAGAGTTCGACGGCCACCGTATGTTTGCAATAATGGTGCTCTTCCCAATAAGGACATTGGCAATAATCCACTTCTTTGGCAGTAGCATCCAAAGTAACTAAATACAATTCTGTTCCTAGTACTTCTGCGTGCCACACATTTTTCTCTTTATCCGGTGTGACAGACAAGACACGACCTTCATTAACGTAGGTTCTACCTCGCTCAATTACTTTTTCTGGAATACTCCACTTCATAAGAGCCCTCCTCTCCTTATTCTTTTATTCGGATCCGGCTTTGCCCGCTGCCGTTAGTTTCTACGAAAACTTGCTGCAGGATCCTTGCCCGCAGTTCTCGAACATGACTGATGATCCCAATCATGCGCCCTTCATTTTCGATCATTTCTAATGCTTCCATCGCCATTTCCAATGATTCTTCATCAAGCGAGCCAAAGCCTTCATCGATGAAGAGTGCTTCGATCTCAATCCCGCCAGCTCGTTGCTGGATCACATCTGCCAAAGAGATCGCCAACGCTAAGGCTGCAATAAAGCTTTCGCCACCTGACAGCGTATGAGCTCTTCTGACTTGACCGGCATTATCGTCATAGATATCGATCTCTAATCCTGTTGAGCTCCGATAGCTCCCGACTTTATCTGCTAATTCAAATTGATAACGGCCGCGGGTCAAACGGGCCAAGCGTTCGTTGGCGACATCTAAGATATCCGTCAAAAATTGCTGTAGTACATACCGTTCCAAACTGGTTTTTTTGACGTTTTCACCGTTGATAGTTTCTGCTAATTGCTGAAGTTGGCCTAATTGGGCAAGTTCTTCGACATTTTGCTGATAAATGACTTGCAACTCTTCAAACAACCGTTGATTGCCATTGACTTTCTCCTGTTTGCGGACTGTTTCTTGCTGTAATTCCTCCATCACAGTCTGCAACTGAAGGTAGGCCGTTTCCAATTGGTTTAAATCTATCGTAGCTTGCTCTTTTAACTGCGCATCTAACAATGCTAGCCGTTGCTGAACAAACGCCGTTTCTTGCTCATAGGTTTTGATTTCTTCTGAGAGAATGGTTCTTTGAGGGGCTTGGGCAATCAAGTCCCGCATCGTTTCTTCAGTCATACCAGCTTCTTGGAGTCGCTGCGTCAGTCGTTGCTCTGCTTTTGTCTTAGCCGCTTGCTTTTCTTCAAAAAATTGCTGCAGATTTTTCAGCTTCTCTGAAAGGATCGCTTGTTGCTCGTTTATCTGCGCTTCTTGTCGGGCATCCGCCTCGATTTGTTGCGTATATTCCATTAGTAAACCATTGGTTTCTCCTAAATCAGCTTGTAATTGTTCATACGTTGCGCCTGCAAGTTGTTCCTGCAAAGAAGCCAATTTCCCCTCCGCAAGCTGGCGCGCTTCTTGAGCTTTTTTCACTTGCTCACTGACTTGCTGATAGGACTCATTGAATGTTGCTAGCTGCTCATTTACTGCCTGATGTTTCTTCTGCGCTTCTTCATAAGAAGCGGCTTTTTGTTGATTAAACGATTGCCGTTTCTTTAGTTCCGCTACCGTCGTTTCCTCGGTAATCGCCTCTTGGTTTTCTATCGGCTGCAAGGCAGCAAATGCCTGTTGAACTGCAGTCCAAGCTAATTCCACTTGCTTCTGCGCAGCAGCACTGGTGGCTTGCCATTCGCTGATTCGCAATGTGGCTTGCTCCTGCAGCGTTTGATTTGCCGATACTTGCTGTTGGATCTTCGTCAATTTTTCTTGTGTTTGCTCAAGTCTTTGCTCACTGGCAATGATGTCTTCGATGCGATAGGTCGTGTGCTCCTGTGTATTCGGATGATCCAAGGATCCGCAAACCGGACAGGGTTCATTTTCTTCCAGTAAAAGGCGAAGCCGAGCAATTTGCATTCGAGCATTTTGACTGGTCTCTTGTTTTAGCGTTTTTTGCAGCTCCAGCAAGGATGCTGTCAATTGCTGTTGTTCAAGGACTAACTCCGAATGAATTTGTTGCTGTTCCCCTGCTTTTTGCTCGGCTTCATGAAACAGCATTTTTGCCTGCTGCCATTTTTCTACCTGAGCCTGCGTTTCTACCAATTTCACCGCTTCTGCTTGAAACCCTCGCAAGGTGTCGATTTCTTCTGCAAGATGCTGTGCTTGCGTTTTGGCACGTGCTTGCGCTTGATTTATTTTCGTTAACTCGATGGTCTGTTGTTGTGCGGCTTTTTCAAGCTGCTCCACTTCTTCTTGCTGGGCTTGTGTGCGCTGTGCTAGCGGGATCTGCTGCTGGATTCGTTGAACTTTTTGACTAGCAGCTTCCTGTTTTTTCTTGATGCCGTCAATCAACGATCGTTGGTCTTGCCAGCTTATTTGTTGCTGCTGAATTTCTTGCAGTTGCTGCTTTGTTTCGTTGATTTGCTGAGCAGCTTGCTGTGCTTCTTTCACGCGTTCTTCTTTTTGCTGCATGATTTCTTGATGTTCAAGCACCCACACCAACTGGTTCAACTGGGCTTTTTTCTGAGCGATCTCGGTTTTTTTAGCATGCAGCTCTCGGGCTTTTTCTTGTAGACCTTGCCTTTCGATCCGCGCATTTTCGATTTCTTTTGCACGGTAAAAAGCCTCTTGCGCAGCTTTCATTTCTTGCATTGTCTGGTCTTTTCTCTGCAATAACTGCTGAAGTTGGATCTGTTGTTTTTCTAAATCTTGCCCCCACAAAGTCAGACATTCCGTAACCGTTAAAATTTCCTGCTCTTCTTCCCATTCAAAACGCTCCATGATCTGCGAAGCGACTAGTTGCTGATGTTCAAGCTTTCTGCTTTGCGCTTTGACTTGTTCTTTTAGCCATTCATTAAATTGCTGGTACATTTCCGTACCAAATAGATTTCGCAAAACGCGTTCTTTCTCATTACTGCTAGCAATCAGAAAATTACGAAATTCTCCTTGCGGCAACATCATGATTTGAAAAAACTGTTTGGCATCCAGTTGCAGCAGATCCTTGATAAACGTATCAACCTCTGTCCGTTTACTGATCTGCTTTTTCTCTTTGCCATCTGCGTCAAAAATCGTCAATTGAACTTTTGCCGTTTGGTTGGTGACCCCGTCACCACGTTTTTTTGCTAACGTTTGTTCCGGTTTCCGTTGGATCTGGTAGGTAAAACGCTGATGTTCAAAAGTAAACGTGACGCTGGTCTCTTCGGTTGGTGAAGCAAACATCGAACGCATTTCTTTGCCTGAACGCAGATTCCCCGATGTTTCACCAAATAAGGCAAATGTCATTCCATCGAAAATCGTCGTTTTTCCTGCACCAGTTTTACCGCTGATCAAAAACAACCCGCCAGCTTGCAGCTGACTGAAATCCAATTTTTCATCGATGAATGGCCCAAAATTTTTCATTTGTAAAGACTTTGGTTGCATGACTATTCCCTCTTTTCCACGACAAATGCTTCATTTAACCCTTGTTCGATCCATTTGGTTTGTGAATCGAGCAATGAATCTCCTGTCATCTCTTGAAAGAAATGACTGATCAAAGTCTGTGGATCGGTTTCTCGTGTCGTTATTTGTCTTTTTTTTGTCTGTTCCCGTCCATTCAACCGTTCGACAGATAAAACAAACGGATAAATTTTTCGCAACTGATTCATCATATTTGGGATCACAGCACGATCCGTCAGCAGAAAATGCCAAAACGCCTCACGATCCAGATCACGGTAAAAAACCGGATCGATCAACTCCTCAAAGGACGCCGTCAGCTGCTGGATATCCCTTTTTGGTGTCAGCGGAATAAATTCATTGGTATCTTTTACGGTATCAACAAGATAGATCCCTTTTTGGTTCGTCCGTTCAGAAAGAGAAAATTTCAGCGGTGAGCCGCTGTAGCCGATTTTCGGATGTTTCAGAGCCGTATTGGCATGTAAATGGCCTAAAACCACCCGATCAAAAGGTGCAAAAGCGGTGGTCGGCACACTGTCCAATCCGCCAACTTGAATTTTCGTTTCAGAATCCGTTTGGCTAGCGCCCGCCACAAAAAAATGGGTCACTAACACTTGTTTTTTTGACGAATCAAAGTGCTTGGTCATCTCCTCAATCACTCTTTGGACACTATCTGAAATTTTCATTAACGGTTCGTCAAAAAATATCCGGGCCTCGATCGGTTCGAAATAAGGCAGTAAAAAGAATTGTGTATCGTCAAACTCAACCGGTTGTAAACTTTGTTCGATGCTAGTGGACAGATAAAAACGTGTTTGTTGAAACCACTGACTGCCGGTTTCTAGCCGCGTTGGGCTATCATGGTTTCCTGAGATAGCCAATAATGGCAGTTCATTCGTTAAATTGATTTCAGCGATTTTTTCATTTAGTAATTTGACTGCATCAACAGCAGGAACAGAACGATCATAAAGGTCCCCCGCAATGACGATGGCATCGACCTTTTCTGTTCTTGCTAGCGCTATGATTTGATCAATGATTGCTCGTTGGTCTTCCAGCAGATCATAGCCATGTAGTTTTTTTCCGATGTGCCAATCAGCTGTATGTATAAAGCGCATTTCTTCACCTTCTTAAAAAATATCCTTCCAATCATTATACCACTTTCCCTGATAGTTAGACATCTCTCTTCCAGCGAAATTTCATTTACCACCCATTTTTGATAAAAATAGCGAACACCTGACATCATTATGTTGAAATGTTTTTTCAATTATAAATTTATATCTTGAAATATAATTACACTTCATTTACAATGAGTGTGAAATCGAATTCAACAATCGCTTTCATCACTATTTTATAAAGAAAGGAGAAACGATATGCTAGCAATAGGACTCATGTCAGGAACCAGTTTGGATGGGATCGACGCTGCTTTAGTAAAAATCAACGGCTGCGGTACCGAAACTGACGTTCAGCTGATGGAAATGGTTACTCTGCCCATTGGTGAAGAATTGAAGGAACAAATAAAAACCGCTTGTGATCCGGTGGAATCAAATGTTCCCCTCATCTGCCAATTAAATACTGAATTAGGGTATCAATTTTTGAAAGCGTGTCAAATCCTCTGCCAAAAAGCCGGTATTGAAGAAAAAAGCATTGATTTTGTTGCCAGCCACGGACAAACGATCTGGCACTCCCCCGATGCTGATCCAGCGAAAAACAGCACCTTGCAAATTGGCGAACCTTCGATTATCGCTTATGGCTTACAAACGAAAGTCGTTGCCGATTTTCGAGTGATGGATATGGCTGCTGGTGGTCAAGGCGCCCCTCTTGTTCCTTATACAGACTATCTGCTCTATCAATCAGACACCAAAAATCGTTTGCTGCAAAATATTGGCGGCATCGGCAATGTTACTGTACTACCAAAAAGTGGCGGCTTAAAGGAGCTGTATGCCTTTGATACAGGTCCAGGGAATATGGTCATCGATGAATTAATGGTTCAGCTATTCGGTCAGCCTTATGATGCGTTTGGTGAAACAGCCCGAGCGGGAGCAATTATACCCACCTTGCAAAAGGAATTAAGAACTCATTTTTATTTGTCCCAGCAACCGCCGAAAAGCACCGGGCGTGAGCTTTTTGGAAAACAATTCGTGCAGCAGTTATTGACCAAGTATCCCGAAGCAGCACCTGAAGACTTGGTGAGGACTTTAACCGATTTCACCGCTTTTTCCATCGCTGACAGTTACCAACGGTTCATTTTTCCTCAGTTGGGAACAAACGATATGGAAGTGATTCTCTCGGGCGGCGGTGCTCATAATCATCTGCTGATTGAGCTGATCCAAGGCTATTTACCCGAGTCAGTAGCCGTTGTAACACAAGATGACATTGGCGGTTCGAACGATGCCAAAGAAGCGGTGGCTTTTGCCATCTTAGGAAATGAAACCCTTCACAGCCGTGTCAATAATGCCCCTGCAGCAACCGGGGCAGCCCAAGGCGTGATTTTAGGAAAAATCATTCCGAATCCATGGGAAGTAAAAATGTGAAACACCTTAGGAGGATAAACCATGTTAGATAAATTCACTCAATTCATCGAACGCCATCTGGCAGGACCGATGGAAAAACTTGGCAGCCAGCGTCATTTGCGAGCGGTTCGTGACGGGATCGTTTCAACATTGCCATTGATTATCGTCAGTTCGTTCTTTATGATTTTAGCCTTTCCACCGCTGCCTCAAAGTTGGGGCATCTATCAATTCTTGTCTAGCAATGCCACAACGATCTTATTGCCTTATCGAATGACGATGTACATTATGAGCTTGTATGCGGCATTTGGGATTGGATACAGTCTTTCTCGCTCTTATAAGCTTGATGGACTTTCTGGTGGGATCCTAGCTACGACTGCCTTTTTACTGACCTTCACCCCGGTCAATATCCCAGCAGAAGCTTTGGATGCTGCTGGAACGGTCGGCTTTGTCTTACCAATGGCCAATTTAGGGAGTGCTGGAATGTTCGTGGCGATCATCACCTCGATCCTTGCTGTTGAGATCTATCGATTAACGGACAAATCGAAATTTAAAATCACGATGCCAGAACAAGTCCCACCAGCAGTCGCTCGCTCTTTCGAAGCCTTGACCCCTACTTTAGTCATTATTTTAGGAATGGGCGCGATCACTTACTATATCGGTTTTGACTGGCACACGATCGTTGCAAAAGTCGTCGATCCTTTAGTCAGTGCCGCAGATACCTTGCCAAGTGTGCTTTTGATCACCTTCTTGACGACCTTCTTCTGGTCATTCGGGATCCATGGTGCTTCTATCGTTGGGTCACTGGCTCGTCCATTATGGTTACAGTTGTTAGAAGGAAATACCACAGCGCTTGCTTCAGGAGATATGATTCCCAATATCGCAGCCGAACCATTTTATCAATGGTTCATCTGGATCGGTGGGGCGGGTTCAACGATTGGTTTGGCTATCTTGTTAGCGTTTCGCACCAAATCGGAATTCGGTTCAAAACTAGGAAAAACAGCCTTAATCCCAGCTATTTTCAACATCAACGAACCACTGATTTTTGGTACACCGATCGTTTTGAACCCAATCTTGATCCCACCTTTCATCATTGCACCACTGATCAATGGCGTCATTGCGTGGGTCGCTACCTCAGCTGGTTTAGTCAATGCAGTTACGGTCAATGCCCCTTGGACATTGCCTGGACCCATTGGCGCTTTCTTAGCGACTGGCGGCGATTGGCGTGCGATCGTGCTAAATGTTCTTTTGATTCTTTTATCGATCCTGATCTATTACCCATTCGTAAAAATCTATGACAAAAACGAATTGGAAAAAGAAAATCAACCAGTCGCACAATAATGTGTAAATAACGGTCGTACGAAGTACCCACCAAGACAAACAGAAGAAGCGGTCCTCAGCAGCTTTTTCCAATGCCAAGAGGTGCTTCGTGCGGTTTTTTTAGAAAGAAGGAAAACCATTGAAACGAGAAATTGGCCTTTCGATTTACCCCGACCATAGCGATCCGTTACTGGATCAAGACTATTTAAAAAAAGCTGCTGCCCTTGGTTACTCTCGCTTATTTATGAGTATGCTAGAAGTCAGTGAAGGCAAAGAGACCGTCAGAAAAAAATTCTCTTCGATTATCGGTTTTGCCAAGAACCTTGGCTTTGAAACGATATTAGATATTTCGCCAGCTGTTTTTAGTGATCTGGCGATCTCTTATGACGATCTTAGCTTCTTTGCAGAATTAGGTGCGGACGGTATCCGCTTGGATCAAGGGTTTGATGGCAATAAAGAAGCCCAGCTGACCTTTAATCCATTTGGCTTGGCGATTGAATTGAATATGAGTAATGATGTGAACTATTTAGAAAATATCCTTTCTTACCAAGCCAATGAACCTTTTTTATATGGCTGCCACAATTTTTACCCCCAACGAGGCACAGGCTTAACGGAGGCTTTTTTCCGCAGCTGCAGCCAACGTTTCAAAAAATATGGGTTGAAAACAGCCGCCTTCATCACTAGTCAATCAGCCAAAATTGGTCCTTGGGAAGTCAATGATGGTCTGCCAACCTTAGAATCTTGTCGCGATTTACCATTGGCGCTGCAAGGAAAGCTGCTTTTTGCTTCTGGGTTGATCGATACGGTGATTATTGGCAATGCCTATGCGTCGGATGCAGAACTGAAAGCTCTGGCGGCGATCGATCGCTACAAACTGACCTTTGGCGTTTCCGTAGAAGCAGAAGCCAGCGAAATCGAACGGAGGATTTTAGCTGAAACCAATCATTTTCGTCGCGGTGACAGTAATGCGTTAGTCGCTCGTTCCACACAATCACGGGTGAAATACCGTCCCATCGAAAACCTCCCTCATACAAACCAAGAACCGTTTGCTTATGGGGACATCGTTATCGGCAATGATACCTTTGGTCAGTACAAAAACGAATTGCAGATCGTTTTGACCCCTCACCAAGACGCCCGAAAAAACAAAGTCGGCGCTATTCCCAAAGAGGAGTTGCCTTTGTTGGAATATTTGAAACCATGGACCAAATTTGCTTTCGAATTGTTGGATTAAATCGTTAGAAAAAAGCCGCTGATCACAAAAGGATCAGCGGCTTTTCTTGCGTATTAATCTTCTCTTTTGGACTCATCGATTTGATAAACAAATGACGGATCGATCGCTTGATCCAGTGTGTCAAATGCACCTTGGATGCGCCGTTCCACTTCCGCCAAGCCCTCTTTGTCCATCTTTTTGATGTCACTGATGTCAATGGGCTCCCCAAAGCGGACGGTCACTCGCTTGCGTTTAAATAAATCCTTTAACGTCAGCGGTCCTTGATAAACAGAGGGAACGATCTTGACTTTGGCCATTTTTGCGATCAACGCCATGCCACCTTTTAAAGCCGTTGCATGTCTGGTACCACTTGGAAACATGATCAAGCTAAGATCGGTTTCCTTCAAGATTTTGACTGGCGTCTTTACCGCACTCGGTCCCGGTTTGTCCCGTTTGACTGGAAAAGCATTGGCATGGATCAAAATGAACCGTAAAATCGGATTTTTGAACAGCTCTTCTTTCGCCATAAAACTAAATTTCTTTGGCCGAGCAGCCACTGCTAGGTACAATGGATCCCACCAGGTTCGGTGAGGAGCCACTAAAATATAGTTTTCATTTTTAGGTAAAACCTCTTTGTTTTGATAACGAGCATTGCCGTTGATCAAAAATAATACTACGCGAACCACACCGCGCATAAAGCGAAAAAACATACTCATTTTCCTTTCTATTTCTCTCCTATTCAAGTATGCAAAAAAACGGTTTAAATGACAAGCATTTTTTAGCGTTTCCCATTATTCTTAATCGTAGTATAATACATTGAAATGAATTTAGAACAGGAGTATGCTTCATGTTGCAACCGAACGAACGCATCGACCAATTGTATGCCGATGACATCAAGATCATTCAAAGTTCCGAAGTTTTTTCTTTTTCATTAGATGCTGTCTTATTAGCAAATTACGCTAGAGTGCCAAAAAGAGGTGTGATCGTTGACCTTTGTGCAGGGAATGGTGCAGTCGGTTTATTTATCAGCAAAAAAACGACCGCTCATATTTATCAGGTCGAATTACAGGAACGCTTAGCGGATATGGCGCAGCGCAGTATCGAATTAAACAACTTGCAAGACCAGCTGACGGTCTATCCTATGGACTTGAAGGACCTCTTTCAAAAAATCAAACCTGATTCCGTCGATCTTTTGGTCTGCAATCCGCCTTATTTTAAAAATGTACCGACGGCGATCAAAAACCCGAATCCCTATTTAGCGATCGCACGGCACGAGATCACCACAACTTTAGATGAAGTGATCCAAACCGCAAGCAAAGCATTAAAAATGAACGGACGGTTTGCGATGGTTCATCGACCGGATCGCTTTCTTGATATTTTGGACCATATGCGTGCCCATCGAATCGCCCCAAAACGCGTCCGCTTCGTCTATCCGAAAGTAGGCAAAGAGGCAAATATTTTATTGATTGAAGGAATCAAGGATGGTAAGGCGGATGGCTTTAAAATTGATTCCCCTCTCATTACCTATGATGAAACAGGTGCCTATAGTTCAGAAGTGAAGGCGATGCTCTATGGCTGCTGAGAATCATTATTTTTATGTCTTGCGTTGCAACGATCAGTCCTTCTACGGTGGTTATACCACAGATTTGAGTCGCCGCTTATTAGAGCACAACAAAGGGATCGGGGCAAAATATACCCGTCCTGCTAGTCGCAGACCTTTGCAAATGATTCATGCAGAAAGCTTTTCCACTCGCAGTGAAGCCACTCAAGCAGAAGCCGCCTTCAAAAAATTGCCTCGCAAAAAGAAAGAGGACTACCTAATCAGTCATAGGAAAAGCAATGTTATCTGACCAAGCAAAAAAACTACCTGCGCAAGGAAGATTCCTGCTTGAGGAAACTTCCTTGCGTGACTTAGGTAGTTTTCTTTTATGGTTATTCATTCCTATTCGGTAACGCCCATTGGGTTTGACTTTTCCCGAATTCTTTCGGGATCACAGAATCAACGGATTGATATTCGAGGGTTTCTTGGGTCTTTGAAATCGTAATTGCCGTTAAATAGTTGTTGGTTTCGGAATAGAATCCAATTGTTTCAAAGGAAGGATCCGTCAAATGGTATTGAACCCCCTGCAGTTTAGCAGTTGTTTCCTCTTCCACAAATGTCGGTTGATAGCGAGCATAGTAAACCTGGGCGCCCATTTTAAAATATACGGAGTTATGAGCAGAACCAAGATATTCAATCTCCCGTTCCACCGGTATTGCTTGATAGATTCCTAAAGTTTCAATCGCTTCATTGCTTTGGATGCGCTGATAAATTGCTGTAGTATCAGATTCATAATATTTATAGCCTAGAAACATTTTTTCGCGGTCTCGGATATTCGGTGTGATCAGCGCATTATACGTTTTGAATTCACCATACATTTGATCACCAATAAAAAAACCTAATAGACACGTAACGACTATGCCGCCAAGCAATAGCGTCACTTTCGGGTTGCGGTTTTCTCGATAAAGCAGAACCATCAGGAACCCTAATAACGCAATCAGACCAACCACCATGAGAATTGGTAGGATCACATAGTAAAAACGCTCACTTTGCAGCCATTTTTCGCTCGTCATAAATGCAATCATTTTTTCTTCCCCTTCGATTCCTCCCTACCCACTGTTTTTCCCTTGGTCAAACAGTAGAAGGATCGTCCTTTCATCCCTTTTCTTGTCAGTGACTCTTACGACGCACAATTCACATGTAAATTCTTATGAAATTAATTTTACCATAAGTATGTATAAAAGATAAGTATTCGTTGGATTGCTTTTCACGACCAGCATCCATTGACAAAAGGAGGGTTTTATCAGATAATATTAATGCTAATCGGGAATGAATGTCTCCCTCAGTTCTTACTGAAACCGCAATTTTGCTAATGACTTCTACCACTTTTTTTAGTGTGTAGTAGTCATTTTTTATTTTCACTCGTTCGTCATAGTTGCAAGAGCATTATTCCTATATTTTTTAAAGGATCGTGATTGAAATGAAGAAACAAAAAACAATGTATTTTGAACTGGTTGCATTAGGATTGCTCAGTCTAGTGATTGGGGTGCTTGCTGGAGCCGTCGATACTTTCTTTGGTATAATCCTACTTTCCTTAAGTGCCTTTCGTGAAAGTCATTTTTTGCCCTTGATTCTCTTTTTACCAATTATCGGTATTTGCTTTACTTTCCTGTTCCAAAAGTATGGTGACCGAAGTCCTCAAGGAATGAATTTAGTGTTTTTAGTCGGACATGAAGAAGAAAAAGACATTCCGTTGCGCTTGATCCCATTTGTGATGGTGGGAACCTGGCTAACGCATTTATTTGGAGGAAGTGCCGGCAGAGAAGGGGTGGCAGTTCAATTAGGAGCCACCATTGCCAATCGTTTAGGAAAATGGCTGCGACTAGAAAAGTATGCCAGCACCCTGATCATGATTGGGATGGCTGCGGGATTTGCTGGTTTATTTGAAACCCCGATCGCTGCGACGTTCTTCGCACTGGAGGTACTTGTCATCGGTAAATTCAGTCATCATGCACTCTTACCGACTTTGCTGGCTGCTTTCACCGCTAGTACGACTTCTCAATTGTTAGGATTAGAAAAGTTTAGTTTTGCTTTGTCACCGTCCCCCGATTTGACTTTGGCTGTTTTTCTGAAATTACTTTTGATTGGCTTACTATTTGGTATTGTTGGCGGCAGTTTTGCGGGATTATTAGAAACGATGAAACGGATCATGAAACGACGGTTTCCTCATCCTCTCTGGCGTATCGGCATCGGTTCACTCGTGCTAGTCTTACTTTTTGTCCTTTTGTACCATGGTCGTTATTCAGGTTTAGGAACGAATTTGATCAGCGCCAGTTTTGCTGATCAACCCATTTATTCTTATGACTGGCTGTTTAAGTTGGTATTAACCGTACTGACCATCAGTATTGGTTTTTTGGGTGGGGAAGTCACCCCTTTGTTTGCGATCGGCGCCTCTTTGGGCGTCGTGCTGGCACCACTCTTTGGACTGCCCATTGAACTGGTGGCAGCCCTAGGCTATGCCAGTGTCTTTGGCAGTGCTACTAGCACTTTATTTGCACCGATCTTTATCGGTGGGGAAGTTTTTGGTTTTGAAAATCTGCCGTTGTTTGTGATCGTCTGCTCCGTCGCCTACTTTGTCAGCAACCCCTATAGTATCTATCCCTTACAAAAGTCATTGGCAGATGGGAAATGATGCACTTTTGATCCCTCATCCAGAGCAAAAGAAAAAACCGCGAACAAATCGCGGTTTTTTTCTTATTTCGCACGTTTCAAGTAGGTACCTTCAGCTGTATTGATTTCTAGCATTTCGCCTTCTTCAACAAAGTCAGGAACATTGACAACTAAGCCCGTTTCCATCGTTGCTGGCTTGCCTGAACCAGTCACAGTCGCCCCTTTGATTGATGGCTGTGTTTCAACGACTTTCAAGATCACACTTGATGGTAATTGCACGCCGATTACTTCGCTGCCGAAGAATTGGATTTTTACTTCCATATTTTCAAGAATGAATTTCATTTCTTCTTCGACCACTTCAACTGGAATTTCGTATTGTTCATACGTTTCCAGATCCATGAAGAATGCTGTATCATCCATTGTGTACAAATATTGTACAGCTTTCGTATCGATATGCGCTTTTTCAAATTTTTCTTCGGGACGGAAGGTTGTATCGTAAGTCGAACCAGTCCGAACATCTCGTAATTTCATACGCATAACCGTATTTCCCTTACCTGGTTTGTGATGGCTAGCATCTAATACTTTGATAAGTTTGCCGTCTTGAACGAATGTCATTCCAGCTCTTAAGTCACTTGCATTGATCATAATTTTGAAATCTCCTTCACTATGTGATAATCCTTGTCTATTGTATCAAAAAAAGCTGCTTTATTCTAGCTAAATCAGTGGGAAGGTCGCACAAGTTTACGGCGTTTCTCCATATAGTGAGGGTCATACTCATCTGTCTCAATATAAATATAGACTTTTTTATCTGCCATTTGGTGTCGAATCTCGGCTTCAATCTCATTAATGATCTCATAGCCGACCTCTTCTTGTTTTGCGGCAATATCAACTTTTGCCGCAATCAAAATTTCTGCTGGTCCTAAATGAACCGTTTTAACATCAATCAAGCGATCAACATCTGGCCGTTCAAATGCTCTTTTGATCACTGCTAGATCCCGTTTTGTGACACTTTCGCCAATCAGTAGACTATAAAATTCGCGGGCTAAGAAAATGGCTGCTACCATCAATAAGAGACCAATCAATAAACCACTGAAGGCATCAAAAAATGCGTTACCCGTAATTATGGTTAGAATCGTACCAAATAGTGCGATCATTAGGCCGATCATTGCACAAAAGTCTTCTGTGAAAATAATCAGAATCTCACTATGCCGACTTTCTTTCAAAAAACGATAGATTGGTTGACGTTCCACATTCAGTTCGCGGATCTCCTTGATCGCGATCCACAACGAACTTCCTTCAACGATCATCCCGAAAATCAAAATAGCGATCACCAACCAAGCGTTACCAACTTCATGGGCAGGATGCAGCAGCTTTTCTACCGCTTCCATCACACCGAGTGCGCCCCCACCAAAGAAGAGCATCATGGCAACGATCGTGCTGAAAAAATATTTCGCTCGACCTTCACCAAACTGATGCAGTTCACTTTGTCCCTTTGTTGCCCGTTTATCCCCGATCAACAAAAAGATTTGATTGCTACAATCTACGACACTATGAATGCTTTCATTCAGCATGGCCGCACTGCCACTTAGTGCATAACCGACAAACTTACTGATTGCCACCAAAATGTTTGAGATCAAGGCAGCGATGACCGCCATCATGCCATTTGCTTTCTTTTCCACACCTAACGCTTCCTCTCATCAATAAACTCCCTGCTTTATACTCAGCTATTCTTCTCGAATGAATCATGCCTGACTAAACTCCTTCAATCAACAGGTGCTTGTTTTTTTAGCTTCGCTTCTCGGCGGCTGATTTTTTTGGTCCAAAAACCGCCTGAAATATACTTGGGTTCATAACTGATGATGAACGCTCGTTCTTCCACTGCTTTGATCGTCTGATAGAGCTTTTTCTCACTTTTTCTTTGGGAGAGAATCTCTAAAATCAGTCGCGGTCCTTCTAAGCCTTCTCCATAACTTTGTGTAACTCCGTAGCCTTCTTGTCGTAAGATCTTAGGCAAACTTTTTTCCTCATCCGTATTACTAGGCAAGATCACGGTAACCATTGTGTACCCGAGAGCCAGCTTATCTTCGATTTTGATCCCGATACTGACTCCAGCGGCATAGCCTAGCGCATAGAACAAGAGATTCAGTGGGTTATCCAAACGATCCAATACCATAGATAATCCTAAAATATAGATCGTGATCTCAATCATACTCACTAATGGGGCAATCACACGATACCCTTTCATTGTCAATAAAAATCGCAATGTATTCAATGTAACATAGGCGAGATTGATAAAGAAAATCATCGCCAGCATTTGTAGATCAACTTCCATCTTTGATTCCCCCTTGTTCTTAGCATATCAAAAGGTCAGCGAAAATTAAAATATTTGAGCAGGAGTTAACTACTAAAACACTATAATAAAATCAATCAAACACCTCCATGAATAATAGCACCGTTTTTTTCAAAGACGCTCAGAAAATGAGTACACAATTTGCGATTCACTCCCTTTCATAATCTACAAAAACCAGTTTCTCCATCGAGTGATGCAGACCTCCGACTGTCATACATTCATTTGTTACAATGACTACTCAAAAAACCAGTTAGATTTAAGTTTCTAACTGGTTTCATCCGTATTTTTTCTTTCAATTCTGGTTCCTGCTATTTATTTTCTGTTTGCTAAGTTACTCCGAACGAAAATAACCGTTTGCTGAATCCTCCCGTTGATCGTCTTCAATCATTCCTTGTAAAGAACGATCTAGAACGGACCGCTTTTTATCGCCATTTTTTTTGTTATTAGCGCGAAACTCACTGCGAGTCATGCCCACCGATTGGGGGCGATTGAATTTCTTTACCGTCGGATCATTTTCTTCTTTGACTTGGTAGGCTGCTGGTTCGTTATCAAATAACAAATAACTCTCTTGTTTTTTTGCCATTGCATCCATCAAGTCATTAGACGTAATTTCTGGTTTTTGTTCATCAGGGATTATTGAAGCTGGGATATATTTAGGAACAAAATACGAACGCCCTGAGTACTCTTTTTTTGGTGATGAAGCTACTTCCGCTCGTTCTTGTTTGCTTGTGACTTGATAAGAAGAGTGCTTAGCATCCTTACCAAAAAAATTGGTTTTTCCTGTCGGCATCTGCTCTTTCACCGGACGTTTTCCATACTGAGGTAAGTTGGCACGGTGGTTGGCGAGTTCTTCTTTTTGACGCACATTATGTCCGCGATCCCGTTGGCTTGACTGCACTTTACGCTGCAAAGATTGATTTTCTTCCTTGTGAGAATGACTCACGGTATCTTTGATTTCTGTTAAAATCCAATCATCTGCTTTACTGAAGGCGGGGCGATGCTCAGATTGCAGTTTCACACCATCTGTATCATCATAAGCAGGAAAACGGAAGTGTTTTCGTTTCACATCTAAATAATTTGCCACTGTACTCATCCTCTTACATGCATTTTTTTCATCATACCACAAATAAAAGAGAATTTCACGAAAGACTACACCATTTCAACCGAAGTCACTTCAACTGTTCCCCAAGGGAGGCACTGACTCCGTCAAGCTTGCCGCATTTGGTTCTTTGATATGGGCAAATAATGGATCGATCTGCCAAATATCTGCTGCATAATTTCGCACCGTTTCATCCGCTGAAAACTTCCCAGCATTCGCAATATTCATTAGACTGATTTTTTGCCAGCGATGGGTATCTTGATAAGCAATATCTACCCGATGCTGTGCATCACAATAGGCGAGGAAATCTCTTAATAAAAAGTACTCATCATTGTATTTCAAAAGTGAATCAAAAATCTCGCGACCTTCTACTTGGATATTCGGGATCGTCCCATCTATAAAGGCATTGACTACCCGTTGTAATACTGGATCTGACTCATAATACGCATAGGCAGAATAATTACGCTGGGCGTAATACTGATACACTTCTTCTTCCGTTAGCCCAAAGATCGCAATGTTTTCATCACCGATCGCATCTCGAATCTCAATATTCGCACCATCTAAAGTGGCGATCGTTACTGCCCCATTCAGCATTAATTTCATATTACTTGTTCCCGATGCTTCTTTTGAAGCCAACGAAATTTGTTCACTGACATCCGCTGCTGGAATAATTTTTTCTGCCAAAGAAACGTTGTAATTTTCTAAAAAGACAACTTTGATTTTGTCATTGATGCTTTCATCATGATTGATCAGATTCGCCACTTCATTGATGACTTTGATGATTGATTTGGCATAGTGATAGCTTGGTGCTGCTTTAGCGCCAAAGATAAAGACTCTTGGATAAAACGTTGCAGTCGGATCGTCTTTGACCTCAAAGTAGAGCTTCAAGATGTGCATGAGATTTAACAATTGTCGCTTGTAGGCATGTAGTCGTTTGATTTGCACATCAAAGATTGCTGTTGGGTCAACTGTGACACCAGTCGTATGTTGAATGTAACGAGACAGCGCTCGTTTATTGCTCATTTTTGCGTCGGCAATTTGTTGCAGAACGGTTTCGTCCTTATAATAGTTTTTGAGCAGTTGCAGGTCTAATGGATCATTGCGCCAGCTTGTACCGATGGACTGATCCAGCACTTTGGCTAACGGTTGATTGGCTAGCTGAAGCCAACGCCGTTGCGCGATGCCGTTGGTCTTATTGTTGAAACGGGCAGGATAAATAAGATAAAAGTCATGGAGTACCACTGATTTTAGTAAATCAGAATGGAGCTTGGCTACGCCATTGACACTGTGGCTGCCGATGATGGCGAGATGTGCCATATGGACTTGATCATCAATAATGATTCGCGTCCGTTCCAGTAAGACTTGCGGATGGACCCCTTGCATCGTTTCCACAAAACGGCGATCAATTTCTTTGATGATCTGATCCATTCTCGGCAAAACTTCTTCAATCATGCGCACGGGCCATTTTTCTAAAGCTTCCGCCATAATCGTATGGTTCGTATAACTCATGACTTTCACGGTGATCGACCACGCTTGTTCCCAAGCAAGGCCTTCTTCATCAACTAAAATGCGCATCAGTTCTGGGACACAAAGGGCTGGGTGCGTATCATTGATGTGGATCGCAACTCGTTCACTCATCATGGCCAAAGGTAAATTTAACTTTTTATAATAACGGACGATACTTTGGATCCCTGCAGACACAAAAAAGTATTCTTGCATCAGCCGGGTCCGTTTGCCTGTCTCATTGGAATCATCGGGATACAAGACCGCTGTCAGATTTTCCAACGCTTGGCGCGATTCTAGTGTGGCATAGTGCGCCTCATCTTCTGCAGGGACCTCAACACTCCATAAGCGCAAGGTGTTGAGATGGTGATTTTGATAGCCAACCATTGCTGTATCATAAGGAACCGCCCGCCAGGTAAAGCCACCTTCATAGACTGGGGCTAATTTTCCGTCCTCTCCGGTAACGAGATAGACCTGTCCGCCGAAACGAATTGGCACCGCCTTGCTTTCTTTGCGAACTTCCCAAACATTCCCCGAACGCAACCAATCATCGGGCAATTCTACTTGATGACCGTCAATAAATTTTTGTTTAAATAATCCGTAGCGATAGCGAATCCCATTGCCATTTCCCGGCAAACCTAAAGAAGCTAATGAATCCATAAAACAAGACGCCAAGCGACCCAGGCCCCCGTTGCCTAAAGCCATGTCTTTTTCTGTTTCCGCAACATCGTCAAGTGAAACCCCTAGCTCTTCAAAAACGGCTTCTGCTTGCTCCAACAGCTGCATATTCAACAGATTGCTCTTTAACATTTTGCCGGGTAAAAATTCGATAGAAAAATAATACGCTTGTTTTTGATCCTCCAACAAGAGATTTTTTCTGGTCTGGCGCCAGTCTTCTGAATACAATTGCTTCACAACATTGGCTAGTGCCTGAAACAATTCCTGCGGCGATGCTTCATCGATCTCTATCGCAAACAGTTCGTGCACGTTGGTTTCTAGCAGTTCACGCAATCGTTCTTTTGTCATAGGGTTACACTCCTTTATGCTAACCGTTTATAAAAAAGAAGAATTCTTGCCGCCAGAATGGCTAGTCATACAACTAACCGTTCTGTTGCAGACAAGGATTCTTCTGTCTTAAAACAATCAAACTTTGATATTATTATACAACTCAACATAAAGATCTGAGCTTTGATTCCAGCTAAAATCTTTTTTCATTGCTTGCTTGACTAAAGCGTTCCAGGTTGTCTGATCCGATTCGTACAATTCGATTCCTTGTTTCAAGGCATTCATCAAGTAGAATGGTGAAAACTCTTGAAAGCCAAAGCCGGTACCTTGTTTGGTGATCGGATTATAGGAATCTACCGTATCTTTCAAGCCACCGATTTCATGGACGACGGGTAATGTACCATAACGCATCGCGATCATCTGCGATAGTCCACATGGTTCAAAGGCGGAAGGCATCAAGAAGAGATCCGCTGCTGCGTATAACTTTTGCGCCAATGCGATATCAAAAGAAATCGCGGCGGCACATTTGTCAGGATATTTCTGCGCAAAGTAACGAAAGCCTTCTTCAAAATCATGCTCACCGGTTCCCAATAGGATAAACTGGACATCAAATTGCAAGAGGTTTTCCATTTCTTCAAGAACTAAATGGAACCCCTTTTGAGTGGTCAAACGACTGACAACGGAAATCAACGGAACCTCTTTACGAGTTGGCAAGCCAAACTGTTCTTGTAGCGCTCGCTTGTTTTTGGCTTTTCCTGATAAATCCTCGACACTGAAAGGATAGTCCAAATGAGGATCGGTTTCTGGATCGTTCATTTCATAATCAATTCCGTTTAAGATGCCGCTGAGTTTGCCGCTTTCCATACGTAAAATGACTTCAAGCCCACAGCCGAACTCAGAGGTTTTGATTTCTTCACTATAGGAAGGACTGACGGTCGTGATGCGGTCAGCATACAAGATTCCTGCCTTCATAAAGTTCAAGCAATCGTTTAAGCGCAAGGTTCCATCATCGTATCTTTCCGTACCCATCCCAAAAAGATCTGGTAATATATCGCGACTATACCACCCTTGAAACCCAATGTTATGGATCGTCAAAACGGTGCGTATGTTTTGATACGCTTGAATCCAATGATATTTTTCTTTGATCAAGAACGGAATCATCGCCGTATGGTAGTCATTGACATGAACGATGTCTGGAATAAATTCAATGCGTTCCATCATTTCGATCACGGCTAATTGGAAGAAAGCAAAGCGTTCCCCATCATCATAAAAATCATAGAGACGTTCGCGACCAAAATAATAGAGATTGTCTATGAAATAATAGGTCACAGAGCCTAGAACTAATTTTTTGATCCCACAATATTGCTTGCGCCAGCCGACCGCCACTTCAAAGGAAAAACAATCCTCCATTTGGTCTTGGTATTCGGCAGGCATTTTCGTAAAGTAAGGTAAGACGACAACTGTTTCGACGCCTTTTTTGACCAACTCTTTTGGCAATGCACCTGCAACATCCCCTAATCCGCCTGTTTTAAAAAACGGGGCGCATTCTGCTGCTGTAAACAAAACCTTCATGCGCTTGCTCCTCCGATAACATCTTCTGTCACATGAGAATTCTTCTTAATAACGATCGGCGCATCTTTGGTTCCCTGAACTTTTACACCTTCTGCGATGGTCACATTTTTATCTAAGATCGCATAAGAAACTTCCGCACCTGCTTTGATTTCGTTATTCCCGAAAATGATTGCGCCTTTGACTTTTGCCTCAGGATGGATTTTCGTACGACGGGCAACCAGTGACTGTTCGACCATACCTTCCACGATGCAACCAGAAGCAAAATGGCTGTTTTTCACCTCAGACGTCTCCGAGTAATAGGTTGGTACTTCATTCTTCAATTTGGTATAAATTTTTTGATTCGAATAAAGCAATGAAGTGAATTTGTGCACATCTAACATATCCATGTTGGTTTGATAATAAGAAGAGATGTCGTAAATATTACTTAAATAACCAGTATATTCATAAAGGCCGGTATTCTCTACAGAGATCATTTCTCTTAAAAATTGACCGAGATCCGCCGTTGCGCCAACCGTTTGGCCTTCTTTAAGAGCCGTGATCAGTCGATCCGTTTGAATAATAAAAATATCCGTACATAAATTGACTAAGGAGCCAACTTCCCCTTTTTTCGCTTGGATCGCTTCTTCTAAGTGACCTTCACTGTCAACATTGAACAACAAGTCGCTTTCAGAAACATGATCACTGCCGATACGTTTATACACCACAGTCATTTCATTGCCTTGTAGTTGATGAATTTTCAGCAATGCACGCAAATCAATGTTGCATAAGATCTTACTGCCCATAAATACAGTATGATCTGATTTGGATTTTTCCAGATAGTCAATGACATTATAGTAGTACTCTTGCCCTTCGGCTTGCTTTTTCAATGAGTCTTGGAATAAGTGGATAAAGAACCGGTTTTGTACGCCGTCCAAGTTCCACTCTTTTCCGCCACCGATATGATCGAAGACCGACTGCGTTTCTCCTTCATTGAAAATCATATAGACTTGTTTGATATTGGCATTTTCGATACTTGAAAGATTGAAATCTAGCAAGCGATATTTGCAATCAAATAACAAGGTTGATAGCGGACGATTTTCCGTTAATGGCATCAAGTCTTGGTATCGCTGTAGGTTCCCTAAAATTGCACACATTTTATTAGTTCTCATCAATCGTCACCCCTAAAATTTCAGAATAGCCGACTACGGCAATTTCGTCTGTTCCATCGATTTCTGCGTCGTCACCAATCACTGCATTTTCCCCAACGATCACTCGGTTTAATTTGACGTTTCTGCCGATCACCGCTCCTGGCATGATCACACTGTCTTTGATGGTCGAGCCTTCTTTCACTTGCACATTCTCTGATAAAATGCTGTGCTCGATCTCCCCAGCAACATAGCAGCCATCCATCACAAGCGAATTTCTTGCAGCACCGGTTTCAGTTACAAAATGTGGGGGTGCGATTGGATTTTTAGAGAACACTTGCCAGCTTTTATCACGGATATTCAACTCCATGGCTGGATCAATAAATTCCATGTTGGCTTCCCATAAGGAATCGATCGTTCCTACGTCTTTCCAATAGCCAGAGAAGCGATAGGCAAAAACGTTGTCGCCGCTTTCGAGATAAGAAGGAATGACATGTTTCCCAAAATCGACCATTTCGCCGTCTTTTGTGTAATTACTCAATAGCATACTGCGTAGACGACTCCAATCAAATATATAGATCCCCATCGAAGCAAGATTGCTCTTTGGTTCGGCTGGTTTTTCATCAAATTCGATGATGCGGTCATTTTTATCAGTATTCATGATCCCGAAACGAGAAGCATCTTTCATCGGAACTTCGAGAACTGCGACCGTCAATGAAGCATCATTTTCTTTGTGTTTTTCCAGCATTTCTTCATAATCCATTTTATAGATATGATCGCCGGATAAAATCAAGACATATTGCGGATCCATCTCATCGATATAGGCGATGTTTTGATAGATGGCATGGGCGGTTCCTTCAAACCATTTTTCGCCTTCTGAATTTGAATATGGCTGTAAGATGGTCACTCCGGTACTGATGCCATCCAATCCCCAGCTCGCACCATTGCCGATATGGTTGTTTAGTGCTAATGGCTGGTACTGAGTGACAACACCCACATTTTTGATTCCTGAATTGACACAATTACTCAACGTGAAATCGATGATCCGATATCTGCCACCAAATGGAACCGCTGGTTTAGCAATATTCTTTGTTAATTTCCCTAATCGAGTCCCTTGTCCCCCTGCGAGGATCATTGCTAACATCTCTGTTTTCATTTTATTTGGTGATCTACTCACCTTTCCCCCTTTACTCTTTTTTTCGTAATTTTGTTGGTCCTTTTTTACGAGTCATTTTGATTTTTTCTGGTTTGATGATCAAAGCCCCAAGTGCAGGCAAAATTGTTTTGATTTGATAATCATATCGTTTAAAAGGGGTATGACTGGTTTGACAGTCTTGGTTATTAGCAATCCAAGTTCCGCCAAATATATCCCGTTCCGTGTTTAAAATCTCACGATATGTTCCTTCATACGGAACACCGATCGCAAAATCGTGCCGCTCCACCGGTGTTAGATTGACCACAACGATCAAGAAATCTTTTTTGGTTTTCCCTTGTCGCAAGAAAGTCAATGTCGTTTCATCTAAGTTATCTGCATCGATCACTTCCAACGATTCTTCCTGATCGTCTAGCTCCCAAAGACCTCGTTCTTCTTTGTACAATTCATTCAAGGTTTGGGTGAAGAACTGCATTTTTGCATTTAGGGAATCGTTTAGATCGACCCATTCAAGACCGTGATCGTACTTCCATTCTAAAAACTGACCCCATTCACTTCCCATAAACAATAGTTTTTTTCCTGGATGCATCATCATGTACGTATAAAGATTGCGTAATTGTGAAAACTGCTTGTAGCGGTCTCCCCACATTTTGTGCATCAAACTTTTTTTACCATGAACAACTTCATCATGCGAGAGAGGCAAAATATAATTTTCTTGCATCCGATACATAAAAGAAAAAGAAAGCAAACTTAAATGGTCTTTGCGGAAAATCGGATCCATCTCGTAAAAACGCAAGACATCGTTCATCCAGCCCATATTCCATTTATAATCAAATCCTAACGCGCCCTCTTCGACCATTCCTGTTATTTTGGTCTCAGAAGTACTTTCTTCTGCTATCATGACCACTGCTGGATGGGCTAATTTAATAACGGAATTAAGCTTCTGCAAGAAGTAATAGCCTTCAAAATTGCGATTGCCGCCTTCGTGATTGGGCTCCCAAGGTCCTTCGTCATAATCGCGGTAAATCATGTTGGAAACAGCGTCCACTCGAATCCCATCGATATGATAAAACTCAATCCAAAACAAGGCGCTTGAGATCAGAAAGCTTTGGACTTGCGGTTTCCCTAGATCAAAATTGATTGCTCCCCAGCGCACATTTTTGGCTCGATTCTCGTCCATGTATTCGAAGGTTGGTGTCCCGTCATAATAAGCGAGGCTGTCGTCATTGACACAAAAATGTCCAGGTACCCAGTCAACAAAGACACCAATATTTTCTAAGTGGCATGCCTCTACAAAGTCTTGGAACTCTTCTGGTGTCCCATAATAGGAACTGAGCGCAAAATAACCTGTCAACTGATAGCCCCAAGAGGTACCTAATGGATGTTCCATCAATGGCATAAATTCAATATGGGTATAACCCATTTTTTTCACATAAGGAATAAGTTCATCTTTTAATTCAGAGAAGCGATAAGGGGTGCCGTCTTCGTGGTGCTTCCACGAGCTGGCATGAACTTCATAAATATTTAGAGGTCGGTTAAATGTTTTCTGTCTTTTTTTGCGGCCTTGCCACAGTCCGTCCCGCCATTTTTTGGGAGGAATCTTGTGCAAGACTGCCGCTGTTCCTGGTCGAGCTTCAAAATGGACAGCAAAAGGGTCAATCTTTAACACTTCTCGTCCATTTGCTTGTTTGACTTTGTATTTATAAAGCTGGCCTGCTTTTACTTGATTGGTCTCAATTTCCCAGACTCCAGATTCTGCCCTTTTATTCATTGGCAAAGTGTCTGTCCATTGGTTGAAATCGCCAACAAGCCAAACTTGTTGAGCCTTTGGTGCCCAAACGCGAAACACATAGCCGTTATCGACTTGATGGGCTCCTAAGAAATGTTGGACATAAAAATTTTCACCACTCAGAAAGTCTTTTTCTGCAGTCAGTTCCTGTTGTTTGGTAACCACTCTCTCATCAGTCCTCCTTCAATTCATCTTGATCGCTTATTCTGTGACCATCGATCACTGTCACGATTTTACCCTTTGAGAAAGATTCGCAAGCAAACGTTCTCTACTGCTAGCATAGCATAAAATAAATTTCTAGTAACGTAATAACCCTATGATACGAACGAATTGTTCTGGACAGAAAAAAACAGCTTGAACGTATCTGTTCAACCTGTTTCAGCTCTACTTTTTAGCTTTTGGAAAATGAAGTATGTGACTACACATAACTGAAACAAACTTACCAATACTAGGATAAAAACAACCATCATCGGAAGTGTTTCAGTTAATTCAACATATGCCAACAGTGTCCCAAATGCAGAAGAGGCGGAGCAAAAACACCAAAATCGAAACCCATAAAAACTCGTCACTACGGTATAAAGACTAATGATCCCCAATAAGAAAAGCTGAGTAAATCGGTCAAATACCGTATCGGTATAATAAATTTCACCTAACAAGACTTGGATCGTACCAAAACTAGTTGGTACTTTGTAAAGCGTCAGCAGTGCGCCGATCAGGCTGAATGCACCAATCAGAAGATGACTGCCAGCTAAGCCGATTCGAATGTTTAGTTTCACGCATCTTTCACAACCTTCAATATTTGATCCTTTTTTGAAAACAACTGTTTCTACAGTCACTTTCTTTCCCCGCTAGAGCCGAAATCATCTTCAACTATTTTGCTTGCCAAAGCTCTTTTACTTGCCCGTCAGTATACACTTTATAGGCTTTATTTACCGCCAATGATTTACCAGTGTGACCAATCAAGTAGTAATTCCCATCACAGTCAAACTCACTCTCACTTAATAGTTTATAACTCGTTACAGGACCATCAGCCATTTTCTTTGCCAAGTAACGCAGAGCATGGGCTGGATTCACTAAGTAATTTTGATTCACTAGCCAATCAATAACCACGGAAACGATTGTATTTGCCCCAAATCGTTCCTTTTGCTTCAATGCCAGAATGAGATCTCCGTCAGAAAAACGTGTTTCATCGATCCCCGCATTTGTAATTGCTTGCCGAGCAGCTTCTATTTCTGTCATCGATACGAATGTAATCATTTCTGCTTTCGTTTTATGCCCTTCCAACTGTTCAAACTCAACCGTTTTATATCCTTCCATTTTTATATCCCCTTTCAAAGTTCTGAAATCATCATATCACCAAGAAATCAAAACTCCAAACAAAACGATTGTTGTTTTTTAATTTTTATTCATCAAATTATCATTTTAAAGAAAACTAAAAAAAGCTGTTAGAATGATGTCTAACAGCTTTTAAAAAATCATATAATTTTAAACAAATAACACAATTATTAGAAATATCAAATATTATTGAAAAATAAAGTGTTGTATGAACCTGTCCTTATTGCTAATTGAGCAATCACTAATCGTTGCAAGAAACTATCCTTTTCAGAAGGAGGATAACGACCGTTTTTTAGATTATCACAATTTATTTCTTCCAGCAAGAAATCTAGCTCAGAACTGACAATTTTCAATCGTTGGAGCGATTCTAGAAAAATACTTGAACGCACTTTTTTGTTTTTACGGATACGTTCAAAGATGACACTTACTTGATCTAAGTAATAGACTGGATCGACATCGCCGATCAAATCCATTAGTTCGTCATAAACCGCTAGATTTTGTAGCTGGCGATTTGCTTCAAAAAAAGCCGGTAGTGTCGGTGGCCATGGCGCTTCTGCGTAAGTGATCATCTGAAACGTCTCATGAGTCAACGAATACACGACTCCTTGCTCCACTCCTTGCAAACAACCATAAAAATATTTGTTTTCAGCACTTGTCACCGTAAAGCTTTTGATAAAATCAGCAATCTCTTGTGTTGACCAATCAAGGGCTTCTTGATAAAAACCGTCACTTTCTTGCAACTGCTTTTGATCTTCTTCAGTATAAACAGGAAAACCTAAAAAATAGCGTCGATTTTTACGGATGATCAAAGCTGATGCGATCAAGCGGTCAAGAGTTTTATCAAATGACACCTCCGGAAACTTCACTTTTAGCTCTCGTAATGTCGGCGGTTCTTGACAGCTTAGAAGCACATGAACCAAATCATGGAATTCAGAAGATGCCACTATCGGTTGTAATGAACGATAATGGGGACTATGAAAAAATTTCACTGTGTGGACTCCTTATTCAAAAAATCATGAAAAATGCTGGCTTGATCTACCAAAACAGATCTCACCAGCATTCTGACATTTATTCAAATTATCCTTCAAAAACTGCGGTTAATTGAGGAACGATTTGTTTTTTACGAGAAACAACTCCTGGTAAGAAGGCACGATTGTTGGTTAATGTCGTGTTAAACGCTGCTTCTACTGGGGCAATTGGTTCACCAACAACTAATAGCTCAGAATTACTGTCTAAGATATCAGTAGCAACCAGCAAGAACAGATCATAGCCATTTGCTGACATTGATTCTTTCATGGCAGCTTCCAACTCTGATTGACGGTCAAAGACTTCTTTTAGATCGACCGTATTGACTTGCCCGATACGGATGTTTTTCCCGCCCATTGGGAAGCTTTTTGCATCCAAGTCCAGCAATTCTGCTGCTGATTTTGTCCCAAGGTTTGTGCCGGCTTTCAACATGTCCAATCCGTATGCTTCCAGTTCAACACCTGCTAAAACCGCTAATTCTTTTGCTGCCGCTACATCTTCATCGGTACATGTTGGCGATTTGAATAACAATGTATCGGAGATGATCGCTGAAAGCATGATTCCTGCGATCGCTTTTGGTATTTCCACTTGATTTTCTTTGTATAACTTCAAGACGATCGTACTGGTACAACCAACAGGTTCTGCACGATAGTACAGTGGGTTAGCTGTCTCAAAGTTAGCGATACGGTGATGATCGACCACTGCTAATACAGTAACATCCGCAATATCTGCTGCACTTTGTTGAAATTCGTTATGATCCACTAGCATTACTTCTTGGGTTTCCTTTGCCACTGAATCGATCACACGAGGAGCAGCCAGACCAAAGGTATCTAGTGCAAATTGTGTTTCTTCATTTGGTGTACCAAGCGCTACTGCTTCACAGTCTTTCCCGAGTTGATTTTGTAAGTTCGCAAAAGCAATCGCTGCACCAATGGCATCGGTATCAGGATTTTGATGACCGAACACTAATATTTTCGACATTTCTTCATCGCTCCTATTTCAATTGATATTCACTTTCTAATCATAGTAAAAAAACAGGAAAGAAGCAATAGCAATCTCTTCTTTCCTGTTTTAATCAACGGGTTAAGTAGCCTTTATAGTCGTCTACATGAAGCAAACGTTTGGCATTTTTCACCCGATCTTCTGTTGGTGGTTCGATGCCTTCAAGGGGATATTTCAAACCAAGCTCATCCCACTTGTATTTTCCCATCGTGTGATAAGGCAAGATCTCCACTTTATCGACATTATTCAGTGTTTTGATAAACTCATCCAAACGGATCAAAAATTCATCATAGTCGCTTCTAAATGGAACCAGCACGTGGCGAATCCAGACAGGTTGATTGATTTCTGAAAGATAATTCGCCATATCCAAAATGTTATCATTGGATTGAGTAGTTAACTCTTTATGGGCTTTGTTATCGATATGTTTGATATCAAACAACAGCAAATCAGTCACAGTCATCAACTCTTGAAACTTACTGAAAAAAGGCTCTTCTCGTGTAAATGGTTTTCCGCAAGTATCCAATGTTGTGCTGACCCCTTCTGCTTTGGCTTTGCGAAACAGATCGATCAGAAAATCCATTTGAAGTAACGGTTCCCCACCACTGACAGTGATCCCACCTTTTTGTCCCCAGAATTCACGGTATTTCAACGCTTCTTCTAAGACGTCATCGGTCGTGCGTTCGACACCCGTGCCAATCTTCCAAGTATCTGGATTATGACAAAACTGGCAACGCATGCGGCATCCTTGCATGAATACAATAAAACGGATACCCGGTCCATCTACCGATCCAAAACTTTCTGTTGAATGTACTTGTCCTGTTACTGCCATAATGCTCTTCCTTTCTTCGAAACGACGGATGATCTTGTTCCGTCTGATACTTTCAAAACAAGAGGCGGCGGATTTTCCCGTCCGCCGCCTGAATTTGTTACTTATTACATTGCTTCGTGCATTGTACGAGCAATGACATCATCTTGTTGTTCTTTGGTCAATTTAATGAAGTTAACCGCATAACCAGAAACCCGAATCGTTAATTGTGGGTATTTTTCTGGATGAGCTTGCGCATCAAGTAATGTATCACGGTTAAATACGTTAATATTTAAGTGGTGACCACCTTTTGCAGCATAGCCATCTAACATTGTTGCTAGATTTTCTTGTTGTGTTTCATCGTCACGACCTAATGCTTTAGGTACGATTGAGAAGGTGTTTGAAATACCATCTAATGAGTAATCATATGGCAATTTCGCAACTGATGAAAGACTTGCCAACGCTCCATGAGTATCGCGACCATGCATTGGATTTGCTCCTGGAGCAAATGGTGCACCTGCACGACGTCCATCAGGCGTGTTCCCTGTTTTCTTACCATAAACCACGTTAGAAGTGATTGTAAGGATCGATGTTGTGTGTTTTGAATCACGGTAAGTTTTGGTGCGTTTCACTTTTTTCATGAAGGCTTTCAACAAGTTGACTGCGATATCATCTACGCGGTCATCATTGTTTCCGTATTTAGGATAATCGCCTTCGATTTCGTAATCTTCAACAATGCCGTTTTCATCACGGATCGTACGAACTTTGGCATATTTGATTGCTGATAATGAGTCAACTGCTACAGAGAAACCAGCGATACCAGTAGCCATCGTACGTAAAATGTCTGTATCTTGTAGCGCCATTTCAATGCGTTCATAAGAATATTTGTCGTGCATGTAATGAATGATGTTCAATGTGTTCACATACAGATCACAAATCCAGTCCATCATTGTGTCATATTTTTCCATTACTTCGTTGTAATCCAAGTATTCAGAAGTAATTGGTTGGAATTTTGGTCCAACTTGTGCTTTTGATTTTTCATCGACCCCACCGTTGATTGCATACAACAATGTTTTTGCTAAGTTGGCACGAGCACCAAAGAATTGCATTTGTTTCCCGATACGCATTGCTGATACACAACAAGCGATTCCGTAGTCGTCGCCCCAATGCCCACGCATCACATCATCGTTTTCATATTGAATCGCTGATGTTTGGATCGACATTTTCGCACAGAATGTTTTGAAGTTATGAGGCAAACGTGTTGACCACAAAACAGTCAAGTTTGGTTCTGGTGCTGGACCTAAGTTTGCTAGAGTGTGTAAGAAACGGAAGCTGTTTTTTGTTACCATGTGGCGTCCATCTTCACCCATACCAGCGATTGACTCAGTTACCCAAGTTGGGTCACCAGAGAACAAGGCATTGTAATCAGGTGTCCGAGCAAATTTCACAAGACGTAGTTTCATGACAAAATGGTCAACGATTTCTTGTGCTTCTACTTCAGTGATCACACCGTTTTTCAAATCACGCTCTACATAAATATCAAGGAAAGTTGACGTACGTCCCAATGACATTGCTGCACCGTTTTGTTCTTTGATGGCTGCTAAGTAACCAAGATATAACCATTGGAATGCTTCTTTCGCCGTTTGAGCAGGTTTAGAAATATCAAATCCGTAAATGTTTCCTAGTTCTTTCAATTCGCTTAAAGCACGAATTTGTTCACTTAATTCTTCCCGTTGGCGGATAATGTCTTCAGACATGGTTCCGTTTCCGCAATATAGTAGGTCTTGTTGTTTTTCTTTGATCAAGAAGTCCACTCCGTATAATGCAACACGACGGTAGTCACCAATGATCCGGCCACGGCCGTATGCATCAGGAAGACCTGTGATTACACCAGAACGACGAGCTGCTCTGATTTCAGGTGTATAGGCATCAAATACTCCTTGGTTATGTGTTTTACGGTAGTCGCGGAAAATGTGAGAAACTTCCGCATCAATTTCATAGCCGTAAGATTCTGCTGCTTGTTCTGACATGCGGATGCCGCCAAATGGTTGCAAGCTGCGTTTAAATGGTTTTTCCGTTTGGAAACCAACAACTGTTTCTAAGTCTTTGTCTAAGTAGCCAGGTCCATGAGAAGTAATCGTTGAAACGACTTTTGTATCCATATCCAATACGCCGCCAGCTTCACGCTCTTGCTTGTTCAGTTCCATGACTTGATCCCATAGCTTTGTCGTTGCTTCAGTAGCATCTGCTAGGAATTCATCTGTTCCGTCATAAGGTGTGTAGTTTTCTTGGATGAAGTCGCGTACGTTTACTTCTTCTTTCCAAGTTTTTCCTTTAAATCCATTCCATTGTTCCATCTGATGGACCTCCTTAAATTTTCTGTTCACTAATGTAACAGCTTTACGTGAACAGTATAACACACACCTAAATGATTGCAAGCATTTTCAAGAATTATTTTGAACAATTTAATTATTTTTAAGATGTTTATTATTAGAAACGTTGATTTATAGGTATATTTTAAATGTGAATCTTTTATTAAAGTACGTTTTTAGCAAATGTGAAAGATTAATTAAGAGGTAAAAAACAGCCATCCTGTACTGGTACAGAATGGCTGTTTCGTTATAATTTATAGTACAGGATCCTCCGCGATTGCAGGACTGATTTGTGTTTTCACTTCGTAGATTTGTCCCCCTGTTTTCTCATCCATAATAAATGAGCCATTGGAGGTCCGATCATTGATCGGGATTTGATTCGTGATGACTTCAAAGGCTTGTCCTTTTTGGTTGGTCACTAGCAGTTGCTGATTTTCCCCACTGCCCATATAGACGACGCGATGAGGATTTTTCTTCAATTCACGCAAGACCATCAAACCACGCTTCGCCCGTCCTAATTGGGTAATCTCTTGAGCCAGCATACGTTTTGCTGCGCCACGTTGAGTAATCAGAACGATTGGTGTATCCCCTTCTGAATAAACTAACAACCCATTGATAAGATAATCACCCGCTTTAAGGTTCATCGCTTTGACTCCAGCTGCTTTTGGTCCCACAACCGGCACTTCATTAAGCGAATACCGTAAGCCAAAGGCAAGATGACTGACTAAAAAGACATCCATTTCTTCCGTTTGATCCGTCAAAAAGACATTGACCAATTCATCGGTTTCATCTTTTAGCTTCATCATCGTCATTGGCCGTGTCTTATAGGTACGCCAAGGTTCAAATTCCGTCATCCGCGTTTGTTTGATCATGCCGTTTTTACTGATCAGCACAAAGTTTTTCAAAGGATCGATCTCTTTGTAAGCAAAGACCCCAATGATCATTTCATCTTGGGCCAGCGTCATGACCGTTTGCGAAATATGTTCGCCTAGATCTTTCCATTTTAAATCAGGCAATTCATGAACCGGACGATAGATCGTGTTTCCTTTATTGGTTACCAACAACAGATGATCTAACGTGTTCATTTGACTGCTATAAAGTAAAGAGTCGCCTTCTTTCATGCCGATCTCTTCTGGTTTTGAAGCGCCGTAAGAACGCAAACTGCTACGTTTGACATAGCCGTCTCTTGTGACTGTTACGACGACTTCTTCTTGTGCAACCAAGACTTGTGTTTCAATCTTGATTTCTTGAATTTCTGCTTCGATCTCAGTCAACCGCGGGGTCGTATATTTTTTCTTGATTTCCCGCAATTCCTTTTTGATCACTTTCAGTAATTCGCTTTCCTCATTTAAGATTGTTGTCAATTCAGCGATCGTTTCAGCAAGTTCTTTCGCCTCTGCTTGCAATTGCGTGATATCCGTATTGGTTAACCGGTACAACTGCAAGTTCACAATGGCTTCTGCTTGCTCTTCCGTAAAGCCGTGTTGAACCACCAGATTGTTTTTGGCATCTTTTTTGTCTTTACTGCCGCGAATGGTGGCGATCACTTCATCAAGGATCGATAGAGCTTTGATCAGACCATCAACGATATGCTGTCTCTTTTGGGCTTTTTGCAGTTCAAAACGACTGCGTTTTTCAATCACTTCACGGCGATGCTTGATGTAGCTTTCTAAAATCCGTTTCAAACCGACTTGTTGGGGGCGCATATTGTCAATGGCTACCATATTGAAGTTGTAGTTGATCTGCAATTCGGTATTTTTAAATAGATAATTTAAAATTCCTTGTGCATTTGCTTCTTTTTTCAGCTCGACAACGATCTGCAAACCAGTACGGTCGGTTTCATCCCGTACTTCAGCAATCCCGTCGATCCGCTTATTCAAACGGATCTCATCCATTTTTTTGACTAAATTGGCTTTATTGACCTCATAGGGAATCTCATTGATGACGATTTGCTGTTTGCCGCCTTTAATGTCTTCAATCTTGGTTTTCGAACGCAGGATCACTTTGCCTTTACCTGTTTCATAGGCTTTCTTGATTTCTTCTTTCCCTTGTAAAATCCCTCCTGTTGGAAAATCAGGGCCAGGAATATATTTCATCAGCTGATCCAAAGAAGCTTGCGGATGGTCGATCAAATAGACCGTTCCATCAATGATCTCTCCTAAATTGTGGGTGGGAATTTCCGTTGCATACCCAGCTGAGATCCCTGTTGAGCCATTGACTAACAGATTCGGGTATTTTGCTGGTAGAACAGTTGGTTCTTTTTCGGTATCATCGAAGTTCCACACCAATTCGACCGTGTTTTTTTCGATATCTTTTAACAGCTCACCGCTTAATTCTGAAAGCCGTGCTTCCGTATAACGCATGGCTGCTGGTGGATCGCCATCCATACTCCCGTTGTTCCCGTGCATTTCAATCAAAATCTGACGTAGTTTCCAGTCTTGGCTCATGCGGACCATTGCTTCATAGATACTTGAGTCGCCATGGGGGTGAAAATTCCCCATGATATTTCCGACTGATTTCGCTGATTTGCGGAAGCCTTTGTCATACGTATTGCCGTCTTGGTTCATGGCAAACAAGATGCGCCGCTGAACCGGTTTTAACCCATCACGAATATCCGGTAATGCCCGTTCTTGAATGATGTATTTGGAATATCGTCCGAAGCGATCTCCCATCACTTCTTCCAATGTCAATTCTTGTATATTGCTTCTGTGTTCCAAGAGACCACCTCCTATTCCTTAACTAACTGTTTGCTTTCTGCTTGTTCGGTATCCATTAACTTTTCATCAACTAATTCCGGTACTGTATCTTCTTTTTTATCCAAAATACTGCCATCTTCTTCTAAACTGAATTGAACATGGCTTTCGATCCACTTCCGACGTGGTTCTACTTTATCTCCCATCAATGTGGTGACACGGCGTTCTGCTTGAGCCGCATCATCGATCCTTACTCGAATCAGCGTCCGCGTTTCTGGGTCCATCGTCGTTTCCCACAATTGGTCGGCATTCATTTCCCCTAACCCTTTGTAGCGCTGTAGGAGATAGCCTTTGCCGATTTTTTGGGTCAGTTTGCTTAGTTCATCATCGGTCCAAGCGTATTCGACTACTGCCTTTTTCCCTAACCCTTTTGACACTTTGTACAAAGGCGGCAAAGCAATGTAAACTTTTCCTGCTTCGATCAACGGTTTCATGTAACGGTAGAAAAACGTCAATAGCAATACTTGGATGTGTGCCCCATCGGTGTCCGCATCAGTCATGATGATCACTTTATCATAGTTGCAGTCTTCAATCGAAAACTCTGGGCCAACACCGGCACCGATAGTATAGATCATGGTATTGATCTCTTCATTTTTCAAAATATCCTGCATTTTGGCTTTTTCCGTATTGATAACTTTGCCTCGTAACGGTAAAATCGCTTGGAACTTGCGGTCACGGCCTTGCTTCGCTGAACCACCCGCAGAATCCCCCTCCACCAGATACAATTCATTTTTCTTAGGATTACGAGATTGTGCAGGCGTTAATTTTCCAGAAAGCAGTGACTCCCCTTTTTTGCGTTTCTTTCCAGTGCGGCTTTCTTCTCTCGCTTTTCTGGCAGCTTCACGGGCCTCTCTTGCTTTGATTGCTTTACGAACTAGCATTTGACTCATTTCACTGTTTTCTTGCAGGTAATAGCCTAGCTGCTCGCCAATCACATTGTCTACAGCATTTCTTGCTAAGGGTGTTCCTAATTTTCCTTTGGTCTGTCCTTCAAATTGCAAAAGATTTTCCGGAACACGGATCGACAGCACGGCCGCTAAGCCTTCCCGAAAATCACTGCCTTCAAGGTTCTTATCTTTTTCCTTCAACAAATTCACCTTGCGGGCATACTCATTGAAAGCTTTCGTCATTGATGTCTTCATCCCCACTTCATGGGTACCACCATCTTTGGTACGTACATTATTGACAAAAGACAAGACATTTTCCGAATAGCCATCATTGTATTGAAAGGCAAGTTCTACCTCAATGGCTTCTTTCGTGCCAGAAAAATAAACCACCTGGGTCAAGGTATCTTTTTCTTCATTTAAATAATCAACAAATTCTTTGATGCCTTCCTCATATAAAAAGACTTCATGAATCGGTTCTTCCCCTCGTTCATCCGTCAGGGAGATTTTGACCCCTTTTAGCAAGAAGGCTGATTCTCTCAAACGTTCTGCGAGAATCTCATAGGAGAATTTGGTTGCAGAAAAGATTGTATCGTCAGGTTTGAACGTAACGGTTGTTCCCGTTGGTTTACGGGTTTTGCCGATTTTTTTCAAGGTATCGGCTGGTTTCCCGCCGTCTTTGAAGCTCTGTTTGTATTCGATACCGTCACGAACGATGACCACTTCTAGCCAGCTGGATAAGGCATTTACAACACTGGCACCAACCCCATGAAGGCCGCCAGAGGTTTTGTAGCCGCCTTGGCCAAACTTCCCGCCGGCATGTAATACTGTGAAGATGACTTCAACAGTCGGGATTCCAGATGCATGTGTCCCGACCGGCATTCCTCGGCCATTGTCTCGAACACTGATACTATTGTCTTTATGGATCGTAACATCGATTTCATTGCCGTATCCTGAGAGTGCCTCATCAACCGCATTATCGACGATTTCATACACTAAGTGGTGCAAGCCGCGGCTATCGGTCGAGCCGATATACATTCCTGGCCGTTTTCTTACTGCTTCCAGGCCCTCTAAGACCTGAATGGAAGCATCATTATATTCTGTGGTTTTCTTTGCCAAACCCACCGCTCCTTTAATCTTGATCAGTCCTTTTTTGCTGCTGAAAGAACTGCAAAAAAAATCTTAACACAAAATACGCTTTTTTCAAGCGAACATTTTTCTAAACTATCTTATCCTTTTTCCTTTGTTTGCACAAGCTAGAGTCACAAAATGGCTCGTTTGTGTTTCACAGCTCTGAGAAAAGCTGTTTTTCTTCTTTCCCTAACCAGCGAAAGATTTTCTTATTGTTGGAAAGGCGTTTTCATGCTAAAATTGCCCTAGCCTTGCAAAGAAAGTTGGTTATTATGAATACGATTCTTTTATTTATTGTTGCTTACCTTTTAGGTTCGATCCCCTCGGGTGTTTGGATTGGCCAACTGTTTTTCAAAAAAGATATTCGCCAATTCGGCAGCGGCAATACGGGAACGACCAATACATTTCGCGTTTTAGGAAAAAAAGCCGGGATCGTTGTTTTATTGATGGATATCTTAAAAGGAACTTTGGCGACCAGCTTGCCAGTCATCTTTGGTCTCCATACCGTCAATCCGCTCTGGTTTGGGGTCTGTGCAATCTTAGGCCACACCTTCCCAATCTTTGCCAAATTTAAAGGCGGCAAAGCAGTGGCGACAAGTGCTGGGATGCTCTTAGGATACAATCCGCTCTTTTTCATTTATTCTTCATTGATTTTTGTTATCTGTCTTTATGTGACCAGTATGGTGAGTCTGACCAGTATGATCGCGGCGTGTTTGATCACTTTATCGACGATTGTTTTGCCTTTTATCGCCCCTGCGATCTTGCCTGAGCAAAATTGGCTGCTGACCTTTATCGCCATCGGCGTAACGATTTTTATCTTTATTCGCCATCGTGAAAACATCACCCGCATCAAAGACGGAACCGAAAGTCGAGTACCCTTTGGACTGAATAAGCGTCAAACGAACAAATAAGCAGAAGCTGAGAAAAGTCATTGCGCTTTTCCCAGCTTCTTTTTGCATACATTATTTAACTGTGATTGAGTACTTTGTTTCAAATACTTCTTCAGGTGGAAGTGCTTGAATCCCCAGTTTTTCTGAAAGCTCACCGGAAGCTTCCAGTGTGTCTGCGATACCGCACCATGGTTCTATACATAGAAACGGCGATTTCACTGGATACGTGGACCAAAAACCGACATACGGCATATTATTGTAGCTTAACGTGACACTATGAGGCGATTTCTCACTGCGAATCGAGTAGGAATGTAATCCTTTCGTTTCATAAACTAGCGCATCATTTGCAAACATGTCATGGGTCAAGCGTAAATCCGTATTCGTTTGACCGAGTGTGCGTTGCTCATAATCAATATAGTTGCCTTTTAACGGCAATTTCACCCGTGATTTCTTTGGAGAAAAAGAAAGATAATAGTCTTCAAAAGTCAGCCCTTTTTCAAGTGGGACGTTGAATGCAGGGTGTCCACCAATGGAGAAATAGAGTTCTTTTTGACCGCTATTCTTCACTTGGTATTTGACGACTAAACCATCACCGCCTAATTCATAACTGACATACAGCTGAAAATCAAACGGATACTTTGCTTTGGTTTCAGTCGAACTTTCTAGTAAAAACAAAGCGTAATCTGTGCGTTTTTCAACGACAGTAAACAACATGTCTCTGGCAAATCCATGACGAGGCAAATGATAACTCTTGCCCTCATGCTGATAGGTGTCCTCTTTTAAGGCACCAACGATCGGAAATAAGATCGGTGCATGCTTTCCCCAGTGGTTTGGATCAGCTTGCCAAATATATTCAAGGTCATTGCTCGTATCGACTAAACTTTGCAGCTCAGCCCCTTTTTCTGCAATTTTTGCTTGCAGATGACCGGCCGTGATGGTAACTGTCATGGTCTCATCTCCTAATATTGATGTTTCGTCAATTCCTCTTTAAAGCGACTGTTAAGCACTTTTAAATAGGTGCCTTTCATCCCCAAAGAGCGGGATTCAATAATACCGGCAGACTCTAATTTACGTAAAGCATTTACGATCACCGACCGTGTAATACCAATGCGATCAGCGATACTTGATGCGGTCAGACGACCTTCGTCGCCTTCTAATGCCTCAAAGATCGCTTGAACAGCTTTCAACTCACTATAAGAAAGGGTGTTGATTGCCATTTGAACCGCCGTTGTACTGCGAACGTCTTCTTCGATACTGCGGGATTTTTGGTACAAGAATTGCATACCCACAACTGTTGCACTGTATTCCGCTAATACCAAATCGTCATCATCAAAAGATTTATCGATTCTAGAAAGAATGATTGTTCCTAAACGTTCCCCTGCACCGTAAATCGGTACGATAGTTGTTAGTCCGTTGGGATACAACTCACGGCCTTCCACAGGAAAAGCGGTCATATCATCACTGATTGGCACATTAGCTTCTGTGGAGGTCAGGTGATCGACTAAATTTGTATAATTTTTAGGAAACTGTTTTTCAACAAACATTTTTTTTATACGTTCGTTATTAACATCGTGGTTCTCAACAAAACCTAACACACTACCGTCGATGCTAATAATATACGCATTGCTGTCTAGGATGTTTCCTAAAATGACAGCCATTTTGTCGTAAGGCAAATCAGAAGCTAAATTAAAGGTGTTTTTTTGCTGCAATAATTCATTGATTTGTCTTGTCTTTTCTAATAATGTTTTCATTGGTCCGCTCCCTTTATAAAATATACCGGCTTAAGTCTTCATCTTTTGCGATGGACGCAAGTTTTTCTTCCACATACGCTTCTGTGATCGTAATTTCACCCATTTGCATCTCAGATGCTTCAAACAATAAATCTTCAAGTAGTTTTTCTAGAATTGTATGCAAACGACGAGCACCAATATTGTCGGTATCGCGATTGACTTGATACGCGATTTCGGCAATTTTTTCGATAGCTTCCATCGTAAAGACCACTTTGACATTCTCGGTTCCTAACAAGGCGATGTATTGTTTGACTAAAGCATTGTTTGGCTCCGTTAAAATTTTAACAAAGTCTTCTTTTGTCAAGTCATCTAGTTCCACGCGAATCGGGAAACGTCCTTGCAACTCAGGGATCAGATCGCTTGGTTTTGATAGATGGAACGCGCCTGAAGCGATAAAGAGAATATGATCTGTTTGTAACGTGCCATATTTCGTATTGACTTGCGATCCTTCAACGATCGGTAAGATATCTCTTTGCACCCCTTCACGAGAAACTTCTCCTGACTGCTGTGATTTCGAAGATACCTTGTCGATTTCATCAAGAAAAATGATGCCGCTAGATTCTGCTAAACGTAACGCTTCACTATGAATATCCGCGTCGTTGACCAGTTTGGAGGATTCTTCTTGAATCAACAATTCTCGTGCTTCTTTCACAGTTACCGTGCGCTCGATTTTCTTTTGCGGTTTCAATGCCCCTAAGGTTTCATTCAAATCGATCCCCATTTGTTCTAAGCCATTGTTCATCATTGGTGCTTGATTTTTCGGCTCATCGACTTGGATCGTCACTTCTCGGTTGTCTAAAAGCCCCTTTTCTAATTGCTCGAAAATGGCTTGACGGTTGCTACGAATCTCATCCGTCAATTCTTCTTTTGGCTCTTCTGGTTGTTGTGCGGCGTTGAACATATTCATCATTTGTTCATAAGGATTGGTATTCTTTTTCTGTTCCTTTTTAATACCAGGAACTAAGACTTTTACTAAACGACGGTTGGCTTTTTTCTCTGCTTGGATCCGCACGTTTTTATATTGTTCTTTTTTCACGATTTGGATCGCATTCTCAACGAGGTCACGTACCATCGATTCTACGTCTCGACCGACATAGCCGACTTCCGTGAATTTCGTCGCTTCTAACTTAACGAAAGGTGCATCAACGATCTTTGCTAAGCGTCGCGCAATTTCCGTTTTCCCAACGCCCGTTGGTCCGATCATCAAAATATTTTTTGGTGTGACATCTTGTTGCATCTTTTCATCTAATTGTAGCCGGCGGTAGCGATTTCTCAAAGCAACAGCCACTGATTTTTTGGCGTTGGTTTGTCCAACGATGTATTCATCTAATTCTTTCACGATTTCTCGTGGTGATTTGTTTTGGTTTGTCATATCGTCATCCCTCTTTAAAACTCTTCTACAATGATATTGTGATTCGTAAAGACACAAATGTCTGCTGCGATATTCAAGGCACCTTCAGCGATTTCTTTGGCAGATAGTTCGCCGCCATAACGTTTCATCGCACGGGCTGCCGCCAAGGCATAGTTTCCGCCTGAACCAATGGCTAAGATCCCTTCATCTGGCGAAATGACCTCGCCTGTCCCAGAGACTAAGAGCATCTCCTTATCATTCATGACGATCAGCATCGCCTCTAGTTTTTGCATCGACTGCTGCGTCCGCCATTCTTGCGCCAATTCTACTGCAGCTCGTTGCAAATTTCCGTTGTATTCATTTAATTTCCCTTCAAATTTTTCTTCCAAGGTAAAGGCATCTGCTACACTGCCGGCAAAGCCAACGATCACCTCACCGTTGTAAATTCGACGAACTTTCCGAGCGGTTCCTTTCATAACGACCTGTTCTCCCATCGTTACTTGTCCGTCACCGGCCATGGCAAACTTGCCGTCTTTTTCAACCGCACAGATGGTGGTTGAATGAAATTCTGACTTCATTTACGTTCCTCCTGTACCAATTTTACGCGCGTGGATGAAATTGGCGATAATTTTTTTGTAAACTGTCTTTGGTGACATGCGCATAGATCTGTGTCGTCGATAGATTGGCATGCCCCAACAATTCTTGAACGGTCCGCATATCGGCACCGTTGTTTAATAAATGGGTCGCAAACGTATGCCGAAGCATATGAGGATGGATTTTACTGTCTAAACTGCTTTTTCGAATGATTTGATTCAACACATACTCGATCCCTGTTGCAGTGATCCCATCACCAAGATGATTCACGAAAAGAATATCGTGTTCTTTGTTCTGCTTTTCCATCAGTTGTTTGCGTCCTGAGGAAAGGTAGCGCTTGACTGCCGCTTGTGCGTAACTGCCGAAAGGAACATAACGATCTTTGTTGCCTTTTCCGTGGATCAACAATACGCCGCTTTCCCAATCGATCGCCCCCAGCGTCAGACTACTACATTCGCTGACCCGCAGACCTGAACCGTAAAGGACTTCTAACAATGCTTGATTGCGCTGTTGTAATGGCTCATCACCGGCAACACTTTGAAAGAGTGCATCCATTTCTTTTTCATAAAAAAAACGCGGCAATTTGGCGTTTTTCTTTTTTAAATGAATGTAGGCAAAAGGATTCTCTTTGACGATCTCATGCTTGGTTAGAAACTGGTAAAATGATCGCAAGCTAGCCATTTTGCGACTAATGGAATTACGACTGTACTCTCGTTCTGTCAAATAGCTTAGATAGACGCGAACATCACGGTACTCCACTGCTAATGGGTCTTCATTGCCAGACTCTTTTAAGAAGTAAAAAAAATCGCTCATATCTTCTTGATACGCTTTTTTTGTCTTTTCCGAATACCCTCTTTCAACAATAAGATAACGAAAAAACGCTTCTTGTAACTGATCTGTTTGCAAAGTAACCCCCCTTTTCATGATTCGAAATAACTTTAGCATAGACCACAAAAAAAAACAAATGAATTGTCAGAATTTAATCAATATTTCAAAGTTTAGACATAATTGTGAAAACTTTCTAAGAATCTTCGTAAGATTCTTATCACTCTTCAAAAAGATCCCTCAAAAAAGCCAGAAAAACGTACCAGTCCTTCTCCTCAAAAGATAGAGGGACTGATACGTTTCCACTTATTTGCTTTTATTCGATTAGATCCGTTGTTGGCTGATGCGAACCATTGCTTTCAGATACAGCCTGAACTAGCTCTTTGTTTCCTTGTTTTGTGGACATCGTGTCATTGATCAACCCAACTAAGTCTAATCCGGTTGTCTCTTTGATCGTATCAAAAGTTCGCGCTAAACCAGCTTCCCCCATTGATTGAAGCCCATCGTTGCCGCCAAAGCTGACCACTTTATCGATATTGCTAAGGGGCGCATTGACTTCTTTCGCGATTTCAGGCAGCACTTTGATGAACTCCATCAAAATACCGGCTTCGTTTAGTTTGGTCAAAGCAATCGCCATCTTTTCACGGCTTTCCGCTTCGGCTTGACCGACTTTTGCGATCCGTTCCGCGTCGGCACTACCTAGTTTTTCAATTCGTTCGGCTTCTGCTTGGGCAGCTAATTTGACTTTTTCCGCTTCGGCTTGTGCTCGGGCGATTTCACGTGCTTTGTCTGCTAGAGCGTTTTGTTCAACGACATATTTATCTGCTTCGGCTTTTTTACGGACAGTTGCATTCAATTCTTTTTCCGTCAATTCCGCTTGTTTTTCTTGGATCTCAATATTTTTTTCTTGTTCGATCAACTGAACTTTCATTTGTTCGCCGACCGCGATTTGTTCTGCTTTCGCATCCGCAACTTCGCGTTCTTGTTTGTACTGCGCTTGTTTCAATGCCATATCTTTAGTCGCTTCTGCGATTTCTGTTTGGCGACGGATCTCTTCATGCTGTGCCAATTGCTCATTCTCAGCTTGCTTGATCCGCGTTTCTCTTAAGGCATTGGATTCTGCTACTTCGGCATTTTTTTTCACTTCAGCAATCTGAGGGCGTCCTAACGCATCCAAGTAGCCATTGCTGTCGCTGACATCTTTGATCGTAAACGAAACGATCTCCAACCCCATTTTTTTCAAGTCCGTAGAGGCAACTTCTTGCACTTGTTCCGCAAAATCATCTCGGTTTTTGTAGATAGCTTCTACCGTCATCGTTCCTAAAATCGCCCGTAAGTGACCTTCTAAGACTTCTTGGGCTTCATCTTCCAATTCACCTGTGGATTTACCTAAGTATTGTTCGGCGGCTGTCTTGATCGATTCGGTACTATTACCGACCTTCACAAGCACCGTCGCACTGGCTTTGATCGGTACGCCTTGTTCCGTATAAACTTCTGGTGTCCCAATCTCTAACTTGTGGGTCAATAAACTTAATTTATGAGCTTTTTGAACAATAGGAATCACAAATGTCCCACTGTTTTTTAAGATCTTGATGCCTTCTTTTCCTAAGAATGATCCTGTAACGATCAACGCTTCATCGGGTTTCCCGATACGGTAACGTATCATCAAAAAGGCAACCAATAAAACAACGAGGACAATGATCCATAAAATTGGATTACTTAAAAAATCGACTGCTGATCCTGTATCCACCATAACCTAACACTTCCTATTCTATAAAATTTTTACTTTCAACCACCAACGCGATCCCTTTTTTATCAAAATCGACAATGATGACTTTGGTGCCGACTGGCAATCGAACATTGTTTTCACGATCTTCTTCCCGAAAAAACCGAGCGGGATAAACAGAACGTGCACTTTGACTCCCTATTTCCATGACTTCGCCGATTGTGTCTCCGACAATCTTTTCCGTCAGTTCGCCGATCACAAACTCATTGCGGCTAATGACATTGCTGCGGTTTTTGTCTGTGATGCGATTGTAAAGCCACATAAAGGGACCTAACAGCAAACTAAATGCAACAAAGACAACGAAAATGCCCCCGACCAAGAGGATCAGCCATCCTAAAAATTGGATCACTGTAGGAAAACGCTGTAAATAGTTTTGAATCAAATGAACCCATTCTCCGATCACCATCTTCACCACCTTCTCTCATTGTTACTGTCTATCATAAGTCACCTTGATTAAAGTTTCAAGACAAATTAAAAAAAAACCTTCTTACCAATTATTAGTAAGAAGGTGTTGACTCATCACTCTTATAGTTGTTCTTTGGCTTTTTCTAAAGCAGCTAACGCTCGATTTGCCAATGCTTCATAACGAGATTTCTTGTCTCTGATTCGCTCTGGAAGTTCTGGCAATAACCCAAAGTTTGCATTCATTGGTTGGAAGTGTTTGCCTTCAGCATGGGTGATATAATACGCCATACTACCAATTGTTGTTTCTTGCGGCATAATGATCGGTGCTTCGCCTTTTGCAAGTTTGGCCGCGTTGATGCCAGCCATCAATCCACTGGCCGCACTTTCAACATACCCTTCGACCCCTGTCATTTGACCAGCAAAAAAGAGGTCCTCACGTTTTTTCGATTGATAGGTTTGTTGTAACAACTCTGGTGAATTCATAAAACTATTCCGATGCATCACGCCGTAGCGCACAAATTCGGCCTCTTCCAAACCAGGGATCATCCGGAATACCCGCTTTTGCTCGCCCCATTTCAAATGTGTTTGAAAACCAACGATGTTGTACAGAGAAGCAGCTGCATTATCTTGCCGCAGCTGAATCACTGCGTAAGGACGCTTGCCGGTTTTCGGATCTTCCAAACCAACGGGTTTCATCGGACCAAACAACATGGTTTTCGGTCCACGGCCAGCCATAACTTCGATTGGCATACATCCTTCAAAGAATTTTTCTTTTTCGAATTCTTTCAAAGGGGCCACTTCCGCATTGACTAAAGCGTCACGAAACGCATAAAACTCCTCTTCGTTCATCGGACAATTCAGATAGGCTGCTTCGCCTTTGTCGTAGCGTGATTTCAAATAAACTTTATCCATATTGATGGTGGATTTATCGACGATCGGTGCTGCTGCGTCATAGAAATAAAATCCTTCTGATCCGTTAAAAGCTTGGATCGCTTTGGATAAAGGTTCAGAAGTCAAAGGTCCAGTTGCAATCACGGTGATCCCATCTGGAATTTCAGTGATCTCCTCTTCGATGACAGTGACTAAAGGATGTTCCTTGACACGTTTGGTGACTAACTCTGAAAAATCATCGCGATCAACAGCTAAAGCACCCCCTGCTGGAACCGCTGTTTTGTCTGCAGAGGTAATAATCACTGAATCCAAGCGACGCATCTCTTCTTTCAAAACACCGACCGCATTCGTTAAATTGTTGCCTCGTAGTGAATTCGTACAAACAAGCTCAGCAAAATTATTTGTATGATGGGCTTCTGTCGATTTCTTAGGACGCATTTCATAAAGCTTTACTGCGACACCTGCTTGCGCTGCTTGCCACGCAGCCTCGCTTCCGGCTAAACCGGCACCAATAACATTGATTTCTTTCATAGTGCTCTCCTTTTATTTCAAAAGCTCGCCTCTTTTCATAAGAAACTGCTTGTATTAATCAAAAGGACCGGCACTTTCTTTTGTCAGCCAACATCGAGGCTGACCGTTCAAAAGAATGCGCCGATTCTTTTTTGCAGGGAATCCTGCTAGTTATTTTTGCACATTTTCTTCATAGTCGCCATTGATACACACGACTTGTTTGCCGCCTTTGACTTTCTTCTCAACTAAGTAATTATCACATTTCGGACAATTACGGCCTACAGGTTTGTCCCAAGAAGTAAAGTCACAGTCGGGATAGCGGGTACAACCATAAAACAACCGATTTTTCTTCGATTTGCGTTCAACGACTTGCCCTTGATGACAGACCGGGCACTCAACGCCGATTTCTTTGACGATTGGTTTCGTGTTGCGACAGTCAGGGAAATTACTGCAGGCATAAAATTTTCCGTAACGACCTAATTTGATCACCATTGGATGTCCGCAAAGATCACAATCAAAGCCTGCAGGTTCATCTTTGATTTGAATTTTTTCGATACTTTCTTCTGCGGTCGTCAATTCCTTTTCAAAAGGACGGTAGAATTGATCGACGACTTTGACCCATTCTTCTTTCCCAGCTTCAATGCTATCTAAACTATTTTCCATTTCAGCAGTAAAATGCATATCAACGATTTGCGGGAAGAATTCCTCGATCAATGAATTGACGATCTCACCAAGTTCAGTTGGCTCAAAACGTTTTTGCGTCAATTTCACATAATAACGCCGCTGGATCGTTTCTAGCGTTGGTGCATAAGTTGAAGGACGGCCGACACCGTTCTCTTCAAGGGTTTTGATCAAGGTGGCTTCACTGTAGCGGGCAGGTGGTTGAGTGAAATGCTGTTTCGGTTCGATCGATACAGATTGAACCACATCTCCTTCAACTAACTCTGGCAAGATGTTCTCTTTGTCTTCTTTGCCGTCATCGCGTCCTTCCACATAGACCTGCATAAACCCTTTAAATTTGATTTTTGAACCATTGGCAATAAAGATGACACCATTTTGATCCAAAGTAACTTTCATTGTGTCCAAAATCGCCGGCGTCATTTGACTAGCCACAAAGCGAGACCAGATCAAGCGATACAGTTTTAGTTGGTCTTTGTCTAAGAATTTCTCCATGGCTTCTGGCGTACGCATCACACTGGTTGGTCTTACCGCTTCATGGGCATCTTGTGCCCCTTGTGCATTGGCGCGTTTTTTGCCACCGTGCGCTGAAAACTCTGAACCATAGGTAGTTTCAATAAATTCTGCCGCTTCGCCTTTGGCTGTGTCTGCGATTCGGGTCGAATCGGTACGCATATAGGTGATCAAACCGACGGTGCCTTGTTTGCCAAGGGCGATCCCTTCATAGAGCTGCTGTGCAACCATCATGGTTTTCCGCGTTCGAAAGTTCAGTTTACGGGCTGCTTCTTGTTGCAAGCTACTGGTGGTAAAAGGTGCTGCCGGGTTGCGTTTGCGTTCTTTCTTTTCAACCTTCGTCACTTGAAAGTCTTTACCAGAAAGGCGATCAGTGACTTCTTTAATACTTTCAGCATTCGGTAATTTTTTCTTTTTGCCATCTAGGCCCCAAAAATTGGCTTTAAATTTCTTCGTGGCTTTTTTAAAGTTCCCATCGATGCTCCAGTATTCTTCAGGCACAAAATCACGGATCTCTTTTTCACGATCAATAATGATCTTAAGCGCCACCGATTGAACACGGCCAGCACTCAATCCTTTTTTCACTTTACGCCAAAGGATCGGGCTCAATGAATACCCGACTAATCGGTCTAAGATCCGCCGTGCTTGTTGGGCATCGACGAGATCTACATCGATCGTTCTTGGCTCTTTGAAAGCTGCTTTGACGGCATCTTTGGTGATCTCATTAAAGACGACTCGGTTTTTATCTTTTAAATCTAACCCTAGCAGAAAAGCTAAATGCCAAGCAATGGCTTCTCCTTCTCTATCCGGGTCACTTGCGAGGTAGACTTTCTCGGCTTTTTTTGCAGCTGAACGAAGGCTTTTGATCACATCGCCTTTGCCACGGATCGAAATGTAATGCGGCTCATAGTCATTTTCGACATCAATTCCCATTTTACTTTTAGGGAGATCACGAATATGACCGACACTTGCGACGACTTTGTAATTTCGTCCAAGGTATTTTTCAATGGTTTTCGCCTTTGCTGGCGATTCCACGATTACTAAATATTTATATGCCATATAAAGAATGGCTCCTTCCTGAATTTTTCCTACTATTATATTCTATCAATCAGTGAACCTATCGTATGCAGATGAAACATACAAATCGTAGCTTATCATAGCTTTCAAGAAAAGGTTTGTCAAGGAAGGTTGATTGGAAAAATCAAAAAAAGGCTAACTCCTGTAAAATATCTGACACACTAATCGTACATTTTGCGCCATCTTGAATCAAGTGGTGACAACCTTTTGACTGATCGGAAATCATTTCACCAGGTACTGCAAAAACTTCTCGGCCATTTTCCATTGCTAATTGTGCCGTAATCAAAGAACCGCTTCTTTCTTTAGCTTCAATCACACAGATCCCTTTTGAAATACCAGCAATGATGCGATTGCGCAAGGGAAAGTGATGTCTTTGCGGTTTAGTATCATGAGAATATTCACTCAGTACTAGATGTTCTTGACGAATCTGCTGAAATAATGGAAACGCAGAAGCAGGATAACAATGCTCCAACCCAGACGCAATCACGGCAATAGTTTTCCCACGATTTCTGATGGCTGATTCATGGGCAAAACTGTCAACACCATTTGCCAATCCACTGACGATCGTATAATTTTCCGTCACTAGCGGTGGAATCAGCTTTTCGCAAACTTTACGCGCGTAGCGAGAAGCTGTTCTTGCGCCGACAAATCCAATCATGGGCGTTTGCAGCAATTGCAGATTTCCTTCATAAAAAAGCATCAATGGTGGGTCCGCAATTTGTCTTAAAAGCATCGGATACTCCGCCGAAAAAAAGGTGAGGTAGTTTTGTTCCCCCATCTTTTGTGTGATGTGCTCTTCTGTCAATTGTTCCCATGATCGCCGAAAAACCGTCCTATGCTGTGGAAGGACGCCGATGGCAATCATCTCTTCCAACGAACAACGCATCTCTTTTGTTTCCAACCAATACCAAATAATCTTCCAGCAGCCTTGCAGACCGATTCCCTGACAGTAGTACAGTTTTATCAACTGTTTTTCAAAATCTGTTGCTTGTTGATACTTCATAAACAAAACCCTCTTTTCTTAGTGATCTTACTTATAAGATTCGCTAAAAAAAGAGGGATGGATGAAATTTATAGGTATTGTTTAACTGGGGCAAAGGTTTTTCGATGAATAGGGCAAATTCCATGGGCAGCTAACCCTTCTAAATGAACTTTGGTCCCATACCCAGCATTTTGATCAAACCCATAAAAAGGATACACATCATGAAAATCTTTCATTAAATTGTCACGATAGACTTTGGCAATGATACTTGCTGCGGCAATCGAAATGGAGCGGGCATCGCCTTTGATCAGGCTTTGTTGAGGAATATCGGTCTCGATGGTCATCGCATCAATGAGCAAATGTTCCGGCTTGACCGCTAAGTCGATCAAAGCTTCTTTCATCGCCAGGCGGCTCGCTTGATAGATATTTATCCGATCAATTTCTTCAGGACTAACCACACCGATACCGACAGCAACAGCCTTGTTTTGAATTTCGATAAACAGTTCTTCTCTTTTCTTCGCAGAAAGCTGTTTTGAATCATTCAACCCCAAAATCTGGCATTCTTTAGGCAGAATCACCGCAGCTGACACCACGGGTCCTGCTAAAGGTCCGCGTCCTACTTCATCTAAACCGGCGATAAAACGGGCGCCTTGTTTAAATGCTTCGTTTTCAAAACGCATCATTTCTTCATATTTCTCCCGCAAAAGCTGCTGTTTGACTAATTGTTTCTCATATTGTTGCAACAGCTTTTGGACCCCCGCGCGTTCATCTGCTAGCAATTCCTGCAAAAATGCCGGGTCATTAAAGGTTGGATCAAATAATCGCTCTTTGATTGTCTTAATCGATTGTTTCATCTTGACTTTCCATTTCCTCCACTCGATCTAGTGTGTAACGGCCTAATTTTCCTTGCCGAATGTCAAAGACAACAAGTTCGCTTCCTCGATCATAATTGTCTTTATAGCCACGTTTTTCCGTGATCTTCATTAAAAGGTCTGGCGCTAATAACGCCTCTTCCTCCGCCTTTAATTGGTAACGATTGGCGATTCTTTCAGGATAATAACGAGCGAAAAAATCAAGTCCATACAATGCGATATCATCCAAATGGATCAGCTGGTCTTTGATCGCTCCGGTCAATGCCAGCTTCTTGCCGATCTCTGGATCTTCAAATTTTGGCCATAAGATCCCGGGCGTATCTAGCAGCTCTAGATCAGTCCCAAAACGCAGCCATTGCTGCCCTTTGGTCACACCAGGTTTATTGCCCGTCTGAGCAATTTTCTTCCCTACTAAGCGGTTCATCAAGGTTGATTTTCCGACATTCGGGATGCCGATCACCATCGCCCGAATCGCACGGGGTTTCAATCCTCTGGCTTTGTCACGAGCGATTTTTTCCTTCAAGACTTGCTTAGCCGTCGGGACAATCGCTTTGACGCCTTGATTGTCTTGGGCGTTGATCGCCAATGCTAAATAGCCTTGTGCTTGGAAATAATGCTCCCATTTTTTGGTTTGAACGGGATCTGCTAGATCCGCTTTATTGATCAAGATCAATCGTGGTTTTTGCTGTAATAATTGATCCAGCATGGGGTTGCGGGATGAAATCGGCAAGCGTGCGTCCACGAGTTCAAAAACGATATCCACGAATTTTAATTTTTCACTTACTTCACGTCTGGCTTTCGCCATATGGCCTGGAAACCATTGAATGGTCATTTGAACGTTTTCCTCCTTGGTACTTCTTCGAATTGGTAAAAAGACAGTAGTATCTAAATCCCTGCAGTATATACCTGACAAGAACGAGGACTATTTGCTCTAAAACCATCAGAGATACTAGTCACACTGGGCATTTTGCTGAAATTTCTTTACAACGATGTTCTTATTCCAACCTGGTGCATAGGTAAAGCTTTCAGCGCGATTCTCATGCGTCATACGCGCTTTCTCGATTTTTAATTTTGGGGAAGTGGTTGGAAAAAGCTTGTCTACCCACTCATTCTTCCTTTTTTCTGACACCTTTACCATTAGACCGACTGCTTTTTACTACCTTTTATCTTCGTTATTGTACCATATTTCACACGACATGTTTCGTTCTGAGTAAGGTTAACAAGTCATTTTCTAGTGGATCTAGAGGAAAACCTGCTATCTTTGCTTCTTATCACTGGGAGTGATCAAATCATGCTGTTTTTTTCTTTTGATTCTGCTAATCATCAGTAGGAGTAGTAATAGTATGGTGCTTACAACTAGCAGCACCCACAAATCCTGCTGGTTTGCTTTTTTTGCGGCATTTGTTCCATTTTCTTCATTGTAAGGAACCCGTTTGCCGCGAACCAATAAACGATGGCTATTGACCATATAGGGTGTGCAGGTTAGTAAGGTGACATAATCACTGCCTTTGACAATTTTTAGTGCTTCGGTATCATCAGGGGCGACCGTTTTGATCTGATCTATTTGATACGCCAACGTATCATCAAACGTTTCGATATAAAACGCATCGCCGATCTGCAGCTTAGGCAGATCCGTAAAGAGGGTTGCACTCGTTAACCCACGGTGTCCGCACAGAACTGCATGGGTATCTTCCCCACCTATTGGATACGAAGCGCCCTCCAATAATGTTGCGCCTCTTTTTAACAACGTATCGGTGGTTTGATCAAAAATCGGGAGAGCGACATCGATTACGGGGATCTTTAAAACACCGATCGTATGTCGTTCATAGTAATCAGGGGTGTCGACTGATTCTGAGTCCTTTGTTTCTGCTGATGCTTGCGTTTCTTTGATTCCAGGAGTACTTGCCCGCTGTGCCAGTTCTTGATTCGTTCGTTCCAACTGGTTCCTCTTTTGCTGTTTTTCTATTTCACTCATTTTTTTGGCTTGGCTTTGGTAGTAACTGATCAACTGCTGATCTAAAAACGTGTTGAGTTGATTACTTACAAAAGGATAACTGATAATCAGGACTCCTATCAGCAGCAAAATACCCATTAAAACATCCAACAAAGTCACTTTTTTAGTAAGTGATTTCGCGCCATTTCTTTTCCTTTTGATCGTCATCGTGCATCTTCATCTCATTTACTTACCCTTTCCGTTTTACAAAGTAACACCCAGCTAAACCAACGATCACCACTCCGATGGCGCCCATTAAATACGTGCCGACACCACCAGTTGCCGGTAAAGTTCCTTTGCGGCGGTTAGGGACTTTTTCAGGTTCTAGCAATTGCTCTTTCGTTCCATATGATGTTTCATGGACTTCAAAAGCGATGCGATTTGTTAACAGCACATAATTTTTTGGTGCTTTTACTTCTTCCAAATAGTAGGTGCCAAATTTCAACCCGATAATGTCGACTAATCCATCTGCACCTGAGGTAAATTTCGTCGCTTCATCCGCTGTTTGCACCCAAGATACTTGTTTGGTTCCCTCTTCGATTTTCAAGTAGTTGGCCTCATCATGGTCTTGATCCCGTACAACAAAAACTGCATCTGCCAATGCTTCGGTAGCGGTCACAGCCCCATCGACTTTTAAAAACCGTTTGCCCCCTGTCAAAACTTCCACGCTTGGAGGCGTTTGATCCGTCATGAAATCCGTTTCAACATTTGCTTCATTCGTAAAGCCATTGATAGGCATCGCCTGTTCATTTAAATACATATAATACACAAAGCGTAATTGATTTCCCGGCGTTAATTGCGGCAAAAATTCTGGATTGATAGTTACCGTAAAGCCATGCTCTTTTTCCGTTACTTGGTAATTCGTCGCGTCGATTTTCTGCTCTCCATCATACAACGCATAGCCTGTTTCTCCTTCAGCTGTATTTTCAAAAGTTAATGCTGGATCATGGGCATCGATCAATTGAAAATGTTTGTATTTGTTTTCAGCTCCTACTTTATCTTGAATACCTGATGGGATATTGACCGTTAGGTGATATTGGATTCTTTCGCCGATCTCCACGTCTTTTCCGTCTAATTGTGGTGTTGTTTTGGTAACATTTGTTGTGTCATTCTTGATTGTTAGCTCAACAGTAACGTTACTTCCTGAATCAATCGTGAAATCCTTGATCCTTTCTTCCTCGATTAAGGCGGCTTGACTTGGGGCTTTCGTTTCCTCTAATTGATAGGCGCCTGTTTCTAGTTGTGCAATCTTTAGCTGTCCTTTTTGGTTCTCACTCACATTGATACCAGCGTCTCCGGCAGCATATTGTTTACCTGTTAAAAAACGATACGCTGCTTGTTTGTCGGTCGTCCACGTATAGAGTCCATCGGCTGCACTTACAATATATTTCTTAGTCTGTTGGTTTCCTTCTTGCTTTGAAACAACAAATTCCGCATTATTCAGTGGTTCGTTTTCCCCCGTTCCTCGCTTATTCACCAGGAGCGTTCCTTCATTTGTGACGAGATTTTTCGGATAAAGATGGATCGTGTCAAGCTCTTCTTCTCCATATACATAAGAGCCATCTGCTTGTTGGATCATTTCATACACAGGAAAGGCGATCACCATATTCTCAGCAGAGGTAACGCCGTCTTTAGGTTCTTCCACAATGGTGTAAACAGCATCCCGATCGGCTTGTTTTTTCGGCAATTCAAAAATCAAATCACCGGCTGTATCTGTTTTCCCGCTAGCTACAGGAGAACCTGGCGTCAAGTTTTGGACTTGACGCTTAGCTTCTTCAACGGATGCCCCTGCAGATCGTTTTTCGTAATAGGCTGCTGTCACATCATAGACAGAAAAAGTAACATCGGCTAACCCTTGGTATTGATCAAACTCTGCCATCTCGGTCCCACTATTTTGAATCAATGAACCTGGTAGATTGACCATTTTCTTTTTATGCAGATGAACCTGTGCCAAATTGGTCTCTGCGGATACTTGCTGATTTTTTGTTCCAAAAAAGACAAATGGCAAAAGTAAAAATAGGAGACAAACCATTTTCGTATGATTAAAAATCTTTTTCATTGTTCTTTCCTCTCTTCTAATTTTTTTTGTTTTTCTTTCGCTAATGGAAGAATTACTTTAATGAAGGCTTATCTTTGCGCTTAACGTACAAATAGCTTCCAGCTAAAAGGACTAGCAGACTTGCTGAAAGAATCGCCAGCCACCCATGCCAACTCCCTCCTGTTTCAGGAAGAGACACTTTCACTTGATTGGTGACGATCAATTCTATTTGATTGTTCTTTTCTCCAGAAACAAGAAGATTCGGTTGTCGTTCTTCATCGATAAAGACTTGACCATCCTCTTCAATCTTGATTTGGACAGGTGCTGTTAAACCTGCATAGCCTTCAGGAGTAACTATTTCTTCCAAGGTATAGCTGCCGGGCGCTAGCTCCTGGAAATGGAATACTGCCAGTGATTCTTGGGCTTCGGGCAATTCGATCGTCTGACCGTTTCCACTTAGCCGGAATTTTGCCCCCTCAAGTGCTTGTCCCAGTTCATCCTGTTTATTGACCACTAAATCAAAAGGTTTTAACTGATTGCCATGGGTAAGGGTCCAACAATTGGCATCCCCATCGACGTTTTCCCCTTGATACTGGATTTTTCCGTCTGTACCAACGACAAATTCATAGTCACCGGCAACCGTATCATATCCGAGCGGACCGGCTGTTTCTGAGATACGATAAGCGCCAGGCTCAAGGATCGTAAATTCAGCCATCCCAACATCATCCGACGTTTCTGAGGCGATTTCTTGATATTCCCCCCCTGCTGTTATTTGTTGCAGAGAAAAGACAGCCCCAGCTAACAGTACTTGCTGCTCTTTTTGTACCGTGTATTTTCGAATAGCGACTGGAATTTCTGTAAAGGGATTGGTGATCTCCAGGGTAATCGTATGCTCGACCAGTGTGACGGGTTGCCCATCGATCGTCGCATGCCCTTGCGCATCGACATGAATCTGCCACTGGGTTTGCTCAGCTAAATGATGTCCCGCCGGTGCAGTGACTTCCTTTAAACGATACGTCTGACTTTTTTGCAACGCAGTATCTGCTGGTAGCCCGTACGTTCCATCCCCTTGATCCACAAGGGTCACTGTCTCCCCTGCCCCCGTCAATTCAAAAACGGCACCTGTCAACTTCACCTCTCCTACAGCGGATTTTTTGATCAGGTTTAATGCCAGGGGCACAAACATCTTTGTGTTTTTCCATGTATAAGCGTCCACTTTTGTCGCTTCATAGCCTGACACTGTTCGTTCACTTGTGACTTGATAATCAAAAGTTTCTCCTTGGTTATTATAAAGCGGCAGTAGACGGGTTTCTTCGTAATTCGTTCCATCCTTTTCAGAAACCGCGGGAACCTTGCTTCGTTCCCAAGTTGTCTGATCTTGCGCATCGGTCTCAGTAAGTTCGAGATATCCTGTTTGCCAGCTCTCCTTGCTAGTAACCGGGCTTCTACTTATTTCAAAATAAACGGATTCTGGGCGACTTGACACATCACCATCGTATTCCTCCCAGACTTTTTTGATCGTCAACTCCTTACCAGGTGCTTTGGCAGATGGCACACCAAACAATGCCTTTTGATCGAATTGATGATTCGGATAAAACACCGTTTCACCATTCATTTGATACCAAGTATCTGGTTTAAAATCCGCTGCTTCTGTTTGAATCCGCACTTGATAATGAATTTGCAGTTCCTGTCCTTCGCCTAAATAAAGACTAGAAGCGTTGAGGGTATTGTCAGATACCGTGACCTCAGGCTGCACCGTTAGATCAGCAGAACCGACACTTTTGATGGACAAGCTATTTTCTTCGTATAAAAATGGCTGCGAAATGGGGTCAGTAATCTCTCCATCAGTGACTGTCGCCGAAATATGAAGGGCTTTTTTCTCGAGATAGTCGGAAATATCCGCTGCTTCATTGGCTGACTCATAATAAAGATGCCCCTCTTCATCTGCAGAAACCATCTGTCTCATTTTGTTCTCAACATCGGCCTTTGTATACCCAGCTGTTTGATCTCCTTGCAGTTGAATCCCCAATCCGTGAATCTCAATCCCGCGCTCTTTTAACGCCATCGCCTCACCGATCGTAGCGACAAACGTATTGTCGATCCGTTTAGAGTTACCGTATTGATCAGGTGCAAAATACCCATTGTGGATAAACGATGTATTCATGGGCTGATCTTGAGTAAGTGAAAAGGCGGTTCCAAAATAACTGTCGTCTGCTTGCGTCTGCACTTTGGACACATGGTAACTGTAAGTAGGCACGCCATCTGTTAGCAAAACGATGACTTTCTTATGTCCATTTTGCGTCGATAGCATATCCCCTGCTTGGCGCAGCCCTCTTTGGGTAAAGGTTCCCCCAGCTGCTGTTTCTGGTGTCATGGTCCGGATCGTCTCTTTGACTTCCGAAAATTTTCCTAATTGGCAGATTTTGTTTTGGTAATTGCTACCATCACTGGAATAACCGACATAGCCCATGTAGACACTGTCTTGAATGCCGCTTCCTTCAATTTGATTCAAAAAGCGATCCACACCTTTTTTTACTTCAGTGATGCGTCCCATATCATTCATACTGCCTGACCAATCCACGACCAATACGACATCGATGGGATCGACTTGACGTTGAACATTCCCTCGTACATTTAGGTAAACATCAAATAGTCCCGGGGTATTCGTCTCTTTGGCAAATTTTCGCAGAGCGAAATCTGCTTCGTCACCTACACCACCATACTCAATATACGAGTTGGTCACATTTTCTGGATCACCATTCCATGTAGTTACGCCATCCCAGGTTTCTCCTGCATCCTTGTTCCCCTGATGATTTAATACGTTACTCTTTTCATCGGTTTTCCAATTCGCCGAAGGATACGTCCCGCTTTGGTCTGTCGTATAATCTGGTTCAATCGAAGCAAAAGCCTGTGAAACGGTCATTTTTTGATAAAGACGTTCTTGTTTAAACGGTTCAATGAGTGTTTCATTTTCAGAAGAACTTGTCGTCGTTCCTGTTTCCTTTGTCTCTTCCTGCGTTTCTTCGTTAAAAACACCTTTTGAGTCTTCATTCGACACTTGTCCCGAAGTTGACTCCGTGCCGGTTTCTGCAGCTTGCGAATCAGTTGAGCTGACTTCCACCCTATCTGAGGAAGCAGATTCTGTCGCAAGCGGAATGTCAACCATCAATTCATCCAAAGACGCCAATTTGTGCGACTCTTGATTTTCATGATCATATTCTTCAATCTGAAGCGCCAACTTCAGTTTTTTTGTTTCATTGGGTAGTTGAAACGTTACTTCTTGTTCACAGGGTGTTTTCAAGAAGTCTTGTGTTGTTAGCCAAGACTGTGCAGATTCATCCTCAATAAAAACCACCTCTTTGTTGTTCGTTTTCGTTAGCGGTTGTTCTTTCGTTTCATCCAGTGCATATAATTGCAGCCAGATGCGTTGCTGCTTGTTTTTTTGTGATAGCTGATAACGTAAAGTAAATTGATTGCCCTCCCGTTGACCTGTCAGCTTGATCTGCTCCGTTTCGGTAATAGCGATCGTATTTTCTTCTTGTGCACTTGCTGTCCCATTTGTTTGCAAACCTGAATAGATGATGAATAATATCCCCCCTAACATACAGAAAATGAAAGAGAACCAGTGGTGTCTCTTTGCAAAAAACATAAAAAGACCTCCTTTCAAATTACAAGCTGATCATACAAAAAAGAAGAACAATACACCGCTTTTTTTCATTTTCAGAAAAATGGGAAAACTCTTATTTTCGTGCGTTATTTAAACAGAATTTATGCGCAGGTTTTATGATGAAAACCAATCAGTTTATGTTATTTAAAAACTGAAGAAAATCAACAATTTTCAAATCCTCATTGTATTTTTCTTCTTTATGAGACACTTTTTGGAAAGATTTGTCTCAGTTTTTATAAAAAAAAGCAAAAGTTTTGAGACGTGTCTTTACACAGTTATATAAATAAGTTATTACTAAAATAAGAAGGTGATCATTTGATTGAAAAAATACTCTTAGATTCCCGAGCATTAGACAAAATCGGACTCTACGGAAAATTATTATCAATTGCTCCGGGTGAATACAACATAGAGTTCGTGAAAAATCTGACCCATTTAAGTACAACGAGATTGAAAAGTTTACTTTCCTCGATCCAAGAGGACCTGCAAAACCTTTCCCCAGTAAATCTTTCATTACATAAAAACACCCTCAGTCTCCCTAAAAATTTGATTGAATACAATCAATATCAGCAGTTTTTAGCCCAAGTAAGTATTTCTTATAAAATGTTGTTAAGTATCTTGACCAACCAAGATGAAAGCTTGCTGGCATTTTGCCAAAGAAACTATATCAGCCGTTCGACTTGTTTCCGACAAACTAAAAAGCTGCAGGATCATTTAAAGGAATTCAACATAACCTTAAATCAATCGGCCATGACGCTTACCGGTTCAGAGATGGTGATTCGCATCTTGTTGTTTAATTTTATCTGGCATATTTCTTTAGGAGATAGTTTGGCACAGGCATTTAATCAAGAGATCGAAGAGTTATTTGTTACCTATGAAGGAACAAAATACCAAAGTAAATATGAAATTGGTAAAAAAGAAGCATTACTCCATTGCAAAATTTGTCTTTTCCGGATCAAGGATGGTCACTCAACGAATCTTTATGAATTAACGAATAAGTCCTTTATTCCCAGTTGCGAAAGTCTTGATTTCTTTTCTGCTTTCTTTAAGCTCATTGATTCAGCAATAGACATTCTTGAGATCAATTCATTGTTTTTTCTTTTTTATTACTGGCCGATGCTGACTTCCGCAAACGATGTGCGTCTGCCGATCGTTGCAAATTGTTACAAGCATGAAAAACAAGAACTAAAAGAACTGATGACTGAATTTGAAGACCATTGCCAAAAATTTCTCTGCGATTTTGACTTTGATCACCAATCGTTTCTTTATATGAATACATATCTTACCTTGCTGAAATTTTGCATATTCAAGCAAAAAGTCCCTCTTTCCAATTTTTTCGAAGCAAACGTGATCAAAGATAAATACCCATTGCATACGATTTTGACAAATACCATTCAAAGTTTTTGGCGTAAAATAGCAAATCGTAAAGGTTATGAATGGTTGAAAACCTGTTATGCCGATCTTGCCTTTTATCAAGCCTGTTTGCTTTACCCCGTTTACATCGAAAAGGAACAGAAATATAAGCTTAAAGTTGCTTTCGTCTATGTATCCAATTATTTGGTTTCAATGGAAGTTTTTAATATATGTGAGCGACTACCATTCGTTGCGATAGAGCGGATCACACTGCCAACAGAAGAACCATTTGATTTTTATATCCTGAGTGCGCCTCAGCTTTTCCCTCCCTATACAACCGAAAAGAATTCGGCAATCATTGATTTTTGTCGCTATTATGACTTTGAAACAGATCTCTGTCAGAAATTACTGGCTGCTTTTAATGAAAAAATCAAAAAGTTGACGGGTTAAAATCAACTGGCGCACTTCGGCAAACGCAAGGAGGTCTTTTGAAAAAGATTGAAAACTATACAAATAACCCCTTGGATTCAATCGATGAATCCAAGGGGTTATGCATTATTTGTCTGTGTGTATAATTACATAGTTTAAATCAACCGAATATGGGTCAATGGATAATAAACAAAACGAGCATTGCCTAAAATAGCCTCTCCTGATATTGGTCCAAAGGAACGACTATCTTTGGAGGCACGTCGATTGTCACCAATGACAAAGTAACTATCTTTCCCTAATTTCTCAACGCCTAATAAAGATTCTAAATCAAAATCATTGGTATAAGAAGCAGACTCGTGGTCATTGCTACGGTTTTTCACTAGAAAATCTTCATCTACTGGTTCATCATCAATGTAAAGCTGATCATTGACATATTTCACTGACTCACCTGGTAAGCCAATCACCCGCTTGATATAGGTCGAACCATCCGGCAGCTGGAAAACAACGACATCAAAACGTTGGATCGGCGAAATCTTCTCAATGACCACCATGTCTCCTTGTTTTAAAGTTCCTTCCATCGAATTTCCTTCAACAGGAACTGGAATCAACAAGAATGCCCGAATCAAGAAGGCTGTTGCAAAAGCGATCAACGCATATTTCACTACTAGCCAAAAACGATCAACCCAAAGTTTTTTTGACTCCACACGTCTGCCTCCTCTCCAATTTTTCACTTAGTTTATTGTTCAGAAAGCAAGGACAGTGCTTTTAAGTATGCTGGGTCCTCTGCTTTGAGTTTCGCCGTTACTTCTTTTTCAATTGCTTGGGCCGTGTCTACATCGACTTCCCCAGTTTCCTTTAAATCATGGGCTTCTTGGAAGGACTGCACAGCTGCGGTCGTCTCATCATTGAAGGTATCACCACTGGTTGAATACCCCAACGCTTTAAGAAATTGATTTAGATTGTTGACTGCCGTTGACGATTGGCCAGCTTTTAAAGCATGGTCCCGTGGTAATGGCGGGAAATACGCATATTCTGGATAGTCCTCTTCATAATCCGGCATCACACCTTGATCATTGACCCAATTTTCATTCGGGGTCAACCATTTCATGACCGTCATTTTTAATTCACTGTTATCCCCCAGATCCTTCACATTCTGGACAGTCCCCTTACCAAAGGTTTCCGTACCAACGACTGGAATATCCGCTGATTCTTGCAAGGCTGCAGCAAAAATTTCCGATGCGGAGGCACTGCCTCCATCGACTATAACAACGACCGGCTCTGTGACTTTGAATCCTTCGTCCAAGGTTTCACTCGCTTTGGTTTCACTGATTACCCCTTGGTTATTGGCAAATTTCACGATCGTTTGACCGTTTTCCAAAAACATACTCGCCATGATCTGGACTTGGTCTAGCAGTCCACCAGGATTTTGTCTTAAATCTAGTACAAACGACTTTGCACCGGCTTCCCTAAGTTCGGTGATGGTTTCTTTCAACTCAGCTGCCGTGTTTTCACCAAAGGAAGTAATGTCGATACGACCGATCGTTTCATCACTTTCAGCGATTTCTCCATGAACCGTTTCGATGGGGATCACATCCCGAGTGATCTCCACATCAAAAGTGTCCTCTCCACGTTGAATCGTTAAGGTGACTTTCGTCCCTTTCTCACCACGAATCTTACCCACGACTTCAGATAATTCTTGACCCTGCGTATCTTCACCATCTACCTTGACGATTCGGTCATTCATTCGCAGGCCGCTTTTTTCAGCAGGCGTATTTTTTATCGGGGCTTGTGCGACTTCTGGATAGTCTTCCACGATCGACAAGGTAGCACCAATCCCTTCAAAACTGCCAGAAAGTGATTGTTCTAAGTTATCCGCATCCGATTGATTCAAATACGTTGTATAAGGATCATCTAGCGCATCAGTCATTCCCTGTAGGGCGCCTTCTATCAAGGCATCCTCATCGACTTCTTGGTAATAATTCGCGAGGATCTGGTCATATAGCGACTGGATTTTCTCCATCCCGCTGGCTTCTGTGCTCGTTTCTGTCACCGGTTGCGTCGTCTGCTGATTTTGCTGAGCCGTTTGCCATAAATAGACACCGCCTCCTGACAAAATTGCGACACAAACGAGAGAAACGATATATCGGCTCGTCGTTAAACCTTTCATTCACAACACCTCTCTGAGAAAAAACAGCTTCGTTCTGTGGATTTTATGCAACCATACAAAACGAAGGACAGTTTTTTATTTGTTATTTTCGAGATACTTTGCCCAGATACGATCAAAAATATCCATGGACGGCAAATAATCAACGCTTAATTCCAGATAAGAAGAAACTTCATCATAATCATCACTGTGTTTTGGAAACTGAATATCATGACTTGCATGAGTGGCAAAGATCTGAGCCTCATCTGTATGACTCGGACCTTTGACTGCCATTAAATAGCTATAAAAACTTTTACGCATGATCTTGCTCCCAATGATTTTCTAAAAAGGCTGCTCTACGAGCGTGATTGCGAGCAAAATTCTCAGGATTCTTTTTGTAATACTCTTGATGTTCTTCTTCCGCTAAATAAAAGGGTTGGGCTGGTTCGATCGTGGTCACGATCGGATCGGTAAAGCGACCGGAAGCTTGAAGTGCCTCCTTGCTGGCTTCGGCTTTTTGTCGTTGCTCTTCATTCAAATAGAAGATAGCCGGACGATAATTGTCGCCACGATCTTCAAATTGCCCAAAAGCATCCGTTGGATCTGTTTGCTGCCAATAAATCGTCAAAAGATCTTCATAACTGATTTTTTCAGGATCAAAGATGATTTCCACTGCTTCGGTATGCCCGGTTTGATGGCTTTTGACTTCTTCATAGGTTGGATTTTCGGTATGTCCTGCGGTATAGCCAGAAAAAATCGAATGCACGCCCTCTAGTTCATCAAAGGGTTGGATCATACACCAGAAGCACCCACCGGCAAAAATTGCTCGTTCCATTATTCATCCTCCGTTTCAGCTGGTAAATATAAACTCATTTGAATTTCATCATCCACAAGATTGATTTTGTTCGCTTTGATAAACAAGCCGTTTTGCATGCGGAATTGATCCAATCGAATCAAAATAATTTGTTCATCGGCATTGACATCGATCCATTCAGGAAATTTAAAACTACGTTTGATCATTTTCATCACTTCACTGGTGGGCAGATCCAAGGTGCCGATTGATAAGCTTTTGGCCTTTAATTGGACATTGCCTTCTTCCGTCACGTAAGGATCAAAATAGAGATAGAAGGTGATAGGAAATCCTAATACTTGAAACTCTCCTGTTAAGAGTGCTTCATTTCTTAGCTCAAAATTATATTTGACCTCTTGATCCTTTTGAAAATCAGATAGATAAAAATCAATCAATTGATTGACTTGGCTTTTGTTGCTGTTAACGGTCAGAACAGGACTGCCCTCCCGTTGAACAAGTTCGGCACTTTCATTTAAGCCGGTTTCCCTCTGCTGAAAAATTCTTGAAGCAAAGAAAACCGTTGTCCCTAAAAGGATACCGACCAACACTAGGAAGGCAATTTTCCAGTAGTTGATCGCTTTTTTATTCGTTGTAGCTGTTTTTTCCGGCTGCTTCGTTGATTCCCTTGGTTTCATTTTGTATCCTCCTCTAGCAACCAATAGTTTTGCGTTTTGATCACTTCATCGCGAACGGCATTCGCCATCAGTTGATACCCAAGATTATTGGGATGGAAGCGATCGCCTTCATACAAAACATTGTTTGTAATGTTATTTCCAACGGCTTGCGATGAATCAGTGGTCGTTGAAGGACTACTTTGCGTTTCATCCGAAGCTGTCGTTGATGAATCAGATAAACTTTCTGAATCCGATGATTCGGCAGTTCCCTCTGATTCCCCTCCTTCGGTATCAGCAATACCGACCTCATCACTTAACCCTTTATAGAGTAAATCGTTAATAGGAATAAAAAAGGCCTTTTCTTGCTGATTGACGAACGTTTCCGTTTGCTTATTCCAGTTATCAATGATCGTTTGCATATCCGTGATTTCTGGGAAATTCAGATAAAATGGATTGTAGATGCCCAAGACATAGATTGGTGCATCACTATTCAAATCGCGAATTTGAGCAAACAAGTCTTTTAAACGTTCTTTGTAATCTTCCATCGGTTCCGTAAACGTCTCAATGCTCAAGCCAAAGAAATTGCTCTGAATCACTTTTAGTACATCGTTACCGCCGACAGTCAAGGTAATCAAATCCGCTTGACTGAGGTCTTGCCGCAAGTCTTCATCATTTTTGACTCGCTTTAGAATCTGATCGCTTCTTTCACCAGCGACCCCATAATTTTTGGTTACCAAATTGTTCAAATCATAGCGGTCTTCTAAATCCCCCGCTAAAATTGGCACAAAGCCGCCACGAGCTGTTTCATCACCAACCCCTTCCGTTAATGAATCCCCAAGTGCGAGATACTCGATGGCGGATTTTTTTGAGTCATTGGCCGCCAGCTTATTAACAGGGGTCAACAGTGGTTGCGCTTTGGGAACAGCAAAATGAAACAAGAAGCCCGTTCCAATGGCTATCAGTCCCACAACAAGTAAATAAGTTACTATTTTTTTCCATTTCACAGGTATTCAAACTCCTTTGTAATCTTTGCTATTTTAACAAAATTCTCATAAAATTCCTAGTCGCAATCCTTCAAACTTAAGAAAGAAATCAGTTCCCTACTCTCTGAGTAGACAAAAATCGCAGCTTCATTCTGCTTTTTCTTCCTTTCAGCTTTTCATACACCAAAAAGCGATTCGTCGTCAAACGAATCGCTGAAAGAAACATCCTTTTTATTCCGTACTGTAAGTAATCGCAAAAGCACCTTTGCCAGTGTGAGTGGCGATGATCGGTGTTGTGTGAAGCAATGGGATCTCCAAGTCAGGAAACAGTTCTGCTAGTTCTTTTTGGAAACGTTCCGTGATTTCTAATCCTTCAGCATGAGAAATACCAATTTTCGTCACTTTAGGCATATTCTTCAATTCTGCTTTTAATTCCTCAAACCATTTATTAAACGTCTTGACACCGCGTCCTTTGACGACTGGAATCAGTTCTGAATGATCAAAATCCATGATCACTTTCATGTTCAGCAAACTCGATAAAAGACCTTTGGCACGACTGATACGACCGCCTTTTACTAAGTTTTCTAACGTTGAAACGCCGATAAATAATTTCGTATGCTCACGCACCAAATCCACTTCAGGTAACACTTCTTCTAGTGTCTTACCGGCTTTAGCCAATTCAGCTGCCCGAATCACTTGAAAAGCCAGCGCTTGATCTGTCGTGTCGCTATCGATCACCGTGACTTTGGTTTTTGATAAATGACTGGCTTGACGAGCCGCTTCCACGGTTCCGCTCAGGCCTTTGGTCATATGGATCGATAAAATTTCACTGCCATCTTTGCCTAATTCATCATATAATTCTACAAAATGACCGATCGGCGGCTGGCTAGTTTTAGGTAATTCTTTGGCTTGCGCCATCATTTGCATAAATTTTTCTCCCGGTAGCGTTTCATCATCTGGATAAACGACACCATCAATCATTACAGATAAAGGCACAACATGGATAGCCAAAGCATCACGGACACTTGGTTCCATCGTACTGGAAGAATCTGTCACAATTTTAAGATTTGCCATCATATATTCACTCTCTCTTTAAATCAAGTCTTTTTTCATGGTAAAATAACCACAGACCATTTATACTAAGTATAACAGAGAGAAAATTTTTTTTCATCTAATTTCGATTCGAAAGGACGGTGCCGAATGCAGCACATGAAGTTTAGTCGCAGATATTTGATCGTCAATGAAGTATTAAATGCAGTAACCCACGGGATCGGATTAGGACTGAGTATCGCAGGACTGGTCATTCTCTTAATCAAGGGGGCAAATCTAGGGTCACCTATCCACATCGTTTCCTATGCCATATATGGGTCCATGATGATTTTGCTCTTCCTCTTTTCTACCTTATTTCATAGTTTGATTTTTACCAAGGCAAAAAAAGTCTTCCAAGTCTTCGATCATGCCTCCATTTTCTTGCTGATCGCTGGAAGCTATACTCCTTTTTGTTTGCTTAGTATCCAAGGCTGGCTTGGCTGGTCACTCTTCATCTTGATTTGGCTACTAGCAATTAGCGGCATCGTTTATAAGTCACTGACTCTTCATAAAAAAGAGACCGTCTCTAAAATCTCCACCCTGATCTACATCATCATGGGCTGGCTTTGTGTAATTGCCTTTAAACCTCTGATCGAGCATTTAGGCTATTGGGGAACATTTTTACTAGCAAGCGGTGGTGTTTCTTATACTGTAGGTGCGCTATTCTATAGTTTAAAATCCGTTCGATTCATGCATGTGGTTTGGCACTTATTCGTTATGTTAGGTGCTGGACTAATGTACTTCTCCGTCTTGTTTTATACTTAAACAGTAAGCGCGATTAAATAAAAGATCAGGGAACCTTCATTAGAGAAAGGTTCCTGATCTTTTATTTTTTATGATAAAACTCGAATCGATGAGGATAATGGTTTTTTTCATCGACGATCCCATCGATCACATGATCAAGTTTCCATTGCGTCCAATCAATCTCGGGAAAATACACATCTCCGTTAAATTCCGCACCGATCACTGTACGGTACAATTGATCGCAATCGTCAATCATCGCTTCAAAAACACCCGCTCCACCAGTTAAAAAAACAGGATGCTCTTGCTGCTTCACATACGTCAAAATTTCCTCACGGTCATGCATCACCAAGGCACCGTCGGCTTGATAATCTCGATCACTTGTCAAAACGATCGTCGTCCGTTGTGGCAACAATCTTTTTCCCATGCCTTCAAAGGTTTTGCGCCCCATAATGATCGTATTATTGATGGTTTGCTCTTTAAAAAATTTCAAATCATTCGGCAAATGCCACGGCAGTGTGCCATCCGCTCCGATCAACCCCTTTTGATCTTGTGCCCAAAGTGCGATCAACATAAATATTACATCCCTTCTGTATAAAATGATTCAGAAATATCCGCAGCGACTTGCAGTCGCTGCATCAGCTGAAAAGCCGATTCATGCTCGAATGGATCTTTGTTGCGCTCATCAAAGCGCAAGCCATCACAGGCTTGGTAAACAATTGTGCCGCCACTTCTTTGGACATTTCTTGGCCATTCTCCATCGTTTAAACGCGCGTCGTTGTTTTTCAGCAAGGTCGGTATCAGGGAGATCGGAAAGAGAGCACTGCCAGCTGCGACATCAATTTCTTCTATTTGAAAAAAGTCGGCGGCGATCTCGTTGATCAAGCACTCCGTTCTTTGCCACGTTTGCGGATGACTCGCAAATGCCCTTGCAGTTCGTCCTAGGATACAATACGTATTCTCTGGTAACGGCTGTTTGCTTATTGCCACAAGTTCTTCTGGATACGTCTCGATCCACGTCACTACGCGATCAAAATCACAAATATGCAATGAATCCAGCATTGGTAGGTTATGCTGTGCAGCAAAAACAAGCCTTCTGCGGGCATCTGCCGCTCCTTTTGCTGGTATAAAAATGGCAGTACACTGCTGATTTGAACGAATGGCTTCTTTTAGCTCCGGCACCGTTTCTTCGGATACGGATAGCCAAACTGCATCATAGTGCTGATCCAAGAAATCAATGACTTGCTCAATGAGCACTGCATGAATCGATCCAGTATGTCTCTGATGAAAGGTCGCCGCAAAGCCTCGTTTGTGGGTATTTTCCATTACGCCTCATTCCTTTCTTTATGAAATGAAACCAAACAACCACTTAAACTGCAATCGGTGCTTTGATCGTTGGATGCGGATCATACCCAACCAGCGTAATATCTTCCATTTCAAAATCGAAGATCGATTGTTTTTCAGGATTTAACTGTAAGGTTGGCGCAGGACGCACTGTACGAGTCAATTGTTCTTTCATTTGTTCCATATGATTGCTATAAAGATGAGCATCGCCTAATGTATGGACAAAATCTCCAACTTCTAGTCCAGTTTCATGAGCAATCAGGTGCGTCAATAGCGCATAACTAGCAATATTGAAGGGAACACCTAAAAAGACATCGGCACTGCGTTGATACAACTGACAGCTTAAGCGCCCATTATGAACATAAAATTGAAACATTGTGTGACAAGGCGGCAACGCCATCGTCGGTACATCTTCTGGATTCCAAGCAGAGACGATCAAACGACGAGAGTCTGGCGTTGTTTTGATCATGTCGATCACTTCTTTGATTTGATCGATAAACCCACCCGTACTTTTTTCCCAATGCCGCCATTGGTACCCATAAACATGACCCAAATCGCCGAAAGTTTCAGCGAAAGTGTCATCAGATAAGATTTTTTCACAAAACTGTTTCAACTCATGTTGGTACTGTTCATTGAAAGCTTCATCCACTAAGGAACGGCGACCAAAATCCGTCATATCAGGACCTGTGTAAGCATCACTTTTAATATAGCGTTCAAACGCCCATTCATCCCAAATGTGGTTATTATGCTCTAGCAGATAACGAATGTTGGTATCTCCTTTTAGAAACCATAATAATTCACTTTTGATCAAACCAAAAGGAACTCTCTTGGTTGTCAACAATGGAAAGCCTTGGGACAGGTCAAAACGCATTTGGTGACCAAAGACACTGCGCGTTCCCGTTCCTGTACGGTCGCTTTTATCATTGCCTTCTGTTAAAATCTTTTTTCCTAGCTCTAAATATGCTTGTTCCATCGTTTTTCTCCTTTACTCTAGACAAATTCGCTCAAATATTCCCAACGATCCATTTTTTCTGCCAGTTGCGTTTCAACCTCGCTGATTTCTTGCTGTAATTTTTGGAGCTTCGTAAAGTCCGCACCTTGATGATTCATTTCTTCAGTTAAAGCGGCTGCTTTTTCTTCTAATGCCGCAATATCATCTTCAATCGTCGCCCACTCTTTTTGTTCCATATAACTCAGTTTCTTTTTGATAGGCGCTGCAGCAGTCTCCTCACTTTCAGCAGAAAGGGAATCGGTTTTTGTTTCTTTTGGCTCTAGTACACTCGAGCTAGCTTTATTGGTATTGGCTGCTAGGTACTCATTAATGGAACCAAAGTAGGACTTAATCCGGCCGTCTCCTTCGAAGATCAGCAATTTTTGGGCAACTTTATCTAAAAAGTAGCGGTCATGGGAAACAGTGATCACTGCACCTGGAAATGTTTCCAAATAACTTTCCAAAATCGTCAAGGTATCAATATCCAAATCGTTGGTCGGTTCATCTAACAAGAGAACATTTGGCTGTCCAATCAATAGCTTGAGTAAAAATAGGCGTCGTTTTTCCCCACCAGACAGCTTGCCGATCTTGGTGCCATGCATGGATCGCGGAAACAAAAACTGTTCCAGCATTTCTGCGACACTGGCTTGGGAGCCGTCCACTTTTTGCACTTCCTCGGCTGCTTCTTGCAAATAAGCAATCATTCGCTGATCAGGGTTCATCGCTTCAATCGTTTGCGTATAATAAGCCATTTTCACCGTCACGCCCATCGTGCGCTCCCCTTCTTCTAAAGGCAGGCGACCAGCTAAAATATTGAGCAACGTTGATTTACCCGCACCGTTTTCTCCTGTGATCCCTAAGCGTTCTCTTGATTGAATCAACAAATCAAAGTGTGACAAAATCGTTTTGTTTTCAATCTGGAAACTCGCATCTTTTAGTTCTAGGACCTGTTTACCTAAGCGTGTCGTAGCAACATCAATGGCCACTTCGCCGTTCCGTTTTACTTGATGTAGGTTTTCTTTTAAATCATCGAAACGATCGATCCGGGCCTGTTGCTTCGTTGTACGGGCTTTTGCTCCAGTACGAATCCAAGCCAACTCATGTTTGTACAACTGCTTGCGCTTGTCTTCTTGCGTCTCCTCCACACGTTCTCGTTCTGCTCGAGCATGAAGATACGTCTCGTAATTGCCTTGATATTCATGCAACTTGCCAAAGGACAATTCAAAAATCCGATTAACGACTCGATCCAAAAAGTAGCGATCGTGGGTCACCATCAGTAACGCACCCCGATAATTCTTTAAATAGCCTTCCAACCATTGGATCGCATCATAATCTAAGTGGTTAGTCGGTTCATCCAATAACAACAGGTCTGGTTCATCGATCAATACTTGAGCCATAGCCACTCGTTTCTTTTGACCTCCAGATAACTCACTGACCTTTTTCTCTAACTCACTGATCCCAAGCTTTTGTAAAATAATCTTGGCAGTTGTATCTGTATTCCAAGCATCGGCTTTATTCATCGCTTCTTCAGCCAACTGATAATTCCGTTGCGTTTGTTGATCCATACCATTATTTTCTAGAGCAATCAGCGCTTTTTCATAGTCACGAACAACGCGAATCAGCGGACTGGTGCCTTGAAAAACAGCATCTACAACAGATAATTCTTCTTGTAACTGATTGTCTTGAGCCAAGAAACCGATGCGATAATCTTGCGCGGCAAATACCGTTTGGCGATCGCCATCTCCGCGATCCAAACCGGCTAAGATCCGTAACAAACTCGATTTTCCCGTGCCATTGACACCGATCAAACCGATTCGATCTTTTTCATGTATCAGAAAAGAAAGCTGATCAAACAGTGTTTTTTCACCGTAAGTTTTGGTTAATTCACTTACTTTTAATTCTTTCACAGAATCCCTCCTGAGTTTTTTCTTCGCTCATTGTACCACATTTCATCAACGGAGACGATGAGAGAAAAAATTCAATTTTTGTAAAAAAGAATGCCTTCGTCAGTTTATTCCCTTGGATGATCCATGTTGATCACCTACGGGGAATAACCTGACGAAGACACTCCATAAAACGTGCATCAATTCATGCACCTTTTGAGACATATTATCGGCGGAACATCCGCTGTTTCGGCTGTTCTTCCGCTCGAGACATCGCATACGATTCTAACAGATTGACATTGCGTCGATATTCATTTGCAGAAATCGTCGATATTTTTTCAGCCACTTCATATTCATCGATCGTCTTGCGCTCGAGATAATAGCCCCAAAGGACTTTCTTGACAAAAATCGGCTCTTGCTCGATCATGATCGTTTCAATGAAATTGCTATGTTCAAACCGTTTGATGCTCATTTCTCGTTGACGAATAAAGAAATTGATCAGCGAGGAATCATAGACATCTTCTAAATTGCTCAAACTGTGAAAAATGTATTCGCTGTTTTTTAAGTAGATTTTTTGTACTTCAGAAATGTCTCGTTGTTTCAAGGCATCTTTCAGTTGCTGCCGTCGCTGTAAAAACAAACGAGGATGGATCAATACACGAATAAAGCGCTGAATAAAGAAGAGCCAAAAACTAAAGAATGAGAGAATTTGTTTTGCGAGGGAATGCTGTTGCTGAGAAATAAACCGTGAATAAAAACGATAGCCATTTAGACTGACTTTCCCATTTCGATAGGCTTCATCCAAGCCATCTTGTTCGATCGACAAGATCAACCCTTGAATTTCTTGGATTTCTTGTTTTTCTGAATCTGTCAAACTATTGCGATACAATTCCCAACGGCGATTTTCATAGGAATTGATGACAGCATCAATCGCTAAGCGACCTTTATCAGAAAGCTCTTGTTTTTCTTCTGCTTCCAATTGTTCGATGACGTCTTCTAAGATCAGCAAGTGATTGAAGTCGACACTTTCGGCAGCTTCACCATCTGCCAAATAAGGCAAGACCATCACGCTGATGATCAACGTCAGCAAAATCACACAGGCGGTCAAAAACAAGAGCAAGCTCCGTTCCTGAAACGGTGTCTCATGCACCATCACCGGTAAAATAAAGATGGCTGCCAAACTGACTGTTCCCTTGACGCCACCAAAGGTCAACAAGGCGACTTGATTCATAGACACTTGTTTTTTTGACTGTAAGAACCAATAATAAAATAGTAAAAAGAGAAAACGAACGAGGAAAATCACCGCTGTGACGACTAAAATCGTGATAACTAGATGCCAGTTTGCATAGTTTTTGCTTTCCCAGATCGGTGAGAAGACTTGTGACAACTCGATCCCTAGAAAGAGAAACACTAATGCGTTCAATGTAAAGACTATGGTCGACCACGTGCTTTCCGAAATGTTCGCCAACTCTGCATCAAACAACGAGATTCGCCGTTTTCTTTGGGCTTGGGCTACACCTGCCACAACTGCTGCGATAATCCCTGAGACTCCGATCATTTCTGCCAGCAAATAGGCAGCAAATGGCAAGAGCAGTTCAATCAATAAGTATACTGTGACATCTTGTGCCGAGATTTTTTCAATAAAACGTAAAATCCGGCGTTTCAGCCACACAATCAAGTAACCGATAAGCCCGCCGCCGATACTAGAGAAAAGGAGTTGGAAACCTGCGTTGGCTGCTGAAAAACTCCCGGTGGTCAAAGCCACGATAGCAAACTGTAATGCGGTAACCCCCGAAGCATCATTCAGTAAGCCCTCGCCTTCCAGAATATGCATAATATTTTTGGAAATTTTCAAACGTTTTGCTAATGAAGAGACTGCCACTGCATCAGTTGGTCCTAACGCAGCACCAAAAGCGAAGCAAGCAGCCAGAGGTATCGTCGGCATTAGCCAATGGAGTGTTCCCCCGACGGCAAATAATGTCATTAACACGCCACCAAAAGCCAAAAATAGCACGATCTTGCTGTTTTTTAAGATTTCCGGAACGTCTGCCCGCTCCCCTTCACGAAATAGCAATGGACCAATGATCATTACTAAGAACATTTCTGGCTCAAAGGCGATCTCTTGGCCCATCTCTGTAAGACCTAATAAAATTCCTAAAATAATTTGAATAAAAAAGATCGGTACCGAGGGCAATATTTTGCTCGCCACATTTGATAATGTGACAAGAATTGCAATGATAATGACGAGTTCAATAAATTCCATCCATTACCCTCTTTTCTTTCGAATTGCTAATAACAGCTCAAGAAAATCTTCTTTTTTTAAAAGGATCTTGTCGTTTAGAAGACCTAACTCCTTTTCGTTATTTTCAATCTCGCATTGGACACGTCGTGATTCCAAGCGGTAAAGATCATGTTTCATTCGTTCAAATTTTCGGAAAAGCAATGGATTTTTCCGTTGCAAATAATCCCGAATCTCCTTTTTTTCAGCTGGTGTAAATTGTCCCAACTGTTTCATTAACTCTTGTTTACTTAAACATTCCTTGTTCATAATTACGTTTTTTACCCCTTTTATCATCAGTTTATCTTTTTATTTAACGTGCAAATCAAAATTATCTCTTGACCGCTAGTATTCTAAGCCAATCATTCAAAAATAGCAAGTCTTTCTCACTAAATGTTGGTTTTCTATCAGTTTTCTTATAAAACAAAAAAACCGCAGTCTTCACTGCGATTTTTTATGCTTATTTCATATATAGGTCGTAGTAAGCATCCATGATTTCTTTGGCGATTTGAATATTTGGATGGGTATCTGTGTCGCCTTTTAATTGAGGCATTACGATCGCGATGGCAATATCCGCATCGCTGCTAGGTCCGTATGCCACGATATTCAAGTTTACTAAGCTGACGGTGTTACCGTTACTATCCACGATCGGTGTCTCGGCAGTCCCTGTTTTAGCGGACACTTCCATTTTTGCAGAGGCCAAGCCTTTGGCAGTTGCCCACGCATCCGTTCCATGAACTGCATCATAAAACCCATTTTGAATAATTTGCATTTGAGCATCCGTTAAACCAACTTCATTCAATACCGTTGGTTCGATCTCTTCAATCAGTGAGCCAAGACCGCCAGTTTCATCATTGCCGTAAATGCCGTCAACGATGTGAGGCTGCAATCTTTTGCCACCATTAGCAACGGTTGCTGCATATTGTGCCAGTTGCAACGTCGTATAGGTATCAAACTGACCAAATGCCAAGTCAAGGATCTTCCCACCATCACTGACCGGGTCCATGTTATCGATCGATGTGCTGATACCAGTCGCTTCTCCCGGTAAATCGATCCCAGTTTCAGTTCCCATACCAAAAGAGGCAAAAGACGAACGTAGTTTTTCATAGACATCCCCTTGACGATCCACTGTTGGAATTGAGATACCTGACTGATAATTGATGCCCATCAAACGTAAAGCGACTTGCATCATATAGGAGTTAGAAGAAACTTCCAACGCCTGCTCCGCAGAAAGGTTACGATTATTTGCCCCAGTTGGATTGAAAATTGAGGCTTTGACATCGGAGCCAATTCTGATTGGTTGATCCAACAGCACTTCATTGCCGTTTAAGACCCCATTTTCCCAGCCGGCAGCCAAAGTCCCTGCTTTGACAACGGACCCTGGTACAAAGGAATTAATGAAGGTACCAATGGCATTTTCCTGCAATTCATTTGAACCTGTGTCATGATGATAACCAGACATTGACAAAACGCCGCCGGTTTTTGGATTTAACGCCACTGCGTATACCCCCGGAGAATATTCAGCTGCGCCAGAATCAATCAGTTTTTGGAAATTGTCTTGCAAAATTTTGTCAACTTTCGCCTGAAACTCAGCATCCAATGTTAGAACAAGGTTGTCCCCTTTTGCTCCAGCAAAGGTTTCTTTTTGACTTTCAATATTATTATTGTTATCAAGAGAGATCTCAGAAATGGATTTTGTACCTTGTAAGACTTCTTCATACTGCTGCTCTAAATAGCTGCGTCCAACACGGTCATTACGAGCATAGCCTTTTTCTAAAAATTCGTCTAGAACTTCTTCAGGAATTCCTTGTTCTTCACTAGTCACCGTTCCGATCAAACTAGCCAGAGAACTTCCTTCAACGATCTTTCGTGTCCAATCGGTACCGGTGGAGATTCCCGGTAAATCGACCATGTTTTCAGCAACAATAGCTAATTCACGGTCAGACACATCCGACGTCTTAATAAAGACCGTACTCAAAGATTGGGCGCTATTCATCCGCTTAAAAATCGTGGCTGCTTCTAATTCTGCATCAGAAAAATTGATTTCATCTTCTGTCACTTTCTCAACGGTTGCCGCATATTGTTCAGAAGTACCTAAAGAACGCTCTTCATCACTCAATCGGTCAGTTGCTGCTTCAAGATTGTCTTCATCTGCCAGCCAAAAATCCTTAAGATCTCGATCAGACAAATTTTTGTCCACAGGAACTTCGATCAACTCGCTCAATTTTTTGGCCGTTTCTAACAGATCTTGAGCGGTCATTTTGTTTCCGCGGGTAAATGTGATTGCCGCATTGGCTTGATTTTCCACCAGCGCTTTTCCAGAAGCGTCATAGATCATTCCCCGTGGGGCGCTTCCTTTGACTTCCACTACAGATGAAGCTTTCAACTGCTGCTCAATATTGTCGCCATTGACGATCTGTAGATAGCCTAATTGAACGATCAAAGATACAAACAAAGCAAAAATAATAAAAAACAAAAAGTTCAATCGAAATGGAACATGAGATTTGCGATACGATTTAGCCTTTGGTTCTTCCGGCCCCTTGCGTATCCCTTGGACAACTTTATCTTTCAAATTCTTCATCTCATCTATCCTTCCAATCTATAATGACTACTGTCCTATTTTACCAAAAAATTCGATTCGAAACAGAAAAAATAAAAAATATCCATTAATCCTTAGAAAAAACTATAAAAATTGGCGTGATTCCGAGTAAATGTTTCACAGTTTGATTGTTTCATTTTCATTCTTTCATGAAAAAATTGTTTTTTTAAGCTTTCTTATGTTTTTTCATTTGATGATCTCGTGAAACAAGATTCCTCCTGGTACTTTTGTGGAAAACTAAAAGCAGGAGGACTTTCGGTCACCCTGCTTTTTTAGGCTTCTAAAGATACTAGCTACTCCCCAGTTGTTGAATTTTCTTCTGAGAAGGTCAAACTGTCGTCGTATACCTGATAATTAGGCGATCCGTTAGTATATTCATCGCCTTGGGTCAAACCCTCGTTCGTCGGAAGCTGCAACTGCTCCTTTAACAAATTTTGCGTATGCAACAACTGATTTGTCCCCAATAACTGATAATACACTCCACCAATCAGTTGCCCTTCTCCTTGGAGTTGCTCTTGTTTGATGGTCGTAAAAGCAGGAATATAATTGGTACCGATGTCCATCATATCATTCCACGTAAGATCCGTCTTCGAATTCTTTTCAACCGCTTTGAGAATCTTTTGGTAATTACTGATGCCATCCAGACTCATAACTTTTTGAAGAATTTTCGTAACCACTTCTCTTTGCCGTCTTTGGCGTCCGATATCCCCTTCCGGATCTTGTTTGCGCATCCTTGCATAAGCCAAACCTGTTTTCCCATCTAAGGTGATTCGCCCTTCAGGGACATGAACACCTTCTAAAGTAAAATCGATAGCATTTGTCACCTCGATACCTCCAACTGCATCGATCAGATCCCGCATCCCTTGCATATTGATCGTCACATAGTGATCGATAGGAATGTCCAAGAGATTTTCAACAGAGTCCATGGCCATAGCCTCCCCACCGAAAGCATAGGCATGATTCAGCTTATCGATCGTATTGTAACCAACGATTTGTGTGTAAATATCACGATCAAGGCTAATGATCGTTGACTGTTTTTTTTCAGGATTGACCGTCACCACCATCATACTATCCGAGCGACCTTGCTCGGTTCGACCTAATGCCCCAGTGTCGATTCCCATCAGCAAAATGGAAAACGGATCTCGATCTTCAATGCTGATCGCTTCCTCTCGTTTGTCTGTTTTCCGATCAACAGCGTGAGAGATTTGATTAAACGTGGCATTTGTCTCTTGATAAACCTGCATCCCGTAGATCGTTACTCCAATGATTCCAACCACTAACACGATTAAAATACTTAAAATTACCTTTTGATATCTCCGCATCTTACACCTCACCAATAAAAATTCACTCATCAAATAAATTTTCCCACAAAACGCATCTTTCAGCAATCGCTATCATGCATCAACTTCATATTTAATCCTTCCGTAACTTCTTTGAAATAAACAAAAATAAAACAAAAATAAGGTGCACCCTCTAAGCTAGAGAGTGCACCGCAAATAGTCACTTTTTTAAATATAATCCACAAAACGAGCACGAAACTTCATATGCAGATGGCTTCCTAAAATAAGAAGCATCAAAGTTAGACACCAGAAGATAAGTGTATAAGTTGTTTTTTCCCAAACCCATGCACGGGAAAGAAAAGCATCACGAAATCCTTCGATTAGATAGTAAAAAGGGTTCAAGCGAAGAATCTTGATCAACCAAACAGGCATGTTTCGGTTATTAATATCCCAAATCGGACCAGAAACATAAAATAATAATCTCAAAACAGACTGTAGAAATATATGATAGTCACGTATCAGTACTGTTATGGTCGCATTCAATAGACCAAAAGCAAATAGGAATATGACCATCGCAAGAAAGTAATAAATAAATTGTAACCAATAGATACTTGGTGTTACACCTGCTATGAATAACGAACCTACCACGATTGCCACCATAGGAATGTAGGATGACAAATTACTTATAATATTGATCGATGGTAAAATACTTACTGGAAACTTCATCTTTGCTACCATTCCAACTTGTCGGTGAATACTATTAGAAGCGCCTAGTACAGATGCATTAATATAAAACCAAGCAGTGATCCCAATCAGCATCCAGATAATAAAAGGAACGCCATCAACTTTCCTATTCCCGTTCACTCCTAATCCGAAAACCAAATAATAAATACCGATTTGAATCGCAGGATTTAATATTTGCCAAGCTAATCCCAAATAATGGCTCTGATAAGTAGCCTTATCCTCATAGCGAGACATCCGGAATATAATTCCCGCATGCTTAAATTGTTCTTTTATGACTGCAGCAATCTCTTTCACAAACTTCTTCCTTTTCTATATGAACTAAATAAAGAAACATCTTCTTTATTTGAAAACTTGACTGATCGTCTCAACAGGATTCTTAATTGCGTAAGTAATCGAACGCCCACTAAAAGAAACCAGCGAACAAAATATCGTTGCGGCTACTACCAAACCTAGGATCCCTTTAGTTAGCCAGCTCATTTTTTCCCCTAAAGGTGTACGTTTCAAGTTTTTTTGAATCATTTGGTCCGAAAGATTTTGTTGTTGCAAGAAGTGATCTTCACGACTTTTTTCTGCTAATTTCTCCAAATTAAAGGCTTTCTGGTCTTCTTTATAATTGTCTTGATAGGCTTTTTGCTCTTTCTTTGGCTGCTTTTTGAACCAATCAATGAATTTGCGATATTCAGCCATTACTTCTTCAGTAGGACCAAACATCCGTAAATCACCATAGTGCATCCAAATCGTCCGGTCGCAAAGCTTTTCTACCTGTCCTAAAGCATGACTGACAAAAAAGATGGTTTTTCCAGCTGCTTTAAATTCCATAATTTTATCCACACATTTTTGATAAAAAGTTTCATCACCGACAGACAAAGCTTCATCAATAACTAAAATATCTGGATCATTATGAACAGCAATAGCAAAGCCTAACCGTGATTTCATCCCACTGGAATAGCTTTTAACTGGTTGATTGATAAAGTCGCCCAAATCAGCAAAGGCCACGATTTCAGGCATCTTTTCATCAATTTCTTTATTAGTCATTCCAGACATCAGGGCTTTAAGCCGAATATTTTCTAGTCCGGTCAGTTGATATTTCAACCCCGCACCGATCGCGATAATCGAGGTGTCACCATTTACTTCCATCGTACCAGATGTCGGTGGGATAATCCCACTGATCACGTTGGATAAAGTTGATTTCCCAGAACCATTGATTCCAATGATCCCTACTGATTCGCCGGCTTTCACATCGAAGCTGACCCCTTTTAAGGCCCAAAATCGAGGAACATTGCGATGATAGAATTTGAATAATGCTTTTACTTTATCCGCTTTCTTTTTATATAAGTCGTATTCTTTCGTCACTAAAGTTGCACGGACTTTGATTTCTTTTTCCACTTTCTTCATCCATTCTCATAGAATTTCTAATTGATCGAGTCAACTCACAAATCATCATACCATATTTTGTGTTCTGAACAAATAATCAATGAAAAACTAGTAATAAAATCTTAATTTCTTGAAGTTGCGTTCAACAAAAAAAAACATCTGTAAAAGATGCTTTTTATAATAGTCCTTTTAATTGGTAAGTTTCAAATCTTTTTTGATTTGAGTAGTTGATATTTCCGGAGTTCGTGCTAGATAAATCACTTCAGCAGCTGTTTCTTCTTGAATAAAATCAAATTTGCCAGCCCAATCATCTCCCATAACAAAGGTATCCACATGATATTCTTTGACATCGGAAACTTTTTGTGCCCAGCCTTCTTCAGGAATCACTAGATCCACATACCGAATCGCTTCTAATAATTGCTTTCTTTTCTCGTAAGAAAAGTAGCATTTTTTTTGCTTTTCGTTCCAATTAAATTCATCCGTTGATAGTGCCACGATTAAATAATCGCCTTGCTCTTTTGCACGACGCAAAAGATTGATATGTCCATAATGCAATAAATCAAATGTTCCGTAAGTGATTACTCGTTTCATTCTTATCCCTCTTCGCTTCTTAATCTTACTAATGTATTGAAGATACCAAATATGGCGAGAAATAGCAAATTAAAAAAGCTGAGGGCTTACTCAGCTTTTCCGTTCAGATTTAGACTTTGGTCACTTCCGCTGCTTGCGGTCCGCGGGCACCTTCAACGATCGTAAATTCAACTTCTTGACCTTCTTCAAGTGATTTAAAACCGTCTCCTTGAATGGCAGAAAAGTGAACAAATACATCATCGCCACCGTCAACTGTAATAAAACCAAACCCTTTTTCGTTGTTGAACCATTTTACTTTCCCATGTTCCATAGTGTGTAAAGCCTCCAATAATTATAATCCGACGATTCCGTCGCCTTTATTATAGCTGATTATGTAAGCGTTAGCAATATCAAAACGATTCTTTCTATCCACAAAAAAAGAAGCCTTTTAGCAGGCTTCTTTCTAGTAAATTGTTTAAGCTTTTGCGAAATATTCGTTTACTTTGTCCCAATTAACAACACTCCAGAAAGCATTGATGTAATCTGGACGAACATTTTTGTATTTCAAGTAATACGCATGTTCCCAAACATCTAAACCTAAAACAGGCGTTTGGCCATCCATCAATGGTGAATCTTGATTCGCTGTTGATGTGATTGCTAATTTGCCATCTTTCACGACTAACCATGCCCAACCTGAACCAAAACGTCCGGTTGCTGCAGTTTTGAATTCTTCTTTAAAGTCTTCAAAGCTGCCGAAAGCTGCGTCAATTGCCTCTTTGATGGCTCCAGTAGGTTCGCCACCAGCATTTGGGCCTAAGATTTCCCAAAAGAACGTATGGTTGGCATGGCCGCCACCATTGTTACGAACCGCTGTTTGAATATCTTCTGGCACAGAAGAAAAGTCAGCTAATAATTCTTCAACTGTTTTTTCACCTAATTCAGGATGTTTTTCAATCGCTGCGTTTAAGTTTGTTACATAAGTATTATGGTGTTTATCATGATGCAAATGCATCGTTTCTTCATCAATGTATGGTTCTAATGCATCGTATGCGTAAGGTAAATCTGGTAATGTGTAAGTCATAAAAAAATTCCTCCTCAATGATAATGTTTACATAAGTAACATTATCAGACTATCAGACTTTGTTCAAAAAATATGCTTACTTTTTCTCACTTTTTTTCGTATTGAAAATCAAAAATTTACTAAACACATAGTTTGCCAAAACAACAACAACTTGGGTGACCAGCTTGGCAACTAGATCGCCGGTTGCCAAAATTGAAATAAATAGATACATACAAAGCATATCTAAGCCTAATGATAAGACGCGAAAGAAAATGAACTTCCCAAATGCCGCCCATGACTCTTGCTTTGTCTCGGTTTTTGCTTCAAAGACCCATAACTTATTTGTAAAGTAGGCGAACAAAACAGAAGCAATCCAGGAAATCACATTCGCTGTCTGGTAATAAAAACCAAATCCTTCACGAAAAACGAGGTAGACGACAATGTTGACTACAGTCGTTAATCCACCAAAAAATAAATACGTAATCGGCTCCCACAACTTTTTTTGCTGCAAGAACTGCTTGTATTCGTTGTACTTTTGCATTCTTTTGCCTACTTTCATTTCTTTATTTATTCATTCATTCGATTATTGGTTCTTTTTTTGTGAATTCCTTGTAATTCAAAGAACCCTTCGTTACAATTACTCTAGTTATACCACAAAGGAGTTCATCAGCAAATGACTATCGTCCAACTATTTAAAATTGCTTTTTTCCGAATACCTGATTTAAAATTTGTCAAAAAAGCAGAATTTTCCAAAGTAATCGTTTTTCTATTAAGCGCCTCCGTGCTTATCGCGGTACCGATGACCATCAATGTATTAGGTGTCTTTCGCGATGTACAAGCAGACGGACAAAAAATTGGAGAATCGATCCCAGATTTTACGATCGAAAATGGCAAGCTTGCTACAGCGCCGGGTACGCAAGGTTTCATTTATCAAACCGATTCGATCATCTTTACTTTCGATCCAGATGGCAACCGTACGCCAGCAGATATTGCATCTGATGTCACTGGCTCTGTCATCGCTGTTGCCTTGTTAAAAGATCAGCTGGTCATCCGTATCCCCTCTTCTGGCTTATCGACGTCAATGTTAGATTCTAATCAATTAGAATTTGATTACAGTGAGCCTGCGCTGCGCAATCTTAACGGTCAGGCGATTCGAGAAGCGCTATCAAATCAAGCGATCCCCTGGCTAATCAAACTCATTGTCTTTTTTGTTGCATTGTATCCATCATTTGTCAGCTTGCTGATCACCTTAGTGATGGGGACCTTTATTGCAACGATCTATACAAGATTAAAACGATTCTCCTATACTTTCTTTGAAAATTTAAAGATTCTGATCGTAAGTGCTGCATTGCCTACGCTTATTAGTGTAATCGTACAACTACTATTGCCTTCCTTCGATGCAACCACCTTTATTTTGTTTGGTTCTTTATTCTTATTCACACAAGGGGTCAAACAGTCTCCAAAAATTCAGTTTAAAACCTAATCTAGGCCATGTTCAATTCCTTGAACATGGTTTTTTTCTCATTCTTTGCTACACTTAAGTTAAAAGGAGGCTTGGCAATGAAAAAAATAATCTTAGCCACTCGAGAGTTTCGCGACACATACGTGAAACAAATCGAAAAAGACTATCAATTTCTTGTGTACAGAAAGGACCAAGCAATTGATTGGTCACAAGTAGAAATTACCATCGGTTGGAAGCCCGAATGGAAGGACTACCTACTAACGGAGAAAACAAATTTGAAATGGGTCCAAGCAATTTCATCTGGCGTAGACACCTTACCCTTAAAAGAGTTTGCGAAATACGGCATTCGCTTATCTAATGGTAGCGGCATCCATGCTGAATCGATTACAGACCATCTATTGGCTCTACTATTTATGGAAAACCGCGGGATTTTCCAAGCAATCCAACAACAAAGAAAACAGCAATGGTCACCAAATACAATCCCCTATACAAAATTGTCAGACCAAGAGATTTTGATCGTTGGTACGGGACAAATTGGCCAAAAGTTAGCTCAAGTATTGACCTTTTTTGGTGTAAGTCCCATTGGTATCAATACTAGCGGGCATGAGGTGGCGGGTTTTGAAAAAACGTTTGCGTTATCTGACTTACACGCTTGCGCAAAAACTGCCGATTGCGTCATCAACATCCTTCCTCTGACGGAAGAAACCACTCACTTGTATGATGCAGCTTTTTTTGCCCAAATGAAACCTAGTGCTTCCTTTTATAATGTCGGCCGCGGGCCAAGTGTGGATACCACTGCATTAGCAAAAGCCCTAGAGAAAAAGCAGCTGGCATTTGCCGCACTAGATGTTTTTGAAGAGGAACCTCTACCAGAAAATGATCCACTATGGCATACCGAAAACCTGTTGATTACTCCTCATATCTCAGGGCACACCCCCCATTTTCAAAAGGCATTTATGGCCATTTTCTTAGCGAATCTCCAACAATTTTTGGCGAAACAAGAACTTGAAAAAAATGAGATAAACTTGGATAAAGGCTACTAACAAATTCTTTCCGCAAAAAAAGTGTACAGTTGGAGGCGAAACCTTCCGATTGTACACTTTTAATTTATCGTTGTTTTTCTTGGTCTTTTTCAGTTTCTTTCAAGAAATATAAGGGTCTATTTTTGGTTTCTAAGAAAATTTTCCCAATGTATTTCCCGATGATCCCCAAACAAAGCAATTGCAAACCGCCCACAAACAAGAAAATGCTGACCATCGATGGCCAACCAGTTGTTGGATCACCAAAGATAAAGGTTCTGATTACAATAAAGATCAATGCGATCAGAGAGCCAAAACAGGAAAGCGCACCAATAAACGAAGCAATGTTCAGAGGGGTATCCGAAAAGTTGACGATACCGTCGATCGAATATTGAAATAGTTTCCAAAATGACCACGATGTCTCACCAGCGACTCGTTCCCGGTTCTCATACGCGATGTATTCTGTATCAAAGCCGACCCAACTAAAGATCCCTTTGGAAAAGCGATTGTATTCTGACAGTTGTAAAACGGCATCTACCATATTACGGCGCATCAAGCGAAAATCTCGAGCACCATTTACCATTTCGGTATCGGCAATCTTATTGATAATATTATAAAAAGCATCTGAGAAAAAACTACGGATCTTCGGTTCTCCTTTGCGATCCGCCCGTCTAGTCCCCACACAATCAAGCTCTGGTTTTGCTTCCAGCATCGCAAACATTTCTGGCAGTAATGTCGGCGGGTCTTGTAGATCTGCGTCCATCACAGTGACAAAATCGCCTTTCGCCGCTTGTAAGCCTGCATAAAGTGCAGCTTCTTTGCCAAAGTTTCTCGAAAAAGATAAATAGCGAACACTGTCGGGGTGGGCACGATATAACTCTCTTAAAACAGGTAGTGTTTGATCTGAAGAGCCATCATTGACAAAAATATATTCAAAGGGCATATTTAATTGTCTCTTCACTTTTTCTGTTTCCTCAAAAAATATCGGCAAGCTCGCCTCTTCATTAAAACAAGGTACAACAATTGATAACATCGGTTTCATCTCCTAGAGCCAATCGAGTTACATCGGTCATCATTTGACCAAACTCATATTATTTTTTCTCTTCACTAAAATCATACTTGGGTTCATCTAACGTTTGATCATAATCAACTGTCAGATCATAGCCTTTGAAAAACCACTCATCCGCTTCATCAATAAAAAAAAGCAAGCCGTCAATGGTTCGTTCAACGATCGGACGTTCTGGTTTATCGACTGACATCCCCACGGAAAATCCGTCATGCACTTGTGTTTTGCCATAAATTTTTCCAAAAAAACGAATCCCGCTTCCTTGGTCTACCACCAACTCTTTTTTGAACCATTGCATTGCTTCAGGACTTATTGTTAAGTTCATTTTCTTCACTCCTAATCATTCATATGTTCATCGAGTATATCTACATCATCTGTATTGCCGATCACGAGTAAATTGTCATTTTCACGCACGATTGCCTCTGCATCAGGCGAAACGATCACTTGTCCTGGTCCCCGACGAATCGCAACGACTGTCAGACCATACTTTTGTCGAAAATTCAGCTCAATCAAGGATTTATTGAAAAAGCGTGGATTGGACACGCGAATCTCTGCTAGAGAAAATTCGTCAGATAGTTCAATATAATCTAAGATATTTTTGGAAACTAGATTATGGGCGATGCGAATCCCCATATCACGTTCAGGATGGACGACACGGTCTGCGCCGAGTTTTTCCAGTACACGGGCATGGTATTCGTTTTGGGCTTTCGCTAAGATATTAGGAACACCCATTTCTTTGACCATCAAGGTCACCAAAATACTAGCTTGAATATCCTCACCGATCGCAACGATTACATGGTCAAAATTACGGATACCCAACGAGCGTAACGTCATCTCATCTTGTGCGTTACCAACCACCGCATGGGTGGCGATATTCATGTACTCATTCACCCGATCTTCGTTGCTATCGATGGCCAACACTTCTTGACCTGATTCAATCAACGTACGACAAATACTTCCACCGAAACGGCCTAATCCAATAATTGCATAATTTTGCTTCACCACAAACGCTCCTTTGTTTGCCAGATCATTATTTAGTATAACAAAAACCTCCCCTGCTTGCCATGAGGAGGTATGATTATTAAGATTTTATTTTATCAAACCATGTTTAAAAGCATATATCGTCGCTTGTGTACGATCTTCTACTTCTAATTTTGATAAGATATTTGACACATGTGTCTTCACTGTTTTCAACGTAATGAAGAGTGAATCCGCAATCTCTTGGTTGCTCTTTCCTTCGGCGATCAACAGTAACACTTCTTGTTCCCGATTCGTCAAATCTTCATGCAAGATCGGTGTCCGATTCGTCAAACGATCCATCATTTTCGTGGTGACTTCGGGTTCTAAGACCCGCTCGCCTCGCTGGGTGGCACGAATGGCTTCTGCAATCTCATGAGCAGTAGACGTCTTTAACAGGTAACCGGCCGCACCCGCTTCAATTGCAGGATAGACTTTTTCATCATCAATAAAACTAGTGACAATAATGATTTTTGCATCCGGCCAATCCTTTAAAATCAATTTCGTAGATTCGATCCCATCCATTTCATCCATCACTAAGTCCATCAAAATCACGTCTGGTCGCAGCTCCAAGGCCTTTTCATACCCTACTCGGCCATTTTCCGCTTCCCCAATCACTTCTATATCGTCTTGAATCGATAAGTAAGAAGATACCCCCAGACGAACCATTTCATGGTCATCAACTAACAACACGTTTATCATCCGTTATGCCTCCTTCAACAGTGGAACTTTGATTTCAATGCTGGTTCCTTGCTTTTTAAAACTAATAATTTTCAACGTACCTCCAACGGCACTCACCCGTTCTCGGATATTCATTAAGCCATAGCTGCCGGCCTTTTGATCCTGTGGATCAAAGCCAACCCCGTCATCGATCACCCGCAACAACACGTTATTGTCGATGCGATGCAAATAAACTTCCAACTCATCGGCTTTAGCATGACGGAGGGTATTAGACAAGAGTTCTTGGATCACACGAAAAAGCTGATCCTCGATCGAGCTGGGCATCGTAAAGTCTTCAATATCCCAAGTTAGCAAAATTTTGATTTTTGTCTCTAATTCTTTTAACAATTGCTCGATTCCTTGCTTTAGACTCTTCCCTTCCAAAGTAACAGGTCGTAGATGAAGCAAGAGCGCCCGCATTTCAGATTGCGAAGCATTGATAATGTCTGTGACCATCGCTAACTGTTTCTTTTGGCTTTCTGGAGCATCTGTTCGAATCGCTTGCTCATTCAGTGCAGACATCATCATCATGGCGGCAAACAGCTGTTGAGAAACAGAGTCGTGCAATTCACGTGCCAAACGCTGCCTCTCTGCTTCTAAAATCTCTTCTTTCGTCTGACCATCAACAAACTGCGGTTTCGCATTCAATTGCTGCAATTCCATCGACATCTGTTTCATCTTCGATTGGATACTAGCAATATCACGATCCACATTCGCAATCAAATGGTTTTCAGACGCATGGGGGATCTTTGTTTCCAATAAAGGGCTATCGATATAGCCGCTGGCTAACAGTCTTAGCTTTTCTTCCACCGGACCGTATTGACGATTGCGGAAAAAAGAAATCAGTAAGAAGACAGCTAAAGCAATCAATGCAGATATTACAAGCAAGTGAAAGACGATAGGAATGAAAAAAAGTTTGATTTGAAAGACTTCTATCAGCCAATTATTTTTCCCACTGGCATACAAATAGGAGAACAACATCAAAATCATGGTAAAAAAACTTGCTAAGCCTGCATAAAACGCGATCATGCCTCTTGAAAATTTCCCGATCATACCCGAATCACCTCAACATCACCAACAAGGGTATTCGTTAAAATTTTCAAACGCCGACTATTTTCGCCATAATCGGGGCTGTAGATTGTCACTTTTTCATTTTTCAAGCTCGTTTCTTCACCTTCAAAGATAACGGAGCCAATAAAAGTACTGTGCTCTAATTTGATTGCTATGCCAGCAGGCACTAAAATACGAGTTCTGCCGAAGCCTTTTCGTACGATCACGACATTTTCTTTCTTAGGCAACAGCGTGTTGCCTAGATCGATGAAAGTATCTCCCGTCAAGATATCTAAATTGATATCGTCCCATTCATAAACTTGACTGCCAATTCGTTCATTGCCTAACCATTGCTGTTTTTGTTTCAACGGATGATCCGCCTTTGGTTCTTCGGTTTCAACGATGATCATTTGTTTTTTGCGCCAGAAGGAATTTTTAGTCAAATCGATTCCGGTAATCTCGACTCCTTTTAATCCAATAAATAAAATCGCAAAAATCAGCATCAGCCACAATGCTGGACTATTTAACAAACTGATCAAAATAGCAATGGAACTTGAGACCATCAAGAAATTTTTAAAATTGCTCTTGCGCTCACTTCGGTTCACCAGAACCAAGCACGTCACACCAAGTATTAATAAAAATAATAATGGCGGATTAGATAAAATTTGCCATACCGCAAAAAGCAGTAAGAGCGCTTCAACAATAAAGAAAAAACGCCAAGGACTTTTCATTCAAGCTCCTCCTCCTAGTAATTCTACTCTATCATACCTGAAAAAAAGGGTTTGTTCATCCGTCGCTGGTCCGAAAAAAGACCCTGTATGATCAATTTCCCTAACGGAGAATGAACAACAGGGTCAACTAGATTTACCTAGCGATCAAACGATTAGCTTTTCTTTACTTCTGTGATTCTTACTTGCATATCTCCGCCTGGCGTTGAGATCGTCACTTCATCGTTGACTTTTTTCCCAATCAAAGCACGAGCGATTGGTGAATCATTGGAAATTTTACCAGAAAAGGGATCTGCTTCAGCACTGCCGACGATCATGTACTCTTCTTCGTCACCATCAGGCAACTCCACAAAAATCACTGTTTTTCCGATGGAAACTTCATCAGAGTCGACACCTTCATTATCAATGATTTCTGCAAATCGAATCATATTTTCTAAAGTAGTGATTCGACCTTCGACAAACGCTTGTTCATCTTTGGCAGACTCATACTCTGAGTTTTCGGATAAATCGCCAAAACTGCGGGCTACCTTGATACGTTCAATGATTTCACCGCGTTTTACCGTTTTCAATTCTTCTAATTCTTGTTCTAACTTTTCTTTTCCTTCAAGTGTCATTGGGTAAACTTTTTCTACCATAGTTCTTTTCTCCTTTTAGTAACTTCTAATAAATCGCAAAAGGTAATCTTTTGCGATGAGTCCACAAAAGATTACCATGCTTTTTTTTAAATGTAAACTATAAACCTATGAAAATTTAATTTGAGGTATTGTTTACGTATTGTTCCACTAATTGCATATGCTGTTCATAGGTTTCTGCAAAGTAAACTTCTTGAGTATGAATATCAGCAACGAAATAATAGTAGTTGTTCGGTGTTGGATCTAAGACCGCTTGGATCGCTGCTTCACTTGGATTGTTGAATGGTCCAGGTCCGTAGCCAGTATGCACATAGAGGTTATAAGGAGAGTCAACTTGAGTGTCCTCATAAGTAACTAGCTCTTTGTGCTCGCCTAACGCATATAGAATCGAAATATCCGATTGCAGCGGCATATCAATTGCTAAGCGATTGAAGAATACCTGTGCGATATTTTTACGATCTTCTAGCTTACTACCTTCTTTTTCAACAAGTGATGCTAAAGTAAGAACTTCTTGGACGGTCATTTCTTTTTGAGCGATTTGATCGAAATATTTCGACATGACCGCATTTGATTTATCCACCATTTGAGTAACGACTTCTTCTAGGGTATTCCCTGTATAGTAGTCATACGTCGCTGGGAACAAGTATCCTTCTAGTCGGTAACGTACACCTTGTGCATCGCCGGCACTTGCTAAAAGATCAGGATAGGTTGCTTTCATTTTTTCAAAGAACTCGTCACTTTCCATCAAAGCTAAGAAATCATCTTTCGAGATATTCGTTGCTTCCGCTAGAGCATCACCGATTTGATCTACATCAAATCCTTCAGGAATGGTGACTTTGGCGTCAGAGGTGACCGATCCTTCGCCATTTTGTAGCATCTTCGCTATTTGATCCAATGTCATACTTGGCGCAAACTGATAATTTCCCGCTTGAAATCCAGTTAAATTATTGAATTTCGTATAATAGTTAAAGATCATACCACTCTTAATGATATTGTCTTCTTCCAATATTTCTCCAATTGCTTTGTTGGACGATCCACTAGGAATCTCAACAGCGACAGTTTCCGTGTCATCAGGATTCAAAGGCTGTAGCCCGGATGATACATAACGATACATTGAAAATCCTAAAACTCCACCGATAACGAGCAAAGCAAGAACTACGATCAAAACGATCCGATTGACAATTCGGTCTTCTTTTTTGCGTTGCTGCTTGCGCAATTGCGTTTCTCCACCTTCAGCTATGGGTAATTCTTCCGCTGCTGCCCTACGACTTGCAGCAGTTTGCTTTGCTTTTTTATTTTTGGTCTTTCCACTTGCAGTTCGCGAACCCACCTCTTCTTGAGGCTGTTGAATAGGACGCTCGTTCAAACCTTGGTCTTCCTGGGTTTGATCTGATTGAGGTTGCTTTAAAGCTCCTAATACTTCGTCTTTAAAGGATTTATCCTCTGGATGTTGTTTACTCAAAACAACTCCTCCTAACTTTCGTAATACTGGCTTGTACCATTATACACGAAAGTTAGGAGGAGTGGAATGATTTTAATATTTTTGAAATCATTAAATATAAATAACCTTATTTTACTAAGCTATTCCATACTGCAAGAGACTGTTGTTCTTGTTTTTCAAAATCATATTTCCCTAGAATGGGATAACCTTCCATATAAAAAATCCAACCTTCAATTATACTACTTACATTATTTTGTACAATTAGTGCCGGTAATTCATTTGAAGAACCATCTTTTAAGAATTGAGTGGTTGCTGGAATATCGACAGTGATAACATCTGTTCCTACGGCCAATGCTTCAAATACTACCAACCCTAAGCCTTCATACAGACTAGTAAAAATAAATGCATCACATAGTTTAAGTAAAGAATAGGGATTATCCATTCCTCCAAAAATAATAATTTTTTCTTTGATACCACTTTCTCTTACTTTTGCAATAGTCTGCTTTTTTAATGGTCCATGAGGAGCTACAATAACAAGACGTGTGTTTGGAAATTTTTTATTTACTTCTACAAAAGACTCGATTAATCGATCATGACCTTTTTGTAAATCAAATCTACCAATATTGATAAAAACTTTAATATTAGGATTTAGCAAATCATCAATTAATCGCAATTTAGTAACACCATAAATATATCCTATTTCATTTAAAGTGAAATCTATCTTCTCTCCAATACCTAGATGAACTTCAGCCGCTTTTTGAAAAGCTTTTAAAAGCTCATCAGAATTATTTTCAATATTGGGAAAAAGTCCACCTCGACTTAGTTCATGTGTTTTCACCACATTAAATATTTTACGATATCCTACATTTTCTGTCTGAGTTTTTATCCCTAAATCACTCTTTATTCTATCAGAAATATGTTCTGAGTATCCATATTGCAATGGTACATTCAAAAGAGAAGTAAAAATTGATTCGTTACTTGCATCTCTTATCTCTTTAAAACCTAAGAAATTATCCATAACATATATATTATTTAAGCTAGGATAATTCAATAACAATCTATCTTTCAATTCGGAATTAACTAAGACCAATTGATCTACATTTTCATACGTAGATCCTAAAACTTTCATATTCACATTTTTTTTTGCTTTATATTCTTCAAACATATCAGTATGATAAAATATTGTAGTTTTAACGTTTGATTTAGAAATAGCACTTGTCATAGTTGCTATTGCGCGTTCGAAACCTGTATAGTGAATAAATTGATCTATGTCAAGATTGTTGAACATACGTCGAAAATCCAGTCTATACATTTTAAAAATACTTTTTTCAATAAGTTTTTTTGCGATTTTTTTTCCAAACCACTCAGTATTTAAATAAAAATATGTTAAAATTCCTTCCAAAAAAGTGTACTGAGTTACACCGGAACTCAAAATATATGGAATCTTCAATTCAGCCAATTTATATTTATGTTCTTTTTTTACAGAACGATCTTTAACAAAAAGAATATAATTATTTTCTGATAAATCGATTGCTTCAATAGTATTAAAAAAAGCCCTACTAATTCCATTATCCCATAAAGCACCCGCGTATAAAACTATATTTTTTTTACTGTTTCTTAAAGAGTATTGATGTATTCTATCATTATTTTCTTTGTTAAACAAAAATTTAACTAATTGTTCCGTTCCTTTAATATTATCTTTACCAATGAATTTTTCTTTAAATGAAGTAATATTGCCAGAATAACTTTCTGATTCATCAACTCTACACTCTTCTATTAATTCATTTATAGTCTTTACTTGTTTAAAAGGGTAATTATCAATATCTTCATATAGGCCTCTATTTAAATAATACTCTTCTTTATCATAAGTAAATAAAACAGTCTTTTTACCGCTGCATAAAAAATCATACATAATAGAACTATAATCAGTTATTAACACATCTACAGCAGTTAAAAACTCATATGTTTCCACGTTTTCTGGAAATAACTTAACTTTTTTAAAGTTATTTAAGTCAATACTGAGTTTCTCAGCATCAAAAGGATGAAGCTTTATGAATAATCTCTCATTGTCTTTAAGTTCTCTTTCGAAAGAAGTCAATATTTCCTCTATGAAAGATACAGAAGTACCTACATCTCTATATGTAGGCATATAAAAGTATATTCTCTCATTAGAGACATCGATTTTATTACGGACATCTGATCCTTTAGTATTATCAAAAAGGATACTATTTCTTGGAGAAGGTGCTACCACAATATTGGTACTTGAAATATTTTTCAAATTGTAATTCTCTGCTATCTTTTCCTTAGTGTAGTCATTACTAACTACAAGAAAGTTTGATGCCATGAAATTTTTTTGAACATTCCCAAAACCGTCAACTTCCATTGCCTTGCCTAAACATTTCAGAGGGGTTCCATGCCAAATATTAATGTAGATTTGCTCAGGTCTTTTATTAAAATAACTCCAAAATGTCGTATCATTAATTAAAAATTCAGCAGTAGCTAAATTATAGACATATTCTTTCGAATTGTATTCAATTAATTCAATATTAGTCCAATTTACTTCAACGTCGAGTAAATTTTTTATCCAGTCTTTCTTGTCTTTTTGAATCGCAATCTTTAGTTGAAAATCTTTAAAATTTTTCGAAAGATATTTTGTAAGATAATAAACATGCCCACTGAAATCTCTTCCGTGAGTAGACTCAATAAGTATAACGTTTTTATTAATCTTTTTATTTTTTATAAAATGTAAATACTGAAATTCATATTTTTTATCTATTTTTTTCTTCAAAACTTTCCTTACTTTTTTATTAAGTATTCTAACCATTGTAGTGTAACTCCTTAATTCAATTGTTCTTAAAATTCCATTATTTTTTTTACAACTGCTTCGCTACTTTTGCTCATTCTTCTACAGTACTTATCACAAAAGTTCGAATATTTTTTTGAAAATATAATTGAGTAGTTTGAGGTCATATTTATCATAAATTTAAACTGCTTGTAAAAGTCCTCTTCATTTGTGGAGATAGCTCCTGGTAGTTCATTTATATAATCAATATAGAATCCACGGATTTCTCTTTCGTAATGATCTAAGTCATAAGCGTAGAATAACATCGGTTTACGAAGCTCTGCAAAATCAAACATTACAGATGAATAATCAGTGATTAAAAAATCAGAGATTAAATATAAATTATTAATATCTTCTGAGCTATTAATAAAGACCTTCTGTTCATACCCATTAATGTCAATTGAGTCTTCTACTAAGTAATGCGGCCTTAGGATTAAAACATCATCTTCATTCATCAAATCGAAAACTTTATTTAATTGGAAAGGCATCTTAAATTTGTAATTTCCTTTACTAATGTAATAGTCGTCTCTCCAAGTAGGAGCATACAGAATCACCCTGCCATTAGTTCTACCCAAAATTTTCTTTTTCAATATATTTTTAATTTCATTATTACTACCATATTTAACCAAATGATCATTCCTTGGATAACCAATTTCAAGAAACTCATTTTTAAATTGAAAAGCTTTTATAAAAATCCTTTTCGAATAATCATTCGGTGCAATCAAGAAATCCCATCTTTCTGACTCTTTTATAAAACTTTCTTTGTAAGATTCATTCGTTGTACCTGGAATAGAAACATTCTGAATGTCTAATCCTAATTTTTTTAAGGGTGTACCGTGCCAGGTTTGAAAATACACAGTCTGTTTGTTCTTTTTTAACCAAATTGGCATTCGGGCATTAAATACCCAAAAGTTAGATCTGGGAGCTAAAAATAACCATTTAATAGAAAAACGAACAACAAAGTTAATCTCAGGAAATCTCTCTTGAGCTATACTTAAATATTTTTTTTTGATTCCCCAATAAACATACCAATCGTTACAGTCTATATTGTTTATAAATTCGTTATAAATTGCATAGGGATTGTCTCCAGGGAGCTTGCCATTAAAATTTTCAAAAAGAATCGTATTTTTCTTAACGGAAAAATACGAAGCGATAAAATTAAAAAGTTTACCGTAGAGATAACTAATTATCTTTTTTATGTTTGTCAACTCCTCTATAATTCCACCACAAACTTTTAAAAAGAAAGGAGGGCAATTGAAAAATCCTTCCAATTCTAGATGGATTGCTTAGTGAACGATACATCCATTCCAAATTATATTTTATAAAAAACTGTGGTGCTCTTTTCACATGTCCACTTAAAACATCAAAACTTCCACCAACATCTTGAAAGATACTTACATTCAACTTGTTAATATTCCTAGATAGCCATTGCTCCTGTTTTGGAAAACCTAATGCAACAAATAGAAAATCAGGCTTACACTTGTTGATTTCCCTAACAATTTCTTGTTCACTTAGATTAGTATACCCATCAATTGCGCCTACTATATTAATTTTAGGATAAGTGGAGCCAATATTGGCAATAGCGTCTTTAAGGATTTCTATTCTTGCACCATAAAAGAAAACACTTTTCCCATTTACATTAGCATACTCCAATAGCTTTAACATCAAGTCAAAACCTGCAACCCTCTCCCTAATATTTCCACCTGTTAATTTTGATACTAAGACAACCCCAATACCATCAGGAATACGATGTGTACTAGTTTTTATCAAATCAATCACTTCAGGAAACCTCTTAGCCTCAATTATGATTTGAGGATTAACACTAATGATAGTCATCTTTTTCTTTTCTAACAAGTAGTACGGAAGATCACTTAAAATCATTTGATACGTAAGATTGTCTACTGGGATCCCCATAATTAACTCAGTTTTCATATTGTTTATCGATCCAATCTATTAGTTGTTTCATAGCTCTTCCATCTGCAAAAGTATTCCAAATGGAATTAAACTCTTTTAAATCTGATTTATTTTCTTTTAAAAACGAATTTTTAAGATCACTATGACTATAAGCAATTGTCCCTGTTACGTATTTTTCAAATAACTCTTGTATTCCAACCTTAGTACTATAAGTTTTGTAATCATACCAAAAATAGATAATTTGCCCATTGGGATTTGCTAATGAATATTCAAAAGGAATAGATGAATAATCTGTTACTAGATAATCAACATATGGAAGGATAGATGTTAAAGACACACCTTTAGGAAGCTGAATAATCTCAGGAAAATCAGCTAATTGATCTCTTATAAAATTATCATGCGGATGCGGATGGATAATCAATTGCAAGTTCGATGGGATTTGTTTTATAAACTCTTCTAAACTAAATGATTGATCTCTTTCAGTCTCACGATATGTTGGAGCATAGAGAACCAAGGGTTTTTTTATAAAATCAAATTTTAGTTCGTTTTTGAATTGATGACTAAAATATTGATCAGTTAAAGGATACCCAAAAGGTAATATACCATAATTTTTAGCATAGCTCTTACAAAAAATCTTAGCCATCATTGGAGAACTAACTACCAAGTGAGTAAATCTATTGTATACTGCTTGATATCTTTTTTTATCAATATTCGATTCACTAGATACATAATTTGCTTCTAACCCAAATTTTTTTATAGCACCATTCGCATGCCAAAGTTGTACTACACTAACTTCTTTATCGAAGTTAAATTCAGCAAGTAAAGGAAAATAATTATCACATAAAATCATTTTACTTGAACCTAGAACAGGAATCACCTTAGTATATAAGTCGTATAAAGAATCAATCGATAAAGTTCGATTACCCTGAATAGAAAACCTTTGAGCCAGTTCAGCACAATTCTTTGTATAGCAGATAATCACTCTTCCTCTATATTTTTCTATCAATTTATCCAAAATATACTCACTTGAAGAGGGGAAACTTAATAAAAATACGATATGCTTATTTTTTTTTCGTTTTACTTTCGATAACCATTTAATTGGCAATAAGTAAATTGTCTTAGCCAAAGGTTTTATATAATTTATAATTGTAATCGCCTCTTTTACACTAACCCTTATTCTAACCGATATAAGAAAAAAAGAAAATATTTGTAACAAAACCGTCATATAGTCATTAGGATGGGTAACAATTCTTTTATGATAAATGAAAGTTATACTTTTTTATTAAGGTTACGATTATGAAAAATAGCAACACAATACAAGGAATTATTATTGTAATAGAAAAGAACCAAGGATTATTATATGATACTATAAGATTATTTTCCCCCTTAACCTGGTTCACTGTTACAACTCCTATTGTATTGACATCGAAGTCTTCATCTGAAAGAGAATTGCCATTTAAAATCAAATTTGTTCGTTTATATTTGATAATCGGAATTTTTATACTTTTGTTTGAATTGGATTTCCAAGTAACCTGTAGTTTACCATTAACCACGCTTTTTTCGAAAAAATGATTTTTTTGGATGATTTCGTCTCCATAGGTCCCATATCTGCTTATTTTATCATCATTATATAAAGGAAGGTAATCTGGCGTAGACTTCTGAAAGCTCAAAAGAAGCTCCTGTTTATCTTTTGAAAAAAGTTGATTTTTCATTTTGAATTCGTCATCTTCGAAAACAAACGAGTTTACTCTAGTATTTACAGCAGTGTCACTTTGATGCCATTTAATCATTTTACTCGTATTCATATAATTTATTTGAACTAAGCTTAAACATAGTAATATAGCTAAGTAAAATGGATTTGCTATTCTCGCACCTTTATAGTATCGCATCATTATTGCCAAACCTATTAATAACAAAACTATTGAGGTTATAACGAAACGAAACGGAAATTGTATAAGCCCTAAAATAGGGTTCTCCAAGCTAGATAGAAATTTCCACGGTATAAAATTTGTTGAAAGAATAGTAAATAAAGCAACAATTGCCACTATTATTTTCAAAAAAGGTTCAAATTTATATTTCTTATTTAGTATTCCACAGAATAGAACTGCAAAAAGAACCGGAAGAAATTTAGGATACTCAACCCAATATGAACTATTGGCTGTAATCGTATTATTCTCCATATGTTCATTTAAAAAAGGCGAAACTAATCTATTGCCTAGATAAACATCTATCATATTTACCCATACATTAGTAGTTAGTAACAAAAATGAAAAAATTGATATAATTAATTCTTTCAATAGCGATTTTTTTTTATCTGTTGTCAAAAAAGAATATATAAAGAAGAAGAAATAAACCATTACTAAGAAGATTGTCGATAAAACATGGACTTGAAACATAGCACTAATTGCCACTGAGGTTCCTATAACACTTAGTTTTTTTTCTTCAATTAATTTTATCAATGGTATCATACACAGCGGAAGAATTGCAGCTGGCCAAGCTGAAAGACCTTGTTGATCTATCCAATATTGAATTGGATAAGTAGTCATAAAAAATATACTGAATCCAGCAGAAATCCAACCATTTACTTTAATTTTTTTCAAGAAAATCAGCATGGAGAAACCGGAAATATTATAAAGTATAAAGTTGGATATTATTTGATATTGAAACCACGATTTTGAAATTATTACAATAATTCCTTGGAAATATGCAAATAGTGGACCATACAAAGCGTTGATGATTCGTCCGGATTGTTGAAACCCATACATTGATATAAAGTATTGATAATTTCCATTTTTTATTTGCTCACTTACATCATAAAAGCGATTATAATGAAAGATAGCGTCAGAACCAATAATAACTCCTCGCAGATATAACTGCGGAAAAATTAAAATGAAACTGGCAAATAAAATCAAAAACATTTGTATATATAATGGATATTTTTTAAAAAAACTCAGCATTTAAAAACTCCTCACATTTTCTTTTTACCTCTATTATTATTTTGTTTCTAAAATTGATTCTTATCGTATAACCCATATAAATATATAGCTATAATGTGGGAATTTCAACCTAAAAGGCACAGTATTTTTTCAAACTAAAAAAGCTAGCACCATTTTTTTAGTACTAGCTTATGTCAACTTTAAGGATAAATCCGATTCAACAACCGTGGAAACGGAATGGATTCTCTTACGTGCTCGATTCCTGATAACCAGGTAACGGTCCGTTCTAATCCAAGACCAAAGCCGGTGTGAGGGACTGAACCGTACTTGCGTAGGTCTAAATACCATGAGTACTCGTTTTCGTCCAAGCCGTGGGCGCGGATTTGTTCTAGCAGGTATTCATGATCGATGGCACGTTCAGAACCGCCTATGATCTCGCCATAGCCTTCTGGTGCAATCATATCGGCACAGATCACGACATCTTCTCTCGTTGGATGTGGCTTCATATAGAAAGGTTTGATGGCTTTTGGATAGTTTAAGATAAAGACGGGCTGATCGAATGAATTGGCAATAAAGGTCTCATGTGGTGAGCCAAAGTCATCGCCCCATTGAATATCATCAAAGCCGTGCTTTTGTAATAATTCCACTGCATCATCGTAAGAGATTCGTGGGAATGGTAATTTGGTGTATTTTTTCAAGACTTCACGGTCACGGCCTAAGACGTCAAGTGCATAGTCACAGTTATCGAGCACATTTTGCACTAAGAATGCCACGTACTGCTCTTGGACTTCCAAACTTTCTTCTTGATGCATAAAGGCCATTTCTGGTTCAATCATCCAAAATTCAATCAAGTGACGACGTGTCTTAGATTTTTCAGCACGGAAGGTTGGTCCAAAAGAAAAGACTTTGCCAAACGCCATAGCAGCAGCTTCCATGTACAATTGACCAGACTGAGACAAATATGCTTTTTGATCGAAATAGTTGGTTTCGAATAAATCAGTCGTTCCTTCTGGTGCTGATCCGGTTAGGATTGGTGGATCGATTTTGATGAAGCCATTTTTGTTGAAGAATTCATACGTTGCCCGGATGATTTCGTTTCGGATTTGCATGATGGCATGTTGTTTTGAAGAACGCAACCATAAGTGACGATGGTCCATCAAGAAATCTGTTCCGTGTTCTTTTGGTGTAATTGGGTAATCGTGGCTTTCACCGACAACTTCTAAACCAGAAATGCCAATTTCATAGCCAAATTTTGAGCGGCTGTCTTCTCTGATTTCCCCAGTGACCAGTACGGCAGTTTCCTGATTTAGATTTTTCGCTAATTGGAATACTTCTTCCCCTACTTCACTTTTTACAACGATTCCTTGGAAATACGCTGTTCCGTCGCGAAGTTGTAAGAAGGCGATCTTCCCACTAGAGCGTTTGTTAGCAACCCATGCTCCGATTTGAACGGTTTCGCCAACGTGTTTTTTTGCATCTAAAATTTGAATAGATTCCACTTGATTCTCTCCTATCTAATTAATAAAGGCACCATAGAGCATTTTAAGCTTTTTGGCGTTTCTTTTCAACAAAATCATGGATTCGTTTGGTAGCTTCCGCTAACGTGTCCCAATCAGTTGCATAGCTGATCCGTAAATAATCCGGTGTGCCAAAACCAGCACCAGTCACTACTGCCACGTGGGCTTCCATTAGTAAAGCTTCTACGAAGGCATCAATGGTTTGATAACCGCACATTGTCATGGCTTCTTTGACATTTGGGAACAAGTAAAACGCGCCTTGGGGTTTCGTCACTTTAAAACCAGGAATAGCGGCAATTAACGGATATAGTTTATTCAAGCGTTCTTCAAAGGCCTGACGCATCACTTCGATCGATTCTTGATTACCAGTCAGTGCCTCAACTGCTGCGTATTGGCTAGCAGCCGGCGGGTTGCTGGTAGCTTGGGAAGCGATATCGACCATCGCTTTGATGATTTTTGCATCGCCGACAGCAAATCCGATCCGCCACCCAGTCATAGAATAGGTTTTAGAAACGCCGTTGATCACGATGGTTTGCTTGCGGATCTCTTCTGATAGGCTAGCGATCGATGTAAAGGTATTGCCGTTATAAACCAAACGACCATAGATATCATCGGCAATGATCCAAATATTATTTTCCACTGCCCAGTTGCCGATTGCCGTTAACTCTTCTTTTGAGTAAATCGTCCCTGTTGGGTTGGCAGGCGAGTTTAAAATGATGGCTTTCGTTTTCTCTGTACAAGCAGCTTCTAATTGAGCAACAGAAACTTTAAAATCAGCTGCTTGTTTGGCTTCAACAAACACAGGTGTCCCTTGCGCTAAACGGACTTGTTCCGCATAGCTGACCCAGTAAGGTACTGGAATGAGTACTTCATCCTCTTCATCAAGGAGTGCTTGAAACAGCGTATAAAGGGCAAATTTTGCGCCATCTGTCACGATCACTTGGTTTGAATCATAGTCAGCACCATAAAACTCTTTCATATAAGCAAGAATCGCCTGTTTTAGCTCTGGAATCCCAGCAGTTGCTGTGTAAAAACTAGCTTTGCCACTCTCAATCGCTGCAATCGCTGCTTGGCGAATGTTCTTCGGGGTAATAAAGTCGGGCTCACCGACGGTTAGACTTAATACGTCTACACCTTGGTCTGCTAATGCTTTTGCCTTAGCAGATGCCGCTAACGTAGCGGAGGGTTCTAATTTTTCTGCTCTTTTTGAAAGTACCATGTTTATCATCCTTCCTACGATCCAAATTTCTGTCTATCATAAGCGGCTTTCTATAGTTCAGTGACCGCTTTGATTTCTTCTCCATCTTTGAAACCAATCAAATAATAGTTCAAGCGACCTTGGTCGTCTTTAGTCATGACTTCCCAAGCGGGCTCGCCTTTAAAAATACCCAATGCTGCTTTTTGGATTTGCTGCCCTTGATGGTTGTCGCGAACGAAGGCCTTGGCCTGTGCTTCCGTCAATCCATCCCCTTGATTATAAACGGAAACCTTTTCGCCGCTTTTAGGAATGATCACGACGATCTCATTGTTATTCGTATCTTTTCCAACAATGCTAAAAGATGTCTCCTCACGGGTGAACCAATAGAATTGTTCGACCTCTGCTAAATCAGTGTATCTTTCTGCTATTTCGATCGCTTCGTTTCTTGCTTGTCGCATTGGACGAGAAGAACGGAGATAGAAAATAGAAGCGAAGAGAATAACGATCAGTAAAACCGTGATCGCACTCAGCAAAATAATCACTCGCCGATGTTCTTTGTCTTTTGTTTTCACACTTCGTACTCCAATCTTAAATAAAACTCATTATATCAGATGTTTGACTCATTTTTCAAAATCAACCGCCGCTTTTTCCTCTTGCGCAAAAAAATGTTGAATATCTTCGGCAATTTCGGTTGGGCTGGCTTCAATCAGAGGCAAGTTTTTGGGTAGACCTTTGACCATCCGTTTGCCATACTTTGTTGATAACAAGCGTCGATCAAGGACGACCATCACGCCTGTATCCTCTTCAGAACGGATCAAGCGCCCCAACGCTTGGCGTAGCCGTAGAATCGCTTTAGGTAAGGCATCTTCTTTGAAAGAATCGATGCCTTCTGCTTCCAAGAAGGCATGCCGTGCTTGGACCATTGGTTGCTTAGGATTCTCAAAAGGCAAGCGAGTCACCACAGCGATCTTCAAGGCCTGACCTGGTAGGTCGACCCCTTCCCAAAAACTGCTAGTCCCTAATAAGATGCCATTTTCCGCTAATAAAAATTTCTTTAAGATTTTCTCACGGGTTCCGCCAGTTCCTTGAGCAACGATTTCTCTGCCATAATGCAGGGCTTTTTTATTCAATCGATCATAGACATTTTTCAAAGTTTCATGCGCCGTAAACAACACAAGCGCTGGTTGCGGATTGTCAAACAAAATTGGGACTAACGCTTCGACTAAATAATCCGCGTATTCAGCAGCTGATGCTTGTTGGATCGAGAGACCTTTTTTAACTACATAGAGTCGAGTTTGTTTGCTGTAGTCATAAAAAGCGGGAATCGTTTTGACTGGCACATCGGTCAAGCCGATCTGATGGGCAAAATATTCTTTATTTCCCGGGATCTTCAATGTCCCCCCTAGATAAATGATGTGCTGATAGCGTTGATACCACGTGCTTTCCACAATCGAATGCCCTTCTAGATCAGCTAACTCAATCACAGCATTTCCTGACTGGGGATGCTTTTTTAACCAATGAACGTAACGAGGATGCCACCAAGTCAACCATGCGGTCACCGTTTGTTCCTGGGTTTCCATTTGACTAAAGAAATCCAATAAACGGGCAATCACGATTCGTTGTCTTGCATACCACCGATCATTGGTCAACTCGAATCGCTGACGCAGCTGTTGTTGGATCTCATTGATTTCTTGATAGTAAAGGATCAATTTCTGATGCAGCTTGTCTTGTGCTAACGTGCCATCGTAGAGGTCGTCATGGTGCACGACTTGTAGCTCTGGCGCATCGATCGACAAACTGCGAAAATACTGTTCTTGTGTTTCGACCAAGATCGACAACGCGTTTCGGTACAACGAGAACATCCGTTGTAAAAAATCATCCTCGGTAATGATTTGGGCAATTTCTTCAAATAGTCCTTCTTCATTTAGCTGTAAAAACTGCCGCTTGAAGTGAGCAGAGTCAAAGACATGTTGACTAAAGCCTTCTGCTTGCTGCGGCAACTGTTGGGCTTCATCGATCAATAAGTAATCACTCGCTGGCAAAAGCGGCTGCACTCGCCGGTTTTCCTGCATCAAAAAGGCATGGTTGACGATCAAAACATTGCTTTGCGCTATCCGCTGATATAAATGTCGGACAAAATCTTGTTCATAGAAGGGTTGATCTTTGGCTAAAAAGGCAACGCCGCGATGGCGGATGTCGGTAAATAAGGGATGATCAAGTCGAACCAAGTTCAATTCATCGAAATCTCCCGTCTCTGTTTTAGTTAGCCAAACTAAGATCCCCATTTGGTATTGCGCATATTGCTTTTGCTCTACCGGTTGATCAAGGGTCGCTTTAAAACGCTGCAAATCAATGTAATGACGATGGCTTTTGACCAAGACCGCTTGCAAAGGTTGCTGCAGTACTTGGTTTACCAAAGGAATGTCTTTGTTGATGATTTGATTTTGCAATAGAATTGATGAGGTACTAACGATCAATGGATTTTCTGGTGTCACTAGATAGGCGGCTGGAAACAAGTAACCGATGGTTTTCCCCATGCCTGTTTCGGCTTCAATGATCAGATTTTTCTCTGGCTGGGTGTAATGCGTATACACTGCATTCATCAAGCGTGCTTGTTGTTTCCGATAGACTAAGTGCTGCCCAAAGCGCTGTTCTTTTTCCGTTTTAACTTTCGGATACGTTTCTTGAAAATGCGTAGCTTCAAAAAGCGGAACGGTCTTTTTCCGCAAGACGATACCGTCGATCACTTCGAAATCTTCTGCCAACTCTGGGCCTTTTTCTTTTAAGATCCCATGGATATAGTCACTCGTTTGCATGCCCATTTGACCGCTTAAAAGCGCAATTTGTTTAAGGGTCGTTCGGGGCAGTTCTCGCATGATCGCTTCGATATACAAAAATAAAGCTGCGGTCACTTCTGCATCACTATCTGCTTGATGCGGGTTATCATGACGAAAGCCAATGCTGTCTGCTAGGTCACCTAAACGAAAGCTGCTTTCTGTTGGTAAAAACACTTGTGCCAATTCCACCGTATCGATTCCGGGAAGTGATAAAGGTGGCAGCCCGCAACGCACAAATTCATTGCTTAAAAAATGATAATCAAAATAAATATTATGCGCCACAAAAATCGTGTTGCTGAGTAAGTTATAGATCGTATCAGCTACGTCTTCGAAATATGGCGCTTTGCTTACTTGTTGGTTTGTGATGTGTGTCAATCGTTGAATTTGCTTAGAAATTCTGCGGTCAGGGTTGATATCTGCGGCAAAACGATTGATGATCTTGCCATCTTGGACTAGGACACAGCCAAATTGAATAATTCGATCAACCGTCGAATCGGTTCCTGTTGTTTCAAGATCCACCACAGCGTATATGGGTTTCATTGTATTCCTCCTTGCACACTGTCTGCATTATACTACAAAATCAATGGCGATTACATCTGTTTTCCCACTAGATACAAGGGGTCTCAGGAGGTAAAACTAGAAAGCTAACCGTTCGCGTGTCCCATCTGAAAGAGTTTGGTGCTGGTCGCTGATCGCTTTTTTCGACAAAAAAAGGGATCTTTTTTATAATTTACTATAAGGAGGCGAAAAAAATGAATGATTTCAAAAACAAACGAGTGATTGTAACGGGGGCTGCTTCAGGAATTGGAAAAGCGGTGGCAGAACAATTTCTAGCCCATGGTGCTCTTGTTGGGTTGATTGATCGCAACGAAGAGGAGCTGCAGGAGTTTCTTGCTGACTATGACGCACAAGCCCATTATCGAGCGGTTGACGTCACCGAAGCGGATAAGCTGCAAGAAGCAATGAGTGGTCTTGTGGAAGAACTAGGTGGACTTGATGTACTCCATGTCAATGCCGGCATCAACGGTACCTGGACACCGATCGAAGAGCTGACGGTGGCAGAATGGGATCAGACGATCAACACAAATTTACGCAGTACCTTTATTACCGTCAAAGCGGCCATTCCCTTTATGAAAACAAACGGTGGCAGCATTGTCATTACGAGTTCAGTCAATGGAAACCGCATCTTCAGCAATTTTGGTGCGACAGCTTATAGTACATCTAAGGCAGGACAAGTTGCCTTTACAAAAATGGCTGCGCTGGAACTTTCCGGTTATAATATTCGGGTCAATGCTATCTGTCCTGGGGCGATCGCAACGAATATCGATGCCAACACAGAAATTGAAGAAGAAGTTGCTCGCGTTGAGATCCCCGTCAAATATCCAGAACGTTCTCGACCATTAAAGCAAGAAACAGGCGTGCCAGAACAAGTCGCCAACCTTGTGCTTTTTCTTTCTTCAGAGGCTGCGGGCAATATTTCTGGAACGGAAGTCTATATTGATGGAGCGGAATCTTTACTTTAATCCAACAAAAAAACGAAAAATCAAACCTGATACCCTCACTTGTTTCATTGAAGCCCTTGAGATGGATCATTTCTTGATTTTTCGTTTTTTCGTTTTGGTTATTTTTCCACCAAAGCCGCGATTTCTTCTAGAAAGGCAGTCTTGCCATAAAAATCTGCATTTAGTAACTCTGGAAAAATGGCTTCAAAGAAATAAGTGACACACGGACGATGCAGAAACGCTTTGACCGTCAAAACCGCTTCACGAAACATTTCTTTGAACACTTTGTCGGGGTTGCTTTTTGAGATCTCTTCAAAAGATTCATACAAAAGATCGATCTTATCCGCAATTGCCAAAAGCTGTCCTTCAAGGCTGTTGTCTTTGCCATCCGCCAAGCGTCTGCGATACGTCGCTTGAAAGCTTTGGGGGATTTCTTCTTCGATGAAGGCATCGGTCATTTTTTCTTCAACGGTTGATAACATCGCCCGCAATTCTTTGTTTGCATATTTGACTGGCGTTTTGATGTCGCCGATGAAACGTTCCGTGTAATCATGGTTCAAGGCTTTTTCATAAAGAATTTGCCAATCGACTTGATTTCCCGCTTGTTCTTCGATATCGGCTAAGGTCTGGGCAATCATCGTTACTCGAAATGAATGAGCAGCTACACTGTGCTCAGTAAACTTAAAAAAACCCGGCGCTCGTTGGATCTTTTCCAAATTAGCCAATCCGAGAATAAATTCATTCAATCCCATAAATGTGCCTCCTTTTTTTAAGAGTATAACAACTCCTTTGTCTGCAAGCAAATATCTCGCGCACAAAAAAAGAGCAGCTAAGCTGCTCTTAAAAGGCATTCACTAATTATGCTTTGTTAACGTTAGTCGCTTGAGGGCCACGTTGTCCGTCTTCGATATCGAAAGTCACTGCTTGACCTTCTTCTAAAGTTTTGAAGCCTTCGCCTTGGATAGCTGAGAAATGAACGAATACATCGTTACCGTTTTCTGCAGTGATGAATCCAAAACCTTTGTCTGAGTTAAACCATTTCACTGTACCTGTTTCCATAATAAAAATCCTCCTTGTGTTTATACACATATTTTGCAATTACTTGTATAAGGTGAAAATGTGGAAGATGTTTAAGATGAAACAAGCTACCATAATTTACCGTAACAAAAACTACACTTTGTATTATAGCACATTATCTTCATTATGACTAATAGAAAATCAAAAAAAATGAAAACGCCTTAAATTTTTTATGATTCGCAAAAAGACTGCTGCATTAAAGATCTGCAACAGCCTTCTCTTTTATGGAAACGATTTATTTATGAACGACGCAACTGTGTTTAGTAACGCAAAATCGCCGTCAAACTTTTTTCTCCAGGGGCATCTTTTTGTTCCAAGATAGATACCTCACCGCCGTTTTCTAAAACATCGATTGCCAGCGTATTTAACACTTGGCGACGATCATACTCTGTATCAGGATCTTCTCCAAAACCATCGGCGAGATTTGAGGTAGCCACAAACAAATTGGCGATCCGGCCTTCTTTGGCTGCAGGCACGATATCAACCAATTGGTCAATAAATTTTCGATCCAACAGCTTGCCGTATTCCTCAACTTCTTTTTGTGTCAACTCCGCAATCAGCTTTTGCGTACACGTTTGGATCTCTTTCAAAGATAACGACGCTGGTGAAGAAGAAATACTTGGATCTGCTTTGAAAAAGTTGGTTTTTGCCACTTTTTTAAACAGCGTTTGATTTTCTGGCAACGCAAAAAGATACATTGGTAAATGCTCTTCGTTTGAAAAATCATTTTTGAAAAATGCATCAACTGCTTGGTAGTAGTTGACGTGATCGATCTCGACCTCTTCGTCTTTGGCACTAAAGCCATGATAAGCGACGCCTTCTCCTCCTGAGTTAGGGCCACCTTGGGCACTGTAATTAAAGTTGCCGCCGCCAGTGATTTCTTCCCCCAGCGCTTTTTCGATCGTTGTCGGTGCCTCTTCTGGCAACTCGACTTCACGCACTTGATTGTTTTCAACTTGATAGACTTGCATTGAATCGCGATTCAACGCTAAGAGATAAAATGGGTAATTAAATTGTGCGTTTTTGATGACAGCTAATACATAAGGAGTTTCCCCTACGTAATATTGATCATCCACACGAATACTTAACCGATGGACCAGTACCTCTTCTGGGGTGATAATCACCGCCACACTTGTTGTACTGTTGCGCCAAAATGATTGATCTGCAAGCAGTTCATCAATTTTCGTTTGAAAAAGATCCCAAGAATGATCTGGGTATTTTTTTTCAAAGCGGCGCTTCGCATCTTTGGCTAAGTTCTTAAATTTGATTTGATCCTTTTCGACATTCTGGTGGCCGACATGCGTATTGAGCATGATCGTGACAAATGGTCCTTTGATTCTGTCAGATATTACCTGCGATAAAAAATTTTTTCCAAATTTTCCCATTCCACATTACCTCCTGCTTAATCAAATACAAATAAAGTGTACCATGCTTATTTTCTTCCATAAAGTAAAACGATTGCATGCGTTTATTTCCTCATTCGTTTTTCTGATTACTCACTATACTGGCTATTTTTCAGCGGATCTGTCAATGTATTTCTGGTGGCCCATAGAAAGCCTCGTTTGGTCCAAGTCTGAATGGTCGGCTCTTTCAGCTCTTTTAGACTGTGTCCAACGGATTGGAAAAAGACTCTGCCCTTGCCCCACTTTTTGATCCACATCATTGGCAGTATGACTTCTTGGTTAGCTGCATTCGGATGATCTTTAGCGGCAAATGTTGAGGTAGCTAACACAGTGACGGCTGGATCAACCAGGCAATAGTATTGCTCCGTCGTCAACTGAGGGATCGATTGCGTATTTGCCGTAATATAGTGATCTGTCGTAAGATCGATGCTATAGGTCGTTTTCAAGCCGCCAGGATGTGCCAAAAAACAGCCACCAGTCATAAACAACCAGCCTTTACTGGCTTGAAAAGCCGAGGCAAAACCGCCATGAACCCCTGCTAATCCCAATCCTTCTGCTACAGCCTGAGTGACATTTTGCAGCGGCTCATCAGGCAATTCTCCTCGCGTCCAATTCATGATCAACAGATCCAGCCTTTTTAATTCTTCTTTATGATAGAGAGGTTCAAAATCTGAGGCGAGTGTCACCTGATATCCTTCTGACTCCAGCAACGTTTGGTAAAACTGACTGGTCTCTTTTGGGGCGTGTCCTTCCCAACCTCCGTAAATGATCAATGCTTGTTTCATTTTGTGTTCCCTCCTTTCTTTCTAACTTAGCGAAAAAAACGCAAAAAGCGAAGCAGAACGATTCTCCGTTTTCCTTCGCTAGTAATTTTTTCTGATTTAACGGTTGATTGAACGCCCGACACGATTGATCGTATGGCGCATACCTCTAATTGCAACCGATGTTTCAAAAATATTTTCAGTCGGTGCCATGCCGCCATAACCGGCATCACCGATATGCTGCAGGTCGACCCCACAAGTTTTGTTGATAATGGCTAATTGTCGCAACGTTTCCGGACGCGCACTCTCTTGACTCGTTCCGATCGCTGACATCGTCAATAAGTCATATTGTTTGGCAATTTGAACAGCTTCAATCAGATCCTTTTCTAGAAAGCCTTGAATCGAGCCAACGGAAGGCAGTAACAAAATATCTGCCCCAGCTTCAGCGTAAGAAATGATGGCTTCTCGATCAACCACAGGTTCATCTGAGCCGGCACTGTGCATTTTTCCAGCGATGATCAACCCAGAGAAATGTTTTTTTGCCATTTTTACTGCTTTAGCGATTTCTCGGTTGGTCACACCTGTTCCAGGATTGCCTGTAAAGCAGAGAAAGTCCACCCCGAGTTCTTGGGCTTTTTTGATGGTGTCAACCGAACTTGTTCGGCCTTGACTGATGCTGATCTTTTCACTCATCATCTCCGTCGTAGCTGGGATCGGCTCAAGATTGATGCCGACAGGTCGTCCAATCAGTTGTTTTAGTTGAGGAATCGGGTTTTCAATCGGTTGTGTAGGATCAAGCAGCTGCTCCAATGTGATACCAGGCATCCCAAAAATAGCTGGACGATAACAATCAAAGCCATTCAACAAAATCAAGTCAGCCCCAAAAGCTGCCACGACTTCTGCGTTGGTGATATCGCCAGCTTGCGGCATGGTTTGAACCACCGTTTCACAGACGATCACTCGTCCTTCGCTCGCTTTAATGGATTGCTTTAATTCTTGCGCCGACATTTCTTTGATTTCACTATAGTTTGCACTTATCAATCGTTTGACCATGTTTTTCTTCCTTTCTTTTCCTTCTCATCTTGCGAGAAACACGAATAACAGGTAAAATATAGCTATTGTGTTCCCTTAGTTAAATGGATATAACAAGTCCCTCCTAAGGATTAGTTGCTGGTTCGATTCCGGCAGGGAACGTTTTTTGAAGAAAAAGATTCCTTATTTTTAAGGAATCTTTTTTTGTTGGAAAGTAAATGCGTCTGTGTCGATTGGCTTAGAAATAATCTTCCAGAATCGGCTTTCCGTCTGGTAAGTTTTCCTGAATCATCACTGCAGCTTCCTTCTCCGTTTCCATTTGCTGGAAAAAGACCAGAGAATCGAGGGATTGTGCCTGCATGAACAGCTGCACAAAACGCTGAATCGACAAGGTTGCTTTTGGCAGCTTGGTAGCCGTCGTTTTCGTGACCTGATGCTGAGCGTTTTCGATTGTCACTTCATAACAGCCATTATTCCATGGGGCATATTCATCCCCTTGAATTTCTATGGCAAAACCGCCGGCTTTTTTCAATGTGAAAGGATAACTTTTTAGAAACCCTTCCACATCGATGACGCGCGCCATCATGTCCGGGCGCACTTGGTAGTTAGCCAATGGTTTGGCCGCGTTTGCTTGTAGGACTTCCCCATCAAACCCTGGTCGATAGTTAATCTGTGCTACTGAATCTGCATGAGAGACAATAAACCGATTAAATCCTTGATACGCGTCAGCGGTCAAATAGCCCCACTCTTGAATATCGAAACGTCCCCCATCGATAAAGTAAATCAAGTAACCTTCAGGGACCCCAGCTTCATTGCGATAAATCGCAAATGTATACGGTCGGCGCAAAACAAACTTGATTTCTTCCCACCAGGGTTGGCGAATCAGTCCGCCCTTTTGATGGCGTGGCAATTGATGATAAATCTCGTGAATGATCGGCTGTGCTTCCTCCCAATCCATGCGTTGAATCGTTCCATTCACTTTCTTGCCATCGGGCCATTGATGCGCATCGACTTCATAAACCGTCCGTTCAAAAGTGTACTCATACCCATATCTGCGATAAAACGCAAAGGAGAAAGGTGCCAGATAGGAAAGAACGATTTTTTGTTCATAGCAATCTTTAACGATTTGTTTCATGATCCGATCGATCCGACCTTGGCTGCGATACTCTGGATACGAAGCCACAAAACCGATCCCTGCCATTGGATAGGTCGTTCCATGAAAATTCACATCAAAAATCGTTGCCATAATTTGGCTCGCTAATTTTCCATCCCCATCGTAGGAACCATAATTCCAAGAATTTTCCGCAAGCTTGCGATAGCGCTTGATATTTGTTTCATTCAATTCCCACTGAAAGGCATAAGAAACCAAGTCCAGTACTTCTTGCGAACCGAATTCGGTCATTTTTTTGACATCTGTCATTCCTTCATCTCCTCTACTTAAAAACACGCAAGAAACGCAAAAAAGGCGTCAGTCGACCCCTTAATATGCTTCTTCCATCATACTCAACATTTTTTTAAACTGCTTGCGTTTGAAATATCCTAGAATCGTGCCTAAGAGCATGTCATTTAATTGCTGCATGAACCCATGTGATTTCATGGTTTCCGTATAAATGACTTTGCTACTCTTTCCATCAAGTGACGTTACTTCATAGCGAGCGACAAATTCATTTTTTGTCGTTTCTGTTTTGAATTGATAAACTTGATTTTCAATGATTTCTTCGATTTCGATCTTCGCACGACTCGTAGTAGAAAATTCCTTTACATATTGAAATCCTGCCAGTTGCTTTCTAGAAAGTGTTTTTCCAGTTGCTTTTCGTATGTCAAAGATAACAGAATCCATAATTTGATCGTAAAAGACATTTGCTGGAATCGATAAATCTTTTTCAATTCTCATTAAGACTTCCTCCTATCTGACTCTTCGGCTTTCTTCTTTCCTTTCATGAACAGAAGACTGCCAGAAATAAGCAAGAAAATACCTGTTGTAAAACTGAATATATCTAACTGCTGATTACTTGGATTCATACTGTATAGGACTACGAGTAGACCTATACTACATATAAACAAGCCGTTTTTTATCATTTTCAATCATCCTATCTATTCGTTGATCCACAGAGAACCTACTCAAACACTAACTGCTTGAAAGTATAAAACAGAACCCCAAGGCTGTGCTTTGATCAATTCTTTTGCTTTTTTTGCCGCCGCTTCTGAATCGGAAGCTGTCGTAGTAAAAATAAGTTTAATTCCTTGTTTTTCTTTGAATGTAAAAGACATTCCATCTTCGTTATATCCTTCAAGTAATTCTTTGATGGCATCTTGCTGCATTGCACTTGCTATTGAAATCATATTCTTTTCCTCCTAAATAATCAATAATAAAAGGAGGAACTGCTTTACTTCAAGCGAAGCCATAGCAGTTCCTCACAATCTACAGGTCTATTCGCCTAGTTTTGGATCAATTTTATTTGCTGAAATAACGAATGGCGCCCAAATGAAGAATGTAACGACCATACATACCAACGTTACGATTGGGGCACGCCAGTCAGCTCCTGTTGCCAAGAATGATAGCAACATTGGTGGAACGACCCACGTTACTTGTTGTGAAACAGGTGCTACTAAACCAAAGTACGTTGCTAACCAACCGATTGAAGTGGCTACTAGCGGAGCAATAATGAACGGAATAAACATGATCGCATTCAATACGATTGGCAGACCGAACATTACCGGCTCATTGATATTAAACACACCAGGTCCGATTGACAATTTTGCAACAGTTAGATAATCCGCACGTTTTGATAGGATCAAAATAGCAATCAGCAATACAATTGTACCGCCTGAACCACCAAACCAAGCAAATGAGTCAAAGGATCCGCGTACCCACATATATGCCTTGCCATCTTCGATTGCAGCAAGAACCGCGTTTGTACCGGTTTGTCCTTCATATCCTTTTTGGAAAATATCGATATTGATCAACTGCGCTTGTCCCCAAATACCTTCTAAAACTGGAGCTAGTACGTTTGGACCATGGATTCCGAAGAACCAGAAAATTTGAACAAAAACAGTTACGATCAGTACTGCACCAAGCCCTTGAGACAAGCCTAGGAATGGTTCTGCAATATATTTTTGGACAAGATCAATAATTAATTGTCCATCAGTCAGTTTACCGACAATAAAGTTAATAATAGCAATGACATATAAGGCAATTGTTGCCGGCAAAATCGCAGCGAACGCTTTCGATACTGCTGGCGGCACTGAATCAGGCATTTTGATAGTGATATCAGCTAACATCAATTTACAGAAAATAATAACTGAAATAGCCCCCATGATCATTACGGTAAAATAAGCGTTTCCGTTTAGATGATCAAGTTTCAACCAACCCCATCCACCTGCTGTAATTGCATCTGCTGTTGCAGACCATCCGGAAGTTGCTGACTCAGCATTGATTTCATCCATCAAAGCTGTTGGAACAGCTGTCGCCACAGAAGTGCTGTATGAAAAAGCAATTCCTTGAATCAGTGTCGCTACTCCAACGATCCCACCTGCGAGATCATTCACTCGATAAGCACGAGCCAGATTATATCCCCAAGAAAAGGCAAATACTAAACCAGCAACAGCCAATGTACCATTCCATACGAAGCCATTGATACTAATAATTTCACGAATAACTGGAATGGTACTGGCATCATAACTCGGCCAAAATTGCGGTGGTAAGTCACGAATGATCGCGTTGATCATTACTGCGATCGAACCAGCCATAGTAGCAGGCATTGTTCCAATAAAGGCATCACGTAATGCAACTAAGTGCTTCTGGGCTCCAATTTTTGCAGCTACAGGGAGAATGTACTTCTCCATCCAACTTGTTAATCCATCCATTCTTAATTCCTCCTATAAGTTCTATTCGTCAAAGAAGATTTTTTGATTCATCGACAATAACTACTTCTATCCGTTCAAAGATTATTCGTTATTTAGACGTCGATAGACATCAATGATTTCTTTCGCTAAATCGGTAAATGCGATTGACGTCATTAGGTGATCTTGTGAATGCACAGTCAACAATGTCACAGTCATATGATTGCCTTGCGCTTCTTGTGTCAACAATCCTGTTTGCGAATGATGCGCTTCCACAAGAGATGCTTCAGCATCTTTGATTTTTTGGTCAGCTAATTCGAAGTCCCCTTCTTTTGCTGCCGCGATTGCTTCCATTGCGTCACTTTTTGCATTACCACCATACATGATCAATCCCATAATGGCTTCCAAATTTTGCTCATCCATCTTTAAAAATCCTCCTTACACTTCGATCCTAAAAAATCTTAGTTCATTAATGTTTCTGCTTGTTGCAATACTTTTTCGCCGTTCATCATGCCATAGTCTGCCATGTTGATCACGTCCAAAGGAATGCCTTTTGGTGCTAATTTTTGTTCAAATTGTGATTTCATGAAACGTACTTGTGGTCCTAACAATAGAACATCGACTGGTTTTGACTCCAAATGTTGGTCGGCTTCTGAAGCTGAAACAGCAAAGATATCTGCTTCCATTCCTTTAGCTTCGGCTGCTTTTTGCATTTTTGTCACCAATAGACTGGTACTCATTCCTGCTGAACAAACTAGCATAATCGTTTTTTTCGCCATCGCGTATCTGCTCCTTTCTGTTGTAAGTTACACTTTACTATAAAGCAAAAAGCGTGCCAAAAAAAAATAAGTTCAGACCTTTATCTATCAATGGTCTGAACCAATTTCTTGTTTACACACTCACGTTTTTTTCGTTACACACTAAGATTGTGTGCGGATTCATCATAATTTTTGATTTTGTTTTCTAAAAACATTTGAGTTAAATAGGCGATCTCATCTTCAGAAAATTTGATTTGGTAATTTTTTTCAATTTGTAATAAATGGGTTCGTAAAACATCCATTTCGATTCGGTACCGTTTTTGGAAAGTAGTCAGGTTGGCGAAAGTACGGGAAGGTTCCTTCTTCAATAAACTTTCTACCAAAAAGGCTAAATGAATAACTAATCCTGCATCGACGGTTGGTTCTACAATCACATGCAATTGATTTTGAATCTGATGAACGATGCGTTGCAGGCTCTCGATCAGATGATAGACGGACCCAACATGAGTTATCGTATTTTCCAATGAACGCACGATCTTTTCAATCGGGACTTCATCTGAAGCGATTCGTTTTAGCACATTCAAGCGATTGTCATCAAAAACATCATAGGCGGAGAAAAACGGAATGTTTTGATAATCGATCTCGACGGTGCCAGCAATGGCTTTGATCTCATATTCTTCTAGCAAGCCGTCAATATGTTTTTTGAAGGTTTCTTTTTCAATAAACTGCATTTGGATGATCTCGACTTTTGACTGATCAACGACGGGATAAATTCGTTGATAAAGTTTGGCAGCGACACCTTCCCCAGTAAAGCAAGTAACGATGACTGCCTTTTTATTTCCTTTTGCCTCACGAACCGTACGGAACTGTTCTTGTACGATGGTTTCAAAAGAACGTTGAATGTTTTGGTAGACGTCTTCTAAACTGCGCCCACTCTCTGCCATCCGCAAGGCTTCTAAAACAATCATCGTACTGACCATCGAAATAGCTTTCGTACGAATCCCCGTCTCTTCTGAAATCAAATTTGCAAAGGAATTGAGGGAGCCCATATCGGTTAAAAGCAATAAGCCATTGCTCATCTTCTCTTTGTTTTCATTGATATAATTCAACAGCTGGTCATACATTTGCCCGACTTCCATATCCAAAGACATATTCATCGCCTTGCCGTGATCGGTTTCCAGAAGTTCTTGGGCTGTCTCCAACATACTGCTGGCAGTCGCCTTGCCATGCATCAAGACAATGATCTCGATTTTTTCAAGGGGCAAAGGCGAAGGTTGTTTGACTTGAATCGCTAAAAACATACTGATAAAGCCAATTTCATCAAATGGAATCTCGACATGACGTTCTTCTTCAATGATCGTCGATAAATCCATTGCCACTTGAAATTCGGATTTTAAGTTTTTTCTAACCGTGTTCAAATCCGGATGAACGATCATATGTCCCTCTTTAACACGTTCCAGCGTACTTTGCAAATGCAACGCAAAGGCAAAACGGGCTTTTTCACTATAAGTTCGATCTAACCTCTGTCCTGCCAAGTCATAAAGAACATTTGTCAGTTTCCAAATGTCTTCTGGAATCAATTCTTTATGAACAGGGTTTTGGATCAATTCTTCGACATATTTTTCAAAGTAGGCATCCACATCCTTAGAGATCAAGTTTTCTAAATCGACATTGGCTACGCCCGTTTCAATCAGTGAGCTGACTTTTTCTTCGATCTCGTTGTAAACTTGCATATTCCGTTGCGGATCACGAGACCAGACAACATCTGGATCACCGGGTTCGAAACTCAGAAAGTCGCCTTTGCCATCTAAAAACCGATCCAAGCGTTCTGACATTTCTTTGATCTTCAGCAAGCCTTTTTGAACTTGTAAGGAGCAATCGCCTTTTCGAATCAGCAGGTGTTTTTTTCCATAGGTCCGATAATGTAAGAATGCCTTCGCACAGACGAGTTTCAGGTCGCGCTTGATTTGACCGATGTTGCCTTCTGCATCATAGAGCATAAAGGCCAATATCGCATCTCGCTCGACATCGATCCGCTGATTTAGACGAGTCGCCTCTTGCTTGATAAACAAGGAAATGATTTCATATCGTTCATCTAGGGAACGACTTTCCACATTTGGCAAAGTAATAGCCATGGGAATTCGCCGATTGAAGGTCGTCAAAAAGGTTTCTGATGATTCCGTGGTAGCACCGATGATCTGCACAGCGGCTTCATGAACTTGGTTGCTTTCCCCTAATGGGCGGTAGATCCCTTTATCAATGAAGGTAAAGAGCATTTCTTGGCCTTCTGGCGGCAGTCGATGGATCTCATCCAAAAACAATATACCGCCATCGGCTTTTGCCATCAGTCCTGGACTATCTTCTGCAGCACCTGTGTAGGCGCCTTTTTTGATGCCAAAGATATGTCCAAACAATAATTGCGGATTTTGTGCATAATCCGCACAATTAAAGGACACGAAAGGAGCATCTTTTTCTAACATATTTGATTCAACCGCAAAGTGATACATACATTCAGCAAATAATGATTTACCCGTACCTGTCTCTCCAAAAATGATGGTATGAAGTCCTCTAGGCGGATATAAAATTGCTGCTTTGGCTTGCTGGATACTTACTTTTAAAGAAGCTTGAACCCCAACAAGACTTTCAAAACTCACTTCAGAGGAAACATCCACATGCACCGTTTCTTCTAATGGCTCATAAACGACCGGACGGCCGGAACGTTTGCCGATTTTCTTTTCTTTATAAAGCTCACTGAGATAACGGCTTGCATTGCTGCGATCGATTTGTAAGATTTTAGCGACATCAACTGCGGTCAACCCTTGCTTATGCAGTTCAATCGTTTGAAAAATCTCTTCTTTTCGCGAATTCATTCAATAGCCCCCTCATTTTTTTACACACTAATAATAAACAACGTTAATGGTAACACAAAAAGACGCTCAATGGCGTCTTTTTCCTTTGTCTTTTTGCTTTTTCGTCTTTTTCTTGGTCTTTTTGATAGGAGTGTGTAAATTTTCAGGCGTTTTCTTGGAAATTTTCTGCACACTTGTTGTTTTCATTTCTTTCTTGCTTTCTTTATCGACAACAGGTGCTTCTGTGTGTAACTGACCGCCGTGTAAAAAGACTTCTTTAAGCTCTATGGACAATTGATTCGTGATTTTTTTCAAATCCTTTACCGAATGGTCTTGAACGATCGTGACAACGGTTCCCTCTTTGCCCATTCTTCCGACACGTCCAGCTCGGTGCAGATAGGATTCTTTTTCTAACGGGACTTCCGTATTGATGACATAAGGCAGATCCACGACATCTAAGCCACGAGAAGCGACATCAGTCGTCAATAATTCTACTAGTTTTCCTTGACGGAAGCTCTCCAGTGCGCCTTTTCGGGCAAGTTTGTTTTGATCAGATGCTAATGATGCCACCGGTAAGCCATGAAACAGTAGTTTTTCTTCCGCATTCCCCATTGCGCTTAATTCATTGAAGAAAACCAAGGCTTGAAAGTTTGGTAAATGAGCAAAGCGTCTTAAAGCATCCACAATTCGTCGTTGCGGATAATTCAAATAGTAGTGATGGATCACGCCTTTGCTCTGATCTTCTTGGGTAACATCAATGATCAGTGGCTCTTTTGTCACCAATGGTCGAATCTCATCAATTACTTCATTAGCGGTTGCTGAAAAGAAGCTACGCTGGATTTGTTTTGGCAATGTTTGATTGATTTTGGCAGCTAGCGTAAAGGCCCCTTCTTTCAATAATTGGTCAACCTCATCTAATACCAACGATTGCAACTGTTGGGTCTTGATTTTTTTTGCTTTGATCAATTCTAACACACGGCCTGGGGTACCGATCAAGACCTCAGGTTTGTCTTTTAATTTTTCCACTTGTCGTTTCGTGCTCGCGCCGCCAATAAGTGGCAGAACGGTCAGTCCAATGGCTTGAGCCCATTCTCGTGCTACTTCTGTGACTTGCATCGCTAATTCTTGTGAAGAAGTCAAAATCAACAGCTGATTGCCTTTCTTTGCTTCGACCTTTGTTAACAGTGGCAAAAGGTATGCCAATGTTTTACCAGAACCGGTCGGTGAGACCCCAATGACAGACTCGCCATCTTTTAAAGGACCAAAGGTTTTTTCTTGAATCAAGGACGGTGCGTGATACCCTGCCGCTTGCCATTTTTCCTGCCAGATGTCTGGCAGTTGTGTCAATTCAAATACTGTCATAAATGTTCCATTCCTTATTTTTTATCTGCATCAAAAACGATGCCTGCTTGTTTACGCATGAGAGCAACGGTTTCATTGACACTGCGGGCAAGTTCTACCCATTCCTCATAGCGTTGTCCTTGTTGGGGATCATTTTTGTTTTCGATGATGTCTGCAAAATCTTGTGCTTCTTCAATCATCGGGTTTTCTAAGGCACTTACTGCTAATGCCTGGGTTTGTTTTGTTTTTCGCTCATAAAATGCGGCTTCTTCGATGGCATTGACGGCATTTAGGTCTAATGTACCGTCCTCAAAATAGATTTCTGAACGCAACTCTGAATCAGCGATTTTGCCTGTTTGGATCGTGACATCAAAGTCAGCATAGCGCAACACTGCAGTCCCGATACCATCTACACCAGTCGGTAATTTACGGGCAAAATAATGAACATCTTGCGGTTTGCCAAACCAAGCAACCGCGGCATAAATCGGATAGACGCCCAAATCCGCCAAAGCACCACCAGAAAAATGTGGAGAAAAGATATTTGGTTCCTCCCCAGCTAATACAGCGTCATAACGAGACGAATATTTCATATAAGAAAAGTTCGCCCCAAGAATGGCACCCCGTGTGGGTAAGAATTCGGCTACGGTCGAAAAACTTGCTTCATGAATGTTGCGAGCTGCTTCAAAGAATAATACCTGTTGCTGATTTGCCAATTCGATGATCTCCGCCATTTCCTCAGGCGTTGAAAAGGCTGGTTTCTCCACAATGACATTTTTTCCTGCTAAAATACCTTGCTTGGCTTGTTCAAAGTGCAAACTATTCGGTGACGCGATGTAGACCGTGTCCATATGAGCTAAGCCAAAAAAAGTGTCCAGATCGGTCGCATACTCGATGTCCCCATATTTTTCTCCAAAGCGTTGTGCCGTTGCTAACTTTCTTGAGTATACAGCAACCAATTGATAGCGTTTTGTTTCGTGGGCTGCTTGTACAAATTGATCGGTGATCCAATTTGTGCCGATAATCCCTAAATGAATCATGTTTTTTCCTTCTTTCTTCTATAGATTAGGGTCGTCAAAGACGACATTCAAATCAAAAGGGATCGGTTCTTTGACCGTGATCATCCCTTGGTTTACTTGGCAATTATAGGCAAACACTTCGACACCCTTGCTTTGCGCTTCGGCGATTTTAGCGGCCAGATCCGGCTGCATCTGTCGATGGATCGTGGCGATTTGCACCGCTTCAAATTGGATCATAAACAAAACCGCCGCATAATAGCCAGCTTCTTTGGCATGGATCAATTCATTGACGTGTTTCAAGCCGCGAATGGTTGGTGCATCTGGAAAAGCACCGACTTGCTTGTTTTCAAGGGTCATTCCCTTGATTTCCAAAAAGCCTTTTTCTTGTTCATCTGTTTCAAAATAAAGATCGAATTTTGATGTCCCATAGACAACTTCCCTTCGCAAAAGCGAGATTCTCCCTTTGATATTCGGCAACTGGATTGTGCCATCCAAGAGGCCTTCATAGCCTAATCGATTCGGTACTTGACTATCAATATTGATCCATTGGTCTTGTTTCTTGACTGAGATCAAGTCGTAATTGGTTTTGCGTTTCGGATTGTCCCAATATTGCAGGGTAACAAGCGCACCTTTGTGCAAGAGCTCTTTTCCTCGTCCGGTATTTTTTACATGGACGATTACTTCTTGATCGTCAACGAGACATCGGGCAATGAACCGGTTGTCTCGCACGAGAAATGTGGCTAAAAGGGTATTCGGATAATTCATTTTCTCACCTGCTCTTTTGAATCATAGCATATTTTGATAAAAACTTCTAAACTTCAAACTAAAGTACCATGCTTTTTTACCTTCTCATGGTATACTTATGGCAATTATTTTCTAGTGCGAAAAAGTGGACACCTGTCCACAAGGCGCAACTTGATGAATCGTAAATGATAGGACGTGTATAAATGAAGAAAAGGTCTATTTTGATTGGTTTATCTCTTGCAACGGGCGTGGTCAGCTCTTTGCTGCTGCGAAAAGAAAAACAAAAAAATGAGAATCGCCAGAATTTCATTGGTAATTGGCGTTTTACTTCCAAGACAAAAGAAGATGTCACGTTAGAAATAGCCAATGACTATTCATTGACCATCGAAGGCAAGCCTTTGACTGCTTCCATCGTTGAATTGACTCCGACGCGGTTAGTTTTACTGGACACATTTGGCTATCATTTAGTTCTTGAACAAAAAGGCTCCGTCATTACTTTATATGATGAAGCAGAAGATTGCCACTATTCTTTGACAAAAATCATCTAAGATCGCTGAGAAAGCCAAGTTCATGTTTTCTTCACATTTTCTTCGGTCAATTCTCAGACTTTTTATCAGCATTTCTTGGCAATCCATGCTATCATTAACTTAACAAGTGGTTGAACAAGGTGTTCCGTTGAGTGATGTTTGATCGTTCATAGATTAAGGTGTAGGTTCGATTCCTACCTTCCACATTTATTTTAAATAGAAAGAAGGGATTTTTATGTTAACGACCTTTATTTCACTCTTTTCCATCTTTGCTTTAGCTGCATTGTTAGCTGGGACATTCTTTTTAGCAAAATTGGCCATGCAACAAGAAACGAAGGCGGTGAAAGTTCCCGTCAGAGCCCAAAACCAAAACCCAAGAATCCATTCCAATCGTCGCTAAGGGAAATAGTTTGACCCTATGTCAATTCAAAAAACTTGCCTTCTATATAATATAGGAAGGCAAGTTTTTTTGCTGGTATTTACAGTAAACAACCTTAGTCACGTAACGTCTCAGTTTGTCTACTGAAGGATCGGTCTTACGCAATTAAATGCTAAGTTTTCTCTTAGAGTATTGCAACGGTGGATACTCTTTGTTAAAATTTTTGCTTAGATACAACTTTAAAGGAGCTACTACATATATGCAGAAAATAACCAAGTTCGGGTATTCCTTCGTTGCTGCTTTGGCAATCCTCTTTGCTGCTGCCGGCTTACCCCTCGTTTCGTATGCTGATGATACAGCTATGAGCGCCGAAGAGATCCAAGATTTTTCAGTCGATGCAAAAGCCGCTTACTCCATTGATTTTGACACAGGCAAAGTGTTGTATGATCAAGATGGTGAGACTGCCATGGGCATCGCCTCCATTACCAAGATCATCAGTCTCTACCTCGTAGCTGAGCAAGTAGAGCAAGGAACCATCGCTTGGGATGATCCTGTCCCTATTTCAGATTATGCCGCGAATCTCAGCGTGTCGCCAAACTTATCGAATGTCCCTTTGCATCAAGACGTCACCTATACAGTAAAAGATTTGTATGATGCCAGTTATATCCAATCTGCAAATGCTGCAATCGTCGCACTCGCGGAACTGATTGCTGGGTCTGAAAGTGCCTTTGTTGATCAAATGCAAGAAAAAGTGCAATCATGGGGCATTACCGATGCAAAGATCGTCAATGCTTCTGGCTTGAACAATACTTATTTAGGGGACAATATTTATCCCGGGTCAACTTCCACTGACGAAAACGAACTATCCGCAAAAGATGTCGCCCTGATTGCTCGTCATTTGCTGCAAGACTTTCCAGACGTTTTAGAAGTAACGAGTCTTTCCACCAAACAATTTGGTGAAGGTTCCTATTCGCCTGTCGAGATGGTCAATTGGAACTGGATGCTTCCAGGTTTTACGAATACGAAAGATGGTGTTGATGGTCTTAAGACTGGTACGACAGATATGGCAGGGGCATGCTTTGTCGGAACCGCCGTCAAGGATGGTCAACGAATTATCACCGTCGTGCTAAACGTCAATGGTCATGCGGAAAATCCAAGCGTACGCTTTATCGAAACAGGTCGGTTGATGGACTACTCCTTCGACGCTTGGGAACAAGTAGAAATTCTACCAGAAAATGCACAGTTAGAAGATACACAAACGGTGGCAGTCAAAGATGGGAAAGAATTGAGTGTTCCCGTTGCCTTAAATCAAGGTTTGACCTTATGGGTACGTGGAGATATGGATGCAACAGCCTTTGAAACAACCATTGACTTTAATGAGCATTATCGTGATTCTGCCTTGCAAGCGCCATTGACTGAGGGCACAGAAGTCGGTACTGTAAGTGCTTCGATTCCAGCTGATACGCTTGGTTATATTGATGATTCTGATCATGACGAAACTGCAGGATTAGTTACAACACAAACGGTGGAAAAAGCCAACATCTTTGTTCGTGCTTGGCGCGGTGTGTCTAACTTTTTCGAGAATCTTTTTTAATCCAAACCATAGAAAAAATCTGTCCTGAGCAAAGATTGCTTCACGGACAGATTTTTTTATTCTACCGTTTCCACCGTTGCTGCTGACAAAGGCTCAACAGGGAAAAACAATTCAACTTCCCCTTCTTTAAAATGAGGAAGATATCTTTCTTGGATCGCTGCTGACAAGTGGACGTTGTTTTCTGGTAAAACTTCCATCAACATTTTTTCAGTCATCATGGTCAAGTTTTTTTCATCCGTTTTGACAACGAGATAGGTCATTGCGGGCATTTCCCAACGGACCCAACCGACGGGAGGAAAATTTTCTGTATGGACTTGAACGCCTGCCAAATAACGGCCGGTTTCTTGCCAAGGCTCTAACCAATTGGTGCCATCACTCATTAAGCCCCAAAATTCCAGTTCTTCTGCCTTTTGATCGCTCACTAGAAATTCGATCTCTTCAAAATCCTTTGTTGCAAGTTCCCATAGCGCTGGTACCCAAGAAGCTCCTTCTTCCGCTAATCCCTTGCCTTCTTTTCCGATCACATAAAAAGCGGGCCGTTCAACGCGAATCACTTCACCTAATTGCATGTTCCTTCCTCCTTCTTTTCTTCATTTTAGCGAATTGCAAGAAATTCAGCAACTTTGACCTTAGCAACAAGCAATTTTTGTCATTTTTCGGTATACTAGGTGTATCGTTAAAGGAGTGAAAAACATGGATTTTACGCAATTGCTGATTTTTGCTATCAGCTATTTGACGGGTGTGATCGTCGTTCAAAAATGGCGCAAGAAAAAAGATGAGCCAGATATTTTCTTTTTTGAGTGCTGTTGGACGATTTTAGCCCTGCTGATTTATTTAGCCGTCTCAGAATTACGGACAGGCAGTTTCTTTATTTTAATACCAGTCGCCTTCGCCGGCTTTTTTTTATTTTCTTATCGGCGCAACAAGCACCGACTCGTAAATGGCTTGCTCTTTAATTTGTTTGTCTTAGCATTTGGTGGCTACTTAGTCATTAATCTATACCGAACACAAGATATTCTTGTAGGTGGTCTATTGGCTGTTTTACTAGCGATTTTCCTTGCTGTATTATTATTCGGATTGGCCATCCTCGTGGTCTTTCTTTACTGGAATTCCATTATTGTTTTACGAAGAGAATCGCGATCGATCGCCAATCTATTGACCCTGATCTTAGCGGTAGTTTTGACCGTTTTATTATTTTCAGATCCCCTTTTGCACTTTTTCCCGGATTGGATCCGAACCTTATTTGGCGTGGTTCCCCTAAGTCTGATGTATCTATTTGTGGTCTTTTTGAACTTTTTATCGATTTCAGTCATTTATCAGTTCAATCATCCTCGTTACAATCAAGATTTTATCATCGTCTTAGGAGCAGGTCTTTTGAATGGCACCACGGTCTCCCCTTTATTGGCCAAGCGTATCAATAAAGCAATCTCGTTCTACGAAGCGCAATTTAAAGCGAAAAAAACGGCTCCTCGGTTACTGATGTCAGGCGGCCAAGGAAGCGATGAAAAGCTGCCAGAAGCTGTCGCGATGAAAGAATATGCAGTTGCGCAAGGAGTGCCCGAAGGAGAGATTTTAGTAGAAACAAATTCCACGACTACTTATGAAAACATGAAGTTTTCGAAAGAAATCATGGATTCCTTAAAGCCAAATGGCTACAAAGTAATTTTTTCCTCCAACAATTACCATATTTTTCGTGCCGGTCTCTATGCAGATCAAGCACAACTTAAAGCAGATGGTATCGGAGCACCTACCGCCTTTTACTATTTACCCAATGCCTTCTTACGAGAATTCGTAGCGATCCTTTTTATGCACAAAAGACGACACTTAACGGTATTGATCACCTTGCTGATCCTTTATGTAGGTGCAGCGATCCTCCAACTTATTTTTGGCTAAGCAAACAAAAAAAGTTCTTTGAACCGGCTGGTTCGAAGAACTTTTTTCTTATTGCATCGTACGATGTTTCTTCCAGAAACGTTGTTGCCATTTTTCTTTCATACTTTCTGTAAGTGGTTCTGATGCTTCTTTGATCGCACAATATTTGTCAACCATTGTAACAATATAGCTTTCTTTATAACGTGGCGGCGCAATCGTTGCTCCCCACATATGTTTCAAGATGATATCTTTTTCTAGATCACTTAGTTCAGTGATTTTTTCAGCATTTTTTACTGCAATTCGTGGATGCATATACGCATGGGTACCTTCATCAAACTTTGTGGTACGCCAGTCATAGTAGAATAAATCATGAAGGAGTCCTGCACGAGCTGTTGCACGAGCATCGCCGCCCCATTTCTTGGCCAATTTGTAACTATAATAAGAGACGCTGATCGAATGTTCCAAACGTGTGGAGTTCATATGCTGCACAAAGTTGGCTAATTTTTTTACAGCTTCTGTTTCTAACAGGTCAGCCACGTAAGACATATATTCGCTATCTTCTTGCCATTTTTCTGTCATAAATTTTTGTCTGCCACCTTTTTTTGATCTGCTTGATTGTTACAAGACAAAGTATAGCACCTATTCATCGAAGATTCTAGGTGAGGTGCAACAGATTCTAATAGTTTAACAGTTCCTTAAAAATCTAACTGACAGCAAAATACATCAAAATCCCGGCTGCAATGGCGACATTCAATGATTCTGCCTGACCATAGATGGGAATATACACATTTTTGTCAGTCAAAGCCAACAGTTCTGGGTGAACCCCTTGTCCCTCGTTACCTAAAATGAAGGCAGCTGTTTGTTGTTTAGGAAGCTCGGTATAAGGAACGGCTTCTTTATTTAATTCGGTGCCATAAATCGCCACGCCAGCTGAGCGTAGCTGTTGGAGAAATGACGGGATCGCTCCTTCTAAAATTGGTAAATGATAGTTGCTTCCTTGCATACTGCGCAAGACTTTTGTGCTGTAAAGATCTGCTGTTCCTTCACCGAGAAATACCCCGCTAAATCCAGCGGCATCTGCTGTTCGAATCATGGTGCCAACGTTCCCGGGATCTTGCACATTATCTAAAATCAACCAGTTGCCCGTCAATGTCTGTAAGTCTTGCTCTTGCTTTTCCACCACGGCAAAAATTCCTTGTGGAGTTGGTAAATCAGAAAGCATCGCTGCGATCTCCTCTGTAATCAAATAGCTTTCTTCCTGATAATCATCGAGCTGCCCGTTGGCTTCGCTTAACCCTCGCGGTGTTACCAACAACGCTTTGATAGATACTTTGGCCTGCAGCGCTTCTTGCACTAAATGCCAGCCATCGATCAAATACGTATTGGTCTGTGTACGGTGTTTTTTTTGTGTTAGTTTTTTGATTTCCTTGATAAAGGTATTTTTTTTCGATTGAATTTCTTTCATGTGGTCACCTCGATTTATTATAGCATGAGTCAATCGATCTAACTTGTTCTTTTACTGAAAAAACGCTATCATTATAAGCAGAGGAGGGATTGTCCATGAAGAAACTACGAATCCATGTTCAAGGGCGTGTCCAAGGTGTCGGCTTTCGTTATACCACGAAAATGCTTGCCGATCAGTTGGGGGTCACAGGATCTGTAAAAAATGAGGCAGATGGTTCTGTTTCGATTGAAGCGATGGGAGATGAAAAAATCATCGATGCCTTTGTTGCCGGAGTGAAAGATTCTCCTTCTCCCGCTGGGAAAGTTAACCAAATCGACATCCAACCAGACGATACCATTAAAGAACGTACTAGCTTTGACGTAGTCTATTATTGATAATTGAATGTTTTCTAAGTCGAAAGATTGATTTTTCAATGAATTTCTCTTTGTACATTGAAATAGTCGGTCTTTTTTAGTATAGTTATTTTTGTCTAAATTTATTGTGAAGAGGAAGAATAGAATGTCTAAAATGAATAAATGGCTGCTTTCATCAGGATTATTTGGCCTGTTATTAGCATTATCAGGCTGTGTCAGTACCAATGCTGATGGTACGCCGAAAGAAACAGGAATGATTTATCGCTTTTTGGTGAAACCATTAGGTGATATGATCACGATGCTCGTTGAAAACTTCAACTGGTCTTACGGCTGGGCGATCATCGCCGTAACGATCGTTGTCCGTGTCATTATCTTACCATTAGGGATCCATCAGTCTCGAAAAACGATGGTTCAAAGTGAAAAAATGCAGTTTCTGAAACCCCAAGTGGATATTGCGCAAGCCAATTTGAAAAAAGCAACCACTCGGGAAGAACAAATGCAAGCGCAAGCGGAGATGCAAAAAATTTACTCTGAAAACAACGTCAGCATGTTTGGCGGTATCGGATGTCTCCCTTTGCTGATTCAGATGCCGATCTTCTCTGCTCTTTATTTCACCGCTCGTTACACACAAGGAATCCAAAACTCTGAATTCTTTGGCGTATCTTTAGGCGACCCAAGCATTCTCTTTGTGGCGATTGCTGGTCTTTCCTACTTGGCACAAGGATATATCTCAACCATCGGGATTCCTGAAGAACAGAAAAAAACGATGAAAACCATGTTGATCGTTTCTCCATTGATGATCGTTTTCATGTCCATGAGTGCACCAGCTGGTGTGACACTTTACTGGGTAGTTGGTGGGGTCTTCAGTTGTATCCAAACGTTTATCACAAATGTCATCATGAAACCAAAAATTCGTGCCCAAGTCGAAGCGGAAATGAAAGCAAATCCGCCTAAAACGGTAGTTACGCCTCGTAAAGACGTAACGCCTGAAAAAACAGAAGCTGTCAAAAAGGCGCTAAATACGACAAAGCCTAACGGAAAAGGTCGTAACGCTGGCAAGCAGCAACGGAAGTAATTCTTGACCAAATCGCTCATTGGGCGGTTTGGTTTTTTGTTGTTTTCAAATGGGAATCAGTTGCTTCTTCTAGCGCCTTTCGCTATAGTAAATGAGAGGTGAGCGCATGTTTCAAGCATATATCAATATTTTTGTCATTTTCAGTCTCATGTTTATCGGTTATTGGTTGTCTTACAAACAATGGTTTTCTAATCGAACCGCCGACACATTTTCAAAACTGGTGTTAAATGTCTCATTACCCGCCAATATGTTTTTGACGATCATTAAAAACTTTACGAAAGACGAGTTTCTCTCATTAGTTTCCGGGATGATCATCCCTTTGCTTTCCATGATGATCACTTACTTCGCCGGTTATTTATGGCGCCGTTTCGCGCAAGTTGAAACCAAACACCAAGGCGCATTTTCCGCCATGTTTACCTTTTCCAATACGATCTTCATCGGCTTACCGATCAATTTAGCCATTTTTGGTGAAAAAGCCGTTCCTTATGTGTTGTTGTACTATATTGTAAATACGACATTATTTTGGACCATCGGTATTTTTGAGTTAGCAAAAGACAATCCTGATTTTGGTGAAGCCCGGATTTCCTTTCATCCATTGGTCATGCTAAAAAAGATTTTTTCACCAGCCTTGATTGGTTTCATCATCGGTTTGATCTGGATGCTGTTCACCTTACCACTGCCCTCATTTGTTGATGGCCTTGGAAGCTACCTAGCAGATTTAACGACGCCCCTATCAATGTTTATCATCGGGATCATTGTCTACTTTGGCGGGCTCAAGAACTTGCGAATGACCAAAGACATTGCCGGTGTCTTGTTTGGTCGGTTCGTTCTCTCGCCCCTAGTCGTGTGGTTGTTAAGCAGAATCATCCCTGTTCCTGAATTGATGCTTTCTGTGTTTATTATTCAAGCCTCTATGCCCGTCCAAAACTCTGTCCCGATTCTTGTACGAAACTACCAAGGGGACGAAGAATTTGCAACTTCATGTTTAGGGTATTCCGTCTTACTGTACATGGTGTATTTGCCTGTTTTGCTTTTTTTCTTTTTTTAGCTATTTAACGAACTTTGTCGAAAAATACTCGTTACCGAAGACATTCGCTTCTTTCGGTAACGAGTATTTTTCTCCTCTTTGTAAGCCAATGGTTCGATTGATTCGCTATCCAAGCGGCACCCCCCTTATGATTTCTCACTATAAAGTCACGATCCTTTTGATTTTCGCAAGATTGTGACTGCTTAGGTTGCCCTCACAAACAAGACAAAAAGCCCATCATGCAGAAACTAACTATACTAGATGCTGCGATGATGTGCTTATTTTTTTTAAGTGAACAGCTGTTGACTTATAACATATCAAACAACGACAACTGATTTTCATCTGGTAGATCTTTAAGAACACCGTTATCCGTCATGTATTCAATCAAGGTCTTAGAAACTTTCCCGCGATTGGCGAGGTCTTCTTTCGATAAGAAGGGACCGTCTTTTCGTGCTTCCACGATTTGTTTCGCTACGTTTAGTCCCAAACTCGGCACGGCTCGAAACGGTGCGATCAATTTTTTCCCGTCGATCACGAAGTTTTCCGCATCCGATTTATACAGATCGATCATCCCAAATTCATAACCGCGCTCTAACATTTCATTGGCTAACTCCAGAACCGTTAACAGATTCTTTTCTTTCGTTGACGCATCCAATCCTTTGTCAGTGATTTCTTGCATCCGTTCTTTTACGGCGTCTTTTCCTTTTGACATAGCAATCAAATCAAAATCATCCGCCCGGACAGAGAAATAAGCACAGTAATAGAGAATTGGGAAGTACACTTTAAAGTAAGCCACCCGCAACGCCATCAAAACATACGCCGCCGCATGGGCTTTCGGGAACATGTACTTGATCTTCGAACAAGAATCGATATACCATTCAGGGACATTGTTCTCCCGCATCGCTTGCAAGTAAGTGTCCCGCAAGTCGTCAGGGATCTTGTTCCATTGCCCTTTACGAACCGTCTCCATGATTTTAAAGGCCATCCCGTCATCTAGGCCAGCATGGATCAAATACACCATGATGTCATCCCGACAGCCGATTACTTCTGCTAGACTGGCATCTCCACGACGAATCAGTTCTTCGGCATTGCCCAGCCATACATCGGTACCATGGGAAAGACCAGAGATCTGCAAGAGCTCTGCAAAGGTCGATGGATGGGTTTGATCCAACATCCCTCGCACAAATCGGGTACCAAATTCTGGGATGCCTAATGTACCTGTTTTTGAGTAGATCTGCTCTTCAGTTACACCTAGCACATCCGTACCACCAAAAATACGCATCACTTCCGGATCATCCGTGGGGATCGTTTTAGGATCGATTCCTGATAAATCCTGTAGCATCCGAATCACCGTTGGGTCATCGTGTCCCAGGATATCCAGTTTTAAAATATTGTCATGAATCGAATGGAAATCAAAGTGGGTCGTTTTCCATTCTGAATTTTGATCATCTGCTGGGTATTGAATCGGGGTGAAATCATAGACATCCATATAGTCTGGAATAACGATAATCCCCCCCGGATGCTGACCAGTCGTCCGTTTGACGCCAGTGGCGCCTTTTGCCAAACGATCGACTTCGGCTGCACGATAATGAAGATTATGATCGCGCTCAAAGCCTTTTACGAACCCAAAGGCTGTTTTGTCCGCTACGGTACCGATCGTTCCGGCACGATAGACATACTCTTCACCGAAGAGCACTTTCGTATAGTTATGGGCTTCTGGCTGATACTCCCCTGAAAAGTTCAAATCGATATCGGGGACTTTATCGCCATGGAAGCCAAGGAAGGTTTCAAAAGGAATATCATGGCCATCTTTGTTCAGACGGGTGCCGCATTTTGGACATTTTTTCTCTGGCATATCATAACCAGAACCATACGAGCCGTCTTCATAAAATTCAGAATACTGGCAATCGGGACAATAATAATGAGGGGCTAATGGATTGACCTCAGTGATCCCAGTCATAGTTGCGACAAAACTAGAACCGACTGATCCCCGCGACCCTACTAAGTAGCCGTCTTCATTGCTTTTATGAACCAGTTTTTGTGAGATCAAATAGATCACGGAAAACCCATTCCCAATGATCGAATCAAGCTCTTTTTTCAAACGTTTTTCCACAATTTCTGGTAATGGATCACCGTATAGCTCTTTGGCACGGTTGTAACTCAAGTCGGTGATCTCTTGTTCAGATCCGGGAATCTTTGGTGTATACAAATCATCTTTTACCGGAATGACTTTTTCACAGAGATCAGCGATTTTATTCGGGTTCGTCACTACAATTTCTTTCGCTACTTCTGGACCTAAAAACTGAAAAGCGGTCAGCATCTCATCGGTTGTTCGGAAATGTACATCCGGTAAACTATGTCGATTCAAGGGATTGGCGCCCCCCATCGAATTGATCAAGACCTTACGATAAATGGCATCTTCTTCGTTCAGGTAGTGGGCATTCCCAGTAGCAACAACGATTTTCCCTAACTCTTCCCCCATCTTTACCAGATTCCGAATGATGTCTTCTAGATCTTTTTCACTTTTCACGAGTTCCGTTTCGAGAAGATGAGCATAAACTGCTTTGGGCATGACTTCGATGTAGTCATAAAACTTGGCAAGTTCCCGCGCTGCATCGACCCCTTTTTGCATCATTGCGACAAAGACTTCTCCTTTATCACAAGCGGTTCCGACTAACAATCCTTCCCGCAATTTCACCAATTCTGAGCGCGGGATCCGCGGAACTTTATCATGGAAGTACTTCACATTCGACATCGAGATCAGCTTGAATAAATTCTTCAATCCCGCCTGTGTTCGGGCTAAGATCGTGGCATGGAAAGGCCGAGCTGCTTTATAGGAGTTCTCACCCCCCACGTGTCGGTTCAAATCTTCGTGCAGTAGCATGTCATGTTTTTCCATCGCTTCTTTGACAAAGATCCACGCTAAATGACCGGTTGCCTCGGCATCGTAGATCGCTCGGTGATGTTGCTCCAAACTAACGCCAAATTTTTTGGAAAGGACACCTAAACCGAATCGCTTAAACTCTGGATACAAATAACGAGCGAGTTCCAATGTATCAATGACGGGATTTTCTGCTTCCGGGATACCGTATTTTCGATAACTGGTATTTAAGAAGCCCATATCAAATGACGCATTGTGGGCAACTAGAATGGCTCCTTCAGAAAACTCACGGAACAAACGTAAGACTTCTTCTTCCGATTTTGACCCCCGAACCATTTCATCGGTGATTCCCGTCAATTCTACGGTCGTTCGTGATAAAGGATGGCCAGGATCGATGAATTCATCAAAGGAACCTTCCACGTTGCCTTTATGCATCCGCACAGCGGCCAATTCAATGATGGTGTCGTACACTGCAGACAATCCGGTGGTCTCCACGTCAAACACGATATACGTGGCATCAGTCAGTGGGACAGGCTGCGGATTATAGGCAACCGCTACCCCGTCATCCACGATATTGGCTTCCACACCGTAAAGAATTTTTACCCCGGCTTTTTCTCCGGCGTGATGGGCATCAGGAAACCCTTGTGCTCCACCATGATCGGTGATCGCAATCGCCTTATGTCCCCACTTGCCAGCTTGAGCGACAAAGTCTGCCACATTGTTGGTTGCATCCATCGTACTCATATTGGAATGCAGGTGAAGTTCGACCCGTTTTTCGCCTTCAGGTGCATAATCTTTGCGGGCCTCGTGTTTGACTTCCAGCAAATCTTGCGCATTCATAACGAGATCTCGCATAAAGGTATCTTCTTGAACACTACCACGCACTTTGACCCAACTACCTTTAGCAATGGCATCAAAGACTTGTTCATCTTTTTCATTGTTGGAGAATTTTTTCACACTAAACGACGACGTATAGTCGGTGATTTTCAAAATCAAAATCTTCCGTTTTGAACGCAATTCGCGGACTTCTTTATCAAAGACATACCCTTGGATCGTAACTCGGCGTTCTTCCTCGATGATATTGATCATCGGTGTCACAGGTTCATCAGCAGGAATATTACGTCCCAAGGCGATTGGTCCGTCAAATTCGACTGTTTTGACTTCTTTTTTGCGTTGCTCGTGCGCCATTAAGTTCTCAGCGGCTTGCAATTGGAAGGCTGCCGTTTGTTCTTCTTTTCGTGCTTCAAGTTCTTTCAAGGCTGCCTCAGCCTGTTCTTTGTCTAGCTGTGGCAGGATCCGAAATTTTTGAAACCCGAAAGTCCCATAATTTTCCTCAATGATCGGTAAGTACTGTTGCTGCAAAATCGTGATGACCGCATCATTGTTGACGGGTAAAATCACCTTGTTCTCTTGAATCATAGGCATTTGATTTTTGATCACTTGATGAACTAACGGCCGATCGCAATTTTGATTGGCTAACGCTAATGGCCAGTATTCTTGAATGAACTGCTCATCAAAGGAACCGTCTTGAGCTTCAATGACAATGCGAACTTCCGCAATCTCTTTAAATGCCAATTCAATATGTTGTTTAAAGGACTGATACACCATCACCGGCAACAAACGTTCGAATTGGAAATAAAACGTCCAGGCTTTTGATTGTCGATGCACGGTTACTTGTCTGATTTGGGCAGTCTGCATCAATGGATGCTGCCGAAGATTTTGGGCAGCTGCAATTTGGTCTAATAATATCTCAAAGGTCTCTCTTTCTTTTGACAATTGAAGATCCTCCTTTTCTCAGTACTCATTAGTATACCTCTTTTTGTCTTCACTTTCATTAAAAAATCGAGAAAGGATTTCCTTTCTCGATCTACCATTTGTTTCGATTTATTCTTGGTTGGCTAACAAAATCGTTAGGGTCGAAGCGACTTCTTCTTTCCTCACTTCAACGGTTGCGCCAGTATGCTTGATTTTGATCTCCACGATGCCTTCTACGGCTTTTTTACCGATGGTCAAGCGAATCGGACAACCAATCAAATCGGCATCTGCAAATTTGACCCCTGCACGTTCATTGCGGTCATCCACCAATACTTGATAGCCAACTTGGTTCATCATTTCTTCTACTTCTTCACTTAAGGCATTTTGATAGCTATCTTCAATCGACGTTTGGATGATATGCACATCAAATGGGGCAATTTCTTGGGGCCAATCGATCCCAAACTCATTGCCATATTGTTCAACGATCGTTGATAGCAACCGAGAAACCCCCAGACCATAACAGCCCATGATGATTGGTTGTTCATCGCCATTTTCATCGACAACCGTCGCTTCTTGCGCCTCGCTGTACTTGGTTCCTAACTTGAAGATATGCCCAACTTCGATTCCTCGCGTAAAGGTTAAGGTCCCTTTTCCATCTGGGGAAGGATCGCCTTCTTGAACCAAGCGAAAATCGGCAAAGGCTAGTGGTTGAAAATCACGGCCTACATTTGCATTAAGAAAATAGCTCTGTTTTTCTGCCGCTGGTACGATCAGATTCGCCATATCTTGGACATGCTGATCGGCATACAATTGGATCGAATCAGCAAGCTCAATGGGGCTGCGAAGTTGTGCGTCACTGGTCAGATAGGACTCGGCTTCTTCAGCAGTCAAGATCTTCACTTGATCAGCGGCTAAAAAATGCTTGATCTTTGTTTCATTAAGACTGTGATCACCTCGAAGCAATACCATAATGACTTGCTCGTCAACGAGTAGCAAAAATACTTGAACGATTTTTTGCAAATCCGTTTCGTATGTTTTCGCCAGTTCCTCTAACGATAGAGACTCTTCATGAACGACTTTTTGTAACTCTAAATAGGTCTCATGAGATTTTTTAGCGATATACTGACTAGTTGCTAGTTTCCAATTGGCGACATAGTCGCTTTCAGTCGAATAACAGATCAGCTCTTCGCCGATTCCAGACAATGCCAAAAACTCTTTTGAATCTCGGCCACCCATCAAGCCATTATCCCCGACCACTGTCCGATATTCGATCCCACAGCGTTTCAAAATGGCATGGTAAGCCATTTCGTAGCGATTATAGGTTTGATCTAAGCTGGCTTCATCGGCGTGAAAAGAATAGCCATCTTGCATGATAAATTCACGGCTGCGAATCAATCCAAAGCGCGGCCGCTGTTCGTCCCGATATTTCGTTTGGATCTGATACAAGCTCAAGGGTAGCCGCTTATAAGACGTGATCTCGTTTTTGATCAATGTCGTGAACGGCTCTTCGTGAGTGGGCCCTAAAACGATCTCTCGTTCGTTTCGATCTGTCAACCGATACAAAGACTCACCATACAATGAGGCCCGTCCAGACTCCTTCCATGGTTCATACGGAAGCAAAGAAGGCATCGCCATCTCTACGGCATCGATTTGTGCCAGTTCCTCACGAATGACCCGCTTGATCTTTTCTAACACCCTTTGTGCTAGCGGCAAGTAGACATAGATGCCTGCCGCCACTTGTCGAATATACCCGGCCCTAACTAACAGTTGATGACTTAACGTCTCCGCATCGCTGGGGGTTTCCCGCAATGTCGGAATCAAACATTTTGACTGTTTCATTTTTTTCTCCTTTGCTACAAAAAATCATGTTCACCCGATCAACAATTGATTTGCTTGTGCGTCTTATTTTTAAAAGAAGAAACGTTGGATATCATTCCAGGTAACGAGAACCATCAGCAGCATCAAAAACCCAAACCCAATCAGGGTAATGATGCCTTCTTTTTCTTGACTGATTGGCTTGCCTCGCACACCTTCTAAAATATTTAAAACCAGTTTCCCACCATCTAATCCAGGAATCGGCAATAAATTAAAGATCCCCAAGTTGATGGAAATCATCGCCATCATGGCGATCACCGTTGTGACACCTTGCGATGCGGCTTGAGAAGACAGTTGGAAAATCGCTACCGGTCCACCCAATTTATTGATATCTGGTTGGGCGATCAAGTTGCCGACTGCTCTAAAAATCACCAATGAATTGTCAATGGTCGTTTGCAAGCCGCCAAGTAAGATGTCTCCGATGCCAGTTTTTAACGAAGCCGTGATCCCTAAGAAACCAATCGTAGTCTCCCCAGATTCTTGACTCGCAGGAGTTGCCGTCAAATCAAGTGTTTCTGCTCCTCGTTTAACTTCGAGAGCAATCTGAGTATCTGGATACTTTTGGATCTCTGTCGTCAATTCTGACCAGTTGGAAACATCGACGCCTTCAACTGCTAGGATTTCGTCGCCATTTTGCAGTCCGGCTTCAGCTGCCGGGGTTCCTGCTTCGATTCCTGTCACGATGGTTGCATCTTGGTTCGCGACACCACCTTGCGCAAACACCAACCCAGTGAATAAAACCAAGGATAAAATAAAGTTATTCATCGGTCCGGCAAAATTCGTCAGCATTCGTTGCCAAAGCTTTGCGGACTGGAATTGAACGTCTTTTGGTGCGATCCGAACTTCAACGCCATCTTCATGAATAATCGTTGCGTCATGATCCACAGCGTACGTAACTGCTTCTTGTTCATTGCCGTTGATGAAGCCAGTGATCGTCAGCTTCTCCTCCAAGTCAAAGTCGGTCACTTCCATGGGGATCGCTTGCGGCAATTGGATCTTTTTGCTCGTATTGATTTTGATGACTTTACCAGTTGCATCTTGAACCAAGGAGACTGGCATACCAGGCGTTAATTCGGTTTCATCTTCGCCCCAGCCTGCCATTTGGACATACCCGCCTAATGGCAGCATCCGAATCGTGTAGGTCGTCCCATCTTTCGCTTGATGCGCGAACAATTTAGGCCCCATACCGATGGCAAACTCTCTTACTAAAATACCTGCCCGTTTTGCAAAGAAGTAGTGTCCGAATTCGTGAATCACTACCACCACGGAAAAGATAATGATAAATACAAGTATCGTTTTCATGCTCGTTCCTCTCTTTCACAGCATCCCTCTCATTCAGGGCAGCCTTTCCTTATTTTATCACACCGGTTCCCGTTGAGGAACTCACATTCCCGTTGTAACAAGAATTTAAAAAAAGAAGCGCAAGCCAAGCCTGCACTTCTTAAATATTTTCTAAAAGACGCCAAATAAATACATGATTGGAAACACAAACAACATGCTGTCGAAGCGATCTAAGATTCCCCCGTGACCTGGCAGGATATTCCCTGAATCCTTTACGCCATAATGACGTTTGATCGCCGATTCCACTAAATCACCAAATTGCCCAGCGATCGAAAAGAGGACCGTCAATAAAATCATCATGGCACTACCGTGTCCAAAATAATCTTTCCCAGGAAATGCTAATAGATACAAACCAGCTACGACCACCGCAGCAGCAATCCCGCCTAGGGCCCCTTCGATGGTTTTATTAGGAGAAATCTCCGGCCATAATTTTCGTTGACCGTAACGTCGTCCCACCATGTATGCCCCAATATCCGTTGCCCACACGATAAAGAGACCGAAAACTAAAACGACTAAGCCATCCGTTGCTGACCGTGCCGTCAAAAAACGTTCAAACCCGACACCGGTATATAAGCTAACGATCACCGGAAAGCCAGCTTCATCGATGGTATACGTATTTTTCGAAATAACCGCGATCCCTAGTAACAAAAGAACGATCAGATAAAACAAGGCACTTTTATCTGTCCCCTCTGGCAAAAAGAAAAACCAGCGTTCTTGAGGCAAAACTAAGATTACCGCTCCGAGGATTGAAAGAATTCCTTCAAAACTGAAAATAGCTAATCCTTTCATTCGAAATAATTCATAAACACCAATTCCTGCCATTGCTGCTGCCAGCAATTCGACGGCAATGCCGCCAATATAAATAATTGGCAGGAAAAAGGCTAATGCGACGACCGCAGTGATTACACGTTGTCTCACTCTTCTTCCTCCTTCGTTTTCAAACCGCCAAAACGCCGGTTTCGTTGTTGAAAGCTCCCAATCGCGTCCTCTAATAACGCAGAATCGAAATCAGGCCAGAGCGCCTTTGTAAAGAATAACTCGCTGTATGCAATCTGCCATAATAAGAAATTACTGATACGTTCCTCACCACTCGTTCGAATCACCAATTCAGGATCACGTAACGCGTTTGGTAAAAAACCAGTCATCAAATGCGTCCCCAGCATGTCTTCCGTGAGCTCTGGTAGAGCTTCGCCGGAAGCTGAGAGTTCTTCATAAAGTGCTTGGACAGCTGTCAAAATTTCCGCGCGGCTGCCGTAATTTAAAGCAAAATTCAAGATCATCCCGGTGTTATCTTTGGTTTGGTCGATCGCTCGCTTGACCGCTTCTTGTGTATGCGCGGGTAAAGAATCCGTGAACCCCATCACTTTGACTTGAACATTTTCTTTGATCAGATCAGGAACAAAGGTGTCGAAAAAGTCGACGGGCAGTTGCATCAAAAAGTCTACTTCCTCGTTCGGCCGTTTCCAATTCTCTGTCGAAAATGCATAAAGCGTCAATACCTTCACACCTAAGTGTGAAGCGTGTTTCGTGATTTTCTTTACCGTCTCCATGCCTTCTTTGTGGCCAGCTACTCTTGGCAAGCGCCGATTTTGCGCCCATCTGCCGTTGCCATCCATAATGATCGCGATGTGTTGGGGAATCGGCAGTGATGGATCAAATTCATGTTCAGCCGCTTCTTTGATATATTTGTCTTTTTGTGGAAAAAAACGCAGCATCGTATTCGCTCCTCTTCCAATTCTTGAAATTCATCTTTTACATTATAACAATAATCAGATTTCTTGCCTATGAAAACCAAGAAAAGATTTCTATATTAAGAAAAAACAAAAAAACAGCTGTCATATTCAAGTACATGAGCTACTTTCGCCCATAAAAAAAGAGCCGCTGAAGCGACTCTTCGTCATTCCTTTTAAACTTCAAGTAATTCTTGTTCTTTTTCAGCTGCGATGGCATCGATTTCTTTGATGCTGTTATCTGTAGCAGTCTGCACTTCTTTTTCAGATTCTCGCAAATCATCTTCTGTGATATCGCCAGCTTTTTCTTGTTTCTTGTAAGCTTCCATGGCATCCCGACGAATGTTACGGACGGCGATTTTCGCATTTTCAGCTTCTTTTTTCACATCTTTTGCTAATTCTTTACGACGTTCTTCCGTTAATTGAGGAATCACCAAACGAATCACCGTTCCATCATTGGCAGGTGTAATCCCTACATCACTTTGCATGATAGCTTTTTCTACTTCTTGGATCATTGTTTTGTCAAAAGGTGTGATCATCAAAATTCTTGCTTCTGGAATCGTAATTGAAGCCATTTGGTTCAAGGGTGTTGGTACACCATAATAAGTAACCATTACGCGGTCTAAGATGCTCGCGTTCGCGCGGCCAGCACGGATTTGTCCTAATTCCCGCTGCAAGTTTTCTGCTGCTTTTTTCATTTTGTCTTTTGCTTCTGTTAAAATTTTGTCAGCCATGTTATTTCCCCCTTACTGTCGTTCCAATATGTTCACCTAAAATGGCGCGGCGAATGTTTCCATGCTCATTCAAGTTGAATACGACTAATGGAATATCGTTGTCCATACTTAATGAACTTGCGGTTGAATCCATTACTTGCAATCCTTTAGAAATGACTTCTAAATGAGTCAATTCTTCAAATTTCACAGCACTTTGATCCGTTTTAGGATCTGCTGAGTAGACGCCATCAACATTGTTTTTTGCCATCAAAATGACATCGGCGTTGATTTCAGCTGCCCGTAAGGCTGCGGTCGTATCAGTTGAGAAATAAGGGTTTCCGGTTCCGCCGGCAAAAATGACGACCCGCCCTTTTTCTAAGTGACGTTCTGCTCTGCGACGAATATAAGGTTCTGCGATTTGACGCATTTCGATCGAAGTTTGGACACGCGTTGGTACACCAGCGTTTTCTAGTGTATCTTGTAATGCTAAAGCATTCATCACAGTCGCTAACATGCCCATGTAATCAGCTTGGGCTCTTTCCATCCCCATTTGCGCGCCGATTTGTCCACGCCAAATGTTTCCGCCGCCGACCACGATTGCCATCTGTACACCTAATTCGTGGACTTCCTTGATCTCTTTAACGATCTCTTGGATCGTCGGTGGTTTGATCCCAAAGCCTTCGTCACCCGCTAATGCTTCACCACTTAATTTTAATACAACACGTTGATATTTTGGTTTGCCCATCATGATTCCTCCGTACATTCTCCAATACTATTGTAGCATATTGGTGCTCTTTCGTTGAAAATTATCTACACTATTTCTTCAAAAACCGTTTTTGCTTAAAAAAAGGGAGCGCACTTCCATGCGTTCCCATCTGTTCGAGGAACAGAATTATTTTTTCACTTGGCTCATTACTTCTTCAACGAAGTTGTCTTCGCGTTTTTCGATACCTTCGCCGACTTCAAAGCGGACAAAAGATTTCACAGTTGCGCCTTTTGATGCAACATATTTTTCAACTGTCATATCTGGGTCTTTAACGAATGGTTGGTCAACCAAAGCGATTTCTGCTTTAAATTTCTTCAAGCGTCCTTCAACCATTTTTTCAACGATGTTCGCTGGTTTGCCTTCGTTCAATGCTTGTTCTGTCAAGACTTGTTTTTCATGATCCAATTCTTCTTGAGAGATTTGTGCTTCGTTCACGTAGCGAGGGTTGATCGCTGCAACGTGCATCGCAACATCTTTCGCAACTGATTCGTCAGTTGTTCCTTCAAGAACAGTCAATACAGCAATACGTCCGCCCATGTGTAGGTAACCGCCGAAAGCAGCATTGTCATCTTTTTCAACAACTTCAAAACGACGGAAGCTGATTTTTTCTCCGATTACTTGTGTTGCTTCGATCAACGCAGCATCCATTGTGCCTTTAGAAGTTTCTAATTTTAAAGCAGCATCCATATCAGCTGGTTTGTTCGCTGCGATTACTTCAGCGATTTCTTTTACTAAGTCTTGGAACATTTCGTTTTTAGAAACGAAGTCAGTTTCTGAGTTCACTTCAACGATTGCTGCTGTGTTGCCGTTGATCGCTACAGATGCTAATCCTTCAGCAGCAATACGGTCGTTTTTCTTCGCAGCTTTTGCCATACCTTTTTCACGTAATAAGTCTACGGCTTTTTCGATGTCGCCTTCTACTTCAACTAATGCACGTTTTGCGTCCATCATTCCTACACCAGTCATATCGCGTAATTCTTTTACTAATTTAGCTGTTACTTCTGCCATTTTTTGTTTCCTCCTAAATGTTTTTAAACAAGATTGCTTGTCTTTAAAAAAAGCTGTTTCAAAGGAGAGTGAGGCTTGGCGCCTAGCCTTTGAAACAGCTCCATCATTTATTATTCAGCTGATGCGTTGTCGCCTTCGACAACATCAACGATTTCTTCGATTGAAGTTGCGTTTTCTGTTGATTCAGCAGCAAAATCTTCTTCTGCTACTTGGTCTTCGCCTTGGTTACCTTCGATGAAAGCATCTGCCATTTTCGCAGTGATCAATTTAACGGCACGAATAGCGTCATCGTTTGATGGGATAACAACATCGATTTCGTCTGGATCACAGTTTGTATCGACCATCGCTACGATCGGGATATTCAATTTGCGTGCTTCTTGGATCGCGATACGTTCTTTACGTGGGTCAACAACGTACATTACATCTGGAATTCTTGGCATATCAGCGATACCGCCTAAGAATTTTTCAAGACGTTCGCGCTCTTTGTTCAAGCCAACGACTTCTTTTTTAGGAAGAACAGCAAATGTGCCATCTTCTTCCATTTTGTTGATTTGTTTCAAACGAGCAACACGTTTTTGGATTGTTTCCCAGTTTGTCAAAGTTCCACCTAACCAACGATGGTTAACATAGTATTGACCTGAACGGATTGCTTCTTCTTTGATTGCTTCTTGTGCTTGTTTTTTAGTACCTACGAACAATGCAACGCCGCCTTCTTCAGCAACATTTTTCATGTAGTCGTAAGCTGCGTCTACTAATTTCACTGTTTTTTGCAAATCAATGATGTAGATGCCGTTTCTTTCTGTGAAGATATATTTCTTCATTTTTGGGTTCCAGCGACGAGTTTGGTGACCAAAGTGTACGCCGGCTTCTAGTAATTGTTTCATTGAGATTACTGCCATGTTGTGTTTCCTCCAATTTGGTTTTTTGTTTTCCTCTCTTGCTCTTTTACTCCTTGAAGAACTGAATCGATCAGCACCGCTTCGCAGATGGAACAAGATGTGGGATTGACGTGAAAAACTCACGCCTTAAACAGTATACAGTAGCTAAAAAAGAAATGCAACTGATTCAAATGAAAAACTACGATTCGTGGTTCGGCTTTTTTTTAACGTTCTAATTCTTTTCTTATTATATCTAGGTTTTTTCGGTGTTATCTGCTATGATAAGGCTGACTTAATCAATCATGCTTAAAGGAGTTTACCTATGCGAAAAGCTGATCGCCATTTACTTATTAGACAAATCATTACTGAACATACTGTACGCACGCAAGAAGAATTATTGCAGCAATTGGAAGTCCAAGGAGTCTCCGCCACGCAAGCGACCATTTCTCGCGATATTCGTGATTTGAAAATCGTGAAAGTACCTGATGAGTCAGGTCAGACAAAGTTTGTCATTTTTCAAGGAATGCAAGCTTCTGAGGATGAAAAAGAAGAAGAGCAGCGCTTGATACAGATGATCGAAGACGTTGTCACTAAAGTAGATCGTGTGCAATTCATGACCTTGATCCATACCGTTGCGGACAATGCGCCTTTGCTTTCGGCAGCGATCGATGAAGTGACCATGCCAGAAAAAGTATGCTCGTTGGCGGGCTTTGATACAGTAGCGGTGATTTCCCGCAGCGACGAAGACGCCGAAACATTTTATCAATTTATCAGAAACCACGCGGTCTTATAAAACACTGAACAAATGTGACCTATCTGTATTTTTACTACAAAAAAGCTGTGTCCTTGTCGAAACAAGGATACAGCTTTTTTGTTACATTTTGTCGGGTGCATGTAAACCAAGCAACCGTAAATCTTCTTTTAATAAGGTCGTTACTGCATAAACTAGAGCCAGACGTGCGTCTTTTTCCGCATCTTCAGCCAAGATTTTCACATTGGCGTAATACTTATTAAAGGCCTGTGCCAATTTGATGGCATGTTTGGCAATGACGGATGGTTCATATTTTTCCGCCGCTTGCATGACCGTTTCTGGGTAGCGTTGGATCAATTTGATAACTTCCCAGCTCTCAGCGTCTGCCAACGCCAGACTGCTGACAGCAGCGGGATCAAAGTTGGCTTTTTCAAGAATGCTCATGGCACGGGCATGAGAGTATTGCACGTAAGGACCGGTCTCTCCTTCAAAACGGACAACTTCTTCTAGCGTAAAGTCGAAATTATTCAAACGGTCATTTTTCAAATCGTGGAAAACGACTGCCCCGACACCAACTTGTTTTGCTACTTCTTCTTTGTTTTCAAGGGTTGGGTTCTTTTCAGTGATTTGTTCTTTTGCTGAATCGATCGCTTCATTCAATACTTCTTCTAAAAGAACGATCTTGCCTTTTCTTGTAGACAGTTTTTTCCCATCTTTGGTGATCAACCCAAATGGTACGTGGGTCATATCATCTGCCCACTCAAAGCCCATTTCCTTCAAAACAGCTTTTAATTGTTTGAAGTGATAACTTTGTTCATTCCCTACCACGTACAATGATTTTGCAAAGTTGTAGGTCCGTTTGCGGTACAGTGCGGCAGCCATGTCCCGTGTGATGTAAAGGGTCGCACCATCGGATTTGCGGATCAAGGCTGGATTTAAGTCATAGGCAGCCAAATCAACGATTTCTGCCCCTTGGTCTTCTTTCAGCAAGTGTTTTTCTTCTAATAATTCCACGACTTCTGTCATCTTATCATTATAGAAAGCTTCGCCATTCAATGAATCAAAGGAAACTTCCAAAATATCGTAGATTTTATTGAATTCTTTTAATGATTCATCACGGAACCATTGCCACAAATCCATTGCTTCTTGGTCACCATCTTCTAGTTTCTTGAACCAAGCTCTCGCATCATCTTCTAATTGCTTATCTGTCTCGGCTGCTTCATGAAAATCAACATACAAACGTAATAGTTCGTTGATTGGTTCCGCTTTGACCGCTTCTTCTGACCCCCACTTTTTATAGGCAACAATCAATTTCCCAAATTGTGTGCCCCAGTCGCCTAAATGGTTGATGCGAATTGGCTGATAACCGATTTTTTCTAAAATAAAGCCGATCGAGTTACCAATCACAGTGGAACGCAAATGCCCCATTGAGATGGGTTTGGCAATATTTGGTGAAGACATATCGATCGGTACTGCTTGCTGATTGCCGATGGTTTGATCGCCAAAATGATTTTTTTCTTTGAGAACCAGCTCTAAGACGTGGGCAGAGATTGCTTTTTTATCCATAAAGAAGTTTAAATATGGACCGACCACTTCAATTTTTTCAAAAGACGCTTGATCGATTTTTTCTGCTAAGTCTGCGGCAATTTGCTGCGGCGCTTTCCGATAGACTTTTGCTAGCGAGAAGGCTGGGAATGCCACATCCCCATGGTCGGCTGACTTTGGATTTTCCAGTAATTGCTGAACTTGTTCGATCGATAGATCTTCTTTTACTACTTGATGGATCGCTTGTGCGACGATTTCTTTGTTATTCATAGTATCCCTCCTATAATGACTGAGCCCATGTTTTGATGAAAAGTTGTTTGAAGCAAGCAAACAGCTGTATGTTTTTTATGCAAGAAATGATTGATAAAAACAAAAAAAGCCTCTAGCGCATAACATGCACTAGAGACGAGATTTCCCGCGGTACCACTCTGATTGTCCTTTTCGGACCCACTTTTTTCTGATAACGGCAGAATTCCGTTTGCTTGGCAAATTCTCACAAGTGCGTTTCACAATCTGATCAATTCGGCTTCCACCACCCCGAACTCGCTAACTGATACTCGAATCGCTACTTCTCTTGTTTCATCAAATCAAGGCTATTTACTTCCCAGAAAGTATAGCAAAGAAATGTTTGTTTGGCTAGCGAGATTTTGGCATTTTCAAAAAAAATTATTTTATACTTTAGGAATAAATAGATCTCCGGCAGTCACTGCCATGATTGCTTTGATTGAGTGCAAACGATTTTCGGCTTGATCAAATTGACGGGCATACTTACTGCGAAAGACCTCATCAGTGACTTCCATCTCAGAAATTCCATACGCCTGCGCTGCTTTTTTGCCATACGTGGTCTGATCATCATGAAAAGCCGGCAAACAGTGCATAAAAATCACTTGATCATTTTGGGTTTTTTTCATCAACGATTGGTTTACTTGATACGGCAGCAGCTGTTCGATCCGTTCTTGGAATTTTTCTTCTTCACCCATTGATACCCAAACATCGGTATACACGACATCGGCGCCTAGAACACCTTGATCCACATCATCAGTCACCAAAATCTTTGCCCCAGATTCCTTGGCATAGGCTTGTGCCTGTGCGATGATGGTTGCTTCTGGCTGCAAGGCCTTTGGGGTGACGACATGAATATTGACCCCTAAAATCGCACTAGTCACTAACAAAGAATTGGCGACATTGTTGCGCCCATCCCCACAGTATGCGATGGTCAAGCCAGTCAGCTCACCAAAGTTTTCTTGAATAGTCAAAAAATCAGCGATCATTTGTGTTGGATGCCATTCATCCGTTAAGCCATTCCAAACAGGTACGCCTGAATAGTTGGCCAGATCTTCGACAACTTGCTGACTAAAGCCGCGAAACTCTATCCCGTCAAACATGCGGCCGAATACTTTGGCGGTATCTTCAACGGATTCTTTAGTCCCCAACTGAATATCATTGGCCCCTAAAAATTCCGGATGCGCCCCCAGATCTACCGCTGCAACCGTAAAGGCTGCTCGCGTCCGTGTCGAATTCTTTTCAAACAAAAGTGCAATGTTTTTGCCATCTAAATAACGATGTGGTTGATTGTTGGCCTTCATCCCTTTCAAGTGCTGGGAAAAATCAATCAAATATTGTAGTTCTTCTTTAGTAAAATCCTTTTCTGCTAAAAAACTGCGTCCTTTAAAAACCGATGTCATTGCATACCCGCCCCTCCATTAATTAATAAATATACACAATGATATCAAATGATGAAATAAAATACAACGAAATCTTCTGTTTGCTCATAAATGAAACAAAAAAACACCTAAGAACGGATCTTAGGTGCTATCATCTTAAGAAATCGGATGGGCAAAGCTGACACTTGGATCAGCATTCAATGAAAGGTCTGCTAAGCGCTGCTTTTTCAACGCAACATGGGCATAGGCACCAATCATGGCCGCATTATCTCCGCAAAGACGCAATGGTGGAATCAACAATTCCACTTCCGGCAATTCCTGCATCGCTTCTTGTAAAGCGTCACGCAACCCTTGATTCGCGGCGACCCCGCCAGCGACGATCAGCTGGTTTACTGGATAGGCTTGGCATGCCCGCAACGTTTTATGAACCAATACTTCGACAACGCTGGCTTGGAAACTAGCTGCTAGATTTTCTACTGACAAAGCTTCCTCTCTTTGCTGTGCATTATGCACAAAATTGATAAAGGAACTCTTCAAGCCGCTGAAACTAAAATCAAAATTATCTTCTTGTATCATTGCTCGAGGAAAGTGATACGTATCACTGCCTAGATGCGCAAGGCGATCAATTTCTTTTCCACTAGGATAAGGCAAACCCAGAACACGACCGACTTTGTCATAGGCTTCTCCAGCGGCATCATCTCTCGTTTCACCGATGATCTCAAAAGAGCCATCTTCTGCCATATACACCAATTCGGTGTGGCCACCGCTGACCAATAATGCCATTAAAGGAAAAACCAATGGCTTCACTAGACGAGCTGCATAAATATGTCCTGCCATGTGATTGACCGGAATCAGTGGTAAGCTGTGGGCCCAGGCAAAGGCTTTCGCTGCAGAAAGTCCAATCAATAATGCCCCAACCAACCCTGGACCATAGGTGACAGCAACAGCTGATAATTCTTCAGGCTGTGTGTCAGCCTGTGTCAATGCTTCCTCGATGCATAAAGTAATCTGTTCAACATGGTGACGACTAGCGACTTCTGGTACGACACCGCCGAAGCGCTGGTGGCTCTTGATCTGCGAAGCAACAATGTTACTTAAAATGGTGTCACCGTTTTTAATCACTGCCACACTTGTTTCATCACAACTGCTTTCAATGGCTAAAATCAACTCATTCATTTGATTTTTGTCCGCCTACTTTCTTTTCCATAATCAACGCATCCTCTTCAGGATGACTGTAATATTTTTTTCTACGACCGATGACTGTATAGCCCATACGTAAATAAAGAGCTTGTGCTTGCAAATTCGACACGCGCACTTCAAGATAGATTCGCCGACCATCAGTTTGTTCCACGATCGTTTCCATTCGTTTCAACAATTCTTTCGCCAAACCTTGCCCTTGATATGCTGGTAAAACCGCTACATTAAACAGCTCTGCTTCATCCAGCACTTGCTGAAAACAGAGAAACCCAATCAGCTCTTGATTAGTTTTTCCATAACGGAACAAATAGCGACTGTTGCTGTTTTGCAAATCTTGTTGAAATTGCTGTAGATTCCAAGGCGAGCCAAAGGGATAGCTCTGATCTGCCAATGACCAAAGCATTTGCGGTGTCGGGATCGTTTGATCTGCTTGTTCGTTAGTCATTTAAAAATTTCACCATATCCAATGCGTCTTCATTGCCTTCGGTGTAGTACGCCGTTTTGATCGCCTGTGAAACAAACCCGAGGGTCCGATACAAACGTTGCGCATCACGATTGCCCAGGCGAACTTCTAATGTCAAACGGTCGCATTTGTTTTTCCTTGCATAACGTTCGATTTCTCCTAGCAAGAAAGAACCGATCCCTTTTCCTTGATAATCAGGAATGATCGCGATATTGGTGATATGGGCATCAGCGCCTAAAATCCGCACCCCGATAAACCCAATCATCCGCTCATTATGCAAGATGCCCAAATAAAGATGTTTGACCCGTGAATAAAGCTCTGACAAAAAGGCGCTTTTGGTCCAAGGCAGTTCCCCAGCATACACGAGACGCTCCACCTGCAACAGCTCTTTAATGTCATCACCGACTAATTCACGAACAACATATGTTTCCCCTCGTATCTCTTTTTTACGCTCTGGGTATTGAATCTGACGGAAAAGAGCCAGCTTTCCCGTCATCGTTTTAAATTTTTTCAACATAGGCATCCACTCCCGGTTCATGCGAGGCTAACCATTTTTCTTCGGCTTCAACTAATTTTAAATAGTCTGGTACAAAATCATGGATCGAAGCTACCGGCGCTTCTTCTTTCGCAATAGCAGCTAAAACCACGCCATTCGGGTAATTCCATAACGACACTTGATTGATATGGGCTGTCGGCAGCTCCGCCTCGATCATGTCTTTAAATTTGATGGTATCGGCGCCGACAAATAGCACTTCTTGACTATCGACTGCTTTTAGCTGGGTCAATAACTCAGACAGTGAGATATGCTGGTCTTTGATCCTTGTTTCTAAGGTCCCATTATGCCATTGGTAGGCACCTGCGTAGACATTTTGACGGCGAGCGTCAAACAACGGAACGATCACTTGAGATACGCCCACGCAATTGGCAGCGACTGTTTTCAAACTAGAAACACCAATCAGCGGGATGTTCAATGTTTGTGCCAGCGTTTTTGCTGTTGTGACGCCGATTCGCAAACCTGTATACGAACCAGGACCTTTCGCAACAACGATTTGCTCCAGCTCTTTAGGTGCCATCCCCACCGCTTGCATCAATCCATCAATGGCAGGCATCAATGCTGTGCTGTGGTTTTTGATCGCCATCGTCTGGCTTTGTCCCAACACTTCTTGACCATCGACCACCGCAACCGCCAGTGTCTGGTTTGAGGTATCAATCGCTAATGTTTTCATCTATCTTCTCCCCATTCAAAAAACTCTCTCATATTCTACCATATTCTAATCAAATGCCCAACCAAGTCTCCAAAAAGATGCCTGCGTTTAGAAAAAAAGCAATAGGACAACAATACCCGAACCTTTGAAAAAAGCAAGCGCGGCTGCAGCTGCAAACCGACGAGGCTGTTTAAAGGTTCGGGTAAGGCGATATGCATTTTTTTGTTATTCCATTAAAACTCAGTTGCGTGTGTAACGACATCCTTCGTTGATTCAACTGGTTGCTAGGAAGATTGGCGCGTAATCAGTTCCGTTGCGATCGTAACTTTGCGAGGAACGGGTGCTGCATTCGTAATTATATCCAGCAAGGTCGTTACTGCCAACTCTCCCAGCCATTCCGTATGAACTTTGATAGTTGACAGAGTCGGAAAGACGTACTTTGCAACACTGACATCATTGAAGCCAATAATTGCAATCTCATCAGGAATCTTGATGTTTTTTTCTTGCAAAGCACGCATAGCGCCAATCGCTAAGGCATCACTGGAAGCAAATAGAGCACTTGGCAACTCTTTGTTTTGCTGCAAATACTCTTTCATCGCCTCATAACCGCCCTCTACTGTAAAGGGTGCGCTGAGATGATATTGCGGGTGGTGCAACTTCAACCGGCGGAGCCGTTCCTCAAAAATCCGGCGCCGAGGGTCTTCGATTTCTTGGTGATGATCCTTGGTAAACTCAACGCCTGATAACAAACCGATCCTTTGGTGGCCTTTTGCAATAAAGTCATCGATCACTAAATCCACCGCTTGTTGAAAGTCCACCACCAGAGAATTGACGCCCTGGGACAATGCGTCAAAATCGACCATCAACAAATTGGATTGGCTTTTTTTCAATTGTCGAATCTGGTGATCATCGAATTTTCCTAGTGCAATCGTTCCATCGACGGCGGTATCAGTCAATCCTTCATAAGGTTCTTTCAGCAACCGAATCCCTAATTCTTCGGTTTTATTTTCAATCCCGATACGGATCGCTAAGTAGTAAAGATCCGCTAATTCTTCCTCGGTATCAAACCATTGGATCAAGCGCATACTACTGGTTTCCGGCTGACTCTTCTTTTTATGTTTTGTGTAATTGAGTGCTTCTGCGGCTTTAAAAATTTTCTCTTTGGTTTCAGAGCTGACCGATAATTCTGAATCGTAATTCAGCACCCGTGATACAGTGGCTGGCGAGACGCCAGCCTGTTGTGCAATATCTTTGATCGTTGCCATCTTCCAGCCTCCTTTTTTTGCGGGGAACTTTTTTATAAAGTAGCTATAAAGCGAGCAAAGGCCGCTTGTCCTGTCTGGTCTCGTTTGAAGACGCCTGCATGCGTCAATACTTGTGTAAAGACTTCCCCTAATGCATGACGTAAAATCTGCGACACGTTTTCGGCATTGCATTCTGGGTACTGGGCTTTGATCGCATCTGCCCAAGGAATATGGTATGCCGCGATCTGATTGGGCTGATCCAATAGATAAGCAGTCACTTCTTCTAGTTCCGGAGCTAAACGCGGTGGGAGAACTGCCAAGCCCATGACTTCAATCAATCCGATATTTTCTTTTTTGATATGCTGCACTTCTTGATGCGGATGAAAAATGCCGTCAGGATGTTCTTCGGAAACATTATTATCCCGCAAGACTAAGTCCATTTCAAACAGCTCTCCTTGCTTGCGTGCGATCGGTGTCACCGTATGATGAGGCGTTCCATCTTCTGAAAAGGCATTGATCGAAACACTTGGATCTGAGTACTGTTGCCATTGTGCTAACACATATTGGCAAGCGGCGGCTAATTTTTGTTTGTTTTTCGCTTGTAGTCGTATCACCGACATTGGCCACTTCACGATCCCCGCAGCGACATCAGGAAAACCAGTCAAAGAAAAGCGTTGCTCGATCGGCGCTTTTGCCATGGCAAACGTGTGCCGTCCTCCTTGATAATGGTCATGAGACAAGATCGAACCACCAACGATCGGCAGATCGGCATTGGACCCGACAAAATAATGCGGCATCACTTCAATGATCTGCAACAAGCGAGCAAAGGTTTGCAAATTGATTTTCATAGGACGATGATCTAAAGAGAGAAAAATCGAATGCTCATTGTAATAGGCGTATGGAGAATATTGAAAGCCCCATGCTTCATTATCCAAATTCATGCGAATGATCCGATGGTTGGTCCGTGCTGGATAATTGACTCGTCCTTGGTAGCCTTCATTTTCCAAACACAACATACATTTCGGATAATCTACAGAAGCAGCGGCACCTTCTTGGGCAATTTGCTTGGGATCTTTTTCAGGTTTTGACAAATTGATCGTGATCTCGATCTCCCCATACTCCGTATCAACAGGAAAGACGATATTTTTAGCGATGGCCCGGGTCTTGATGTAATCATTTTGACGGCACAGCTCAAAGAAATAATCCGTCGCTTCTTTAGGATCATTGGCATAATGCTGCGCAAAAAAAGCATTGACTACTGAAGGTGGTGGCGTCAAAAAGTCCATCAACTGGGCTTCAAAGATTTCTCTTTCTGCTTGAGAATCACCAATTTGCTGATTGCTCAAAGCGCATGCCACTAGTTCGTCCATCAATTCAATCGAGGAACGAGCAACAGAACGAATTTCGCTGGGCTTAAAAACAGCTTCCCCGATCATGGCTAGTACTCGGTTTTGCAAATAAATACGATCCATTTCCATCCAGCCGCCAGCCTTGATTGCTAAAGTGACGAAATCGCTGATTGTTTGGCTGATCGTCATTGGTTATTCCTCCTGCCCTTGATACCCATTTGGATGGCTGACATGCCAATTCCAAGCAGTTTCGATGATTGCTTCGACGTCGGTATAGACTGGTTTCCAGCCTAAAACCTTTCGTGCTTTTTCACTCGATGCCACTAAGGTACTTGGATCACCGGCACGGCGCGGCGCCACTCTGGCTGGGATCTCTTTTTTCGTTACATTGCGGGCAGCTTCCACCATTTCTTTCACAGAGTACCCATGATTGCTGCCTAGATTGAAGACATTGCTCTCATTGCCTTTTTGTAAATACTCTAATGCCAACAGGTGAGCAGCGATCAGATCTTCGACATGAACATAATCGCGGACACAAGTACCATCTGGAGTATCGTAATCCTCCCCAAAAATCGCTACCTCTTTACGTTGTCCTAAAGCAGCTTGCAAGATGATCGGTACTAAGTGTGTTTCTGGATCATGGTCTTCACCGATCGAAGCATCCGACTTCGCGCCAGCCACATTGAAATAACGCAATGCGACATACTTCATTCCATAGGCTTCATCGCACCAACGCATCATTTTTTCCATGATCAACTTGCTTTCGCCATATGGATTTTTAGGATTTGTTGGGGTTTCTTCCGTGATTGGACTATGGTCAGGTTCCCCATAAGTTGCTGCTGTAGAGGAAAAGACGATATGTTTCACTTGATGTTCCTTCATCACTTCTAAGAGGACCTGCATCCCATACACATTATTGTTGAAATACTTCAATGGTTTTTCTACGGATTCTCCCACCAAAGAGCTGGCAGCAAAGTGAATCACGCCATCGATCGTTTCTTTTTCAAATACCGATTGTAAAAATGCTTTGTCGCGAATATCTCCTTCATAAAAGGTTGCTGCTGGATGGATCGCTTGGCGATGTCCTGTCAGCAAATTGTCAACGACAACGACTTGTTTTCCTTGTCCGATCAATTGATCGACTGCATGAGAACCGATATAGCCGGCTCCTCCTAATACTAAAATCGCCATATTTTCAGCCTTCTTTCTTCATTCCTTCATCGTTTCTTATTCTACAGTTTTCGTGCACCATCATCAATACTTGCTTGATAAATGTCGGTTGCGTAGCCGATTTCTGCTAAATAGGTTGCTTTGACGGACGCTTCAAAATCAGCCCATTCACTTGCTTTGACCAATGCGATCCCGCAGCCGCCAAAGCCCGCACCAGTCATCCGCGCACCTAAAACAGCAGGATGCGCTTGAGCAGCTGCGACTAATGTATCTAGTTCACGCCCTGTCACTTCATAATCATCCCGCAATGAAGCATGGGAGGCATTTAACAATTGGCCGAATTCTTCAAGATCACCAGCAGTCAAAGCGGCTTTTGCTTTTAATGTCCGTTGGTTTTCCGTCACTGCATGTTTCGCCCGTTTGATCAAGAGTGGATCATCGATCAATGCTGTATTTGCAAAAAAGGTTGCTTCGTCTAATGCGCCCAATGAATCAATGGCTAATGATTTTTGCAAACGAGCTAATGCTTCTTCACATTCTGCACGTCGTTCATTGTATTTAGAATCAGCCAATTCGCGGCGCTTATTGGTATTCATGATCGCTACGACATAATCGCCAAATGCCGCTGGTACGACTTCATAATTTAAAGTGTTCGTATCTAAAAGCAATGCATGGTCTTTTTGACCCATTCCGATCGCAAATTGATCCATGATCCCTGAGTTAACGCCAATAAACTCATTTTCGACTTTTTTGCCGATTTTAACTAAGTCCAAGGTCGTCAGGGTTAAATCAAAGAGATCTTTTAGACAAACCCCCGTCAGCAATTCAATCGATGCAGAGGAAGAAAGACCTGCGCCATTGGGAATGTTGCCATAAAAAGCGATGTCAAAGCCACGATCGATCCCTTGCCCCGCTTCTTTTAGGAAACGAACGACCCCTTTTGGATAGTTTGTCCAATCATCTTCTTTTCGGTAATCCAGCTCATCTAACGAAAAGGAAATTACGCCTTTTTCTGGAAAGTTTTCTGAATAGAGTTGGATCAACTGGTCTTCACGTTCTCGTGCTACTGCATACGTCCCTAATGTGATTGCCGCCGGGAAAACATAACCGCCATTGTAATCTGTGTGTTCACCGATCAAGTTGATTCTCCCTGGCGCAAAATACATGCCTGTGCCTGCTGTTCCAAATTTATCAATAAAGATCTGTTGCAATTGCTCCATTTTTCTCACTCCTACTTTCTTTTTAGTAAACTTATTGTAAAATATTTACTAAATCATTTCAAGCGTTTTCAATCCCAAAAGTGATTTTTTTTGATATTTTTTCCGTTTTCATTCATAATGAACCTATAACTAAAGGCGAGGTGTTTAATGATGAAACGATTTCTTTCAGGATTTTTAGTAGGAACAGTCGCAACGGTTGCTGCAGCTGCAAGTGTTGTTATGACGGTCAAGAAACAAGTGATTGATCCAATTGATGAACAACAAGCGGATCATGATGAAAAACGGAAACGTGCGATGCGTAAAAGCGTTGCCCGTTAATCATTTGCTACAAAAGAGCCGTCAGCCTTCAATAGGCTGGCGGCTCTTTTAGGTATCATTCTTCCTTCTCCAGTAAGTCCTGCAAAATCACGGCTTGATTTTGTTCTTCATTTTTCGCTCCGTATAGTAAGGTCACGGTCTCTTGTTCAGCAACCAACGTTTTTAACTGTGCCAAGGCATCTTTGGCTGGCGTTTTCTCTAATTCTTGTAGATAGCGGTCTTTAAACGCATCAAAACGTTCAGGATCATGCCCAAACCATTTGCGCAATTCAGTACTTGGTGCGACTGCTTTAAGCCATAGATCGATCTGTGCTGTCTCCTTTTTCATTCCTCTGGGCCAGATGCGATCCACCAATACCCGATAGCCATCTGTCGTTTCCGCCGCTTCATAAATTCTTTTTCGCTTGATCAATGCACACTCTCCTTACTGATAGACCTAAGTTCTATAAATAAAGGCAAAAGCCCACAATGTAACTTGAACAATGACTTACTTGAAACACTCCGTTTGGTGTTTCGTCGCTCATTCAAATTTGCTTGTGTTCTTTTGCCTTGAGTTCTCTGTTTTATAAACTATTTTTCTTTTTCGTCTTGCCGCTCCAGCCTTCATACCCTTCTTTTAGGATATAGACGTTGGTAAAGCCTTCTTTGCGTAATTTATTTGCTGCCCGAATGCTCAACGATTTACGCGTGTCATATAAGTAGATCGGTTGATCTTTACGAAATGCGCTGAAGGAATTCGTCAAAACAGTAAAGGGAATATTACGCGCCCCTAAAATATGTCCACTGTCAAACTCATTTTTTTCCCGAACATCGATCACTTGGGCTTTCTTCATTCCTGCTTTGAATTCATCTTCTGAGATGATCGTTGCTGAACGGCGTCCCATGATTTGAAAATACGCCCAGTTCAAAGCGATTGCTAAGATAATTAATGCCAAAACCAAGTTTAGCCACATAATTGGTGTCATTTCTTCTATTCCTCTCTGTTGTAACAATCATTCTTTTTTTGATGTATGCTGCTTGAATGTATCATTGCCTAGCAGCTTGTCATCTATGCTTTTGCTGCAAATTGCAAAGCTAATGATGCTGCCCCGATCACACCGGCGTCATTCCCAAGTTCTGCCAATTTGATTTCGGTACTTTCCGTTACCTGTGGGAAGGTAAACTGAGCAAAGTAGGCAGCAACCCGTTCACGTAAAAATTCACCGGCTGCTGATACGCCTCCACCTAAAACGATACTTGATGGATTTAATGTGTTTCCTAGGTTTCCGCATGCCAACCCAAGGTAGAAGCACACTTTATCAACGACCATCAAGCCAAATGGATCGTTTGCTTGAGCCGCTTCAAAAATATCTTTACTTGAAACATCTTCCCCATTGTCCAGCTGTTGTTTCAATGCCGAGTCGCCAGCATATTCTTCTGCTAGCTGTCGAGCAACTCGCACAACACCCGTCGCACTAGAAACCGTTTCTAAACAACCACGTTTGCCGCAAGTACATTCAAACCCTTCAGGATCAACAGTGATATGACCGATTTCTCCAGCACAACCAGCAACCCCATGAAGCAATTGCCCTTCCATGATGATACCGCCGCCAACACCTGTACCTAGTGTGATAAAGATGACATCAGGATTGTTATCCCCTGCCCCTTTCCAACGCTCACCTAAAGCTGCTACATTGGCATCGTTATCGATGGCAAATGGGATTTTTGTGCCTTTTTCAATCAGTTCTTTGACTGGCTGAAGTGTTTTCCAGTTCAGATTGTAGGCACCGATGACGGTTCCTTTGTCACGATCGACACTTCCTGGTGTCCCCATACCAATACCGATAAATGCTTCTGGCTGTAAACCATATAATTCTAGGCGATGATTGATCGATGCCACGATTTCTGGCACGATATGTGAGCCTTCATCAAGAATATTGGTGTCAATACTCCATTTTTGCTGAATCTCGCCTTCGCTCGTTAAAATAGCGAATTTCACAGTTGTTCCGCCTAAATCAATTCCGATGATTTTTTTGTCCATCACTTGTTTTCCTCCCGGCTTTCTTCAATTCGATGCTCCCGCGTAAGAATTCGCCGGGCAGTCAGATATACATCCCGATCTATCAAGCGACTGTCATAAAAGTTCTTCAGCTCGATTTGCATCAGTTCTATATCGTAGATCCGCTTGCCGACATATACGTAAACACCAAATTGTTTCAGTAATTGTTGTACGTCATATAACGTTTCCATTTAACCACTTCCTGCTTATTATACAAGTAATTAATATTTTTTAAAACCATATATCACAAAAATAGCCAATAAGAAAACAAAGAGTACGCCAGAAAGGATTCTGGTGTGGATCGAATATTTTCCGTAGTTCTTTGGCAATGCCAAAAGATTCCCTAACAATAACCCACCGAGGATCCCCCCAATGTGTCCCCACATATCGATCGTTTGATCAAACACCCCAAAAACTAGGTTCAATCCAACGAATAAGGCAAATTGCCGTACCATTGCTTGGATGCGATAATCATTTCTAAAATGCCAACCTAAGATCAAAAATGCCCCAAAAAGTCCAAATAAAGAAGTACTAGCGCCTGCTGATTGAACCCCTATTTGGTTGAATGCGAAACTCATGGTATTGCCCATGATGCCGCTTAGTAAATACAAGGCAAAAAAGCGGCTATGACCATAGATGGCTTCTACTTGCTGCCCCATATAATAGAGAATCACAGAGTTGATCGCAAAATGTGCCAACCCGAAATGTAGAAAAATTGGGGTAACGAAACGCCAATATTCATTTAAATAGACGACAAACGGACCAAACATCACCCCGCCTGATTGAATAGAGGGACTAAAATAACCTAAGATAAACACAATTGTTTGGATAGCTAAAAACAGATACGTGAAGACCGGCTGATTCAGCCATCTTTTCATTTGAGAATTCATTGACGTGCTCCTTTACGTGCGAATAAGCGAATCCGTATAGATTTTATCGATTGGGATGTCGAATACATCTGGTGTCCATTGATCGTTGAATTGTTCTCCGAAAACCAAAGAAACGGTCTTGCCATCAAAAGCTGATAAGAAACGATCAAAATAGCCACCGCCAAAGCCGATGCGATAGCCTGTTTTCGAAAAAGCCAAACCGGGAACAATCAGCAAATCCAAGTGATGGGCTTCTTGCTCACTGATCGGCTCTTCAACCCCAAATGCCGACGTTTCATAACGCGTTGCCGGCTCCACATGATAAAACTGCAATTTTTTTTGTTGTGCTTTCGGCACTGCGATTCGTTTGTTTTGTTCAAATCCTTTAGCAAAAATAGCCGCTGTATCAAATTCAAATGGCAACGAACGGATCACACCTACTGACTCAGCCGTTTGCCAAATCTGAGAAGAAAACAGCAACTGCAAAATCACCGTTTCTTTCTGCTGCTTTTGCTTGATCGGCATTTTTTTTAATGTTTGGATCATGTGCTCTCTAATGACTGGTTTTTCCATTGGATCACTCCTCTCAGAAATAGTACCAAAAACTGTGTCCAAATAGCAAACTAGAATCGCAGATTTCTTGGCATGATCATGACTTTTTGCTTATCGCCCCTTGCGTCGGATCAGTAAGTAGACGAAGTACGGTGCCCCTACGATAGAAATGATGATACCAGCTGGGATCTCACCGCTTGTCAATAGTAAACGGCCGATCGTATCACTGACTAAGACTAGCAGACTGCCGATCATTCCGGCTAAGAAAAAGGCACTGCGAGATTCTCTGCCGATGAGCCCCTTGGCGATATGAGGCGCTAATAAGCCAACAAAGGCTAAATTACCGGTATAGCCAACCGTACTGGCAGCCAAACCAACCGCGATCACTAAAAACCACGTCCGCAAACGGGTCAAAGAAACCCCTAAGCTAATTGCCTGCTCCTCGCCAAAGCCAAGTAAATTAAGCCTTGGTACGGTCCAGAACGCTGCGGCAGACAATACGATGACCCAAGGAAGCAGACTGGTGATTTGCTGCCAAGAAGTTCCCCAAATCGAACCTGAAAGCCATGCTGCTACAAAGCGATAGCGATCTTTTGATAATTCCACCGTAAAAAGTAAGGTAGCCGCCGCCAACCCTGCATTGACAGCGATTCCCGCCAGCAGCACTCGCTCCATCGACAACAATTGGTGGTGCTTATAGGCAATCAAATAGACCAGTAATGCAGCTAATAAACCACCGATGATCCCAACAAAAGGCAAGAGCTGCGATCCTTGGGTATAAAACCCTAAGTAGATCATTACAAAGAGACCCGCGCCATTGTTGATTCCTACGATACTTGCATCAGCCAGCTCATTTCTCGTCACCCCTTGCAAGACAAACCCAGAAAAACCAAAGGCACCGCCGGCGATCAATGCCAGACAAGCCCGTGGCAGTCGAAACTCAGTAAACGTCAGTACTTGACTTGAAGACGCCGTTCCTTGAAAGATTGCGCCTAATGTTTGAAAGGTTAGGATTGTTTTTCCTACCATGACACTTCCTAAAAAAGCGGCCATCACCAGTAGAAAAAAAACAAAGAGTGTTTTTTTCATCAGTCTTCCCTCCGTATCTTGACCAATAGAAAAGGCACACCGATCAACGCCATCAGTATCCCAAATGGCGTCTCAAAAGGGGGATTGATCAAGCGACCTGCCAGATCAGCGGCCATCACTAGAGTCCCGCCTCCGATGATCGTCAAAGGCAAAATCAGTTGATAGTTTTTACCCACCATTCCTCGCACGACATGAGGAACCATTAAGCCGACAAAACTGACCGGTCCAACAAGCGAAACCGCCATTCCCGCCAAAACTACGACTAACAGTAAGGCAGATGCCCGAATCAGATGCGGGTACTTCCCTAATGAAATAACGGTGTCATCTCCTAGCGCTAACAGATTGAGGGCTTTTCCTAGACGTAGCACAAAAACGATGGCTATCAGATAGATGGGTCCCACAAAACGCAGCTGTTGCCAAGTCACATTCGCCGCACCACCGATAAACCAAAAGGCTAGCTCTTGGTTTAAATCAAATTGCAATGACAGAGTTTGACTAATGGCTGAGAAAAAAGAACTTAATGCCACACCAGCCAAAATCAGTCCCGTGGGCGACATGCCTAGTTTGGCGTATCTGGTCAGTAAAAAAAGCAGCCCAGTTGCCGCAAACGCACCAAAAAAGGAAAACAGCGCCGCTTGACTCGGTTGCACACTAGGAAAGAGGATAAATGCGATCGCTAGTCCCAAGGCAGCCCCACTATTGACACCTAAAAGACCACCGTCTGCCAAGGGATTTCTCGTAATCCCCTGCATGATGGCTCCTGTAACAGCAAAACAGCTTCCTACTAGAAAAGCAGCCAAAACACGCGGCAACCGAATATTGCGCAAGACTTGATGCAGCTGATTCTCATAATCAAAAGCAAAGACAGCATCCCCAATCGTTTCAAAAGAAAGGTTGGCCGCTCCTTGAGTGATCGCTAAAAAGAAACAGATAATAAAGCAGCCGCTAAAAAGCAGCAGCAACCAAGGAAATTTTTTCATGCTTGGGCTCCTAACTCATAGGTCAAGACCAACGGCTTTGTACTATTAGGAAAGGTACCTAACACGGCATCGATTTCAAACAAACGTTGCAGCCATTCTTTGGTCAGCACTGTTTCCGGTGTACCGGAAACCAAAAGCTCTCCACCTTTTAATGCGTAAATATAATCAGAAAAACGTGACGCATGATTCAGGTCATGAATCGACATAATGATCGTTTTTCCGTAGGTTTTATTGATTTGCTGTAATAAGAGCAAAATTTCTAATTGATGCGCAGGATCTAAAAAAGTCGTTGGTTCATCTAAAATCACGATATCCGTATCTTGCGCCAGTGCCATGGCAATCCATACGCGCTGTTTTTGTCCCCCTGACAGCGTACTGATCGTTTCATCTGCCAGTGGCGTCAAACCCGTTGCCTGCAAGGACCAGTCAATCGCTGCAAGATCTTGTTCCGATAGACTATTCAGTCCTTTTTGATAGGGAAAACGACCGTAAGAAACGATTTCGCGAATCGTCAAGCCAATCGATGAGTCGCTAACTTGAGAAAGCAGCGCAATCTTTTTAGCCACTTCTTTGGTTTTAATGTTCTGTAGGTTTTGGGTATCTAATAGGACCTCACCAGACAAAGGCTGTAAAATTCGGGCGAGTGCCTTTAAAAATGTCGATTTTCCACTGCCATTCGGACCAATCAACCCGATGATTTTTCCTTCTGGTATCTCGATTGTTAGATTTTGCACAATTTTTTGTTTTTGATAGCCGACACTCAAGTCAACTGTTCGTAATTTCGCCATATTCGTCCCCAAAATAATTGATTGATAATGCTTATCAATTATGAATGTAATCCTGCTATTCGTCAATAGTTCTAAAAAAAGGAAATAAAAAAATATGATTGACAAACGAGGGATTCTTCGTGATAATAGCTATCAGCAAATGAGAACTATTCTCAATTAAAGCAATAAGTGCTCAACATGTAACAAAGGAGGAAGTGTTTTTATGAAACAATGGTCAAAAAGAAGTACTTGGCTTACCCTACTAGCTGCCTGCTCCCTTACCCTACTGGGTGCTTGCGGCACGAATAATGACTCAACGGATAGCAGTGGATCAGCCACTACTTCTTCAGAAATAGCAACAACCTTTACCGATGCGATGGGAAATGAAGTCACTGTTCCCGAAAACCCACAACGGGTGATCGGTAGTTATTTGGAAGATTATTTGGTTGCTTTAGGGGTAACACCGGTTGCTCAATGGACCGTCGGCAATGACAGTGATCAAGCATACTTGCAAGACAAACTAGCAGATGTGCCAAGAATCAATTATGATCTGCCCTATGAAGATGTCTTGAGCTTTGAACCAGACCTGCTACTGATGGACAGCAGTTCCATGGTGGAAGGTGACAAATATGAACAATACAGCAAGATCGCGCCAACTTATGTGGTCACAAATGGCGAAGACGTGACCTGGCGTGAACGCTTGACAGATATCGCAAAGGTCTTACACAAAGAAGAGCAAGCTGCCCAAGTAGAAGCCGATTATGATGATTTAGTCGCTGCTACCAAAGAAGCTTATGCTGATCAAATCAAAGGCAAGTCGATCGCTGTTTTATGGGTGGTCAATAATTCCGTCTTTATGGTTTCAGAAACAAAATCAAGTGGTCAGCTACTTTATCATGAACTCGGTTTTGAAGTTCCCACACTAGTTTCAGAAATCAGTGAAAGTGCCACTGCCGATTGGTCTGCAGTTTCTCTTGAAAAGCTGGCAGAATTGGATGCCGATTACTTGATTTTAGTGAATAGTGATAAAGGCGCTGATTTTTTCAGTGAACAAGTCTGGCAAAATCTCGATGCAGTCAAAAACAATCATTTATGGGAATTCGGCCCTGAATCAAGCTGGCTCTACAACGGTCCGATCGCCTATACCAAAATGATCGAAGATATCCAGAGCAAATTGGACTAATGGGTTTCAAGAAATTCGTCAAGTAAAACTACTTAACAAATTTCAGGAAAAAGCTAGCATTCCCTCACGAAACATGCTATTATATTTTAGTCTGAGAGATTTCTTAGAGGATTCTTGTATCGTTAGGGGGGAAAATCATGCGCGTAAACATCACATTAGAGTGCACTTCTTGTAAAGAACGCAACTACTTATCAAACAAAAACAAACGTAACAATCCTGATCGTTTGGAAAAGAAAAAATATTGCCCACGTGAAAGAAAAGTTACTTTACACCGCGAAACAAAATAATACTATTTAAGAAGTTCGCAAACGCTGATAACCAAGGCGTTTGCGAACTTCTTTTTTTCAGACATTTTGCAATGATAGCTGCTGCATTTTTATTTCCCTCTTTACACAACCACTCCCCTATTTTCACTTATTTGCTTTGAACTTTTGAACCAACTTTTTCTTTGAAGCGACGTATAAATAACTTTTAATGTATAATGAAAAAAAGAAACTAATGTTCAACAAAGGCGGCACATAGAACGTGAACCAGCTTTTTCTTCTAGCTGTCCTTTCAATATACTTTGAGTACCAGCCGCCCCTTTCATGCTATACTGCCTATAGGAGGTGAACCCATGCTTGGCAATTTTACGTATCTACCTAGTAACTATCGTCTGTTTTATGGCGCTTTTCTTTTTGCTCTTATTGGAAATATGCTTTTCATTTTCATCAAACACCCTGCTTGGACCTTTAGCCTACCGACGGTGATTGTCCTCTTCTTAATAAATGTCTTCTTTTGGAAAAAATACAAGAAGAAACTTATTCCTTGCGCAACAGATGCACTGTTTTATGTTCTGCTCTTCCTCTTGGTATTTCACAATCACTAACATAATGCTTCTTTTGATACTAATTGTTTCTCTTTCCCCTATTTCGTCATAACAAAGGAGTGTTGATGCGATGGAGATTTCCCATATCACGTTGATCGTACAGAATTTAGCAAAGACGACAACGATGCTGGAAACATTGTTTGAAGCAGAGGAAATTTATGATAGCCGAGACCAGTCTCATTCTTACTTCCCAGAAAAATTCTTTTTGATCGATGGCTTATGGCTTGCTGTTATGGAGGATACCTCCCAGAAGCTGCCGAAAACGTATAACCATATTGCCTTTAAAATCGATCCAATTCAAATCGATTCCTTGATTACGCGCATCCAAGGACTAGGATTGAAGATTGAAAAAGATCGTTCTCGTATCAAAGGCGAAGGTGCTTCTATTTATTTTTACGACGATGACAACCATTTGTTTGAACTGCATACTGGTACGTTGGCTGAACGATTGCACCATTACCGTCTGACAGAAATTAAGTAATCTTCATTGCTCGCAACTGCATGGACTGTTATGTAAAGAATTCCCACATGAAAGGAAGAAAAAAATGAAACTAGATATGGTCGGTATTATCACAAAGAACATGGAACAGGCACTGGCTTTTTATCAAGTACTTGGCTTCACGCCATTAGGTCAGCACTCAGAAGATTATATGGAATTAGCAAATGATGGTGTTCGCATCTCCTTGAATAGTCGCAAAATGGTTGCCGGGATCTACGGACATCCACCAATGACTGTGGGTGATACGATTGAATTAGCCTTTTTATGTGATTCCCCTGAAGAAGTTGATGCCCTTCATGCAAAAGTCGTAGCTGCCGGGTATCAGTCTTTCAAAGAACCCTGGTCTGCCTTTTGGGGGCAACGCTATGCCATCGTCAAAGATATAGACGGCAATCTCTTAAGTTTGTTTGCAACGCTACCTGCCGAAAATTGATCCATAAAGCGACAGTCGATCCAATGGATCGGCTGTTTTTTTAATCATTCCGGCGGGTAAAAAGACAAAATCCCGTTTTAATGTCCAATCGAATTCTGACAATCTGAATTGAATGTATTTCTTATAAACCAACGTTTCTCCTCAATTAGAAACGAAAATAATATCTCTATAAAAAAACAAATTAACCCATCCGCTCCTGTTCGCTTGACAAAAAAGAACAAACGTTCGTATAATCTCGGTAAGGAGTGATAAAAATGGGTGGTTTTAATTATGCGCTCGAGCCAAAACGCGATATCTTATTTATCGATGTTAAAAGTTTTTATGCTTCTGTCGAATGCATCTCGCGCGGATTAGACCCTATCCAAGCGATGCTGGTCGTCATGTCTCATTCTGACAATACTGGAAATGGCTTAATCTTAGCGGCTTCCCCCAAGGCAAAATCGGCATTAGGAATCTCAAACGTGACTCGCAATGACAATCTGCCGACGCATCCCGATTTATACAAAGCATCGCCACGTATGAGTTTTTATATCAAAGAAAATACCAAAGTCAATAATGTCTTTCGCAAATATGTTGGACAAGACGACTTACTGATCTATTCAATTGACGAAACGATGATGGATCTGACCCGTACACTGGATCTTTTCATTCCCGATAAAACCATTTCTCGCGAAGAAAAACGATGGCTGATTGCCCAGCAAATTCAAAAAGACATTTACGAAACAACGAAATTGTATGTCACCATCGGTATTGGCGACAACCCTTTGTTAGCAAAATTGGCTTTGGATAACGAATCCAAACACAACCGTTCCTTGATTGCCGAATGGACCTACGAAGATGTACCGACAAAAGTTTGGCAAATCGCCCCTATGACGGAGTTTTGGGGAATCGGTCGACGCACAGAAAAACGACTTCACTTGATGGGGATTGAAACGATCGAACAATTGGCTCATGCCAGTCCTGATCTTTTGCGCAGCCGCATGGGGATCATTGGTGAGCAGCTCTACCATCACGCTCACGGCATTGATCGCACGATTTTATCTGAACCGACACCGCAGGTCATGGAAAAAAGTTATGGCAACAGTCAGGTCCTGCACCGCAATTATTACTTGCAAGAAGAAATCGAGATCGTCATCAAGGAAATGGCGGAGCAAGTTGCCGCCCGAATTCGCCGCCATCATTGTCAGACCGCTTGTATCAATGTTTACATCGGCGTAGCCTTTGGGGAAACTGCCTCTGGTTTTTCCCGGCAAATGAAGATCCCACCAACCGACAATACCCGCAAGCTTGTTGCTCATTGCCTGTTTCTCTTTCGAAAATTTTATACCGGGCAAGTCGTTCGCCACATTGGTATTACCTATTCAAAATTGGTTTATACAGAAAATGTTCAGTTGGATCTTTTTGAGCAAGCAGAAACGCAGTTGCGCCAACGTAAATTAGATTTGATCATCGATAAGATTCGTGAAAAATACGGCTTCACTTCGATCGTTCACGCCACAAGCCGGATGGAAGGTGCTCGTGCCATTGCCCGTAGCAAATTAGTTGGTGGTCATGCTGGTGGTCTAGATGGGATTGCCAACATAGGACCTGTCCATCAGCAAACGGAGAAAGAATCGATAGCTAATGGTTCGCAAACGACAGTTACATAAATTTGTTTCTTTCTTTTGTGATCACAATTCTTAAGATAACATTAACAAATGGTCTATTTTTTAAAGATTTATGTAATTTCGATTCATTCATCTCCCCCTTTGTTCCTTTCTAAGGTACTTTAATAGCAAGGAGTGTGAGCAGATGAAAATTGACAAAATCGAATACAAACGAGTCATCAATGGTGCAGGACACCTTGAGTACGATTTGCTGCAATATGTAGAAAAGAATCGGGCGACTGCTGCACAAAACCTGAAACAGTCTGAGATCGATTACCTTCTGGAAAAAGACATTCAGCATCGGATCATTCAACATGCTCGTAAAAGTTTTTTTGGCGATACGATCGTTTTAAAAGATGAATATGCCGAAGATTATCTTTTATTGAAAAAGTATACGGATATGTTCCAAGAATCATTCTAAAAAAACGCAGAACCAGCTGGTTCTGCGTTTTTCTTATTCTTCGAAATGTTCTTGATAAACGTCATCAACCGTTTGATTTGGGTCGATCACGATATACAGACTCTTCGTTTTTTCACTGATTTTTGTTGATTGGTATACATTATCCAATCCTTCCGTATCTTTGTCCTTGTATGGGAAATACACAAGATCCGGTGTACCGTTACGGTAAAGAATTTCCATCCGTTCAATATCTTCATATTTCAACGCACGAGCAAACATCCCTAATTCAAGTCCGCCTAAGTTGATGTCATGTGTTGCCACATGATCGCCTTCTTGGAAGATTTCAATTTTGAACCCAGCACATGGATGAATCTCAACAAATTCACTTCCGTGGATACGGCCAAAACTGGTCGTGATTTGTTTGATCCACAAGTCACCGATGTAACGGCGCTCGATCGTCCATGTTTCTCCATTACGGAAATAAAATTTTAAAGCTTTCATTTCTCTAGCCATGACAAAACGCTCCTTTTTATTAATAATACATTTTAATTCTAACACATAGTCGCTACTGGGACACAAATTAACTTTGGTTTTCGTTGACTTTTTTCATAAACCGAGAGATTTCCACCGCCGCTCGTTGATGAGTCCCTTTGGCAATGAGTTGTTGAGACCCATCGGTCACCTGATAATCAAACTGGAATCCTTGTTCTTTTTCCCATTGGACAAAAACAGTGATTGTTGCTCCGACTGGGGAAGGTTTTAAATGATCGATCGAAAACTTTGTACCCACGGTAGTAAACCCTTTATCTAAAGTAGGCTCAAGTGCTTCCCAACAGGTGTTTTCCACCATTGCTACCAGTCGAGGGGTTGCTAAAACTGCCAAGCCCCCAGAACCCATAACAGCCGCAGTGTCTTGAAGGTCAACGAGAAAGTCTTTTTTACTTTCCATTCTTCAGTTATCCCTCCTTCGCTAAATATGCTTGGGCAAATGCCAACAGTGCTTCTTTCTCATTAGGAACTTTCCGTGTGATGACTGCAGCTTCGGCAGCAGCCAAGACTTCTTTGAGCCACGGCCCAGAAGAACGATCAACTGTCTGCAGCAAATCGCGTCCATTGATCGCCAGCTCCTTCAAAGAATGGATCGGTAGTTGCTGATACCGCTGACTGATTTTTGCAGGATCATTGGGCAGCTTGTCATAACGCAATAATCCCTCGGCTAAATAGGTCGCTTCGAGACCGAACTGATACAACAGCAGATCGTTCCATTCGCCGTTTCGACGCATTAGCAGTGCTTGATAGACCGTTTGTACTTGGCGGATGCAGTCATTGGAACATTTCCAAGCTTTTAAAAAGCTGCGGACTGCCTCAGGAGCTAAACCGATTTGGTCAATGAGCAAAACCCAAGCAGCCGTTTCGGTTTCTAAAGGAATCGCGGGCAAGTCTGCCATCCGCAACAACGCTTCGCCATATTCCCGTAAGCCTGGGCAGTAGATATAGCATTCGGTTTCTACGAAAGCCTGTAATGCTTGATTACGATGATTGCCTAACAGTAATTTGACGAATTCAATCATGATCCGTTCAACAGAGATTTTTCCTAACAAGGCATGATTCGCATGGATAGCAGCCAACGTTTCTTTTTCCAAAACAAAGCCTAATTGGCTGACAAAACGTAGCCCCCGCATCATTCGCAGCGCATCCTCATGAAACCGTTCCTGTGGGTGACCCACTGCTCGTAAAATTTGATTTTCGATATCTGCAAGTCCATCGAAAAGATCAATGATGACCCCATCTTCTTGAAGTGCCAATGCATTGATGGTAAAATCCCGCCGCTTTAGATCTTCTTTCAAGGAACGGACAAAATCGACTTTGTCAGGTCTACGATAATCCTGATAGGCGGCTTCGGTTCGAAACGTGGTAATCTCATATTGCGCCTGCTCCCACAAGACCAGCACCGTCCCATGCTCGATACCAATGTCAATGGTTCGAGGAAAAAGCGCCTTGATCTCGGCTGGAAATGCACTGGTAGCAATATCGACATCATGGATCGGCTGGCCTAAGATCGTATCCCGCACGCTGCCGCCAACGAAGTAGGCTTCATAGCCTGCGGCTTCGATTTTTTTTAGGAGTGGTGCAGCTTCTGCAAATTCTTTTGGTAGTTTAGTCAGCTTCATGTACTTTCCCATCTTTTCTTTCAAAACGATACGCATCCCGCTGATTGAATTTTGCCATATTTTCCTCAAACACTTCAGTCAGGTCGATGTCTAGTGAATTAGCCATGATCATCGTCACAAAGAGTACATCACCGAGTTCTTCTGCCACGGTCTTTTCAACTTCATCGCTTTTTTTATTTTTTTCCCCGTAATAGTGATTCACTTCTCGCGCCAATTCGCCAACTTCTTCGGTCAAACGAGCCATTTGGGCGAGGGGGCTGAAATAGCCAGTTTTAAATTGTTGAATATAGGCATCGACTTCTTCTTGCATCGATGCCAAAGAACGTTTTTCTGTCATCTTCTTCACCCTTTCTCGTTTATCTTACCAAAAGAATGGCTGCCTGCCTAGATAGAGCCCCCTCAGGATTTGTTGTACATTCAATGATTTCGTGCTACATTGATACTTGTGGAAGTTGAATAACGGAGGAAACAGGATGCGGGCATTTTTTTCATGGCGAACGATTCGCGACATTGTTTTGATTATTTTCGGTACGAGTATTTATGGCTTCGGTCTAGTCTATCTAAATATCCCAAATGATTTAGCAGAAGGCGGTGTGACAGGGATTACCTTGATCCTGCGAGCCTTATGGGGCATCAATCCTGCCATTAGTACGTTGATCTTAAATATTCCGATCATTTTGATCGGTGGCAAAATTCTTGGTCGACGCTCATTAGTGTATACGATTTTAGGAACCTTTGGTTTGTCTTTTTGGTTGGCCTTTTGGCAGAGTGTTCCCCTGTTGATCGATCTACAGCACGATCTACTGATCGTCGCACTCTTAGCCGGTTTGATTGCAGGAATCGGTAGTGGGATCGTCTACAAAGTTGGTGGAACAACAGGTGGCGTCGATGTATTGGCACGTATTTTAGAGAAAAACTTTGGGGTGACGATCGGGCGGTCGCTTTTGATCTTTGATGTGTTCGTCCTGTTGCTTTCTTTGACCTATATAGATTTGAACCGCATGATGTATACGTTGATTTTTTCTTATGTCTTCACGCGTGTGATCGATTCGATCCTAGACGGCGGCTATTCAGCGAAAGGGATCTTAGTGATCAGCAATCACAGCGAAGAGATGGCTCCTGTTTTAATGGATGAATTAGAACGCGGTGTCACGTTTTTACAGGGCGAAGGGGCTTACTCAAGAGTATCGAAACAAATCATTTATATGGTGGTCAGTGGACGGGAGATTTCTGAAGTCAAGCGCATCGTTCATGACTTTGATCCGCAAGCGTTTGTTTCGGTCATCAATGTCCATGAAGTCGAAGGCGAAGGCTTTACCTATTTAAGGCCTAAGTCGCGGTTCTTACAGCGCAAAACCGCTGTTTCTAAAACAAAATAATGACATAAAAAAAGCAGCCCCGATTAAAGGACTGCTTTTTGCTTGTTAACGGCTTTCTTCTTTTTGCTGGAGCAAGTGCCGATTTACTTCATCGGAAAGTTCTAAGAAGGCATCACGATCCCCGTTTTCCAATGCTCGATCGATCTGCCGATACAAGGTATCGATTTTGGTTTTTGCTTCTTCTTTTTCAAGGTACTGGGTAACATGTTGGGTCATTTCTTGATCCAAGTGGTCGTTCCACCGTTCATAGGGATTGTCTTCCAGAACAGCTAAATATAGGGATTGCGACCAAGAATCTGGGAAGAGACATTCAAGATACAACGGTTGTTTCCAATTCATGCGAATCTCATGAAAAATCTGATCAATGTCATAAAAGGTCTGTTCCTCGATACTCAAGACAAAGGGTTCGCCTCCAATTTCCGTACTGCGGACACTTAACCCTCGTTTGGCTGCAGCGGCCCCTTCTACAAAATGAACATTGGTCAAGATCGCTTCATGATTCGCCAGATAGTTCAACACCCAAGAGACTTCACGACGACTGAAGGAAACGGTCGAAACTAACCAATTAAGAAACTTTTTCTTTTCTTGTACATTGACGTTCATTTCTCTCACCTATCTTTCTAATAAGTCCTCCACGATCGACTGTACTTCTAAATCACCTGGCTCGTGTGCCAAATAATGTTGCAGCAAATGAAGTGCTTCAGACAAACGTCCTTCTTCACGTAAGAAAATGCCGTATTCCTTCATAAACGCTGGTTCATGGTGCAAATCAACATTGGCTGCTTCGTAATATTTTGCTGCTTTGTCAAAATCTTCTAACGCATTGAAGGCTTGCGCCAGATTCCATAGAGCGTGAGGCTGTTCATTGTCTTCCATTCGCTCGATCGCCAAGATCGCTTCTTGCCAACGCTCTTCGTTCAAGTATAAATTACTTAAGGTCAGCAAGGTATCCTCTTCTTTTTCACCAGTTTCCAGTGCTTTAAGTAAAAATGATTCGGCTGCTTCACTGTCATGAAGTCGGTAAGCATTCTCGGCAGCAAAATGATAGAAATCTACTTGATATGGATCTTCATGAATTCCTTCCTCGATCACACGTTGCGCTTCTTCCAGCTGCTCTTCTTCTTGCAATGCTTCAGCCAAATAGAGATACAAGGCCCGGTATTGGGGATTCATGACCCGCAACTGCTGCAAGTAGCGTATCGCTTGTTCATTTTCCTTCAGCTGCAAATAGACTAAAGCTGTTTGAAAGAGACGCTCATCCGTCTGTTCGTCTTCTAAGCTTGCTTCAAAGTATTCTAACGCCTCTTCAAACTTACCTGCCATACTCAATGAAGTCCCGGTCCGTTCAACGATTGAGATCCCTGAAATATCCGTAATTTCTTCTTCCAACAATCCTTGATAAAGGTCAACAGCTTCTTGATAGCGATCCGTTGAAAAAGCTAACTCAGCTAAGGCAAAGCGAATCAAGGGTTCCTCTGGCACAAGGCTTTGCGCTTCTTTTAATTTGGCTTCACTGACTTCCGGGATACCGATCAGTTGATAGAGATCCGCACTCAATAACAAGGCTTGCAGATACGCTTCACTCGTTGGTGGTATTTGATCGATATAGGCAAAGGCCGTTTCGATCTGGTCTTCTTCCATCGCAATTTCTGCTAAAGGAAGCAGCAAAGCTTCATTTTCAGGATGCCGCTGCTGCAGGGTTTCAAATAACGTTTTTGCCTCTTCTAAAAAACCGATCTGCAATAATTCATCGCCCAAAGCGCCGAGTGTTTCATCATCATCTTTTTGCAGTGCTTCGGTAAAATTCAATTGTGCTTCTGCCAACTCTTCTGCGGCTAGTGCTTTTAACATTTTTTCACTATAAGTTTCCATCTAGACCCCTCGAATCTCATTGATTAATCGCTGATAAGTCTCCATCGTCTGGACAAGATCTTTTTCCTCGATTTCTGTTCTGCCCCCTATTGTACCAACTTTTGCCAAAAATAACAGTTTTTTTTCTTTTTGCTGCAATTCTAGTACATGGCTGAAATACTCGCTTAAGGAAAAAGATTCGGGCAATTCGATAGGAAAGCCTAATCGGGTAAGCCATTGGCAAAACACCGGCAGATCGACAGTCAACTGTTGCTGCTGGACTGTCCAAATAAAATGAAACAAAAAGCCAAAGAACAATTTCATCGCATCAGACAGTAAGTGACCATTTTCCGTTCGATAAGCAGCATCGGCAAAGAGTTGCCCAAACTCCTCCAATTCGCCGCCCGACTGCTGATACAATTGGATCAGCTGATTGGTATATGCTGCCAATGAGTGTCTCATCAACGCCTGATGACTGGGATACGTTCGATAAAGCTCTTTTAAAAAATCGCTATCGGCAAGCACGCCACCACGGATCAGGGTCAAAAAGTCCACCAGTTTCCCATCGATCTGCTTTTCGGCAATCGTCTGATCGAAAATAACAAATTGTGGTGTGTTAGGGTTTTCCAACATCGGGATATCTGGCTTTTTCACAACGATCGCTGTTTCTTTGACACTTTTAGCTAAAGCCCGCAAGGAGACGGGAATCAGCCAAAGCTTTGTCGTTAGAACCGAAGTCGCATGGATAAAACTGCTCAGTGCCAATACACCTTCATTCCCAAATCCGACGATCAACAAGGACTCTTGCTTAGAAAAGCGACCGAAGAAATCCATTGCGGCCTTAAATTCGCTAAAGTTGTTGCAATACATTTGGTTGGTACAAATATACCAATTGACCTCGCGCGGCAAAAACAGGCGTGTTACTTTTTCTGAAAAGCGGTCATAATAACGCTGATTCGTCAAAATGATCACCTGCTGCGGCTCGATCGACTGTTCTTTCATGACCGATGCCAGTGTTTCACCGTAAGAAATCTGAGTTTCTTGCTCATTTCTGTAAAAAACAGCTTCCATCGGCTCACTCCTTTGTTGCTACTACTTACTATTATAGCAAGAAGCCGCTGAAACACCTACTAAATCGCTAACCATTAGGAAGTATTTTTCGCCGATTTGTCCCATCTTTCTATGCCAAAAAGCAAAAAACATGATTTCCTGTTATTACAAAGGAAACCATGTTTTTTTCTAAACCAAAAGCGAGTAAAGTGATTGATTTTGCTGAAGGTTGATATAGTTTTGGTCAAACTGTTCAATTCGTGACAGTAATGCGGGTAGATCTTTTTTGTGTTTCAACAAGATTCCCAGCATTACTGGTCCTGTTCCACGATTGATTTTTTTCGTATATTCAAACCTCGTGATATCATCATCAGGCCCTAATACATGGCTAACAAATTCCTTCAACGCACCGGGACGTTGCGGGAAGTTGACGATAAAATAATGTTTCAATCCTTGATAAATCAGTGATTTCTCTTCGATCTCAGCCATGCGGGAACTATCATTGTTGCCGCCACTCACAATACAGACGACTGTTTTGCCTTTGATTTGCTCTTTGATCAGATCCAAAGCTGCCACACTCAAGGCACCAGCTGGTTCAGCGACGATCGCTTGTTTGCTGTATAATTCTAAAATCGTTTGGCAGATTGCACCTTCTTCCACCGTTACCAATTGATCCACGTAGCGTTTGGCATGGGCATAGGTTTGAGCTCCGACTTGTTTGACTGCCGCACCATCCACAAAGGTTTCAATATGCTCTAAAGCCACTGGTCCTTGGTGATCAAAGGCTGCTTGCATCGAGGCTGCCCCTACAGGTTCTGCTCCAACAACTTTTATCTTCGGTTGCTTTTCTTTCAAATAGGCTGCGGTTCCGCTGATCAAGCCACCACCGCCAATGGCAGCCACCACCAAATCGATCGTTACTTGTTTCTTTTCAGCATCAGCCAACATTTCCACGGCTACTGTTCCTTGTCCTGCGATAATATTGGGATCATCAAAAGGAGCAATGAAAGCCATTTGTTCTTCTTTGGCAAATTGTTTGGCAGCCTGCGCCGCCGCATCAAAGGTATCTCCCACCAATTCGATCTTGACGTAGTCACCGCCGAAAAAGAGGACTTGCGCGATTTTTTGTTGCGGGGTCGTTGTCGGCATGAAAATGACCGCATGGATCTGCTGTTCTTGACAGGTATAAGCAACGCCTTGGGCATGATTCCCAGCACTGGCACAGACAACCCCACGACTGGTCTGTACAGGATCTGCCTGGGTGATCGCATAGTAGGCACCTCGTAATTTGAAGGAGCGGACTTTTTGCAAGTCCTCTCGTTTCAATAAAACCGTCGCTTGGTATTTTTCAGATAAAAAGCGATCATATTGCAGCGGTGTATGACTAACTGCTCCCCGCAGTCGCTCGTAGGCTTGTTCGATTGCAGAAACTGTCATCAACAAACGCGTCCCCCCTAATCTTTCGCAACAAACGGCATCATTTTCCGTAATTCGCTACCGACTTTTTCAATTTGATGGTTGCCGTTTTCTTCACGCATTTTATGGAATTCAGGGAAGCCATTTTGATTATCCTCAATGAATCCTTTCGCGAATTGACCATTTTGGATATCTGTCAATACGGCTTTCATGTTCTCTTTAGCTTGCGCGGTGATCACCCGTGCACCGGAAACGTAATCGCCATACTCTGCCGTATTTGAGATCGAATGACGCATTTTTTTGAAGCCTCCTTCATAAATCAAGTCAACGATCAGTTTCAATTCATGACAAACTTCAAAATACGCCAATTCCGGTTGGTACCCGGCTTCTACCAATGTTTCAAAGCCAGCTTCGATCATACTGGTCAAACCGCCACAAAGTACGGCTTGTTCCCCAAAAAGATCGGTTTCGGTCTCTTCTTTAAAGGTGGTTTCCAAAACACCGACCCGTGTGGCACCAATGCCTTTTGCATAAGATAAAGCTGTCGCTTGTGCGTTGCCAGTTGCATCTTGATAGACTGCAAACAAGGCTGGCACCGCAAACCCTTCGGTAAAGGTTCGACGCACCAAGTGGCCCGGTCCTTTAGGCGCAACTAGAAACACATCCACCTCTTTTGGCGGCTCGATCACATCAAAATGAATATTGAAACCATGCGCAAATGCTAATGCATTGCCGGCAGAAAGATTCGGTTCGATCTCATTTTTATACAACGATCCTTGGATCTCATCGGGTGCCAAGATCATGACTACGTCCGCTTTTTGTGTGGCTTTGGCTACTGGAAAGACCTCGAACCCGTCGTTTCTTGCGGCTTCTGCTGACTTTCCTTCACGAATGCCGATAAAGACTTCATGGCCTGTGTCCCGTAAATTTTGCGCATGGGCGTGCCCTTGAGAGCCATAGCCGATGATCGCAATCTTCTTGTCTCCTAGATTATCTGTAACTTCCTCGTTGTAATATACTTTTACCATACTTGTTTCCTCCGAATTCTTTCTTTATTTTAAGCAATTCAAAATTGCACTTACCCTCTTGTAAAACCCGTGACCCCTGTTCGTGCCAACTGTTTGATCCCGTAGGGACGCAAAACTTCGATGCATGCTTCTACCTTTTTTGTATCGCCGGCAACTTGCACAACGATCGTTTTCAGTGCGACATCGACAATGTGCGCTCGAAACGGATCGATCACTGCTTGGATCTCCGAGCGGCTGGTAGTTGGTGCATTGACTTTGATCAGCACCAGCTCCCGTTCGATATGAGGAATTTCTGTGATATCAGAAACCTTCAAGACATCGATCTGTTTGTTCAGATGCTTAGTCACTTGTTCTGTTTCTGCCAAATCGTTCACGTTGACAATGATCGTCATTCGTGAAAATTCTGGCCGTTCCGTTGTGCCGACAGAGATACTCTCGATATTGACCTGTCGGCGGTTTAAGACACTCGTAATGCGGCTCAAAACACCTGCTTCATTATGAACGATTGCTGCTAATACCCGTTTCATCTCCTTAGACCCCCATCATTTCATGATTGGCTTTCCCCGGTGGAATCATCGGCAGCACGTGCTCTGAGGGCGAGACCATTACTTCGATCAGCTGCGGTCCTGATTGAGAAAAAGCTGCTGCCAATTGATCTGCCAGTTGCTCTGGGGCATCGATCCGACAGCCTTCGATGCCGTAAGCTTGTGCCAGTTTAACAAAATCAGGTTGTTGTGCAAAAACAGAGGCAGAGCGTCGTTTGCCATGGAATGTTTCTTGCCATTGACGGACCATTCCTAACGAACGATTGTTCAATAAAACAAATTTGACATTCAAGCCATACTCATTCAAAATCGCAAATTCTTGGTTCGTCATTTGAAATCCACCATCGCCAACAAACACCACGACCATTTTTTCTGGATGAGCAAATTGGGCACCAATTCCCGCAGGGATCCCATAGCCCATCGTGCCCAGTCCGCCACTGGTAATCAATTGTTTAGGAAAGCGAAACGGATAATACTGCGCGACCCACATTTGATGTTGCCCAACATCGGTAATGACGTAAGCCTCTCCTTTGGTCAAACGTCCTACTTCTTCGATGACCTTTTGCGGTTTGATTTCTTGTGTCTGGGTGCGATCATAGCGATAAGGTTTTTCCTTTTTCCGTTTTTGGCATAGATCCAACCAGTCAGACCATGTTCCTCTTGTTGGCTTATAGCGCAGCATTTGTTGCAAAGCAGCCTTGGCATCGCCAACGATTGGGATCTTAGTTTCTACGATCTTGCCGATCTCTACTGGGTCGATATCGATATGAGCAACGATCGCCTGCTTGCCGAACTGACTGCCGGCCGTTGCTAAACGATCATCGAAGCGAGAGCCGATATTGATAATCAAATCGGCTTCCGATAAAGCCATGTTCGCCGCATAGGTGCCATGCATACCGCCCATGCCCAAGAAAAATTGATGATCACTTGGCAGCAAGCCTAAGCCGAGCAACGTTGTGACTGTCGGCAACTTGTACTTGGCAATAAATGCATTTAGTTCAGCCGCAGCTTCGGCAGCGATCACGCCTGCACCCGCCAGTACTACTGGTCGCTGTGCTTTTTCTAGAACTTGCATCAATTTTTCGATTTGCAGACGAGATGGCTCTGCAGTCGGTTGATAGCTTTTCCTTGTGATCGGCAACGAGCAGGTTTCGGCGGTTTCTTGTAGGGTAATATCTTTCGGAAGGTCGATGACAACTGGGCCCTTACGACCAGTTGAAGCGATGTGAAAGGCTTCAGCGATCACTTTCGGCAACTCATCGACACAGCGGACTTGGTAGTTGTATTTCGTGATCGGCAACGTGATACCTAGAATATCCGCTTCTTGAAAAGCATCTTTGCCAATTCCTGGTACCGCCACTTGCCCCGTGATAACCACCAACGGTACGGAATCACTCATGGCATCGGCAATGCCCGTAACAACATTCGTAGCACCTGGTCCGCTAGTCACTAAAACGACCCCCACATTACCAGTAGCTTTGGCATAGCCTTCAGCGGCGTGGATCGCCCCTTGCTCGTGACGCGTCAAAATATTTGGAATCGCTGCATCATATAATTGGTCATATAACGGTAAGACGGCGCCACCCGGATAGCCAAAGATCATCTCGACGCCTTGCTCTTGCAGGCTGTCCACTAACACTTGCGCGCCAGTCCTTAGATGCGATGCTTGATACTCGATATTTTCCATTGCTACTCCTCCTCATCAGGTACTCGCATAATCCCGCCCGTATTCGCAGAGGTCACTAAAGCGGTATAACGTGCAAGCCAGCCTTTCTTCACTTTCGAACGAAACTTTGGTCGTTCTTGCGCACGCGTGGCAAGTTCTTCTTCTGAAACTTGCAGATTTAGCGTCCGATTTGGCAAATCAATTATGATTTCATCACCGTCGTTGACTAGCCCTAGTGGGCCCCCGGCTGCAGCTTCTGGCGAAATATGGCCAACCGCGATTCCTCGGGTCGCTCCTGAAAAGCGGCCATCGGTGATCAAGGCGACATCTTTGCCTAACCCACGACCAACGATACTTGAGGTAGGCGCCAGCATTTCTGGCATACCTGGTCCTCCTTTTGGACCCTCATAGCGGATCACTACAACATGTCCTTTTTGTACGGTATGGTTGTCGATGGCAGCAACTGCTTCATCATGAGAATCAAAACAGATCGCTTTCCCTTTGAATACTTGGACACTTGGATCGACCCCACCGACCTTGATGACACTGCCTTCTGGGGCGATATTGCCGTACAAGATCGATAGACCGCCCACAGGACTATACGGGTTTTCTTTGGGATGAATGACTTCTTCGTTGTGGATCTTCGCTTCAGCGACATTTTCTCGTAACGTCTTACCGGTAACAGTCGGTCGATCGGGATGAATCGCTCCCTCGATATCACAAAGCTCCCTTATGATTGCCGAAACGCCGCCAGCTTCATGGACATCGTGCATCGAATAGGCTGATGATGGCGCGATTTTTGAGAGATAAGGCACTCTTTTAGCGATTTCATTGACCCGTCTTAAGTCATAGTCGATCTCTGCTTCATTGGCGATCGCTAAGGTATGCAGCACTGTGTTGGTGGAACCCCCCATCGCCATGTCTAAAGCGAAGGCATCATCAATAGCTTCTTTGGTCACGATGTCGCGAGGCTTGACTTGTTTTTCAACAAGATCCATCAACTTAAAGGCGGCTTGTCTAACTAGTTCTCGTCGCTCTTGAGACACAGCGAGGATCGTGCCATTGCCTGGCATTGCCAATCCTAAGATTTCTAAGAGGCAATTCATCGAGTTGGCAGTAAACATCCCTGCGCAGGAGCCGCAAGTCGGACAGGCATTTTGTTCCATAAACTCAAAATCTTCTTTTGTCATATTCCCCGTCTTGTACGTCCCAACGGCTTCAAACATGGAAGATAAGGTTATTTGATGTCCCCGAGGATCAATGCCGGCTTTCATCGGACCGCCGGAACAAAAGATTCCTGGTACGTTGGTCCGCATCGCTGCTAAAATCATGCCAGGAGTGATCTTGTCACAATTTGGGATATAAAATACGCCGTCAAACCAGTGGGCATTGATGACGGTTTCTGCAGAATCAGCGATCAATTCTCGGCTAGGTAGCGAATAACGCATGCCAATATGTCCCATCGCAATGCCATCATCCACGCCGATTGTATTGAACTCAAAAGGGATGCCGCCAGCTTCACGAATCGCTTCTTTAGCGATATCTGCTAACTCCCGTAAATGCACATGTCCGGGTACGATATCGATATAGGAATTACATATCGCGATAAATGGTTTGTTCATATCATGGATATTTTTAACTTGTCCTGTGGCATAGAGCAGACTCCTAGCTGGCGCTGCATCGATCCCTTTTTTAATTTGATCACTTCTCACACTCATCATCTCCTGCATTTTGGAATAAAAAAAAGCATCCCGGTTATAAAAAACTGGGATGCTTTGCCAGAATCCCATTTTACTTACGCAAATAGGACTCAAACAAACGGATAATTTTTGCTTCCGTGTTCTAAGTCCTGGTATCAATAATAATGACTAATAAATATTGATTAAAATTACGCATAGAAAATGGCTCCTTCATTAGAAATAGTAACGTTCTTGTAATTGTTTACCAATATACCCTTTGGAAAAACACTTGTCAACGAATTTTCTGAATTTTTTTTCAATAATGACAATTCTATCCAGACTATTCTAACATTGGATGTCATTTAATCGGTCTCCCCTTTTCGTTAAGATCTCTTTTGTATCAAGGTTGATTATATCCAAAAGTGAGTAAGCATTGGCGCTAAGTGTTTTTTTTAGATCAAAAGAAAAACACACTATTATTTTGAATTTTCTGACAATAAAATGTGATTGCTTACTTTCCAGATGACAACCGCATGGCAACAACCAATATTTAAGCAAAAGAAAAAACCCTTGATTACTCAAGGGTTTCTACAAGACTCAATTATTTCACTGCGTCTTTAAGAGCTTTACCTGGTTTGAATGCAGGTACTTTGCTAGCAGGGATCTTGATTTCTTCACCAGTTTGTGGGTTGCGTCCTTTGCGTTCTGCACGAGAACGAACTTCAAAGTTACCAAAGCCGATCAATTGAACTTTTTCACCGTTAGCTAAAGCGTCTTGAATTGTTGAGAATACAGCGTCTACTGCTGCAGTTGCGTCTTTCTTAGTTAAGTCAGTAGCTGCTGCAACTTTTTCGATTAATTCTGCTTTATTTGCCATGGATGGTTTCACCTCCTGATATTTTTTTTGATGTCATGCATCAACAAAAATCTTGAGTGGTCCAAGGTTTTTGTCAAATATTGATTACCATCAATATTCTGATATAACGTTATCATAAGAACCTTGTAATATCAAGGATTTTAACGTTTTTAGGGGGTTTTTTTTTGGTTTTTTCCCATTTTTCTAGAAAAGGACAGATTTCTTTGTAAAAAGAAACAAAGTATGATAAAATCTCTATTTTCTTCTGCGAGGAATGATCCGAATCGGCGTTCCTTCAAAAGTGAATGCCTTGCGGATTTGATTTTCTAAAAAACGTGCATAAGAGAAATGCATCAGTTCTTCTTCGTTGACAAAAATAACAAAAGTTGGCGGTTTGACAGCTACTTGCGTCGCATAAAAAATCTTCAAACGTTTGCCTTTGTCTGTTGGTGTTGGGTTGATCGCCACAGCGTCCATAATGACGTCATTCAACAACGCAGATGGAATACGCATGTTTTGATTCATGCTGACTTCTTCAATCAATTGCGGCAGCTTATTCAAGCGCTGCTTCGTCACTGCGGAAACAAAAATGATTGGCGCGTAATCCAAATATTGGAATTCATCTCTGATCTCTTCTTCAAAATCACGCATCGTATTCGTTTCTTTTTTCAATGTATCCCATTTATTGACAACGATAATGATTCCACGGCCTGCTTCATGGGCATAGCCAGCGATCCGTTTGTCTTGCTCGCGAATTCCTTCTTCGGCGTTCAAGACCATCAAGACGACGTCTGAGCGTTCAATGGCCCGCATTGCTCGCATGACACTGTATTTTTCAGTAGATTCGTAGACCTTCCCTTTTTTACGCATGCCGGCGGTATCGATCATGGTAAATTCTTGACCGCTTTCGCTAGTAAAATGGGTATCGATCGCATCACGAGTCGTTCCTTCGATATCTGAAACGATCACTCGCTCTTCTCCAAGAATCGCATTGATCAAAGAGGATTTCCCGACGTTTGGTCGACCGATCAAACTAAACTTGATGATGGAATCGTCTTCTTCTTCCGCTTCATTGGTGAAGTGTTTGACTGCTTCATCAAGAACATCACCGATCCCTAATCCATGACTTCCTGAGATCGGGTATGGATCGCCCAGACCTAAACCATAGAATTCATAGATATCGTTACGCATCTCGGGATTATCAACTTTGTTGACCGCTAAAATCACGGGTTTGTTGCTTTTGTATAACAAACGAGCCACAAGCTCGTCCGCATCTGTTACTCCTTCACGAGCACTCGTAATAAAAACAATGACATCTGCTTCATCGATGGCGATTTCTGCTTGATGCTTGATTTGATCCATAAACGGCTCATCACTTAAATCGATCCCACCTGTATCGATTACGCTAAACTCACGGCCTAGCCATTCGCCAGTGGCATAAATACGATCTCTGGTCACTCCTGGAGTATCCTCAACGATCGAAATTCGTTCTCCAGCTATCCGGTTGAAAATGGTCGATTTCCCCACATTCGGACGTCCAACGATCGCTATTGTTGGATTTGACATTTTTTACCCTCCATTTAAAAAAGCAGTCCTTGTACGCTGCTTCTTGTATTCAATCTTACTTAGTTTACCTAAAGCCATGGAAAGTTGCAAGCTTTCCCGGCAAACAAAAAATCAGCTTATAACAAATTCAAACATCGAATCGTTATAAGCTGATGGCATACAATTACTCTTCGTCGCTGTCTTTTAAGGCATCGCCTAAGATATCACCCATGGTAAACCCGGTTGATTCTTCTGGCAATTGATAATCATCCTCTGAAACTTCTTGTGTTTCATTGGTGTTTTCGGCTTTTTCTAATGCTTTGATGCTTAATGCGATTCGGTGTTCTGAAGGGTTCACTTCGAGCACTTTCACTTGCACTTCATCGCCTTCTTGTAAGACTTCATGTGGTGTCGCAATGTGTTTATGGGAGATTTGTGAAATATGGATCAGCCCTTCAACACCTGGGAAGACTTCCACAAACGCACCGAAGCTTGTCAAACGTTTAACAGTCCCAGTTAAGACACTGCCAACAGCCGCTTGTTCTTCGATATTGGTCCAAGGTCCAGGCAATGTGTCTTTGATTGAAAGAGACACACGTTCTTTGTCTGCATCAACAGATAAGATACGGACGTTGACGGTATCGCCAACAGACAAAACGTCACTCGGTTTGCCCACATGCCCATGTGAAATTTCAGAGACATGGACAAGTCCATCGATGCCGCCTAGGTCTACGAAGGCACCAAAATCAGTCAAACGAGCTACTTTTCCTTCTACTTCTTGTCCTTCATATAAATCAGCTAATAACGCTTCTTTTTGTTTTGCTTTTTCTGCTTCAACAACAGCTTTATGAGAAAGGATCAAGCGGTTTTCAGAAGGCTCGATCTCAACGATTTTAAAGGTCAATGTTTTCCCTTTGTAATCTTCAAAATCCGCAACAAAATGATCTTCGACCATTGATGCCGGAACAAAACCACGAACACCTACATCAACCACTAACCCGCCTTTAACGACGTTGGTGACTGGTGCTTCGATGATTTTTCCTTCTTGGAAATCTTTTTCGATATCTTCCCAAACTTTTTTCGCATCTAAGCGACGTTTAGAAAGGAGATAGCTGCCGTTTTCTTTGTCTTTACCAATTGCTGAAATCACAACTAATTCTAAGACATCCCCTACTTTGACTGCTTCGTTGATGTCTTCAACAGGTAAAGTCGATAATTCTTTTGCAGGAACAACGCCTTCAACGCCGGCGCCTTCGATCCCTACGATCGCTTGTTTATCCTCAATGGCTAATACCTCGCCTTTAACGATATCTCCAACTTTTACTTCTTGGAAATTGTCTAAAGCGGCTTCCATTGATTCATTTCCACTCTCAACCTGATTATTTTCAAATTCTGTCATCTCTCATGTCCTCCTAACCAACAATTCTGCAATAATTGCACTACATCTTTTAGTTTAAAATAGAATGAAAAAAAAATAAAGCGATTTCTCTTATTTTCCTAAAAAACTACGGTTTTTTCGTTGAAAAAGTCTTTTCACGTCTGTTTTCTTGCTTGCTTTCATCTTTTTCGTAGGAAAAATAAAAAAACAATGGGGAACACCCACTGTTTTCGTTAGTTGATCTTTTCTTGGATCGTTTTTTTGATTGCTTCTACGACTTGCTCGATCGTTAAACCGGAGGTGTCGATTCGAACGGCATCTGTTGCTTGTTTCAGAGGCGAGACTTCCCGATGGGAATCCAAATAATCTCTTTGCTGGATCTCTTCTTTCAAGGTCTCATAATCGGTACCGATCCCTTTTTTCTGATTTTCTTTGAAACGGCGCTGCGCCCGTTCTTCCACACTTGCTACCAGAAAAATCTTGACTTCTGCTTGTGGTAAAACCGCCGTACCAATATCGCGGCCATCCATCACGACACCGCCATCTTTAGCGATCATCTGCTGTTGTTGGACGAGTTTTTCGCGGATCGCAGGGTATGCCGACACCTTCGAAACTGCGTTGGTTACTTCTGGCTGACGGATCGCTTCTGTGACTTGCTCTCCTCCTGCAAAGACCTCTTGACCGTGTTCAGTTGGTTCAAAAGTGATGGGGTATTGATCGATCAAAGCAGCGATCGCCGTTTCATCCTCTAGTGAACAGCCGCTTTTTAAAGCCAAATACGTGATGCTGCGATACATGGCACCGGTATCTGTATAAATAAACCCTAAATCATTGGCAATGATTTTTGCCACTGTGCTTTTTCCCGATGACGCAGGACCATCAATAGCGATGTTGATTTTTTTCATTTTTCTTACTCCTCGTTTCCCAACGATGTGTATTCCTTCATCGTTTCTGCTTATCGTTCACCTTGGCTTCTTCCTACCAAGAAAAAAAACCGCCAAAGCGGTTTTTTATTTAATTCGTAATGTGTCGCCAGGGTATAGCATGTAGTTGTTTGGATCAATCCCATTTAATTGATATAGGGTTTCAACTGAGATGCCTGTACGGGCTGCCACTTGTTCAGGACCTTCACCTGCTTGCACCGTCGTATATTCCTCGGTACCAGTCGCTCCTTGCCCTTGATTATTTTGCGTAGTGTCTTGTCCTGCATTGTTTTCTTGTTGAGCCGGCTCACTACTACTTGATGGCGTCGTTGAAGCTGGTGCAGAACTGCTACTGCTTGATGAAGAACTTGATTCACTTGTTGACGAACTCGTTTCCCTTGTCGATTCAGTAGTGGATGATTCCGTTGTTGATGACTCGGTTGTCGAAGATTCTGTCGTACTTTCTACTGTACTGCTTGAACTTGCTGCGGTCGGGGCATCACTGTTATGATTCAATACCCAAATACCGGCACCAACCGGAATTGCCACGATCAAGAAAAGCAAAACTAAAACGATCGTCAAAAAGAGTGAATTCCCACGCTTTTGTTTTCTTTGTTGGGATCTTGATGCAGAATCATCGTATTCTGTATCATAGATTGGTTGTTCCCACGGTTCTTGATTTTCTGAATTGTAGTCATTGTCTTTCTTGCTCACTCGTATTCCCTCCTAGTTTCCTTCCGATGTATTATACCATAGGTAAATAAAAACTGTCCTGCAAAATACGATTCAATTTATATCTTTAAAAATTTTTATTAAACGTTCTTGCCAATGAAGGATGACTTTTTTTTCTAAAAGCTCTTCTTCTACTGCCAATTCGATCCCGTCATTGTCGCAACAATAAGGATTCTGTTGCACTTCTTCTCCAAAATGCGCCAATAAAAACTGACGGCGGCAACCGGCAAAATGAATATAAGCCAACATTTTTTGTAATTGTTCTTGCTTTTGCTGTTCGTTTTGTTTTAGCGTTTCCAGCCAAAACGCAGCCCCCAACTCCTTCATCTTCTGCTGCCATTTTTCTTGCAGCGGTGTCAAGGGTTCTTTCCTCTTTTCCTGAACCATTCGTTCTAAAGCACGGCGTTCTTCTTTGTTTTCTCGCTGAAAGAAGTAGTGGATCTGCTCATCGTGTTCCTGATAAAGCAAGATCGCACTGCTTTGTTTGCCATCGCGGCCTGCTCGACCGATTTCCTGACTGTAGTTTTCCAGCGAATCAGGCAAGTCATAATGGATCACAAAACGAATATCTTCTTTATTGATCCCCATCCCAAACGCATTGGTTGCGACGAGCAATTTTAATTTATTCTGAGAAAACTGCTGCTGCAACGTTTTTCTTTGATCACTCGCTAAACCACCATGATAATAACCTACCGAATAGCGCTGACGCAGTTTATTATAGACTTCTTCGACTTTGCTTCTTGTGGAACAGTAAATGATCCCAGCCCCGCCTAAGCGGCTGAGATAGTCTGCTAATGCCGCATCTTTGTCTGTTGTTTGCTCTACGAACAAGCCGATATTGCTGCGGTTCATCGAATAACGATAGACATTGGCGTTCTTTGCTAACAACACCTGTCGAATATCTGCTTCCACTTGTGCCGTAGCAGTAGCCGTCAAAGCTAATGTGACGGGTGTCTTCAAGCGTTTTTTTACTTCACCAAGCTGCAAGTACTCTGGTCGAAAATCAATGCCCCATTGGGAAACACAATGAGCTTCATCCACCACGAGCATAGCGATCTTAGCTTGTTCGAGTTGTTGCAAAATGGCTTCTTGCACGATCATTTCTGGACTTAAAAACAAAAATTTGTACTTCTGCAAGTGCTGCATCACGTAGTGACGATCGGCAAGGTCCAGTTGACTATTAAATGCAATCGCGCGTTTTTCCCCTTGCTTTTGTAAGCCATAGACTTGATCTTCCATTAAAGAAACAAGCGGTGAGATAATGATCACGATGCCATCTATGAGGTACCCTGGTAGCTGATAACAGAGACTTTTGCCATTCCCGGTAGGCAGAATCGCTAACGTATCTTGCTGCGCTAAAACACTTTCGATGACTTCTTTTTGTCCTTGACGAAATGTTTTGAAGCCAAAGTACTGATTCAGTGCGTTTTCTAACATCGAATCCCCCGTTTCTGAGCAATCTGTAACAAACGGATCGTCAAAAAATCTGTCGCCAGAAGTTCCTGTAATTCTTGATAGCTGTTTTTCCAAGAAGTTACTGGCAGCTTATTCAGCAACGCTGTATCAAAGCGCTGATAAGGAAATGTCGGATCAAGCAGTGCCCATTCAATCAAATGATCATTAACGGTTCCTCGTTTGATCCTTCTTTTTTCCATGATCTGCTCAACAGAAGCTCCTTGCAAGAATAATGCACGACTTTCCAGCATACTTTGATTCAGATTCCTATTTAGAAAAGGCGATAATCCTTGAAACAGTACCATCTGCGGCTCTTTTTCGACCAGGGCTAAAAATTGATGGATCGCAGCTCCTACATAAAGATTGTCCCAAGGCTTACCTTGTACAGATTCTGGCAAAAGTTGGAAAAACGCCTGCCCAAGAAGATCAGGACCAGATAAGGTGCCCGCTAAAAAATCTGCAACTTCTGCGGGAAGCTGGTCAAAAACTGCCGAAAGTTCTCGATGAGTGATCTTTTTGATTTCAGGGTATTGATGGATCAGTCGACGCACAGGTTCTGTATATAAGGGCGTGTTCTCAACAGGAATATACTGATTAGTCACCCCTTGATATGCAGCTGCTTGAACCAACAGTCGGACAAAACGCCAAGCCTCCTCCGTCGTTCGTCCATACCGAAAATAATCCATCTGATGCAACAACATTTCTCTGGACTGCTCATAATTTGCAACGGTCCTTTTGAGCAGCAGACCATCTGAATCCCGACTTAACATCCCTTGTTGGATCAAGTCAGCGATCGTCTGTTGATACTCCCACTCATTCAACTGTGGCATCGCTTGAAAAAGACCTAAGCGATCATAAAAAAAGGCATAACTCAAAACAGAGCTAGTACGCTTTCCAATGAGAATTTGATAAAGTGTCGATGGGCGTAGCTTGTCAGTATCAGAAAACAGCGCTAAAATAAAAGAATCCATATCTTCCCTCCAGAAAGGACTAAAAAATGTCACAACGCTGTAAAATTGTTCCTGAGCGCTGCATTGCTTGTGGCCTATGTGCGATCTATGCCCCCGAGATCTTCGATTATGATGAAGATGGGATCGTTTTATTTGCCCAAGAACCGAGTGCTCGGCAACAGTTTATCATAGAAGAACAACAAGAAAAAGTCAAAACTGCTTATCGCAAATGCCCTACCCGTGCGATTATCATGGAAAAATAAAAAAGCCGACCTGCCATTGACAGACCTTTCGTCTGCAACAGCAAGTCGGCTCATTTTTTATTTTCCTATAGCAGAATGATGGGGCTGCTTACGAGCCAACCATGGCAGCAGTTTGGCATGTAGTGCTAAAAAGACGGCACTGACGATTGCGCCTTTAACCAAATTAAAAGGTAAGATCCCGATCGCCACATATTGCGGCAAAGACATTCCTAAAAATTGATCGGCTGTGACCCCGAAAAAGCGTAGGTAAAGCGGTGTGATCACAAATAGGTTCGCCACACTCATAAAAATCGTTACCGACAAGATACCGCTGATGACACCAACCATTTTGTTTTTGGTGTGGATACCTTTGCGGAAAAAGTAGTACATTGGTAAAGTAAAGGCACATGATGCTAAAAAGCTTGCCGTATCCCCCACCATATCAGCAGGTGAAAAACCAGATAAGAACAAATGTAGGACCGAACGAATGAAGGCAGTCACTACCCCACTCCAAGGACCAAATAAAAACATCATGATCATCACGGGAATATCACTAAAATCGATCTTTAGAAAGCTGAATGCCGGAAAAATTGGAAAAGCGATAAATTGCAAAATTGTTCCCATAGCAGCACACATGGCGATTGTCACCATTTTTCTTGTTTTGTTGTTCATCAGTATAAATCCTCCTAAGTTCAGGATTCCTCTTCAAACGAACCTATTAAATTTCCTCGGCTTTCTTGTCGGCGCCAGACAAAAAATGCCCTCTTTTTTCCACAGGGAAAAAAGAGGGCATTCGAAATAGCCATAAGCAAATCAAATACGCTCTATCTTCTTTATCCAGACTGTACTGTCGGTATCGGAATTTCACCGATTCAGCTATTTCCGAAGAAATAGGTCGTGGACTATAACCACCGGTCGGGAATTGCACCCTGCCCCTGAAGACGAACCTTTATTCTATTTATTACATGTTCTATTATACACAAAATCTAAAAATTAACAATAGTTACGTTTTCAGATACTTTTCAACTATTTTGCACTATTTTTCAGCTGGCTGACTTCTTTCTTCGACAATTCTCGGTATTCCCCTGGACGAAGTCCTTTCAGATCTAACGGACCATAGTTTTCCCGTTTTAGTTTTTGCACAGGCAAACCAACTGCTTTTAGCATGTTTTTGACTTGATGGTTGCGACCTTCGTGGATCGTCAATTGCACAATACTAGATTGCGCTGTTTGGTCTGTCGATAAGATTTCAAAGCGAGCAGGTGCCGTCTTACGGCCTTCGATCCGAATCCCTTTTGTCAATGGGAGCAGCTGCTTTTTATCCGCAATGCCTTTGACCTTGGCAACATACACTTTGTCGACTTCGTGTTTTGGATGCATCAGTGTCTGTGATAATTCCCCATCATTTGTCAGGAGCAGTAAACCGGAGGTATCATAGTCCAAGCGTCCGACTGGATACACTCGTTCAGGCACTTCAGCAAAATAATCCAAAACGACTTTGCGCTTTTTATCATCCGTAACAGCTGAAATCACGCCACGAGGTTTGTAGAACAAATAATAGACGTGTTGTTCTTGTTCGATCGGTATGCCATCGACTTCAACGACGTCTTTTGAACTGACTTGGACCCCTAATTCTTTGATTACTTGTCCATTAACTCGCACTCGGCCTTCGGTTATCAATCCTTCAGCTTTTCTTCTTGAGGTGATGCCGGCATGGGCAATCACTTTTTGCAAACGTTCCATCTTCATTCTCCTTCTGTTTCTGCTTGTTTGTAGCGGTCGTAAAAAAGATCAAACGGTGCATCTTCTTCAAGTTCATCTTCCATTGATTGGATGTCAGGCAATTCAGCCAAACTTTTTAAGCCAAAATAATCCATAAAGTATTCCGTCGTACCGTATAAGATCGCTCGTCCTGGTCCGTCCACGCGGCCCTTTTCTTCAATCAGCCGTTTTGCCACCAGTTTTTGAACCGAGCCGCTGGATTGGACGCCGCGAATCTCTTCTACTTCCATCCGAGTGATCGGTTGCTTGTAAGCAATGATCGACAAAGTTTCCAAAGCCGCTTGCGACAATGAACTGCCCATCGGTGATTCGGCATATTTCTTCAATAAAGGGGCAAATTGTTTCTTAGTGGTTAAGATAAAATGATTGCCGACTTCTAGAATGTGCAACGCAGTATGTTCATTTTCTTCATATTGCTGATTTAATTCCTGCAAATGCTGATAGACACTGGCAGTATTACTTTTGACTAAATAACTTAGTTCTTCAAGTCCGATCCCCTCATCACCGACGACGAATAAGATCGCTTCTAATTCACTATATTTACTCATCTTCTTTACCTGTTGGATAGAGCAGAATCGACGCATAATTGTCTGTTTGCTCTACTCGAATCGTTCCTTTTTTCATTAATTCTAATAGTGCCATAAAGGTTACCACAACTTCTGTTTTATTGTAAGAGGTAAAAAACGAATCGAAGCTGCGGCCTTTTTTGGCACTGACATGCTGCATCTCCAACTGAATCGCCGCCATCTTTTCATCGATGGTGCTTTCATCAGGAGAAATCTTGGTTTCTAGTACTTGGCGATTTTTCTTTTTCTCGACCATTTTTTGAAAAGCCAAAAAGAGATCGATCGTGTTGAATTGATTGGCTCTTAATTGATCTTCTTCCTCTTTGTATTCATCGACATCCATTGGATCTTTCGTGTAATACAAACTGCGCTCTTCCGCTTTTTCTGAAAGCTGTTCGGCTGCGTACTTAAATTTCCGGTATTCTAGCAGTTGTGCCACCAGCATATCCCGCGGATCTTCTTCGTACTCTTCGACTTCAGCAATCAATTCTTGTTTAGGCAATAGCATCTGGCTTTTGATCGCCATCAAAGTCGCCGCCATAACTAAATATTCTCCAGCGACTTCTAATTCTAAAATTTTCATGGCATGGATGTACTGCATGTATTGTTCGGTGATGGTAGCAACTGGAATATCATAAACATCGATCTCCAGTTTTTTGATCAAATGAAGCAGCAAATCCAGCGGTCCTTCAAAGACAGCCAATTTTATTTTGATTTCTTCCATTCCATCCTCGATTTCTAGGCGCGCGGAAAGTGCTGCTTGTACACTTCCGTCATCCGTTTCTTCGTTATATGCGTGTAAATCTGAGTAGTCGAGATATCTGCGTGTCCTAGTAACTCTTGAACCGTTCGCAGATCTGCCCCGTTTTCTAATAGATGGGTCGCAAAACTATGGCGCAACGTATGGGGAGTCACATTCTTGGTGATCCCAGCTTGTCGAACCAAGGCCTTTAAATTTTTCCAGATCCCTTGACGAGACAGTTGCGTGCCGTGGTTGTTCACAAACAGATGGCTTTCATCTGGCGTTTTTCTCGTCAAATATGGACGCGCATCGCTGAGATAGGTTTCGATCCATTGAATCGCTAGATCCCCTAATGGAACGATCCGTTCTTTGTCGCCTTTCCCGGTTGTTTGCAGCAACCCCATACTTAAATGCAAATCGTTTAATTTCAAACCGATCAACTCGCTGACACGTAAGCCCGTTGCATACATCACTTCCAAAATCGCTCGGTCACGGACGCCCAACACCGCTCGCGTATCCGGTGTTTCGATCAACCGCTCCACTTCTTGTAAACTCAAGGTATCAGGCAGCTTCTGCTGTTTTTTCGGTGAATCAATATGCTGCATTGGATCATGATCGGTAAACCGTTCTTGACGCAAAAATTGATGGAATCTTCGCAAACTAGAGACCATCCGAATCACGGTCGCCGAGGATTTTCCCGCTTCTTGCAGACTTTGCAAAAAAGACAAAACGATTACTCGGTCGATCTGCTGCCACTGAGTGACTTGTTTTTTTTGTAAAAACGCAAGATACTGTTGCAGATCTCGTTGGTAGCTGGCACGGGTATTTTGGGATAGCCCGCGCTCAATGGTCAAATAATGAAGATAATCAATGATTTGTTCGTTCATGGGGCTCCCTCTACTTTCAGCTTTTTTATCATATCAAATTCTGGCTCGTTAAGATAGTAGCTTGCCAATAAAAAAGAGGCACCTACCCATATCGTTTGCCCAAGGAAACACCCGAATCATAGCAGATTTTTCGGTTTCTTTCAAATTGGAAAAAATAGCGCTCTTCCTATTGGAAACCATCTGACTATCATTCGGGTGATAACAAACGTTTATTTAAAATTGCCAAAGTACAATTACTCGGCTTTGCTTTGGCATTTTTGGCAGACACCATGAAATGTCAACCGATGATCCTTTACTAAAAAATGGTACTTTTGTTCAACGATCTCTTCGACACTGCCCAGCAAATCCTCTTCAACCTCTTCAATATTGCCGCATTCCAAACACAACAAGTGATGATGAAAGTGTTTGGCACCTTCTTTGCGTAGATCATAGCGAGCGACACCGTCATTAAAGCTGACTTTATCGACGATTTTCAAATCCGTTAAGATCTCCAACGTTCGATAGACGGTTGCCAAGCCAATCTCAGAATTTTTTTTTCGCACAAAAAAGAAAATCTCTTCGGCGGATAAATGGTCTTTCTCATTTTCTAATAAGACCAATAACGTCGCTTCTCGCTGAGGAGTTAATTTAAACCCCGACTCGTGCAATTGTTTCTTGGTCTTTTTTAACGCTGCTGTTGTGTTCATAGTTGCCTCCGTATGCCGTTAATTTATAACGATTCTAATCTGAGTGAGAATCACTCAAGACAAACATTGTAATCATTATAAATTAGAACGATAAAAGAAACAAGTATTCTCAATTAGGTTTTTTGATAAGAATCGTAAAGCCGTCTTTTTGCTCAATCAAACGCTGTTTCATCAAGGTTCCTAATGCCCGTTTAAATTGGCCTTTACTAATACCAAATGTTTGTAAAATCTCTTCCGGTGCTGATTTGTCGGTGAAAGGAATTTTGTTCTCATGTGCTCGTTCTAAAAAGGTTAGAACCATGGCGGCATCATTTGAGATCGCTTCGTGGGCTCTTGGTTTCAATGAAAGGTTCAAGACACCATCTGGACGAATCCCAATCACTCGCCCTTTGACCACTTCCCCAAGGCGCGGCTCTTGATACCGTTCTGATGGATGGACGAAGCCAATATAAAAATCATCCGTCAGCAAGTAAGTACCCGCTAACTTCAAACGGTACACGGTACCTGTAACATCTTGATTCTTCATTTGCTCCGTACCATTTTTGCTCAATGCCTTAAAAATTTTCTCATCTGCTAATGAAGCCCAAATGCGCTCTTTGTCATCGACCCGCAAGCTGACCATCAAGCGGTCGCCTTTTTTAGGCCAAAGTTCCCGCATCGTTGGCAATTCATCTAATGAAACCACCATATCTTTGTCTTTTAAACCGATATCGACGAAAACGCCTAAGTCGCGACGGCTTCCTGTGACTGTACCAAAGGCATAATGCCCTTTGCGGCTTTTCGGAATGTTCGTAGTGAGCACATTTTCTTGCTTTTGATTTTGATAGCCAAACCCTTCGACTGCTTCACCTAAATGATGCTCGCCTTCTTCCTTGGCTAGTCGGAAGGTAACCCCGCCTTTTTGAACAAAATAATTTTGTTCATTTTCATCAATGATCAATCCGCTAAATACGGATGCTAATAAGTCTTTCATCTATTCTCTCCTTCTTCATAAAAACTGCCAGTTGCTATACAAAGAAACGCAGCAGTGCCATAGCAATAACGCCTGTAATAACGATCTTCATCAAATCTTTGGTATAATACCCCACCAACAATGCTGGGATACAGGCAACAGCTTCTTTGACTTTCAAGAGGGGAAATTGCCCTTCACGAAAGATCAACAAATTTTGCACCAACAATGCCGCCAAAATACACAAAGGTAAATAACTCAAAAAGATGGTGAAGGACTTCGGAAAGACCAGCTTTTTAGAAAATAAAAAAGGAACGATCCGCGGAATCCATGTAACCAACCCACATGCTAGCATTAGTATAACAAAATTAGTCATGATGTGTCACCGTCCCAACCAAACAACCTGCCAAGGTCGCCGCAATTACCGCAATCTCAGCTGTCGAAAAACGCATAAATAAAATCAATGTCCCCACAACTGCCCCTAGTACTAAGAGGGTTTGCTGGGTTTTCTTCTTAAGCGGTCGCTCTACTTGAAATAAAAAAAGACCAACAAACATGGCTACCAAGGCAAAATCTAAGCCTAACGCTTCCGGATCTGGAATAAACGAGCCTAATAATCCGCCTAAGAAGGTTGCGAAGATCCAACTCAAATAAGCCATCACGTTCAACCCATGGGTCCATTTCGCTGTGATTGGTTTGTCTTGTTGCAGTGCTGTCGTCAAAACACCATAAGATTCATCGGTCAAAAGCGTCCCAATCCCAATAGCAGAAAGCAAAGGTGTCTTTTTAAAATAGGAAGCTACTGACAAGCTCATCAAAAAGTGTCGTAAATTCACTAAAAAAACTGTTGCGACGATCGTCATGAAGGGTGCTTGAATCGCTAGTAACGCGCAAATGATAAATTGGGCACTGCCAGCATAGACAATAATAGACATTAAAATAATTTCTAAAATAGACAACCCAACGCCTTTTCCCACAACCCCCATCGCAAAACCAATGCCCAGATACCCAAGAATCGTTGGTACACAAGCAATGACTCCATCTTCAAACCGATCATATCTTTCCATTTTCTGCACAAAAAACCCCTCCTTGTTTGAACGATTATCTTTCATCATATCGAAAACAGGGAGGGGAAACAAGAGTTTTTCACATGTGCATGTAATTACTCTGAAAGTTTGCTAGTGACTCAGGGGATTTAGCGAACGGTGTGATCGTTCCCATTGCCTCTGAAATAGCCGGTTTTGGCGTTTACCGTAAATAAGTATAGCGGGAAGGCTGAATCGTCCGTTCCTTTGAGCAAGCTACCTTGGGCATTTGTCGCATAAAAATTGTAATAGCCTTCACCATTGACGATTCGCACACGTTCAAAAGTATAGCCGCCTTCCACCACATAACCACGGGCAATCGCTGTGGCGATGATTTTTTCTTGGACGCCATCCGCCCACACCCAAGCACTATTGTTCACATCATCCAAATCACTTTGACGAGCTGGAATGATTGGTTGATTGTTAGTATTTGTTGGCGTATTTGGCGAAAGGACATACTCTTCTTCAGAAGTACTTTGCGCTGGTGCCGCAGCGCTTGAAGAACCACCGCTCGAAGCTGAAGAATTGTTCTCAGAAGCCGCTGCTTGTGCTGCTTGTTCGGCTTGTTGTTGCGCCGCTGCTTGTTGGGTAGCTGTTTCACGCTTCGTCAAGGCAGTATCGACTTTACGAAGTTCAGTCGTAAGACTTTCCACCAATGAATCGATTGACAATGCTTGGACTTTTTTCATTAAAGCATTGTAGTTCTCGCGGGTGACACTTGCCGGAGCTTCCCCATCACCACTTAAAGCCACCATGCTCTTCACTGCATTTTGAACTTCCTCGATCGCGCTGAACTCTTTTTGTCCCATGTCGATGGCTTGATTGATCAACTCATCAAAGGCATCCCCGTTCTCACGCTTCGCCATTGTGACAGCAGCAGCTTCTTTCAAGGGGACTTCTTCCAACTGATCCCCCACAACGGCAGGACTGCTGAAATAGCTGTTGATCTCTGTTAAAGCCGCTACTTTGTCAGCGATCGTCTCTGCTTCTTGTGACAAGGCATCGTATCGTTCGTGGTCTTGAAAATCTGCCAACTGATTCGTCACAGCCGCCAACTGTTCTGCTGTTTTGTCGCTTTTAATGAACACACGCTCATCATCTGTATAAAAATCATTCAGCTCATTTTCGATCTGATCTAACGTGCGGTTCTCTTGTGCCAGTTGCGTTTGTCGGGCAGTTTCTTGTTGCTGTTGTTGATAGTAATACGCCCAACCACCACCTGCTGCCACTAATAGACAAGCCGCTGTAATGTAGAGTGCTTTACGAGGGCTCTTCTTGTTTTCGGTAGAAACAGGTGTTTTTTCTTCAGCAGTCGCCTTTTGCGGTGTTTCCTCCGCTATGGTGATTGGTTCAGGAATTGGATCGATGACTGGCTCTGGCTGCTTCCCAGCTTCTTCAATAACTGGCTCCATCACTGCTTCCTCTTCACTTGCCGGCAGAGATTCCTCGCTGGCTTGCACCTGACTTTCTGCTTCAGCAGAGGATAGATCAACAGCGGTTTCTTCTGCTTCCAAAGCTGCAGCTGCCTTGGCTTCTTCATCAAGTTTGTGCTGCCGGATATAAGCAGCCAAAATCTCAGAGTCATGCTGATCATCCGTATTTAATGCATCGGTCTCATTTACTTCTTCGCTGGCTGATGTTGTTTGGTCTTCTTTAGACCCAGAGTTTTCCGCCGTTTCTGGTTCTTTTTTGGACTCTGATTCAAGTGCTACTTTTTGCTCATCGGGAAGGGCCTCCTGCTGCGCAAGGTCGATCGTTTCTTCATTCAAGGACGGCCGATCACCTAAATGCTCCTCCATTTTTCCGATCGGAACATTTTTAAAGTCAGACCAGCGAATATCATCGTTTTTATTTTGTAGCTCTTCTGGCGTAACGGAAGAGTCAGATGCTGGTTCCTGTTGGTTCTCCTTTGCTTCCTTCCATTGAAACCCGCAATTGGGACAAACAGATGTTTCTTCTATTGCTTGAAATCCACATTCAGGACATGTCTTCTTCATTGATTCAAACTGACTCCTTTTGTTTTTTGCAATTCCTTTTTATGGAGCAGTAACCTACCAGATCAAACGCTTGATGCGCCCACTGCTCCCTATTTCAAAGACCGACAAATAATAAGTCTTCTTCGCATTTCTTTTTAATTACTCAATTATGCAGATGCACAAAATTAAATTTATCACATTCTAAGCAATTAGCCAACACTTGCTTGGTTACGTTTTTATTAAGTTCTTTACTGATCCTGTGAAGAGATGACAGAACGAGAACAAAAAAGACTTTCCAAAGAGGACCTTTGGAAAGTCGATAAACCTTGATTATTCTAAGAAATCTTTCAATTGTTTTGAACGAGATGGATGGCGTAGTTTCCGTAACGCTTTTGCTTCGATCTGACGAATCCGTTCTCTCGTTACCCCAAAGACTTTGCCGACTTCTTCTAATGTCCGAGTACGACCATCATCGATTCCGAAACGCAAGCGTAGCACGTTTTCTTCACGGTCAGTCAAGGTATCCAGTACATCTTCTAATTGTTCTTTCAAAAGCTCATAAGCCGCATGCTCTGCTGGACTTGTGGCATCTTGGTCTTCAATAAAATCACCTAGATGAGAATCATCTTCTTCACCGATCGGTGTTTCTAATGAAACAGGTTCTTGAGCGATCTTCAAGATTTCACGAACTTTTTCTGTCGGCAGATCCATTTCTGCACCGATTTCTTCCGGTGTCGGTTCGCGTCCTAAGTCTTGCAATAATTGCCGTTGGATACGAATCAATTTGTTGATGGTTTCTACCATATGCACTGGGATCCGAATGGTGCGGGCTTGGTCAGCGATGGCACGGGTGATTGCTTGACGGATCCACCAGGTCGCATACGTCGAGAATTTGAACCCTTTGCGGTAGTCGAATTTCTCAACGGCTTTCATCAAACCCATGTTTCCTTCTTGGATCAAATCAAGGAATTGCATTCCTCGACCTACATAACGTTTGGCAATACTAACGACCAAACGTAGGTTGGCTTCTGCCAAACGCTGTTTTGCTTCTTGGTCGCCTTCTTCGATTTTCAGTGCAAGAGCCACTTCTTCTTCTGCGGTCAATAGTGGCACCCGACCGATTTCTTTCAAGTACATCCGAACGGGATCATTGATTTTCACACCAGTCGGTGCAGACAGATCTTCTTGAGGTTGGGTTTCTTGTCGTTTTTCATTACTCTTTAAACTATGGACTGAAGGCTCTCCGTTTTCATCCACGACACTGATGCCTGAATCCTCCAGTTTTTGAATTAGTTTGTCCATTGCATCAGCATCCAAAGTATACGGCGTTGCTAAACGATTCGTAATGTCATCGTAAACAACTTGCCCCTTTGTTTTGTTTTCTCGGATGTATTCGGCAACTGCTTTGTCATACGTTTTTTTTGTTTCTTCTGCCATGAAAGAAAGCCCCTTTCAGTTCGCTATTTAGCTTGTTTCAACCGTTTGGTCAAATCAATGATTTCGATCGCTAGTTCAAGTTCTAATTGCTGGTTTCCTTTTTGTCTTGCTTCTTGCTGCTGGATTCGTTTTTGATTGATTTCTTCAGCAATGCCCGACTTTTGAAAGACCTGCAGAATGTCCTGAAATTCTTGTTCAGTCCCTTCCTCAGAAGCTTTAAGATCTGCAATATCGATCACCATTTTTTTCATTGAATCTTCTTTTAAAAAATCTAAGAACTTTGCTAAAACAAAGTGTTCTTCTGTTTCCATATACGCATCAAACAGCAGATAAAGCTGTTGGTAACGATCATGGATAAAGGATATGCCACTCGCTCGAAAGCGATGATTTAATGTACTGTCATGAAACAAACGGTACAATAATAATTCTTGTGCTTTTTCTACCTGTGTTTTGGGCTGCTGCCGCGTTGGCGGCATAAAGACCACAGGATTATCTGCTGGCGGTGGTGGCGCTGCATCTTGCATCGGTCGCTGTTCTTGCCGATTTTGCTTGAGTTGCTGCTGCAGGGTTTCACGACTCAAATTGAACTCTGTAGACAGCTGGGTCAAATAACGGTCTTGCTCCAACAAAGAATCCACACGCTGCAATTCATTTAACACAACTTGGACATAGTCCAATTGTTCTTTCTCATTGGCTAAATTGCGATTCGTCCGATGATAATCCATTTTGAATGCAAAAACCGTTTCTTTGCCGTGGACAGCTAATTTATAAAAAGCTTCTGTCCCATATTTGCGCAAATACTCATCTGGGTCCATCCGTTCCGGTACTCGAACCACCGATAGTTTCAAACGGCTATTGTTTTGCAAAAGATCGATCCCGCGGTTCGTTGCTTCAACCCCTGCACTATCTCCATCGTAACAAAGAATCACTTCTTGTGCCACTCGTTCGATATGGGCGATCTGCTGATTGGTTAAGCTGGTTCCCATTGAGGCGATCCCATGTTCGATTCCTGCCTGCCAAGCGGCGATCACGTCCATAAATCCTTCAAATAAATACACTTGGCCATCTTTGCGCATCGCACGGCGTGCTTTGTCAAAGTTGAAGAGAACCTCGCGCTTGTTGAAAAGGATCGTTTCAGGACTATTTAAATATTTCGGCTGGTCTTGATCACCAACTTTTTCGCTTGCCAGCCAACGACCAGAAAAACCAATCGTTTTTCCTTGAGGATTACGAATCGGAAACATGATTCGTTGGTAAAAGCGATCCGCCAATGAACCATCGTTTCGTTGAACAAAGAGCCCTGTATCAGGAAAAAATTCAGCTTTGGCTTGTTCATTCAAAAAGACTTTCTCCAAAAACGAGCGTTCGTTCGGCGCAAAACCAATATTGAATTCTTCAATCAATGCCATCGTCAATCCGCGATCCAACAAATAATCAAGCGCTTCTTGTCCAGCAGCCGTATTCACCAACATGTGATGATAGACCTCGGCGGCTTTTTCATGCAGCGCAATCAGTTGACTCGTTTGTGAGGTCGCCTCATTGATACCTTCTGACTGTTGATATTGCGGATCAAGAGGAATATCGTTCATTTCTGCTACTTTGACGACTGCTTCAGGAAAACTGATGCCTTCAAGCTCTTGTAAAAAACCGTAAACATTTCCCCCACGACCACAACCAAAACAATGAAAAATTTGTTTGTCTTCTGCAACGGAAAAAGAAGGTGATTTTTCATTATGAAAGGGACACAAACCAAAATAATTCTTTCCGGATTTCTTTAACTGGACATACTGTCCCACGATATCAACAATATTGCTGCGTTCGCGAATATCGTCAATGATCGTTTGAGGAATTCGTGCCATCCACTCACCTCCATTTGGTAAGTATTCATCGTTTACTAGGTAAAAAAACGCACTAATAGGTATCAGTGCGAAGAATAATTAGACAGAATCACTCATAATGATTTTACCATATTCTATTTGTATTTCAAGCTTTTTTGCTTGCGTTGTTTCTTGACGATCAAGAAAAAAACCGCGCCGTAACGTCGATTTTCCACCGGTTCATTTTTATTAGATCCGCATAGAACATATTGCCGCCATTGTGATACAAATGACCGCCATTATAAAAGACCGATTGGATGCCCCAATAACGATAGGTTTGTTCTGTATCATTGCCTAACAACGGGGATAAAACCTCTCGGGAGTATGTTTCTGCTAATTCTAAGGTGTTCACGCCACCCCGTTCAGCGACATAATCAATATAATCTGTCCCAAAATTATAAGCCTGGACCGCGGTCCAAAGATCACAATTCATTTGCTCTGCTTTTTCGATCAACTCGGCTAAATAAGAAACCCCTTGTTCGATGCTTTGTTCTGGCGTATCAAATTGATTTTGTTTTCCATATACACTTTCAGAACTTTGCATCGGGTCATTGCCTTGTCCTTTTGACTCCGTCAGCATGATACTCATTGCTAAAGACTGATATTCAGAGATGTCGTGGGCTTGTGTCTGCTGTGCGATTTCCTCTTCATACGCATAGACAGCTTTCAATGCCGTGTAATTTCGATAGCCCCAAACCCCTGCTCCGATCAGCAGCAGCAAGAGCGCAAGCTTCAGTACAAATCCTAGGAAACGTCGAATTTTTCTCATCAAATACATCCCATCTTTTCTAAGTCAGAATCTATCGTACTATGAAATGAACAGGCTGACTAGAATTTTTTCTCTCCTAAAAAATCCTTAATAAAATCACAAGATTATTTAGAAAAAAACAAGCAATCCTAAGCTGATGGAGGGATTGTTGATGGTTTGACATGAAAAAGGAAACAGTGCTCCTTCAGATAAAGGAAGCACTGTTTCACTGATTTTTATTTTTCGATCGTGGTCACGATACCAGAACCAACTGTTCGTCCACCTTCACGAATGGAGAAGGTCGTTCCATTTTCCACAGCGATTGGATGGATCAATTCCACATCGATCGTTACGTTGTCACCAGGCATAACCATTTCCGTTCCTTCTGGTAAAACGATATTCCCAGTTACGTCCGTTGTACGGAAGTAAAATTGTGGGCGATAGTTATTAAAGAATGGGGTATGGCGACCGCCTTCTTCCTTTGTCAACACATAGACTTCTGCTTGGAATTTCGTATGTGGTGTGATGGAACCTGGTTTTGCTAACACTTGTCCCCGTTCAATTTCATCACGGGTGATTCCCCGTAATAATACCCCTACATTATCACCAGCTTCGCCAAAGTCCATCGTTTTACGGAACATTTCTACTCCTGTCACGACTGCTTTTTGTGTTTCAGGTTTGATTCCGACGATTTCTACTTCATCACCGACTTTTACTGTTCCGCGATCAATCCGACCAGAAGCAACGGTTCCCCGTCCAGTAATTGAAAAGACATCTTCGATCGGCAACAATAATGGTTTGTCAGTATCTCGTTCAGGTGTTGGGATATATTCATCTACCGTATCCATCAGCGTTAAGATCGCTGCTTCTGCTTCTGGATCACCTTCCAAGGCTTTTAAAGCAGAGCCTTTGATCACAGGAATGTCATCCCCTGGAAAATCATATTCAGTCAGCAATTCTCTGACTTCCATTTCAACTAAATCGATCAACTCATCATCATCGACAAGGTCCGTTTTATTCAAAAAGACGATCAAATGTTTCACACCTACTTGACGAGAAAGCAAAATATGTTCCCGTGTTTGTGGCATTGGGCCATCTGTCGCTGATACGACCAAGATTGCGCCGTCCATTTGGGCAGCCCCTGTAATCATATTTTTCACATAGTCCGCATGTCCTGGTGCATCGATATGGGCATAGTGCCGTTTTTCTGTTTCATATTCTACATGGGCAGTATTGATAGTGATACCACGTTCGCGTTCCTCAGGAGCCGCGTCGATACTTGCGTAATCTTGCGGATTGGCAAGCCCTTTTTTCCCAAGAACTGTGGTAATAGCAGCAGTCAAGGTTGTTTTCCCATGGTCAACGTGTCCAATTGTTCCGATGTTGACATGGGGTTTGCTACGATCATAATGTTGTTTTGCCATATTGTTTCCCTCCTAGAGAAAGTTGAGTCGCTGTTTGACTCGAATCATATTTTTGCGATTTACGCTTCCAAATTCATAAGCCTCAACTTATTTTTTGTAAGTTTAAATCTACTCTTATTATAGGTCAAAATTAGTCAAAGTCAAGTCAGAGGTCTCAGCTCCCAATCCCTAAGAATTTCTTTGCTTTTTAGCGATCTATTGGACGTAGGACAATTTTTATGAATAATAGAAGATGAGGTGAGAGATGTGAAGAAAATCATGGCAGCGCTGGTTTTTACAGCAATTTTCCTTGGGGGCTGTTTTGCTACTTATCATTATTACTATGGTGGAAATGACTACTATACAGTCATCACGGATGCCGGCGAGCACGATACAGAAATTAGTGATAACGGGGTTGCCGAAGATGTCTACCGTTACACACAAGACGCTTACAGTTCCTCTGGAGAAGTCAAAAGGGTCAAAATGAATGAGCACCGTTCCGCTCCTTTAAGAGAAGGTGCCTATTTAAAATTATTGGTCAATCCTAATAAAGGTGTTCTGAGCTGGGAAGAAGTTTCTGAAGAAGACGTTCCTAAAGCCGCCCTTGAGAAACTGGCCGCTCAATAATTGCTGATATTGATCAAAGATATCCAGAAAAAAGCAGAGACTCCTCATTTCTTAAAGAGGAATCTCTGCTTTTTTTGTTGTTCTATGTTGTTAGCTCCGTATCATCCCCACAGAAGCCCCTTCTCCTACATCCGATTAATTACTTCTTCTACATTTTTGATCGTTACAGAAATCGTTCCGTCTGGGTTATTGATAAATTCAATCAAATTTGGATCTCGGTAGACATCCAAAGGAACGATCAATTCGATCCCGTTAGATAATTTCAGTTTTTGTTTCCCAAATTTTTTCTCCGAAATCTCACGGACATCCCGCATCATTGGCGCCTGATTGACGAATCCTTTTTCAGCCACTTCTTCTTGAAAAGAAAGCTGAGCGGTAATATTGTCTTTAAAGACTTTTTGCGCTACTTCGCTGACATCGATATGACCAGATTCTTCGATCGTGTCGTAGACCGCTTCTTTTAAATCGGCAACAACGTTATAGGTAGGTGTTTCAAACTTCTGCCCAATTTTTTCCGCCACTTTTTTGATGACTTTGACGTTTTCTTCTAACGAAGGAATCGGTTCGGCATCAATGACTTTCGTTGAAAAGTAAGCATATTTTTCCCCTGAAAAGCTATATTTCTTTTCAATCAGTTCAAAATCTAAGCTCTCCACATCAATTGTGATCCCTTCATCGGCCTTTTGGGTTTTACCTGCTAGTAGGGCACGATGCAAAATCAAATTGTTTTCGATCCCAGCTTCCCCATTATCAATAAAATGCGTATAGCCGTCTTGATAATTGACCTTCAAAAATGCCAACTGCATTCTTGTATCAAATTCATACAAGACGACAAAGGCATCCGCACTTGGTGCATCTTCACTTTCCTTGTAGGCTTCATACCACCGTTGGACGATCGCTTCACTGGCTGCGACAAAATCATCCGGTGCTTGTTTGACCAGTTGAGCGATCGTTGATGTTTCGAGTAAACGCCCTGTTTTGGTTTGCGGTGTTGCAAGTTTCTGTATTTTTTTCGTCAAATAATCACGTATGTATTCCGTTGTTAAATCAAGTTCAACTTGTGAAAAAACCGGATTGCCTGTTTGACGGTCAATAATGTGTAAAATCGCATGTTTCAAATAAATATCCATTGGTTACGCTCCTTATCCATTTGTCTAGTGTACAAAAAAAATAGGCGAACTGACAAGAGTCAAACGTCATTTTTCTTGTTGGACACTTCCTTTTTGAAAGATGCATTCATTGGAAAATCCGTCTTCGTCTGCTAAACTAAAGGTATCACAGAAAACGGAGGAATGAACATGAACAGCTATACGTTATCAAATAATGTGACCATCCCTGAGCTAGGCTTTGGCACATGGCAAACACCAGACGGCGACGTTGCCGTAGCATCAGTCAAAAAAGCACTGGAAGTAGGTTACCGCCATATTGATACAGCACAAGGCTATAAAAATGAAGCCAGTGTTGGTCAAGCGATCAAAGAAAGCGGCATTCCCCGCGAAGAGCTTTTCTTGACTACAAAATTGTGGAATGCAAACCATTCCTATGATCTTGTGATGTCTTCTTTTGAAGAGTCCTTAGAAAAACTACAAACAGACTATATCGATCTTTTCTTAATCCATTGGCCAAACCCAGTAGCCTTTCGTGACAACTGGCAAACAGCGAATGCAGAAACATGGCGCGCTTTTGAAGAATTGTATCAAGCAGGCAAAATCAAAGCGATCGGCGTCAGCAACTTCTTACCACATCATTTTGAAGAATTGAAAAAAACAGCGACCATCTTCCCAATGGTCAATCAGATTTTCCTTGCACCTGGCGAGTTACAAGAAGAAGTCGTGACCTATTGCCAAGAACACGATGTATTGCTTGAAGCATATAGCCCATTAGGTACCGGGAAGATATTTGATGTACCAGAAATGAAAGCATTAGCTGAAAAGCATCAAAAATCAATCGCTCAAGTTGCATTACGCTGGTCTTTACAACATGGTTTCTTGCCATTACCAAAATCAGTCACATCAAGTCGGATCGAAGAAAACATCCATGTCTTTGATTTTGAGCTATCTGAAGAAGACATGAAAACGATCGATCAATTAGATGGCGTCGTTGGGAAAGCGACCAATCCAGATACGACAGGGTTTTAATTTTACTCTCTATAAGGAGAAGCCTATGAAGACAACTGATTTGATTCACCTCTCCCCTGCTGTTCAAAAAGCCTTACATGCTGATTTTGTTTTTCTTGTATGGCCAGACAAAGTCCAACATTTTCCGGCGCGTCAATGGTCAACCAGCGACTATCAGCAGATGCTGGCTGAGAAACTCACTGGCGAGATACGCTTTTTTCTTTGGGAAAACTACTTAGTCGCCACTGGAGACAAGGAGCTTTTGATCCTGATGCCTAAGTACCATCAAATCAATGATCTAGTAGAAACGCCAGCGCCGCTTCTTTAGCAGCGCTGGCGCTTTTCAGGAAGTATATAAATTTTTTTGTATTTTTTCATGAGAATCACTGTTCTTTTCTGCAAATTTTCCTTATAATCGATAGTGATCGAGAGGAGAAGATTATGAAAAAGAAACAATTAGCAAAATTGAAACAACAATTCCGCCCGTCTTATGAAACAGCTCGACAACAGTTGTTTACAGCGATCGAGCGCAAAACAGCAGATAAGTTCGACCTTCCGACAACTGTTTATATCAATCCTAAAAATCACGAGGAATTATTGATTGAATTGTTGAAGGAAACACCAAAAGAACAAAAAATCGCTGTTCCTTTAGATGAGAACTTCAAAATCGTCGTGAAACGAATCCAACGCTTAGAAGCTGGCTTACTTGATCGTTTCAGCGATAACTTAGTCGATGAAATCGCCGCCTACTGGTTGCCGACCAATACACAAGTAAGTGCGACGCCTGCTTCCGCTCCTGTCACAGAAACAGCAGAAGTGAAGGAAGAATCAACACCAACCGAAACGGCTGCACCAACTAAAGAAGTAGAAAAATCAGCGGAATCAACGGCTGATGATTCTGACAAAGCCATGACTTTTTCAGCATTTGCCGAAAAAATCGCAGCATTCCCTAAATTTTCTGCAAAACAATCTTCAGGAGAAACGATCGTAATCGAAGCTTCCCCGAAAGAAGATCGTGTTCTAGCAACAATTTCTGAAACAGAAAGTGATACTTTTACTATCGAAACCGCGCTAGAACGCAAATACAAAGTAAAATTAGAAGTCATTCCATTGATCGAGGCGTATGCCCACACGGCGATTTCTAAACGATAAACAAAAGGTTCTCTAGGAATTTCCCTAGAGAACCTTTTTTAGTTGCGTATTTCTGTTAAAAATTTACGGGCTTGCTCTTGATTCATTTGACTCGCCGCTCGCAGCTTAGCTGCCAGCTGCTCGATCTCGTTTCCTTTTGCCCCAACTGAAATAGCTAATGAACGGGCTTGCATGCTCATATGGCCTTGCTGAATCCCTTCTGAAACCAATGCCCGCAAAGCTGCCAGATTCTGAACCAACCCGACACTTGCCGCCAGCGAAGCTAACTCACTCGCCGTTTCAACACCAGTCAGTGCCAACGCCGCTTGGGCTTTCGGCAATACTTTCGTCGCCCCCCCGACCGTGGCGATCGCCAACGGCAGTGTAATACTGCCGATCAGTCGGTCTTCAGCGATTTTCCAAGAAGTTAAGCCTTGCACCCGACCGTTACGTGCGGCATACCCATGACAAGCAGCGGAAAGTGCTCGGGTATCATTGCCGGTAGCCAAAATCAGTGCTTCGACACCATTCATGATCCCTTTGTTATGGGTAGTCGCTCGATACGGATCAATCTTAGCGAAATCAGCTGCATGAACGATTTTTGTTGCGACTTGTCTGCCATTTCCGGTCTTGCTCAGTTTATCAAAAAGTACGGAGCAAGTGGCTGTCACTAACGATTCCGTAGCAAGATTGCTTAAAATACTAAAGAGAATTTCTTCTTCTGGGAACCACTTCCGAAAGAGGTCGGCTACTCCTTCTAAAATCGAATTGATGATGTTGGCGCCCATGGCATCTTTGACATCAACCAACAAATCGATTGAGACATAGGCTGTTGCTAATTCAGATTCTGCTGGGGAGAAGTTCCGACCAATCACTCGTCGCAGTCCTCCGCCGCGTTTTACGATCGAGGGATATGCCTCGTTCGCCACTGCAAAAATCGTTGCTTGCTCTGTATTGACTTTTGCCAAAAGGGCATCTGGGTCTTGAACACCCATAAAGACGATCTGTCCTCGAAGCAAACGTTCTTGGCTAGTTGTTGTAATGGGACCAGCCATTTTGGCACCGTTGCTCATCGCTGCAACCACAGAGGGTTCTTCTGTGGCTAACGGGACATTGTATAACTTGCCATTCACCTGCAGATTCACCCCCACGCCTAAGGGGATTTCCACTTCACTGATCTGGTTTTCGATCAAGTGATTGGCGGTTTCCTTGTCTAATGCCATTTCTTGAAAAACCAAGGATTCGGTTGCCGCGATCGCCCCTTGTGCTTCGAGAAAGGCTAGCCGTTCGTTAGGCGTAAGGGCGTAGAACTTTTTTTTTTCTGTTTTTTCTGATGCTGACTCCTCATGAAAATCAGTGTGACTTGCTGCGACCAAAGGGTTTTCTAACAGCATCGCTAGCCCTAACCCACCACCGACACATAAAGAGGCGATCCCATAGCGCTCTTGGGTGTCTTTTAGCTGATAAGCGACCGTCGTTGCGATCCGAGCGCCAGTCGCGCCAATCGCATGGCCAAGAGAAATGCCCCCGCCGTAACGGTTGACTTTCTTGGGATCCAAACCAAGTTCACGTTCTACTACAATTGAGGAAGCTGCAAAGGCTTCATTGATTTCAAAAATACCGATCTCTTCAATCGACAGTGCTTGCTTTTTCAGTAACGTATCGATTGCTTTGATTGGTGAGATTCCCATGATCTCTGGAGCAAAGCCAACTTCAACGATCTCTTTGATCACTGCCAGATAAGGAATCTGATGCTCCTCACAGTAGCTTTTTGAGGCGATCAAGACCATGGCAGCACCATCATTGATGGTTGAGGCATTCCCAGCAGTCACCGTACCGTCCTTTTTGAAAACCGTTTTAAGTTCAGCTAATTTTTCGACCGTCGTAGCGGCGCGAATGCCTTCATCCTGTAAAACGGTCCCTGACTTTTCAGTCAAAGGTACGATCTCTTGCTCAAATTTCTTTTCTGCTTGTGCCTTGGCAGCTTTCATTTGGGAGTGGTAGGCAAATTCATCTTGTTCTTGTCGCGTGATGCCGTATCTTTCTGCAACAGTTTCAGCCGTTAAGCCCATCGGTTTGCTGCTAAAAGCATCCGTTAAGCCATCATGCATCATTGTTGATATTGGGGCTGAATACTGATCTTCCGCCTTGTTATAATAACTGAAAAGCGGCGCATTCGTCATACTTTCAATCCCACCAGTCAAAACGACGGATGCCTTGTTTAACTGAATTTGCTCCATGCCCATTAGAATCGCTTTCATTCCCGAACCGCAAACTTCGTTGATCGTTGAGGCTGGGATATCTGAAGAAAGTCCACTTTGCAGGGAAACTTGACGGCTTGGATTTTGACCACTGCCTGCTTGTAGGACATTTCCGATAATCACTTGTGCGATATGTTCTTTTGCTTGTTGGTTTCTTGCCAACAAGGCTTTTGCAGCAACTGTTCCTAATTCTACTGCTGAATATTCTTTTAATGACCCATGGTATTTGCCAATTGGCGTTCTTAGTGCGTCGATAATGACAACTTCTTCCACGTACGTCACCTCCTCTTGAAATATATCATTAAATCCTCCAAAAAAGAATACCCCACATCAGCTTGCTGCGCCCTTTTCTACTTTCTTTAATAAAGTTTAAATTCTAATCAATTCTTTTTCATTTTTTTCAAAAAATATGATACCTTAGAACGTGTAGCCTACTAAGTACGTAGAACATAAAGGAGCGACGGAATGAACGTTGGTATTGATAAAATAAATTTTTATGTCCCCCCCTATTTTATAGATATGGTTGATCTAGCTCACGCCCGAGAGGTCGACCCAAATAAATTTACGATCGGGATCGGTCAAGATCAAATGGCGGTCAATAAAAAAACACAAGATATCGTCACCTTTGCCATGCATGCGGCAAAAGATATCCTCACAAAAGAAGATTTACAAGCAATTGATATGGTGATCGTCGGCACAGAATCCGGCATCGATGAATCAAAAGCTTCGGCAGTGGTTTTGCATCGCCTATTAGGTATCCAACCATTTGCCCGCTCCTTTGAAATCAAAGAAGCGTGTTATGGCGCAACAGCAGGCTTGCAGTTTGCTAAAGCCCACGTACAAGCCAATCCAAAAAGCAAAGTGTTGGTGGTGGCTTCAGACATCGCCCGTTATGGCTTAGCCTCCGGTGGAGAGCCAACTCAAGGCGTAGGTGCAGTTGCCATGTTGATCTCTGCAGATCCAGCGATTTTGCAGCTTGATAACGATAACTTGATGTTGACACAAGACATTTATGATTTTTGGCGTCCCGTTGGCCATCAATATCCAATGGTAGATGGCCACTTGTCAAATGCCGTTTATATCGATTCCTTCAAACAAGTTTGGCAAGCCCATTGCGAAAAAAATCAACGCACAGCAAAAGATTACGCTGCATTGAGCTTCCATATTCCTTATACAAAAATGGGTAAAAAAGCCTTGTTGGCTGTTTTTGCTGAAGAAGAAGAAACGCAACAAGAACGCCTGATGGCTCGCTATGAAGAATCGATCGTTTACAGTCGTCGTATCGGCAACTTGTATACGGGTTCATTGTACCTAGGCTTGATCTCTTTATTGGAAAATTCCTCCAGCTTGCAAGCCAATGATCGAATCGGATTATTTAGTTACGGCTCAGGAGCGGTTGCTGAATTTTTCAGTGGCATATTGGTACCTGGCTATGAAAAACAGTTAGCACAAGCTGCCCACCAAGCGTTACTCAATGACCGGCAAAAACTAACGATCGCTGAATACGAAGCGATGTTCAATGAGACCATCGATATTGATCAAGATCAATCCTTTGAGGATGATCTACTCTACAGTATTCGTGAAATCAAAAATACCATTCGTTATTATAAAGAAGAAAACGAGTGATCTAAGAAAAACTTTGTTTATTTTCAAGCAAAAAAAGCTTGATAGAACAAAGTTTTTTCTTTTGTTCAAAAAAATTGAAACAAATCTGCATTTTCAGTCTTTTTTCAGATTGTTATTCAAATATTTTCAGATAATTCAGGAAAAACATTTGACAGTCTGTTTTTTTTTGTCTATACTAAAATCAATTCAAGTTTGGAGGAACATTTATGTTAAAAACGACCGTATCCCCACAACTGAATATCTTTTACTTTAGCTACTTTAGATAGTTTGTATTCATATCACATTATGGATGCAAACCCCAAAACAAGTTTTGTTTGTATCTATGATGGCTAAAGCATTTTAACTTGAACTTGCAGCCATGTAGAAAATCTTCTAAATGGTTGCCAATATACGTTCACGCTTAGTATAGGATCGAATCCATTTAGACGATTGTCTGAATGGATTTTTTTGTTCAGGTAAACCCCAATTAAAAAAAGAAACGTTTATAGGAGGAGTTACAATGAAAATGAAAAAATGGATCACAACTGGGTTACTTACGGCTTCCTTGCTGGCATTAGCAGCTTGTGGCGAATCAAACAATGCTTCGGAGGAAAACGATGGAACAAAAACAGTCGGTGTTTTACAACTCGTGGAACACGGCTCCTTGAATGCCGCCTATGAAGGGTTCAAAGAAGGCTTAGCAGAAGCGGGCTACACAGAAGGTGAAAACCTGACGATCGAATACCAAAATGCGCAAAACAGCCAAGATAATTTAAAAAGTATGAGTGAACGCTTAGTGAATGCCGATCCTGATCTTCTATTAGGCATCGCTACCCCTGCTGCTGTTTCATTGGCAAATGAAACTACGGATATCCCAATCGTGGTTACTGCAGTTACTGACTTAGTTGGAGCAAAATTAGCAGATTCAAATGAAGAACCCGGTCGCAACATCACAGGTACTTCAGACATGGTGCCTATCGAGCAGCAGATCAATTTGCTGTTAAGTATCGTCCCTGACGCCAAAACGATTGGCATCATGTATAACGCAGGAGAAGCTAATTCAAAAATCCAAGCAGACTTGGCAGAAGAAGCCTTAAGAGCTGCTGGGGTTGATGTTAAAGTATTGACAGCCAATACGACCAATGACGTGCAGCAAGTGACCACTAGCCTGGCAAAAGACGTCGATGGCATTTATGTCCCAACAGACAATACTTTTGCCTCTGCTTCAGCAATCGTTGGTGAAGTGGCCAAAGAGACCAAAACACCGATCGTCGCAGGTTCCGTGGAACAAGTAGACGATGGCGCCCTAGCAACTTATGGTATTGACTATAAATCACTTGGTATTCAAACAGGGAAACTAGCAGCGAAAATTTTGGATGGTGATGCACAACCAGCAACTACGCCTGTTGAAACAGCAGAAAATTTAGAGTTAGTCGTCAATGAAGAAATGGCTGCTGCTTTAGGAATTGATCCTGCCAGCATCACTGCTCCAGAATAACCATACTAATTTAGATTTGAGGAAAACATATGAATTTAGTCGACACGTTCTTGCTATTACTACAATCTGCCACCTCTCAAGGGATCCTTTGGGCATTGCTGGCGATCGGGGTATTTTTGACCTTCCGTATTCTGGATATTGCTGATTTAACTGCAGAAGGAAGTTTTCCCTTGGGTGCAGGGATCGCAGCAATCAGTATTACGAATGGCGTCTCCCCCATATTAGCCAGCTTGATGGGCTTTGGCGGCGGCATGTTAGCTGGCTTGGTATCCGGACTACTGCATACAAAACTAAAGATCCCAGCCTTGTTGGCCGGGATCATCACGATGACTGGGCTTTATTCCATCACGAATCGTGTAATGGGTGCTCCCAACATTGCCCTATTAGGACAAGACACGGTCTTCACCCAATTTCAAGCCATGGGACTGACCAAAAACAATGCCGTGATTCTTGCGGGCTTTCTCTTCGCAGCTGTCGTCATTTTGTGCTTGTTCCTCTTTTTCCGTACAGAGATCGGCTTAGCATTGCGAGCGACGGGCGACAATTTAGCTATGAGTGAAGCCAACGGTATCAACACCGATAACATGAAGATCATCGGTTACATGATCTCTAACGGCTGTATTGCCCTCTCAGGTGCTCTTTTAGCCCAAAACAACGGTTTTGCTGACCTAAACTCCGGAATCGGTACGATCGTCATCGGCTTGGCATCGATCATTATTGCAGAAGTTTTATTTGCCAATAAATCTTTGCTGTTACGGTTGATCACCATCGTGATCGGAGCGATCGTTTATCGCTTTATCCTGGCCGTCGTTTTCGAGTTCAATGTCGAAGCCAATGATATCAAACTGGCATCCGCAATCGTCTTAGTCATCTGCCTCTCGTTACCGCAGCTTCGTTCAAAACTAGGACTTAAAAAGATGCTGCCAAAAACCAAAGGAGGCCAATCCTAATGACTTCAGTCTTAACAATCGAAAATCTACACCAAACCTTTGAAAAAGGAACGATCAATGAGAACCATGTCTTGCGAGGCATTGACCTGACGATGAATGCCGGTGATTTTATTACGATCATCGGTGGGAATGGTGCTGGAAAATCGACCCTTTTAAACAGTATTGCAGGAACGATCCCAACAGAACAAGGAAAAATCACCTTAGATGGAAAAGACATCACCCGTTTATCCGTTACGAAACGTTCAAAGGATATTAGCCGAGTCTTTCAAGATCCACGTATGGGGACAGCCGTTCGTTTGACTGTTGAAGAAAACTTAGCACTGGCTTACAAACGTGGCCAAGTCCGAGGGTTTGCAACAGGCGTCAAAGCGAAAAACCGCGCGTTTTTCCAAGAGAAATTAGCCAGCCTAAACTTAGGATTAGAAAATCGACTTTCTGCCGAGATCGGTTTGTTATCAGGCGGACAGCGGCAAGCCATCACCCTCTTGATGGCGACGTTGCAGCAGCCTAAATTGATTTTATTAGATGAACATACCGCGGCCCTTGATCCTAAGACCTCGTTGACTGTCATGGCATTGACCGATCAATTGATTCGTTCACAACAGTTGACGGCCTTCATGGTTACTCATGATATGGAAGATGCCATTCGCTATGGCAATCGCCTGATCATGCTTCATCAAGGCAAGATCGTCGTGGATATTGCCGGTGAGCAAAAGCAACATTTAACCGTCCCTGAATTGATGGAAATGTTCCATCAAAATAGCGGTGCTGAATTAAAAGATGACCAACTGCTCCTACGCTCTTAACAAGCAAAAAGACACGTAGAAAGGAATCCCCTTCTACGTGTCTTTTTTTGATTTTTCCAAGTGATTTGCAAAAGCCTCACTTTGCTTCATTTTCCGCAATGATATCTGTGACCTTCATCAAGCGGGTCAATGTTGCTCGTTCGTCTTCTGCCAGATTGCTTTCAATGTATTGAATGGTTTCCGTCAGTTTCGGAATCGTCATATACTCTAACGCATTGACTCTTCGTCTCGTCCGCTCGATCTCATTGGCCATCAGTTGACAGGTTTTCTCGATCTCTGCCAATTGCAGCATTACTGGCAGCATTTGGTCGAGATGAGACAATGAGAGATCCAGCTCACTGGTGGTACTTACAAAACCATAGGAAAAGTCATCATCAGAGCTTTCTTCTTCGTAAACAGGATTTAACACTGGCACATCCATATTCATGATGGTCCGACTTTGTACATCTAGGGTCACTTTATTTAAAGGGATCATAAATGCTTCTTGCAAAACGACATCGGGAATACTACTAGAAGCCAGCACATACTCTTCCATCCCTGCTTGCAGCGCAGTTTCCATTTTTTTACGAAGTTCCTGGTTTTTCTTTACTAGCTGAATGAATTGGCGCACCAACTCATCTTGCTTGTCTTTCAATAATTTGTGACCACGGGTTGCCGTCGTCAGCCGTTTTTTCAAACGACTTAGTTCCATCCGCGTCGGATTGACATTTAAGATCGCCATTAAGAACTCACATCCTCGTCCGTTGGGTAATAGGCGTCGATAAATTCTTCTTTGATACGGCTCAACTCTTGTTTTGGCAAGGTAGCTAATAGCTTCCAGCCTAAATCTAACGTTTCTTCAATCGTCCGGTTGGTTTCAAATCCCTGGTTGACATACTCTTTTTCGAAAAGATCAGCAAAACGCGCGTACTTTTTATCAAGATCAGACAAGGCAGACTCTCCTAAAACGATCGATAACTCTTTGGCAGCTTTCCCATCGGAATAGGCGGCATAAATTTGATTCATCGTTGCCGCATGGTCGGCACGGGTCTTACCTTCTCCCGTTCCTTTGTCCTTCAACCGGGAAAGACTTGGCAAAATATCCACTGGCGGGTTGATATTGCGTTTGTAAAGGTCCCGCGACAAAATGATTTGCCCTTCCGTGATATAGCCGGTCAAATCAGGAATTGGGTGGGTTTTATCGCCATCAGGCATCGTTAAGATTGGAATCTGTGTGACCGAGCCTTCTTTGCCCATCAAACGTCCCGCACGTTCATACAGCGTCGCTAAATTGGTGTATAGATACCCTGGGTAGCCACGACGTCCTGGAACTTCTCGGCGAGCAGCGGAGATTTCTCGCAATGCTTCGCAATAGTTCGTCATATCGGTCATGATCACTAAAACGTGCATGCCTTTTTCAAAAGCCAAATACTCTGCTGCGGTCAATGCCATCTTAGGGGTAGCGATCCGTTCGATTGCCGGGTCATTGGCAAGGTTCATAAACAAAACAGAACGGTCTAACGCACCGGTTTTACGAAATTCATCTACGAAAAATTCTGCTTCTTCAAATGGAATTCCGATAGCTGCAAAGACGATCGCGAAATTGCCTTCTTGGCTGGGTACTGTTGCTTGTCGCGCAATTTGAGCAGCGATCTCTTTATGAGGCAAACCGGAGGCGGAAAAGATTGGTAGTTTTTGTCCACGAACCAGGGTATTTAAATGATCGATGGTTGAGATTCCCGTTTGGATAAATTCATCCGGGAAGTCCCGTGCCATTGGATTGATGGCTTCACCATTTACATCGATGCGTTTTTCTGGCAAGATTCTCGGGCCATTATCTTTGGGTTTTCCTAAACCATCAAACACTCGACCCATCATATCTAGAGAAACCCCCAAAGTCAAACCAGTTCCTAGAAATCTTGCTTTACTTTCTTCGGCACTCAAGTTGCTAGTACCTTCAAATACTTGGACAACGGCATTGTCATCACTGACTTCCAGTACTTGTCCTTGACGGATCTCACCCGTGTCCATGCGGACTTCGACGAGTTCATCAAATTTAACGCCTCTGACGTTCTCAACCACCATTAAAGGGCCGGCGATTTCGGAAACTGTACGATATTCTTTTAACATCAATGAACACCTCCAGTTTCAATGATTCGTTGTAACATTTCTTTGATGTCATGCTTGATCGTATCCAAGCGGGTCAATTCTTCTTCAGGAATGTATTTGCTGCGGGCGATGCGCTCACGCAGATCAACCGTTCCTTTGGTGATCTCATCTAAGTAAGCACCTAGCTGCAGTGCACGTTGCGCTTGTTCATTAAAGTAAAGAATATTCTCTAACATTTTGAACTGCTTATTACGAGATGTATACGTGTCAACGTCATCAAAGGCGTTTTGCTGCAAGTAATCTTGTCTCAAAGAACGGGCTGTCATCATCGTCAAACGGTCTCTTTGAGAAAGAGAATCCATCCCTACCAATTGAACGATCTCTTCTAAACGACTTTCTTCTTGGAGAATCGCCATTGATTCATTGACTAGCTCCGACCAGCGATCGCCTAATAATTGATCTAAATAAGAATTGATTTGATCTTCATAAAGGGAATAGGAATTCATCCAGTTGATGGAGGGAAAATGCCGTTTTTGCGCCAGCATGCTATCCAATGCCCAGAAAACTTTCACGATTCGTAAGGTATTTTGGGTGACTGGTTCTGAGATGTCTCCACCAGCTGGTGAAACCGCGCCAATTGCGGTAATGCTTCCTTCCCGAGGCTGCGTGCCTAATGAATGGAAACGCCCTGCTCGCTCATAGTATTCCGCAATTCGACTTCCAAGATAAGCCGGATAACCTTCATCTCCGGGAATCTCTTGCAATCGGCCACTCATTTCCCGCAGCGCTTCTGCCCAACGTGATGTTGAGTCTGCCATGATGGCCACACTATAGCCCATGTCACGGTAATATTCTGCAATCGTGATTCCTGTATAGATTGAGGCTTCCCGAGCAGCAACTGGCATATTCGACGTATTGGCGATCAAGACCGTTCGTTCCATGATCGACTTGCCGGTATTTGGGTCGATCAGTTCAGGAAATTCATTCATAACATCCCGCATTTCATTGCCTCGCTCGCCGCAGCCGACATAGACAACGATATCCACATCTGACCATTTAGCAATTTGGTGCTGAACAACTGTTTTTCCGGCACCAAATGGTCCGGGAACGGCAGCTGAGCCGCCTTTTGCTACTGGAAAATAGGTGTCGATGACTCGCTGTCCAGTGACCAGCGGTTCGCCTGGATTTAATTTAGCAGTAACGGGACGTGGTTGACGAACTGGCCATTTCTGAACCATCGTCAAGGATTTTTCCCCCTCAATGGTTTCTAAAACACAGATCACTTCAGTAATCGCAAAATTCCCTACCATGATTTCTTTGACGGTTCCTTCATAGTTTGGTGGAACCATGATTTTATGCTCGATCACCGACGTTTCTTGTACTGAACCTAAAATGTCGCCGCCCTGTACGGTATCACCGACTTGTACTTGAGGGACAAAGGTCCATTTCTTTTGGCGATTCAGTGGATCGATGGTGACCCCTCGTTCCAAAAAATCACTTTCTGTTTGCGACATAAACGTATCTAATGGTCGTTGGATCCCATCAAACATCTGAGTCAACAAACCTGGTGCTAGTTCGACAGACAATGGTGCGCCTGTCGTTTCCACGGGTTCGCCTGGTCCGATTCCCGCTGTTTCTTCGTATACTTGGATCGAAACCAGCCCTTTTTTGATCTCAATGATCTCACCGATAAGGCCCTTGTCACTGACTTTGCAGATTTCATGGATTTTTGCGCCACTCAATCCTGAGGCGGTGACCAGTGGTCCCGATACTTTTTCAATTGTGCCAAATGCCACATTTATTCCTCCTAGCTGGCTGACTTGTCTGTTATGAATCTAAAATATTCATTCCTACCGCTTTTTCCACATTTTGCTGAATGCGTGCCATACCGATTCCTAGACTACCTGTACTACTTGGGATCGGAATGATTGCTGGTGTCGGTACTTCTTCATAGCGGCGAACGATCGGTTCTAATTGTTCGATCAGTCGCTCAGTCAAAAAGATCACCCCATAGGCTTCAGCCATTTCTTCTAGTTGTTGGGCGGCTTCATCCAAATCGCTGACTGGAAAGATGTCGATCCCCAGCCCTTTGAAAGGCAAGATCGAGTTCTTACCACCCATCATTGCTATTTTTTTATGCATAACTATCACGCACCCGACTTCTTAAAATCTCTTCCGGCACCTTATTGATTTTCCCAATCAAGAGAATTCGCAAGTTCTTGCTTTCAATTTCCTTGGCGTACAAGTACCCTGCCAATGCTGAAGGGCCAAAAGGAACAATTTTATGTTCTTTGAGCTTCGCCATCAGAAAATTGTCTTTGCGTATATCAAAGGTATTCAAGGTCTTCTTCTCTACCAACTCTTCATAGCTGTGATTGATCAGTTCTTTATAAGGAGTTCCTTGCAAATATGCCACAAATGCCTCAAGGGAAGTCGTGATCTCAGCTAACAGTTCTTTTGCAGGTAGGTTCCCATGATCGGCTAAAACTGCGCTGATAAAGCCGCGCTTGCGTTTCATCGCGTAACTGCGCAACGTTGTTGAAATGTTGAAGATATCGATCTGTCGACGAATCAAGCTTTGCAGCAGATCGTTGTCGTATTCTTTGCCGATCGTCCACAATTGTTCCCAATAATGGTTATCAAAGATGATATCGATCGATTGGACCTCATGGTAGTTCTCAATATAAGAGAAGACTTCTTCCACACAATCAACCATCTCTTTGGCAACAAGATTGCTTTTTCTGGTCTTGACCAGATCCTTAAGGACGGAAAGCGGCTGGGTGCCGATTGGGACAAGGTATTCAGAAAAATCTTCTTGCATATACGCCGCTTTTACCAAGACTTTCAGATTTTGATAGTCATATTTCAAAGCAAAGAAATCAACGATCGCTTTTTCCGGTGTCAGCTGATACATCGTGTCGTATACCCGTTTCAACTCCGCCATCAACACATCTTCAAAGTCGTGTACACGATCATCCTCGTTGATGAAGTCACCATAAACCGTTTCTTGCAACATACTGTAGATTTCCTCTGCGCTAGCAGCCGAGAGCATCCGCTCATAGCGGCTGCGATCGAATAATTGCGATTCATACGTCCGAATTCTCGTATTTAAGGTATTGTATTTGATGTCATTCATCTGTTTGCACCTACTTACTGTTCAAAAATCAATTGCAGTAACGTATTGCTTAACTCTTCTTTGTTGGCTTCTAGCAGCGCATCAAAAGTAAAATTCAACTCAATCGCTTCTTGTCGCAACAAAAAGCCGCCCTTACGAGGGATCGTTTTATTTACCAGTTTCAGCTGAACATCTGGAACCGATGCTTGCAACTTAGTGAAGAGTTCCTCATCTACTAAATGGCGGGTCTTCTCACCTAAAAGCAACTCAACCTCACCAGTTAACCGTGCATTCGCCAAGCCTTTAGCGATAAACGCATAAAATGCTGCTTGATCCATTGTATTTAAACGAGTCAGAGCCTCAGAAAACAGCTCATCTAAGACAGACTGCTTTGCTGCCAAGACCTTGTTTCTTGATTGGATATGCACATCTGAGATTTCCAAATACATCGCCGCACGTTTTTCTTTTTCGTAGAAAGCTAGTCGTTCGTTCAGCTCTTTTTCTAATTGCGTTCGCTTTAAGTTTTCTTGATTTTCACTTTCTTTTTTTGCTTCTTTGATTTGCAACTGGTATTTCTTTTCCGCATCAGCGGTTATTTTGTCAGTTAAACGTGTAATATCAGACATTCACTTTCCCTCCTCTTAATTCAAGACAAGCAAGAAGGAAATTACGAACCCTAAAATACAATACGTTTCCATCATCGCTACTAAGATAATTCCTTTGGTCACATGTTCTGGTTTTTTGGCTAAAATCTGCATCGCAGCACTTGCGGCACGTCCTTGCCATTTTCCGGCTACGATTGCTGTTAATGCGATTGGCAATGAAGCAATAAACAAGTACAATCCGCGATCGAATGAGAGCGAACCGCTGATCTGACCAAAGATCATAAAGGAAATTACGAACCCGTATAATCCCTGAGTACTAGACAGCAATTCCAAGATCAACGCTTGCCCGAATTTCTCTGGCTGCTCAGAGATCAAGCCTGACGCTGCTTCACTGGTCATCCCAACACCGATCGTTGATCCGATACCGCCGCAAATCGTTGCGGTCGCCACACCTAAAGCTGCAAAAACAATTCCACCATTTTCGTAAAAGAAACTAATCCAATTTTCCATTATTGTCCTCCTGTAACTTCTCTTCTGAGATGATCTCTACATAGTTTTCATTTGATTTGAAGGGGTCAAAAGCACGTCCGCCCCCCGTAAAGAATTTTCCAAAATACTCTAAATACTGCAAACGGATACCATGAACATACGCACTAAGGTAACTTAAGAAAATATTTAGGCCATGCAATGCCACAAATAATAAGATACCAACGGTAAACCGGGCTGCCGGCGGTAGGTAGCTGATGATCAAATTGAAGGCTGAGGCGATACTTCCGCCGGCAACCCCTAACGCCATCAGACGGGTGTAACTGATCAAGTCACCAACATAATTGGTCACATCCATCAATCCGTACAATCCAGAACCGATTTTTCCAGCTAAGGTCTTTCCTTCTAAACTGCCGCCGATCGCCACTGCTAAAAGACTGGCAGCGATCATCACGATCCCAATCGTTAGCAACGGTGTATCAGGGAAAAGCAGCATTCCTGCGGCAACAAAAACCACACTGATCAAAAAGACGATCCACGAACCGGCTTGGAACATCGCAGCCAGTTTCTGGTCTTTTTTCTTCCATAAAATATAAAATTTCAGCGCCAATCCAAACATGATCTGAATGTACCCAAAGATCACGGATAAGACTAAGATCTGATTGACATCATCTTGGGCAGACAACAGCTGGAATGAGAATTCAAATCCGAAGAAGTTGCCATAGATCAAGCCCCAGATAATCGTAGGGATCGAGCACAACTGAAAGAGGGTCAAATTTTGTTCCAGCCCTTTGCTGAGGTGAAACAGCTTTTTCCCCAGGAATGTCGCCAGAAACAAGAGCAACCCATAGCCAAAATCGGCAACCATCATCCCGAATGCCACCATATAAAAAGGCGCCATAAATGGTGTCGGATCTAACTCATCATATTGCGGCAAGCTGTACATCCGAACAAGTCCTTCAAAAGGTTTGATCCAACGTGCGTTTTCTAATAAAATCGGCACATCAGCGATCTCTTTTTCCGTCACTTCTTGGTATTCGAGGTAATAGTTACCTGTGGTTCCTTTTTTGATACGTTTTTCTAATTCGGTCGCCCCATCAACAGGAACCCAGCCAGAAATCGAGACCGCATGAGTTGAACGTAAAAGCATTTTATTGCTTTTTAAGCGGGTGATCGCTCCATCTAAATACTCGGCAACGATCCGCAACATTTCTTGCTCGTTTGTCATTGCGCGAAGAGCGGCTTTGATCTCTTTTTCTTCATCAATTAGACGTTGGGATTTTTCTTTCATCGTTTGCAGATCTTCTTCTGGAATGCCCTCATAAGGGTAGATGTATTGCTCAAAGGCTGCTTTCTTTAGAAGAGTAGTTACTTTTTCTTTTACATCTTTATGGAAAAGCACCAACAAGTAAGTTGTCGTTTGCGATTGATAAATGGTTTCGACATAGACAAGCGGCAGCTTTTCACTGTTGGTCGTAAAGTCAGCCATTTCAGAAGTAGGAATCGATCCTAACATGCCACCTGATTTTTTTAATTCTTTTAAAACAGCCGGCCGTTCTTTGAAGTACTTCCAGATCGACAGCTCTGCTTCTTGTGCTAATACATCGCGTTTTTCTTGATCAATCAAGCGAAGACGTTTGTCTTGTTTACGAAGGGTTTGGCATAATTCTTGCCAAGGATAGGTGTGGGCTGTTTCAGCCAATTCTTGAAGGGTATATTTTTTGATTGGTTGCCGCAGTTGTGCCAGCATTCCTTTTTTGGGTACATATTCTTCTAAAAAATTTAAGCTCCAGTTGACTTGACCAAACTGGTTCTCCATTTCTTCTTCAGACTGTTCCTCGCGAACCGGTGCCAAAACACCCGTCGTTTCTTCAGAATCATAATATTTTTCCGAAGAAAGCAGTTCTACGCCTTGAAAGTCTTGCAGCTGCTCTAAAACAGCTTCTTTCTGATCGTAAAAGGTCAACAGACTGAACTTTTGCATTTTTGCAATTGCCATTTATGTCACAACCTTATTTATTATTATTGCTAATGCTTCTTCTTTTAACTCATTAGGGATCGTTCTTAGTGTTTCTACTTCTGCTTTCGTTTTAGCCATGAGCGGTTCTTTTGATTGTACCAACTCAGCTGCGATTTTTTGATTGATTGCTTCTTTTTGTTGGGCCTCTTTTTCTGCCAACTCTTTTTTAAACGCCTTCAACCGTTCTTCGCGTGCTTGTGCCAATTGTTTTTTTTCTGCTTCTGCTTCTTTATTTTTATTTTCCGCAAATTGCTCTGCTTCTTGTAATAATCGAATGGCATCTACTGTCATTTTCTCACCTGCTTTCACTTTTTTTCCGCAAAAAAAACCACTACAAATCAAGCATATGGCATTCGCTGATCGTAGGGTGTCAAAAATCAATAAGTGGCAAATACCTTCACCTATTTCCGTTTTCTAATATAACCGTAACATAAATCTAGCGATAGAACAAGGTTCCTAGCGTTTTTTTATAGTCTTTACATACAAAAGTCACAAAAATTACACATTTTCACAAAAAGAAATCCTTTTCAATTTAAAGTGGGTTAAATGAGGACAAAAAAGGAAGATTAGAAACAGAATTCCGTTTCAAATCTTCCTTTTATTTTTTTCTCTTCCATTTCTTAACTTTCATAATTTCAAAGCAAGTTGCCGTATTTTTAAATAACAAAGAACTGTCCTACTCACGAATAAACGGCATACTCATACAGCGGGGACCCCCACGTCCGCGAACCAATTCGCTGCCGGAGATCTCATTCAACTTAACGCCAGCCTCTTTTAACAGCCGGTTGGTAATGGTGTTGCGGTCATAGACCACGACCTCCCCTGGGGCGATCGCCAGTGTATTGGAGCCATCATTCCATTGCTCTCTAGCTGCTGCTGCCAAATCGTCGCCACCACAGCGGATCAGGAGCACTTCAGGCAGATCTAAATAACGACAAAGAATATTTTCCAATGTATCTTTTTCCTCAAATACCCGAACACTGTCCTTGTGTTTAGTGATTGAATACAGCGAAAGTTCTCCCTCGATTTCTGGATGGATCGTGAACTTATCATGATCCACCATCGTAAAGACCGTATCTAAGTGCATAAATTTTCGTTCTTCACCAATATTAAAGGCCAAGATATGTTCAAAACTCGGTTCTGTGGCAAAAATCGTTTCGGCAATTTTTTCGATTGAGGCAACTTCGGTTCGTTGAGAAATCCCGATCGCTACGATTTTATCAGATAAAATCAGTTGATCGCCGCCTTCCATCCGCGTCGTTTCGTCCCGATGATACAAAAAGTTCGTCTCATTGCGGGCAAACATCGGGTGGTGCGTGAAAATTTGTTTTCCGTAGAGGGTTTCCCGTCTTCTCGTTGCAGAATACATTCGATTCAAGGAAACACTATGACCAATCGTTGCAAACGGATCTCGCGTGAAATACAAGTTTGGCATCGGATCGATCAAGAAAGGATATTCTGTTTCAACGATTGCCGTTAAGTTACTGGCTTTTGAAATTTCTACCTCACTTTTTTTCAAGCCCGCCATCGTATGATCGATAAAGGCGCGATTATCTTCGATCGAAAGGAAAAAATTGCGCACTTCGTTGCGAATCTCTTCATCAAGGATCGTAGTTTCATTTAAATAGTCTTCTAAAAAGGCCTCTTTGGCACCAGTTGTTGTCAATGTTTCAGCAGCTAGATCCTCCAAATAAAAAACTTCCACTCCTCTGTTTCTTAACGTCTCGGCAAAAAAATCATGCTCTTTTTGCGCTTGGTCTAGAAAGGGAATATCATCGAACAACAAGCGATCAAGATAATCCGGCATCAAGTTTTCCAATTCTGCTCCTGGACGATGCAAAAGCACCCGCTTTAAAGGGGCAATCTCAGAAAAGATTTGTATTGGCTGGTTCATGGACGTGTCTCTCCTTTTTCGCATTTTTTGTAGAATAACTTATGTCATTCCTTTTTCATGACTTCTCATCACATAATTATTCATTTCTTTGTCTCATAGTGTTCTTCTGCTAATGTTTAAAAGTTTTTTAGATTTGTTGGTTATAAACATGCAATTTTTTATAAAGAAACGATCAATAAAAAAAACAACTAATTAGAGAGATAAAGTTTAGATGTTTTAATTTACCGCCTTTTTCAATTGTATATTTTTGTTAAAAAAACAGCAAGACAAAAGAACTGTTGGCCGATAGACGCTGCTCTGAAAAAGGATTGAACTATCTTTGTTTTTTTGGATCATTTCATGTTTGTTTAATGATAACGCTATCAAAAGCATGATTGTTTGATATGATTCAAGTAGCTTGTTACTAGCGAAACGTCTATAAAGGAGCGATTTGATGAAAACGCAACGTCATCTTTACTATGGTGCCGACTACAATCCTGAACAATGGTCTAAAGAAGTCATTCTTGAAGATATGCGTTTAATGAAAGAAGCAGGTGTGAACTATGTGAGTATCAATATTTTTGGCTGGGTCAATCTACAACCAGATGAATCCACCTATGATTTTGACTTTCTGGACTGGTTGATGGATCTTTTATATAAAAACAATGTCATGATCGACCTAGCCAATGGTACAGCTTCTCCACCGGCTTGGCTTGTTCAAAAACATCCTGAGATGCTGCCTGTGACCATTCATGGCAATCGACTGGTTCATGGGGCGCGCCAGCACTACTGTCCGACTTCCCCTATCTATCGTCAATATGCCGCCGATTTGTCTGAAGCAGTCGCAAAACGTTATGCTAATCATCCAGGGCTGGTCATGTGGCATATCAATAATGAATATACCTGTCACATCCACGAGTGTTATTGCGATCATTGTCGGAAAAGATTTCAGACATGGTTAGCAGAGAAGTATCAGACGATCGCTGGATTGAATGATGCTTGGTCAACCAAGTTTTGGAGTCAATCCTATGGCAGCTGGGGGGAAATTTTTTTACCTGAGGCAATGCCAACCTTCAAAAATCCTGCGCAGCAATTAGACTATCGTCGGTTTCTTTCCGACATGAATCTGGAACTTTATCAACTCGAAAAGGCGGCGATTGCAAAATATTCGCAAGGCATCCCTTATATGACCAATCTTATGGGCTTACACAAATACGTGGATGGATTTAAATGGGCCCCTGAAATGGATGTGGTCAGTTGGAATTCGTATCCGAATCCCTTTGAAAAAATTCCTTACCCGCAATTTCTTGCTAACGATTTAACCCGCAGCTTGAAGAAAAAGCCTTTCTTGATCATGGAGCAAGCCACCAGCGCCGTTAATTGGCGGCAAATTAATGGGGCAAAAACACCCAACCAGTTGCGTCTTTGGAGTTATGAAGCGCTCGCTCATGGCGCTGATGGTATCATGTTCTTCCAATGGCGACAGTCTCGTGGCGGTGCGGAAAAATTCCATAGTGCGATGGTGTCTCACGGAGATCCTCAGTCAAGCCGTATCTTTCGTGAATGTGCACAATTAGGCAACGAATTTTCGCAACTGTCGGAAATCGTTGGGACGCGCTTCTTGGCTGATGTCGCGGTTGTCTTCGACTGGGAAAATTGGTGGGCGCTGGAATTGGATGCCAAACCAAGCACCTTAAAGTACATTCATCAGTTACGCAGCCTGTATGCCGCGCTAAGGGCGTTAAATCTGAGCGTAGACTTTGTCCATCCTTCCGAATCCCTAGACGGCTATCCTTTAGTGATCGCTCCGAATCTCTATTCAGCACCCGAAGCCTTCGGCAAGAAGATCCATGATTACGTGCAACAAGGCGGCATCTTCTTGACGAATTTCTTTAGTGGGATCGTCAATGAATATGACCAAGTCTATCTTGGGGGCTATCCAGGACTGTTTAGAGACACCTTAGGGATCATTGTAGAAGAGTTTTCCCCAATGAAAGCCGCTTCCTACCATCAGATTGACTTTCAAGGTCGTCGGTACGACAATTCCCTCTGGGAGGAAGTTATCCATCTAAATGGTGCTGAAGCTTTAGCAACCTTCCAATCCGGTTTTTTATCCGATAAGCCGGCCATTACTATGAATCAAATCGATGATGGGTATGCGTATTACCTGGGAACAGAATTGTCTCTTGATGGGGTGACCACATTTTTAGCGACCATTTTAGAAAAATACAAAATAACGACTCATGCCCAGCACTTCTTGGCTGCTCCTACTGGAGTCTCTGTTACCTGCCGCAAAGGTGATGGCTATACACTCGTCTTTCTCTTAAACCACACCGAGCAGACAACAGAAGTGAAGCTGAAAGCCGCTGGAGTAGACCTTCTTACCAAAGAAACCAAACAATTGGCAGTTCTGAAACCAAAAGAAGTCGCAGTTCTTAAGTATATTGATTGATCTAAGGAAAGAACCTCCATGAAGCGATCGCTTCATGGAGGTTCTTTTTATAGTCGTTACTAGATTCAAGAAGATTCATTAGACAAACGATAGGCATTTTCTAAACAAGAGGCTATCTTTTGTCTTAGCTTTCCATCTCTTTTTTCTGAATAGTGATACTCTGGATTACTCCAATGGGATTTGTCATACAGCCAAACAGGCATTTTTTTCGCTTCGTCGGTTTCCCATTCATAACGAGGAAAAAGATGTGCATGAAGAAAGTTATCGGTATTTCCTAATAGTTCATAATTGATTCTTAATGGAGAACAAGCCTGTATTATAGCATCTCCTAAAAGAGTCATATCAGTTAAGAAAACCTGTCGCTCATTTAAATCTAGATCATTTAAAGAAGCCACCTCTCTTTTAGGTAATAATACACAATATCCAGGAAGAAATTGGACATCGCCATAAACAGCAAAACTGCTTCAATTTGATCCCCCCTCTTTCCTGTTCCTTGCAGCTATTCATGTAAAAACTATAAAAGATTAAGGGAAGGCTTTCAATAGTAACAAAACAAAAAAAATCTTTGCTATATGAG
>NZ_CP172936.1:717500-1090000 GCF_050542585.1 Enterococcus sp. DIV1767 | reverse complement strand
GTGTAGCCCAGGTCATAAGGGGCATGATGATTTGACGTCATCCCCACCTTCCTCCGGTTTGTCACCGGCAGTCTCGCTAGAGTGCCCAACTAAATGATGGCAACTAACAATAAGGGTTGCGCTCGTTGCGGGACTTAACCCAACATCTCACGACACGAGCTGACGACAACCATGCACCACCTGTCACTTTGCCCCCGAAGGGGAAGCTCTATCTCTAGAGTGGTCAAAGGATGTCAAGACCTGGTAAGGTTCTTCGCGTTGCTTCGAATTAAACCACATGCTCCACCGCTTGTGCGGGCCCCCGTCAATTCCTTTGAGTTTCAACCTTGCGGTCGTACTCCCCAGGCGGAGTGCTTAATGCGTTTGCTGCAGCACTGAAGGGCGGAAACCCTCCAACACTTAGCACTCATCGTTTACGGCGTGGACTACCAGGGTATCTAATCCTGTTCGCTCCCCACGCTTTCGAGCCTCAGCGTCAGTTACAGACCAGAGAGCCGCCTTCGCCACTGGTGTTCCTCCATATATCTACGCATTTCACCGCTACACATGGAATTCCACTCTCCTCTTCTGCACTCAAGTCTCCCAGTTTCCAATGACCCTCCCCGGTTGAGCCGGGGGCTTTCACATCAGACTTAAGAAACCGCCTGCGCTCGCTTTACGCCCAATAAATCCGGACAACGCTTGCCACCTACGTATTACCGCGGCTGCTGGCACGTAGTTAGCCGTGGCTTTCTGGTTAGATACCGTCAAGGGATGAACATTTTACTCTCATCCTTGTTCTTCTCTAACAACAGAGTTTTACGATCCGAAAACCTTCTTCACTCACGCGGCGTTGCTCGGTCAGACTTTCGTCCATTGCCGAAGATTCCCTACTGCTGCCTCCCGTAGGAGTCTGGGCCGTGTCTCAGTCCCAGTGTGGCCGATCACCCTCTCAGGTCGGCTATGCATCGTTGCCTTGGTGAGCCATTACCTCACCAACTAGCTAATGCACCGCGGGTCCATCCATCAGTGACGCAAAAGCGCCTTTCAACTTTCTTCCATGCGGAAAATAGTGTTATACGGTATTAGCACCTGTTTCCAAGTGTTATCCCCTTCTGATGGGCAGGTTACCCACGTGTTACTCACCCGTTCGCCACTCTTTTTCTTTCGGTGGAGCAAGCTCCGGTGAAAGAAAAAGCGTTCGACTTGCATGTATTAGGCACGCCGCCAGCGTTCGTCCTGAGCCAGGATCAAACTCTCATAATGATTTGTTTGAATGACCATACGGTCATTAAGCTCATAAAAATTAACTTTGCTAGCTATTGCTTGCATGTATTTGTTTCAATAAATTGAAACGTCCTACACATTGGTTCGTTTGCTTGCTTTGTTCAGTTTTCAAAGGTCTACCGTGCTGTGTTAGCAACTTTTATATCATATCAGAGCGACGTTTGATTGTCAACTCTTTTTCAAAAGTTTTTTTCAAGAAGTTGTTATTTAACTTCTTTCTTAACCTCAGCGACTTTTTTATATTACCATCTCAAACGTTATATGTCAAACACTTTTTTGAAAAGTTTTTTTGATTTATCAGGTTTTTCAGAGATGATATTTTTTCGACTTTGTTATAATAACACTTGTAAATTGTTTCGTCAACAACTATTTTAAAAATAGATCAATCAGTGATTGTTACAAATATCTTAACAAGGACAAGTAATAATATAGCAATTCTTAAAGGAAAAATCAACTAAAAAAATAGGCTTTTTGACAACTATTTTTATAAGCGAATTATTCATTACCAAACGTTTCGAACGTTCGTTTATAAGCAGTGTTTCGCCACTAAATCTATCATTTAAGAATAAAAAAAAGAGAACTTAAGCTTTTTGCTCAACGTTCTCTTTTCGTCCGATCTTCCGTTTGAAGGATCGGTATATAAATCCGAAAGATTGTTCCTTGGCCAATGACACTCTCCGCCGTGATTTTTCCTTTATAGCTTTCTAATAGTTGTTTTGCTATAGATAACCCCAAACCATTGCCACCTTTGGTTCTAGCACGGGCTTTATCTACTCGATAGAAACGATTAAAGATCTTATCGAGGTCTTCTTTGGAGATGCCTTCCCCGAAATCTTGGATGGCAATTTCAAAAGATTGACGATCCAATGAAATGGATAGATGAACTTCTTTTCGATCAGTGGAATATTTTACTGCGTTATCCAAGACAATAATTATGATCTGTTCAAAATGATTGCGATAGATTTTCAGCTTCAACTCATGATACAAATCATCATCCAATGTAAAGACAAAATCCGGATACAGTATTTTAAAGTTATTGAACACTTGATAGACAACTTCTTTTGCATTAGTTGTTTCATTTGCATAATGAACATCCACTTGTTCCGCTCTTGAGAGATCCAACATTTCCTGTACGAGCGTCTTCATTCGACTGATCTCTTGCATACTGGCTGCGAGGGACTCATCCAAGATCTCTGGATCGTCTTTTCCCCAACGCTGCAACAAATTCATATGTCCTTCAATGATTGCTACAGGTGTTCGCAATTCATGAGAAACATCTTCAACAAATCGCTCTTGCTGCTCAATGTACAGGCGCATGCGATCTAACATTTCATTGAATATATCTGCTAAATCAGATAACTCATCGTTGGTATTCAATTCTGGCATATGCACGGTTGACTGCGGGTTTTTCCGGACGGTTTCCATCGTATCCCGTAGTACCTTTAACGGCTGAAGGAAATACGCTGATAAAAAGAACCCAAGCACACTGCTGAGAATCAGAGAGACAACTTCTAAGATAATCAAAGTCAGCAGCAGTTTGCTGCGTATTTCATAAAAAGAAGTCAATTCATAAAATGTTTGAGCATAGCCAATCCGCTCTCTGGTGCCTTTTGAATAAATAGGTTGGATCGAAAGAAAGCCGGTGATGCCATCTAGTGTTACGATGGTTGGCGCTTTACGTTGTGTGTCGATCAAGGCTAAATCATTTTCATGGGTCTTAAACACAAGGTCCTCATTCAAATTATAAACAAACAGGCTCAATGGTGCTTGGCCTAATTCCGAAATAAAGGAGTCGATTTTCATTAAGTTGCCATCGATCGTTGAGGTTCGATCATAGATGCTCGTCGTCCCCGCATCATTTTTGGTTAAATTACGATACGTTCGAACGAGCGTTAATTCTTGGTCCGAATTGGCTAGACGGGAAGCAACTTCTGACATTGTCCGCTCAACATTGTTTTCTTCTTTAGCAACAATCAAATTTACGGAGGTCTTATAGGTGATCACCGCAAAGATCGTAAATACGACAAATATAAAGAAAGAACTTGCGAAGGCCCACTTTACAGTTAAAGAAGGCCCCTTCAGTTCTTTTAATTTTTTCATTCTTTTTTTAAGGTTCACGACCGCATCACATATCCTGTACCACGAACGGTTTGGATGTAGCTTTCCTCCCCTGGTACATCAATTTTATTACGTAAATAGCGGATGTAAACATCGACAACGTTGGTTTCCACTTCTGTCTCATAGCCCCAGACTTTGTTTAATAAAACATCTCTGGCTAAAACGACATTGACGTTTTCCATTAAAGTCAACAACAGCTCGTATTCGCGTTTCGTTAGTTCAATGACATCTGTTCCACGACGTACGACACGATTTTCTTTTTCAATCGTTAGATCGCGGTAAGTGATCGTAGTTTGTTTTGCGACGTTTTTGTCCCCTTCGATATCGATACGGCGAAGCAACGCACGTAAGCGTGCCAGCAATTCTTCAATTGCAAAAGGCTTCACAATATAATCATCAGCACCATGATCCAAACCTGATACTCGATCAATCACGGAATCTCTTGCGGTCATCATGATGATCGGGGTGTTTTTCGATTGACGCACGCGGCGGCAAACTTCTAACCCATTTAACTCAGGAAGCATTAGATCCAATAAGATCGCATCCCATTCATTATTCAGTGCCGCATCCAGTCCCGTCCGTCCGTTGTAATGAACTTCCGTATTGTACCCTTCATGCTTCAATTCTAATTCCACAAATCGAGCTAAGTTCTTTTCATCTTCAATGATTAGAATATTACTCATTATTGATAGCCCCTTTATTGATTATTCTGCCTTTAAATTAGACATTATCTGTCTTATTTTATCATGTATCTAAAAAATAAAAAAGAGATTGACCGAAAGTTCTCACTTTCGGCCTTTCTCTTTTGGATTCTCTTAAAGCTTACGCTTCGTCATACCATGAATAATGGAAAATTCCCTCTTTATCTGTCCGTTCATACGTATGCGCTCCGAAGTAATCCCGTTGTGCTTGGATCAAGTTCGCTGGCAAACGATCAGAACGATAAGAATCGAAGTACGCGATCGCCGATGAGAACGTCGGCACAGGTACACCTGCTTGGACAGCTAGTGCAACTACTTCACGTACAGAAGATTGATAACGTTTCGTAATATCTTTGAAGTAGTCATCTAATAGTAAGTTTTCAATGTCGGCATTCTTGTCATAAGCATCCGTGATTTTTTGTAAAAATTGCGCACGGATGATACAGCCTGCACGCCAAATTTTGGCAATTTCACCAAAAGGAAGATCCCAATCATACTCTTTTGATGCAGTACGTAATTGCGCGAATCCTTGTGCATAGCTCATGATCTTACTGAAGTATAAGGCTTCGCGGATCTTATTGATAAACTCTTCTTTGTTTCCTTCAAAAGCAACTGCTTCTGATTTTGGTAAGACTTTGCTGGCATTGACCCGTTCTTCTTTGTAAGCCGAAATATAACGGGCAAAAACAGATTCAGTGATCAATGGTAGTGGTACGCCTAAGTCTAAGGCACTTTGGCTTGTCCATTTCCCAGTTCCTTTATTACCAGCAGCATCTAAAATCACATCAACAATTGGTTTGCCTGTTCCTTGATCGTCTTTACGGGTCAAAATATCTGCTGTGATCTCAATTAGGTAGCTGTCTAATTCACCTTTGTTCCATTCAGCAAAAATATCAGCCATTTCATCAACAGATAGACCTAAAATGTTTTGCATTAAGTCATAAGACTCAGCAATCAGCTGCATGTCCCCATATTCGATCCCGTTGTGAACCATTTTTACGTAATGGCCTGCACCGTTTGGTCCAATATAAGTCACACAAGGTGTTCCATCTTCAGCTTTTGCAGAAATTTGCTCCAAGATTGGCGCAACCAATTCGTACGCTTCTTTTTGTCCTCCTGGCATAATTGAAGGACCTTTCAAGGCGCCTTCTTCCCCACCAGATACACCTGTACCGATAAAGTTGATTCCTGAGTTTGCCAACTCTTCGTTACGACGAACCGTATCTTTAAAGAAGGTATTTCCACCATCGATCAAAATATCGCCTTTGTCTAGATGAGGCAATAGTTCTTGGATCGTTGCATCTGTCGCAAACCCAGCTTTTACCATTAATAAAATACGACGTGGTTTTTCAATAGATTGAACAAATTCTTCTATCGTATAGGTTGCTTTAAAATTTTTATCTGGATGTTCTTTTACTACTTCTTCTGTCTTTGAACCAGTACGGTTAAATAAGGCAACTGAATAACCGCGGCTTTCGATGTTCAACGCTAAGTTTTTGCCCATAACAGCCATACCGACAACGCCGATTTGTTGTTTTGTCATCTTTCATCCTCCTAAGATTCAATTATCTTTTTCATTATAGCGCAAATGTACCTGCTTTTGAACTATTCTCTTTCGCTGGACAAAAATATTTCTGAAAAGTTCCATATTCGTCAAAAAAACAAAAAAACCTCAGGCTCCATGGTTAGCCTAAGGTTTTAGAATCCTCTTTCTGAAAAAAAGGAATTATGCTTCTTTTGTTGCTACGTCTTTGCCATCATAATGACCACAGTTTGAGCAGACATGGTGGCTTTTTTTCATTTCACCACAGTTTGCACATTCGTTCAAACCGTTGATTGTCAGTTTGTAATGTGTACGACGTTTTGCTTTCTTCGCTTTCGAAGTTTTTCTAGCTGGTACTGCCATTTTGCTACACCTCCTTGTTAATGAACGCAACCTTGAGGCTGCAATTTATTCCAATCCTACGCGTTATCGTCATCTGATTCATTGAATAATTCGGATAATTTTGCAAGACGAGGATCAACTTGTTGAGCTTGCGCTTCTTTTTGATTTGCAAAGTCTTCTTCTGACAAAACAGCCCAATCGTTGCCAGATGGCATTGCTGAACCTTGCTTTTCTTCTTCTGTCAGGACTTGCAATGGAATCGCAAGTAATAGGTTATCAGCGACTGATTCATCTAAACTGATGGTTTGACCTTCAATGATCAAAACCTCTTCTTCGACGATCGTTTCATCGCGACGCTGAAATTGCTCTGGTGTCATGAATTGTTCGTCCACTGAAAAATCAAAAGGAATCGCTACAGGTGTCAAAGAACGAGTAGATGGCAATGTCATCGTCGTTTCTACTTGATAGTGCAGCAAGTATCCTTGCTTATCAACACTCATCAGCCCTTTTACTTTAACAGGAGACAAATCAATGATCTGTCCATCGCGTTTTATCAGTTGACTCTTTAAGTCAAGTGTTTCTTCAAACATCAGCGGTGTCTCTTGGTATTTTTTTAATTCCAATAAAGACCATTTCATTTTTATCACCCCTAAGCAACAAAAGCAATTATACAGGGCTTCTGAGGCTTTGTCAATGAAATTTTCTTGACACCTTTTTCATTTTTGATCGTGTCATTTTACTGCCCTTTCTTAAGGGATTTCGACTCTCTCAAAAAAACAACAGGAAGCGCACAACGTGCACTTGCCTGTTGCTTGATCAATCGTTAAAAATCATTAGATCGCTGTTGTTTCTCCACGATAAACGATACCGCGACGAGAATCAAGAGTAACCAATTCGCCATCTTTGATGGTAGTTGTTGCGTCTTTGGCACCAACGATGACTGGTAGATCTTTCGCGATTCCGACAACTGCTGCATGAGAAGTCAAGCCGCCATCTTCAACAACTAATGCTGCTGCTTTTTCGATTGCTGGCATATATTCTTTATCTGTTGTTGGTACAACTAAAATCATGCCATCTTTTGCTTTCGCAATTGCTTCTTCAGCACTGTGAGCGATCACGGCATTGGCAACAACTGATTTTTCACCAATCCCTTGCGCTTCAAGCAATTTTGAACCGATCAATTGGATCTTCATTACGTTGGTTGTTCCGCGTTCACCAACAGGAACACCGGCTGTAATCAAGATTAGATCGCCTTCTTTAGCAAAGCCTAAATCAACTGCTTGTTTTGCTGCTAATTCGAACATTTCATCGGTTGTTGATGGTTTATCAGCAACCGTTGGATAGACACCCCAGTTAAGCATCAAGCCACGTTTTGTCCGTTCGTCAAATGTGACAGCTAAAATGTCAGCATCTGGACGATATTTAGAGATCATTTTCGCAGTGTAACCAGATTCAGTTGCTGCAACGATTGTTTTAACCCCTAGGTTTTTCGCCGCACGAGCAACAGATAAACCGATTGTTTCTGTTACATCTGTCTTATCAAATTGGTTGATTTGGAATGTGCTGTTTTCTGATAAAGCTTTTTCAGCTTCAACGTCGATACGTGCCATTGTCGCTACTGCTTCTACAGGGTAGTCACCGTTTGCTGACTCACCAGAAAGCATTGTTGCATCAGTACCGTCAAAGACAGCATTGGCAACGTCAGAAGCTTCCGCACGAGTTGGACGTGGGTTTTGTTGCATTGATTCTAACATTTGTGTTGCTGTGATAACTGATTTACCAGCAGCGTTACATTTTTTGATGATGCTCTTTTGAACCATTGGTACTTCTTCAGCAGGGATCTCAACACCCATGTCACCACGAGCAACCATGATACCATCAGAAACTTTGATGATTTCATCGATATTGTCGATACCTTCTTGTGATTCGATTTTAGAGAAGATTTGCACATGAGTCATGTCTTTTTCTTCTAAAATTTCACGAATTTCTAAAACGTCTTGCGCTTTACGTACAAATGAAGCGGCAATGAAGTCGATATCGTTATCAAGACCAAAACGGATATCTTCTGCATCTTTTTCAGTAATACCAGGTAAGCTGATTGATACGCCAGGAGCATTGACCCCTTTACGTGATCCTAACATTCCAGCATTTTTAACAACAACCACTAATTCACGAGTTGCTTCGTCTTTTTCTTTGATTTCCATGTCGATCAAGCCATCATCAAACAAGATGTGTCCGCCCACATGAACATCTTCAAATAAACCAGGATAAGTTACAGCAATTTTTTCTTTTGTTCCTTTGTGTTCTGGATCCATTGAAATGCGTGTTTCATCGCCAACGTTGAATTGGATGTATCCAGCACGACCAAAGTCTGCTTCTGTCGTATTTTGTACAGTTGTACGGATTTCAGCACCTTTTGTATCTAAAAGGATACCGACATCTTTACCAGTTTTCTTTACGGCTTCACGAACCATTGTCATACGCGCTAATTGTTCTTCATGATCTCCATGAGAGAAGTTAAAGCGGAAGACATTCGCACCGGCTTCAATCAGTTGAGAAATAATTTCCACACTGTTACTTGCTGGTCCTAATGTACTTACGATCTTTGTTTTTTTCATTACTAAACGCTCCTATTCATTTATTTAAAATAGCTAATAAGCTTTTTTTACAAAATTACTGTTGCGTTGCTTAAAAATCTCTTTAGAATGAGATTTCTTTGTTCAAGTTATACAAGCTAAGATCTGGTTTGTGACGATTGTTTTCAAGGGTATCGATGATATCAGAAGCAATCATTTCATTGTTTTCGATACCGATACATAGACCGCCTTTGCCTTGTTGCAATAATTCAACAGCATATGAACCAAATTTACTTGCTAACACACGGTCACGAGCGCTTGGTGAACCACCACGGACAACGTGTCCTAGAATTGATACACGGGTATGGAAATCGCCGTATTCAGAAAGTTTGTCAGCAAAATCATTTCCGCCCATCACACCTTCGGCTAAAACGATCAAGCAATGTTTTTTCCCGCGGTCGCGTCCTTCACGGATACGATCAGCAACAACTTGCATGTCAAAATCATGTTCTGGAATGATGATTTCATCCGCACCACCGGCCACACCTGACCATAAAGCGATATCGCCAGCACCGCGACCCATTACTTCGATCACAAAGGTGCGGACATGTGATGTCGCTGTATCACGGATACGGTCAATCGATTCCAAGACAGTATTAATTGCTGTATCAAAACCAATCGTGAAATCTGTTCCTGGAATGTCATTATCGATCGTTCCTGGAATCCCGATTGCTGGGAAACCGTGGCGAGTAAGTGCCATCGCACCATGGTAAGAACCATCTCCACCGATCACGACTAGCCCTTCAATGCCAAATTTCTTTAATTGTTCGATTCCTTTTAATTGTCCTTCTTGTGTCGCAAATTCTGGATAACGTGCTGAATATAAGAATGTTCCACCACGTTGAATTTTGTCACCAACATCAGCAACATCTAAGCGACGAATGTCGCCTGCGACTAGTCCGGCATAGCCATAGTTGATTCCGTATACTTCAAGTCCGTCAAAAATACCCTTTCTGACAACTGCGCGAATCGCTGCGTTCATTCCTGGTGCATCGCCGCCACTGGTTAGAATTCCAATGCGTTTCATTATTCTTTCACCTCATCAAAAGATTTTGTTTAGGGAAGCCCCTGTTTGCTAGTTTTCAAGTAATAACCACGAGACATATTCTACCATTATTCCATGAAAATGTCTTGAAATAGTGGGAAAAAGTTGAAAAAAGTGTAAGTTGAATTGCCGTTTTCGGAAAATTACTTGAAAATTACATTTCCATTTCCTAATAATGTCTTCAGTTGTGTGACAAAGTCTGGCTCATCCGTTACCCAGTTTTCATCTGCTAACAACACTTTCTTGCCACTGCTTTCATAGAACATCACCACTGGAATATTTCCGTGATGCTGCTTCATTTCCTTCGACAATGCTTGCAGGTGCGACGTTTCAGCTGCAGCAGAAATCTTTAAGTAGCAAGTTTGTGACGCAATTTTGTTCTGAACGTTTTCTGCTAAGTCTATTTTATCAGCAATGAGTTGGATTTCACCATTGTAACGACTTACCTCGACCTTTCCTTCAATATAGAGAACAGCATTTTCTTCGATCAAGGAACGCACTTGTCGATAAACGATGGGAAAAATCGTTACTGAAACTTCCTTGCTGGCATCCGTTCCTTCGACAAACGCCATTTGTTCGCCTTTTTTTGTACGAATCTCCCGAATCTTGCGGACATACAAAAGAATACGCACTCGTTCGTTTGGAACCAGATCAGCAATATCCGTGATTTGTTTTAATTGGTGCAATTTTTGAAACTGTTCCACGGGATGGCCAGACAAATAAACACCTAAATATTCTTCTTCCAAAGCCAGTTTTTCTTCCAGTTTGTAATCGGCAACGGCTTCTTCTTTTAATGCCATAGTTTCTAAGAGATCCAAACTGCCGCCACTATAAGTAATATTTTGGATCTTTCCTTCTAGCTGGATCAGTGCTTGTTTTCGATTGGGGGCAATCACATCGAAAACGCCAATGCTCAAAAGCGGCAATAAATAATCCAATTTTAACCATTTGCTGTTCCGCTGATTCAAGCGAAGCAAAAATTGATCCATAGACGTGAAATTGCCATGCTCTTTTCGTTCTGCCAAAATGTCTTGGATCATGTCGCGCCGAATCCCTTTGATACTGCTGAACCCAAAACGGATTTGTTTCTCGTTTTGCAGTTGAAAACTAAACCCACTGGTATTGATCGATGGTGGCAGCACTTCTACGCCGTAACGTGCGGCTTCATTTAAGTATTCTTTCATTTTGCTGGCAGTGTTGCGTACCGAATGCAGGATCGAAGCAAAAAATGGTGCTGGATAGTGCACTTTCAGGTACGCCATTTGAAAGCCGATAAAGGAATAGGCAAACGCATGGGATCGATTAAACCCATAGTTGGCGAAGCGTTCAATATAGTTATAGACCAAATTAGCGGTCTTTTCGTCATAATGATTGGCCAAGGCACCTTGCACAAAATGACGACGTTCCTCATCCAAGACGTCTTTTTTCTTTTTACTAATTGCTCGCCGCAAAATATCTGCTTGTCCTAAGCTGAAACCAGCCATTTTGGAAGCTACTTGCATGATCTGCTCTTGGTAGACAATGATTCCGTAAGTGTTTTGCAAAATCGGAATCAAGCTGTCATCCGGATAAGAGACCCGCTCTTGTCCTTTTTTCCGCTTAATAAAGGTATCGATATTTTGCATCGGTCCTGGACGATACAAGGCATTGACTGCGGCAATATCCTCGATACTTTCTGGTCCTAACTTACGCAGCACATTGCGTATTCCCGCTGATTCAAATTGGAAGATCCCTGCGGTCTCGCCTTTTTGAAACAAACGCAATGTTGCTGGATCATCAAGAGGAATCTCTTTTTGGGTTACGATTTGTTGGCTGATTCGTTTGATACCTTTCAAGGTATTATCAATGATCGACAAGTTTCTCAAGCCTAAAAAATCCATCTTCAATAGGCCGATGGCTTCTACGTCATTCATGGTAAATTGGGTCAGCCAGATCCCATCGCTGCCTTCTTGCAAGGGAACCAGATCAAGCAAATTCTTGTCACTGATCACCACACCAGCGGCATGAGTCGATACGTGACGTGGCAAGCCTTCTAAAATTTTGGCGACTTGAAACATTACTTGGTTGCGCTCATTAAACGACACCAATTCTCGCAGCTGATTGGATTGTTCATAAGCAAGATCTAAGGTCATTTTCAAGGCATTGGGGATGGCTTTTGACCAGCGATTGGCTTCACTTTGCGAAAGACCAAAGACACGAGAAACATCTCGCAGAACCATTTTGGCCGCCATGGTGCCAAACGTGGCGATCTGTGCCATATATTCTTGCCCGTATTTTTGGCGCACATATTGTAAAATCTCATCTCTGCGATTGTCAGGAATGTCTAAATCGATATCAGGCATCGTGTAACGTTCTGGATTCAAGAATCGTTCAAACAAAAGATCGTATTTGATTGGATCCACGTCGGTGATCGATAAAACATACGCCACCAGTGCTCCGGCAGCAGATCCCCGTCCAGCTCCGGTAACAATTTCTTGTTGGTGGGCAAAGTCCATGACGTCCCAAATAATCAAGAAGTAATCATCAAAGCCCATCTTATGGATGACAGACAACTCATAATCCAAACGCTGTTCGTACGCCGATGTAACGTGGGCAACACGTTGAGGCAGACGTTCAAAACAAATTTTCCGCAAATAGTCTGCAGCATTTTCTTCTGCTGGTAACGGGTAATGAGGCAATAGCCGCTGATGCAGTGGCAGCTCGACGGCGCATTCAGCTGCAATCCGCTGATTATTCATCAATGCCTGCGACGCTTCGCCAAATGCCGCAGTCAATTGGTCTGCCGGTTGTAAAAAAAACTGCGTAGTCGCTTGCTCTTTTGCCTGACGAAAGTCTTCAATTTGCGAGCCCTCTTTGATATGGGTCATCACTTTGACTGCAAAGGCTTCTTCTTGTGCTAAAGCCGCGATTGGTTGATACGCACATGGTGCAATGTTTTGCTCGTTAAACCAAGCGATCGTTTCTGAATCTAGCCCCTTGCTAGTAATGCCTAAAAACAAGCTCTCAGAATCAAATTTATGGCTGATTGCTTGCAGTACTTTTTGATTAGCTTCTAAATCATCGTGCTGAGACGGCAAAAAGCCTTCGCCTTCAGGCAGCAAACCAAAGAGATCCTGCAAAGAATCACAAGCAGCTAAATTCAACTGCTCGGTGATCATTTTTTCACTTGATAAACGCATCAAGGTTTGATAGCCCTTGAGGTTTTTTGCAAATACGTACAATGGAAAGGACATTGATTCCTCTCCGAAGGTACAGTCGAACAAAGCGCCAAAAATCGGCTTGATGCCCTGTGCTAGGCATTGTTGATAAAACTCGACCGCGCCATAGAGAACATTATGATCGGTCAGACCCAATGTCTGATAGCCCATCTTTTTGGCTTGCTCTATATAGTGAGGAATTTTGATCGTACTTTGCAGCAACGAATAGGCGCTTAAGGTGGTGAGCTGTGAATACATTGAAATCCCTCCAAAAATGAAAATTCTCTTTCTTTCTGCTAGTAAATAGATTTGAAAAACAAAATGAAAAAGTGAAAATCTTTACAATAAATATTTTTGTGATAAACTAAAGTCGAAATGGAAGATACGCAGAAAAGAGGTGTCGTCATGCGTTACCTAGTCACTTTATTTTGGACTTTTGTATTAGGTCAAGTCGTTGGCTATCTAGGCAGCTCACTTGCTGGAGCAACTTATGATTTTCAATTAACTTCAATCATCTCTTTGGTCACAGGTGTGGTGATCATTCTTGTTGGTATTATCGCACCAGCGCCTGAAAAGACAAGCCATTAAAAAAAAACCAGTTACCTTTATTGTAACTGGTTTTTTTTTCTTTTCAACTATTCACTGATGTCCGTTTTGCGCAAGCTTTTACGGAAATTAAATCCTGAGATAAAAATATTGATCAGTACAAACCCACTAGTTACCCAAAAGACAGCGGGATAACCAAAACCAGCTGCTACCGTTGAGCCGACCATCGGACCTAACACTTGCCCAAAGTTAGAGAACATTTGGTTGTAGCTGTAGATGCGGCTGACCCCTTCCATCGGGGTGATCTTGCTGATCAGTGTATTGATGGACGGCATCAAGGCACCGGTAGAAAAACCAAGCAAGAAGCGCAACACGCCTAATTGAAACGGAGTAGAAACAAAGCCCATCGGAATGAAACAGAAAAATGATAGCAATAAACCGCCTAACAATACCTTGTGATTGCCGTAACGATCACCGATTTTGCCTAAAAATGGCGAAGAGATGATTGCCGAAACACCAGCAACAGAGACGATCAATCCGCTGACAAACAAAATATTGCCACTGTTCCCGCTTAGATCACGAATATACAATGTAAGGATCGGGCTGATACTCGTTACACCTAGCTGTAAAATCAGTGACGTAATAAACAAACCGACAAGCAACTGCATATTTTTGATTTGACCAAAAATTTCTTTGATGGACAGCAAATCGCCCTTTTCAACCGGCTCAAAATCTTCTTGAACGAGAAAAATCGTAAGCAAGAGCGTAATTAGCAGCACAACACCAGTAATGATAAAAACATTTTTCATGCCAAACCATTGCGCCAACGCCCCACCCATGGAAGGACCAATCAAATTCCCTGCGATGGCTCCTGTAGCCAATGTCCCAAGCGCCCAACCGCTTTTTTCTCGAGGCGCCTGCGAAGCGATCAACGCAGTCGCATTTGGAATATACCCCGATAAAATTCCGGTAAAGAAACGCATGATCAATAACCAATAGACATTCGGTACAAAAGCCAAAGAACCCATCGTCACTGTCATCCCCGCAGCCGCGCGAATCATCATTAAACGACGACCTTTTTGATCTGCTAGATTTCCCCATACTGGAGCAATGATAGCCGCCGCAAACGCCGTTACTGAGATTGCTAATCCAGAAAACAACTCAATTTGACTCTCTGGAGCGCCTAACTCTTCTATATATAAGGGAATGAATGGCATGACAAGACTAAAACTGGCACCCGTAAAAAAACAACCTACCCATGAAATCAGTAGATTTCGTTTCCAATCAATCTTCATTTACAAACCTTCTTTCACAAATACTATACCGTATCGTGAGTAATAATCAAATAAAAAAATCTTTCTGCAGGTAACATACAGAAAGATTTTCTTCATTAAACTTAACTGATCAAAGCCAAAATGACAAAGTTTAGGATAAACAACGCATTGACGACCCAGATGATCGGAGACACTTCGTTGGCTTTTCCTTTCACTACTTTCACTAATGCGTAGAAAATGAAACCAACAGCGATCCCGTTGGAAATACTGTAAGACAAACCCATAAAAATAGACGCGAAGAAAGCGGGAACTGCTTCTTCTAGATCGGTCCACTTGATGTCTGCAAACGAAGCCATCATCATTACCCCAACTAAGATCAACGCTGGTGCTGTCGCTTGTGCGGGAACGATTGAGATCAGTGGAGAAAAGATACTGCTGATCGCAAAGAGTGCTGCCACTACAACAGAAGTCAAGCCCGTGCGTCCACCAGCACCGATACCAGCTGCTGATTCCACATAAGTCGTTGTATTTGAGGTCCCTACGATGGCACCTACAGAAGTGGCTACGGCATCTGCAAAAAGGGCTTTATCCATCTTCGTGTTCAACCCGTTACTGTTTTCAACCGCTTCTTCATCTTTTTTCGAAAAGATCCCTGTACGACGTCCAGTCCCGATAAAGGTACCGATCGTATCAAAGACATCTGATAAGCTAAACGCTAAAATCGTCATGATTACTTGAGGGATTTTGGCAGAATCACTGAATAGTGAGCCCATTCCTTCAGAGCCAAACGCAGCGCCAAAGGTGATGCCTAGTTCGCTGATCGAGCTACCTAATGAATTTCCGTGCCAATCAATGGCACTTAAATCCACCACACCCATCAAAATACCGATGATCGTCGTTCCTAAAATACCAAAAATAATTGCCCCACGAACATTTTTCACTACTAACAAAGTAGTGATTACTAAACCAATCACTGCTAACAAAACAGGTGCATTATTGAAATTCGCCAAAGCTGGGACGATCCCCCCATTAAAATTGGCACTCACGATCGTCTCACCGTCAACAACTGAACCAGTCACTGCGGCAGTGTCTGCACTGAAGTTTAGCAAGTTGGCATTTTTGATCCCTACATAAGCCACAAAGATCCCGATCCCGCCACCGATTGCGTGCTGCATGCTTTCTGGAATCGCATGGATGATCATTTTTCTGATTCGAGTGACCGTGATAAAAATGTTGATCAAGCCGCAGATGAAAACCATCGCTAATGCTTGCTGCCACGAATAGCCCAAACCAAAAACAACGGTAAAGGTGAAGAATGCATTAAGTCCCATTCCAGGCGCTTGCGCATAAGGCACATTTGCAAATAAGCCCATGATCAGGGTACCAATCACTGAAGCGATGATCGTTGCTAAGAAAACAGCTTGAAACGGCATGCCTGCAGCAGATAAAATCGTCGGATTCACAAACAAAATATAACTCATCGCGAAGAAGGTGGTGACCCCGGCCATTACTTCTGTTGAAACCGTCGTTTTATTCTCCTTTAATTTGAAAAACTTTTCCATGTTATGTTTCACTCCTGAACTTTAATCGTTTCTATGAAAAGAAAAAATGAATAATTACGCTTTTCATCGAACAATTACAAATTATAAGGGAATAATTTTCGCTTTTCAAACCTTTTTCCGAATAAAACGAACCAAAAATGTTTAATGTTCGTGTTTTACTTTGTAAATATTATGAAAACTTATCGAAAACTTACTTGTATTGTGAAATGACAGAAATATGTTACACTTAAGCCACTAGTATAAGAGAATGGAGCGAGTCTTTTGAAACCAAAAATCATCGCCATTGATTTAGATGGCACAACCTTAAATACTGAATCCCAACTTTCCCCTCGCACACGTGAGGTACTGGTTCGCGCCACCAAAGCGGGACACTTTGTTACCATCGCTACCGGAAGACCTTTTCGGATGAGCGATCAATTCTATAAAGAATTGGCGCTCACAACACCAATGGTCAATTTTAACGGTGGGTTGGTCCATAAACCTCGACAAGTATGGGCAAATGAAATGGAGCATTCGATCTCTCGAGAAATTGCGTTTGAGCTCATGGCACAAAAAGAGCAGCTGGGGCTGACGTTTGTGGCAGCAGAAAATCGCGAAACCTTTTTCATCGATGACCTAAGCGGATTTGATCAACACTTTTTCTTTTCGGGCAATGCTTCCGAAAAAAATCTATTAGCAAATTTAAAAACGGATCCCACTTCATTACTGGTGAAAACCGAAAATGAATTAGCAGAATCTGTTTCTTTACGTATCAAGGATCAATTTGACGATGCAGTCGATGTTCGAACATGGGGCGGACCTCAAGCCATCTTAGAGATCGTACCAAAAGGAGTCCATAAAGCACTTGGTCTTTCGGTGATCGCGGATTCTTTGTCTTTGGATCGGCAAGATATCATCGCTTTTGGTGATGAACACAACGATTTGGAGATGCTGGATTATGCGGGTTGGGGCGTTGCCATGGCGAATGGCACGCAGCAATTAAAATCAATCGCCAATGATGTTACCGACAAAACCAATGCGGAAGATGGCATGGTCGATTACTTGGAAAAATATTTAGGTCTATAAAAAAAGCCGATGCGGGATATCCGCATCAGCTTTTTTTGCTTCCATATTCAAATCAAAGTGTTTCATAAACGATTTCTTTGGCTTCGGGAATCGATTCATCAATAAAGAATACTTTGTACCAGGTCAAGAACGTAAAGATCGTCCAGATTTTTCGTTGAAGATTCGGTTTTCCTTGGCGATGGTCTTCTAGCATTTGCAAAATCGCTGTTTGATCGAAGAAGGTTGCCGCAAAGTCTGACTCAAAAAGTGCTTTGACTGCTTCATACCCGGTTCCTTCTTTCAGCCATGCCTTGATAGGTACAGGAAAGCCTAGTTTTTCACGGTTTGCCCATTCTTTTGGCAAATGACGGTTTGACGCTTGTCGGAACACATCTTTCGTGTTGTTTTGATTGATCAAATATTTCGTCGGGATTGTTTGCGCCAACTTTTGCATCTCGATATCCAATAAAGGAACCCGTAATTCCAAGGAACTCGCCATGGACATTTTGTCTGCTTTTAACAAGATATCCTTCGGCATCCACTGATGAAGATCCAAATATTGCATCTTATTGACCTCGTCTTTGAGACCATTGACTTTCTCATAATGAGGCGCAACGATTTCAGCAACAGAGGGTCCTTTTTGATACGTTGGTTTTAAAAGCTGTAGTGCTTCCTCTTCTTCAAAGACCAGGGCTTGCCCGATAAAGAAGTCTTGGGCAGGTGCCGTTGCTTCATAAAGATGAATTCGACCATGGAAGTTTTTCATTTTGCCGATTTGACGCCCTAAACGAAAGCGGATGTTTTGCGGCAATTTTTTCAACCCTTGGGCAAAAACGCGGACCGCTTTAGAGTTTGTGTGGAAGCCATAGGCAGCATAACCAGCAAATAATTCATCTGCCCCTTCCCCAGATTGAACGACCCGCACTTGTTGTGCTGCCAGATTGGCTAAAAAGTACAAAGGGACACAGCTTGGGTTAGAATCTGGTTCGTCCAAGTGATACTGAATCAACGGGAATGCCTCAAAGGACATTTCACCATCAATAACTGCTGCTGTGTTGTTCAAACCGAGTTTTTCCGTCAATTTGCGGGCTTCGATCGCTTCGTTGTAGGTTTTGTCATCAAACCCAATTGAAAATGAGTGATCTGGGCGCAAGACCGAGGCCACATAACTTGAATCGACACCACTGGATAAAAATGAGCCGACTTCAACATCACTGATTTGATGAGCGGCAATCGATTCTTGGACTGCTTGATCGATTTTGTCGACCCATTCTTCTCTTGAATGATTTTCTTTCACTGAAAAATCTGCATCCCAGTACTGCTTGATCGTCAATCCCTGTTCATTAAACAGATAATAATGCCCTTCTTGCAAACGATGAACGCCTTTAAAGAAGGTTTCTCCGTTCAAAGGCGAGTATTGGAACGTCAAATAAGGTTTCAACGCCTCTTGGTTTAATTCTTTCTTGAAATCTGGATGAGGCAAAAAGCTCTTAATTTCAGAACCAAACATAAAACTGCCATTCATTTGCGCATAGTAATACGGTTTGATGCCAAAGTGATCCCGCGCGCCGAAAAGCTCTTGTTTTTGAGTATCCCAGATGGCAAACGCAAACATTCCCCGCAGGCGCTGCAACACATCAATGCCCCACTCTTCATAGCCATGTAAGACTACTTCGGTATCCGCATGGGTAGAAAAGACATGACCTGCTTGGATCAATTCCTCCCGCAATACTTGAAAGTTGTAAATTTCACCATTAAAAATGATTACTTTTGTTTGATCCTCATTAAAAATTGGTTGTGAGCCACCTTCTAAGTCGATGATCGATAAACGACGAAACCCTAATGCCACTCGGTCGTCGGTAAATTTCCCTGAACTGTTTGGTCCGCGATGAACGATCCGGTCCATCATGCGTTCAATAATGATTTCTTTTTGATCTTTTGAATTGACAAAGCCGACAATTCCGCACATATTTTCACATCCGTTTTCATAATCCATTTTCATTTTTCTAAAGTAAATCATACCATAGAATTCAAGAGATACGATCTCTTTTTCAAAAAAATACAATCAATATATTTTTGCACAAAACACAATTTGAAGATAAACCTTATGATATCAAGGTTTCCAATCATCTCATACTCTCAATCTTACAAATTTGTTATCTAAGAAAATAGCTATCCTCAAAATTCTTAAGAAATTTTTTATGAATTCTATTTTTCTGAAATATACAAAGATACTTTTCCCGAATTTACTGACTCTAGCAAACTTCTTTTGCTTCCATTCTCAGCATTGATTTCCTGAAAATAATCAGTCAGATTTTTTCGTTTGATAGTTTTATTGGACTATTGTGAAAAAAAGTGTTATTCTAACTATGGAATTTCGTTATCAACTAACCGTTGCCTTTCAATGACAAGTTTTAAGAAAGGAGAATGACTATGACATTCTATAACACAGATCTACAATATCGTGTAACTCTGGATACCAAATTGAATTTATTTATCGTTTTCGATAAAAAAGATGCGAATCATTTTGCGACTGGAATTACGATCGAGCAAGCTGTACAAGAATTGAAAAAAGCTGCATAAGGAGTTCATCCAAATGAAGGATACCGATTCGTACTGAAAGCACCTCGCTAAGGAAATAATTAGCTAGGTGCTTTCTTGTTTTTTGGCTCGCTCTTATCTTTTTCAGTATCCGTTTCTTGCTTTTGACCGCTTTGCTGTTCATCTAGCTGTAAGATTTCATCAACAGATCCTTGCGTAATAAATTTGCTCAATCCCTGTGCCGCAACTTTTGTGTAACGCATAAAGTAATCTTTTTCTTCAAAATCCATCTTCTTCCCTCCTACTGATACAACTGTGCTTTTATTAAGTTTACCATCTATTTCACTAGTCATTCTTGAGCGTCATTCCTTTAATACTTATGAATGATCCATTAATAGCATACACGTTACATTTGTCAAATCATCCTTTTCCTCTATTCATGAAAAGACAAATCTGTTTTCTGGTACAGAACATAGTACTATTGTCTTTTCAGGAGACTTTTATTTAGGAGGAATTTTTATGGCTACCTTTTTCGCCATTTTGTTTTTCATTGGATTGTTCTGTTTCGTTTTTGGCATTGTCTTATTTTATATTGGGCTTGTAAAACAAAATGCAAAACGAGATCGAAACGTTTTGATCATTGTCGCTTCCGCTTTTATTGCCTTGTTTTCTTATGGTGGCTTGTCCTTCTACCAAGATGTGACATCTTTCGATAGCATCACTGCGCAATTAAGCCTTTCTTTACGTAACGAATCAAGGCAAAGCGAATCCTTTGGCGATGCCGCTGCTTCCATGGAACAACCACAAGGAGAACAAAAAGCTGGCAACAACGAAGCAAGTAGCGCACAACAAGAAGAACCCGCAAACAACGAGCAACATACACCTCAACTTTCTCGTGAAGAAAGAAATGCACTGAATCGTGCAGAAAGATACTTATCCAGCAATGCGTTTTCTCAGTCGAGCTTGAAACGCCAACTACTCTATGAAGATTTTTCTGAGAGCGCAGCAGACTTTGCCGTAGCCACTGTGGATGCCGATTGGAATGAGCAAGCATTGAAAAAAGCAATTCGCTACTCGCAAAATTTATCCTTATCAGATGAGCGTGTGGCGAACCAACTTTCCTATGAAGGCTTTACTTCTGAACAAATTGAATACGCCTTAACACGTTTGCCCGATTGATTCTTTTCGTTTGTTGTAGAGGACCACAAGCAAAAAGGGGTTCAGCGAATTAGTGTATTTCTGTTGATTTCCCGATTGAGTGTAAACTGAGGTTTTTTCAGATGGTTATCGATCAAGCTCGGCAGTCAATTATCTTCTCTGCCCATAACAAACAAAAAAGCCTATCTCGAAAGATAGGCTAGACGCTCTAAAGCGTTGGTATAAGGAGAGTACAGGATTTGAACCTGCGCGCCGGGATGAACCGGGTCGGCGGATTTCGAGTCCGCTGCATTACCACTCTGCCAACTCTCCATAACAGTTATTTTCGCTAGTTTCACAAAAAATGTCAAGAAAAATCTGCATCCAAAATAGAAATGGATACAGATTTTTTATTCTTTAATCGAAAATATAGTTTTCTTTCTTTTCGATTACGCCTTCGATCGTCTCGTTGATGATTTTGATGATTTGGTCATCGGTGGGTGTGATAATACCCGCCGACATTAAGGAAGCCAAACCAGTCACAACGATCCATGCGCCATTATGTAGTGCATTTATCGCATCTTCGGATAGATCTGCATATTTTTCTTCTGATTTGATCAAGGATTTGAAATAGGTGGATGAAAAATCATGCATCAATTTCCCACCGCCATAATCATCGATAAAAAGGGCGATGTAGAGATTGTGCTGCTCTTGCGCGAAGCGTATATAATTCAGGCCTAAATCAACGAGTTTGTCTCCTGTTCGAACAACTGGAAAAACATTTTCCGATAAATCTTTGAAAACAGCCTCTACCAAAGTATTTTTTAAGTCCTGCATATTTTCGAACTCAAGATAAATTGGTTGAGTAGAAATTCCCATGTGCTTAGCGATATTCCGTGCCGTAAAGTTGCCAAAACCTTCTCTATTGATCAGTTCATAAGCGGCCTTCAAAATGTGTTCTCTTGTATAGACCTTCCTTCGCATCAATAAATCCCCCTTTTTTTATTTATTTAATTGTAACCGAGTTATTCATTTTTTTAAAATAAAACACTCCATCCGTTATCTTATTTCTATTCACTTTGCTCATTAAACATGAATCTTTACGAATAAAGAGAAGTGCCTCTCCTTTCACTTATCACAAAAAATCCTGCGTATAGGTTGCTAGTTATTTTTCAAATCTACTTTTCTTTCTTGTTGAAAACTCGCTGAAATTGTACACTAAGATTGTAGTGCGCAAATTCGATTGAAAAAGGGGTTTGGAAATGGCTGAATCAAAAGAGCTATTATTGGAGACCTGCTTATTAGCAGGAAAAATCATGATGGAAAACGGCTCGGAAGTCTATCGAGTAGAAGATACAATGAATCGAATTGCAGCCAACGCTGGGGAGCAAGGTAGTATTAGTTATGTAACAGCAACTGGTCTTTTTATGGGTTTGCGCAGCAGTCACTATGCGCAAGTAGAAAATGTCCATGATCGAGTCATCAATCTCGAAAAAATCGTTGCCGTTAACGGACTCTCTCGTGCTTATGCAGAAAAGAAAATTTCTTTAGCGGAACTGCACGAGGCATTAAAAAAGGTCAATCCGACAACACCAAGTTTCCCCTACTGGCTGCAGGTCCTTAGTGCTGGTGTAGTCAGCAGTACCTTAATGATTATTTTTGGCGGTGCTTGGTTTGACTTTCTACCGACCTTCATTATTGGCTGTCTGGGATTTTTATGCGCGTATTGGGTCAAGAAAGTGATCGATATCCGCTTTTTGGATATGTTTTGCGCCTCTTTACTAATCGGTACTTTGTCTGTCTTAGCGGTCTCCCTTCATGTCGCACAAAACGTCGATAATTTGATTATCGGTGCCGTCATGCCCTTAGTTCCTGGTGTAGCGATCACCAATTCCTTTCGCGATATCTTGGCGGGTCATCTCATCAGCGGAACCGCCCGAGGTACTGAAGCCATTTTCACAGCTGCCGCGATCGGTGTCGGCATCGCTACGGTCTTCACCTTATTTGGAGGGATCTCATGACGATTTTTATTCACCTTTCCTTCAGCTTTTTAAGCACCGTGACCTTTGGCATTTTGACTAATATTCCTAAAAGAGCTTTGGTTGCCACAGGCATTGCCGGAACCGTTGGCTGGATGATCTATTGGTCATTAAAAACGATTGGCTATGGTTTAGGTAGCGCCAACTTTTTAGCCGCATTTGCTGTCGGTTGCGTCAGCATCTTTTTTTCCCGCAGAAAAAAAATGCCTATGATCATTTTTAACATTCCTAGTCTCGTTCCCCTCGTACCGGGTGGACCTGCCTATAAAGCCGTTCGAGAATTTGCTTTAGGAGACAACTTTGTCGGCTTTGAAAATCTGATGATCGTGGTTATCACTGCTGGGGCGATCGCCGGAGGCTTCATGATGACGAGTGTGGTTGAAAAGATCGTCAATCGTTGGCAAGTGAAGCGCACAAAAAAACGTCACCCAGATAAAAAAGCCTCCTAAAACTAATAGCGTGCCGAAACTATAAATTTTTCTTATTTCAGACTTTGGTACAATGTTTTCTTTGCGGACTTCTCTTATAATAAAGGCATACCTTACAAAACTGTTTGACGTTTGTCATTTGTTTTACTGGATTTTTCTGGTCTCACCCCGTATAGTGAGATTATGAAACAAAAAGGAGATGAAGTCCTGTGAGCATAGCAACTTCTCGTCGTATCATTAATACGATTTCTATTATTGGCTTAGGTTTATCTATCGCATTAACGATCTATTTTATCAATCTAGGTGTTTTCAAAGACATTAATGCCTTACGAGGTCTAGTTGGAAATTCTGTTATCTTAGGACCAATCGTCTTTATCCTATTGCAGATCTTGCAAGTCGTGATCCCAATCATTCCCGGTGGTGTCTCCAGCGCTGCAGGTGTTTTGATTTTCGGTCCTTACCTAGGATTCGTTTATAACTATGTAGGAATCAGTATTGGTTCTGTCATTATTTTCCTGCTTGGCCGACGATACGGTAAACCATTCATTTTAAGTATGATCAGTGACAAAACTTACGATAAATACATTGGCTGGTTAGATAACCAAAGCCGATTTGAAAAACTTTTCGCCCTTGCGATCTTTCTACCGGTTGCCCCAGATGATGCCCTTTGTCTTATGGCTGGATTGACCAACATGTCCGTTAAGAAGTTTACGTTGATTATTTTATTAGCAAAACCTGCCTCAATTTTCTTGTACAGTATGGCATTGATTTATGGTGGGACATTCTTAACTGGTTTGTTAGGCGGATAAGAATTAGAGTAAGAAAAGCGATCAATTTATTGAGCCGAAGGTGAAGGAGCTACGTTTGAGACAGGATCTATGCCTGTGACGAACTTGCTGCTAAACTGTTCGGCTTTTTTTACCGCCTTTACCTTTATTACCCAGAGAACTAAAATACTTACTATTGTTAGGATGACAACCATGAATTATTTAAAAAACAGCTTCATCAACACTTGGGATTTTTTGAAAGACAGCAACGCCTACTTCCGTGATGTCTTATTGATGCACGGTGCCTTGTTGTTCTTAGTAATTCCCATATTAACTTCTTCCACCAAATTCGTTCTAAGACGGGGAGGCTTACCTTACCTTTCATTCGACAATATCGGGAGTATTTTTACAGATCATCCTGTCGTATTGCTTTCACTAACAGTGATTTTGCTTTTGATCTTATTAGCCGTCTTTTTTGAGTTTACATTCTTGTTGCTGAGTGTTTATTTTATCAAAAAGAAACAACCCATCAGCCTGCGCCAATTGTTACGGATGACTGTTTTGCAGTTGCGAAAATTACGGCCGATGACCTTTTTATTTTTCCTCTTTTACTTCTTACTGATTCTACCCATCGGTGGGTTGAGCTTTAATTCGGATTTACTCGCAAAAATCAAAATCCCTGCCTTTATCATGGATTTCATTTTTGCCAACCGTGTCGTAATCATCGGAGCAGTGCTCTTGATCTATGTCTTGTTGATCTATTTAGGAATTCGCGTGATTTTTGCCTTGCCAGAAATGATTTTGCGTGATTTGCCTTTTCGAAAAGCGATCAAAGAAAGCCTTCAAGTGACTAAACGCCGCTTTTTTGCTATCGTTGGTCAGTTTGTTTTTATTAGTGGTAGCATCTTATTGATCACGACACTTAGCTTTACTTTGCTGATCACGATTCAAGCAGTAATCGAAGCTGTTGCACCGAATTATGCCTTGTATAGTGCTGTTTTTATTATGACTTTCTTACAGTTTATTTTGTTACTGAATGTCATTTTATCGACCGTAGCTATTTTTTATATCATCGTTGATTTCATGGATGACGAAGGTTTTTTACCAGAGATTCCTTCCTGGTTCCACCAAGAACCATTGAACCAGCGTCATTTCTTAGGTCTAAAAAGTTCCTTGTTTACCTTGGTGACGGTGCTTTTCGGTGTCGGTGTTAGTCTATATAATATGAACTATCTGACTTCAGCTGCTTCGATTCATCCGGTAACGATCTCCCATCGAGGGGTAAGCGACGGACAAGGGGTCCAAAATTCTCTTGAAGCACTACGCTTTACTAGTGAGAAGTATCACCCGGATTATGTTGAAATGGACGTCCAGCAAACAAGTGATGGTCATTTTATTGTCTATCATGATTTTTCTTACCGCCAACTAACCGGCGGCAAAGGAAAACCAGAACAATTACCCTTGAGCTATGCCGAATCACTGACAGTTTCGGAAAACAACCAGACAGCCCGTATTCCAACTTTTGACGAGTACTTGGCGCTTGCCAACCAATTGGATCAAAAACTGCTGGTGGAGATCAAAACTCAGCAAAAAGATACTGCGCAGCTCGTAGATGACTTCTTAGAACGATACCAAGAGGATTTAGTTGCAAATGGGCATATTATGCAAAGCCTCTCCTATACAGTTGTTGAAGAATTAAAGGATAAAGCACCTGAATTGACGTCAGGATACATCATGCCCTTCAATGTCGTTGGCCCACCACTGACTAGTGCCGATTTTCTGACAATGGAATACAGTACGATCAACCGCAACTTCATCGCTTCTGCTCGGACTGACGGCAAGGAAGTGTTCGTTTGGACCCCCAACGATGCGGATACCATCAGCCGGATGCGTTTTTACGGTGTGGACGGGATCATTACCGACCAAATGGGGATTTTAAATGAAGAGTTGAGTGTGACGGAAGAAGACATGACTTATTCAGACAAACTATTGAACTTTGTGATTGGTGTTGGCTGATCTCACACGAAGAAAAATGCTGCTCACGGTAATCCGTGGAGCAGCATTTTTTACTCTTTTGTTAAGCAACATTGGTTTGTGTAAAAATTTTATTGAAGCTGACGATCATCCGACGATTACAAGCTTCTACTTGTACTTGATCTTCTTCTTCACAACTTGAAACGACGATCAACGCCGTATGTACGTATAGTTTTTCCACCACACCGATCACAGGCTTACTCGCCCCTACTGGTCGGCAGACATATTTTTCACCAATCGTAATATTCTCCATATCCTCACCTCAACCGTTTTCTTTCTTAAAGATATAATAACAAAAAAGCATCAAAATGAAAACGGTTTATTTTCGTTCATCACGCATTTGTCACCAAGAAATGACAGTTTCGTTCGTTGAAACCCACTGCTTTGTTCGTGCCACTGAATAGAATTCATTTTATACTAAAGAAAATCAAAAGGAGATGAGTCAAATGCCAATTATTCAAACCTGTATCTTTGGACTATTGTCTGCTGCGTTGCTTTGGGGATTAAAAGAAGACCGCTGATTTTTTGGATTACTGATTTGTTATTAAATAAAATAAAAACGCCTTGAGCCGATCAGAACTGGCTCGAGGCGTTTCTTTATCTTATTATAGACGTTCGTTCAATTCTTTTGCAAGATCTTCAAAACCTGGTTTGCCAAGTAAGGCGAACATGTTTTTCTTGTAAGCTTCAACTCCTGGTTGGTCAAATGGGTTCACGCCATTTAAGTAGCCAGAAATTCCTACAGCGATCTCAAAGAAGTACATCGTGTACCCTAACGTGTAAGCATCCATTGTAGGGATTTTTACTAACAGATTTGGTACATCTCCATCTGTATGGGCAAGTAACGTTCCTTCAAAGGCTTTCGTATTAACAAAATCAACTTCTTTTCCTTCTAAGTAGCCAAGACCATCAAGATCGGCTTCTTGTGTAGGGATCGCGATTGATTTGCGTGGTTTTTCAACTTTTACGACGGTTTCAAAGATATTGCGACGGCCTTCTTGGATGTATTGACCAAGAGAATGCAAATCTGTTGAGAAGTTTGCACTTGAAGGATAGATCCCTTTTTGGTCTTTTCCTTCAGACTCGCCGAATAATTGTTTCCACCATTCTGAGAAGTATTGCATGCCTGGTTCGTAGTTGATCAGCAATTCGGTTACTTTGCCTTTGCGATAAAGGATGTTACGCATTGCTGCATATTGATACGCTTCATTTTTTTCAAGGTCGTCACTTGCGTAAGCATCGCTAGCATCTGCTGCCCCTTGCATCAAGGCATCGATATCCGCTCCGCTGGCAGCGATTGGCAATAAACCAACAGCAGTCAATACAGAGAAACGGCCGCCGACGTCATCTGGAATCACAAAAGTTTCCCAGTTTTCAGCATCTGCTTCAACTTTTACTGCACCTTTCGCTTTATCCGTTGTTGCGTAGATCCGTTTGTTGGCTTCTTCTTTGCCGTATTTTTCAATCAAACGTTCTTTGAAAACACGGAAAGCGATCGCTGGTTCAGTAGTAGTTCCTGATTTTGATATCACATTCACAGAGAAGTCACGGTCACCAATGATTTCGATCAAATCTGCTAAGTAAGTTGAAGAAATTGAATTACCGGCAAAAAAGATTTGTGGTGCTTTGCGTTCTTCATTTGGTAACAAGTTAAAGAAAGAATGATTTAAGAAATCAATCGCTGCTTTCGCTCCTAAATAAGATCCGCCGATCCCGATCACGACTAGTACTTCAGAATCAGATTGAATTTTTTCAGCCGCTTTTTTGATACGCGCAAATTCATCTTTGTCATAATTTTTAGGAAGGTCGATCCAACCTAAAAAGTCGCTACCAGCACCTGTTCCTTCGCGTAATTGTTTGTCTGCTGCTGTAACTTGACTTTGCATGTAGCTCAATTCGTATTCGTTTACGAATGGTGCTACTTTCGAATAGTCAAACTTGATGTGTGACATGATTTGTCCTCCTTGAAAAAATAGTTTTTCATACACTACCTACTTTACGTTTTTTTCCAACTTTTTTCAAGTAATTCCTGATAGGTAGCCTGTTGGGTGATTTTAGACAAGTCCTTGAGCAAACATTGCTTTAGCAACTTTTTCAAAGCCTGCGACGTTCGCACCTAACATAAAATTATTTTTTTGATCGAAGGTTTCAGCAGTATCACGGCATGCTTCATAGATCGACTTCATGATATCGTCCAATTTGGCATCGACTTCAGCTTTTTCCCATTGCAGTCGTTGGGAGTTTTGACTCATTTCTAACGCAGAAACGGCTACGCCGCCAGCATTGGCTGCTTTTCCTGGACAGTAGAAAATTCCTTCTTCAATAAAATATTCTGCTGCTTCTAATGAGCTAGGCATATTCGCGCCTTCAGAAACGACCCGAACACCATTGGCTTTTGCACGTTTGGCTTGTGAGAGATCAATCTCGTTTTGGGTCGCGCAAGGAAAGGCTAATTCCGCTGTTGTATCAAAATCCCAGACAGATGCCCCTTCATGATATTCTGCTGATGGACGTTCTTTCGCATAAGCTGTCAGACGTTCGCGCTTCACTTCTTTGATTTCTTTTAATAAGGCCAGATCAATGCCGTCTTTGTCATAAATAAAACCAGAGGAATCAGAACAAGTGACAGGGATCGCACCTAATTCTTGCAATTTCTCAATTGCATAAATCGCAACATTGCCGCTTCCAGAAACGATCGCTTTTTTGCCTTCAAAGGTTTCACCTAGGTCTGTCAATAAATGCTTAACGAAATAAACAGCACCATAACCCGTTGCTTCTGTGCGGTTTTTACTGCCCCAAAAGTCTAATGGCTTACCAGTTAAAATACCAGCATCGTATTGTTTCAATCGTTTGTAGGCACCAAACAAATAGCCGATTTCCCGTCCTCCGACACCAATGTCGCCAGCAGGAACATCTAAGTCAGGTCCGATATGTTTTGACAGCTCCGTCATAAAGCTTTGGCAAAAACGCATCACTTCGGCATCTGATTTGCCTTTTGGATCAAAATCACTTCCGCCTTTGCCGCCGCCGATCGGCAGACCTGTCAAGCTGTTTTTGAAGATTTGCTCAAACGCCAAAAACTTCAAGATACTCAAGTTGACACTTGGGTGAAAACGCAAGCCGCCTTTGTAAGGCCCCATTGCCGAGTTGAATTGAATCCGATAGCCACGGTTTACTTGCCAGTTGCCTTGATCGTCTTGCCATGGGACTCTGAATTGGATAAAACGTTCTGGTTCAGTTAAGAGTGCAAGGATATTTGATTCAATATATTCTGGATGCTCCTCTAAAAAGGGAACGATCGTAGGCAAAAATTCGTCAATTGCTTGAAGAAATTCCGGTTGGTGTTGGTCTTTCTCGTGAATCTTCGCTTGAATTTCTTTCACGTAAGCTGAAGCTTTGGTCATAGTGCATTACCTCCTTTAAGATATTTTCTATTTTAAAGAAATTTTCTGAAATTGCACGCTTTTTTTTAGAATTGTCAGAATTTTTTATCATTCGAAAAAAATCGACCAATCCTTTCAGCAGTCGTAGCCGATGTGTTACAATCCCAAAGAGGTGAAAAGAATGGAAAAAACCTATGATGTCATTGTTGTGGGTGCAGGTACGAGCGGCATGATGGCTGCGATCACTGCTGCCAAACAAGGTGCTAGGGTCTTATTAATCGAAAAAAACAAAAAAATCGGCAAGAAATTATTGATGACTGGCGGCGGACGCTGCAATGTAACCAATAATCGGCCGGTAGATGATTTAGTTGCTCATATTCCGGGAAACGGCAAATTTTTGTATAGCACGTTTTCCCAATTCAATAACTATGATGTAATGGCGTTTTTCGCTGACTTGGGGGTCGTCTTAAAAGAAGAAGACCACGGACGGATGTTCCCTGTGACGAACAAATCAAAAACCATCGTCGAAGCGTTACTTCAAGCAATCAACGATCATCACGTCACCCTGTTGACGAACACGGTTGTCACAAAGTTGATCCATGACGGCAGTCAAATTCGCGGTGTGCGAACCGAAACCGATGAGTTCTCTGCCCCTAGTGTGATTCTGACGACAGGAGGCCGCACCTATCCTTCCACGGGCGCAACGGGGGACGGCTATAAGATGGCAAAAAAAGTCGGCCATACCATTACGCCGCTTTATCCAACCGAATCGCCGCTTGTTTCAGAAGAATCCTTTATTCAAGAGCGGACGTTGCAAGGCATTTCCTTGCAAGACATCACGTTGAGTGTCTTGGATCAAAAAGGAAAGCCTATTGTCGCCCATACGATGGATCTTTTGTTTACCCATTTTGGTTTATCTGGTCCTGCTGCTTTGCGTTGTTCCTCCTTTGTAAATCAAGAATTGAAAAAGCAACAACCCGTAACGGTTGTTCTGGATTGTCTGCCGGCAAAATCCCATGAAGCCTTGACCCAAGAATTGATTCAGTCTGCGGCTTCGAAGAAACAATTGCCGAATGCTTTAGCTGGCTTTTTGCCTGAGCGCTTGATGACCTTCTTTTTGCAGCAGCTAGACCTGCATGAGCTGGTTGCTGAAAAAGCCTCACCAGAACAGTTGGCGGCGCTCGCTTCCTTGATCAAAGGCTTTTCAATCACCATTGTCCGCACGTTCCCATTAGAAAAATCCTTCGTGACGGGCGGCGGGGTCCATCTGAAAGAAATCAATCCAAAAACCATGGAGAGCAAGAAAATCAATGGCTTGTATTTTGCCGGTGAATTGCTGGATATCAATGGGTATACAGGTGGTTTCAACATTACAGCAGCGTTTTGTACTGGACATGTCTCCGGAAAAAATGCAGCAGAAACAGCGAGTTATTTCAGTTATTGATCGATGACCCAGGTGTTGGCAGCAATATCCTTGCCCGTTGCTGTCAACACCTGGGTCTCCCCCTCTTTTTGCTTATTAGTTGGGTTTTTCTCAAAGTAGGCGTAGACTAAAGATAGCAAGATCGAGGGAGGTTTTTTTAATGAAACGAATTTCAAGAGGTAAATTTGAACGAATGCAAAAACTTTCAAATGAGGATGGTGTGATTGCTGCACTAGCGATCGACCAACGTGGTTCCATGAAAAAAATGATGAAGGCAGCAACTGGACCGGATGACTTTACGATGGAACACATTTATGAGTTCAAGCAGTTGGTTTCCCAAGAATTGACCAAATATGTCAGCAGTATTTTGTTAGATGAGGAATATGGCTTCTTAGGGATCGAAGCAAAGAATCCCAATGCTGGCTTGATCCTTTCCTATGAAAAAACAGGCTATGATGTCAACACGCCGGGTCGTTTGCCTGAGATTTTACCCAATGAATCGTTGCAGCGCCTGGTGAAAAAAGGGGCAGATGCTGCGAAAGTCTTGGTTTATTATAATCCAGATGAACCGCAAGAGATTTTAGATACCAAACATGCGTTTTTGGAGCGTTTAGGTACGGAGGCGCAGGCGGCCGATATTCCGTTATTTGTGGAACCAATCGTCTATGATGATGAGATCACAGATGACAAATCACCTGCTTTTGCCAAGATCAAACCGAGCAAGGTCATCCGAACCATTCAGGAATTGACGAAAGATCACTACCATATCGATATTTTGAAAGTCGAAGTACCGGTTCAGTTCGACTTAGTTGAAGGCTTCCAAAAAGAAGGCTTAGAGGCCGTTTATACGCAAGAAGAAGCCGCCGATTACTTCAAAGAAGCCAGTGACGCCGCGACGCGACCATTCATCTATTTGAGTGCGGGAGTTCCAGCGAATGTCTTTCGCGATGAATTGACCTTTGCTGGTCAACATGGTGCCAAATTCTCAGGAATCTTAGGTGGTCGAGCAACTTGGCGCGATAGTGTCGAAATTTATGGGAAACAAGGGGCCAAAGCGTTATTGGAATGGCTGGACACCCAAGGAAAAGAAAATGTTGAAGAATTAAACGCCATTCTAAAACAATATGCCACTCCGTGGTTTGACTTTTATGGTGGTTTAGAAAATATCGAGGTTTTCGATATTGAGGTCATGGAATAAAACAGCACAAAAAAATCCCCGTGAGCGTCATCTCTAGATGGTTCACGGGGATTTTTTATTCGTGTTCAGTTGCCAACAAATCGGCAAAGACCGCCCTTGTCAATTGTTGCAACGCTTGTGGGGCAAGCCCCATCTGCAACCCGCGCTTTCCTGCAGAAACCACGATTTCTTCCAGTGTCTGCGCCCCACGATCAATATAAGTAGGAAAGAGCTTTTTCATCCCGATCGGCGAACAGCCGCCGCGAATATAGCCAGTCGTCTCTTCTAAATCTCTCAGATGCAGCATCTCTACTTTTTTGTTTCCACTGACTTTGGCTAACTTTTTCAGATCCACTTCTCTATTTCCAGGAATCACAGCCACCAGCGGTCCTGTTTTGTTCCCCACTGCCACCAGCGTTTTGTAGATAGCTTGCGGGCGTGCTAGTTGCGCAGCGACGGATTGCGCATCGAGATGATCTTCCGACCACTCATAGGTGTATTCGTTATAGGCGATTTTCTGTTGTTCTACTTGACGGATCGCATTGGTTTTTTGTTTCTTCTTCGCCATTTTATCCCTCTTTTGTTTTGGTTTCTTCTAAGAGAAGGCCTTGGCTGGTCTTACTCATTGAGTGAAAATTCTTGTAAGTAGTTGGTCATTCGTTCGATCGGTATTTGTCCAGGTGCTGATGCCCCTTGCAACGAAGCAAAAGTAAAGACCGAACCAGTCAATGCCCCACTAACACGGCTGATTTTCCCCAGCTCCCCCATCGACATGATCGCCAACGGCAGTTGGTTGAAGCCACGAGCTTTAGTAATGATCCCCATTAAACGTAAAACGTCTTGGACTTGCTTGGGCATCATCGCTAACTTGCCAACATCGGCACCAAATTGATTCATTACGCCGATTTTTAAAATCAACACAGCATCTTCTGGCGTTTTCTCAAAATCATGATTGCTCAGTATCAGCTTTACCTGTGCCTTTTTGATTTCTTGAATAAAGCCGCGACCTAAAAATTCAGCTTTCTCTAATTCGATATCGATCCAATCGATCAAGCCTGAATCAGCAGCAGCTAAACACAATTCTTTGTATTGGGTCAACGTGAACGGCCGCTCGCCCCCTTCTTCTATGGTTCGAAAAGTAAAAAGTAGCTCTTTTGATTTTAAAGTCGTGCGAATATGAGACAATGCATCTAAGACCGCTTGTTGATCGTCTGCATGTTTGTAATGGTCAACGCGCCATTCAATGATCTGTGCTTCTGATTCCTCAGCAGCAAGGGCTTGTTTTAAAATTTCCTCATTGGTTTTTCCAATCAATGGGACACAAATCAGGGGTGTTTTCCCATCTAACGTTACTGGTTTTGATCGGCTCATCTCCTTCACTCCTTTTTCATTTGATAAAAGAATACTTTCAGATAATTACCTTCTGGAAAGTGCTTATCTACCGCAAAATCAGCTGGTAGACGATAACTTTGAATACATTCATAAGGAACATGTGCTTTCTCTAATGACGCTTCGATCATTTCTTGAAACTTCTTCGAGGACAGATTGGCCGCATTCGTTGAGGCGATCAATAAACCATCTGGCGCTAAAATCTCCAAGCTATCTGTGACTAAATCGCCATAGTTTTTTGCAACCGAGAAGACTTTTTTCTTGTTGCGGGCAAAACTCGGCGGATCTAAGACGATCACATCAAAGCGCAAGTCTTTTTTGCGGGCATAATTGAAGTAATTGAAGACATCCATGACATGGATACGCTGGGTATCTGGATCAATGCCATTAACTGAAAATTGTTCGCGGGTCTTTTCCAAACTGCGTTTTGCCAAATCAACACTCGTGGTCTGAGTAGCCCCACCGACAGCAGCAGCGACAGAAAACGCCCCCGTATAACTGAACATATTTAAAACAGACTTGCCAGCTGCCAAACCATCGACGAGTTGGCCACGAACTTCTTTTTGATCCAAAAAGATGCCCGTCATTAGTCCTTCGTTCAAATACGTCGCATACGTGACGCCATTTTCTTTCACCAGTAAGGGTTCAGGCGCCGTTTCCCCATAGACCCATGCTGATTCAGGCAGTTCAGACGCAAAGCGGATTTTTTCATAAGCCCCTTTGATCTCGGGAAAGATTTGACGAAAAGCCGCCACGATCGCTTTTTTATGTTGATAAAGGGTGGCATTGTACCAAGAAAAAACGACATACTCGCCATACAAATCTACGGTAAGTCCCCCCAATTGATCCCCCTCGCCATTAAAAAGACGAAACGCATCTGTCAGTTCATCTTGATAATACGCACTACGCTTGCCTTTTGCTTTTGCAAAGCGTTGTGCAAAGAATGCTTGGTCGATCACTGTTTCTTCAAAGGATACGACCCATCCGATCCCTTTGTTTTGTTCACCTAGATAGCCGATACCTAAAAATTGGTTGGCCTGATCAGTAAAGGTGACCCACTCCTTTGTCTCGATTGCTTGTTGAAGATCTTCTCGTTGGATCAACGGATTCTTTTTGCGAAGCTTCGCTGATCCTTGCTTCGTTAGTTTTATTTTCATGTTCATCTGCTCCATTCATTCTCCTTTTTAGTATAGCAAAAAGCGACTGTATTGTCTGTATCATTGAAAGTAAAGAAATACTTAATTCCGCGTCATGACAAGGAATTCATTTGACACGTCTTTCCCAGCCTAGTAAAATGTACTGTGATGTAAAATCGTAATGTACCGGTTATACTGGAAAAAGAGAGGACGATTCCTTTGAAAAAAAATAAAGTATCCACCTTTGTGAATACAAGAATGGGCTTTTTTTTCCTATTAGCCCTATTATTTTGGCTAAAAAATATCTTTGCCTATATGGTGGACTTCCACCTAGGGATTGAAAGCAGCATTCAGTACTTCATCTTATTCATCAATCCGATCGCAACGACCTTATTACTGCTGTCGATCGCATTGTACGTAAGAAGAACCAAAGCAGCTTATATCACGATGCTTGTGATTTATTTCTTGATGACCTTGCTTTTGTTCTCCAATGTTTCATACTATCGAGAATTCACTGACTTTATCACCATCAACACGATGCTTGGTGTTGGAAAAGTGGCAAGTGGTCTAGGAGAAAGCGCGATCCGCTTGTTCCGTCCCTACGATGTGTTGTATTTCATTGACTTTATCGTGCTGATTGCAGCCTTTTCAATGAAGAAAATCAAAATGGACACTCGTCCTGTGCGGGCACGGATGGCTTTTGCGATCTCAACCTTAGCTGTTATGGTCTTTTCTGCCAATCTTTTCTTAGCAGAAGCGGATCGTCCTGAATTGCTTACTCGAACGTTTTCTCGTGACTATTTAGTCAAATATCTTGGGATCAATGCCTTTACAGTTTATGATGGCGTACAAACTTATCAAGCTTCGCAAGTACGTGCCGAAGCGAGTCCCAACGACATGAACGAAGTAGAGAGCTATGTTAAAGAACATTACGCAGAACCAAATGATGATCTGTTTGGTATCGCAAAAGGCAAGAATGTCATTTATATTCACTTAGAAAGTGTTCAGCAATTCTTGATCGATTATAAATTGAAAGATGAAGATGGCGTGGAACATGAAGTCATGCCGTTTATCAATAGTTTATACCATAGCGATAGTACCTTTAGTTTTGATAATTTCTTCCACCAAGTAAAAGCTGGGAAGACCAGTGATGCCGAAACATTATTCGAAAATTCCCTGTTTGGATTGAATCAAGGAGCGTTATTCACTCAACTGGGTGGGAAAAACACCTTTGAAGCAGCACCAGATATTTTAGGTCAAACGCAAGGCTATACCAGTGCCGTTTTCCACGGAAATACTGGTACCTTCTGGAACCGAAATGAAACTTACAAACGGTTTGGCTATGATTATTTCTTTGACGCTTCTTATTATGATGTCAATGATGAAAATTCATTCCAATACGGGTTGCATGACAAACCGTTCTTTGAACAATCGGTACAATACTTAGAACGTCTGCAACAACCGTTCTATTCAAAATTCATTGCGGTTTCTAACCACTACCCTTATTCTGAATTTACCAATGAAGAAGGCGGCTTCCCGCTAGCGAACACTTCTGATCAAACGATCAATGGCTATTTCGCAACCGCGAATTATTTGGATAAAGCCGTAGAAGAGTTCTTCAATTACTTGAAAGAAAGTGGCTTGTACGAAAACTCCGTCATCGTTTTATATGGTGACCATTACGGAATTTCCAATTCTCGTAACCGTAACTTAGCAGAATTGCTTGGAAAAACAAGTTCTACGTGGACAAACTTTGACAATGCGTCGTTACAACGTGTCCCTTATATGATTCATATTCCAGGACAATCAAATGGCGGCATCAATCATACGTATGGCGGTCAAGTTGATGCATTGCCAACCCTATTGCACTTACTGGGTGTGGATACATCGAACTATATTCAACTGGGACAAGATTTATTCTCTGATCAAAATGAACAACTGGTTGCCTTCCGTGATGGCGACTTTGTGACACCAGACTACACTTACTATAGCAGTACATTGTATGACAATCGTACCGGCATGCCGATCAACGATCCATCCGATGAATTGCAAGCCAAAGTCGATGAATGGAAAGCCAAAGTCGACAAACAGCTTTCGGTTTCTGATCAGATCAACAATGGTGATCTCTTACGTTTCTACGCGAAGAGCGGTTTAGAAGAAGTTGATCCTTCGACCTATAATTACAAAGATGCCCTTCAGCAAATGATGGATATCGAAAAGAATCTAGGCAGTGATTCAACCAGTGTCTTTTCTCAAAACGGGAATCAATCGACCGTCGATCTGTACCAAACAAAAACCTTCCAAGAATACCAGCAGATGATGGAACAAGATAGCGGCGAGTAAAGTAAGAACAACCAATGATCAATCCAGTAAGGCGCCTGCCTTGCTGGATTTTTTTGCGCTATTTGTTAGGAAAACGTCGAACTTTCTCGCCACTTTTTTAGCTTCGATATTTTACTACAAGAACTTCATACTTTATTCAAACTCCCCTTTTATACTATGTACTAGGATGAGGTGAATTAGATGAAAACTATACATTTTGCGATTGCTAGCATTTTTTATCATAAAAAAGCCATGGTGCTTTATACGCTTGTATCCTTCTTTGCCGTAATTGGCTTGATCGTGACGTTTGCCTTGATCTACTCGATGGATCAAGTGATCGCTCAGACAAGAGATCTCTTAGCGACAGAAGATCTGCAAACGAAAGTAGCCGAAGAGATCCAACCGGTTACGACAATCTATCATCAACTGTTCTATTTGATTTTCAGCGCCTTTACGCTGGTCTTTATCGGCTTTCAAGTTTACTACCAACTATATAAACGCTCGGAATACACTGCTTGGTTAGCAAGTGGCGCTACCACCAGACAATGGGTAGCAATGCAGATCATTGAAATGCTCTTACCGCTCCTAGCAGCCGCTGTGATCGCCTTTGTGTTATTGCTACTCTTCCAGCCTTATTTCCAGCGGGAATTACTTAGTGGGCATATCATTGCCCTTGATCGAGAGCGTGCTTCTGATAACTTTTGGGAGGCTGTCCAAAGTCTTCCTGGACAAGAATTCGCCATTACGATTCCGCAAAATAGTCAAATTCTGGTCCAAAATGTCGATTTGAACAGCACCACTTGGCTTGCTATTTTATTTGAAAGCACACGCCACACACTTGTCGTCTTACTTGCCGCTGTGACCGGTTTTACTGGTTTGATTGCCAGCGGACATAGTCTGTATTGGAGGAAAAAACAATGGAAAAACCAACTCAGCTAACGAAATCAATTGGTTTCTATTATGTTTCGAAAGACAATGAAACAAAAACTTCTGAATTAAGTTTGCTGCTTTCACAAAAAAAAGCAATCTTGATTCGTGCTCAATGGCCCTCCGTTCCCTTTTTATCCGTGATGGACAATGTATCTCTTGCAAATAAAAAAGGGGACGATTTAGAGAGTGTACTGCCTTATGTTCAGCTTCCCTTATCAGCTTTAAAAAAAGAGCGGACAGAGTTAGCCCCCTTTGAGGAAATCAAAATTCAACTGCTCTTAGCGTTACTTTCAGAAAGAGAAACCCTTTTAATCGAAAATGTTTTGAGCACGTTAACAACAAAAGAGGTCCAAATCCTGCTGCCTTTGTGCCAAGAAATCGCCGAACAATTTGCTGTTGCCATCTATTTGATCCATGAAGACGAATGCTTTGCCCATACGCCCTATACCACTTATCTATAGTTTACATAGCCCTCAAACAAAAAGGCTTGCTTGCAAAAGCAAGTCTTTTTGTTTGAGATGCTGCCAATGAAACGCAAAAAATCGACCGGCTAATCAAATTGCTGCCGGTCGATTCCTTATTCTTCATTTAAGTCGATATCTGGAAAAGAGATTTTAAAGGTCGTGCCTTTGCCAAGTTCACTTTCTACACTGATCTTTCCTTTGTGCAGGCGTACGAGCTGTTCAACGATCGATAGTCCCAGACCAGATTCACCAAATTGACGGTTTTTGCGGGAAGGATCAACTTTGTAGTAACGATCCCAAATATTCTTGACTTGTTCTTCAGACATGCCGATTCCCGTATCACTGATTTCGATGATCGTTTCCAAGTAGCCTTTTTCGATTCGAACCCGAATTTCTCCATCTTCCGTAAACTGGATCGCATTTTGTAAAATATTGACCATGATTTGGACAAACCGATCATAATCCGCGTAGACGTCAATTGGCTCTGTTGTTTCTAAAATCAACACATCTTTGGCGATTTCTGCCTTGCTCTCCAGTTGCGTCAGTAGATTTTTGATAGTTTGCGTCGCATCAAATTTTTTGATGACCATCGAGATTTGATTGGTTCTGATTTTTTCGTAGTCAAGGTTTTCGTTGACTAGACGAATCAAACGATTGGTTTCATTTTTCATCAAGCGGATCGCATTGTCTTTTTGATTCTCAGGAATTGCGTTGTACTCTAAGCCCTCCAATAAGCCATTGATAGTCGTCAATGGGGTACGCATCTCATGAGAAGCATCCGCCATAAATTGCCGACGACGTTCTTCTTGCCGTTCAATCTCTTCTTGGGATTCTTTTAAGGATTTCGTCATTAAATTAAAATCTTCGGCTAATTCATCAAATTCATCCCGATTATGCACCGGCAAGAAAATATCAAAATTGCCATTAGTAATTTCTTTGGTTGCCCGTTTCATGCGATTGATCCGCCTTACTTGGAACGTAGCAAAAAGGTAACTGATCAATAATGAGACAACGATCGAGATCAAACAAACTTTAAACAAGTTTTGATTAAAGGCACTGACAAGATTCAAAATACTGCTTGCCGATTGCGAAACCACCATTACCCCGTAAAAATCCGTACGATTGACAGAAAAAGGTATCAACACATAGGAAGTCAGTTCTTTTTCCCCGTATAAATTTGTGGCGGAGGTCAGTTGTAGACGCGCCCCATTTTCTAAGGATTGCCAGTCTTTTTCAGAGATCGGAAAATCAACAGCATGAGCGGTATCTAGTGGATAAATAATATCATCAGGACTTTTAAAGAAAGCAAAGGAGATATCTTGGTTGCTCAAAATATTCTCAGCCAAACGCAAGGAATACTGTAGATAGCCATCCCGGGTCATATTTTGCTGTAAATATTCTGAGTCACTGATTTGCGAAATCGTCGCGACCGACGAAGCATACCCCATTAACTGCTCATAATTCCGTTCTTGTAACGTTTGGCGTGTCATTTGAGTAAACGCAATACCAATCGTCATCAAGATCACGAAGATCACCACAAAAAATGCAATCAGCTGTTGATACAGGTAGCGCATTAAGCAGCACCCGCATCATCAAATTTGTACCCAACGCCCCAGACGGTTTGAATGATCTGTGGCCCCACTTTTTCAATTTTTTGTCTTAGTTTTTTGATATGTGCATCGACGGTCCGTTCATCGCCAAAGTATTGGTAATCCCAAACCAGTTCTAACAACTGTTCTCTCGAAAATACTTGTCGCGGTTTTTTCGCTAACGTATAAAGCAAATCAAATTCTTTCGGCGTCAACCCATCGATGGGTTGACCATTTAAATAGGCTTCCCGTGTTTTTGTGTTCATTTTGAAATGATCGGTGACGATATCAAAGGTGGCATCGGAAGCTTCAGGTGTTGTTTTGTCAACCAATTCACTACGGCGGTGTAGTGCCTTGATCCGCGCGATCAAGGTCAGTGGACTAAAGGGTTTCGTCACATAGTCATCTGCCCCCATCTCCAACCCGATGACTTGATCGCTTTCTGAATCACGGGCCGTCAACATAATAATAGGTACTGTGCTGGAGATTTTGCGAATTTCGCGCGCCACCATCATGCCATCCATGGAAGGAAGGTTCAAGTCAAGGGTGATCATGTCCCATTTGTCTGGTTCAGCAGCGAAGGCTTCCAGCCCTTCTTTGCCGTCGTATTTAAAAGCCGCTTCCCATCCTTCATTCAAGAAAAACATTTGCATCATTTCAGAAACAGATTCGTTGTCTTCAATCATTAATATATTCATTTTCTTCACCTCTATGTTCTTTATCAAATCGTTGCAGATTCTCTTCGATCAGGCCAAAGATCGGCACGATGAACCAAGGGATCGCGATCATTTCAATTAGAAAAAAGTTGGTCCATTCTTGCCATTTCAAGACAAACCCAATGAGCGCCATGATTCCGCCAAAAAGCAGAAAGAATCGGGCAGATAGTTTTTGGGCCTGTCGCCAATTTCGTTCATTTTGTTTTGCCAGATAGGAACGGTAGCCATAAATAAGGTTCATTTTTTTTGATGGAAAAAGAAAAAAAGTGAGACCAATCAAGAAAAAAATGCTGCCAATTACTAAAAAAATCATCGTTTCACTCCATTCTTCCTATAGTATACTCGAATTTCTTTCTTCTACCAACAACTTCACCGATTATTCATAAAGGTTTGCCTTTTTTTCAATCTTTGATAAGATTGTGAGTGGACTATGACTATAAACCTTAGGAGTAAGATACATGACCTATAAAGCATTAACATTTTTTGATCTTGACGGTACGCTTTTAGATGAGCACTCGCAAATCACTTCGGAAATTGCTGAAGCGATGGCGATGTTGCGAAAAAATGAAGTACTGCCGATCATTGCAACGGGAAGAACCGAACCTGAAGTTACCGCCATTCGTGAAGCAGCTGGGATCACCTCAAACATCGTCATGAACGGGGCCTTTATTCGCATTGACGGCAAAGAAGTTTTTTCTGATACTCTAGAACCTGAGCTTTGCGCACGAATGTACCAAGCCGTCAAAGACAATGGTGATGAGCTGTGTTATTACAATGAGAAAGGCTATTGGGCGACTGGTCACACCGAGGAAATGGTCGGTGCATACAACTACGTACGTAGCCCTCTCCCAGAAATCGATCCTCTGCATTATGAAACGGACCGGACCAATATGTTGCTGGTTTTAGGTGTCGGCAACGATGCTTATTATCATGAGCGTTTTCCAGAATTAACTTTTTATCGTAATACGCCTTTTTCGATCGATGTCGTAAAATCCGGCACCTCTAAAGGAACTGGCGTGAAAACCTTGGTAGAATTGTTGGGTCTAGAAGATGTACCTACCTTCGGCTTTGGTGACGGCAGCAACGACTTCGCTCTTTTAGAAGCCTGCGACCACAAAATTGCAATGGGAAATGGAATTCAAGAGTTGAAAGAGTTGGCAGACTTCGTGACCCTGAAAAATACCGAAGGCGGGATCGTGCACGCCCTGAAACACTTTGACTTAATCTGATTCTTTGCATACAGGCAAAACTATGGTATACTAATGAATGGTAGCGATACCCCTTTTATCAAGGGGATGTTACGGATTCGACAGGCATAGTTGAGCCTGAATTGCGCTTCGTAGGTTACGTCTACGTTAAAACGTTACAGTTAAATATAACTGCTAAAAACGAAAACTCTTACGCTTTAGCTGCCTAAAAACAGTTAGCGTAGATCCTCTCGGCATCGCCCATGTGCTCGAGTAAGGGTCCTATTCTAAGTGGGATACGTTTTATCTTTCCGTCTGTAAGATAAAAAAGAGAGCATCAGACTAGCGATACAGACTGCCTGTCACTCGGCAAGCTGTAAAGCGAACCTTCAAATGAGTTGACTATGAGCGTAGATTTTTAGGTAGCAATATGTTTGGACGCGGGTTCGACTCCCGCCATCTCCATTTTAAACTGTCAGTAAGTGACACTAAGAGCCAAAACCTTGATTTTACAGGGTTTTGGCTTTTTACTTGTGCCAGTATGTGACACTATTTGACTACCACTCTAAATAGTTTTCTAAATAGTTTTTTCAAAAGCACGCAAAAAAGTCCACCACTTCGAAAAGTGATGGGCTAGAAGTGATGCCGTCCGCTGGCGTGCTTCCTAAATCCTTCTGTGTCGCCTTCTCTGATTTCTATAGGATATAAAAACAAAGAGAACCTTAGAATAGTCACGTCGCTACAGTGTGATTACGATATTCTAAGTGTTCTCTTTTTTGCCTTAGCCTACTTTTCAAAAAGTTATTTTTTCGTGAGTCTGATAATTTCTGAAATATCGTCAATTTCTAATGCATTAGCGATTCTTTCAATATGTTGAAGGTAAACTTTCTCTCGTTTTCCATTTGCCAGCTTATTAATAATCGAAGGTTCAATATCCGATAAGCGTGCTAACTCTCTTAGAGAAATTCCTCTGCTTTTTACAAGCTCTTTTAAGCCTATTTCTATTCTTCTGTTCATGTATTCCCACCTTTTCTGCAAACAGATGTTGTTCCTAGAGACATCATATAGTAAAATAGGATTAAAAGTGGTGTCTATACAAACATCAATAAAATCAGAATGGAGGCGTTACGTTGAAAGAAATAGAAAAGATGGGTATTAAGACGAGTAATAAGCAGCCGGTAAAAGAAATTAGCTACCAGGACATGTATCGTTTAGGAGATACTTTGGAGCAATTAAGATCTTGGCAAGAGCCGCTCTGTGTATTAGAAAAATTTTTCAGTGACAAAAAAAGACCCGCGAATAAGCAGAAAATCATCCGAGATTATCATGCCTGCTCCTTATTATTCAATGTTTTTCTCACAGACTTTGGTAGCTCCCTCGAAAAAATGGAACGTCAGATTGGTGAGTTAAAAACGCGAAGAAAAGTTTAATACAAGAACGATAGGTTAAGCTCCTATCAAGCTATAGACTATCGTTCCCTTTGCTATTTTGGGTTAAAATTGAAAATGTTTAACAGCTTGTTCCCTTCGTTCTTCCGATTTGATATGATGAAAGCATCAAACGTAGGACGTGATTAGATGAAATTGACCTTATTAGAACCCTCGTTTTCTGTCATCCAAGTAAAGAATATCGATCCTTCGATGCTGAAGATCGTCCCTCTATTTTTTGCCCAGACCTCAGAAGAACTTTCTTTGGTATTGCCGACTACCAACGTCCCTTCTGAAACGATAAACAGAGAGGATGGATGGAAAGCCATTAAAATAATCGGTGTACTGGACTTCAGTATGATCGGTATCATTGCAAGAATCTCTTCCCTTCTAGCCGAAGAATCGATTAGTATCTTTGCTCTTTCTACCTTCAATACTGATTACATTTTAATCAAGGAACATCAAGTAGAACAAGCTCGTACGGTTTTAACCGACAATGATTATTTCTTCGTCAAATAAGAGAAACCCTTTGCTTCATAATCTAGTCATCCCTATTGCTCACCTCAATAAACACAAAGAACGACTGAACCAAAAAAGTTCAGTCGTTCGCTTGTATTTTTCTCGTCGTTTAAGAAAGATAAGAGTACTAGGTAGTTCAAATGGAAGACTTCCCCAAGCTTTCATTTGCCCCAGTACTCTTCATTGCTCGTTGTTACTTTAATAATAATACAAAAATGATTTTTATTCAATAAATATGTCCAAAAATCATAAAAAATGCCTTTTTATGACAATTTATAGGGTTTTCAATTCATTTCTAATAACATCTTTCCTATTTCTATTTATATTCTCGATCCCTTTACCTTCTCTCCTAACTGAATGAACTCGTAAAAAAGAAGCATTTTTGTTTCTTAAGTATTGAATTTGAGTGATTTTGCCTTGTCAATCGAGTATTCTCATGCTAACATGATTATGCAAACGTTAACAATCTAAAATGCACACGTGAACATTAATGTTGAGGAGGATTTTTTATGGTAAAAATTTCAGATGTTCAAACAGCGTATTATCGGATTCCGCTTCCGGAAATCATGGAAGATGCAAAACACGGCCTACACACCCACTTTGAAGTGCCTATCGTCAAGATCGTTACTGATGATGGCCGCGAAGGTGTGGGCTATACGTACACCGGTGGCTTTGGTGGTGAGTCGATCGCCAAACTGATCGATAAAGAACTAAAAGCAATCCTTTTAGGGAAAGATCCAGCATGTGTGGAAGCCTTGTGGGATCAGATGAACTGGGGCATCCATTATGTTGCCAGAGGAGGTTTAGCGAGTTTCGCCATTGCTGCTTGTGATATCGCCTTATGGGACTTACGTGCGAAAAAAGCACAAGAACCCCTCTACAAACTTTTAGGCGGCGCAAGTAACAAAGTCAAATGCTATGGTGGTGCGATCGATCTAAACTTTCCTCTTGAAAAACTCTTAGCCAATAATCAAAAATATTTAGACATGGGATTAAAAGCGGTCAAAATCAAATTGGGGCAAAAAACCCTTGCCGAAGACATTGCTCGCATAAAAGCGGTCAGAGAATTGATTGGTCCCGATGTGGTCTTTATGGTGGATGCCAACATGAGCTGGTCGGTTGAAAAAGCGATCAAAGCCGCCAAACTGATGGCGCCTTATGACATTTTGTTCCTTGAAGAACCAACGATCCCCGAAGATTACGAAGGCTACGCGCGTATCGCTAAAGAAGGGCAAATTGCGGTCGCAGGCGGGGAAAACTTGCGCACCCCGATCGAATTTGCTCATATGACCAAATATGGCAATGTCGATTTTCCACAACCCGACGCTTCCAATTGCGGTGGGATCACCGGCTGGTTGAAAATTGCTGCCTTAACACAAGCGAACAACGTATCGGTTTCTACTCACGGCATGCAGGAATTACACGTCAGTCTCTTAGCAGCGATGCCTAATGCTGGGTATCTCGAAATGCACAGTTTCCCAATCGATCAATACACCACGAGACCGTTAGTGATCGATCCATCCGATGGCTGTGCGATTGCACCAGAAGAACCAGGGATTGGCGTCACCTTTGACTGGGAGAAACTTGCTCCTCATAAACAACCCTTTTAACTGAAAACCCACGTTGATTTCCTTTACTATCAGGAAATCAACGTGGGTTTTTATTACAGAATCAATGGTTTTTCTTCAAATGGCAGCCACCGTTCATCAATCAGGGAACGATACCAAGCGGCTGATTTTTTTAATGACCGGGTCCGTTCTTCATTTAACTCAATTCGGACGAGACCATAGCGGTTCTTAAATGCATTCATAGGTGAAACACAATCGGTAAATGCCCAAAGCATATAGCCTTCGCAGTTGGCACCTTCCTCGACAGCTTTTAGCAGCCAGTAAAGATGTTCAGTAATAAATTGAATTCGATAGTCATCTTGAACTTGTCCTGTTGCATCCATATACTGTTCTTCATTTTCCCGCCCCATACCGTTTTCAGTAATCAGCCATGGAATATTCCCATAATTCTCTTTCAGGTAATTAGCCATATCGTACATGACCTTCGGATAGATTTCCCAGCCACGAGAGTTATTCATTTGTTTTCCTGGCAAATCAAAGGTCTCATAAAACATTTCCGGATGAAACGGTGTATCCGAATGCCATTGATACCGTGGTGCCCGCACGCGTTTCGGGTAGTACTGATTGACCCCTAAGAAATCCACCGTATGGGTGCGGATCGTTTCCAAATCTTCTTCTGTCGGATCAAAGTAGATGCCATAGGTTTGGCAAAGTGTGATAAGTTCCTCTGGATAATGACCTTTGACCATTGGATCAAAAAAGATCCGGTTGAAAAAGAGATCATACATTTTTTGCGCGTTTTGATCCTCCGGTGAGGAAGAGCGTGCGTAAACCATTTCTGGATTCAGCACACAACCGATGCGCCCCTCATAGCCTTTTTCATGATAGGCAGCCACTGCTTGGGCGGATGCCAATACTTTGTGATAGTTCCAAAGCATCCATTTTTTCGTATTTTGTTCATGGGGCCAGCGGATCGCATCGAGATAACAACGAGTCTGAATAACGATCGGCTCATTGAAGGTAAACCAATGTTTGACTCGATCACCGTAACGTTCGAAGGCGATCTCGGCATAACGGGTATACAGATCGACCACTTTCCGCGAGCTCCAGCCATCATAGGCATCCATCAAACTAGCTGGCAGTTCATAATGTTCCAAACAAAGCATCGGTTCGACTCCAGCCGCAAGCAATTGGTCGATAAGCTGATCGATATGAGCAGCATAGTCTTCATCAACGATCAGCTGTTCATGGTCGGTAAAGAAGCGCGCCCAGTTGATCGATGTTCGGTAATGGGTCAAATGAACCTCCTGCATCAGTTGAATATCCTCTGAAAACTTTTCCATAAAATTCGTCGCAACAGCCGGTCCATAGCCATTATGCCAAACAAAGCGTTCTTCTTTGTACCAGCGGTCGAGATACGAATCTTGCCCTTCTTTCTTTCCTTGCCAGCCTTCTGTCTGCCAAGCAGACGAAGCAGCCCCTAAAATAAATGTCTCAGGTATTTTTACCATTTTTTCAAAACTCCTTTATGCAACTTCATTGGTCGTGCGATTCATTACCAAAACAAAAGGGAGATAGATTAAAATCGCCACGACAATACAGATAACTTGCGTGATCACAGCCCCGATATCCCCAGCAGTAGCTAGATAAGCATTGACGATCGGTGGCATTGGCCATGGGACCATTACCACTGCTTTAGCGGCAAAGCCTAGGCTTGTGGCCACGTACCCAATCGTTCCTGTTACTAATGGTGTCAGGATAAAGGGAATCGCCAAAATGGGATTCAACATAATTGGCATTCCGAAGATCACTGGCTCATTGATATTGAAAATCCCAGGTGCTAATGACAATTTAGTGATTTGGCGCATGTCCTCCCGCTTGCCGGCGATCAAAATCGCAATCAGCAACCCAATCGTCACGCCAGAGCCGCCCATACTCATATACATATCCCAAAACGGCATCGTAATGATATTGGGTACTTCTTTTCCAGCTTCAAAAGCTTCCGTGTTGACGGCGATTGCTGCCAGCAACAATGGTTCACGAATGGGTTTGACCATCTGGTTCCCATGAATCCCGATGACCCAAAAGACTTGTGCGATAAACATCAACAACAAGATACCTGGTAATCCTTGGACGATCCCTTCCAGTGGTCGTTGGACGACATTGTAGATGATATCGTAAGCATACATCCCTGTGAGTGCTTTGATAGTAAAACCAGCGGTGGCGATGATGGTCACGGTGAAAATCGTTGGAAACAATGCCGAAAAACTTGCCGAAACATTCCCTGGAACACTATCAGGCATCGTGATCTGCAGCCGTTTTTGTCTTCCTAGCCACGCATAAAGCTCGATGGAAACGATCGCAACGAACATGCCTAAAAATAGACCTTTCGTGTCCGTATATTGCTTAGCCAGCACGTTTTCAGCAACCACCGTCGCATCTTCGTGCAAAAATTCAAAGATCATTGGATTAACAGAAAGATAAGACATCACGGCGATGATTCCTGGAAAGACCCCCGAAATCTTATTTAATTTTGCTAGCTCAATCCCAATCAGAAACACTGCATAGATCGTTAAGAAACTCAACGTCACATAACTGACCGCAGATGAGATCGGTTTTAAACTTTCTAAAAAGCGCAGTGCCTCGATTTGTGCCAATCCATTTTCAGCATCAAAAACCATTGCTGAAAACAAAGTACCAAATGCTCCGGTAATGATTACTGGAATCAAAGCAGCAAAGGCATTTTTAATGACCATGATGTAGCGTAAATTGTTGATCCTATTGGCAAACTTTCCTAAAACGTCAGCGAGTCGATCCATAAATCCTTGCATAAAACTCCCTCCTATCCCCCTATTCTTCAATCGCTAGAAAACGATTACATTACAAATGTAATTCATTTCCTGAAGAATGTAAACGCAGGAAAAGCCTTTAAAACAAGGTATGTAAAGCTCCAAGTTTACATACTTCGTTTTATCACTTATTATTATTTTGAGGTGAAGCAAATGGCGAACTACCATGACATCGCTGCCGATCTACGGAGCAAAATCAATCACGGGTTTTACGAAGAAGAGAAAAAATTGCCGAAGCAATCCGAACTGGCTGTCCATTATCAGACCAGCCGCGTGACAATTCAAAAAGCATTGAATATTTTACAAATGGAAGGCATTATTTACGGTAAAAAAGGCACGGGTACCTTTATCAGCGACGCCTATTCAACCTTCGATTACAACGCCAAGATCAATCGTGGATTGACCAAACGTCTTGGGGAAACAGGAAAGATCACCAGCAAGATCATTTCTTTTGCCATTCTTTTTCCCGATGAGAAAGAACAAGAAAAACTAAAAATCCGCAGTGACCAACAAATTTATGATATCGTTCGTTTGCGCCTGTTTGACGATATACCCGTTGTTTTAGAATATACCATCATGCCGCTTCATGTCATTCCCGGGATTACCGAGGAAGTCTTAAACTCATCGGTCTACGGTTATATCACCAACCAGCTACACTCCTCGATTGGGACATCTGTCCGTCGCATCAAAGCGGATCGTGCAGATACCTATGATCAGCAATACTTAGCTTGTGCTGCCACCGATCCCATCTTAGAAGTGGAACAAACGGTTTATCTCGGCGATGGGACGCCTTTTGAATTTTCTCAGTCACGGCATCGTTATGATATGGGAGATTTTATCGTCGTAAATAATTAATACGCTGCGTATCGAGTACCTCTGAGTGAGGATCGATACGCAGCGTATTTTACTTAAAAACATTGCTGATAGACTGTTTGACCAATTTCTCTTAGCCAACTGATCCCTTGACCACTACCGGTTTTATCATAGGAAAACGCCGCAATGATGATCGTCGTTTCATTGGCTTGTAAATACGCTACATCGTGTTCGATGCGGTCAAGACGGCCTGTCTTATTAAAAATGCGGCACGCAGGATGCGTTGTTTCAGCAAAAGTCCCTGGTATGCCCTCTTGAAATTGCTGCTGATTTAAGGCTGAAAATCCTAGGGCAGCTTCTTCTTGTTTAACACACCTTAGTAGTAGTTTGGCAGCCGCCGAAGGGGTCAAGCGGTTCTCCTTGTCTTTAATCGGTCGCATCATATACCGTTCAAATTGGATCTCCGGCTCCTGGATCCATGCTTGAAGTGTGGGCAACCCAGCTAAGTCCAACAGTACATTGGTGGCGGTATTATCAGATACGGCGATCATCGCTGTAAGCAGTTCACTGATAGCCCAGCTTTTTTTCTGAGGAAAAAGACGGAGGACCCCAGCGCCACCTGTCAGATCAACGGGGCTCACACAAATTACTTGTTGGGGATCGATCTTTTTTTCGATGATTTGTTCAAGGTAATAGGCATACAATACAAGCTTACTGATACTTGCTGCTGGAAATGACTTATGACTCTGATAGTCAACAAGACATTTCGTTGGCGTACCAATCCATAACCCCATTTCCAATGTTGCTTGATATTTTTTTAGGATATGATTTATTTCTAAATAAACGTCATCTTTTGTCATCAAACGCTCCTTTCCTCAAAGTCAGTAAAGGATTGCTTATGTGCCCGGTTCAATTGGTGTATTTGGTTTGTCTTGCCAATAGCGCGCCACAACTGCTAGTTCCGGTTCATAATTAGAACCAGCGATTTTGGTTTTCATGACCCGCGATCCGGGTGTTCTTGAATGAATCATTTCATCATCCCCCAAATACAACCCAACATGATGGACTTCACCTTTTCCTTCTTCATAAGCAAATAGCAACAGATCTCCCGGTTGTGCCTGACTGTAAGGTACAATGTTTGCTTGTTGTGCTTGCTCAATCGTATCTCGGGGGATCAAAATACCATGAAGTCGATGCAGCGAATACATGAATCCAGAACAATCAAAGCCACTGCCGCTAATGCCTGCCCAGACATAGGGCTGATTCAAAAATTGTTCTGCTAGTGCAATCATTTTCTCGGGCAGATTTGTCCATGTATCCACAATGACTTGAGCAAAGGATTTAGCGATCGTTGCTGGTCCATTAGGCGTAGCCACTCGATAGGAATCTGTGGTTTCCCCAACTAGGGGTAAAACCGTCCCAAAAGAAACGATCCGTGTCGCAGAGTCAAAAACAAGCAAAGCTTCTTTGGCAGTCACGCCGAGCATTCTTTTAGCTGTTGCATAGTCTGGTGGCAATGGCTTCAATACCTCGTTTGGTAGATAGCCGGGATAGCCAAGTGGGTGTTTATTGCTTTTTTGATCCAAGACGATCACATGGGCCCAACCATCCGTTTGGTCGATGACTTCTACAATCGTCCCATATAATACTTCGGAGTCCACTAAGCTTTCCTGATAAAGCCGCATCGTATCTTCATCAGTCAAAAAAGTGTGCAGTGCTTCTAAAGGGAATGCTTTGATTTTTGCTAGTACTTTGTTTTCTTTGGGTTCCTTCCATAAGAAGGAAGAGCCAGCCTGAACAATTTGTTTCATCTTTGCTCCTCTCATAACTGTTTATTCGTTGATTCCTAGTCCGATGCGTTCGGTGACGCTCAAGCTTCCTGGACGCTGAAGAATCCCTTGAGTTTCAGGGGAAGTCGTTTGGGTCTCCCACATAAAAGGAACATCCAGATCATAAAATCGGACATCGTTCATCCCTAAGGCAAAATGGGCGGCGGCAGCCATTCCACCATACCCTTCAATCATCGAACCGACCATCACCGGCACTTGATGCTCTTTTGCCAATTGATAAATTTTTTGTCCCTCTTTGATCCCGCCGCTTTTCATCAATTTAATGTTCAAATAATTGCAGCAGTTTTCAGCAATCAAACGTTTGGCATCCTCATAGGAAAAAAGACTTTCATCGGCCATGATCGGAATCGTCGTACGAGCAGTCACATAGCTGAGTCCAGCAAAATCATGGGCTTTTACTGGCTGTTCAACAAACTCGATCGGAATGTCTTGCCATTGGTCTAAAATCTGCACCGCTTCTTCTTTGGTCCAGCCTTGATTGGCATCAATTCGAAAGGAGATCTTTCCTGCCAAGCGTTCATTGATGCGGCGAATTTTCGCAACTTCCTCTTCGATCGTTCCTGCCCCTAGTTTGATTTTCAAGGAGCGAAACCCCGCTTGGACTTTTGCTTGCGCATCCTGTAGCATCTGCTCCTGTGAGCCGACACTAATCGTATAATCGGTTGCTAACCTATTGACAGAACCTCCTAAATAACGGTAAAGCGGTAAGTTAGCTGCTTTAGCCAGTGCATCATGCAATGCAATATCGATCGCCGCTTTAGGGCTCGTATGATGCTGGATCAACGCATGAAGCTCATCCATTACCGACAATTGCGCATCTACCTTTCTGCCTAACAGGAAGGGGGCAAAAACAGTTTCGATATCTTTTAAAATACTTTCTTTTGTATCGCCGGTGATGACTTCGGTAGGTGCTGCTTCTCCGATGCCAACGATCCCATTGTCAAAAGAAAGCAGCACTCGAATCACTTCGACGGCGTGCACTTCTCTAAGCGCCGTTTTAAATGGTGCATTCAGCTGGATCGGAATTCGTTTGGTTTCAACTGCTGTGATTTTCATTGGCGTTCCCCCTAAAAAGAAAAGCCGTTCTTATCTAGCTGGAATGAATCATTCCTCTTCACTGCTAGATAAAGAACGGCTGTATTCCTTGTTCTCAAGTTGCTGAACGCTCGAATGGCGTTCCTCTTTTCTGCAGTACTGTTTGACTACATCAGTCAGTAGATGTATGAAAGAATCAATTTTTATACTTATTCTTCGACAAACACATTTTTATAGTCATAGGCAGCACCGACACTATGAACGATGAGACCTTTGATCTTAGGCGACCGCAGATGTGCTTCTGCACTTTGAAAAAGCGGAATAATGCCCAAATCTTCATTTAAGATTTTTTCTGCTTCCACCATATTTTCCCAACGGGCTTCTGGGTTGTTGGCATTTTCATTGGAGGCTTGTTCGATCAATTGGTCGTAGTCATCATTTAACCATTTCCCACGATTGTAGGAACTGTCTTTTTTGAACAATTCTAAAAAGTTGATTGGATCTGCATAATCACCGATCCAATTGTTCATGACCATCTCAAAATCGCCGCTATTGGAACGATCCAAACGAACAGAAAAAGGAACATTTGTGACTTCGACAGTCAATCCATCCAGTGTTTGCTGCAAGGTTCCTTGAATGTATTCCGCCATTTTTTTCGATTGGTCGGTATCTGAGGTCAGCAGCTCGAAAGACAACGTATCGATCCCCAGCTCAGCTTTGGCCTTTTCCCAATACTCTTGGGCTTTTTCTTCGTCAAAGGCTAACGTGGTTGCCGCATCCTCAACAAAGTCAGCTTTTGTCTCTGGATTGAAAGCTAGGTCAGAAGGAACAAAACCGACAGCCGGTAATGAGCCGTTGCCTAAAATATTCTCAACGATTTGTTGCCGATTCATGCTATACGAAATGGCTTGGCGCAAATTTGCATTTCGAAAAGGCGAATCTTCTGGTGCTTGATTCATTTCTAAATACTGAGTGGTTGCACTAGGCTGAACAATGTAATCAGGATGATTCACATTCTGCATCGCCAATTCACCGCTTAAAATAATGTCATCGGCTTGTCCGCTTTCGTACAAGTTATAAGCAGTCGATGAGTCTTTCACGACATCGAAATTAACTGTTTCAAGTTTGACTGAATCGGCATCCCAATAATCCGGATTTTTTTCCAATGACCACTGGATATCGGTGCCTGGGCCAGCATAATTGGTCAATAGGAATGGTCCATTGTACGCCGCGTTTTCACTTGTTAAGGCGTATTGATCACCAAATTCCTCCACGACACGTTCGTTTTGTGGGAAGAAGGTTGGAAAAGCCAGTAAAGATAAAAAGTAAGGTGTTGGTTTTTCTAACGTGATTTTCAACTCATGATCATTGACTGCTTCGATCCCTAACTCGCTTTTATCTAGCGTGCCATCTGAAATAGCAGATGCATTTTTAACGGGTGCTAGCATATAGGCATAATTGGAAGCTGTAGCTGGATCAACGGTTCGCTGCCAGCTAAAAACATAATCAGCCGCTGTAACTGGATCACCATTGGACCATTTTGCCTCTTCTCGCAGTGAAATGGCATAGGTCAGGCCATCTTCACTGACTTCAGCGTCTTTACTTGCCCCAGCAATTACAGGAACATTGTTCTCATCCAAGCGATAAAGGCCTTCATAAGCATTGTTCAGAGTAATAAAGCTATAAGAGTCGGTTGCTAAAGAAATATCGGCACTGCCCATCTCTGCTGAAAATTGCACATTGATCACTTGCTCTGCAGAAGAAGCTGCTGATGAATCCGTCTCGTTTTCTTGCGCGCCATTTTGACAAGCTGCTAAAAAGAAGCTGCCTAGTAACACAAGTGATACTGCATATTTGCTACGTTTCCCCATTTCTACTCATCCCCTTCTAACATTCAGATAATTCAAAAAATTCTGTTTGTTGTACCGAGTTTACCGCATGTTTATGCAGCCTGTCAATTTAACTCGACCAAAAAATGTAAGAGGTTACATGGTTGTGTCAGAAGCGCTCTTCTGAATGTAAAAATTAGAAAAGTGCGACTTTATGCTGAATATCGTTGACAGGAGTCGTGCCAAGAAAGCATACAAAAAAGTACTGATCTTCTAGTGATCAGTACTTTGGCTACTCTCTTATACATCATTTCGCAGGTAAAATGGATAAAAAACTTTCTTAATTTTCCTTACCTTTCATACAAAAAAAGAAGACACAAATTTCGTCTTCATAGCGCTTTCTCAGAACCTTCCCACTTTTTTGCCTTTCAACTCAAGGAATAAAAGAAATCTCCTCAGAAAGTAAAAAAAACGTATCTATTTTAAAATGGGAGTGGTACACTAAACAAACGAAGAGTATTGCACGTGAGAAAAGAAAGACTTCCCCAAGTATCCATTTTCTCCAATACTCTTCGGACTCTTCAGTACGTATATTAATTATACGTACTTTTTTCATTTGTTCAAGGCTTTTGAAGGATTTAATCAAAAAGCAAAAATCGATAAAAACGTACAAATTCTCAATGCTAATTGACAATGATTCTCAATTAGGGCTATACTAAATGAAATCACTCACAGCAAGGAGGAATTTCATGTATATCCGTACCGTCGCATTTGAAGTAATTCCTGAAGGTAAAGAACGATTTCTAGCTAAAATGAAAAAAGATACCGCCTCAATGAAAACATTTGCTGGGTGTCACTCTGCTGAAGCTTGGTTTTCAGAATCAAAAGACAGCCTCGTTTTCCAGTTAGTGTCAAAATGGACTGAGAAAAAAGCCTTTCAAGCTTGGTTAAAACGTCCCGAACATTTGCAAAAGCACCGAGATGCGTATCGAGCTGAAAAAGAAGGAACTGCAAAACCGAGCCTTGTTTTGTCCAAGACCGGCCAAGAATTTGTCTTGATCGATGAAGAACCTAGTCCTAGTTAGACTATAAGAGCGATCCACCAAAGCTGATTCCGTTCGCTTTGGTGGATCGCTTTCTTGTTCAGTATCTCTCTTTTCTATTCCACCGTTCGCTCGTTCAGGGTTCTTCCTTGCTGATCTTTTAATTGAAGCCAGCCATTGGTCCCCCCATAGTAAAGAAACATGCCGACCTCATTGACACTTTTTAATACGACGTCTGCAATCGTTCGTCCCTCTTTGATCGCTGATTGATTCTCTTGCCGTATCTTTTCTGCTAATCGAGCTGAAAATCCCACCGAGCCGTCTTTGTTCAATGGAACCTCTTGACGCAAGGTAGCGCCTTTTTCAATTCGAACCTCGTTGCGTTTCTGCCAATAGACCGTTGCTGTACTTCCTTGATAATCCACCATAAAGGGTTCATCTTGTAATTCTTTTGACCATTTATGACGAGGTTTGCTCCCTTTTTTCACCTCTTTCGTTTCCTTTTTGCTGGTGGATACATACCCCAGAAAATCGATCAAGCAATCAAATGGTTCCGCACAAACAGCGACCCCTTGTTGCAGTTCCTGTGGAATCATGATAGGTGCGTTGGAAGCATTAGACAGTTGGTATTTCTCTTGATAATAGGCTGCTAAGTATGGCGCCATGATCTCCCAAGGTGGTGTAAGGATTATTAAGCGGTCATATTCTTGCTTGTCATCAAATGTTTTCTCATCTGCGACTGATAGTAATTGGCCTTTTTTTATGGTTAAGAGGACGGTATTGTCTTTTGCTTCAATAAGTTTTCCTTTAACAATTTGCATTTGCCCTGCTTCCTGCGGCAATTCAAAAAGCATCTGTTTGTCATCAATGACCGTTTTTTCTAATTCCATTTTGCTCCCTGCTTTCTGCTAGTTTCTCGCCCATTATAGCATGTATTTTTCTACGCAGCTGTGTCGAAGAATCAAAAAAAGAGGCTGCTTCCAAGAAACAGCCCCTTTTTTAAGGGAATTGGTTTACGTGCATGGTTTCATTTTATTTTGATTGGGTGATTACCAATGGATCAGCTAAAAAAGCACTCAACTAGTGCTGGTTGATAGATCTCATTGTATTTTGCAACTACTCGTCCGCAACGTTCTTCGATATCTTCATGATCGATTCCATCATAGCGAATCACATTTAATACGACACACCTTTCCATTTTTCTGACCACTTCACCGATCACACGACTTTGTAAGCCAACTGGTTTACATTCATATGCTTTACCTAATACAATTGTTTCTGCTTCCATAATTCTCTCCTTAAAAATTCATTTTTCTAATTGTATTATCATATTATCATCTAATTTTAATTAAATAAAGAAATATGCCCGTAATTTGTAAATAATAACTAAAAAAAGCGTTCATATTCAATGAACGCTTCGCTTTAAAACATTATGTTGTTTTTACGTTAATATTAAAAAACAAGTGCTTTATTGGCGACTTGCTACCAATAACGCCGCAAATTCTTCCAGATATTTCTGATCGATCGCATCATAGCTGTTTGTTTTTCCACTATCGATATCCAGCACGCCAAGCAGCTGATTACCAGCTACCATGGGAACTACGATTTCAGACATTGCTGCTGAGTCACAAGAAATATAATTTTCATGTTCTTTGACATTGGGTACGATCAATGTGGTTTTTTTCTCCGCTGATTCCCCACAAACCCCTTTGCCTAATGTGATTCTGGTGCAAGATACTCTTCCTTGGAATGGGCCTAAGATCAGTTCGCCTTCTTCAAATAAGTAGTAGCCGGCAAATACTGTATCTTCCAATGTTTCATTCAGTAAAGCAGAAGAGTTGGCTAGATTGGCGATCCAATTACTCTCCGCTTCTAACAACCCTTTTAATTGCAGAAGCATCAATTCATACGCTTCGATTTTTTTATTCATTTTCTCACCTCTGTCCTTGATTATAAGCAAACACAGAGGATTTGTCTCGTCTAAATTGCTGGGTACTGGAAACAAAAAATGTGAATAAAGAGAAGTCGCCTGAATCAGTCTACTTACTAACCTTTGTCAGCAACCGATCTCGATCGATTGGGTTCTCCTTCTCAATCATCTGCTGAACTACTCTGCATCAATCACAGTAAAACGAGTATTTTCATGTCGCACTGTTTCGATTTCATCAAGGATTGCTTTGGCTAACGTACCACTGGATGTTACTGATTCCTTTTGGTCATTGAATAGCAAGTGATCTTTCCCTAAAATCGCTGGTTTAGCTGGTCCTTCTTGAAAGACGTTCCCAGGAGAAATCCCCACCCAAGGGACATTTTTGACGGTTTCTAAAAAGAGGTATTCGTCTAGCTGATTTTCTGGAATCGCAATCCAGCTTTCACTTCCTGGGGCTTTTTTCAATTCGGTAAGATTGCGTTCGCCCGCTTCGTTGAACAGGCTGCCAGCTCCTAAAATGAAGAACAAGCGTGTGTTCTTTTCTCGAAACAGGTGCACTAATTTTGCTGCCAAATCCACATGCAAGTACGCTTGGTCAGGACTTGTCGCAAACGCATCGACCAATACGTCAAACCCGTCGAGGTCTCCTTCTGTTAACGAAAAAGCATCTTTTGTAAGTGTTTTGACTGTATCACCAAATTGTTCTTTGGCCTTCGCTTCATTTCTAACGATAGCAGTCACCTCATGTCCTCGCTGTACTGCTTCTTGATAAATAGCTGAACCTGCATTTCCTGTTGCGCCAATAACACCGATTTTCATGATAATCATCCTTCCTCATCTTTTGTTTGACTAAAATAGTTGTTACTAATCAAGTTACAACTAGAGTATAAAAGAAACTTTCTTTCCTGTCAAGAAATTGCTTAGCAGGTGAAAGTTCTTTTTACTGTGTTGTGTCCGTTCAATCTACTGTTTGGCTTCTCCTCGAATGCCTTCAATGATTGATTGCAACGAGATGGCACTCATCTCCTGCTCGATTTTCTTTTGCAGCACATCATAGGTTTCTTCTAATACCCCTTGAATATTCCCCCCAATTAAGCAGTTGGGGTTGGTTTTTTTGTCTGCATGTAAAAGATGGTGATCTTTTTCAACACTCGCATAAATGTCTAACAAAGAAATCTCATTTGGTTCCTTCGTTAGTTTAGGGTTTGGTTTTCCTCTTTGGCTTTCGATCAATCCAGCAACCCGTAAATCACTCATAATCCGGCGAACATAAGCAGGATTCGTTTCAACGCTCTGGGCGATCCGATCACTTGATAAATCAGTTCCTTTAAAGAGGTGGATGTAAGCGAGGATGTGAATGGCGTCGCTGTATTTGGTTGAATATTTCACTTCGTCTCCACTCCTTTTTCTTGTATCATACCTCTTTTTTAGCATTTAGACAAAGGGGACTGATCAATCTTACAAAACTCAAGAATCCCGTCAAAAAAAACAGCCCTCAAAAAGTTAGCACAAAAGCCTAACTTCTTGAAGGAACTGCATACTGAACCACTTTTTTACTTTTTATTTAAACGATCACTTTGCTAATAGCCATTCATCCACGCCGATTCAAGCTGATTACCGTCGGGATCAACGATTTCATAGCCGACCATCACGTCTTCTGGAATACCCATGTCAACTTGGAACGATTGGCCGCCATTTTCTTCTGCAATCTTCGCAAAATTCTTCGCTTCTTCTGGTGTATCGAAGCTAAACGCAATCAATGCACCACTTGTGTTCTTCGTATCCGCAATACGTCTGCCATTCAGAAACTGTTGATAAAACTCATGTTCTAACAACATCACCCAAATCGATTCACTCCAAACCATCCCGCTGCTAGTCTCGTTTGAGAACTCTTCATTTTTGACAAATCCCAACGCTTCATAAAAGGAGGTTGCACGTTTGATATCAGTGACAGGCAAATTTATAAACACCATTTTGTTCGCCATTTTCTTGCCTCTTTTCTTTGATAAGCTGCATTAACGAATCCGCTCTCATTATACCACCTATCAGTTGATTCACAAAACCATCAAACCTTTTCATTTGCTCTTGGTTTCTATCAGCTCACCCAAAAATGTTTTTTTTAAGTAAAAAAAAGGTCTTTGCATGCAAGACCTTTTTGCTTTTCTTACCTATGAAAAAGTAACCAAATACGCATCGCATAGAAGCCATTTTTTCGCTGATCAATTCAACGCAAGCTACTCTACTTTTTTTAATACTCAATACTCAAGTCTTGAATCGATCACGGTAGCTTTCCCACGATAAATTTTTCGATACTCTTTGGGCGTATAACTAGTTGCTTTTTTAAATTTCTTACTAAAATAATTTGGATCATTGAATCCCACTCTGACAGAGATTTCATTGATTGATCGATCACTTGTTGAGATTTCTTTTTTGGCAACTTCAATACGATAAATCATCAAGTACAATGAAAAGGTCATTCCTAAGGTATTCTTGATCAAACGGCTGGTGTGATACCGGCTTAAATGCAGGTGATCTGCTAAAGTGTCTAACGTAATATGTTCTCTATAATTTTCATGAATATAGCGCAATATCTTATGTCTTAAAGAAAGCGAAGGAGAAGCTTCATTGTTGTTCTCGACGTGCAGCAAGGAAATCTGATTGATGGATTGAATCCCCCGGTCTAATGCATAAACAAAATCATTGGTGATCGGTTCCACTAAATAATCGATCAAGCCGTAACGCAACGCTTTTTGAGCGATAGCAAAGCTTTCTACTGCAGAATACAAAATTGCTTTTGCATTCGGGCAAAAAGAGAGCAATTCTTTGTATAATTCAAAACAGTCTCCTTCGCCATCCGCATTGATCACTGCAATTTCAACCGTTTGCTCAAGACATGTTCGCTGAAGCGCTTTTTTCGAATCAACCGTCGGAAGTAAGATGACATTTGGGAAATGACGATCGATCAAACGAATCATATCATTAACTGCTCCTCGCTCATTGCTGTCAATGATCAATAAATTACACACGAATTTTTCTCCTTCGTTTAAAATTTATCTGTTGGTATTTCTCTTTCCATTTATTTCTCTTGAAAATCTATGACCATCCGCCCTTTGATTTGGCCAGAGAGCATTTCATCAAAAATATCATTGATCTCTTCTAACTGACGCATAACAACTTTAGGAACGACTTTTCCTTCAGCTGCAAATTGGAAAGCCTCTGCTAAATCAGTTCGTGTTCCAACAAGAGAGCCAACAATCTTAATACCGTCCAATACAAGCCGCGGAATGTTCAAGTCCATGCTTTCTGGTGGAAGACCGACTGCTACAATCGTACCGCCCGCACGAACGGCATCGACAGCAGAGTTGAAGGCTGCTTTTGAAACAGCAGTTACAACAGCTGCATGTGCGCCACCGGTTGCTTCTTGAATGACTTTCGCTGCATCTTCTTTCGCAGGATTGATCACAAGATCAGCGCCGTGATCTTTTGCAAAGTCCAACTGCTTGTCGTTGATGTCGATCCCAATCACTTTTGCATTGAAGACATTTTTTGCATATTGCAAGGCTAAGTTTCCTAATCCGCCTAAACCATAGATGGCGATCCATTGACCTGGTTTAATATCAGAAACTTTCACCGCTTTATATGTCGTTACGCCTGCACAAGTAATGCTACTGGCTTCAGCAGAACCTAAGTCCTCAGGCACCTTCACTGCATAGTCAGCTACAACGATACACTCTTCAGCCATACCACCATCTACAGAATAGCCGGCATTTCTAACAGAACGACATAATGACTCATTCCCGTTCACACAGTATTCACATGATCCACAGCTTTCATACAACCAAGCAACACTTGCACGGTCACCAATTGCTAGAGAAGTAACATCATCACCGATCGCAACGACTTTACCGATTCCCTCGTGACCAAGTACGATTCCAGACGCATCGCCAAAGTCGCCATCTTTTACATGCAAGTCAGTGTGGCAGACACCGCAACACTCCATTTCTAATAATGCTTCATTCGGACGAAGCGCTCTCAATTCTTTTTCTTCGATTTTTACAACCTTATCTTTTGATACTACAGCTGCTTTCACAAAGACACCTCTTTCAATTCGTTTAAATAAAGAACTTCCTTTTATTTGTGAAGTAATTAACTAACGCATAGAGGTCAGTAATAGCTAGATAAAAGAAAGTTCTCTATCGAGAAGATTACCATAGAAATCATCGGAAAAAGGGGAATATATTGCTTTTTTTCTGTAATCATTTATTAGAAAAAAATAATGAAATAATTCAATTTTTTTTCTTTAATACCGAATTAGATAAAAGATGAAGACGAAAAAATGAGTGAAATCACCGATATAAATAACGATTCTATAATAAAAAATATCAAGAGAGACTTCCACTATCATGTAAACTTTTTTTAAATCATTCCCTATCCTTCTATTTTTTTATCAAGTCGATGATTTGGGATTTATTTTCTTTCAGGCGCTGAATGTCATGTTGGTATTTAACGAGATGTCCCTCGTCAATGTTTTTCTGAAAATTTCCAATCGATGACATTGTGTTTCACTCAGATGACTTTTCCCATCAAAGTACAAGGGTACCCAGCGATAAGCAGCATAAGAAACATCCCACAACCTGCTTCCTGGCCTTACTGTGTCAAAATCAAAAAGACCAAATGGCTCCCCATCCACGATCGTCATATTATACGGAGCAAAATCATTGTGACACATCACTTGTATTGGGCCAGAGTAATCCAACATCCACTGTTCCTCACCAGTTAACCTTTCCAGAAAACCAACACTTCGATCATGAAAATCTCTTAATCGTTCAGCTACTAAACAAAGAACCTCATCTGTATAAAGCTCATCCGGCAATGGCTGATCATATACCTCCCCTGGAACAAAAGAAACTAACTCATGTTCTTCCTGATCAAACCCTAATGGTTTCGGCACATAATTTATCTGCTGATCATGCAAAAAACGTAAAAAGCGTTGAACGTCCTTCGACCATGGAACCTTTGGCCGTCTGACGAACTCCTTTTCGATGATTATTTCTTCTCGTCCAAGATTGTTACTTCTTTCATTCAATGAAACCCCTCCTATTTGTATAGTCGTTTCTTCATTTTATCACAACAAATAGAAGTTTCTTTCCCCTTAGTCAAAAGAAAAAAGCCCTTGAAATCAAGGGCTTTTGCTTCATCTGATAATAAATGATTAACGACGAATTTCTTTGATACGAGCTGCTTTTCCGTGTAATGCACGCAAGTAGTACAATTTTGCACGACGTACTTTACCGTAACGAACAACTTCGATTTGTGCAACACGTGGTGTGTGCAATGGGAAGGTACGTTCAACACCTACACCGTTTGATACTTTACGAACTGTATAAGTTTCGCTGATACCAGCACCGCGGCGTTTGATGACAACACCTTCAAATAACTGGATACGTTCGCGAGTTCCTTCGACAACTTTCGCGTGAACGCGAACAGTGTCCCCAGGACGGAAAGCTGGGATGTCCGTACGTAATTGTTCTTGAGTTAGTTCTTGAATCAATGGATTCATGTTTATCATTCTCCTTATTCCCAAACATTCTTAAAGCATGAAAGCTCCAGCGGAACATCGTAATAGTTGAGTTTACACTCACTGAAACATCTTACCACAGTCGACCATAGGCTGTAAAGAGAATTTTCTTGTCATGGCGCAGAATATAAAAAAAACTGGCACTATTTTAGTTGCCAGCTTTCGCTTCTTCTTCAATTTCTTTTAAAAGTTTCTGCATTTCTGCCGTCAACGGATAATTTTCTAGCATATCAGGTCGGCGCTGATACGTTCGGCGCAATGATTCTTTTAATTGCCACTGCTCGATCAATTTATGATTGCCATTCATCAAAACTTCCGGCACTTTCATGCCTTTGAACGCTGCCGGACGTGTATATTGCGGATGTTCTAATAAACCAGTGGAATGAGAATCGGTTTGTGCGGAGGTTTGATTGCCTAAAACTTCTGGTAATAGCCTGACTGTCGCATCGATCATGACCATTGCCCCCAATTCGCCACCAGTCAAGACGTAATCCCCCAGTGACACTTCATCAGTGACCAATGAACGGATTCGTTCATCATAGCCTTCATAGTGACCGCAAATAAAAACAAGGTGCTCTTCGGTAGAGAATTCTTCCGCCATCTTTTGATCAAAGGGTTTTCCCGCTGGGTCTAATAGGATCACCCGCTTTTTCGTTTCTGGTGCCGCTGCTTCGATCGCTTTGATATTGTCATAGACAGGTTGGACTTTTAATAACATTCCTGCTCCGCCACCATAAGGATAGTCATCCACTGTTTGATGTTTGTTATCGGAATAGTCACGGAAATTAGAGACATTGATTTCTAACAGTCCCTTTTCCCGTGCTTTGCCGATGATCGATTCTCCTAGAGGACCTTCGAACATTCGCGGAAATAGTGTCAACACATCAATTCTCATCGTCTAACAACCCCTCTGGGATTTCCACAGTGACCTGACCATTTTCAAGATCGATCGTGTGGACAACCGACTCGATATAAGGAATCAAGGCATCCTTCTTCCCTTTTCGTTGAACGACCCAAACGTCATTGGCACCTGGTGAAAGGATCTCTTTTACTTTACCAATGATTGTGCCATCTTCTTCGACGACTTCCAGACCAATAATTTCATGGTAGTAAAACTCATTTTCTGCTAGATCCACCAAATCATCCTTGGTAACTTTTAAAATGCCGTTACGAAACGGTTCAACGTCGTTGATGTTGGGATAGCCTTCAAATGTTAACAAATCAAAATTTTTGTGTTTGCGATGACCTGAAACGATCAATGGTAATGGCTCTTTATTTTCACGAAAAAGTGTCAATTCAGCCCCTTTACGGTAGCGTTCTTCTGGAAAATCCGTTTGCGATATCACTCGTACTTCTCCACGGATCCCATGTGTATTGACGATTTTCCCTACGTTTAAATATTCTGTCACGTTCGTTCCCCATTTCTTCTAACTTCTGTTCTATTTTAGCATAGCAAAGTAGCGAATTCTAGCCGTTTCCTAGCGCCCCATGTTTTCCTCAAAATCATCGCGCGAAAAACGCCCCTTCGACGCTTGATCAAAGGGGCATTGTCCTAATATAAGCTTTATTGATTCATAGAAACGGCCATCTTCAATGCCGAACGTGCATCTTGATGTTGCACCGTTCGAAGGGTCTTTTCTTGTTGCCAGACCACGGTAGTTGCTGTATGGTCATTTTTTCCCATATCGATAGTGATTTGACCGACCTCAGGCGCTGGGAGCATAGCTTCTTCCAGATACGCCACCACTTCTTTGGCAACCGGCACAGGATCTTGTTCTTCTTGGTTGACTGCTCGAACAGTCAATGACCAATTTCCTTCTTGCCAGCTCAAATAACTGGAGCCAGCAGCTCCTTGCATATGCCCAGTAATCCCATATCCGAGATCAACGGCTTGTCCGCCATCATCAGCTGTTACATTGACCGCTGCGGCAGCTTCATCCGCTGATTGATACTCTTTTGATTGAAAAGCAGCAATCGGTGTTTCCTCGTTCAAAGCCTTGTCATTGAGAGGCAACTGCTGATCAAGTCCATAATAAAGAATTGAGGCATCGGCTTGGCTGCCAGCTGTGGCTGCATTCAACACTTTACCTGAAGCAAGTGGAATGTCCTTGGGTAAGACAAGATCAGGGAATACCGCTTGTATTTGAGCGTAGATATCTGCAGTACTATTCGTGTTTGAAGAATCCCTAGAAGCCGCCTGACTAGAAGACGTACTTGATTGACTGGTTTCTGATTGACTACTTGCTTGCGTTTGGGTACTTTCCACCATACTCGTCGCTGTTGTTTCGGCACTACTGGCTTGACTTGTTTCTGGTTCCTGTTGATTATTGCAGCCAGCTAAGGCGCCCATCGTCAGCAGCGTAACGAATAATCCTAGTTCTTTTTTCATGATGTTCCCCTCCTTATACAAAGGATACCCCTCAATAAAAAAAATGACAAACAAGTCAGATTGTCTGTCATTTTTTTTGTTGATTTTTTAAAGATTTGTCACCCAATTTTGCAGTGATTGAAAGCCATCCTTGAACCATTGCCAAACTTGATTGGCGATCGTTGATAGGTCGCCCCAACGAAAGTTTTGTGTCCATTGGTTTAATTGCGTCATGATCTCCTCACGATAGACCCAAATTAAAAAGAGCAACAACAAGATCCCTAGCGTTCGCCAAAGAAAAGAACCAATTTTATAAATAAATACGAGAATCAAAAGAACGACGATCCATGCGATTAGTTGAGACATACAAGCACCTCCTTCTTTTGATTATCTCAAAACCACCTTTTTTTGTCCTCCATCTTAAGCATGAATTTTACAAAAAAAGCATTCCTCAAAGAGAAATGCTTTTCATTCTTGCTTATTTACCATCAATGATATTCAAACGAACTTTCTTTGGTCCATTTGTCCGTACACTGTAAACGATCGTTCGAATTGCTTTGGCAACCCGACCTTGTTTACCGATGATACGACCAATATCTTCTGGTGCCACAGTAAGATTATATTCCAAGAAATCATCTGACTCTACCAGCTCAAGCTTGATATCCTCAGGTTTGGTAACAAGTGGTGAAACGATCGTTAAGACTAATTCTTGCAAATCTTTCATCCAAAGTCACCTTATTTCTTAGTGAATTTTGCTTCGTGGTGTTTTTTCATAACGCCTTCTTTAGAAAGGATGTTACGAACTGTATCTGAAGGTTGCGCACCTTTAGATAACCAATCAAGAACTAGATCTTCTTTGATTGTTACTTCAGCTGGGTCTAGTAAAGGATTGTAAGTACCAACTGTTTCGATGAAACGTCCGTCACGAGGAGAACGTGAATCTGCTACGACGATACGGTAAAAAGGTTTCTTTTTAGAACCCATGCGTTTTAAACGAATTTTTACTGCCATTATTTACACCTCCATTGATTTAATCACAAGAGCTAGTTTAACAGGTTTTTCTGGTGGTGTAAAGAGTTTTTTCTTTACAGCTAAAAAAAGTTTCTTCTTTCTTATTTTCTGAGCATGGTTATCTTTTGCCAGAATGGATCAGGACGCGTATCATTAGTGATAGAGAAACTTTTTAAAGTCAAATCGTTTTATTTGCACCATTCACTTACTTTTGGTAAGCTAAAAGAGTAGAAAACAACAAGGAGGAATTTTACATGACAAAAAAAATTGGTTTTATCGTCGGCAGTTTACGGGAAGGATCATTTAATAAACTCGTAGCGAAAAAATTCGCATCATTATTACCAGAAGGTTTTGAAGCATCTTTCATTGAGATCGGCAACTTGCCATTTTACAATGAAGATTTGGAAGTTGAAGGAAAAGTTCCTGCTGAATGGACAGCATTTCGTGAAGCATTAAGCGCCGTTGATGGTGTCTTCTTCTTTACACCAGAATACAATCGCTCTGTTCCTGCAGCGTTGAAAAATGCTTTGGATGTCGGTTCTCGTCCTTATGGTGCGAGCAGCTGGGGTGGTAAACCAGCATTAGTCGTCAGCGTTTCTCCAGGAGCGATCGCCGGCTTTGGTGCAAACCATCACCTACGTCAATCATTAGTCTTTTTGGATATGCCTACTCTGCAACAACCAGAAGCCTATATCGGTGGAATCACCAACTTGATTGATGAAAACAACGAAATCAATCCAGATACAGTAAGCTTCTTTGAAACGATCATTGCAAAATATATTGAACTCTTTCAACGATTCAACTAATCCATGAATCTGTATCAAAAGACCAAGGAACTCAGCGTTGAGTTTCTTGGTCTTTTTTGCGTAGAAAAATAGTTTGTATTTTTTACTCGCTTGCTTGCTCAGCTTTTCGAACATAATGAAGTTCTGTCAGTTCCCCCATCTGTTTTGTTTCAACAAACGTCAAGCGCCTCGCGTAATCCCCTGCTTCAAACAGTGGCTTGCCCTCTCCTAAAAGCACCGGCGCGATTTGAATAAACCATTCATCAATCAGATCCGCTTCTAGTAAGGGTTTTAATAGGGAACCCCCACCCACTACCCATACGTTTTTCTCTTGTTTCAATGCTGAAACAAATGCAACTGGATCCGATGCCACTAAGGTTGCATCCGGCAGCGGTTCTTTTCGGGTATGGGAAAAAACATAATTTGTCGTTTCAGGATACAACGGTCCCTCATCCATCAGTTTTTTCGCTTCTTGATAGGTTTTTCTTCCCATCACGGTCGTGTCGATAGTCGCAAAAAATGCTTCATAGGTCGTTGCAACACCGGTGTCGGTTTGAAACAGCCAGTCCAGTTGATCCTCTAGCCCTGCTAAATAGCCATCTAGGCTGATTGCACCATAAAATATCACTTTTCCCATTAATCTCACTCCTTTATTTTACGATTGCTTCTGACCTTCGACAAACACAAGTAACTAAGTGATCGTTGACCATACCAACCGCTTCCATAAAGGCGTAAATAGTTGTCGTTCCGACAAATTTAAAGCCTCGCTTTTTCAAGTCTTTTGCTAGCTGATCGGAGATTTCCGAATGGGTTGGTACATCGGATTGCTGCTGAAATTCATTGATGATCGGCTCATGATTGACATATCGCCACAAGAATGCAGAGAAACTGCCGTATTCTTGCTGGATTTTTAAAACTTCTTGGGCATTGATGATCGCTGCTTCAATCTTTCGTCGATTGCGAATGATTCCTGGATTCATCATCAGCTCTTCCACTTTTTCTTCCGTATAGTTCGCTACTTTGGTGATTTCAAACTGATCATATGCCGCATCAAAATTTGCCATTTTATTTAAAATCGTTTGCCAGCTCAATCCTGCTTGATTCATATCTAACACCAGTTTTCGAAATAACTGCTGATCCTCATACTCAGGTTTTCCCCAGACCGAATCATGATACTCTTGCATTGCTGGCGTACTGTTGGCCCACTCACATCGCTTCATTGTTCTCATCAGCTCCTTTTTGCTTATTTTATCATAAAAGACTTTACTTCCACTAGTGTACTACGTATACTAGTACACATAAATGAAAGGAGCTGATTTTGTGGTTCGCATTAACAAAGCCAGCAGCAAACCTTATTATGAGCAATTGGTTTTAAGTATCAAAGAAGATATTCTGAACGGTGTTCTAACCGCCGGAGACCAAGTGCCTTCAGTTCGTGAAATGGCCAAGCACCTGTTGATGAATCCAAATACCGTCAGCAAAGCTTACAAAGTATTGGAAAATGAGCAAGTCCTTGTCACCATCAAAGGAAAAGGCACTTTTGTGAAAGTCACCGAGGACTTGCCTCGCGATGAGATTCGGATCTTACAAGTGAAAGAACGTTTGAAAGAATTGATGATTGAAGCACGCCATTTACAGATCAGCATACGCGAGTTGACCGATTGGATGAATGGCTTTGAACAAGAGTTAGGAGGCGACCCACAGTGAAGATCGAACATGTGACCAAGAAAATGGAGCAAACAACTATCATAGAAAACGTGAACTTCTCCTTGGAAAAAGGAGAAATCGTAGGATTGATCGGCCGCAATGGTTCTGGGAAAACCACGTTGTTTCGAACGATCGCTGGACATTATTTATTAGATGATGGCGAAATTTCGATCGATAACCAACGCCTAGATCAGTACCCGCAATTAAAAGAACAACTTTTTTATATTGATGAAAAAGAAAACTTTCTTTCGGCCTACTCTTTGAAAAAGCTCAATCAATTTTATCGGCTTGCTTATCCAAATTTCGATCAAAATCTTTATTTAGAATTGATGCAAAGTCACGGTCTTCCTCTGACGCTTTCCTACCGACGGATGTCAAAAGGTATGCAAGGTCTTTATAAAATGATTCTTGCGATTGCCTCAAATGCGACGTTCTTACTTTTAGATGAACCTTTTGATGGGCTTGATGTGATCGTCCGTAAAAAAGTGATCGGACTATTGCTGGAAAGCCTCAGCGAATCGAATCGTACCGCATTGATCGCTTCTCATAATCTAAATGAATTAGAACATATTATTGATCGTGCCTTGTTGATCAAAGGGAAAACGATTGAAGGAGACTACCGTTTGGAAACGATTCGCGAACAATCTCGCAAACTCCAACTCGTCTTTCGCAGCAAACAGATTCCTCCCCTTATCAAGCAGCACTCCAAGCTGATTCAAAAGCAAGGCCGAGTCTTGACCGCTTTATTTGACAATTACACAGAGGAGCTGGCGGCTGAGATTCAGCAACTTGATCCTTTGGTTTTTGAAGAATTACCTTTGACTTTGGAAGATCTGTTTGAAGCAAATTTACGACAAGAAGCATTGGTGGAAGGATAGAGGTGGAAAACGATGTTAAGCAATTTATTTAAAGAACGCTACGGCAAGCTATTGATCGGCTTTTGCTTTGTCGTGCTCTTCATGTATCTTAGTGCTGGCTGGCAATCACAAAAAGCCTGGCATCAGCAAGAACGCTATTTGGCATCTGAAGAATTTATCAAAGATTTCAACGAAAATCGAGAGTACTATGTCAAAAGCTACAACGGTGAAACCCCGGTTTACTTTGATTCGGCGGCAGAGTACCGCGATGCGGCATTGACGATCAACAAAGAGTACTCTGATGAGATTTATTACAATCACCCTTATATGACTACCATGAACCAATTTGTGATTGTCTTTCTGTTTCTTATAGGCTTTTTGTCCTTTTTTGTCGATGGCCGCACCCATTTCAATCGCTTTTTATTTGCTTTACCCTTTAGCAGAAAGCAGGTCTTTCGCAAGAAAGTGCTTTTTATCGGCTTACCCTTGACGGCTTGTTTAGTGTTGGGTCTGTTAGGTCATATCCTGATCGAATACACGATGATTCCAGCTCGCTATCTCGCTGTGCCGCTTCAAGACGTGCTGCTTTCTGCCCTTAGTACCTTGGCAACGAATCTGCTCGTATTTGCTACAGGCCTCCTGTTGGGCGTTTTGCTGGGGAATTTGTTTACTGGCCTGCTATCGGTGTTCTTCACTATTTCTCTAGGATCAATGGGGTATAGCTTTTTCCAATGTACCCGCGAGTTTTTTAGTTTTGTGTTTCTTGGTCATGGGGATTTTCTGCTTCCTTTTCAAACGTGGATCGATTGGCCGCAAGGATATGTCTACCCTTGGTGGCTGCTGCTCCTTTACCTCGGCTTGAGCGGCTTGCTGATTCTTGCTGCCGAAAAAGTGTTCTCGAAAATTTCTTTAGAAAATGATGGTGATTATTTAACGATCCCTAAATTGCGCGCCCCGGTTTATTGGCTGCTTTCTTTGGGAACCTGGTTCTATCTATCCATGATATCTTATTACCCGTTAGAAATTTTTTACCGTGATCTTTACGAAGGATATGATGTCAGTCTTTGGAATATCGCCCTCCGGCTTGGTTTGTTGCTGGTTGCTTGCTTATTCATCAGTTTGTTGCTTGTCTATCCTAAAGCACTGATGAATTGGTGGTACAAACGAAAAAACAAACAGGTCAGCAATATTTAAAAAAGCGTCCCGGCAACAATTTCTTGTTGTAGGGACGCTTTTATATTTAATGTTTAGGTTTGTCGTCGTCTTTTTTGTCAAAGAAGTCATTTACTTTGCGAGAAACATCATCCGCAAAATCTTCAACCTTATCTTTGGCTTTCCCATATTTATTTTGGGTTTTTCCTTTTAATTCTTCGAAGTCATCTCCTGTAAGTTTCCCTTTTGTTTCGGTTACTTTTCCTTCAATGCGATCTTTGTTTGTCATCGTAAAAAACTCCTTTCATACTTGCTATAAGTTAATAGTAGCATCATTTGACAGAAAGCACGAATGTTCTGCTTCTACTATTTTTACAGGTGCTAGTTTCTTTTGAATCGTGGAAAATTTTTGGCCTTTCATAGATATCATACTCACACGATAAAAAGTGCTTCCCCTTTTAGGAGGCCATAAAAAACATTGCTTGCATAAAAAAACAGGACCGTCGAAGGCTTTGATTCGAGAAGCTGTTCTTGCTGATTCTAGCAAGGAGGTTTCTCTGAGCGCCTTTTTTCGGTCATGTCTTTTGGAATCCTTCGCTAATCAGGTCTTTTACGCAATCCTTTTTAGCATCAGAATTGTTATTTGCGTTTTTTCTTTTTCTTCTTTTGTTTTTTTACCATGCGGTTCATGGCCATTTTTCCAAGTTTCCCTTTGACCCCACCGCCAAACATTTGATCCATGCCAGGAATGTTCATATTCCCTTTACTCATTTGCTGCATCATTTTGCGAGATTCTTTGAATTGTTTGATCATGCGGTTGACTTCGACGACACTGTTTCCAGAACCGGCGGCAATCCGACGACGGCGGCTTGGATTCAACAAATCTGGATTTTCCCGTTCAGCTGGTGTCATAGAATAAACCATGGCTTTTTGCCGAGCAATTTGTTTCGGATCAACTTTGACATTTTCGATACCAGGCATTTGGCTCATTCCCGGAATCATTTTTAAGAGATCTTCAATTGGGCCCATGCCCATGACTTGATCGATCTGTTCGACAAAGTCATTGAAGTCGAAGGAGTTTTCCTTCATTTTTTGAGCAAGTTCTTCTGCTTTTTTCTCGTCGTAATCTTGCTGTGCTTTTTCGATCAAAGTCAGCATATCACCCATACCGAGAATCCGACTAGACATCCGATCTGGATGGAATACTTCAAGGTCGGTCAATTTTTCACCGGTACCAGTGAACTTGATTGGAGCGCCAGTAACTTGACGAATCGACAATGCCGCCCCGCCACGAGTATCACCATCTAGTTTGGTGATGACCACCCCTGTAATCCCCAGTTGTTGATTAAAGCTTTCTGCCACGTTGACAGCATCTTGTCCGGTCATCGCATCAACTACCAGTAAAATTTCATTTGGCTGTGCCAGGTCCTTGATTTGTTTTAGCTCTTCCATCAAGTTTTCATCGATATGCAAACGACCTGCCGTATCGATCAAAACATAGTCATTTTTCTTTTCCCGAGCCAAAGCCAGTCCTTGACGCACAATTTCAACTGGACTGACATCTGTTCCCATATCAAAAACAGGTACATCCAATTGCTGTCCTAATACTTTCAACTGGTCGATCGCGGCTGGACGATACACGTCACCAGCGATCATTAATGGACGTGCGTTTTCGGTTTTGATCAAATGGTTGGCTAATTTTCCAGCAAAGGTGGTTTTCCCTGCCCCTTGCAGACCAGCCATCATGATGATCGTTGGAATCTTCGGTGATTTTTCGATACCAACTGTTTCAGATCCTAATGTTTTAGTTAATTCTTCATCAACGATTTTAACGATCTGTTGCGCTGGAGATAAGCTTTCTAATACTTCTACCCCAACTGCCCGTTCACGAACATTTTTGGTAAACTCTTTTACAACCTGGAGATTGACGTCGGCTTCTAATAAAGCTAGACGAATCTCACGCATCATTTCTTTTACATCTGCTTCAGATACTTTTCCTTTTCTGCGCAGTTTGCTCATTGCCTGCTGGAGGCGTTCAGTTAAACTTTCAAATGCCATTTTTTTTCATTCCTTTATTCTTCAATTTCTTGGAGCTGTTGAATAAACCCCTGTAAGGTTTCGTCTTTTGGATAGTGAGTTTTCGTATACTCTCTTAGCTGATCCAGCAAGTCTTCCCGCATGATATAGTCCGAAAACATATGTAGTTTTTTTTCATAGTCTTCTAAAATACGTTCGGTGCGTTTGATGTTGTCATAAACTGCTTGACGGCTTACTTGATACTCTTCAGCGATTTCTCCTAGAGAAAAATCATCTGCGTAATACAATTCCATGTAATTCATCTGTTTTTCCGTCAATAACGTGGAATAAAACTCAAACAACGCATTCATGCGATTGGTCTTTTCAATTTCCATTTGCTTCCTCCTGTTTTGCAAGCCATTCGACATCGGACAAAACAGTCATGCCTTGTTGTCGAAAATACGCACAAGCGACACCGACCCCTGTTTTTTTGATTCCAGAAAAATTGCCATCATAAATCGTCTGACTGCCACAAGAGGGACTTTTCTCCTTTAGGATCAGTTGGGTGATGCCTTGCTCTTGTAATTTTTGATAAGCAATTTTCGCGCCGGTAGTAAACTCTTCGGTCACGTCTTCTCCTGAGATGGTGACGACCTTCGCCCGTTGTGCCCAAACATCCACCCCATCACCACCGACGATTTCGGCCGGTTCCCGTGGGATCGGCAAACCGCCAAGAACTTCTGGACAGACCATCATGGCTTGACCTGCTCTTACCAGTTCGATCAATTGTGGCACTGCTTGGTGTTTTCCATCATAGCGGCAAAGTGCACCGCCTAGACACGCACTGATTCCGATCATTTCGCACCCTCAGCTTTCCTATGAAATCGTCCTTTATTATAGCATTTATTTAGTGGTTGCAATAGTACCAATTGTCTATTCATGCTAAAATAGGACTTGTTCGTTGAAATTTAATCGTTTCTTGAAAAAAAGAAACGAAAGGAGTGTATCATGAAAAAAATTCTCGTTGTCGATGATGAACCTTCCATCGTCACACTTTTAACCTTTAATTTAGAAAAAGAAGGCTACCAAGTCGTCTCAGCCGCAGATGGAAAAAAAGCTTACGAATTAGCTTTGTCTAAGCCTTTTGACTTTATCATCTTAGATGTCATGCTGCCAAATATGGACGGTATCGAGATCACGAAGAAATTGCGCCAAGAAAAAATCGAGACCCCGATTCTCGTCTTGACCGCAAAAGATGATCCAATCGATCGGATCTTAGGCTTAGAAATCGGCGCCGATGACTATTTGACGAAGCCTTTCAGCCCTCGAGAAGTATTGGCTCGAATGAAAGCTATCTTCCGTCGTTTAGAACCCCGTCAACAAACACGAGAAGAAGATCAACCTGCAGAGATTCTGCAAGTCGGTGGGATCCAAGCAGACCTGACGAATTTCCAAGTCAGTGTGGATGGTGAGAAAATCTTCCTAACGCCAAAAGAATTCGAGCTGCTAGTTTACTTTATGAAACGAAAAGGCCGCGTGATCGATCGCGATACCTTGCTCAATCGCATTTGGAACTTCGACTTTGATGGACAAAGTCGCATCGTGGATGTTCACATCAGTCATTTAAGAGAAAAATTGGAAGCTGATCCAAAACGGCCGGAATACTTAGTAACGGTTCGGGGATTCGGGTATAAATTTCAGGAGCCAGTCTAATGAAAAAACGCTATGGCTATGGTTTATGGTCGATTGGCCTATTGCTGATTTTTTTTCTAAGCTGGCAAATTCTTAGCAGTTTTTACCGTCAACAAGTCATTGCTCAACAAGTGGATTTCCTTCAAGAAAAAGCTACCGTTTTTTTGAATCTCTCAGATAACCAAACCGCAGCGCTCGAACAATTTGCGGATACCTATGTGGAAGATAGCAATAGTCGCATCACTTTGTTAGATGATCAAGGTCAGATTATTTTCGATACCTATGATCATACACTGCATGAAAACCGCTCCGATCGTCCAGAAGTCCAAGCCGTTTTGCGCGGAAGCGCCGTCGGTCAGTCTCTGAGGGAAAGTGATACCTTACATGAAGAATTGCTCTACGTGGCAGTCCCTGTCAAAGAGGAAGGAAATCTGACGCAAATCTTACGAATCGCCGAACCGACTGCTGCTTTTTTTGCAAAAAACCAAGGAATCAAGCAGTCGATCTTGATTGTCTATCTTGTCTTTTGTTTCTTGATCAGCCTACTGATTTTCCATACCTTGCGTCAGCGGAATCGTCCGATCCAAACGATTCTGCCCGTCGTAAAGAAAATGATCAGCTCGCCCGATCAACAAGCAATCATTATGCAAGAAACACCTGAACATGATGAGTTGTATCAACTGATCAATCAGCTGAGCGAACAAATGAGCCAGACCTATCGTGCCTATGCAGCATCTGAACAACAACTTTACGGATTGCTCAGTGAATTGATGATCGGTGTCTTTATCATCAATGAAGAAAATCAACTGCTGCTGTTGAATCCGACGATGCAAGATCAGTTGGGGATGGAAACTGTGCCTACCTTGCCGCAACCTTTTACTGAAGTGATTCATGACACACAATTGATCCAGTTAATCTATCAATTTAATGACGAGACCCCTATTTTCCATGCGGAGACCACCCTTAGCGGAGAACGTTCAAAAGTCCTGGATGTTACCTTGCGGAGTTTCCAAGAAAACCAGTTGATTGGTATTTCCTATGACTTGACGCGCATCAGACAATTAGAAAAGATGCAAAAAGATTTTGTCGGCAATGTTTCCCATGAATTAAAAACGCCGGTAACTTCCTTGATCGGGTTTACTGAAACATTGTTGGACGGTGCCAAAGAAGATCCTGAAACCTTGCAGACCTTCTTAGAGATCATCCAAAAAGATGCCTATCGCTTGAAAAATCTAATACAAGATATCATCCAATTGTCTCAAGACAGCGATTCTTTCCAGTATGTCAATCAGCCAATCGACTTTTCCGAACTGCTGCAACAAGTCCTTCAAACTTATGGTCCCGCAGCTGCTAAGAAGCAATTGACCTTTCAATTTGAAGGACCAGAACACTACATTTTGTCTACCAAAAAAGAGCTGCTGCAGCCCATCGTAAAAAATCTAGTTGAAAATGCGGTCACCTATTCAAAACCTGGTGGAACCATCAAATTATCCTTTTCCGAGCAAGACGACCAGCTACTATTTCAAGTGCAGGATCAAGGCATCGGCATCGATGAAGAAGATCAAGAACGAATTTTTGAACGGTTTTATCGGGTAGACAAAGCCCGCGCCCGCAATTCTGGTGGCACTGGACTCGGACTGGCTATCGTCAAAGACTATACCAAATTATTAGGCGGCAGCATCAAGGTGGACAGTTTCCCTAAAATTGGTTCTACCTTTACGGTGACTTTGCCGCTTCATGAAGAAAGATGATTATTGATAAAAAACAGCCGAGAAAACGCCTAGTGGCATTTTCTCGGCTGTTTTTTTGGAACCATGCTTACTTAACAACTTTTGTTGCGGATTCATTAACGTAACCTAACCAAGTTCCTTTATTATCATAAATTGACAGGTAATTACTACCATTAAAGTGGCGATACACATAGCGCGCTTCGAAAGTTTGTCCTTTCATGGCATTAGTCACCGTACTTTTTTGCTTCCAAGAGAAATTTTGCCAGAGTGGAAAATTCTGAGTAAACGTTATTTTTTTATGGTAACTTTGGTTTATTCCGGCAGCATTACTTGCTTCCTTTGTTCCATTGGCATTGATATAGCCAAGCCAAGTTCCTTTGTTATCGTACAATGATGAATAGGTACTTCCATTGAAATGGTTATAATATACTTTTACTTGGAGTGTTTGACCGTAAAAATTACTACTTTTATTTTTTTCTTTCCAAGAAAAGTTTTGCCAAATCGAATAATTTTTACTTGTAACAGTGACATATTTACCACTTGAAATAGCTGTTCCACCTGCATTATTCGCTGTTTTGGTACCATTAGCGTTCATATAGCCTAACCATGTACCAGATTGATCATATAGTGAATAATAAATACTGCCATTTAAGTGTTCATAGCGATATTTCGCTAGAACTGTTTTGTTCAAGTAATCCTTGCTGGATGCCTTTACTTTCCATGAAAAATTTTGCCATATCGAGTAATTTCCACTGGTGATCGTTACATAGCGTCCATCGGCCAATGCGGGGCCTTGATTCGTTTGAACTGCTAATTTCGTTGAAGCGATGTACCCAATCCATTTTCCAGAAAAATCATAAACTGAATCATAATACGTGCCATCAAAGTGATGGTAGGTACCGGTTACTTTATAGGTATTTTTCACCATATCTGAAGTTATCGGTGCAGTCCTAGTAAACGTAAAATCTCGATATATTGTTCCTGGCTCTTTAAATTTGACATAGGTTTGTTTTGATTGCCAATTCCCTTGAGGACCATCAGCAACTTTGACGCCACCAGAGTTAATGTACCCAACCCAATTCCCTTGGTTGTCGTATAACGAATAATAGGTGCTACCGTTAATATGCTCATAACGCACTTTTATTTGCAGGGTCTGACCCAGATAAGCTTTAGAGTCTGCTTTTTTTGTCCAAGAAAAATTTTGCCAAATCGTATAATTGTCTTTTACAACGGTGGCATAACGGCCATCATTGATCGCACCACCTTGTCCTTGACTGATAAAATACTTGTTATAATCTGAATTCATATCAAAGGTGCCATTGATCCCTGGGAATGTAACGTTATATGTCCACTGCCATGCACTATAATCCGTATACTTCTGATTTTGCGGTTCGTATGGATATTGTGCGATCCAAACTTTGTTTTTTCCTAAAGCAACAGGGTCGATCGCGTTATCCGTGACCCACGACACACCTATATAATGATGCGTATTTGAATAACCCAACTCTTTTAATCTATTTTCAAAAACTTTTGACAATTGTGTATGGTCTGCTTTTTTCTTAATGTTTGGCTCTTCAATGTCATTGACCATCAAAGCAGAGGTCGGCAGGTTTAGCTGTTTGGCATAGCTTACAAAATAATCTGCTTCCGCTTTTGCCTGTGCCTCAGTGGTGAACCAACTGTAGTGATAAGCATGTACAATCAGGCCTGCAGCTTTAGCATTTGCGATTTGACTTGCAGCTAAGGGATTTCGATAAGAAGTTGCCTCTGTCAATTTCACCACCACTGCAGAAACGCCATAACTTTTAATCAACTTGAACTGCTCCACAGTGATCTCTCCGTTGTGGGAGGAAATATCAATAAAGTCTTGCTTTGGGGTTGAGGGATCTCCTGCTGAAATATAAGGAACACTAGAAACAGACCGTGCCGAACGGCTTAAGCTGACTTTCAAATCTGAACGGCTTCGATACGTTGGGTCTAATCCTGAGCTGATATCATAGACAGAATCCGAAGCATTGTCTGGGCTTTTTTCTTCACTTTCGGCTGTACTGCTATCAACAGTCGTACTGCCCGTTTCACTGCGGTTACTTGATGATGTTGTCTCACTCGTTGAATCAATTGAGTCTTCGCTGGTTTCACCTGTATTCGAGCGAATTGTTTGGCTGTCACTGCTTGTCACATCATTCGTCTCAGAGTAAACAATAGCAGCCTCTTTTGACTCACTTGTTGATTCTGTGTCTGCAAAACCAACACGCATGCCAAAAATGACAAAGGCCGTTCCCGCATACAATGCTGCTATTAACATTTTTTTTGGAAATCTTTTCATTTTTTTCCCCTTTCACTGAATATTCATCTATATTCACTATCTATTTTACATAAAAAATAAAAAAAAGGTACAAAAAAAGAAGGAGTTCTTCCCTTCTTTTTTTGTACCTTATGAAAACTGTTTATTCAACATTCGTTACTTCGCCGTCTACACTGCGTTCTACTTTCATATCAGTGATTGGCAAATATCCTAATTCGATAACGATTCCTTGTTGGACATCGTCTGTCATGATGTAATCAAGAAAGGCTTTGACGTTAGCATCTGGCTCGCCGTTCGTGTACATATGCTCATAAGACCAGATTGGCCATTTGTTATCTGCAATGTTTTCAGGAGTTGCTTCTACTCCATCAAGAGATAGCGCTTGGATCGAATCGTCCACATAGGATAAAGCAAGGTAGCTGATTGCTCCTGGTGTTTCAGCAACGATTTTACGAACTGTTCCAGAAGAATCTTGTTCTTGTGTTTGGATCGTCTCTGCACCATCTAAGCCCCATTTTTCAAAGGTCGCTCTCGTACCGCTGCCTGATGCGCGGTTGATTACAGAGATTTCTTGATCTGCTCCACCTAGTTCAGACCAATTCTTCACTTTGCCTGTAAAGATATCGATTAAATCTTGTTGGCTAAGATCCGTAACGCCTGCGTCTTTATTCACTACTGGTGCCATACCAACTACAGCTACTTTATGGTCAACTAATTTGCTGGCATCCACACCATCTTTTTCATCCGCAAAAACATCGGAATTACCGATCGTCACAGCGCCTGCTTCTACTTGACTTAAGCCAGTTCCGCTACCGCCACCTTGAACCGTAATTGTATAATTGGGATTGTCTGCTGAGAAGCTTTCACCTGCTGCTTCAACCAAGGGTTGCAATGCAGTTGAGCCTACCGCTAAAATTTCTACATTTTCATTTGATGCGGTACCTGATGAAGATCCGCCTGATGCTTGACTGCTCTCAGTGCTTGCGCCACCGCTCCCACAGCCAGCTAATAATAAACCAGTTGCAAAAAATAAAAGTCCCAATTTTTTCATTTAGTAAATCTCCTTTCGTTATATGCTTAGTTTAGCAAGGCGGTGTAAACCCTTGATGGATTTCATGTAAAGAATCGATAAAGCGATGTAAATCTTTTGTAAAGTTCGTCGATTGCCTATAAAAGCCCCCACTGAATCCATCAGAGGGGGCTTACTTTATCTAAAAACGAAAGAAACGTTTGTAGAATCAATTGCTTTGCATATAGCGTGTCAAGCGATCCATCGCTTCCACCAAGTTTTCCATACTTGCCGCATAGCTTAAACGAACATAGCCTTCTGCTTCGGGACCAAAGGCGATACCCGGGATGATTGCTAATTGATTCTTTTCGGCTAAGTCGACACAAAAAGCCATGGAATCTTGGTTGAAACCAGCTGGTATTTTGGCAAAAATGTAGAATGCACCAGATGGCTTCGCCATTTCAAAACCAAGGGCAGTCATTTTTTCAAACAAGTAATCTCGACGTTCACGGTAATCGGCTTTCATGACTTCTGCATCATTGATGCCTTCGATCAATGCCCGCACAGCTGCTTTTTGAGAAATCGTTGATGCCGCAGTCACTAAGTATTGGTGAACCTTAATGATCTGAGCAGTCAACGCTTCTGGTGCAAAAATGAAGCCGACACGCCACCCAGTCATCGCGTGAGATTTCGACAAGCCATTGATCACGATCGTTTGGTCCCGCAAGTATTCGGCAATGGATACATGGGTTTCATCATAAGTCAACTCACTATAAATTTCATCGCTAATAACAAAAACGGGGTATTTTTCTAAAACTTCTGCCAATGCTTTGACTTGTTCTCGGGTATAAACGACCCCTGTTGGATTGCTAGGATAATTCAAAATGACTGCCTTGACTTGCTCCCCATGCTCTTTTAAGGCTGCTTCCAAAACGTCTGGCGCTAAAACAAAGTCATTGTCCGTCGTATCAAGATAAATCGGTTTGGCATGAGCTAAATGGATGACTGGTTCATAGCCTGGATAAATTGGTGCTGGTAGAATCACTTTATCACCAGGTTCCAGCGTGGCTAATAACGAAGCTGAGATTGCTTCCGTTGCACCGATCGTCACTAATACTTCTGATTGAAAGTCGTAATCAAGCTGATATTTATTTTTCAAAAAGAGACTGGCTGCTTGCCGAACATCTGCTAAGCCTGCCATTCCAGAATAGTGGCTGAAATTTTGTTCAATTGCTTGGACACCCGATTTTTTCACGTGCTCCGGTGTGTTGAAATCCGGCTCGCCTAACGTTAACTTTAAAATATCAGGAATTGAAGAAACCCGTTCATCAAATTTACGAATCAATGAAACAGCTATATTGTACACTTCGTGATTGAAGCGTTGGCTTACGTCTGCCATAGTATCACTCCTTTGAATTAAGCAAATTCATTCGCTATTGTTGTTAATCCTAACACAAAAAGGCGACGATTTTAAGCAACGGATGAAATTAATCTAATAACGATAAATCCGTTTGCTTATTTACAAACGAAATCAACTTATGTTAGTATATATATAAACAATAATAGGAGCACCCAAAATGAAACCTTATCAAGAGTTTACCATTTCTGATTACCAGCAAGGATATGTCGCAACATCAACGGAATATTGTTGCGTATTTTGTCAGGAGACCTTCGACAAAGAAGAAATCTATCCCGTTGATGGCGCCTTTTTTACGGCAAAAAAACGAATGATGCAGCATATCACTGAGCATCACGGAACCGTTCTATCCGCATTGTTGGCTTTACCCAAAGAACAAACAGGCTTATCAGAGAGCCAACAGGAGATTTTACAATTGTTTGCCCAAGATATTAGCGATACTGTGATTGCCCAGCGCTTAGCTATCTCTTCTTCGACTGTCAGGAATCATCGCTTTAAGCTAAAAGAAAAGCAGCGACAAGCGACTGTTTTTCTAAGTATCATGTCCTTGTTGCAAGATAGCCCGTTGCTACCGCCTCACAAAGGGGCGACGATGCTTGATGATCGCTATGCCATTACGGCTAGTGAAAGAGAAAAGATCATTGCCACTTATTTTGATGAAACGGGGTTTATCAAACAATTTCCCAGCAAAGAAAAGCGCAAGATCGTTGTCTTAAGTGTACTGGCACAAAAATTTGATCCAAAGAAAAATTATTCAGAAGCTGCCGTCAACGATGTATTAAAACAAGCGATCACCGATTACGTCACTGTCCGACGTTATTTGATCGAATACGGATTTATGCAACGGACGAAAGACGGGAAAACTTACTGGTTGACTTAAAACCTAGTCTGTAACTGGCTGGAACTTTTGTTGGATGGATGGACAGTATCTTTCACAGTGTTAAAAAGTCAAAAAGCTCCAGTTTTTTACAAAAAAAAGACAAAGTACGAAAACACCCGTACTTTGTCTACTGTCTGAAACGCTGGGACAAGTTCCAGCGTTTATTTTTCTTTTAGAAAGATTTTTTTGATGATCAATTTATCAAATAATTGCGTTTGATTGTCTTGTTCCCCAATGACTTCAGCAGTCACCGATTTGCCGTCTTGTTTTTTGCGCAACTGATAAACAATCTTGCCTGTTTCTTTCAATTCGTTCACCATATCGACGACACCGCCAAAACCTGTTTTACGAGTGATGAAGCCTAACGCCACCATCCGCTCATCTAAATTTTTTGCCGAGATGCTGGCACCGGTGATCAGCGCTTGCCGCATGATTTGTAAGAATTCCTCTAGCCCTGCCACTGGCGGCTGTTCGGGTTCTTCTTCCATCAGCGGTCGCTGACGCAAATAATCTAATTCCTGCAATAACGTTTCATACTGCTCTTGTGTCAACATGACCCCCGCCACTTTTTCACGATTGAATACATATACTGCTGTTCCTGCTTCTCGCGCTTGATTAAATACATCCATCGGAGATTTTTTTACTTCAGTAATTGAAGTAGTGGGAACATCCAACTTCTTCAGTTCCATAATCAACGTCCTCCTTGTCTCAACGAACACATTATAGCATAAATCCAGAAGCAGATTATAGAGGTATTTCACTGCTCCTAGGAAAAGAAACAAAAAAGCGGCTAATCGCCGCTTTTTTCGATTGACAAGGTCATTGCATTGATGGCAACGATGATCGTGCTCATAGACATCAAGACAGCTCCGACTGCTGGGTTCAAAATGATCCCGATCGGTGCGAGGACGCCAGCTGCCAAAGGAATGGCAAAAATATTGTATCCTGCGCCCCACCAGAGATTTTGAATCATCTTGCGTCTTGTTTTTTTCGCCAAAGTCAAGAAGTGCAAGATGTCTTGAGGTTCGCTATTCGTCAAAACGACATCGGCTGAATCGATCGCTACATCGGTACCCGCTCCGATCGCAATCCCGATCGTCGCTCTTGCAAGACTTGGGGCGTCATTGATCCCATCGCCTACCATTACGACGCGCTTGCCCTCTTTGACATAGTCACTGACTAGACGTTCTTTATCGTCTGGCAACATTGCCGCATGGAAGGCTTCGATTCCTAGGTAATCGGCTACGGCTTGCGCCGCTTCTTGGTTGTCTCCAGTAGCCATAACTGGTGTGATGCCTAAGTCTTTCACTTTTTGAATAAATTGACTCGCTTCTGGTTTCACCTTATCCCCTAATGCGACGATTCCTTCCACTTTGCCGTCATGAACCAAATAGCTGATGGTATTGCCCTGTTCTTGATAATTTTCCAAGGAGTTCCCTTGATACTGAATGGCTAATTGCTCCAATCCTTTTTGATTGACGATCAACCACTTCTGTCCATCGATCACGCCTTCCAGACCAATCCCTGTCCTTGTTTGAACATCAGTCGTCTTTTTGGCTGTAATGTTTTCCTTTTCAGCTTGGGCTAAAATACCTTCTGCGATCGGATGATTGGCGGTTTTCTCAAGACCTGCTAGGTAAGCGAGTACTTCTGATGCAGAAAGACTGCCTGTCGCCTCGATGCCAGTTACGGTAAACGTTCCTTCTGTTAACGTACCGGTCTTATCGAGGATCAGATAATCAACATGATGCGCATTCTCCAGTGCGTTGCGATTTTTTAAGAGCAAGCCATTTTTGGCAGCGATCGATGTCGAGCGAGCAACCACGAGGGGAATCGCTAGCCCTAACGCATGGGGACAGGCAATGACGAATACCGTGACCATTCGATCAAGAGCAGTCGGTAGGTCAGCAACAAACAGCCATACAGCAAATGCCAAGACACCAGCAACTAACGCAATATAAAACAGCCATTTTGCCACTTTGTCCGAAAGTGCTTCTAAGCGGGATTTATCAGCTTGGGCTTTTCGCACCATTTCCATGACTTTCGCTAAGTAGCTGTCTTCCCCAGTTCCTGTGACTTCCATCGTGATGGTACCATTGCCGTTGACAGATCCTCCAATGACAGTACTGCCAATGGTTTTAGGTACCCGTCTGGATTCACCAGTAACTGCCGACTCATCGATCGTTGTTTCTCCTTCAAGGATCGTTCCGTCTGTAGGAATCTTATCTCCTGAGCGAACGATCAACTGTGTTTTGTTGGTCACTTCTTCTAATGGAATCTGTTCTTCTGATCCATCCGCATTTTTCCGAATCACTTCTTTTGGCAATAGTTCTGCTAATTTCTGTAATGCATTGCCAGCATTAGAAACTGCATTCATCTCGATCCAATGCCCCAACAACATGATCACGATCAGAGTCGCTAGTTCCCAGAAGAAATCCATTACATGAGGAACAGCAAGAAAATGATTGGCGATAAACGCGTAAAGACTATAAAAATAAGAAACCGTGATCCCCATAGCAATCAACGTCATCATGGCTGGGCTTTTTTGTTTCAATTCCATTTTCGCACCACTTAAAAACGGCTGCCCGCCATAGAAAAACAGGATCGTTCCTAAAAGCAATACGACCCAATCTGAGCCGGGAAACGTGAACTGAAAGGGCAATTCGATGCCCATCATTGGTGATAAAATGACGATTGGAATCGCCAAAACCAAGGATAGCCAAAACTTTTGCTTAAAATTTCCCATATGCATACTATGATCCATGCCACCCATTCCATGATCCATATGGCTATGATCCATATGGCTATGATCCATACCAGACATCTCATGATTCATGTGACTATGGTTCATGCCAGACATCTCATGGTCCGTGTGACTCTGGTTCATGCCAGACATCTCATGGTCCTTATGACTATGATTTATTCTGGAAACTTCATGATCCATATGACTATGGTTTCTATCGGAACTTTCATGCTCCTGCTGTTTTGATGTCGCCCTGTGATGATCCATCCCATTCATCTCATGGATTTCTGCCACCTGTGATTGCGCAGGTTGCTCTTGTCCCTGCGTACCATTATCCTGCTCATTCCTAGGTTCATGCCTATGATGGCTTGACGTCTGACGATTGTCTGCAGGTGACGTTTTTTTCTGATTCATCCTAGTATTCCCCTTCCTATTTCACTGAATATCCGTACATTCTTGCTCCTTCATACAAAAGCTTCAAGCGGCTGGACACTTTTCATTTGTTTTGATTTTTTCCTTTTCACTTTAGCAATTCCATCGCTTACTCAAATACCCCTTGATAACCCGCTTCGGAGACCGCATTGACTAAGGCTGTTTCTGTCACTTGCGACTCGTCAAACTTGACTGTTCCGCGAGCTTTTTTCAAGTCCACTTTAGCTTTTTTCACACCCGGTACGTCACTAAGCGCTTTTTCAACTTTTGCCGCACAATGGGCGCAATTCATTCCGCTGATTTGCATATTTTTTTTCATTACTATTCCTCATTTCTTTTAACAGTTCGTTGGCTACTTATTTTGTTGCATGGGTTTTGCATTGGCACTGACCAGGAATACAATTACACGAAATCGCTGCTACTGGCACTTTTTGGTCGACTGCTGCTTGGAGCATCGCCAAATCTTCTGCCGTCAATGCTGCTTCTTGGATCATTTCTGCTAATGTCTGCCCAACTTTTTTGGCACAAATATGAGAAAAAAGATTCTCAGCTGCGCTGCGAACGGTTGCTTCTTCGGAAACAAGCGGCGAATAAACAAATTTTTTTCCTTGGCTTTCTGTTTTCAATACGCCTTTTTTGACGAGTCGTCCTAAAAGCGTCTTGACTGTCGCTGCTTTCCAATTTTTATTTTCGCTCAATAAAGCGGTGATCTCTTTCGCGTCGGATTGTCCTAATGTCCAGATCACACGCATGACTTCCCATTCAGAATCGCTGATTTTGATTGGTTCGACCACAGATTGCATTTGTCCACTTCCTTTCATAAGTGATTCACATTTTTAAGTTTACATCTGTAATCGTATTTTGTCAAAAAAAAGCATCGCCAAACTTTCTGCGTTTTGACAATGCTTTTTTCTATATAATTAAAAATGATTTGGTTCCTATGCTTAAAAGTGGACCTGATACGTCGTTACAGAGTGGAAGGGTTCTTCTGGACGCAGTACGATCTCACCAAAGTGGGGAAATTTTTCAGAGCCAGGAACACCTTGTGTTTCGATCGCCATCCCGCCATGATTGGCAAAAGGACCAGTCTTCATTGGTGCACCAGCTTCTCCTTCACCCGTCGTATAAATAACAACAGCAGGACGGTCGGTGGTTACAGTCAGCTGCACTTTTTGATCGGGACTGGTTACTTTCAGATCCCATTCTTGCCCATGATCCAATAAGAACGGATCATCCAACATCGTCGTTCCCATCGGGCGTTCTTGTCTAAAATCAAACTTTGTGCCTGCGACAGGCGTTTTTTCACCGGTGGTCGTCACATCGTCATTCGTTTCAGCCACATGTTCGGCATTGATTTGAACCAAGTGGTCATCGATCGGCTGTTGGGTATCACCTGTCAAATTGAAATAACCGTGGTTCGTTGGGTTAAATAAAGTTGCTTTGTCTGTGCTGGCATCATAAGCAAGCAATAGTTCATTGTCATTCGTCAACGTATAAGTGACTTGATAACGAACATTCCCAGGAAACCCGCCATCGCCATCTTGCCGTGTGGTAGTAAAAATCACGCCGACATTGTCTGCTTCCTCAAAGGTTTCAGCGATCCAGATATCGGTGTCAAGTCCCTTGGAACCGCCATGAAGCGTATTGCCACCATCATTGTCTTCCGTTTGGTATTCTTGTCCGTCGATCTCAAAGCGAGTACCAGCGATCCTTCCTGCCACAGGGCCGATCGTTGCGCCATAATAACGTGCTTGGCGATGTCCTTCGATCGTATCATAACCGACCACGATGTCGCGGCCTTCTTCTACTGGAACGACCCAATCCAATAAGCGTGCGCCTTCAGGACTTAGTCTTACGATGGTACCGCTATCATTAGAAAGCTCATAAATCGTCCCCATTTTTTCTGAGGTTATTTGTTTCACATTTGGCATTCGTTCATATCCTTCTTTCTTTAATTAGTCTGCTACTCTTTTTAAGTATAGCCGTTATGGGCTAGATCCGTCAATTCAAGACGGAAGGATTCAGTGGGAATTTATTTTATGCCGGGCCGTTTTACACAAATAAAAAGCGGCAAGAAGGGTCAACGGGTTGATTGAATCATGGTCAGCTGATCGTGAGAGAAAGTACTAGGAGAAGCGCTGGCTGCTCCTGTCTTTTCTTCAATGATCAATCACATTCGCTTCACCTGTTGGGCTCTTATGCCGCAATTGTATCGTTTATTTTTTGTGTTTTGCTTGGTAATGTTTTCTCTTTCGTCGCTTTTCTTTGATTTGAGAAGCACTGGAAGCCAAATCCAAATCCTCGCTTCCCTCTTCTTGCTTGTCTTGTCTTTTTTCTGCCCGCGCCATGAGGACTTTTTGCCTAAATCGACGGTTTCCCAGGAATTTCAGTGCACACATCAATGGTTGACGATTTTCTCCTACCAAACCAATCAATTCGATAAACAATTCAATACCGAATCCTGTACTGATGATCAGTAAAATGATTGCGGTGTTGCTGGCATAATTCATCAATAACGCAATAAATGAAAACACCATCGCCAAGGCATAGATCGTCAAGACCGTGCCACGGTGGGTAAACCCTAATGAAAGTAAGCGATGATGCAAGTGCATTTTATCCGCCGATGAGATTTTTTGTTTATTAAATTTTCTGCGAATCATGGCATAGACGGTATCCGTGATCGGTACTCCTAATATCAGCATCGGGGTAACCACTGTAATGAAGGTCGCATTTTTTAAGCCTTGCAACGATAGGACGGAGATCATGAAACCTAGAAAAAGTGCCCCAGTGTCCCCTAAAAAAATCGTGGCTGGATAAAAATTATAAGGAAAAAAGCCAACGATCGCGGCGATCAGCGTAAAGATCACCATCGGTACTTCAACTGAATTCGGTAAAAAGAAGTAACTGATGATCCCAATGGTCGTCAAACTGATAATAGAGACCCCACTCGCTAGACCATCCAAACCATCAATCAAGTTGACTGCATTCGTGATCGCCAAAATCCACAGGATGGTCATAGGCAGTCCAAGCCACCCCAAATCAAAAACCCCAAGATAAGGGATCGAAACCGTACTGATTTTGATGCCGGCAACAAAATAGATCTCCAAAGCCGCTAACGTCAAGCCTAGCGTTTTTTGCATAGGGGTCAACTCGAAGATATCATCCAATAATCCAGTAACTACGACGATGGCTGCCCCTAAAAGCATCGGCCAGACGTAGTCAAAAGGAATCATTGCGCGAAATTCCCAAAGCAATGCAAAAGAGAAGGAGAGGAAGATGCTTAATCCCCCTGCGGTCGGCATTGTTTTGGTGTTGATTCGGCGATCTCCTGGTCGATCGACTGCGCCGATCTTAAAAGAAATCAATTTAATGATCGGTGTTAGGATTAAAGACACGATCATTGTTATAAATAAGCGCATTACAAATTTGAATGCAAAATCCATCGTTTATTCTCGCTTTCCGTTATTTCTCTTTATTGGTAAATGTATCCTCGATTTTCGAAGAAATCCGCTGAACAGGATCTGTTCGTTCTTTGATCTCTTGTCCTGATACATACTCTTCTACCACTGCGTTGATGATTCCACCCAAGATAATAATCGTCGCAGCAAGATTCAACCAGATCATTAAAACAATAAAACTTCCAATAATTTGATAGCCAATGATTTTCGCAGCAAAGTAACGGGCGTATAAGCCAAACACTTGTGACAGCAACATCCAGCCAATCGTTGCAAAGATCGCCCCCGGCAAAGTCGAACGCAACTTGACCTTCGCATTAGGGACTAACCAATAGATCAGCATCATGATGAACAGCAAAGCAACGATCGTGACTGGCCATTTGACTGTTTGGAACGTATCGATCAGATTGTCTTGAAACTTAAAAATCGGCTGCAAAAAATCAAGAATGATTTTTCCAAGCCCAAATACCATCGTAACACCAACGATCGCAATCATAAAGAGCAGGATGATCACAAATGATACTGCGCGCACCACGATAAAATTGGAACGCTGGTCCACACCGAAGGCTTTGTTCATCGCAATTTGCAAGGCATTGATACTTTGACTCGCCGACCACAACGCCGCTAAAGCGGAGATCGACAACAATCCACCAGAGCTGGTGGTGAGAAGATTTTCGATCGCTGGGCCGATAAAATCATAGATTTGATTCGGGATCAATTCCTGTACATAAGATAAAACCGTGTTCGGATCAATTGATAAATAAGGCAAAAGATTCCCCAGCGCAATCATTAACGGGAAAAGTGAAAGCAATAAATAGTAGGCCACGACGACCGAAGTGGTCCCCATTTCTGAATCAGTTATTCTATTTTGCGTCGTTTCGATGAAACGCATCAGCTTTTGATTGCTTTTTACTTTATCAACGATTTTCATGTTTCTTCCTCCGCCAGCGAATCATCTGCCTTTTTTTCTTTGTCATACGTAACAATCAGAAGTCTCCTACCGCCAAAATTTAGTAGGTGCCTTCTTCTCCTTGAGAAGTTAAAATTCTCGGACCATCATTGGTGATCGCCAAACTATGTTCATATTGGCAGCTTAAACCGCCATCTAATGTATAGGCGGTCCAGCCATTAGGATCCATTTTCATTTTCCACGTCCCTGTATTGATCATAGGTTCGATGGTAATAACCATTCCTTCTTTTAAACGTAACCCTTTGCCGGCTTCTCCGTAGTGAGGGATCATCGGACTTTCATGGATCGTTGGGCCAATGCCGTGTCCTACGAAATCACGCACAACCCCGTACCCTTCTTTTTCCGCATACGTTTGAATGGCATGACCGATGTCACCGATTCGGTTGCCCACTTGCGCTTGTTCGATTCCTAGATACAACGCTTTTTTGGTTACTTCCATTAATCGATCAATCTCAGGCGTCGAGTTCCCTACGACATAACTCCAGCAAGAATCAGAAATGGCACCTTTTAAATCAATACACATGTCGACTTTGATCAGATCGCCGTCTTTCAATGGTTTTTTTCGAGGAAATCCGTGACAAATCTCATCATTGATACTGCAGCAAGTGGCATATTTGTAATCTTCAAAACCAATTTGGGCAGCGATGCCGCCGTGGCTTTCAATATAATCTCTGACAAACACTTCGATATCCCAACTGGTGATACCTGGTTTGATGAAACTGCGTAATTGTTTGTGGACATCTGCTAACAGCGCGCCGGATTCGGCCATGCGGTCAATTTCTCTGGCAGATTTTAATGTAATCATGTTCTCGTCTCCCTTAATTAAATTCCTCTTATTTTACCATAGAAATCCCTTATTTTACAAAATTCACAGACATTGTAAAGAGTTTTTCAAGTTTTGTTTTCAAACTTTCGTGCATTTGCTATAATCTGTAAGAGAGTTTTCCTTGAGAATAGGAATGAGATTGGAGGAAAAAGCCCATGGCTTTAGCAAAAATCGTCTATGCAAGCATGACGGGGAATACGGAAGAAATTGCGGATATCGTTTCTGAAGCCCTTGAAAATCTTGACATGGAAGTAGAAATGAATGAGTGTACCCAAGTGGATGCAGATGACTTTGAAGATGCTGATATCTGTATCGTCGCAACGTATACATATGGAGACGGGGAACTACCGGATGAGATCGTCGATTTTTATGAAGATTTGCAAGAACTTGATTTAAGCGGCAAAATCTTTGGAGTCTGTGGCTCCGGCGATACTTTTTATGATGACTTTTGTAAATCCGTTGACGACTTTGAAGCCGCCTTTAGCAAAACTGGTGCGACAAAAGGAGCAGACAACGTCAAAGTTGACTTGGCTGCAGAAGAAGACGATATTCAAAACTTAGAAGCCTTTGCCAATAAACTAGCAGAAGCATTCGCTGAATAAAACAAGAAAACCTCTGACAAAATCACTTGATTCTGCCGGAGGTTTATTGTTTGCTTAATGATAGCTAATATCGATGGGTGTTTCTCTTGCTAAAATATTATCGGTGGTTTCCGTCATCAGCTTAGCAATCTGATCTTCTGTCGGATGAATGATTCCCGAAGACATCAATGCCGCTAAGCCAGTAGCGACGATCCAGACACCGGTGTGCAAAGATTGTAATTTTACATCAGATAGATCTTGATATTTTGGTTCTTTTTTCACTGATTTCACAAAAAGGTCAAATGAAAACTGTTGCATGGAATCCCCACCACCATGCTCTTCTAAGTATAGCGCTCGGTATAATCGTTTTTCTTTATTTGCAAAGCCAATATAATTTAACGTTAAGTCAACGATGACATCTCCCCGTCTCTCAACTGGAAAGACTTCTGTCGCTAAGTAGTCGTAAATCTGATTGATCAATGCATTTTTTAAGTCATCCATATTTTTAAATTCTAAGTAGATCGGTTGCGTTGAACATTTCATCTTCGCTGCGATATTGCGTGCGGTAAAACGTGTAAATCCTTCGGTTGCGACAACTTCATAGGCAGCTTTTAAAATCTGGTCTCTAGTAATAGTTTTCTTTCTTGCCATAATTTTTTAATCTCCTTAATTCTGCTATACATCGCTTTCAGAAATACCTTTTACTTATTGTATCATGTTTTTTTAAGTTTGCAAAAAAACTTTCAAAATTATTGCCCTTAGTGTTTCCAGTTTTTCAATTTGAAGACCACTGTTTTTTTGCTCACTTTTTCGTTTGTTTTCAAAAATACTTAGTGCTATCATGAAGACAGTTATAAATTTAGAATAAATGGAGGAATTTTAATGGTTTTACCAAACTTTAATCAGAACCTTGAAAAATATGCCCAACTGATCACTGAAGTTGGCGTAAATGTCCAAAAAGGGCACACGATCGTCATCCAAATCGCCGTGGACCAAGCACCTTTAGCTCGTCTATTAACGAAAAAAGCGTATGAATTAGGTGCAGACGAAGTAATCGTCCAATGGACCGACGATGAGATCCAAAAAGAATTTCTTACTCATGCGACCGAAGATCGTTTGTCTACGATTCCTCAGCATAAAATTGATCAAACAGAAGATTGGGTTGAAAAAGGTGCGAGCCGCATCAGTGTCGTTTCTGCCAATCCCGATGCGTTAGCGGGCGTTGACTCAGACCGAGTGGCCGCTTTCCAAGCTGCTTCTGGTAAAGCGATGATGAAATTACGTCAAGCAACACAAGCCAACAAAGTCAGCTGGACTGTGGTTGCGGCGGCTGGTCAAGATTGGGCCCAAAAAGTATTCCCTGACGCTTCCCCTGAAGAAGCACAAGACAAGCTTTGGGATCAAATTTTCAAAACGACACGTATCTATGAAGAAGATCCTGTCGCAGCTTGGAAAAAACACGATGAAACCTTGCAAGTTAAAGCCGAAGAATTGAACAAAGAACAATTCAGCGCATTACACTATACAGCACCGGGTACCGATTTGATCATCGGTTTGCCTAAAAATCACTTGTGGGAAGGTGCTGGCAGTTACAATACCCGCAATGAAAAATTCATGGCGAACATGCCAACAGAAGAAGTCTTTACTGCCCCAGATAATCGTCGCATCGATGGCTATATTTCAAGTACAAAACCATTGAGCTACGCAGGCACCATCATCTCTGGGATGAAGTTCACCTTCAAAGACGGCAAAGTCGTGGACTTTTCTGCAGAACAAGGCGAAGAAGTGTTAGGCAAACTGCTAGCAATCGATGAAGGAGCAAAATCTTTAGGTGAAGTCGCATTAGTTCCTGATCCTTCCCCTATCTCACAATCCGGCATCATCTTCTTCAATACGTTGTTCGATGAAAATGCCTCAAACCACTTGGCTTTAGGCTCCGCTTATGCCTTCAGCTTGCAAGGCGGCACTGAGATGAGTGAAGAAGAACTGGCAGCGGCTGGTTTGAACCGCAGCCAAACCCACGTAGATTTCATGGTTGGCTCTGACCAAATGTCCATCGATGGCATCAAAGAAGATGGCACCACGGTTCCTGTCTTCCGCAATGGTGACTGGGCTTAATAAAAAAGGCTGAGGTGGAGTTGCTCCCCTCGGCCTTCTTTTACATAGAATATTGGAAACCGGCGGCTTTTTTCGTAGTAATCAGCCGGCTTTTTTGATAAAATCTACTTTGATAGTCTTTGATAAGAGAGGATGGATCCGATGACACCAAATCGTGAAGATTATTTAAAGCTCATCTTAGAGCTTGGTGGTGACCAAAAGAAAATCAATAACAAACAAATCGTGTCAGGTCTGGACGTCTCAGCAGCTTCAGTAAGTGAAATGATTTCAAAATTATTAAAAGAAGGCTTAGTGGAACATTCACCTTATCAAGGGGTACAGTTGACTGAAACTGGTTTAGCTTCTGCAAGTGCTCTGATCCGCAAGCATCGTTTATGGGAAGTCTTTCTTGTGGAGCACCTGCATTACTCATGGAATGAAGTTCATGATGACGCAGAAGTTTTAGAACACGTCACCTCGGAAACACTGGCGAGCCGCTTAGAAGCCTACCTTGATCATCCTCGGTATTGCCCACATGGTGGAATGATCCCTGAACAAGGAGAACTCATTCACGAAGGCGAAAAAAACACCATGAGTTCCTATCCGGTAGGAACAAAAATTCGTATCGCCCGTGTCCTTGACGAACGAGAACTGCTGGATTACCTCGTTTCGATCCAATTGAATATTCATGAAGAATACGAGATCATCGATGCGGCAGCATACGAGGGTCCGATTACGATCAAAAATGATACAAAAGAAATTGCTGTCAGCTACAAAGCCGCCAGCACGATTTTTGTCGATAAACTGTAAGGAGTGAAGATGATGGAAAAAAAGGTCCTTTTTACGATTTTTGGCGGTACGGGCGACCTTGCCCAACGCAAACTATACCCTTCTTTGTTTCGGTTGTACAAAAAAGGCGATTTGAAAGAAGATTTTGCAGTCATTGGTACTGCTCGCCGTCCTTGGTCGGATGAACACTATCGTGAAGTAGTAATAGGTACGATCAAAGAATTGAGCGACTCACAAGAGCAAGCAGAGACATTCGCTTCTCATTTCTATTACCAATCACATGATGTAACAGATACGAGTCATTATGATTCATTGAAAGATTTAGCGGAAACCTTAGATCAAAAATACCATTTAGAAGGCAATCAAATTTTTTACTTAGCGATGTCTCCTAACTTCTTTGGGACGATCGTTTCTCATTTGAAATCCCAAGGGATGCTGGATACTGACGGCTACCATCGGGTGATCATCGAAAAACCATTTGGAAGCGACTATGACTCAGCAAAAGACTTGAATGAAGAGATCAATCAAGTCTTTACAGAACAAGAAATCTACCGGATCGATCATTATTTAGGAAAAGAAATGATCCAAAACATTTCTGCGATTCGTTTTGCCAATAACATTTTTGAGTCGATGTGGAACAATCGGTACATTGACAATGTTCAGATCAATATCGCAGAAAACTTAGGTGTTGAAGAACGCGGTGGTTATTATGATAAGAGCGGCGCCTTAAAAGATATGGTCCAAAACCATATTCTACAGATCCTTTCCTTATTAGCCATGGAGCCGCCAGTGGCTTTTTCTGAAAAAGAGTTACGGACAGAAAAAATCAAAGCCTTAAATGCGATCCGTATCTACTCCGAAGAAGAAGTGAAACAACACTTCGTTCGTGGTCAATACAATAAAGGACAATTAGAAGATAAGAAATTTGTTGGCTACCGTGAAGAAGCCAATGTCGATGAAAAATCGGCGACGGAAACCTTCGTTGCTGGGAAATTCTTGATCGATAACTTTCGCTGGTCCGGCGTACCATTTTATGTACGCACCGGGAAACGCTTGACGGAAAAAGGCACTCGCATCAACATTGTCTTTAAACAAGTCCCAGTCAATGTCTTTAAGCAAGACCTGAATGAACAAAAGCAAATCGAGAGTTTGGCACCGAATGTGCTGACGATTTACATTCAACCGACGGAAGGCTTCTCTCTTTCCTTGAACGGAAAAGAGATTGGCCAAGGGTTTGAAACATTGCCAGTGAAGCTCGATTACCGAAATAGTACTGAAATCGTCGAAAACACCCCTGAAGCCTACGAAAAATTGATTCTAGATGCTTTGAACGGGGATGGCACTAACTTTACCCACTGGGATGAAGTTGCCCAATCTTGGCGCATCGTTGATGTGATCCGTCACGCTTGGGACCAAGAAACACCTGATTTTCCAAACTATGCCGCAGGAACGATGGGACCCCAAGCTGCCTATGATCTCTTAGCTGCCGATGGGTTTGAATGGATCTGGCGTCCCGATGAATGGTATCGAGAACGGGATTTACTAAATGAAAAATAAGCAAATGGTCAATTGGATGAGGAAAAAACATCCAATTGGCCGTTTTTCTTTTTTTCCGTCTGTTTATAATAGAAAGAAATGAGAAATGAAAGGAGCAGCAAAGATGAAACAAGTCTTATCGATCGCCGGTCTTGACAGTTTGGCAGGCGGCGGCATGACGGCGGATTTGAAAACATTTGAGGAATTCGGGGTGTTTGGTCATGCCTTATTGACCTGTGTTGTCGCCATTAACGATGATCTTTTGTTCCATGATCTTCCTGAGCCTGTGATCCAAGCACAGCTGGATTCACTGCGTTCGGTCGTATCCCTAGATGCAATCAAAATTGGGCTGCTTCATCAAACGGCCATCATTGAATTGCTGCGGGATTTTTTACAAGCATTTACCGGACCGATCGTGCTCGATCCCGTGCTTGCTTTTAAAGAAGGAGATACCGCCTTTAATCAATCGTATCAAGCAGGATTGATCTCCTTGTTTCCTTCCACAGCATTAGTGACACCTAATCTGCTCGAAGCACAACACTTATCTGGACAAAGGATTACCTCCTTAGCGGAGATGAAAACGGCGGCAAAAAAAATCCATGCGCTTGGTGCCCCAAATGTTCTGATCAAAGGTGGCAGTCGACTAACTGGGGAAACAGCCTACGACCTTTTATACCACTCTGGACAGTATACTGTTTTTGAAGCAGAAAAAAGTACCCACCCCACAACCAACGGTGCTGGCTGTACCCTCTCATCAGCGATTGCCGCTTTACTTGCTAAAGGCACTTCGTTGGAAGCAGCTATCCAAACCGCAAAAGCATTTGTTTGGGCAGGAATCGAAGAGGGGCTACCTTTAGGTACCTCCGGAAACGTCAATCAACTTGCCTACTTCAGAAAGGATGAATACGTATGAAAGTAAGAAACCTAACGACGATCGCTATGCTGACGGCACTCACGTGTGCACTTTCTTTGACCTTTATCATTCCTGTTCCGCAAACGAAGGGTTTTGTGACCTTATGTGAAGCAGGAATCTATATCTCGGCCCTTTTGTTTGGACCTAGTGCCGGGGCCTTCGTCGGCGGAATGAGCGGCGGCATCATTGATTTTCTATCAGGTTACCCTGAATGGGCCTTCTTTTCCATCGTGATTCATGGTGTACAAGGCTGGATCGTAGGCAGAATGAGCCACCGGCCATTAGCAGCCGTTATTGTCGGCAGCTTGATTATGATCGCCGGCTATGCAGCAGCAACGGTTTTGCTATTCGGTTTAGGCGCTGGGATCGCCTCGATTCCAAGTAATTTGATCCAAACGGTCTTTGGCAGCATCGTTGCTTTACCCCTGACGCATGCCTTGCGCCGCACGAAAAAGTTTTCTTTAAATGAAAGGTGATTCTTATGACAGATATCAATCAATTAAAAACGGATTTAACTACGATCGTTGAAGAAGTCATTACGACAGCGAACGTTGGTGAAAATGATCTTTTTGTCCTTGGTTGTTCAACAAGTGAAGTCGTGGGCGGCTTGATTGGCAAAAATTCCAGTCAAGAAGTAGGCATGATCATCGTCGAAACACTGCGAGCGATCTTGCGTCCTAAAAACATTCATTTAGCCGTTCAAGGCTGTGAACATCTCAATCGGGCTTTAGCCGTTGAGCGTAAAACGGCTCAGCTCTATCACTTAGAAGAAGTCGCTGTAGTGCCCCAGCTGCATGCAGGCGGTGCTTGCTCAGTTGCGGCTTTCCAGCTGTTCGATGAGCCTATTGAAGTGGAGCACATAGTGGCAAAAGCTGGCATCGATATTGGTGACACAGCGATCGGCATGCATGTCAAACATGTTCAAATCCCAATTCGTCCCTCTATCAAGACCCTCGGCGCTGCCCATGTCACAGCTCTGGGATCACGGCCCAAATATATTGGTGGTCCTCGTGCGCATTACGCACAATAAGCGAATCGTATAATAATCGAAAAGCCCTCATCAAAAAGAAAAAGCATGCTTCGGCGTGCTTTTTTTGTGTCAACGTTCCTGCTATTGCCTCCCCCTTTCCTTCAGAGTGCTCTTTTTTCACTATTTTCTCCACTCCATCATATGGCAGCTTTTTCTACTTCAAAGGCTAGTTTCTTTCTGGTGTAATAAGAGCGGCAGCTGTCGCCTTCCTTTTGTCATAAATTCGTCAGAATTTCATCACAAAAAGAAAAGAAAGATACCAGTAAGCCCGTAAATTTCTTTTTTCTTTCCTTGATAGACTGAATGTAGCAAGAATCGAAAAGTGGAAGGAAGAAAAACATGAAAAAAATCGCTATTATTTTTGGAGGCAATTCACCGGAATACACCGTTTCTTTAGCCTCAGCAACTAGCGCAATCGAAGCACTCCAATCATCTCCCTATGACTATGACCTCTCTCTGATCGGGATCGCCCCTGATGCTATGGATTGGTATTTGTATACAGGAGAACTGGAAAACATCCGACAAGACACGTGGTTGTTGGATAGGAAACATACACAGAAAATCCAGCCGCTATTCGAAGGAAACGGCTTTTGGCTAAGTGAAGCGCAGCAAACGTTGGTACCTGATGTTTTATTTCCCATTATGCATGGTAAATACGGGGAAGATGGCAGTATCCAAGGATTGTTTGAATTGATGAAGCTGCCTTATGTAGGCTGTGGGGTGGCAGCCTCTGCCTTATGTATGAACAAATGGTTGCTGCATCAAGCTGCAGCAACGATTGGCGTACAAAGCGCCCCTACGATTCTCTTGACAAATCAAGACAACCAACAGCAACAAATCGAAGCCTTCATCCAGACCCATGGCTTTCCCGTTTTCTTTAAGCCTAATGAAGCGGGCTCCTCAAAAGGGATCACAAAAGTAACTCGTGTTGAAGAAATCGCTCCTGCCTTGAAGGAAGCCTTCGCTTATTGTTCCGCAGTGCTCCTACAAAAAAATATTGCCGGTGTTGAGATCGGTTGCGGTATTTTGGGTAACGACTCTTTGACTGTCGGTGCTTGTGACGCTATTTCATTAGTAGACGGCTTTTTCGATTTTGAAGAAAAGTACCAGCTGATCAGCGCCAAGATCACCGTTCCTGCGCCATTGCCTGAAACGATTGAAACCAAGGTCAAAGAACAAGCTCAGTTGCTCTATCGTAGTCTTGGTCTTAAAGGTCTTGCTCGCATCGACTTTTTTGTCACGGACCAAGGAGAACTATACTTGAATGAAATCAATACTATGCCGGGCTTTACTAATCACTCCCGCTATCCGGCCATGATGGCAGCGATCGGCTTATCCTATCAAGAACTACTACAAAAACTGCTTATCTTAGCAAAGGAGGAAGTCAAATGAATCCCTATCTACAGTTAGTTAGCAAAGAGTTTCCGCTAGAAAAAAACCAAGAACCGCCTCATTTGGTCCTTGCTGCCTTTAGTGAAGAAGAAGTTTACTTGCAGCCAGAAGCAGCCAAACAATGGGAACGCCTCGTCAAAGCCTTAAAACTTGAAGACGAGATCTGCTTATTAGATGGCTATCGAACCGAAAAGCAGCAACGGCATTTATGGGAATATTCCTTAAAAGAAAATGGATTATCCTATACGAAACAATTTGTGGCGTTGCCCGGCTGTAGCGAGCATCAGTTAGGCTTAGCGATCGATGTTGGATTAAAGGGTAGCCAAGATGATTTGATCTGTCCACGGTTTCGTGACAGCGCAGCCGCTGATTTATTTACCCAGGAAATGATGAACTACGGATTTATTTTACGCTACCCCGCAGACAAACAAGAAATTACAGGGATTGGTTACGAACCATGGCATTTTCGTTATGTCGGTTTGCCTCATAGTCAAATCATGGCCAATCAACAGTGGACCTTGGAAGAATACCATCAGTATCTTGAACAGACCACGAGGCAGTTCGCATGAAGAAGAATCAGGGAATCGAGCAGTTTCGAGTGCTATTAGCGATGATGGTGGTGGCGATCCACTGTCTACCCCTTCATCGATTGTGGCCCGATGGTGATATCCTGATCACATTGACTCTTTTCAGAATCGCCGTCCCCTTCTTTTTTATGATCAGCGGATATTACGTGTTCAGCGACTTGGCCACCCAAAACAGCTATCCTGCCAGACAGCGTGTCTGGCATTTTATTAAAAAGCAGCTGCAAGTCTATCTCATAGCCACACTGCTCTTTTTGCCGCTTGCTTGGTACAGCGGCATGTTAGGATTGAACATGCCCCTAGGCACTTTTATTCAAACTTTGCTAGTCAATGGCATCCTTTATCATCTATGGTATTTTCCTGCGATCATTACCGGCAGTCTTTTAGTGATGGGACTCTTGGTGCGCTTTTCTTTTAAACAAGTCTTTTTCATGGCTATCGGTTTATACGTGATTGGTTTAGGTGGGGACAGTTGGTCTGGACTGGCTGCCCAAACACCCCTCGCGTCATTCTATTCACTGATTTTCCAACTATTGGCTGGAACTCGCAACGGTATTTTCTTTGCTCCCTTGTTTTTGCTCTTAGGGGTACTAGCCAGAAGATTTGCCAAGAAACCTGCTTCTCCCCATCGCTATAGTTATCTGCTGATCAGTCTGATTTGCTTGCTTTTGGAAAGTTATCTCTTGCATCACTTTACCACGCCGAAACATGACAGTATGTATGTTTTTTTGCCCTTCGTCCTCTTGTTTTTATTTCCGATCATCCAGCAATGGCAAGCACCCATGATCTGGAAACAAGCGGGTCGACTGTCCCTTTGGCTCTATTTGCTCCATCCTTATACCATTGCGGTGACCCATTTTCTTAGTCAGAAACTGCCCTTGCTGCAAAACAATCTAATCAATTACATTGTGGTCTTAGGGCTGACCATCGGGTTGATTTATGGTCTCTTTGCTTTGCAAAAGCTGTTCTCGTTTCCGAAAAAAACGCCGCTCCACTTGCAACGGGCAACCAAAGAATTTTCAGCCCCCGCCTTGCTGCACAACTTGCAGGAAATCAAACGAGTGATTCCATCCACAACAAAAGTGATGGCGGTGGTTAAAGCGGATGCCTATGGTTGTGATGCGAAGACGGTCGCAGGCACCCTAGAAAGAGCCGGCGTCGATTTCTTTGCCGTTGCTACCATTGAAGAAGCCATTGAATTACGGCGAGCTGGCATCAAAAGTCGCTTACTGATTTTAGGGTACACTTCTGCCCAACGTGCCAAAGAGCTGAAACATTATTCCTTGATTCAAACCATCGTTAGTGAGGACCATGGGCATGCTTTAGCCCAAACAAGCATTCCGATCGAATGCCATTTAGCGGTAGATACTGGTATGCACCGCTTAGGCGTTGCCCCTGACCTTGAAACAGTTAGAAAGCTTTATGCCTTGCCATGCCTCAAGATCACAGGCATTTTTTCCCATCTAGGCTCTTCAGATCAGCTAGATACGGCAAGTATCTTACGGACACAAGCCCAAATCACTTGTTTTGATGATCTATTGGCTGGCTTATCCGCTAGAAATATTGCCTATGGACTGACACATCTGCAAAGCAGCTACGGAATATTAAATTACCCAGAGAAACACTATGATTATGTGCGCCCAGGCATTCTTTTAACTGGTTCACTAAGTGTCCCGAATGAACCAACAAAACAGAAGATAAACGTACAGCCGATTTTGACACTCAAAGCCTTACTGGTAGACAAAAAAACAGTTGCAGCCGGAGAAGCGATCGGCTATGGACTAGGCACTGTTTTTGATCGACCAGCCACGATCGGGATCGTTAGTATCGGCTACTGCGACGGGGTCCCCCGTGCCCTATCAAATCAAGGATTCCAATTGTCTTATCAAGGGGTTTTACTCCCGCAGATTGGGTTGGTTTGTATGGACATGCTCTTGATCGATTTAACGGACTATCCAGAACTGGCGGTCGAAAGTTCGCTCGAAGTAATCAGCGATTGGACGACTACAGCTGATCAAGCACAAACCATTACCAATGAATTGATCAGCCGCCTAGGTTCCCGCATCACCTCTAGTTCAAAGTAGAAAACAAATGCATTCGCTTACGGATTACGGTATGATGTGGGTAGAGTAAATGGTAATGTAAATGAAAAAATGATCGTAGATAGTTGGAGTGAATCAAGGATGGCAGAAAAAATAATCGTTGTTGATGATGAAAAAGAAATCGCCGAGTTAGTCACGACGTTTCTAAGAAATGAAGGCTTCCAAGTGGAACCTTTTTATGATGGGACGAGTGCTTTGGCTTATCTCGAAAAAGAAACAGTCGATGTGGCAGTTTTAGATGTGATGCTGCCGGATATCGACGGCTTTCAGCTGTTACAGAACATTCGCAAAACCCACTTTTTTCCAGTACTGATGCTCACTGCCAAAGGAGAAGATCTGGATAAAATTACCGGTCTAAGCCTAGGTGCAGATGATTATGTGACCAAACCTTTCAATCCATTAGAAGTTGTTGCTCGGGTCAAAACGCAACTACGGCGATACCAACGATACAATCAGTCAGCTGTTCCGCAGAAGATTGAAGAATACGAAAAGGAAGGCTTACTGTTGAAAATCAACAGCCACCAATGTTTTCTTTATGGCAAAGAGGTTTTTTTGACCCCCATCGAATTTAAAATCTTGCTTTACTTATTTGAACACCAAGGATCTGTCGTTACCTCGGAAACCCTTTTTGAAGCAGTCTGGAAAGAAAAATATTTAGACAACAATAACACAGTGATGGCACATATTGCCCGTCTGCGGGAAAAGCTAAACGAACAACCCCGCAAACCGAAATTAATCAAAACTGTATGGGGGGTCGGCTATATCATTGAAAAATAGAAGTCCATTGATTCGGAAACTTTTGACTCAATACTTTATCACCACAGGTGTTTTAATGCTCCTCTTAATTCTGATCCCTTTAACTGTTCGCTTTGTAGCAGGATTGAGGGTTTGGTACGGCTATGAGCCCATTTATCAAATATTACGGCTTTTTGCTGATTATTGGCTCGTCTGTCTAGCCATCGGTGCCTTGCTGATCTGGGCAAGTACAACGATTTATTATATGAGTAAAGCCATCAGCTATTTGAATGAAACGATCCAAGCCACGAATCAATTGATTGCCGAACCCACGAAGCGAATCATTCTCTCCAGCAATCTGATCGATGTCCAAGAAGAAATGAACCAGTTACGGGAAAAAAATCTCCAAGATCAACGAGCAGCCAAAGAAGCAGAGCAGCGGAAAAATGATTTGATTGTGTATCTCGCACATGATTTACGCACACCTTTGACCAGTGTGATCGGCTACTTGACGCTGTTAGAAGAGGAACCACAGCTTTCTACCGAACTACGGGCACGCTATACCAAGATCGCCTTGCAAAAAGCCCAGCGGCTAGAATTATTGATCAGCGAGTTTTTCGAAATCACCCGTTTTAATCTTACAACGATCGCCTTACAGACCGAAACCACGGATCTTAGCTTAATGCTGGAACAGTTGACGTTCGAATTTTTACCGCTGTTAGAAGAAAAGAACCTTCATTGGCAACTGCAGCTACAGAAAAAAGTCTTTGCGACCGTTGATACGGAGAAAATGGAACGCGTTTTTGATAACTTGATCCGCAATGCCATCAACTATAGTTATACCGATTCCCCCTTGCATTTAGCCATCAGTGCCTCTGATGATATCTTGATTCGATTGACCAATCACGGGAAAACGATCCCTGCTGAAAAAATTGGCTTGATTTTTGAGCCTTTTTATCGGATGGACGCTTCACGAGCGACTGCGACTGGTGGAACCGGTCTGGGGCTGCCGATCGCCAAAGAAATCGTTGAAGCATTAGGTGGAAAAATCTGGGCGGAAAGCCGTGACGAAACCATCGTCTTTTCGATTCGCCTACCAAAGGCAGCAATGGAAAAAAATGAACAGCGATCAAAGCCCCATCCATCTGAGCCAACTTCCTAACATGCAAACAACCTGAGCATTTCACTGCTCCCCTTCTGATTTAGAAGGAGGACGAGCTGCTCAGGTTGTTTTTTATTGTTTGCTTATTGATACACCAATGATCGTAACGCTTGGTCGACTTTTTCTGCCGCTAGGCGTCCTTCACGAATCCCCCAGATCACTAAGCTTGGTCCTCTTTTAGCATCGCCTGCCACTAAGACCCGTTCATTATTTGTTGTATAATCATCATAAACTTCTCGCACACCAAAGGCATCAAAGAGTTGGGTCTCTGCGCCAATAAAGCCCATTGCCAACAAGACTAAATCCGCCTTGATCACTTGCTCTGTACCAGGGATCGGCTGAAACTGTTGATCCACCGAGACCGTTTCAATAGCAATCAACTGGCCACGTTCGGCGCCGATAAAGGCCGTTGTGGACACCCCATGATACGTCACTTGTGTTTGCAGCACTTCAGCCGCTTCTTCTTGCCCATAGCCTGTGCGGGCTGTCATTGGGTATTCAGGCCAAGGGTTGCTGTCGGTACGTGTCAATGGCAGTTGGGGCGTGATCTCCAATTGGCGCACAGAAGCGGCTCCTTGCCGAATCGCTGAGCCAATACAATCATTTCCAGTGTCGCCGCCGCCAATCACGACGACGTGCTTGCCAGCAAGTTTTTTACTGGTTGCCGCTTTGCCATGCTTTAATACATCTTTGGTTGCTTCCGTCAAATAATCGACTGCGAATTGGACCCCAGTCAATTCACGACCAGGAATTTTCAAGTCACGAGGAACGCTGGCACCTGTCGCCAAAATGACCCGATCATACTGAGCAGCCAATTCCTCTGCTGACAAGTCACGACCGATCTCCGTATTAGCGACAAAGGTCACGCCTAGCTCTGCCATTAGATCAATACGTCGCTGCACGACATCTTTGTCTAATTTCATGTTTGGGATACCATACATTAGCAAACCGCCAAAGCGATCGCTGCGTTCATAGACCGTCACTTGATGTCCTAGTTGATTCAAGCGCCAAGCAGCGGATAAACCAGCCGGTCCACTACCAACGATGGCCACCTTGAAACCAGTCGCTTCTTGAGGCAACCCGGAAGCTTTGACCCAATCGTTTTCAAAAGCAGTATCGATAATAAAACGTTCATTGTCATGGATCGTGACACCTGAGCCATTCAGTGCCTCGGTACAGCCTTTTTCACATGGAGCAGGACAGACACGCCCTGTCATTTCTGGTAGTGGATTGGTTTTGGCTAAACGCTCAAAGGCGGCTTGGAAACGCCCTTGATAAACCAGATCATTCCATTCAGGAATCAGGTTGTCATTGGGACAACCTGAAACCGCCCGTTGCCCGCCGTAAAAAGAACCAGTATGACAAAAAGGAATGCCACAATTCATACAGCGCGCCGCTTGCTCTTGACGCTCATTTTCAGGCAACGGCGTCTGTAATTCTTGCCAGTCTTGGATACGTTCTGAAACCGGTCGGGTAGGATTTTCTACTCTTGGGTACTTTAAAAAACCAAATGGATCTGCCATATTAGTCGCGCTCCTTTCCTGGAATAGTCAATTGTGGACCGACGACGGCTTCGAAAGCTTTCGTCACAAGTTCCTCCCCGATAAATCCTTGCTCAGCCAAAGTCTCCGTTGCTTGGATCATCTGATGGTACTCTGTCGGATAGACTTTGATGAAATGTTGCTGCTGATTTTCCCAATCTTCTAGAATCTCAGCCGCCTTCAATGAATCTGTATAGGCAAAATGCTGCTGGATCATCTCCTTCAGCTGATGGTCATCGCCACTTTCGCCAATCCGGTACAAATCAACCATTTCCCGATTGCATTTTTCTGCAAAAGTTTGATCAGGGTCATAGACGTATGCCACGCCACCGGACATTCCGGCACCGAAGTTGCGGCCGGTTTTTCCTAAAATCACCACGACGCCGCCAGTCATGTACTCACAGCCATGGTCCCCAACACCTTCTACAACGACTTTGGCTCCACTATTACGGACGCAAAAGCGTTCGCCAGCAATGCCGCGGAAATAGCCTTCACCCCGATTCGCCCCAAAACAAGCAACGTTACCGACAATCGGTGAATGCTCTGCGTCATAAGCGGCATCATCAGGCGGCACAATGATCAAACGGGCACCACTCAGTCCTTTGGCTACATAATCGTTGGCCTCGCCAATCAGTTTCAACTGGATGCCCTGGGTGGCAAACGCCCCAAAACTTTGTCCAGCAATGCCGCGGTACGTAAACTGCAACAAACCTGGCGTTACTTCGTAATTGCCAAAGCGTTCTGCGATCCAGCCCCCTAAACGAGCGCCGACTGAACGTTGAACATTATTGATCGTATGATTCATAACGATTTCTTGATTATTGTCGATAGCTGCTTGGGCAAAAGCGTCTAATTCTGGCCATTGTCGTTTCTCAAGGAATGGGTCGGTCACTTTGCGTTCGATTGGGATCGTCGTCCCAATCATTTTCGAAAAGTCTAATGATTTTGCTTTGCCTTTGGCAACGAAGCGTGGTGTCAACACTTCCGCGTGTCCTACCATCTCATCAATCGTGCGAAACCCTAGCTCGGCCATTGTTTCCCGTAAATCTTCTGCTAAAAAGTACATCGTATTGATGATGTGCTCAGGTTTCCCTGCGAAAAATTTGCGCAACGCTGGATTTTGCGTAGCAATGCCGACAGGACATGTATTGATACTGCAAACCCGCATCATGACACAACCAATCGCAACTAGCGCTAAAGAGGCAAAGCTATATTCTTCTGCTCCTAAAAGAGCAGCAATGGCGATGTCTCGACCCGTCATTAATTTTCCATCTGTCTCTAAGGTCATTCGCTGCCGCAAATGATTCATAGCTAACGTTTGATGGGCTTCTGCAAGCCCCATTTCCCAAGGCAAGCCAGCATCACGAATCGAATTTCTCGGAGAAGCACCGGTCCCACCGTCATAGCCTGAGATCACGACTACGTCTGCGCCGGCTTTGACGACACCGGTAGCGATCGTACCCACGCCCGTACTAGAAACCAATTTGACATTGATCCGTGCATAGGGATTGATTGCCTTTAAGTCATAGATCAGCTGGGCTAAGTCTTCAATCGAATAAATGTCGTGATGTGGTGGCGGCGAAATCAATCGGACCCCAGGTGTTGAGCCACGAATCTCAGCGACCCACGGGAAGACTTTGTTGCCTGGCAATTGCCCCCCTTCACCAGGTTTCGCCCCTTGCGCCATTTTGATCTGGAGTTCGTCCGCACTCATTAAATATTCGGCGTTGACACCAAAACGGCCAGAAGCTACTTGTTTGATGCGACTATTATAATTAATGCCATTCACTGGTTTGAAACGATTTCGGTTTTCTCCACCTTCTCCACTGTTGGATTTTGCCCCGATCGCATTCATTCCTTCAGCAATACAGCGATGCGCCTCTTCACTTAGAGAGCCGTAAGACATCGCACCGACTTTAAATCGTTTGACGATCGTTTCAACTGGCTCCACCTCAGCTAATGGAATACTGCGTCTTGTGTTCGCAAAAGTCCACATAGAACGGAGGGTCGTTGGATTCTCTAACGCGTCTTGGTTCATCTCCGCCGCATATTCTTTATAAAGCGCATAGCTGCCGGTACGAACAGCTTTTTGAAATCCATAGATTGTTTTTGGATTGAACAGATGATGTTCCCCGTCAGCTTTGTATTGGAAACTACCACCCGAATCAAGATAATCCACGCGTTTCTCGCCATACGCCGCTTCATAACGCGTTAAGTATTCTTGCTCGATTTGCGCTAATGAAAGTCCACCGATACGAGTAACCGTGCCGGTAAAGTATTCGGAGATAACTTTCTCAGAGATACCAACAGCTTCAAACAATTGCGCCCCATGGTAACCGGCAATCGTTGAAATCCCCATCCGTGACATAATTTTGACAATACCTTTCTCACAAGCTTTGCGGTAACTTTCAATCTTTTCTGAAAGCTCAAAATGCGCCAATGTCTGGTAAGCCCCATAAGGGTGGACCCCACTTGCTCCGTAGCCGACTAACATGGCATAATGATGGACCTCACAGACTTCCGCAGTATCCGCAACGATCGATGCCAAGGAACGTTTGCCTTTTCGCACCAAGTAATTGTGCAGGCCTGATACTGCCAAAAGGATCGGAATCGCCACTTTTCCTTCTTGCGGCTGAATGACTTCCCGATCACTTAAAATGACGATCGTTGCCCCAGAATCAATTTTTTGTTCCGTTTCTTTAAAAAGCGCTTCTAACGCTTGCTGCAATGCTGCTCCATTTTCTGGTACATAATCATAGAGAATCGACTGCAAAACTGCTTTTTGACCATTTTGATCTAACTGTTTGATTTTTTCATATTCACTCGTTTTTAACACAGGACTAGCAATCTTCAGCTTATTGCAATTGATTCGAATGTCCTTTGAAACATCACCATCTCGACCTAAAAACAGTTCGGTACCAATTACCAATTTTTCACGAATCGCATCGATTGGCGGATTGGTCACTTGAGCAAATTGTTGTTTAAAGTACGTAAACAAAGATTGGGGACGTTCGCTTAAGATGGCTAAGGGTGAATCAAACCCCATGGAAATCACTGGTTCTTCTCCCGTTTGAGCCATTGGTAAAATCAACGTGCGAATGATCTCATCCGTGTAGCCATTTCGTTTCCAAAGGGTCTGGATCGCTTCATCTGCCGTTTCCTCCTGTCTTTCTGCGTCAGGAAGCAGCTCTGGTGTTAATAAGTGATCCGCTAACCACTCTTGGTAAGGATGGGCGTTCGCATAATGCGCTTTGATTTCTTGATTGCGTAAGATCACCCCTTTTTTGGTATCCACCAAAAACATATTTGCTGGTCCAAGCACCCCTTTTTCAATCACTTCTGACGCTGGCAAATCGACAACCCCTGACTCAGAGGCCACGATAACAAAACCAGCTTTCGTGATCGAGTAGCGAGATGGCCGCAACCCATTTCGATCGAGTGCAGCTCCTACCAGATCCCCATCGGTAAAGCATAAAGCTGCTGGTCCATCCCAAGGGGCCATAAAGCTTGCATTGTATTCATTAAAAGCCGTCAGTTCTGGCGTCAAGCCAGCTTCTTTGGACCATGCTTCTGGCACCATCATCAACAGTGCTTGGGGAATGTCTCGACCTTGACGATACAAATACTCCATACAATTTTCCAACTTCGCCGAATCGGAGTTTTCGTCATCGTAGACTTCGATCTGATGTCCATGCATCCAATTTTCCGCCCCGCGTAATGTGTTGATTTCGCCATTATGGGCTAAGAAACGAAAAGGTTGCGCCCGACTCCAGCTTGGAAAGGTATTCGTTGAAAAACGAGAATGGGTCAAAGCAATACTGGAAGTCATTTCTGGGCTTTGAAGATCTTTGAAAAACAAGCCAACTTGATAGGCATGCAGCATCCCTTTATAAACAACTGTCTTACTAGATAAGCTGCAGATAGACAGCTCATCGGTATGATACGTTTTTTCCAGTTTTCGCCGTAACCGATAAAGCTGATCTTCAAAGGGACGGCCTGCAGCTACATCGACAGGTTTTTCAATAAAGACTTGCACAAATGAGGGCATGACTTTTTGCGCTCCTGGCCCACATTGATAATAATCATAAGGCACATCTCGTTGCCATAAAACCGTAAAACCCATTTGTTGAATGTCTTTAGCTACTTCTTCTTGGACCTGTGCTGCTCGGAGCTTTTCTTTCGGTAAAAAAAACATCCCAACAGCATAGGCGCCTTTTTCAGGCAATGGGATTTCGGCCTCTTTTGCTCGCTGTTGAAAAAATGGATCAGGCATCGCCATCAAAATCCCAGCTCCGTCTCCTGTGTCAGGTTCTGCCCCAGTTCCCCCTCGATGGTTCATCCGTTCTAACATCGTTAAGGCATTTTGCACAAGTTCTCGAGAATAGCGACCATCTTTTTGTGCAATAAAGCCCATCCCACAAGCATCTCTTTCAAAAGCGGCATCGTACATCATTTGGTTCGTTTTCCTCATCATCTCTAAATCACTCATGGAATCACACTTTCTTTCAATATTCTGAATATTCCGATTTTTAACAGTTTACAATCTGTTTTTCTATCTGGCAAGTTTTTTTTACTTGATCCGTGCTCGTTGATTTCTTCCTTCAAGGGTTACTTAAATCCATTGAACAAATAGTGACTAGTAAATCACAGGCAGGAATCTTCGTCTAATAAGGTTTTTTTATTATACAATAAACTGTCGGAAAATTATTGCAAACAAATGAGAATCGTTATCAATTAAGCTAGATTTTCTCATTTGGATGTCACAAACAGCTGTTTATGTCCCATTTTCAAGGAACAAGCTTGACTAATTTCAAAAAAAAATGACCCGCAATGGGGTCATCTTTTTTCGTTCTTTTATTTTTCAAAGCCTTCTGCAACTGCTTCGGGATAGTTTTCTTTGACGATGGCTGCACAATGGCCGCAAAGTGTTGGCAGTTGCTCTTCTACACCAACATCTACACGGACTTGGCGGCAACGTTCGCAGACTTCACCTTCGGCTTTTTCCACTAAGATCGCCACGTCTTCGAATTGATAGGCCGCTTCTGGTGCTGCTTCCCCTGCTTCTTTGATCGTTAAGAAGTCTGGTGAAATGATCAGCAGTTGTGCAATATCTGAATCGATAGCTTTTAGTAGTGCCGCAACCGGTTCGGTTGGATAGACAGTCACTTTTGCTTCAAACGATTTCCCAATCAGTTTTGCATTACGCGCTTCTTCCAATGCTTTTAAGACATTGTCACGGAAATCAAGGAAAGCACGCCATAAATCAAGCAGCTCTTCTTGGTTAGCAAATGTATCATAGCCAGGGAACTCCGCTAATTGAACATATTCCTCTTCTTCTTTCAAATGTGACCAGATTTCTTCTGCCGTATGGGGAATGATCGGCGTCAGTAATTTCGTCAACGCAACCGCTGTTTGATAGAAGACGGTTTGCATGGCGCGACGTTGGAAATCATTTTCAGCTTCGATATAAACGACATCTTTTGCAAAATCCAAATAGAAGGATGACATATCGACTGTCAAGAAGTTGATGACTGTCCGGTAAATATGCAAGAAGTTATATTTTTCATAGCCATCTTCCCGAATCGTTTTGATCGTTTGATTCAAGCGAACCATCATGTATTTATCAACAGAACGCAAGTTTTCAAATGGTACGCTGTCTTTTGCTGGATCAAAATCATTCGTATTAGCCAATAAGAAACGCATGGTATTGCGAATTTTTCGATAGACTTCTGACACTTGATTCAAGATATCCATAGACACTCGGACATCCGCTTCGTAGTCAACACTGCTGACCCAAAGGCGCAAAATATCCGCACCCATTTGATTGATCACTTTTTCTGGTGCAATGGTATTACCAAGAGATTTACTCATCTTGCGACCTTCGCCATCTAAGGTGAAGCCTTGAGACAAGACGGCTTTATATGGTGCGACTTCATTGATCGCAACACTAGTCGTGATACTTGAGTTGAACCACCCACGATATTGGTCAGAACCTTCCAAGTACATGTCAGCTGGGAATGTCAACTCTGGACGTTGACGTAACACCGCTTCGTGAGAAGAACCTGAATCAAACCAAACATCCATGATGTCAGTCTCTTTCGAGAATTTGCCGTTAGGTGAGCCCGGATGCGTGAAGCCAGCTGGCAGTAATTCTTCTGCTTCTTTTTCAAACCAAATCGTTGAACCATGTTCAGCAAATAAGTTTGCCACATGCTCAATCGTTTCAGGCGTAATGATAGCTTCACCGTTTTCTGCATAGAAGATTGGCAACGGAACGCCCCACGCACGTTGACGAGAGATCACCCAGTCGCCGCGGTCGCGAATCATATTGTATAAACGGGTTTTGCCCCATGGAATGATCCAATCTACTTTTTCGATCTCATCCAAAATATTTTGACGGAACTTATCAATAGACGCAAACCATTGTGGTGTTGCCCGATAGATGACTGGTTTTTTCGTCCGCCAATCATGTGGATAGCTGTGAGTAAAGAAGTTTAGTTTTAGTAGGGCTCCTTTTTCTTCTAAAAGCTCAGTGATCATTGGATTGGCTTTGTCATAAAAGACCCCTTCAAATCCTGGTGCTTCTTCTGTGAAGACCCCACGGCTATCGACTGGTGATAAGACATCTAGACCATATTTTTTGCTGACGATGTAGTCATCTTCCCCGTGTCCTGGTGCAGTGTGGACCAAACCAGTACCGGCATCCAATGTCACATGGTCACCTAACATTACTAGAGACGTACGATCATAAAAAGGATGTTGTGCCGTCATTTTTTCCAATTGATCGCCAGCCAATTCTTGTAAAACTTCGACAGATTCCCAACCGATCTCATTCGTCACGGTTTCTAATAAATCTTTTGCCACGACGAATTTGCGGCCATCGGCCAAGATTTGAACATAGGCAAAGGTTGGATTCACAGAGATTCCTAGATTCGCTGGTAAGGTCCATGGCGTCGTCGTCCAGATAACAAAAGCTGTATCTGAATCAAGCAAATCTTTGCCATCTGCGACTGGGAAAGCCACATAGATCGATGGTGATTTCACATCTTTGTATTCGATCTCAGCTTCTGCTAATGATGATTCACTAGATGGTGACCAGTAAATTGGTTTCAATCCTTTGTAGATGTAGCCTTTTTCTGCCATTTTTCCGAACACGCGGATTTCTGCTGCTTCATAGTCTGGTGTCAATGTGATATATGGATGATCCCAGTCACCAGAAACGCCTAAACGTTTGAAATCAGCTCTTTGCGTATCCACTTGTGTCAAAGCATATTCTTCACATTTTTTGCGATATTCTGCCAAGCTCATTTCTTTGCGCTTGATCCCTTTATTGGTCAGTACTTGTTCGATCGGTAAACCATGAGTATCCCAACCAGGTACATAAGGGGAACGGAAACCTGACATCGATTTGGAACGTACGATGATGTCTTTACTGATTTTGTTCAATGAGTGTCCGATATGGATGTTTCCATTTGCGTAGGGAGGGCCATCGTGTAAGACAAAGGTTGGCTTGCCTTCATTTAATTCTTGACGACGTTGATACAATTGATTTTCTTCCCATTCTTTTTGCCAATCCACTTCGCGGTTTGGCAAGTTGCCTCGCATTGGAAAAGCGGTTTTTCCAAGATGCAGTGTTTCTTTCATTTTCATTCTTGTTTCGCTCCTTTTCGTCTCTCAACGTTTTGGTATAGTTTCAAAATCCATCGACTCGATCAACCGATTGCTTCTATTGAACCTGTCAAATGGATTGGTTGCCATAAATTCAAAGCATTCAGGATTCACTGATTGTTAACAGCTGGCTAGCGTCTGCTCTGTTCCGCTTTGCGGACCAATCATTGTGATTCCTAGTAAGGTTACTACGCTCCCGGCGGTCGCCTAGTACTGTTCATCATCTGCTCTGTTCCGCTTTGCGGACCAATCATTGTGATTCCTAGTAAGGTTACTACGCTCCCTATGGTCGCCTAGTACTGTTCATCATCTATTCTGTCTTGCTTCGCAAGCCAATCATAGTGATTCCTAGTACGGTTACTACGCTCCCTATGGTCGCCTAGTACTGTTCATCATCTATTCTGTCTTGCTTCGCAAGCCAATCATAGTGATTCACAGCAAAAAACACGTCCGTCCCTGGCAAGGGACGAACGTGTTCGTGGTACCACCCAAATTTAATTGTCATTTGACAATTCTTTGATGATCGGTAACGGGATCAGGCGTCGTTCTCTACTCGAGTCTTTGAAAAGTCAGCTCTTTCAAGAACGCAACTCACAGATGATCTGATTTCTTACAGGGTTTTATTTGGCTTCCACTCTCCCAAACTCGCTTGAAAAATATAAGAAATTTTTCTGTTCTGTGTCTTAGTTGTTATCTGTTTTGTTCAACTCGTCTAATAAGTTTCTCGCATCATCTAACGTTTTCACTTCAGGGCTTTCACTTACATCAACGATTTTTTCATCTGATTCAACAATGTCCACATCAAATGTTTCCACTGCTTCTGAGTTTACTCCAGAACCATTTTCACTGTCAAGTTCTTTTGACAAAACTTCTCTGATCACTTGGTGGGAATCTTGTACATAGCTTGAAAATGGCGCCAAAATTTCTTCCCATTCAGGGCTCTTCACTTGTTCTAATTGCGTTTGCAACATAACTAATAAGTTGTTATGGAAGACTCTGGTTTTCTTCTTCAAGTCATTTGTTTCTGTCGCCAATTGACGTGCATTATTTGTTGCATCTGTCAAAATCTCTTTGGCTTTTTCTTCTGCTGAGGTCATCAAGGCATGGGCATGTTTTTCTGCAGTAGCAACCATCTCATCCGCACGGTTTTGGGCAGAAGTAACGATTACTTCTGATTCTTTGCTTGCGCTTGTTTTTACTTTATCCGCCGTATCTTGAGCCACGATAATGGATTGGTTCAAGGCGTCTTTCAATTCATTGAAGTATTCGAGTTTTTCTTCTGCATGTTTCAATGATTTCTCTAACTCACGATTGCGTTGAACAGCTTCTTCATAATCACGAACAATCATATCCAAAAAGTCATCGACTTCGTCTTGATTGTAGCCTCTCATTTTTACTGAAAAGTTTTTATTTTGAATGTCTAATGGAGTTAATGCCATATTCTATACACCTCTTTGATTTATTTACGTAATACACCTAATAACAATCTAACTTTTTCTTTTTTCGTGGTTCCTTCTAACCCCTGTATTTGAATCCGACCAAATCCTCTTACTGAAACGATATCCAGTAAATCCAGAACAAAATCTGGTCGTAATGCTTCTGTCCAGTTTACTTTTACTTTTCCTGATTCGATCAACTGTTTCGAACGCTGACGAGAGATGTTGTACACGGCGGAGATCACTGTATCAAGACGCAATGAACTAACCGTTTCTCTTTCCTCGGTCCAGCCATCTTTAGGCACGATCAAATCGGTATATTTCGTTTCTTCCAAACGTACCGATACGTTGCCGATTTTATCCACTTGTAGTTGAATAAAATGACTGACTTCAGTAGCAACGAATACTTGCCATATTTCACCATCGGAAAGAATGTCTCCAAAGTATTCCCTCTTGACTCCAGTCCCCATTAACGTGCCCAAAACTTTTCCATGACTCAAAACCGTAAATTTTTTCGGGTATTGAATCGTAAATAAAGTCATGTCAAACTCATCGGTGGTGGGCTCAAAGTAATCAGGATAAATTAAACAGCGTCGTCTTTCAGCAGCTTCGTATCCGCCAAAAAAACGGAAGCTTAAATCCGTTGATTGACGAATCAAGCTTTCTAAGATATACGCTTGTCTTGGATCTAAGAAATCAGTCAAGTATGGCGCATACTGCATTTGCACTTGTTCGATCCATCCTTGAGCGGAATCAATAAAAGGGCGTTCATCGTTTCGAAAATGTTGATAGACATTTGCGTTCACCGATAACCACCCCTTACGTTAAAATAAAATTGATTGTAGGATCAATATCAATGCTTGTGATGCTAGCTGTAAGACAATAATTGCAAATGCAATCGTAAAATCGATACCAGCAAAACTTAATTTCAATCGATCAAATAAACTCAAATACGGTTCACACACTTTTGCCAAGAAACGGCCAAAAGCGGATTGATACCCTCCTGGAAACCAAGACAAAAGTGCATAGATCACTAATAAAATGGTATACAGATAAACAGCATCACTCAGTAATTTAACGAATCTCAAGAATAAAATTGGCGTTCCTCCTCACTTTAGATATCAAAAAAATTGGTATCTGCTAATGTTTGGGCAGTGCCTTCAATTTCCATACCCTTAGGCGTGCAAAGAAAAATTTCATCGCCAACGCGCTTGATATCACCATCTTCAGCGTACACTGTTCCTGTTAAAAAATCAACTATTCGACGAGCTTGGTACTCTTCAATTAAATGAAAATTAACAAGTACAGCATCACCATTGATGACTTGCTTCGCAATCCCCATTGCTTCAGAGTAAACACGTGGTTCTACGATCGTTATTTTTCCTGCCACTTGCGAGGAAGTTTCTTTTGCTTTTGTATCTTTGACTCTCGTATTGGTTCTTTGTTGCGCCATCGGAACGACTTTTTCTTCCGTCTTAGGTACCGATCTTACTCGTTCAGCCGCAGCTGAGGATTGTTGATAAGCAGCAGTTTGAGGTTGCTGTCTGTATTGATAAGCTTGATTTTGTGGTTGACTTGTTGTACGGGTTGCCGCTTGGCCAGATGCATACGTATTCGCGGATGTTCTGGAGGCCGTAAAAGCTCCTCCTTGGTTCACAGCCGGTTTAGATGCTGTTCGTGCCGGTTCTTCAGTGGCATATGTTTCTTCGTAATAATCTTCTTCGTCAGTCAATCCAAAAAAATTGGTCAGTTTCTCTTTGAGCGACATCGGTCAACCTCCTTTTTTATTGAAATAATGCTGTTCCTACACGAATAAATGTTGCGCCTTCTTGGATCGCAATGGGAAAGTCATTACTCATTCCCATACTCGTTTCTAAGCAAGGGGCATGTGTAAGATGCAGGTCAGCGATTTGTTGTTGAATCCTTTTTAATTCTTTAAAAATCTGATGCTGCTCGTCTTTGGAAGCAGTGAGCGGGGCCATCGTCATCAATCCAACAACACGAATTTTATCGAACGAAGCGAGTGCTTCAATAAAAGCCATCACCTCTTCTACGAAAATCCCTTGTTTCGTTGCTTCCTGCGAAACATTTACTTCCACAAAGCAGTTGATCGGATGTTCTGCTCGTTTTTGAATTTCTTGTGCCAGTTTGATTGAATCTAACGCATGGAAAAAATCAATCTCGTTTATAATTGATTTTACCTTTCTACGCTGCAAATTGCCAATAAAATGCCAACGGACATCTGGAAAATCCGTTAATGCTGCTTTTTTTTCAAGTAGTTTTTCTACTCGATTTTCAGCACAATTCCGCACACCATTTTCTAGAAGTTCTCTTGTCGTTTCTGTATCGACGGATTTTGTTACAGCTGTCAAACAGACCTCACTGGCGTTTCTAGAAACAAGAGCACAGGAGTCCTGTATCTCTTGCTGGATCTTGTGCAAGTTCTCAGAAATCATGTGCTCTGCCCCCTAGCGTTTACGACGGAAAAATGGTGGTGTGCTTAATTCGTCGTCATCATTCGAGCGTACTTCATCACGGCTGAAGGTGTCGAATTCTTTCTTTTCTACATTTTCAAATGTGTTTTCTTCTACTTTAGGTCGTACATTTTGTTCTTTACGGATATCCCAATCACCGAAACCGTTGCTTTCCTCTGCTTGCGCAGGGCGTGCTTGGTCCATATCTAATGTGGGTTTTTGTGGGATAGAATGAATTTGGCTTTGGCTTTGTCTGCTAGAGCGAGACCCACGTTCTTTTTTAGAAGGGTCAATGCCAGTTGCAATGACAGTCACACGGATTTCATCGCCTAGGTCTTCGTTGATTGAGGTACCTAAGATAATATTTACATCACCTGTTGCTGCATGAGCGACGATATCAGAAGCATCTTGTGCTTCAAATAAAGTCATATCCAATCCGCCAGTGATGTTCAATAGTACTTGTTCGGCACCATCGATCGAAGTTTCTAGTAATGGTGAAGAGATTGCTTTTTTCGTTGCTTCGATTACACGTTCTTCGCCGCTAGCAACACCAATTCCCATCAAAGCGGTGCCTTGGTTTTCCATCACTGTTTTCACATCAGCGAAGTCCAAGTTAACGTAGCCTGGAGCAGTGATCAAGTCTGAGATCCCTTGAACCCCTTGACGCAAGACATTGTCTGCTTCACGGAATGCTTCAAGCATTGGTGTTTTCTTATCGACAACTTCTAACAAGCGATTGTTCGAGATGATCAATAGTGTATCGACATTCTCTTTCAATTTAGCAATTCCTTCAGCCGCAAAACGGCCGCGTTTTGGTCCTTCAAAAGTAAATGGGCGAGTAACGACACCGACTGTCAATGCGCCGATTTCTTTGGCGATTTTCGCTACGATCGGTGCAGCACCGGTCCCGGTTCCGCCACCCATACCAGCGGTAATGAAAATCATGTCCGCGCCTTCTAATGATTCACGAATAGAATCTTCACTTTCTTCTGCCGCTTTTTGACCAACTTCTGGTTGAGAACCAGCACCAAGACCGCGGGTATATTTAGGGCCTAATTGAATCACTGTTTCTGCTTTTGAATTTTTTAATGCTTGAACGTCAGTGTTGGCCGCAATAAATTCTACGCCTTTGACATTTTCTTCGATCATACGGTTGACTGCGTTGCCGCCACCGCCGCCGACTCCGATGACTTTGATCACAGCGCCGTCATTGATGTTATTATCAATTGAAAATTCCATAGTTTATCTTCCTCCTGAGAATCGTTTTAGATTATTCAAAGATATTTGAGAAGAAATCTTTTACTCGGTTTGTGATCGACTCACCTTTTTTCTCTTCTTCTACTTCTTCATAAGTTTCTTCTGGAGCTTCATATTGTTCGTAATGTACTTCTTGTTGTTGAATAGCAACGGGCTGTTGCGCGACTGTTTTTTCACCGGTGATCGCACTTTTGGCAAGCTGATAGACTTCGCTTAAGTTTGCTGAATAGTCAACGATACTGATTACATTGGTGAATACAGGATTTCTAAGTCCCATATGATTAGGAACGTAAAGCTTAACGTTTGTTTCGAATACTTCTTGAGCAAGATCTACGACACCTGGCAGGCTTGCAGCACCACCAGTTAAAATCACGCCACCTGGTAAATCAAGTCCATCAATTTCGTCTAAGACTTCTTTTGATTTAGTGAAAATTTGTTCCATACGGGCTTCAATGATTTCTGACAAATAGCGTTCATCAATCTTCACAGGTTCTGATTTTCCAATCACATCGACCGGAAACTCTTCGCTAGCTGAAGTTCGTTCAGGATACGCATCCCCATAATTGATCTTCAATGCTTCTGCATTGTTGAAAGAGGTATTTAAAACCGTTGAAATGTCTTTGGTGACAAATTCGCCGCCCTCTTGGTTCACATGAGTAAATTTCAATTGTTTGTCGTGCATCGCAGCTGTCGTTGTTTGGCCGCCACCGATATCGATAACGATCGTGCCAAAATCTTTTTCACCATCAGATAAAATCGATTCTGTCAATGCTAATGGCGTAATGACCACTTCATTGACGATCAGTCCGGATTTTTCCACACACTTTCGAATGTTGTGAATGATGGTTTTTGGTCCTGTATAAACCACACCAAACATTTCTAAGCGAACACCGATCATGCCACGAGGATCTTTGATCCCTTCAAACCCATCCACAGTAAATTCTTGCGGTAAAATAGCAATGATCTGTCTTTCAGGAGGGGTTGAACGTACAAGTGCTGCGGAAGCAACATTGCGGACGTCCTCGTCGGTGATCTCTTTTGATTCACTATTGACCGCGATCATCCCTTGACAATTTTCCACTTCAAGAAGATTGGCTGGTACACCAACACTTACACTGCGAATTTGAATTCCTGCTTTTTCTTCTGCTTGTCTTACTGCTCTTTGAATGGCTTGTACCGTTTTATCGATATCTACAATAATCCCACGGTTGATTCCTTCTGATTTTGCATTTCCTACACCAATGATATTCATTTGGCTGTCAACGTATTCGGCTACTACAACTTTTACAGATGTCGTACCGATATCAAGGCCAACATACATTCCCGTTTTTGCCATGGATGGGGTTCCCTCCTACTTAAATTGGATATATAGCGAACCATCACAGTCCGTTTTTAGAGTTCATTCGAATAATTTGTTCACTGTTACCAATTCTACCATATAATGGCGCTTTTTAGAAACAAGTTAATGAAAAAAACTCTTGAATTTTTCCTAAGAATCACTATCAGCTGTTTGATTTTCGTCTGCATCGTCTTCTTGTGTATTTGAAATAGGATACGTAAAGATCCCAACTTCCATATCCACAATACTGTCCTCGGTCAAATCTTTGGCAATTTGCGGATAATACTGCATTTGACTCACCATATTTGAGATGTTGACGATCACTTGATTGCCATCATTCATAAAGAGAGTCAACAGCTCATCATTGCTGTCACGGGGGGTGTATTTGATTTGAGAAATGCCATCGCGAATTTCTGAACTTAATTCTTGATAGGCACTGAGTGTCGCTTTGATTTTGTCTTCAGCCGAAAAATTTTCTAAAACCGGCAATCCTTCCTCTGGCTGCTCACTGATGTCTTCCAAAACAGCGCCATTTTCTAAAACTGGTGCATAGCCGCCGTCTTTGGCTAATAAAGCCACTTCTTGAAATTCAGTAACAGTGATATCGAAACGATTAATACCAGATAGAGAAATGGAAGCATTTTTTATGCGCGGCAATTCTTTTTTGATTGCTGCCACACTCTGATTCCGTTCAAAAAATTGCGGCCACATCTCTTCATTGACGGCTAGGTCAGAATTTTCGAGAATCGCTTCTGCGGATACTTCTTGATTGCCTTTGACCACCACATTCGCCAAACGACTAAGCGGCGAAACAAAATACAAAACAATCAACAAAGGAATCATCAGTAGACCGATAATCAGCGCTAAGCGGCGAATCAATACCTGATTGCGGTACGCCTTTAGATTAGGCAGCCGATCAGCGAAAGAGCGAGCTTTTTTTTCTGGCTCAGTCACTCCTTCTTTCTCATCGTCTGTTTCTTCTATCGCTTGTTCTGCTTCAAAAAGTGCTTCTTCTGTCAACTCATCTTCATGTGCTTGGGACATGTCTTCTGTTTCTTCAGAAGTGGGTGACGACCAAGCTGGCTGATTGCCTTTTTCTTGCAAATATTTTAGATTTTCTTTTTGCCAAGGGGTCAACTCTTCCGTTGACGAGGGGGTTTGATCATCATGAGGTGTTTTGTCTTTACTAATGATAATCGCTCCTTTCTATCCCACACATTGTACTATTTGATTACCTCTTGCACAAGTCGAAATAATCGTTCCGAGGCATCGCTGATCCCTTGTTCTTTTGAGGCTTTGGCCATCTTACTACGAAGGGCTTCATCTTGCATGATACTATCTACTGCTTCCACGAGGTTTTGGCTGTTTAATTCATGATCGGCAATCATTTTGACTGCTCCTGCATTGGCTAAACTTTGGGCGTTCTTCGTTTGGTGGTCATTAGTCACATAAGGACTTGGAATCAGAATCGCTGGAATCCCTAATGCCGTAAATTCGGCGATCGATGTGGCACCCGCTCGACCAATCAACAAATCGCTATTTGCCATCACTTCTGCCATTTGATCGATATAGGGACGAATACTGATATTAGGAAATGCATCTTTTGACATCCCAATTTTTTCTTCGATCTCTTTGTAATACCTTTCGCCAGATGCATAAAGTAACTGATACTCTTTTTGAGCAAACAGCGGCAGCGCATCAATGATCGCTTGATTGATTTTCAGAGCTCCTTGACTCCCACCAAAAACCAAGACTGTTTTTTTCGCCGGATTTAAATCGTAAGAAGACAAAATCGTCGACTTTTGACTATTCCGTACTTCTTGACCACGAGGATTGCCCACCAACACCGTTTTCTTCGCTGGAAAGTATTGAGAAGCATCGTGAAAAGCAATGGCGATTTTATCCACATATTTGGTTAGAAATTTATTGGTGATTCCAGGTACACTATTTTGTTCATGAATAATGGTAGGTATTTTCAACTTCGAGGCAGCAAAGACCACGGCGCCGGAAACATAGCCGCCGGTGCCGATCACTACATCCGGTTGGAAATCTTTGATGATTTTCTTTGCTGCGTAGTAGCTTTTCATAAAAAGCTGGATCGTTTTTACGTTATCCAAAGATAGCTTACGCTTAAAGCCTTGAATCTCTAGTGTTTTAAAAGGAATACCTGTTGGAGGGACGATTTTATTCTCTAAGCCCCTTGTTGCACCAATGTATAAAAATTCGGCTGTCGGGTCAATCTCCTTCACGTAATCCACAAAAGACAACGCTGGATAGATGTGTCCGCCAGTACCGCCGCCAGTCACAAGTATTTTCATATCCTTCACTCATTTCTATTTAAGTTCTGCTACTGCCGCCATAAATTTGTCGCCGCGAACTTCAAAATCAGGGTATTGATCCCAACTTGCATTCGCCGGTGACAATAGAATCGTATCTCCAGCAGCACTTAAAGAAAAGGCTAATGGGACGGCTGTTTCAACATTCTCTGTCATTTCAATCGTTTTTACACCAGCTGCTTGAGCAGCAGCGGCTAATTTTTCTTTTGTTTCTCCAAACACAACGATAGCTTTGAGCCCATTTAGTGCTGGAACCAACTCATCAAAGCTGTTGCCACGATCCAATCCGCCTGCCAGTAAGACCAATTTTTCATTGTCAAAACCACCTAAGGCCATTTCTGTTGCTAAGATGTTGGTTGCTTTGGAATCATTGAAAAATTTCACCTGATTGATGGTGGTGACATACTGGGTCCGATGAGGCACCCCAGTGAAGGTCTGTAACGCTTGTTTGATTGCTTCGTTCGACATATCGCAAAGTTTCCCAACAGCGATCGCCGCTAAGGCATTTTCAATATTATGTGCCCCAGGTACACCGAGTTCCTCCGCTGCCATAATTGCTTCTTCTTTATAGTAGAGCATTCCATCAAGCATATATGCTCCCGCTACTTTTTTCTTAGTGGAGAAAGGAATGATTTGCGCTTTTGACTTGGTTGATAGTGCTTCTAGTTCTGGTTGGTTCCAGTTAATCACTAAATAATCGTCAGCGGTCATTCGTTGTTGCAAGCGCCATTTTGCTAAGACATATTCCGGGCGACTACCATGGTAATCGATATGGGCTTCATAAATATTCGTGATGACAGCGATTTTCGGCCGCAAGGTATCGATTCCCATCAATTGGAAACTTGAAAGCTCCATCACCAAGCGATCTTCAGGCTTAGCTGTTTGAGCAACGGAACTTGCAGGAAACCCGATATTTCCAGAAAGCAATGCCTGTCCTTTTTCCATTCCAGCATTCAAGACATTGGCGATCATGGTCGTTGTAGTGGTTTTTCCATTCGTACCAGTAATACCGATAATCGGCGCTTCAGAGATTTGATACGCCAGTTCCACTTCCGTGATCACAGGAATTTTTTTCTCTAAAGCTTTTTGGACAAGAGGTTGTGAATAAGGGATCCCTGGATTTTTAACAACTAGCGAAAATCCTTCATCCAATAATTCAATCGGGTGGCTGCCAGTGATCACTTTGACCCCTAAAGCCAAAAGATCTTGTGCTTCTGGATTTTCAGCAAATGGCTTTCCGTCATTAACGGTCACAAGTGCGCCCAAATCATGTAACAATTTGGCCGCACTGAATCCACTACGCGCTAATCCTAGCACAAGAACTTTTTTATTTTGATATGTTGTAATTTTTTTCATTTTCTTCATCTCCTACCATACAAGGGCTATTGTGAGCAACGAGCAACCTAACGCGATACACCAAAATACAGTGTCGATCTTCCACTCAGACCATCCACTCATTTCAAAATGATGATGAATGGGTGACATCTTGAAGATTCGTTTGCCCGTTAATTTGAATGAGGCAACTTGCAGCATCACGCTTGCTGTTTCACAAACATAGACCAATCCGACAAGCAAGAGGGTCCATTCTTGGTGTAAAAGAATCGAGATAGCTGCCAGCAGACCGCCTAAAGCCAGTGAGCCGACATCCCCCATGAAAATTTTTGCCGGTTTGCGATTGTAGGGAAAGAAGCCGATCAATCCGCCAATGATCGCAAGACAAACGATCAAAACATCGATTTGATCTTGTCGCCAAGCAATCAGTGCGTATGTTGAAAAAGAAATCGTGCCCAGTCCTGCGACTAGTCCATCGATCCCATCCGTCAAGTTGACTGCATTTGAAAAACCAACAAGCCAAAAAATGACGAATAAGCCATAAAAAATCGATAGCGATACATCGATCCCAAAGAAATTCAGTACATCCGCATTGCCTTCAGATCGGAAAACAAAGTAAAAGACGAGTCCGCCTAAAATCTGTCCAATCAGTTTTTGCAGCGAGTTTAAGCCCATATTTCTTTTGCGGAAAATCTTGATGAAGTCATCAAGAAATCCTAATGCACCATAAACCAAGGTAATGAACAAAAGAATGAACAATGAAGCAGTCAATTGATTTTGCCATGCTCCTACCCAGATGGCAGTGATCATTGCAGAAATCAAAAATACAAACCCACCCATCGTTGGTGTTCCGGCCTTTACATTGTGCCATTTGGGACCGTCACCACGTATTTCCTGTCCGTATTTCTTCATTTGAAAATAGCCGATAAACAAAGGCATTGTGGCTGTTACGATCGCAAAGCCACTTGCCAAAGGTAATATCATCTCTGTCCATTCCATATTGTTCTCTCCTATTTATTCGTTTTCACTTAGTGTAAACTTGATCGATTGCCCCGATAATTCGGTGTAAGGCTCAACGCTTTGTTTGGTACAATAGCCGTCTCCTTCAAAACTAACATCTACATTTAGTAGACTGCCAAATTTAATCAAATCTGCTTTTGACCAGGAAGTTGTATCCGGCATATAGTACTTATCGCTATCGGTAACGAGCAGTACTCGTTCTCCTGGCATGATCGAAGTTCCACTGTCAACCGATTGGGCAATGACTTTTTCACCATCCCCGATGACTATTGGAATCAACCCAGCTTTTTGAACGTCGGTTGCAGCAGATTCTGTATCGAGATTGCGATAATCCCCCACAGTCGTTTCGCTACCAGATGTTGTGCTTTCTTCTAATGCAGAGTTTTTCAGATCCATGACCCGTTTCATCAATGGATTGGCAATCTCACCTAACACGGTACTTTCATGCTTCTCTGGTAGTTTAATGGTCAAATACAAAATATATTCTGGTTCTTCTGAAGGAAACATCAAAACGACAGAATACAGATAATTGGTGCCTCCAGACAAATACTTGCCGGTTGTTGGATCAGCTACTTGGGCCGTCCCGGTTTTCGCAGAAATGTTGTAGCCAGGTAATTCATAAACGCCATAGGCACTTCCGTAATTTTCACTTTCGACAACATCACGCATATATTCGCGAACCTTCGTTGCCGCTTCTTCTGTGATGGGGTGCCCCACCTCTTCAGGTTGCGTGACCGTTTCTTCTCCAGTATTACCATCAACGATTTTACTAATAAATTGTGGTTTCAGCATCGTTCCATTATTGGCGACCGATGTAAAAGCCTGCATCATTTGGAAATTCGTCACACCAATCGCTTGACCAAAAGAAGTCATCGCCTGGCTGACAGGATTATCTTCTGGGGTGATTCCCGTATTTTCGTTAGGCAATCCTGAATAGGTGCTACGACCAAAGCCAAATTCTTTTAAGTATTGTTGCCAGCGGTCAGCCATTCGCTGTTCCAAGGTCACCATTCCAATATTACTGGACCACGAAAGAGCTTGGCGCATCGTCAAGGTTCCTTTTTGACCAAAGTCCCAGTCATTGATGGTGGCATCATAAAGTTTCAATCCATCAGGGCTTGGGGTAAAAGTTTCGTTCTCATTGAAGATGCCTTGATCGATGGCAGCTGCCGTCGTTAAGATTTTCATGGTGGATCCTGGCTCATAGTTGTCTTCAACCAATAGATTTTGCCAATCATTGATTGAATCCAAATTTTCTGGATTGTAGGTTGGTCGTTGTGCCATCGCTATAATCTCGCCGGTTTTGGCATCCATTAAATTGGCTGTTAAGTTTTCTGGTTTGTTTTCTTTAAAGACACTGTCCATCAGCGTTTCCAAATAGCTTTGGATACGACTATCGATGGTTGTATAGACGTCTTTTCCATCCACCGCTGCGACGGTTTCGGCAACTGTTCCTGGTAGCGGGTTTTGATTGTTATCTTTTTGATAAACAATCTCGCCATCAGTTCCCGATAACACATCATTGTAGGCAGCTTCTAACCCGGTTTTACCGACTAGACCAGTATCGTCGTCATTGGCAACCGCATAGCCGATAAAGTGAGAAGAAAAGACCCCATTCGGATAAAGGCGAGCTGGATGGCTATCAAAATGGAAGCCAGCAATATCTTCTTGTTCCATCGCATCTTCAATCGCATTTTTTTGTTCTAATGTAATATTATTTCCCTTACTCCCAAAAGACACTCGCCACAATTGTTGCTCAAGGCCATCCTCTAACGTATTGACTGCTGTCTCTTGATCAATGGACAAGACATCTGACAAGATTTTGGCCAACTTATTGAAGTTTGCTTTTTCTGCAAAGAGATTCTTATTACCATCTTTGTAATTTTGATTTAAAACAGCGTAAATAGAGTATGAGGTCACGTCCTCAGCAATCGGGATTCCATTGCGGTCATAGATCGTTCCTCGTTTCGCCTTGATAACTTCACTGCCCTCATAGAGATTTTTGGTTTTTTCTGCTAATGAAGTCCCCGCAACATCTCCGACAATGACGATATAGCTCAAACGCGTGACAAACAAAAAGAACAATCCAATACTCGTAGCAAACAGAATAATACCTACTTTTTTGCGATTGTTCGTTGTAGTTTGATTGTTCTTTTTTAAGTATTGCTTGAATTTATCTGTTAACTTCATTTAGTCCACTTTCCTTAAATTGCCATCATCGATCGACAATCCATTATCCTCAGCAATCTTTTGGATCCGTTCGGTTTTAGAAAGCTCATTTTTCTCTTGTTCCAACTGTTCTGCTTGTGTCGTTTTTTCACTGATATCCGATTGGATAAGAGAAATATCATGTTCGACTTGGCTGATATTGGTCCGAATATTGATGGTCAAGATCGCCAACGTCAATACAGCGATGATCACAAAGGCAGCAATCAGTTTTTCTAGAGTAGAAATACTTTTTAACCGACGAGCCGGAGATGCTGGTACACGGATGACCTCAGGACGCTGGGGATCAGTAGGCAGTTTTTCAGTTGTCGGTTCAGAGTGATCCAAAGGTTGTGATTCAAGTGGTTCTCTGAATTCATAGTCATGAACTTTTAGTTCTGCCATAGTTGTTACCCTTCGCTTTCCTTGATTTTTTCCGCGATTCGTAGTTTCGCACTACGAGAACGATTATTTTCAGCTACTTCTTCCTCAGTAGGAAGCAGTGGTTTTCTTGTTATAAGTTTTAGTGTTGGTTGAAATTCTTCTGGTATCATCGGCAGACCTGGCGGCATGTCCTTCGGTGTACTGTATTCCTTGAACATCGATTTCACGATTCGATCTTCTAAAGAGTGGAACGTGATCACACTGACACGTCCGTTAACTGATAAAAGATGAATTGCTTGTTCAAGAGATTCTTCAATTACACCTAGCTCATCATTGACTGCAATTCGAATGGCTTGGAAAACCCGTTTTGCTGGGTGACCGCCCTTTCTTCTTGCTGGAGCTGGAATGGCTGCTTTGATGATATCGACCAATTCCCCCGTTGTTTCGATGGGATGATCTTGTCTCACCCGCTCGATTTCACGAGCGATTTGTTTTGAGAATTTTTCTTCTCCATAACGGAAGAAGATCTTGACTAATTGATGGTAGTCGAATTGATTGACCACTTCATAGGCAGTCAATGCTGCAGTTTGATCCATCCGCATATCCAGCGGTGCATCTTGGTGGTAGCTAAAGCCACGTTCGGCTTCATCTAATTGGGGTGAGGAAACACCTAAATCGTACAAAATCCCATCGACTCGGCTCACACCGTGTTGATGCAATGCTTCCTTTAAATAGCGAAAATTACTTTTAATAAACGTGACCATCCCTTTAGCAACATATGGTGCTAAACGTTCTTTTGCATGGTCGATGGCGGTTTGGTCTTGATCAAAGGCAAAGAGATGTCCCTCTTCAGATAGTTGTGACAATAGATATTCACTATGACCGGCTCCACCTAATGTACAATCGACATAGACGCCTTCTGGACGAATCTTTAACCCATCAACGGTCTCCTGTAGCATAACGGTGTAGTGTTGAAAATCTGCCATGTGTTTTTTCCTCTTCCTATCAAGCCTATAAGCCAAAGTCGATCATTGTTTCAGCAATTTCATCAAAGTTTTCTTCTGCTTCTTCAGAGAATGCTTGCCAACGCGTTTCATCCCAAATCTCAATCCGGTTTGAAACCCCGATGATCACGCAGCTTTTAGTAAGGTCTGCATGATTTCTCAATGTAACAGGGATATTGATCCGACCTTGTTTATCGATCTCGCACTCTGTTGCAGCAGAATAAAAGAAGCGGACAAATGTCCGAGCATCCTTTTTCGCTAAAGGCATTTCGTTTAGTTTTTCTTCAAGTTTTTCCCATTCAGATAAGGGGTAGCCAAATAAACAGCCATCTAATCCACGTGTCACCACAAATTTTTCTCCGAGTTTTTCTCGTAGTTTTGAAGGGACGATTAGTCGGCCTTTTGCATCTATCGAATGTTGAAATTCTCCCATAAACATCGATAAATAACCCCCGATCTCCACCTGATATTCACAGTCTACCACAATCCCCCACTTTCTACCACAAATTATATGAAATTTGAAAGGGAAGTTGTTTGACTTTTCTTTACCAAATGAACAAAAAGGGAGAAAAAGACTTCTTAGAGTTTTTAAAAAAACTCTAAGAGAAAAAATGGACGTTTATCAATGGTCAAAATACTATAAGTAACTTACAATATTTAAAATGATCAAAACGATATGAAAGATGATCGTAAAGAGGAAAATACTGCGCCAATACATTTTAAAATAGCGACTATATTGGATTTCTTCATAGTAGTACGCCTGAAAGACGGCCAGTAGAATGCCTAATAGAAAAATGGAGATCAAATAGTACAATGTGATCGCTTGATCAAAAGTATATTTTGATAATTGGTGAATCCCCACCATTAAAAATGGTACCGCTAAATCCGGTGCCTTCACATGGAAACGATCACTCAACGAAAGTGCAGAAACGATAAAACGACAAGCAAAATAAACGAGCACAGGAAAAATATACCAAAACAAAACGATTGGATTAAATCCAGACATACAGCAAAATCCTTTCTAACAACTAGTGTCACTATACTTTATTTTCTTTACATCCATGTTTCAGTTCTTTTAAAAATCTAAGCCGGAATAAGACAGCCATGAAATTTTTTAAGGAGGCTCTTATTTCAGCAACTAACTTTTGAAAGTTTTAAAGAATGTATTTCTTTACCTATTAAAGCAGAAGGGCGTAGCTTCAACAAGCCTATCTTGCCATTCTAACGAATTTTTTTATGGTGAAATTGAAATTTTCTTAATTTCTCCTTGGATCAACTTGAGTTCTTGAGAAATTGAGGGTAAACTGTCACTAGAATAACTCTAAAAGGTGGATTAGAATGAACGAGAAAAAACCAAAAAGTACCTTTGCAAAAATCACACAAGTCGTGATCTGGACCATGCTTATTCTCACTGTCGGCTCGATTTTCTTAGCAGCATACACAAGTATTATGGGTTAATCCTATTAAAAAGTGCCCTTTTCCAAAATGATGGCTTCCATCTTTTGGAAAAGGGCACTTTTTTTACAGTAACGGTGACACGAGTCGTGCCAAACCTTCTTTGATTTTGATCGTCAACTTTCTTTGTTGATATGCTTCGATCGTTAGCGGCTTCGAATCGATCGAATCTGCTAGAAACGCTTCTTTCGTTTTGGTCGCTAGCTGCGCATCATAGATGATTGTATTAACTTCAAAATCTAGGCGAAAAGATCGGACATCAATATTTGCCGAACCAATCGATACAAGTCCACTGTCAATGATCATCGTTTTTGCATGCATAAACCCTTTTTCATAAGTCTCGATGATTGCGCCAAAGCGGAGCAATTCAGCCGCAAATGAATAGGTCGCCCAATAAACTAAAGGATGATCAGGTTTGTTCGGAATTTGTATATGAACTTTCACCCCAGAGAGCAGGGCTAACTTTAAGGCATTATGAATGGCTTCATCCGGAATATAGTACGGCGTTTGGATTAGGATCTCTTTTTTAGCTAAATTGATCATTTTCAAATAAGTCATTTTGATTTCTTCATGTTCCGTATCAGGACCACTAGTGATGACTTGGGCAGCGACTGTCCCCGTTTGTTTGATCTCAGGAAACAATGCCGGATCATATTTGATCTCCAAGGCATGCTGTGAGTTCCAGTCCATTAGAAACCGATTTTGCAGCGAATAGACTGCTGAGCCGGCAATTCGCAAGTGATTATCTCGCCAATAACCGAATTTTTCCACTTGTCCTAGATACTCGTCTCCCACATTAAATCCACCTGTATAACCAATCTCACCATCAATCACCACGATTTTGCGATGATTCCGATAATTGATTCGCGGATTGACATAAGGAACGAACAAAGGAAAGAAAAAGGCAATTTGCCCGCCATGTAGACGCAACTCATCAAAAAACTTCAAGGATACTTGGGTACTGCCCCAAGCATCTAATAAGACTCTTACTTTCACACCTCGCTTTGCCGCTCGTACCAATGCTTCTTTGACTTCATTCCCTAATGCATCGCTGCGATAAATATAATATTCCATATGAATATGATTTTTTGCCTGTTCGATATCAGCAATCAAAGCATCAAATTTCTGCCGTCCATCGGTATAAAGCGTCATGCTATTGGCTGTCGTATAGAGAGATTGACCAAAGACCGTCAACAGATAGACTAACTGCTGGACTTCTACTTGAGCAGTCGGCGGATGCGGAAACAAATGACGCGAAAGTGCTTGTTTTTGCTCTTCTAGTTCAACATTTAGACCAATCTTTGCTTGCGAGCGCATATCAAAGATCTTTTCCTTGGAGATCCCTCTTCCGAAGAAAAAGTAAAGAACAAAACCAACAATAGGAATAAACATCAAGACCAAAAGCCAGGCCCATGTTTGAGCAGTCTGCCGCCTTTCTCTGAAAATGATAATAATTGATAACAAAATATTGACTATAAATAAAATGGTTACTAGATTGTCCATTACAACCATTTTTTCACCTCTTCCCCGATTTCCCGCTACTAAAGCATATCAAAAAATAGTACCTAAAGTAAAGAAACACTGTGAGGAAACAAAAAAAGCCGATCTGACGATCGACTTAAGAAAACATCGGTTTAGAATTTTAAGAATCGGCGCATCGATAAGACGGAACCAAGTGAACCGATCACAATCCCAATCAACGCCATCACACCACATACTTGAATCAAGAACAGATTTGGTGCAATTAGACTGTAATTTGAACGTAGCAAGGATGGATTGACCATTGCATAAACTTGATGATACCCGAAGTACATCAACGCAATTGGGACGATTGATCCTAAGAGTCCGATCCAGCCACCTTCAAGAAAGAATGGCCAACGAATGTAGCCGTTTTTCGCCCCTACCAGACGCATGATTTGAATTTCTCTTTGACGAGACAAAATCGTGATCCGAATCGTATTGGAGATCAAAAACATTGCTACAAAAATCAGTAAGACTGCCGCCGCTAAGCCCCAAGTCCGCACAGCCGCAGATAATTCAAAGATTCGGTCAGAAGAATCTCCGCCGTAATCGGCTTTGAAAACATTTGGCAATTCGCCCGCTTGTTCAGCGATCTCTGTCGTATACTCTGGATCTGTTGCACTGACGACAAACACGTTATAGAGCGGATTGCTGTCGCCTTCGAACAAGTTCCATGAATCTCCCATGGCATCTTGGATCTTCTGCAATTCTTCGTCTCGACTAGAAAATTTCACTTCCGAAACGTTAGGTAGATCGTTTAAGGATTGTTCTAAAGCATCCATATCTTCTTGTTCCGTACCAATATCAACGAAAACCGAAACATCCACATTCTCACGAATGTCTTCGGCCAATTTTGTTGCATTTAAGATTACACCTAGAAAAATACCGACTAATGTCAGTGTGATCGTTACCGCACTCAACGACGCGATGGTCATCCAGCCGTTACGCTTTAAACTTTTGATACTCTCCAGGAGATGACGGAAAAATGTTCTAATCATCGTAACCATATTCTCCTTCCGCTTGGTCGCGAATAATGCGGCCATTCTCAATCGCGATCACGCGATGACGAATCGTATTTACGATCGTACTATTATGGGTCGCCATAACGACCGTTGTTCCTTGGGCATTGATCCGATCAAGCAATTTCATGATTTCCCATGAGTTTTCAGGATCTAGATTCCCCGTTGGTTCATCCGCAATCAATACTTTCGGCGTATTTACGATGGCACGAGCGATTGACACACGTTGTTGTTCCCCACCGGAAAGCTCACTCGGAAATACCCGTACTTTATGTTTCAGTCCGACTAAATCCAGAACTTCCATCACCCGTTTTTTGATATCACGGGGTTTGCGTCCGATAACTTGCATTGCATAAGCAACATTTTCAAAGACCGTTTTCCGCGGTAAAAGTTTGTAGTCTTGGAAGACCACGCCGATTTCTCGGCGCATCAAAGGGATCTCACGGTTTTTCATGCCGACCAAATCATATCCTGCGACATTCAAAACGCCTTTTGTTGCTCTTTCTTCTCGATACATCAATTTGATAAAGGTTGATTTTCCGGCACCGGATGGTCCAACGACATAGACAAACTCCCCTTGATCAATTGAAATCGAAAGGTTGCGGATAGCAGTCGTACCATTAGAGTACTTTTTCATTATATCTTTCATTTCTATCATACAGCTATCTCTCCATCTCAAATTTTCATTCTGGCTTATTATAGCATGAATATATTTCACCTTGCTTGCAACAGATTACAATTATGTTTCAATCTGTTTAAGTCACACCAGGTTATTTTTGATTCAGTTTTAGCTTCAAATACGCATCGATAAAGCCATCCAAATCGCCATCCATGACTGCCTGTACATTCCCAGTTTCGAAATTTGTCCGGTGATCTTTGACCATCGAATAGGGATGGAAGACATAGGAACGGATTTGCGAGCCCCATCCAATTTCTAACTGTTCGCCTCGCAAAGCTGCTGCTTCTTGTTCTTTCTTTTCCACTTCTAATTGATACAGCTTGGCTTTCAACATCCCCATCGCTTGCTCACGGTTTTTCAATTGTGAGCGCTGGGCTTGGCTAGCAACTACCGTACCTGTCGGGATATGGGTGATCCGCACAGCAGATTCGGTTTTGTTGATGTGCTGTCCACCAGCGCCGCTTGCGCGGTACGTATCGATCTTCAAATCATCTGAGTTGATCTCCACATCGATCGCCCCATCTAATTCTGGCATCACATCCACCGAACAAAATGACGTATGCCGTCTCTTAGCAGAATCAAAAGGTGAAATACGGACCAAGCGATGCACGCCTTTTTCCGACTTCAAATAGCCATAGGCGTTGTGCCCTTTCACAAGTAATGTGACACTTTTGATCCCCGCTTCATCACCGGCTTGATAGTCCAAGGTTTCCACCTGATATCCATGTTGTTCGCAAAAACGAGTATACATCCGTAACAGCATGCTGCCCCAGTCTTGCGACTCGGTACCGCCTGCGCCCGGATGAAGCTCGATGATCGCATTGTTCCGATCATAGGGTTCATCTAACAACATCGACAATTCATAAGAAGCCATTTTCTCATTTAACTTACCGATTCGTGCTTCAAGTTCTGCTTCCATTTCCGGATCAGCTTCTTCTTGAATCATTTCTAGCATCACTTCGAGCTCTTCCAATTCTTCTGCTAGCTGATTGAACTGATCGTAGGTCTCTTTGTTGGCATTGTTGGCGTTAATGACTTGTTGGGCTTTTTCCGAGTCATCCCAAAAGGTGGGATCTGCCATTTGGTGCTCCGCTTCCGCAATGTCCTCTTCTAACTGATCTAAGTCAAAGAGACCCCCTAAAACTGATTATTTTTTCATTCATCTGGGTCAATTGATTCCGAATATCTGCGATTTCCATTAAAATTCCTTCTTTCTTTTTTTCTTACAAACGAAAGTAGACTGGACAAAAACGTCTGCCAGCCTACTCTCACCTTTTTCAAAACTTGTTACATATTTTTCCCGTGGCAATTCTTGAATTTTTTCCCGCTTCCGCATGGACAAGGATCATTGCGACCCACGTTTTTGAAACTTGGCGCTTGGGCAGCCGGTGCTTCTTCTACCCCTTGCGCTTCTCCTTGGGCTACTTGTTCCCGTTGAACGTTTTGACGAATCTCTGCCTTCATAAACAGACGCGTTACTTCATACTCGATGGCTCCAACCATGTTTTCAAACATATTGAATCCTTCTGTTTGGTACTCAACTAATGGATTGTTTTGTCCATAAGCCCGTAACCCAACCGATTGACGCAACTGATCCATAGCATCGATGTGGTCGGTCCACTTCGTATCAACGACTCGTAAAATCACTACTTTTTCAAATTCCAGTAATTGTTCTGGACTATTAAGTTGTGTTTTCTTTTGTTCAAAGACTTCTTCTGCCCGTTGGTTTAGATAATCTTTGATCTCTTGAGCTGATTTTCCCTTGATGTCTTCGATGCTGATGGTATCTTCATGAACAAGTGCATTGGCCGCAAAATCAACGATTCCTTCATAATTCCAATTGCTTTCTTCTAATTGCGTATGACTGTCAACGACCCGGCTGATGGAGCGTTTCACCATATTCATTAATTGTGGTGAAAGATCCGTTTCTTCCATGATCACTTCTTGACGTTGTCCGTAAATAACTTCCCGCTGTTCTCGCATTACGTCATCGTATTGCAAGACGTTTTTCCGGGTATCGTAGTTATTCCCTTCCACTCGTCGTTGGGCAGATTCTACTTGTTTTGAAAGCATCTTACTTTGGATCACAGCATCGCCTTCATCGATTTTCATCCGATCCAAGAACACTTTGATTCGTTCAGAACCAAAACGCTTCATTAAATCATCTTCTAGCGATAAGTAAAATTGCGACATCCCTGGATCTCCTTGACGTCCCGCACGTCCCCGCAACTGATTATCGATCCGTCGTGATTCATGACGCTCAGTACCGATAACTGCCAAGCCGCCTAGTTCTGCAACACCAAGACCTAACTTGATGTCCGTTCCCCGACCAGCCATATTGGTCGCGATCGTTACAGCGCCTTTTTGTCCCGCATTCAAAATGATTTCTGCTTCTTTAAAGTGATTCTTGGCATTCAATACTTCATGAGGAACTTTCTCACGATCAAGCATTGATGACAGTAATTCAGACGTCTCAACAGCGACCGTCCCTACAAGCACTGGTTGTCCTTTACGGTGACGCTCTTTGATGTCTTGAACGACTGCTTGGAATTTGCTGGTAAGCGTTGGATAAAGCAAGTCCGCACGATCATCCCGTAAAATTGGTTTGTTTGTAGGAATCTGAATGACTTGCATGTTATAGATTTCTCGAAACTCTTCTTCTTCTGTTTTCGCTGTACCGGTCATCCCAGACAGTTTTTTGTACATCCGGAAGTAGTTCTGGAATGTGATCGTCGCCATCGTTTTGGTTTCATCTTCGATCTCGACACTTTCTTTTGCTTCGATCGCTTGATGTAGCCCGTCAGAATAGCGGCGGCCATCCATGATCCGACCTGTAAATTGGTCAACGATCATTACTTTCCCATCTTGCACCACGTAATCAATGTCGCGAATCATAATGTAATTCGCTCGTAGCGCTTGGTCCAAGTGATGGGTCAATGCCGTGTTTTCAATATCATACAAGTTTTCTAAGCCGAAAGTCTCTTCCGCTTTTTCGATCCCACGCTCTGTCAAACCGATCGTTTTTGATTGGATATCGATTTTGTAGTCTTCTTCTTCCGTCAAGCGTTTGACAAAATTGTCGACCCGGGTGTATAGCGCAGTTGATTTTTCTGCTTGTCCTGAAATGATCAACGGTGTTCTCGCTTCATCGATCAAGATCGAATCGACCTCATCGACGATGGCATAGTTTAATGGACGTTGTACCATTTGATGACGGTAAACCACCATGTTGTCCCGCAAATAGTCAAACCCTAATTCATTGTTTGTACTGTAAGTGATGTCACAAGCATACGCCGCACGTTTTTCTTCTGCTGATTTTGAGTTGATGTTCAAGCCGACCGTCAAGCCTAAAAAGTTGTACAGCTCTCCCATCTCAGTCGAGTCACGAGTTGCCAAGTATTCATTGACGGTTACGACGTGGACGCCTTGACCACTCAAGGCATTCAAATAAACAGGTAATGTCGCCGTCAAGGTTTTCCCTTCACCGGTACGCATCTCTGGAATATTCCCATCATGTAAGACGATCCCACCCATTAATTGGACGTGGTAAGGATACAGACCCAAAACGCGTTTTGCAGCTTCACGAACTACTGCAAAGGCTTCAGGTAATAATTTATCCAAAGTCTCTCCCTCTTGGAAACGACGACGAAATTCATCGGTTTTCCCGCGTAATTGTTCATCAGATAAAGCGGCCATTTCATCCGCATGTGATTCAACTTGATTCGCAATATGGTCAAGACGTTTTAATTCTTTTTTGTCGTTTTCGATTAATTTTCTAAAAAAATTGGCCATACCTTAATAATTCTCCTTTTACTTCTACATTATCCTAGCTGGAAACTCTCCTAACTATTTTAGCACTAGTTCACCATAAATGAAATATTTTTCGATAGAACTATCGCATCAATCTTGCGTGATAAACGGATTCTTAACCTTTTTTCACAGATTTTAAAGAAACGAAGGGAAAAAATACGCAACAAGCCATTGATCGGCGCCAAAAGTCCAGCGCACGTCCAAATGACTTGTTGCGAATGTTTGCAAATTAGGCCGTTTTAAAACGGGTTTTTAAGAAAGTTAAGAAAAGCATCAGCAGCATGCCTAAAGACTGAATCCCGATCATCAAGATGATATCAGCGCCAATAAATCCTGCCAACATTGCCACCAGAGAGCCTACCCCCAATGCATTTAAAATCACGTTCGTGCTTTCTTTGAAGCTGCCGATTGTCGACAGTCGTGATTTTTTCGTCACCCAGAGGAAAAATGCTGCGCCTATGACGAGAATACTATTCATTGCCACCAATAAAAATGCCACTGTGATCGTCTGACTGAAGAAAATCGCCGTCTCGTTGTTGCGATAGAAGCCGTCTTCGATCACTTTCTGAAACGAAGTCGCATCATGCACTTGATCAGGCATCATTTCCGCCGTGTAACGCATTTCATAGTGATAGGTTTGTCCATCGATTTCTTCTTTGATGGTCCAGTCTGTTTCTCGGAAATTGATGGCATATTTGGCTTCCTCAAGGTCCGCTTCTGAAAGCCCAACGCCTATAATGCCCGTTTCTGTTTGCGAAAAGACTTGTGACTCATCCGTTAAAAGTTTGCCATCTTCCAGCTGCAGTTCACTGTATTTGGCTGCTGTTTCAGCAGTCATGAGTGTTTTTGCATGGGGGAAAAATGCTGCAAAGGCTTGATCCGTTTGCTTGCTGATCATCAAGGTCAGCGGGACCATCAGCAAGGACATCAAGAAAATATAGACAAACACTTGCTGCCAGCGATTTAATTTTTTACGCCATGCATAGACTTTTGTTGGAGAAAAAATGGCCCCAAAGTATGTTAAGGGAAATCGTTGTTCAGACATCCTATCATTCCTATCCTTTTGTTCCACCCGAGGTCAAACCTGAAACAAAGTATTTTTGTAAGAAGAAAAACAGTGCAGCGATCGGTACGGCGATCAAAATCGCCCCAGCCGCAAAAAGTGCTACCCGTTGGTTACGGGCATCGTTGATAAAAGTCTGCAGACCGACTGCGACAGTCAAACGCTCTTGCGAGCGAAGCAAGAACCGCGCTAGCAAGAATTCGCCGAATGGTCCCATAAAGGCCCATAATGCTTGCACGGCGACCATTGGTTTTACGAGGGGCAAAACGATTTGCCAAAAGATGCGAAAATGCCCTGCACCATCAAGTTTTGCTGATTCATCCAAGTCAATTGGTACCGTATCAAAGTACCCTTTCATCAGCCAAGTGTTCATGGGAATCCCACCACCGATATAGATCAGTGTCAAAAACCAAAAACTATCTAGACCGTTTGCTAATAAGCCCATGACATAAAAAGCGGTCAACGCCGACATCGTTGGCACCATCTGAACGATCAAGAACACCATCAAACTGCTCTTACGACCGGCAAAGCGATAACGACTGTAAGTATACCCTGCCAGCGTTACGATCATTACTTGGATCACCATCGTGGAAACAGCCACGATCAAAGTGTTTTTATACCATGTCAAATAGGGGGTTTCATTGAACAATCGTCGAAAGTTGTTCAATGTCCAATCCGCATCAAAATCCAAGCGAAAAGCGATCATATTCCCTGCCTTAAAGGCTGAGGTTGCGGTAATCAACAAGGGATAGATGATAATGATCGATAAAGCGATCATAAACAAGTAGGTAAATAATTTGCTGAAAGAAAACTTTTTCTTTTTCATCCTCAGTCCTCCATATTAAATGCATTCGTCTTTTTAAACACCAGTAATGAAATGGAGATCACCACAAAGGAAATGATCAAGGTCAATGCAGATGCGATCGAATATTGTGGCGAGCCACCCGTCGTCAATTTGTAGATCCATGAAATCAAAATATCTGTCGAACCGGCATTTCCGCCTAAACTTCCTGGACCACCTTCGTTAAAGAGATAGATCATGGAGAAGTTATTAAAGTTCCCTGTGTATTGCGTAACGAAGGTTGGTGCTGCCACCAAAAAGATCGCCGGCAACGTAATATTGCGAAAACGCTGAATCGCATTTGCCCCATCCATTTTGGCTGCTTCGTATAAATCTTCAGAAATGGATTGTAAAATCCCTGAGACCATGACATAAATATATGGAAAACCTAACCACCCTTGAATCAAAATAATCGCCGTCTTTGTCCAAAACGGGTCGGTTTTCCAAGCAATATTGCCAATATCAACAAAAGGCAAGTTGTTCAATAGCGGGATCACCTGAGTATTGATTGCTCCAGCGGTATCATTAAACATGTTCGAAAAACTCATGATCGTGATGAACGCTGGCACCGCCCAAGGAAGTAAGAAAATCACCCCGAAGACCCGACGGAACTTCACAAATTTTTGATTGGCAACAACTGCTGTCAGTATTCCTAAGGTAATTTGCAGAGTAGTTGCTAAAACGGTCCAAATCACCGTCCAACTAAACACTTTTACAAAGGTGTCGCGGTAAGAACTTAAGGTGAAGATATTCGTAAAATTCGAAAAACCGATCCAGTCGATTAAGTTTGCTGGCGGAATATGTCGAAAATCATAGTTGGTAAACGCCATGAAGAGTGTCACCATTACCGGAAAAATAATTGCTACGATCATCACCAGATAGGCTGGGATCGTCAATAGATAAGCGAAACCATCCTCATACAATTTATTGAAAAACTCTTTTCTCGTAACTGCCACCGGGAACCCTTTTTCAATACTTTGGCGAACTTGATAGGCATCTTTGATATTTAAAACCCAAAAGATAATGAAAATAACGGTAACGATGACCTGTAGCGTTCCTTCGATCAACAAGAACAAAGAATTGTGTTCCATCGGTACGGATCCCAGTGTGACAAAATTATATAATGCTTGTCCACCGAACAAAAGCATTTCGCCAAGAAAAATTAGAAAGACCGCAAAAAAGAGTCCCGCTTTAAATTTCTGACCATTTTTGAATTGTCCCACCCCAGGGATGATTGAAAGAAGCGCTGTCTGCATGGCTTTTGAATTCGTCCTCATATGTATCCTCCTTAAAATCGAAAGTCTGCCAAGCGGCCGACGATCCATAGAAATCAATCTCATCAAGCAATTTCTTGCGTGCTACGTTGCAAGGAATCCTTTTGACAAACATCCTCTATAGAATCGTCGACATGAATGACAGACCGTAATCGGCTATTTATTAATATTTCTGCTCAATCGCTTCTTCGATTGTTTTGGCAGCATTATCCGCTGCTTCTTGAGGAGTCATATTACCTGAACCTGCATCAAATAGCATGTTTTCAGCCCCTACCCAAACCTCAGACATTTCAGGGATATTTGGCATTGGTTGTGAAACACTGTATTGCTCGATTACTGCTTTTGCTACTGGATCATCAGAAGCAGCGACTGTTTCTTGAGCCATAATGTTTGCTGGAATATCATGACGCATTTCATACAATTTCTCTTGATTGGCTTCGTTGGTCAAATACTCGACAAATTGTTGAGAAACGTCTTTGTTTTGTGAGTAGTTGGAAACAACCCACGCTTTTCCTCCGCCAAATGTTTCATAATCATTGCCATTGCTCAATGTTGGGATTTTCGCTACGCCATAGTTGATCCCTGCTTCTTCAAAGCCGTTCACGCCCCATGGGCCGTAGATGATAGCTGCTGTTTTGCCTTGGTTGAAGTAATCCAACATCAAGTTTTCGTTGGCTGATACGTCCAGCATTCCTTGCGGCCAAACATTTTGGAACCAATCTGTTGCATAGGTGATCGCTTCAACAGAACCTTCATTGTTGATCCCTAAATCAGATGGATCTGTTCCTTCATCCCCAAAGACATAACCACCATAACCAGCTAATAGACCATACGTATAATAAAAGTCTGTCCAGCGAGCTAAGAAGCCAACATTGTCATCGCCTTCTGCAAAACGATCATCTTTTGCTAGTTCTTCTAAATCAGAAAATGTTGCTGGCGCTTCATCGATCAAATCTTTGTTATAAAACATGACAACCGCTTCAATCATTGCTGGTGCGCCATAGATTTTATCATCGATCGTCACTTGTTGCTTGTCTGTATCGCTGTAACGACCATCATCTGGCAAAGTCATCTCTGCCAAATGCCCTTGCGATCCTACTTGACCCACGCGGTCATAAGGAGACATCGTAACGTCGGGTCCTTTGCCAGCAGGTCCGTCTAATTGAAGCGCATCCATTTGATCGAACATGTCCATTTCTACAACGTTGATGGTCACATCATTTTCAGATTCAAAGTCAGATTTCACTTCATTGATATAATCAATATAGTCTGCGCCTACAGAGACCGTGATCGTTTTTTCATCGCTACCTGAACCTGCATCTGCATTGCTACCATCGGTACTACCGCTGTTGCCACCACATGCCGCAAGCGCTAACAATGCGCTTCCTGAAACTAATCCTAAAGCTGCCTTTTTCCAATTCACTTTCATCCTCTTTACCTCCTGCAATTTGTAACTCCATTATGCAACCGGTTTCTTAAAATGGCAAACCTTTTCTAAATGTTAGCGATAACAAAAATAGAAAAAGCCTTTAAATTAAGATATCGAAGAATCAAAAAGAAATTGCGCAACCATTTGCTTAATTTTCACCTTGTGGATTCACGAACCACCAGTTGAGGTAAAAAGCGCTGTTGTCGCTGGCTTGTATCATTATGTTCGATTTTTTGGATCAATAATTCGCCGCAAGCTTCCCCCATTTCCACGATGGCTTGCTTCATCGTTGTCAATTTTGGCGAACTTACCTGATCAAGGAATACGCCATCATAGCCGATGATCCCAAAATCAGCTGGCACCTCCACTCCGATCGACTGCAAGCCTTGATTAATGCCTAAGGCTAAACGATCAGTAGCACAGATAAAACAAGTGTTTTTCACTAAATGCTCATTCTGCGTTTGGATAAACTTGCGGGCGGCGGAAGAGCGATTGTCGAAACGATAGATTTTTGGTGCTTGTCCCGCTTTTGTGACTGTATCTATGTATCCTTTTTCTCGGCTTTTCGTAAACGCTTCTTCCAACTCTAAACCAATATAGACCAATTGTTGATAGCCGGCCTCGATAGCATGTTTGCATGCAGAAACGATTCCCTGGTAGTTGTCACTGTCGACAAAACTGAACCCCGCTTCATTTTCACCAAATAACACCACAGGCTTCCTTAAATTTCTTATCCAGTCCATGTCAGCCTGCCGAAAGCCCGTAATGATACTGCCATCTGCTGGGCCACGATCCACCCCGTCAGTCGTAACCAGCTGCAAAGAATAGTGTGCTTTACCGATAGAACGAGCGATCCCAACCAATAAGTTCATATAGTAAGGTTCTGTCGTATCCATCTCCTCTAAGATATACACTTTGATGATATGGGAACGCTTGGAAACTAATGATTTGGCAGCAATGTTCGGCTGATAATCCAATTCAAGCATCGCTTGATGAACTAATTCCTTTAACTCTTCAGTTACTTTGTCCGGATGATTGATCACTCGAGAAACGGTCATTGCGGAAACATTTGCTTTTTTAGCAACATCTGCTAGCGTAGTCATGATTCACTCTCCTTGTATTATTTCATCTATAGTATAACACATTAATTTAAAAGATAACTTGAAAGGATTTAGATATAAAAAGAATTTCTCCCTCTATAGACAATATAAAAAAACAGAGCAGCTTCTCAGCTACTCTGTCAAAAAAGACTTTTTGGGGTGTCGAGAAAAAGACTCAACACTTGTTAATCTGTTTCGATCAACCCGTATTTGCCATCTTTTCGACGATACACAATGCTCGTTCCATTCGTTTCCGCATCTTCAAAGATAAAGAAGTTGTGTCCAAGCATGTTCATTTGTAAAACAGCTTCTTCACTGTCCATTGGTTTTAAAGACAAACGTTTTGTACGTACGATGTCTAATTCAGAACCATTGTTTTCTTCATCATTTGCTTCAGTTGTGAACAAATCACCATCTGTTGGCGGAACCAACGCTGTCTCACGAGATTTGCGGTTGATTTTTGTTTTAAATTTGCGGATTTGGCGTTCCAATTTGTCAACAACCAAATCGATACTAGCATATAGATCAGGTGAGGTTTCTTCCGCACGCAGAACTAAGAATGGTAAAGGAATCGTTACTTCTACTTTTGCTGTTTTTTCAGTATATACTTTCAAATTAACATGTGCTGTTGCTTCCGGCACATCATTAAAATAACGTTCTAATTTACCTACTTTTTTCTCGACGTAATCACGGATCGCTTCTGTTACCTCGATATTTTCGCCGCGCACATTATATCTAAACATAAAAATTACCCCTTTCGTCTACCAGTAAAGAAGGAAAAGGACCACTCTTTTCTTCTTCTTAACTCTATTATATCGAACTCTTGGTCATTTGCCTAGTAAATCGAACAATTTTCTTTAAGCGTTTTCAAAATAACGATTCAACGGGCAAAGGAAAAGGATCGAATCGACTGGGGGGCAAAGGTCTGCAATGCTTCAGCTGCGTGATATAACGTTCTACCGGTAGTGTAAACATCATCGATCAACAATAATTTTTTCCCTTTAATTTCACATGCTACATCCGGCTTCACCGCAAAAGGTTGGGCCTCCTCTAATCGTTGCTTGCGAGAACGTTGAGCTTGTGGTGCGGTATCAACCACTTTATCCAGCCATTCTTGCGACTTGACTCCGGCTGCGTCCAGCACAGCGGTCACTTGATTAAACCCTCGCTGCTGGTAACGTTCTGCCGATAGCGGGATGGGTATCAAACAATCGTATTCAAAGTTGTTGATCTTTTGTCTGATGGCCGCAGCAAAGGTCTCCCGCAACTGATAGTTTCCCATTAATTTGTATTCGTGAATCCACGCCTTCATCCCTTGATCGTAAGCGAACAGTGCCCGATGCTGCAAATGGATCATGGGACAGGTTTTCGCCCAAAAGAGACAGTCACTGCAGGAAATGGTATCCTTTTTGCCACATGTTGGGCAGCAGCTTTGCCAATCGATCACGGTAAATCGCTGAGCGCATTGTGGACATAATTCTTTTTCGGGGATGCGCCAAGGAGCCAACAGCTCAATGATCGTTACCTCTCTTGGAAAAAATATTTGGCACCAACTACACTCCATCGGTCAACCAGCTCCTTGCTAATTGGTTCATCTCATTGAGTTCTTTAATTGCTTGACGGATCGCTTCTGTCATTTGGTCGTAGAAAAAAATGACTTCCCCTTCTGTAAACGCACCTTTGCGATCGACACGGCCAGCGATTTGTACTAACGCCGATTTTGTAAAGACCGGGTGATTGGCTCCTAGTACCACCACTGAGACATTTTCAAACGTTACGCCTCGTTCTAAAATCATCGTTGTAAACAACACCTTGTACATTTGGCTGCGCGCCGATTGGACTTTTTCCCTCCGTTTTTCATCTTGTGAAGAAACACTAGTGATGAGCCATGATGCTTCTTGCCTGCGGACAGCCCCTTCCATTTCCTTCATCAGCTGAATACTTGGACAAAATACCAAGACAAAGTTTTTTTTAACCAACCGCTGCAAGTGCTGTAGCAATGGTCGCAGCCAACGTTTTTTGCGATAAGCCTGCGCCCAGCGACTATAATGAATAGGTTTGGGAACGATCAGCGGACGCTGATGAAACCGCAACGGCATTTTCAACACAGCGAATTTTCCACGAATTTCTTGCAGCAGCCGTTCTGAAGGCGTCGCACTTAAATAGATCAGACACCCGTTTTCTGCCAAGGCATTGTATAATCCGTAACGCAGCTGCGTATCGCCCTCGTAGGGAAATGCATCTACCTCATCTACCACGATCAGTTGAAAGCTGCGATAAAAATGCAGTAGCTGATGAGTGGTGGCAATAAGGATCGTTGTATAACGATAAGGTTCTTCTGATTCCCCATAAAGGAGCAGGCTTTCCTCTTGTGGGAACGCTTGTTGAATCCGGGGGAACAGTTCACGGCAGACATCGATCCGTGGCGAGACGATCGCCACACGACCACCTTCTTGCCGTACGTGGCGGATCGTTTCAAAGATCATCTCGGTCTTCCCTGAACCCGTGACTGACCAAACAAGAGACGATTTCTTTTGTCGACAATTTGCTACTAGTTGCTGAGAAATTTTTTGCTGAAACGAAGTCAACACTCCTGGCCAAACGATCTTGTGATCAAAGGCTGGAAGATCCGTTTGTTGAATTACAAGTTGGCCACCTGATGTGATCCGACCATAGCGAATACAAGTTGGACAGTAATAGCTGCCTATCGGTAATTGCACCGACGGCTTGTGGTGGGAAGATCCGCAACGCTGACAAACGATTCTCTTCCCCTGCTCGAGCATTGCCGGTCGAGAATCAAAGGGTTTTCCTACACTCATTGTTTCATCTAAAACAAAATATTGTTTTCCTTTTTGACGATTCATAAAATACACCTCAGTTTTAAGTACGCAAAAAAACCGGTTCAAGTACTTTTCAAAAAGTACTTGAACCGGTTACAGAATCTATCGTTCATTTAACAGCAGGTCTTGCTTATTCGCCGATCAATGTCAAGGCTTGATCTAAGACTTTTTCGCCGTTCATCATGCCGTAATCTGCCATGTTGATTACTTCTAATGGAATTCCTTTTGGCGCTAGACGTTTCTCAAAATCGCCTTTCATGAAACGAACTTGTGGTCCTAATAATAAAACATTTACGTCTTTGCTTTCTAAATGTTGATCTGCTTCTGATGCGGAAACTGCAAAAATATCTGCTTCTAATCCTTTTGCTTCAGCTGCTTTTTGCATTTTTGTTACTAATAAGCTTGTACTCATTCCTGCAGAACAAACTAACATAATTGTTTTTTTCGCCATATCGAACACTCCTTGAATTTTAAGAATAAGATAACATTTCCTATCTCTAGTATAGAACAAGTTTGAAATTTGTCAACGCTTTCTATCCAGCAACCAGTTTGATTTTACTAAACGATTAAAAACGACATACTCTTTTTTTAAATTGACGAGGACTACCTCGTAGCCGGCATTCAGCCACGCATACGCCCCATTTTCTGGATGGCGGTAATCATTCGCCCACCAATCGCTACTGGTGCGGGCACTTTTGGGCAAACCGGATGCGGGGAAAAGAAATTCATCAAACTGCGTAAACGTTAAGGTGATTTGCGAACCGCCGTTGTTCTTTAAATAGTGAGTGATCGTATCGTACTTTTTGCGTCTACCCAAAGCAAATGCCTCCTCTTTTTAGGGTCTATGTTCGTACCTGTTTCTTTCTTCTATTTGTAACTTTCCTTCCGATTGCCTATACTAGAAACATAAAGGAGGCGATCGTACGCGTGACTTATCGAACGATTCGACAAGACGGAGAAACAGAAATAGAAATCAAAAAATCGCGTTTCCTCTGTTCATTAAAACGAATTCAATCAGAAGACGAAGCCAAAGCGTTTATTCAAGCCCTCAAGAAAGAGCATTGGAAGGCAAATCATCATTGCAGCGCCTATGTATTGGGTGAAAACCATGAGATCCAACGCAGCAGTGATGATGGTGAACCTAGCGGCACCGCTGGGGTACCGATTTTAGAAGTGTTAAAGAAAAACGAACTGATCAATGTGATCGCCGTTGTTACCCGCTACTTCGGTGGAACGAAACTGGGTGCTGGTGGATTGATTCGCGCTTATTCAAGTTCGGCCTCTGCTGGAATCAAAGAGGTAGGAATCGTCGAGGGTATTTTGCATCAAGAACTTGCCTTGACCATCGAGTATCCCCTTTTAGGCAAGCTCCAAAACTACTTAGACCTGCAGAATATCTATATAAAAGATATTGCTTATACGGAGAAAATCGTTGTCACCTTAATGATTCCTGAAGCAGTACTTGCTGACCAAGAAGCCGCTCTGATCGATTTGCTACAAGGTCAAGTGCAATTGACCAGAGGGACTACCGAATATGTAGAACGCTTGATCGAGCAGTCAACAGAGTAAGCCAGCTTACTAAAGACCTTCCAGTGTGTGCTCTTTTCCTCAAGGAGGACGCTGCCAAGTTTGCTACAACCAATGCAGGAAGCCCAAATATTTGAAAAGCCGAAACGGTCATACACCCAGCGACGCTAAGCAACAGCAGATACGCTCGTAAGGTCCTTTCGGCTTTTTTGGTCTTTTTGTTGCCAATTGGAATAGACAGGTTATTTTTCCATATAAAATTCAAAACGATTACCAACATATTGGGTGCGCACGTATTCAAATGGTTGACCATCTTCAAATGAAGTGATTTGCCGCATACGTAAAATCGCATCGCCGCGTTTGATTTGTAAGTAATCAGCAATTTGCTCGGAAGCGACCATGGCTGAGATCGTTTGCGAAGCGCCGCCAATTTTCCGCTGTCCTTTTTCTTCCAACACTTTATAGAGGGAAGAGATGATCTCCTCCTTGCTAAAGTCATGAATAAACTTTTCAGGGATACTCGCGACTTCAAAACAGATCGGCACATCATCCGCATACCGAATCCGCTCCATCCGTAAAATCGTTTCGTGACCTTCTAATTGCAGCTTTTCCATTTCACTGGAGCTAGGTGCAGTTAAGAAATAAGCGACCGCTTTGCTAGAAGGCTTACGACCAAGAGAATTCATAATTTCGGTAAAACTCGTCGTGCCCGTCATTTTTTCCTGTACTTTTTGGCGAGCCACATAAGTGCCGGAACCGATTTTACGCTCAAGAATCCCCTCATCTGCTAAGGTTTGGATCGCTTGTCGCAACGTCATGCGACTCACGCCGAATTGTTTCGACAACTCCCGTTCTGAAGGCAGACGATCCCCGATTTTGTATGTATTGTTTTCAATATTGGCTTTAATTTGATCATGAATCTGGATATAAACAGGTAATTTTTCCACCACTACACATTCCTCCGTTCCCCTCCTATTATAACTGGTATATACCTAAATAGCTAATAAAAAAAGCAAAAACTGCTCTGTTTTTCTCAATTTGTGCGAATTCTTTCCCGATTTTATAGGCAGAAAAAGAAGTTATCACAAATTGTCCAAACAAGAGCAGTTTCTTTGCTTTTAAATTGGTTCGGTCGCTGACTTGGGAATTTATTCAGCCAGCGCTTTATTAGCAGTGGCCATCAGCAAGCGGATACGATTCAATTGATTGACGATCGAGACACCTGGATCGTAATCAATCGCTGCAATGTTCGCCTGTGGGTATTGACGACGTAATTCTTTCATAACACCTTTTCCTACTACATGGTTAGGCAGGCAGCCAAATGGTTGCAGACAAATGATATTGTTGACATCATTTTCCAACAGATCAATCATCTCACCGGTCAAGAACCAGCCTTCTCCCGTATGATTGCCGATGGAAACAATCTCGCTCGCTTGCTCCGCAAGCTGATGGATCGAATGGATACCATCAAAACGCGTTGACGCCCGCAGTGCTTTATCCATCGGTTTTTGGAGCCTTTCAATCGCCATGATCGCAAAATCAGCGATCATTTTACTTTTCTTCGCCATCCCCAAATGCTCGTAGCGCCAAATCTGATTGTAAAGGGAATAATTCATAAAGCCGACAATATCCGGTACGACCGCTTCCGCTCCTTCTGCTTCTAACAGGCGAACGACATCGTTATTAGCTGTCGGTGAATATTTCACTAAAATCTCTCCCACGACTCCGACACGCGGCTTCTTGATATCTGTTAGGGGAACTTGATCAAAGGCTTGAATGATTTTTTTCATATTGCGATTAAACAGACTGAAGGAGCCATTACGAACGTTTTTGGCAATTTTTTCCAGCCATTCTTGATGGAGCCGATCGACAGCCCCTGCTTCTTGCTCATACGGACGGGTGCGATAAACGACCCGTTCAAAGAGATCTCCGTATAAAAATGCCACCGCCAAACGCTTCATCATCGGTAAGGTAAAGCGAAAGCCCGGATTTGATTCAACCCCGGTGTTGCCCATCGAAATAGATACCACCGGCACTTGTGGGAATCCTGCATCGTTCAGTGCTTTACGTAACAAAGGAATATAGTTCGTTGCACGACACCCGCCGCCCGTCTGGGTCATCAAAACACTGGTATTTTCAACATCATATTTTCCGCTTTGCAATGCTTCCACTAGCTGTCCAATGGAAATGATCGCCGGATAACACGCATCATTATTGACAAAGCGTAAACCGACATTGACCGCCTCACGATCTTCACTAGGTAGACAGACCACTTGATACCCAGAAGCTTGCAAAGCCAAATCGACTAACCCGCTTTGATGGATGGGACTCAACATCGGCAATAAGAGCGTGTGCTGCTTGCGCATCTCTTTGGTAAAAATAATCTTTGCCGGTTCCTCGTATTGCTTTTTAGGAACAAAGTGCTGTTTGTCCCGTTCGTTGACTGCTGCTTTCAAGGAACGCAACCGAATCCGGATTGCCCCAAGGTTCGCTCCCTCATCGATTTTCAACACCGTATATAACTTCCCATACTGCGCCATAATCTCTTCGACTTGATCAGTAGTGACTGCGTCGATCCCGCAACCGAATGAGTTTAATTGAACCAGTTCTAATTGTTTGTTTTTCGCGACCACTCGAGCTGCCGCATACAATCGCGAATGATAGACCCATTGATCCACAACCCGCAGAGCGCCGACATTTGCTAAATGAGCAATACTGTCCTCAGTCAATACATGGAAGCCTTCTTGGGTAATGACTTCTGCAATCCCATGGTTGATTTCAGGGTCCAAATGATACGGTCTTCCAGATAAAACGATCCCTTTTTGATTGGTCGTCATCAGCATACGTAGCGTTTCTTCTCCCCGTTGCGCAATATCTGCCTTGAACTGGTCCAGCTCCTCGAAACCGCTGCGTAGGGCTTGGGCAATTTCTTCTTCTACAAAACCAAAATCTTGAAAAGTACTCGTTAAAGTTTTGACCATTGAGGCTTCATCCGCCAAATTCAAAAACGGACAGCGGTAGTCAACCGCCCCTTCACGAATCGCATCGACGTTGTTACGAATCACTTCTGGATAGCTTTGCACAATCGGACAGTTAAAATGATTCTCAGCGGCAGTGTTCTCTAATCGCTCAAAAATGACCCCTGGATAAAATATCAACGGTACGTTTTGATCGATCAGTGCTTGGATGTGTCCATGGGCTAGTTTGGCTGGGTAACAAACCGTATCACTAGGAATCGTTTCGATCCCTTGCTCATATAGTTCTTTGTTGGAACGTGGCGACAAGCTTACTCGAAACCCTAACTTGGTGAAAAAGGTATGCCAAAGCGGATAATTTTCATAAAGATTCAATACTCTTGGTAGACCGATTTCGCCATGGACGGCCTCTTTTTTACGTAAGGAACGGTACTTAAACAAGCGGCGATATTTTTCATCTACAAGATTGATTCTGCGGTCTTCTTTCTTGATTTTGATTCGCGCACCACGTTCACAGCGATTCCCGGTTATGAATTTTCGACCGTCAGAAAAGAGGGTCACCGTCAACAAGCAATTGTTTTCGCATAGACCGCAATTCGTAAATTCTTTTTCTGCTTGGAAATCGGCCATTTCTGCCTGAGACAACAACGTACTAACATCGTCAAGGGCTGCTTCTTCTAAAGCGATCAAAGCAGCTCCATATGCCCCCATCAAACCGGCGATCGATGGTCGAACGACTTCACGGCCGCTGATCAATTCAAACGCGCGCAGAACCGCTTCGTTATAGAAAGTCCCTCCTTGGCAGACGATTTTCTCGCCGAGGTCTTCAGGTCGCCGAACCTTGATCACTTTATAAATAGCATTTTTTATGACCGAGTAAGACAAGCCGGCTGAAATGTCGCCAACAGAAGCCCCTTCTTTTTGGACCTGTTTCACTTTTGAGTTCATAAAGACGGTACAACGCGAACCAAGGTCAACCGGTGCTTGGGCTTTTGTCGCTGCCAACGCAAATTCTTTGACATCCTGATTCATAGATTTGGCAAAGGTCTCAATGAAGGAGCCGCATCCTGAGGAACAGGCTTCATTCAATTGAATCGAAGATAACGCGCCATCTTTGACCGTCATCGCCTTCATGTCTTGCCCACCAATATCGAGGATAAAATCAACCCCCGGCTGGAAATGTTCGGCAGCTTTGTAATGGGCCATCGTTTCCACTTCACCGATATCGACTTTCAGTGCATGTTTGATCAAATGCTCGCCGTAACCTGTGATCGTTGACTTTGCGATGTAAACATCAGAAGGCATCTGACAATAAAGCTCTTGTAAAACCGCCATCGTTGTCGCTAACGGTTCGCCTTCATTATTGCCATAAAAAGAAAACAATAATTCCCCTGCATCATTGATCAAAACCACTTTCGTTGTGGTTGATCCTGCATCGATGCCTAGATATGTAGCGCCTGTATGCTCAGACAACGCTTTTTCTGTGGCCACCGCTTGAGCATGGCGAGCACGAAAAGCAGTCAATTCCTCCTCGTCTTTAAACAATGGGGCTAATGTATCAGTTGGCGCGAGTTTGCCATCTTCTCCGTTGGCTAAGCGGGCTAATAGCACGGAAAGCTGTTGCTCTTCTTCTGCATATAGTGCAGCCCCCATCGCCACAAACAGTTCTGGGTTCTCGGGAAAAATGATATCTGCTTCTTGCAGGTTCAACGTATCGATAAATCGTTGACGCAATTCCGACATAAACGTCAACGGTCCACCTAGAAAGGCTACCTTGCCTTTGATTTTACGACCAGCAGCCAAGCCAGCAATCGTTTGATTGACCACCGCTTGAAAGATACTCGCCGCAATGTCTGCTTTTGCCGCTCCTTCATTGATCAGCGGCTGCACATCGGTTTTGGCAAAGACCCCGCAGCGTGAGGCAATCGGATAAAGAGTTTGATAATCTTTGGCTAGTTCATTGACCCCATTGGCATCCGTTTTCAATAAAACCGCCATCTGATCAATAAACGCACCCGTTCCACCGGCACAACTGCCGTTCATTCGCTGCTCCAATGCCCCTTCAAAAAAGGTGATCTTCGCATCTTCGCCGCCTAACTCGATAGCCACATCGGTTTCGGGAATCATTGTCTCAACTGTTTTGGTACAAGCGATGACCTCTTGGACAAATGGGATCCGCAAAACTTCCGCCAGACCCATCCCACCCGATCCGGTAATCGCCAGCGCCAGCGGCTGATCTTCGATCACTTCTTGCGCTTCTCTAATGATTTTTTCCGCTGCCTTCTGGATATCTGCATAGTGCCGTTCATACCTTGAAAAACACGTTTGATTGCCTTCATCTAACAGAACCATCTTGACTGTTGTCGACCCGACATCGATACCCGCTTTATATTTTTTCATTTGTTGCCTCCATCTAAACAACACTTTGTTGATTATCTAACAAGCCGTTTGTTATAATACTTATGTTCATTGTAATTCTTTTGATTGATAATTCAACAAACAATTCTAAGGAAGGTGTGGGATAAACAACAATTACCCGTTTTTTGTTGTTTATTTTGAAAGGAAATTCACAATATGAAAAAATTGGATTTACGTGTCAAACGAACCAATAAGTACATTATTGAAGCTTTTATCCGCTTAGTGGAAGAAAAAGGCTTCGAGCAAGTGACTGTCCAAAATATCGCCGATGAAGCCATGATCAACCGTGCAACCTTTTATGCCCATTACAAAGACAAACAAGACTTGTATGAAAAGATATTTGACTTGGCTGTCGAATCATTTACCGCGATTCTTGATTTTGAAGATTTTGTTCAAGGCAATCGCATCAAAATCCGCAAAATCGAAGCGGCCATGACCGAACTTTTTTTACACATTCAAAACAATCGTTCCTTTTATTTGACGATCATGGATGCCTCTGCCATTGAGATCATCCGTAAAAAGTTGGGCCTGATTTTGACTGAACGTTACCAAGAGATCTTTTCAACGTTAAGAATCACCGAAGGAGACATTGAAGTGCCCTTAGACTTCATCATTGACTATATGACCTCGATATTTGTTGGTACCTTGCATTGGTGGCTAACGGCAGAAACAACGATGACACCCGACCATCTAGCAAAACTTGTCATCAAACTGGTGGCAAACGGCCACCTGACTGTCTTGGGGATTGAGATTGAGGAATAAAAAAAAGAAGCTGCGAATATGCAGTTTCTTTTTTATTCCTCAATTAGTGATTCTTTGAACGCCATTTGATCGTGTCTTTCGTCTTGCGCTGTTTCGTTACTTTGATTCCTTTTGGAGCCACACGAATCGCATAATCTTCCTTTTTCACCACATCATAGACATGCTCTGCAACTTCCGTTACTTTTTCTTTTAGATTCAATTTAAATTTCATGTGTTTTCATCTCCCGAATGCTTTACTAATAGCCTATCGCAAATAAAAAAAATCTTCAACTTATAGCCCTTCATAAAAAAGGATTTTTAGGGTTTTCGTTCCTCTTTATTGGACAAGCGATTTAGACACAACCAATACTTCGTAATGCTGAACTGTTTTTCTAGGTTTAAAGGATTTGTTCAACAGATTGCCTCCAGTTAGACGCACTTATTTTCTATTTTCAATAAAAAAGTGTCAGTAGAAAATCCAACGATTTCCCACCAACACAAAATAGTGTAGTTTCCAACTACCACGAAGTTCGATTAATAAATCAAATAGTCAGAAGCACCGGCTTGCTTGATCTCGATCACCAGCTTATGAGGCAGGCAAATGCTCGTCTGCCCATTGCGATAGATCCAGCTGGTTTTGACAGCAATTTGGTCGGGGCTATTGTCTTCACGCACTCGGATCGCACCATCTTTGATCTCGACGATATTGTACTGACCTTCTGCTGGATAATACGTTTTTTCCATCGCATCGATTTCTTCCAAGTTGAAACGGTCAACCTCTTCCCCATTGATTCGCACGATCGCATAACGATCCCCAGTATCACTTTGGGCTTGCGCTTCAAATAGAAAAAGCGGTAAAAAAGAGCCAACAACTAATAGAACAAACAATAGATAATCATAGGGCTTTAATAGTTTTAAAAATGGCTGGATCGTCTTTTTCATCACATGTACGCCTTTCACTGTTCATTTTCGGAAGGTAATCGCTCTTCAAAAAAGGCAGTTAAATCAATGATCTCTTCCTCTGTGAAGGTTTCTTGCTCCCATTGGTCAAGAATTTTTTCTTGCAAAGCCAAATCCATTTCCCAAAAATGATTGATTTTTTTGAAATGCTTTGGATCAAAGGACCGAAAAACCGGATAGATCGCTAAAAACGCTTCAAAGGTAAGATCCCAGTCCTCAGTATAATCTTTAACGACCCCTTCTGACAAGGCTTTTTCCGTCGGATCGCCGTTTTCTTTGATCAAGCCGGCTTCGTAAAAATGGCGATAGATGGCCTCTTTGGTGATCTCAGGATGAAATTTTTTACTATGATGGTAGGCTTCTTCAATCAATGACGGATAGATGATCTCCATTTTTCCCCCTGCTTTCTGGACGGCGTCATAAGACGGCGCTAGTTCTTTTCAATTGGGTGCTGTTCTTTATATTCTGCTAAAGATACATGGTGGCTGCGCTTGAAGGTTCCTGTTGTCCCATCAAACGAAATCGCTGGTGCTTTGACACCATAGTGGGTCCGACGCTTATTCTTTTTTGCTTTTGATGTTTTTCTTGCAGGTACTGCCATGTCATTTCCAACTTTCTTTCACTTTTTCATTATGCACGCAGCTGCAATGCATTCTTTCGTTTGTTTCGTTTAAATTCATGAATGATTTTTAATGCGCGTTTCCTTGTTTTGATGTTCGGGCTCTTTAAACGTCGATACGCACTAGACAAGTCCGTTTTTTCCATATTGACTCCTTTCTGTTACCAGCTTGCTTTTGTAACGCCGGGAATTTCTCCGAGATGTGCATGCTTACGGAAATTGATCCGTGACATGCCGAATTTATTCATGTAGCCGCGCGGACGACCATCGATCATATCCCGTTTTTTCAAACGAGTCGGATTCGAATCCTTCGGTAGTTTGGCCAATGCTTGGGTATCTCCTTGCGCTTTTAGTTCTTGACGTACTGCTCGGTATTGTTCGATCAGTTGTACTTGTTTTTTGTATTTTGCAATTTTTGATTTTTTTGCCATTCAGTTATTTTCCTTCCTATTTCTTGATTTCACGAAAAATCGCTCTGCGCCGCAACTTTGGTGAATATTTTTTTAATTCTAAACGTTCCGGCGTATTGCGCTGGTTCTTATTGGTCAAATAAAGTCTTTCCCCTGTCTCCACACATGCCAAAATAATATTGTTTCTCATAATAACCAGCTCCTTTCTCTTGCGTCACACCAAAAAAAGTTAAAGTGTAACGATTACGTTTTGTATCATATCACACTAAAACACAGGAAGCAAGCAAAACTATTTCTTCTTTTTGTTATTTAACAAGTGAAGAAAACGTCATATGAATTTGGTTTCAATCGTCGCTGTTATTGGCGGCAAGATAACAGGAACCTGCAACTTTTGATCGCGCAAAAAAATCACCTGATCTTTAAGGAATCATTGGTCGGGCTTTTCAAGAAGCCCAAGTCGTGATCCTTTATCAGGTGATTTCATTCGGTTAATTTACTGATTTGTTCTCATGTGATGCAAGCCATTCACTGATCGCCTGCAAGCGTTCTATCCGCAGGTTTGGCAAGCCATTGCGTGATAAGCCATGAGAGGATTGAGGAAACAGCATCAGCTTCGTATCGACGCCTTGACGTTGCAACGCCATGTAAAACTGCTGACCTTGTTCTTGCGGACACCGCAAATCATTTTCCCCATGGAGGACTAGTGTAGGTGTCTTGACTTGGCTGGCATAGGCCAAAGGCGACATCTTCCAAAGTCCTTCGATCGCATCAAGTTCCCGCAACAATTGGAATTTGACAAAGGCAGGTCCAATGTCGCTCGTCCCATAAAAGCTGATCCAATTTGAGATCGAGCGTTGCGTAACTGCTGCACAAAAACGATCGGTATGGCCAACGATCCAGTTGGTCATAAAGCCACCATAGCTGCCGCCAGCTACATGGATCGTGTTCGTATCAATTTCTGGATGGTTTGCCACCACGGCATCAACCCCCAACAATAGGTCTTGATAATCTTTATTGCCATAATCACCTAAAATCGATTTGACAAACGTCTGCCCGTACCCTTGCCCGCCACGAGGGTTCAACAAGATGACCCCATAGCCGTTAGCGGCATGGACTTGCATCTCGTGGAAAAATGTTTCGCCGTAGCAGACTTGCGGACCGCCATGGATGTACAAAATTGCTGGATGACTTTCTTGTGTTTCGGTCGGGGGTAAATACCAGCCTTGAATTTGCCAACCATCTGCTCCTTCGTACCAAAATGCTTCGGGTTTACTGATCGCTAACTGTGACATAACTGCTTGGTTGGGATCGTATAGATCGGTTACTTCGCCACTTGTTAAGTCAATCAAGCCTAAACGACTAGGGATCGTTGGCGTCGCATAAGCAACAGCAAGTTTGGCTTCCGAATAGATCGCCGCATCAAGGATATCCATTTTTTCATCAAGCAGTTTGGTCCATTCTCCTTGGATCGAGGCGCGGTACAATTGTAGCTTGCCATGCTCCGTTACGGGAACAAGGAATGTGTCATCCGTCAACCAGGTGATCGCTACGCCGCGATTTTTTTGTTGAAAATCACTGATGATCGCATTGCCAAAAGCGATGTCAAGATCTTGGGAAAGATTTTTGACCGCTTTTGTTTTTAAGTCGACCAAAAACAAATCATCCAAGGTCACAAAACCATAGGAAAGATCATTGCCTAATAGTAATAGCTGATCATTGCGCGCTGCAGCAAAAGCATACGTTCCTTCTGGCAGGATGTTTTCTAAACTTTCTGTCTTTTTCGTCTGGCTATCAAGGAGACAAACCTTCGAGCCATAGTCCCATTCATCTTCTTCCTCTTTGTCAAAGGTGAGGAACAACGTCTTCTGATCATCCGCGATGCCAGAAAAAACAAAGGGAGAATCATGCTCAAAAATCAGTTCCGTTTCTTGTGTCACAATCGTTTTTTTGACGATGGCATGTTTTTTTTCTTTTAAAAAGCCGACGCCATCCGCCAAGTAATTGACTTTCGTAGTAACTTTTACTTGTGGAAATTCCTTTTGCTTGTCCGTCTTTTCTTTGTCAGCTTGATCCTCTGAGACTGTCTCTTCTTGTGCCAGCTGGTAATAGATAGCCGTTGCGTCTTGCTTCCAAAAATAGTCCCCCAGACCCTTCTCAGTGACAAGTGCTTGGGGCTTGCCGCCTGACACTGGCATCGTCCATAACGTACTTTCACCTTTTTTTGGATCGGTCGTCACAAAACTGAGCCTTTGCTCATCTGGCGAGACCTTTAGGTTGTTGTGGGTTGTCGCTTCTGTGCCCCACTCACGCCGTTCGTTGGTCTTTGCGTCAATACTATAAATCGCTGAATCATACGTATTGGTCTCTTGGTTGACTGCCGTTTCCAAGTAAAAAACCTGATTTTGCCCCACTGCAGGCTGCGCAATCGTTTTCAGTTCAAACAGTGTCTCATTCGTTATTTTTTCCATTCATTTCCCTCCAAATATACGTATTTTCGCAGTAACTATCTACTAGTATATCAAAAGAAACCAATTTTTCTGCATTTTTTAATAGTGAAATCCTCGCAAATTCGCTACTTCTTCAAAACCAGCCGACTTCCCTGTCTGCCTTAAGATCTCTTGCCCATTTTCTAAAAGGGTCAAGGTGATTTCCGTACTGGCGCTTTCGCGAATGATCCGATTCATTTGTCCAATAGAAGGTGCTAACAACGAATGGCCTTCTTTCGTCAAAACTTCGATCGTCAGCAGCCACTGTTTTTGTTTGAGATGGATCACTAAACGGTCTTCCGTGCGTTTGACATCATGAATCTTTGCACCATGATAAGTAGCAAAACGATATTCTTGGCTGCCGACTTGCAGAACACAAATCGTTCCCAAAAAAGCAAAACCAGCAAAGGGAATGTCGGCTGCGGAGAAAAAGAACCGAACATCTGGCGCATCAAAGCTGTTGCACTGAACCCAAATATAAGCTGCTGGAAAGGAGGTTCCCCAATCTTTTTCCAAATAACCGATCCCGTTCGTAAAATCGATTGGTTCTTCGTTCCAGTACAGCGTACCTTCTAAGGTATGACTCATGCTCAAGACACCGTGGTAGCACTCCATAAATGACAGATACGAAAAAGGCCCCATGATACTCGGCGCATAACGTGTCCGCTGAATCGGTTTGTGGTCGTTATACTTTACTGACCCTTGTACTTGAAGTTCGTTATTTTTTAAAGAGACTTGGATGCCTGCTTCACTAAAGATATTGTCACCAATCGTTACTTTTCGCTCCTCTTCTGAAACCTGAAAATCAGTTTCTGGAAAGGAAAAGTAATGCGCCCCTTCGTGATTGATCACTTGAATGAACACTTCTTTGGTCCCGTCTTCTTGAATCGAAAGACCTGGAATAAAAGCATAGACTTCTTCACCGATTTGGTGCTTATGGTACCAGCCTTCAAAAAAAGCGGTCTGCTTGTCGTGGCCGTGAAAGAACCGATCTGTTGTCAACATCTTGATTTCCCTCCGTTTCTTTTTTAGTGTAGCATGAAGCAGAAAGATTCCTCAGGATAATGCTTTTGTCCATGTAAAAAAGCCAGAAACAAGCAAGACACTTGTTTCTGGCTTTGCTTATTGCTCTTTCATCACTCGACGGGTCCACCAGAGAAAAATTAGAAACCCTACAACGAGCAGTGTCAAACATCCGCCGGTCATCCAGGATGGATCACCAATGTGATAAAATGCCATGGTTTTTTGCAGGCAACCAAGCAACACAAATACCCCCAGTAGAAAAACGATCGGATAAAAAGCTTTTTCTTTGCGTGATACAACAAAAACGATTGCCGCTACCAGCAAACTGCCCACCAATACTACATCAAAAGGAAATACGATCGTCAGGAGCCACCAGTTTGGGGTCAGCAGATTGATCAACAGTGAAAGACCAATCCAGCCACTCACAACGAGCCAAAGGGAGCCGAAACGAATCACCTTGCTTGTGCCCTTCTTTTGATAGATGGTTTTGCTGATGATCGCAAAAATCCCGATGACCGCTAACACAGTTACCAATCCTGTCAAAAGATAATCCAGCAGGTTGAGAACCAGTGGCCCTTGTTTCGTAAAATCAGCTATAAACTTGATGCCCCAACTGATGCCAACCGCTAGATACGCCAATTTGAGACGCTCTTTGAGATTACTCTTTGGCGTGTTTGCCAATAGTTCATCTGCCACCCCTTTCGGATCATTGCCAAAATAGTGTTGCGCCTCTTCTCCATGAGTTTGTGCTTCTAATAAATCCATTGCAATCGCGTATACCTGCTCTGTGACTTTATGCTCATCGTAAAAAAGGCTGGAAAGTAAGAGGTAGCTTCGAAAATCATCAAAAAATTGGCGATTTTTCTCATTGAATTGTTGCTCGATCAGATTGGTTTGCTCTCGCCAATAGGTCGTCTCTTGTTTATTTGCCATGTTTCCTCACTCCTTAAATAATCCTTCGACTTTCTTCATTAGGTTCGTCCATTGTTCTCTAAATTGTGCCAAATAGTCTATGCCTTTCGGGGTGATCGAGAAATACTTGCGATCAGGTCCTTCAGGTGATTTTTTCATCTCAGAGGTAATAAGTTCTTGTTTTTCCAACTTCTGCAGCAAAGGATAGATCGTGCCGCCAACGATCGTTTCAAAGCCTCTTTGCTTCAGTTCCTGTACCAGTTCATAACCATAAATCTCTTTTTGAGCAATCACTTGCAAAACACACCCTTCCAAAACCCCTTTTAGCAATTGCGTCTCTTTCACGATTTCCCTCCTTTGGTTCCCTTTATCTAGTTTGTTATACAAACTAGTGTTGTACCTAGTATACGTATTTGTCACTAGTTTGTAAAGCATACTAGTAGTGAAAATAAAAACGGCCTTTTAAATAAGACCGTTTTTGACAAACTCGATGCTTTTTTTCTAGATGACAATATCGATATCCTCGGGTAAGAGGCTCTTGTAAAAATATACTTTATTCCGCTTTGATTCTAAAACCATTAGAATAATTTTTTCGGTGCAGTCTTTCAATACCTGTTTAAATACTGCTTCCCCTTCAGTATTCTCAGTGGCTCCTTTTTCTTCATCGTATCCCCTACAAGAGAGAAGCGCAAGATCAAAATGATAGGTCCTGAGCTGGTTGACTGCTGTAACTGAATTAACGGTAAACTTTTTGTTCGTTACCGTCCCGCCAACGATGGTCACCTCAGCAGCAGTATGTTCCGATAGTAGTGCGGCAGTTAGCACACTATTGGTTACCACTCGTAACCCATGAATTTTTTTCAGGTAAGGGATCAGGTGCAAAGCTGTGCTAGAACTGTCTACGAAAATGGTCATATCGTCCTCAATATACGTCACTGCACGTTCTGCAATTCTGCGTTTTTCTTCATCATTGACATAATTCCCCACTTTTGTCAGATAAGCCGCATCGACCTTCTCTGAATCGATCAGCATAGCACCACCTCGGGTACGTCTGATTTGTTCTTCGTTTTCCAGTTCAATCAGATCGCGTTTGACCGTAGCATCACTATAATGTAAGAATTCAACTAATTCCCCCAGAGAAGCAAATTTCGTTTCATTTAAATACATCATGATTTTCTGCTTACGCTCATCTTTTGCTTTCCCCATACATAAACTCCTTTAAAAAAAGAAATTCCCAACAATTTAATCCTGTGCCAATCAATCATTTCCTTTATTATCTCTGATAAAAACTTGCTTTGTCAACCGTATTCAGCAGTGTCAATTTATGGCGTACAACAGCTTTCACATCTTCTATTGGTTGTACATATACTTGATTTGGTTCATACATAGCAGGGTTTTCCGTCAATACGTTTCTGACTGAATCAAAAAATACGGATTTCAAATCAGAACTAAGATTTACTTTGCATACGCCATATTTTACAGACTCTCGCACTTCATGATCTGGGTTTCCTGACCCACCATGCAATACAAATGGTAAAGCAATACGATCGTTCAACTTTTTCAACAAATCGATGTTCAGTTTAGGGGTGATATTTTTTGGATACAACCCATGAGCCGTTCCGATCGCAATGGCAAGGGTGTCAATGCCGGTAGCGCGTACAAAGTCTTCGGCTTGGTCGACATCTGTGTAAATAATTTCTGCAGCTCCCCCTTCTGCGGAGCCGTTGTTCCCAATCGTACCAATTTCTGCTTCAACGCTGACACCAACCGTATGTGCCAGTTCAACAACTTCTTTCGTGATTTTTTTATTTTCTTCGTAATCGGCTAATGATGCATCGATCATCACCGAGGTATAGCCATTACGGATCGCGCGCATGACATCGTAGATTGATCCCCCGTGATCCAAATGAATAACGACTGGTACCTTACTTTTTAATGCGTACTCCCGCACTGTCGCTATGAAACAATCTCCTAAGTATTCGATCTCATCAGGATGAATTTCTAAAATGACTGGTGCATCCTGTGCCTCAACTTCTTCCATGATTGCTTTTAACATATCAAAATTGCAAATATTAAATGCTGGAACAGCAAATTTATGTTCTTTTGCTACAGCAAGTAATTCTTTCATTGTCATTAACATTGTGACATTCCTCTTTTCTTTTGATTCGTTTCGCTTCAACCTATAAATAGTTTCTAAATCAGTTTTCCTTCATCGGTTGGTTGGTGTTCCATTTCAGTTCTAGATTTTTTCAAAAACCCTAACATCAATGCTGTAACCACCGTTCCAGAAACGATTGCCACGACATACATCAACGGATTGTTCAATACATTGGGAATCGGTAAGATCCAGATACCACCATGTGGAGCTAATGAAGTTACGCCGACACCCATTGATATTGCAGCAGCGGTTGCTGAACCTGCCATCAAACTAGGTATTACTCGTAATGGGTCAGCGACAGCAAATGGAATCGCACCTTCAGTAATATAAGATAATCCCAAAACCCAGCAAGACTGAGCAGAAGTTCGTTCTTCTTGAGTAAATTTTTGCTTAAACAAGATAGAAGCCAAGGCAATGCCTAGAGGAGGTGTCATCCCGGCAGCCATACAAGCCGCAATTGGTGCATTAACTCCTGCCGACATCAAACCAATACTAAAGGTTGAAATCGATTTATTGATGGGACCGCCCATATCAGCTGCCATCATAATGCCTATCAGTAAGCCGAATACCACACCACTCGTAGAACCAAGTCCATTAAGCCAATTCGTCAAAGCATCCAATACATAAGAGATTGGTTTATCAATGAAATAAAACATGGCAAAGCCAGTCACAGCAACTGAGAGCAAAGGAACAATAATCAACTGATAGAGTGCCGCAAATGATTTTGCTACTGTTACTTTATTCGCTAAATAATCCGTAGCATACCCAGCGAGTAAACCACCAACCATTCCACCTAAAAAACCAGATCCTCCACTTGCCGCCATCGTTCCCGCAACCAAACCAGCGGCAAAGCCCGGTCTACCTGCAACGGAAGTGGCAATTCCTGCTGCAAGTGCAGGAACCATCAATGCAAAAGCCGTATTCCCACCAATCGTGCTTAAAACTTCGGCAATTTGATTGTATGAAGGATCGCTAGGATCAGCTGCATTGATCCCAAAAGCAAAACTAAACGCAATTAAAATTCCACCGGCAATAACCAAAGGCAACATGTAATTAACGCCATTCATGAAATGATTATAAATGCCAGCTTTCTTTCCAGATTCGTTTGAAGCATGTTCGGCTTGGGCAATCGTGGTCACTTCTACCCCATCAATTGCCTCTTGAATTACTTTTTCTGGTTCTCTGATTGCTCTTGCGGTTGACACTCTTTTAACTTTTTTTCCAGCAAATCGGTCGGTCTGTACTTCTTTGTCAACCGCTAAAATGACAACCTCTGCCTGTTGAATTTCTTCTGTACTCAAAATGTTTTCGACTTTTACACCTTGTGTCTCGATTTTGATTGTATATCCCAATGATTTTGCCGTTTTTTCCAGTTTTTCAGCAGCCATATACGTATGCGCAATTCCAGTCGGACAAGCAGAAATACCGACAATTTTCATACAGGTTCCCTCTTTTCTGATTGATTTGATTGAATATTATTAATAATATCTGAGGCGTCTTTTGCCTTCTTTACTGCATTTCGAAATCCTTCGTGCATCAACAATCGTGCGAGATTGCTTAAGATGATTAAATGATCGTCAGTACTCTTTTCAGGTACTGCGATGACAAAAGAATAGGTGACTGCCGTTCCGTCAATTGCTTGATAATCAGTAATTGGACTCGACTTTACGAAGGCGATTGCAGGCCTTAGTACTGCCTTACTTTTTGCATGAGGAATACCAAAATGATCTTCAATCCCAGTAGAGGTTTGTTTCTCGCGACGAAATAAATCGTTTTTGTACTTCTTTATATTACTGATAACTCCTGAGGACTCGAATAAAACAGATGCTTGAGCAAACAATTCTTCTTTTGTCCGAATTTGCTCATCAAATAAAATGAATCGTTCATTAATCAGTTGACCGATATCCAATTTCAACACCTCCATTTTTTGTAATCGTTTTCGAAAACTTGCCTAAACTATACCATCGTGAACTAAACAGTTCAATACTATGAGCTATTTAATGCAAATAGACGAAAAAAAGTGGAATACGTTCATAAAAATGATCTATAAAAGTCAAAAAAAGAACAAAGAACGACAAATCATCGTCCATTGTTCTCTTATTTCGATTAATACCTAACCTATACTAAAAAATTTTTAAAAGAAGAACCGTAAGTAAATCTCTACTTTTCTTCCATTCCCGATCTCTACACTTACAAGTCATTCTTTCGAATCAACGCTCATGTAATAAAACATATATCAACGTTTCACCCCACGTTGATAGGAATCATTGTACGCTTGAAAGGACTTATCGTGAAGTTTAGCCGCTGCATCTGCCAACCAGTTGACATTTCTGATCAACGCGCGGCCTTGTAAAACCAAATCCACTTGATTGGTTTGCAAAAGATATTCGCAAAGATCAGGATTATCCAATAAACCGACTGCTGCTACGGGAATATCAACCACTTGCTTGATAGCTGCAGCAAAGGGCACTTGGTAGCCATCATAGATCGGAATATTAGGCTTTTTATCCACCACACCGCCTGTGGAACAGTCAAGACAATCAATGCCATCTGCTTGAAGCCATTGGGCTACTTGCTGCCAATCTTCCAACGAATTTTGGCGACCTGGTTCTTCATAGTCTGTCAATGACAAGCGCATCCACAAGGACCCAGAAAAGACCATCCGAACTGCTTGTACCGTTTCTTTTACAAAGCGATAGCGATTCTCTAAAGAACCACCATACTGGTCGGTGCGTTGATTGACGAAAGGCGAAAGAAATTGGTCCATCAAGTAGCCATGAGCCCCATGAAGTTCGATCATCGTGACACCCGCATTGGCTGCTCGTTGGGCAGCCTGAACAAAACTATCTTGCACCCGTTTGATCTCCGACAGGGTCATTTCTGACGGTAACGGGTAGCGTTCGTTAAAGGCAACGGCACTTGGTGCCAAAGGATTGCTGGCATCAACTGCTTTTCGTCCTGCATGGCTTAGTTGGATGCCTACTTGCGCATCGAACCCATGCAGCAGTTCCACCAATTTCGTCAGCTCTGTTTGCTGTTCTTCATTCCATAGCCCTAGATCATTGTTTGTGATTCGTCCGTCTGGTTCAACGGCAGTCGCTTCAATAATGATCAAGCCGACTTTGCTTAATGCTCGCGCCCCATAGTGAACAAAATGAAAGGGTTCCGCAACACCGTCTTCTTTTTTTACTTCATACATACACATCGGCGACATAACGACGCGGTTGGCCAATGTTAAATTCGCTAGCTTCACTGGTGACAATAGTTTGGACATGTTGACACTCCCTCAACGATTTTTCGCTTTGTATTTTTCTCTATATTCAGTATAAACAGCCCCTTCAAAAACACAAGCAATGACCCTTTTTCCCATTTTTAAAACAAAAAAATAGACGCATTCTGCTTGCTCCCATGACATTGGAACAATCAGCTGCCTCTTCCCACTATTATTATACCGCATCCAGAGTCAAAAAAATAGACTAGTATTTTTGGTGAATGCTCGTATAATTGAGATACTTTGGAGAATGGATGTGAGTCTGAATGAACGACCTAAAGGCTGAAAAGAAGCGTCTCGCAGACACGTACCAGCAATTGCTGACACGAAAGACAGTGCTGAGCAGTTTCTTGACTGAAGACAGAAAAAAAGATCGCCTTGCGATGCAAAGCATCGGCGAAGAGATTCGCTTAAACTTTGATAATTTTGCTGACCGCCTAGATACTTTTGCTGCCATCGAAAGTAAGAACCGTGAGATCGACCAAATGAACGCCGCTCTTCAATCTGCTGAACGTGAATTAGCTGCCATCGACCGTCTACTAGATAGTCCCTACTTTGGTAAAATCTCCCTACAGTTTGAAGATGAAGAAACGATAGAAGATTTTTACATTGGGATCAATGGTTTTGTTAATGAAAATAAGGAAGGGCTGATCTATGATTGGCGCTCCCCAATTGCCGAATTGTTCTATGCCAAACGCTTGGGCCCGGTCTCTTATCAAGTGAACAATCAGAAGATTTCTGCCGCTCTTGAACATCGCCGACAATTTATTATCGAAAAAGATCACTTGAAGCAAGCCTTTGATACCTCAGTGGCGATTCAAGATGAAGTGTTACTGGCAGCCCTTGAAGCCAATAATAGCCCAAAAATGCAAGATATCACTGCTTCGATCCAACACGAACAAAACGTCATCATCCGTGACTTAGCGCATAAAAACCTACTGGTCAACGGTGTTGCTGGAAGCGGAAAAACGTCTGCTGTCATGCAGCGGATTGCCTTTTTGCTGTACCATTTTCGTGAAGAGATGACCGCAGAGAATGTCTTGATTCTCTCCCCGAATTCTCGGTTTATTGATTATATTTCGCAAGTGCTGCCTTCCCTCGGGGAAAAAAATCCATTGACGCTGACCATGCGGCAGTTTTGCCAAACATTTCCTAGCGTTGACTTAGAATCGGAAGAGGCTTATTTTGACCGCATCCAGCAAGCCCCCTGTGAAGCAATCGACCTTTTGCGCAGCGCGGACTTCAGTCGCTTTCTTCAATCCTTGAGCAAACAGCTGCCAGAAGAACTTGTGCTTCAGTTTAAACCAATCAAAAGAAAAAATGTCGTCCTTTTTTCTGAAGAAACGATCGAGACTTTCTTTCAAGAGACACCGAAGCAGGCATCCTTGCGCGATCGCATCCAAGCAGTCAAAAAGAAATTGGCTTACGCTTGGGAGGAACGACTGCAAAAAAATGCCTTAGCAGCGAATGTTCACGACCAAGTTCGTTCTTTGACTGAAGACGAACAGCGCTCCCTATTAGGGACAGTTTTAAAGGATGATTCAGAAAAAACAATTCAGAAAGCAGCCATTCGCCTCCTGAAGAAAAAATACGCAACGATTTCCAAACAAATCAAAGACCTTAATTGGTTTGATACGAAACGATTGTTAGCAGACAGTGCCGACTATTTTACTCATGGACAGATCACTTTGACACAAACAACAGCTAGTTTGGATTATACCGTTTGTCTATTGCTGATTCGTCATTTGCTTGCCGAAAAACAACCTGTCCCTGCGTTGCGCTATCTGTTTATTGATGAAGTCCAAGATTATACGCCAGCACAAATTCAGTTTCTATTATGTCTTTTTCCTATGACCGCTTTTACCCTCGTGGGGGATCAGCAACAGGCGATCTTTACAAGTGCCATCACCGTATCAGAAATCCAAACGTTGTTTCAACAACAGGCGAAATCCCTCGAAACGTATCAGCTGACTACGAGTTATCGGTCTAGCGGTGCAATCACACAGTTATTTGCCCAAATGCTGCCAAAAGAAACCAATTTAAACATCTCTGCCGTTCGACCAGCAGGAAAGTTGCCACAGTTTTATGCCAATCTGACTGACGTTGCCTTGGTAGACATAGTAAAGGAACTTAAGCAGCCAGTAACGATCATCACCAAAGATAGTCGATCTAGTGAGGAGCTCAAACAGTTCTTCGATAAACAGGCCGTGTCATTTCATGGAACGGTTTTACCGATTCATCTTGCCAAAGGATTGGAATTTAAGCAGGTTCTTTTATATGATGTTTCAGAAGAAAATTATCATACCGATCAAGATAGACGGATTCTCTATACGGCGATTTCTCGGGCAATGGAAGAACTGGTGGTAACTTCAAAAGGAACCTTTTCGCCGTTTCTCACTCCTTGAATAGTAGCTTGATTAGATTTGAGAGAACCCTATCTTGTTTCTCCGGGTAGTTCTCTCACCTAACTGATCAAGAAGTGAAAAAGCTATCGATCAAATAAAAAAGCATCAACGCGATTGCGTTGATGCTTTGCTTTTGATTTGATTAGCGATGGATGTAAGTATATCCAGATGCGCTCAATGTTGCAGTGTTTGGTCCACCAGGACTGTCAAAGCCCATTCCGCCTTGAGAGATCGTGATCGTATTGTTTGATGGGTTGTATGATTCAACATAGGCTACGTGACCATAAGTTGGATCAGCAGTCCAAACGCCACCAACTGATTGACCAGCGGCAAAGACTACAACGGCACCGGCTGCTGGTGTACCATTGACAGTGTATCCATCAGCTGCAGCTGACGCACCCCATTGTGCACCATTCCCCCAGTAAGTACCTACCCAAGGAGCACGGCTTTTCACGTACCAAGTACATTGACCCCAAGCATACATGTTCCCTGAGCTTGAATGATCTTTTCCGCCGCCAGTAGAAGTACTTCCGGTAGAATCATTGTTTGATGAAGAATTTGAACCTGAGTTATTTGAACTTGAATTGCTTGAACCAGTGTTTGAAGAGCCTGCGTTCGATGAACTTGAGCTATTAGAACTGCTGGTATTGCTGCTTGAGCTTGTGTTGCTTGAAGAACTACTTGTTGCTGTTTCAGTAGAAGCAGTTGTATTCTCTGTTGTGCTCTCCGTTGATTGAGCAGCAGCTTCTTGCGCTTCTTTCAAAGCAGCGGCTTGTCTTTCTTCTTCTGCTTTTTGAGCAGCAGCAGCTTCTTGTTGTTCTTTCAAGACACGGGCTTTTTCAGCTTCTGCTTCTTGTTTTTTCTTGTTCAATGCATCTTTGTCTTTTTCAGCAGTTGCTTGTTCAGCTGCTAAGTTTGCTTTCAAGACATTTAAATCAGCTTGTTTTGCTGCAATGGCATCTTTTTGTTGGCTAAGTTCTGCTTGGTTTGCAGCAACTTCTTGGATCTTGCTTTCGTTTTCTTTGACTTTGTCTTCAACATCTTGTTTGTCTTGTTTTTGTTGTTCAACTAAATCATTGTTCGCATTGACGATCGTTGTCATCGCTTGTACGCGACCGATAACATCCGTTAAAGAGTCTGCTTCTAAAACAGCATCAATGAAATTGGTGCTTTGACCGTTAACTTGTACATCACGGGCTTGCTTTTGGATTGCTTCTTCACGTTTGGCAATACGCAATTTCAATGTTGCGATTTTGTCTTGCAATTTCTCAGCTTCTTGACCTAACTCAACTTGTTTTGCTTCTAATGAAGCAACTTTTGCACTCACTGTTTCAATTTCTGCTTCTAGAGAATCGATCTGTGATTGGGCGTCAGCTTGCTGACCTTTAAGAGAATTGATTTTTTGGTCTTGCTGCTCGATTTGATCATCAATGGAATCTGCAAATGCTAATGCAGGTGCTGCAACTGCGGTTAATGTTAGTGAACACACCATTAATGCTGATAACAAACTATTCTTCACTCGTTTTTCCTCCGACTAGCTGGTTGATTTGACAGATGAACTGCCTTTCTAAAAACTTAATTTTGTCTAAGAAAGTTTAATGTTCGATTTAACGACAAATGAATTCTACCATAATGATATGACACACAGATAAAGGAAATGTTACAAAAATGTTTCAATCTAACACTCCCTTTATCTCAGCGATAAATAACAGGACAATTAAAGACCGTTAAATCAACGTTTCTGAATAAATCACCGCGTTTCTTTTTCATTTTCAAAAAGTGACGTTCTTTCCATTTTAGTTATTTTTACCCTATAAAAACACCTAATTAATAGCATTTATAGTTTTTTCGGAATTATCTTAAAAGAAAAACTATGAAACCAAGAAATCATTCAAAAAAAGACCATTTATGTGACAAGATCCCTATTCCTTTCTATAATAAATAAAACAAGCGAGGAGGGAATCGCGATTCGTACACACAAAAAATGGTTTTGGCCATTGGCACTTCTTACACTTTTAGTCACCTGTTTCCTGTTATTCTTTCAATTTCGTAAGGTGCATGAAGCCGATACTCCATTGCAACAGGCAAGCAACAGTGAGTTTTGGCTCTTAAGTGATATTCATTTTCTTTCCTCCACGCTTCATGATAATGGCGAAGCCTTTCAGACCTTCACACAAGGAGCTGCTGGCAAAGAGATGACGTATCAAGAACAATCAATCGAGGCCTTCACCGCTCAAGCCTTAAAAGAGAAACCCACGGGAATTATTTTGACTGGTGATATGACGCTCAATGGCGAGAAAGCAAGTGCTCAAGAGTTGGCAAGATTGCTTGCACCATTGCAAGAAGCTGACATTATGGTTTTCGCATTACCTGGCAACCACGAGATTTACAATGGTTGGGCGCGAGCATTTCAAGGTGAAAAGGAATACTATGCCGATCAAATCAGTCCTGAGGATTTTCAAACGATTTTTGCTGAAGGTTACGAAAAAGCCAACAGTATCGACAAGTCTTCCCTTAGCTACAGCATTCAGTTAAATGACAAGTATCGCCTCTTTTTGCTCGATTCATGTATCTACGATTCTGAGGTTAATTGGGATGATCCTACAACGAATGGTGAGTTGAAACCAGCTACTCTAACTTGGTTGGAGGAGCAATTAACCCTGACAAAAGAAGCAGAGCAAGTACCACTGGTCTTTTTACACCATAACTTGTTCAGTCATAATGAGTTGTTACAAGACGGTTATGTTCTCGACAATGCCTCCGAAACTGTCACTTTGTTGGACCGTTTCAACGTGCCAGCCGTTTTCTCTGGTCATATCCACATTCAAGACATTAACGAAGGGAATGATTCGCTTTATGAAGCAGTCACTGGGTCTTATTCAACAGCAGAATTAGGCTACGGCGTCCTTTCTCTTTCTGAAAAGGAAATCGACTATGAAGCTCGTCAAATTGATCTCGATGCTTGGGCGGCTGAAACGAAGCAAACTGATGAACAGTTGCTGGACTATCAAAACTACCAGAAGAGTGTTTTTGAAAATGATACCGACCAACTGGTTCGCGACCAATTGTCCGCCGTGTCTGAACTGTCAGATACCCAGATCACACAACTTTGCACGTTTGTCACGAAGCTGAACACTGCCCTTTTTACTGGCAATGATACTTACTCAGCCGAGAAAATAGCTGCCATCAAAGATTCCGAGGAGTATCAGTGGTTAGCGACCTATTCTTACTTTTTGAAGCAATATGTCGATTCAATGCTGGACGATCAAACCGATGATCGCAAGCTGACGATCCCCCTCACAGCAGAATAAAGCCAAAAAGTGTCTTCTTCCTTTCTTTTAGGAAAAAGACACTTTTTCTTTTCTAATGAACGATAGCCCTCTCGTTTGGGTAAACGAGAAGGCTATCTGACGAGTCAATATTTATTCTTTGAAAGTGCAGCATACTATTACTACTATTATTTATTTCTCATTTAAACGATACAATCCCTAACCTCTATTGTATCCTTGTAACTCTGAAGTTACGCCAGGTTTGAATAAATTTCTTCAAAACAAGTAACGTGTGGTACAAAAATATTTGTCGCTTATCAATAACTATACCATGAGACAGAGTGCAAATGGAAGAAAACGTACTTATTCTTAAACATTACTTAAACAAAAAGCTTTGTTTTCATACAGTGTTGCCCTTTAAGAATTTTACGTGAAGCGATTAACCTTCCTGTCATGCATATCTGCTAACCATTCGTATAAAGGAATTCCTTTTATTCAATAGGTAAGTCGTGCTGTTTTAAAAAAGATAATTTATCCCAGTAGCCTCTTTGAAATAAAATTTTATCATTTACTATTTGAAAAAAACCGCAGCCTCTCAAACCTAAAGGGTCACGCCACTCTAAAATTGCCCATTGTCCATCTTCGAAAATATTCTCCACGATACAAACCATTTTTGCGTTAGAAAAATCTTGCTCAAACATCTGCTTTATCGCTTCTTTCCCAATAACTGGCTCATTGGCAACCTGATGATTGATTGCATTGTCATCATATAATTCTGAAATACTTTCTACATCTGCCTGATTAAACGCATCAACCCATTGGCAAAGTATTTCTTTTGGCTTCATATAAATCCCCCTCGAAATGTAATCATCTTTGTTCCAATCGCAATAAAAAAAGTAGCTAATTTGTATCAATATATTCTACTTTTACAATTCATTCAAGACAATATCGATGAAACGAATAAGAATGATCGATCTTTCACATCGATTACTCTTGTATAAGTACGGGGGACCATATATTGAATCGTGGCATTTTCCATTGTACCTGTTTCTTTATTCCATTCAAATGAGACATGCCATTTGAATCACGAGCGATCATTGCTTTTATTGATAGCGATGTTCCTAAACCTATTCAATCACTTTTTCATTTACTTTGAACGGCATTTATTTATTGAATACGGTATAGCGCCCTCTTTCTCTTTTCCTCTTTTGATACGCTTATCATCGAATGAGAAATCATGGGTAAGATTAACACAACGCTTAGGGCTAGTTGAATAGTGAAATCAAAGATGTACTATTTACCATGTCAGGTACTCAAAACCTGCAACTATTCTCTTGTAGCAGGTCATCAAAACCCGATCCATTTCAATATTTATATAAAATAAAACAAAAAAAAGCGAGAACCCAATGGATTCTCGCTTGTTAACGTCAATTAACCTTTAACGATGTTTGTTGCTTGTAAGCCACGTTGGCCTTCTTCAACGTCGAAAGTCACTGCTTGACCTTCTTCTAAAGTTTTGAAGCCGTCGCCTTGGATAGCTGAGAAGTGAGCAAATACATCATTGCCGTCTTCACCTGTAATAAATCCAAAACCTTTATCTGCATTAAACCATTTTACTGTACCGTTATTCATAAACGTATACCTCCATATTACACATCGACTGTGTTTATTTGTTTGTAATAGAAAATGATGTGTAATTGAAGTGTGTATCAATAGAAAAGATAAACAAGTATTAACATATCAGAACTTTACCTATTCATCATAGCACGGTTAAAATAAAATAGCAAATAAAGTTGGGCTTTTTTCTTGATAAAAAGCGAAATTGTTAAGAAACCTTATGATTAAGCCTAGCAATTGCTTTATCTGGAAGAATCAAAAATCAAAGAGTTGCGCCGTTTGAAGCAATTACTTTTTTGTACCAATCAAATGACGCTTTCTTGATGCGTTTCTTTGTGCCATTGCCTTCATCGTCTTGGTCGACATAGATAAAACCATAGCGTTTCGACATTTGTGAGGTCGAAGCACTGATGATATCGATGCAGCCCCATGCCGTATAGCCAAAGACCTCGACGCCATCATGCAATGCTTCATTGATTTGTTCAATATGCTGACGCAGATAGTCGATTCGATAAAAATCATCGATCGTGCCATCTTCGTTTACGACATCCTCTGCTCCCAAACCGTTTTCGGCAATAAACAAAGGTTTTTGGTAGCGGTCATAGAGTTGATTCAATGCGGTTCGCAACCCTTTGGGATCGATCTGCCAGCCCCATTTACTGCTTGGCAAATAGGGGTTTTTGATCCCACCAGTAATCAAATTCCCGACAGCACTTTCCAATCGTTCTGGATGCGCGCTGACTGCACTGGACATATAGTAACTAAAGGAAACAAAATCCACAGGGTTTTCCCGGATGACTTCTAAGTCTCCTGGTTCGATCACCAATTCCACTCCTTTTTCTTCAAACATGCGGTTGGCATATGCTGGATAATAGCCTCTTGCCTGCACATCACTGAAAAAGAGTGAGGTTCGTTGACTTTCGACTGTTTTTTGAACATCGTCTGGATCACAGCTGTACGGCGTTAATAATTGATAGCTGATCATACAGCCGACCTTGGCATCCGGAATCAATCGATGGCAATAGTCAGTCACGATTGCGCTGGCGACAAATTGATGGTGCGCCCCTTGGTACTTGTCTTGTTCAATATTAGGATGACCTTCTTCAATGATCCCGACACTAACATATGGATGGTGTTTGACACAATTGATTTCATTAAAAGTCACCCAGTATTTGACTTTCTTTTGGTATCGCTCAATCACCGTCTTGGCAAAACGAACGTAAAAGTCGATCACTTGCCGATTCGGCCATCCTCCATACTCAGTCACTAAATACAATGGCATTTCATAATGGGATAGTGATACTACTGGTTCGATCCCATACTTCAAACACTCATCAAAGACTGCGTCGTAAAATGCCAATCCAGCTTCGTTTGGGTCTACCTCATCCCCCTTTGGAAAGATCCGTGTCCAGGCAATTGACATCCGATAGGCTTTGAAGCCCATCTCAGCAAATAAACGAATATCTTCTTTAAAGTGATGATAAAAATCGATGCCCTGTCTTTTCGGATAGTATTTCGTGCTGTTTGGATCCTGTGCTTCTGCAACTTGCTGATGAGTCATCATATGCCATTGGTCAGTCCATCGTTCTTTCGGCATTGAGGAATCGAATAGATAGACATCAGAAACCGACAAGCCTTTTCCATCGATTCCAGAACCTCCTTCAACTTGGTTGGCAGCTGTTGCTCCCCCCCAGAGGAAATCTTTTGGAAAATAACTTTTCATTTTACTTGCCGCCTTTCAAAAATGATTCGTACGCCAACGCTTCCCCATTCGTGGCGATCACTTGCTGATAATACGCAAAACTAGCTTTTTTCTTGCGGGAAAGATCTCCGCTACCATCATTTTGCTTATCGACATAGATAAAGCCGTATCGTTTTTCCATCTCTCCTGTCCCCGCAGAAACGATATCGATCGGTCCCCACCATGTATAGCCTAGAATCGTTGCGCCATCTTTGATCGATTCCGCCATTGCTTCTATATGGTCTTTCAAATAGGCCATCCGTTCTTCATCGACGATCGATCCATCTTCCTTGACAACATCCTTTAAACCAATTCCGTTTTCAACGATAAATAATGGTTTTTGATAACGATCAGTCAATTCGCTGCAAACATAGCGTAATGCCAACGGATCGATCGGCCATCCCCAAGCAGTTTCTTTTAGGTAAGGATTCTTTTTCCCCAATAATCCGCCAGTATTGCCTAAAATTTTCATGCCCGTTTCATGCAATGAGCTGCGGTAAAAACTAAAGCCTAAATAATCGCAGGTTCCCGCTTTAATGATCGCTAGATCTTCTTCTGTAATGTCCAGCAACAGATGATTATCCATAACGATGCGGTCGAAGTATTCAGGATACGCTCCTCGCAATTGCACATCACTATAGAACAAGGAACGACGGCGCAGTTGATACGATTCAAAAACATCTTGCGGGTTGCACGTTGCAGGATAAATCGGACTCAGTGACAGCATACAGCCAATCTGATTGTTTTCATCTACTGCCTTCCCATTCAGAACTGCTTTGGCACTTGCAACAAACATATTATGACTCGCTTGATAAAGTGCCTGTAATTTTTCTTCTTCAGTCTCGAAAGAAAACACATCGATACCTGCTGCGAGTAACGGGATCGTATGGGTATGGTTGATTTCATTGAAAGTCATCCAATATTTTACTTTCCCTTTGTAGCGTGTGAAAACCACTTTTGTATACCGATCAAAAAAATCGATCAGTGCACGATTTTGCCAACCACCATATTTCGTTACCAAATGCAGTGGTGTCTCAAAGTGAGCTAACGTAACAACTGGTTGGATTCCTTTTTCATTCAAGGCATCAAATAAATCATCATAAAATTGTAAACCTGCTTCATTGGGTTCCGTTTCATCCCCATTCGGAAAAATGCGACTCCAAGCAATTGAGGTACGCAGACACTTCAAGCCCATTTCCGCAAACAGTTCAATGTCTTCTGGGTACCGATGATAAAAGTCGATGGCTTCATGGCTCGGATAAAAATTGTCCTCCTCAAGCTGCAGTGAAACTTGCTCAATACGTTTTTCACCAACTGGTAAAATATCTGCTACACTTAATCCTTTTCCTCCTTCCAAATAAGCTCCTTCGGCTTGATTTGCGGCGATTGCGCCGCCCCATAGGAAATTTTTTGGAAATACACTCATGAAATCGCTCCTTTTAATAAATCATTTGCTACCAATGCGGTAACGTCTTTTTTCGCTTGATCCACAACTGTCAATGCATCTTCTTTAATCACACTGGTAAAAACCAACATGGTTGTCGGATCATATCCTTTTTCAATAATTTTTGCTAAATCAAAGGTGCCAATTTTTTGCCCCTTCACGACTTGATCCCCTTGTTTCACCGAAATCTCAAACACGCCTTTTGCTAAATCAACCGTGTCTAAGCCGATATGAACCAACACTTCCGTCCCAGCAGCTGATTGGATCCCAAAAGCATGTCCAGTTGGAAACACTGTCACAACCGTACCAGTAAGTGGCGCATAAATATCGCCGGCTGATGGATAAACGGCTAATCCATCCCCCATTGCTCGAGAAGAAAATACTTCATCTTTGACATCATCAAGCGTGATCGCTTCACCAGCAACTGGTGTCATCACTTGCAGCCCTGCACCTTCTTCTAAAACAGGTTCTAGCGTCTCTTCAAATCCTAATACATAGGTCAAAATAGCAGTACCGAAGAACGCAAAGACAATGCCGATCAAATAGTACACAAAGGTGTCCCCAAAGAAAGCTGGCAATGTCGTCAATGCTGGGAAAACATAGACGATGGCCTTGGTTTGCATCATGCCCATAAACGCACCAGCAAGGGCACCAACGATGGTTTGAGCAATCAACGGCTTTTTAAATTTTACCGAAAGTCCATAGACGATTGGCTCTGTAATTCCTCCAAGTAATGCTGGAAGCAAAGAAGATAGCGCCAGGCCTTTGGTTTCTTTTCTGCGAGAGCGTAAAAACACACCTAAAGCAACACCAGCACTCGCAAATGTTGCTGCTGCAATCATCGGGCGCAGCGTATCATAGCCATATACCGCTAGGTTATTGACCATAATCGGTACAACTCCCCAATGGATCCCGATCATTACTAAGAATGTCCAACCGCCACCGATCAACAAGCCAGCCAACAGCCCGCTCTTGTCGCTGATAAAGTTCATGGCATTGCCTAAACCGTCCCCAAGCATTACACCGACCGGTCCAATGATCAAAACGGTCAAAGGCACCATGATCAAAAGAGCTACTAGTGATAGAGCAAAAATCTCGATACTCTTAGGAATGATCCGTTTGAGTAGTCGTTCCAAGTGCGAGTAGATATAGATCGAAACGATCGCTGGAATCACGGTACCCGAATACCCCATCAACACAGCTGGGATGCCAAAGAAATCGACCGTCACACCGTTTTCCGTCACCATTGCTGTAAAATTCGGCTCCAGCAACGCCCCAACGATTGCTAAAGCAATAAACATATTGACTTTGAAAATCCTCGCTGCACTGATCGCTAAAAATAAAGGCAAGAAATAAAAGACACTATTGCCAGCAGCAGCTAATATTTTATAGGTGCTTCCTTCTGCGTCCATCAAATGATAGGTCGTAAAAACAACTAGTAAAGCTTTCAACATCCCTGCCCCTGCAAGCGCAACAATGATTGGATTAAAGATCGCAGACAATACATTGAAGAATCGGATAAATACATTGCCTTGTTTTTCTGTTGATTCTTCGGCATCTCCATCACTTTCCAAAGCGTTTTGGATCGAATACTTGCTCATGATCGTTTGAAAAACATCTGCCACATGATTCCCGATCACGACTTGAAACTGGCCATTTCCTTCAATGACAGACAATACCCCATCAAGCTGCTGAATCTTATCCTTATTTTTTCGTGCCAACTCGACATCTTTCAACTTAAAACGCAATCTAGTGATGCAATGATACAGGCTAACGATATTTTGTTCCCCACCGACCTGTGCTATAATTTCACTAGCAAGTTTTGAATAATCTTTTGCCAAATGACTCACTCCCGTGTTTGATTTATAAAGCGCTTTATGGCGTTACTATAGCAGATTTTTTTCTCTCACCTGCGAAAGTTCGCAATTTGGAAACTGCTTACAAGAAAGGAAAGAAAATGGGCCTCTTAATCATTCGTTTATTGAATCTTTTAAATAATGCACCCACTGATTCCACCAACTACTATATCGGTTTGACCATGATCAACCATTATGATCAGATTCAAACTCTAAGTATTGGTGAATTCGCCGCTCTTTGCCATGTGTCAAAGTCAACCGTTTCAAAATTCGCCCGTACCTTAGGCTTTGATGACTATGGTGATTTAAAAGACAACGCAGCTTTCATCGAGAACCGCTTCAACAATCCGCTAAATTATCGCTCGAATATTTTGTCTGCTTTGGAGCAAGAAGGCGTAGACTCCTATTTTGACGCAGTGATACAAGACATCGATTATCTGCGGCATCATCTTGATCTGCCAGCCATCGAACGGGTCGCACAAGCAATTGTTTCACATAAAAATGTCTTTGCTTTTGGAATTTTATTCTCAGAATCGGCTGCTATTGATTTCCAGATCAAACTAGCTTACAACGGCAAGTTCATTCGGACCTTCCAAGACGATCTCGTACAGGAAGAAATCATCAAATCTGCCGATGAAGAATCGCTTTTTATTATTTTTACCAATTCCGGTGACTACTTGACCAAGCAACAAATTCGAAATGGAACGCCACGGAAAGATTTCTTCGATCGAACCAAAGCCAAAGTCATCGTGATCACCGCCAACCCACAGATCTCGGAACTTCCTTTTGTCCAAGAAGCAATCATCTTCCCTCATCAAACCCATTTCCAAACTCATGCCTTTATGTATCAGTTCATCATGGATTTGATCGTATCGAAGTTCAAGCAGTTGACGGATCGAAAGCGCATGTAATAATGACCCTCCATTATAGAAGAAGTGCATTTCTTCCATAATGGAGGGTTCTTTGTGAATGAGATGTCTCATTCATTCGTAAGCCTCACTCATTTATTCTTAGTTTCTTTGAAGATTTTTTAATCCTAGGCTGCTATTTATTAAATTTCTCCTCATTTATGTTTTTTGTTTCACAAACTTCACTTCGGTATGGTATAATCATTTTGTTTTTAAGAAAACTATGGGAATACAAAGGAGAAGGAAACATGAAAAAAACTAAAATCACTTTAATCGCTGCATCATTGCTTATGGGAGGCACTCTTTTAGCTGCATGTAGTTCAGATAACGACACAGCTGCAAGCTCATCATCATCAACAGCAGCTTCAACTGCTGCATCAACTGAATCATCAGATGACGTTGTTTCAACTGCTTCTATCAGTGATCAAACTTCAGTCATTGAAAAAGCATTGAGCGCAGATGGTAACTGGATCGTTGCTGTAACTGGCGACATGACATTTGATAACGATGTAACCGTTGATGGCGAATTCCACGACAAAGGTGACGACTCTGCTGATATCTACCGTAAATTTGCATTGTACTCACAAGATGAAGACCGCAACGTAACAGCTGAATACACAGTAACTGTTCCTAAATTGATCGTTAACTCAGAAAACTTCAACATCGTTCACGGTGTAATCAAAGGTGACGTTGAAGTGAATGCTAACGGCTTTGTATTGAACGGTGCAAAAGTTGAAGGTAACGTAACATTCACTTCAAAAGAATTCCAAGATTCAGCAACACTTGACGAAGATGGCGCTTCTGTAACAGGCGACGTAACAGTTAGCGAATAATCTTTCACTGGATTTCTGTGAAATAGATGAATAAAAAACGAGGTTGGCAAGTTGATCATTGATCCCTTGCCAACTTTTTTTGTTTTTTTATAAACAATTGCATCCGCTCTCATTACTAACATTGTGTAAGTAAGAACAAAGCACAAGAAAAAAACTGGCTTGCTTACGCAAAACCAGCTTCTTCTTTAGGCGCTTATTCTTCAATAACTGCCCACTTGTAATCGTATTGCGCACCGGCACCGTGAGAAACGACCCCTTTTACTTTTGGTGCACGTAAATGAGCTTCAACGTTTTGGTACACAGGGATGACCCCTTGTTGATCCATAATGATTTTCTCTGCATCCAACAAATCCTGCCAGCGGGCATCTGGATTGCCAGCGTTTGTCGTGGCAGACGATTTCACTGCTGCATCGTACTCCTCACTTGTCCAACGACCGCGGTTGTATGAATTATCGGTTACAAATAGATCTGTAAAACTGCTGGCATCCGCATAGTCAGCACCCCAACCACCCATAACGACATCAAAATCACCTGAGTTTGAACGATCAAGACGAACAGAGAAAGGTACGGGACTTAGGCTAACTTTCACCCCATCAAGCGTATCTTGAATCGCACTTTGAATATATTCAATGGCTTTTTTGGTTGAGTCTGTGTCAGAGGCCAAAATTTCAAAACTTAAAGAATCGATTCCCAAAGCCTCTTTGGCTTTTTCCCAATGTTCTTTGGCTTTTTCTTGATCGTATTCAATGACACTTTCCGCTTCATCGACAAAATCAGTATTATCAGTTGGGTTAAAGGTCATTCCTTTTGGTATCAATCCTGTGGAAGCCAATGAGCCATCACCTAAAATCGATGTCACTAATGCATCACGATCGATGGCATAAGAGATTGCTTTACGCAGATCCTCATTGCGGAATGGCGAATCTTCTTCTCGCTGATTCAACTCGATATAGGAAGTACGGGCTAATGGTTCTGACACAAATGCTTCATCATTGGCCATTTGCTGCGCCAATTCTCCTGTTAAGATGACGTCGTCCGCTTGCCCATCCTGGAATAGATTCAAGGAGGTCGATGATTCTTTTACGACACTGACATTGATCGTATCAAGTTTCACTGTATCTTTATCCCAATATTGGTCGTTCTTTTCATATGACCATTCTGTATCGGTTCCTGGACCATCAAAGCCAGCTAACACAAACGGTCCATTGTAAACGGCATTGTCGCTTGTTGAAGCATATTGATCGCCGTTGTCTTCTACGACTGCTTGGCTTTGTGGGAAGAAGGATGGAAATGCCAATAAGTATTGGAAGTATGGCGTAGGTGTCGTCAGCGTTATTTCTAATTCATAGTCACTGACTGCTTTGATCCCCAATTCTGAGGCATCTTTTTCACCTGCAGTTATCGCTTCGGCATTGGTTACGGGCGCAAATAAGTACGCATATTCAGAACCTGTTTCCGCACTTACGGTGCGTTGCCAGCCAAAGACATAATCCGCTGCTGTTACTGGTTCTCCATTTGACCATTTGGCATCTTCCCGTAATTTCAATTTATAGGTCAGACCATCTTCACTGACTTCCGCTAATTCGGCGGCACCTGCTGGTTCGGGCTTACTCTCAGCATCTAAGCGGTACAACCCTTCATACACATTATTTAAAGCACTAAAACTGATCGTATCGGTGGCTAAGGATAGATCGGCACTAGGCATTTCTTGTTGAACCACAACATTAAAAATTTGTTCGGCAGCTGCTGTCCCACTACCACTTGAACTTTCACCTGTACTTGATGTCCCTCCTGTTGAGCAACCTGCTAATACGATTCCACAAACAGCGACGACACCATATCCCCATTTTTTCTTCATCTTACCTACCCCTTATGAAAATCCAAAATTTTCAGAATTATTACAAAAATCTGAATGTAAATAAGATTTTAATAAATATTAATTATAAAAGCAAGCTATTTTTCTCATTTTATTATTATTTATTTTTTATGTTAACACTGCATGTTATTATTTATGACACAAAAACAAAAAACACAAAGCGAAAGAGATCTCGCATTGTGTTTTTTTATCTTTGGATAGAAAAGTGGATTACTCCATTTTGTAGCTTTGACGCGTCACTTTACCCTCTCGTACCGCAGCGATAATAGTTGGCACCGCCCCAATCGCCGTAAAGAGATAGACCAGACCTAAGTTCCCGTAATATTGACTCGCTTCCAAATACCCTTCACGAATTAAATCAGGTAAAATACGGAAAGCATAGAAGACATCAACGTCCGTGTAATAATTCGCTACACTGATCGACCAGTCAATACGATTCCCGACATAGACCATGATGATCATGACGATAATACTACTAATAATACCTTTTGTGCTGAGTTTTCCACCTAGTAATTCATACCCTTTGATGGCACAGATCGCCATCGCGATCCCAGACAATGCAGCAACATACCCCAGTTGTCCTAATAAAATAATTGCGCCAGCACCAATCAGTGAGCCAAGAAACGCACCCACGGTTCCAGCTAACCAATTTTCTTTTTTCTGCCCTTTTTCCCGTTCTTGCGCAAGGACTGCTTCTTGTTGTTTCTTAAAGCAAGCTTCACAGGCAATGACGGGAGCGCCGCCAATCGCATACAGCGAAACCGGCTCAGTGACCGCGCCGCAGAAGGTACAAGCATTTTGGAAACCTTTGGTCTTCAAAAAATTCGTCAACTGGTCCAACGCAGTACGTAACTTGTCCACGGTTTTCCCTGCAGTCATCGCTCCGCGTAATGTATAGGCAACTTGATATCCTTGGATCACACAGTCGATGATCTCTTTTGACTCACTTAAAACTTCTTTGACTTCTTCTTGGTTGGGAAGTTCGCCATCTTTGCTAAGTGAAAAATGGGCCACTAGCGAATAACTATTGTTATTCTCTTGAACTAAAAAAAGTTTATAACTATGATACGTTCCATAAATCACCCCGGTGGAAGTATCAACTGAGAGCCTCAACGACTCGGCAAATTTGGTCAATGTCTTCTCGATCTTCTTATTCATTTTTCTCCTTCTTTCCAACAAACACTTACCTTTTTAGGTATAGCTAAAAGTTTAAGGAGAGTAGAAATGAAAGTCAATCAATTTGTTCAAAAAACCTAGTTTTTTTATCTATTCTGTGACAAATCGCCGCAACGCATCAGCAACCCCATGGTCTGTACTGCTAGTCGTCACAAAATCAGCTTTTGCTTTGACCAATTCGGGCGCATTCTCCATCGCAACACCAATACCAGCTGAAGCAATCATTGGCAGGTCGTTAAAATCATCGCCGATCGCTAAGGTTTGCGCCAGCGGCACTTGAAAATAGGCCGCCAATTCATTTAGCGCCTTATCTTTTCCCACAGCTTGATGAGTGACTTCCAAATAATTCTCTTTGGATAAGTAAAAGGCGCTTTCTAAAAATCCAGCGTTCTGGCAGGCAGCATGAAGCGCTTGGATTTCTGCTGTTGTGCCGATCAAAAGAAACTTATGAACCTCAAAAGCTTCTTGTGCCAACAGTTGTTCTAATGAAGTTTCTACAGGAGTCTCTTTGGTGATCGCCGCTTCTGCTCGTGCCCATTGGTCCACTCTTTCGCAATACCACTGATCACCAGAGTAGACATTGATGGAAACACCAGGAAAATCAGCTTTGATGCGCGCAACCAAAGTTTTTGCTTCTGCTTTTTTGACCTCATGACTGAAAATCGGTACCAGTGTGCCCTGTTGATCGTATCGTCCAATCAGGGCACCGTTGTAACAAGCCAAGGGCCAGTCTTCTATCCCTAACTCTTGAGCTATCGGTAGCATTCCTTTCGGGGAGCGAGCGGAAGCCAAAACAAAAGGAATCGCTTGCTGCTTCAATCGTTTGATTTCTTCAATCAAATCCAGATCGATTTGATGCTTATGATCCAAGATCGTCCCATCAATATCACTTAAAATAAACCCTATCTGCTTTTTTTCCAAATAAACCATCCTTTCCCATTCCCCATCCTTTTTACGAAAGCGGATCGAGCCATCGCTTTCGACCAAAATAAGCGCCGTTTCCATAAAACGAAAACAGCTTCCTTGACCTTCTTTGCTTCCAGTTTACCATACTAGCCAATGAAAAAAGAGTGCATCGCTGCACTCTTAGGAAGTATAGATATAAAACTCGATTTCCTTCTTAATCGGTTTTTTGATCCAGCGTTTCACAGCAGCTGCCCGCTTCAAGCCCATATGCTCATAAAAACCGTAATTACAGGTGGTATCGGTATAAAGGAAAAACGGAGCCGTTTTTTCCTGCTGGACCATCGCTAAAAAGGAAGTAAAGAGCTGCTTGCCTACACCCAATCCTTGTGTTTTGGGACTAACGGCAAACAAACCAACTTCGGTCTGAAAAGGAGTTTGTAAATCTTTCAACATCGCTTGATTTAACTCAGCCACCTCTTTGGCATAATGCAACAGCGTGTTTCTCCCTTCTTTCGTAAGCAGTAAGCAGCCAGCATGCCAAATCGTTTTCCCCCAATAGTGCATTGGATGAAGCTTCTTCCCTCTTTTACTGTCTGCTAATAAGATACCGACAGCTTCACCATTTAAAAGAGCCACACGTGAATAGGTCGCACGGGCAAGTTCATAACACAAAAAGACATGAGCAAAGTGCTTGGCGGTCATCTTGTCAAATTGCTTGTCGTAGTTCCAGCTATCAATAATTACTTGCACAAGCGCAGACAGATCTTCTCGTTTAAATGGTCGATATGTTACTTGTTTATTCATTCTATCTTCCTCCCAGTAGTTGACTATCCTTAGTATAAAGTTTACAGTAACTGTAAAGTCAAGGAGGAACGCCATGAAAACCAAATTAAAAGTATCGGAAATGGCACGCTTAGCGCGGATCAATCCTCGGACACTCCACTATTATGACGAGATTGGGCTATTTCAACCAAACAGCAAAGACGAGCACGGGTATCGGTATTATTCCCTTGATCAACTATTGGATCTCGGATTGATCCTATCACTGAAAGAATTATCGATGCCCTTAAAAGAGATCCAAACAGCGTTGCAGGGGGATGCCGAGACCATGAGAAACTTATTGGAAGCCAAGCGGCAAACCATCGATGAAAAAATTCAGCAGTTGAGCAACATCAAAAAAATCATCGAACGAAAAGCGGCGGATTTGCGCCTAGCTGCAGAAAAAACTTCCCCCTTCACCTTGAAGGAACAGCCAGAGGAATATTTCTCCCTTAGTCCTAGATTAAACGGTAGCTCCATCCCAGAGATGATCACCCAAGCCTACGACCTTTTGATGGCACAGCCTTATCTTTTCTCAAATAACGAATATGGTTTTATGATTCGGACGAACAAAGACGATACGCAAGACATCGACTACGTTTACGTGCGGCAAGAAGAACCACAACGTGCTTCCTTCGTGAAACCGGCAGGATACTATTTAACCGCCATTTATCAGGGGGATGACGAAGGATTGAAGCAGTTCTATCAAAAACTCAAGCAGCTGATTGCGACGCACCAATGGCAAATCGATGACTACTTCTATGAACGATCGATCCACGAAACGACCCTTAGCAACGAGCAAGCTTATTTGACAGAGATCCAAGTACGGATTTTATCTGAGGAATAAGGATCGTTCAAACAGCGTTGGAAAAGTAAATAAAAGACGCAACGACCACGAGCAGTTTCTTTCGCCTCGTTGTCGTTGCGCTTTATTTAAATCAAATGGTTTTCTTTCAACAGATCGCCAATGTAGGTATGTTCGGTTTTCTTAACGAAGCCCTCCAAGAGTTTCCGTTCGATAAACGGCAGCTCCATTTCCGTGATTTTTTTCTTATCGGTCAGATAATAGACAGCTTTGGCCAAAGTACGTAGATCATAAGCGGAAGCAAACACTTCTGGTACCCCGCGTTCCACATCTAATAGCTGATAAACAGCCTCCATGGCGGTCCGAACGGAATATTCTGTTGTAAATACAGTGTCTCGTTCAGTCTCTGCGAAATTACCGATAAAGGCTAAGTTTTTGGAGCCATTTGGAATAACTAATGGCCGATCACCTGGTTCACGCAGCATGAAGTAAGAAGTGATAAACGGCATGTATACTGGAACTGCCACACTTGATTCTTTTGAAATGCGTTGGATTTCTGCTTCCGGCACGCCTAAATGGTAAAGCAGTTCTTGCACGATTTCTTGTCCAGAGCATTGTTCAATTGGTTTTTTGATGTAGTTTCCTGGCGTATTTGACAACAATCCATACACCCATGTGATCGTTTGTTGGTCTTTTTGTTCTTTAAAGTGCGGTTGGCGATGGGTCGCAAAGCTCATCATCCAATTGGAATCTTTGATGGTGATGATCCCGCCAGTGACGATTCTGCCTGTTCGTAACTTGCGATGGGTCAATTTTTCTAAATAAGGTTCCACATCAAAATTCTGCCAAGTAACAGTTGCCGAAACAAACCAGCTTTCTTCAGGTAAGTTTTCATAAAAGACTTCTGGATGACCAAACTCAGGCGATTGCGCCGCCAAGTTTTTCCATAAACGCCAGCTGCCACCAGGTGCTTTTGAGATAGGCGCTGGGGTATAATGGTCCCCTTGCGTGGAACTTTCAGTGATCGATCCGTTGGTAACAAAGACCAAGTCATCTTCTGACAAAGGAATTTCTTCGATTGCTCCCGCTTTTTCTAGCACAAGTTTTTGAGCAACTTTTTCCTCGCCCACGATCCGAACATCGATATTGCTGACGGTGCATTCATATTGGAAGTCAACTCCTTGTTCTTCCAAATAAGCAAGTAGTGGTTTGACCAATGACTCATATTGGTTGTAACGGGTAAATTTTAACGCAGTAAAATCAGGCAAGCCATCGATATGGTGCACAAAACGCAACACATAGCGGCGCATTTCAATCGCCGAATGCCATTTTTCAAAGGCGAACATCGTACACCAGTATAGCCAAAAATTAGATTCAAAGAATTCTTCGCCAAAAACATCTTCGATTTTTTTCCCGATCAATTGATCTTCTGAAGTCATAAATAATTGGGTCAATTCTTTTTGTGCTGTAGCAGACAACGTAAATTCTCCATCATCTGCTGCTCGTTGACCGCGATTGTGGATAATCCGACAGTTAGACGAATTTGGATCATCGTGATCCAACCAGTAAAACTCATCTAACACCGAAGCATCTTCCACCTCCAAGGATGGAATCGAGCGAAATAGATCCCACAGGCACTCAAAATGATTTTCCATTTCGCGACCGCCGCGGGTCACAAATCCATCATGGGGAATGAATTTTCCGTCTAATGAACCGCCTGATAAAGAAAGTTCTTCAAGGACGTGGATTTTCTCACCCGCCATATGGCCGTCACGGATCAAGAAGACTGCCGCAGCAAGTCCTGCTAATCCCCCACCAACAATATAGGCTTCTTTCTTTTCGACATCTTTCGGTTTTCTGCTTCTTGCAAAAGCTTCGTAATTTCCGTTCGTATATCTCATGTAGATCCCTCCTAATATTGGTACGTTTTTATGGTATCAGTAACTTTTTTTTTTGACAAAAATTTGTACTAGTAAAAACAAGATATTTTGACAAATCGGCCTTTTTGTCAAAAAAAACAAGGGCAATGTCCCATCTTTTAGAAGATCTGCGCCCAGCACAAAAAGCGCCCCTAAGAAAACTGATTGCAGCTTTCTTAGGGGCGTTTCTAACAAAGGACAAACCCTTTGCCTTTTCAATGAAATATTTATTTCACACGTAGAGCGAAGCTAGCAGTCGAAAAGCCTGATTGTGCTTCGGTGACTGTATAACCCGTGCTTGGCGCATGGATATAGCTTGTATTACTTGTAGCGATCGCTACGTGGTAGGTATTCCCTTTTTGACCCCAGAACAGCAAGTCGCCAGCTTGTGCTTGCGAGACAGGAATGATCGTCCCTGCGCTTTCTTGTGGGACTGTCCAATCACCGATGTTTTTGCCCGTCACTTTTAAGAAGACGTAGCGTGTAAACCCAGAACAGTCGAAGACATCTGGTCCTTTGCCTCCCCATTGATAAGGAGTGCCGATATGTTTTCTAGCTTCTGCAACGATCGCTGCTCCATCCACGCTCATTGGAACATTGGTATTGCCTGCGTTGTTATTGTTGCCAGGAGTCGTTGCACTGACTTCTTTGACATATGCTGCAGATACCCAGCCACCCGTTGATAACTTATACCAAGTGGTATTGCCATTGACTGACGTGCCTTGTTTTTGAGCAACTGCTTTGAAGGTCGCATTGCTGCCCAAACTGCTGACTACACTTGCAGAAGTTGATGCATTTGAGCGGACATTCATACCAGTGGTTGTTTGGAACGTCTTATTGATGGCTTGCTCACTCGCATTGCTTGAGCCGTTTGATGAGCCAGTATTGTTTGAACCTGTGTTTGAATTATTATTATTACTTGTATTTCCAGAACTAGACGTGACATCACGCACATATGCCGCTGTGATCCAGCCACCGGTCGATACTTTGTACCAAACATTGGTGCCGCCAACGGATGTGCCATTTTTCTGGGCAACGACCTTCACCGTCGTGCTGTTGCTTAGGCTGCCAACGACACTGCCGCTTGTTGAGGCACTCGAACGAACATTTAATGCCGCTGTTGTTTTCACGTTCTTGCTGATAGCCGTTTCTGCAGAAACACTTGTATTGCCGCCAGAAGAACTATTGCCTGTGGAGCTACTGGACACATCTTTGACATAGGCTGCCGTGATCCAACCGCCTGTGGACAATTTGTACCAAGTGGTCGTGCCATTCACCGATGTACCACTCTTTTGTGCAACGACTTGTACTGTCGCATTACTGCTCAAACCGCGTACGACACTAGAACTTGTCGTTGCATTTGAACGGACGTTCAATGCAGTAGTCGTTTTCACTGATTTCGAAATTGCTTTTTCCGATGAAGAAGACGACGAATTGGACGAGCCTGTATTGGCAGAAGAGGAGCCTGAGGTGCTCTTCACATAAGCCCCTGAGATCCAGCCGCCTGTTGATAGCTTATACCATGTTGTATTGCCATTCACTGAGGTACCGTTCTTTTGAGCCACCGCAGTGATTGTTGTATTTGCTCCTACACCACTTACGATAGAGGCACTTGTTGAAGCATTTGAACGAACATTCAGTGAAGCTGTTGTTTTAAATTGTCGATTGATCGCCGTTTCAGCTGACGATCTGGCAAGAGTAGCAGTTGTGTTGGTTGATGACGAAGCGTTCGTCGTTTCGGTCGCATGAGCAAGAGACGTAAAGACACCTGATGTTGATGCTAACGCTGCTGTGATACCCAATCCTTTTTGTACGAAAAGGGACCGTTTTTGTTTCACTAAACGCTTACGTTTGATTTTCCGAGATTCCAATAAAACACCCCCTGTACCCCATTTTAACAAAAATTAATATTTTTTGATATTGTTTTCGTTTTGTATTTTTTTACTTTACGTTTAATAAAACGTGTCATTTATTTTCCTGCGTTATTCTTTTTGATCACTTTCTCTTTGGTGTTGCTCAATGGCACTCTATTTACAAAGATTTCTATAAACTACAGAAAAACGCTATTTCATTCAACGTTATTTTAATTCGCGAATAAAAACAGGAATTTTTTTGCAAACAAACCCACTTTTTGAAAAACAAGACTGTTATTTGAATAACATTTCTTTTCTTATCCCATTCTTCAAAAATCGATACTAAAATCACCCATTTATCATTCCTTTTTTACACAAGGGATCCTGTGAAAAAGTTTTTTCAAAAAGAATGCTTCTTTCACCAGTGTGATCGACGCTATGATGAAATCCTGTTACATCGCTTCCAACTGGATACGAATTATTTGATAGAGAAGTCACTCACTTCTACCGAAAGAAATATTTTCACAATTTATTTTATTCAAAAGATTATAATACCAAGGATAAAACCAAGCATTTGCATGAGTTTGTGAAATCGTGCTATACTTAAAAAAAAGGAAGAGGTGACCGAGTATGAAAACAAAGACGAAAGAAAAAGTTTATGCTGAACGACAACATAACTATAAAACGAAAAAAGAAGAGATTTTCAAAAAAGCCCTAGATTCCGTACAGACCACAGACAAGAAAAAAGAAGAACAGAAAAAGAAAGCGTAGACTCCTGCGTTTTCTTTTTCTGTTGATCTGTAAAAAGACGAGGCTTCGCCGAAGGGTTGCGAGTCTCGTCTTTATTGTAATCGAAAAAAAGCAGGCTATGATACTTTCTATCTCAACCATTGCCAAGTCACCTTGAAAATCACCGAATGACTACCATCAATGCAGTAAAGGGAAATACTTCCTCAAAGAAGCGACAGTTTCTTATTTCAACGGGGATCAAGCACAATATTTAGTAGGCGAAAACACGTTCCTACAACATATTGTGGATAAACCTATTGAAACTGTGCATAACTAAAAAGCCTGCGATTTTTTTCGCAGACTTTTTTATTTATTGACATGCTTGAATTAATCTAGAGATAAATAATAGCTCACATTATCTGGTAGCGGTTTAAAGCCATTCTTTTTATAAAAATCCGCTGCGGGCATACTTTCTTCAGTATCTAACAGGATCGTTGGGATCTCTTTCTTGAGTAGATCCTCTTTGATCCTTTCTAAAAAAGTGGAACCTAAGCCTTTTCCTTGGTGCGTGCCAGTAATTAAAAAGGTATCGATCACATACTCTTTTCCTTGATACCAGGGCTTGATAAAGCCTAAAGAAAGACCAATCAATTCATTCGATGCTCGATCTGTTAGTCGATAACCAATAAAAGTATTCATTGCCATCATTGATGATACATAGTCGGTGATTTGCGGCACTGTCAATTGGTCATTCCATGGTTCTGCTGAAAATACAGCAATATAGTGGTCCACGACTTCTGCTAAATCTGCCGTTGTTAATTCACGCATGCTTACGTTCTTTTCCATCCTATCTCCTGCTTCCATTTCTATTTCGGTAAGAGCCTATACTCGTAGAATCCACTAATTTTTCTGCGTGTATCAATCATCGATTCGTTTTGCATAGCCATTGCCATAACTGGTATAACGGCGCTTTTGGTTGACGGCCATTTTTTTATGAATCTCTGCTTCAAGATCGATGGAAAGGATTTCCGCTAACCCAAGAAGATAAATCGCCACATCCGCCAATTCTTCTCCTACCTCTTGTTGCTTCCGATACGCGTCAAAGGCTTCCCCTATTTCACCATATAAAGCCAAAAACTCTTTTTCAATATTTGTGACATTGAATTGGTGATCGATTTTGTTTTGATAGATCGCTTTTTGCATTTCTGATAGTTTCATAGTCGCTCCTTTTGGGATAGTATACCATTTAATTAAAGTTCAAAATAGAAACTTAGTAAAAAAATCACCTCAAAAAATAGTGACCCCCAAAACGTTAGAATTTTGTTCTAACTTTTGTAGGTCACTCTAGTATAGGATTCATCCTGTTTTGTTTATTCTGCCCGCTCCAATTCAGCAGATTTGATTGCAACCCGTTGAGCGATTTTTAGAAATGGAAAATAGATTGCTACACAGACGACGATGATGATCACCTGAACCAAAACAACTTTGAAATCCCCTTTTGATGCCAATAATGCACTAAGAATTGGCGGTGTCGTCCAAGGAACCATGACTGAAAGTGGCTCAATGAATCCTACTGCGGTAGCAAAGTAGCCAATCAACGTTGCAACAATCGGACTTGCAACGAAGGGAATGATCATTGGTAAATTGAAGACGATCGGTAAACCAAAGATGATTGGCTCATTGATATTAAAAATACCCGGAGCTAGGGATAGATTGACGACATCCCGAAAAGGTTGGTAATTGCGGACGAATAAGAGCACTGCAATGATCAAACTGATCGTAAATCCAGTCCCGCCTAGTTGAGCGAAAACCGTCACGAATGCTGAATTTAAGATATTGGGCGGCGCAGCGCCTTCTTGCACGGCTTGCATGTTTTCATTCATATTGACTAACAGCAATGGATCTAACAAGGTGCCATTGATGACGGTTTGGTGAATGCCTAAAGTAAACAGAAAGTTGCCCGTTGAATAGATGATCAAGAACCCAAAAATCGATGTGTTCAATAAACGCAGTGGTTCTTGGATCACTGTTGAAATGATTTGAATCAGATCGGTATCAAAGGCTGCTAGCACGGTCGCAACTACGGCAAAGAAGGAAATCACTAAAATAGCAGGGATCAACGTACTGAAGGATTTGCTGACGGCAGGAGGAACTTGATCCCCTAAATTGATTTTTAGGTGCTTGTTTTCTGACAGTCGAATAAATAATTCCGTGGCAACTAACCCACAAATGATGCCTGAAAACATCCCTTTGGTCCCGACATCGTCAAATAGCATCACACCACTGATGGTCACTTCTGCTTGAGCGCCTTCTGGCATCACGGCATGAGCCATCGCCAACATGACCACTAAGCAAGTCGTTGCCACAAAGGTTGCATTGATGGCGCTTGGATTATTTTTGTTGCGGCAAAGAAAATAAGCGATCATCGGGGCGATCAGCAGACCGGCGATATTCAATGTTCCATTGGTGATGGAATTGCCAAACACTTGCATTCGCGCCAAGGCAGCCCCTTCTAAAAACCATGGAAAAAAGACATTATTAAACAACACAGCGATCCCTGCGATAATAAAGGCAGGCATTAAGGTCGCAAACGCATCACGAAGACTTTTGAGATGAACCTGATTGCCGAGACGGACCGAAAACTCTGTAAATTTATCTAAAAACGTGCGCTTTTCTGCTGCCATTTTCTGTTCCTCCTATTCTGTATATGGGTTTGTATAGATCGTACTACCATTCGTTTTGATCACTTCTTTGAACCATTCATACGATTTTTTCGGCACACGTTTCATATCTCGCAACTCATGATTGCCACGATTGACATACACAAGTCCGTATCGTTTCTCCATATCACCTTGGGAGCTCAAAATGTCGATCAGTCCCCAGCCAAGATAACCAAGACAGACCACTCCATCTTCCACCATCGCTTCAAACATCGCTCGAATATGCTCTTGATGGTAGGCAATACGGTAATCATCTTGAATCGGTTCGTTGCCATTCCAATGCTCTCTGACACCAATTCCGTTTTCAATCGGAAACACTGGCAACCGATACCGCTGATAGACTTTATTTAAGACATCACGGAAGCCGAGCGGATCAATTTGCCAGTTCCATTCCGTTGTTTCAATATACGGATTGTCTTGTTTTCCAAAAGTCATGTACCGATTCGGCGGCGTTCCTTCAGGAATTTTTTCAGCATTCAAGGTAGAAGAAGCATAATAGCTAAAGGCAATGTAATCATTTTTCTGCGCTGCGATCGCTTCTAATTCCCCAGGTAAAATATTCATATTGAGTTGATGATTTTTCACGTATCGGTCTTGTGCTGCCGAATAATTGCCGTGCGCATAGCAATCTAATAAAGTAAAATTCGCAAATTCATCAAACTCTCTTGCTGCTTTGATGTCTTGTGGACGACAAGTCGCTGGATACGCTTCAGAATACGCCAGCATGCCGCCAATCTTCGCATTTGTTGTTTCATGTAGATAGTTACAGATCTCTGCATGGCAAACCATGACATTGTGGAAAATTTGATACAATTCTTCTGTTGTTTCTTCCCCTTCTAAATAGCCGCTGATCTTAAAACCATGGTCTTGGTGGAATAGATTTTGTTCGTTAAAGGTTAACCAATAATGGACTTTATCCGCAAAACGATCCACCATTTCTTTTCCAAAGCGAATGAATGCGTCCTTCACTTCTTTGCTGATGAACCCGTTATAGGTTTTCGCCAGATGCAGGGGCATATCAAAATGATACAAACAAATCATGGGCTCGATTCCTCGAGCTAACAGATCATCAATAAAACGATCGTAATAGGCGATCCCTTCTTCATTAAAGGCACCATCTCCATCGTGAACGACCCTTGACCAAGATATTTGGAAACGATACATGTTCATCCCCAAATCTTGCATATAATCAAAGTCTTCTGTATACGCATGATAGTTATCATTTGCTACATGCCAATCGCTAGCCTGTTCCGAAGCTTCCCGTATATCATAAACGGATAAGCTTTTACCACCTTCATTCCAACCACCTTCTGTTTGCATACTGCTGACACTGTTCCCCCAGTAAAAAGTTGTCATATTGATTCCTCCATTATTTGTATTCGCTTACAAACTCTATTATAATTAGGTGCAATCGGCATGTAAATTTTTCGAAAACACATGTAAAGCTTTTTCTGTACATGTGAATTGCAGTTGATTCTTTGGTGATAGAGTTTGTTTTTATCCCCTTCAAACAAAACTCAAGTCCATGAATTTTTTTACATAAGGAGTGATGACTATGACAAAATACAAAGAGATCGTTGATCAGTTGCGGACGAACATTTATGAAGGTGTTTTTCCAGCTTTATCAAAATTACCGGAACAGACTGCGTTAGCCAAACGATTTCAAACCTCGCGAATGACGATCCAAAAAGCGCTAAATCAACTGAAGCAAGAAGGCCTGATTTCCACCAAAAGAGGTCATGGCACCTATGTCAATTCAGCAACCTACCAAGGACAGATCAATGAGTATATCGGTTTAGTCAACCGATATGGCGGACGGCATAAAGTGCAAAGTAAAATCATTAGTTTCAATGTTCGTTTCCCAGAAGCCAACGAAATGGATTACTTGTCCTTGCGAGAAAACGAACCTGTCTATGATATCGTACGACTGCGCTATGTTGATAACGAACCCTTTGAATTGGAGTACACGATCATGCCCATCAAAACCATTCCCGATATTGATATGGCGATCCTTGAACACTCGATCTATCGATATATCACTGATTCCTTACACCTCAAAATAGGTCCCGCCATACGTAAAATCCGTGCCGACAAAGCAGATTCCTATGATATCAAATATTTAGAAGTCGATCCCAATGATCCGATCTTAGAATTGGAACAAGTTGCTCGTCTCTCCGACGGACGGCCCTTCGAATTTTCGCAAACTCGTTATCCTTACCAAAATCGTGAGATTTACTATCTTTCTGAACCTTAATGGCAAAAAAACAAGCCTGAAGAAAACTCAGACTTGTTTTTATTGTCTAGGAAAGGTGAACTCGTTAAGATTCTTCGGTTTTTTTCGCCGTTCGCTCGGGACTGACCCAAACGCCGCTGCCGTAGCCGAGGATGGTTTTGACGGCTGGTATAAAGGTAGTGACAATCGTTATGGCATTGATCATCCAGTAAAACAGCATGTAAAAAGGGGCAAAGCGAAAATACTTCAGCTTGCTGCGGTTATCATCCGCCAAGAGGCTGGTAAATAGCTGCATGACCCCCGCAATCATCTCAAAACAAACGAAGAGAAAGGCCATCGTAAACATATGGTAGATCCGCTCGTAATTCCCAGTTGCCCCATAATAAATCAGATAAAAAACAAACAAAGCCGAAGACAACCAGAAAAAGAATGACCAGATAATACTTAAGGACTGATCCACAAACATGGCGGTTCGACCGATATTTTCAAAAGGGTGTAAGAACACTTTTTTAAAATTGGTCAACCACACTTCCGTTCCGCCTTTCGCCCAACGTTTCCGTTGCCGATAGAGCATCTTGAGGGTTTCTGGTACCTCCATGAAAAACATCACTCGTGACGCAAATAAGGACAACCAACCATGGAATTGGTGGTCCCAGGCAATACTGATATCTTCCGTGGCACGATTTTGTCGAAAGAGACCAACATCCATCAATGCGGCTCTACGATACATTGTGTTGGCACCACTATAGGCATAGATGACGCCGAAAACGGCTTGCTGGGTCCGTTTGATAATTCCTACGATACTTGAAAATTCAACGGTTTGTGATTTCCCGACGATGGTTGTGCGATTTTGAACGTCCATATTCGCCGTAATAGCAGAGATATTGATGGAATCTTGACGGATAAAATAATTGACATATTTCCACAATGCATCAGGTTCAGGGACCGTATCTGCGTCGTTACTCAAGATCAATTCCCCATTGGCAAACCCTACCCCAATATTAAAGGCATGAGCTTTCCCTTGGTTTTTTTCGATACGCAAAACCCTTAGATTCGGGTACTGTTCCATCAAGCGATCTAGTATCACAGGAGTTTGATCCGTTGAGCCGTCATCCGTCACCAACACCTCATAGTTGCTGTAGTTTATGTTATTCATTAAGTAATGAATCGTGTCTTCAATAACGATTTCTTCATTGTGAGCCGGTACCATAATGGTGATCATCGGTTCGATTTCTTCGGGAATCGGTATCCACTCCAACTGACGGTAGCGGAATAAAAACCGATTGCAGATCACCCCGATGAACCAAGCAAAACCTCCTAATATCGGATACGTGAACAGAATCATTAAAACAACCGTTAAAAATGTATCCAGCCACGGTAACCCAGTATCAAAATTGACAACCATCAGCCCACCCCATTTCTTCGGTAAAGATCCCGGATCTCAGTTTCTCCAATGTTTTGCTCAGGAGCAACGGCATAGTACTTGGCAGCGTGACGCTCTTCTTTCGTCCCGAAGCGTTCTTCGTAAAATTCTTCTAATACTTCTTTGCGTTTTTCTAAGGCAACTTCGTCATGCATTGATTGCTTTTGCAACAATCGTTTGAAGCGGCGGTTGTTCCTCAAGGTCAATAAAGTAAACGTCAGAACCAAGACCAAAAACGAAATTCCTAAGAACAACGCCAAAAAATCAAAAGTCACTGCTTCTTCCAGATATGTCCGAAAGGCGATCCGATCCGCCAGATTCGGTAAAGTCAGCGGGATGGCCAGCCAGACAAACGGAACCAAGACCATCAGCCAAGCAAGAATCGTCAAAATCGTTTGGCGGGTCTTTAAAGCGGAAGGACCTTTTTGAAAATACGCATCGGTGACCAACCGTTCTTTGACTTCTTCCCGTGTCACTCGTTGTTTCATTTTACTCACTCCTTAAAAAGTATTTTTTTGCTGTGAAGAAAAAGAAGCAACAAAAGCAAATCGTCTGGACCTGCTTCGTTCTTCTTCTGTTTGTTTCACTTAGATTTCTTGCCAACTTTCAACGCATTGAACAGCGTGTAAAATTGGCCTTTAAAGGACATCACTTGCTCAAACACATCTTCCCCATCATTCAGCATCTTGACAGTCACCCAGCCTAATGCTTCGGTGATACCACTAGCCACACTGGCATTGATTGCAGCTCCAGCAACGGTGCCGACTGCTGGGACAAATTTCAAGATATTGCCAACGGCACTGCGACCAAAACTCACAACGACTAGCTCTTTCGAAATACTTTTCGCTAACCCTTCACGCCATGTTCGCCCAAAAATACGATACAAACGTGCCATCATCGTCATTTGAACTGGCACAAGTAACACTGCATCTGAAAAGGGAATCGGTGAACAGCCGATGATCGCCGCCGTCAAAGAAGCCGCATGGATCGTGCGGTGGGCTTTTTTTCGTGTTTCATCATCTACGCCAACTAAAAACTCCTCAAACACCTGATCAAATTGATCCTTGCTTTTCGCTAACACTTTTTCCGCCTGAGCTTTTGATCCGTCATAGCCTTTCATCACCAGGGCAGCCGATTTTTTCGGCATTCGCTTCATGACATCCGCAAAAAAAGAAGTAAACTCCGCTTCTTCTTGCAGCTCTTCTCTCGTTTGACTTTGCTCGACTTGAACGGACTGTTCCGTTAATAATTCATTTTCGTTTTGCTTCTTTTTGCGTTTTATCCATGTTTTTTTCAAAGAAATGTCTCCTTCTTTCGACTCGTTGTTCATTTAAAAATCAAAGTGAGCCATGATTTTGTTCCTCTTTCTATTTTAGCTCAGGTTTTTCAAGATAGCGAAAATGTAGCTTGAGAGAGCTTACACTTGCTAAAAAATGCAAATTTGCATCTTCAGATTATTTATTTATATTATCGTTTTTTTATGCTATGATACACAAAAGGAGTGGATCGAATGAAAAAGAAATTGAATTGGAAAGTCCTTTTTTATCTAGGCTTATTGACTTACTTTCTTTTAAGCGGGATCTTCGCATTCTTTGGCGTCGAAATACCGTTTCTTTATAAACGTTGATCTTCACGTTTTCTCAGAACCATATCATTCAACTCTTTGCTCTATGTTAAGAGAATCCATCATTCTATCGTCCATTCAATCTAATCAGAAAAGGTGATTTTCTTGTCCATTTTATTTGATCTATTGCAGCTGCTTGCCGTTATCTGTATCGCGTATTTATTGTTCACAAAAAACCATTTCCTCAAACAATTAACTGCTGTTCAGAAAATGGTCTTTGTCGTTTTATGTATTTCGGTGATACTGCCGGCTCTCTACGAATTTATTACTGGTTTTGCGCAGGGATTTTGGGAACGGTTGTGATTGACGTTCCTTACAAAACTCGCTGCCTTTACAAGACAAATAGATAGCTTATATCTACCAATCCTTTCTCCTTTTATTCAAGCAATGAACCAATTCTTTGGTGCTTAGAATACTAAGAAGAAAGGTTTTTTGTCTTTTTCTGTGTTGAAGTATTTTTTGATCGCACAAAAAAAGAACCCCTCAAAAGAGGAGTTCTCAAGGCTTGCTTACATCATGCCGCCCATCTAAGGTTGTCTGACACACTCATTTACACTAGTATAAAAATGCCTATATAACAGCCTTTTTAACAATTTCAATTATAAAAATAAATCAACTAGTTCGAACTAATAAAGTTATTTTGCCCCTTTTTTGCCCCCTATTCTTTATTTAAACCCTTTACAAAACGAACAAACGTTCGTATACTGAAGATGAAATAAACAGGAGGAGTGGCCAAATTGAAATATAATGATTTTAAAAATCTTTTGGAAAACCGTCTATCTGGTTACGAAGTATTTATGCAAAAAGCCGAGGAATTCCAAATTGCTAAGAATAAATTGCGTTCTGGAAAGGCTAAGTGGAACGATAAAAAAGTTAACAAAGCAATTAACGGTATGTGGGATCAAGCTGCACAAAATATCTACCAGACTGTAAAAAATATGGATAAGATTCCAAACAGTCGATCATTAGACCCTTACAATGATTGGCTTAAATTTATGGAAAGTAGAAATCTGTTTGAAGTACTATCAGATTCTCTTGCTGATGTCGAAATGGAGTAGGAGTGATTGATATGCAAATACCGTTAGCGCATCAAAGAACCTATGCTTTTGAACGTTACTACTACGAGTTTATCGAAAGAATGGGGCCAGCTCATCTATTATACGATCAATTCGCTAAAGCTATGGATAATTTCGGGAAACCCTACTTTACGGTACCCTGCAGCTACAGTGGATATCCTAAAGAATTAGCTTATGTATTTAAGAAAGACGGAGATAATTATCTGTTCGATCACGTTAGAACGCAAGACAAGATTCTTCGAAAATACGATCCTAACATAAAATACAAACCGGGCGGGAACTGAAATGAATCTTATTACTCAATACGAGCAAGGCTACCTACCTCTTTCTGAGTTCATAAATGAATTTCCAGACAGTATTTCTGAGTCCCAGGAATGCTTATTCGGCACAAAATGTGTCGAGTTTTATGTCGCTGTCGCACTAGGGAAAACGGATTGTCGCTATCATGTACAAGATTATGGAGGCAATTGTTATGAGAACGATGAAAGGCTATGTATCGAAGATACGTGTGTTGAAGATGAGCAAGACCCCTTTGGTGCGGTTTTCGCTTAACGAAGTTAACTGCTTGATTGCTGCACACAGTTTGAACTTCCTAGCCGATGTGGATGAGGGAATGCAAATTGTGATTGCTGGTGGGTATAATGATAGGAGACAGTTTGTTGTGAAAAAGTATTCGGTGATTGGTAAAACGAAGATTATGATTGAATTTGAAGCAATGAAAAAAGCTCCGCACTCTATTTGAGTATGGAGCTTTTGATAGGAATAAAAAATTTAGATATTTTCCTTTACTAAACTTAAAGCTTTATCAAAATTAAAAAGATTGTACGTTTTCAGTTGCATGTCTGTACCAATATTTTTTTTAAAATCTGTGACTTGAATTCCGACAACTTCATTAGTATACTCATCAAGAGCAATTTCAATATTATCCTTCAAAGTTTCGAAGTAGTACTCTGTATCTGGATTGTTAAATACTCTTAATATATCGAAATCAGGATCATAGCTAATGAAGAAATCGTTTGAGTAAGATTCTTTATAATTATGTTTGATCAACATCATAAATTAATCTTCTCCCTTCATTAATTTCCTCGCTAACTTTACCTCTTACCATTATTGTACACACTTCAAATGTATTTTCAATCTTTTTCGAAGGTTCCGTAACAAAGGCTAATGGTTTTATTTTAGATACTTTTCCAAAGTCTAAATTCATTAATTTTATATATAAAAGTCTATCATCATGTTCCTTATCTTGCAATATATAAGATGGATTCTTTAATACATTCTTTAATCTGTTGAAATTTTCAGGTAAACTTAAATAAGATCTATCTTCATGTGATCCATCTTTTCCCAAAATATGATATTGAAATGTATTATTCCAAAGTAGAATTTTATTTTCCAAAGGATCTGTGACTTGGAAAATAACTTTATTTTCTTCTTTTTTTGTTTCAATAATTTCTATTTTATTCGATTCAATGTTTACCTTTAATAGAGATATCTGATTCTCTTCGTTACCCATATACTACTCCTGGATAGCTAAAAAAGCTTCGAATTTAGCTCTAGTTAATTCTCTTCCATCTGCTTTTACAACTATACTATATATTCCTTGTTCTTTAATTGGTATCTTCCTTAAATTCAAGACTCCATTCATTGTCAACCTATCATTGTACGAATCTTGGGGAGGTCTACTGTTTTCCCCCTCAAGAATATTGGCAACCTCATTTCCTTTAGAATCTTCAACTACTACTTGCATAGTAAAACTTTGTTGCTCCTCTATTCCAGATATAGTTAAAAGAGCATCAAAGGCGATAAAAGCTGGATATGACAAAGCTGTATATACTGTCCCTGGATTCGATATGACATAATTATTTTGTTCCTGAGGGAAAATATTTTCAGCCAAACACAAATTACCTAACATGAAAAAACCTCCTTTTTATGTATTATACCCACATCAGATCAGTATTTACAATACCTACTTTATCAACAAGTTATTGTATCATTAATTATTATTCATTTTACAGCATGATAACTTTTAGTTACTACGGACACAATAAAATACTCTGTTCATAAGAGAAAGAGATATGATCATGAATGATTCTAAAAAATAATATTTTCATAATAAATTTCAAATCTACGACCGAACAGTTATGAGTCATCTGCTCTAACCAACTGAGCTAAAAGTACAAGCAAAAAACCAACCATCTCCATAGAGGAGTAACATAATTGAATGAAAATTTTTTTATGAATATTGTTTTTCAAATTTCAAGTTGGTTAAAAAAAGCTGCATACTTCTCTAAAAGTTTAAAATCCGGCTCGAAGTTTTTTCTGATCAATATTTTATCTCCCAAAAATGATTTTCGAGATGTTCGCGCTATCTTATGATAAACATCATTTTTTATTAAATAGTCTAATTCTTCATTAATTGTCTCGAGGTTGCTTTGATCAGACGAAGATTGAAAGTAGCGTATCGAATTGTACTCCAGGTGTTTTGCACTATTAATTACTTTTCTATAATGTAATTTATCAACTTTCATAGAATCACCTCTAATACAAATCTAACGTAAAATTAATCTTTTATCAAATTTTTAGTTTTGATAAAAGATTAATTCCATAAGTATAATAATAGTTATGACCAAATTATAGGATAATTTCTGAAGATAAGTAGATAAATTAGACGACTTTCTGAACAATAATATCTATTAAGTAAGAACAATGATAAAATAAATACGAAGAGTACTGGTCGCAGTCCAGAAAACTTCCCCAAGTTTCCGCCTAACGCTCTTTTTGTGCATATTGCACTATATAATAATATTTTTAAAGTAAACTTTTTTTCAAGTGAATTTGTTTGAGAGAGGAATTTAATATGACTAAAAAGCAAACTATAATATTTATCTCAAAAATGCTCTTGTATTATGTCTTAATTATTTTGATTGTTTCTTTAATTTCTGGTAATTTTACTTTCTCGCACTTTCTATTCAACGATATATTAAGTCCAAAATCGTTCATTGTACTTTTTGGAATTTTTCTATTTTATAATGAAAAAAAGAAAAACTTTTAACGTAATTCAGGCAGAAGTTGATTCCCCTCTATAATTTATCTGAGTTTATGTACAAGCCCTCCTACTCAATTAAGAGAAGAGGGTATTTATTTACCATGGTAACTTATCGTTATTAAGCGTCCGTTGTACTGCTTTTACCATATTAGAAGTTGGACTGATGGTGCCATCTTGTATGGTACCCAAAGCTTTGTGCATTGCTTTGATTGTATTCTTTCCACAAAGTCCATCGACTGCACCATTGTAATAATCTTTTGCTCAAAAATAACCCACCCTCAAGGAGAGTGGGCCTGAAAAAAGATATAAAATGAAGTAGCCCCGGTCAAGGCTATGACTCCATTCTACAAGTTAATATTTTTTGTTTCAACAAAAAACATTAACTATTCTGCCTAGAGTGGACTAAAAGAAAAGTAAACAAATGAAAAATTGGATTGGTTGGTATGAATCTACGATACATCTTTTATTAATTAAACTGAACCAATTTATGACGATTTTCTAATCAATAATATCTATTACATTGAAATAATGCTAAAATAAAAAAATCGAAGAGTACTAGGCACACTTCCCCAAGCATTACCGCCTAATACTCCTCGTAGACTATTGCACGCACCTACTAATCTATAGGATAAACTTAGTTACCGCAAGTATATTAACTTTTGAAGGAAATAAACAAAGGCTCCCTACTCTAATTTGAGTAAGGAGCTTTTTATCTAGAACGAATCAGCTGTTAAAAATCAGGTTTACGATTCAAAACATTCGCAAGACGGTTATAATAAGGCGCAGCGTCTGTCCAGTTTGTTAAGAATGGGACTTCTTTTCCTGTATTCGCATGATACACTTGTCGAATTGCTCTCATTTCATCTTCGTGTCCAATTGCATATGCATGCTGACCATTAAACCAACGCACAGGCGCATTTTTATTTGCTTGATAAAATACCCACATCAATATTTCCTCACTTTCATTTACTGTATTGTCATTTATTGGTGTTAAAAATAAATCAGTTTCAAGTTGTCTTCGTGTCACAAGCCCCGGTATAACAGAGCCATTTCCATTTACATATTTTTTCATTTCGTTAGCTGCTGCTTGCCAATTTTTTGAATTAATATAAGTTAGCAGTGTAGAGCCCTGTAAAATATTTACACCCAAATTAAAGTGAAAACTTGCTAGTGCATCGAACTGGTTTTGGTTCAACTCTACCGTAACGTATTTATAAATACCGGGTAAATGGTTGTCTATATCCTGCTTCAGAAAATTGTTTGCTTGTTCTAAAGAAATAGTCATTCCAGCATATACACCTTTTGTATGACCATATCCTATTGTCCAAACACCAACAGAATCTTGGTACGCAGTCAACCTTAATCCTTCGAAGCCTTTGATCAACTCAAAACCATTCTGAGATAGTTTCATATTTTCATTAGCCATACTTTCTCCTCCTCCTGACGATTTAGAAATCAGGTTTTCGATTCAAGACATTGGCCAAACGATTATGATAAGGAGTTGCATCAGTCCAATTTGTCAAAAACGGAACATCTTTACCTGTGTTCGCTTTATAAATTTGCTGAATTGCTTTCATCTCATCAGCGTGACCGATAGCATATGCATGCTCTCCATTGAACCAACGAACTGGTACATTTTTGTTTGCTTGGTAAAATACCCACATTAACATTTCCTCGCTTTCTGTATCTGGCATATTTCCATCATCTGCATTATTCAATCTATAATATTCAGTTGGTGCTGGCCCCATTCGTCCATCTGCTACAGTTGATCGAATGTTATTATCATATGCATTGCAATGAATGATTGTACCGTTATCTAAAAAGACTCCCGTATGCCCATCATTTGCCCAATACTTTGATAAGAAAATGTCACCTCTGCGACATTCTGCTCGTGAAATTTTTTTTGCGATAGGCGGTAAAGTTGTATCGTGTAACGATCCGGTCCACCCCATACTTCCCACTGGGATAAATCCACCAGCGATCAAAGCGAAATACACTGCGGAACTACAGTCATAACTATTAGGTCCCAAACGTCCATCTTGGCTGTAGTTTACTTTACCTTCTCGGTCTTTAAACCACTGAATCATATTATTTATACTACCCAAATTTAAAGCCTCCTTTGGAAATATATTTCGTGCGTCCACGAGTTTGAAACATGTTCCCTATCTCCACTTACAGTATAAATCGAAGTATGAATCAAAAGAGGTCAAACCGATAACCAGCCTAACCTCTTTGCAATTTCATTAATAAATTCCGCATCTCTTCTCTTTATAGTAGATTCGCTTAGAAAAGTTTCCGCAGATACAACCGCTATACATTTTTTCGAATGACCATTGTAGTACTTCACATAGAATATATCTCTAACATCAAGTGTTGAATCTTCTAGAACACCATTGACCACTCTTAAAAATGATTTGTAAAACAAAATTTGATTCATTGTCCAACTTGGATTTTCTTCACCTAATGGGTACTCCATATAAGGATTTCTATCTGTTGCAATAATATCCGAGAACTCTCTAAACGTTTTTTCTATTTTTTTATATTGCCATAATATACTGCGAATGTGTGCCCTAGTTTCATTAGTCATGCTGACAACTCCTATCAATGGTTTACAATTATTTGCGAAATTAGTTTAAGGTAATTTGTTGTTGTTCAATGCTTTCTGTAGTGCAGAAACCATGCTCGAAACAGGACTAATAATACCGTCTGGCATAGTACCCAATCGTTTTTGGAATGCTCTGATAGTCGCTTGGCCCATTAGACCATCTTGTGTTACACCCAAATACTTTTGCAATGCTACAACAACATTTGAACCGATCAAAGAACTATCGAATTGAGCAGCATAAACGTTCTGATTAAATTTCTGCTTGTATTGGTGGCTTATAATGCCATCTTTGCCAGCAGTATCAAAGTATTCTTGCAAGCGTCTCGCCGTAGCATTGCCGAATTGCCCATCGATTGCTAATTGAATCATCTGTGGATTGTTTTCGGTAGGTTTAACATCACCGGATGCAACAATTCGATAAAAATGATGCGTTAACCGGGTACTCATGTATGAATCATGACTATCAGTATGGATTCCGTTCCAATAATACGAACAATGAATGAAACTCTTATTGCTTAGGAAAAGACCTGTATGCCCACCTGACCCATTAGACTGACCAGGAGTACCAGCAACGAAGATATCTCCTCGTTTCACTTCTGATCGGCTGATTTTTTTCAGTTTAGTACCTGACATTGCAAATAATGTTTCTGTGTTTCCCATCGATTCTCTAGGTAAGAACCCGCCAGCTATCATGGAAAAGAACACTGCAGAAGAACAGTCATAGCTTTTAGGTCCTAAGCGACTTGTCATTGAGTAGGTTACTTTACCTTCACGATCAATCATCCATTTAATCATTTGTTCAATATTCATTTTGATCATCCTTTCAAATTAAAAAGAGTAGCTAACAGCTACTCCTTCTTGTCGGTAAACTCCTGTCCATCACCATAATCTGGTTTTTGTTCATCTTGATACTGGCTGCTAGCGATATTCAAGAACACACCAGCTAAAGTTGCAGCAGCCGTGATCGTTCCAACAATGATTTCTGTTGAGAATCCATATAAACCACCTAGAGTTACGATAAATGCCGTGACACCCGGCACGCCAACGGTTAAAACTTTTTTAGCTAAATCATACTGTTTATTAGTTAATTTCATGATAGTTCCTCCTAATGTTCATCTATTTCTTTTTGTTGCAAAATACCTTCATCACGTACATTCAAATTAGATACCTTAGCACGCAACGTGTCACCAGTTCCATTTCCGCCTAGATTCTTATAGGCTTCAAATAGATAATCAAAGTTGTTCAACTCACCAACAGTGATATACCCACGTTTGATATACTCATCTGCTTTGTTCCATATTTGATTATGGAGTGAAGCCTTCTCAGCTTTGACGATTTTCTGGCTTCTGATCTCAGCCATCGCCTGATAATCCTCTACATTTTTAAGGCGCTTATCTTGTTCCGTATTTGCTGTTTCTAAGGCTGTGATTGTTTGTTCCCTAAGATCATTCTCAGCCCTTTTAGCTTTAACTAATTTAGTGACCCATGTACCAACTCGCCAAAGTGTAGCCAATAAACCGCTACCGAACAAAGCAGCCCAAAAGCTATTGATTTCCAAAAGCTCTTTCATTCTAAATTCCCCCAACTGGACATATGCCACCTGCTTTCTAAAAGGAAAAGGAACAAGCTTACGCTTGTCCCTCAACTTCTTGTAATAAATCATCTTCTACTGTCCAAACCTTATCTTGGAAATCTTCGACATCCTTGCGGCATTCTACGCGATTTTGTCGATACAAATCTTGATTCTCAATCTGTTGATTGATATTCGTATTGCCAGCTGAATCTGTCGTTACAGTTGCCGAAAAATAAATTACACGCTGACCGTTTATTCTCGAATCTCCAGTAATACTAATTGCTTTCTTTACTTCTAATACCATGATAGTTTCCTCCAATATTTTTTATTTAATAAGGACACTGATTACTCAGTATCCTTTTTTTCAAATTCATCAAGTAATCGATCATAGACTTCTGCATCTTTTCCTGATAGCATGCCATCGTAATCATCCAAGATTCGAGGAATTTCGTCAAAATTTCGGGCATACATACCACCTTCAATAACAACTTCTTCTTCCATGAGGATTGTTTGTTCCTTGTTAAATCCAGCTACATCTTTCGCATCCTGATCGTCGCCATCTTTTAGTTGCCCATTTTCATCCAACAAACTGAATTTTTCCATGAGTGCCTTTTCTTCATCTGACAATTCTTTGAACGCTTCTCTAATCCGCTTAACTAATTTTGTACGATGACGACTGTCCTTATTTGCTTTGAGAGTCATACCTTCTAAGAAATTGATTGCTGGCGCTAACTCGTTGTTCTTCAATGTGATTTTCATTTGAATTCCTCCATAAAATAAGAGCTAAAAGCTATGCAGCCTCTAACTCTATTACTTTGTTTTTTAATTGATCGACTTCGTTTTTTAGAGACTGAATTTCTCGCTCGTGATCACTAAGGATGACATTTTGATACATAGTTAAACGATCATAAGCTAAACCTTCAACTTGACCAGAAGATCCATACAAAACAACTTCTTTTAATCCTTTTAAATCAAAATCATCAGCCACGAACCCATAATACCTTTGTGCTTTGCCACCACGAGCAATTTCAGCTTTGTCGTACCAAGAAGAAGGCAAAATAGACAAAAATCGTTTTGCTTTAGAAATTACTTCGTCAGCAACTTGAATATCTTCTTTATACTTTCTTGCTGATGTTGACCGGCCTATCGTTCCAGCACTTGTTATAAACATATTTGATGCACTAGAGTATGTTCGATTATAAATGGCCATACTCCAAATTCTTGGCGTACTATCCATTCCTAGTGTTACACCTGCAGGTGCGTTGGAATAATAACTATCCCCTCCATTGTTTAACTCCAATCGATCAGTTTTCAAGGTCATGTTCGCGCCTGAGGTAACGTTTAAATTAATAGTAGTAGTCGTGGCAATTTTGGTATTGTTATATCTTGCTTCAATAGGCGTATATAGTGTTCCTGCTTGATTATGTTTTATACGAACTCCGTATTCTCCTTCTATTGATAAATAGTTATTCCCATCAAGTTGCATGACGTAGGTGTCTTTATTACCTGTGACGATTCTTCTTGCTTCAACGGTATTCGTACTAACAAATCTAAGTTTTGCGTTCACTGTGTTGTTGAAGTTTACTACAGCGTCGACATTTCCCACACCATACATCTTCCACTCCATATTCGTTCGTGAAGACGTATCTGGAATTTGAAAGATTGGCATAGAAGTTGTATCAGTTGCTGATCCGGTATTTATTGAAAATACCTCTCCTGGCATCTGTACAATGGCTAATCCCACAGGTTCTTTCGAAACATAAATAGGCTGAATTCTGGCTAATTCGTTTGTGCTTCTTCTAAAGTAGATGCTTCCTTTTAGAAGTTCCATACTATATTCGCCGGAATCTGACTGAGTTATTTTCCCACCAGTCAAATCAATTGCATTTAAAGTGCCCGACACAATACTATTCGCATTCAAGTTGATGATGTTCACATTCGCTGCATTTAGCGTTCCGGTGGTAATCTTGGTTGCTGATAGACTACCGATTTTAGCATCAGTGATCGCTGCATCTGCAATCTGTGCAGTGCTAACAGCGAGATTTGCTATCTGCGCTCTTCCTATAACACCATCTTCAATATATGTCTGGCCGGAGATTTGGACCTTATTACCTGCAATCAACACACCATCTGTCGAGATATTGATTTGATTTACTACATCATCTTTTGATACTTTTAAATTAATGGTATCCGACAACTGGGTAATCTGTGATTGATTAGAATTAGTAATATCAAACACTTCAAATTTTGCAACGTACCAAATAAATGGATCAGTTTCACTAGGTGTAGTTCCGATTGTAGGAATATACTGGAAACCGAAAGTACTGAATGGTCCAGCAGTACCACATTCTACTAAATATGCATATTCAGACCATGTACCAGTTCCTCGTCTAGGTGTTAACCATCTAGTAGATCCACCAACACCGATATTGTTCTTGGCGTCCATTACAGAGGCGTTTGCAGGTATGTTGGCTATAAACCGTATAATGAACTTAGCATTAACCCGTGCATCTAATCTGTAATAGAAACCACCAAGACCGGGTGAGCTAGGACCAATCGTTTTAATTTGCATACGATAATCACTACCTGTGGGTTGGGTTCCTCCAGCGGATAATGAAACATTTTGTCTACTTAGTAAGACATTACCACCCACAGTATTGTTATACGGTATTAGGTTATTTGATCCTTTAAGGAATGTTGGATCCGCTGATAGTTGTAATGCTCCTGCCATTCTGCCTTTCCAGTCTATATTAACGGCTGTAGTATTCATTTCGGATACAGTGGAGGTCAATCCACTAGCCGTTGCTTCAACTTGTGTAGCTTTAGTCAAAGCAGAATTGGCCGTTGTCTCAACGCTAGAAATCGTTGTTTTCAAGCCATTCGCTGTTGTCTCGACTTGAGTTGCTTTAGTTAGAGCTGAATCAGCGGTATTCTTGACACTGGCTACTGTTTGAATAGTTCCCTCAACTGTTGACTCAATTTGATTGACTTTTGTTGTTTGAGCTTTATCTTCAGGTGCTGGAGACCAGTCTGATAGTGCAACACCTTCTTCGATTTGTGCACGCCATACTGTGAAATCTAATGAATCAGTATTAACTGGTCGATATAATACAAATTGCATTGCTGCTAAATTCACATTATGGTGAGCTTTCATAACAATTCTTTTAGTCTCACCAGGTTCAACAACAACTGATTGACTTAGATTATTATTAAAAGTTACTCGTTTATCGCCATTATTTTTTACATACATTGAGTGAACATAATCAGTATTGTCTTTAACATACGTAATTATATTACCTGGAAGTGTACCACAGATAGTTCCAGTACCACCAGTTACTACATGTCGAACTGCATTCGTTGCATTCCACTCAGGTACTGAAACTGTTGTATAGGTAATAATAGCACTTTGATATGTTCTGAATTTTGGAGCCTCAGATTCACTAACCCAGTTTCTAGCTCCAATATAGAAATCATTCTGCCATTCTGCCACACTTGTCAACGTCTGCTTAACACCATCAACGGTGGATTCCAGAACATTCGCCTTACTCAAAGCGCTGTTTGCTGTTGACGTCACAGTTGCTATTGTTTGTTTTTGGCCATCGACTGTTACTACCAATTCATTCAGTTTCTTCGTTGTACTTGTGGCAGTCGATTCAACATCTGTGATTCTTCCAGTTAATCCAGTGACTGAGGTTTCAAGCGTTGCTGTTCTACTTTCGACAGCATTCGCCTTATTATAGGCTTCGTTAGCTTTACTACTAATAGAATTAACTGTCCCATTGATCGTAGTAACATCAGAAACAAGCCCATTGACATCAATCTGGATTTTATCGGCTTTAGCCTGTGCAGACTGTGCATCAGCTTTTGCTTGATCAGCGGCTTCTTGAGCATTTTCTCCGGCTTGTTTTGCCTGTTCGATTTCTTTCACCAAATCAGGATCTATTGCAGTGGATACTTTAAACACCCAATCCAATTCTCCAGAACTATTTTTCTCATATACCCAAATTTCAGTATCTACACCACTTGGCTTAAACCAAATATCGCCTTCTTTTGGATCTATAGGCTCTGTTTGATCGTAGTAATTGCTGTTCCATTTATTGGCACTTAGAAGAGATTCAACATAATCCACTCGTTGATTTAAAGGACCACGGTATCTATAAGTTGCCTGTGAACTTGAATTGGTATTTGCTTTTGATTCTGAAGACATTCCACCATTAAAGGTGATATTGTACGACAGATTAGGGACAGAATATCTAGTACCGTCTTTATCAACAATATAGATCCAGTCTCCTGCTTCCAAAATGGGACTTCCACGCCACTTCAATTCGTAAGGAAAATAATTAAGTGTCTTGACTAGTTCCCACATTTGGTTCAAATGTGTTTGAGTCATCACTTTATTCTCAAGCTCAACTTGTGATCCATTGGTAGAACCAACGCGAATGACATCCGTTTCTTCTTCACCAGTTTTTACCGTGATGCCACCAATTCGATAACTGTTCTCATTTTTAGTAAATCCCTTTAACATATATGAGTCTGGAGTGATTTCAAAGTTTGTGGGTGCTAGTCTTTTTATTGTTAATTCACCCTTGCGGTTAAAACTTGCAAAACCGCCTTCAAACTGAGCAATCAAACCGATTGCTTGGCGAAATGTATATCCTACAGGTTTCTGAACCCACTCAGTTCCAAGCGAGGCAAAGGATGCTTGATCGATTTCAACACCTGCTAAATTGGCTATTTCTAACGCAACTTCCCGATATGGCTTAGGATAGGTTAATTTTGATTCATATATTCCTTCCATGTAAATCATTTTGTCATTTGCAGTAATCGTAGTCTTATTACTGTTTCTATCACGCTCAAAGTCCGTTATAAAAAAATTACCTAATTTAGTGAACTGATATTCACCATTAATTAAAATCCCCAACTCTGGTTCAATTTCTAAATCTTCTTTCACTGCTTCTATAATTGTCGGAAAAACTATCTGAACTGAATTCAGGGGGGTTGAGCCAATTTGGAAAACTTCACCCGAAATACTGCCAGAATCAAAAGAGAGTGAGGTAATATCCTCACTCCCATACGTAACGTCATTCATTTTTACTCTAATAGATAGCTGTCTTGAGGGACTTAACCAAGCTGCTATTACGTCATCTGTTGTGACTAACAAAATTACCTCACCTACCTTTCAATAAAACTCATCGTTAGCCCTTCCCATTTGGGCAATTTGTCATGCCAGGAATATGCTGGAGCTGATCGATCGCCGACATAAAATGTTTTCGTAATAATGCCGCCTTCCATCGGATCGGGATAAGTGACTTCAAAAAAAGGAGACATCACCGCTTTTAAAATTGGTGAAATCTCCGCATCCGTTAAGGCACCCCATTCAAGGTCCATTTTTCGTTTTGTAGTGATATAATCACGAGTCATATCGCCTTTCGCATTACGACCAGAATCACCATCAACTGCTTGTATGCCTGCAGTAAACTTTTTAGGAGTCTTGATCGTAACTCCATTAATTTTTAAATATCCAGCCATCAGATCAATCCTCCTAAATGTTTAATTCTGTATAACCAAGCTGCTGATGGTATTTGTTGATTTCTTTTACTGCAATACGACCGAATTCTTTACCGCCAATATTAATGACAATATCTCCATTTGGTGCTTGTGTTGGTGTTGCACCCATTGCGGAAATGGCATTCATCAATGTTGTTACCATAGATGAAGTGAAGTCTTTCATGCCGCCACCTTCATAATTCATTTGGTTATTGTTACTAAACGTACTATTTGACGGTGTGAATGTTGGTGTTTGGAACATTTCTGGCAACATTATGCTTGAGGTGAACTTATCAAGCCCAAGATACTCAACAGCTTGTTGAATCAATTCAGCAGCACGTTGCGGTTTTTCAAGTGGAATGACCATCTCTTTCTTATTGCCTTCTCCCATACGATATAAACCGTCTTGAGTAACTAGTCCGCCATTCTCATAGCCCACACCTCTGTACGCTGACGCAAGCGACCCGTAACGACTGAGTGCATATCTCATAGAAGCCAAAATATTCGACATAGGATCCCAAATATTCTTGTTGTACGGGCTTCTTGCATAAGCTCTAAATGTTGGATCAATGACCTGCATCAATCCTTTAGAAGGGGTTCCGTTCTTAGCGTTGATATCCCAATTATTGATGGCGTTAGGGTTACCATTTGATTCAGTCTTCATTTGGTAAAGCGTGCGATTTGCATTGGCTAGTGAGTAAATGCCTAGTTTGTTCAATGCGCTATTGACAGTCGATCGCCATCTTTCTACTGATAAACCATACTGACCAGCAACTGCTGCACCTCCAGATGCACCAAACGAAGCATTCTTGTCTATATCGCTTGCTCCGAGTGAGCCGTTGATATGCAAATGATCGTAGTGGTCATTCTGCGGCCATCTTACCCAACTTCCGCTCGATCCAGTACCAGACATTCCTTTTCGGTCTCGAACTTTACCTTGAGTGATTACGTAAGCTACTTTTGAAGCAAAGTTATCAAACACCCAGTTTGCTGGAGCAAAGTATTTCGAAGATCCGTTCATACTTGCTGGATACGCAACGTCAATTGCTTGATGCTTTCCGTGGGAATGTGGATCACCTGGTCTAAACCCAGAAGTGATTCTCATACCAGGATATCGATCGACGGTTTTTCTTGCGATATCATATAGGTATTTGTATACACCCCAACTCCCCATTGATCCATCAAACGAACTATTTTGTGCTTCATATCCTGCATCGAACTTCGATTTAAACCATTCATAAGAACCTTCTGCGATCGTACCAACGGAACCTTTCGCCATTGATAGAGCCGGTTCAACTGCACCTTTCAAGTTAACGAATTTAGAAATTGCTGAATTCAAAAGTTTCTTAGGATTTGATGCATACGACCAAATATCCGATGCAATTTCTTTTGCGCCATCCCATTTCTCTTTTAACCATTCGCCTATACCATTTGCATAGGCTGGTACACCATACATTGCAGCAGTCTTTGGACCACTTAAGACGGATGTTCCTTTTGGAAGGTTAACCATCAGATTTCTTTGCGCCGGAAAGATACCAGTACGTCCATCAGGTGTCCGGTAAGCTTCTTGATAATTAGATCCTAACCCATCATTTACTAAAGCAGGTCCGCCCGGATGATAGCCGGTACCTTTAGCATAAGTAGGAATGGTCCATTTCTTCAGAGCGCTGTCTCCTGCTCCGACTTTACTTAGTACCCAGTTGATACCGCTGATGACTCCATTGACACCTTTTCCGATAACTCCGACCATACCATTGAAAATTTTACCTGCTCCTTCTTTAACTTTCTTAGCGCCATTGCCAAGACCTTTCCCTATTTTTTCTCCTAGTTCATTAGCCCAACCGGTAATCTTTCCGAAAGCTTCAGAAGCGTTTGTTTTCATAGTATCAAATGAGCTTCCCATGCTCGTTTTTAAATTACTAAATGCAGTACTTGCTTTTTCTTTAGCTGAATTAGCCGAAGTTGAAACCTTATCACGAATTTCATTCCATTTATCAACTGTATTATTTTTGACATTATTCCATCGATCAGAAACGTTATTCCGAAGTTCTTGTAATCGGTTTGACGCATTATCTTTTGCTGTTCTTGCTTTGTTTGATACATCTGTGGAAAAAGTATCCCAAGTTTCCTTTGTATTCTTTTTGATGTCACTCCATCGACCGCTAACATTATTCCAGATACCAGAAGCTTTCTCAGTAACTGTTTTCTTAGCATTATTCCAAGTGTCACTGGTCCATTTTTGGACATTACCCCAAGTATCTGAAACAGTCTTCATTATTTTGCCAAAGCGATCATCGATAACATCTTTAAGTTCACCAATCGCTTTTTTAGGATTCTTAACTGCGTTAGCAACTTTTTCTAACACACCAGCAAGAAATTCTAACCCTTTTGTCAAAAGTTCAATTTGCCCAATAATCAGGAATTTAGCCACTTGAGTAAGAGGAACAATAACGACGTCCCAGAACCATTTAAAGATTGGTTTGAAAATCTCAATCACTTGGTTCAAGACCTTCAATGCTGCTGAGAACATATCAAAATACTTAGGCACATAGTCTTCAATGAAAAAGCTTGCCAAAGGTAGTAGAACGTTTTTATACAACCACTCAAGTCCATCGCCAACATTTTTCAGGATAGGACGAATCGATTTGAATAATCCATCTATCGCTTTAAGTAATGGCGTGAAATCAAGGTTTTTTGCCCATTCTTCTGTGGCTTTGGTCATACTGTTGATATTACCTAACAAATCATCTACTGCATCGAGTATCGTTCCGAAGATTGATTCTCCAACTCTTCCTTCTTTCCACGCCTTTTTAAGTTGCTCAGCAATGTTGCCGATCGTATTGAAGATATTCGTATAGATTTCAAGAATATTGGCAGCTATACTTTCTCCACGACCATCGTTCCAGGCGTTTCGAAAAGCAACAGCAATTTCATGAAGTAATTCAAGAATTCGATTCCACATATCAAAGAACGATTGAATCAGCCTTGTTCCTCGCCCATCATCTTCCCATGCACGTCTGAACGCACCAGCAATATCACCAATTATGCCAAGTACATCTGCTAATAAAATCAGGATATTCTCAATGAATAATTGACCCGTTCCGTTTGTCCAAACTTCCATAAATGACTTGCCGATAGCAGAAGCCAAACCCATTACCTCACCTAATGCATACTTCCAAGCATCGATCACTCGTTGTCCTTGATTTTTCCATGCATCTTGGAAAGGCTTGAAGAAATCCTTCAATAATTTTTGGATGTCTTTCATCCATTTAGGCGTTGAATAAGTGCCTGTCGCTGAACCAAAATCAATGCCAGGAGTTGTGGAATCTTCCTTCTTTTCATCATCCGTATCCATCGTTAGCTTGTTGATTTGGTCAAATCCCATGAGAGATTTTTGTAGTTTTTTCACTTTCTCATTGGCTTTATTTGCAGAAGACCCAGTATCGTTTAGCGCTTGGATATTGTCATACAATCCACTAGCGTCTTGTTTTGCTGCATCATAGGTTGTCCCGAATAACATTGCAATAAATGAGGCAAGCTGCCCCGTGAGTTGGGCTACTGTGCTCATTAGCGCATTCAACGCTGGTAAGATTGCCGTGTATATTGGATAGAATGCCGTCATAAGATTGACTTTAATCTGATTCAACGAGGCGCTGAATTGATCGTTCGTTTTCAACGCTGACATCATACCGCTAGCTAGTTTGGTAATTGCGCCACCTAACAGCTGATAAACAACCAATGAAGGTAACAGATATTTCATTGACTGACCAAAAGCATTCGTGCTTCCTGTCATTCGATTTGTTCCAGCTGTAACTTTGTTGGAATTACTAGAAAATAGACTTCCGAACTTTCCAATAAATCCAAGAGAGTTCCTTAAGCCATTTCCGACGCTCCCGAATCCGTGTGAAACAGCATTGGACATGCGGTTGAATACACCGCCATATTTAGAAACAGCCCGCTCAGATTGCTTCAGTCCTGTGCCTGTCATACTAGCGCCGCTAGAAGCGTTGCCCGTTTGAATGGATGATTGTCCCAAAGCAGAGTTAACTCGTTGCAGAGCCTTTCTCAACGCATCTGCTCTGTCTTCTGTTTGTGCGTATTCCTTTTGCAAACGATCATTGTCACTTATAAGCTTATTCATCTTGATTGATTGTTTTTGAATCTCTCCAGACGTTTTCAGTGATTGAGGAGTATCTTCATAATTCTTGAATCCAGATGTAAAGCTGCCAGTTGGCACACGTTGATCGTTGTACTCCGCCTTCAACGTCCGAATTCGTTTTCGCATCGCTTCAATTTGGGCTTCGTTTTGGCTCATGCCTTTTGTTATACTTTCCAAGGAAGACGGTACAGCATCTAATTCACGCTTGATTGTATTACCCATGCCTTTTGCCTGATCTTGAAATTTTGTCATCTGAGCTTGCGCTCGAGCGATTTGTTCATAGTATTTAACGACTTTCCCTGTATCTCCTTGACTGGATGCCGTTTGCCTTTGCGATTTCAGATAAGCAACCTTTTCTTGTGCTGCTTTCGCTTGTCCCATTTTAGCGTTGATCTCATTCACCATCGCATCTATTTCCTTGGTAACCTTCGGACGTGCTTTGCGCACCCCGGTTGCGAAGTTGTCGCCAGCAGCTTCAGACGATTGCTTTGTCGATCGCTCGAAGTTTGCTAATGTCTTTTCAAGTGCTTGATTCATTTTTTCTAGTTGTTTCGTGAAATTGCTAGCGCCTTTTTCAATATCCATATTTTTTTCTGTGCGATCCATTGAGTTACCGGACATTTGTTGGATTCGACTCATTGCACCCTCAATTTTTGGCAATACACTCTCTAGGGATTGCTCAACTCGAGCAGTATTGATATCTAACAAGACTTCAAGTGTTTCTAATTCCATGCTTTCTCACCTACCTTTCTTCTATGAGTTTTCTTCTTTCTCTTGTTGCTTTGATAGCCTGCGCTTGGGCCAAGAACATTTCTTGCTCACGCTGCATAGCTTCTTGCTTTGTTTCTTCCTCCGTTTTCGCTTCTTCAACGGCTTGTTCAATTTGTTTGAGAAATGGATAAGCATCTTCAAATTTTGGAAACTTCTTCGGATCATTGAATGCAAAAACGGCTAACCTTTGCTGAGAATAGTCGAATAATGCTTTTTCTTTTAACTCATCCTCCTTGATTTTCTTGTTGGCTTGAACTTGTATCATAATTTCCTCAAGCGTCATTCCCCAGTAGTCAGTGGCAGGGATTCCTGATTCGACCGCTTGTGGGTACATGAATTCAAGCATTTCGGATAGATTATCGAAGTTTTTTATAGAAGACTGTCTTCGCTGTTCGTCTGATCCAAAGATTCCCCATCGGTCGCTTCGTTCGCCGTTTCTTTCTTTCCGAAAAAACCCGCTTCATCCAAGAAGTCATTGATTTCACCAAATAGATCCATGGTTGTTTTGCCTGATTCAATATATTGTTCAAAAGCTTCGATAATTGCTTTTTCAGTAACACCGCTCGTTTTATTTGCTCCTTGCAAAACAATCAGCAAGCTATTTGCTGGCGGCAGTTTAATTTCACCTTGTTTTTTAACGAACAGGCCCATGATTCCTTCATCTAGTTTCTTTTCGATTGCAATAATTGCTTTACCATCTAACCGAAGTTGTAGGTTTAAGTTACCTAATTCAAATGGTGTTGTGTGTGGAAATTGTGCGATATTGTTTTTTGACATAATTGTTTTCCTCCTAAGATAAAAAGGCTAGTCTTTCGACTAACCTTCTACTGGTTCTGTTAATGTTAAAACGTGTGTGTCTGTTTTATTTCCGGAATTTGTTATACCTGTTGTTGTATAGGCTCCTGACGGCACATCTGCAGTCCAGGTAATATTCCCAGTGTTCGATACTGCCAAACCTGCAGTAGTTGGTGCAATTGTATACTTAACAGTTTTATCAGTAGCATCACTAGGTGATACAGTTGCTGACAATTGACGATTTGATGCAGTCCCCGCAACTGCGGTAGATGTCTTCGGTGACAAAGTAACCGACTCGGGGTTGATTACTTTGCCGGTGCAGGTGTCATAGTCGGCCCTTCACTAACAACCACACCTAAGTTAAATCCAATGGCTTGATTGACTTCTGCACCATCAAATTTATAATATGGTTCACCAGTAAACTCTGATTTTAAGCCATCTGGATATGTGATTGTCCAATCGACCGATTTATTCGCTTCAACCAAGGCGTGAATATCACGGAAGTTATCTCCTTGATATACGATCGCAAATTCTAAGTTGTCAGTATCTTCGATACCTTTAATATAAGCTTTCTTTTCTGATCCTAAGTGTGTAACGTCTACTTTCTCCGGGTCGCTACCCAGAGCTGGGATAGATTTAACTGCTGCCACAGTTTTAATTGTCGCACCGTCTTTGTAGGTTAAGACAGTGCCCTTTGATAATAGTCCTGCAAAATCCATGTGTAATTCCTCCTATTTTTTGTATACATATTTCGTAACATTATCAACTACAGCTGTTACTTCAACGATGATTCGCTTTAAATCAGCCGTGTTAGCATCTTTAGCGGTACCAGAAAAACCAATACTACCGAATGTGCTTAAAACACTTTCAGCAATACTTGTCTGGCTTTTGTCTCCGTATAATTCAACTGTGATTGTCCAATCTGTTTGTAACTCATTACCCAATGAATCAATCTGATGTGGTTTGTTGGCAGTTCGATAAATAGCCAATGGGAATGTATTCCAAGTTGAAGGATAGTCCGTGGCAATCTTCTTGATAGCAGTAACGGATTGTAATACTTCAACAGTGACTGTCTTCATATTCACTCGTTCCATCACTTCAACTCCCTTAACTTGCGTTGTACATGTTCTTTGAAGATTTCAGGTGCTTCACCGATCAAATCTACTAAAGAAGGATACAAGAACGGTCGTGCTGGCTGTCCTTTGGTAATGTAGAAGTCTGTACCTTGAACAGTCACACGAGGAATACCGTATATAGCTTCCAAATCAACTGCAACATCTTTTGCTGGGATAAACCATGCTGTTTGCGAGTAAACTGGTGTAAATCCTTCTGGTAAGTCTTTTTGACTAGCTTCACCGACAGGACCAGTACCAACTTCACGAAATAGCGCTTCTTGCTTGTCGGACCAGACACGCCCAACAATTTGGTTTTGTGCGTTGATCACGACTTCGTTCTTCAAACTACCCAATAATTCTCCACTTGAATATTTCATGCTAGATGATAACCGCAATTCGGCAGCTTGTTTGATCAACTCGGTGATTTCAAAAGTCGCATCCCACATCGCATCATCTAAAATTTGAGGCAGTGCTTTGGCTTTTCGATGTAAGCTTTCCAGTCCTTTGATTTCAACTCCCACGATTATCATTCCTTTCTAGCATAATGTTCTTGTGTGTCGAAAATGTCTGGATAGATTTGATTGTGAAGTCTGGTTCCTCGTCTTTGCCAACATATACACAAACACCATCTAGTTCGTTTTGCGCCTCGTTAATCGTATCGCCTTGATATTTGCAAGCTTTCATTGTTTCAAGCTTGCTACCGTAGATCTGAGCGTTTACCGTACCGCTTGCAGCTTGTACATTCATACGCAACTCAATCGGATCAAACGGGTATGTGATTATTTCTTCTGCTTCTTCGTCATGAGTGACTTTTCGTTTTTTTAGGTAGACAGTTTGTAAATCGCGTTCCCTAAGTCTCATCTGAACGACCTCACTTTTGCCACTCTATAGCGATTGAGTTTTGATTGAATCTTTGCAGGAATACCAATTTCGAACGATTGAGATACACCGCCCTCAGTACGAGCTGTCTCCCCTTCGTTGCCTTCAGTATTTCTGCGAAAGATATACAGATCTTTAACAGAAGACGGCATATTGCCCACAAGCACATCACGATTGCAATAATCCAAGGCATCATACATCGCATCTTTGATATCATCTTTCAATACCTCAACAGCCGTTGGATCCATAATAGAAAACTTACGCCCTAGTTCGACAGCAAGCTTATCTAGGACGATTTGATTTTGTTCATTCATAAGCTATCACTCCTTACAAAGTTACTTGATTGTCATTCATCAGCTGAATCAATGCATCACGATCAGCCTCTTCAGGAATTTCAACCTTTGCAGCTTCAAGTGCCTTACGTAAAGTTGCTTCTTTAACGCCTTTGAACGGCACATTTTCGATTTCTTCGATTTTATCAAACAAATCATCATTCATATGATCGCCTTCGATGATTAATTCTTCACCTGAACCATAACGTTTCCCCGCATAGAATACGGGGATATCTTTTACTTTGACTTTAAACATATTTTTTCCTCCTATGCGATTGGTTGTGCTTGGAACACTTCATCAGCAGCTGCAAATGAAGGCAATGCAGTTGCAACAGCTTTCGTCCAAGTTCCGACAGGATCACGCGTTTCATCGTAAACAGATGCCAATACGTTGCTGACAAGCGTAGTATCAACCGCTGGATCCCGAGTCAAACGAGTTTCTTCTGCAGTAGGTCCATATAGCGTTTCACCTAACAACTCATCATTAAACATAGCAAATTTGTTTTCAGGGAAATATTTCTTTGTTGTATACGTTCCGTCAGCTTGCTGTACTTTGTATTTCTCGTCATAAGTACGAATTACTGGATAGCTATGAGTTTCCATGAATGCATCCAAGTCAGCTTGTGAAACTACACGCCCAGAATCTTTACCGAAGATTGCAGCAATGATTTTAGGATGGGTAGCAAGCGCACGATAGATTTTCCGAGAAGTGAGCGCACGAGTTGGCTTAGTATCCAATGCATCAATCCAACGTTCGATATCAGCCAATGGATCAGAATTTTCGTTCGTCCAAACTTTCGTACCGGTCAAGGCTTCTTTGTGTTCAGTAGGAACATGGTAATCAAGCGTGAAGTTCAATCCGTTTTCTTTAACAGTCACTTGACCAGAGGCTAATACTTCCATACGCATAGCTTCCACACGAGCACGTACACCTTGCACTAATGAATCGATATCATTGTAGACTTGACCTACTAGATATGCTTGTTCTGCAGGCGTGCGTGGATTTTCCAATGCAATAATGTCGGTTTCTTTCAATTGGATTTTACGTTTGATCAAGCTCAGTTCCAACTCTTGCTTGTTAGCAATACGGCTTCCGATTTCCGCCTCAGTATCGAAGTCGTGGATAGATGCTGCGATAGGGATGCGGCTACCACCGCTTAATTGATCCAATTTCAAAGACGGTTGTTTGCGCTCTGGGAAGAGTGTTTCACCTAGTAAAGGTTTATATTCGCGATCACGAACATAGCTTAAAACTTCATTTTGTGTAAATAATTCCATAATTGTTGGCATGTTTGTTTCCTCCTGCTTTCTTTTATTCTCCGCCGCCAGCGGCTACTTTTGGTTTTTTGTTAGCATCTAAGAAAGTGATATTCTTCAATGCAGTGATTGCAGCATCCGTGGGTGCTTCTGGCAAACGTTCAGCCAATACATAACCACCTACAAGAATTGCTACTGGTTGCGAACCTGTTTCGGCATCTACAGTTACTGAATTGAATACAATACCTAAAGCTGTACCGTCATTAGCTGGATAAATTTCACCAGCTTTAAAAGATTTGTCAGCTTGGTAGGTAAAGTTTTGGAACGTTGCGCTAGCTAAGAAGTTTAATTGCTCAGCTGTTTTGATTGGTTTTACATACATTTGTATTTCCTCCTATTTTTTATTTCCAAAAGTTATCATTGTCTGCTTTTGTACGACTGTTTGCATTTTTGGCATATTGACTACCGATTGATTCTGCTTCTGAACCGCCACCATTACCTGCTGGGTTATCAGCTGATCCGGCAAGACGAATGTTAACTGCTTGCTCAACTGCTTCACGGAATGCTTTAGATACATTGCCATATGCTTCATCCAAATTCTTTTCATCACCGCCGAACAATGGTGCCAAAACAGTTGATAGCAAATCAGGCAGTTTATCAGTAGAAAGGCGTTTGATTACACCCGCTTCGTCTTTATCACGCTTCAGAGCCACACGATCGGCTTCTAATTGATCACGCTCTTGTTGCAACTCGTATTGAGCTTTTTCTTCGGCAGACATTTGACCTTTTTTCTCAGCATCTTTGATCTTTTTATCTGCTTCTTCTTGCCATTTAGCCTGTGCCGTTTCAATGGCTTTAGAAATACGTTTGTCCACTACAGAATCGAATTCAGATTGACTGGAAAAAGAAACTGGCTTGCTTTCCCCATCACCCGAATCACCATCTTGACCGCCGTCTGCACCGTCACCCTCGCCACCATCAGCAAAGAACTGCAGTTTCATCTTCATCAACCGATTGCTACATATATGTCCTACAAATTGGTTCATTAACAATTTATTTTCTTTCATATTTTTCTCCTTTACCCATGCACACTCAAAACAGTCATAACAAAAAGCACCCCATCCACGCTTTCGCCCAGACACAGTGCTTTACCTTTGATATTCTATTTTGAACCCACACACGTTATTAGATTTTACTTAGCTTTTATTGCCATCAAAGTTTGGGCATAAAAATAGCACCTAATCAAATAAACGATTGGGTGCTATTACTTCTCAATTATTGACTCTATTTCGTGTTCAAAGAAAGCAACAGATCGATCTTTTAGCTTTCCAGATTGCGGCCTAATAACCAAATATTCTCCTTCATCGTCATTATCTTCACTAGTAGTATAGTCAATTATTCTACCTGACAATATAACACCATCCAAAAACGTTACTCGGACTTCTTTACCTAGATAGCTTTCTAAATCCATCTTAACTCTCTCCTTTCCATGGTACTAAATGGGTTCTATTTGCTGAATGATGAATCTTAAACCCCTTTACCTCTAAACCTGATCGATAATCAAAGCCTAAAAATGAATCAGTCATAATTTTTTCTTTGTTCATTCGACCGTTTTTATTAGTTTCGACAACCCCAGTACCAGCATACTTATCAAATAGCCCTTGAACATCGACATCATCATTGAAATAGCTTTTACCTGCTTTAGCAGTGCTTTTCATATGAGGCGCTTGTTTTTCAGCGTTTATAACAGATCCGTATCTTCCATCTTTCAGGCGAGATTTAACAAAGTAATGATCTTTCAATTCTTCCCATTCGTTACCCTTATTATACTTGATATTCTGGTACTTATCCAATGTCGAAGGTGTATTCTTATCACCTAATACATTTTTTAAGTTTCTGTATTCAGCATTATCTTTTGCAGCATTTTTTATTTTCTTTTGCTGTAATGCAATTTCTTCGTCAGAATACTTTTCTTTCAGCTTGTTCATCCAATCATTATAGGTTGTTTCGCCTTTTATCGGAATGACTTTGCCGCTAATAGGATCCAAAGCGTTTCTGGGCAATTTCAGCGTGCGTTTGCTATACATTACTGCAATCGTTCGACACCAAGGATGGAACGGCGGATATGTACCACTAGCTCCATTTACAACAGCTTCTGAGACTAAATAAACCTTATGGTCTTTGCCTCGACAAATCTCAGATGTCCGCAAATCCAACACAGCCACTAACATGTACTCTTTTACGCCGTTATCTTGCCACGCTTTGAGTTTTGCTTGGTTAGCCATGTAATTAGCTTCCGTGCGTATCAACCGCCTAGCAACACCAATTGAGCGGTCAAATTCACTAGCTATTGCCTTAGCCATCTCAAACTCAGACATGCCAGTCATTGATTCGACAGTGAACAACTCTTCTAATCTTGCCGCTAAAGCTTCAGTGTCGCCCCACAGCCTTTTAGAATAATTTGATCCATGCCAATGGCTATCAAGTATGTTCTTTGTATACCTGGTAGATAATTCTTTGAACTGATAATCCTTTTTGTTCCATACCTCAATGACAACGCCATTTTTAGCATTCTCTTGTGCCTTACGAATGACTGATTCAGCAGTAGCCTCACGATATGTCTCATGAATAGCATCTACATAAAATTCAGTCTGCTTTTCTAACTGGACATCAGCAACATGTTTAGAAACTAAAAAAGACTTGGCTTTCAAGTCCTCTGCACGAGTGATACGCTCTTTAAACGCTAATGCTTGCAATCGATTCTTGGCCGAGGCTAGCAACTCAGGATTTTTAATCTGCTTGGATAGTTTTCTTAACTCCGCTAACTCTTCAACTGATGTTGTTTGATTCAGTATCCGTTTAGCTTCATCCTCAGATAGTCCAGATCGTTGCTGAGAGCGAGCAAATAGCTTCCTAACCTTTTGGGTTAAGTACGTTTGTGCTTGTCTGTATGCCTTGGTCACAGCTTCCTCGACTTTGATTGCACCGTCATTTATCTTTTGTTCAGCATCGATGTCGCGGCGTTCCCAATAAGCTAGCTTGCGTTTCTTTTGAGCCATTTAATCAGCTCCTTATTTCACCCCACCAGTTAAAATGCTGATAGAAAATTTTAAAGCTTGCTCTTCGTTAAATCCCTCTTCTAAACATTTATCAAACAAATATTTCCCTTGCTTGGCTATATAATCTAAACCTTTTTGCATTTCAAAGAAAGTGGCCTCAAGTGTTTGGTTGTTCTCATTCATCTTCATTAGTTCGTTTAGCTGCTTTTCATTCATCTTCTTTGCCCTCCCCTGGCTCGTTGTCCAATTCCGAATGACTGTCTTCAGCTTGTACACCCAATGCTTTGGCTTGAAGCTTCATGTTTTCCTCTTTTTGCTGATTCAACATTTCAACTACTTCTTGAGGATTGTCAATGTCATCCAACCATCCCAGGCTAATCAACAATGGTATAAACTCTTGTGATTCCTTGATCTGGTTAATGATATCTGAGCGGTTAATCGGCAAGTTAGGTTTGAATTTGATTGTTGTTCCTTCGACATCTACATTGTGACCTTTCACATTCAAGATGTTTCGCAACAATTCCAAACGCTGCATGATGCCATCTTCCAAATATCCGATCTTGATTGACAACACAAGTAGCAATCCAAATAACTTGTATTTCATCGCTTCCCCAGACTGAGTGCCAGCAAAGTTCTCATCATTCAGATTGGGGACATACGTTGTTTTGTGGAAATCATCAAGCAAAGAGTCAGCTAGTGTTTGTACTTGAGTTTCATCAAACGTGTTAGTAGCATACTGGAAATCTCCGCCATCTGATTTGGCTGGCGCTTCGATAGCCATTGTTCCATTAATCTCATCTGGCTTTTCGTCTGGCAGACCAAATCCAAACATGATCATAATCGCTTTGACAAAGTTCTTCTTGTCTTTGATACGATCCGTCTGCAAGACGTTGTAACCATCTATTTGAGACAATTGCTGCTCATAGTCGCCTTGTTTTTCTTCGTTGTTCCGAAACTCAACTACAGGTACATCCTTGTAGTAATGTGGTTTAACTTTAGGATTCGGCGATTTATTGATTAAGCTTGTAGGGTCTAATCGCTTCGTTTTAGATAAATAAGTGATCACCCACTTTGGAGTGTAAACTGTTATCTCCCAGAATGTTCTTCTTTTCAAGTCACGCTTCTTGACCATACGAACAGCAAATAGCTTCGTTCGGTCGATAGTATCATCAACCACTAAAAACATACCTCTTGGATCAATCCAAGCAATCTTAGGTATGGTTTCAGGAACATCGTTTCCTTCGGTACCGGGTTTAATAGCAAGGTAATGTAACTCAAGTCCCATGCCCATTGTTGATAAACCTTTTTCTAATTCCTTATCGTGCTTCTTAATTTTCATCTTTTCTAATGCATCGGTAACAGGTGTAATATCTTTATCCTTTGCTGGTGCATAAGATACAGGAGCGCCGACTGTGAATCCGACCATCATGTCCGTTACATATTTGGCGTTATTTACGAATATTTCGTCCATATCGTGTGGTGTTCGAATCTTCGTTTGCCCAATTTTATGCGGTTTACCTTCGTAGTAATCAAATAACATATCTAGCCGTGGTATTTCTTTCTTATGCTCATCCATGCAGAAATTGATTACTTCCATACTAGGGTTATTAATATCACCAGCTAATTCACGATCAATAGCAATTGCCATTCTTTCACCTTCTTTATTCCATCCATGTAGGACGATTAGTAATTTTAACTTTATTGCTCTTAAAGATAATCGTGTAAACGAAATATCTAACGGCATCCATTGCATGGTCATTTTGCTTTATAGGCTTATCCTCTCCACGATCCATTGCTTTAGAATCCCATATATAAGAACTAAATTCCTTCAGGGTATTCACACAAGAGGAATTAAACGCTATTTTTTCTTCGTTAAGGAGAGTACCAACAAAACGAATGCCATCTAGCACATCATTTTTTGCTTTTCTGATTTTGAAGTTTCGCTTCTTTAATTCGGCAATAAAAGAAGCAGCAGACGGATCTACAATCACTTCTTTGATTCGTATACCTTCTGTAAACTTCTGTAGTTCATCAGCAAATTCACTATCGGTCTTTTGTTTCTTGCTATCACGTCCAGAATAATAGAATTCTTTTACGCAATACCAGATGCCATCTTTGCCTTTTTGCCACAACAAAAATACGGTAGCGTTCTGCGTACCGTAGTCAATGCTTATATAGTTATCGCCAAAAATAAAATCAATTAGTTTATTGTAGACATGCTTTGACTGATCAAACATATCGTAAATAACGCCTTCAGCAACTGTCCACAAACCAAGAATATATCGTTTGTAGAAGACTCCTGAATACATGCTGCGATATCTCTTCTTGATTGATTCATCTAAACTAAGGTTGTCTTCCATCGTAAAGTGAAGATACACCAGATTTTTTTCTTTAATCTTGTCAATCCAATTCAGTTTGAACCAATGATATGGGCCATCTGGGTTGCAGTTAAACCAAAACTTGGAACCTTTCTCGGAACAACGCCCAGTCGCTTGGTTTACAAATGATTCTGGCATAAGTGCTACCTCATCAAAGAACATGCCAGCTAATGTAATACCCTGAATCAAGTCTTGGGATCGTTCATCTTTACCACCAAAAACATAAAAGTAATTGGTATTGCCTCTTTTAGTAACTTCCAACATATTGTCAGCACGATGATCTTTGTATCGATATCCTCGTGATAGAAGCATAAGTTTAAGCCAAAACAGTACGTTCCGCCGAAACGAGCCGATTGTTTTGCCTGCCATCCCAAGATTCTTGCTGTCAAATGTTGACATAGCCCACATAACATAAGATAAGCACATAGAAATAGTTTTACCACTACGAATAGCGCCATCGGCTATGATTCCGTCTTTATCCTTAACGGCAGACTTCTTTGTCCACCAAGTAAGAATCATCTTCTGCTTTTTACTGAAAGGTTTGAACTTAAATACTGCCTGTTTTACTCTTCTGGCCATAGTTCTTCACCTTCAGATTCCAAAGCTTCCAGGAAACCATCATCTTCCATGTCAAACTCTTCGCTACCATCTTTATTCTTAGCAATAGCAGCAGTAATCTGCGCTTCTCTTAACCGATCGCCGCCAAGATATTTCATGAGTTCTGACATAGCTTTATGTTTGTCATACAGCTTTACTGAAACGCCGTCTTTGCCTTTCTTCACTTCTTGAATAAGGGAACCATCAACTGAATCCGAATCTTTTAATCGTACAAAAGAAACTGGGCCCTCGCTACCATCACTGAACTGAACTATTTCTTGTCCAAACTCTGTAAAATCAGTGATATCAGAAAAGGCTTGTTTCATATACTCTTGTATCAAATCCTTAGCATCAAGAAAAACATCTTGCTGTAATTCGGCTTTAAGACGATACAATTCTTCTTTTATTACCACATTTGACAACATACGATAACCATGAGAATTTGCTGTTGTGTAATCGCATTGGTAAGCTTTCTGATATGCCTTAGTAGCATTGAAACACTCTAGATAATAAAGACAAAACAGTTTTTGTTGCTCTGTTAGATCATCATTATCTATTACTGGTTGCACCTCTTTTTTGTGTGCAACCTTTTCTTTCTTGGTTGCACCCTTTTTTTCAGGAGGTGCATTCCACTTTCTAGACTTCCAAGATTTAATTGTATTGATAGATACATCATGTTTAGCGGCTATGTCTTTGTACTTCATGCCGTTTTGATAATCTATGTATGCTAACTCCCATTTCTGCACATCAACGCCACCGCCTCCGTAATGTTTTAACCACAAAAAAACGGCCCATACCCGGACCGCTTTCTTTTCATCTATACTTTAGTAGGAATTATCAAAGATTATGTGAGTAATCTAATTGACAACTCCCAATTGACAGAGGTGGATTTGAACCACCGACCTTACGAGTATCCGTCGTACGCTCTACCAACTGAGCTATCTGTCGGGCTTAAATAGATTTTCTTGATGGGGTTAAGGTTATCAGCCTTAATTAATTACATATTACTTTGTCTAGAATTTTCAGAATAACCATCAAGTCACTAATGCCAATCAGGAATGCAGGATTTGAACCTACGACCTCCACTGCCCAAGAGTAGCGCTCTACCAAACTGAGCCAATTCCTGTCTTAAGACGGCTAGCGAATGAAGATAAGGAGTGTGTTCAACTCCATTCGTTTTAAATTTTTGGGTGCCGTCTTAATTAAATACAGGGCGCTGAAAGGGAATCACGAAAGTAGGTCTGCCAACGAATCATAAAGGAGTGCGCCCTGATACTTACAATTTGTTGATGATACTATTGTATTACGCCAAATGTCAAAAATGTCCTATTTTATCCCTAACTTTTCCCTATTTTATCCCTAATTTTTTAGAGTGATCAATTCTCCCATCTTATATGCTTCAGCAAATGCGATCAAAGCCTGTGCTTTTAAGCGTTCAATATTCTTGATGCTGTAGTGAAATTCTTCTTTCTGGCCATACGTGGTAATCCTGTATCCAGTTATGCTTGCTGCCAACTCGTTGATCGTACACGGGTTCTTTACACAGTATGATTTTTTCAGTATCTTCTGATAAATGTCAGGCAGCTGCTTAATAGCATGATCGATTTCAGCGATTTTCCTATTATAATTTTGATGTTGCTTGGTTATTCCTCGAAACATCATAGCAGTTTTATGCTCCTGTCCATTACGGCTTCTTGGGCTTTTGGGCATGTCACTGTATTGTATGGCTTGAGTTAGATCATAGACACTGTCGTCAAAACTCACATACCTCTTCATTGACATATAGTCTCCGAGAAGCTCACGTGCTCTTTCACGAGTTTTATTCTCATCAATTTCTGGAAATAAGCTCATAGCCTCGCCCCCTCCGATATGTTAGAATTTATTTGTGGTTTATAACTTAGTCGGAGAAATCCGGCTTTTTTATTTCTTTTTAGCAGTTCCATTAGCTTCTGCCTTTTGTTGCAATCTACGCTTTTTCTTTTTTATTTTCGATTTTTTCTTTGGCAATGGCTTGCTTCTCCTTTTCATCTAATTCTTTCCCGAAAATCACACTTGCGAATACTGTGGCAAAAAGTGCCACGGCTACTAACACTGCAAAGTCCATCATTTATCCCCCTGCTTCCATCGCATCCCTGACTAACGGATCATTGATAATAATCTTGTACTTCATCTGCTCATGCTGCAGCTGCTGTTCTAGCTGCTCAATTTGTTTCTGCTGGTCAACTATTGTATAGGATAGCCAACTTGTAGCGATTATTGCCGATAGTATTATTACAATAAAAGATTTATTCTTCATCCGAAGCATTTCATCCTTCCTTACTAATAGTGTTTTCACACATTGATTTGATACAATATAACTGTCAGGCGGAAAACTGACAGTTCACTGTTTGAGATGGTAAGTAATTTGCCATCTCTTTTTTGTAGCTAGCAGTTTCCTTGACGGATACTCAATATTTACTTTAGAATGTCTGTAATGCCTCTATATTCTTTTAACTAACCCTTTCAAGTTTTTAGGCATTGCCAGCAACTTTATAGTTGTTGGTTTTTTTATTTGCTCAAAAAGACTGATTAAAGTAATATTTAAAAAAAGGCAACTCCTAACTAAATGCAATTGAGGCCCGATTCATTTTAAATTTAGCCTTTCCAGTACCCGGATGCTCCAAGGTACTGGTTTTTTTCGCATATATATAATTTTTTTACTTAAACACTTTGTTCTGTTATCCTTTACTTCGAAGGTGCTTTTATGGATAACTGTAAGAGAATTGATATATGTGATTTATTTGATTCAAATAGCACAGATATAAACGACCTATTGCTTCAAGGTATCTATGATAGAGAAATGTATATTTTATGGTATGAAATAATTTTTCCTTACAAAAATATAAAGATATGTGATATTTTTGAAAATGATTCTATAACGAAAGTTTCTTCAAAATATATTTAGAGGAGTAGCATTATGAAATTATTTAAAAAAAGTTTTTTTATATCTTTATTTTGTTTTCTACCTATGGTTGGTGTTGTTAGTTTGTTCACTGAAATCACCTTGAATGTTTCTACATTCTTGAAACATCTATTTATATTTTCCGGTCTTTTTTTTGGCTATTTTTTTACTATCTTCTTTACTGAAGCTTATGAAAAGAAAATCAAAAAAGGTTGATTTGTTGTTTTAAATGTATGTGGCTATCTTTCAAATTTGTTATATTAGTGTCACGCCAAGTAAATAGGTACTATGATAATATTCCCCTTAACAACAATTACTTAAGGAGTACCTATGCAAACCCTAAAAGTTATGATTTTATCTTTTCTTTTTATCTTTTTTTTGGTATTAATTTGCCTGATAATATGCATTTTATTGTCTCTTTTTATTAGTTTGTATAAATTAGTTAGTGAAGATGCGCCTGCTAAACAGACTTTCAAAAGAACTTTTTTTAAATTAGTTACATTCATGTGTGATCCTTTAAAGAACTTATAGTTCCTTACTTCGTTGGAGTGCTGACTAATCATATTTTTATCTTTAATTTCTTTTTAATTGCCAATACATCTAGTTTTTCGCATAAAATCAATTTCTTTACATTATCTATAAACAGCTTTAGACTTGAATATATAGTATTTGTGTAACTTTTTTGTAGTTAAATAATAAAAGGAGCTGCTATATTATGAATAAGGTTTTTAAAACTGTTACTTTTGGAAATTTACCTTTGAAAGTAAATCCAGAAGTAAGTAAATTTTTAAAAGAAAAAGACACAGCAGAAATAAAAGCAGATGTAAATTTAGAAACAGGTGATGTAAGGTTATTTATAGATCCTGAAGAGTTAAAAAAACTTAAATAAGTTGTAACTAGCTTTTTCCAAAAATATCAATTTAGATAGTTATTTCAGCCATTATCAATTTTAATTGATTAATGGCTTTTTTTAGTAAGTAATTGCTGACGATTGCGGAAATAAAAATATTTCCACCTTGCAATACTGTAACGTTTGCTCACTCTTTATAGTGATATACTTTGATTATTAAATTTAATAGGAGCCCTATTTATGGAAAAAATTAAAGAAATACTTTTAATAGTACCGATATTCTTTTTGGTATATTCTTTATTGTGTCTCATCATTTCTCTTTTATTCAGTTTTTTTAGATTCGTATTTAGAAAAGAACCCTTTTATTCGACATTTAAGACAGTTTTTCTAAACTTATTTCTAGAGATTTTGAATCCTTTTAATTATCTGTTCTGATTAAAGCATTTCGTCGGATAGCTGACTAATCTTCTAGCAATATCATGTATCACTGGCACAGTAACTGAGTTGCCTGCTTGCTTATATAGTTGGCTATCGGAGTTAACTTCTTTTGCTCGGTCAAACGCCCAATCCGGGAATCCTTGCAGCCGCCAACATTCTCTAGGTGTTAGCTTTCGTATTTGAAACCCATCGTAAATCCCTGCATCTGATTTGCTAGCTTTTAAAGTTCTGCTCAATCCCGGGAGAACACCTCTATTAAATCGCTGAGAATCATTTGTATAAACACCGCCGATCGATAACAAATTATTCTCATGCCAACTATGGGAAGATAAGGTAGGCGATATATCATGCAATCCTCCTTCGTTATATCCTCATGGTTTTTGAAGAATAGCAACTCCGTGTCGATCTTGTGCAGTGAGTGTAAACATTTCTTCACCATCGTTTTTGAACCGTCTGCCATTTTGTCGCTTTTCAATTCTGTCAGGCGTTAACACTGGCAATGCAATTTTTGTCGGATCTTTCTGCGTAGTTGTGCTGCACATCGTTGGTGCTATACCATCGATCGATACGACATCTCCGCTTTGAGATTTCCCTTTTTTTTCTTATGTTGCCGATTTTTTTGATTCGATATTTTTGATCAATCGATCTGTCATCTCTTTCGAAAGGAAATACTTGCTCGGTACGTTCTCCTCTAAGATGTCCGACAACGAAAACTCGCTCCCTGTTTTGCGGAACGTAGTCTTTAGAGTTATGCACTTCCCATTCCGCATCATACCCAAGTTCATCCAAGGCTCTGAGGATTGTCTCGAACGTAGCCCCTCCTTCGTGATTGAGGAGTCCTTTGACGTTCTCAAGGAATAAAAACCGTGGTCTGAGAATAGATGCGAACCTTGCAATCTCAAAGAAGAGAGTTCCTCTAGTATCCTCGAAACCCTGCCGCTTTCCAGCGATTGAAAAAGCCTGACACGGAAATCCTCCACAGATAATGTCGATATCTCCGATTCCTCGAATAAACTCATCTGAAACTGATGTGATGTCATGCATTTCCACCTCTCCTTCTGTATTATGAATAGCTTTGTAACTTGCTCGAGCAAACTTATCTATTTCACAAAAACCGATACATTCATGACCGGCTTGTTCCATTCCAAGACGGAAACCACCGATACCTGCGAACAGATCTAAAAATTTCACTTTCCGTCTCCTTTCTAGTTGGTTATTTTGGTGAATAGTGGAATTGATTTAAGTAATTGACTTGCTAACGCCAATATCTTATAATTCTTTTCATTAATAGGTAATTGCAGGCGATACCTAATTCCAACATTGCCGTAGTGTGAAAGGATTTTTATGCGTATCAATGTTTTACAACACACACCTAATGAAGGTCCGGGTTCAATTCGAGAGTGGTCAAAAAAACATGGACACGAAATGTATATCTATCACCCTTATCAGTTCGACGGTGTCCTCCCCTCTGAAAAAGAGACTGATATGCTTATCATCTTAGGTGGTCCAATGAGCCCCAACGATAAAATAGATTGGATTTTTGAAGAAAGAGTTCTTATAAAAAAACTTCTTGATAAAAATATACCAATATTTGGTGCTTGTTATGGTGCACAGCAAATTGCAAAAACCTTAGGATATAGTGTAACCAAATCTCCACATAAAGAAGTTGGTTGGGCCCCTGTTTACCTTAAAAGCAATATTATCCCAGATATTCCAGATAAACTTATTGCGCTTCATTGGCATGAAGAAATGTTTGAAATCCCAGATAATGCCATCCATTTATTCAGCAGTGATTTAGTTAATAACCAAGGCTATTTGCTAGGGGATAATGTTATAGGACTTCAATTTCATTTTGAGCCTCAACAAGACGATATTCGTGAAATTGTTATTAATGATTTTTCTTATCCAGAAGATAACAATTCACTTAATCAAAATTCTCAAGATATTATTTCTGTACCTTACCCTGATGAAAACACAGAAATAATGTTTAAACTGTTGGACTTTATTTCTAGTCACTATTAATAAGTAACTACTTGAGCTATCACTTTTGTGATAGCTTTTTTTAAATAATCAATCCTGTGCATTTACCCACAGACACTTTTCATCTTTCTTCTGTACTCTCAAGCGTAATCGAAACATTCATAACAGAATTTCTTTTATCCCTATACAATGTTATTCCGTAATCTCTTCCGCTTATTGACTAACTGCCACTAACGTATTTCTTTAAACTATGCAGTCCTTTGCCGCGTCTTTTCGTTTTACGATCTATCCAAGTACCAGTTGTCCCCCAATAATCAATCATGCCTTTTGGCGTATTGATCGCAAATTGATGATTATTTGGATAATGGTTAAACTCAAAGCCCAAATCCTTGATGTTTTTTGTCGCTGAATCTCCCATGCGCTTAACATGATGCGTTCTGCGCTGTTTCAGGTAAGGCTTCACATCGTTCCAGTATTCAGCCATTTCTCCCATGAAGTACCTCCATTTTTAGTTATGCACATATCCACAAAGTTATACACAATATATTGTAGGAACGTATTTTCGCCCACTATATATTGTCTATTTCGTTCTTTTATAGCCTAATTCAATCAAAACTCTTCCCTTTGGTTCAAAGCGTTACGATAAATCGCCTGTACACCAATTTGATCCGCATAGGCTTTTCCTTCTTGACTAGTAATGAAACGATAGGTCCTTGCTGTTTCATCTACTAAAATCGCGTGAAATTCGTTGTAATAAATTCTTTTCAAAATATTCACCTCAACTTACAAACTTTTGATGGGAGATCTTCACTTCATCATCATTAATCATCGAGTAGGCCATCGTGGTCTCAATATTTTCATGACCGAGGAACCTAGAAACGAGTTCTATAGGCATCCCGTGTCTTCTCGCAAGTGTTGCGGCTGTCCTTCTGAATCTGTGTGGGTGAACGTTCAAAACACCTGCACGCTCCCCTAGACGCTTGACCAACTTTTGGATTCCGGCAGTAGTCATCTCTTTCCCTATCGTCTGTCCATAAAATAATGGACCAGTGATGTGAGGCACCTCTTTTAAGTAATGATTCAATGCCAGCTTTGCCTTGGCATTAAAGTATAAAGTTCTTTGCTTGTTGCCTTTTCCAATCACTTCAATCGAATCATTTTCTTGGTCATAGTCACTAAAATTTAGAGAAACCACTTCAGAGACTCGACATCCAGTACTCAATAGCAGTTCGATGATTAGCGTTTCTTTCGCATTAGAAGCAGCACTTCTCAGCTTTTCAACTTCAAGCTCACTGAATTCTTGTTTGCGCCTTTCGGGTACTTTTATCTTTTCCACCCTTGCGCCAGGATCTCGATCGATAAACTCTTCAATATAAAGCCAATGAAAGAACCTAACAATGCAGCCACGTTCACGAGCAAGCGTACCTTCAGATATTCGATCCTGAATTTCCCTGTTAGCAATAGATAATCGGATGTCATTTGTGGTGATATCCTTAAATGGCTTTCTAAGCTTACTCATGAAAAAATTGATCGTCTGCATATAAAGTTTCAATGTTCCGTCTGAAAGCCCCTGAATCTTCTTTGACACCATAAATTGATGGTATGCAGCTGCATCGGATCTCTCATCATAGATCACTACATCAGTTGAAGTTTTAACTAAGTCGAAGGAATCCAAATGCATCAATAGGAGCATATTTACTTTCCTAAGTTGTTCTGGATCCAAATCATTTTCTAAATCTCCAACAATTTTATTAATCAGCGACTCCTTGTTGGTCATCGTTCACTCCTAACCGAAACTCTTCCGAATTTCATATTCGTGGTCGATCAACTCTTTAAATGTATCTTTGGGATATAATTTCTTGCCCGACCGCTTTTGATGCTGCACACACAACCACTGAAACTTTTCGATGGTTGCATCATCCATAGCGTATCTGGGTCTTTTTTTCTTCGTAGCCAACAGGTGGGACACCTCCTATGAAATGGTGGGACATTTTTGGGGTTACTCCTTCCAGCGGTAGATTCGCCCTTGTTTATCAGGGCTCCCACTTTGGATTAAATTTTTAACAGTGACTTTGGACTTCTTGCATTTCTCACTAACGGTTTTCTTATTCCCTGTAAAAATGACATCCCCTTTATAGAGAACCTCAACTAAACGTTTTTCAGGATTTACACCTTCATAGAGATCCTCCCGAAGCTTTTCCCATTCCTTTTTGGCATCTGGGTCTTTTTCGAGATCGACTTTTTCTGCAAGGTACACCATCCGCTGCCGGCGAATCTTTTTTTCAAGTCTTTTTTGTTTGTCCATCTAACCGCCTCCCTTTTTGTTTAGATAAGCTTGGACCTTAGCGTTTATTTCCGCTTGGCGTTCCGGGGCAATTTCAGGCTCCGGTTCAGGATTAACAAACCTTTCAGGCAATGGTTCTTCTCGAATAAAAGGTTTCTTCATTCGCTTTTGGTTACTTGATTCCTTTTTTATCTCAAACTTGAGACTGTCAAATTTTTCTCTCAGCTTTTTAGCGCTTCTTATATTGCCAAACCAAAACTCACTTGAAGGAAGCCAATTGATCACATACTCAATTTGTTTGATAGTACGATCATCCTTTTCCTCCATAAGGCGGATAACATCTGCCCATTTTTCCAAGTTGGCTTTTTTCATTTCTTTAGGAAAGTCATTGATCAAATTATTTTTAAGCTTTGAAGCAAGCGTGAAGTGTTCGGTAGAATACTTCACAGGAGAAGTTTCAACTTCTTCTTTATTTGTATTATTAAATGTATTATTAATAGTTGTATTATTATCTTGATAGATTTCTGGGTGAGGGGTCACCCATTTTTCTGGGCTACCCCCTACATTTTTCTGGGTGGGGCCGTCTAGAATTCTGATATACCTAGCTTCAATTTCCTTAGTCCCTTTTTTGTATTTGACCTCTCTGTATATGAACCCCCTATCTTCAAGGGATTTAAGCCAGTTTTGAATAGTAGATTTACCTACTTTATACTGACTGGCGAAATAGTCATTACTTGCCCAGCAATAGCCTTTTTCATTGCACAAGGCGGTAATTTCTCCGTACAAAAGTTTTGCGTTAGGTATTAAAGTATCGTCATATCTAACACTGGCAGGAATTACCGCAAAATAACTTCGGTGATCACTCACGATACTCCTCCTCAATAGCTTTCTTGAACAAATATTCCGTTTCGTATTCTTCATCAAATCGCATGATCTGGGCGTTGTTCATAATTCCGATCTTGATCAATGCCTCTTGGTCTAAGTAGACTGGTTTGATTTGATATTTTTGAATAAACTCTTCTTGACCTAAGTTATGAGCAATATTGTGGTATTTCCAACTCAAAGCAACAAATGGAAACTTTCGATGATCGACCTTGTTTCTGTGGCGATTACCTACTGCCGTTACGTGGTGGATCTGCGCTCCTGATTGACCAGTTACTGCGCATTTGCGGTGCTTACAGCAGAAGTAGAAGAAACTGTCGTGTTCCAGAAGGTAGTTATAGCGCCTTGGCAACTGAACTCCTTCTGCAACAACGTATTCGATTAGAAAGTCAATCCATTGGTTCATCTCTGATTTTGTTGCTGTAGCATGACTGAACTCGCAATCGTAGGTATCCTGATAAATTTTTCGCATTTTCTCTTTCGCTTCATAGCGTGGAATATTTTCACTCCCAGCGATATCTTTGATCAATGAATGAGACAATGCATTTTGCTTCGCACTTCTGGGGTCATTATCTATAAACTGGATTTCTGCGAATCCCTCCTGCCCCCTGCGGATCGTTTCAAGGTGCTCAGGATTCACATTCTCGTCAACCTCCAGTAGAAATCTGTTCCCCTGTTGCTTTAGAATCTTGGCTAGCATCATTCAATCACATAGACAACTTCGATCCCTAATTGCACAATACTTTGATTTAATAGACTAAATTGTTCATCTGAGCCTTTGAGTTTCAGCGTGACCACGTTGCATTGCTCGGATACTTCCTTTTCTTGTGTAGTCTCCTCAATAATTTCACCAGTTTCTCGATCAATTGGTACTGAAGGAACTGGCTCTTTCTTCTCAACTTTGTGAATGACTTCCTCTGCTTTGGAAATACGAGCTTTTTGTTCTGCGACAACCTGATCAATTTTAGTCATAACCTCATCCACGTTAAGCCCCTGATCAAGCAATATTACCCATGAAACAGGATCCAAGTGGACTGCTTTCGCATACCCTTCAACAACTCTCTTATCAATGAACGCTTGTTGTCTTTTAGCTACAAGCTCATTGATTGCCACCGCAATGTCTTCACTAGTCGCTTTTTTCAACTCTCCTTTAGTTGTTGTAAAAGCTCCTTTGTTTGTCCATTTATCATGTATTTGTATATCATTCGGATCAACCCCAACAACGGCGCATAATTCATTGATTTTTGCTTTTACTTTCTGCAATCGAGAATCACGTTCTGTAGATTCGAATTTATCAAGACTTTGAGAAATTCCTTCTTTGGCAGCTTCCATCTGATCAACAAATTTCTTGATCTTGGCTTCAAATGCTTTTAAAGGCTCAGAATAGCCATTTTTCACTTCTTTTCGTTTTTCTTCAAGCAACTTTATAATGTTATTCAGCGAAGACCGTGCGTCTTTAGCTCCTTGGATATCTCCTTCACTAAAGGTCAAACTTTTGTAGTGATTTGCGGTATTTTCAACAAGCGCTTCAAGCTCCGCTTCATTTTTGATTTCAATGGTACTTGGTGTATAGTCAATCTGAATTGATGTGTCTGTTTTGATTAATTCATTCATCCGCTATTTCCCCCATGTAAAAGATTTGGCTTCTTGCTGTGGCTTAGGATCTACCACAGGTTTGTTTACTTTTTGTGTTTTCTGTTCTGCTTTTTTCAACAGTAATTTCATATAACCAATAACTTGTTGGTAATACTCAGGGGGGACCTGATCCAAATGATCGAATCCGTTTTTCCCAAGAATATTCGCTTCGATGACTTCTGGTTTTGTTTGAGTAAGGCCAGAAACTTCTGCTACACGTCTATGAAATATTTCCAAAAATTCTTCACGCATTTGGTCATCAGAAACGCTATCAGCTGTGTTTTGAGAATCAGCATCAATTCCATCGTCAATGAGGTACAAACCTTGTAGTGCGTATTTACGAGCATATGAAGATGCCGATCCAGTCACTTGGCTATCATCCATTTTGGGTTTCGCATCAGCTTCTCGAGCATATGCTTCCACTTTTAGCGAATCCGTTCCATCAGTTAGTGTTGCAGTAGCTTTGATATAAAAGCGACCATCCATAAATATGGGCATGTCTGTCAAAGTCAGTAAAAAACCATGGTTAAGATTATGTGGCTTTACTGCTTTCAAAATATCTTCTGCATTTCGGAAGTTGTATCCTCCAAAGTCGCTGTAATTACTTTTTGGGACCTTTAATTCCGCTTGGATTTTTATCAGTTTCTGATTAAAAGTCAGTTCTAATTCACTCATAACGGCACCGGCTTTCCTAGTTTTGATTTGCAGTACTCCAACAGGTCATCCTCATGGATGAATTGATCATCAATGGAATAGACTAGGTCACCTTGGTAAAGAGGATTTCCACGCCAATCAAATGCAATCGGATCTGGTTCATCTGGCGGCAATTGTCTTGCCCCTAGACTGTCAAATGAATTCATAGTATAATCTCCTTAACTAATAATGTTTACATTTTGTCTACACTAGCGGGAACTGGTGTAGACTCTTTTTTTCGTTTCATTCGTTCGATATATTGTTTAGCTAAAATATACGGCTTTTCAATCTCATACTTGCGATCAGCAATGGCTTTACCGATGCGCAAAGCTTCTGCTCTAGTCATACCGTCTCACCTTCCTTTTGCTTTTGTAATTAAGGAATACTCCGTATGGTCCGGTATCAGCACTTAAGAAAACCGGCCCTTTTTTTGCGACAAGGTTGATGTCGCCATCCACCGTTTCTAAATTGAGAAATACCGGTGTTTCAGTGATTCGTAAATACCAGATGCAAAATTTCTTAATCATAGTTTTTCCTCCTTGAAGTATCGATCGATCAAAGCGAGCGCTTCTTCTTTTGTCGATACGGTATGCTGCATTGTCGATCCGTTTGTTTCTATTGAGATAGTGATTTTCATGCGGTTCCTCCTTTGGTATAATTGTTAAAAACTGGTGGTGTTAATGTGGATGGATTTAATCTCGAAACATTTAATTCTTACTTAGAAGAACGAATGAAAATTATTGAGCCTGCCTTAGAACAAATCCGACAATTTGAAGAAATGATTGCTCCACAGGTTAAGATAATGAATGCTGCTACTGAAAATGTGAAATTAGCAAATGAGCATTACGAAAAGATTCGTTCCTTAATCCCAGATGTAAAGAAATTTTATAGCGGCATTACTACTCCCGTTGAACTCAAAAATGATGTTCCAATCGAAACTCAACTTACTAACTTAGACTCCAGATTAGTTGAGTTGAAAGAGAAACAAGATTTTACTAAAGAGGAAAAAGAAAGTTTGTTGTTAGCGTCGGAATTTATTGCCAATCAGAACATTCAAGAATCTAATGAGATTCGAAATTATCTTAATTCGATGGCCCCTACGTTGCTCAAGGACAATCAAGAAATAAGTGATAAAAGTGAGTTGGTTTCTAATAAAGCTCACGATTCCGAACACGAAGAAAAAGTTATAAATCAAGATATCGACCCTTCTTTCTTAGATGTGCTTCTAAATAAACAGACATTTTACAATGAACTTTCTGGCTTTATTTACCAAACTGTTTTTGCATTAGCTTTTGGTGTTATCACCGGTGTTAACTCACCCATAACACTTATGCTAGTTGTTTCGATTCTATGCAAAATGCTTATCAAACCAGACAAGTGAAAAAGTAATAAGATTTAGCCCCTACTTCCGTGTGGGGTTATTTTTAATCCAATAGATCCATTTGAGGATAGTAACCCTCTACAGTTAATAAGTTGTAAATTAAGACACGACCTTTTTGCGTCCATTTAGTATTCATCACAACTTTTACGCCGCCATCAGCTTTTGGAATTTCGCTTGTGTGCGATTTTGTGTATCCTTGGTTCATATGTTTGTGGTACAGAATCCATTGACCACTGACTTTATGTTGAACACCTAACTCATTAAGCAGTTTATTTAGTGCGATTGCCGACATTCCATAATCAGCAGCGATTTGAGACGTTGCTACTGTATCAGTCGATGACAGGATCATATCTAAGTAACTGATTTTCGGCTCATATTCAGCTATTTGTTGTTCGAGCAGTTGATTCTTTTCTTCTAGGTCAGCTGCTAGTCGCAATGCCTGAGCGAAACTTTGAGGAACGTTTGTGTAGCTACCTGTTTTTCTGATTGTTGGAAGGACTTCACTCGTTACCCAACGTTTGAACTTTCTTGCATTTGGTAGCTTGGATTTAAGTATTAAGCTGTATAGCCCCGATTCATTTATTAGCATTAATGCTGTTCCATTAACGGTGAACGATTCGTTCTGCGTTTTATCTTCCTCATCTACATGATCTCTAATTGCTTTTGGCGTATTTGAATAACCCAAAACACTTGCAACGTCTTTACCAACAAAATACGGCTCATCATTCACTAAAAATGTTCGAACTTCGTTTTTTTCAAAATTGAAAATTTGCGGTGTGCTCATTTTGCTTCCTCCTCTTTATGCAACCTCTGAAGGTTTCAATTTTTTTGATCTATAACGGTTAGCTTCTTTCCATTTCAAATACCAAAGGAATGTTCCAAGATGAATCCAAGTTACGCTATGGGTTGGTTTTAAAACTCCTTCTTTGAATTCAGGAATACTCTCCATCTCTTTTTGATACGTATTTAAAGTAGTACGAGATAACCCATTGAAACGAATCATTAAATCCTCACGCCTATCCCATTCAGAAATCGAAGTCTTATCCGTAGCCATTTTGATTAATTCCGGAATAGTTGGTTTTTTCATATTTACATTCCTTTCTAATGTGAATTCTTAAGTTGTTCTAGAGCTGTTTCGATTGGTTTTATTTGTTTATCCGGTTTACGTCGACCATTCATAATGTCAGACATATATGTTTTCGAAATTCCAATTGTCTCAGCAAGCCAATTTTGTGTTTTATCGTACCGTGCTAACTCAACCCTAACTTTAACGATGAAATCTTTAGACATACCACACCTCCTTTTTTTAATAAAGCGAACAAAATACGCTAAAATAGTTGACATCAATCCCAAAGTTTTATAATATTGGTTTATGGTTAATAAAAAGACGGAATAATACCTATATATTAAACATTCTTAGTTTCCCGACCTCGATTGTTTTTAATAAATATAAGTGTCTTTCTGTATTTATTAGCGTATTTAATTTGCTTATGAGCTAATATTATCCCATAACTTTATAATTGTAAAGTGTTTTTTATTATACTTTGGGAAAAATAACTCATTTGCAAGAAGGATGGTTGAAAATGAGTTTATTTGAAAGGGTTTCAGAACTTGCAAAAAAACAGGGGAAAAGTTTAAATCGAGTTGCAGAAGATAATGGATTATCTAAAAATGCTATCTATCAGTGGAGAACGAGTAGTCCAAAAGCTGAGACTTTAGAGCTTATTGCAAACTACTTTCACGTATCGACAGATTACCTTTTAGGAAGGACAGACAACCCACACATGGGAATGTCCGAAAAACAAAAAGAAATGACCATAGAAGAAGCTTTGAAATCTGTTATGAGTTATAACGGTAAAGAAGTTTCGGAAAATGACCGTCAAGTTTTAGAGAGGATTGCAAAAGCATACTTGGACGGAAAAATATAAGAGGGTGTTTGTTTGGATGCTCAGATTTTAGAAATTGTTGAAAAGTTGAACATAACAATAGTTTATGATGAATTTTTGGAAGATCATGGGAAATATCTACCAATTGTAAATATAATTGTATTGAATAGTAAGTTAAATGATTTTGATACGAAGAAGGCTTTACTTCATGAATTAGGGCATGCTTGTGAAGATCAAGATAATTACGAGCTTTATAAACTCTCATTTGTCTTAAAGTCGAAAATGGAATATGCTGCAGATAGATTTATGATAAGCTACTTCACCAGCGAATACGATGACATTTATAATTATAGTCAATTAATAGAAGAATTTAGTATTGGGATGGGCTACGATGTTAAATATGCTAGATAAAAATACCCCTATCAAAGGACCAGCTTCGATAAGGGTTACTCATTTCTGAGATAGTACAAATATATTATATCAAAGAAATGAGGAAAGAAGATGAAAAAAGTCGTACCGTGCTTATTGTTTGTTGGTTTAATAATGACCGGATGTTCTAATAATGAAGAAAGTACAACTCCCCCAACTGATACAACTTCTCAAACGACTTCTGTTTCTGAAGAACAAAAAGCTGACTTCGAATATGGGAAAATCATTACTGATGAGTTTGAACTTACTTATAAAAATTCTGAAATAGTTAAAAGTCCGTCTGAAGATGGCTATGGGTTATATATAACGTATTCATTAAAGAATACTTCAGATAACAATATCACACCTATTGATATTATTAATGATTACGTTTTATTTAAACAAGAGAATGAAACTTCTGAGGTCGATCTCGATAATACCTACTATAGCTTAGATGCATTTGGATCAACAGATGATGTCGAATCATATAATGAGCAAGTTGATAAAGAAAACTCTCGTTCTGATGAACTGTTACCCGATAAAACCGTGGACATAATAGAGACTTACTCTCTGGATAACTTAGATTTCCCAGTTAAAATGATAGCTATGTATGAAGATAAAGAAATAGGTATTTATGAAATTGATTTGACTGAATTAGAAAAGCCTGAAGAAACAAAATCTTTAGCCAATACAAATAATCCCAATGAAGATAGTTTCTATAACGAAGGCCTTTCCGATATGCCAGCAAGCTGGCAAGAAGGTGAAGCTGAGTGGGAAAAAGCAAAGGCTGAAGGCTGGACAGCCGAGGATTGGGAAGAAGCAGTCAGAGCTAGTGAAAACGAAACTTATGTAGTAGGTTCCGGTCAATATGAAGATTCATTTAATGGTAGTCAAGCTGAGCAAACAACATTGCCTGAAGGAACTTCTGAAAATGCAAGACGTATATATAATGAAATAAAAAGTATTCAAGATAGAGAATTAACATCTGGTGAAATTCAAACATTAGAAGCTATCGAACAAGGCTATTACGAGTAAAGAAAAAAACACGCCCCTCCGACCAAAGACAGGCGTGCAAAACAAAATAAACGATAGGCTTATTTAGTCATGCCTATTGTAACAAAGAATTGAGGTACACACAATGTGGAGCGAATCTTTAGGCAACGGAAGATATAAGTTTATAGAAAGATACAAAGATCCCTATACCGAAAAATGGAAAAAGACAAGTACTGTTCTAACAAGTGATTCTTCCAGAGCCTGGAAGAATGCACAGAAAATATTAGACAAAAAAATAGAGGAAGCATTGAGTACTTATGATAAATCTGACATCACTTTCAAGGAGCTTTACGAAGAGTGGTTTGTTTATTATCAACAACATGTAAAAAGAACAAGCTGGACCAAAGTTCCAAAGATGATGAAACATATTCAAAAAGTTATATCTGACGATGTTCTTGTTCGAAATATAGACGAGAATATGATTCGTAATATTACAGAAAAAATGTATACTTTCGGTGACCTATCCTTGAATTATACGAAACAGACCAAGACGACCCTTTCAATCATGTTGAATTATGCAGTTGAGAAAAAGTATATTAAACAAAATCTAGCGCTGAATGTCAAAATTCAAAGAAAAAAAGCTGAAGAAGAAAAAAGAAAAAAGAACATGGATGAAAAATACCTTGATCAAAGCGAAATGACAGAGTTGCTTGTATATATGAGAAAATCTACTAAAAGATTATTGCACGCTAACATTGCAGAATTGTTATATTTAACAGGCCTAAGATACGGAGAGTTACAGGCATTACAAGTAAAGGACTTTGACGGGAGTACTTTGGATATTAACGGCACATTGGACTATTCTTTCTTAAAAATGGCAGATGCTATAAAAACTTCACCTAAAAATATCTATTCTAAAAGAATGGTTTCTTTGCCTAATAGAGCAGTAAAAATTGTTAATGAAATCATAGAACACAACTCTTTAGTATTCGGCTCCCAAAGTAACGAGGATTATATATTTAAATCATCTAGAGGTACTCCGTTGTCTCTCCATAGCTTTAATATGGTACTGCATAGAGTTCAAGACGAACTAAAATGGGATAAAAACTTATCCTCACACATATTCAGACATAGTCATATTTCTTTACTAGCTGAATTGAATCTTCCTTTAAAAACCATAATGGAGAGAGTCGGACATTCCGATGCCAACACGACTTTATCAATTTATAATCACGTGACCAAAAAATCCAAAGAGCAGGTTATCGATCGATTAAACAATTTGTAATTTGCCCCTTTTTTGCCCCTTTTGTATAAAATTGACATTAAACAAATAAAAGAACCCCTATAAATAGAGGTTCTTTTATTATAACTACATCATGCCGCCCATACCCATTGATGGGTCCATTGCAGGAGCTGCTGGCGCTGCTGGTTCTGGTTTGTCGGCAACGACTGCTTCAGTCGTTAATAATAATGCGGCAACAGAAGCTGCGTTTTGTAATGCAGAACGCGTCACTTTTGTTGGGTCAACGATCCCAGCTTCTAGCATGTTTACCCATTCGCCAGTTGCTGCATTGAAACCAACGCCTAAGTCAGCGTTTTTCAATTTGTCGATGATGACTGAACCTTCGTAGCCTGCATTTTCAGCAATTTGACGAACTGGTTCTTCTAAGGCACGTAAAACGATTTTGACACCTGTTGCTGCATCGCCATCTGTTTCGATTTCTGCAACTTTGTTGATGACATTGACTAAGGCAGTTCCCCCACCTGAGACCATGCCTTCTTCCACAGCGGCACGTGTTGCATTCAATGCATCTTCAATACGTAATTTCAATTCTTTCAATTCAGTTTCAGTTGGTGCCCCAACTTTGATCACTGCAACCCCACCAGCAAGTTTTGCTAAGCGTTCTTGTAGTTTTTCACGGTCAAAGTCAGAAGTTGTATCAGCGATTTGGTTTTTGATCAATTGAACGCGTGCGTCAATTGCTTCTTTTTCACCAGCACCTTCAACGATCGTTGTGTTGTCTTTATCCACAACCACTTTGCTTGCTTGACCTAAGTTATCGATGGTTGCATCTTTCAACTCAAGGCCTAAGTCTTCAGTGATCACTGTACCACCAGTTAAGATCGCAATGTCTTCTAGCATTGCTTTACGACGGTCACCAAATCCTGGTGCTTTCACTGCGACAACATTGAATGTTCCACGGATTTTGTTCAATACAAGTGTTGGTAATGCTTCGCCATCAACGTCATCAGCGATGATCAATAATGGTTTTGATTGTTGTAAGATTTGTTCTAACAATGGCAAGATATCTTGGATGTTAGAGATTTTTTTGTCAGTGATCAAGATGTATGGATTTTCTAATGCTGCTTCCATTTTATCGTTGTCAGTTACCATGTATTGTGATAAGTAACCACGATCAAATTGCATTCCTTCCACGACATCTAATTCTGTTTCGATCCCTTTTGATTCTTCAATAGTAATAACACCGTCATTGCCGACTTTTTCCATTGCATCAGCAATGTATTGACCAACTTTTTCACTACCAGAAGAAACAGCACCAACTTGTGCGATTGCTTCTTTTGAATCAACGATTGATGAAATGTTGTGTAGCTCTTCTACAGCCACTTTTGTTGCCATTTCGATCCCACGACGAATACCTAATGGGTTCGCACCAGCGGTGACATTTTTCAATCCTTCACGAACGATTGCTTGTGTCAATAACGTAGCAGTCGTTGTTCCATCACCAGCGATATCGTTTGTTTTTGAAGCAACTTCAGAAACAAGTTTTGCGCCCATGTTTTCAAAATGATCTTCTAATTCGATTTCTTTAGCAATCGTTACACCGTCATTTGTAATCAATGGTGAACCGTAAGATTTTTCTAAAACCACGTTACGACCTTTAGGGCCTAAGGTTACTTTTACTGTATCTGCTAATTTATCTACCCCACGAAGCATTGCTGCACGTGCGTCTTCTGCAAATTTGATTTCTTTTGCCATGATTTCATCACCTCAAGTATTTTTTATTTTTCTTATTCTACTACTGCAATGATATCTTTTGCAGCAACGATCAAATATTCTGTTCCTTCATATTTCACTTCTGTGCCAGCGTATTTTTCAAACATAACTTGTTCGCCAACGTTGACAGCAACAGGAGCTTTTTCACCGTTTTCGAGCGTGCGTCCTTCGCCGACTGCAATAACGGTACCCGTTTGTGGTTTTTCTTTTGCTGCTGATGCAAGCACGATTCCGCCTACAGTTTTTTCTTCTTCTTTTGCGACTTCGATAATCACACGATCACCTAATGGTCTTAACACGATAAATCCCTCCAATGAATGTTATAGAATTTAGCGTTAGCACTCTCTTGTATCGAGTGCTAACTTACAGTTTCAATATTACTCATTTTCCCAAATTTTTGCAAGCCTTTTGCTAAATTTTTTTTGCATTTCTATTTGATTGATAAAAATGGTAGGATTTTTTGTTTCTAGAAGCAACCTAGTCTATAATGAAGCAAAGGAGTGTGAGGAAACAACTATGTCTTTATCAAAATATTCTTTGTCCACGATTCTTACTTACGGCATCGTTTTTTTTCTACCGATCGCCTTCATCCCTAGCGGACATCAAGTGGCCGCAACAACGATTGGTTATTTAGTTGGTGCTACGATCATGTTTTTCTTGTATTTCAAACAAACGGAACCGTTATCGTTTGAACACAAAAAAACCAAAGTCTCAGCGATTCTTATTTATGGGCTAACAGGCATTGTCGCAGCAATTTTGTTGCAAAATCTAGCCATTTTTATCGAATCCTTTTTCGGTGAGGTCAGTGCTTCGCAGAATACCGAAAACATCATTGCCATCGTGGTGCAAAACCCACTCTTCGCTCTCGCAGCAATGGTCGGCGGGCCTATTATGGAAGAGTTTGTCTTCCGCAGAGCCTTGGTTGGTATCATTGGAAAATACAGCAATGTCTGGGTCGGTGTAGTGGTCAGCGCCGTAGCCTTTGCTTTTGCCCACAATGACAATCATCTCTTAGTCTATATCTTCCTTGGTCTATTCTTTTCTGGGCTTTATGCTTTGACCGGCAGCATTTGGACTTCCATGATCACCCATGTGGGAATGAACACTTTAGTGATTATTATTCAGTTGTTGCTTCATTACGGCTATATCCAAATGCCCTAAAGAAAAAAACGCTACGCAGAAATTTCGCGTAACGTTTTTTTCTTTATATCTTCATGCCATTGGATGCAATCACTTGCTGATACCATGCAAATGAATCTTTCTTCCGACGAGCAAGGGTCCCATTTCCTTCATTGTCTTTGTCCACATAGATCACACCATAGCGTTTCTTCATTTCCCCTGTCCCCGCAGAAACCAAGTCAATGATGCCCCACGGTGTATAACCTAATAAGTCGACGCCATCATAAGCTACTGCTTCTTTCATCATTTCGATATGAGCTTTCAGATAGTCAATACGGTAGTCATCGTGGATCTGTCCATCCTCTTCCACCGTATCCACCGCACCAAAGCCATTTTCTACAATGAAAAGCGGCAATTCGTAGCGTTCGTTGAACCAGTTCAGGACATAGCGCAAGCCTACAGGATCAATCTGCCAACCCCATTCAGAAGCATCGACATAAGGATTGTCCACCAGATCTTGGCTCTCATCATAGTCATAGGTTGGATCATTTTCCTTACCTTTGATTGCAAAAGACATATAGTAACTAAAGCCGATGTAGTCAACACAACCTTTTGCCAAAATTGCTTCATCTTCAGGGGTGATATCTAAATCAAATTGTTTTCTCTCAAAATAGCTGCGCATATGTCTCGGATAGTGTCCACGGGCATGCACATCTGAAAACCAATAGCGGCGCTGCATGGCCACCGTGGCTGCCATCATGTCTTTGGGTTCGCAAGAATACGGATAGATTGGACACATCGCGATCATCGATCCGATTTGAAACGCAGGATTGATCGCATGCCCTAGCGCCACTGCTTTCGCACTGGCAACGAGTTCGTAATGGGCTGCTTGGTACATGATTTTTTCTCGGTCTTCTCCTTCGGTAAAGAACAGACCGGAATTGGTAAACGGCGCAAAATCTTCTTTGTAGTTTGCTTGATTATTGATTTCATTGAAGGTCATCCAATACTTCACTTTCTTTTGATAGCGCGTAAAACAAACTTCTGCAAAGCGGACAAACAAATCGATCAACTTACGGTTACGCCAACCTCCGTATTCGGTAACTAAATGATAGGGCATTTCAAAGTGAGAAAGGGTAATAACCGGCTCAATGCCATAACGTAAACACTCATCGAATAATCGATCATAAAAGGCCAGGCCTTCCTCATTCGGCTCGCGCTCATCCCCCTTTGGAAAAATACGGGTCCAGGCAATCGATGTTCGGAAGCACTTCAACCCTAATTCGGCAAAAAGCTTGATGTCTTCAGGATACCGATGATAAAAATCGATCGCTTCATGATTGGGATAGCTTTCGCCCGGTTGGATACCTTCCGTGATTCGGCGAGGAATTCCGTTGCCTCCGACAGTCATGACATCAGCAACACTCACGCCTTTTCCACCCGCACGATAGCCGCCTTCCAATTGGTGAGCAGCGACTGCGCCACCCCATAAAAAATCGCTTCTTAGTTTATTCATTTCTATTCAACCTGCTTCCTTGGTATTAAACGATCTCTGTTTCTTGTTTATAGTTCAAACTATCGACTTTACGAATGAAAGGATAGTAAATAAAGAAGCCGATTGCTAAAACAACAAATTGTAAAATAGCGGTCCGAATGCCACCTACTAGAAAACCTGAAATGATCGGCGGGGTCGTCCATGGAACTTGCACAGCAGTAAATAGCGGTACGATACCGGTATAAAGTGCAAAATACGTGATCACGCCTGAAACCATCGGTGTCAAAATAAATGGTAATACCATGATTGGGTTCATGACGATCGGTGTCGCAAAAATAATTGGTTCATTGATATTAAAGAATGCCGGGATCAAGGAAAGACGTCCTAATTGTTTGAACTGCGCCGAACGGGCAAAAGCCACCATGTATAGCACGATCCCAATCGTCATTCCTGCGCCAGTTACCGTCATAAATTGATCCAAAAACTGCTGGGTCACGATGTGTCCGCCATTTTCTAATGTCAATGCTTTACCAGATTCAAGAATAGCCGTATTGGCTAGTGAATTGGCTTGTAAAATTGGTCCCATGATCCCGCCCACGATCGTCGAACCGTGAACCCCAAAGAACCACAAGAATGGCACTAAGAAGCCTAACATCATTGCACCACCAAGGGAATCCGTCACCCCTTGCATCGGACTTTGAATCACGGTGTAGATCCATTCGACCACGGTTGTTTGAAAAACTTTATCAAAGAAAATATAAATGCCTAATGCGATGGTCGTCAAAACAGCTGCCGGAATCAACGCTGTAAATGAGTTTGCGACATTGGTGGGCACTTGTTCTGGCAGTTTGATCCGGATGTCGCGTTTTAAGAACCAAGTATAGCCCCAGCCCACAAAAAGTCCCACTAAGATGGCACTGATCATGCCTTGTCCACCGGTCCATGTTTTATCAATGACATTTGCGATGGTCACACTTGTTTCAGCATCCGTTACACTTGACTCCATAGTTAATAAGAAAATAACTAAACCAATCATTCCTGCAGGGAGTCCTTCGTAACCTTCTGCTTTTACATATGAATAGGCGATACCCATTACGGCGAAAAAGGCCATAATTGCAAAAGAGGCGCCATAGGCTTGGTTGAAGTATTCACCTAAGCCACTATTCGTTACCCAATCCGCTATCGACTGGACGGGAAAGTTTGCTAATAGTAGGAAAATCGATCCTACAATTGAAAAGGGCATCGTATAGAGCATGCCGTTTCTTAATGCAGTAATTGCTTTCGTATTGACAAATTTTAATATTGGGGGTAATAATTTCTCATTGATCCATTCGTTCATCTCACATCACTCCTAAAATAAAGTTCTATCCACCGGCCAGTGAATCCGCTTACAAATAAATCTTAATGGATAATATGCTCCTTGCCTATAGCTTCTCTGAGATATGAAACATGTTCCAACAAAAAAAACAGCCGAAGCTGTTTTTTTCATTGCTTAGATTTGCTTGTAGACTTGGTGGGCCAAAAGTTCGATCAATGTAATCACCGGGACTTGCGTTGTCAGGTTCAAATCGACTTCTTTTCCTCCACTGACAACAGGCATATAGTAGGAAATATTGTAATCGGCCATTTGGGCGATCGTCGATTTTTCATCATTGGTGATGCTGAGTACTTTTGCCCCATACCGTTTAAAGTCCTCCGTTTGCTTGATCATTTGAATGGTTTCACCCGACACCGATAAAATGATCGCTAACGTATTTTCCATCCCACGAGGCGGTACTGGTAAAAAGGGATCGACGATGCTATAAGCATTGATACCTAAGTTGGCAAAATAGCGACTGCCATAAGTACCAAGAATCCCACTTGTGCCAATTCCAGAAAACGCCACATGGCGTGCGGAAAGAATCAGTTCTACTGCCGGCTGGATAAACTTACGGTAATCTTCATTATTGACTTTTTTTAAGAATGTATTGACTTGAATCGTTGCATCATAGAAAAGATCAAACGCTCGTGCGTCTTGTTCCTTTTTTTGACAGATCGCATACTTTAACTCTGAATATCCACGATAGCCCAATTTCGTGATACATCGTAAAATCGTCGACGTTGAGACGTGGCATGCAGCTGACAATTCGCGAATCGTCAGCTGATCGATCTCTTCAAAATTCTGGACAATGTATTTATAAACTGCCATTTCAAGCTCGTTCAAAGTCTTGATTTTTTCTTCATCAAACATCCCACTGCCTCCACCCAACAAATTCATCCCTCTGATGATCGATTAGATCGCAAATAATTCCGTCGCTTTGTCAGGATCGGTATCATAGACTTCAAACGTTTCTCCAACACCTAGATCATGTTCTTTCATGGTATTGACCATCGTTAAGTGCGCCAACTCTTTCAGGTTGTTTTCTTTACTTAAATGACCAAGATAGACCCGTTTGGTGTTGTCGGTCAAGATGTCCGTCATGACAAGAGCCCCATCTTCATTCGATAAGTGACCGCGATCTCCAAGAATCCGCTGCTTGAGGCTCCATGGGTAAGGGCCCATTCGCAGCATTTCTAGGTCATGGTTGCTTTCCACAAGGTATGCATCGGCGCCTTTGATAATGCCTCGCACATGATCACTGCAATAACCAGTATCCGTCAGCATCACGAATGATTTGCCGTCTTTATGGAAACGATAAAATTGTGGCGCTGCAGCATCGTGGGAAACACCAAAGCTTTCGATGTCCAAGTCACCCAAAGTTAGCACTTTTCCCATCTCAAAGATGTGTTTTTGTTCGACAGCGACGTTGCCGATCATTGGGTCCATCGCTTGCCATGTTTTTGTATTCGCATAGACATCAAGTTTGTATTTTCGTGCCAGTACTCCAACACCGTGGATGTGGTCCCGATGTTCGTGGGTCACAAGAATGGCGTCCAAGTCTTCTGGTTTGCGCCCTACTTCATCCAATAATGAAGTGATCTTCTTGCCGCTCAAACCGGCATCCACTAAGATCCGCTTTTTATTGCTTTCGATATAGAGCGAATTCCCTGAGCTTCCGCTGGCTAGAATACTTACTTGAAAGGCATTTTCCTTCATCATGGTTTACGTGACTTCCTCTCTGATTGTTTCAACGAGTTCCATTATACCCGCTTTTTTATGGATTTTCTACCTTTTGAACGGCATTATTCGTGATGATCCGATTGCTGAAGGCATTGACCGTTTCGATTTGAATGGTGTCATCGCCATCTAATTGGAAAGCAATAAACCATGCAGGAATATACACATTTTTTTCCCTAACTTTCAAAATCATCGTATAGGCTAATTCCGTCCAGAGAATTTTCGAGTGACTTGGCAGCTTGTTGTTCAGATAAAGCGTATTTACTGCTTCTTTTTCTGAATAGACCGTCATCTTTTCCCTTAGAGGCGTGATATTGGAGATATGTGTTTGCGTATAACGGGCAATCTGCAGTAGATCATCCGTTTGTTCTAAGGTGATGTCGATCCGACTTGAGCTGTCATTGAAAGGAATGCCTTCATACGACTGGACCGCCACCACAGTCGGATGATTGGCGTTCAAGACAGAGAGGTTTTCCAAATAGTCATATTCATCCCCAAACAGGACTTGGTCTTTTCGTTGCAAGAAACCATTGACGGTTTCTTCCGTTTGAGAATCATCACTGATATAAAAGCCATTGGTTGAGACATGGATCAACTGCTGCCCTTTGACCGTCGACCCTCTTTTGAACTGAGTATTGAGTTGCGGATTTCGTAGTTCCGCATCAAAATCCGTCTGTTCACCGCTCAAATAATAACCACTCAAGACCTCGTCTGATAATTCGCCAGAATACCGAATGTCCTCAGAATCAAGTCGTTGTTCGATAGGAATCGTTTGGTTTGATTGTGAAACCATCTGATGCTCACTGCGAGCCTCACTATAAACATTGAATAAAAAGACATTCAGACCAAGAAAAGCGAGGAAAAAAATCCATTCGATTCGTTTAAAATCCAATTAATTCTCCTCCGTTTCTGCTAATTTTGTCATTAATGCATCATAACTGATCCAAGATGAGTCATAATTGACATACCAAGCAGGCGTCAAATCAACAAGTGGCGCATCTTTGATCTCCCCCCATTGATAGCCGACGATGATCTGTTGCAACGATTCAGGATCAGCCCCTGCCGCAATCAGATCGTTTTTGACTGACAAACTAGAAGGCAATTCAATCTCGGTTTCAGAAGGAATCGGCACTTGGATCGCATTCAAGCTGGCAGAAATCGTCATTTCCCGACTGCCGGTCTGACCACTTTCTGAAAAAGCTACACTGATCACCCCCTGGCCGCCAGTACTAAAGACTGGATAGCCTTCAACGAAAACCCGATAATCCAAGTGTTTGTCTTGTTGATCAAAATAGCGGATCGTCCCAAAGTTATTGCCTAGACGAATAATGTAATCCGCACTCAACATTGCCAGATCCGTTTCATCGGAACCATCTGTGGTGGTTTCAAACTTGACTTGCTGTTGATCTTGCAAGACCGTCATGTTTTGCCCACCTTCATAATAGTAGGTATCGACACTTTCATCATTGATTTTGACGTTTTTAGGATTGCTGAAAAAGGCTTCTCGAAATAAACTCTGAGACTGTGTCGAAGAATAGTAGCTGTATTTTTTCAGCTTGATCGAATCTTGCGTATAATATTGATTGCTGGATCGTTCTTGATCAGTCCTCATTGCCGTCCATTCCCGAGGATTGTCTGCCAGTAAGTGTTTTACTTGGCTTTTATCCCAGTCGATCTTGCCTCGAACTACTCGTTGATGGGTAAAGTCAACAAATTGGATCGTGTTTTCTTCGAGATCAAACTGGATGCGAGAAAACGGAAAATCCTCTGTTTCACTTTCGTCCTCTAAGGACAGCTCTTTATCAAAGGTTTTCTCGTAGTCTTTCAAGTAAAACGTCGTATAGTAGTTTAAGGATATTCCTTGATTGACTTCTTGGGCTTTTGAAAAAGCTTGTTCCTCACCATAGGTCCGCAGGGTCAAATCACTGATCGTTGCCTCGTTGATCACCTCTTGGATCTCTCGAATCACCGCTTCAGAATTGGTTTCTTTGATATCCTCTTCATCATTCCAAGTCAGATATAGGGGCAAAAACAAATCGCTTTTTTGTTTGTAGGTTTGAACCGAAGGATTGACGCCAGTGTCTGTTTCCGTGCTGGCATTGTTGAACCCGGTCGGATTTAGCCAAATCATATAGGAGAAATAAAAACTCAAGGCGATCATCACGATCAAGCCTACACGAATGATTTTTTCTGAGATTCTCATACCCACCAATCCTCCTCATACGGTTCATACGGCAACATGATGTAAAATGTTGACCCGCGATTTTCTCGACTTTCCGCCCAAATCGCACCGCCATGAGCTTTGATGACTTCACGTGAGATCGCCAACCCTAAGCCGGTGCCTCCTTGTTGGCGGGCTCGAGCTTTATCGACTCGGTAAAAACGATCAAAGATCTTCGTGAGATCTTTTTTCGGAATTCCTAGTCCTTGGTCATTGATGCTAAGGACGATGTTGTTATGAGTCTCCATCAATTTCACCGTAATAATCCCACCATCTGGGGAATATTTGATGGCATTATTCATGATGTTGTCGATCACTTGGATCATTTTGTCCGTATCGACTTCCACCCACAATTCTCGTTTGGTAAACTCGCGGCGAATCAAATATTTTTTACTTTCATTCGTCACCATCATGTCAAAACGATCCAACACGAAATTAACCATTTCATTGAAATTGATATATTCCAACTGCAGTTGCGAATTGCCACTATCCATCCGCGACAAACTCAACAGATCATTGATCATGCGAATCATCCGATCCGTTTCATCCAAGGTCACTTTCAGAAAGTTCGGTGCAATTTCTGGATCTTTCCAAGCCCCTTCACTCAGCGCTTCGATGTAGCTGCGCATACTCGTTAGAGGCGTTCGCAACTCATGAGAAACGTTGGAGACAAATTCTCGCCGTTCCTGCTCATTCTTTTCTTGTTCCGTGACATCGTGCATTACGGCAACTAGACCGGAAATGAACCCGGACTCTCGACGGATCATGGAGAAATCAATGCGCAAAATCAGATTTGTTCCCGTCGAATCATTGCTAGGACGCTCCAATAGCATGTCTTCAGGGTTTTCCAAAAGCTTTCGTAACGTGTATTCTTCATCGATTTCCAATAACGTCAAAATCGACTGCCCGATCGCTTCTTCGTTAGTGACATTCAATAAAGACATCGCCATCTCATTGATGGTAATGACTTTGCCTCGTCGGTCGGTGGCAACAACCCCATCTGTCATGTGAGACAAGACGCTGTCCAACCGATTTCGCTCGGACTCCATCGCCTCTTGGGTCTCTTCGATTCGTTCCCCTAATTGATTAAAGGTTTCCGCCAGTTGCCCCAATTCATCTTTTCCATGAATCGCGACCTTGCGGCTATAATCTCCTTTGGCGATACGAATCGCTTGTTCCCGCATCTCTCCAATTGGTTGGGTAATGGAACGAGAGACCAATAGTGCCACAATGATCGAAATCACTGCCGCAATCAGCGAGGCGGTAACAAAGATGACCGCTGTTGTACTAACTTCATTGTATTTTGACTCAAGATTGCTCCGTAAATAAAGGGTTCCTAAGACGGTATCCCCTGTCGGTGATTGGATCGACTGGACGATATTGAACACCCGTTGTCCGCTCGATTCATCATAAAGGACTTCACTACGGTTCGTATCGTAATCACGGTAATCATTTTTTTCTCCCACCGATCCACGATCATTGATATTGGTGGTTGCACGAATAATCCCTTGCTCATCCACCACCCGCATCTCCAAAATTTCCGAAGAGTTGGTACTCGTTAAGATTCGATTCAAGGAAGCATTCATGGAATCCCAATCCAAACCGTCATCATTGTCCATGCGACTCAATTCAGAGCCTAATGTTACCACTAACGTGCTGGCCCGTGCCTCCATGTCGCGTTTGAAGGCATCGACCGTTGTTCTTTCCAATTCGCGAATAAAATACGCCCCGATAATCTGGATCGCAATCAATAAGATCAAGATAAAAGTCAGGGCGATTTTGAAGTTCACCGATTGAAAAAAGCGAACCTTATTTTTCATAGCTTATTCCTGTTCTGGGTTCCGCAAGTAATAGCCCACTCCGCGACGAGTAACCAAATAGTTTGGATGGCTCGGGCTGTCTTCGATTTTTTCACGCAAACGGCGCACCGTCACGTCAACGGTTCGGACATCACCAAAGTAGTCATAGCCCCAGACAGTCTGCAATAAATGTTCTCGGGTCATCACTTGACCAAGATGTTTTGCCAAGTAGTGCATCAATTCAAACTCCCGGTGCGTCAATTCGATGGCTGCACCATTTTTAGTGACCATGTAGGCATCAGGATGAATCGTTAAATCACCAATCGTTAATTCGCTGTTGGCATTGTCGTCTGCTTCCTTCGCAGCTGCCGAGCCGCGACGCAGATTGGCTTTGACGCGGGCCACCAATTCCCGGTTTGAAAATGGTTTGGTTACATAATCGTCCGCACCAAGCTCAAGGCCTAGTACTTTATCGATTTCAGAATCTTTGGCTGTGACCATGATGATCGGCATGTCATGGGTTTTGCGCACTTCCCGTGCAACTTCCAACCCATCCATTTTTGGTAACATCAGATCAAGTAAAATCAGATCAGGATCGACCTCGGTTACTTTTTCTAATGCCTCTTCTCCATCATAGGCGGTATATACTTCATATCCTTCTTTGGTTAAATTAAATTTGACGATATCAGAAATTGGTTTCTCATCGTCCACGACTAGGATCTTTTTCAAAAATGTCACCTCAATTTTTTTTGGTTTCTTACTTATTATACATTATTTAAACAGGCTTTTCATCTTTCCCAAAAACCGCCACCTCATTCTTAAGGAAAGCACAAAAAAAGAAAGGCACGGGGCCTTTCTTTTTTACTCTTCTAAAAGCTGGATACCGATCCCTAACAACCCAGGACCCGTGTGGACAACTAATGCGGGAGAGATTTGCCCAAACAAGATTTCTTTGACCTTTGGAAATTCGGCTTCTAATCTTGCCCTCATCTCTTTGGCTTCTTGTAGTGCATCACCTTGGGCCACAGCTAAACGCACATGGCGATGATCACCGATGAATTGCTTGATCAAGTCGACGGTTTTGTCCAAGCTTTTCTTCCGTCCACGAGATTTTGCGACCGTATAGTATATTCCCTCTTCATTACAAGAAATGATGGGATTCAATTTTAAAGCATTACCTAAGATGGATGCGACAAGACCGATCCGGCCGCCTTTTTGTAAATACTCTAAGGTAGCTACGTTGAAAAAGACTTTGTTTTTCGGGACTTCATTCGTTAGTTGTGCCCGCAATTCTTCCCAGGTCACGCCTTTTTCTAACAGTTCTGCTGCACGAATCGCTTGCAGCCCTGCACCGATTCCGATATTTTTCGTATCAAGCACGAAAACCTCAAGGTCGGTCCGTTGTTCACCTAACAGGCGAACAACATTAAACGTTCCACTCAATCCGCTGGAGATGGTTACGGCAAAGACTTTTTCATACCCATCGGCTTTGATCCGATCAAAGATTTCCCCGATCGCCGCGCCATCAGGTAATGAAGTACTAGGAATCTCTTGCGGCAAACGTTCATAAATTTCTTCGGCAGTAATATCAACTTTATCGGTATAGGTCCGATCCTTGTAAATAATTTGCAATGGCAGCATATACATGCCGTATTGCTCCATGATCTGTGCGGGAACATCGGTACCTGAATCAACTAATAGGGCAATTTTCTCTTTATTCATGGGCTTCTCCTTTATGTGTTTCTAAATAAATGACTTCTAATTCGATTGTTTTTTCTGCCAACAATTTATTAGCAAAGGAACGCGTTGCACCTTTCATGGCCACTAATTCAATCGGGATTGGTTCCGATGCCATTTGCTCGGGCTCTCCCATTGCTTCTTTGCCAACAAGATGAATTGCTTTTTCTTGTTCTTCACAAAATACATTATAGGCATTTCTGATTCCGACAGCTTTCCCTTGAAAAAGGATGCCTGTCTTTATTTCTGGAATCGTCAACACTTGCTTCAGCATCGTGATCGCGATCAAAAATGCGAGATGCTTTTGGTTGTAACGTTTTTTTTCTGGTGCGGGGATCATCCCTTTTTTGACATAATTATTGACCATAGACGAGGTCAATAGCGGATGTTTTTCTGTTTGAATCACTGGTGATAAATATTGGTCAATCAAAGTGATTACCTGATCCATATACAGTTCCAGGGTCGGTAATTCTTCCCACCTAGGCAGATGGAATTCCAGTAGCGATTCGCCCCATGTTTTCATGTCCGATTGTAATTTTTCCATGTCATCCTCCATTTTGACTAACAGAAGGTTAGATTATCACAAACTAATCATCTAGTTTCGATAACTAGATACATTTTATCACGGCTTTCTGAGTTTTTAAAGCATTCTGATCAATCTTTTAAGAATTTCCTATCATTTGAAATTGGAGAATGAATGGTATTTTTTTAAGATAACCTCTGTTTTCCAACTGAAAAAGCACACATTTTTTTCAAAAGAATGATTGATTTTTAAACAACGGAGTGCTAAGATAATGAAGTACTTTTGGTACGGGCCGTTAGCTCAGTTGGTAGAGCAGCTGACTCTTAATCAGCGGGTCGCGGGTTCGAGCCCCTCACGGCCCATTGGGTGCCAAACCCACGGAACAGGTAAATGTTGGTGCGAAAGCATTTCGAAAACATTTATGCTGTTCCATTTTTTTGTTTAAGCCTTTTTTATCACCTTGAAAAGATGCACCAGGGTTTCCTTCTCCACTGCTGATCATTCAGAAACTTATATGACTCTCCTTAACACTTATCTCTATCCCCAAAAAACACCTCGCTTCTAAGTAGTTCAGCTATGCTCTTTTCAAAAATCAAGGTAATTCGATCTAACTTTTTAGGAAGAACTTCCACTTCTCAGACGTCTTTCAATGATAGATTGCTGCCATTTATTACAAATATTAGAAACCTTTTGATTCAGCCTCCCTCTTTTTCCTGTTAACTTTAAACTAACTTAATTGCCTTTCGTTAGTTTGTTATCAACAAGGAAGTATTAGATTTTAGTAACTGTTTAAGTCCCTTCAAATCCTTTCCCTTTTTCTTTTCGTTTCTTTTTGCTCCTCCAATAAATACCAAAAAAGCGTTCCATCAACATTTGGTTAACGAAACGCTCTATACATTGTTAAATTATGAATTCAGGTGTTCTTCATTTATGAAGTTTAAGAATAGATCACTTTTTCTTATTAAGGTAGCTTCCCTATCCACTCCATAAAAACATTATATTTCAGTGTTCTTTTGGGTTATCTTTCTATCGATCCTATTCCTCTTGGTTTTCTATCAGTACTCGAATTGGCGATAGTAGCGCCGAATTTCCATTGGGTGACAATTCATTTGTTCGACATAGGCATCAATGCGCTGCGTCACACAATGCATCAGTAAGTGGGACAGCACTCGGCCGCGATATTTCTCACTGATTCCTGAAACAGGATAATCCTTGGTATCGATCAATGTATAGTTTCCACAAATTCTTGGCAATAATTTAGCTACTCTTTCTGATAATAGACGTTGCTCGTCTTCTCCTAAAAACACTGTGACAGGTGTGGTTTCGTCAACGATTTCCAACGTTCCGTGAAGAAACTCAGCAGCATGGATCGATTTTGAACGCAACCAGCTTTGCTCCTCCCAATAGCACATAGCATAAGAATAGACAGCACCCCATTGATTTCCCGCACCGATAAAATAATGCATCGCATCGTGACGATGTTTCTCCGCAAATGCTCGCCCAAATTCGTCCGCCTGCTTTTCAGCTTCTACTAATCCTTTTGCTAAATATTGATCCAATTCTCGATAGTAGGCGTCGTAATCAGGAAAATCCCCATGGTTTTTCATCAATCGATCGGCAACCATAAAGAATTTGATTTGTTCGGTTCCCGGTGCAGGATACGTGATGACATGGTCACATTGTTCTGCTAAGATACTGCCTTTTGAATCAATAAATCCTAGTAATGTCGCTCCTACTTTTTTGATTTCTTCAACTGCTTTAACCACTTCTTGTGTCGTTCCAGTAACAGAGGACAAGATGACTAATGAGTCTTTCGTCAATCGACGGTTGCCGGTTGTATAGTATTCTGCCGCATGTTGGACGTAAACCGGTAAGTCACTTTTTCCATTAATGTAAGTGACAGCTTGCATCGCAGAAGCATAGGTACCGCCAATTCCTAGATAATAGATGGCATCAAAGCCTTTTTCGTCAAGGGCATCGACTAATTTTTCAATTTCTGGACGTAGATCTAACATTCCTTGAATATCGTCAATTTGTTGTTGTTCATTAAATTTCAGCATCTTTTCCACCTCTAAATTTTACTTTTTAGCACTTGATCAAAGTCATCAAAAATACGTTTACGCAAATCAATCCCTTTAGCAGCAGCCCCGAGATAGGAGAAAATTTGAAACGGAATAACTAAGAGCAAAGAAGAAAACGTTTCTTCACATGCAACGTCCAACCCAAGTGTATCGGGATTCTTTGCCGCTGCTGTGGTGATCGTATAAGCTTTTCCCACATAAGAAGCGATATAATCATGCAATAGTTGGGACCTTGATTGATTTAGGCTAGGAGCTTCAATAAAGAAAAGTACATGTTCATGGTTGGCTTCAAGATACGGCCCGTGCATATATGCTTCCAATTCAAATCCTTGAGAAGGGACTCGTAGGGTTTCGGTAAACTTCGTTTCAAATTCTTTAGCGGTTCCCCAGTTTGGTCCATAACCGACTGCCACAAACCGATTCGCTAGTTTAAAAATACTTGCGTTTTTCTCAAAAAAATCAATTGTCTTAGCAATGACCTGAGGAATGGCCTCAATCATCTCCTCTAACTGATTTTTGATCATCGACACTTGGTCGTCGGATAATATACCTTTGCTATAGCCAATAGATACCCCCATTAAATAGAGTTGCAATACTGTTGCTACATATCCTTTGGTCACGAATCCAACGGTCTCGATCCCAGTTCCTAGATCAATGCTTTCGTTAACTTTTTGAGCAAGGCGACTTTCGGGATCACTGCTTAAACCGATCGTATAAATATCTTGCTTGGACAACTGCGCCACTGCATCTATCGTAGAAGCACTTTTTCCGCTTTGCGAAACCGCCAAAACTGTCTCGATTTCTTTAGAAAGATGGCCGTAATGATTAAAGTGGTATGGCTCTTCAATCGTGACAGTGATCTGCGCTAATTTCTCCATTGCATACTTTGCTGCTAAACAGGCATTGGCAGAAGAGCCCGTTGCCAAAATCAATAAATTCTCGATTGCAGCTCTTTTTTCTTCTTTTTTAGGAACAAACCCCTGCAAGATCTCAACTAACGTTGCTTGCTCTTCTTGTATATAATCCATCATCGTTGCCACAACAATTCCTCCTTAAAAAAGTCCAATCAAGGATCCTAAAATACCTACGACTGCTAGTCCCAGCAGAATAATCAGCGGTTTGACTTCTTTTTTCAAAAGATAAAAGACAGCACCAAATGCACCCAATGACAATATTTTCGGAACGATATCATCAAAGATGCTTTGAACCGTAACTGCATTTTCTCCTGAACCAATCTGCAAAGGAATGTTGATATCGATCATCGTAGCGGTCATTCCTCCTACGACCATCAAACCAATGATTGCAGCGCCATAGGTTAAACTTTCCATCAAACCGTTTTCCTGAATTTTCTTTAAAAATCCTGTCCCAAGTTTATATCCCCAACCAGTCGCAAAATAACGAAATAGTAGATGAGGAACATTGAAAATCACTAGAAACAGAATCGGACCTAAGATATTTCCTTGTAATGCCAATGAAGTTCCTACCCCAGTAGCAATTAGTCGCAACGTTCCCCAAAAGAAGGAATCACCGATTCCCGCTAAAGGGCCCATCAAAGAGGTCTTGATGTTATCAATCGCTGAAGAATCAAAATTTGGATCATTGACATTTTCTTCTTCCATCGCCGCATTGATTCCTAAAATAAGCGTGACGATATGCGGGGTCGTGTTGAAAAATTCCAGGTGCCGTTTCAACGCATCGGCCATCGATTCTTTTGTTTTGTAGAGTTTCTTTAAAATCGGAATCATCGCATAGACATAAGCTAGGTTCATCTGTCGCTCATAGTTCCATGAGAACTCCATTTGAAACGAACGCCAGAAGACACGATTCAACTCTTTTTTGGTAATTTCGGATTTCTCATTAGAAGTCTTCATCATCATCTAGTACCTCCCCTGAAGTCATTTGAATAGATTGCCCTTGTCCACGAATGTTTCTTAAATTCACGACTACAACAGCCGTTATTGCTCCGAAGATTGCAATCCCTGTAACAGGAATCTCTAAATAAGCTGCTAATGCAAAACCTAAAAAGAAGTACGGTGCAACTTGTTTGTTAATCAGTAACCTAGCCAACATGGCAAACCCAAGGGCTGGAATCAAACCAGTTGCAACTGATAGGCCGTTCTGTACAAAGGCTGGAATCATAGCCAATAACTTACTAATCGTATTGCTGCCTACCATAAAGGAGATCGTCACTACAAGGGCTAACATCAGAGATAGGCCAAAACCTGCTAATAAGTGCATTCGTTCTACACCTTTGTAGTTTCCATCTGCCGCGTATAAATCGGCTTTTTGGTTCATCATTGGGATAAGCAACCCCAAGTAAACATTTTTCAAGATAAGGGTCAATGTGGCGATTGGAAGTCCCAACAGTAAAGCCGTCTCGGTTCCCGCTCCTGCCGTAATTGCGAAAGCTGTACCCAGAATCCCTCCAGTTACGACATCTGGCGGAATAGAAGCACCGACAGAAAATGAGCCGATAAACGCTAACTCTAGTGTTGCACCCATAATAATTCCAGTGTTTATGTCCCCCAATACGATTCCTGTAAACAATCCAGTGACAATCGGACGCGACAGTAATGACGTTCCTAATGCGTATTCAGACTGCGCAATAAATGCAACAATTCCAAGTAATATTGCTTGCAGCATCTCTTTTGCTCCTTTCTTTATAAAACATCTTCGACAGCGACTTTTTTATCCGAAGGTACTTGACGGATATCGACAGTGATTCCTTTTGCAACCATTTTTCTCAAGAGTTCTTCTTCTGCTGGTAAAACATTGACTGCTTTGCCAATATTTTTAGAGCCTTCTTTGGCTTTGATCCCACCGAGATTGATCTTGTCGATCTCTGGACAGTTTTCTGCTAACTTATACGCATCTTTGATGGAATCAACTACGATGAATAATTTGTATTTATCCGTCACACCGCTTTGCAGGGCATGAATTGAATCCTCAATTGATTTGATCACCAGTTTTACGCCTTGCGGTTTTGCTAATTTGATCGTTGTCTTACGGATATCATTTGTCGGTACATCATCATTGGCAATCAAAATACAATCTGCGCCTAAATTTTGAGTCCAAGAAAATGCGACTTGGCCGTGTAATAGCCGATGATCGACTCGTGTTAAAATAATCATGTCGTCCCTCCTAAAATTCTTCTTCTTCGATTTCTTTTGCTACACTATCATTGCAAAACTGGATCATATCTTTCGAATTTGCCAGCGCTTGATGGATCGTTTCTAAAATTGCACCTCCTCCTTGAAGTTGTGTCGTCAATTCAATCAACAATGGCAAATTCAAACCTGCGATTAAATAAAAATTGGGTTGTTGGATATAACGCAAAAATTCATTGTTCACGCTGCCGCCAAAAATATCTGTGATAACGATCACTTCATGTTCTTTATATGTTTCCATCAGGGTATCTACCGTTGTCGTTAGATCAAATGCTTCGTCCACATAACAGTCAATCGCAAGGACTGATTGTTTTTTACCGCAGATAAGTTCTAACGAATGCAAGATTCCTGATGCAAATCGTCCGTGGGATGCTAAAATAACGAGTCGTTCCACTGCTTTCACCTCACTTTGCTCCAAGTTACATCTTACTAAACGCAAAAAGCGTGCCAAAAAAAGTGGCACGCTTTTCTTATCGATTAAAAATCCGCTTCAACCATTGAAGAATCAGTGTTTCCAAACAAAACATCATAGATGTAGCAAACTTCAGATTCCGGTATCGCGACACTGTAAACCTTTTCAATGACACTAAATGCTTTTTTGATCTCATTCAGCTGCTTTTCATGACACTGGAGTAATGTGTCGCTGGCATGATAAGTATCAATGGCTTCATTTCTAATAAGACGCTCAATTAAGCAACTCGTATGGACAAACAACGCGAGTTTGCGATCATTGGCGATCCGTTGCTGCCACATGCGCTCCAGATTTCCCACGAAAAATTCCATTTGAGAAATCACTTTTTCTGTATCTAGAATCGTTACCGATTGAATCACTCGATCCAATGAAAAGTTTCTTACTAATTGATTGTTCACATAGGCAATCATCTCTTCATCCAATTCTTCTTTTAGCCAACTTAATAGCACCTCTGTCCCAGCACCCGAAATTAGTTCTTCTAAAGAAATAAAAGGAGCCAGCTCTTGGCGAGGTTTAGTGGTTCCCACAACACCAACAATGTCATACGCTGCCAATGTCTGTCTTATATGTTAACTGTTTTCCAGCTGGTTGAATTCATAAGGAAGGATCCGAATCTGTAAATGATCAGGAATACTCTTTTCTAATAAGGTAGAGATTTGAACAGCAGTTCCAATTCCAGTTGAACAAGTTGTAATGACAACTTTCTCTTTTTTCACTTTTGGAAGAATGATTTCCCATTCGTTTTGGTGAAAGGTATTTACTCGCTCTGGAATTTCTCTCAAGGAAATATTCTGTTGGATACACTCCCCCACAGCGAGGGCTACACTTGTCGTTACATTGTTCATCATAACAATTGGAACCGCCAATTCTGGAATATATTGATAGACTTCTTTCAAAGATCCCATGTCGAACAAGACAACGAGTCCATTAGATACATCGTTTTTCTGAATATAGGTGGTAACCCTTTCCGCAATTTGTTTGGGCGTGACCTCTAATGGCATATCGAAAGACTGAAAAACCGATTCATTCAATAAGCGGTTCGCAACATTCGCGATACTACTGGCGGTTGCGTAACCATGGGCTACTATGATGCTGCGGGGGAGCGATGAATCTTTGGAATACCCCATATCATTGATATAAAGTGTAAAAATGATTCGGTCCATACTTGTTAACTCGATATCCAATGCTTTTTGCACTAGGCCTAACAAATTCTCTGTGTAACGGTCACTTGTAGAATAATGCTTTTTCACACTTTTCAATAGATTTTCTGTCAATAAAAGTTTGTCTTGATCATCCGGCAGCCACTCCACATTTCTCCGCAACCATAAATAATAACTGATTGTATAAACCATGCTGCCATTAAAACTGATTTGAAAAGAATGCTCGATCTGCTCCATCATTCGCTGAACATGCTCTGTCACAAAAATCATTGTCCGCTGCTTTTGTTCCTGTTTATGATCAAACAATAAATTTTCGAAAAGCCTTTCGATCACTTTTGAAATAGGCTCGGCTGCCGCCGCAAAGTCCTGCCCTGCTTGGACATAATTAAGTAAGATCTGTTCATACGTTTGAATGATCTTTTGTTGTTCAGGTTCACTTTCCGCAGTTAGCTGCTGGATTTGAGTTTGGCTATCAATAAGAACCGGTAGCATTGTCCCCATTTCATTAGGTTCTTCTGTCAGTTGCAGTAAGTGTTCTGGCAAATGATATACAGTGACTGCTATTTTTTTTACTTCTCGTTTTAAACTGGCTGTATAGCTTTTGGCCGTAATAATTTTGATTGTACTTTTTAATTCACCGACATTCCCAGAAAAATGACTGGTCGTTAAAATTTCGATTACTTGAGGTGAGAGCTCTAACGGCAAAACGATACGTTTTTGTTCTTCAATAAATGCTTGCAAAATCAACTGCTTCCTTTCGGAAACTGTCCGTTCTTCCAAAGCGGGCAGTGTCGCTTGGATCGGAATTCGCCGAATAAAGGTTGTTAGAAATGTTTGTTTCAAATCTTCGGTGGTCGCAAACACCAACCGACAATCAACTGAGATTGGCCGGCCCGTATCCCCCATTCGATAGATAACTCCCTGATCCAGAAAAGTGAATAATTTTTCCTGTCCTTCAGCATTCAGTCGATGAACTTCGTCAAGAAAGAGGACTCCGCCGTCTGCTGCTTCAAATGCACCTCCGCGATCTTCTTCTGCGCCAGTGAAGGCACCTTTTACATGTCCAAATAAATTGCTCGTCAATAGCTCATGGTTATTGGCATACTGTGCGCAATTGATCGTAATCAGCGGAGCATCACTTTCTAGTAATTCATTTGCCACACAATAATGATGAAACATTTTTACGAGAAAACTCTTCCCAGTTCCACTTTCTCCCGTCAATAAGAAGGGAAGCCCGCCATTTGGATAGAAGGCTGCCATCTTGATCTGTTCAATGACTTCTGCCAGACTACCTTTGCTGCCGATCACACTGGAAAAGAAATCTTCTTTTTGATCAAAAAAAGGCTTTTCTTCCCCCACAGCAGCCAGACTATCATACACGTTTTTTGTTAAAGGATAATTTTGGATTTCAAATGCCTGCTTATGAAAAAAATAAACGGGTCGGGTCGCAATTTTCACAAGGCGACCTTCTTCCGTTAACTGATTCAAGTAGTGACTGATGGTATTTCTCTTGACGGAAAACTTCTCGGCAATATCTTTTGCAGTAAAGACATCGCTTACATTTTCGATAGAGAAAAAAGCTGTTTGATTTTGCAAGTACGCGAGTAATTGTTCTTTCATTGTCGTTCTCCTTGTCCGCTTTCTCTGATTATCATAACTTAAAAAGCTTGGAGATGCTATAGAACTTTTCGTAGAGTGATTGTCCTTTCTAAACACAAAAAAAGCAGCATCCTTAATGTCAGCTGCCGCTTTTTATTTTATCTATATAATACTTCTATGACCAATAGCAAATCATTCAATCACTATTTCTGATTCATTTCTATTTGCTAAAATACGATAATTGCCAATGCGATAACGTCATTTGCCACTACTGTTTTCATTTAATCCTTTCCCATATTGGCGAAGGTTGCTTGTTCCTTCTAAATTTTTTCTGATCCAAGCGACAATTATTCTTGCTTGATTTCGACCCATTTTCTTTAGTTGTTTTTGTAGCTGAGGCATGTATAATACTCTATACTTCATCTAACAATTTCTCCATATCAGCTTAAGAAATACCGACCTCTTCTTTCTTTTTAGAAAGAGCCATCGCTTCTTTTAAATGAAATGGTCCCTCTCCTATCCATCCCCTTGACCGAATGTAGTAGCATTTCTTTCAGATTATTAATGAATGATGATGTTTGCTTTTTCAATCATCAGAAATTTATTATTTTTTTAAAATAACAATTTAATTTTTCTTGACCAAAAGAATTCAGAGGTTTATCCTAACTATGGAAAATCGACGACTGGATAAAAAAGAAGCAAGTGAAATTTTTTATTCAATTTGACCTTTGACATTTGTGAAAAAATGCATAAGAAACTTGATAGTGATCAAGCGCTTATGGAAAGAAATTTTTTTCTCACTAAATTTCAAAAAACGCTCTATTTTAACCAGTCAGAAAAATCATTTTAAGAAGGAGAAAGCGATGAATGAGAAACAATTACGCTGGTATAATATTGCGCTGATGGCGTTCGTCTCTGTTTGGGGACTGGGAAATGTTGTAAACAACTACGCTCAACAAGGGTTGACTGTTGTTGTTTCGTGGCTATTAATTATGGCTCTTTATTTTGTACCCTATGCATTAAGTGTTGGTCAGTTAGGATCGACCTTCAAAGAGTCAAGTGGTGGGGTCTCCTCATGGATCAAAGAAACCTCAACAAAGCGGTTGGCTTTCTTTGCTGCTTGGACTTATTGGGTCGTTCACGTGCCCTACTTGGCACAAAAACCCCAAGGAATCTTAGTATCATTGAGTTGGTTATTTAAAGGAAATGGTACATTTGTATCGACGATGGGTTCCATGGAAGTATCGTTGATTTGTTTAGCTATTTTTCTATTCTTTTTATGGATTGCCTCTAAAGGATTGACGACCTTAAAAATGATTGGGAACATCGCCGGAACAGCCATGTTCGTGATGTCGATTCTTTTTATCCTTTTAGCAGTGACTGCTCCAGCAATGACTGGTGCTGAAATTGCTACACCAAACATGTCATCTGTTTCAACCTATATCCCTAAATTTGACTTTACCTATTTAACCACGATCTCGATGCTGGTATTTGCAGTAGGTGGCTGTGAAAAAATCTCGCCTTACGTAAATAACACAAAAAATCCTGCCAAAGAATTTCCAAAAGGCATGATCTTTTTAGCCGGTATGGTGGCGTTATGTGCCTTGCTCGGCTCGATTGCAATGGGGATGCTTTTTGATGCCAACCATATTCCAGAAGATTTGATGGTCAACGGCGCTTATGAAGCCTTTCAACGACTAGGAAACTTCTACGGAATTGGCAACTTTTTTGTCATTCTTTATTCCATCGCCAATGCGTTGGCGCAAATTTCTGCGTTGGCATTTTCAATTGATGCCCCATTGAAAATATTATTGTCTGATGCTGATTCAGAATTTGTACCAAATGGCTTAGCAAAACTAAACAAAAAAGGAACACCAGTGAATGGGTATATTATGACTGGTATCCTAGTCAGCATTTTGATCATTATTCCAGCACTAGGAATCGGCAATATGACCGAACTGTATCGTTGGTTGTTGAACTTGAATTCAGTTGTCATGCCATTGCGTTACTTATGGGTCTTCTTAGCCTTTATGCTAGTCAACAAACACGCCAATCGCTTTACTTCCGATTATAAATTCGTGAAAAACACCAAGGTTGGCTTTGGGATCGGCTTATGGTGCTTCTTGTTCACGGCCTTTGCCTGCATTTTAGGGATGGTTCCTAAGCTTGATTATGCGGCAGATCCGCAAGCTTGGTTCTTCCAATTGGCCTTAAATATCATTACACCGATCGCCTTTCTTTTGATTGGCTTGATCTTGCCAATCATTGCGAAACGTGTAAATAAAAAATAATCATTCCCTCAAAAAAGAGGTGTCCGACAACTATTTCGGTTGTCGGGCACCTCTTTCTTTGTAAATGAACTTCTTCGCCGCTCGCGGTATTTGGTCCATCCTCTTGCCGAAGCGTTTATTCTTCGTCATTGTCCTCTTTGATTCCATACTTGATCCATTGCACCTTATAGCGAAAATCTTTGATCAGCTCTTTTGCGGTCCATTCATTCGAAATAAAATCTGTCAGACTATCCATCACGACCGCCATAATAAAGTAAAGGAAACTGACGGCTTCTTGCGTATCATGGATCGTGAAGCGATTTTCTTCCAACAGCTCCAACCACTGACGAATCATGGGCGAATCGTCAGGGATCGCATCGCGCTTCGTCCAGGCATTGCTTTGAGTACATAAGTGGATCATTTTCCAATGATCATCTTCAGGTGACCATTGACTGCACCAAGCCAAGTATTCTTCGATCCCTTTGAAAAAATCATTTTTGTTGCGATTGATAAACGTAAAAATCGCAGAATGGATTTGGTTGGAATAGTTGGTGATCGCATAGTCATAGGCATCTTCTAAGTTTTGAAAGTACTTGTAAAACGCCCCTCTAGAAATGTGCGATTTTTCGACGATGGCAGAGACCTTGACTTGACTGATGTGCTTGCTGAAAAATTCTTCTAAAAGCACGGCATCGATTTTTTCTTTTTTCTCTTGTTTTAAATGAAAAAATGTTGTACTTGGCAAGGGATTCTCCTCCATCATTCGCAATCTACTCCCTCTATTATAAACAAATCCCTCTACTTTTCCACTCAGACTTGTGCAGTTTCTCTTGATGGGGCGTTTTGTTCGATGAGATTGCCATCTTCCATTCGGAAAATGCGATCACTCCATTGGATCATTCGCTCGTCGTGGGTGACCATGACTGTCGCTTTCTTTTTCTCATGTGCTTCTTTCACCAATAACTTCACGACTTCATACGCATGATCGGTGTCTAAGCTGGCAGTTGGTTCATCCGCTAAAATCAAACTTGGGTCATTAAACAACGCCCTGCCGATCGCCACTCGTTGACGTTCCCCACCAGATAAATCGCGGGGAAACTTGTCTTGAAGGTCGAGAATATCTAATGAAGCAAGCAATTCATCAATCCGTTCCTTTTCCTTGGCTTTTCCTGTAACTTTGTCGACCAAATAAAATTGTTCCTTTACCGTTAGAAAAGGGATCAAATTCGAGCTTTGCAAGATAAACCCAATCTCTTTAAAACGCAACTTCCCTCGTTGCTTTTCATTTAATTTGGAAAAGTTCACCTGGTTGATGATGATCTCTCCCGATGTTGGACTTTGTAAGCCGCCAGCGATGGTCAAAAAGGTACTTTTCCCTGAACCGGAAGGGCCGATGATACTGACAAACTCCCCTTCTTGAACATGAAAATTGAGTCCTTTTAATGCCGTTACTTCGGTATGTTGCTTGCCAAATTTTTTTATAATATCCTTCATTACTAAAATGTCTTTCATCTTTGTTATCCTCCTATTGCCGTGATTGGATCGACTTTTGTGACCGTCCGAATGGAGAATAAGCCGCCTAGAACTGCCACGAGAATCAAGATGCCGCTATAAAGCAGCCATTGCTTTAATTCAAAGAAAAATGGCATGGCATCTGGTAAAAACAAGCTGGTGCCGTATGCCGCTGCAAAGGCTAGGGCTACCCCGATCACTCCTACCATAAATGCTTGCGCAATAATTGATTTGGCAATAAAGCTGGTCCGAATGCCTTGGGCTTTCATCACACCAAAAATCGCCGTTTTTTGCAGGGTGATCACATACATGAAAATCCCCACAATTGCCGTTGCAACAACAAATAAGAAGTAGATCATGGCATTTAAGGTCAAGTTTTGGGCAGAAAATCCGGGAAGCTTTTCAATGAAGTCTTCCGTTGCCAAGACTTTGAGCTGGGTTCCTTCTTGGTTATCGACTTTCGGATCACTTGATTTGGTCACAATGATATTGATGGGCTGCTCCTTGTCAGATGCAAATGGTTGATTAGCAAACTTCATTTTCGTCCAAGTATCGAGGGAAGTATAAATCACTGGTGACACCGTATAAGACGTTTCTGGGGTGATCCCAACGACTTTGAAGGTTTCATCTGAACGCCCGATTTTCACTTGGTCTCCGACCTTGATACCTTCTTCTGCTAAGTTTTCTGAAATCGTGATCTCATTTTCTTTTGAAAACAGCTTGCCTTCTAAGACTTCTGGTAACAAGAACGCATCGTTTTGTGTACCAAAAACAGTCACATTGACTTGTTCATCGTTGACCGTGATGACACTGCTGTATAAACCAATCGGGGCTTTTTGAGTCCCTGCTACACGGTCTAGATCCCCTCTCGTCAATTGCGAAGCCGCAAATGTGTCATTCGCATCTTCTGATAAAACGATCGCGGATGAATCCCAATCGACGATGGCCTTTTTAAAATCCCAGTTAAGTCCGGTAGCTAAGCCAGACAATATAAAAACAACATAGGCGATCAAAAACATGATTCCTACGATCAGCCCATATCTTAATTTTGAATAACGCATTTCTTTTATAGCCAGAAACATTGCTCTTTCCTCCTGTTTTCCAAATGTTGACAAAGTGTCACTTTTTGAAGAATACCATACAAGGTGACACTTTGTCACTTTTTACAACTCGGAAAGTTTGTAAGGTTGATCGTTCATTCTTTTTTTGTCATTCACTGAGGATGTTTTTTTTAAAGGAGTGAGAAAAAAGAGAGTTGAATAGTGGCCGTTTCGCGTAAAATACGCCATTTCCTTTTAACATTCTTGGCTAGATGTAAAAAAGCATGGCCGACCGTAAATAGTCGAGCCATGCTTTGGCAAAAACGAACACGAGGTTTTCATTACTGGTATTCTTGAGATCAGCTGACTTTGCTTTGTCCAATTGTGGAAATTACTGCTCGTAACTGATGACACGAAGTATCAAACTGCCGTTTTTCCTCAGGGGTAAGCGTCAATTCAATAATTTCGCGGACGCCGTTTTGGTCCACGACTGCAGGAACACCTGTGAATAAATCGTTGATGCCATATTCCCCATCAAGGTAGGAAGACACCGGCAGAATCGCTTGCTCATCATTTAAGATCGCTCGAACGATTCTTGCGACACTCATCCCTATTCCGTAAAAAGTTGCTTGTTTTCGATCGATGATTTCATAGGCGGCATTTTTTACTCGTTCAGAAAGAACCGCTAGATCGGCAACGGTCAAACGATTTTGTTGCTTGATCAATTCTATGATCGGTTGCCCACCGATCGTTGTATGGGACCAGACAGCGACTTCCGAATCACCGTGTTCCCCAATAATATACCCATGAATATTCCGTGGATCGATGGCTAATTTTGCCGCCACTTCTTTTCGAAGTCTTGTGGTATCGAGGGTCGTTCCCGTACCAACGACACGATTGGCTGGCAGCCCGGACACCCGCCATGCTTGATAAGTTAAGACATCGACTGGGTTTGAAGCGATGACAAGCACGCCATCAAAGCCTGAAGCCATCACTTGTTCTGTGACGCTTGTCATAATTTCGGCGTTCACATCGATCAATTCAAGCCGTGTTTGTCCTGGCTTTTGGTTGACCCCTGCGGTAATAACGACGATATCAGCATCTTTACATTCCGAGTACTCTCCCGCCCAAACTTTGATGTTTTCTTGCCCCCATGACATACCGTCTAACAAATCGAGGGCTTCTCCTTCTGCTTTGTCTCTATTGACATCGATCAAGACCAATTCATTGATCAGTCCTTGATTGATCATGGAATACGCAATGCTCGTTCCAACGAAACCTGTTCCGACAACGACAACTTTTCTGCTTGTACTTTTCATGTGCGATCCCTTCCTTTTCTTTTCAAATACTTGTGCTATTGTTTTACGTAGAGTACGCATTTTCTTAAAAAATGGATGATTTTTTGTGTTTCCTTAGTAACTATGACCGGCAATCAGTGCTTTGGTTTGCTGATACAAATGAACAGCGTATTTTCCTAACACATAACAGACGACAATCACGGCAAAGCTTGTTTCAATAATCGTTAAGGCTTGTAGAAACCCAAATATCAGTGGGTGATTTGCAAAAAACAGTGCTGATTTGAACATTGCTGTCGCCGAGATCACAAGAGGAAACGTAAATGCCGCATAGCTTGGGTAAAACCCGACTGCCAACATGTTTTTCATATAAGCGACGACACAGAAATAGATCGTTTGTGACAATAACAGCATAAAGGCGACAAACCAAGCAGAGCCTTGTTCAAATACGGAAAGGTAACCTGCTAAGCAAAGAGAACCTGGTGCTGTTAAAATCGTGATCAATGGAACTGCCGCACGTTCCGTCAGCATTTGATGGACGATTCGCTTTAAAATAATCGGCAAAAGCGCAAAATACAATACCAATGCGATCCAGACGATCACTTCTCCTAGCTCTTTAAAAAAGACAGCAGAAGTATTGGGAATGACGCCAATCCCGACGAAGGTAATAAACCAGCTTGGATAAATGTATTCCAGCGAAAGGTCGACAGGCAAAATATGCACGACAACAAAATAGATCATTAAAGCAAAATGTAAGCCGATAGCCCCCCACCAGAGCAGATCATTCACCACTGCATTGGGAATGACCCGTTCAAAAACAGTGGAAATCACCATCAGCGCCATCGTAAAGGTCGGCGCCACCGAAGCAACGATTGGGTTTTGTAACTCTGACATCGTGTGCTTAAATGTAAAGCATACTTTCAGAAGGAAGAGCCCCATGATGAAAATACCAAGGGTGCAAAACCCATTTCCAACCGTCTCCATTCCTTCTGAATACAATAAATTCCCCAAAGACACAGTGCCTAAAATCAAGCCACAAATCGGGATTGGCAACGAATGTAAAAAATGCTGGATCGATGTTTTCATCAACTCATCCTTTCTTAATGTATGAAAATTTCAATTAAATTTGCTTTCTTTTTTCTCTACACTTATACTATAATCACCTGCTAACTATTTGTAAAATTGTACTTTTAAATACTAATTATAAATTTTATTAATAATAAAGGAGTCCGCAAAATGATTGAATTGCTCAAAACCTTCATTGTTGTTTATGAAACGAGAAACTTTAGTCTTGCCGCCAAACAGCTCTATAAAACTCAGCCAACGATCTCCTTACAAATCCAACGATTAGAGGCGGAACTTGGATTCAAGCTTTTTGAACGTAAAGGAAAACAATTGATTTTACCCACCAGCCAAGCGGAGTTTTTGTATCCTCGTGTGGTCGAGTCTCTCCGCTCATTGTCCACTATTTTTTCGCAAGCCAAAGACGCCAAAAATTTTAAAACAGAGTGTGTGCTCGCTTGTTCGAATACCACCGCTGTTTACTTACTGCCTAGCATCATGGCGCAGCTGATTGCAGAATTTCCAACGTTTGCCTTTGAAATCAAAATCATGAATTCCCAAGAAGTGATCGATGCCGTCGAATCAAACAAAGCCCATATCGGCCTGATTGAAAAATCAATCGTTTCGCCGTTGATCCAAAAAGAATTCGTTTATCGTGATGAATTGGTGTTAGCAGGCAACCTCGCTTCTGATTTTTGGGTCTTGCGAGAAAACGACTCGGGGATGTATTACATTAACGAAACCTATCTGTACGCACAGCACCTGCATCCGCAAATCATCAAAGCCAATAACAGCGAAGTGATTTTGTCCCTACTAAAACAAAACATCGGCAAATCGATCATCTCGAAACTTTCATTACCAGAAGAGTTGCCGTGGCAGGAACTTGATCCAGAGTACCGCTATCGTGATCTTTTTATCATTCAGAATCGTCAGCGTGTGACGCCGGAAACCGGAGAGGTTTATGAGGAGATTAAACGACTGTTGTTGGCATTGATTCCATAAATATTAGTCTTTTGAACCAATTAAAGTGAATACAAAAAAAGACGCTGGAGTGTCGTTTGTCACTCCTCCAGCGTCTTTTCATTTTTATAATTCCTTGATAAACCGTTTCTGTTCATGACTGCTGTGGTAGCCATGGTTTTCATAAAACCTGTGGGCAGCATGGCGTTTGACATTCGAATTTAATCGAATGCCTTGCATTCCTCGCTGTCGGGCTTCTTCTTCAATTGCCGACAGTAGTTTCCCGCCAACGCCTTGCTTTTGCACTTGATCATCCACTACCAAACCTAGGACATTAAAAAATTGCCCAGCAGAATAAACTGTTGAATACGGCTGTGCTTCAATCATCCCAACTGCTTTTCCCTTTATTTCGGCAACAAGCAAGAGATGATCCTCCTCAGCTAAAATTCTCTTTAGGCCTTCGATCAATACTTCTTCTTCAATCGGATAGCCTAGTACTTTCGATAAATGAGCTAGTTCTTTACGATCAGACAATGCTGCGGCTCTAATTTTCATGATATTCTCCCGTCTTACAGTTTTTGACTCAACTATATTTTTTGAATGCTTATTTGTCAAGAAACGCTCGTTCTGCATTGCTAGTGTGAAACACGATAAAAGTACACGAACTGAGATTCAAACAAGAAATAAATGAAAAACGGCAAACAGTCTTCTTAGTTTCACCCTTTTTTACTGAAACAACGGAGAGACTATTACACATCTTGTAAGGGAGGGATCAGGTGTAAATTAGCTAATAGTATTCAATATGTTATTGCTTAGTGAGCATAGGGACGGATGATGCTATAGTAGAAACAATCGAAAAAAATTTTTTCTAAGCATTCATTACCGCCAGCCAATCACCGTAAGTCCTGGCCATTTCGCCCCCCACTTCTCAGCTTTTTTTTCATAAACTTCCCGGGAAATCATCGCTTTGTTTGGTCTTACTATCCCAGAAAAGAGGTCATACATGCCATAAGGGGCAAAAATCTGGAGCTTGCTTTCCTGATCGAAAAAAACACCGATCGAAGTTGCAGTACTGGGCCAAGTACTGATCGCTTCTTCAGTAGAGGTATATGCGGGAATAGAAAACCCGAATTCTTCTTCATACCATAGGTGCACCCTTGCCTCATTCTTTACATCCAGCGCATATTGATTTTGTTTAGTAGTTTTCACTATTTGTTCTAGGACCTTTCGTTCTTTCTCTTGACTCAAATCTGTGTCAAAATAAACGATATCAACATCACTTATTCCGTAACCGATGGGCTTAGAAAAATGATGATTCCATACAGACTGCGTGATACTTCCACCACCGACATAAAGATTTGGAATACCTAAAGCCGATGCATCTTTAATGATCTTGTAAAGAGTAGTATCTTTTTTCAAAATATCAATCAATACTGTTTCTTGAATAGCTAGACTCTTATTCTGATACATTGTTCTTCTCCTTCCCTAAAGATTATTTTTAACTAATTTTCAGAATAATTGTGAGATTCTATACCATCTAAATAAGATGTGAATGTATATTTAACTAGACTCTGACAAAACTTTTTTTTGCTTATAGATATTGTATCATTTTATTCAAAGTAATTGCTTTCAATAAAAAAAAATGGCAACTATCAACTAAAAATCATAAAGAGCGATAGTTACCAACAATTTCCACTTATTTGACAATCCCTCCCTTTTCAGCTAAGATTTTATTAATGTTACATTAATTGAATATCCAATCCACCACCGGGTGATAGAAGTGTTTGGTAAACTCATTAGGTCCTTGAAGAGTTTACTGAATGCTTATTTTTTTTGAGGAGGAGAACAAATTATGACATGGATGTATTTATTTTTAGGAGGATTTTTTGAGGTGGTATGGGCATCTACCATGAAACTGAGCAACGGGTTTAGCCACTTTTGGTACAGTTTTTCAACGGTCATCGGAATGATTTTCAGTTTTGGCTTCTTGGCTTTAGCGGTCAAAAATCTACCATTAAGTATCGCTTATCCTGTTTGGACAGGGATCGGCGCGGTGGGATCGATTATTGTGGGGGTCGTGTTCTTTAAAGACCAGCTGTCTCTCCTGACTTGGGTTTTCGTCATCTTATTAATAGTTGGTATTTTGGGCATCAAGTTTACCAGTGGCCACTGATTTAGCCCTTTGATAATAGTTTTGCTAGCCTTTTTGTAGGTACCTTCATCAATCAAGCGCCTTGACTCCTAGAACGAAACCCGGATCCAAATCGCCTTTTTCAGCCCATCTAAAGATTTTTTTGCAATTAGCCTATAGGTACAAAATATTTTCAAAAAACATTTGACCTTATAGTCACTCTAACCTTTATGCTATTCATGTAAAGAAAACGGAGGGAAAATAATGAAACAATGGCATAATTTGGATATTGACAAGGTGCAGTCAGCGACAAGTGAGACGCTTGTCACAAATGAGGTACGTAAAGCGTATCAAGAAAAACACGGGAAAAATAAATTACAAGCATCAGAAAAGACACCCGAATGGAAGAAGTTTCTATCTTACTTCCACGATGCGTTAATGTATGTCTTGATCGGTGCAGCTGTTTTAAAATTTATGACGGGAAGTCTAATTGAAGGAGCGATCGTTTTACTAGTGGTCGTTTTAAACGCAATGATTGGTTATTACCAAGAGAGAAAAGCAGATGATTCACTATCTAGCATTTCAAAATTACTTAGTTCAAAGGCGACAGTCGAATCTGAAAACGGACGTCTTTCAATCGATGCAGAAGATTTGATTCCAGGGGACCTCGTTTATTTAGCACCGGGTGATATTATTCCTGCTGATTTGCGTATGGAAACCGTGAATGAACTAAAAATCGATGAATCGATTCTAACTGGAGAGCCTGACGCAGTCGTAAAGACAACTGCTCGTTTAGAGGGGCAAATAGCACTTGCTGAACGAACCAATATGGCGTATTCGGGTACCCAAGTTCAGTCAGGAACTGGAAAAGGGATCGTTGTTGAAATTGGTTCGGACACTGAGATTGGTAAAATCAATGCTTCTTTAGCAACCATTGAAGTGAAAGAAACCCCTTTATTGAAAAAAGTGAACGAAATGAATCATGCTATTTTTAAAGGGATCGGCGTCTTTATCTTCTTATTAGGATTGATCAGCTACTTCATTTATGGCATGAGTCCGATGTATATCGTGTCAGCAATCATTGCTTTGATCGTTTCTTCTATTCCTGAGGGATTGCCTTCTATTTTGACGATTATTTTGTCTTCCGGCGTGAAAAATATGTCGGATCAAAATGCAATCGTAAAGGGACTGCCTACTGTCGAAACACTTGGCTCAATGACAGTCATCTGTTCTGATAAAACAGGTACTTTGACCAAAAACGATATGACACTTACCAATGTATTTTCTAATAATCAGGTAACAGTGCTTGGTCATGAAGACCAAGCAGATCCTTCGAACAATGAACTGCTAGCCAAAATCATGCAAAACTGTCAAGAAACACAAAGTTTCGATGATCGCCACTGTCCAGTGACCGGAAATGCAACAGAATTAGCGTTATTACGTTGGACCAATCGTATTGGTACACCGCGGATCAAGAGTCTAGAAACATTACCTTTTGACTCAAAATATAAGTATATGGCAACAAGCCACCTGATCAATGGGAAAAAGCGGATTTTTGTAAAGGGTGCTCCAGATATCGTTTTAAATAAAGCGACTGCAGCACATATTGATGGGCAGATAGCGGAGTTTGATCATGCACAGTGGGAAAAGATCAACTTGGCTTTTGCTTCAGAGGGACAACGAGTGATCGCGTTTGCTTATAAGGATGTAGATACAACGACAGAATTGACTCATGAGGAGATGGACGAACTCGTAATCATCGGATTAGCTGGCATTATTGACCCAGCAAAAGAATCAGCGATCGAAGCGGTAGCAGATTGTAAAAAAGCCGGCGTCAGAGTCGTAATGATCACCGGAGATCACCCAACGACCGCAAAAGCGATTGCCAAAAAATTAGGAATCGACCATTCTGAACGGGCAATCACTGGAACTGAACTGGATTGTTTATCCACAGATGAGTGGCAAAGAGTGGTAAAAAATACGAATATTTTTGCCCGAACGACACCTGAGCATAAGCTTATGATCGTTACTTATTTACAAGAACAAGGCGAAATCGTTGGAATGACTGGTGATGGGGTCAATGACGCACCCGCACTTAGAAAAGCAGATGTAGGGATCGCCATGGGAATTAAAGGAAGCGATGTTAGTAAACAAGCTGCCGACATGATCCTCATTGACGATAATTTTGAAACGATTGCAAAAGCAATCAAAGAAGGCCGTCGAATTTTTGATAACTTAAAAAAGACGATCCTCTTCTATTTGCCAACCTGTCTAGCCCAAGGGCTTTTGCTGATCGTCTCTATGTTGGGAAATCTCCCTTTACCACTAAGTACAGTGCAGATTCTTTGGTTAAATCTAGTTGCGTCAATTACACTCTCCTATGCGTTAGGTTTTGAACCAGCTCACAAAATGATCATGAATCGTGCACCTCGAGATATGAAAGAAAAAATCATTTCCAAATATACACTCTTTCGAATCGTTTATGTTGGCCTACTCTTGACCTTCTTCGGCTTTCTAACGATGAATGCATTCAGCGACGAAGCTGTCAGACAAACCGTTTTGATCAATGCGATCGTTTTCGGTCAAGCTTTTTACATGATCAACTGTCGTGAGATCACGGATTCAGCCTTCAGTAACAAAATCAAGCAGAATAAAGCCTTGATTTACTCATTACTTGTTATGGCAATTCTCCAATTAGGAATGGTCTACTTTTCACCATTGCAAAGTATCCTACAGACCACCTCTTTAACTTTATCCGAATTGCTTATCAGTGTTCTCCCAGCAACTCTACTTTTCTTGTTAGTAGAATCCGAAAAGCACGTAACACGAGTCATTCTAAAGGAAAATGTTCCCGCCTACTCAATGGATACCAAAGTAGAGAAATAAGAACAGCTCCATTTCATAAGTTATCTTATCGATAAACTTGCTGAATCACTAAGTACCAATAGATACGTTTCTCCTTGATCGATCCCGTTTTAATCGGGTTGATCAAGGAGAATTTCTATTTTACTCACGTATTCTTCCGGTAAATTCGTCTCATGAAAATCAATCAAGTAGAACTCATAAAAATTCCCTTTCGCGACCAGTCTATTTTTCTTTAGGTAACTGTTTAGTTCTGCTAAAGCAGCTAAGCGCTGCTTATACGTGCCTGTATAATAAATAGCGAGATACTCTCCTGCCGGCATGGTAAATGCCTTCTCATCTGCTAAATCGTTTGTCAGACAATAGAAAACTTGATGCCTAAATGCGTCTTCGTGCGGCAGTAAAATCGTTCCGAAAACATTTTGATTGTTGGCATGGAGTTCTTTTTCAAATTGTTTGTGCAGGCGCTTAAGTTCAAAGTATAGGTCTTTCCCCAACGTATCTTTTTCTTGGCTTAAAACAAGGTAGCGTTCTTCATAAAAAGTACGTTCAATTTCATGGTTTTGCTTTTTTTCAGCATAGACAAGCAAGTCAATTCGCTCTTTTAACAAATCTTGTTTCTCTTTTAACGCATGGATTCTGTCTTCTAATTGCTCCATCTCGAAATGCAGGATTTCTTTAGTCAACGCTTTATTCTTTGTATCCAAGTAGTTCTTAATTTCCTCAAGTGACACATCGAAAAAACGCAGATCTCTAATGGTATTTAATCGCTCAATATCCTCGTATGAGTAATCTCGATAGCCATTCTCAGTATAGTTGGGTGACAATAAACCAATCTGTTCATAGTATCTAAGAGTATGCGGTGTAATATCATAATTTTCACTCACTTGTTTTATCTTCATCATTCCATCCCTATCTTTCATAGCGTGTCTCTGTCACAAAATCATATCATAGTTTTCTACAGAAAACGAAGGAGTTTTTGTATTAAAGCAGTCAAAATTTTTGGTGTTTGTCAGTACTCGGGCAAGATTCAAATCGTAACAAAAAGACTACTGATAATTTTCCAAAATTAGTATTGGAAATAATCAGTAGTCTCCTACTTCGTCAGTACTCTATTCCATTTCAGCTGGCGCCGTCCCCCAATTGCCTGACCAAAGGAAATTGTCTGATTCCGCTGCTTTTATTTTCAACTCCTCATCAGATGTTGTACCACTCTCAGTTACTTCTGCCTCAGTGGATTGTTCTACTATTTGCTCTGCGGATGATTCTGATTGAGAATCATTTGCTGGTGATGATTCCGCTAACGCTTGTTCTTCTGCGCTTTTTTCTATTTGTGTTTCTGAATCAACGGTTTCTTCGACTACTGCTTGCTCGGCTGTGACTGATTGTTGTTCAGGTACTAATTCGTTAGTACTTAGTGTCGTTTCTTCTGTCGGTGATGTATTGATCGTTTCCGCTGCTGCCGGAATACTGACAAATACTTGGGTAATCAAGGGACTGCCTAATATAAAAACAGAAGAGCTGACCAAAATACGTGATAAAAGCTCTCTCTTCACGGGTATCATCATTTTTTCCTTCTTTCAGTTTAAGTAAATGAAATCAACGACACTCTTTCCAATTAAAAAAAAGCTGCCCTTTGACAACTCCGTCTTACAGCTATGTAATGCGTTCGTAGTCTCATTCCTTATGATTGCATTATTGCATGGTTTTCAATTGCGGACACGACAACAATCGTCACGAAAAAGACAAAATAAGTCCTATTTTATAAAGCGAAAATAAAAGAATATAAATACATCTGTTTCTGAAAGTGTTAACAAAATAAAAAAATATTACATAATTTGTTACCTAAAATTGATGTGCACCATTTTTATAAACTATTTGGGTACCTAATGAAAAAACTTTGAAACAATCGAACACTCCAATTATTTCTAAGGAAAAGATGGTTACAGAGGGTTAAAAAAGGAGACTGGATATTCAGCCTCCTTTTTATTACTCCTTTTTATAGGAACAGCCAAAAATCCCTGTTCTTTCAAGTTCTCCTGCGATTAAGGGTGAAAAACTAAACCGAATTTTGAATCCTCCATGCTTCCCAGACATGTTATCCTTTGAAAGCAATGGCGTCGATTTGAAAAAGGATCCCTACCTCACCCGAATGAGCAAATGCTGTCTGAATCGATTTTCTCACCGGAAATTTTCTATGGAATTTTTCTTTCAGAATCTTTTCCATAATCGGGATATCAAAAACATCTTTAAAAAGTACATCCATTTTGACTACATCTGTTAATGACAAATCCACTAATTTCAAGCGTTCTTCCAATTGATCCAGTGCTCCTACAATCTGTTGTTCGATAGACTGTCCGATATTTCCCACACAGTAGCCAACAAAAACAAAATTCCCTGCTTCGATCACGCCTGAAAGTGCCCAATCCTCATTGATATCATATCGTTTCATTCGCTTCTCCTTTATATTTCTTTTTGTAATAGACGCTGTCTAATACTTGCCTTGTTCTATTCTTGACCTTGTATGACTTCAATCGTCAACCATGGCATACCAACTGATGAATTCCTAATCCACCGAAAAATGCAAAGAGTGCGGGGTTGGGGCGGTCAAAGTCAGCCCACATCTTTCTTTAAAGTAAGTCTTGCTGTCTTCGTTTGCCACTTGCAAGATTTCCGCTTCAGTAAAAGGCACAACATTATCACTTCCCCGCAGCTCAATACACTCCAAAATAATCAAAATTTCTGATTCAAGCGTATTGATTCTTGCAAACTGTTCGAAAAAATTTTCTTGATTGACTTCTTGAATTGCTCTGCGAACTTCTAAACAATTTTTTTGAATCTTTTCTTTGAGTTTTAAATACCCATACTTACTGAAAATTCGTTCAGATTCCTCAATATAAAAGTTCAAATATTCTTGCAATGTGTGGATCTTAAATGGTTCCTCCATCGTAAGCACCTCCTTTATTTTAGCTGTTGATTCTTATGTAAAAGGAATTGTTCTAGCTTTGTATGTCTGTATTATCACACGGTTTTTAGCTGGAAACGCGTCAATATGTGACTGATTAAATACAAAATACGTCCTGTTATATACAGCTAATTGATTTACCTCCAAACTTCGTTGGCATTCAAGAGAACCTGAAACACTCCTGTTCAACGAATTTATATCCTCTGGGTATAAAGAAAAAACAGTCAATACTCTCAGATTTGAGAATACTGACTGTTTGCTGAAACTTGGATAAATCAATCACTTTTTTATTTTTGATTGGACATATTCTGAAATGTTTCCACCGCCTCAATTAGTTCTAGCCAACGATCGCCAGTTGGAAAGCTATTCCATTTAAAAAATTGGACGTTCGGATTTTGATCAAGAAAGGCTTGTCGATCGACTGGATAATCGGTCACAACAAAATCTGGTTTCTCAGAAACGAAAGATAGGGTATAGCCAAACCAGCGTTTCAACCGTTCTTTTTGCCTGATTTCTTGGATTTTTCCGAATTTTGATTCATGAAAAATCCGCACGGTCGATCGATCGATCTTTGCTACAATTGAAAGAAGCATGCTGTATTGAAATAACAAGCGATTATTGCCAGCGTACATACTAGCAAAGAGTGGTGTTTGTTGGGTAAGGGTTTGATACAGCTCCTGAACAAGTGGAAAAATCTTTGGAAAGACTCTGCGATAGTCCTTATCCGTTGTCGTTTTTCCAAAAGCATCGATTTTGTTTTTCGATGGAAAAACAACAGAAACAGAATGAATGTACAAAGCATTAACAAGAAGATAGTCAGTCTCACCTTCTGGTACAAGAAAAATTTTCTGAGCAGTTTCCGCAAATAATCTTGCTGTTGCTAGTGCTTGTTCTGAGAAATGATCGTCAATTGATGGATGGCTAGGAATCTCTTCAGGTAAATACGTCGTCATTACAGAGAACATGTAATATAAGAAAAAAAATTCTGCTTCTGGAACGTCATTTAGAATCAAGTTATCTCTTAACAATGGTTTAATAAGCTCTTCTTTGAATTGTTCAAAGGAAATCGTGAGATGGACCATTTCCTTCATCTCCTGAGGAATCTCATTCACAGGAAACCCTCTTTTTAAACGATAAAGACTTATCGCAAGCAGCTGAACAAATTTTTCCTGATCAATACCGCGATAGCAGCTGGGGTAACTCGTTAACTTGTCCTTAAAGGAACGAATGCTCTGTTTCGGCAATCCGAAATGACGGACATTTGTTGCATCATAGATCTGCCAATACATAATATGGAAAAAATGACGAATGCGGTATTCTTTTCCCACGAATAGTGGTTTCCTTTTTAAGTTAAGTTTGATTTGGTAATTTTCTAAGATACTCTCAATTTCCTTGAGTTTTCTTTGAACGGTGCGATTACTGACATAGTGTTGTTGGGCGGTTTCTTCTAAGGACACATATTTATCACTAAAGAGTCTGTCTATAATTTGAAATGGCATACTCTCTGAGAGCATGACCGAATAGAGCTTGGATAATAAAAAATTGGGAGCAAAATAAAGCGTCAACTCCCTCCCCTCATGTATTTCGATCTCAAAAAAAGGATAGGAGTTTTGTAAGTCTCTGGCCCGCTCAAAAACTAGCGCTATTCTTCTTTTTGACAGATTTACTTTGTCAGCAAGGTCACTCAATCGTTCACGATCAATCGCCTGTTCAAAAAAATACGCAAATAGTTCATAGACATCTTGGTCTAATTTAGTTAAAAGAAACTTATACATAGCACTACCTCTTAACTTTTTTTTTAAGGTAATTATACTCTTTTAAACATGTATTTTCATTTAGTAGGTATTAATTCTCGTATCAGTGGTGAATGAGTACGTCAAGTTCCAACAAAAAGAATTGAAAAGAATAATCTGTCAGTTGAGTTACTCATTTTTACTCCTTGTATGAACCCTATCAGTTTTATAATTGTTCAACAAGAGCTGATACTATGAGATTTCAAAAAAAAAGACACATAAAATGCATCTCTTTAACGGCTATTTTGTAAGCTCATCCTATTTTTAAATTTTTACTTGTTGTCGCGATACTCGATCGTCAATCCTTTTAAAAAGTTACGGGCATATTTGTCTAAGCATGGTTTGTAATTGCGATGGCCTTCTTTGCGTAAAATGGCGCCTAGTTCACCTTTTGAAACTGTAACTCCAGCCTGCTGGAAAATGTCCAGCATTTCATCCGTGGTTAGGGAAAGGGCAATTTTTATTTTCTTCAACATCAAATTATTCACATTGCCATTGTTTAGCTCTAAGACAGGTTCTGCAGCATCTGGCTTTGTTCCTCGTTGCGAGCGAATCAAACCATTTAAGAAACGCTCAAAGGCTTCATTGGTACACTCAATCTCGTAGGTCTCAGGATCTTTTTTCTTCAATAATTGTCTTACTTCTTCTTTTGTGAAAGAAGCGCCGCCAAGTTCAAAAATTTTCACCATGTCGGTATCCTTGATATCCAAAGCATAGCGTAAACGCGTTAAGCGATCATTGTGATTCATTCTATACACCATCCATTTCTTAGGTTGATTATAACAAATAAACCTAGACGAGTAATCCTGTTTTCGCTTTTTTACTTTGAGAATCCATTGTTTTCGTTCAGATGTATATCGCTTCTCTCCTTCCACTTCCTCCGCTATACTTGATTTAGGGAGTAAAATTCTTCTAACAGAACAATAAACGAAAAAAAGCATCAGTTACGATGATGTTTTGGATTGCTTTATTGTTTTTATTTTGTATACAAAAAGGAGAGGAAAGAAATGAAGAAATACGGGAAATTTTTGGTGATGATCGGGGTATCGACGGTGATTATGTTTTGTATGATGTATTTCAATGTCTATGCCCTTGATCATATCTTTTTCAGCCAAACCCGCCTATTTATGGCACTGATGATGGGCGCGATGATGGCGATCATCATGCTGTTATTTATGTGGAAGATGTATAACAACAAGAAAATGAATATCGGCATTCTAGTTGTCAGTGTTGTACTCTTTTTTGGTTCACTGTTTATGGTCAGAAGCCAAACCGCCGTGGGAGATACGGCCTGGATGAAAGCCATGATTCCCCATCATTCGATTGCGATTCTAACCAGTAAAAATGCCGATTTGTCTGATCCAAGAGTAAAAGAACTTGCAGAAAAAATCATTGACGCACAGGAAAAAGAAATCAAAGAAATGAAAGAATTGATCGAAGAGTTGGAAAACAAATAGCCAGTTTGTGTGCTCACTCAAAGTACCAGCAGATCAACTTTATCGCCACGGTTACGAAGCCCTTCAAGCAATGGCTGAAGGGCTTCTTTTTTTATCGTCAGTTGCTTTCTTTCTACTGAAAAACCCTGACCGTTATTGCATCCGTTCTTGTTTGACTTTCTTATCCACAACATGACGCTTGGCAAGCTCTTGGCGAATAGCCGCTAACTCAATCCCCATTTCTGCCATTAAAACCAATGTGTGGTACGCCAAATCAGCAATCTCATAAACGGTTTCTTGACGGTCTTCCTTCATCGCCCCAATCACGACCTCGGTTGCTTCCTCGCCGATTTTTTTTAAGATTTTTTCACTGCCTTTTTCAAACAAGTAGCTGGTATAGCTGCCTTCTTGTGGCGTATCTTTACGACCTTTTATCAGCTCATACAACGCATCAATGGTCGGAGAGGATTCTGTACCATAAAGCACTTCTGTAAAGCAGCTTTCTGTGCCTGTATGGCAAGCAGGTCCGTCTTTTTTTACTTTGGCGACTAAGGCATCTTGATCGCAATCTGCTGTCAAAGATACTAAATGCTGGTAATTGCCGCTGGTTTCTCCTTTGCGCCACAATTCTTGACGACTGCGGGAATAAAAGGTCATCAATCGGTCCTTCAAGGTCAAAGTCAAACTTTCTTGGTTCATATAAGCCAAGGTCAAAACTTCATTCGTTTCCACATCCTGCACGATCACTGGAACCAATCCTTGTTCATCAAATCGTACTTGCACCATGTTATCCACTCCTTCTATTGCCTATCAAAATGCCAACGCTATACGATTCGTACGGGAATATCAACGGCCTGTAATTGTTTTTTCAGCTCTGGGATTTTTACCTCGCCATAGTGAAAAATCGAGGCTGCCAGACCTGCTTCAATATTTGGCAACTGAAACAGCTCGATAAAATCAGAACTTTTGCCAGCACCACCGGATGCGACGATCGGTAATTTGGTGATTTCGCTGACAGCTTTCAGCAAGTCGAGATCAAACCCCTGCTTCACGCCATCGGTATCCATGCTGTTGATGACTAGTTCACCAGCACCTAACTGCTCAGCTTGGTGAATCCACGCCAATGCTTCTAAGCCTGTATCTTCCCGTCCGCCTTTGGCAAACACATGCCAGTTCTCCCCGACGCGGCGAACATCAACGGATAAAACAACGCACTGGCTGCCATAGCGTTTCGCGCCTTCTGCGATCAGCTCTGGTCGGCGAAGCGCTCCCGAATTGACGCTGACTTTGTCGGCGCCACAGTTTAAGACTCGCTCAAAATCTGCTACTTGATTGATGCCACCGCCCACCGTCAAGGGAATAAACACTTCTGACGCTACGCGCTGCAAAATGTCCGTGAATAAGCCGCGTTCTTCTGCAGAAGCAGTAATGTCATAAAAAACCAGCTCATCGGCGCCTTGTTCATTGTAAAAGCGCGCCAAAGTCACCGGATCATTGACATCTTTTAAGCCAGCAAAGTTGACCCCTTTCACGACTCGCCCATCTCGCACATCAAGGCAAGGAATGATTCGTTTGGCGATCATGCTTCTGCCTCCCCTGCTGCTAAGACATCGGCCAATTGGAGACTGCCGTTATATAAGGATTTCCCGACGATCACGCCAGAGATGCCCAACTGTTTTAATCCTTTGATATCTGCCAATGAAGCCACGCCGCCAGATGCCACGATGTCGCAATCCAATTGATTGAGTTTTTCGTATAAGGGCAGATTGATGCCTTCTCCTGTACCGTCACGGGAGATTTCGGTAAAGATGATCGTTTGCGCTCCCCATGCCACCAATTGTTGGCAAAAAGTAAACGCGTCTGTTGCCGTTTTCTCGAGCCAACCTTCCACTGCCACTTTTTCATCCTTGGCATCGACCCCAATGGCGATCTTATCGCCGTATTTCTTGAGCATCGCTTTTGTGAATGCTGGGTCTTTCTGGGCAATCGTGCCGAGGATCACCCGATGAACGCCTGCTGCCAAACAATGCTGGATCGTTTCTTCCTCACGGATCCCGCCGCCAACTTCGACAAACAGATTGGTCTGCTGGACAATATTTTTTGCGATATCAAAGTAATGGAGTTTGCCCGCTTTGGCACCATCTAAGTCGACGAGGTGTAGATAGTTGGCACCCGCTTCTTCAAATGAACGAGCAAATGCCACTGGATCATCCCCAAACACTTCTTTTTGCTCATAGTCTCCTTGGTACAAACGGACCACTTTTTGATCTAACAGATCAATTGCTGGAAAAATTTTCATAGCGGCACCTCCGTAAATGCTTTTAAAATCTTCAACCCGACAGCCCCACTTTTTTCTGGGTGGAACTGAGTACCGAAGACATTGTCTTTTTGCACGATACCGGGAATTGCTAGACCATAGTCACTGTCTGCTATGACATACTCTTGGCAATCAGTAGCAAAATAACTGTGGACATAGTAGACAAAGTCTTGTTCCCCTAGCCCGCTGACTAGAGGACTTTCCTTTCTGACAATCAGCCGATTCCAACCAATCTGCGGCACTTTCAGATTCAGTTTGGCTTCTTCAAAGGCGCTTTGCATGGAAACGATCCGTCCTGGAATCAAACCGAGCCCCACATGTGTGCCAAACTCCTCGCTGCTGTCGAACAACAGCTGCATCCCTAAACAAATGCCTAAAAAGGGTTTGCCAGCTGCTGCCAATTCTTGGATCGGTTCGATCAGCGACAACTCTGCCAACTTTTGGCGGGCATCGCCAAAAGCGCCTACGCCAGGTAAAAGAATGCGGTCGGCAGCTTTTAATTCTGCTAGTGAACGCGTGATTCGGCAGTCAACCCCCAAATAATCCAGCGAACGAGACAAGCTGAACAAATTGCCGACCCCATAGTCGATGATTGCTAACATAATACGCCCCTTTCCTTATCTCATCCATCTGTGTGGAAGATACGTAATCATTTTTCCCTCATGAATCACTGGATCGTCCCTTTGGTTGAAGGGATCTCATCTGGGGCTGCTTGATTGATCGCTACTGCTTCACCTAAGGCACGCCCAAAGCCTTTAAAACAAGCTTCCACAATGTGGTGGCTGTTTTTGCCAGCGATTTGATGGAGATGGATCGTAGCACCTAATTCACGGGCAAAAGCAATGAAAAATTCTTCAACCAATTCCGTATCAAACTGCTGCCCGATTTTTTCGCTCGGTATCGCCAACTCTACGACTGCCATGCCACGACCGCTGATATCGATCGCTGTCATGACTAAGGCTTCGTCCATCGGCAGCAGCATACTACCATAACGTTTGATGCCTCGTCGCTCCCCAAGACTTTCTGAAAACGCTCGGCCAATGGCGATGGCAACGTCTTCTGTTGTGTGATGGGCATCTACTTCCGTATCGCCATCACAAACCAACGTCAAATCAAAGCGACCGTGGCGGACAAATAATTCCAGCATGTGGTCTAAAAACCCCACACCAGTCTTGATTGATTGCTGACCAGTACCATCGATTGTCAACTGCAAGTGGATCTTGGTTTCAGTCGTATTGCGGGTAACTTCTGCTTTTCTCATTCCTTCACCTCTTCTATGATCGTTGTTAGCACCGTCATCAATCGTTCCATCTGGGCCCTCGTTCCTACCGTAATTCGCAAATACTCTTTGATGCGGGGCTGATTAAACCAGCGGACGAAGATTCTCTGCTCTTTCAGTGCCTGATACAACTCTTCCCCAGCAATCGCAGGGTGCCTTGCAAACAAAAAATTCCCTTGGCTGTCGGTCTGCTCAAAGCCGAGTTTCGCTAGGGCTTGCTTGCTCCACTCACGCACCTGGATCGTTGCTTGGATCTTCTCATCGACATACGCTTGTTCCTGCAAAACGGCTGCACCTGCGGCTTGGGTCAAACTATTGACATTGTACGGATTCAAGCTAAATTTCAACCGATTCAAGTCTTGGATCAGTCCTTCATTGGCAACCGCAAAGCCTAAGCGTGCCCCTGCCAGCTGCCGAGATTTCGAAAACGTCCCCACAACCAAGAGATTTGGGTATTGATCGATCAAAGAAACCATTGAAGAGCCGCCAAAATCGATATAGGCCTCATCGACAATCACTAAGCGATCGGGATGCCGTTTTAGAAAGGCACAAATTTCGCTTTGTTCTTGATAAACCCCAGTCGGCGCATTGGGATTGGCAAAAATGACAGTCCCTTTGAGCGGATCGTAGTCCGTTAACGCGATCGAGAAATCTTCTTGCAGCGGAACAACGGTGGCAGCGACTTGGTACAAGGCACTATACACTTGATAAAACCCATAGGTCACATCGGGAAAGGCGATGCCGTTTTCCGTGAAGCCTTGAAAGAGATAGGACAAGACTTCATCACTGCCATTACCGAGAAACAGCTGGGCTGGTGTAACGCCAAGATAAGCAGCCAGAGGGGTTGTCACCACTTCAGCAGCAATATCCGAGTAACGATTTAGCTTGTGGGCGGCATCGGCAACCGCTGCTTGAACACTTGGCGCTGGCGGATAAGGACTTTCATTGGTGTTCAGTTTAATAACGGCTTGCTCGTCTACTTGTTCCCCTGGTGTATAAGGAGTCAGCTTGTGATACTTTTGATGTAAAAAGGTCATTTATCTCCCTCTCTTCGTACATTGATCGAACGGGCATGGCCGATCAAGTCTTCGGTTTCTGCGAACAACGCTACGGCTGGACCAGCCGCCTTCATGGCTGCTTCTGGGTAATACAAGTAGCTGCTTTTCTTAATAAAATCATCCACTGATAACGGTGAGTAAAAACGGGCGGTCCCTTCTGTTGGTAGGGTATGATTTGGTCCAGCAAAATAATCTCCCAGCACTTCTGGTGTATGATGTCCTAAAAAGACACTGCCCGCATTTTCTACTTGTCCCAACAAAGCAAAAGGATCTGCCACTGCTAATTCAAAGTGTTCTGGGGCGATTTGATTGGCAATGGTAAGTGCTTCGGTCAAATCTTTGACCAGGATCAGCTTTCCGCTAGATTCAAGCGCCGCAGCAGCAATGTTTTTACGGGGCAGTTGCTTCAGCTGCAAGTCAAGCTCTACTTGGACTTGTTCAATCAAGGCTGCTTCTGTTGTGACTAAGATGGCTTGCGCTAAGGGATCATGCTCGGCTTGTGCCAAAAGATCCGCTGCCAGCCAGCGAGGATTTGCACTGGCATCAGCGATGATCAGCACATCGCTAGGCCCTGCGATCATATCGATATCAACTTCGCCGTACACCATTTTTTTCGCTGTGGCAACATAGATATTTCCTGGTCCGACGATTTTGTCGACTTTGGGAATCGTTTCTGTTCCATAAGCTAATGCCGCTACGCCATGGGCCCCACCGACTTTGTAGATTTCATCCACTCCGGCAACGGAAGCTGCCGCTAAGATAGCAGACGGAACTTTTCCCTGGCTGTCCGTCGGTGTGATCATAACGATTTTTTTGACCCCGGCGATTTTTGCCGGCAGAACATCCATCAAAACCGTACTGGGATAAGCTGCTGTTCCGCCAGGAACGTAGACCCCGACTTTTGCTAGTGGCAAGACCCGCTGCCCCATCACAACGCCATTTTCCTTCGTTAAGACAAAGCCTTGCTGGACTTGCTTTTGATGAAATGCAAAAATGTTTTCTTTCGCCTGTTCCATCACCTCAAGTAGCTCAGGGGAGACGGCTTGGACAGCCGCGTCTATCTCCCCTGGACTGACGGTTAAGGAAGACAAGGTCACTTGATCGATTTCCTCAATTAATTGAAACAACGCCTGATCTCCTTGCTGCTGAACACGGGCAATGATTTGGGCGACAACGGTTGAAACATCCTTTGTTTCCGACTGTTTCCTTGCCACAATCGTTTCGATTGTATCTTTTTGGGTCGAAAAAATTCTCATAATTGCTCCCTCACCTTCTCAATCACTGTTTGAATACGTTCTTGCTTGAAACGCCACGTGGCGTGGTTGATCACTAAGCGCGCTGAAGACGGCGCGATGTCTTGGATCACTTCCAAATCATTTTCTTTTAGTGTCGTCCCCGTTTCGACGATGTCAACGATCACATCGGAGAGACCTAACAAAGGAGCCAATTCAATCGATCCATGCAGTTGGATCAATTCCACCGATCGACCTAACCCTTGATAAAACTGGCGGGTGATCTGCGGATATTTTGTGGAGACCCGCAGCGGGCGGGAGAAATCTTCCTCGAAATCCATACGCGCCGCTACTGCCAAACGGCAGACCCCCATATGCAAATCAAGAAATTCGATGACTTCTGCCTTGCTTTCCATTAAAATATCTTTGCCTACGACACCGATATCCGCCACTCCGTGCTCCACATAGATCGCTACATCGCTAGGCTTGACTAAGAAAAAGCGCAGCTTGTTTTCTTCATCACAAAAAATTAGTTGGCGATTGTCTTTGAAGACGCCTTGCGCAGCCACACCGGCTTTGGTGAATAAGTCGTATACGGCATCCCCCATGCGGCCTTTAGGTAGCGCAATGTTCAAATAGCCTGAACTTTCGTTGTCAGTCGGCACCTTTTGCCCTACATGGTTGAGTTTCATACCAAACCCGATCGCCCCTTGCTCTTTGCCTTGGCGACTCATCAAGCGATCATAACGGCCCCCATATAAAATCGTCTCTCTTGCTTCTTCGATGAATCCTTGAAACAGCAAACCACTGTAATAATCGGCATCATTTAAAATCGAAAAATCCAGCCTTATCCGAATGGAGGCTGACAGTTGTTCTTTTTGCAATGCTTGATACAGTTGGTTCAGTTCTGCTAAACCAGCTTGTGCTTGGGGATATTCTGCCAGCAGCTCTTTGGCTTTTTGATACTTGGTTTCAAAATCACCTGACAAACGTACCAGTTTCGCTAATTTTTCAGCTTCTGTTGCTGACAAGCCAGCTTTTTCAGTCAGTGCATCCATGCCATGAGAACTCTTGTCCCGCAGGCAGTGCAGTACTTTTTGTCGATCCGCTTCGGGGAAGCGTTGGCAGATGCCATCCAAAATCCCCATATGGGACAGATCTAAGGTCCCTTTTCCCACCTGAGCCAAACTTTCCCAAGCCAGTTTTACAACCTCCAGTTGATCTTCCCACGTGATTTGATCAATGAGCTCCAAACCGATTTGATCGATCTTTTGGTATTCCCCTGCTTGACGATCCTGTCGATAGACATCTTCCACATAATACACTCTGCGGGCTTCTCCAGACGGTGTATTTTTGGCAATCGACAAGGTGACATCGGGTTTTAGCGCCATCGTCCTACCATCCGTACCCGTAAACGTGATGATGGAAGAACCACGTAAGAACTGATCATTTTGCTGATAGTTGCGATACTCTTCAAAGTTGTTCGAGTGATAAGGGGAAAAATGATGCTGCGTATACAATTTTCTTAATTTCAGTTCGACTTGTTCGGCCGGTTTCAATACATTCCATAACTCTTCCACACTTATCACTCCTATTTCATGCCACTGATCCGGCTTTTCCGTTGTTAAAACTAAACTTTTTCATCGGTTCACCATCAGTTTTTCTAATAATACTAATGGTTTTGCCATAAATAAGCAATGGTATTTTTCGAAATATTCTGGATTTTTTCAAAGTAAATCTAGCAATTATTCTTAATAAAGAGCTGTCTCTGCAAAAAGGACCAAAACAAAACGAACCGATTCTTCGTTTTGTTTTGGTCCTTTACTATTTTCTATAAACAGTAGCTTGGGCATTCACCCATTCATTCTTATACAGTCTTGCGAAATACCTTTACTAGACACGTGCTTTCCTCTTCATTATAGAACAAGTCTTTTTTCATACTTATTAAAAATAACAAAAAAAGGTGTTTCCCATCGTCTTTATGAAACCTGACTAGCATAAAAAAGCATGTGCTGGACATGCTTTTTGGTGGCTACACCAGACCGTGCTTTTGTAACGCTTGCGCAATCCCGCCGTCTTCTGGTCGAGCCGTCACCAAACGCCAATGTATCTTTGTTATCGATCCCTAGATGGTTCAAGAGAAAATCGATAGCTGTTTTCTTGTGGATATTCTTGATGCCGATCTCGCCACTGTCTTTGCCAAAAACAGGTACCGTACTGCGAATCATTTGGAATTGATCGTGGTATTGGTCATGGACCCGTTCATAAGGAATCGAATGATTGATAAAGGAAACTTTATTCACGTCATCATAATCAATTTTCGCTTCGTCCTCAATCAGTAAGTCAAGGAACCACTGAATAGTTTGAACGCGTTGTTTTCCTGCTTCACTTTCAACAGGCTCACCTGCCAAGACGATCTCCAGCAAGCGATTTCGTAGATTGGTACTTGCAAATAATCCTTGATTCGATTCTAAGTAATACTCGATTTTGTTTGCTTTTAAGAAATCGATCAACGTTAATAAGGCTTCCTTTTCAAAAACTTTGTGCAAAATCACCTCATCGTGCACCTCACAATAACCGCCGCCGGCACCAATCATTCCGCTTAAGGGCAGGGTCAGTACATCTTCTGTGATTTCGGCTTTTGAACGACCGGTACATAAGAAAAACTCATGTCCCTTCTTATGTGCCGCTGTGATCGCTTGGCGTGCACTTTCTGGTACGTTCCCCGCGTCATCACATAATGTTCCATCTACATCTAAAAAGACAATTTTTTTCGTCATTTCTTTCCCTCTTTTCTCACTCAATCAATAAAGCGCTCACATGAACGTACTTGCCGAATACAAGATGTCAAGATCAGCTACTTAGATTTAGTATAACAAATCACAAGGAAAGTGCGCTAGACTATTTTAATTGATCATAAGATGGGATTCTGTTATTGTGGTCGCTCTTTCTATTCCTTTACTCCGTGTTCATCACGCTATTACTCCATGTGTTTTTTCTTGAGATGGTTGAATTTTCCTAAATTGTGCTTACTCCTCACTTAAATAAATTAAGCTCCATTTTGGTAGTTGATTGTTTTTTTGGCCTGTAAGCTCGCGATAATAAGATTTTTTATCATTTTTGATCATACAAATTATTTCATGCTCATCCATACAAAACTCTTGGCATAAGTTTGTTCTACTATTTTCAAAAAGTTCCAGTAAAATTTGAATCTGCGCATCTATTGCTAGAAGTGCTTTGAGCTGAACAAATAAACTCTTTGATTGATCATAGTAAATGTGCTCAAATTCATCACAGAGTTCTTGATAATAATGGAAGATTTTTGGATAATCAGTCACTACCCCTACACTTAGCAACACTTCTTTTGAATAACACAAATAGTCTTTCGGTTCCTTGATATTTTCTGATATCATATCCTTACTCCTTTACATCTATGTTTTTTTCGGTGAAAGTAGCGCTATCACTTCTGCTCGCTTTGATTTTCTTCCGCTAGGTGTTTTTATTCGCTCAGACAAATTGAAGCTTAGCTGTCCAAAAACGACTAAAAGTGATTGGGTCCTTAGCTCTTACCAGTGCAGACACGTTAAGAAAATCAGTTACTCCTATTATAGTTTCCCTTTCGTGTCCTCTTATAATTACTTTTTATTAAATAAGAGAAATAAGAGTGAAAAAGTGGCGGACAACTCGTCTCCTTCTACTAAAAAGTAGTGCTCGAACGAAACTAGATCGGTTCTAGTAAAAAGAAAATGACTACAATATCGATAAAAATCAACAGATAGCTAAAGTTGTTGCTTCAAGGAACAAAGACACCCCCTATCCATACCAAAAAAACCAATAATCGAATCTATCGATCATTGGTCGAAACCTTAAATATTTTGTTGGAAGAAGACGTTCAGTCCATACTATTTTATCACTCTACAGGTCAAAAATAGTATGGACTTTGGGACAGTGTCAGTAAAAATGGATCAAGCATAAATATAATCTAAAATCTCCTGCGGTGTCTCTGCCACAGCATCTGGTTTTTCGGCAGAAAGTTTTTTTGCATTGTGGCTGCCCCACGTTACGGCGATGGTTTTGACACCAGCTGCTTTGCCCATCTGAATATCAAAAATAGCATCTCCTACCATGATCGTCTTGGTCGGATCAAACTGATACTGCGTTACTAATTGATTGATTCCTTCTGGATGAGGCTTGTAGTGGGACACCGCATCTGAGCCGATGATTTCCTCAAAGAAATCCACAAGATCCTGAGCAGCCAAGTTTCGTTTGACGACTGCTGTCTTCTTACTTGAAACGACGAAACAAGGAACCTTTCGTTTATTTAAAATCTCTAAGATATGGGGAATTTCAGGAAATACTTTCAAGGTACTTTCTTCATATGTTTGGTAATAGGCACGAAAAATCTGAATCAATTCCGCTGCGATTTCTTGATCTAATGGCTGTTCTGACATTTTAAAAAATGATTCTTCGATCGGTATCCCCATATAATGTTCAATGACTACTTCACTGGGTACTTTGAGTCCCATCTCTGTAAAAGCCGCTTTTGTTGCCTTAACACTGCACTCTTTTGAATCCAATAAAGTTCCGTCCAAATCAAATATCACACACTCAATCTTCTTCACGCCATTTCCTCCTCTGAAAGATACTACAACACTTTTCTACCAAGCACTTTTTAAATCCTGCAGTATTCCTTTTCATTACTGATTATCTCTATTTTAACACTAAAAAAAAGCATTATCATAATTTTCAATACCATCACTCATTTAATACTAATGTTTTTATATAAAAAAACGACTCAATTTGAAAACAGAGTCGCTTCTACAAAATAGACTGATTTAAAGAGGTTTACTCTTGATAGTAAAAGCTTCAATACACTTCTTATCACACATTGGTTCTTTTTATTGTAAAATATAGCCTTTGCCCCAAGCGGTTCGCACCCGCTTTTCAGTATAGTCGTATTCATCTAGTTTTTCATTGATGCGTTTCGCTAATATCGACAACTGGGATTTTCTTGAGTTCGTTCCACCATTCCCCCAAATTTTCCAACACAAATCTTCCCGGTTGATGAATTGTTCTTCTCCTAAATTGTTAAAAAAAATCTGTTCTTGTAGACTAAGAAACTTAGGAAAGGATTCTTTTGTGACGGATGCTTTTTCTAATTTACGACTATTTGGTGGTAATGCTGCTAAAAATTCTCTCAGCTCGACAAAAGAGCGATTCAGGTACGTGGCATTCTCAGCTTTTTCAATCATACCTTCTTGTTCACGATCCCCTGCCAAAATGCGGACGATCCGCTGTTGATAATAAGGAGCCAATGTCTGATTGATCAATAAAAATTCTGGATCAGCAATTGTTTCACTGACAAATAAACAGTCAAATAACTTGGCGCTTTCTATCAACCATTCTTCCTCTTCCGTAGTTCTCCCTACGAATACTTCATGACTCAACATCTGTAGCTCCCGCTGCAAATCAATCTCATATGATATGTTTTTTGTCAGTATAATAATTCTCATGACACATCCTGCTTTCATTCCCCATTTATTCAGAAATCATTTACTGAATCCATTCGGACTCATTTCTGAATGCTTTATGTTGACATTATTACTTATTTTTGTCCGCTTGAGGTGTCATTTTTTGTTCATAAATACTGATATGGTGTCATGTTTTGTGGGAAGGCCCAACGTTCATTTCATAATTCGTTTTTTCGATAACCTATAAAAAGCAACCGTTGTCAGATTTCCGTATTTGCCATTTTGAGTTTCTCATCACTGCTCCCACTTCAAATCCAACAGCTCCAGCATTTCATGGTAGGCGGTTTCGATTCGCTGGCGCTTTTCTTCAGGGACATTTTTGGCATATCGCCCATCTGGCAGATAATCTTCAGCAAGGCAGACTTGAAAATCAAAGGCCTGCAAGACGCCGTATTCTGGATCATAATAGGTACGATCAGGGATCGGTTCTTTGGAGACCCAAGTTGGATGCAAGGCAATCTGGCTTAAATAGGTCCGCTGCCCTTCTTTGGAGATTTCAACTTCTGGAATGACGCCTCGTTCGGTCCAATAGTTGTTATTGACGGTTTCATAACGTTGATTCGACAGTAAGTTCCCCATTGAGTAAATGATAAATTTCTTTTCGCCGTCCTTTTCGATGATTTCGGTTGGTTCTGCTACATGCGGATGGCCGCCGAAGATAATATCAGCACCAAAATCGATCATCTTCCGATAAACAGTTTGTTGTTCTTCCGTTGGCTCTAAAGAATACTCGACACCAGACTGAGGCATCACGATGGTGATATCCGCCAAGCTTTCCGCTTCTTTGATCTCTGCCTCCACTTTATCTAACGACAAGTCTTTCAAGTAGGTATCATACTCTGCTTGAGTTAAGCTTTCTTCAAGGCCATTGAAGCCGTAGGCATAAGCCAAGAGAGCAACTTTGATCCCGTTGACTTCTTTGACCAGGATTCCACTGTTGTCGACCGTGACACCAATCGTTGCCAAGCCTTGGTCGTGAAAAGCAGCCGCCGTCGTTTTGATTCCTTCGATCCCCGTATCTAAAATATGGTTATGGGCAAGATCGATCACATCAAAGCCCGCGTCTTTGATGCTGGCAACAGCATCGATAGGGGCGTTGAATAAGGGAAAACCGCCGAGCGGTTTATTAGGATTGATGGTTCCTTCAAAATCACCTAAAGCAAGGTCCGCCGATGCAATCAACGGGTTGACCTGCTCAAAATCGTTGTCAAAATCATAACGCTTTCCGTCGTAAGCGCTTAAATAAACAGGTGTATGATAAAGCATATCACCACTAGCTGTCACTGTGATAGTTTTTATTGCTGGCTTTGTTTCGGTAGAACTACTTGTTTCTTGCATTGTTTTTGTCGGTTTTGTCGACTCTGCTGTAAGACGCTGTTCGGGGATACCTATCGCTTGAATCACTAGATAAATCACTCCAAGTGTGATTGCCAGCAGCGCTACACTTAACCCCGCAATGATCCGCTGCCTTTTCTGACGCTCCCGTCTTCGTTGTTGTCTCATACCCTCACCCTTTCACTCTGCTTTATCAAAAACCTATCTTCGTTTACGTTCTACCTAGATTCCCTGCTTCCTTCTCTGCGAGTCCCACTAAATAATATCTTTTTATTAAATAATTATACTATACTTATCAGCCCTTTAATAGGTCATTTTACAAAGCATAAAAAAACAGCCCGATCGTAATCGAACTGTTTCACACATCTCTTAGCAGTGGATTCCTCTAAAATTATTCCTGCAGGTCTGTGTTGTCTAAGGTCTTGTATCATTTAGTATCTTAGGCTACGATTTTTAGCTAAGGATTCTTCTCATTCATCATGAATGATAGACTTCCGATCATATATGGACTCCGTATCCCCTGTACGTAAAAGCTCTACAAACCATTGATAAACTGTTTCCGGACATTCATGTTTTTCTAATTCTTGAAAAAAATCTTTGGATTCAATAAGGGTAATAAACTGAGTCATCGCATTTAGATGCTGCTTGCTGTCTAACGCAGAAAGGGTAAAGATGTACTTTACAGGAATCGTTCCCAAGACATATACTTCAGATTCTAACGTTGTCAATCCCATGCCAAGTTTTTTTGCTCCTGCTTCAGGAACCGTATGCGGTAAGGCAACTTGATCGAATATCACCATATAAGCACCTTCTGATCTGGTTTGTTGAATGATCGAATCGATGTAATTTCTAGTGATGATCTTTCTTTCAATCAATGGATTGGCTGCAAGATAAAAGGCCTCTTCCCACGTTCTGGCTTTTTTGTTTAATTGTATCAATTCTGGACGCATCATATCCAACAACATTGCAGGTTCTTTTGACTTTTTCTCTTTTTGAGACATGATAGATGCCGTTGGCGAGCAGGTCTCTTGTACAAATTTCTCTAAATGATGCCGCAGAGCTGACTCGCTAGTAACTGTTGAATATTGTTGAATAATTTGCATCAAGCCGTCGATCGTAACAGTATTGGGTTTTATACTTGTACTGGTTTCAAATTTGACATCTAAAAATAACTGGGTTCGTTCCTCGTAAGACATGATCGGGTTTACTACAAAAATCGGTTTTTTTAACGGATAAAGTTGAAAGTTGGGTTTTGTCGTAAAAATGATATCGTACGACTGATCAAATGAATGTAGTTCGCTTGTTTCAATCGGTCCCAATAAGATAAAAGAGGGAAAGATTTCCTTTAATTCATTGTAAATGATTGCTGAGCTTCCAATACCATTTGGGCAAACAACGACCCCCACTTTTTGTTGCACCATATATTCTTCAGAATTCCTGATCAAAAGCGCAAAGTGCATGGTTAAAAAGGCTACTTCTTCATCTGGAAGCTTTGAATCAAAACTATCACTGATTGGTCTCAAGGTTTCTTTTACGATCTGATAAAGGTCATTATATTTTTCAAAAATTTTCTCCTGCATAGGATTGATGATCGGTAATCGAAACAGCATTCGGAAATAGGTCGGTCGAAAATGACTATATAATTGCTTGATGACAGAGTGTTTATCCTTGAAACGAATACCTGAAAGCAATTCAAATCGCTCGACAATTCTTTCTACCAAGTCAATGATGACCAAATTTCCTTGAAGCCATTCCTTTTCATTCCCTAATGCCATTCCCAGTACCCACCCACAGAGATAGTTCTTTTCTATACTATTCATCACCCCTGCGTTTTCTAAAACTTCTTCAGCAAAACGGTACTCCTTCATTTTTACTAACTCATGATCATTAGAAAAGGTCTTTAGATCAAATTCATTCAAGCCCATTCTTGGGTATAAAAAAATAAGGATATAGTTCAATTCAATCAACCTATTTTCAACTAACTCTATCGCATGTTTTTCTAAAAGAAGAGAAAGATAGGTGTCCTGATCATCCGCCAATTGTATTCGTTCATTATGAATAAAGTAACGGTAAATAAAATCATCGTCCTTGCTAGTCACATCTTCCAAAATCATTCGAAATAAAGCGTAACGAATCATCAGTTCATCACCTGTTAAGTGATACCCCTCTTTTCTCGAGTAACTGATTGAAATATCATACCCCTGCAATTCCGCTTGTAATTTACGCAGATCACTCATAAAGGTTGTTTTGCCGATTTTTAACGCATCTAAAAAATGGTTGACCGACAGATAGTCTTTCTCGTAGTAAAAGAGCGTCAAAAAGATATATTTTCCTCGTTCTTTTGAACTCATCTCATAATATTTAAACATACGCTCACGTAAAAATGACTCCAACAAATATTCCTTGCTTTTTTCAGGAAGTCGAATCACACTTTCCTTATTCACGCTAAGTGGTAGTTTTTGGGCAGATAGAAACTGGTTAATTTTATCAATGGTATACTCTATTTGAGTGCGGTTCATAGAATAATTCCGCTGAAGATAATCGTAACTGATGGTCGGTTTTTCAATCAGAGCCATCATCATCTTTCTCGTCCTATAGTCAATTTTTACCATCAATGTTCCCCCATTTCTGCAGCCTACTGTTCTACTTTCAATGTAAATCCTTCCGCTTGTACATATTTTTGAAGCACTTGATCTACCTGCTGCTTTTCTTCTTTAGTAAGATCTAGCACAGGCAATTTCGGTAAGCCCACGTCTTGCCCAATTGTCCTCAGACAATACTTTAAACCGGCCGGGATTGTCGAGAGTTTGCAGGCCTCTCTAAAATCATCAATACTTGCTTGTGCTTGCCGCGCTTGTTCTATGTTTCCAGCTACAAATTGTTCATAGATCGCCACATCTGTTTTCGTCACAACATTTGCGGTTGAAGCCACAGAGCCATCTGCTCCTAACTGTAGCGCTTCTAAAATCTTAGAGTCGCTTCCCATCAGCAAAGAGAAATCCTCTCGATGATTTAATTCAAGATAGCCCTTGAAGTTTTCTAGATCACCGCTTGAATCTTTTATCCCAATAATCGAGTCAATTTTGAGTAATTCCGAGAAAGCATGACGATTGATGAAATTTCTAGTATTTGGCGGAATATTGTACAAAATGATTGGTAATGTCGTTTGCTCAGCAATCACACGGTAATGATGAATCAGCTCCTCATCGGTATACTTCAAAAGATATGGCGTTATGATGGAAGCAGCATCAACGCCGATTTTTGTAAACTCATTTACTAATTCAATCACTTTATTCGTTGCGATGTCTCCGGCACCTGCAAATACTGGTACTCTGCCCGATACTTCATCGACAACGATTTTGGCAAACTGGATTTTCTCTTCTTTGCTTAAGGTATGAAATTCGCCATTGGTTCCTAAAATAAACAACCCGTGGACACCACCAGCAATCAAATGCCTTACAAGCTTTCTGGTGCCCTCTTCATTGATGCCGTTCTCATTTAATGGTGTGACCATTGCTGGTATAATTCCTCTGATTTTCATTGTGTAAGCTCCTTTTTTGTCGTTGCTCCTAAGCTTCCCCCTGGATGCCATTTAAGGTAATCTTCTAAATTGATTTCTTTTGCTTCTTGCAGCAACACCGACAGAATCTGCAGCTGGATCATTTGGGCAATCACAGAGGAACGTGGTGGTTTATTCAATGAGTCCCCTTCTTGGAAAACATAAGAAGACAATGTGACTTCAGCACAGGAAGCTAGGGAAGAATCTTCATTTCCTGTTACCGCTAAAATTACAGCGCCATTAGCTTTTAAGGTAGCAAGCGCATATTCTAATTCTTTGGTATTCCCACTATTACTTATCGCAATCACTACATCGCCAGCCACGACTTGTCCTGCCGATCCGTGCACGGTTTCGGTTGTGTCTAAAAAATAGGCGGGTGTACCGACAGATGAGAAAAGTGAAGCTGCATAGCCTGCTACATAGGAACATTTTCCCACGCCGGTTACATGAACGCGCTTATGTTTTTTTTCTGCATGGAGAATAAGTTCTTTGGCCTTCACCATCTGTTGATAGACTTCTTCGTCTTCAAGCCGATAAAATTGAGCATCGCTTTGGGCTTTTAAATTCGTACTATATGCAAACAAAACGTTTTTTTCATTCAATACAGATTTTCCTTTCTTATAGCAAGGAGAAATGGTATTCATCCTTCTCCTTGCTAATCATACTGTTTAACTAAATAGTTTTAAGATTTTGTCTAGTAAAATTCCGATAATATTGTAGTCGATTTGAGGAAATCCAGCGTCTGTGATGCCTAATTCAGAAAAAGCTGGGAAAAGCACCAAAGGCAATGCAGTCAGCAAAATACCGCCTAAGAAGGATGCGATGATCGCCCCTTTCAACCCGCCTCTTATTGAACCAAAGACACCCATGGTTCCACCCGAGAAAAAAGCGATCCCAGCTGCTGGCAAAAGCACAACGGGAGAACCCATAGCAGCCATGGCGAACGTCGCTGTTAACCCACCTATAAACGAGGTAATAAAACCGACAGGAACCATGGTTGGCGCATATTGGAAAAACACAGGAACATCTACTGCCGGCATTGATCCTGGGATATATTTTTCTGAGATTGCTACGAAAGCAGCTGTTAGTTCAGCAATAAATTGACGCACACCATAAATCAGTACAGACATCCCCGCCGCAAATTGCAACCCTTGAATCAACGGATACAAGAACCATAAGTCGTTGCCAGCCATTTCTTGAACGACATCCATATGACCACTTAAAACTGCTGCGATCGTTGCAATGTAGAAAAGAATAATCATGAAAAATGCAACAGAGAAGACAAAATCTCGGAATACGGAGAAGAAATCAGGAAGCTCGCGATTGGCTGCTTTCTCTTTCTTTGCTTGCCAATTTTTCCCGCCAATGACACTTCCGATGACACCTGAGAACCAGTAAAAAATCAAGTTAAAGTGACCTAGTGCAACCCCTGCATTACCTGTCAGCTCATCTGTATATTTCTGAGCCAATTTGGGCAACCCTGCTCCTGCAAAACCTAGCACCAAAGAACCAAAGATAACTGTTACCCAAGTGGGCATACCATTCGAAATAAAAATCAACCCAATGACAGCAGCAAAGAAAAGATAATGCTGACCGGTTAAGAAAATTGATTTTAAAGGCGTCAATTTCGCAATAACTAATCCGAATATGAACCCTAGCCCCATAATCATTGATATTTCAAAACCATATACATCCATAGCTAACGCTGTAGCAGGCTCTACTGCTAGAACCGTCCCTTGAACACCAAATGCGGTCTGAAACAACGTGGCGAAATTTGCAGCAATCGTTCCTACATGACCACCACCAATATTAAAAATCATAAACCCAATGCCCACTTTGAGGACACCGCTCAGGGTCTCCTTCGCAGGCTTTCTTTGTGCAAGTAACCCGATCAAAGCCAAAATCATTAGCAACACAGCAGTATTTCTGAATTGGTTCATTACTAAAATTGCCATTCAATTTATTCCTCGCTCCATCAATTTATTTTGTTTGCATCGTTTCAAGAAATGTTTCTAGTTTTCCTTGGATCTCTTCTTTACTCATAATATTTTGAATGCCTATGACTTCATAAGGTTTGTTTTGAAAATCAGGTTCCGCTGCGATATCTGCCATACTCATAAAGGCATCGCCGGTAAAACCAATGAGAACATCTAGATTTCCATGAATCGTTTCAATGGGATAGCCGTTTTCTTCAATCACTGATTTTACTTTTATGTGAAGCAGCGTTGAACTTCCCATCCCCGCACGACATGCAACCGCTATCAAATATTTCTTGCCAATACTCGCCTTAGGCTGTGCATCTGCTTGGATCGATGCATCATTTTTCTTTTTTTGAAAGAATCCCATCTTAACTCCTCGTCTCTTCTAATAGTTGTATAAATGCTTCTGGTGTCTCCACATTTGCTAAACGATCAATGATATTGTCCCTTGCTAAAACCTCTGCTAACTCACCCATCAGTTCCAAATGACTGGTCGGGTCTATCGCTGCCAAACAAAAAATGACTTTCACTGGATCATTGGGCGAACCAAATGAGATGGGGGGATTTAATGTCATCGCACTTAGTCCTAAGCGACAAACCCCATCTTCTGATCGGGCATGGGCCAAAGCAAACCCAGGCATAAGCACGATATACGGCCCGGCATCTAAGACGGATTGAATCATCGCTTCGACATACTGTTTTGTAACGTTGCCATTCCTCAATAACGGCTGGGCAGCTTTTTTGATTGCTTCTTGCCAACTGGTACTCTCTTGCTGAAGTAAAATGTTTTCTTTTGTTAATAATGTAGTTTGCAAACGACGATTTCCTTTCTAAAAAAATTTCTTTAGGTTTTAGTAAAGAATTTCTCGAGATAATTCCTATACACACACTATAAGTGAAAAGTTTCGGCCTGAATAGACGATTTTAGACCACATGTTTGTACACGCTTCCAGATTAAGTGAACTGCTCTTCTCAAAAAGACCAGGTATACTGGCTATTTTTTTTATTAGCCTCCATTTTTTCTCGATAACCTTCTTGAGCAGTTCACAAAACTTATTCCATCAAGGAAAAAGTGAACCAAAAATGGACAGATCTTTTGCTTGCATCCACAAAAAAAGAAGCTCTTAAATAAACTAAGAACTTCTTAAGGCAAACACTCTATTCATGGCTATAGATCTACCGTTTTAATTGTATTTCTAGCCGTAGGTATTTTCACACGAATTTTTACTTGCAACTGCTATTTTCTACTTTGCTTCCTCATGCTTCACGGGACAACTGCTGTGGCAATCAGAACAATGATCCTTTTTCACCATGCGGTAAACCACACGGCCGCCATAGCCAAGGATCAGTCCGCTTAGAATTACTGTAGCAATCATTTTTCGCCTCCTACGACTTGGATCAAGGGTGCACTCCCTCGGAATGGTTTCTTCACCAGAGCAAATACCAATAGACCAGTAACGACTATTGCCGCGAAAACACCTAGCGTGAGGTGTCCGCCTTCAAAGATGACGTGTCCGAATTGGTAGACCAACAAACTGGCGCAGTATGCCAAGCCACATTGATAGCCAATGGCTAACCATGTCCACTTGCTGTCCCCCATTTCACGGTGGATCGCACCGATAGCAGCAAAACAGGGGGCACATAGTAGATTAAAGACCAGGAAAGAGTATGCCGCCACAGCAGTGTAATCGCCGCGCAACACTTGCCAAATCTCCGTCCCACTTTCTGACAACTCACCGGTTTGTCCGTAGAGAATCCCGAATGTGCCGATCACATTTTCTTTGGCCACCAAGCCAGTGATCGTCGCCACGGCGCCTCGCCAAGTTCCCCAGCCTAGGGGAGCAAAAAGCGGCGCCAAAAGTCGACCGAAAAAGGCCAAAATGCTTTGGTCTTCACTGACCCGCTGCAAGGTAAAGCTGTAGCTGGAGGTAAACCAGACAAAGATACAAGCTACAAAAATTATCGTACCGGCTTTTTTTACAAAAGCAACGGCTCGATCACAGGCACTTTTCAAAATCGTTGTGAGCTGCGGCAAATGATACGCTGGCAGTTCCATAATGAATGGTGCCAGATCACCTGCAAAAAGCGGCGTTTTTTTCAAGACGATCCCTGAAAAAATCACAGCACCCATGCCGACAAAATAGGCCGATGGTGCGACCCAACTATAATGAGGGAAAAAGGCTCCGGAGATCAATGCGATGATCGGCAATTTGGCAGAACAAGGCATGAAGGTCGTGACCATCACCGTCAACCGACGATCCTTTTCGTTTTCAATCGTTCGGCTTGCCATCACCCCCGGCACGCCGCATCCTGTGGCAATCAACATAGGGATAAACGACTTGCCGGATAGACCAAATTTGCGAAACAACCGGTCCATGACAAATGCCACCCGTGCCATGTATCCACAATCCTCCAAGATAGCCAAGCAAAAAAACAACACGAAAATCTGCGGCAAAAAGCCTAAGACCGCACCGACCCCTGCCACGATGCCATCCAAAATCAATTCTTGCAGCCACTGGGCGACCCGCAGCTGTTCTAGCCAGTGCGCTGCTGTTTCGGGTATCCAGCTGCCAAATAATACATCATTGACCCAATCGGTGCCGATCGTGCCAATCGTCTGAATCGATAAATAGTAGATTCCCCACATAATGAAGGCAAAAATTGGTAGCGCCAATACGCGATGGGTCAACACGCGGTCGATTTTGTCGCTGAAGGCTAAGTGCTGATCTGTTTCCTTGATGACTGCCAGCGCCAACAATTCTTCAATGAAGCCATAGCGCTCATTAACGAGAATGGCGTCACTGCTGTCTTTAAAGATCATCTCTAAAATCGAAATCGTCTCCTGAATGACTGCTTGCTGGGAATCAGTCAGTTTACACATTGCTTGAATCGCTTCATCTTTTTCAAAGAGTTTTATGGCAAACCAACGTTTTTGCTGCTGAGGGATCGTCTCTGGCAAAATCGCCATGATCTCGGTCAAGCCAGCTTCTAAACGATCATCGTAGCGGGGAGGGAGCTGTTGTGTGTTGACTGCGTGCTTCGCTGTCTCGATCATTTTGGCTAAACCACGTTGTTTCAAAGCACTGATCCCCACTACCGGAATCCCTAATCCGTAAGCCAATTTTTCGAAGTTGATCTGCAAGCCTTTTTTCTTTAATAGATCGATCATGTTGATGACTGCCACGGTGGGAACATTCATTTCTAATAATTGCAAGGTTAAATACAGATTTCGCTCAAGATTAGTTCCGTCAATAATATTGATTACCGCATCCAGCGATGCCTCCATCAAATAATTGCGGGAAATCAGTTCTTCCGGCGTATAAGGCGACAAGGAATAGATCCCGGGCAGATCTTGGATCAACACGTGCCGGTCTTTTCGCAGTCGCCCCGCTTTACGTTCTACGGTGACACCCGGCCAATTGCCCACTGTTTGTTTGGCACCAGTCAATTGATTGAAAGTACTTGTTTTCCCGCTATTGGGATTTCCTGCTAATGCAAAGTGATAGGTCATACCGTTTCGACTCCTTTTTCGACAAAAACCAACGCTGCTTCTTGCTTTCTCAAAGACAATTCATAGCCGCGGAGCCGAATCTCCATTGGATCACCCAATGGAGCCAGTTTCACTACTTCCAAATGAACGTTTTTCGTAAGCCCCATATCCATCAAACGACGGCGCAAAGCACCTTTTGCACCAATCTGATTGACCTTCCCGCTTTCACCGACTTGTAGCTGATCCAAAGAGGTAATGACGGTTTGCTGCTGGATCTCTGTGACATCGATTTGTTCCATGACCCTTGCATCTAAAGCAATCCGCGTTCCCTGGTGCAAAATGATGCCGCCTTTGCGATCTTTTTGTACCACAACGATTTCAACGCCCGTGCGAATGCCAAGATCGTTTAAATGAACCGTGATTTCTTTGGTTGTTGCGAACGAGTCGATTTTGTATGTCCCAGAAGCCCGAGTTTGCGCCATTTTCATTGGTTCTTACTCCTTTTGTGAAGTGTTGTTTTAATTAACCTACTTTAATTGAGAATGATTATCATTATAATAGAGCTATTTCCACAGGAAGTCAATCTGTTTTCGACTTAACTTTGAATCTTCCTTCACAATGGAGATTTTTTTTACTCATTTTGATTGCATATCCCCTCTAATAATTACGCAAAAACCTTGTAATTCTACGTATTTTCCGCTTTTTTCATTTGCATAAAAAACACAGAAACACTATAAATTGTGTATGTCGAATTCACAAGCACAAGATATAGTGTTTTTTCGTTGACTTTCTCCGAGACTTATTTATACTAGGTTTATAACTATTACAACTCGGAGGAAACAATTATGAATATCAAACTATTTTCTAAAAACAACTGCATGCAATGTAAAATGGCGAAACGCTTTTTAAGTGAAAATCAGATTGCCTTTGAAGAAATCAATATCGATAATGAGCCTGAAGCATTAGAATTTTTGAAAGAACAAGGATTCCAAAGTGTGCCAGTCATTACCTCTGATGCGCAAACGATCATCGGTTTCCGTCCAGATCAACTACGTCAATTAGCGAGCTAAGATTTTTCTCAATGTGATGCTTTTGAGGGATTTGTCAGTCGTCCAGACCGCAAGTCCTTTTTTATACGAACAAAACAAGAAAAGAGGTTAGCCATTTATGAGCTTGAAAGAAATCAAAGATGTCAGTTATTTCAAATTGAATAATGAGATCAACCGTCCAGTAGATGGTCAAATTCCATTAAATAAAGACAAAGAAGCCCTAGCGGCATTCTTTAAAGAAAACGTTGAACCAAACACCTTAACCTTTGCGACTGCAATGGACAAAATCAATTATTTGATTGAAAATGATTATTTAGAAGAAGAATTTATCAAAAAGTACCGTCCTGCTTTTATTGAGGACTTGTATCAATTCTTAGACGAGCAACACTTTACTTTCAAATCATTTATGGCTGCTTACAAGTTTTATTCACAATACGCACTAAAAACCAATGATGGTACCGCGTATCTAGAACGTTACGAAGATCGGGTCGCTTTCAACGCCCTTTACTTTGCGGATGGCAATGAAGAGTTAGCCATGAGCTTGGCAGATGAAATGATCTACCAACGTTACCAACCAGCAACTCCTTCTTTCTTGAATGCAGGACGCAAACGTCGCGGTGAATTGGTTTCTTGTTTCTTGATCCAAATCACTGATGACATGAACGCGATCGGTCGTGGGATCAACTCCGCGCTGCAACTTTCACGGATCGGCGGCGGTGTCGGGATCACATTATCAAACTTGCGGGAAGCCGGCGCGCCTATCAAAGGCTACGAAGGTGCAGCAAGTGGTGTGATGCCTGTAATGAAATTGTTTGAAGATAGCTTCAGCTACTCAAACCAATTGGGTCAACGGCAAGGGGCTGGCGTGGTCTACTTGAACGTCTTCCACCCAGACATCATCAGCTTTTTATCAGCGAAAAAAGAAAATGCAGATGAAAAAATTCGTGTCAAAACCTTATCATTAGGTGTGATCGTACCTGACAAATTTTACGAATTGACGCGTAAAAATGAAGAGATGTATCTCTTTAGTCCCTACAGTGTCGAAAAAGAATATGGCGTACCCTTCTCTTATGTCGATATCACCAAGGAATACGACAACTTAGTTATGAATCCACGGATTCGCAAAACCAAAATCAGAGCCCGTGATTTAGAAAACGAAATTTCTAAATTGCAGCAAGAATCTGGTTATCCTTATATCATCAATATCGATACCGCAAACCGCAGCAACCCAATCGATGGCAAGATCATCATGAGTAATCTTTGTTCCGAGATCCTTCAAGTCCAAGCACCATCTGAAATCAACGGCAAACAAGAATACGAGGTTTTAGGAACAGATATCAGCTGTAACTTAGGTTCCACCAATATCGTGAACTTGATGGACAGCCCTGACTTTGGGAAATCTGTTCGAGCAATGACTCGTGCCTTGACCTTCGTTACTGATGCGTCTGACATTGACGTGGTACCATCGATCCAAAATGGGAATGCCTTGAACCACACGATCGGTTTAGGCGCAATGGGCTTGCATACCTATTTTGCAAAAAATCAAATGGAATATGGTTCACCAGAATCTCTTGAATTTACTGATCTTTATTTCATGTTGTTGAACTATTGGACATTGGTTGAAAGCAATGCCATCGCCAAAGAAAAAGGCGAAGTTTTCCATAACTTTGAAAAATCAGCTTATGCAGATGGCAGCTACTTCACCGATTATATCCAAGGTGACTACCAACCAAAATCGGAAAAAGTCAAAGCATTGTTTGAAGGCGTCTTTTTACCAACTGGTGAAGATTGGGCAGCCTTGGCACAAACCGTCAAAGAAACCGGCTTGTATCACCAAAACCGCCTAGCCGTTGCACCAAATGGTTCGATCTCTTATATCAATGATACGAGTGCCAGCATCCACCCAATCACTCGGATGATCGAAGAACGCCAAGAAAAGAAAATCGGCAAGATTTACTATCCAGCACCTTACTTGAGCAATGAGACGATCGGCTACTACAAATCAGCCTACGATATGGATATGCGCAAAGTGATCGATGTTTACGCAACTGCTCAAAAACACGTCGATCAAGGGATGAGTATGACCTTGTTTATGCGTTCAGATATTCCAGAAGGTCTTTACGAATGGAAAGAAACGACAAAACAAACCACCCGTGATTTGAACATCTTGCGTCACTACGCTTTCCACAAAGGCATCAAATCGATCTACTATGTACGGACCTTTACAGATGATGCAGAAGAGATCGGCAGCAACCAATGTGAAAGCTGTGTCATCTAATCCAACTTTTGCCTGAAAACGAACTAACCGCCTGCCCCTGCTCTTTCTTGACAGCGGGTCGGCTGTTGTCTTGATACGATTATTGGAGGAACCGACTATGGGTAAGACTTACTATGAAGCAATCAACTGGAATGAGATCGAAGATATCATCGATAAATCCACTTGGGAAAAATTAACAGAGCAATTCTGGTTAGATACGCGGATCCCTTTATCAAATGACCTTGATGATTGGCGGACGCTATCACCATTAGAAAAAACGACGGTAGGCTACGTCTTTGGCGGTTTGACCTTATTAGATACCGTTCAATCAGAAAGCGGTATGGATCAACTGCGTAAAGATGTCCGCACCCCACATGAAGAAGCGGTCTTGAACAACATCCAATTTATGGAATCTGTCCATGCAAAAAGTTATTCATCGATTTTCAGCACCTTGAATACAAAAGCGGAGATCGCTGATATTTTTGAATGGACCAACACCAATCCATATTTGCAAAAGAAAGCCGAACGAATCAATGAGATCTACAAAAATGGGACACCGCTAGAGAAAAAAATCGCCAGTGTGTTTCTAGAGACCTTCTTATTCTACTCAGGTTTCTATACACCCCTTTACTACTTAGGCAATAACAAACTAGCGAACGTAGCGGAGATCATCAAATTGATCATTCGTGACGAATCCGTTCATGGCACGTATATTGGCTACAAATTCCAATTAGGTTTCAACGAATTACCAGAAGACGAACAGCAAAAGCTGAAAGACTGGATGTACGACTTGTTGTATGAGTTGTATGAAAACGAAGAGCGTTATACCGAAGAATTATACGATGAGATCGGCTGGACCGAGGAAGTCAAAACCTTCTTGCGTTACAATGCCAATAAGGCTTTGATGAATCTAGGACAAGACCCGCTTTTCCCAGACACCGCCAACGATGTCAATCCAATCGTCATGAACGGTATTTCAACTGGTACCAGCAATCACGACTTCTTCTCACAAGTTGGGAACGGGTATCTGCTCGGTTCCGTAGAAGCGATGAAAGACGATGACTACTTCATCGGACTTGATTGATTTTCTTACAAATAAACACCTTGTTTCTCGCCAATAGAGGGTGAGAAACAAGGTGTTTTTTAGTTAGCCAGCTGGTCTTTGATAAAGGTCAACGTTTCTGTCAAACATGCCTGTGCTTGCGGCAAGCTATAATCAAATTGGTATTCGTGGGTCACTGTTTCCGAATTCCCTTTGTAAAAACGACTTGTCACGGGAATATCAAGAGCTTGCAGCTGGTTGGCAAAGGCAATGCCTTGGTCTTCAAAGGAATAGGCATTGCCATCCGTGATATACGTTGGCGGAAAATCCGCCGTCAATTTATCCACCAGTGAGATCTCCTGCAGTTGGGGACTGTCTTGCCATTCTTTTTTTCCTAATAACGACCAAGCCACCGTTTTGACAAAGAATTTCATAAAGCGATCATCCGAAGAAGTCCCGGCGATCTGCTTCAAATCAAGGGGGCCGCAATAGGAAATAAACCCTTTCAGGGCCGATGCAGGAATGTCTTGATCAAAGGACATTTCCTTCGCATACGCTGAATTGGTTTGCAGCGCCACATATTGCCCAGCAATTTGGGCTCCTGCAGAATCCCCGCCGAAGAAGAGTTGATCGAAATCCAGCATGGGGTATGCTTGGGCATCTGCTTTGATCGAGTCTACCGCTTGGGCTAATTGTTTGACCTGTCCAGGATAATGCAGACTTGGTGCCCATTCATAATTAATCGAAATCACAGCGGCTTTGGTTTCATCGACGACATAGGTCGCAAACTCTTTGACCCCTTCTTTGTCTCCGCCGACATAGCCGCCCCCATGGACCCAAAAAATGACTGGAACAGGGCCTTGTGCCTCTTTGGGATAATATAGATCAAAGGTACTACGTTGATAATCCGATTGATACGTCAAGTCCTGTTTGACCGTCACATTCGGCAAACTTTTTTGATAAGCTGCCTCATCCTTGATGGTCACTTCTTGGTTAAACAGATGACCGATCAAAAAAGCCCCCGGTCGTGGGGAGAGTTGAAAAGCCAGAAAAACGGCAGCTAAGAGTCCGATCAGGACCATCGCCACCCACATGAAAAAGCGCAGAATTTTTTTCACGCAAAAGCTCCTTCCTTCGTTCTGTTTCAGCTTTTTCATTTAACCATGTTTTTTTAGCAAATTCAATGACAATCGCTAAAGATTAAAAAAGGATGATACCAATAGGCATCATCCTTAAAATAACATCGTTTATAATGGCAACATCATAAACAAACCAGCTGCGATCGCTGCCCCGATCATTGGACCGATGATTGGTACTAACGCATAGCCCCAATCGGAAGTCCCTTTGTTTTTGATTGGCAAGATTTGGTGAGCGATCCGTGGTCCTAAGTCCCGTGCCGGGTTGATGGCATAGCCTGTTGGTCCACCAAGCGACAGCCCGATCGCTAAGATCAAGATCCCAACGACGATGGGATTTAATCCATCCGTAAAGGTATTGGCACCAAAAGCCAATAAGCCAAAGACTAAGACAAAGGTACCAATTACTTCAGTGATGGTATTCGATACTAAATTACGAACTGCAGGCCCTGTTGCAAAGGTACCTAAAATCGCGCCTTGGTCTTTTGTTTCATCCCATAATGGCAAGTAGTTGAGCCAAACGAGGATTGCCCCTACGATCGCACCAGCAATCTGCGCCAGCATAAACGGTACAGCTAAGCTCCAAGAAAAATTCCCTGTCATCGCCATGCCTAATGTAACGGCTGGATTCAAGTGAGCAGGTCCCATGTACCCTGAAACGTAAACGGCAATCGTTACCGCCGTTGCCCAGCCCATCGCGATCACGATCCAGCCAGAGGCTTCTGCTTTACTCTTTTTCAGATTGACAGCCGCACACACGCCATCCCCTAACAAAACCAAAATAGCCGTTCCTAGAAATTCACTAAAGATCTGGGTTGTCTCATTCATCTTTTTTTCCTCCTTTTAAGGCTGTTAAATCTGATTCTGCGATCACTTGGTTCAATTCTGCTACATGGGCTGCTTTTTCTTCCTCGTCCCAGCCAAAGAAGTCGGTCATAGCTGCAACGACGCCGGCTTTGACTTCATCTAAGGTATCTCGCATAAATAGGATATGGTTGGTCCGACGCAATAGATAATCGACAGGCGTCAGAACCATTTCTTCATGCAAGGAATAGTTCAAGGCAGTGCTTTCTTTTTCATCTAAGCCCTCAAACTTCGTCTTGTAGTTCAACACTTGGGGAAGATTCGACCCATAAAGATGAGCCAAATACGTCGCATCTCCTTCATTGAACCCAGCGGCTTGCGCTTGGTCAGCCAGCTTCGCTAATTCTTCCTCTACATTGGCTGCATCAAGCTCCCCACCAGAAACTGGGTACGTGGTTGAATCCACTAACTCGAAGGAAGCACCGCTTTCTTGAAGCAATTCATTGATCCGTTTGACTGCTCCTTCCGCCATCAAACGATAGTCGGTGATTTTTCCGCCTGCCAACGTCAATAGTCCGTCTTTTGAGCGTTCCAAACTGCTGCCGCGAGAAACTTGCGATGGATCCACTTTGCTGGATTCTACTCGTTCTTGCGCTTGTTTTACAGCTTTTTCTACAACTGGTCGCTGCCGCTCATCTGCAAGATATTCTTTGACGCTTTCAACGATCTGCTCAAAGCTTTCATCCGATAGTTTGCCTTTACCGCCGCCATTGTAATCAGACCCGCCATTATTCGTAATCAATGGACGTAGACCAGCCCAGCTCGCTTCGATATCATCAAGGGTGATTTGTGCATGTGGAAAGCGTTCATTCACGATGGTCAGTAGATAATCGACATCTTCTTGTGTGACCGTCGGATGGGCAAAATCGCCTGTATAGTCCGTATCGGTTGTGCCAAAATAGGTCTTGTTTTCTCTTGGAACCACGAAAACCATCCGACCATCATTTTTCCCAGTATCAAAATAGGTTGGTTGCGGCACTTTTAGTTTTTCCCGATCGACCACTAAATGGACACCTTTCGTCGGACGCATTTGTGGCGGCAGCTCATCATTCTTGTCTAATTGACGAACGATGTCTGACCAAGGGCCTGTCGTGTTGATCACGACTTTGGCGTGAACCTCAAAGCGCTCGTTTGTCAGTTGGTCCTCCACTTCTACCCCATTGATGATGCCTTGCTCATCATGTAAGATGCCGACGACTTTGGCTTTACTGATCATTGCTGCCCCATCGGCTTGTGCTCGTTTGATGTTTTCGATCACCAAGCGGGCATCGTTGTTGCGAAAATCAAGATAGACTCCGCCACCAACTAAGTTTTCCGCCTGCAGCTGTGGTTCGCGTTCTAAGACCTCTTCTTTCGTCAACAGATAATTTTCGTATTTACTGCCTGTCACATTTGCTAAGCGATCATAAAGATCCATCGCCACTTTAACAGAAAACAAGGAGAAGGTTGCCCCCGGTTCATCGTAAATCGGTAAAAGCATCGGATCGGGTTTCGGGATATGCGGAGCAATTTGTTGAACGATCGCCCGTTCCCGCACGGTGTCAGCGACCACTTCCACGTCAAAGGTTTTCAAATAGCGAATACCGCCATGAACGAGTTTGGTGGACCGCGAAGACGTCCCTTCGGCAAAGTCTTGCATTTCCAAAAGAACCGTCTTCATCCCAGCCGCTGCTGTTTGAACGGCAACCCCTGCGCCGGTAATCCCACCACCGATGATCAACACATCATAGGTGGTCTTTGCCGTTTCTTGAATGGTTTCCTTCCGATCTTTCTGAGAAAAGGTCATGGCTTACTCGCCTTCTTTCTTCGCTTTGAATTTGAAGGTCTGAGTAGCCGCCACCGCTTGTTTCCAACCTTCGTACAAATTGTCTCTTTCTTCTGCTGGCATTTCTGGCGTAAACATTTGCCCTTCTTCTGCCATTGATTTCAATTCATCCAAGTCTTTCCAGAAGCCAACCGCTAGCCCTGCCAAGTAAGCTGCACCTAATGCGGTTGTTTCCAGATTCGCAGCTCGTTGCACGTCAATGTCTAAAATGTCCGCTTGGAACTGCATCAATAAATCGTTTTTGGCTGCCCCGCCATCGACTTTCAGCAATGGGATATCGATACCGGAATCTTTTTTCATCGTATCGATGACGTCTTTTGATTGGTACGCAACAGCTTGCAGTGTTGCCCGAACAAAATCTTCCTTCGTCGTCCCACGAGTCAAGCCAAAGACGGCTCCTCTTGCATCTGAATCCCAATAAGGTGCACCCAATCCAGTAAAGGCAGGCACCACATACACTTCATTATCACCTTTTGCTTTGGCAGCTATTTCTTCTGATTGTGGCGAAGTCTCGATCATGCGTAGACCATCCCGCAGCCATTGGATCGCTGATCCAGCAACGAAGATACTTCCTTCTAAAGCATAATAGACTTTGCCGTTGATACCATACCCGATGGTCGTCAGTAGGTCATTGTCAGACAATTGTGGTTCTTCACCCGTATTCATGACAATAAATGCCCCAGTGCCGTAAGTATTTTTGATCATACCTTTTTCAAAGGCCATTTGTCCAAAGAGGGCGGCTTGTTGGTCTCCAGCCATTCCGGCGATTGGTACTTCACTGCCGTAAAAATGGTAGCTGCGGGTGTGACCATAGACTTCTGAGTTGCTTTTGACTTCTGGTAGCATCGAGCTTGGAATGTTCAAAAGATCCAAAATTTCTTGATCCCATTCTAATTTATGAATGTTGTAAAGCATCGTCCGACTAGCATTGGAGTAATCGGTAACATGGACTTGTCCATCTGTCAGCTTCCACACAAGCCATGAATCGATCGTTCCGAAGAGTAGCTCACCATTATCCGCCTTTTCTTGTGCCCCTTCGATATTGTCTAAAAGCCAACGCACCTTGGTCGCTGAGAAATACGCATCAATGACTAACCCAGTTTTTTCATGGATCATCTCTGTATGGCCATCTGCTTTTAATTGGTCAGCGATCGGTGAAGATTGGCGGGATTGCCAAACGATTGCATTCGCGATTGGCTGCCCTGTCGTTTTGTCCCAAACCACTGTCGTTTCACGCTGATTAGTGATCCCGATGCCAGCGATTGCTTCTGGTCGGATACCTGATTCAATAAATGCCCCTGCGATGACTGATTGGACAGAGTTCCAAATTTCGTTGGCGTTGTGTTCTACCCAACCCGATTTTGGAAAGTATTGCGGAAACTCTTTTTGTGAACTGCCGATTTTTTTCCCGTTACGATCAAAAATAATTGCTCTTGAACTAGTGGTTCCTTGGTCGATCGCCATTACATAATTTTTTTCTGCCATTTGATTCGCTCCCTTTAGTTTTTTATACGCTCTTCTTGTTAGCGCTTTCTGACTTGCTTTTATTTTAGCCGAACTTTCGCTATGTGGTTCGTCAATTTTTTTTCAAATTTCTAAGAAATTGACGAAATCCACTATTGAAAGCGTTCGCGGATCATTTTTTTGATCGTTTCCCGATCATAAGCGGTACCTAGTTCACTGATTCGATAAGTCGGTGTTTTGGTCTCGATGGCGTAATTCGCCAAGATCAAATCATATTCTTGTTCTGGACGATAGCGTTCCACGACTACGCCATTCAAATTTTTGAGATACAGCAGCCACATGTAGTAGAGGGCTTCTTTAAACAGTTCATCCATTTTCAAAGCGATCCCGACGCGAAACTCCCGATTGATTTGATAATCGATGATCGTGATCACGCTCAAGTATTTGACCATCGTCATCATCAACAAACTATTTTTATCAGATGGCTTGATATCAAGCTCTGCTAAAGCCTTATCCAATAGTTCGTGACTGATTTGCTGGATGTTACGACTGGATAGCTGCGCTTCTAACTGCCAAATATTTTCTCGATCAAAAACCTCCACATCCCCTTTGAAAAAATAGACGCGGCTGTGGATCTGCAGCAGGTGACCATAACAAGTGGCTTCGATTTCACGGGGAACAAACGATGGGCGGTAGAGATGCAAAATATGTTCCAAAATCAAGGTATCCGTCAAGGCAGTTGGCGTAAACCGAGAACGCTGCAGCATATACACTTGCAGATCGTGTTCGGATAACACCGAGAACGACAGTAAAAAGACAAAGTGCAGCATCGCCTCCTCTTCTCTGACTTCTAATGCATAATGGCCAAACCCACGAAATACCAACTCCCGTAATTGCTGAAACAAAGGATCTTTCATGTAAGGTGCCATTTTCTCCCGTAAGACTTGAAAGGATTGAGTAGCAATTTTCAGTCGCGCCTTCATGATCCTCAGCCATAGGGACAAGCGCTGCTGGGCTTCTTTCGTGAAGGTCATGTTCAGACCTCGTGTGATCAGACCGACGTATTTTTCATCGATCGGCAGCGGCTGACTGTCGAAAGAATGGACATACCAAAAGAGTTCAAAATAGAAATAACGAATTTGCGTTTCTTCCCCAATCAGCTTTCCTTGCCAGATCTCTAATTCGAATTCTGCTAGCAAGCCATTTAGCTCTTTGATTTTGCGAAACAAGGATGACTCGCTGACCGCTAATTTTTGTGCCAGCTGGACAGTCGTCACTTCTTGATGTTGTAAAAGATGCTCAAGAATTTGAAATTTCAATGCTGACCGATAAAACGCCCATTCGATTTGATTGAGGGAAAAAGTGGGACTCATTTCAAAAACCAGTGAACCATTTCGGTAATACAATCGACACTGCTCTTGGTAGTGAGCCAGCTCATCTTGCAACTCCTCCACATATTTTTCCAAGGAAGGCTTACTGATGCCAAGATAGAGCGCTAATTCATGTAGCTCCATTTGACCGCCAACTAGTAAAAGTTTTTTGAGCAGCTGCAATTGCTTTGCTTCTTTTTTTTCTAATAACTGATCAAGTCTCATCGGCATCACTTCCCGACCATATGAAGGTTTGATCCAACACATTCGTGAACCGTGGATGGAAGAAAAAGTCTTTTTGGGTCAGCTCCTCCATCGTTGCCTGCTGCTCGATCGCAAATGCTAGTAAATTGATTTTTTCCAAAATATTGGCTTTTGATAATAGCTGCGCACCAACGATTCGGCCGCTGGCTTGATCGATCATCACTTTTCCATGAACCTGCGTCGAATCAAAAAGGGAAGCGGCAGCCGTAAAAGTGTGACAGACGATCGGGGATTCATAGAAAAACTGATCCGACTCGGTCAAACCAGTACTGGCTAAATACCACTCAAACAATTGTGTACCGACTGTCCGCAATCCACCACGAAACGGAGTTGTTTTGCTTGCTAGATTGCGAGCTGCCGCGATCCCTGAGCGAACAGCATTATTGACTAAGGGCATATAGACCGTGTCTTTCGTAATAGCATTCGGAATTTGGATCAAATCGCCGACCGCAAAAATATCCGTGGCAGAAGTTTCCAAGTAGGCATCTGTCCAGATGGTTTGATCACTGTGTAATTCAAAGACCGCAAATGCCTCTGGCAAGCGAGGATGAACGTTAACTGTCGTCAATACAAGGTCACTTTCATAGCCTTGATTGGCGGTTTCGATCCGAAAGCCTGTTTCCGTTTTGACGACTGCCAAAGTTGGCTCCGACCAATGCAGTTGCAAGTTGGGGATTTTTTCGATCTCCGTTAAAAAGGGCTGCAAAAAATCGCGATCAAAGTACTTGAACAAAGGATATGACATTGATTCGATCACACTGACTTTTTTTCCGATCGCCGTCAAGGTATTCGCCGCTTCCATCCCCGCTTGACCAGCACCGACGATGGTAATCGACTCTGCTTGGGGCAATTGCTGCAAGAAATGCTTCGCTGCTTCATATTCTTTGTAGGTCAGCAGTGCTTCTTCTGGTTGTGGCAAAACAGTGGAATCCTGACTAGAGCCTGCTGCCAAGACGAGTCGATCATAACTTAGTTCCCGCTTATCCGTTCGAATCCGATGATCCGAAGGAAAGACTTCTAGAAGGGTTTCTTCTAAGGCTACGTCGATTGTTTCTGCCTCCAGCTGCTCCTTCGTACAAAAGAATGCTTCTTCCAGCGAAGCGATCCTGCCTTCGATCAGCAATAACAAGCCGCTTGGAACAAACCCAAGATGGGCTTTTTTTTCTATCAGTAGAATCTCTGCGTCAGGGTATAATCGACGTGCTTCACGGGCGCAGCTGACACCACCAAAAGACCCACCTATAATTATGATTTTCATTGGATCACCTCTCTCCTTTAGCTTAAATGAAACGCTCTCATTTGACGAGTAAAAAGCTATCAAGCTGACTATTTTTTTGTTAACTGCGATAAAATAAATGAGACCTATGCTACACTATACGCAAAGGAGTGTTCAAATGGTTTTCTTCTATCAATTCATGCTGGGCTTGTTTGCCAGCATATTCGTTGCAGCGGCAGCATTCGTCTTTCAGTGGCTGACTATTTCTGGCGCACTGGCTGCGATTCTTTGCGGCACACTGGTCATTGGCTTTGGTCCGTGGTACAGCATCTTTTTGATTGGCTTTTTCTTTGCCAGCTCTGGCATCATTGGTCTTTTAAAGAAAATGCGCCGTCAGCCAGAGTTAGCTGTGCTTGCCAAAGGTGCTCGCCGTGATGCAAAACAAGTCTTTGCGAACATCGCACCAAGCATCTTTGCTCTACTGCTTGCCTTTTGGACGAAAGAACCGCTATTCCTTTGGGGATTTGTGGCGGGAATCGCTAGCTGTACGGCTGACACTTGGGGCTCAGAAATCGGCGTGCTGAGTCCAAGTCCACCGCGTCACTTACTAACGGGAAAAAAATTACCACCGGGACTTTCCGGCGGTGTCAGTTGGTTGGGAACTGCCGCTTCCCTAGCAGGGAGTCTCGCCATCACTGGTTTATTCGTAGCAGCCTTATGGTTGAACGGCAAGCCGTTCTCCCTTGATCTCTGGTTGACTTTGACTGCTTTAGGCTTTTGCGGTAGTCTTTTGGACAGCTTACTGGGCGCAGCGATTCAGGTGCGCTATCAATGCCCTGTCTGTCACCAATACACCGAAAAAAAAGTCCACCACGACGTTGCGACCAAGCAAGTCGGCGGTCTTTCCTTCGTAACGAATGAAGGGGTCAATTTGCTGACTTCAATAGTGATCGTTTTTGTATCAGTCTTGCTAACTGGCTCTTTTTTCAAGTAATCAGGCAATCCACTGCGATGACAATTCCTTCATACAAAAAACCTTCGAGAGTTACACGTTTGTGTTTCTCTTGAAGGTTTTTATTTGTTTAGTGAAAGTATGATACGGGTGCTCACTCCATAAGGAGCCTGATTAAGATGCAGACGAATGATTCGTCACTTTATAATAAGCAAAATCAGCATAGGATTGATGTTGGTGTGCATCCACGGCACCAATGAAATTAAATAATCCTGTGAAGCCGCCTATTTCTCCTGGCATTCCATTGACTCCTTCATCAGATAAGTACGCCACTGACAGATCTTGGAGCAAAACTTGCCAAGTCTCTTGTTCCTCTAATCGATAGTAGACGTTTGCGATCCCATGCTCGTATCTAATTTTCAGGTGAATATTTCCTTCGGGAACGACGACGCGAGTATTTACATATTCGATCCTTTGTCCTAATTTTGCCTGTAAGAGAGTCAAATAAGGACATCGCTTTTCTTCTGAATAGGTAACATGAGCATATAACCAATTGTTTGAATCATAATAAAGCCCAAGTCCTGCTGTTTGTGAATAATGGTTCGGTTGAAACTCCAACAAGGTCTCCACCTCATAGGTGAAAGAGGTTGCTCGTGTTGCCATGATGGCAGGATTCATCTGTGAAAACAAGGAATTGCCCCCATAGATCCGTAAGTACCCCTGCCGCTTTTGCGTACTGACCCATGACTGATGCTGTTGGCGATACGGTGTCATAAATTCTAACAGATACTGCGCCTCTTGAAATGAATCAAATAAATCAGTGTTTGGTTCATTGTCAATTGGAACACCAGCTAATCCTTTAAAAGTCATTTTTGCCAAATTGCTTCCATCTTCCATTTCCAACCAATTGTCTTCGGTCCAGTGCATCCTTTGAATAGAAGCTTCTCTTCCAAGAGGATTCAACAGCTCCCCCTCTAAGGGTCTTGCCATTAAATGAGCCATGAACCATTCATCAGTATGGGTATGGACGAGCGAACCATGTCCTGCTTTTTGCATCACTGAATGAGGATTGACCATTTCAAAATGCCCAGCATCAGGGTCGCCCAAAGAAAACAGATGCCTTGGAGAAGAAGTAAGGATTGGTTCGCCAGAAGGATGCGCTTCATAAGGACCAAAAATAGTCTCTGCGCGACCGACTTCCACACCATGAGCATAGCCCGTGCCTCCAGATGCCAGCAATAAAAAGTATGCCCCTTCATGCTTGTATATTTGGGGTGCTTCCGCACACCCTCTGGTGGTGAACCCTTGTGTTACGCGATGCCAAGGGGACAGTAATTTACCTGAAGGCAAGTCGATCTCCGCAAGAACAATATGTCCCGGCGCTTGATAGCCTTCTCTTGTTTCCCATTCCAAAATCGTTAAATAATGCCGCCCATCCTCGTCATGAAATAGCGCTGGATCAAAGCCAATTGAGGTAAAATAAATCGGTTCTGACCATGGTCCTCGGATGTCAGTCGCCCAAATGGCATAGGAATCAGCATTAAATTCACGTCCTGCCATGTTGACCATATGTGAATACGCCAGCCAAAATCGTTTTGTTTGTGGATCATAAGATAAATGTGGTGCCCAGATACCAGCTGGTGTATTGGTTCCACGTAAATTCACTTCTTCATTGTTCAAGGCATAACCAACAAGTTGCCAATTCGCAAGATCCTTTGATTCGAAAAGTTGAATCGCAGGTGTCCAATGGAAGGTTGAAGTTGCGATATAATAACGCTCATCCACACAAATGATAGAGGGATCAGGCGCCATTCCAGGAATAACTGGATTTTTGATGATTGTCATAAGCTTCCTTCCTATTCTTAACTTTTTATTCGTTTTGCAACCAAACAACAGTTTTTTTATCATCGTTTGCAGGCGAATGCGATAAATTGAAACCGTTTTATTCGATTGCTACATTTATCTTACGAAACTTTTAGGGTAGAATGAATATCAAAAAAAAGCCAATACTTACCATTTTTCATTTTTAAGGAGGTCGTACCGAATGAACCCAACACCTAAATGGCTAGAACAGCTGGTCAAATTACCCGATATCGACATCAATTTAAAAACCTTTGGTGGACACAAGCAACGTGTTTCCCAAGGATGGTGTGCACCACAAGAGACCCACTTTGCTTTTGAGATCATGATGATCATTGATGGAGAGCAGCGAACAATTTTTGAAGGCAGGCAGTTTGATTTTGTGGCAAATGATGTGATCCTGATACCGCCTGGTACCGCTCATGAAAATACTTGTCTCGTAGCAGAAGGTTTAGAGTATTTTTGTATGCATTTCGATCTGGATGATCCTGAGATTCAGCAACAGTTGTTGATGTATTGTCCTTTACTACTAAAAAAGACGAATCCCGCCTACCAAGCGATCGTTGCGATCCTTCAGCAATACATTGCGTTTTTGGCAAGCGGATACTTTGGAATGAAAGAAAAAATCGCCATTGAGATCTTACTGTTAGAACTGATGCGTGCCTTACTAGACTATGTCGAAGATGAAAAAAATCAGTTAGCGCATACAGATAACACTTCCCTTGTTTTAGCAAAAGCGATCGCTGAAGCGATTCAACAAAATTTTCGTACGTACACACAAAGCCCAACGGAAGAAAACAAAGCCTTGCTTTCCATGAGTTATACAGCCAATTCATTGAACATTAGTAATAGTACGATGCTGACGGTTTTCAAAAAAGTTTATGCTAGTAGTCCAAAACAGTACTTAGATCAATTACGTTTCAACCAGGCAAAATTCTATCTCCATCAACCCAAATTGACCATCGCCGAAATCGCAGAGATCATTGGCTATCAAAATGCCGCCCACTTTACGAGACAATTCAAAAAATGGGCAAATATATCGCCGAATAAATACCGTAAGCTCCAGTTAGAAACAGCAAAATAAGTAATCGACAAATAATGATTCGAGAAAAGCGACTCCTACTTCTTCCTCTGAGGATGCGAAAAAAAGCTTTTTTTTCGCATAATAAATGAAAAATGGTAAATTTCCCCTTTTTTTTGATATTTCAAGTCCTGTCTGCATTCTTTATGATTAATACCAAGAAATCGTTTGCAGGAATAAAAACAGTTAGTTGCAAAATAGCAAGATGAGTGGGTATTCTCAGCACACTTGCTTTGCACTACATTAAGGGGAATATGTATGATTTCAGAAAATTCAATGTCAATCAAAAGTCGGTTGCCGTTAAAAATCGGAATTTTGAGTCTTTCATTGGTCGTACAAGCTGCTGGTGCAGTAGCAGCAGCCGTACCTTTTATTATGAACGATTTTTCTGACCGAACCACCGCACAAGTCCAATCTATTTTGACACTGCCATCAATGGCAATCTTGATTTTCATTCTGCTAAGTTCATGGTTTATCAAAGCACTTGGCAAAAAGCGAACGGTCTGTTTAGGCTTGATGATCGCTTTAGTCGGTGGCATCTTACCGGCATTTACAATGAATTTTGGCTTGATTTTATTTGCCCGTATTTTGTTTGGCGCAGGTCTGGGACTCTTTAACTCAATGACCGTCTCCTTGATCGGCGACAACTTTACAGGTGCCGAGCAAAAAAACTTATTAGGTATTCAATCAGCCGTGATGACTTTAGGAAATAGCCTAGCAACGTTTGCTGCGGGCTTACTGTTAACGATCTCGTGGCAAGCTTCATTCTTAGTGTACTTAGTCATCTTACCGATTCTGTTTCTTTTTCTTTTCGGTTATCGTAACGTCAATGAAAATCCAGTTGAAACAACGCAGTCATCAACCATCGATACAAAAAGAAGAAAGCTGCCATTAAGCGTAACTTTAGGTATTTTGACTCTCTTTTTATTCTTCATTAGTTTGATGGTCGTCATTACTTCTTCCGCACTACTGATTCAAGAATTGGCGCTGACGAATCAAGGATTTCTTTCCACCGCACTAGCAATCGCCGGTATTTTTAGCAGCTTGGTCGCATTAGCTTTTGGTCAAATCACCAAATTATTAAAGCGCTTTACACCAGTTGTCGTCATCAGTTTCGCAATGGTTGGTTTTTTCACGATAACTTTAGCACCTACGATGACCGTCTTTTTCATTGGTCTATTAGTGGTTTATCTTGCCAATCTTGTAGTTCCTTATGTATACAGTGTCATTCTTAGCGATGTAGATCCAGAAGCCAATAACTTAGTTGTTTCTTTGGCAATGGTCGCTTGTAATCTTGGTGCTTTTTCCTCCCCCTATGTCATAAACTTTATCAGTCAACTGTTTGGCATGACAACGGCGGTCATGCAAGTCAGAATCGCTGCCGGAATCATGGCAATCATTGCTCTGATTTTTCTATTTCTCGCTTTCAATAAAACAACCACACCTATTAGTAAGGAGGAACTATAAGATGGAACAAAAACTTAGAGGCGTCAACCTAGGCGGTTGGCTTGTATTAGAAAAATGGATGGCACCTAGTCTCTTTCAAGGAACACCTGCCGATGACGAGTATTATTTAGCCTATGATCTACCTGAAGCTGAATACCAAGCACGGCTGTTGATTCATCGTGAAACATTCATCACTGAAGCTGACTTCTTGCGCATTTCAGCAGCTGGCTTCAATACCGTTCGAATACCTGTCCCTTATTTTATTTTTGGTGATCGTACCCCCTTTATTGGCTGTATCGACTATTTGGATAAAGCCTTCGCTTGGGCAAAGGCTTATGACCTAAAAATCTTGATCGATCTGCATACCGCACCCTTCAGCCAAAATGGTTTTGACAATGGTGGTCTCTCGGGTGTGGTCAGATGGGCACAAATGCCCGAAGAAGTGGCGTTCGAATTGACCGTCTTGGAACGTTTGGCGCAAAGATATGCGGATCACGAAGCATTGTGGGGCATTGAAGTATTAAACGAACCGATCACAGATGGTGAAGTGTGGCACAGCATGAATCCCATGGATCGTTTCCCACCTCGTGATCTTGCGTTAGCAAAAGGTAGTGCACCGATCTCTTTAGACTTTTTGAGAACTTTTTATCAAGATGCCTATCGAAGAATGCGTAACTATTTAAGCGATGACAAAGTGATCGTCTTTCATGATGGCTTCCAATTGCATGCTTGGAAAGAGTTTTTCACCCAAAACGATTTTCACAATGTCATGCTAGATACGCACCAATACGTTATGATGGCAGAAATGGCCGGCACAGAGCAATCCTTGGAAGCATACGTGTCTTTCATTGATGGCTTAGCCCAAGAGATCGCCACGGTTGCACAATATGTCGAGGTTTTTGTTGGAGAATGGTCCTTGTTCAACTCCTATGCTGTTGGTACAGATACCAAAGGCGGTATCAATCCCACACAAGAGGAATTCAGTAGCAACCGTAGTTTGACAAAAAGCGAATTAGAAGAAGTTTATCAAACTTTGTGGCGTGCTTCAATCACAGCTTGGAACCAAGGAGCCGGACATATGTACTGGACCTATAAGTTATCCATCGATACGATCAATGAGCCTGCTTGGTATGGCTGGGATTCCTGGGATGCTAGTCGAGCTATGGCAAAAAACTGGATCGATCCACGTTTCTAAAACACAACAAAAAACGAGATTGAAACGAAGCAAACGATACTGTTTGCGTTACGTTTCAATCTCGCTTTTTTGTTGCTTTTAAGCAATATCCACCAAGCGGATCTTCGTGACATTTTTGTAGACAGACAATTCTTCGATCACTTCAGAAAAGCCTAGTCCTCGCGGGAGATCAATCGTATAAATGTTGGTATAAATGCGATAGTCTTCCATGAATTTGACATCAAAATTGACATCTTCGATCACGATATTTTTCTCTTGGAAGTACTCCGTCAAAAACTCTTTGGTCTCGGTGCGGTGGATGTATTGGATTTCTAATTTCTTTGCTGTTGGTACGCGGACGATCCGCTTAACGATCGTCAATGCAAAGAAGATCCCGATAAAACTACTTAATGCGATGGTGTAAAAGCCCATCCCGATGGCAATTCCTAAACCGGCGATCGCCCATAAGGAAGCAGCCGTCGTCAACCCCGTCACCGAGCGCTTCGTCACAATGATCGTTCCGGCGCCTAGAAAACCGACCCCGCTGACGACTTGCGCAATCAATCGTGCTTCGTCCGAACGAATCACGCCTGCTAAATCTGGATGATCCAGCGCATCTCGCATGGCACCTGTGGCGATCTCCACTTGGATCAAAGCAATGACACAAGCCCCCATGCAAACCAAGATATGGGTTCTAAGACCAGCTGGTCTGCTTTTGTACTGCCGCTCGTACCCAATCGCGCCACCCATGACCATCGCCAACAGCAACCTCAGTGCTACTTCAGGAATGGATAAATGCATATCAACCATTTGCATCCCTCTTTTCTTCGTATTCTCTCTTTTAACTATAGCATCTCTGATGGAAAAAAGGAAAAAACATCGCTAGAGCGGCCAAATAAAAAAAGCCTCCTCAGAAATAAGCAAGATAGGTCCGAACCATCGCTCGCAGCTGCGCTGGCATTACTGCACAAGCGCAGGGGGAAGCTGCAAGGATGGCGCGTTTTCCTTCTGACTTATTTCTGAAAAGGGCTGATTTTGTTTTACAGGTTGCTGGCAGCAGCCTCATCGATGATCACGATCACGTCATCATGCTTTTGTAAAACAGAAGCTGGTAATTCGTTGGTTACGGGTCCTTCGATCATTTTTTGGATTGCATCCGCTTTGACTTCGCCAAATGCCATCAAAATGATTTTTTTGCTTTGCATAATTGAACCGATCCCCATGGAAATCGCCGTCGTTGGGACGTCTTCGACTTTATCAAAGTAGCGTTTGTTGGCATTGATGGTTGATTCAGTCAAGTCAACGACTGAGGTCGTTCCTTCAAAGGATGCACCAGGTTCGTTGAAGCCGATATGTCCGTTTTGACCGATACCCAAGATTTGGATATCAACTGGGTGATCCGCAATCACGCTATCGTAGCGTTGGCATTCTGCTTCTAAGTCTTCCGCTTTGCCGTTTGGTACGAAGGTTTCTTTGAATGGTTTTTTATTGAATAAATGAGCATTCATGAAGTAGCGATAGCTTTGTTCGTCTTCGCCGCCTAGTCCTACGTATTCATCTAAGTTGACTGAAGTCATTTCTGAAAAATCAACTTCACTGGCAGTCATTTCTGCATAAAGGGTCTCTGGCGTGCTTCCTGTTGCTAAACCTAGCACCTTGGCGCCATTTGCCATACCTTCTTGTATCAATTCAAAAGCTTTCTTTCCGCCTTGAGCAGCATCTTTAACGCGAATAATTTCCATGATCAGCGCTCCGTTTCTATTTGGTATAGTCCAATAATACCACAGGTTGTGTTTGATTACAATAATTAGTCTAGACCAGATGACGATTTTTACTATTTTGATAGCCGAATCTGTCTTCTTCATCCTAAAAATCAGGTTCAATTTTGACTCAACAAGCGAAAAACTGTAAAAAGAACATACGTTCATGTATCCTAATTCTTAACAAGTACATTTTTATTAGGAGGTCCCATGGAAATTAGCCCTTTTGAAGTACAGATTTCAGAAAAAGCATTGAGTGACTTAAAAAAACGCCTGGCGCTAACAAGGTATCCCGATGAACCCGCCAATGCTGGCTGGAATTATGGTATTCCTTTAGATGATATGAAAACGATTATTTCTTATTGGCAAGACGAATCTGATTGGCGTAATGCAGAAAAGAGAATAAATGCTTTTGCCAATTTCACAACTACGATTGATGGAATGACGATTCATTTTATTCATGAACGTGGGCATGGTCCCAATCCAACACCATTGTTGATCCCCCATGGTTGGCCGAGTTCTATTTATGAGCTTTTGGATTTGATTCCCTTCCTAACTGATCCAGAATCCTTTGGTGGTTCACCAGAAGCTTCTTTTGATGTCATCATTCCTTCGATTCCTGGACATGGATTTTCTGACATCCCAAAAGAGGGACATTTTGAAGATCGCAAGGCTGGGCAGATTTTGTTAAAACTTATGAAGAGGTTGGGCTATGATCAATTCGGAATTCATGGTTATGATTTAGGAGCAAGTATCGCCGGTCTCCTATGTTTGGATCACCCAGACAATGTGATTGGCTACCATACCACCTCACCGGGAAACCCTAGTCCTCTTATAACAGATGAAACGCCTATGAGCACAGCAGAAACAGAATATTTGGCACTTTGTAAACGTTGGTATGCAAAAGAAGGTGGCTATGCTCATAGTTTAGGTACAAAACCACAAACGTATGCTTATGGACTCAATGATTCACCTGTAGGTTTAGCTGCCTTCATTATTGAAAAATGGCATTTATGGTCAATGCAGAATGAGGAAGACACCCACTATCACTTTGACTTGGACACACTCTTAACCAATGTGTCTATTTACTGGTTCACCGAAACGATCAATTCTTCAAATCGCTTCTACTATGAAGGCCAATATACACAGTGGCCTAACCAATTCGACCGTTCATTTGTACCTTTAGGTGTTTTACTAACTTCCCAAGCTCATGAACGTCCGCCAAAAGAGTACGTAGAAAGACTTTTCCCGAAGATCCTTCGCTGGGAAGAGCTTAACACTGGTGGGCATTTCGCAGCTGCTGAATGTCCAGCTTTGCTTGCGAGCCATATCCGCGCTTTCTTTTCTACAGTAACTGATACAACAAAGGAGTAAATAAAAAAAGCTGTGCCCTAAAAGTTGATGGGCGCAGCTTTTTTAGCGTCTGCGACGAGCTGTTCAAAACTAAATGCTCGCTTCAGTTATAGTATAGTAGTTTTTTCGATCAAGTTTTACTTGCTTACCAATTCGTATAAACATCAATACCGCTATGACCAACACCTGTGTCATAGACTTTGTAGGCACCTAAGGATGATTGACCAGTCGAACCTTTCGGTTGATTGTCGCTGGCAACAACGATGTATCCATCGGCATCACGGATGGTTCCGTCTGATGCTACATGGCGACCAGGGATGTTCAATCCGCCTCCTGGCAAGACTTTTTGTGAGTAGTACGATTCTCTCACACCATTGAAGTAGTTGATACCGTCCACTGGATTCAAGACACCAGAACCAGCACCAGGAATGCTTGAACGGGTTTGACTCACGTTAGCAGTCGCTGTAGATTCACTTTTTTCTGTGCTTTCTTTCGTACTTGTTTCTTTGTTTTCTACTGATTGGCCATCGTTAGAAACCAACAATGTTTCGCCATCAAAAATCATATTTGGATTTTCGATCGAATCATTCAAAGCTAAAAGATCTTCGACCGTTGTTTGATAAGTAGCAGCGATCCCAGATAGGGTGTCTCCTGGTTCGACAACATGGGTTTGTTCTGCTGCTGAAACAACTGTTCCTCCAACGAATAAACCAAATCCTGCAACAACTGTAAATGCAAATTTTTTCAAATGAAAAAACCTCTCTTTTGATTATTTGTCCCGCTATCGGGCACAAGTAAGAGAATAACATTACAATATTGCAGGAAGGTTTCAGAAATATTTTTCATTATCACAATTGTTAAACAGAAAGTTACAAGCTTTTTGTTGATAATCAGTAAACTTACAATATTGTTATCCATTTCGATGAATGATTTTGGCTCCATCATGCTATAGTAAACCCAGTAATTGAAAGGATCGATGCACATGAAAAAACTACTTTTGACGCTTGGCGTTTTGATTTTAGCAGTAGGTGGCTACTTTGGCTATACGTACTATACAACAACTTATCAAGGGATAACGGCTTATGCCATCACGCCCAACAAAGTCCCAGAAAAGACCCAAACGTACAGCGATTCCGGTGAAAAAATCGATGGCTCCTTTACGTATAAGTACACGTTTGAGTTTGTTAAGAAAAACGGCGAGAAAGAACTCATGACCTATGATCTTTCTGGTGAAAATGTGAAGCCATTCGCGCCAAATACCTTAGTCAAAGCAGAGATCAGTAAAACCCGTGTCATCTCGGGTCCCAATGAAGTCCCTCAATCAGAAGTTCCAGCAAAAATACTGTCTGAGCTGGAAACCTTTGACGAATAAAGACTTCTTACAAGAAACTTTCTACTTTTTAAGGTTCATTTTATTTTGACCGGCTATGCTAACGTTATACCAAAACTATTTTTCTTCCTCTTACCAGTCCTCGCCCGACTGGTATTTTTTATTTTTTCTCAATGGTCAGGCAAGATTTACGCTTCTTATAGACAGAACCGCTCCAGCTTCGCAAGTTTTTTTCTGCTCAAGCTTTGATCAAGTAGCTATTGACTATCGGAAATAAATAAACCGAGAATCATTACGATAAAAGCTGAGTTCATCATAAAAAAACCGCTAGATTGTTTATCTCTAGCGGCTTTCTTCGATTTTAATAGAGTTCCAAGTATTGTTCTCTTTCCCACTCGGAGACTGTTTGGCGGAAGGCTGCCCATTCTAATCGTTTTGCTTCGACAAAGTTGGCATAGATGTGTTTGCCTAAAGCATCGATCATCACTTGGTCTTTACGCAATGCTTTGATGGCATTGTGGATCGTTGATGGCAGATCTTCGATTTGTGCTTCTGCACGTTCTGTTTCGTTCATGATGTAGATGTTACGGTCGACAGCTGGTGGTGGTGTCAACTCACGTCTAACGCCATCAAGTCCAGCTTGCAGTAAAACAGCCATGGCTAAGTATGGGTTGGCTGATGGGTCAACCGAACGCAATTCCAAACGCGTTGACAAGCCTCTTGATTCTGGTACCCGGATCAGTGGTGAACGGTTGCGTCCTGACCACGCCACGTATACAGGCGCTTCGTAACCTGGCACTAAGCGTTTGTAAGAGTTGACAGTTGGATTGCAGACAGCTGTGTAAGCACGGGCGTGTTCAATCAAACCGCCTAAGAAGTGATACGCTGTTTGGCTTAATTGCATTGGTCCTTCTTCATCAAAGAAGACATTTTCATCGCCTTTGAACAAGGACATGTTGCAGTGCATGCCTGAACCGTTGATGCCGAATAATGGTTTTGGCATGAAGGTTGCATGCAAGCCGTGTTTACGAGCAATAGTTTTCACGACAAGTTTGAAGGTTTGGATGTTGTCACATGCTTCCACTGCGTCCGCATATTTAAAGTCGATCTCGTGTTGCCCTGGTGCCACCTCATGGTGAGACGCTTCAACTTCAAAGCCAAGGCTTTCTAATTCTAATACGATATCGCGACGGCAGTTTTCCCCTAGATCGGTTGGGGCAAAATCGAAGTAGCCGCCTTTGTCGTTTAATTCAGTTGTAATTTCGCCTGCTTCATCTAATTTGAATAGGAAAAATTCTGGTTCTGGTCCAAGATTGAAAGAAGTAAAGCCAAGGGATTGCATGTCCGCTAATGCCCGTTTTAAGTTGCCGCGAGGGTCGCCTGCAAATGGGGTGCCATCTGGATTGTAGATATCACAGATCAAACGAGCCACTTTGCCATGTTCACTTTCCCAAGGGAAGATCATCCAGGTCGACAAATCAGGATATAGATACATGTCACTTTCTTCAATACGGACAAATCCTTCAATAGAAGAACCGTCAAACATCATTTTGTTTTCCAGTACTTTATCTAATTGACTTACAGGTACTTCAACGTTCTTGTTCGTTCCTAAAATATCAGTAAACATCAAGCGTAAAAAGCGCACGTTCTCATCTTTTACGATTTGTTTGATGTCTTCGGCAGTTCTTTCAAATTTTGGCATAGTATCCCTTCCTTTTTCCCAATTCTTTTTATATCACAGCAACGATCTACTAATGTTCTACATTCGTGGACCTTTTTGCTGGTATGGCTGTTGTTGATTCAATCCACCTTGAGCCAAGAGTTCATCATAAAAAATTCGACGAACATCTTCATCGGTCAGCGGCGGTTTGTTCTTCGCTTCTTTTTCTTTGGCAACTTTCATTTCATAAACTCGTTTGATCCCAGCCATGTTCAGTCCATCGGAAAGATAGTCTTTGATCTCTAGCAAGGTATCAATATCATTCAGCGAATACATGCGTCGATTGCCATCGCTGCGTTCCGGGTGGATCAATTCTTGTTCTTCGTAATAACGAATTTGACGGGCGGTGAGATCGGTCAATTTCATGACTGTTCCGATAGGAAAGACTGACATTGAGCGCCGCAATTCTTTTTCCCGCATAACTTGGCTCCCCTCCGTTTCAATGATGCTGCGTAACTTTATGGAAACTATACCAATTCTTTTTTTGCGTGTCAACCCCTCATGTTAGAAAAAGTGACATGAATGCAAATTTTTTTGATTTTTTCATTGGACCCTTGATTTGATCGCATGTTCAAGCAGTCCTTTTTCTGGAAGAAATGGTGCCTTAGCCAAAAATGTTCGGGTTTTGCACTTGAAGGAAGTCAAACCACTTATACTTCCATAATTTTGTCACCACAAAAAAAACGGTGCATCAGCTGCACCGTTTTCTGTTTATTCCTGTTCTTGCACCATTCTGCGTAGTGGATAGGTATCCTCCAGCGCAAATCCTTTGATATGATAGGTCTGTGTTGCTTCATCGAAGGTATTGCTCAACACTAGCGACTCCCGTTTTAAACGATTCAGCGCATTGCCTTCATCGGCTTGCAGCACCAGATGATAAGGCTGCATGATCTGCATCAATTCCATTTTGATCGCCTGAGTCAAGCGTTCTTTGCCTTTGGTACTTTTTGCTGAGATCAAGACATTGGGAAAGAGCGTTGGGACAAACTGATCAGCGTCGATGCGATCCGCCTTATTGTAGACCGTCAACATCGGTAATTGGGTCAAAGAAAGTTCCTCCATTAATTTTAAGACCGTCTCCTCTTGCTGGACCCGTTCTTCGGAACTGGCATCGACGACATGCAGCAAGAAGTCCATGTTTTGACTTTCCTCCAGTGTGGAATGAAACGCATCGATCAATTGGGTCGGCAATTCTTGGATAAAACCAACCGTATCGGTAATGGTGACTTCGAATCCTTCTGGCATCCGCCAGCGTTTCGTCAAAGGGTCGAGTGTCGCAAACAACTGGTCTTGCTCATACGTATCCGCACTGGTCAAAATGTTTAAAATAGTTGATTTTCCAGCATTGGTATAACCAATCAAGCCCATTTGAAAGACTTGGCTGTCTTTGCGCTTTTGGCGTGTTCGGTCTCGATGGGCTGCCACTTCCTTCAATTCCCGTTTGATGATGGTGATGCGGTTGCGGATGTGGCGACGATCGGTCTCCAGCTTGGTTTCCCCTGGCCCTCTCGTTCCGATTCCGCCCCCTAGCCGAGACATGTTCTTTCCTTGCCCTATCAAGCGTGGAAGCAAATAATCCAGCTGCGCCAATTCTACTTGCAGCTTTCCTTCTTTGGAACGGGCACGCATCGCAAAAATATCGAGGATCAGCTGGACGCGATCAATCACTGGCACTTCTAGCGCATCACCGATCAACTGGCTTTGCCTTGGTGTCAGTTCATGATTGAAAATCACTAGATCTGCTTCATGTGCTTCTGCCAACTGCTGCAATTCCGCAACTTTCCCCTTGCCGATCACGGTTTGTCGATCGACTTGCTGCCGTTTTTGCACCAGTGAAAAAACAACTTCACCATTGGCGGTTTTTGTTAAGCTTTTCAATTCTTTCATTGACGAATCAAAATGAAGATAGTTTTTCTCCGTTTCTACTCCGACAAGAATCACACGTTCTTGGCTCATCTTTTCTCCTCCAACCATTGGTCGATTTCTGTTTCAAGGGTACGTTGTTCTTCAGGTTGCCTCACTAAATCAATCCATCGGGGCTGTGCTCGGTTATTGAACCACGTCAGCTGCCGCTTGGCGTAGCGGCGTGAGTTTTGCTTGATTTGCTCAACGGTCTCCTCCAATGTGGCCTGCCCTTGAAAATAGGGCAAAAATTCCTTGTAGCCGATTCCTTTGGCGGCTTGCGTTTCTGGATACTGCAAAACAGCTTTTGCTTCTTCGATCAAGCCTTGATCCATCATCAAGTCCACTCGCTGATTGATTCGCTGGTATAACACTTCTCGCTCAGTGGTTAACCCGATCATGAAGAAATCGTACAAAGCTTGTGGTGTCTCTTTTGGTGCAGCGATACTTTCGCCAGTCGTTTCAAAAACCTCCAACGCACGAATCACTTTCCGCTCATTGTTGTAGTGGATCTTCGCTGCTGCCAAGGGATCGACCGCCTGCAGCTTTTGCCATAAAGCTTCTTTGCCGATGGCTGCTGCTTCTTGTTCGTAACGCTGACGAATCGTTGGATCGCCTTCTTCTGCCCCTAAACGAAAGTCATACAAAAGCGCTTGGATGTATAACCCTGTTCCCCCTACAACGATCGGCAGCTTTCCTTGCTGCTGGATCGTCTCGATGGCTTCACGCCCCATTTGCTGGAAATCAGCGGCAGAGTATGCTTCCGTCATTGCACGAATATCGATCAAATGATGAGGAACCCCTGCCATTTCTTCCTTCGTCACTTTGGCGGTACCGATATCTAACTGACGGTAAATTTGCATGGAATCCCCGCTGATGATCTCCCCATGGTATTTTTGGGCTAACTGGATACTCAAGGCGGTTTTGCCGACTGCGGTCGGTCCCACGATTACTAAGACTTTTTTCATCCTTTTGTTTCCTCACGGACCTGTTGCACAATTGCCCGAGCTTTTTCTGGAAAATCGGTGATGATCCCCGTCAACCCCAGAGCCAAGCAGGTGCGAATCGCCGCTTCTTCGTTGACAGTCCACGGACGGATCGCGATCGGAAAATCAGTTAAGACCGTTGCTGTCTCTTGGACCCAGCGATAGGCAGGATGAATTCCTTCGATATACGGTCGGCTGAGCGCCAACGGTGGTTTGTCTTCCCCGCGTCCCATAATAAAATCAAGGGTCGCATCCGGTTCGATCGCATGGATCCGATCCAAGGTCTCGATATTGAAGGAACAATACCAATGAGTAAAGGGCCATTCTTGGCTATTCAATAAGTCGGATACTTTGGCTTCGATTCCTTCATATTCATAATGATCGGTTTTTAATTCGATCGTCAAAATGCCACGATAATTCTTCGCTGCAAGCAAATCCAACACTTCTTTTAGCGTGGGGACTTTGGCGGCTTGGAATTCCTCAGAAAACCAGCTGCCAGCATTGAGTTCTTTTAGTTCAGCAACCGTCAGGTCACAGATCCGACCTTTGCCGTTGGTCGTTCGATCAACCGTTTCATCATGCATGACGATCAAGCCGCCATCTTTTGATAGATGTACATCTAACTCAATGATATCAGCTTTGGCCCGCACCGCTTCCGCAAATGCTGGTAGCGTGTTTTCAGGTCGGTTGCCGCTACTCCCGCGGTGGGCAACGATTTGTACCATCATTCTTTCACTCCATTCTCACTCTTTATTTTACCATGGAATCTCCTAGAACCAAAAAGCCTCTGTTTGTTTCGATCCTCTTAATGAATAATAACGCTTTGTTTCGGTCAAAGAAAAACACCCTTACTATGATCGCAGTAAGAGTGTGTGTGATCAGTTAAAAAAGCGCAACCGTCGATACTCTGGTTTGGTTGCCTTAACCAAGGAAAACGGCTGACCAGTAGGATCAAATCGTTTTTGAAAAATAGGTCAACGGTTCGCTCGTCATGTTTTTCATTTGGGTTTTACGCTCATTGACCATTTCGACTAATTGATCAAGGAAATTTTCCATAATGATCCGACCGCCTTTATAGGTATACCCACCGATTTTAACAGTTTCCTCTGGGGATAAAATCACCCGACGTGTCCCGATTTTTTTGAAAAATTCTTCCAAGAAAAAATTCGGTAGATAAAAACTGTTTTGCGCCGCAAAAGATTGTAAATAGGCAAAATCATCGATGGTGATATAACAGTCGTCAAAGGCATCAAAGCTGACATACTCATCCATCAGCATGACCCTTTTTTGTAGAATCTCACTGATTTTTTGATTCAATAAAACCAACGTTTCGATTTCTTTGACTTTATGCTCCAACAAACGGCGTTGTTTTTCTTTTTGCTCCTCATACCGAATGCGTAAATTAAAAATGATGGTTACTAACAATGCGCCCACTAAGACGCCGATCAAACCTGCTATTGCTACTGCCATTCTTCGATCCTTCCTCATTCCTTTTTTCATATTGTATCATATTTGAAAGTTTCGCAAAAAAGATAACGAACTTTTTATTTGACCTTTCTTGACCTAATCGGTATACTATCTCTTAGATATTGCGAAAACTTTATGCTAAACTATATCTATAACGATTTTTAGGAGGACTATCACTATGAATTTAATTCCTACAGTCATTGAACAATCATCTCGCGGTGAAAGAGCGTATGACATCTATTCTCGTCTATTAAAAGACCGGATCATTATGTTGAGTGGTCAAGTAACCGATGACTTAGCAAACTCGATCATTGCTCAGCTTTTATTCTTGGACGCGCAAGATTCTGAAAAAGACATCTACTTGTACATCAACTCGCCTGGCGGAAGCGTTACTGCTGGTCTAGCGATCTTTGATACCATGAACTTTATCAAAGCCGATGTTCAAACCATCGTTATGGGGATGGCTGCTTCTATGGGTTCATTCTTATTGACCGCTGGTGAAAAAGGCAAACGCTTTGCGTTACCAAATGCCGAAATCATGATTCACCAACCATTAGGTGGCGCACAAGGTCAAGCAACTGAAATCGAAATTGCTGCCCGCCACATTTTGGCAACCCGCGAACGTCTGAACAAAATCTTGTCAGAACGTACTGGTCAACCAATCGAAGTGATTGAACGCGACACCGATCGCGACAACTTCATGACCGCACAAGAAGCCAAAGATTACGGCTTGATCGACGAGATCATGGAATCAAACAAATTGAAATAAGCTTGCATAAAAAAAGGTGTACGAAGCAATTCGTACACCTTTTTGCGTCTTTGGATTCGGCGTCAAACTTCGCCATATTGGCCTTGTTGGTAAGCATACCCATTTTCCACGTAATGCGTGATGTTTGCCTGATTTTTGGCGATTTCTTCTTCTGTCAACGGGCGGATCACTCGTGCAGGACGACCAAACGCCAACACATTGGGCGGAATGACGGTTCCTTCCGTTACTAACGAACCAGCACCTAACAAACTATTTTCACCGATCACTGCATGATTCAAAACAATCGAGCTCATGCCGATCAGCGCCCCTTTTTTGATGGTGCAGCCATGAAGCATACACTGATGCCCAACAGTCACATCGTCTTCCACGATCGTCGGGGCATCGTGATCAACGTGAATGATCGTTCCATCTTGAATATTGGTACGCGCGCCGATTTCGATGCGATTGGCATCGCCTCGAATCACTGCTTGAAACCAGACCGTACTCTCTTTTCCTAGAGTCACGTTTCCTACGATCGTCGCATTTTTTGCCACAAAACAAGGTGTTCCTTGCAACGAGGCTGGCGAAACTGTTTTGTGGGTTTCATTCCCTGATTGTTCTTTGTCCATCAACTTCTCCTTCCAATCCATAAACGGATCTGCGCTTTCTTTTTTCACTATAGCACCACCCTTGCGACAATGCAAAAAGAGCGCCAGTCAGACTGGACGCTCTTTTGGGTTTACTCGGCTTCTTCTGAAAATTGACTTTGGTACAGTTGGCTATAAAAGCCGCCAGCTGCCAACAAGGTCTCGTGATTGCCTTTTTCAATGATCGACCCTTGATCCATCACTAAGATCAGATCTGCTTCACGAATCGTTGACAAACGATGGGCGATCACAAAGCTGGTACGACCTTCCATCACTTTATCCATTGCTTTTTGAATCAGCGCTTCTAAGCGGGTATCCACCGAACTGGTGGCTTCATCGAGAATCAAAATCTTCGGATCAGAGATGACTGCCCGAGCGATGGTCAACAATTGTTTTTGCCCCAAGGAGACATTGTCCCCTTCAGAATTGATGATCATTTCGTAGCCGTCTGGCATCGTGCGAATGAAGTGATCAACATTGGCGGTTTTCGCTGCATCAACGACTTCATAATCGGTGGCATCTAATTTCCCAAAACGAATGTTGTCGCCAATCGTGCCTTCATACAACCATGCATCTTGTAAAACCATCCCAAACAGTGACCGAACCTCGTGACGTTCCATCTTCTTCGTGTCGATGCCGTCGATCTTGATGGCCCCTTCATTGACATCATAAAAACGCATCAACAAATTGATCAAGGTGGTTTTCCCAGCACCTGTTGGTCCCACGATCGCCACGGTTTGTCCAGCTTTGACTTCAAAGTTCAAGTCTTTGATCAACGGTTTTTTCGGATCATAGGCAAAGCCGACATGTTCAAAGGTCACGTCGCCTCTGATTTGTTCTGGCAATTGGATATCCGTTTGATTGACTGGCTCTTCTTCCTCATCTAAGATTTCAAAGACCCGTTTTGCTGCTGCTGAGGCACTTTGCAAGACGGAAGACAGCTGGGTAATATTCCCCATTGGCTGACTGACTTGCCAAATGTATTGAATGAACGCTTGCAGCTGACCAACAACGATCACGCCGCTGATCACGTAAAAGCTCCCCATGACTGCCATTGCGATATAGGTAAAGTAAGCGGTCATTTGCACCAGCGGCATCATCAAGCCTGACACAAAGGCAGAACGAAAGCCGTAATAGCGCAACTGGTGGTTAACGTTTTTAAACCCTTCAAGTGTTTGCTTTTCCCGTCCATACACTTTCAACACACTGAATCCAGTCATGTTTTCTTGTACATAGCCGTTCAGATCCCCTAACGCATTTTGCATGCCTTGGAAGTCTTTTTGCGACTTTTTGACGATCGTGCGAGAAATCAATAAGGAGGCTGGGATCATGATCAATGAAACCAACGCCATGTAGGTATTGATGTAAAACATCATGGAAACCGCCATAACGATTCCTAAGAAGGCATTGACGATCCCGATCAAGGCTTGCTGCATCGCACCGCTGACGGCATCCACGTCATTGGTCACCCGTGACAAGATATTCCCTTGTTGGTTGCGGTCGAAGTAAGAAACGGGCAAACGATTGATTTTTTCTTCAATATCTTGCCGCAAATCTCGCATCGCAGATTGGACAACGTTGGTGATCAGCAGCCCTGACATCAATTGTGAGAAACAGTAACCGACACCAACGACTGCGATCCAGATCAAGCAAAGGATCACGTAATCAAAATTAACGCCTTCGCCAGCGGCGATGTTGCGGCTGATCTCTGTCGTCGGCAATCCAGAAACATATGGCATTGCCGCATTGAAGCCGACGGTGGCAACAGTAAACAGCAAGACTAGGATAAATTGTACTTTGTACGGTTTGATGTAAGCACCTAACCGTTTTAAAGAAGAGATTGCTTTCATTGTGCCAACTCCTCCTCTGATAATTGTGACGCCGCAATGTCGTAGTATACTGGACAAGTTTGCAGCAGTTCTTTGTGGGTGCCGATGCCAACCACATCGCCTTCGTTCAAGACGACGATCTTATCGGCATTCATGATCGTTCCTACTCGTTGAGCAACGATCAAAACGGTCGATTCTGTGGTTTCTTTTTTCAAGCGTGCCCGCAATTTTGCATCCGTTTGGTAATCCAATGCAGAAAAACTATCATCAAAAATATAGATCTCTGGTTGGCGGATCACCGCACGGGCAATCGCTAGGCGTTGTTTTTGTCCGCCAGAGAAGTTGGTTCCGCCTTCTGCCAAGTGAGCATCAAAGCCATCTGGTGTGCGAGAAATGAAATCTGCCGCTTGCGCAATCTCGGCTGCTCGTTCCAGCTCTGCTTGCGTGGCATCTTCTTTCCCATAGCGTAGGTTTTCTGCGATCGTCCCTGTAAATAGCAACGCTTTTTGAGGGATAAACCCGATCTTGTTGCGCAACGTCGTTAAGCTGTAATCCCGAACGTCAACACCATCCACCAAGACTTGGCCTTCACTGACGTCGTAAAAACGTGGGATCAATTGGATCAAGGTTGATTTCCCGCTCCCGGTACTACCGATAAACGCCACGGTTTCCCCTGGTGAAGCGGTAAAGCTAACATTACGGATCACTGGACTTTGAGCATGTCCTGGATAAGCAAAGGTAACATTTTTGAATTCCAAGAAGCCTTTCGTCTTAGTTTCTGTCACTGGCTGTTCTGGCTCTTTGATTTCAGAAGTCGCATCTAACGCTTCTTGGATTCGACGAGCAGAAACCGCCGCTCGTGGATACATCGTAAAGACAGTCGCAAACAGCATGAAAGAAAACAGCGCATGGAAGATGTATTCGATAAATGCAATCAAGTCACCGACCTGCAGTTGCCCTTGATCGATTTGAATACTTCCCGTCCAAATAATCAAAATCATCACGATATTGAATAAGAAGAAAAAGCCTGGTTGTGCCGTTGCCATCAAGCGAAATAAGCTGCGAGAACTAGAAGCATAGGCTTGGTTGACTTTGCCAAAGCGTTTTTCTTCAAATTTTTCATTGACGAAGGCACGGATCACTCGTAAACCAGAGAGATTTTCCCGCAAGATGCCATTGATTTTATCTAGATTGGCTTGTTGTTTGGTGGATAATGGTTCCGAGATTTTGGCAATGGCGATGACGGCCATCAGCAATATCGGCAATGCCCCCAAAACATACAACCCTAGTTGTGTACTTGTCCGCATGACCATGTACAAGCTGACCACAAACATCATGGGTGTCATCAAACCTGTCCGTAAGATGCTTTGCATAAACAGCATGATTTGATACGCATCATTGGTCACACGGGTGATCAATGATGAAACCCCGATTTTTTCATATTCGGTATGTGAATAGCCTTGGACTTTTTCAAAAAGATCGTCACGAATATCGGCCACAATGTTAGTGGTGATACGTGACGTGAAATAGCCTAACAAAATGTTCATCGTGATCCCCACAATGGTGATCGCGATCATCGCCGCACCCATTTTCCATATGTAGTCGCGATCACCAGCGGCGATCCCTTTGTCGATCATTCTTGCCAATAACGTCGGCAAACCTAATTCAATCAAAATAAAACCAAAAACACAGATGAAATTAAAAACCAGCAGTTTCTTGTTTCTCATCGTGTAGTGCCACATTAATTTCAAAAAATCCCCTCCTTTTTTACTTCATTACTTCTACTATAGCATAGGAATATTCTTATTGTAATGCACTTTCAACGAAAAAAAGCAAACTTCAGCGATAGTCCTTTCATTTTCTTTCAGTAAGCCTTTTCAAAATGACGTGTTTCTATACTTATTCGTTTTTCTGTGATAAACTAGGGATACTTGTAGTGGAACGACTTACAAACCCGGTGAATTTTTTATGACGACATTTGGAAAGCAAAGACGAGGCTTTCTCTTTTTTCTCACAACGATTGTCTGAAAAAAGCATGCAGCGGCTCTCGAAGCCTTCTTTTCAGGTCACTTTATTCGGACCTCGATTTTGTGATGCAGCGAATTCATCAACCAAATAGACTACTGCGAAAAGCAGATAAAGGAGAAAAGATATGATTTACAAAATTTATTACCAAGAAACAAAAGACCGCAACCCAAAGAGAGAACAAACCCACTCTTTGTACATTGAAGCAGACGATGCAGTGATCGCACGCCGTCTGGTTGAACAAAATACCCCATACAACATCGAGTTCGTTCAAGAACTAGATGAAAAACATTTAGCTTACGAAAAAGAAAACGCTGATTTCAAATTAGCGGAGTTTTAAGATGAAAGTTTCGCTGAAAAATAATGAGACTGGCGTATTCGGCGTCGGTGGACTTGGCGAAATCGGAAAAAACTGTTATGGGGTTCAGTTCCAAGATGAGATCATCTTAATAGACGCGGGAATCAAATTCCCCGAAGATGAACTGCTTGGGATCGACTATGTCATTTCCGATTATAGCTACATCGTTCAAAATTTACCGAAAGTCAAAGGCTTGATCGTCACTCATGGTCACGAAGACCATATTGGCGGAATCCCTTACTTGTTGCGGGAAGCCAATATCCCGATCTATGCGGGACCATTGGCACTTGCTTTGATCACCAACAAATTAGATGAGCATGGCTTATTGCGAGACGCAGAATTACACGAAATCAATGAAGATACGGTGATTCGTTTCCGTAAAACGTCCATCAGCTTCTTCCGAACGACCCACAGTATCCCTGATGCTTTAGGTGTCGTTGTCAAAACGCCTTCTGGCAATATCGTCGCAACAGGCGATTTCAAGTTTGACTTTACGCCTGTGGGCGAACCAGCAAACTTGCACAAAATGGCAAAAATTGGTGAAGAAGGTGTCCTTTGCCTCCTTTCCGATAGTACCAATGCAGAAATTCCAACCTTTACCAAATCAGAAAAAACGATCGGCAGCTCGATCCAAAAGATTTTTGAAAAAATCGATGGTCGGATCATTTTTGCCAGCTTTGCCTCCAACATTTTCCGTCTCCAACAAGCTGCAGATGCGGCGGTTGCGACTGGACGTAAAATCGCCGTTTTTGGACGCAGTATGGAAAATGCGATCGTCAACGGACAGCGCCTTGGCTATATCAAGGTGCCGGATGGAACCTTTGTGGAATCTCATGAGATCAATCGTTTGCCTGCAAACGAAACCATGATCCTTTGTACGGGTTCACAAGGAGAGCCAATGGCTGCTTTGAGTCGGATTGCCAATGGGACCCACCGTCAAATCCAAATTCATCCAGATGATACCGTGATTTTTTCAAGCTCACCGATCCCAGGAAATACCACGAGTGTCAATCAGCTGATCAACTTGCTGTTGGAAGCTGGCGCAAACGTGATCCATGGAAAATTGAACAACATCCATACTTCTGGTCATGGTGGCCAAGAAGAACAAAAACTGATGTTGCGTCTAATGAAACCAAAATTCTTTATGCCTGTCCACGGGGAATTTCGGATGCTGAACATCCACACCCAATTGGCACAAGATGTCGGTGTACCAAAAGAGAATTGTTTCATTATGGAAAATGGCGACATGTTGGCCTTAACGGCGGATACCGCTCGCTTGGCTGGTCATTTCAATGCCAATGATGTTTATGTCGACGGCAGCGGTATCGGTGATATCGGAAATGTTGTCTTACGAGATCGTCGCATTCTTTCAGAAGAAGGCCTCGTCTTAGCAGTAGCGACAGTCGATGTGGCGAAGAAAGAAGTCCTTGCTGGACCAGATATCCTTTCGCGTGGGTTTGTTTACATGCGAGAATCCGGCGAGATGATCAACGAAGCCCAACAAATTCTCTTCCGTGCGTTGCGGGAAGTCTTGAACCAACCAGACCCAACAGAGCACAAATTAAGAGAAGCGATGTCATCGGCTTTACAGCCATTCCTATTTGAAAAAACCGAACGTCATCCAATGATCCTTTCAATGATCATGACGCCGGATGATTTATAGTCTCACATGCAAGGGGAGTTCTCAGGTTACTGGGAACTCCCCTTTTTCCTTCCCCATGCAAAAAGCAAAAAAAAGACCATCTAATCGATGGTCTTTTGGGTTTTTGATTTCAAAGTGTTCTTACTGGCAGTTTGTTTGAAAGCTTACGCTTTGTTTACGTTAACTGCTTGAGGTCCACGATCAGAATCTTCCACGTCGAAAGTAACTGCTTGACCTTCTTCTAAAGTTTTGAATCCTTCACCTTGGATCGCTGAAAAATGTACAAATACGTCTGTACCGTCTTCGCGAGAGATAAAACCAAACCCTTTTTCAGCATTGAACCATTTTACTGTACCTTGTTCCATTATAAAAAAACCTCCTCGTGCATAAGCACTTAATTATGTGTAACATTGCCTTTGTGCGATAGAGGCCTAACGTGCGTTTCAACATCTATTCAGCAAACAAAATTACAATAATATTTTACACTTGCCCGTATTTTTTTGCAAGACAGACGATTAGACAATTCACCTTTATTTTTAATAATGTTCGCAAATTAGCCGTTGTGTCAGCAATTTTCTTGTTGCCAGAGGCCTTCTTCTCGCAAACTAACATAGGCATTGTCGCCAATAATCAAATGATCTAGTAGTTCGATCCCCATCAAGTCCCCACATTTGATCAAGCGGCGTGTAAACAGTAGATCTGCCTCCGAGGCTTGAGGACTTCCACTTGGGTGGTTGTGAACGACGATCACACGTGCGGCGCTATAACGTACCGCCCAATGAAAAATCTCCCGTGGGTGAGCGATCGACTGATTCAACGATCCGATGAAGATCGTCTTTTTTTGAATGATCTCATTTTTGGTATTCAAATAAATTCCTAGCAAGTGCTCCTGACGAAAGTCTTTTAATTCTTGGATCAGCTGATGAGCGATCGCCATACTGGAGTTGATCTTGCCGTACTTCGGTTGAACAGACCGCTGGATCCGCACGCCTAATTCAACCATCGCTTTGATCTCAATGGCTTTGATTTGTCCGACGCCGCGAATTTCTTGTAATTCATCGATTGTCGCTTCTTTTAATTCATACAATTCTTCAAAACGATTCAAGACACTAGCCGCCAATTCCAGGACATTTAGGGGCCGTGAGCCAGTTCGCAACAAAATGGCCAACAGTTCTTGGTTCGAAAGGGCATCAACCCCATATTGCACTAAGCGCTCTCGTGGAAACGAGCTTTGGGGAATTACTGTTTCATTGATCATAAAAAAACTCCTTTGCGTCGGTCTAATAAGAAATACGCAAAGGAGGAACTATTTGATTCCGATGCTTTTAAAAAATCGCCATTAGAAAGAAAAAGCCGTTTCTAGAAAATCTGGGACATCCTCTAGTGATGGTAAGACTTTCAAAACTTTTTCTTCAATGATGGTCGTCGGCGCGATCAAATCGGGAATCATAATGACTGAGATCCCTGCCCCATGAGCAGCATGGATACCATTGGCCGAATCTTCGAGGATCACCAATTCTTCTTTTGGTACCGCCAATAATGCGCGGGCTTTTTCAAAAATCTCAGGATCTGGTTTTGCCCGTGTGACATCATCAAAGCAGACGATCTCAGGAAATTCCGCCGTTAAGCCTGCTGCTTCCAGCAAGGTATCGATCACTTTGCGCTGGTTGCTAGACGCCAACACTCGGGGAATCTTTTTCTCATCAAGATAATGCAATAACTCGTGGATACCTGGCTTCAATTCAGCCTCGCCCCGTTGGAACATTTCCAGCGTTTGCTGAAAAGCCGCTTGAATAAATTCTTCAATCATCTGATGACCAAAGGCCTCATCGAACCGTTCATGATAGGCGGCCCAAACTTCTTCATCCGAGACCCCCACATAAGCTAGATACAACTCTTTTGTATAGGGAATACCCATTTGATCCGCCACGATTTGAGTTGCTTGGTAGTAGAGCAGCTCCGTGTCAAAAATCAAGCCGTCCATATCGAAAATCACACCACGTAACTTAGCCATTTTTTCCTCCTATTGCCAACAACAATTCACGAACTTCTGAAACAAAATACAAGGATCCTGTCACCAGTAGCAAATCTTCATTGGTCATTTTTTCTAATAACTCTGCCAAACCAAACTGCCATAAAGAAACCGTCGAGATTCGTTTTTCATCGAGTTCCTGATAGCCGTCTGCTAAATGCAATGCTTTGGGAAAATCAAAGGTCGTTAAATAAATCTCGGCTTGGGGAATCGCCAGCAATTGCTGAAGCATCTCATTGACGTTTTTAGTTTCTAAGGCTGAGAACAGCACATGGATGCGATAGTCGCTGAACTCTTCTTTCATTGTATCTACTAAACGAGCCATGGCGTGTACGTTATGGGCACCATCGATAATCACTAGTGGCTCACTACTGATTCGTTCCATTCGGGCGGGCCAATAGGCTTTTCGCAAGCCATTGCGAATCTCTTTGGCTGAAAACGGTAGTTGTCGCAGGTCGCAATACAGGCTGTACAATTGGATCGCAACACCGGCATTTTCTGGTTGATGGCGGCCTAACATCGGCGTTTTCAAGCCTTTGATTTTGCCATGCTCATTTTCAAAATCAAACAATTCGCCCCATTCTTCATCGGGATGACGATAGGTCACACGGTACTCTTGCCCTGCATGATAAGCGGGTGCCTGTGCTTCTGCAGCTTTCAAATCGATCACCGAAAGCGCACTTTCAACGATATTGCCAGTAACAAGGGGTGTTTGTGGCTTAATGATCCCTGCCTTATGGGCAGCGATTGCTTCAATAGTATCCCCTAAGACATCCATGTGATCCATGCCGATCGTCGTGATCGCGGTCAAAATAGGAGAAATAACGTTGGTACTATCTAAGAGTCCCCCTAAGCCAACTTCAATAATCGCAACATCGACCTTTTTTTCTTCAAAATAGCCTAATGCCATAGCGGTAATGATCTCGAACTGAGTGATGCCAGTCAAGGTTTCATCACGATCGATTTCAGCAACCAGCGGCTGGATTTTTTCCACCCAAGCGACCAAGTCCTCATCTGATATAAATTGTCCGTTGATTTCGATTCGTTCATTGAACGCTTCAATGTGTGGGGAAGTAAAGGTCCCCACTTGCTGCCCAGCTTCTTCTAAAAGACTGCGCAAATAACTGACGGTCGATCCCTTGCCATTCGTTCCGGCGATATGGATCATGGTCACCTTTTTTTCAGGATTCCCCATCCGTTTTAATAATGCTTCGACACGCATCAATCCGGGTCTTTGCCCAAATGTCAAACGCGAATGGATCCACGCTGTTGCTTCTTCGCTTGTCATCTCGCTCACCTCGCTCCTATTTTAACAAAAAATGAACGGCTTTCCCATTTTCTTTCCTTTAAACGAGAAAGTTATTCGCCCTGTTTCTATTGATTAAGCAAAAACAAGCATCTTCGAGAGATGCTTGTTTGCGCGTGATGTGCTCATCCTATTGGATTGTGCGTAATTGTTCGATCCGTTCTTGAACGGCTTTTTGTTTTTCAAGATAATCGGCTTCTTTGCTGCGTTCTTGTGCCACGACTTCCTCAGGCGCATTGGCAACGAAGCGTTCGTTCGCCAGTTTGCCTTGTACCCGTTGAACTTCTTGAGTGAACTTCGCTAGTTCTTTCTCCAAACGCGCGATTTCTTCTTCAATGTTGATCAACCCAGCTAGTGGCAAGTAGATCGTCGCACCTGACAGGATGGCTGACATCGCCAATTCAGGAGCTTGCAAGCTGTTAGAGATTTCTAGTTCTTCTGGATTACAGAAGCGTTCGATATAGTTTTTGTTAGCAATCAAGAATTCTTCGATCTCAGGCTCATTTGCTTGGATCAGCAAAGTAATTGGTTTCGAAAGTGGTGTATTTACTTCTGCTCGGATATTTCGAACCGAACGAATCAATTCTTTCAACACTTCCATCCCTTGCGCCGCTTTTTCATCGGTCCATTCTGGTGCCACTTGTGGATACTCAGCAACAACTAATGATTCCCCTGTATGCGGCAGTTTGCTCCAGATTTCTTCGGTAACAAATGGCATGATTGGGTGCAACAAGCGTAAAATTTGATCAAGAACATGGACTAAGATGCTCTTATTGACTTGTTTCGCTGCTTCATTGTCACCGTATAAGGTTTCTTTCGACATTTCAATGTACCAGTCACAGAAGTCATCCCAGATAAAGTTGTATAATTGACGACCCGCTTCCCCAAATTCGAAGCGTTCAAAAAGATCAGTGACTTTTTCAATCGTTTCATTCAAGCGCGTCAAGATCCAACGATCCGCCACTGATTTTTCACCAGAAAAATCAATGTCTTCTGCAGTCATTTCACTGACATTCATCAAGACAAAACGGGAAGCATTCCAAATTTTATTGATGAAGTTCCAAGCGGCATCCATTTTTTCATAGCTAAAACGCACGTCTTGCCCCGGTGCAGAGCCATTTGATAAGAACCAACGCAATGCATCAGCACCGTATTGTTCAATGACTTCCATCGGATCGATCCCGTTTCCAAGAGACTTACTCATTTTGCGACCTTGTTCATCACGGATCAATCCGTGGATCAAGACATTTTCAAATGGTCGTTTGCCAGTAAATTCCAAGCTTTGGAAAATCATACGACTTACCCAGAAGAAAATGATGTCGTAACCAGTTACTAATGTATTCGTTGGGAAGTAGCGTTGGAAATCTTCATTGTTTTCATCTGGCCATCCCATTGTTGAAAACGGCCATAAAGCAGAACTAAACCAGGTATCCAATACGTCTGGATCTTGCTGCCAATTTTCGGCATCTGCTGGCGCTTCAAGACCTACATACATTTCTCCCGTTTCTTTGTGGTACCAAGCTGGGATTTGATGGCCCCACCACAACTGACGAGAGATCACCCAGTCATGGACATTTTCCATCCAACGTAAGAATGTCTGGTTGAAACGTGGCGGATAAAAGTCCACCGCTTCGTCGGTATCTTGGTTGTCGATGGCTTGTTTTGCTAATGGTTCCATTTTTACGAACCATTGTGTTGATAAACGAGGTTCGACTACTACGCCTGTCCGTTCTGAGTGACCTACGCTATGGACCATTTTTTCGATCTTGATCAGACGACCTAACGCCTCTAAGTCTTTCACGATTTGCTTGCGAGCAGCAAAACGATCCATTCCTGCATAGGTACCTGCTAAGTCATTCATTGTTCCATCATCGTTCATAACATTGACCCTTGGTAGGTCATGGCGGTTACCGACCTCAAAGTCATTCGGGTCATGGGCAGGAGTGATTTTTACGACCCCTGTTCCAAATTCTTGGTCCACGTACTCGTCAGCAATGATTGGGATCTCTTTATTGACCAAAGGCAAAATCACTTTTTTACCGATCAATGCTTGATAGCGTTCATCTTCTGGATGAACCGCGACTGCTGTATCCCCCAACATTGTTTCTGGACGAGTCGTTGCGATCTCCACCACACCGCTGCCATCTGCTAATTCGTAAGACATGTGGTAAAAAGCACCTTCGATGTCTTTGTGGATCACTTCAATATCAGATAATGCCGTGCGGGCTTGCGGATCCCAGTTGATAATGTACTCGCCACGATAGATCAAGCCTTTTTCATAGAGCGTCACGAAAACTTTACGAACCGCTTCGGATAATCCATCATCTAACGTAAAGCGTTCACGGCTATAGTCTAGAGATAAGCCTAGTTTCGCCCATTGTTCCCGAATGTGACCGGCATATTCTTCTTTCCAATCCCATACTTGTTCAACAAATTTTTCCCGACCAAGGTCATAGCGAGAAATTCCTTGTTCCCGCAGCTTTTCTTCTACTTTGGCTTGGGTAGCGATCCCTGCATGGTCCATTCCTGGTAACCATAAGGTATCATACCCTTGCATCCGTTTTTGACGAATGATGATGTCTTGTAACGTGGTATCCCAGGCATGACCTAAGTGCAATTTTCCTGTTACGTTTGGTGGTGGAATCACGATAGAATACGGTTTTGCTTCTTTGTTGCCGCTTGGTTTAAAACGGTCATGTTCTAACCAATCTTGGTAACGCCCCGCTTCTACTTCTTGGGGATTGTACTTGGTGGATAGATTCTCAGTTTCTGTCATAGTTGGTCCTCCTAAAGTTACGTTTTTTAAGCGTAATGGTTGGTGTGGTTTTTTTGGTGCCAGTTGCCAAGTAAAGCGTGACAATGTTTGAATCGTTCAGGATGAGTGCGGTGGTAATTATCAGCAGTTTATTGTTGGTAAAAAAATTGCTTACAGAGGTCAAGGCACACTTCCGTGATCCTCTATTGTGTCTTAGGGCTTTGGGCAACCGATCTGACTCGCTTCGTGAACCAATTTTGATGACTTCTTGTACTGTTCATCATCTATTCTGTCTTGCTTCGCAAGCCAATCGCAGTGATTCCTAGTATGGTTACTACGCTCCCTTTGGTCGCCTAGTACTGTTCATCATCTATTCTGTCCCTCTTTGTGGGCCACTCATTGTGATTCCTAGTATGGTTACTACGCTCCCTACGGTCGCCTAGTACTGTTCATCATCTATTCTGTCTTGCTCCGCAAGCCAGTCGTTGTGATTCCTAGTACGGTTACTACGCTCCCTTTGGTCGCCTAGTACTGTTCATCATCTGCTCTGTCCCACTTTGTGGGCCAGTCATAGTGATTCCTAGTATGGTTACTACGCTCCCTTTGGTCGCCTAGTACTGTTCATCATCTGCTCTGTCCCACTTGTGGGCCAGTCGCAGTGATTCACAGCAAAAAGCGCCCTAATGCCGAAGCATTAGGGCGCTGATACGCGGTACCACCTAAATTGCAGATTGCTCTGCCACTTTGACGTGAGGTAACGTTCACGACGCGCTTGATCTTACTGTGCGGCTTTGTCTGCAAGAAACAAACCGTGGTTCGGATCAAAGACCTTCAAGCTACCTTTTCAGTGTCTGGGGAAGTCTTGCACCGACCGACTTCTCTCTGACCGCCAGGGTCACTGATACTCCTCTTGAACATTGTCTTGCTATCATAGATTCTTGTTTCATCTTGCTACATTCTACAATGAACTTTTTTGAAAGTCAATCAGAGGTTTGCTTTTGCCGCATCAATGGCTGCTTGATAATCCGGTTCGTGGGAGATTTCAGGAACGATCTCAACGTGTTGAATCACGCCTTCACGGTCCAAAACGAAAATTGCTCGGGCAAAATGACCGAAGTCTGGGATCATGATTTGATAGGCCTCACCGAAGGTATTCGCCGGATCATGAAGCATGATCATGTCGACGCCTTCTTGGCCGCACCATTGTGCTTGTTCTTCTTTTGTATTGTTAGAGATCGTTACAAAATTTATATCATCCAATTGACTTGCCTCTTGGTTGAAACGCTTGGTCTGCAACGCACAAACGCGTGTCACGATATCGGGAACAACGCTGATGATCGTTGGTTTTCCTAAAAAATCAGTCAGTGTGTATTCCTTGTCCTCTAAACTTTTCAAGCGAAAATCAGCTGCTTTATCCCCTACTTTTGGTTGGTTGCCGGGCATCTCATAAACCGTTTCTTTGCGTGTAACTTGCATAACATCTCTCCTATAGCATTTTCTCCCAGTATAAGAAAGATTGTCAAAAAACGAAAAGGATTTGCTCAGACTTTCGATTTTTGCGAGTAGGTCGTATCAAAAAAGATCAAGGTTTGCAATTCTGTCGTCAAATCAATGTATTGGATATTGACATCTTTTGGCACGATGACGGGATCAGGGGCAAAATTCAGGATTGCTGTGATCCCAGCATCCACGATCGCATCGATCGCCATTTGTGAATAGCGGCTAGGAACAGTCGAAATCGCTACGGTGATCCCTTTTTCCGCTACGACTTCCGCCAATTGGTCCATTCCATAGACATAACGTCCACTAATGGTCTGGCCAATCATTTCTGGATCATTGTCAAAAACCGCGATGACGGAAAGATTTTCATTTCTGCGAAAATTGTTGTTAGCTAACGCTTTTCCTAAATTTCCATAACCAATCAAGGCGATTTTTTTCTCCTCATTGGTTTCTAAAATATAGCTCAAAACCTCAATCAAATAAGGAACATCATAGCCATAGCCACTTCTACCCAATTCTCCTAGATGAGAAAAATCCCGGCGGATCGTGGCTGAAGGAACTTGCGTGATTTCTGCAAACTCTTTTGATTTGATTCGCTGAATACCTGAGGCATCCAGTAATTTTAAGTGTCGTAAATAAGCTGGCAAACGTTTTGCCGTTGCTTTCGGAAGTTTTTTATCTCTTAATGCTTCCATCCTGTCCACCCCCCTTGTTAAATGATTCACATATTGAGTGTAGCATGTTCCATTTTCAATAGCAAGAAAATATTCACAAACTCTCTCACACGATGAAAAACGACCACAAATGTTCCATAACAGTTGTGGTCGTAGTTTAAAAAAGAGAGATTATTATAAGAATTCAGCGAATTCAGTTGCTGCTTTTTCTTGATTTGCCGTGATTACTTCCAGTTTCAACCCAGCCATCGCCCGTTCCATCATCCCTTCGATATCGAGACGCTCTTCATATTGATGTACTTTATCCAGTCTTGGGCGCGTCTTTGGTTGAGGAGGCGCAAAGATTGTGCAGCAATCCTCAAAGGGCTGAACCGACAATTCAAAGGTATCAATGGCTTCGGCAACTTCAATGATCTCCAATTTGTCCATCGTTGCCACTGGGCGCACGATCGGCGTATTGGTTACTTCATTGATGGCGACCATGCTATGCAAAGTTTGTGAAGCGACTTGTCCTAATGATTCACCATTTAAGATGATCAAACCGTGACGAGCCTCACGAATCGCATCTGTCAAACGCAGCATCATCCGACGAGTGATGGTCATCCAATAACCTTGCGGTACGCGGTTTTTGATTTCTTCTTGGATTTCCGTAAACGGAACTTCGATAAATTGAATGCTTCCTACATAAGGCGCAAGCTTCTTCGTTAAATCTTTGGCTTTTTGTAATGCTTGTTCACTCGTATAAGGAGGACTTGCAAAATGGACCGCTTCGATCTCAACGCCGCGTTTCATGGCAAAGTAGCCTGCGACTGGCGAATCAATACCGCCAGAAAGCATCAACATTCCCTTTCCACTGGTGCCCACTGGCAGCCCAGCGGCTCCTTGGATCGTTTCATAGGACAAATAAGCGCCATCGATCCGTATTTCTACCCGCAAATTGATGTCTGGTTTTTTCATTTGGACTTTGATATCAGGAAAACGGTCGATCACCGCATTACCTAAGGTCAAATTCAACTGGTTGCTATCTTGCACAAACGAATGATCACTGCGCTTGGCTGTGATTTTGAAGGTCTCAACACCCGTATAGATCTCTGCCATGACGTCTTGAACGGCTTTCTTTAATACTTCGATATCTTTTTCGACCCGAATGCTGGGGGAAAAGTTTTGAATCCCAAAGACTTTTTGCAGCTTAGGAATGATCTCTTGGCTGTTTTCACCGTTCAATAGCAAGTGCATGCGATCTCGCTCGGCATGAACTTTGACATGGGGATAATCTGCTAAGGTACGTTTGACGTTTGAAGCTAATTGCATAATAAAACTACGACGATTTTTGCCCTTTGTTGACAGTTCGCCATAACGAACCATGATTTCTGAATAATTCACGAGAAAACTCCTTTGATTTGGATTGATTTTATAGTGGTCTGTCGTGCTTAATTGATTTTCGAAAATTTTTGGTACAACTGGTGGAAGACGATCAGAAACTGTTCGACTTCAGCCATCGTATTACTCTCATCTAAACTGATACGAACAGCCGATGTCGCTAACTGTTCCGGAACGTGCATCGCATGAAGCGTACTACTGGCCATCTTTTTACGGGAGGAACAAGCACTTGTCGTCGAAAGATAGATCTGCTTTTCTTCAAAGGCATGGACTAAGACTTCTCCTCTGATCCCTTTTAATGAAAAACAAAGTATATGTGGCGCAAACCCTTCAGTGCCAGAAAAAAGCGTGACTTTCTCGTACCCAGCCAGTGCTTCTTGCAAATAGCCTTTTAATAATTGAACATGGTTCGGCTTTTCAGCCTTTTGCTCGGTCGCTAAACGTAGGGCTTTTGCCATAGCAACGATTGCTGGTACATTTTCGGTACCGCTGCGTTGATTTTGCTCTTGCCCACCGCCAGTCATCAATGGCGCCAACTTACGGCCTTGTTTCCAATAGATAAAGCCGGCGCCACGAGGTCCGTGAAATTTATGTGCAGAGAACACGGCAAAATCGACTCGCTCATTGAACCATTGCTCTTGCGGGACCTTTGTGATGGCTTGGACGGCATCTACATGGAAATGGATCGTTGGGTAGTCCGCTAACACGGTTGCAATCTCATGGATCGGTTGGATCGATCCTACCTCATTATTGACCGCCATCACCGAAACCAAAATCGTTTCTTTGCGAATTAACTTTGCTAATTCTGACACGTTGACAAAGCCTTGGGCATCGACAGGCACAACACTGACTTCAAACCCTAACTCGGCCAATTGAGCCGCTGTTTCACTGACGGCAGGGTGTTCAATACTGGAAATAATCAGGTGATTTCCATAGGCTTTTTTCGCTATAGCAGTCCCTTTGATGACCCAGTTGTCTCCTTCAGTTCCCCCACTGGTAAATGCGATCTCTTTGGAAGAAACGTTTAACAGATCGGCGATCTGCTGACGTGATTGCTGCAGCAGGCGATTGGCTTGATTTCCTAAATCATGCAGGCTTGAGGGATTGCCGATGATTCGCTGACTGACTTGGACATATGTATTTAAAGCTTGTGGATAAATAGCGGTTGTTGCACTGTTGTCAAAATAGATCAATGATAGGACCCTTTCTCTAAAAAAATTCTTTCCCATTATAACTGCTCTTGGGCTGAGTTTCAAGGTGACTCGCTGGCTTTGCCCTTATTTAAAGGAAACTTTTCCTCCCTTCGTAAGCGGTACTCATGCAACGAGCCATTCTTTCCATGAAAAAAGCCAGTCAGTTTTTCACTGCTGGCTTTCGTATTATACTAAGTCGCGGTTATTGAAGTAGAAGTTTTCGATCCGTTTGAAGGCACCTGGTTCTACTCGTTCCAACGCTGTGCCGATTTCATCTAGCGCATCTTGATAGCGATATTCTTTACTGAACAAGTAAAGTGATTTGTCGATCGCTGCCTTGATATCTGGATGAGAATGACGATAGCGGTTGGCATATTGCATCATTTGCTCAGTCAATGCCGCAGCATCCACTAAGTCTTTCGTTTGTTCATCTAAAAGATCAAGATCTTCTTCACAGACAGAAACCAATTTATTGATTTCTTGCATGTTGATGCGAATCTTGTTCAATTCTTTGCCTAATTCTTCCACCCGATCTGTTGCCACGAAGAAGAATTCTAAATACTCGCCTGGCAAACCAGGTAAGCGTTGCTTCTCAACAAACCGCTTCAAGTTGCGTAGACGGAATTCGAAGCTTTCCACTTTTTCTTGCGCAACTTTTTCGCCACGACGTAATTCCGCAAGGGAATCATCGATTTCGACTTGCTGGCTTTCCACATCATCCAAAATCTTGTAGGCATCTTTGTAGAAGCTTTGCACTTCTGAATAAGGAATTTCGTGCTTTTCTAATTGTGGTAGGTACTCGTTGTTGCGACGAGCCAATTCGTCGACTTCCGTTTGGAAACCACGGACGCGACCTAATTCATTATGATTCAATGTGTAGCTTTGTGCCGTATGATCCAACTCGATCAACAATTGACGGTTGTTCTTCGTTGCGTGGTCAATATAGTCTTCAATGATTTGGCGATTTTTCATGACATATTTCTTGGCGTTGATCTCACGTTCCATCACCGTATACAAGGCATCGATATCACTTGCAGTATCACGACTTGCCACTTCAACGGAAGCGACTTCTGTTTTCGCTAGATCGTTCATGGAGTTTTCAACTCGTTTTTTCACACGGTTGATTTCTTCTTGGAAGTTTGCTTCTGGGAACACATATTTTTGTTCTAATAATTTTTTGTAGCCATCTTGGATTTCTTTCAACTGATCTGGGAAGGTGCGGTTTAATTCTTCGTAGGCCGCTGGGATCCGTTTCATTAAGTCTTCCACTTCATAGGTGTGTTTTTCCGCTTGGTCTAACACTTCCCGTGCTTCCACAGGATCGCCTGAAGTATTTAAGGTAACAAATTGGGTGAACTCAATTTCAATGTTTTTGATTTGTTTTTGCAGCTCATTGTAAGCAGGACCGAATTCTTCCCCTTGATCCCGTAGCTTCTTCTTCAAGTCTTCGTAAACGTCCAACGCTTTTTGGACTTCTAGTGAATTTCGTTCTTCACTTTCTCGTAATTCTTTCAAGCCGGCGCGAATCTCTTCTACTTGACGTTCCATCTCATCCATGGTCGCTTCGGCTTGGACGATCGCCCCTTTTGCTTTGAAAAAGCGGATGCGTTCGTTTAGTTCTTCCACTTCAAAGATTTGACTCTCAAGTTCAGCAAAAGATTTTGTGGAGATATCTGTCCATTGTTGGTTCCACTCACGGAAGGTATTTTGACTTTGACCAACCAAGTGCATTCTTTTTACTTCATCGACTTCTTCGATCACCGGTAAGTCAAACAGATTTTCTTTGCGTTTTTCCAAGTCATTTAGCTTTTCTTGGTTTTTCTTCCGCATGAAAAAGCCAATTGCATACAAGACCGCTGCGATGATAATGATGGCAATGACAATTCCAAAGATGATATTAGTTCCCATTTTGTGGTTCCTCCAATTTTCAAATATACATGTTTCGTCTAAAACCTGCTGATCAGCAGATTGATTGATAAGTTCATTGAGCATAAAAAGGACAGACAGTCCCTTTATAAAAAAGCATCTACGCTAGATTATAGCATAAAGAAAAAAATCAAGCATTAGATTGAGGCAAAAAAGATCGACTTTTTTCGCATTGAATAAAATCATTCACGGCTTTTCCATCGATAATGAAAACAAGTCGTGAAATTTACATCAACAAGTGACTTTTTTTCTGATTTTTCCGATTTTTTTCAAGAAACCGCTTGATTTCTCCCTATTGAAACTGTACTCTAGTAAAAAGCTTGAACAGGAGTAATGTCAAATGAAAGTAGCGAAATTCGGAGGCAGTTCCCTTGCCTCAGCCGAACAAGTCGAAAAAGTTGTTGCGATAATTGAAAGTGATCCTAAAAGACGGTTTGTCGTTGTTTCAGCGCCTGGTAAGCGTTCCAGTGACGATCAGAAAGTCACCGATCTGTTACTAGCAGTCTGTACCCGTCTGTGTGCTCAAGAAGAAATTACTGATTTAATCGAAGAAATCTATGCCCGCTATACCGCGATCGCCGCCCCTTTTAATATCGAACAAGTCCATTTAGATCGCATCTGGCAATCATTGGCGGCTTTTCAAACGCTGCCTACCCAAGACAATCCGCATCTCTATGATACGGTCTTGGCAAGCGGCGAAGACAACAATGCCAAATTGATCGCAGGGATTTTACAAAGTCGTGGGTTAGCTGCTCGCTACATGAATCCGCAAGAACTTGGGTTGCTAGTGACGGATGAACCCCAAAACGCCCGTATCTTGAACAAGTCGTACGCCAAGATCGCACAATGGCGCGATAGTTCTGAAATCTTAGTGATTCCTGGCTTCTTTGGTTACACAGAAGCCGGCGAGATTTGTACCTTCTCTCGAGGGGGATCAGATATTTCTGGTGCCATCGTGGCGGCTGGTCTGCAAGTAGAATTGTACGAAAACTTTACCGATGTCGATGGGATTTTTTCTGCTCATCCAGGCTACGTTCATCATCCAGAGTCCATCAAAGAAGTGACTTACCGAGAAATGCGGGAGCTGTCTTATGCCGGCTTTACTGTGTTGCACGATGAGGCGTTGATGCCTTCATACCATGCAAAAATTCCCGTGGTGATCAAAAACACCAATAATCCAAGTCATCCCGGTACCTTGATCACCAACCAAAGAGACAACTTGGATCAGCCGGTGATCGGCGTTGCCAGTGACGAAGGCTTTTGTATGATCTATATCCGCAAATACTTGATGAACCGCGAAGTTGGGTTCACGTTACGGGTCTTAGAGATTTTCCGGGAATTTGATTTAAATTATGAACACATGCCTTCAGGAATCGATGATATCTCGATCATTATGCGCTCCAACCAGTTGAATCCAGTATTGGAAGAAGAACTGCTGCGCAAGATCGCCTACGAGATCGATCCCGATGAACTGCGAATGACCCACGATCTCTCCATGGTCGTCGTTGTTGGTGAAGGAATGCGTCAACGAGTCGGAATCACTGCCGACAGTACCGCTGCCCTTGCGCGGAAAAATATCAACTTAGAGATGATCAACCAAGGGTCCTCTGAGGTCAGCATCATGTTCGGCATCCACAAAGAACAAGAAAAAGCCGCTGTCAGAACCCTTTACTACACTTTCTTTGATTAAACCAAACGTGCCAGTTGCACCACTCCTTTTGCTGATAAGCAATCGGAACGGGCAACTGGCACGTTTCTGTTTTATTCTGACGATTCTTGGGCTTGCGCTTGTTTTTGCGCCAATTGGCGTTTGATTTCTGCCTTGATTCGCGGTTCAGGAGCATACCGTTCTTCCCAATCGCTCGGCTTCATGACTTTGTGGGTCTCAGGATCATAATGGGGCTGCCCATCTGGGAAAAGTTTCCCCATGTTGGCTTCATGAACGATAGCCAAGATCGGCGCTGGATCGACCCCTAACAGTGAAAAAGAGCCATAGGTAAAATACAGCAGATCACAGAGCGCATCGACTTGTTCTACTAGAGAATCACTGACAGGCTGTTTTTTGGCAGCCAGCTTGGCTTGGGCTTGATCGATCGCTTGATGCAAATGCTCCAGACCTGATTGGAAGGTCTCTTCGTCATTGTTGCTGGCAGCATAAAGGAACTCAACTAATTCTTCAATTTTAAAACCAGCACGAAACTGGGCTTTTTCCGCTGAAAAAGCTTGTGGATATGGCGGTCGTGTTGGATCAAAGGTTTTATGAAACTCTTCCGTCATTTCAAATGGACTCATTTTACTCGCTTCTTTCTGCTTTTTTTAATGGTTCTGTTTCATGTTTCTACGCTGTCTCCTACGTTGCTTCATGGATTGGCTACTTGCTTATTTTTTTCATTCCTTGGCTTTAGCATCCTCGGCAATGATGCCAAAATGGATCAAGGCTTTCTTGATGCCGTCATGATCGTTGGTGTCCGTCACAAAGTCAGCACTGGCTTTAGTGATAGGCTGGGCATTGCCCATCGCCACCCCGATCCCCACGCCTTCTAACATTTCCACATCATTAAAATGATCCCCAAAGGCCATCGCTTCTTCCATCGCGATCCCTTCATAGGCCAAAAACTCTTTGATGCCTTTGATTTTTGAACCGTTTTTCGGCACGATGTCAACAGAATAGGCATTGGATCGCTTAAAATCACATTGCGGCAGCTTGGACCGTAATTTTTCGCGCTCTGATTCAGGGCTCAGCATAATGCACTGATAGATGGGCTCTCGTAAAATGTCCAATGATTCATAACGTTTGGCGTTGCGATTGGGACTGAAGCGCTGCAAAACTTTCTTTAAAAAACCGACGGGAAATTTTTTGGGCACATAGCGCAAGTAGCGCTGCATGACGGGTGATTGGCTTAAACGGATCGTCAAGCTACCAGCCACTTGGGTTTCTCCGCCAAACATGACTTGACGGTAATTTTCATCGGCGTAGTCTACGATCGCTTCCAATGTTTGTTTTGGAAATGGTTTGGCATAAATCAAGTTTTCCTTCGTGTAGACATATTGGCCGTTATAGGTGATAAACATGTCTAACGACAAGTAATCGATCACCTTCTCTAAATCAACCGGACCACGTCCGGTGGCAATGCCGCAGAGGACGCCATTGGCTTGAGCTTGTTTGATGGCTTCACGGGTACTGGCAAGCGCCTTGCCGTTGCTGGCGATCAGTGTGCCATCAATATCAAAAAAGATTGCTTTTATCATATGACTCCTCAAAATAATTTCAGCTGATTAGGATTTAATGCTTCGTAATCGATCTGCAGCGCATCGATCAATGCGCGGGCATTGTCAGCGGCATCACGACCGGCATTATTATTGAAGACCACTGCGACTTCTTTGGCATTGGCTTCGATGGCTTGGACCGCTTGTTTTAACTCCGTTAGTTCGGCTTGGTCATAGCGATACAAGGTCCGCAGATTTTTGGCGTCTGGTCCTGTCGCTGTCCAGCCGCTGTCGTTGCGTCCGTGAAAACGGCACAAGACAAACTCGGGATTGGTCACGGTTGGATCAAGGGGAATCGTGGTCGATAGCTTTTTTGGCTGATCAACGACTACTAAGGAAAACTGTTTTCGCTTCATATAATCGATCATGCCCGGATACAGTTTTGGCTGATACCAGCTGCTGTCTCTCAGCTCGATCGCCACGGGGTAGCCCGCAAACCAATCTCGCACTTGGTCTAAATAGGCGACATTTTCTTTCGTACATTTAAAGCTGTTGGGAAACTGGGCTAGTAGGCAAAATAGTTTGCCCGCTTCTATCATTGGCGCGATCGCTTCTTTGTAAAGCTGCAGCGCTTCAGTCATGGTCAACTGATCTGGCAAATCCCCTTGGGTGGTCACACTTTGATGGACTTTCAACACAAAGCGAAAATTTTCGGGAATCTGGGTCAACCAGTTGCGCACATCTTTTTCTTTTGGCAAAAAATGATAGGTGGTATCCAGCTCAACTAACGGAAAATAACGGGCATACTCAAATAATTTCGAGTTTTTTCTTTGCACGAGACTGCCATGTTCACTAAATGTGGTACAACCAATTCGAATCATTTTTTCCCATCGCTCCTTGTTTTCTTATTTTAATAGTATACAATAGTTTTGAGTTAAGAGTAAATAAATCATTGCAGGTGATGAAAAAATGAAACGAATTCTCGTGTTGCACACTGGCGGCACCATCGCCATGAAAGAAGACACCCTGACTGGCGGCGTCAGCCCTGATGTCAGCAATCCACTGATGGATGCACCGATCCACATTGACGACGATGTTGAATTGATCGTCGAAGATATTTTTAATATTCCCAGTCCTCATATGACGCCAAAAGAAATGCTGCAGCTGAAAGAACGTATCCAGCTGGCGCATTTAAGCGGTGTCGATGGGGTCGTGATCACTCACGGAACCGATACGCTGGAAGAAACAGCCTTCTTTTTAGATACCACGATCGGCGGTCAGTTACCGATCGTGGTGACTGGCGCCATGCGCTCAAGTAATGAAATCGGCAGTGACGGGCTGTATAACTTTGAAAGTGCCATTCGGGTGGCGAAATCACCTGATGCCTTAGGAAAAGGCGTCTTAGTCGTCATGAACGATGAGATCCATTCCGCACGTTATGTTACGAAGACCCACACCACCAATATTGCGACGTTCCGCACCCCGACATTAGGTCCGATCGGCTTAGTCACAAAGCACCGTATCTTGTTTATGCAAGAGCTGTTAAATAACCGCCATTTGGATGTTGATCGTGTCGACGGTCTGTTTCCGATCGTCAAAGCCTATGCGGGGATGACTGGGGAATTGTTCGATGCTTTAGCCGACTCGCTGATCGATGGACTAGTGATCGAAGCTTTAGGCGCTGGCAATCTGCCGCCGCAAACCATAGAACCTTTGAAAAAACTGATCGCTAGAAACATTCCAGTCGTCTTAGTTTCTCGTTGCTTCAACGGCGTTGCCGAGCCGGTCTATGACTACTTAGGCGGCGGGATCGAATTGCAAGCTCTTGGGGTGATTTTCTGCAATAGCATCAATAGCCAAAAAGCCCGCATCAAATTGCTGATAGCAAAAAACCGTGGGTTGACCATGGATGAACTGCCTGATTTCATGGAGAATTAACCAAACAAAAACCCTTTTGCCATTCCGCTAATGGAGGCAAAAGGGTTGTTTTATTTTTCTCGCCAAGTAAAGATGGCTTCGCAGTAAGTATCCTCACCAATCTTGATCTCGTGGATCGTTTGCAGCGGCACAGCCTCGCCGGCTTCATCGACTGTCTTCTCATTGATTTGAAAATGGCTTTCGATCAAATGGCCGTAAGCCACTTCCCGATCAAAGCGGATCGTCACTTGTGTCACTTCATGTTTTGTTAAAAACTCATAGCCTAAGACGTCCATCAGCCAATTGAAATACATGGCATTGTTGACATGCTGATTGCTATCGATATCGTAGAAACGCACCCGATACGGCAAAAATTGTCCTTGTGTGATAGGGGTGATCTTCGGATAGCGTTTGATTCGCTTGATTTTTTCACTGCCAAAAGGCGCCACGATCTCATCTGGTACACTGCTGACTTTGCGCGTCTCCGGGTCCATCAACGCAAAAACCGCCTCGATTTTGACCAGTTCCGTTCCGTCTTCTGCCAATAACCAAAAGTAACGGTAACAGAAAAACTTATTGTATTCTCTCGCCTGGGTCGCCACTTGAATCTGCTCCCCTACGCGCGGCAAACGAGTCACCGTTATGTGATAGCTGGTAATGATCCAGGTCAAGCCATAACTAGCGATGACTTCCGGTCCGCGGTTTAACGCCGCACTTTGTTCTTCTGATGTCTTGATGGCGATGCCTAGCATGGCTGGAAACGTCATCGTTTGGTTGACATCACATTCATAATACGCCACTTCATGGGTGGTTTGATACTTTGCTGCCATAGTTCTAATTGCCTCCTAAAAACGACTCAATAGTTCATCGACATTGGGTCCATAGCTTTCGCCAAATTGATTCAAATGGACCAATAAATAATACAATTGATACACTGGCAGTCGCTCTTGCCAATCCTCATCTAATGGATAGACTTCTTGATAGCCTTCCAAAAATTCCTGACGAAAACCACCGAAGAGCTGGGACATCGCAATATCCATTTCTCGATCCCCATAAGCGACTGCTGGATCAAGAAACACTGGTTCTCCTTGCTGATCGAACAGCACATTCCCCCGCCAAAAATCACCGTGTAACAAAGCAGGTGTGACGCTGCGATCATGCCAATTCTCATGCAAAAATTCTTTCAAACGCAGATAAGCGGCTTCCCGTTTGGCATGCCAGCGATTACCCAGCTTCGCCAATTCGACTTGCACATCCAAACGGCAGACTGTATAAAAATCAAGCCAATCGGTGGTTTTCGGATTGACTTGCGGCAAAAAGCCGATGTAATTGTCTTCGTAAAACCCAAAAGACTCCTGCGTCTGCTGATGAAGCCGAGCCAAGCTTTGGCCTAAGCGTCGCTGCTGTCCTTCCCCACCATCGATCCATTCCATCAATAAAAACGCCCCCTCTTCGGTCTGACCGAGACGTTCGATTTTTGGCACCCGCACGAAAGGAGCTAATTCAGCTAAGCCGTTGATTTCTGCTTGAAAGAACATCGATGAAACATGAGGATGGGTCTTTAAAAAATAGCGATTTTCTCCTGTAGTGAAACGATACGTTTGATTGACATCCCCACCACTGATGGGCGTCAGCGAGCCGGTCATCCCGATTGCTGCGAACAATGCTTCCTCCATACGGATCTCCCTTTCTTTACTCAGTCAGTTGGGCATTCAAATACGCTTGCTCTTCTTTCGTCACCCCTAGTCCCTGCAGGAGATACTGATCGACCGAACCGAAATGCTGATCGATCGCAGCCAAGCTTTCATCAAGAAAACTCTCTTTGGCACTCATCAAAACTGTGATCGCCGTTAACAACTCTTGCGGTAAATGCTGGGTCATTGGGGCAAATTTTTCTTTTAGCATTGGGGCTAAATAGCGATTGGTCGCTAAATAATCTTCTTTGATCGTCGTTGGTGCCACCGCCAACACATGCAGCAATAAAAAGGCGCCAAAGCCTGTGCGATCTTTGCCGGCGGTACAGTGGAACAAGGTTGCACCTTCGCCTTCCGCATTGGCGATCACATGATCAAAGAACTGCCGATATTGTTGGCGGGCATAGTCGCTTTCAACAAAGTGACGGTAGACTTTTTTCATCTGCTCTTCGGCATCTTCCCCATCTTCCAAGCGCTGCTTCAAGCTTTCTGGCGACAAGGAAACCATCGTTTCGTCTTCTTTGAAAATAGGTAAAAAAAGCTGCTTTGCTGTGGCGATCGGTCGATCAGGCTGTGCATTGGCTTCAGCGATGGAGCGAAAATCAATGACCTGATTAACCCCATAGTTTGCCAGTAATGCTTGATCTGAAGCAGTCAATTCATTGATCGCCGCACTGCGGATCAATTTTTTTCGTTTGATCGTCGTGCCGTTTGTCGTTTGATAGCCGCCAAGTTCTCTGACGTTTGCTGCTCGTTCTAGTTGAATCAATTGTGTCATTGCTTATCCCTCCCGCGATGTTCTAGTTAAAAGTATAGCAGAAACTTCGCTATTAAGGGCACTGAAACCTAGATTTTTCTATGAGCTGAGCTTTAACGGACAAAAAAAAAGAAAGACCACACGCAGTCTTTCTTTGCTTTCGCTTGTTACAAAACGTTTCTATTCGGCTTCGATCACGGCGGCAGAATCATCTAAGATCGAACGATCCAGTTCGTTGATACGGCTGCTGGTCACCATTCCGGCAACCATACTGTCGCTGACATTAACGAGTGTCCGTGCCATATCGATCAATGGTTCAACAGAAATAACTAAGCCTACGATGGCGATCGGCAAGTTCATTGAGCCTAAGACAATCAATGAAGCAAAGGTTGCGCCACCGCCGACACCGGCAACACCGAATGAGCTGATTGTAACAACTGCAACTAGCAGCAGGATAAACTGCCAATCAAAGACATTGATCCCAACCGTTGGTGCAACGATCGTTGCCAACATCGCTGGATAAACACCCGCACAGCCGTTTTGACCAATCGATAAACCAAAGCTGCCTGCAAAGTTAGCCGTGGCTTCATCAACACCTAACGCTTTGGTTTGGGTTTCAATGTTCAATGGCAAGGCACCCGCACTCGAACGAGAAGTAAAGGCAAAGCTCAAGACTGGAAAGGCCTTTTTGAAATACGTCACTGGATTGACCCGAACAGCGATCAGCAATAATGAATGAACGAGTAAGACCAAAATCAAAGCCGCATAAGAGGCGATGATAAATTTGCCTAAGTTCAAGATGGCTTCAAAATCACTTGAAGCTAATACGTTTGTCATCAATGCCAAAACGCCATAAGGTGTCAGGCGCAAAACTAACGTGACGATACGCATCACGATTTTATATAAGCTGTCCATCAAATTCGCAAAAGTTTCCGCTTCTTTCGGTGATTTACGTTTGACACCAAGAAAGGCGATCCCAACAAAGGCTGAGAAAATCACGACCCCGATCGTACTTGTCGAACGAGTACCCGCAAAGTCGGCGAAGACATTGCTTGGAATGAAGGAAACGATTTGTTGTGGGATCGATAGGTCTTGGACTTGTGTCGAACGTTCCGCTAATTCTGCGATCCGCGCTGTTTCCGTTGCCCCTTCGGTAAAGCTGGCACCGTCAAGACCAAAGACCATGACCATCACAATTCCGATCAGGGCAGCGATCGCCGTTGTCCCTAGCAAAGTTGCAAGAACCGTAAAACTGATCTTCTTGATTTTTTCGCTTTCTTTCATCTTGGTGAAAGCACCAACGATCGAAACGAAGATCAAGGGCATGATCAGCATTTGCAAGAGGGCCACATAGCCACTACCGACCATCGTGATCCAGTCAAGAGCTTGCGTGACAACGTCAGAGCCTGTCCCAAAAATCAGCTGCAGCACACCACCAAAAACGATCCCGACGAACAACGCCGCAAAGACCCGCGTTGAAAACTTCAGGTGACGCTTTTGCAATAAGTAGAACCCATAAATAAGGGCAGCAAAAAATAGAACAACAATAATAGTTAACAGATTTGTCATTTGAATCCTCCTTTTGTTCAATAAACATGACAAAGTCTGTCAGAGGAAGTAAAGGTTCCCAGTGACCATTCTTCAACAGTTCACTCTAATGAGACGTGTGGCATCATTAGTGACTATTCCATTTTAAAGAAGTTTGCTTCATCTTACAATAAATAAGTTTCCAGTTTTCTGCGATGGTACCGCTTTTTTGTCAGAAAATAAAAAAAGAACCGTTGCCACACCCCCCTGCTGCTAGGATTTCTGCTTTCCTAACAGTTAGATTGCGGCAACTGGTTCGTTATTTTTTCATTTCGTCTTTTTGAAAAATTTCAGAAAATATTCAGGCAATCATTAAAAATTGCTGTCTTACGCCAAAGCCCCCATTGGGTCCCAAGGTGCTAAGACTGTTGGTTCTGCTTCAAAGGCAGCCAATTGTTCTGCTGTCAGGAACTCTTTGCGAACCACGATTTGATAGGTGTATTCATCCATCCACGCATCGCTCATAACGAAGAAGCCATTCGTTCCGACTTTTTCACCCCAGCTGTTTTCGACTTTCCATTTGGTTGATTCGCCGTCGATCAAGTCAACGCCAGTCAAGACCATCGCATGGGTCATTAAGCTTTCGCCAAAATCTAAGCGTTCTGCTTTGGTCATCGTAAAGTCAATGTCAAATAGGTCGTTGATATCATACGCATCTAATGCCATGATCCCAGTATCTCTGGTAGAAGATTGACCGACATCACAACCGAACCACACGGACTCCCCTTGTTCCAATTGAGCGATCGCTAATTTTTTGAAGGTCGGCATATCGACGTTCAAGTATTTGACTTCTTTGCCGCCAACCACGTTGCCTAGCATTTCTACGGTATACGATTGATTGTAAGGTTTGTCGGCAGTTGGTGCGTTGATGATGCTGACATAATCGTCAAGGTCAACACCAACATATTTTTCATAAAAGCTTTGTGGTGTTAAGTTGCGATCAATGTGATAATTTTTGTCTTCATCACGGTATTCAAAATCAAAGGTTTCTGGCGGTGTGCCTAAAGAAGTCGCTAAGAAACGATAAATGTCTTCCAACATCGCTTCTTTGGCTGTTTGGATGTCTTCAGCTGTTTTGCCTTCGGCTACTAGCTGACGCAAAGCAACCGCATCTTTACGCAGTTTTTTGTTTAAGTAATTGTTTAGATCACGAGAATTAGAAGAGTTGCTGCTTTCTGGCATGACTGTTTTTGGCACGACACCATATTTTTGGAAAATCGAAACGATCATGTCCCATTGTCCACCATCTTGTTGTGGGGTTTGCAACAAGAAAGCAACTTTGCGACTTGTCAAAGGCTCGTTGGCAGTTGCTAAAATATTTTCATAGAAATAGTTGGCTTTTTCGTATTTGTCCCAAAAAAAGGTATGGTTTTGCGACAATTCAAATTCTTTTAAATTGAAATCATTCAGCATCTTATGACGGAATGTATTCAATGCGGCAAACATCCAGCAGCGACCTGATTGTTTTTGGTTTGAGACTTTCCCTGTTGTCACATCGACTGAGAAAACCGGCACATTGTTGACTTTTGCTGACACGTTTTCTGCAGAAGCGGTGATCCCATTTTTCACCACACTCCGTTGCAGTGCCGTTTGTTTATCGTTGTCTTGATACGCTTGCGCAAAGGCAGCGGTGGTCTTTTTTGAAATTTCTGACATATTTCTTCATCCTTTCACTTTCCGTTCCTTCCATTTTACGCCTCTGCCTCTCAAATAACAACCGCTCCTAGAAAAATGAAAGGATCATCTTTCTAAGAGCGGTTGCTCGTATCAAGGATTTAAAGGGTGAGCATCAAAAGCAAAAAGCCAAGTAAAACAAAGGATAGTCCTCGTTCAAATCGTGCATACAGGAAGCGGATCGGGCGACTGGCTAGCAAGATCGTCAGTAAAACACTGGCTAACACCAACGTCACAAAGCCTAATACCGATAGATTCAAGTCGGTGATCGCTAATGCCCGCAAGCCCTTGATGAAGATCCCCTGTAAAAGATAGACCAGCAGAGTGTTTTTGCCCCACTTCGTAAAAAACAAGTGCTCTCTAGGCACGAGGCTCATAAAGCCGATGATCCCCATCAGCCCGATCACGAAAAAGACCGCACGCAAGGGACCGCCGAACAACGGATAGCTCAAGTAATCGTCATAAGGCTTGGAACCAAAAACCATGTACTTGTTCATCCCATGAAAAAACGCGATAAAGGTATAGATGATCGGTAAGAAAAGCAAACTGATGGTTCGAATCTTTGGTTTCAATAAAAAGCGCATCTCATTTTTGGGAAAATAAAACCCGATGATGAAAAACGGCAAAAAGACAAAGGTCCGCTGCAAGGTCAACACTTGATTTAAAAACGGCACGTAGCCAGCGAAGATACTCAAGCCGATACTCAGCAAGATCGCCTGCTTTTTAGACATTTTTTGAAAGACTAACAGCGAGAGCTGCCAAAAGAACATGCTAAGCAAAAACCAAAGTGCCCATTGCGGATTCAACAGTTGGATTTGTAACGAATCCCGTAGACCGATCAACCAGTAATAGACGGTGTAAAACACCTGAAAAAAGACATAAGGCAGCAAGAACTTTTTCATCAGCTCACGAAGCTTGTGTCCCTTCGTCAACGGTTTGGCAAAGTACCCAGCCAGAAAAACAAAAGCTGGCATATGGAAAGTGAAGATAAAATAATATAGGTCATGATAAAACTTCTGATCGCCGATAAAAGGCTGTAGTAAGTGACTGAAGACGACCAAGATCATCAGTAAAAATTTTGCATTATCAAAGTAAGCCGTTCTTTGCGATTGGCTCATAAAAAGTTCCTCCTCTAAGTTGTATCTGTCAAAGGATACCTGATCCATGAAACAGAACTGTAACAAGCTATTTACTTTTTTCTAACGATTCTTGTTCATTTGATTACCAGTTGCTATTTTGTATAGTTTGTATTAATATATATAATACAAAGGAGCTGTTTTCGATGATATTTGATATTCAAACCCAAAGCAACCAACCCATCTACCAGCAGTTGCGGGAGCAGATCATTGTCGGTATCGCAAAAGGCGATTTGGCCGCTGGCGAATTGCTGCCATCCGTCCGTCAACTAGCCGAAGAGATCGGCATCAATACCATGACGATCTCAAAAGCCTACAATTCCCTCAAAGAAGAAGGCTTGTTAGTCACAGATCGCCGCAAAGGAACCGCCGTTGCCGCGCCACCACCGTTTACTTCCGGACAAGAAGCGGAGTATCGCCAAAACTTGCAGCTACAGCTAGCAACCGCTCTCTTACACGGCAAAAGCAAGCAAGCGCTTTTAACGGATGTTCAACAACTGCTGGACCGATTTCCTGAAAGGAATGAATGCAAATGACTTATCTTTTTTTCATTATTGCCCTCGTCCTCTGTGGGACGACCGCCTTTGGTTTACGCTTGATCAGTAAACCCCACAAAAATGTTTTACTCGAAAATACCCTTGCCCCTGAGCATCTGGATGATCCTAGCGTCCAAAGCTTGATCACAGAATTTCGCAAGCGTATCTTACAAATCGTTGGTACATTTAGTGTAGCAAGTCTCCTTTTTTTGTTCAATTTATCTGACTCCATCATCCTTACCCTATTCTGGCTTTATATGGCCGCTTTGTTGGGGACAGCTTACTTGGTACAAGTGCATTACATCGGAAAAATGCGGCAATTGATCCTTGCCAATGGATGGGAACTACCCATCGATCCGATTCGGATCGACACCAAACTCGTTCAAGCCAAAAATAAGCGGATGCTGCCGTGGTATAGCCTCGTTCCAGCGGGGATTTTGTTAATGATCAGTTTGTACCAAGCATGGCACTTGCCTGATCTTTCTACAGGATACTTGATGGGCGGTGTCTCTTTAGCAATTTTTGCGCTCTTCATCTATCTCTGGGTGATCATCAGCCGCTTACCCGTTCGCGGGATCAGCGGTGATTCAGCTATCGACCAGCACATCAATGATTTAACAAAGCGCTATTGGTCCTTATTGATCGCTGTCACTTGTACCATTACACTGCTCTTGTTGACTGTTCCGCTAGCGTCCATGTCCGCTACTGGAGCGTTAAGTACTATCCTCTTACTGCTCTTTGTTGTTTTGGTGGTTTTCTTGATCGTCTTTACCTTCTTCTTGTTGCTAGATCTGCGTAAAAAACAAGATCAACTCTTAGAACCAGCAGCACAACCGCGCTATTATGGTGAAGATGCTTACTGGCGATATGGTTTTTACATCAATCCTAATGATGCGCGACTGTTCGTTCCTGACCGTGTTGGGATGAATATCGGCATCAATCTAGGCAAACGCAGCGGACAAATCGTCGCAGGCATCACCGCTGTCTTCTTAGTTGTGTTAATGGTCGGTACCATCATTCCAATGTACCGCTTAGATTTCGCTCCTGATGCGATCACCGGCGAAGTGCAAGGACAAGAAGTCACCTTTGATGCACCAATGACCGGGAAAACAACGGTCTCTTTGGCAGATATAGAAACGGTGGAATTGATCGAAGCTTTGCCATCGCCTCGTGTTCGTACCATGGGTGTAGGAACCGCCAGTTACCAAATCGGTAAGTTTACCGTTGCCGGTGAACCAGCCAGAATGTTCGTGGACATAAACTCGACACCTATTTTAAAAGTCACCACCAAAGATGGCCCAACCGTTTTTTACACAAATAAAAAAGCCGCCGAAACGACGGACTTATATGAGGAACTAGTACAGAAGATTTCCTCAGCGAAGTGAGAGTTCTGGAGAAAAAACTAGGGAACCCATTATCTCCAGGCTATCCACAATCAAAAAAAACGACCTTCCGAAACGAAGGTCGTTTTTGATACTCCGGCAGTAGGACTCGAACCTACGACATCATGATTAACAGTCATGCGCTACTACCAACTGAGCTATGCCGGAAGAATCTATCTGTACTATACCAAATAGTCAGATAATTTAGCAAGAGCAAAAATCAATTTTTTGTTCCTTTTTTTCAAGAAAATCCCCTTTTAGAAACTTCCCTTCCCGCAAAGTGTTTTTCTCAAGAAATATCCGAAAATCTCATTGACAAAGTAGCGCCTTTACGGTATTCTATATCTTGTGTTAAATAACACGCCGCTTTAGCTCAGTTGGTAGAGCGCATCCATGGTAAGGATGAGGTCGACGGTTCAAGCCCGTCAAGTGGCTTTGGTAGGACAGCGTTTGTCGGACGTTGTCTTTTTTTGTGCATCTAATTCCCCAAATATAGCGATATTTTCTTAACTTAATCATTCGTATTGCCCCTAATTCCCTGCGATATACAAAAGAAATAAGATCGTAAAACCCAATAGTAGGACAGATACAACGGCTTTCACCATCCTCGCTGCATCTTTAAATTTAAACAAGAGCGTATATAGATTAATAAAGTAAATGATCGACAGGACTACTTCTTGCGAATATTCCTTCACTTGAATCAAGCCTAACCATATAATCAGCAAAAGAATCGAAAAAACAACCAAATAGTTTTCTGCAACACGTTTCATTTCATTCTCCTTTCCAATGATAGAACACTTGCAACCAGCTGAATCGTGGAAACTCAGTAAATTATCAGCCCCTCTCTTCAATACTTTTCCTAAAGCCTTTGCTTATGAAAAGTGTAACAAGCTTTCTCTTATAATGGTCAATATTGTTCAATTTACATAGTTATTATTTGTTAAAAAGATTAAAATGGGTTTTCAATCGTTACTCACAGCTCAATTTTAGGCACTTCTTTTTTACAACAAAAAACCCGCTCTCCTAAAGCTAAGAGAGCAGATTTTTCAACTAAACTGAATTTTTTTGAAAGGAGATGCCTGGTGCTAACTTAAAAAATAACATATTTTTTCCGTATGATTTAAATTTTTACTTCACGACCAACACCGTACATTTCGAATGATTGACGACATAATCGGTGGTTGAGCCTACGACAGCTCGGGTCAATGTACCTTTGCCAGTTGCACCGATAACGATCAAATCAATTGGATACAATTCAGTCGCTGCATGAATGATAAAACGTTTTGGATCGCCGACTTCAACGATCACCTCAACATCTTCCACCCCATGTTGATTGGCATCATAGATTTTTTTCAACATATCCGTTTCCACACGTAATTTTTCTTGATCAAAAATTTTCGCAAAAGCATAGGCACTTGTGGATAACTCAGCATTGTTAATAACAGAGAGGACATACAATTTGGCTTTGTTCCTACGACAAATCGCGAGTGCTTCTTGGAACGCTTTTTCTGACTGATCCGACCCATCTAAGGCAACAAGTACATTCTGAGAATTACGTAACATCCAAATCGCCTCCTTTTCTTTATTTTACCACAAAAAATGGAAGCGTTACAAAAAAGGACGATGTCTACTCTTAAGAGACCTAAAACTTCCTTTAAGATTTGTGAAGGTCCTTACTTGGTTCCGCAATTATGCAGTAAAATAAGGAGAACAATGATTCGAGGTGAAAGAAATGCGCTCTTTTTTCCATGCTGCAGTCACTGTGCTCTTGTATTTAGGGCTTTTCTTGCTGATAATCGGTATTATCGCCTTTTTCTTGCTAAAACTTTAAGCTTGGTTGGTTGAAAAGCAAGTTGCTGTCACATCCCTAAGAGGAGTGATACACTTGGCTTATCAACAATTATCGAAACGAAACAGCTTGTTGCTCACTCGTTTCAAAAAGGAGATCATGCAAAATGGACTTACATATTACCCCTAGTGCCGCTGCTCGCTTTCCAGAGGGACACGACTTATATATTCTGACGAGTAATGACGGATCGAACCAATTTTCTTCAGCAGCTGGATGCTGTATGATCGGCGAACGTTTTTTGATCACACCGATCGATGAACCGCTAGACCCATACAATGAGTTAGTCTCAAGCAATCAGTTTACTTTCTTTACATCAACCTATGATCAAATGTTCTTGACTGGTCATCTGATTCTAGATGTTCACCCAACTTCAGGAACCTTGATTTTGAAAAACGAAAGCGGCTATTTGGATACCAATCTTTTATTGGAAGCCTCTCCACAGTTGAAACAAACGAATGCGTAACAAAAGAGCTGACAAACGCCTTGTAAGGTGCTTGTTAGCTCTTTTTCTCTATAATGAATCTGGAATCAACGCTAAGAGTTCTTGTGTTTCAGCGGCTAAAGCGATCGCACCAGCATCAAGCAATTCTTCTTTTGACCCAAAACCATATAAAACGCCGATTGCCGGTAACTGGTTTTCTTTTGCACCTAAAATATCATGCTCACGGTCGCCGATCATGATGGTTTGCTGCGCTTTTTGCTCCTTTTCGATCTCAGTTAAAGCGTAGCGGATAACCGCCGCTTTTTCGCCACGTTTATTCTCAAGATCCGCCCCATAGATTCCTTTGAAATAACCATCATACTTGAGATGGGTCAGGATCTCTTTTGCAAAAACTTCTGGTTTCGACGTAGCGATATACAAATCGTGCTCCTGCGCCAGCTCCTGCAATGTTTCTTCGATCAACGGATATGGTTGGACTTGAAACATCCCCGCTTGACGATAATTTTCCCGGTAGAAGGCAACGGCTTGCTGGGCAGCTGCTTCATCGAAGCCCAAGCCACGGAAGGATTCAATCAAAGGCGGTCCCACAAAGCTCCGTAGTATGTCTTGCGCTAATTGCTCTTTTCCCATCTTTTCCATCGCATATTGAATCGATCCATAGATTCCTTCACTCGAATCAATGATCGTTCCATCTAAATCAAAAAGTACTTTTTTTCTCACGCTATCGTCTCCTTTTCTCATAGTATAGAAAAAAACAGCAGTACAGGCAACACTTCTTCCTTTTCGTTCTGATCTCATCTAAATAAAAAAGACGCTGCCCCACCAAAGGCAACGTCTTTATTTTCTCATTTTATGCAAAAAAAAAGATAGCAGATGCTATCAAGCAACTCCGGCAGTAGGACTCGAACCTACGACATCATGATTAACAGTCATGCGCTACTACCAACTGAGCTATGCCGGAAAAATTGAAATGCGTGGCGACGTCCTACTCTCACAAAGGGAAACCCTTCACTACAATCGGCGCTAAGAAGCTTAACTTCTGTGTTCGGCATGGTTACAGGTGTATCCTTCTTGCTATCGCCACCACACTATTCAATTGAGTAAGTGTTGCTCACTCAAAACTGGATCGAAGAAATCAAAACGCTACGAGTTTACGTGCTTTTTTCTTTTTGGTTAAGTCCTCGATCGATTAGTATCAGTCCGCTCCAACCATCACTGGCCTTCCACTTCTGACCTATCTACCTGATCATCTCTCAGGGATCTTACTTTCTTAAAGAAATGGGAAATCTCATCTTGAG
>NZ_CP172936.1:0-715000 GCF_050542585.1 Enterococcus sp. DIV1767 | reverse complement strand
CAAGCTTGTTGGTTTGGGCTTTTCCCGTTTCGCTCGCCGCTACTCAGGGAATCGAATTTTCTTTCTCTTCCTGCAGGTACTTAGATGTTTCAGTTCTCTGCGTCTACCTCGACTGCGCTATGTATTCACGCAGACGTAACATCCTATAAAAGATGCTGGGTTCCCCCATTCGGAAATCTCTGGATCATAGCTTACTTACAGCTCCCCAAAGCATATCGGTGTTAGTCCCGTCCTTCATCGGCTCCTAGTGCCAAGGCATCCACCGTGCGCCCTTATTCACTTAACCTTTGACCTTACGGTCGGTTTTGAGTACTTCTTCTAGCGATAGAAGGTTGCTCAAGAAAATAAGCGTTGAACTTATTAAAAAACTCTTTTAACATTTCAACTCGGTGTGTGTTACTTGTTTTGATTCTTTCTTCGATATCCAGTTTTCAATGAACAAATTTTGTTTGAGAGTAAACCTCTCAAAACTGAACAAAGGCAAACGATGTGTAGTCTTCCGAAATATTCCTTAGAAAGGAGGTGATCCAGCCGCACCTTCCGATACGGCTACCTTGTTACGACTTCACCCCAATCATCTATCCCACCTTAGGCGGCTGGCTCCAAAAGGTTACCTCACCGACTTCGGGTGTTACAAACTCTCGTGGTGTGACGGGCGGTGTGTACAAGGCCCGGGAACGTATTCACCGCGGCGTGCTGATCCGCGATTACTAGCGATTCCGGCTTCATGTAGGCGAGTTGCAGCCTACAATCCGAACTGAGAGAAGCTTTAAGAGATTAGCTTAGCCTCGCGACTTCGCAACTCGTTGTACTTCCCATTGTAGCACGTGTGTAGCCCAGGTCATAAGGGGCATGATGATTTGACGTCATCCCCACCTTCCTCCGGTTTGTCACCGGCAGTCTCGCTAGAGTGCCCAACTAAATGATGGCAACTAACAATAAGGGTTGCGCTCGTTGCGGGACTTAACCCAACATCTCACGACACGAGCTGACGACAACCATGCACCACCTGTCACTTTGCCCCCGAAGGGGAAGCTCTATCTCTAGAGTGGTCAAAGGATGTCAAGACCTGGTAAGGTTCTTCGCGTTGCTTCGAATTAAACCACATGCTCCACCGCTTGTGCGGGCCCCCGTCAATTCCTTTGAGTTTCAACCTTGCGGTCGTACTCCCCAGGCGGAGTGCTTAATGCGTTTGCTGCAGCACTGAAGGGCGGAAACCCTCCAACACTTAGCACTCATCGTTTACGGCGTGGACTACCAGGGTATCTAATCCTGTTCGCTCCCCACGCTTTCGAGCCTCAGCGTCAGTTACAGACCAGAGAGCCGCCTTCGCCACTGGTGTTCCTCCATATATCTACGCATTTCACCGCTACACATGGAATTCCACTCTCCTCTTCTGCACTCAAGTCTCCCAGTTTCCAATGACCCTCCCCGGTTGAGCCGGGGGCTTTCACATCAGACTTAAGAAACCGCCTGCGCTCGCTTTACGCCCAATAAATCCGGACAACGCTTGCCACCTACGTATTACCGCGGCTGCTGGCACGTAGTTAGCCGTGGCTTTCTGGTTAGATACCGTCAAGGGATGAACATTTTACTCTCATCCTTGTTCTTCTCTAACAACAGAGTTTTACGATCCGAAAACCTTCTTCACTCACGCGGCGTTGCTCGGTCAGACTTTCGTCCATTGCCGAAGATTCCCTACTGCTGCCTCCCGTAGGAGTCTGGGCCGTGTCTCAGTCCCAGTGTGGCCGATCACCCTCTCAGGTCGGCTATGCATCGTTGCCTTGGTGAGCCGTTACCTCACCAACTAGCTAATGCACCGCGGGTCCATCCATCAGTGACGCAAAAGCGCCTTTCAACTTTCTTCCATGCGGAAAATAGTGTTATACGGTATTAGCACCTGTTTCCAAGTGTTATCCCCTTCTGATGGGCAGGTTACCCACGTGTTACTCACCCGTTCGCCACTCTTTTTCTTTCGATGGAGCAAGCTCCGGTGAAAGAAAAAGCGTTCGACTTGCATGTATTAGGCACGCCGCCAGCGTTCGTCCTGAGCCAGGATCAAACTCTCATAATGATTTGTTTGAATGACCATACGGTCATTAAGCTCATAAAAATTAACTTTGCTAGCTATTGCTTGCATGTATTTGTTTCAATAAATTGAAACGTCCTACACATTGGTTCGTTTGCTTGCTTTGTTCAGTTTTCAAAGGTCTACCGTGCTGTGTTAGCAACTTTTATATCATATCAGAGCGACGTTTGATTGTCAACTCTTTTTTTAAAAGTTTTTTTCGCTCGTTGTTTTTCAACTTCGTAGCGGCTGTCTCAGCGACTTTATTAGAATAACAAATGATTTGTTATTTGTCAACAACTTTTTTCAATTAATTTTGTTGATGTATCAACATCGATTAACTTTTTTAAAATCGCGACTTCGTTATAATATCATCTGTTTCATTTTTGGTCAAGTCTTTTTTTGAAGTTTTTTCAAAAGCATTTTTGACCCGCTGACTCAATTGCCAACGTTGACTAATTTACCATTCTTCTTGACTCAGGTCAAGGAAATATTTCATTTTATTTACAAAAAGTTTTCAATAAAAAAAGACCGTCATAACGGTCTTCAGGCTTTTCACTAGTATACAGGTGCTAAAAGAACGGAACGCCTTCAATCTTATAGTCTTCGATGATCTTACGAAAGATATTGGGCTCTTCCCACGCATACCCTTCTGGCAGCTGTTGCGTTTGTCCTGCTTCTTGTGTTTCAAAAACAAATAAAGGAATGTTTTGCGTATCAATGTTGCCATTTGTGAGTTCAACGAGTTCGATCGCTGTCACATCAAGGTGGATACGGTCTTTAAACAATTGTAAGATCGTAGCCAAGCCGGTTTTATCTTCAGAAAAATCCGTTGACGCTAATTCCGCAGTGCCTTCGTGTATTTGCATCAAAAATCGTTTCGAACCATTTGCTAAGTGCATCATAACTGTACCCGCTACTTTTTTGGATCCCAAAATACCCACCTCAGTTATTCATCTGTTTGTAAACTAATTTTAGCACATTTTCAGAAAATATGCACGATTATCTGTTGCTGTTTTCTTTTTCTAACATTTCTTTAGCTTCTTTCACCCACACTGGTAAAGCTTCTCCAACCGTACGGAAACCAATCCGCTTATTCTTATTTGTAAAGTAGCGTTTACGCTTAAAGGGTGGCTGAACAAAACTTGTTTCCAATGTACGGCGGGACAAACTGATCTTTTGGCTGTATTCGTCAATATCAATGATTTGTACACGGATTTTTTGGCCGATCTGTAAGACTTCATGGATATTTTTAGTAAACCCGGATTGGATCTCTGAAACATGGATCAAGCCTTGCGTTTCTTTATCTAACGAAACAAATGCACCATAAGGTTGAATCCCAGTGACTGTTCCTTCTATAATGTTCCCGATTTGATAATTCATAGTCTTTCCTCTCTTTTCCACTTTCATTATACTTGAACTAGTGGTAGATTTGAAGCATCAGAAACAACGTTACACAATATAGGAGGGAAACGCATGATCAATTTTGACAAAGTCCATCCCCGCTTAAACACCAATAGCGTTAAATGGGACACCATTGCAAAAACCTACAAGGAAGAAAACCTGCTGCCACTTTGGGTAGCTGATATGGATTTTCTGGCACCAGAACCTGTGAAAAAAGCGTTAGAAAAAGCAGTTGCCCAAGGGATCTATGGCTATTCCATCGTTCCTGATTCGCTGCTTGATTCCATCATTGATTGGCAGCAAAGACGTCATGGCTATACCATCAATAAAGAAGCGATTCTTTTTAATAGCGGTGTCGTCCCTAGTATTGCCCTGGCGATCCAAAGTTACACCCAAGAAGGAGATGCCGTACTGATCCACGATCCGGTCTACCATCCCTTTGCCCAGGTTGTCAAAAACAATCAGCGTACCTTAATTCAAGAACCGTTACTGGAAAAAGATGGCCACTTCGTCATCGATTTTGAGGCGATGGAACAAACCATCATCGAAAAGAAGGTAAAATTGTTTCTTCTATGTAATCCTCATAATCCTGGCGGTCGCGTGTGGTCAAAAGAAGAACTGCTGACGATCGGCCGTATTTGTCAAAAGCATCAGGTGGTCGTTGTCAGTGATGAGATCCATCAAGACATCGTTTTTGCGCCAAATCACTTTGTCTCTTTCCAAACAGTCGAGCCAAGCTTTGCCGATTTTTCGATCATTTTGACTTCAGCAACCAAGACTTTTAATTTAGCTGGGATCAAAAATTCGATGGTATTTATCAAAGACCAAACCTTGCGCAGCCAATTTGCAAAAACACAGGAACGTAACGTTCAAGGGGAAATCAATACGTTTGGTTTGGTCGCTACTGAAGCAGCGTATCGTGAATCTGAAGCATGGTTAGAAGAACTATTGTCCTACTTAGAAGCAAATCGCACCTTTGTCTGCGACTTTTTGACTGAACAACTCCCAGCAGTGACGTTTCAAAAGCCCGAAGGTACTTATTTGATCTGGCTGGATTTTTCTGCCTATGGCCTAACGGATAATCAGCTACAAAGAAAACTGATTAAAGAAGCCAATGTCGTATTGAATCAAGGAAATATCTTTGGTCCCCACGGCAGTCACCATATGCGGCTGAACTTTGCCTGTCCTAAAGAGCTATTAGAAAAAGCACTCAATCAAATCGCCGCCGCGTTTAAAGACCAACCGATCGGTTAACTCTTTCTTATGAAAAAAGAACCCTAAAGCTACCATTTCAACGATCTCCTTGAGGATGACCGTTGAAACTGCTTTGGGTTCTTTTGTTTTATTCGCTGATTTCGATCGTTTCGATCACTACATCATGCACTGGACGATCTTGTGGTCCCCGTTGCACGCCAGCGATTTCATCAACGACTGACATTCCTTCGATCACATGACCAAAGACTGTGTGACGGAAATCTAACCAAGGAGTACCACCTGCTTGATACGCTTCGATGATTTCAGCTGGATAACCAGCACCTTCTAATTGACCTAACATGTTGCTAGGAACATTTTGATTGTTTACGATGAAAAACTGGCTGCCGTTAGTATTCGGACCAGCGTTTGCCATGGATAAAGCGCCACGAAGATTGAACAATTCTTTTGAAAATTCATCTTCAAAGCTGCCGCCATAGATGCTTTCGCCGCCCATTCCTGTACCAGTTGGATCGCCACCTTGAATCATAAAATCAGGAATGACACGGTGGAAGATGATCCCATCGTAATACCCTTTTTTCGCTAATTCAACGAAGTTTTTGACTGTTTTTGGTGCCAATTCTGGGAACAATTGTACAACTACATCCCCACGATTGGTTTTGATGACTGCTTTATGGCCAGTTTGTTTTTCTAATGCTAACTGTGGAAATTCAGACACATTAACTCCTCCTTCTCTCTCATAAATCCATGATAGCAGAAAATTGAAAAAATGCTAGTTTGGATAATTTTTGCTATAATGAAGCTATTCGTACAACACGAACATGCTTCACCCCAACGTGGTTAGAAAAGAGGAATAACATGGATATTTTTGATATAACGATTATCGGCGCCGGACCTAGCGGGATGTTTTCTGCTTTCTATGCCGGCATGCGTAACGCCAAAACTAAGATCATCGACAGCTTGCCGCAATTAGGCGGTCAGCTTGCTACTTTATACCCAGAAAAATACATCTACGATATCCCAGGTTATCCGAAAATCAAAGCGGGCGATCTTGTCCAAAACCTGGAAAAACAGTTGACGACCTTCAATCACCAATATTGTTTAGAAGAAACCGTCTTGTCGGTCGAAAAACAAGAAGACTATATCGAAGTCACTACCGACAAAGGAATCCATTACTCGAAAGCCGTGATTTTGGCTTTAGGAAACGGCTCCTTCCAGCCGCGCAAACTGACTTTGCCAGAAAGCGAGCGGTTTGAAGGATACGGCTTAGACTATTTTGTCACCGATTTGATGAAGTATGCTGGACGCAAAGTAGCGATCGCCGGTGGCGGCGATTCTGCCATCGATTGGGCATTGATGCTGGAGCCAATCGCTAGTGAAGTCTACTTGATCCATCGCCGTCCTGAATTTCGTGCCCATGAACATAGCGTCAGCAAATTACAGGCTTCTGCCGTCAACATTTTGACTCCTTATGTGATCCAAGAGCTCCAAGGAGAGCAACGTTTGACTGGTGTCTCGTTGCAGCAAGTCAAGGGTGATGAAACGGTCAGCCTTTCATTGGATGCTTTGATCGTCAATTACGGTTTTTCTTCCACATTGAACATCAAGGATTGGGGCATGAAAAGCAGCCGCCAAGGAGTCTTCGTCTCTTCAGATATGAGCACGTCTGTTCCTGGGATCTATGGCTGTGGGGATGTCGTTTTATACGATGGAAAAGTCGACCTCATCGCTACTGGTTTCGGGGAAGCCCCAACTGCGGTGAACAATGCGCTCCATTACATTGATCCCAAAACGCGGACGCAACCCGCCCACAGTACGAGTCTTTTTAAGGAGTAGCTGAGATGAAACAAGCTGGTCAACGTCAACTTGCCACCTATACTCTCCCTTTACAGGGGAAGACCCTCACTGAGCAAATGGTTCAGTATCTGGAAGCCTTCGATCATGCCGAAACGGCGGTCCACAATCTAGCCGTTGCCCAAGAAGCCAAAGGATTGGCAGAACGGTTTCAAGTCAACGCGGACAAAGCTTACTCAGCAGGACTGCTGCACGATGTCAGCGTCGTCATCCCTAATGACCAGCGAATCGCCTTGCAGATAGCGGTAGGCGAACCGATCTTAGACGCGGAGCGGCAAGCACCTTTTTTGCTGCATCAGCAGCAATCCGCTTTGTTGGCAAAAACGGTTTTTCAGGTGTCTGACCCAGAGATTCTGTCCGCCATCAGCTGTCATACCACCTTAAAGGCCCAATATAGTCGTCTCGATCTGATCGTTTTTTTAGCCGACAAAATCAAATGGGATCGCAAAGACCAAGCACCTTTCTTAACCGGTTTATTAGAGCGCCTCGATGATTCCTTGGAATCTGCCGCTGGCTATTATATGGACTGGCTCTTTGCCGGTGACTTAGTGGTCCCCCATCCTTGGGCAGTGGCAGCCAAAGCAAAATTAGCAAACACCTTAATGTCAGAAGGGACTAAACCCAAACGGCATGGGCTGCAACTGGAATAGGGCACAACTTATGATTGCAATCCATCAGTCGCATGTTGACTTTTGAATAAACTATTTTTACATGGAGGGGAACTATATGGTATTAGAAAGCAAAACACTTGAAGACAAAGCAAGAGAATTGTTGGCCGACCGCGGTGTCTCACTGCAAGACATCGGCGAATTGGTGATGTTTTTGCAAAAAGACTACATTGAAGGCATCACCTTGGAGATGTGTATCGAAAGCGTCAACGCTGTCTTAAGCAAGCGGGAAGTCCACAACACGATTTTAACGGGTGTTCAGTTAGATATTTTGGCAGAAGAAAATCAACTGCTGCATCCACTGCAAGAAATCGTCAAAGAAGACGAAGGGCTTTATGGGATCGATGAGATCCTCGCACTATCCATCGTCAACGTGTACGGCTCCATCGGCTTTACTAACTACGGATACATTGATAAAGTCAAACCAGGCATTTTGAAAGAACTGAACAAGCACGACGGTCCCCGCGTTCACACCTTTTTAGATGATATCGTAGGTGCCATCGCCGCTTCTGCCGCAAGTCGCTTAGCCCATCAACACCCAAGTAAATCTCATTACATTACGCAATAAAAAAAGACCAACGATTCACCTCTCTCAAAGGAAGTGGATCGTTGATCTTTTTTCATTACGCTTTTTTTTTCAAGCCTCGTTTCCCCCACCAATAGAAGGCAAAAAAGAAGACTTCAATCAAGACGAAAAAGAGAATAAAGCAATGCATGAAAAACGTTTCTGGCAGCACGTTGATGATCGGATCGGTGGCTGGATTAAAGAGCCAATCGTCGTTACTGAAGAAAATCTCATGGAACGTAACAAAAAAGCGGTCAAAGCCGACAGCCATCAAAAACCCGAAAATCAGCGGCAAAATCATCCCCCATTGAAAGGGACGAATCAAGCGCCATTGCTGTTGTTTTTGCCGTAACCGATTGACGAACCAGATACTCGGCAGCACCGTGACGATCATCACGGCATAATTTAATAGAAACAACTGCTTCACATCGTAAAAATGCCCAGCGCCAGCTTCAGACATTGGAAAATCGGGCAAGGCGAGCGTACTTGCAAAGGGATTGTTTAGAAAATCTAACAATAAGCCATAGTTCTTCAACAACTCTTCTCTTGTTAGCGAGGTATAATCCAGCAGATTTAAGTGATCGACATCAAACCAATATAACGGTCGAAAATTGATCGTTAGGGTGATCGCTAGACTGACCAAAAACAAAAACAAGCAGACAAATCCTAAGCGTTCAAGCCACACTTGTTTTTTCATTGTTCAAAATCCCACTCATCTAAAGAATCAACCACATAGGTTGGTGCTACTGGTAATGTCGGAACTGCCGCTTTCGGGGTAAAGCCAGATAATACGAGCAAAGAATCGATCCCGTTTTGGATCCCCGAGCGAATATCCGTTTCATAATTGTCCCCCACCATCAAGACCTCTTCTTTTGATAAGCCGATGTGTGCCACCGCTTTTTCCATAATGATGGCTTCTGGTTTGCCAATAAAAATCGGTTGCGTTTGGGTGGCAGTCTCCACCATTGCAATCAGTGAACCCGCACCTGGCAACAAGCCTCTTTCCGTCGGGATATTTTTGTCGGGATTGGTCCCGATAAAGGTTGCTCCTTTTTGGATCGCTAACGTTGCTAAAACAAATTTTTCATAGGTCACGTGGTTGTCTAAACCAACCACGACATAATCCGGATTGGTTTCTTCCCACTCAAACCCAGCAGCTAAGATCAAATCGATCAACCCCGCTTCGCCGATCACAAACACTTTGCGGCCTTTGCCATGGTCTTTCATAAAATCGATCGTTGCCAAGCTTGCGGTATAGATCGTTTCTGGTGCCACATGGATCGAAAATTCATCCGCCAATCGCTGCGCCACGACTTCGGGACTGCGGGTCGTATTATTGGTCACAAATAAATAGGGCAGTCCTTTTTCTTGTAAGGACTCTACGAAGCGTTTCCCAGCAGGGATCGGCTCTTTTCCTAAGTAAATCGTACCGTCTAAATCAATCAAATAGCCTTTATATTTCATCTTATTCTTCCCTTTGTCGAATCGTAAACTCTTTTTTGCCTTTTTTCACCGTAGTTGTTTCGGTTTTTTTGACGTTCTTTTCTTTTGGTTTACGATTTTTGATCGTTGGTTTGCTTTTTTTCTGCGGTACTGCGTCACGCTTTTCTTCTATATGGGCGTTTTGTTGTGTATTTTGATTTTGATTGTTTTGGGTTGGCTTTTTCTTGCGTCGGCGGGAGGTACTTTTTTCTTTCTTGCCGCCAACTCGTTGGATCACAAAATAGGCACAACCGAAGTTGCAATACTCATACAAATAGTCTTCCAGCATGTCGATACGCTGATCGGGTAATGCTTTGCGGTTATCCTTTTCAAAAAAGCCTTTCAAACGCAGCTGCTCATAACCCCAATCCCCTACGATATAGTCATAACGTGCCAACACTTCACTGTAACGCTCGCCAAGCTTTTCTGGATTGAAGCCTTCACGATAATCCATGACCAGTTTGTATTGTCGATTGCCAATCATTAATTCTTCATCATTTAACAAAGTCACCAACTCGCCTTTTTGCGGTTGTTTCGCTGGTTCTTCAATAATTTCTTCTAGTACAGATGTCATTTCATCTGTGATCGTTTGTTTTTCGGTCATTTTTTCACCACCTGCTGTTTATTATACCTTGTTTTATTCCCCAATGATAGTCGCGGTTTTCTCGCAAAAACCAGCTGGAGAAGTGACGAACTACTGAATGGGGTATTTCTGACTCAGGTAATCTCCGACCACTGTGCGAATAAAGTCTGGAAAAAGAAACTCAACGGTTCCAGCAATCTCGATCGTCGGGAAAAACGGAATAAACAAGTAGTGATCCACAAGGGTCAACGTGTAGCTTTGAGCAGGATCGACGGGCTCTTGTTTCCACAATACTTGGTGGTTTTTTTCATCAAAGCGGATGCCTTCATAAACCAGTTCACCAAAAATCTTCCCTCGAAAACCCATTCCCATAATTGGGAAATTGCGCAAAAAGTTGCGATTTTTTTCCATCTCTAAGAACAATCGAATGACATCCGCGCCTTGCAACGTCACCCGAATCAAATGCATCGGATGGGGCAAAATCGTGTGCAGCTGATCTTGATCAACCCGTCCTTGCGGCAAATCATCTAAAAATAGCCCCGTATTTAAGATGGCGGCCTCCGTTTGTCCTTTGGCACATAATGCCAAAAGCGCCTCCCGAACCAAGGAATGTTGACTTTGCCAATCCCTCGTAAACGCTGCTGGAATTTCTGCCACCTGATTTGCCCGCAACAAGCGATGACCGATCGATAGATATTCGGCGATCTCTTCCTCATCTTGCGGAAAAGCCACCAGCGAATCAGTCGGAATCACACGTGCGCGATGCTTGATTGGGCGATGGTGATCATCTAAGACCACTTCGACTTCGCCAATGTTAAAACCAAACTTGCCAGCTGCACCAATTTGAACCCCATTGATGACTTCGCCATTTTCAAACAAATGGTGCGTGTGGGAACCTAATATAACATCTAGTTCTGGAAAATCCCTCGCAATCTGGCGGTCAGCATTGATGCCTAGATGGCTCATCAAGACCAGCAGATCGACCTCGGGGCGCAAATGCTGCACCAATGAAGGCAAAATCTCCAAGGGTTCGCGGATGTCCCAGCCGTTGGGGGCATATGTTAGCGGAAACGGTGCCGTAAAAGCGATCAAGCCGATTTTGGCGCCTTGATTGCTTTCCATGATTTTGTATTCTTGTGCCCATTTGGGTGGACGCAAATCCTGTTTATCAAATAAATTGCCTAAAATGACAGGAAATTCTGCTTGGTCATATAGATGCTGCAAGACCTCTTTGGGATTGCCGACCCCTTCATTGTTCCCAATCGTCACCGCATCGTAATGTCCTTGATTCATCAAATCGACATTCGCCTTGCCGTCAGTTGCTTCTGTCAAAGGATGCCAGCGATCGACAAAGTCGCCTAAGTCGACCGCGATCACTGTCTCTTCGGTCGTATCCGCTTCTCGTTTTCTTTGATCCAAATAACGCCGCATCTTCGGCCAATGTTCTAGGTGGGAATGCAGATCGTTGGTATGGATAATCGTAATTTTCTCCATTGTGCGCCTCTTTTCAAATACGTCGCCTGAAATCACTATCCGTTTCTCTTGGCATCAAGGATTGCCAGCAGAAAGACGACGGAATTCTCTACAAAATAAGCATAGCATAAAATCTCTGGGAAACCATTGGAATGCTTGGAAAAGAATGGAATAAATAGACAGTCATTTGTCAAAAAGTACCGCCATGTTTTGCTCAATTGTTGGAATGATTTTTTTCCAAGCAAATACGATCCAAAATATATAGCACTAACATACGATCATACAATTATTGAGTAATTCTCGTTTATCGTATATACTGTACATACGATATAAGGAGGAGATGTAAAGTGAGTATTCAAGAACGAAAAATTAGAAAGAGCGGAAATTCAGTTGTTTTAACATTATCGAAAGAATTATTAGAAAAAATAGGAATTCAAGAAAATGATTACGTATTTGTTGATGAAGACAAATTAGCTGCTGCAATCACGAAAAAGTCATTACCTTCTGAGCAGGAACTCGAAATCAATCGTTTAATCGATCAATCTTTTTCTCAATATGAAGAGATGTATAAGGAGCTCGCAAATCATTGACAATCTACTTATCAGAAAAACAAATCATAAAAATGAATGTCGTGCTTATCAAAAGTCAAACACCAAATGAAGAGATCGGCTTGCGTGATCCATCTGGATTAGCCATGGCTGTAAAACAACCGCAACAAATCGTTTTTTCAAAAGAATTATATCCCTCAATGGAGGAAAAAGCTGCAATCCTTCTAATCAACTTAATCAAAAAACATCCCTTTCATAATGCCAATAAACGAACGGCTTTCATGGCAACGGATGTTTTTTTCAAGCTTAACCACTATGAAACTTTTTTCGAACAAAATCAAACGATTGCATTTCTGGTGCACATTGCGAAATATGACGAAAATAAATTTGATACTTTAAGACGATCAACCTCTGACTACCTTCGAAAATACACAAGAAAGTCGTAAAAAAGTAACTAGCTAATCAGCAATTCTTCACCTACAATCAAACAATCGTGATTCACTTTTTACTAGATTGGCTAAAAATTGATCATGAAAATTTATCAAAGAGAAGACTCAACTAAAGACTTTCAGACAATAAAAAAACCTAAGACAGTCTGTCTCAGGTTTGAATGGTCATCGATTCAATTAGTACTACTGCTTTCTTCAAAACAAGCAGTTTTTCAATCAGACACATGGAGAATCCTGCTTAGTGCTGCTTCCTTCCGGATCTGACACGCTTCACAAGACCTCCATTGTCCTAGCCTTTCGGCAAAACTTAGTATAACGTATTTCGTTAGAGATTGCCAGCCTTTTTTTGTTTTTTCTTTTCTCGTAATGCTCGGAAAAAATCTGTTAGCAGCTGTCCACATGCTTCTTCTAAAATGCCGCCTTCCACATAGGACCAATGGTTGAAGCGCTCATCTTCCAATAGATTCATCAATGTACCGGCAGTGCCGCCTTTGGGATCGTAGGCACCAAAATACACTTCTTCCACCCGCGCCAATAACATCGCTCCACTGCACATCGGGCATGGTTCCAAGGTCACAAACAGCTGCGCTTGTTCTAAGCGCCAACTTCCGACCGTGCGACAGGCTTCTTCGATCGCAAACATCTCCGCATGCGCTGCGGCTTGTTGCTGCGTTTCTCGTAGATTGTGCCCACGACCAATGACTTTGCCATCCAAGACGACAACAGCACCGATCGGTACTTCTGCCAAACCTTCTGCTTTTCGGGCTTCTTTGATTGCTTCTTCCATAAAAAAGGCTTTTTCCTCGGCAGTCAAGGTACTTGTTTTTTCCACGACTTCTCTTTCACTCCTCTACCTCGCACCATTGTGTGCATTTCCTTGTTAGTATAACGAAAAACGCTCAGAAAGACGAGAAAAACTCGCAAAGACCGATGTCCCTGCGAGTTTCAAATGGAATGATTGGCTTAAAAGACGGAATCAACAAAGCTCGTCAACTTGTCTTTGACATGTTCTGTCGAATCTTTGATGTTGTCTCCGTAAACAGAGATTTTGTTGCGGCCCTCATTGACTTTTTTCATCACACCTAACAACGAATCCAATTCATTGTCAGACAAGCCGTCTACGACATCCAGCAATTTTTCATTGCCGTTGAATTTGTCATCGACAAATTTCTTTACTTTGTGTCGGTTGCAAGCGAAGCGTACTTTATTGAATACTTTGTCTGATACAACGACGGCAGTAGTGATCCCAGCGATCGCTGCAATGCTTAATCCAATCGTTACTTTTGATGATGTTTTCATATCGATCAGCTCCCTTATTTTGCTACTTCCATCATAGCACGAGGACTGAAATAAAAACACTATTTCGTTTAAATCGCTTTGAATCTTAATCCTTTAGGAAAGAAGTTTTTCACGGTTCCTTGGACTTGTTTTCCAAAACCGACTGGGATCTCATCGACTATCAAAATCACCCACCCAGCATTTCCTGGCACACTCAAGGTTTCACCTGCCACATACTGCTGCCATTGCGGCAAAGTGATCGGCACTGTCGGTGCCCCTTCTTCTGCATGGATCGCCAATGCCAACGCATAACTTGGCTCGATCCGATTCTTCTTAACGACGCCGACATGCAAACCTGGGCGCATAAACTTGATCCCTTTTAAAGAAGGCATTTCTTCAGGAACGAGCCAGAGGTTTTCACCTAGCAGCTGTGGCGTCGCATTCAGTGCCTGTAAAAAAGGAAAAACCTTGCGAAAGGCTTGCCACAACTTTTGAGTCGCTGCATCTAATGGGCTCTTAGCTGTCGCTCCTTTGCCTTTTTTCTTCTTTTTCACTGGCGCTGCTTCTGCTTGGGAGGTCAATTTCGCAGCGAAATGACCTTCTCCTTGGTTTAAATGCGGCCATAAGCGGATGGTTTTCTCGATCCCAGGTGCCTCTCCCCACTCGCTGCGCCCATGAGATACATTGTCCAAGTCGATCGCTTCGATCGCGAAGGGATACTCCTCCATTAACCAAGCCATCATCGCTTCGTTTTCTTCTGGGGCAAAGGTACAGGTGGAATAGATCAGCTGGCCCCCCGGTTTTAGCATCGCAACGGCTTGTGCCAAAATGTCTTTTTGCCTGATCGCACACTGCTCAGGTGTATCTGCTTGCCATTCTTCTAAGGCGACGGGATCTTTACGAAACATCCCTTCACCAGAACATGGGGCGTCCACCACGATCTTGTCAAAAAACTGAGGAAAATGGCGGCTCAATTCTTGCGGCGCCTGATTGGTGACGACTACATTTGGAAAGCCCCAACGCTCCACATTTTCTGATAAGATTTTGGCACGCTTGGGGAAAATCTCATTTGCTACAAGCAGCCCTTTTCCTTGTAATTGGCTTGCCAGCTGCGTTGTTTTGCCCCCTGGTGCCGCACATAAATCTAAGACCCGCTCCCCTGGTTGAGCGGCTGCGATCGTTGCTACGATCATCGCACTAGGTTCTTGACTGTAGACATAGCCAGCTTGATGGAGCAGCGAACGGCCTTTGACTTCGCCAATATAAGCCGCTTCTGCATAGGGGGCGGGTACAGCAGCTGGCCCATATTTTGCCAGCATCGCTTGTGCGTGCGGCTTAGCAATATTCAAGCGAAAGCCTTTGACTGGCTGATTATCGGTTAAAGCGGTAAAAAAAGCTGATGCTTCTTCTCCTAGCAACCGTTGGTATTTTTCAATAAATGGTGTTGGTAATTGCATACTTACCCCTCCTCGGCTTTTTTATTCTAGCGACTGAGAAGCAATTATGCAAGAATTCCTTGATCAAATGGCAAAAAAACTGCAGCTGAGTGAAGTGGGCGACTAAATCGCCTCGACTTCTCTTTGCTGCAGACCTTTTTTATTTAAAAATCGCTTTTTTGACACTGCTTTCGATGAATGGCTGAGAGACACGGTTGTCCCAGAATTTGATCAGTGGGCCCACTAAAAAGGCACTGATGAAGGTTCCGATCCCGATTGGTCCGCCTGTAAAGAGTCCAATCAAGGCAAAGGCAACGTCTTGAATCACCCGCACCACTCGATAATTAGCTTTCGTCTGATCGACGATGGTTGGGGCGATCGCGTCATAGGGGGCGCTGCCCAAATTCGCTGACATATAGAATGAAGCTCCGAAGGTAAAGAAGATGATCCCGATCAACAAGAACAAACCTTGCTGCCACCAATTATTCGGACCGACGGATAACCAATCAAAAACATTGGTATAAAAGTCGATGAAGAATCCTGTCAGCACCATATTGATGACCGTACCTATACCGATATGGCGACGGCCAAAGATAAAAATCAATACTAGGACAGCGATATTGATCATCAATTGATAGACCCCAAGGGATAACCCTAGCAGCTCACCGACACCGATATTGGCTGCTGTGTATGGGTCTAGCCCCACTCCGCCGACCCGCAGCAATGCCGCCCCAAATCCTAAAATGGCGACACCAATCAACGCATACAGCGAGCGTAATCCTGTTTCTTTTTTCATTAAAATTTCTCCTTTTTTCTCATCTGTTCTTTCAAGTATAACGAGAAAAAAGGAAAATGGGAATTTCAACGCTTCACAGGGCCCTTTGTAGGGAAGGGATCTGTCTTAGTCATCTCCTTTGCTTCTATTGAAAAGCCAGTGGCAACAACCATTGTTATTAAGTATTTTGATTTTCGTTTCCTTCATACTAAGGTTGCACGTTCCACTACTCTGGCTTCACTGGAACCATCACTTCAAATATCTGCAATTCTTTTTGTGTGGTAAAGACTTCATCTTGCCATAACAATTCCCAAACATCGCCATCGATCTTCAACTGCTTCTCTTTTAGAAAGGCTTGGATGCGGTGGGTAAAAGCGGCAATTTGTTCTTCTCCTTCACTGACAAACCCAGACACATATGTACCAGCGGGACGTGTGATAATCAGCTTTTCCGGATAGAGATGTAGCCGATCTTGGGGAATCAAGATCAATGCCCGATAAGGAGATGCGTGAAAAGTCTGATCCTCCAACGTCGTTCCGGCACTTAAAAAGCCAATGGGGTAGCCACTGAAGGCATCTTTATAATCCACTAATGGATAAAAACGAGCGTACACTTGATATGCAGATTCTGGATCATCGCCGGCGATCTCTTCAGAAACGATAAACGCCTCTGCTTTATGATGCGCTATCGTAAAGGTCTCAAAATCAGCTTCCTGTACTTTTTCATAGCGTTGAATATAGCGATCAAAAGTTCGTTCCAATTCTTGTAGCGCTGCGATTTTGTCACGGACTTCTCCTCGCCGTTCCACAAGTTCCTTTTGGGTGTATTCCGGGTTGCGGTTTTTCAAAAATTGGCGAATGTCTTGCAAGGGCATATCTAAAGAACGCAACATCAAAATCACGTCTAACTCAAGACATTGTTCAAAGCCGTAATAGCGATAGCCATTGTCACCTATTGAATGAGGTTTGAACAGATCGATCTGATCATAATAAATCAATGTACGCCGACTCACACCGGCATAAGCGGACATCTCACTGATGGTCAATTGTTTTTTCAAAAAATTTCACTCCTTGCTTGACTGTAACGTTACGTTACAGTTTATTCTACCATAGAACAACATTTTTGGAGGGAAATCATGAAACAATTACAGTTATTTTATAAAGAAGAACGACGCTTCTTTTTCAGTTTATTTCTTTTGATGCTGGTCCAATCCTTCGGCACACTCTTGTTGCCGTATTTTTTGGCAAAAATCATTGATGAAGGGATCTTGAAAGTCGACACGACGGCCATTTGGCACAATGGCTGGTGGATGTTTGCCATTGCCATCGGCACCGTGATCGTCTCGGTAGGCGGTAGTTATTTATCTGCCCACCTTTCAGGAAAATTCGGGCATTTTTTACGGATGCGCCTTTTCAAAAAAACACAGGAACTCTCTGTATCCGCTGTTGATGGCTATGGTACGCCCACTTTGCTGGCACGTACCACCAGCGACATCAACAACATCCAACAAATTTTGATGATGGCGTTGCAAATGATTTTGCCAGCCCCAATGATCGTCGCAGCTTCAATTTTTCTAACCGGCACCGTCTCTTTGCGGATGATTTGGGTCCCAATCGTAGCGATCCTATGTTTTTCAATGATCGCTTATGGAGTGATCCGCAAAGCGATCCCATTATCACAAATCACGCAAAAGCTAGTCGATAAAATGATGCGGATCTTACGAGAAACCTTTACCGGCGCTCGGGTGATTCGAGCATTCGACAAAGCAGCTTACGAAAAAGAACGGACAGATCAAACCTTGACGGAATATGCGAAAACCATGATCCAAGTCAATCGCCTCTTTGCTGTCTTGAATCCAACCGTCAATTTAGTAATGGGACTCTCGATTTCGACCATCCTTGTCTACGGCGGCTATCAAAGTCTGCAGGGCCATCTTGCTATTGGTAGTATTACTGCCATCATCGAATACACGATCCTGAGTCTTTGGTTTTTGACCATGGCAGCGATGGTGATTGTGATGGTACCTAAAGGCTTGACTTCCTTGCAACGGATCGAAGAAGTGTTAGAAGAACCAATTGATTTGATCGACGGTGACCAAACCTTGAACAAGGCCGCCGTGTCTGAAGCGATCGCCGCTTTCAATCAGGTGCAATTTACGTATGAAGGCGCCGAAGAACCTGTCTTAGAAGAGATCAGCTTCGAGATCCACCGAGGCAAAACGACAGCGATCGTTGGCGGAACTGGCTCTGGCAAAAGCACCATCGCCAAAGCGCTGTTGCGTTTCAAAGATGTGACTGCTGGTTCGATCACACTTTTTGACCGTAACATCAAAGAGATCTCACAAGCCGAATTACGGGACCAAATTAGTTATGTCCCGCAAAAAGCGCTCTTGCTTAGCGGCACGATTCAAGAAACCCTGCGTTTCGGCAATCGTCCAGCAACCCATGAGGCGATGGCAAAAGCTGCTGAAGTTGCTCAAGCCAAGTCATTTATCGAAGGCTTGCCTGAAGGTTATGAAAGTCCAGTTGCTCAAAAAGGCAGCAATTTCTCTGGCGGTCAAAAGCAACGATTGAGTATTGCCCGAGCGTTGACAAAGCCCGCAGAAATCTACTTCTTTGACGACAGCTTTTCTGCTTTGGATTATCAAACAGACGCCAACTTGCGGCGTGCATTGAAAGAATACACGAAAGATGCCGCCGTCATTATCGTGGCTCAACGGGTATCGACCGTCAAAAATGCCGATCAAATCATTGTTTTAGATAACGGCAAAATGGTCGGTAAAGGAACCCACGAAGAATTATTACGCAATTGCCAAACTTATCAAGAGTTTGCCTCATCTCAAGGAATGGGAGGAATGAAGGATGAGTAAACAAACAATGGATACACCAAAAAACATGAAACATACAAGCCGACGTTTGCTGCGTTTGCTGATGGAACAAAAAGCCCGCTTTCTACTGATTATCGCTTCCGCCTTGTTCTTTTCCTTACTGATGTCCATCGCCCCTTTGATCTTGGGGCGTGGACTGGATAATCTGATTGCCTTGTTTCAACAAGAAGGCTGGCAGATCAATGATTTTTTGCAAAGTATTTTAGGTCCAGTCGTCCTATTAGCGGGAACGTGGCTTTTGATCAGTCTCTTTTCCTTGCTGCAAGAGTATACGATGGCCAGTGTCAGTGAAACCCTGACCTTGACTTTACGCAAACAAATCAGTGACAAATTCAATCGCCTGCCTATCAGTTTTTACGACAAACATCATACTGGCGATATTTTAAGCCGAGTGATTCTCGATTTAGATAAAGTATCCGAAGTCTTGCAAGTCGGTTTGATGCAGTTGATCACGGCAACTATCAGCATTACCTTCGGCTTGATCGCCATGCTTTATCTCAGCCCATTACTGACGATCGGTGTGGTCCTGATTTTGCTTTTGAGTGCTTTTGTGACTACCGTTCTCGCACGAAAAAACTTGAGCTACTTTACCAAAAACCAAGAAACATTAGGTGCTGTCAGCAGTCGTGCGGAAGAGTTTTATACCGCAAATCCGCTGATCAAATCCTACAACCAGCAAGTTGCCGTTGAAGCGGAAATGGCGGAATTGAGCGAAGCCCAATTTAAAGCCTTTCGAAAAGCACAGTTCGTCAGTGCAGCGATCAATCCTTTCGTGCGCTTTATCAATCAAATTGGCTTTATCTTAAGTGCCGTCGTTGGTGGTCTGATGGTGTTGCAAGGGCAATTATCCATTGGTCTCGTACAAGCCTATCTGCAATACATCAACCAAGTGTCTGAACCGATCACGCAAGCTTCTTATATTATGAATACCTTGCAAAGTGCCTTAGCATCTCTCGAACGAATTTTTGAGATCCTTGATTATCCTGAAGAAGAAACAGCGACCCAGCAACTGCCAGTTCCACAAACCATCAAAGGAAAAATCGATTTTCAACACGTCTCCTTTGGCTACAACAAGGAAAAGCTCTTGATGGAAAACGTCGAATTTTCCGTCAAACCAAAACAAACGGTCGCGATCGTCGGACCAACAGGTGCTGGAAAAACTACCATGATCAATCTTTTGATGCGCTTTTATCCATTGAATGGTGGGAAGATCTTGCTGGACGATCAAGACATGATGTCCTTTTCGGCACCGGCAGTACGGAAAAAATTTGGTATGGTGCTGCAAGATACGTGGCTGTTCCAAGGAACCATCGCTGAAAATATCGCTTATGGCAATCCCGATGCCACTCGAGAAGACATCTTGGCTGCCGCCAAAGCCGCCCAATGCGACCACTTCGTGCGGACCCTGCCCAACGGTTATGATACCGTCATTGGCTCCGAAAGCGAACTGTCTCAAGGACAACAACAATTATTGACGATCGCCCGGGCGATTTTAGCAGACCCAACGATCCTGATCCTTGATGAAGCCACCTCCAGTGTCGACACACGGACGGAACAAATGATCCAAACGGCGATGGATCGTTTGACCCAAGGACGAACCAGCTTTATCATCGCCCATCGTCTTTCTACCATCAAAAATGCCGACTTGATCTTAGTAATGAAAGACGGCTCTGTCGTCGAAAAAGGTTCCCATACAGAATTGCTGGCACAAGATTCACTTTACGCCCAACTATATAACAGCCAGTTTGCAACTGCTTGATGAAAAAAGGGACAATGCAACGATTTTGAAAACAAATCGCTGCACTGTCCCTTTTACTTATATTGCAAAATGACCTTCTGTTCATTCTCAAGAATCGCCCATGATAGGTCTCCAGAAAATCATTTCCCTTGCGTTGCTCCTACCAATATCTGATAATCAGACGTGAGAAACGATCCATCAAACAGACCATATGGGAGTGCTGATCATGAAAAATTTTCAAATGGCATTTATTACCTCTGCTACTACAAATCGCTGGTTGAAACTATTAAATCTTTTGGAACGACACAAGACCCTTTCCAATCGTGAGTTGTCAGAAGCTGTGCAGCGTTCTCGGCGCACGATCATTTATGATATTGAGGAGTTGAGGAGCTATTTTGGGGATACGATGATGATCGAGTCCACCCCGAATGGCTATTCTTTTCATGAAGTTCGGCCGAAAGAATACATTGAACTAAAACGAGCACTCCTTCAAAATGAACCATTATTCGCTATTCTCGAGCATCAATTTAAAGGAGAGTATCGGTCCGTTTCTGAATGGGCAGCGTATTTTTACGTTTCTGAAAGTTCACTTTTGCGCTATTTATCACTTTTTGAAAAAGCACTGGTTCCCTTTCAATTGTCAGTCGATCATAAAAATTTCCGCCTCATTGGATCAGAAACAGATATTCGCAAATTCTTTCATACCTTTTATTACGAGTCTGACGCTACCCCTCATACCGTTCGCCCAACGATTGCTGTCCAAAATATTGTCTTAGATTTTTTTCAAACGATTCGTGGTGAAACCAACAACACCTCTTCCTTTTGGTATATCAGTTATTGGTTGTATATTATCCTTGAACGCTATCAAGCTGGGGAATCCGTTGCTTTATCGGAAGATTTAAAAAGAATCGTCTTAGCAGATGAATTCTTCCAAGAGTTCCAACGCCTCAATCAGCGTATACAAACCACCTTCTCCTTGACTTTACCATTAGATGAGTTGGTCTATCTTTTTGCACTTGTGGCAAGCAACCGTGGCATAAAAAACTATCTTGCTGAGATTTCATTCGTCAACCGCTTTGATCATTGGCCTGAGTTAAAAGGGCTAACGATCCAGTTTTGCCAGCTCCAACAAATATCAGACCATGAAAAGACACGCGATTTCGTTTTTCTGCACTCTTTCTTCATTACAGAAAAAATCAAACAACTGATTTCTCCGACCTATAATCGAAGTATGGAAGAAATCACGGTCTACGCTCAAAATCAATACCCAGTGGAGTATGAGGAAAATAAACAGTTTCTTCTCAAACAGTCTATTTTTGCAGCAGAAGCAATCAGCGCCCGTTTCACCTTATATTTTGAAGGATTGAAGGAAAAGTATTGGGGCACGCCTAGACGGATCGCCTTTCTCTTAGAAGGTGATGCTTTGATCTGTCTTCATATTAATGCATTTGCTGTCAAATATTTTGGGCGCTACCATACTCTGCATTTTCCTGATTCCTGTGAATTTTCTTTGGACTATGTTGAACGAAATAAGGTTGATCTTGTCGTAACGAATTACGCTGAATACCTTGAAGACTATCTGTTGGATGTCGAGTGCCTCCTAATCAAATCGATTCCAGATGCAGAAGACTGGAACAGTTTTTTGAAAACCATCAATCCAAAAATCATCCATAATTTTACTCTGCAAGATGTCAAAAAAATCGCACCTAGTAAATCAAAAAACGGCTAAGCATACTAAGACGACTGCCCTGAGTTAGTTTAAACAGCTAACTTATGGCAGTCGTTTAATATTTTTAATCATCTGATGCTTGAAACAGCACTATTGGTGTACCGATATTTTTTCACTCAGGTACACTGCTCAAAGACCATTCGATCGTTGCCCGATACCGCCCTGTCTTTGGATTGGCACCAGCCGGAACTTCCAATTCGACACTGGTAGCTGCCGTCTCTTGATCGCCGAAACGATAGATCCATGTCCCAGTACTCTGGCTTCCACCGGTTAACAGCAGCTGAGCTTCCCCCGGCAATAAAGTTATGGTCCCATCATCAGCCACAGCAAGCTCTGGCATATTAGCATCAGCATTGGTCGAAGCAGTCGCAAGGTATTGATTGTGTAAATTGATTTGCGCACCAATTAAATGATCATTATCCTCATTACGGAACCCTTGTGAATCAAATGTCGCCGATAAACGCCAGCTCGTTTCTGCCAATAGCTTACGCTGATCAGTAATCTGCACATAGTTCGGTCGGTCGGCGGTGTCACTTGTCCCTTCCTGACTGATTTGTTGAGGCAACGCATAATAGGTTCCTTTGGTACTACGAATCGGTACTTGACCAAATTGAAACTGAGAGACAAAATCAAGACTGATCATTCCTTGGTTATCAGGAAGGAGCGGAGGATTGTCTGGCTCTACTTCCATCTCTGGTTCTAATGGATCAACTGGCGGAAATGGACCGGATTTCACAATTTTGACCGTTGTAGCAGCGGGGAAAACTGCATCACGAAAGGACAATTCTGAAGGAGGATTCTGATTGCCAGTCTGATCATTTGTGACAGGTGGATGCTGAACACCAGCTGCTTTTGCCGAACCGACAGAATCTTTCAGAAATACTTGGATCTCATCTCCATCTTTTAGCTGACGACTACTTAAGTCAATGATAAATCGGCCATTTTCATCGATATCAGCCATCTCTGTATTGAACCACACGCCATTATGCGTTGCGCTTATTTGAACCGCTCTATCCTCTGTATAGCCATGTAGTTCTGTCGATTCTTCAAGAAGTGTCAAAGAAGAAACAACCGCGGGCGTTGGGGGAATAATCGGAAAGACTTCAACAGGACCGACTAAAATTAGATTCAGCGCACCTTCTGTCAACTCTCCACTTGTTAGTTCGACTGCTACAATTCGAACCGTCGTTCCTGCTTCCAAAGGCGCCGCTAAAGAAATTTCAAAAACGCCTCCTTGCGCTTCTTCCCCATAAATACTGATTCCGGGGTTTTCCTCTGTGTGTCCAACCGTACTAGCCGTGACTCGCTCTTTGTGACCAGCAGTAGTTTCAATTTCTACAGTCACTTTCGCTTCATTGTCCCACGCTGGGCGAGTGCCATCAAAACCAACCGGGATACTAACTCTACCATGGATTTTTTTATCGGCATTTGTCGGAACTCGTAAAACATCTGCAATCGCCCAGCGTGCATTATTCGAACTGACTCGAGAATAGTTTGTCAATCCTTTGTCTCCAAAAGTCTCCAGATTCAGTATATCTGGCTGATTCGTCACTCCCAATGTACCAAAATCAGTACCTGAAAAAGCAAAATCAAGGGTTGGAAAGTTTAAATCTGGATCACCGGAAAGATTCGAACCATTTTTCCAGACAGCTAAATCACTATTAGTGGCAGTTAATGTTGATAGATTGGAGACACTGAAGATGTTTCCACCATCGAAGCGCTCGTTACGGAAATCAAAAAAGACTGGATCGTTCAAGATGACAGAAAGATTTCCTGAACGAAAGACACCTCCATTCGGCGTACTTGTGTGTCCTTCCACTTGAAAATACCCTTGTTCAACATAAATCGTTGAATTGAAATAAGTGTGCATATCAATCCCAGGACCACTCTTAGCTACACACATAAACTTACTATTAACACCCACGATCGAAAAATTATTTTCCGAGCCATTTTCATAGATACCCCTTGCATAGAAAATTCCTTGGTTTCCCCCAGCAACATTGCCGTCACTAGGAGTACCTGTACCTGGATTATAAAGATCGACGATGCCTCCATCCGATATTTCAAACGAATTTCCTCCACTAGGAATTCGAATCAAAGGAGCGCTGCCACCTGTTTTAAAAACATTCACCGTACCACCATCGGTCACATGAAAAGTTACCAAACCATAATATAAAAATCGGATCGTCGCGTGATCCCCATTAGCATATTGACTGCTAGTTATTAATTTCCCATTGCTTTGAACCTCAAAGGTAAAGCCCAGACTAGTGACATTGATGGCGCTTGAGTCAATACTCTCGACTTCCAATACTGCTGAATCACTGACCATAAGCACCCCTGATTCTGAGGCATTCGCTGGAGTCGTTAAAACAAAAGAGGCTGCTCCTTCTGCTGCGGTAATTTTGCTGGAAATCGACACATGAGTATCTTGTCCAGTGATGGTGACATCGGCATTTTTTCCGTCGACTCGCAATGCATTAGCATTTCCTGCCGTTAGGTTTGCTTTTGAACCAGACTGAATCACCAGGTGAGGATTATCCCCTGTCAAAAATAGCCCACGTCTCCTTTGTGTTGCTTCAATCTGTACGAAGGCAGCCTCACTAACAATCATCTTTGGATTGGCACCACTCATCATAATCGCATTATTTTGATTATTAGAAGCTTCGATCGTTGCACCTTGACTTTGTATGAAAAGCGATCCTTCTTCACTAATGGAAAAGGCGCCATTATCTCCACGTATGTCGATCGCATTAGCCTCTGCAGCAAACTCATTCGTGACACGGAGGAACGTTCTATCACCAGTGATCGTCATGGATGGCGTGCCTCCATTCAAAAGTATGGCATTCGCATTCACTGTTTTGATCGATACATCCGCACGAGACTGGATGCTCAATTCTGGCTGATCGCCAGTAAGCGCAAGTCCTCGTTTTCTTTCCGTAACATTGATCGAAAAAACAGCGTTTTCTGCCGCAATAAAAGTTGGATTTTTCCCAGAAAGAATAAGGGCATTATTTGCTTCATTCGTGGCATTCGTAGCGGCACCGGGGCTTTGAATGTCTAAGTGTGCGTTGTGGTCGAGTATGACTTTTCCGTTGTCTCCGCGAAGGTCGATAGTATTCGCGGCCCCTTGTTGCGTCACAATAGTTACTTGAGCTCCCTCATCAATCAACAATCTAGGATCTGAAATATCTGGTGCAGTATAAAAAATCCACATATTCGGCTTATTGATGATTACTTGTGCTTGGTTGCTTGCTTCCACTTCTTTGAGATTAAATAAAGTATCTGAATCCATAGTCATTGCTTCAAAACGATTGATCCCACCGGTAAAATGAACTTTTGCTTCTCGAGCCAAAATAAACGGAGAACGGTTCGTAGCGACTTCTTCAACATTCGCTACCTCAACGACCCAATCGCGGCTTAAAATATTGGTCGTTTGGATCAAAGCAGTATTTCCTGTTTTATGATAGCTCAGATTTTCTAAACGGAAAGTCGTTTCTTCGTTTACAGTTGTTAGGCGAAAATAAGCATTATTATTATTGAATGTCAGCGTGTGGCCGTTTCCTTGAATCATGATGGAGCGATTGATATCCATCACATTGTTAGCAGATTGAGTAAGATCCGCTTGCAAAGAAATAATCGAAACAGTTGGATTTTGTAAGGCACTCATGAACTCGGCCATGCTAGCAACTTCAACAACCGATCCGTCAAAAGAACTTGATCTGGCATCACTTGCGGCTTCTTCTAAAAAATCTTGAGGGCTTTCTATACTACTTCCAGATTGCTCGGAAACACCGGTATCTGTCCCTTGAGATGCAAGAGTGCCAGTTTCCACGACCTCTTTTTGGGTATCTTCTTGGGTATCTTCTTTCGAATCATTTGCTGCCTTTATTTCGACCAGGGCTTCTGCTCCTCCACTTGTTACGACAAAACATCCCGTCTGTTTGGCAATGATCGGAACAGCAAATGATTGCTGCCTTTGACTTGTCTTGATTTGCCAATGATTAGTATCCTTTTTTATTACTGTTTTTTCTGATGGTTGCTCCTCTGTTAGCACCTCAAGCTCTGGAGGTAATTCTAGGACCACTTCTTCCACCGCTAGATCACTGACCAATTCAAGTAAGAGGGGGTTGCCCAAAGTACCAGAAAATCTTGGTTGCTTGAACTCAAAAGTCGCTTGTGGGAGCAATGAGCGTGTGCCAATTTCCTCAAGCAGCGAGCTTTCCTCCAATGTTTGCACCAACTCGGATTCTCCTGTCTCAGCAAAAGCAATGAGGAAAGGCTCATTCGGCAAGCAAATCAACATCAAAATAAGGCTCCATTGAAGCAAGTGTTCCAAGCTTTTCTTTTTCATTCCTAGCTCTCCTTTTTCGCTTCTTACGTATCCGTTCTCGGCTTTTTGTTTTTCCATAACAGCCAAATGATCGTTCCAAGAAGGACCATTACTAAACCAAATGTGCTGATTAGCCACCAATTTGCCTCAGGATCAAGGGTAACATCCTCACGATTCAAATGCTTTGCAACATCTGCTTCAACCGTAAAGGGATACTCCCATGACCACTCCTCACCCTCTGATCGTGCCGTCAAAGACATTACATATTCTCCACTATAAAAGCGATCTCCAGCTAAGGAAACGGGGAAATGAAAATGCGAGTTTGGTGCCATTTGCATTCCTTCTCGCTGTGCCTCGTACAAAATTTCTTCCTGATCTGCTCGCCGCACTGTCGCCACTACCTCTAACTGATTCAGGAAACGCGGCTGTGGATTTTGTAACGTCGCCCGAAATGCATTTCGGTAATTCACTTGACCAGGAAAGACGTCTAGCAAGGCAAGCTCTGGTTCAATGAGGGAAGACTCATTCCGCACTACGACTCCTAAGATATAGGCAAACCGATTTTGAATCGCAACACCCTCCACCTCTGAATCGGTGTTTTCTGCTATCACCTCACGGATACGTAAACCGCCAACTAAACTCCCAGCAAAGGCTGCTTCTGGCATATGTATTGGTAACTCGATCGTCTTTTTTTCATTGGCTGACAGTGTGATTTCACCTGGTGAATCGATCAGATCAGCTAGTGAATGAAGCAAAGTTGGATCTGGCTCAGTCGCATCTTTGCCATATTCAACAACTCCATTTCCGTTAGTAAAAGCTGTATGTGCAGAAACTTCAATCACAATGTCATCTGTCGAATGGTTTTGGATCGTCAAACCTAATAGATCACTCGTACCTGGTGCCATTTCCAGATCAAAGTAACCACTGTTTCCGTCAGCTAGTTGGCTTTGTGGCAAATTTGGGACTACATGAAATGGTAGTTCCGATTGTGTTGTTGCTCCACTCATACCGGGCGCGCCAATGAATAAAAACAACAGGAAAGCAATCCCCATCACTTGCTTAGATATTCTTGATTTTTTGTTATATCCTTTCATAACTGAACCGCTCCTTCCATAATAGGCAGGAAATACGTGCCTCCTGCCTATTACCTGAACCACTTTCCTATTTCCCGTTCAAGAATGTTTTAATAGAGAAACCTATTGTGATTTTCTGAGTTTTTTCTTCGAAACGAAGCTTCGATGCACTGCTTTTTAGCAGAACCGATTAATTTTCTGGCGTAGCACTTAAATTCCACGTCAAAGTCGCCTTATAAGTAGTCGCTTGAGGGTTTGCTCCCTTTGGCACATGAAGCCAAATTGCTTCATTCAGAATGTCACTTTCTCCAGCCTCATGCTTCTGATTCAGAAGTGTTTGGTTTCCCCACTGAACTGTCGAAACTCCAGCTCCTTGTCCCTCCGCAGCAGTCATCAATGTGTTGTCTTCACTTCCAGCATCAATGATTTGACGATTTAACTGATCGATCGGTGCGCTTGGAAAAGTCTCAGGATCTAGCGCATTTGAGCGAATCTGCGGATCTCGTAATTCAATATAGGCTCCCCGTAATAGATGGCTAGAATTAGCATCTGTACTCATGAATTGATCCAAATCAACATTTAATGTCCAGCCATTATGCTCCCCACGAGTGTCCAATACTTGAGCAAAAGAAACATATGGAACGGTTCCTGTACCATCAGACAAACGTTCCATCTCTGCAAGCATCGCCGCTGCCCCATGTTCTGTGCTGATTGCTTGTGTACCAAAATCAAAACGCTTTGGCACATGAACAAGAGTAAAGGGTCCTTTTACATCTGGATCAATCGGATCGATTTCTACTTCCGGTTCTTTTTCAGGTAATTCAACATCGATCTCTTCATCGTCCCCTGCAATGAACTCTACTTCATTTTCCGTAATCCCTTGGATGACTGATGTTGCTAAAGCTGTCACTCCTCCAGATAGAACGGTGATACTCATAACGCCGATTGTTACTAAATTCATACGTTTCATACTAATACTCCTCTTCTTTTTTCTAATTGATGCGTGGTCCGGATTTCTTTTCATCCCAATAGGAAATGCATTTGAGTGACTAAACCCCATTGTGCCTACTTTAAATTTCAGAATGACTTCATTCTCTAGTACAGCTTATTTTCTTGTCTTCAAATGGAGAGTCTTTGTTTTTTCACGTAAATTCCTACACTAACACTAACGAATAGCACCCCGATCCAATAAACTTCCCTTTGTTGACTATTTAATTGCGGAAGATCCTCGATTTTTCCACCACCTTCTTCTTCTCCAGGTGGTAGCCATTCACCTGCCGGCGGCTTTGGATTGGACTCTTTGTTATTATCCCCAATAAAGCGGATGACCCCTTCTGTTCGGCTAGTAACAATTTCTTTGGCATACACCGGATCAACACGAAACAAACAACATACTATCAGTGACAATACAACAAGATAACTGAGTCTATAAAGCTTCATTACTCCCCCTTTCCCTGCCACGCTTCCTTTTAAAAGAACTTTCGCTAGACACAGAAAAAATCCTGTAGTTCTTCATTCAAGATTGAAACGACTATCTTAATCGTTTCCTTATAACCAATGTATTTAGGTAGAAAAAAGATTTGTGGCTGCTTTTCAATGGTGTATTCAAACGGAACGATGTTAGTGATCAAAGTATCGCAATCAAGCTGATTGATTTGTTTGAACGACAACTGTTCTTCATACAGGACTTCCATTCGACCACTAAAATGATGCTCAAAGATACTACAAATCCATTCATCAATCACATAATTATTGGCAAGCAACACCACGATTTTTCGAGAAATCCGGATCAATTGATTGCCAAAAAGGTACAGAACGAAGGAACAACAAAAGTCAGAGAAAAATCGATTTTCGAAATAATGTGGAATCGCATTTACTTCCATAAATGCGATCAACGGCTCATACAGATTGAATGGCAAAGAACACACGAAATGATTTGTACTATCCGAATTCTTTAAAAAAGTAGGTGCTAAGCCAACTTTTGCATACTGACGTACTAAAAAATCTTCAACGATTTGTTGGTTAGAACAAGGTTTTTCAAGATAAGAATGGTGCAGCTCCAAAAAATGAACAAATAATTGGTTAAAGTGAGTACTCTTTGTCAAAATACTGCTCAGGGGAATCCTTGTTTTACCACGAAGTGTCCATTGAGCGTATAGCATTAAATAAATAAAGCAAGCCTCTTCAGAAATACGTTTTCTTGCTATCGTTTGCAGACTACCACTTTCTTGGATCGTCTCGTTGATCGCTAAAAAAAGTGGATCTTGTTGCGCCAGTGCCTTAATTTCGCTATCAAAAGTCAATGTGCCATAAGTCGATCGCTGAAAAGATAAACGGATAATACTAATGACTTTTTTCTTTGATATGATGTCCACTTCTTGCTCAATTCGTAATATAAGAGCTTCTTGAAGTTGGTGATCGATTGGTGGCAAGTCAAAATAATGCGTTTCACAATAAAAATCCCAGAAAAATTTCCGCTGATTGATTTCTTCTCCTACTAAACCAATCGAAGACTTTGTTACTACCAGTTCGTAGTCATCAAGAATCATTTGCAATTTTTTTAAAAGTCGATTTGCCGTAGATTCCGAAATGTGCATGGCACGAATCCAAGCTAGAAAAGGAAACGTCTGGCCTGCATAAAAAGCCTGTACCAATAAAATAAGTGGTTCTTTTTCATAATAGGAACGTCGTTTTTTATCATACTCATCATGATCGTTGATCACTAACTTCATTCCTTGATGTGTCCCATTAAGAGAGATCGTGTCTCCAAAAAATGCACGAATTGCTTTTAGATCGGTCAAAACGGTTCGACGGGAAATACTTGCTTTTTCTGAAAGCTGCTTGACACTTAAAACGTGTTCATTTTCCATGTGTGCCAAAAGAATGAGACTTCTTCGATTGACTGAGCTCGTTACTAATTGGAATGTAAGACTGTTCACGTGCTAAATCTCCTTTAGTAAGTTTCCTATCCATTGATAATCAAATTGAGTCTCCCTCCTTTGCTCTACCTTCGAATCATTGCAATGTTTCTTGTTTGATTCTAACAAAATTACCACCTATTTTTTAACCAGCATTTGCACACAAGGGTGCAAAAAGATTGACTTCTCTTTAAATTCCCTTCGATTCTTGTCTCTTACATTTAAATACTATTAGTTATTTTATATGTGACTTCTAGCAACTCATTTAATGCGTGACTAATCTTTTTTTCTGACTGTATGTCTAGCAAGAATATTCCTTTTAAATAGTTGCATTCAGTGGTGGTTTTTTTACGCAAAAAAACAGCTAGACACTCGTCTAGCTGTTTATCTAGAATTATAAGTTAGCACTACGTTCTATTGCTTTTTGAAAATACTTACAGCTACGCCACTTACAATAATCGTTCCTAAAACTACTAACCAGGCAGCACGTTTTTCATTCGTTTGCGGAAGCACACCCCCATTATTTTGACTAGAAGTGGTGGTAGTCACTGAACCACCGACCTGATCACTGGATTGACTCGTTTGGCTCGTTGATGAATGATCATTATTTGATTCGGTGGTACTTGGTTCTGTTGTGCTTGGCTCCGTTGTGCTTGGTTCCGTTGTACTTGGTTCCGTCGTACTTGGTTCTGTTGTGCTTGGTTCTGTTGTGCTTGGTTCCGTCGTACTTGGTTCGGTTGTGCTTGGTTCCGTTGTACTTGGCTCCGTCGTGCTCGGCTCCGTCGTGCTCGGTTCCGTTGTACTTGGTTCTGTTGTGCTTGGTTCCGTTGTGCTTGGTTCCGTTGTACTTGGTTCCGTCGTACTTGGTTCTGTTGTGCTTGGTTCTGTTGTGCTTGGTTCTGTTGTGCTTGGTTCTGTTGTACTTGGTTCCGTTGTACTTGGTTCCGTTGTGCTTGGCTCCGTTGTACTTGGCTCCGTCGTGCTCGGCTCCGTCGTGCTCGGCTCCGTCGTGCTCGGTTCCGTCGTACTTGGTTCCGTTGTACTTGGTTCTGTTGTGCTTGGTTCTGTTGTGCTTGGTTCCGTTGTGCTTGGTTCTGTTGTGCTTGGTTCTGTTGTGCTTGGTTCCGTTGTGCTTGGTTCGGTCTCTTTCTTGGTATTAGTTAGAATAATCGTTTCACCATCGTTAGTAACCGTACTTTCAAAGTCTTCAGGAACATTGATTTCCGTCACTGTATAACTGAAGTCTTCTCCCTGATTATTGTATTTGGGTAACACGAGTTGTTGACCATTAACAGGAACCTCACTGAGGGTGACTTGGAAATCGTCTTCCTTGCTCAAGGTCAGTGGATCGGAAATTTGCCAACCTTGTTCCGAGGTAGTGGTCATTCGTTGCACTTGGTATTCGATCTGCTCTGGAATCTCGGCGGCAGAAACATTGACCCACCTCTTAAGGACATTTATCGAAACCACTGGCGCTTTAATCGATGGGATTGGAAAATCTACTGCTTCTCCGTCTACTTCCGGCACTAATGTGGTACGACCGTTACATAGAACCCATGTTTCTCCTTGGAATGAAGAGTCTTCAGTATCAAGGCGGATTTGATAGGTCAATGTAACTCGCTCGTTCTCACCCAAAGCAAGATTGCTGACAGTGATGGTTTGATCGGCTTCTGCTACTTGCACATTTGCCACTAGGTCAGGTGCTTCGACCCAAGTTCCTTGTTCATCTTTTCGCCACCCAACCAGTTGATAGTTATCGGAATCAAAACTACCTGCACCTTGTAGCAAGATTCCTGCACCCATTGGGTCAGTGATCGTACCACTGGAGATTGTCTTATCGATTTTATTTGCGATTTCCGTCAACGCTGAACCTAAGCCAACCAGATTTTCATCTATCGTTAAATAATTCCCTGATGATGTAGCTAAGTTTCGACCAATGTATTCCCCGCGAGAAGACGGAGCAGTAGCTACCGAATACATTGGAAAGCCCGCTTCCTTGATCGCGACGATCGTGCCTAAAGTCGCGTCTGTCACTACCGAAGTACTGACAGGGATTGCAAGAGGATCCGAAGAAGATGAACTTGTCGTATGATACGCAGAATTATCAGTTTGAAAATCTTTGACATAGCTTTGGGTGTGATAACCGTTATAGTCTGTGATCTCCCCCGTGTTAGGATAGGTAGTCGCTCCCTCTACAGGAAGATAGCTACGATTGGCACTATTATCACCAATATGGATAAAAAGTTTTTCAGCTTCTGGACGACTTTCCTCCAGCAAGAGCCGCTCACCTTCTAATAACCCTTTTTGCATGAATGTTCCGGAATGGGACTCTGCGGTTTGACGTAGAAACTGTTCTAAGTAATCGATATCTGTTGAAAAACCATTCGTGGAGTAAACATAGCGATTATAGGCCACGATCCCGATTCGAATAGAGCCATTTGCTAATGAGTCTGCCAATTCCGTGCCAAATTGTTGTAAGCCTAACAACGCATTATTCAATTTTTCTCCAGTCATAGAAGAAGAAAAATCGACTACTAATACTAAATCAACCGCATTGTTCGTTTGGTTTCCTTTAACATCAAGGGTGACGTCAAACAATCCTTGATTTCCTGCAACTTCTTGCACACTTTTCTTTAAATACGCCTGATCATCATAATTGACATAATTCTCACTATCAAACTCGACTCCAGGTGCATTTCCATAATCATAATTGTAGGTATCTCCAGCAGCCGTACCGTGGGTAAGGTATTGCCCCGCTTGGTTCTCCTGATAGTCAAAATCATAGGTCGCCGCTTTCGCGCTGACACTGATCATACTCAATATAAAAGTACATAGGATCAGTAATAAGCGACTGTTTTGTTGGAACCAACCTTTTTTTTCTTCCATTTCTATCACTCCTCTTATTTCCAATCATTTCTTCCTGTTTGCTAGCGCAAAAGCTTATTCTTTTACCAGACCACAGTATAGAGCATCCCAGCCCTGAAAAGAGACAAAAAAATGTCAATTTCCTATACAAAAAAATATCCTTTTTTATGCTATGATGAAGATGAATCATCAATAGTTTAAGGAGATAGGAGGTCCTTTGATGGAACGATTCTACACTTTTTTTGGGAGTAGTCTGAAAAAAGACCTCGATTTATTGCGTTTCTTGTATTTACAAAAACGTTTTGTCCCAATTGAAGAAATCAGTGCCACCCTTGCTCTTGATCGCCGCTCAATCCAAAAAAGTTTCATAGCGTTAACAAAACAGCTTGAGCAAAATGCCGAGGAAAAACACCCCATCTTACTGGCCAAACACGGAGCTGGATATAAATTTAACGGAAACAAAACAGACTATAAACATCTGTTACGACAACTACTAGCAAAGAATCCTTTTTTTCAATTATTAGAAACATTGCTCCTGCATAATGAGATTAATGTGGTTCAATTTGCTAACGATTATTTTTTCTCGGAGTCTACTGTGCGCAAAAGAGTCTATGAGCTGGAGAATCTCTTGGCACCTTTAGGCTTTACATTAAAAAAAACCAAAGGAAATGTACAGCTGAATGGTGATGAAGCGCGCATTCGCTATTTTATGGTCGCCTTCTTTTGGCGTACTTTTTCAGGTGTTGATTGGCCTTTCAATCATCTCTCTCAAAGCAAATGTGAGGAAATCGCTCGAGCTTTCTATCGCAACAATCACATACCTTTTAACACGATTGAATTGAAACAGACGACCTATATACTAGCCGTAATCTGTTTGCGTTTCCGCCAAGGTCAAACGATTGCCGAAGAAAAGTTACAGCTCCAACCACCATTAAAGGGCTTAGACTTGACCTTATTTCAACAATCAACGAATCCAGAAACACCGATTTTTACCCAACTGTCACAGGAGTTAATGACTCACTTTTTTCTGAATGAAAAAGAATGTCAGTTTTGCTTTTTGTGGCTGATGTCCAATCTAGAGCGAACGTTTCCAGAGGAGCAACTGAATTGTTATTTTCCTTCGAAAAAAACGAGTGACCAGCAATTTACTACGATTCAAAAAGCACTGGCTTCAATGACTTCGCCAGCTGAAAAGATGGTCATTTCCCAACCACGTAAACAAGTCATTTTGAATACGATCCTGAATGGGATATTATCCGTCGAACTGTTTGGCGAAACTGTTCATACGCTAGCGGGCTATAACACAGCTCAGTTCCTTACCGAACATTTTCCGAATTTGCAACTGCATTCCGAACAATTGCTAGCTTATCTAAAAGTCTATCACGAGGATTTGGAAAAACGCAAAGGACTGGCTTTGTATGTAGCAACAGCCTGGACGCTGATTTTACCTCCAGCTCGCTTTCAGCAAGTCATTCGAATCAAGTTAGAAACGGACCTGCCTTTCGCACTTTCTTTAGCAATTAAGGAGTTGATCCAAACCCCTTTTCAAGGTTTCTATAACCTTGATCTGCGGGATCACTTTGAAGACGATGATTATGATCTTTGTATCAGTACATCACCATTGACCGCAACATCGGCAGAAATACCGGTAATATTGATCAATGCACAGATCACCTTGCCAGACCTATTAGCGATCCACCAAGCCATCGAGGGCGTATTGCGAAAATAGCCCAGGATTGGATACTTCCTAAAATCAGCCCAAAAACGGCTAAGTAGCTTCCTCAAAAGCTACTTAGCCGTTAGTTTTTTCTCGAAATTTATTTCGTGAATACAAAAAAATGAAGTTCTTGACGAACTGAAAGACGATTATTCTTCACTCATATAAATCAAACCGACTTTGGGTTTTTGAGTGACTTTCAGTCCTGTGATTTCACGATAGAAAAAGCGATGCTCTTTCCGAATCATGGCAATGATCTCTTCTTCAGTTAGGCCTAGATCAGTGACTAAGTCATCTTTCCCATGATTGCAAAGCTCCAATAAAATTTGAAGTTGCGCATCGATCGCTAATAGTTTGGCCCACTGAACAAAAAGATTCTCGTACTTTTTATTAAACACAGCTAGAAACGTTTCCGAAAGCTCTTGGTAATATCCATATATTTTAGGAAAGTGTTGAAACACCTCTCTTTGATTGAGTTCTTTTTGGAAATATGCCAAATAGTCTGTTGCATTGTATATTTTTCTCGCCTGCATACCTTCTTCTCCTTTGTTCCTGCTTTCATAGAAAACATTTTTACTAAGTTTCCTCTATTTTCAACCATTGCATTCCATTTTACGTATTTACCTTTAGAGCGAACATTCTATAACTAACTTCTAAAGCAAAAAACTTGGTTAACATGCGCTGGCTCTTAGTTTCGATAAAAATCCTGCCTTTTTTACTAGCGATTGGCTCAAGAAACGATTTATATGATTACTATAGCGTCAAATGTCCGTGAAAAAAAATAATAAATTTCACCAGCCGGTGAAATTTTTCACTAGAATAATGTTCCTTCATCTTTTATTCAGTCAGAGAAAGAGACGAAATTTCATATGTAAAGCAACAAAAAAAGCCCTTTTTCACCTACCACCTATTTTTAGAGGAGAGGTTTTCATGAAAAAATTTCAATTAAAGTTTTTCAGAAATCGATCATTGATTCGAAAAATACAGTTACTGAGTGAACTTGAAAAAAATGATACTTATAGCTTAAAAGGCCTAGCAACGATCACCCAAAGCAGCAAGCGAACCCTAATCACTGATATTCAATCGCTCCGCGAGTTCTTCAAAGATTCTCTTGCGATTCACTCAACAAAATTTGGTTATTCCATTGAAGAAATTGATACCGACGGTTATTTAAAGCAAAAACAGCTTCTTGTCAAAGACGAACCCATTTTTCAACTGCTAGAAAGCTTTTTTTTCAACGAAAAGTATTCTTTACTTGATTGGAGTCTCGCATTAAACTTATCCGAGCAAGCACTGTTGAATTACTTTAAAAAAATCAATACTTACTTAGCACCTTTTCACTTGCAAATCGCCACAAATCCCGTCGTATTGATTGGTTCGGAAATCAACGTTCGCCAGTTCTTTTTTGTTTTTTATTATGAATCAGCGATTAACGTAAACACACTGTTCCCCTCGATTGACGTGCAAAATTCTGTGATAGAAATAACTCGATGCTGGCAGGATAAAACCCAACTGGCTTCCGCCTTTTCCTATTTCTCTTATATTCTCTATATCGCTATTGAACGCAACAAAAATGGCTTACAGGTCCATCTTTCTGCAGAGCTGAAAAACTTTTACGACCAAAGCAAGCCATTTTTTCAATTAGAATCTTTACATGCCATTATTGAACGTTTCTTTGATTGTACGTTTCCTGAAGAAGAAGTCATCTTTTTATTTATCTGTCTGATTTGTCGGCAAAAAATCAACCAACCTGCCCTACTAACAAGTGAGCTTGTTTGCGAACAATGGCCTGAAATCAAACAACTAGCCCATGACTTTTATAAAGAAACTCGTGGCTCATCATTTGATGAAAGTAAGGACTTAGTATGGTTAGAGAGCTTTTTCATCCGACTGAAATTAAGAGAGCTACTCTCTCCAACAATGAATGTCGCCATCGATGATTTAACGCAATTCGTCAAGGAAAAATTCACTGATGAATACCAAAAAAACCAATTTTTTTTAAGCCATCATGAACTTGTCAAACGATTCTACGATCCGACTTACCTAGATGATATTTGCGTCAGTCTGACGCTGCATATGGAAGCGATCAAAGAAGAAAATTGGGGGCGGCAACGAACGATCGCGATCATTTTCGAAGGAAATGAGTATGCTTGTGAATATGCGGAAAGTATCATCCGAAAATACTTGGCACCTTTTCATACGCTTTATTATCCTGACGCCGGCGAATTATCGCCAGAATATCTCCAAGAAAAGAACATCGATCTACTGGTCACCAACTATTCCGAATACACCACAGAGTTTTTGCTTGAAGTGGAATGCGTGTTGTTGAAGTCATTTCCTGACGCTACCGATTGGAATCGACTACTTAAGCAAATCAATCCACGAATCTTGCGTTTGGTTGTATTAGACAATGTGTAAGTCAGATCGCTAGATTTTTCTTCCTATATACGTATACAACATAACGCTCTTCAGATAATCAGTTATACCAAACGATGCTAACTTTTTTCCAAATCAATCAAACACGATGATATATATTATTTAAACTCTGACCGTCTTGATCGATCAGAGTCTATCTTTACTATTTTTCGCTGAGATAAATCAAGCCATGTGGCGCTTTTTGATTCGTCCCAATCCCTGCCATTTGTCTGTAATAAACATTTTTGTCTTTTTTGATCATTTCGACGATCTCTTCTTCGGCTAATTCGATTTCCTTAAAAAAATCATGTCGAAAAAAATCTAAAAACATTTGTAACTGAGCATCGATCTCTAACAAATCAGCGATTTGTTGGAGAACATTCTCGTATTTTGTATAACAAATTTCTTTGAATCGTGTCTGCAACTCGGTGCACACCTGTTTGATCAAAGGATATTCCTGTAAGTAACAAAGCTCACTATAATTTTTCAAATAGGCTTCTGGTGTCACATGTCCTTTTTTCATCATGATTGCATCATTCCTATCTTTCATCTGAATATATTTTTGCACATAGACAAGGGCTAAAGTTTAAAATCGATCAGTGACATGAGTCTGCGCCAATCAGTTGAGTTCGGGATTTTATTGAATAATAAATAGACTCCTGAACAAGAAAAATTCGACATATGCTCGTTATAATTGGTAACGATAATATCAAATTGGTTCGCTTCAAAATAGCCAGGATTAATATCTAACACATTAGGAAAATAGAGTTGTTGGTAGCTGCCAAGATACTTACGTGCTGTGACTTGAATCCGTTGAGAAATAAATTGATTTCCTTCCAATAGAAATGCGATTTTTTTGGGCTTTCCCCAGTACAATTCTTTGACACAGTCCATGTGAATCGTTAAGACTGCGCTGATATCCACGATCATTTCTAAAGACAAGCCTTTTAGATGCTTGAATTGCTTTTGTAAAAACGTGGTGTTTTGTGCCATCTCTTCGGGAAATTGTTTTTTAACAAATGAAATCAAATCTGGAATCACTTTATTCAAGACCGGGGAAAGTTTGTTCTTTAGTAAGACTGTAGCAAAAAAGGAATGAATCAAAACCGTGCTGTATTCAAACGCATAGGGCGGTACCACTACTTCCTTTAGATAGCGTTGGGTTAATTGCAGGATCTGAGAATCTCTGCCTAGCTTGTTGCAAAAATTTCTTTCCATCTCAATATCAAACACCGTCCGCTTCCCCATAGATAAAGCATAAAAGTAGATGATTTCTTTTTCGGCGATCGTTGTTTGTAAATGATGCGACAGCATCGTCTTTAAATTTTTCAGCTCGAGATAATACTCTTTGCGAAACTGTTTTACGATGGCTGGATCGATCGTGACGTAATGCCCATGAGAGGTTCTTTCTAAAATGATATATAGCATGTAACTGATTTCCTCAAAGGCGAGATTAGAGAAATTGCTGTCGAATTCTTCTTTTTTTAAATTTAGACCGATCTCATGAATAATCAACGGTGGAAATACGGTATGAGGAGTACTGTCGGATTCATAAAAAAAATTCAGAAAAAAGTGCCGGATATTGACTTCTGCTCCCACGAGATCGACGGTAGTTTTGTTCAACGTCAATTGATATTGCGCTAAAATGGGATCAATCTTTCTGAAATAACGCATCAGTGTGGCAGGAGAAATAAACAAAATGTCTGACCATTCATTGATTGTCAATATTTCACCTAAGAAAATGCTCTCAAAGATGCGAAACAACGGTTCATTACTGATTAAATTCCGCTTTTTTTCTAAGTAGCTCTCTGCATCAATAATTTGTAACTGATACCCACTATTTGTCGTTTCCATTTCAATCGAGGCTTCGAAGTAATCTTTTATATTTTGTAGATCTTCAATAATGGTTCGACTAGAGCTTTTGATCACTTTTGACAACCCACGAATTGGTACGTGAGAGGCATGCTCCATGTGTTCTAGCAGATGTAGCCACCTTAGCGTCGTTTTACTAATGACAAAAGATGATTGGAATTGTCTCATAGATTCGCCTTCCTCTACTCGAAATAACTTTTTAATTCAGCCACGATCCGCTCGCTCGCTTGCCCGTCTCCATAGGGATTCTTGGCTTGTGCCATTTGTTTGTACGCTGCCTCATCTGACAATAAATGAACGATTTCTGAATACACATGCTCCTCATGGGTACCAATCAGTTTCAAAGTCCCTGCTACCACCCCTTCTGGGCGTTCCGTCGTTTCACGTACGATCAAGACGGGGATACCCAAGGAGGGTGCTTCTTCTTGAATCCCTCCTGAATCAGTCAAAACAAGGTAGCTGCCTGCCAGTAACTGATAGAATGCAGGGGCATCCAATGGTTCAATCAGTTGAATGTTTTGCTGCCCTTCTAAATAGTGCTGGGCAAGTGTACGGACGCGGGGATTTTTATGCATGGGAAAGACGATCGTCAGATCTGGATAAGCAACAGCGATGCGTTTTAGTGCACGAAAGACTTGTTCCATGGGTTGCCCAATGTTTTCTCGTCGATGCATCGTAACTAAAAGGATTTTTTTCTCACTAATTAGTTTTCGCTCTTTTTTTTGTGCCAAGGTGTGGTATAAAGCGTCGATGGACGTATTGCCTGTGACTACAATACGGTCTTGTGGGTGGTTTTCTTTTAAGAGATTGGCACGGCTTTGATCCGTCGGTGCAAAGAGAAAATCCGCTAGTTGATCAATCAACCGGCGATTCATTTCTTCCGGAAACGGATCATTCTTGTTACCTGTTCGCAGCCCCGCCTCCACATGACCAATCAAGATCTGCTGATAAAAAGCGGCCAGCGCAGCTGCGACTGCCGTCGTCGTATCGCCATGAACCAACACCACGTCTGGTTCTTCTGATTGAAAAATACCTTCGAGACCTTCTAGAATACGACTGGTGATACTGGTCAAGGTTTGATTTTCTCGCATGATAGCCAAGTCGTAATCAGGAGTCAGTTGAAACGCCGCTAATGTTTGCTCAAGCATTTCTCGATGTTGCCCTGTCACGATGATCTTCGATAGAAATCGTGGATCATTTGCTAGTTTCTTGATGACCGGTGCCATTTTGATTGCTTCGGGTCGTGTACCAAAAATAGATAATACCTTTATTTTTTGCATCTTACTTCTCCTTTTTTCAGCAATTTGTGCATTAATCAAGTTGCTTTTTGTAGATCTTCTGCCAGCGCTTCATATACGGCGTTAACGCATAGTTTTTTTTGATCGTTTCTCTGGCCTGTTGACTGAGATTCGTTCGTCGTTCCTTGTTTTGTAACAGTTCACTCAATGTCTCGATCATTGCTTGAGTATCACCGGCAGCTACTAGGTAGCCATTTTCACCTGAGAGGATCAACTCCGGGATTCCCCCGACATTGGTCGCTACATTGGGGATGCCTGCTGCCATGGTTTCTAAAATCGCCATCGGCAAGCCTTCGTGATAAGAAGGGAGAAAATGGACGGCAGCCTTGCGAAAAACAGCTGGTAACGCATCGGTTGCTACCCACTCATTTAAGAACACATTGGTCAGGGCTTCTTCTTGGAGCTGCTGGGCAACTTGTTGATTTTCTTGATCCCCAAACAACATAAAGCGAACCTCAGGGAAGGAAATAGCCATTGCTTTGGCAACTGCCAACAGATCAAAACTGCCTTTTCTTTGCCCGATCCTGCCAAGAGTAATGACCCATTTTGCGGTGGGGTCATAAACGGATTCCTCCGGCACCTCTACGGCATTTGGCAAGACCTCGATCGAGGTATCCGTAATTGTTTGGTAGAATGCTGCCCAGCTGCTACTTAGTACTACAAGCTGATTCACCCGTGATAACGTAAAACGGATCCACCACTTTGCCCATGAAGGACTGTTTTGATAAAACTGATCAAATTGCGAAGCATGCATATGAAAAATCGTCTTGCAATGTTTTGGTGCTAGCAGCAACAGCAAACTCTTGCGATAGAAACTGCCCTTTTGCGCAACGTGGAAATGAAGGATCTGGCACCTTTCTTTTTTGATATGCCGACGAAACGTAAGAAACGCTTTGAACTGCGTCCAATATTTTCCTTTTTCCGACCAGGTCGTATGAATGATGAAACGCACGTCCTCTGGCGCTTGTGCTTTTTGGAAATTATGAATGACCGTTGCGATCCCCCCTTTTGCTGCTGGATCTGGACCGATAAGTAAGATATTCATACTTTGTTGATTTTCCTTTCTTGTACAAATCTAGTTACCTGCTTTAGCTCCTTGCGATAAAGAACAACGACGAAGAGCAGCAGCAGCAAAACGAGGCTCTTTTCCAGCCAAAGAATGCGATTGAATGCCGTAAACAGCGCAAAGCAATACAGCACGATCGAAAGGCTGACTTGCCGTTTAACTGAGAATCCCTGCCAATAAGTCATTGAAAAATATGTACGTGCAAAAAAGAAGACCAAGTACCCTAATCCCGTGGCACAAGCCGCTCCTGTGGCGCCAATTGTCGGTACGAGCAGAAGATGACAAAAGGAGGCGGCTAAGACCGCCAGCAAGGAGGCAGCAATATTCAAGTGACTTTTCTTATAAAAAACGATCCCGAGATTGGTCGTTTCACTGATCGTCATCATCAAGGGATAAAAACATAACAAGGGAAACAAGTACTGGGCCTCTAAGTAGTCTTGCGACAATAAGATGACGATCGTTTCTTTGAAAAAGACCATCAGTAAAAAGAAAATCGCCAAGACGAACATGATAAAGTGACTGACTCGCTCGTAATAAATCAATGGTTTGCCTTTTTTGAACCATTCATAGGAGGTGGGAATCCAAAAATTGGCAAAACTAACTTGTAGAATCATCAAAGCACTTGCTACTTTAAATGCAGCCGTGTAGATCCCCAGTGCGGCAAAATCAGCAAAATAGCGTAACATCATTTTGTCGATAATCATTAATAGGCTATAGAGAAACGTACCGACCACGGTTGGCAAGCCAAAACGACTTAGCTTCTTGATCAGGTTGCGATCGATTTGGCGAATGAGCGGCCTAAAAAGCGCCAGGTTTGCCAGAACCAAAAGACAATCACCGATGATTTGTCCTAGAAGCATGCCATAGACCACCGTAATGAACGTCGGCGGACCAAAAAAGAGAAACAGCAATGTGATGAGCAAGACCATGAACTTCAACAAAATACTGTACACGGAGAACTGGATCGCTTTGTTTTGCATTCGAATCGTTAATAAAAGAAACCGCTCAAAAATCAGTAGTCCCGACGAGAGAGCAAATAAATAAATCGCACGGGTGTACTGTGGAGATTCAAACAAAAGCTGCGAAAACGGTGCGGCAAAAACCACTAGGATCAGCTGGAAGATCAGCGATCCGAGCAACGGGACGAGCATCGCTTGTTGCAGCAACTCGCGTTTGTTTTCGTGGTCATGGTATTCCCTCGTGAAGGCTTGGTCGAAGCCGAGATAGATCACGTATATCAAAAAGGTCTGTGCCAGGAAAAACATACTGGTCTTCCCATATTCTTCGGGTGTCAAAAAGCTGGTCGTTACGGGCAAAAGCACCAGGTTTAAAACCGCCGAACCTAACGAACCGAGGGAGAAGAAGCCCAGCCTCAAAAGTAATTTTTTCAATCAGTTGTTCACTCTTTCTCTGTTAAAATAATGCCTCCACAAATCAATCCTAAAAAGGTGGAAGACAATGCCGAATACAAAACATGCCCAGCAAAAAAACTATAAAAAAGCACCACGATCAAGGCAAAGCTATAAACCGATCGCTTTTTCGGCTGAAAGGCTAAGTAAACAAAATAGGCGAGCATCAGCAGCAATAACGCTATTCCTAGTAGGCCTTGCCCGAAAAGGGTGTCGAAGAAGTCCATTTCAATTAAGCCAAGACGACCAAAGTGGGCCAACCGGTATTCAAAGCCTTGGCCAAAGATCATGGTAAAGTGACGAGCCTCATCATTTAAGAAGGCGTTCATCCCACCAATCAAAAAATCACTTCTTGAACTAGAAAATAAGCGGATCAAGTCTCCATCGAAAAGATGATAAAAATACACCATGCGTAGATAGGTTCCTTCGACGGCTTGGATCAGCAATGGTAGTCCTTGAATAAGCAGCCAAGCAATCGTCATAAAACTCATAAACCAGATAAACAGTTGTTGCAGGAATGCTTTACGATCAATACCTAGCACCAATCGGATTAAAAGATAGAACAAGACACCGACACCATAAAACACGCCGGTTTTCGTACCGACCAAGACCAAACAGACGAAATTTCCAGCGAATAAACTAGCCAAAAACAACGAAAACTTATGGGTCTGTTCTTTGATCGAAACAATTAGTGCCTGGACTGTAAAGGTGATGGAAACAATAAAGGCAAAGCTCGTATCATTATTGGCAAAGAAATAGCCTTTATACCCAGCATCAGAATTGTCATAAGTTTGGTAGCCTAACCCTAAAAAATAGGGAATCAGTAGCCCCAAGGTGAAGCAGACACTAATAAAAATAAACAAGCTGTCATAGTGCAGTTTGGAGAAGTCGTTTTTTCGTTGATAGACATAATAAGGAATCAGTACCCATAAGAGGTATTTGATATACACCGATAGATCCTCAATCACCCATTGCCAGCTGTACTCCAAAAAAAGCGCTTGTAACAGAAAAAGCGTAAGTGTCACAGCGATAAACCCATACGTTAAATACGTATAGTAGCTAAGGGGAATCTTTTCTGTCACGATCATAATCACTAAGAACAAAAAGAACAGCAGACGGTAGAACACGCCAACGGGAAAAGGAATGCCCAGACTTAGAAATAAACCGTTTAAGACGTCGATTATCGGAAAAATGGCCACAATCCCCAGAAAGAAGCGGTGATGGCTTTGCTGTTTTGATTTCATGCGTTTCTTCTTTTTTCTCCCCACACATACTGTAAAAAGCGCAAATTTCCTATGATATAGCGATCAAACATCCTAACTGGCTCTTGAGCAAAGCGATAAAACCATTCCAACCCTGCCCGCTGCATCCACAAAGGTGCCCGTTTGGTTTTGCCTGCGACGATATCAAAGCTGCCGCCAACCCCCATCGCAAAGGGCACTTGCAATACTTCGCTGAATGTATCGAGCCAAATCTCTTTTTGCGGACTAGAAAAAGCGACAAACAGCAAGTCTGGTTTCGTCCGTGCAATCTCTTTTGCCACGTACAATGATTCGTCTTCGGAAAAATAACCATGGTGAAAACCCGCTATGTTGAGGTCGGGATAAAGCTGTTGGTCATGTTTGACGACGGCTTCTACGACTTCCGCAGTTGCTCCTAAGTAATAAGGCCGCCAGCCTTTTTCTGCTGCTAGCTTGACGAGTTCGCGAAAAAGATCGATGCCCGTTACCCTTTCTGGTACAGGACAACCTAAATATTTCGCTGCCCAGACAATCGACTGGCCATCAGCCGTGATCAAAGCTGCCCGATTGACGATCGATCGCAACGAGGGATCATTGCGCATCAAGTTTATTTTTCCCGCGTTAATTGAAACATGTTGTGCGGGGCCCCCTTGTTCGATCATTGCCTCGATTTTAGAAATGGTTTCTTGAAAACTTAGAGAATCTAGATTGCTTCCTAAAAGTGACACACGTGTTTGTTGCTCCATTAGAATGCTCCTTTGGGTAAGAAAACAACGCCAATCGTTTTCATAATAATTTTCAAGTCCAATAACCAGCTTAGGTTATTGATGTAATAAAGATCCAATGCGACCATCTCCTGAAAGCTTAATTCGTTTCGTCCACTGACTTGCCACAACCCTGTGCAACCGGGTGTGACAGACAATCGTTGCTTGTCTTTTTCTGAATAGCTGATGACTTCTCTTTCTAAAGGAGGACGGGGACCAATCAGTGCCATCTCCCCTTTCAAGACATTGATCAGTTGGGGCAATTCATCAAGACTCGTTTTTCTCAACAAACGGCCTAGCCGCGTCACTCGTGGATCTTTTTTTAGTTTAAACATGGCCCCTTCAATTTCGTTTTTATCAAGATACTGTCCTAATAATTGATCGGCATCAGGTACCATCGTTCGAAATTTGTACATCACAAACGTGGACTCATTTTTCCCAACACGGACTTGCTTAAAAATGATCGGTGCGTGCCAGTTAGAAAATTTGATCCCTATACAAATCAGCAGTAACAGCGGGCTAAGGATGACTAATAAGCCCAAGCTAAAGATGGTTTCTATTGATCGTTTCCAACGTACATAGCCAGTAACCCGAACTGTTGGCTGTTTGTCTAAAGCGGGTCTTTCCACAAAGTTCCCCTCCTTAATAATAGTAATTTTCGGCTGTATCCGTGCCATTCACGACGACACCTAAGATGTTTGCGTTGACAAGGCGCAGTTTTTTGACGGCATTTTTTGCGGATTGCTTGTTCGTTTTATCCGCATGAACAACTAAAAGTACACCATCAACTTTCTTGGCTAAGATCAAGGCATCAGAAACGACATTGACTGGCGGTGTATCAATAATGACCACATCGTATAGTTGTTTGACCTCTTGCAAAGCTGCGGTCATTTTCGAAGAAGCGAGCAGATCATTGGGATTTGACATGATAGCTCCACTAGTAATGATTGAAAATTCGCAATCTTCTAAAATCACTTGTTGGACACAGCTTTCGATGGAGACAGCCCGTCGAATATAATTGGACAAACCCACATGCATTTCTTGTGAAAACAAATGATGTTGAGTGGGCTTACGCAGATCCGCATCAATCAATAAGGTTCGGTTGCCTTTTTGGGCATAGGCAACCGCCAAATTTGCTGAGACCGTGGATTTTCCCGTACCGCTTTCTCCTGAAGTAATCAAAATCGTTTGGGCATCTTGTTGTTGGCATAAATAGTCGACATTTTCGCGAATCAATTTTACTTGTTCGCTGATGATGGAGTAATTTTCCTTCATGCTACGCATCACACACGCTTCCTTCCTCTAAGGCTTCTAGACTGGATGGTTTTAAACGAGGCAACTCGTTTTTCTTTGCTTATCTCACCGATGACTTTTACCCCTAAGACCTCTTCGATTTCAGTATTTGAAGCAAAACTGCGCTCAAAAACCAACAGGAGGAACACATACGTAAAAGCGAAAAGAAGACTTAAAAAAGCGGTCAAACTGTACAACAAAAATTTGTTTGGACGAGCTGGCGTTTCTTGCGGCAAAACGGCTCCTTCTGCCAAAATCGTGACATTATCAATGTTCATGATCTTAGGGATCTCTTCACTAAAAACATTTGCGGTCGTATTGGCGATCTTCGCTGCGATCTTCGGACTTTGATGGTAGGCATTGATTTCAATGATCTGCGAGTTAGTGGCATTCGATACACTCAAAATCTCTGACAGTTCAGCCACATCATAGCTTCCCTCTAGCGCCTCACTGACTTCATTTAAGATGCGAGGACTCATGATGATGGTGCTATAGGTACTGACGAGTTGAAGGTCTGCCTGAATCGTCTGGTTTTCCAGACGATTGCCAGCTGTCATTTCTGACTGACTAATCAGCAACTGTGCACTTTTTTGATAAATGGGTTCAGCAAACAGGGTTAGATAAAGCAACATCGCTAGTAAGGGAACACTAATGATCATGAGGATCCAGCCTATTCTTTGCTGAAAAACTTGCTTCAATTTTTTTGTGTTTATTTCTTTATTCATTGGTTTTCCCTTTCAATAACATAAATAGCAATCAAACCATTTACTGGGCGCTTGGTAATGCCCCAAGAGAATAGGCAGCATCGAACCTCGTTTTATCTGTCACAATATTTTTCGTGTCAAAAACGATTTTTTGTTTCATCGCTTGAATGGCGGCTGGCGCTATGTCTTTAAAAGCATCATGGTCACAGAGGATCAATGCCAGATCACTGTCTGTTAGTGCTACTTCGAGATGTGCAACATCAGAAGTGGCGACATAGGGGTCATAAGTGGTGACTTGCAGTGCTTTCTTTTGTTTCAGTCTTTTGGCGATCTCAATTGCCGGACTTTCTCTGGCATCGTCAATATTGCCTTTATAAGCCAACCCTAAGACCGCGATCTTGTTTCCGCCATGAATCGCTAAAATCTCTTCGACTTTTTTAATAATGAATTCAGGCATCTCTGTATTGATCATCCGCCCCAACTGAATCAACTTTGCGTCTTCAGGTGCTGCCGCAACCACAAAATATGGATCAACCGCTAAGCAATGGCCTCCGACACCAGGTCCTGGCTGATGGATATTGACCCGTGGATGCTGATTGGCTAACGCAATCACTTGGAGTGCATCAATGTTTAGACGATCCCCAATTTGGACCAATTCATTGGCTAGTGCAATGTTCAGGTCCCGATAGGTGTTCTCCATCAATTTCGATAGCTCAGCGATACTTGCAGAAGTCTCCAGCACGTTTCCTTTGACGAAGGTCTGATAAATGCGTTTGCCTTGTTGGGTACAAGCGCTCGTCATGCCACCAATGATTCGGTTGTTCATCACCAGCTCTTCAAAGATTTTCCCTGGCAAAACTCGTTCTGGGCAATGCAACAAATAGAGTTCTTCTCCAATGGTATAGCCTGCTGCTTCAAAAAACGGTCCAACGATGTCCTCCATCGTGCGAGGTTGAATGGTCGATTCAACAATGACAGTATTGCCTTGTTCAAGATAGGGTAGGATAGCAGCCATCGCCGCTTTGACGTAGGACAAGTCGCAACTACCAAATTGATCAGCGCGGTTTGGCGTTGGCACGGCAATGATGAAAGCATCCGCTTTTTCTGGTACCAATTGTGCCTTGAATGTCTTTTTCGCTAAAGCTTGTGCTAGATAGCGATCAATGTTGGGTTCTTCGATTGGTGCCAGACCTGCTTGAAGTGATTGAACGACTGTTTCTGACACATCAACCCCAACGACTTCAATCCCATGATTTGCAAAAGTAAGTGCTGTGGGTAGCCCGATATACCCCAATCCGATAACGTTTACCTTCATTCGCTCTTAACATCCCATTCTGCCAATTGTTCTTCTCCAGGCTTATAAATCAATTTTTTCGCCACTTGCCCTTCTTCTAAAGCAAAGGAAACTTGTCCAGTGATGGTTTCACCTACAGCGATCTCATTGCCAAACATCGCCATAGTATGATCAAGTTCAAGAAGTTCCCCATCCTCGGTTTCTAGCAGGAAATCAATTGAACCTAACCCTGCGGCAACTGACCCCATATTTTCTGCTGTGATGGTAAATGTATGTAAAACTTGTTCCCCATCTTCTGTTTTCTTTTGATTGATTTCTTGTTTGTCGATGATGATCTTTAATCCACCAATGATCGATTGCGGCTCGGCATTGCTTTGGTCCGTGATTTGTTCGATCGGTTCGCTGCCTTGGGTAGTATCCGTCTTTGCTTGGTCATCCGTCGAGCAAGCCGCTAAAAAACTCCCCATAAGGGCAAGGCTAAAGAAGGTAACGATTTTTTTCTTCATGTTCATTTGCTTTCTCTCTTTCTATCAATGAAGAGACCCTTGCAACAGGCAAGGTACAAGGGTCTCTCGTAGTTTTTGTTTCTTATTCTGTGATCGAAACGGTTGCTTGTGCGATTTCTCGTGTGCTTAAGTCAGCAAAGCGATGCAATGCATGGATCGTCATCTTGCTGTCTTTCGTCACGCTGTTGGCTTGTTCTTGGTTCAAATAAGCGGTAAACGTGCCATCCGCAAAACCACTTACCCACAGAATCATGCCATCAATTTCAAGTCGTCCAAAGTTGATGTCATCTCCTGTATAGGTTCCCGTAATGGTTCTGTCACCCAGCTTGTATGGGTCTGGTGTAATCGTACCAATAAATTCTTTATCGATAGTGACTACACTGCGATCCAATTCGGTGTCCACTGGACGACCATTAACAACCTCCCGATGGTAAGCAACCAATTCAACTTTTTCCGCATCGCGAATTAAATTACGTGTATCTTGATTGACAAAGTAAGTAAAGGTTTGGTCTGTTGCGTTAAAGGTACCACCCCATGAAACTGAACGCCCATCAACGATCAAGTTGGCGAAATTCACATTACCAGTAAAGGTTCCGGTAATTTCACTCTCTGTCACTTTGAAGGCTGCTGGTTGAATCGAACCTGTTGCTTTGACGATTTCTACCGGCTGCAACACCAGCTTATGATCAATCGTTTGTCCATCGACTGTTTCACGATGGTAAGTTTGTAATTCAACTTTCGCTGCTGTTCTGATCTGGTCTCTAAATTGTGCGTGAACAAAGAATTCAAAGCGTCCCGTCTCTTTATTGAAGGTACCACCCCAGTTACCTACCGATTGTCCATCAATCACCAAGTTGGCAAAATTGATATCCCCCGTAAAGGTTCCCGTAATCGTGGTATCAGTGTAACTGTATTTATCTGGTGTGATCGTTCCTTGAATTTGATCAATCACTGTTACTTCTTTGGTTTCTAGCACTTCGATGGCTTCCGTGTTGCCATTGATTTGACGATTCAACGCTTGGATCTCAACTTTGTCGCCCGCTTTGATCCCAAGGTTCGCTACATAAAACGAGAAGGTGCCATCGGCATTGAAGGTACCACCCCATGCATTAGAAGGCGTGCCATTGATCACTAAACGTGCAAAGTTGACATCACCCGTAAAGGTCCCTGTAATCATCGTTTCACCAACTCGGTATTGATCCGGTGTGATCGTACCAGCCAAATCTCTAGTCAATTCAACAGTTGTCCGATCAAGTACTTTGCCATATTGATCCAAGGCTTCGATTTCTACGACATCATCTACGGATTGGATGCGATTGCCGATAAAGAATTCGAACGAACCATCAGCAAAATTCCCACCACGAACGGATGACCCATTTACATACACACGGGCAGAAGCAACATCACCGGTATACGTTCCTCTCAGGAATTGATCGCCAGAAGAAACATTGTAGGTATCTGGTGTGATCGTGCCTTCGGTGTTTGCTGGATCAGTGACAACGATCGTTGAAGCAATATTTGATTGCAATCCGTCAATGCTTGCTTGAGCAGTAATAATTGTTCCCGCTGCTTGTTGATCAATCTCTACTTCAAAATTGCCCTCACTGTCAACAGTGGCATTTTTCGTTTCAGAATCGCCTATAGTAATTTCCACATGTGCATCTGGTTCGGCTGTTCCACTAACAGTCGTGTCTGTGGTTGTCACTTGATTCAACGTTGTTTCGGCGATCGTTGCGCGCTCAACCATGGTTTCCGCAATATTTGATGAAATGCCATTTAAGGTTGCTTGGGCGGTGACTACCGTACCAGCTTGTTGTTTCTCAATCGTCAATGCATAGATACCATCACTACCCACTCGTCCATTCGCAATGATCGTGTCACCGGCTTTGATCGTAATCTCAGCATTCGGCTCAGCCGTTCCCGTCACACTTGTGGAGTCAGTATTTAGATCGGAAATCGTTGTTTCGGCAATCGTTTCTTTTTCACTATCTTCTACAACTGTTTCTGCAACCGATTGGATACCATTGGCCGTTGCGGTAACAGTCACTTTTGTTCCAACTGCTAACGGTGCGTTCGGAATCGCAAATTGATAAGTTCCATCACTTGCAACGCGTCCCGTCAAACTTCCTTGTCCTTCAATAGTGACTGCTAAATCGGCATTTGGCTCAGCTCGTCCCGTAATGTGCGTTGAGCTTGTGGTTAAGTCGTCAATGGTCGTTTGTTGAATCGTTGCGGTATCCACAAAGTCACCAAAAGCGATTTTTCCGATTTGAGAACTATTGAATGTTGCGTTGAAGATTGAGTCATTGGATTCAATTCGCGAAGTAACTTGTTTGTTCGTATAAGTATTTAGTGAGAAAGAACCTTGTCTAAACTCTGGATAATTAAAGCTGGGCTCTCCTGAAAAATCAGCTGATCTTCTCCAAGTTTGCATTCCTGTCGATGAGTAAATCGTGTAGTTCGTTGTTCCTGGATAGGACCCAATTGCGGTTCCATTGGTATGATTGTTTTGGATTCGTACATTTGATCCTTCATGGAAAGTGCTTGATTGTCCAACGTTTACCGTTGAATACGTGCTTCTTCCCACGACATCCAGTGTTCCCCCAGATAATACGGTCAAAGCACCTCGTAATCCCAAGGCTTCTTGTGTTTTTTGCGTATTTGGTGCACTTGTGATCTTAAACGTTGCATTCGAATTAACTACTACGCTTGAGGCACTTCCTTCGATCAAGACTGCTTTTGCTGTATTTGAAGGATTGTTTTGAGTAACATCTAATAAGCTGCCTTCACCTAAATCAATTCGACCACCACTTGCAAGATAAATCGCACGAGCTGTTCCGTTGTTATTTGCAACTACAGAAGCACCACTGCCGATATTCATCCGGACATTCGAAGTAGCCCAAATCAAGGAACCTGCATTTAATCGGTTTTCGCCAAAGAAATTAGCTGAAGAATTGCTAGCGGCTAAATAGAGTAAACGCCCTGTTGCATGACTATTTTCATGAGTAACGTTTGTAAAGGAAACACTGGACGTTCTATTTTGATAGATCGTATTTGTTGCATGGGCTACGATTCTCACATTTCTGATACTTAATCCTTGATTCACCGTATTTCCATACAACCGAACATTATTCCCGAAGGTTAACGTATGACCATTCCCTTCAATCGTTTTGGTCGTCCCTGTCCATGTCACACTACTAGTCATCGTGATGTTATTGGCTAAGCTGATTTGTGTAACGGTCGCATTGGCTAATGCTGTCCGTAATTCAGCATCAGAAGTTACTTGGACACTTGCCCTTGTTGAACGGGTTTCAGCAGCGTTTTCCGATGAGTCATCAGAACTATTTTCGGAATTTTCTCCATTTGATGTGTCTGTTTGTTCCTCATTTTCTGCAGCTTCATTATTTTCTGAAGAGTTCTCAGTAGATGCTTCTGTTTGAGCTTCTTCACTTTCAATAGAAGAACTATCGGTTTCCTGATTTTCTTGATCATTGGTCGCGGTAATCTCATTGCCTAAGTCTTGCGTCGTTTCACCATCCGATAATAGATTGGGTGCTTCTACTCTCTCTTGAGAAGCTTCTAAGGAATCGGAAGCTTTTTCTGTCGCCATCGCATTTATTGGCAGCGCCGATAATGTTAAATGACTGATCAACAATAAACCTGTGACTTTTTTACTAAATTTGTTATTCATAAGTAACTCCTTTTTCTCTATTCTTTCTCTTGTACTTTAAAGATTCATTTCACGTTTTTACCAGTCACCCTTTCTTACTCCCTCGAAAAATATCAGTCTTAGTCCTTATTGGAACAACCTATTCGAAGCAAACTCTCTAAATACCTAAATAAGAACTAAAATATGATGTTTTTTTGACGAAAGTTTATTGCTTTTGACGAGGTTAAATTTAACATGGTTGAACATCAATAGATAAATCAAGATTTGCAAACCTGTATGAATAAATTGATTTTCATTTTCTTTTCAAATAAGGCATTTTGAAAGTTTGTGCAAAAAAAAGCGTTATAAAAAAAGACGATTCCTTATTCTTTAAAAAGGATCGTCCATTTTTGTTATTACCTGAAACCACTTGACTCATTAAGATGGATACAAGGTTTCTGCCTACAAATTCTTCTTAGTACCAGAAACATTGTTAACAACAGTTCTCTTCAACAGAATGCTTCTTTTCTATAAAAAATGTCCCAAAAAAAGCAAAATAAAAGAAATTCGTTGTAATTTTACACATCTTCTAAAAAAATTCATTTTTCCTTGGTATAATAATTAGAGATCTGCGTATCATTAGATTTACGTTGCCCGTTAGTGAAGTTTCAGGCAACGTTTCTTTTTGGGGGATAGCTATATGGAAGATAAGCAAATTTTTGAGAAGCGGTGGCTATTAGCTACCAGTGAACAACGGGAGAAATACCATGCCTTAATTGCCTCTTACCCTTCAATAGAGTGGACTTTTAAAGAAAAAAGCTACCTTTTGTGGCTTTGCCAACTAGATAATGACACATTCAAATCCTTTGAAGCGATTTTTGCTAAACTGGCAAATGAACAGTAAGAGTTTTCGTGGATCAAGCTACTTCATCTCAGAAGCGTCCATCTCTTTTTTAAGAGGAGTGAAGGAAATTTCTTCCTTGCTTATTAAGAGAAAAAAGCCACAACCATTTTTCTCAACGGTTGTGGCTTTTTAGCTTAATAGGTATTCTGCTTTCATGAGCATTTCTGCTAGCAATAGCTTCACTGATTGCATTCAAAGTATACACTTGACTTAACTTGGGGTTGCACTTAATGCTTGCCCCAACTGAGGATCGATTTTTTCAATCACTCTTAGCCAATCTTGATGATCCGGGATTGTTTTAAGTAAGAGATAGTCCGTGGATAAGATGAACTCTGATAGGTATTCACTATAATTCGTTACCACGAGATCGATAGCATTTTCCTTCAAATAGGCAGTCGTCAATTCATTGATTTTTGGGAAAAACACGTAATGATCATTGCCAACATAGCGCAAAAAGCGTGCGCGGATAGCGTGACAGGTGTAAAGGTCGCCTTCTAATGTCAATGCGATTCGGTTGACCTTTTGATAATAGAGTTCCTTGAGCGCCTCACTATACAAGGTAAGCGCTGCACAGATATCAGACAGGTACTCCTTACTGACCCCAAGAATTGCTTGATTCTGCTTCAAAAATACAAGATTTTTTTGATAGGCGACGTAGCTATGCTTTAGGGGCTCATTTTTTACTTCCGTCAGCAAGCGATTCAAAATGGGCGCTAGTTGATCATTGATTTTCTTAGATAACAAAAAGGCGTGAATCATCGTCTCGATTAGTTGGGGATCATTAAATGGGATGCCCCATTCTTGAACAAAGTGTTGACTTAGCGCCTGTAGTTCAGGATAAAGTGCAAACAATGCAATGAACTGCTGTTCTTTTACGGGCTCAGTCAATGTACGCTTCATCACCGTGACTAGATAAAGCCACACCAATTCTTCTTGTGGTAGTCTCACCTGGTAAAGGGCTTCGATTTTAGGTGCTAAGTCTTTCATTACGGTAAATGCCGTGTGGTCTTTGACTATCTCAGCCAAATGAGTAGGAAGTTGGATGGTCTTTCCAGACTGATAACGCTTGATTGTAATATACAAACTATAATAAAAATCACTAGGAGCAACACCCGTGTTCACCACATCAGTTGGCACTTCTGAAAACGTCTCACTGACTACCTCAATCAGCTCTTTAGGTGGAAGCAGAGTATGAGGAGTAACATCTGATTCATAATAAAAATCTTTGAAAAATTTACGAATATTCGCTTCTACTCCACTCAAATTAACTGGTTGTAGCACCAACTCTAAACCATACTTTCTCAACGTGAGTGAAGCACTATTCAAATAACGCCGCATCGTGCTTTCTGATACATACAAGCGCTGTGCCCACTCTTCAACAGAACAAAGTTCACCATGAAAGATTGCTTCTAAAATTTGATACATACCTTCTTTTGCAACCAGCGCTCTTTTTTTGGTCAAGTATACTTTCGGATTCGTTTCCATAAAATGATAACCATTAGCCACATGCACAAACTTGGCTGCATCCTGCAAATAGGCTTTCAGTTCCTTGATATCAGAGCTGATCGTCCGTTGAGTTACATCAAGTTTGTTCGCAAAGCTTGCGATTGAACAAGTACGTTCACGCTCAAACGCATTTAAAATTTGAAGCCAGCGAACGGTCGTTTTGTTCAGCATAAAACTTAACTGCAATTCTCTCATGTTCCCCTCCTTGTAAGCGATAGTTTGTCTAACGATTTTCTTTCAAAATGTCTTAACTCTAAAAATGATTGGCTAACACATGCCTCGAAAAAGGTGTTGCACCAGTGTGTAACTTTCAGAATCTGTTGCATCGAAAGGAGTCAAACGGAGCTCTTATAGGTTTATCTACCTCATTCAGATGATTTCCTGAATCACTGTGTTTCCTAACATCTCAAGCGTTGTTTCCATAGCGACTGAGAACTGCCTCGTTCAACGCCGCAGGTTTCCTCTCTATAGTACATTATTTGCTTACAGAAAAAAACTACCCTTTTTCTTTTATTCATAATACGTTGGTTTTAGGTTGTATACTTAAGTGAACAAACGAGGTATTCTCTAGGTAGACTTATTTTTAAATGGAGGAAATTGTATGTCAAATATGGTTTATGGATACGCTCGCGTATCTACAAGACAGCAGGATCTTTCTCGTCAACTAGACTTGCTTGAACGATATGAATGCCACAAAATTTATACTGAAAAAATTAGCGGCATTCGCACAAATCGACCGGAATTAAACAAACTAAAAAAGCGAGTGAAAGAAAATGACAAAATTATTATTGAGAGCTTTTCACGGCTTGGTCGGAGCACAAAAGACTTGATTGATCTCGTCTATTTTTTCGAAAGAAAAGGAGTAAAAGTGATTAGTATCAAAGAAAATTTTGATACACAGACCCCTCAAGGAAAACTGATGATGACGGTTTTCCAAGCCTTCAGTCAATTTGAACGAGACATTATTGTGGAGCGAACCAAAGAAGGGCTAGATTCTGCTAGAGCCAGAGGAAATATTGGTGGGCGTCCACGAATCGACCCTAAACTGATTCAGTACGCCCTGAATCTTTATCAGAAGGAAGGTCGAACTGTCGTTGATATTTGTGCCCAAACTGGAATAAAACGATCGACTTTCTATCGCTATCTTCGTTTAGAAAACAACAACCACCTTTCATGAATAGGTGCTCTGATTTTGCTAATGACCCTAGATTCCCCGTAACAAAAAGCACAAGACAGATCTTGCTGATTTGTTTGATCCTTCAAAGATAACTTCTTAAGTTAGCTTTGAGGGACACTCACAGTTCTTCGTCCGGTGCTTTTTTCGTCTAGCAGATTGTTTCCTTTATTCTTCTTCATTGCTTTTTCTTTTGCTCTCTTTTCTAGAGGAACTTCCGATTATTTGTCCTCTCCCGAACCTAAGCTAAGATGCACCGAAACAGGCACCGTTCTTTTCGAAGGGCATTTATTCGTTAATTGAAGGGTGATTTACGTATAAGTAGCGCTTGTTACATCTGGTTCTATTAAGTTTCAAAGGATAAAGCTTCTTGATTGACGTAGAGTATTATATAATCTACTTAAAACCAACGTAATTTACATTCAGCACTGATTGCTTCCATAAGATTTTAAAAGAGGTGGTGATATCATTGTTAGAAAATTTATCAATCAATTTGCATCGAGACAAGTCATTTTCCCGTCAAGTAAAAATTTTACAGATGCTAAATGCAGCACCAACCGGTTATCATCCACAAGAATTGGCAACCTTGCTGGGTCTATCTATGCCGACAATCACGAAAGAACTCAATGTTTTAAGCGATAGCTTGCCAGAAGAACTGATTAAAATCAACTTTTCTGAAAGTAACATCGTTTCAATCAAGTATGCACCAAATGCCTCAATCAATTTAGCGATTCAGCTTTTAAGTATGGAAACACTCGAGTTTAAAATCATGTCGAGTATCATTGATAACAAAAAATACTCCATTCATCGAGCAACGATCGAATTTGGCTATTCTCGTAGTCACTTGTTGCGAACCATCAGCTACATGAACAAGTCTTTACAAACCTATTCTGTGACGATCGCTACGAATCAACTTGACTTTATTGGTACTGAAGCCGATATTCGTTTTTGTCTGTTTGTCTTTTTCTCCGCTTATGGTGACAGCACGATTTTAGATAAAGATAGCCCGGCGGATGCACGTCTTCTGGTCCAAAAAGCCAAGGAAGCCAACAAGAAAGAGTTACATTACAGTCATTATCGACTGGCCCTGTGGTTAAGTATCGCCAAACGCAGATGGCGCTATTCTTACTTTTTGAACTTGCCGCCTTCTTTAGAGCGTAACCTATTGGAAAAAGAACGCTTTAGCTTTTTCTCGCAAGTATTGATCGAGTATTATTTAAAAAAATACCGGATCATTCACTTACCAAAACAAGAACTACTTTGGCTCTTCCTCACTACACTCCACTGTCTGTCTTATAGTACATTGGATGTTACTGAAGAAGATGCAGCCAAATATATTTTTCACCATACAGAAAAACCGGAAATCATTGCGGAAATTGGTCTGTTTTTAAAAAAAGGCCAACAGCCTATTTCCTCTGCAGTCTCTCAGAAAATCATCTCTTATCTAGTGAACCTCCGCTTGTTATCGATGATTTCTGCCAACTATGAATTTGCTGATCCACAAATCAAAACCTTTGTTGAATCGACCTTTAAGACAGAGTACCTCGCTTGGAATAAGTGGTTGAAACAATTCAATGACCAAAGCGCCTTCTTCTCCTTTACTCACTTGGGGCATATCGCAGTTACATTGACCTTATTAAGCGAACTGGCACCTAGTACTCCGCAAAAAAAGCAACGTAAAGTGGCCTTTGCTTTTCAAGGTGGCGCTGGATTAGATGCTTTCTTAGCCGCATCAGCGGAGCTATTCAAAAATGATCAGACTGAAGTCAGTTACTTTTTCGAAGTGACTCCTGATACCCATGAATTGATCCATCAGGAAATTGATTTGATTGTCAGCAATTTTGACTTACACTTGAAAAGTAATCCCCACTTTCAGCAATTGCGAATTTCGAATGTACCAAGTCTATCTGACTGGATGATCGTTCATAAAACGATTGAACAATTGGTTCAGCCAAAGATCATCCCCGATTATTTTCCGTAAGGAAACTGACGGCTCTTTACTAAAGCCAGCCGCCAGTTTCCTTCTTTCATTTGGAAGTTCAAGAAGCAAGTGCTGCTGCCCCCTCTTCGCTTGCGTTTTGCCTACAGGAAAAGCAAAAACCCGGTTCCTCACATTCCTTTTTATCAGTAACTTAACGATGTGTTGCTCCTGGTATCTCATCACTAGAAGCCATCTAAGTAGTCGCTGGTTCCATCGCCTGCCTTTTTTAATGGAAACAACCTCTCACTTATTTCTAGGATTCGTTATAGTAACGGTCACCAAAAATAAAAAGACTTACCCCTGAATACTACACATATTTGAAAGAACTTTTATATCTATTTTTTTGATTTACGATAAAAAAAAGAAATTATTTCACTTTCCTTTTTTTGTATAATTTGAGAAAAGAAAGGGGAACAAATGTGGATTTTATCAAAGAGCTGCAATCCTTTAAAACGATCGTCGAAGAAGGGACTTTTACGAAGGCTGCTGCCAAACTAAACTATGCCCAATCAACGGTTACCAATCATATCAAAAAGTTAGAAACAGAGTTAGAAGTGGCGTTATTTTTAGAAGGGAAAAGCAATGTACTAACATTGGAAGGCGAATTGCTGAAGCAGGAAGTCCCTGGACTGATCGCCCAATGGGAGCAGGTAAAAGAACAGTTGCACAACGCTTCAAGTACGATCGACTCATCTATACGGATGGGGATCGTTCAGCCCTATGACATTTCCATTTTGCCAGAACTGCTCCATATGTTTGCTCAGCAATACCCAAAAGTGAAATTCGAGATTCTTGTGGGACCCACAATGGAATTAGCCAAGGCAGTAAAAGAAAATCGTATTGATGTCGCACTATGCTCACTTCCTCACGAGGGAAATTTTGTTTACGAAGAATTGTTCCAAGAAGAGCTTTGCTGCATCACATCGATCCACAATCCGTTAACAATCAATAAACCAGCTGATTTCGAAGGCTGTCACTTCTATCGTTTTAACGATGACAGCCTAGCACATAAAAAAGTTGAAAGCTATCTTGCCAGTTGCGTGCCATCGATCCATTGGGAATATGTCAACAATATCAGTACGATTCCTTACTTGATCGAACAAACTGGTTATTGCAGTTTAGTGCCTCGCTCTATCGTTGATCAGACCCACGCTGGAATAAAAATCTTAGCGAATCCTTTAGCAAATACACGTATGTCGATCGGATTGCTTTCAAAAAAATCCCTAATACATTCTCCCAGTATTACAAAAGAATTTGTCTTTGAATTAAAAAAACGTTTGCTCTAGTTATCTAAAGGCGATTATGTATCATTGACTTTTTATGCACGTTTGCTTTTTCTTGAATCAAGTGTAGTTATTTTGAAAGGATCAACACTGTAGAAAAGAAACAAGCTGTACAATGTCTAATGGAATCAAAGACGTTGTACAGCAAGGTTTTGGATATTTCTGACTCTCATAAAATGATGAAATCATAGCTTTTTCTCAATTTTAATCTGTGTTATCATTTTACTTTTTTTATACAAATTGATACGATTATTCATACCATTGATAAGAATCTGAAAAGAAAGGCTACTCTTAAATTTCAGAATTTTTCACCGATTGTAAAAAACAGAAACTCTACTTTGGAAAGACACAATGAACAAAAACGCTGGACGTGTAAACCGCTCGACTGTATTTTTCAGTAGCAGGTAGCTATTGCACAACGAGCCTATTTTTGCAATTGTCTGAAAAGATAGACGCTGAGAAAAGGAGGAGAAAACCATGTTTATCGTTGAAGCGATCTTCAGCTTTCTAAGAGACACATTAGGTGTGATCCTAGCCATTTTCTTAGGGACACTTTGTTTGTCGATGGTGGTCAATCTGATCGTGATCGTTGTAAAAAACACCTATACAAAATTCAAAAAAAATTATTGATCAATTGCTATCTTCCATAGATAGCTTTTTTGATCTTCTAGGTTTCTTTTTTTCCTTTGTAATATCTTTTTTCAAACTCAATCCAAGACTTGCTGAATTCATGGTTGGAAAAGGCGCTTTTTAATCCTGAGCGTTGTTTAAAGCGGAAAACTTCTTCGCGATCCATCCCTAATTCCTTGGCAATTCGTTCATCCGTCCAGTCATTAGCGACCAATTGCTGCACGATATTTCCCATCTTCTCGATGCCATGGGTACCGCGGGCCCGATTGTGACGAATCGTTGAAGCGATGCGATTCTCAAAGGGTTTGTCGATCACCGTGACCGGAACGCTTGGCAACGCCAAGCGCTCTTTTGCTACGATATACCGATGAAACCCGTCAATCAAAATATACTGGTCTTGCTCTTTATCGTGGTAGCAAACCAATGGTTGCGTAAAGCCATCTTCTCGAATCGACAGTTCCAACAAATCCATTTCTGGAGCAGCCACGGTGTTGGGATTATACGTATTCGCGTGAATCTTGTTGACTGGGATCAGCTTCGCCGCTAACACTGGAAAATCGATATCGCTCATGAGGGACTACACTCCTTTTTAGAAATGAATAATTTTTTGTTTGTCGATAGACCGCAAACCCTTTTGACTCCAAAAGGGCAATTTCACTGGGCTGGTTAGTAGAAGCGAGAATCTCTGCTTCTGGGTAGTTGCGGGTGATATCCACCAACATTTTCCGTAAAAGAAACTTTTTAAATTGAGCAGCTGGATCTTTTTCATAAAATTCCCCTAGCTCCACTTTGTTGGCGCCTTTTTCATAATAAGAAAAAGCGGTCACTCGTTTTTCATCATCAAGAATCACGTACCAGTAACAATTCTCATCATTGACTAAGTACGGAAATTGTTGCTGATACACTCGCTCTGCAAAGAAAGCTCCCATCAATTGATAGAATTGGCTTTTCTTATACGGTGGGAAAAATAAAACCAATCGTTCGTTCACAAAACCCTTCCTCTCTACGGACCCATTCGTCCATCGTTAGGTGATTTTTTTCGTTAGATACTCGTATTTGGCATTCAATTTTTTCAACTGATACTTTGGTAAATGCTCGATCCCCAACGCCGCCCCAAAATCCACCGCCAACTCATACAATTCAGACTCATCTTTTTTCGTCAAACTGTATTGTCGCGTGCTCAAGGAAAAATCATTTTTTTCTAACGCACGAGCGATCCCTTTCCAGTCATGCCAGAGTACTTCGTTTTTTAGCCACTCCTTACGTTTGGTCACATCGGGAATGTCTTCCACTTCGATTCCGTGCTTTTCTCGATAATGATCAATCAAAATCGTGATTTTGCGGTAATAATGATCCTGTAATTTCTTTGAATAAAGTCCAATTGATTCCAGTAAAAAGACCGCATACTCTTGCCAAGTCATATGACTGGGTTTTCTCGTATTGTAATGCGCCAGCAATCCTGTCTGGGCATACAAGCGACCAAAATTGGCTCCTGACACACGATTTACGACGCGCTCCCACGTTTCCGGTTCCACCAAAGCATATTGGTACAAGCCTTTTCGTTGCTGCATGCCGTAAGGCTGACAGATCCGCATTTGATGGATCGGAACGCCATGATCATACAACTTTTCATAAAAGCCATTGATCGGCCAGTCAAAACGAGCATAGGCTCCCCAGACATCTTCGGTTTTCCAATCATAGATGGGGTAAAAATTGACAACCATTGAATCTGATACTTGCCGTTTGATCCAGCATTGCTTCCGAAAGTTATACTTTGGCGATGTGATTGATCGATACCGATACAGACTTTCTTGTGTCCGAATACCTACACCGCAAGCAACGGGCACAAAGCCATGGTGACTTGCGTACCAATGAGCAAAGTTTCGCAAGAACTTATCAGGATTCATATTTGCACTCTGATAAATCTCCATCAATGATTCATCTAAATCACCAAGTGAAATCACATCTTTTGGCATTGGCTGTACCCACTTCTCCCGTTCTTGTTCATCCCACATCAGCCATTGTGGCTGAAATACGCTGGTATTGTTGTCCTCGTAAAAGGGTAAGCAAAAATGGTAAGTTTGATTGATACTTGGTAACGCTTTGATTTTTTCCATGAATACTCGTGTAGCATCATAATTTGCCTCTATATCTAAAATCAGCAGATCGAAGGTTTTCTTTTTTTGTCGGGCGACTTGATCGGCCAACTGGATCATAGCACCACTGTCTTTTCCGCCACTGAACGAAAAGTACACATGGGGAAACGTATCAAAAATATATTCCAGACGATTCATCGCCGCTTCCAGCACATCTTCCTTACAATATTTCTTCATAAAAGCTCATGTCCTCATTTTATTTGTCCTTTTTTTGAATAAGTATTACATTCTAGTATAAAGTTTCACTTGGCTTCTTACAAGGACTTAAGGGAGATTTTGCATGCGATACATGCAACTAATTGGTAACTATCATTGTAGCATGCTCCTCATTCCTCCCGACTATTCCCAGTAATCAAGAAAAAATAGTGGGGGAAAACAGCAAGCCCCCCCTTCTGAAACAAGTTCAATTGCTTTTCTTGATTCATTCGGTCAAAAGAGTTTGGAGGACTTTATCAATACGCTTCATTTGTTTTTCATTGAAGTTTGAAAGCCATACTTGATCCGTAAGCAAGCGTTTCTTTTCATGCTGAAGGTCTTTGTGTCGACTGGCTTCCTTGATATTTTCAATCATCTTCAAAAAATTGCTAATTTTTTCTTCTTTAGGCAGCAGTACATATTCTCGCTTGATTGCTTCAAACTTGTCTTCATGATCGATCACCAAAAGTTGCGTAATCAAATCGTGGGCGATCCACCGATGATAGGAGTTTTTATGGGTATGCAACGCCCAGATCCGTTCCCACTCATCATAAATCAACTCAGGGTTTTTAATGGCTACTTCTTTAATGATCAAATAACTATTAAAATACTCATTGATATGGTTTTGACCATCAACGACATTCTCCACTAGTTTCTCCCTCACCTTTCGATCATCGATCGCCGTTTGCACAAACGGTTGGGGATCAAAGGATGTTGTCTGGAAATGACGCGCGATTTCTTGGTAGTCCATGCTTTCACCTTCTTTAAAAATTATCAGATTATTTTTCAGGTTTGAACCTCTATATGTATTTTAACAGAATTCAAGTATGAAAAAAGTGGCTTTTGGATTCCCTCTTCTTACATCAATCATCAATTCTGCTCATACAGATAGACTAACGTCTTTTCGAATATCATTCTTTTTGGAAAAACAGTTAGGAAGAACCATCTTGATTCTTTATCCACTAACACATCTATTGATTTCTTTCGTTCGTCTATTGGGCTCTCGCAAGCTTCCTTTTGTATCCTCTTCCGAAAGTGGTCCTCCACAAGAGAACGTGTTGACAACTGCTTTTTCGATAAGCACCCTATTTCAATGACATAAAAAAGGAAGTCCCGTCTTCGGAACTTCCTGCGTTTCTTTTCTCTTTAAAGACTATTTCACGCATAGCTGCGAGATGCTGGATCACGCGTCCTTTCTCCGAATACCTCGGTCGGTAGGCATTTTGATCCATTGTTCGGGTGGACGTTTTCTGATTTTTTTTGGTGCAAACATCAGTTGAACCGTTCTTTTGACAAAGTTATTTCGGTATACGTTTTCCATAACTTGCACGCCCTTTTCAATTGAATTAGGAAGTGGTGACGCCGATCCTTCTTCCTACCTTTATTATAAGCCCCAAGCCGACACAAAACAAACAATTCAGTTGCTGCTCTCGCCCTGTCGTTTAGCTAAAATCTGTGAACACTCCCTTAAGTAAGAGGCATATTTTCTTGAATAATGTTCAACAATTCACCGCATATTTATTGAAAAAATAATGGAAAATTGCAGAAAAAGCTTGAATCTGCTCGAAACTAACGCCAAAGGACTGTGTTTTTGAATGAAAAATCGTTTCACTTTACTTTTTCTTAAATTTTAATTATTATTCTTTTGAAATAAGATTAATGAAGGAGATAAAAACATGGAAAAATACCAAGTGTTCCCTGGTCAAAACTATCAGGCAAATGTTATTGGCTTTACCGGTTTACAAGAAGTTAGTGTGATTCATGTTTACGAAAATACTGCAACTGTTCTAATCAAAGAAACAGCTGAAACTGGTGTTGCCAAGCTATGTAATTTTCTTGTTGGTACAACACAATTAGTTAGTTGATGCTCTTTTATTAACCAAAGCATGGGGAGCCATTTGCCCTCCAACATGTTATAGGAAAACGATCTAAAAGTCGCCTTTTGAATGATTGGCTTTTTCCTATTCATCAATTACAGTAGTATTTTTATTTATCTACTCAATATCTCTCTACTTTATATATAAATAGTGTTAGAATGAACAAAAGGAAACGTATCAGGCTTCCCCCAAGAGAATCTTCCCCAAGTACTCTTGTCTGATACGTTTCCTATTTTTGTGGCGAAAAAGCCACAGACCAATGGTAGCCCTTTACTCTGTGAAAAGCAAGCATTCAAAATTGATTTTTTCTTTATTTTTTTATTTACCTTCCTCAAATTCCCTTTAAAAAGCAGGCAAAAACACACCTCGCGGCGAAATGGTGTGTTCTTTTTATAACAATGATTATTCACGAATGATAAGTTCATATGGCAGAATGATCTGCTCTTGTTTTCTTTCTCGAAATAAGCGAAACGCCTCTTTCCCACACCGATCCAAATGAAATTCAACGGAAGGAAAGTGTAGCATTTGACTGATGAGGAGGTTTTCTTGCCCAATCACGATGGGAGCTGTCCCGTGAGGGTATTGATTTAAGATCATCGCTGCGATCTCGTCCCCATTTGTGATCACCCCATCGATTCCTCGTTCCTTAAAAAAGGCTGCTGCGGAAATCCCATCTTGTGCTTTGATGCAATCCCAATAAATATCTGCTTCAGAAAAATTAGGAAACAGCTCCTTGGCTTTTGCGATAGTGTTGACTGAATTACAGCTGAGGCGTTTGCTGCGCCCTAACGTCAACCCCAAGCGCTTTACGCCTTGTTCCTTCAAATAATTGATACTGGCTGTCACAGAGCCGACCAAGTCGATCGCAACGAAAGGAACGGCAGTACCGGTCGAATTTTCACAAAAAACAATCGGTCCTTTTTCCATGTAGGGATAAAACGTCTCGATATGATTTGCCCGAGTGATGACGATCAAGCCATCAAATCCCTTTGCAGCGAATTCTTCTAGATACTCTAATTCCAATTTCCGATCAAAATTGGTCGGTAATAACGTCACTTTGTATTTTTGGGCAAAGGCTTCTTCCATAATGCCATTTAAGATCCCATCAAAGAAGGCGTGATTGACAAACGGTACGATGACTCCAATATTATAGGTTTTCCCCGAGCTAAGTTTTTGGGCGATTTTATTCGGTTTGTAATCCAGCTCTTCCATCACCGCCAAAATCGCTGCTCGCTTTTGCTCATCAACATAAGGATGGCCATTGATCACACGAGAAACTGTCGTGATCGAAAAACCAGTAATTTTTGCTATATCGCGAATCGTTGCCATTTCTTTCATTCCTATCTGATTGTTTTGCTAGTGACCTAAGTCTACCATAGAAAATTAGTTGTTCCACTTTCGACAAATTTTCTGAAAAGGTCTCTTGGTTGATTGTACGGTATGAAACGAGTTTCATAGCAAGCCTATTGCCCACATTATTTTTCTTTAACTTCTACCTAGCATACGAAAAAACTGCTCAACATCTCTAGAAGAGCAGTTCTCTTTGATAAGCGCTCAATTCATTTCTCTAAACTGCTTTGGCGAACAACCCGTTACTTTAAAAAAATAGCGATAAAAATTACTCAAATCGCCATAACCGACGAGTTCAGCAATTTCTTGGATGGGTAAGTTGGTTTGTTTTAAATAGACTTTGGCTTTGCTGATTTTCATTTCCAATATCAATTGTGAAAAAGTTTTACCAGTTTTATTTTTTAGAATACGTGCAATTTGTCGCTGGCTATAGTTGAACTTCTTAGATAAGTCGGCAATTGATACTTCTGCAAAATGATTCTGCAAATATTGAAGCATATCGATTATTTCTGACTCCTCTCCCGCTTCAGTATCTAGGCTGACTTGATTGGTTTGTAATCCCCTTAAAAGCCTGATAAAAAAAGTATCAAGAATATTCTTCAACATTCTTTGAGAATAACCATCTGTTTTATTGATTTCTTCTGTCATTAATAAAATTCCTTCTGATAAATCAGCAGCTGGCTTCGTATGGAAATAAAGAAATCGCTTGCTGTTTTCGTAAAGTGCATTTAAAAAGAAGTGCGATAAAATATCCTTATCCTCTAATAAACCGAAAAAAGAAGCATTGAATGTACTTTTACGAATCAAAATATTGAAAGCTTCTAAATCATCGGTAAATCCACTAATAGCATGGGTAGTCCTTGGTGCAATAATCACAACATCCCCTTTTTTCAATTCATAGGTCTGATTTTCAAAAAAATTATAACAGCTACCATTTAATACATAAATCATTTCAAAAAATTCATGTGCATGGTAATTTGCCGGTAAATAGCGAATGTGTCTAATCACTTGAATGTCAGCATCTTCTTCGATCAAGTAGTGCTCCGAGAGTTCTGGTCTGAATTCCGAGAAAATTTGTTCTAGGATCAACCGTTTGCTTGAGGCTAAATTTTTGGGAATTACTTTGTCATGAAACGGTACCTGGAGTTCTAATTCTGGGCAAGCCAAATAAACTTCTTTTAATGCTTTTTCAAGAATCGTTAGTGTCGCCATTGTGAAATCCTCCAATGTCTTTTTTTACTAATCGGGTTGGCAATAATAGCTAAGACACAAAAAAGAATAGCGCTTACAATTTAGGTATCAAAAACTTAGTAGTAATACTAACAAGCCATTAAAAGAATTGCAAGCTTCATTTAGGGCAAATGTTGAAAGAAAGAAGGACAGTTTATGACAAAAAAATGGCAAGCGACTTGGATCGAACCGCAGCAAGAGCCAACTCGAAAAGAACCACCATTCAGTTTGGCGGATATGTTTTCAGGAAAAAAAGTTGTGCAGGATCCTCCCGAAGAAAGGTTACTCCCACCACATTATTTGAAAAAGATATTCACTGTTGAAAACAAGTCTATCAAACAAGCATCCCTTACGATGACGGCACACGGCATCTACCAAGCAAAAATCAATGGACAAGCGGTATCAGAAGCCTTATTTGCGCCAGATTATACCTCTTACACGCAGTATCTTCAATACCAGACATATGATGTGACCCACATGTTAAAAGAAAAAAATGTTTGGTCGGTAACGTTAGCTGACGGCTGGTACGCCGGCAGGGTCAGTGTCAGTGGCGGCAGTGCTCAATTCGGTGATCGACTAGGTATTTTAGGAGAAATCGAAATCTACTATACCGACGGTACGTATGAAATCATTGTGACAGACGAAGATTTTGTTAGCAGCCATGGCAAATATGTCTACAGTGATCTTTTTATTGGTGAAAAACAAGATTTGCGTTTAGAAAAGGAAAACTGGGAAACCGATTTTGACTTAACTGGATTTACGAAAGTGTCAAAAGCAGATTATGGCTTCGATCATTTGACTCCTCAAAGAGGACCGCAAGTCAAACGCCAAGAAAAGCTTGCAGCAAAGAGTGTTTGGTGGGAAAAGGACGCTGTGATCGTAGACTTCGGCCAAGTGATCGCAGGTCGCGTCCAGTTAGAGATTCCATTAGCTGATGGACAGGAAATCACCATTGAGCATAGCGAAGTGCTCGATCGGGAGGGACATTTTTTCAATAATATCGTTGGTAGAAACAAAGACCAAAAAGATGTATTTATTGGCAATGGCCGCGAAGCCTGCCTAGAACCTGATTTTACCTTTCACGGATTTCGCTACATCAAAATTGATGGGCTTGACGTCCTGCCTGATAAACAGTCTGTCTGGGCATACGCAATTTATTCTGATATGAAAGCAACCGGCTCTTTTACTACATCCAATCAAAAAGTAAATCAGCTGATTGAGAATATTCAATGGAGTCAAAAAGGGAATATGCTATCGATTCCAACAGATTGTCCGCAACGGGAACGGGTCGGCTGGACAGGTGATATTCAAGTGTTCGGACCAACAGCAACATTCTTTATGAATGTTTATGACTTCTTAGGGCGCTGGCTAGACAACGTTCGATTGGAGCAACAAGCAGATGGACAAATCGTCGACTATACCCCTGCCCCACGAGATTATTTTGAAGGAGAGTCGCTTACTGGTTCTTTGTCTTCTGCTGGTTGGGGCGACGCAATCGTCTTACTTCCTTGGACATTGTATCAACGGTATGGCAAGTTAGAAATTTTAGCCGAGAATTATCAAGCAATGAAGCGTTGGCTCTCCTTTAGTCGAAAAAGCGCCGCTGGGGACAAGACGGATGACAAACAATATTTATGGGATACAAAGTTTCATTTTGGTGACTGGATGTTTCCTAGCTTTATGATCGGAGAAAATGCGAAAGGTCCGATGGAAACGGCACTCGCCACGAAAGACCTTTTCGGTACGGCTTTTCTAGCACACTCGTCTCAACTTTTTGCTCAAATCAGCCAGCTACTGGGTGAAGAGGAAGAAGATTGGAATGATTTTAGTCATAAGGTAAAAGCTGCTTTTCAGAAATATTACTGGCACGATGATCACCTTACCGCTGATTTTCAAGGAAGCTATGTGATCGCACTCGCGTTTGGTCTTTTAGATGAAACAGCGTCAAAAGCTGCAGCAGCAAGACTAACCGAACTGATTATTGCAAACAATTATTGCCTAGACACTGGCTTTTTATCCATCCCTTATCTCCTTGACGTTCTTTGTGATTATGGCTATCAAGAATTGGCACTGAAGCTCTTACTACAAGAAGAATGCCCTTCTTGGCTTTACGAAGTCAATCATGGGGCAACAACGATTTGGGAGTCATGGGCATCGATTCAACCTGATGGTACAGTCTGTGATTTTTCTTTCAACCACTATGCATTTGGTTGTGTTGGGGATTGGCTAGTGAGACGTTTGGCAGGATTACAAGTAACAGAACCCGGTTTCACTTCTTTTACGGTTTCACCGCTTGAGCAAACCACGATCTCAAGTTATCACTTGAACTATACAACGGCATACGGTGACATTGAAATCGAACGGAGCAATGACCAATTCCATTTAAGAGTGCCACAAAATACGAAAGCAACCTTCCAATATGGAGAGAACTCAAAAGTTTTAACATCTGGCGAACACCATTTAACGTTTAAAGGAGAGAAAATATATGAGTAAATTGAGGTTAAAAATCGGCATCATTAGTCTGAGTTTTATGAGTATGAGTGCCCTAGTTGTGACTAATGCTTACAGTGCCATTATTGCTGATTTTCCTAATGAACCGATTGCGAAGATTCAAATGATCGGTACGATCCCTAGTTTAGGGTCTTTGATTACCACCCTATTCGTAGGAGTATTAGCGATGAAATGTCCCAAAAAAATCTTAGCTCTCTTCGGAATCCTTTTAACAGCTATTGGAGGATTAGTCCCTATCTTCTTTCATTCAAGCATCAATCTCCTATTGGCGTTTGCGCTTATTTTGGGCATTGGGATTGGGTTTATGAATACACTCAGTCCCATGTTACTCTCAGAATACTTTGAAGGAGAAGAACGAGCCGGCTTAATGGGTATCGGAACAGCAATTACTTCGTTAGGCTCCGTTGTAATGATGCTGGGTGGCGGGTTGTTAGGTGCCTCAAATTGGCAGAATACCTACTACATTTTTCTAATAACCATCCTGATTTTCTTATTATTACTAGTGAATCTTCCTATGGATAAAATTCCCATACAAACTGCAACTGACAAAAAGAACCAGTCAACCTCAGTCCCCATTGATGTCTTAAAATCAATGAGTAAACTGATTTTTGTTATTGCAGGACTCTCATTTTTCATGTCATTTATTTACACAATTTATCCAAGTAATCTCTCTATTTTGATCAACCATAAAGAAATTGGTGGTACAAGTACGACTGGATTAGTCAATGCAATTGGAACGGTCGGTGGGTTCATTGCCGGCTTCAGTTTGAAGTACATCAATCGCGTGACAAAAGACAAAACACTTGCATTAGGATTTCTATCGTTAGCTTTAACGTTTCTGATCAGCCGTTTTTCTTCAACGGTACTGACCATGTCTATCGGTGCTATTCTCTCAGGATTTGCTATGGCTATGGTTATGGCTACCATTCCTTACTATATCTCATTGAAGGCACGGCCTTTTGAGATTGCAATTGCTATGTCAGTGTTCCAATTTTTGAACTCACTGGGCGGTATTTTCTCGCCTATCATCCTGAGTTGGTTAACGATTAATCCGGGTGAACAAGCCTTTTTATTCGGTGGAATTGCTTGCGTGATCCTCAGTCTGATCGTCTTAGTAACCAATATCGGCAAACGCGCATTGAATCAAGCTCCCCTAGACAAGGATTCTCTTTCACAAGTACAGTCTTAATAAGATGATTTTCTAAAGCTCCTCTTTGCAAAAAAATAAGCCTGAAATGATGGATAACAATCATTTCAGGCTTATTCTATTAGTTTTGCACTTTCTGCAGCGCTCGTTTCTTCGTATATCTTCGCATAAGTAGCTCGATGCCCTTATCCGCAAAGCGTTGCATGTAGGCGGAAAAATTCAACAAGGCAATCAAGAGAATGAGGTTGAGATAGCTAGTATTGCCTAGGTTAAAGAGGTCGCGACCGACGATCAAAGCAGCAAAGTACAAGATCTGAGTGCTGAAAAAAATCATCGTTCGATAGCTGTTGATCGCTGGATAGACTTTTTTCTGGATCAAGCGATAGTTCCAAGCAGTAAAAATAATGCTCATGATCGATAGAGCTTTACTGCTGCTGTTGAACCAATAGCCAAAGTTGATGATCAGCAAAGTTCCTACCGTAATCGACAAGGCTGTTGGAAAAGCATTTTTGAAAATCGTCGTCATAAAGTCCCCTTTGATCCGATTGAAGTCTGGTTCAAAGTTTAAAAAGAAGGTCGGAATGCCGACAAAGCAGGCATTGATGATCGTTAATTGGATCGGCTCAAAAGGATAGGTCGTTCCTGATAACAACGTCCCCATGGTGATCATGATGGAGAATAAGACTTGCACTAGCACCAATGAACCTGAGCGGGTAATGTTATTGATCACTCGGCGGCCTTCATCCATGACCGATGGCAAAGCATCAAATTGATTTTCCAAAAGAACCAGATTTGACACTTGACGCGCAGCATCAACACCAGAAGCCATTGCGATGGAGCAGTCGGCTTCTTTTAGCGCCAAAACATCGTTGACGCCATCGCCAGTCATTGCGACGGTATGCCCTTGTTCTTTCAAGTAGAGCACCATTTCTTTCTTTTGTTGCGGCGTCACTCGACCAAAAATCTGATAGTTGCTGACAGCTTCTTTTAATTCGGTCGCAGTTAATTTTGACACATCGATAAAATCAGCAGCCCCTGGTAGATTGACTTTTTTCGCGATTTGACTGACTGTCACTGGATCATCGCCAGAGATGATCTTGCATTGGATTGCCTGTGAACGAAAATACTCCAAGGTTTCCTTGGCATCTTCACGAATCGTGTCTGACAGTAAATAAAAGCCCAGCGGTTCAATATCCGTCGGCAGTCCTGCCTCCTCATAGCCTTGCGTACTGTGAGCCAAAACGATCACTCGGTAGCCTTCTTCTGCCAGCTGCCTTTCCTGTTTTAAGACAGCTTCATGGTTGGTTCCCAGTAAAATCGACGCAGCTCCGATGAAATAAGTGCCTTGTCCTTCAAACGTGACGCAACTGAATTTACGATCTGATGAAAAAGGGACGACTTGCTGCATCTGGTACGTCGTTTTTTCTGGGAAAAAGGTTCGCAGCGCCATTGCCGTTGGGTTCTGATCGGGTAGCTGCGCCATTAAGTTACCAGTGATTTCTGCCAACGGTGTTTCCGATTGAAAGGAAATCGTCTTTTCCACCGTCATCTTGCCTTCGGTGATCGTGCCCGTTTTATCTAGGCAAAGAACATCGACCCGTGCCAAGGCATCAATGCAGTTCAATTCCTGCACCATCACTTTTTTGCGCGCCAGATAGACGGCACTGATGGTCAACGTGACACTCGTCAATAAAAACAAACCTTCGGGGAACATTCCCACAGCTGCCGCCACCGTCCGTAAGATGGCGGTGTTGAAAGTTGCATGAGAGAAATAGAACTGCTTGACGAATAAGAGGGTACATAACGGCACCAAAATCAAGCTGATCCAACGAATGATTTTATTCAAACTACCTTGGATCAAGTATTTTTGTCGTTTGATGGTTTTGGCTTCTTTGTTGATTTTTGCGATATAGTTGTCAGCGCCTACGTGGATCACTTGGCATAACGCTTCGCCAGCAGTGATAAAACTGCCAGAAAACAACTCGTCTGCTGGCTGCTTGTAGATCGTATCCATTTCACCAGTCAGCAAGGATTCATTGACTTCTAAAGATCCTTGAATGACTTTGGCATCCGTCGGCACTTGATCCCCGCTTTTCAGTCGTAACACATCATCCATTACGAGTTTGTAGATCGGCAAGTTCTCCAGCTTGCCATCTCGATAGACATCCGCTTTGGCAACTTTTAGCAATGCCAGCTTATCCAGCGTTCGTTTGGAACGAACTTCTTGAAAGAGATTGATGATCACATTGCTGAAGACAACAAAGACGAACAAACCGTTTTGATAAGAACCCGTCAAACAGACGAGAAAGAATAGGACACAGTTGATCAAATTGAAAAAGGTAAAGATATTGGTAAAAAGGATTTTCGGGTACGTATTCGTCGTATCCTTTTTTGTCTTATTGACTTGACCGCGCTGCACCCGCACCTTGACTTCTCCTGACGTCAAGCCAATGGTTTGGTTGTTTTCGATGATCCTCACCCTTTCTATTCTTAGTCATTTACTTTTATTTTGCTGAATATTCAGCAAACTTGCATCAGACTTGGGAATGGTTTTGTGTTTTTTCTATAAAACCAATTGGCGTCGATTGCGTAAGATACGCCATCGACTCCCCGCTTTTTTTCTGTAAAAAAACAAGTACTGTTTAAAATATAGCATACCCTTTTACGAATTGGCGTTTCATTTTTGTCACCTTCGCGTCACTTTAGGAATTAAAATAACAGTTTATTCCTTAACCTGAACCGACTAGACAATAAGCTATCATAGGCTTTCCAGGTGGTTTCTTGCGATGACACAAAACAAAAAAAACAGCTGATCTTCACAGATCAACTGTTTAACAATTCTTTAAGTTAGCTGTTCCCTCAGTTGCTAAAAAACGCTCAACCAGCTTGCTTCTTTTATTGATCAATGCAGCGCTTCCTTTTTCCATTTTCGGATTTTCGTTCGGAAATTGGTAAAGGGTGCTACTGTATTGATATGGATCCATTTATAGACTGGCCACTGTGCTTTGGTGGTTGCCCAATCCCGCTGCCCTGCTTCAAACAATTCCTGATCGGATAAGCCTTCGATCCACTGGCAAAGGGCCGTCACTTTTTGGTCTAAGAGCTCTTGCTGCTGTGCTAAGGTCAAACTGCCGTATGTCTGATAAAAAGATTGATACAATCCGCCAAGGTTGTTCCATTTGTACCCTTCAGCAGGTGTGTGAACGCTCATCCCTTGCTGTTCCTGTGCTTCCCATGACAATAACAAACTGACCCAGCCAATTTGGTAAGACAAGTTTTCTGAAGGGGTCTTGTCGACACTTGCTATCCGTTGATTTCGCAAGGCTTCAGGAATTTCATCAAATTCTTGGCGAAATTTTTGGTAACGTTCTGTGATCTCTTGGATCAGCGCTACTTTGCTTTCATACTGTCTCATTGTTTGTCCTCCTATTCAGGAAAATAGCTGCTCTTTGTCGCTTTCAGCAATGGCGATAAAAATCGTTACTTCGCCGTCTGGCGCATATTGCTCAAAATCAAAGGAATACCTGCGCTGCAGCTGCTGGTTTTCTTCCTCAGACCAGATTTGACGCCAAGTAGTCAAAATGCCCTGCGCATCGCGTCGATCGATCGGATACTTTTTCCAAGTATATTTTTCTGTATCAAAGTCTGCTTGCTCCGTTCCTTCGCAACAAAGAGAAACGGCATAGTCTCCTTGATAGTTTGACTCATACTCGTGGTAAACGCAAGCGATGACCGTTCCTTTTTCTGCGGCTTTCTTGACCGCCTCGCTGTTTTTCTCCCATAAGCCAGTGATTTTTGCTTGAATCGCTGGATCAGTAAAATTATTGGTTCTTTCCGTTGCCATTATCGAAAATTTCATTAGAGTTCCTCCTTCTTTGTCTTTATGATACGATAGAAACCTAGACACCTTCTGTCAGTGTTTTATCATCTTTTTATAAAAGGAGTAACACCAGTGAGCACGACACGCCTGTTCGGCCTTATCTACCACCTGTTGAATCATGAAAAAGCAACCACTTCTGAATTAGCCAAACAATTTGAAGTCTCGACTCGCACCATCACCAGAGATATCAATACCCTAAGCAGTATTGGCGTGCCCATTTATACCGAAACGGGTCGAAATGGCGGCGTTTATCTGTTAAGCAGTTTTGTGTTGGATAAAGTGTTATTATCAGAGGAAGAACGAAAAAACCTACTTTTGGCGTTGAAAGGGATTCGCCAGCTAACGCCACAGATCAGTGGGCAATCGCTGGCAAAACTGCAATCCTTGTTTAAGCAGCCCGATGCTGATTGGCTAGAAGTGGATTTTTCCACTTGGCATCGGCGAGAAAACGGCAACGACACGTTTGATTTATTAAAAAAGAGTATTTTAACGAACCACGTGATCACCTTTGACTATATCAGTAAACAGGGACCGCAAAAACGCGTCTGTCAGCCTTACAAACTGCTTTTTCGTTCGCAAGCATGGTATCTGCAAGCCTTCGACCAGCAAAAGAATGCCTTTCGGACATTTAAAATCAGCCGCATGAGTCAGGTCCACCTCACTGACCAGCATTTTTTTCCGGTCACTGCGCCTGATTCTGCCATTGAATTGACTGTTACCACCTATCCTGCTCGTCTATTCTTTCAAGCCGACGTTCTTTATCGGGTATATGATGAGTTCGATCATCAGGATATTACTTTGACGGAGGAAGGCACTGCTGTGGTAACCGTTGATTTACCCGAGGAAAGCTGGGTAGTGCCCTATTTGTTATCCTTTGGGAAAAGCCTACGCATTTTAAGTCCCCCTCGATTAAAGAATCGTTACCAAGAAGAAGTTGCTGCGATTTATGCCAACTTGTCTGAGAACGAGGGTGCGAACTGATTTTTCAAGAAATGGATCCCTATTGAAAGGAGTGTTTGATTTGAAAGAAGTGATCGTAGACTATGGCGGGGTTTCGCTAGCCCGCCTTTGCCAGCAGTTGGAAGAACAGCAGATTCACTTAAACGCGTATGGCAACCAGCTCTTGCGCCATCCCCATCTCTCCCTCAGTGCCGATAAACAGCGTGCTACTTGTGTGATTGTTTCCCTTAAAGAACTGGGACTCACACAAGGTGGGGCTTTGACGGAGATTTTTGCAGCTGCATTTTCTTACGGATTGAGCGATTGTACCTTGGAAATGGCCTTACACTTTCGCCTCAGCTATCGTCAACTGGCAAATAGTACCGGACTGAAATCCCACGGAAAAGCGCCAGCTGCTGCAATCACGATTGCTTCTATGCCTTTGGAAAAAGCCGACGATTTCCCCAAAGGATTCTACATTCGCCGCATCGATGGAGCTGACTGGTTGCGAGGCTATACTTGCGATGCACACCACCAATTTTCCCCGGATGACCTGTTTTTGTTTCAACGACGAGACCCGTTGTCAGAGACCTTCATCTGAAGGGGAAACAAATAGTTACCAATCAAACGTCCCAAATTCCCCTTACTACAATCATTCTGCAGGATAGGGAGGACCCAAAAGGACGAAAGGAGAAACAGATGAACTTAATCCCAATGAAAGACAGCGACTATGCTGCCTACTTAGCCAACGCTGTTTTCGAATACGCCAATGACAAAGTCCAAGCAGGCACATGGGCCAAAGACGAGGCCCTCACCCTAGCCAAAGAGAGTTTTGCTTCTTTGCTTCCTCAAGGACCTGCTACCGAGAACAATCACTTGTTTTCCTTATTACCAGCTGATTTTAGTGAACCGATCGGAGTGATTTGGGTCAACACAGCTGCCCAGAAAGCCTTCATCTATGACTTTATTATCGAGGAAGACCAGCGAGGAAAAGGCTATGGTACCAAAGCCTTACAGGCTTTGGAAAAGTGGGCGGTCCAGCAAGGCATCACTGAGATCGGCTTGCACGTTTTTGCCCATAATCAATCTGCGTATCAGCTATACAAAAAAATGGGCTATTTGGAAACAGATATTACGATGGTTCGACGTTTCGCTGAATGAGTGGTGTTGAATATGCCCGATCATTAGAACAAAAAAATTGATTGATCAGTGCCGGAGCCAAACAAAAAGAAACGACAGAAAATCGTCGTTTCTTTTTTCTATTTACAGAAAACCACTCTTTCAGATAGGGAATGGTTTTTTCAGTAGCATCGCCATTGTCGAGCCTTCTTCGCTATAAGGACTACCTTTGACATCGCCGAATATCTCACAAATATCAAAACCGGCAGTCCTAGCTTCTTTTATCAATGCATCTTTTGAAAAATAGGTCGTCCATAAATAATAATTTGTGACCTCATCTTCTGCTAAAATCGTTGTTTGCTCCAGCAAGACGTGATCAGGATATTTCCATCGTTGATTCAGCACAAGATGGGGCTCCCCCCGCCAAAACCCTTCTGATTCGTGACTTTCCCAGGTCTGCTCTTCATTAAGCGTTAAAAACTGTGCAATCGTAAATACATCGAACAAAAATTTGCCCCCCGGTTTTAGATGCGCCAGCACATTTTTTAGCAGTAGTTTGCGTTCCTCTGGATTTAAGGCACCATAGTCGCAATAAATCAAGGTAATAAAATCAAATTGCTGAGGTAACGCCATCTCCAAATAATTATCAAATAGATAGGTAATATTTAATTGCTGCTTACTCGCGGAATCTCTCGCATAGGCGATGGACCTTCTGGAGTAATCAACCCCTGTCACTTCATAGCCCAGCGCTGCAAATTTTTCCGCATAGATCCCTGGTCCGCAGCCGATATCAAGAAGTTGCGTCTGTTTTTCTGGCGGAACAAGGCGACTGATCCATCGAACGGATTCGTCGATAAAGTCAACCTTTCTACTCGCTCCCTCAAAATCAGGATCCAAATGAGCCTTTAACATTTGCTTGGAAATATACGCATCGTCCCAAAACGCCTCTGCCATTTTTTTATAGAGCGGTGGCCGCTCGATTGCTTTTCTCAATTCTTGGTACATCTTCTTTTCCCCTTTCAAAATAATTGAAAAACAAAAAAGACCGCAGATTTCACTCTGCGGTCAACCTTCAAACGATGAAGATCAAAAAGCGAAGAGTAAAATAAAATCAATGATAGGCACTTCAAATAAAACTGCATGCAGTCAATTTTTTGCCTATGAAATTGATTTTATTTACTCTTTTCCAGTCCTACCCCTGTTAACGAAGGAATAACAGCAGATAGGCCGGAGCCATCACCTTTTTCTCTTGTTTTTCTGCTTTTAGTTTAGAAGGAGCCAGCCGATTTGTCAATGAGATTCGCCTGCTTTCCTTCGATAAAAGAAGTTCTTACTGCAATTCACACCTTGCCTAACAAAAAAATTGCATCAAACTACGTCTCTGCTTACTGTCGCCTGCTGATTTTTTCAACAGGAAGCTGGATCTCAGTCAGCCATTCCTCTTCACTTTCTTTATTCCAAATACCATCAATATAGCTTTCACGAAAAGGCCCTGTGATTCGATAACCGTTATTTTCAGCAAACTGGATCACTGCAGCATAGGCTTTCGGAAACTCAGTGTAGGCTCCTTTATGGACCGTGCAAACTGCCTCTGGTACTTCTTCTATCTGCATTTAAATCACAATTAACTATTTTTAATTCCTGACCTTGTTTTTTTCTTCTATCTCCACTATATTTGTGGGTAACCCTATTTATTTCTATGTAGAGAGGATGTTTCCCTTGAATTATCCCTTATTAAATGAACAAATGCCTCAGACCATCATTCGTGTTTGGCGGTTGCGAAGGATTACGTCACTGATTATTTTCAGCCTGATTTTCGCTGCTTCTTTTTGGTTTCTAGCCATGCAAAACTGGCTGCATTTCTGGGTGTTCGCCCTTTGGTCAAGCCTATTGGCACTGGCTTTGATCAGTCATCTGCTTTCTTTTGTGCTGATGAGCTACCGTTACAAATTCCATCGCTACGAGATCCAAGAAAATGATATCGCTATTCAACGTGGCTATCTATTTCGCAGCACCACGTATATTCCGATCCGTCGAATCCAGCACATCGAAACAGACCAAGGGATCTTTTTGCGAAAATACGCTTTAGTCTCCTTACAGATCCATACGGCTGCCACCAACCACACCATTGAAGGCCTACCAGTGGCGCAAGCCGAACGCTTGCGAGAAACCATTATGACTTTAGTTGAGGTGGTCAAAGATGATCTATGAAAAACAACGACTGCCGTTGCTGTGCATTGGCCTTTACTGGTTCAAAAATTGCAAAAATTTTCTGGTACTAGCATTTCTGCTTGTATTCAAATTATTCAACGACGCCCCTTCTTTGCCGATGATTCTGGGCGGCATCCTGCTATTTTTACTGATCTGTCTGATTTTTGCGGTACTGTCTTACGCCCGCTTTACCTTTCAAATCGATCAAACGAGTGTACTAGTCAACAAAGGACTCTTTATCCAAAAACAAACGATTTTGCCATTTGAACGCATCCAAACCATTCAAGAGAATCATTACTTTTATTTACGTCCATTTAAATTAGCTGAAGTGAAGTTGGAAAGCGCCGCAAGTTCGAGTGGTGAAGCCGAAATTCTTTTCCCTGCATTGCCGCTGGCTCTCATTGCCTCCATCGAAGCGTCAAAAAAGGCGGCTGCGACACCACAACAGCCGACTGCCCAAACAACTAGTAGAGAAGAACCAACCGACGATTACGCTGCGTTTTCAGCTGAGAAGTCAGCCAAGCCGTCGCTAGAAACATTCACTTTGAAATTCAAGGAGATTTTCTTGTTTTCTCTCACTGATTTTTCTGTTTTCACCTTGGTTCTAGTCATCGGCTACAACGTGATCGACAACATTCCCAATCTCTTTGCCTATGCATCGGAATTGCAGCAACTTGGCCTTTTACTAGGTGCTGCACTTTTACTCGGGCTGCTGATTTTGTTTTTCTTCCTTGCGATCGCCAGGAATCTTTTCCGTTATTATGGCTTTACGGTGAAAACGAACCAACAACAGCTGCTGATCACGCAAGGCTTGTTTTCTAAACGACACCAAACGATTCCCCTCGCTAGGATCCAAGGGCTGAGTGTCGAACAAAACCTTTATCGCCGAATCTTTCATCTAAGCTCCGTCAAGTTACTGCTGGCTGCTGGCAGTTCTTCAGAAAGCGATGATACGGTCTATCTGTTCCCCATTTTGAAAGAGGCGCAGCTGACCGAAACATTGGCCCGCTTTTTACCCGAATGGTCGTTTCAACAAACCGCTCTAGTGAAAAATCCGCAACCCAACTTTTGGTACTTCTGCCGTTGGCCGCTGCTGATCGGGCTGCTTGCTGTAGGAATCTCCGCCTTCTTTTTCTGGTGGTTAGCGCTGATTTTCTTCGTGTTCTTTGGTTCCTTCGTGTTATCAAGCATCTGGCGGGGCAAAATACAAGGCTATCAATTTTTAGACAACCACGTATTGTTGTGTCAAACGATTCGCGGCTTAACAAAGGTGACCGCTTATCTGAAGAAAAATAAAATCCAAGATTTCACCGTCACCACGACGTATTGGCAGCACAAAAAAGGGCTTGGCAAGTCACAGCTGACCATCAAAACCGAAGATACTCTCACCGAAAGTAAGCTGTTCTACTTTCCATTAACTGAAGCAGAAAAGTTACGGCGCTGGTTTTTGTCTTAGTTCACACAAAAAAAGCGTCAAACAGCAGGACTGACGCGCTGTTTGACGTTTTTTCACAAGACCTGAAAGGAATGAAAAGGAAGCATCAACCATTGATTCGTTGATGCTTCCTTTTTCTATCCCCTGTCCTTACCCTCGACGATTTGCTGCTTGATTGAAGCAGCATCTAAGCCATATTCTTTTTGCAGGAAGTCGGGTGTGCCGACTTGGCCAAATCGTTCATTGACACCAATGCGTTTTAAAGGGACAGCACTGCCAGTTTCAGCAAGCACTTCGGCGACGGCACTCCCTAGTCCACCGGTGATAGAATGATTTTCGATGGTGATGACTTGCCGTTTTCCCTGAACTTCGCGGATGATCAATTCTTTATCGATCGGTTTGATGGTAAACATATCGATCACTTCGCAGCTGATTCCTATTTCTGCTAATTCTTCTGCCACTTGCAGTGTTTCAGAAACCAGTTGGCCACTGGCAATCAACAACAGTTCATCGCCTGGTCTTAAAATATTGCCTTTCCCTAGTTCAAAGGTCGAGCCTTTTTCATAAATCGTTGGAACAGCTTTCCGATTGCCTCGTACGTAATGAATGCCGGATAATTGGCTAAAGGTTTTTATGATCCACGCCATTTGGACTGCATCCGCTGCATCGCAGACGATCGATTGGGGAATCATTCGCATCAAAGCCACATCTTCCCATGTCGTATGGGTGCCGCCGTTGTGCCCGACTGCAAACCCTGGATCAGAACCGTAAATATTGATCGTATTGCCGCCATAGCCGCCAGAAATAAACAACTGATCGAATACCCGACGCGTCGCAAATGGCCCAAAGGTGTGGATAAAAGGTGTATAGCCAGTTAAACTCAAGCCAGCCGCAACGCCAACCATATTGGCTTCCGCGATCCCCATGTTGACAAAGCGTTGAGGATGTTTGTTGGCAATCGCTGTCCAGCCACTGGCAGAGCCAAGGTCGGCATCCAACGCAACTAGCTGGTTATTTTCATCCATGAGTTCCACCAATGTGTCAACGACACATGTTCGCAGCTCTTTACCAGCAGCAGTGGTTTTGCTTAATGTAAACATGCCTTAGCGTCCTCCTTCGATTTTTATCGTCAATTCTTTGATTGCCGCTTCTGCCGCTTGATTGATTTCATCCGTGGTAAACTTCACGGAGTGATTGGCATCTAGTTCTTCAAAGAAAGGAACGCCTTGTCCTTTCACGCTGTCCAAGACAATGCAAACCGCTTGGTCTTCGATCGCTTTGCAGCGCTCGATTGCCTCATCAATGGCTTGCATGTCTGCTCCTGGAACTTTTTCTGTATAAAAGCCAAATGCAGTCATCTTCTGCTGGATGTCAAAGGGATCAAGAATGTCTTTGGTTGGCCCATCTAGCTGTTTTTTATTGTCATCAATAATGACGATACATTGATTCAGTTTGAAGTGGGCAATGTATTGGAAGGCTTCCCAGCACTGTCCTTCATTTAGTTCGCCGTCCCCGACGATCAAATAAACAAAATTGTCCTTCCCTGCCAAGCGCAGACCCGTCGCGATCCCGGCAGCCATGGAAGTCCCCTGCCCCAGTGAACCTGTGGTGGCATCAACCCCCGGCGTTTTCCAGCGATCCGGATGGGAAGGCAGTCTCGTGCCGCCCTCATTGATCGTCCATAACCACGACCGATCAAAATAGCCCGTATTTGCTAATGCACTGTACAGTGCGGCGCCAGCATGTCCTTTTGATAAAACGAGTCGGTCACGATCCGCCCACTGTGGATCTTGTGGATTGACCCGCAGCTGTTTGCCGTACAAAACGGCTAATAATTCAACAATTGAAAAGGAACCGCCCAGATGGCCTTGCCCCATTTTCTTGATGCTGCAAAGGGTATCTAAACGAATCTTTGCCGCTAATCTTTCGAGTTCGTGGTATTCTTGTTCACTGATTGCCACTATTTATCCCTCCATCCTCTATTTATTCAGAAACAGATTTTGCCCGGCTGTTTTTCTTGAAAATCGTCAATCCGATCAAGACCGCGACTACCGCAATTATCCCTGAGAAGATGGCGATTTGACCGCCCATATTGGCTAAGTTTCCTAGGAAGATCCCTGCAACTCCATAGTCGGTATCAGAGAAAGTTGAGCCTTGGAACCCAAGATCCCCCATGACTGGCATCAACAAGATCGGCATGAAGCTGATAATGATCCCATGAATAAAGGAACCAATGACGGCGCCTCGCACACCACCCGTTGCATTGCCGTAAACACCTGCCGTTGCGCCACAGAAGAAATGGGGCACGACACCTGGAATAATAACGGTTGTTCCTGTGAAGACCATGATGATCAAACTAACGATTCCACCGACAAAGCTGGTTAGAAAACCAATCAGAACAGCATTTGGCGCATAAGGAAAGACAATCGGACAATCCAATGCAGGAATCGCATTAGGAACAAGCTTTTCGGAAATTCCTTTAAAGGCTGGTACGATTTCTGCCAAAATCAGACGGACACCAGCTAAAATCACAAAGACACCAGCGGCAAACGAACCGGCTTGCTGCAACGAATAAATGATCGAGTTCGTGCCATTGCTAAGATTTTCTGTAATAAATTCACTCCCAGCAAAAATTGCTACGATCACGTATACAACAGCCATCGTAATCGTGATACTAACAGTAGAATCCCGCAAGAAAGACAGGCCTTTCGGAAAATTGATGTCTTCTGTAGATTTTTCCTTATTGCCGACGTATTTCCCGATCAATCCGCTCAATGCATAGCCGAAGTTCCCCGTATGCCCTAATGCGACGGAATCATTTTTGGTAATTTCTCGGGTAAACGGCTGTGCGATCGCTGGGAAAATCGTGTTACAGATCCCTAACGCTAAGCCGCCAAATAAAACTAGATTAAAAGTATTCATTCCAGTAACGCTCAAAATCACCGCAATCATGCACGCCATATACAACGTGGCATGCCCAGTCAAATAAATGTATTTAAAGCGAGTGATACGGGCAATCAAAATATTGAAGGCCATGCCGGCTAACATAATAAGTGCGGTATAGGTGCCGTAAGTCGTCAAAGCCAGCGCAACGATCGCTTCGTTATTAGGGACGACCCCTTGCATGTTAAAGGCTGCTTGGAACATCTCCCCAAATGGCGCCAGAGAGCTTTCGATCACCCCAGCCCCGGCAGTGACCACGAGAAACCCAACAAAGGTTTTGATGCCCCCTTTGACGATCGTGGCAATGTCTTTTTTCTGCAGCACATTCCCCAAAACGGCGATCAGTGCAACTAGGATCGCTGGGGTACTCGCGATATCAATAAGAATATCTAAAAATTCGTTCATGACTGTCTACTCCTTTTTATAGTAATCCTTTTTCCTGACAAACGGCTTGAACCTTTTGCTTCAATTCATCGAGATCGATAATACTGTCTAACACCACGATCTCACCTAGATGCTGCGCACTATCGGCTAAATCGCCACCAACAAAGAAAACATCCGCCATATCGGGTGCGGCACTTCCTAAATCATAATGGGACACTTCCACACCTGAGACACCCAGTTCATTTAAAACAGAATTGATATTCATCTCCACCATAAAACTTGATCCTAATCCTGACCCACACACTGCTGCAAATTTCATTTTTCATCTTCTCCTTCTCTGATCACTTCAATTATTTGATCCGCATTGGTTGCGGAAAGTAACGCAGTTAGTTTTTCATTATTCGACAAAATTTTAGTCAAACTCGCTAACGCTTTTAGATGGAGCTCATTGTCAACCGCCGCCAAACATATAAACACGTGAATGGGGTGTTGCGGATCATCATTCAAAAGCACTGGTTCTTTGACTTTTAATAACGACATCCCGATCGCATTGACCCCATCTTCTGGACGCGCATGAGGCAAAGCGATGCCTTTTCCAATATGGATAAAGGGACCGTGATCCACCACTTTATTGATCATGGCGGTTATATACTGTTCCTCAATTTTATTGGTCTTTTTTAATGGCGCAGCTGCAGCTCGAATGGCTTCTTGCCAAGTCAGCGGCACCTCGGTAAATTGGATGGTTTCTGCTGTTAATAAATCTGATAACATCGGACGTTGGTCTTCCCTTCTATTCAATTCTCGATTGATTTTTCTTTGCAAAATTTTTCTCAGCTTTTGCTTACTGATGCCTGCTTTTAAATCAATATAGGGCAAAATCACTTCTAACACATCGTCAATGGAATGCAAACCAGTTTTTGAAGGAAAGAATGCCGCTTGTACGTTTTTAACCAATTCATCCTTCTCAATGGGCGTCATAATCGGATTGATCACATAACATGGCCGTTTGGTTTTGATCGGCGCACTGGAAAAAATCAGATCAATCTCTTCATTGAAGCGAACATTTTCATACTCTTCGATCGAACGAGCCGGCATAAAATGGATCTGGGGAAACAGTTCCTTTAATTCTGATTCCAAAATCAAGGATGAACTGATGCCACTGGGACAAACGACTAATGCATTCAGTTGGAAGTAATCACGTTTGGCCTTTTGTTTACTGACTTCCCCACCAAACAAAATCGTAAAATAACCGATTTCTTCATCAGGGATCGTACCGACTAGGTCTTCTAAGGAACCCAGTGCTCGTCTCGTCAGTTCAAACAACTCATTGTATTGCAGCTTGATTTCTTCAATCAGTACATTCTCCAGTGGAAAACCGTAGCGGATTCGAAAATACGCCGGGACAAGATGATAGAATGTGTTCATCAAAAGGGTGCGATAGTCCACAAACTCGATAGCTGCCAGTCGTTCCATTTCATGAATGATCTTACTGGCACATTCCAATAAAAACTCTAATGAAGTATCTTCGATATCTCCTTGCAGAATCGTTTTTAGCAGAATCGTTACATAAAGCGCTTCTGTTTCCCGATCTTTGATGGCAGGAAATTCTGCTAAAAACTGCTGACTGACTTGATGGACATGCAGCGACTGTAGCAGCGATGTTTCTGTCTCCGCTAAAGAAACAGCCGTTTCTGCCATCCGAAAGGATAAATAATTAAGAAAATAAAGCATTTCTTCGAAGCGGCTCGGCACGATCACCAGATTGAAGGCAGTCAGTGTTGCGGACAAATGATCTCTGATCCGAACATAAATCGTTTTATCCTGCGCATAGATTCCCTCAAATAAAAGCAAATTCCCGTTTTTCGTATTGGATAACGCACTGACTTTTCGAAAAGCAAGAGCGCGAATCTGATATTCCTCTCCCTCTAGATAAAAGCCATATTTTCGAGAGTACAATAGTTGAATCTTGAACGCCGCAAGTTCCTCTCTGATCCCCTTTACATCCTTCAAAATCGTATTTTTACTGACATAGAACAGCTCTTGAAACTGATAGACAGATAAGTCTTTCACTGCTGAAAAAGTCAGAAGATAAATCATGGACCGCCGCTCTTCTTCCGAAAAAAACAACGTGTTCTTCTGGACATCGAAAAGAATTTCCGGCCATTTTCGTTGAATCAGCGAAGGAATCAAAACTTCTCCCTCATGCATCGTGATTCGTTGATTCAACCGCTGTTCAGTGATTTGATTGATCTTGGCAATCTCCGCCAGAAATTCCTCATCCCTCCACTTCGTCAACTGAAGAAACGCCTCAATATTTGGTTCTGAAAACAGATACGTCAATTTGAAATGAATCATATTTGCTACCCCCACCTAAACTATAGCTTGCACAAAATGAAATCGCCATCATTTCTCGGCACAACTGAAACTCCGTTTTTTTTAAACGATGGACCGAAGAGGAGATTTCAAGGATTACCATACCATTTTCACATAAAAAGAGGATATGCGATGACCAGTATTTGTTTTTTAACGCAAAAAAAGCGAATCAGCTTGATGACTCGCCTTTCAAAAGTGATAAGTAATAGAAACAGATGGCAAAAATGGGCTAATCGCTAGGAAAATCCAATCTAGATTGCTTATAAAAAACAGGTGCCCTTCGCATAAAGTACACCTTTTCCACCAATGATTACTCGCTCATCTGCTAAGGTACACTCAAGAAATCCTCCTCGTGCAGAGAGTTGCTGAGCCGTCATTTTGGTCTTATTCAATCGGCTGCTCCAATAGGGAATCAGGTTCGAATGAGCCGATCCGCAAACAGGATCTTCATCAATCGTCAACTTAGGAAAGAAGGTTCGAGAAACAAAATCGACCGTTTCCCCAGGAGCTGTCACGATCACGCCAATCCCTTGCTCAAAGGTTTTTATTAAAGAAAAATTAGGTGTTAACTGTTGAATCTGGGTTTCATTATCCAATACAAAGAAAAGATCTCTTGCCAAGTAAGCCTCGTTGATTTTGGCACCGATCGCTTCTTCGTATATGGGCAATATCGCCGTTTTCTCTGGAAGAATCGCTGGAAAATCCAGTGATAAAATTTCATCATCCTTCGTCACACGCAGCTGTCCGCTATATTTTGTTTGGAAAACGATAGAAGTTCGTTGAGGTTCATAATAATGAAACAGCACAAACGCTGTTGCCAACGTTGCATGTCCGCAAAGATCAATTTCACGATCTGGCGTAAACCAGCGAAGGCTATAAGAGTCTGCTTCTTTTACGGCGAAGGCCGTTTCCGATAAATTGTTTTCGATCGCGATTTTTTGCATCAGCTCTTCTGGTAGCCATTCTGGTAAAATAAAAACGGCCGCTGGATTTCCTTCAAAAACCTTTGTGGCAAAAGCATCTACTACATAATACTCTAAGTTCATTTTTCTACTCCCTTTCGTTTATTGTATACGTACTCTGCGCAATAGAGATCTTCTACTGCGAGCCCCACCGCATCAAAAATCGTGTATTCTTGTTCCGTTTCTCGTCCGTGACATTTCTGAGTAACCAATTCCCCTAACGAACCTTTGATAGCAGAAGGATGAAAGGAGTGTTCTGCGATTGGAATCAGAAGATCGCCACTTTCTTGCAATACTGCTTGATAATCATCTACATACACACTGGCCGCAGCCACTAGATCACTGGTGAGTTCACGTGTTTCTGGGGTAAAGGTTCCGATTGCATTGATATGGGTGCCAGGTGAAACCATTTCTTTATCCAAAAATGCCTGCTTACTAGGTGTTAAGGTACAAAGAATGTCGGTCTCACGTGTCGCTTCTATTAGATGGTTACAGGCAATAACCTCCAATTGCGGATAAGTTGTTTGGACTGCTTCAACAAAGTTCGCTAGTTTTCTTTTATCTAGATCATAAACAAATACAGTGTGGATCGGACGAATCGCCAGCATCGCTTGTAGATGGGAGGAAGCTTGATGTCCGGCACCAATTAGTGACAATTTGGTCGCTTCTTTCTTTGCTAAATAATTCGTCGCTACTGCTGATACTGCTGCCGTGCGAATCCAAGTAATACTATTTGCATCCATTAACGTAAGTGGCGCCCCATTTTGGCTATCAAGCAAAAGAATTTGTCCTAAATGAGTCGGCAGCTGTAACGTTCCGTTCTCTGGGAAAAAGGACATGATTTTTGCGCCATACACCCGGTTTGGACCTAAGTAAGCGGGCATTAAAGCAAAGAGATTTCCTTGCTTTTGATCTGGCAACGGCAATACCGCTCTTTGCCATTGAGAAACAGTTTGCTGCTCAAAATCACGAAAGCAATTTGTCATAGCTGTAATGGCTTCAGGAAATGTCAGTTCACGTAAAATCTCTTGCTCTGTTATAATCTCCATAAAAATTCCTCCTTTTTTCATTATCCTACCCTCAGCAATTCATACAATCAATGATATAATTGTATGGAATACAATTTAGGAGGTGTTCTTATGCCCATCAATTCTTATGAAGAGTATGCCCTTAGTTGGCGCCCAGACAAAACGCAGCTTACCCGTCCCTTTTATCGTTCCTTGATCAAGCGCTTAGAAGAAGATATCCTCTCTGGCAAGCTCGCCAAAAATACCCGCTTACCCTCTCAAAGAGAGTTAGCAGATTTCTTAGATCTTAATTTCACTACGATTGGTCAAGCCTATAGATATGGTGTCGAGAAAGGAATTCTCTATAGCCAGATTGGCAGCGGCACTTATGTTTCTGCCAATGCATTCGACTCGATCTCTATTTCTACCAGCAATGTGGCTACGCACATCATTGATCTGGGACTCGTCAGTTCCTTTGAAGAATGCAATTCCTTGATACTGCCCACGATTCAAAAAGTCGTCAATCATTCAAATATTGTTGGGATCATGAATTATCGAGAACCTCAAGGATCCGATTATCAATTGACGACCGCCAGCAACTGGTTAAAGACGCAAGGGGTCATCGCAGACAAAGACACGACTGCGATTGTTTCTGGTGTACAAAACGGCTTAGCGATTGCCTTGGCAGCCTTATTTTCTCCGGGAGATCGGATCGCAGTTGATCGTTACACGTACTCAAATTTTATTGAATTGGCACACCTCTTCCATTTAGAAATTGTTCCTATTGATTACGATCAGGAAGGAATGCGTCCGGAAGTACTTGCACAAGAATGTCGCAAGAAAAAAATACACGGACTCTTTGTGATGCCCTCTTGCAACAATCCGATTGGTTTTCAAATCACCGAATCCAGACGAAAAGCGCTCGCAACAATTATCGAAGAAGAATCCTTGTGGGTGATCGAAGATGATATTCATTCTTTTTTAACGACGTATCAACAAAATAAAGTGATTGCTCCCTTTCAAGCGCTGCTCCCTCAACAAGTCATTTATCTTGCTGGAATGACTAAATTTATCTGTTCGGGGCTGCGGGTCGCTTATCTTGTTTTTCCAGAAGCGGTCCGAGGAAAAATCGAACAAGCCATTTTCACGATCAATGTAAAAACCTCTCCCTTGGAGGCAGAGATCGTTACCGAGGTTTTGAACAGTGAAGTGGCGCAAACCATCCTTCAACAAAAATTTGCTCTTACGAAACAAGCAAATGCACTTTTTGATGCGGTCTTTGACTGTCAATCAAAACCAGCAGTCTATCCCTATTATCGTCATTTATCGATTCGCTCAGATGTTTCTCAATTGGACATCGAACAAGACTATTTGGCAAAAGGCGTGCGCATCTATCATTCCAATCGTTTCACGACCCAAAAGCAAAGTGACCCGTTTATTCGATTGTCCCTGTCATCGAATCACTTAGAGGTGTTAGAAAAAGGACTGTGCATTGTAAAGGACTCCTTAAAGACCTACCAGTAGCTGTCTAAAAAATCAGCAATCCGTTGAACAGTGCCTATTTATTTGTTATAATACTCGTGTAAAGAGGAGTTGTTGCCACAACTCCCCTGCAGCGCCATTTAAGACGGCGACAGGTTTTTAAACTTAGAAGATAACCGTTTCCCTGTTAAAGTCGACGGTTATTTTTTTTGTCATTTTTCACTTCAACTAGGATACCAAAGATCAGCATGGCGGTAAATGTACCAAAACTGATCATTAGCCCGATTGCTTCCGCTGTGGACAAAAAGGCTTCTCCTTTCTGAAGAGTTAGTACTTACATTCATAAGCACCACCACCTTTCAAAGCTAGCCACCGTCACAAACTTTACTGCAGTCAAATGGTACATACTTCCATCAAAGAAACTTCCAAATGACAAGGATTTATCATTATTTTTTTCACGGGGCATGGTTCATTTGCTGTGATTCATTCCATAGAATCATCAAAATATACCGCTGTTCTCTCTTCAAGCCTGATCCGCTCTTTCCCGACCTTCTCCAGCCCCTTTTCTCAGTCCCAACTAAGGGCCTCCCATCAAGAAAAATAGTCAAAAAGTCAATATCGTTCTATTCGCCAAAAAACACTTTTGTTATAGTTACAAAAAGGAGGTTTCAGATGAGAAACGAACGACAAATTATTCAAGATAGCACCCTTGGTGTAGAGGCCTTATTGTTTAACGGTATCCAGCAAGAGTTTCCTAACCATTGGCATGAATATTACGTGATTGGCTTAATGGAAGCTGGCACGCGCAAATTCACCTGTCAGAATACTTGCTATATCGTTGAAGCGGGCGATTTGATTTTGATTCCACCAAAAGCTGCCCATAGCTGCCAGCAACTCACGGAAGAGAAACTGGTTTACCGCAACATCCACTTAACACCAGAGAATATGACGGCGCAGGTGCAAAAAATTTTCAACACTCGATTGACACCCCACTTTCCTGAACCAGTCATTCGTCAAGTAAAAGAAAAAGAGGAATTCCATGCGGTGCACCAACTATTGCTGTCAGATCAGGGCGATGAATTTGAGAAACAAGAACGCTTTACTTGTCTCCTTCACGACCTGCTTGTTCAGTATGCGGATTTCACCCAAAAACAGACAGAGACGACTACAAATAAAGCTGCTGTAGCGAAAGCCTATATTGATCAGCACTATGCCGAAAAATTATCACTGAGTGAATTAAGTGACGTTCTTGGAATGAATCAGTACGTCTTGATTCGGCAGTTCACGAAAGCGTATGGCCTGTCCCCTTTTCAATATTTAAGTACTGTGCGCATCAGTGCTGCTAAGAAAAAACTGGAGGCTCAAGAGGCAATTGCAGAAGTCGCTTTTCTGACCGGTTTTAGCGATCAAAGCCATTTTACCCGTATCTTTAAAAGCTTGATTGGGGTCACCCCGAAAGCTTATCAAACAATTTATCAAGAAGATGGAGTGAATATGAATGAATAACCAAGAAAAATGCGTCATGATTATCGATGAACAATTACCGATTGGATTAGTCGCGAACACTGCGGCGATCTTAGGTGTTACTTTGGGAAAACTGTATCCAGAAGGAATCGGAGAAGACATCTATGATTCGACTGGTAACAAACACTTAGGAATCGTCAATTTTCCGATTCCTATCTTGAAAACAAACAAAGAACAATTGCAGACCATTCGCGAATCGATTAGCCAACAGTCAGAACAAGATGTCACTATCATTGACTTTTCCGATGTCGCCCAAATTACTAATTCCTATGAGCAATACCGCCAAACCCTCGAGTCGATTGCTCCAGAAAAGCTGGCTTATTTTGGTATTTGTCTAAAAGGCAAGAAAAAGCTTATTAATAAAGTTGCTGGTAGTTTGCCGTTGTATCGGTGAAATCGCTAGTGAAAAGGCAGCCGTCTAAAATTTCCTTTTGTTTCTGACAGTTCTTCTTTACAAAAGCACTGTTCATCTGATAGCCTAACAATTTTCATTTACAATAATCCATGGAGATAGCCTAACTGGTGGAATTTCGTCGACTAAATTCTACCGATTAGGTTATCTCTTTTTTTACAAAAAAATGTTAGTAGAAAATCCCTAGATTTTCCACCAACACTAAATATTCTAGACCTATTTTCCTTCGTTTTCTATTCTTACGAGTAGCCACTGAAAAACATCTTATTCTTCGTGATAAATATTCAACCCTACTTCAGTATCTTCCACACAACTGTTCGCTGGTGCTTTAGCAATAAGATAAAGAAAGTAAAAGTCTCCCACGCAACTAGCGGCATGTACGGAAGCGATCCAAGTAAAAAGAGACACGGTCAACCAACCAAAAAAGTAAAAAAGAAAAAGACCCACAGAAATGCCAATGAATGGTGCCAATAAAACGATGGCAAATTTTCCTTTTGAATAAAAGGAATGGGGACTCGTGGCATATGCTACCCCATTTTTGAACCCAAACTTTACCTTCCCTTTGGGGTCAAAAAGCTTGAAGAAGGCACCGTGGATCAATTCATGAATGATGATGAGAACAATATACGTACCCATTAAGATCAAAAGTCCGATGAAAAAAGGGGGTTCATTAGTTGCTCCGTGACCAGCTACTGTTAAAAATGTAAAAAAGACATAGAAAAAAATCAAGGCAGGGATTGCTGCGAGATTCAATCTCTTTATTGTTTTTTGATCATCCATCAAATTAATTTGTTTGAGTAATTTCATCGCTGTTCTCCTTTTTATTTTCGACATATTTCTTAGTACATGATTTCTATGAATTCCCTTTACCCAGCCAACAAGAGCAGCAAACACAAAACCAGTGCCGTTAAAACGAATAGGAAATTGATCGTTTCTGGCGCACCTTCAATTCTTCTCTTTAGTGGTGGAGGACGAAAAGTTGGATTCATGCTTTTCGTTTGGTAGTCCACACTGCTTGATAAAAAGCTGTCGGAAGGGATCATAAACACCAAAAGAACGCCATAAATAATGGATGCCGGAATCAGGAGTGAGCATTTGGCTAGGTAACCAATCAGCAGACTCGCGATCAAAGGAATAGCTACGTACAAAGCACTTTGGTACAGTGTTCGCCGAATTGGTTTCATAGGGAAGTCTCCTTAGTAGTCATCATTACACACATCACAAAATAATTTTATTTACTTATCAAATAAATATACCATTACTTTCAAAGGGTGTAAACACGCCAGAAAACCATGTCGATGCTGCCAAGTGCGGCTGCCCAATGCTAGGTGCAAAAAAAGAAGTGGTTTCTCTCCACTTCTTAAAAAGTACTCTACTTATTTTTTCTCTTCACTTAACCTCTAAAGATAATCGGTAAACCATTTGGTAAACCGTTATACTTGCCAAATTGCTCCCTCTCTTCCTTTTGAAAAAGATATGACTTTGGAAAAAGAAACCTATGATCCTTGTCTCTCTATTAAAATTTCTTCTGAAAAGCAAACGTCTCAAGAAAAAATAATCGTGCGATTTCTGCCTTTCCTTTTCGCTTCATACAAAGCTTGATCGGCTTGGTAAAAGGTTTCTGAAATGTCTAAGGCTGGCTCGGCTTCTGAAATTCCTGCTGAAAAATAAAGAGTCAGTTGAGCTGCATCTAAATTCAACTGTTCCTTCCTTAAGAATGAATGGAACTCTTCAATGATATTTTTTACTTCACTTAAAGTATGTCCTCTAAACAAGACTAAGAACTCTTCGCCCCCGTATCGATAGACCTCCACTAAAGACGGATCTTCGATTTTTTGGTCAAGAAAAGTCGTCAGTTTTTCAGCGAAAAACGTCAAGGCTTGGTTACCGATTTGATGTCCATAGTGATCATTGATCTGTTTGAAATGATCCAAATCCAACATCCCTACAATTAGTTGATTCTTTTCAATTAATGTTAGCTTAGAGATGTCCTCGTTTAGACTGCGGAAATTCTTTATCTTTGTCAACTCATCATAATTGCGTTCAATGATTTTTGTGTTGATTTTTTCGAGAAAGTTTTTTTGGTTATGAAGATAATACTTCCACAAAAAGAGAATGATCCCTGAGCCAATCCCTAGAAATACAACATCGCCAAAGCCAATTTCTCGGCGATAAAAAAGTCCTGAGTCGACCATTGGCGAACCAACAGTCACAAGAATTGAAAATAGATAAAAAAAGGTGTGATTTGCTTTACCGAAAAATGTTTTCTTTAATAAGTAGGTCACGATTAAAATGACATAATTTAAACCGATAATAAAGAACATAGCTTGCCAATCAAATTTATTGATCAATGCAAAAAAAGTTAGCAAAATAACAGGGACCAGCCCAACTAAATAGATTTTTTCTTTGAGGACGCCAAAATAATAAATAAAGATCGGAATCGTATATTCATACGCAACATAACCAATACTATTTAAAGAAAATGATATAATAAAATAGACTTGCGAAATAAACAGAACAATGCCGATCAGAATTTTAAACGAAAGACGCAAGTTTAATTCTTTAAAATTTTTGATAAACAGATCATACGATATAAGCAAGCTCACGACTAAAATAGCATACATCGCAGTATAAATCAGATGGATAATCATACGACTCCTTCTTTCTTTGCTTATTCTTCTTAAGAATATCTCGCCTATTTATTGAAGGTAACGCTTCTTTCTAGCAGATCATAGACGAGCATGCGAGCGATTCATGGAAAGGATCAGGAACATTCTCCCTTCATGAAACCAAAATTAAAGCCACTCCAGAAAGGAGCAGAAACCAATGGCTGAAAAAATTGAACAAGAACTCTTATCGATATTTCCCCAATTATACTTTGATGCCCAGCCTATCTTTCAAATGAAACAAGATAGTCAGAAAGTGATTGGCTACGAGTTATTATTGCGAAGTACCGAAAGAAATAGGTTTCCCCTTTCTTTCTTCCAGCAAGTGATCAAATACAAAAAACTACACACTCGCTTACTACAATGGTATCGAAATGAAATTTTCAGCTTGCTTCATCCCAACGAAAATACAAAAATTAGTCTCAATATCCACCCGCAACAACTTAGTTACCCAGAAACCTTTCTGATGTTAGCAGACTTAGCCCCTTACCATAATCGTATTTTGATTGAGATCACCGAAGACGATACGGAACCTTCCATCGCCTGTGATCCCAAATCCTTTCTTATGAACAAAATCAACCAAATAAAACAGATGCACTTTTCTGTCGCATTGGATGATGTAGGGACGGGCATTCATTCACTGACGAATATTGCGCCAATGCTGGACAAAATCGACGTGATCAAATTCTCTCCTATCTCATTGCGCGTGCTGCCCCAAAAAGAGATTTTCTTTTTGATCGACTTCTGGCGCAATATTGCCAGTAACCGCCAGATCCAATTTATCGTTGAAGGAGTGGAAACCTCCGATATTCACGAGTATTTGCTTGAAGAAGAGATTTTTCTTCAACAAGGGTTTTACTTGGATAAACCTGCCCCTGCGGATCAATTGAAAAAAAGATAGGCTAGAGCAGTTGCTTTCTAACACTAATTAACAATAAACACAAACGATCGTTAAAAAGCAAACAGATGCCTTTCAAATATAACACAAATAATTTTATTTGCAGAATTTTTGCTGGTTGCGATCATTTTTTGCCCTTATTTACAAAAACCGTGTAGGTCACTTCTTCAATCAGGCATTTTACACGAAAGAACTTAGAAACAAAAGAAAAGACTATTCCCAGCATGACTAACGCAGTAACGAGGAAGCGAAATAGAGAGAAACATTACCACAAAGTCGGCTTTTTGGTAGTGTTTCTCTCTATTTCATGTCTTTTTGCACTTCCATCTTCCAATTACATCGTATATAGTAACGATCCATTTCTTTAGCCAAAAGATTCATTTTTTATGCTTGACTGTTGATGGCTTTCCCAAAATATATCACTCCTCCAGCCTGCGTGCCGATAGGAATCAAAAGCAAATGAGCAAAGTCTCCTCTCATTGCTTTACTATGGGAAAATTTAGCTGTGAGTGGTTTACTTAATATTGAATATTAGCGAGTGCTTCGCTTCCATCCCAAGAGTATACCCGCAAAGCTCTTTGAAGTAATAATGATAATCCTGTTCAACAATTCGGATGATCTCTTCATCTGTAAAATCATCAAACCTCATCAAATCAGTGATCAAGACAAGTTTTGCATCAATGCCTAAAATGACAGGAATTCTTTCCCAAAACGTGTCTTGCGAGATGTCTTGAACCAAACAATTGAGCTGATCCAATTGTTTGGCAACATAATGTGCTAATGCACCATTTGCTCTGAGTGACCCTGCTAACTTTTCTTGGAATTTCTCTATATATTCTTTTTTTGATGTAAAAACAGTCATTCTATGCTCCGCTCCTTTACAGTCATTTCTTTTATCGTAGGTATCCTCTTTCTTACTAAGGTGCTTGTTTCTTTCACAACCATTATCAATGTTGGCTAGTTTTCATCAAACACCCTATTCAACCCTTTTAGTAGGCAGGCTAAAAAATATTTTTTCTTACGTTCAAACGATCAAGTAAACCAACCATTATGACGAATGCGTCCTTATGGCTTGCTGTATACTATTCATCGTTGACAAATTTTTCACCTGCTTCATTATTGTAAAAAATTTCTTACTTCTGTTTTCCGGTACAGTCACAACAGATGGTATTTCCCGATTCATTGCTCGTTGAACAGTAGAATAGGCAGCAGCAAGCTTGTCTTTGCTTTTCGTGCTTTCATAGAAACTAAGAAAAAAGAGAAACTGTGGGATTGCGCACAGTTTCTCTTTTTAACGTTCGACTTTGTAGTTGATGCTTTACGGAACAAATCGTTTGCTGAAGGATCTTTTTCTTCTGATCAGAATGAACAGCACCAATGCTAAGAGTAGATACCCCAAAGATAGCAAGAACTGTTGATTTGAAGAGCCAGTTTGCGGTAATTTCCCTTGTCCAATTTGAGAAGCATCTGCCACGATCGTTATCTTATAATCATTGTCGCACTTCGGTTTCTCTTTCGACTCACTGGTAGCTTCTCCAATCCGCCCATTTACCGTGATTTGTCCTACTGTCGGATCAGCTGACGCAATAACCGGAAATCCCCAACCAAGGATAGCTAAGCATCCGATAACTACAAAAAACAATTTGCTTCGTTTTTTCATGCGATTGATCCCTTCTTTATTGGGATGTTAATTATTCCTCATCAGCCAAATCAGGCGCAAAGCTTAAGACTAAGTTGAAGCTTGGATTGGATTCTTTACTTGAATCCACTGGAGTTGCTTCTCCATTAAAGCCAAAATCGCCATCAGCATTGGCACCTGTATTACCCGTTAAAGTGAATAACTCAGTTTCCACAACGGTTGCTACTCCATTGGCAAACAACTCGATATCATTTACGTTTAACAAATCAACCTCGCCCATATTCGATGGCGTATCAACTCCAGTAACTGAAACGATCACGCCAACAGCTGAGTTATTGATTACTTTATAGTTAGGTGAAACAATCTCCGCATGGTTAGATGCTTCAGTAGTATAAAACAATGCTGTCGTCGGAATCGTTACATTGATCCATGCGTTTGGATCAACTGGATCTGGTCCAGGGGTGGTGTTATCAAATTCCCCGATGATCCCGTTTACTTGGATTTCTCCTGAAGTGTCACCCTCACGTCCATCAATGGTTTGTGTCGCAAAGGCTGTTACGCCACTTGCTACTACTCCTGCGATCGTTGCGGTACTCAAAATAGCTGCTACTAATTTTTTCATTCTTATTTCCTCACTTTTCTTTTTTAATTTTTAACGATAATCGTTAATTCTGCTTCAGTGACCCCTTGCTTTTCTTTGGTCTCAGGGTCGTAGATGTTGATCGTGGCTTTGGCAGGATATTCGCCTTTAGCCAATGGTGTTGTCAAATTGACATTTTCCACAAATTGGTTTGGATAGATCGCACCGGAAGAGTAGATCACTTCTCCGCTAGACAGTAAAGAGATATCCACGGCAATTGGATAAACGTTCGTTCCAGGGTTGACGATCTCGATCGAGCCGGCACTGTGGCCGTCTTCAAAAAGAGCGGTTGGATTGATTTGCAGGGTAAAATAATTGGCATCTGCGATTTCCTGCGCCCGCTCAGCCAATCGCTGGTCGGTGGCATCACCGGCTTCAGGCAACAGGTCAGCACTGATCAAAGGAACGGCTTCTTTTGATGGATAGAAATAGTACCCGATCCCTCCAGCAAGTACTGCCAGTAGCAACAACCACAAGACCCATTTGCGTTGTTCCTTGTTTTCGGTTTGACTCGTTTGCTCCAATGGATTCACCTCCTTAGTGTTAGGTACGATCATGTTGCTTAATCTCTGGGTACGAATCGCAAGATGATGCGATAGTTCGGTACCAATGAATCTTCGTAATAGCCCCCTTGGTCCTCTTCTGCATCTACGACCCACCGAGGATAATCACCGTAAAAATCACCAGTCAATGAAATCGGTGCCCGGCTCCTTTCTTCTAAGCGCATCAGGGGTTGTTCTTCCATTGCTTCATAGAGCTGGATTTCCGTTTCTTCCGTTTTTAGATTCAAACGTAACAACGGTACCGAGATGTCGTCATAGGTCAGGATAGGGTCTTCCTCTTCGCTTTCACTTTCCGCATAATCAAGCGGATCTTCGCCAGCTTCTAAAAGCACGATGCCGGCACTATCATCAATAGCTACTTGATTGATGTAGGTAGCTACTGCCAAGGAAGAGTGATTACGGATCTCATACGTTTGACTCTCAAAATTACGATTAGACTCCGCCGCATTGTATAAAGATTCGAAAACCATTTTCGTCGGGATCGTCACCCGCATATGCTCAAGTTTGGAAGTCACATCAATACCGATCACCTGTTGATAGGCTTTATTCCCCACTTCAAGCACCGCATAATAGCTGCCATCTTCGTCAACATCCAAGGTGACATCCGTATCAATGACACGAAAATCAGTCGTCATATCGGCATGAGTTAAGACATTTTCGGCTTGTGCTCGACTTTCTTCCAGAATCAAAGCATGGAGTGCTGCTTCATTAGCTAGTTCATTGACTTTGAAGCGGTCCAATGTGATATTGTAGGCTTCAAAATCCACCCCTTTGATGACTGTGCGACGGGCTGTGGTATCAATTAGTGTCTCAACAGAAGGTTTTGATAAGAAGATTGAAACTTCAGTCTCCGTTTCCAAGCGTTCATTTTCTCTCAGTTGGATGCGGAAATACCGATAGAGTTCACTTTCATCACGGTATCCTTCCCATTCGATACGTTCAGAATCCTTGGTCAACTCAACGACCTCACCCGCCGTATTCGTGTATGTCACGACTGTGACATCTGTATCTTCATACATTGAACCAGTGATCTCAGTGGACTGATCACTCAAGGCATCAATTCGTGCCACCAACCCTTCTGGTTCAGAAAAAGCGATACGACGATAGTTATTGGCGCTGATTGCGGCAACAAAATCCACATCATTTAATGAGGAGATGGATCCTTCCGCATTTTCCACACTGATATAACGAGAACGCGCATTTGCGTTGAATGTTCCCCATGACGGGTTGACCCCATTGTTTCGATTGATCCGCAATCTACCTGAAACATTGATAAATTCTTCATTGGGTTGCTCACCAGTTCCTGTCCAAAGGGAAACTTTTTGATTTTCAAAATTGATCGATAATCCATTCGCCGCGGTGTTATTATTCGAACGAATCAATTGCTGTAATGTCGTTCGACTTGTTCCTGCACGTGTCGTAGGATGGATCAACTCAAATCGTTGAACCCCTTGAAGATTTAAGCTCGCACGGGCGTTTCTAAAATAAATCATCTCATTACGGTTTACTTCGGTTTCGACTAGAAACACCGCTTCTTCATCCACCGTTATAGTATTGGCAATGTCGATCATCGGTCGACTGGTTGAACGATTCCTCGTTCTACCAGCATCTGTCACATGAAAATTAGCATTTTTACCAATCGTCATTTCACTGAAACGCCGTGTGCTTGAGTTAAAGCCATTGGAAGTATTGGCATAAAAGGAAGCACCTTCTTCCATGACAAAGCTAGCTCCTCGCGGGGCGTAAAAAGCAGGTCCTATTTGCTCTATCGACATTTTCGCCCCTTTGCCCAAGGTGACAACGCCGTTCGTATTATTGACCCGAATCGCCCCAGCATCATTTCGGTTGCGCTCACGGACAACGGTAAGTTCTGCTTCTTCACCTAAAGTAAAAATATGACTTACTCGAAATGGTGAATCAGATAAGGTTTCCGAAACAGTCAAGTTCCCACTGGTTGCTTCCGTATGATAGATTTTTGCTTTGCTACCTGTGACAAACGAACGAATCGTACGCCGTCCGGTGAAGCCGTAACTGGCTTTTGAGTGAATCTCCGCTCTATCGCCTACATAAACATTCGTTGTCGTGGTTCCATAAAAGGCGATCCCCCGTACTTCGACGAATAGCTTACTGCCTTCTTCCATCGTAAATTGAGAGCTAGCACGGGTCAGACGAATCGCTTCTGCCGCTCGAGTAGATGTTCGATTGATATGCAATTCTGCACCAGCCTCTAGTTTTAGCTCATCCCGCAAACGAATAAAGTTTTGGTTGTCATTGGTTCCGTGTTCAGATAAAAAGAGCTTCGTTTCTTTCCCTACGATCATTCTTCGAGTGGAACCGTTGTTTCCGGTCAAACCTTGACCGGATGTCAGATTGATGACATTTTCCTCACCGAAATGCAGTTCACTTGTTGTAGCGATCCCATGAAAAATCGCTCCTTGTTGGGTAATCGTCATATGATTGTTATTGCCAGAAACAAAGCGAGCATTTGCCGCTTGCAATTGCAAGAATGCCGCACTACCGACAGTGACTTGGCGCTTAGAATTCAAAATAACATTATCACCCGTAATGAAGGAATCACGAACAGAAAAACGGCGCACATTTGAATTATTATTCGCACGCTCTTCTAGCTCAATATGGCTACGGTCCTCCATGCGAAACGTTTTGATCATCGTATCGGCAGTAAAACCATTACCGGTGGTTGCATCTATCCGAGCATTTTCCCCCACAACGACATCCGCTAAAGAAGCGGTCAGGACTGGACCGGTCTGATTGACAGTCATCTTAGTAAAGGCACCGATGTGGACCTCTGCTTCTGCACTGCGCAAATGGATAAAGGCACCAGTTGTCGTTCCTGTGCGTGTCCCAGTAATCACCGTTGGCCGTTCAGCAGAACTATTTTCGACGATCAATCTGCGTCCGGCATTGATCGCTGGTGTGGCGCTAACTGTTCCAAATTCAGAAAACTGCACTTGACTTCCTGCTTGGATCACCACTTCCCCAAGGGTACTCGTCGTATTGCCTGATAATCCTTGACCAGTTCCAACGTCAAGTGTCGCTCCCGCAGCGACCGTCAAGCGGCTATCTTGGTTGGCATTTGGTACAGAAACCACTGCCCCAGACTGACGGATCGTCGTCACACTTTCTTGCCCAAATACAAGTGTGGCTGCTGCTCCAGTCAAATGAAAGACGGTCCCAGCATTGGTATTTGCTGCCCGTGTGACGGAAAATACTGCTTGTTCCGCAATCGCTCCTTGATTTAACTCAAAAATCGGAGTGGTATTTGTGGAACGATGATCGATCGTAAATTCCCCTTCGACGGTCATGCGGTTTGCAGTAAATAGTGTCGGAATGGATGCGGCTGCGGTCGTTAGCCGATTGCTGCCTTTGAAATGCAGGTGCGCTTGATCATTATTCACCAATCGTCCAGTAGACGTTGTTAGCTCTAGTTGAGTATTTTCAAAAACGATCGTGGATTGCCCAGTTGTTTGAGCCAAACCTTGGGCCGAAATGATCCCTTGCAGCTGAAGACCTTGCCAAGTTAGTTGCACTGGATTGGCAAATTGCATCAAATCATTCGCTGTTGCTTGAGAAATGACTGCTTGTTGCCCAGTAAACGTAACATTTGTCCGCTGAATCTCGTTAATTGGTGCAGTCAAAGTGAAAGTGCCAGAAAGAGTCAGAAGGATGGCTTGGTCATTGGCGATTTGTCCATAGTCATACAAAGTGTCTTGACTATCCGTATAGGATTCTCCTAATAAAATCGCCCGCAGTTGCTCCTCACCTTCAACTGAAAGTGCCAGGATTTCTGCTTCTGTGTCCAAGGCTTCGACTTGTGGTTCTTCCACATCTGCCTCATCATCAACCTCGTTTGCCAAATCTGCCTCGTTCGTGCTTTCTTCTGGCAATGATTCTTCTACTAGCTCTTGGTCTTCTTGACTAGCTGGGGACGAATCTTCGGGAGATTCAGAGGGCGCTGGGGGTTCTTCACTGCTTTGCTCCGTTATTGCCGGAAAATCAGCTAACTCATCCGAGCTACTCGTTGGCTCAAGGTCAGATGACGCGCTCGCTTCTGTAAGCGAAACAGCATCTGCCTCAACTACTTGTTGGAAAGTCACTATCGTGTTGATTCCAGAAGTACTTATTAGTAGTAAAGCAGAAAACAACGTAATTAATTTCATCATGTCCTCCTTTCTTCAAGTATTATTCAGTAATATGAAGTCCTTATGCCTAGGCTACTCGCCCCCTTTTCCCATAGAATCGTCCCATAAATCTTCGTTTTTAAGAGGATAACTTTCTTATGTAGTTGTTATTTGACAAAACCCTAACTTAACAACTTTTTAAAGACATTTGATAAATTCAAATGTCTTTTTTTGTCGATTCTCAAAAACGAAGGTTTATGAGACAGAATAGCTGTAAGTGTTTCACACGTGTGCCTTACTAACACCTAGGATACCGTGGTCTCAAAACAAAAGAAAATCATTATTTTCATCAACGCCTGAAATAGATGAAAATAACAATCGTTGTCCTTTCTAAAGCTTCCTATCACAAGCTTTGTACTAAAAAAGAGGTGATTGGGCTGAGCTTAATTTTCTTTCCAAATAGTCCCAATCTTGCTCATCTGGAAGTGGTTTTAGTAAGAAATACTCTGTTTCGATATGATAGTCAGAGAGGTAACGTGGATAATTTGTGACAACCATATCGATATGGGTCTCATTTAAGGCTTCTTTGGTCAAGTATTGTAGTGGAATAAAGGTCAAAGAATGCCGGTTTCCAAATTGACGGAGCGCGCGTATCTGGATATGCTGACAAACAAAATGATCTCCTTCTAAAAGAAAATAGACTGTTTTTTTTGAAGCGTAAAAATCGAAAATCAATTCACTATATAGCGTGAGACTCACACATACATCCTCAAGATAACTTGTGTTTAGAGCGAGCTTGTCGCGATGTTCTTCAAGAAAATGCAAATTTTTCTGGTAAAGCTCGCAATTCGAGCGCATGATTGCTTCTTTGATATCACTCATTTCTTTGTTCAAGACAGGGGTGATTTGATGGTTGAGCTTTCTTGATAGGAAAAAGGACCGCAAGAAGGTTTGGATAGTCGCTTGCTTTTCTTGTGGTACGTCTCGTCCCCTCAAAAAGAGTGCTGTCATTTCTGCAATTTCTGATCCCCGATTAAAATGCTGATAAAATTTCTGTTCTTGTTCCTCTTGATTGAATGTTCGCTTACAAAGCGTTACTAGATAGATCCAAGCAAATTCTTCTTTTGACAAATGCAAATCGTAAATACTTTCAATGTCTTCTTTTAAGGTACAAAACGCAGAAAAACCACTACACTTATAGGCAAGTTCCGCTAACTCTTCTGGAAGATCGATCGAGCAACCAAGACTGGCACGCTTGATGGCGATGTAAAACGTATAGTTAAAAGCCGCAGGCGTTACCCCCGAACCTAAATCATAATCGCCTGTTTGTCCTTGCAATTTCTCAAGGATCAACTCGTGTAACTCAGGATCTGGAATCATCGTATAGATCGTTTCAGCACCTTCATAATAAAAATCTTTGAAAAACTTCCGCAGATTTGCTTCGCTTCCTTCAATTGTTAAAGGATTGGACGTCCATTGCAAACCATAACTTTTTAATATGGGGTTACGCTGGTTAAGCAAACGGCGAAACGTACTTTCTGAGAAATGATAGTGATGGGCCAATTCATCAACTTTGGCCAGCTTTCCATGGAAAATATCGCCAATGATCTCAAATAAGCATTCATTTTTTAGTAGGTTCTGTTTTCGTTTCTTGTAAATTTCGGCTTGTTTTTCTTCGAAAATAAAGCCGCTATTTCCCGAAAGCAAGGAAATACTCTCAGCAAAATATTCTTTGATATATTTAATGTCACTGGCAATCGTACGCTGAGTCACTTGGTTTCGCTCTGCTAAATCACCAATAGTGAAAATACGGTCACGCTCTATCGTACTCAAAATTCGAAATAAGCGGCTTGTCGTTCGATTACTAATAAAAGCCATCTGTAAATCTCGCATATTTTTTCTCCTTTTTTGGTGTTTTCTTTTCTTTACTATTACACAAACAAGAGAAAAAGCGAAACATTTACGCGTTTTTTAATCATTTTTCTTAAAATTATGTACGAAAACTGATATAAATTGTAAGTTATTTTCAAATCCAAAATTGATAACTTCTGGTATGAAAGCAGCACTCTATATTATGGCTATGTACCGTCCTCTGCAATAAAATGGTCGGTGGGCTTTGACCACAGTTACTCGCTCAGAGACCAACAGTTTTTTTAATCCCATCAAAAAAACCACACCTTTCTCTCTAAGAGTCAAGTGTGGTTGATAGGTTTTATTTTTCAAATAAATACTGCGCAGTAATCGACGATTGACAATCAATCAGTTGTTCTGGGGTTCCTTCGTACAAGATTTCACCACCACGAATCCCACCATCAATGCCGACATCGATCAGCCAATCCGCTGCTTTCATGACCTCAAGGTTGTGTTCGATCACGATCACCGTGTTGCCTTTTTCCACTAGTCGTTCGATGATCGCCAAGATGCTTTTGATGTCTGCCATGTGCAATCCGGTCGTTGGTTCATCCATAATGTAGATATTGCCTTTTTTGCTTAATTCTTTTGCTAACTTCAGTCGTTGGCATTCACCGCCAGACAAGGTATTTAATGGCTGTCCGAGGGTCATGTATCCTAGACCCACAGCCAAAATATGTTTTAATTTTCTTTGGATGGCTTTTTCCTCAAAAAATTCCACCGCTTCCGTGATACTCATGGCCAGGACTTCATCGATCGATTTGCCTTTCAAACGATACTGGTAGACTTCTTCTTTAAACCGTTTGCCGCCGCAGGCCTGACACAAAACCTCGACGGAATCCATAAAGGACAGCTCCATCTTGATAGTACCATGACCCTTACACGTTTCACAGGCACCTTCGGAATTGTAGGAAAAAAGACCTGCTGAAACCTTGTTTTCTTGGGAAAACAACTTGCGAATGTCATTCATGATTCCTGAATAGGTTGCAGGATTGGAACGAATATTTCCCGCCACCGCTGATTGATCGATCGTAATGGCTTCAGGGTATTCTTTGGCAAAAACACCATTTACCAAACTGCTCTTTCCAGAACCAGCGACACCGGTCACCACCGTAAATACCCCTAATGGCACCCCCAGTGCTGTATTTTTCAAGTTATGCAGCGTTGATTTTTTCGTTTCGATAAACTGTTGGCTTCTGCGAGGGGCTTCTTTGAAATCCACCATCTGTCCAAATGCTTTGCCAGTCAGTGTATCTGAGCGCAGCAAACCTTCAAAGGTTCCTTCGTAAGTAATATAGCCGCCATTTTTTCCAGCTTTAGGACCAACATCGATAATGTGATCGGCTGCTTTAATGACATCCGGATCATGCTCCACAACGATAACGGTGTTTCCTTTGTCCCGTAGTTTGACTAACAATTCATTCAATCGATGGACATCCCTTGGATGCAGCCCAATACTCGGCTCATCAAAAATGTAGATCACATCGTTCAAGCTAGAAGACAAGTGTTTGACCATTTTTACCCGCTGGCTTTCCCCACCAGAAAGGGTCGTCGTTTCACGGTCTAAGGAAACATAATCCAACCCGATATTGATTAGATCAGTGATTCTCGCTTGGATGTTTTGAAGCAGCGGTTGGACACTCTCCTCCGAGATTTCTTGAAGAACCGTCAATAGTTCATCCACTTGCATCGCCAAAACGTCCGCAATCGAATAGCCCGCGATTTTACACGCGAGTACTTGTGGATTGAATCGTTTTCCCTGACAGTCAGGACACTTCTGCTCATTCATGAAAGAAGCGATTTTCTTCTGCGTAGTAGCGGAGCTTTCATTGCCGCCCTTGATATTGGAGCGATTAAAACGAGCGACTAAGCCTTCATAGGTGGAACTCATGCCTTCCATATACAAGGAATCGATTTTTTCTCCTTGGGCATACAAAAAGCGGTTCATTTCTTCTTCGCTATATTCTTTCAACGGCTTGTCATTGTCAAAAAAGCCCGTATTGGTGAAAGACTTCAGCAGCCAAGAGCCGACTTTGTAGCCAGGAAGCAAGATCGCCCCTTCGTTTAAGGACTTTTCAAGATCCAGTGCCTTTTCTAAATCTAAGCCAACGATGCGCCCAATCCCTTCACAAGTGGGACACATCCCATGAGGGTCATTGAAGGAGAAATTCCATGCAGGACCTAAATACGGTTGACCAAGACGAGAAAAAAGCAAGCGGATCAAAGGATTGATATCTGTGATCGTCCCTAATGTGGAGCGGGAATTGCCGCCTAAACGGCTTTGATCAACTACTACCGCCATCGAAAGATTGTCGATGGCATCGGCATCTGGCTGGCTATATTTTGGCAAAAAGTTGCGGACAAATTTCGAAAAATTCTCATTCAGCTGTCGACCAGCTTCTTGCGCGATCGTGTCAAAGACGATCGATGACTTGCCAGAACCAGAGACACCCGTGAAAATCGTGATTTTTCTTTTGGGAATCTTCAAGTCAAAGCCCTTCAAATTGTTCTGCCTGGCGTTGTGGATCGTAATGTATTCCTGCATGCTATACCCTCCCAGATTCTATTGAATTTTTACAGTGAGCGACCATTATAGCACAAACATTCTCGCTGTTTCTCGGAATTTTGCAAAAAAACTATGTTTATTTTATGTTTTGTTCTCAATGTTGGAATAGCAAGGATAGAGGGCTTATGCAATTTTTCGATAACTATTGTATAGGAAGGAATTTAGCGTGCGAACGAAGTTAGAAGATAGAGCGAAGAAGGAGTATTTTGAATGACCTTAAATTGCTAAAAGGTAAAAAAACAGTCCATTTCCCCTTGCTTGCAAAGTGAAATGGACTGTTTTCATGAAATAACCTTTAACCGTTTAAAGCCGACTATTATAGATCAACTCAATGCAGTTGACGGAAACGTTTTGATTAATGTCACCGTTTCTTCTGCCCCGTAATCCCCTTCGGCATATAAAGCAAGATACTCTTCCAACAAATAGTCAGCAAGGCCTTGGGTAGATTGCGTAAAACCAGCCTTTTCGTAAGATCTGACTGCAGGGATATTTTTTCTCGACGGCCGCATCATCAATTTTTGAATGCCGAATGTTTCATGTAAATGATCACCGAGGGTGACGATCGCATCGGTACTAAATCCTTTGCCGCAATGAGCTTCCCGATTCAACCAGATATCCAGTTCTGCTATGCCGTCTTTTAGATGAAACGAGGAGTAACTAATAAAGCCAATCGGTTCACCAGCATGTAGAATCAAAAAGCCTCTGCCATTTTGCGGTTGAGCACCAGTAAAATAATACTCTTGATAGTCCTCAAAAAACTCTGTTTCGGTGGCGATCGGTGCATTAGGATAAGAAGGTGGTCCGGAATGATATTTTGTGGTTTCAGAGTGAAAACACCATTGATAGACCGCTTCTTTATCTTTGATTTCCGCAGGGGTTAAAGTGACTTTGTTGCCTGTTAGCATGTAGCACACTCCTTTGCTTAGTTAGTATATGATAGCTGCTGTGCTTATTTTAATCAAAGGTACTTTAGAAAACAACTGCTCGCCAATTCGTTTATTAAATATAGATTTCGTTTAGGAAAACAAAAAACCAATTGCTTTCTTTCATTTTTCAAAGACTTACTATGTAGGTTACATACATAAACAAAACCGAAACAGCAGACTTCCTCTCTGTTTCGGTCTTACTTCATTAGTCTACGAAAAATTCTTCTAACACTTCTTGCATTTCATAGGCATGTGCCGATTTGTTTGAACATACCGCGATCAACAACTGCTGATCTGGGTAGTAGACGGAATGGTAGTTGACCCCTGGATCATAGCCCATCTGGATGTACTTCACCACTTTTTGTTCTACCACTTTCATCAAACCGCCATAGCCATAAAAAAATTCATCTTCCTCATGGACTTGTGGTGTCAAAAATATCTCGGTCATTGTTTTACTCAGTAATTGCCCGCTGATCAATGCATGCCAGAATTTTTCTAAGTCTTCAACTGATACATAAGCACCGCCATCCGGTCCGCCCTTGGCTGGGATGGAAAATATATTGGTCTTAAGTCCTGATTCCGTTTCAATATATCCTAATGCCGTATTGCGAGGCAACATGTCTTGGGCAAAGTAACCAGCATCTGTCATTTCTGCTTTTTCAAAAATATTCTTTCCAATATAGTCGGTAAAGTGCAAGCCGCTAACTGCTTCTACAATCACTCCTAAGAGGATGTACCCTGCATTGTTGTACTTGACCTTGCTTCCCACTGGATCAGCCATTGCTTTTTTTTGAAAAAGCGGCAAAAAATCACGGGGGGTTCGCACTCGATAGGTCGGCAAATCTTGCCAAAGTGCTTCAAAATCATCGGATACTTCTTCATCAAAATAGTCAGGGATACCAGAGGTATGTGTAAGCAAATGATGAACAGTCACAGCTGGATCAAAGTTTGGCAATACATCTGGAACACACTCCTGCAGTGTCGTGTCAAAGCTCAGTTTGCCTGCTTCAACTAATTGGCAAATGGCTAGTGCTGTAAAAAGCTTGCAACCTGAGGCAATGCCAAAACGGGTATGGGCACGATTTGGCAATTTGTCTGCATCGTTTGCATAGCCAAAAGTGCGATCCACCAAAACCTTGTCAGCTTTGACCACACGAATATTGCCATAAAAAGCGTACTCTTTTTGCTTTTGTTCTAATCTCTTATCAATTAATTGGGTATTCATTTTCTCTTCCTCCGAATGTTTCGTACAAGGACAACTTGTCGTCAACACCAGCCTACCCTTTTCATATTTGGAAACGCAACATCCTTATCTCCTCCTATCTGTTATCAGGGTATCATAGAATAAAGCGCTTCACAATGGTGTTATCTTTGTACTTTGTGTGCAAAGATACCCGACCATTCTATCCATCTGTCATTTCATGAGCAATGACAACCTATCTCATCATTTGGTCCAATGCCTCAGCAACGAACCCTACATCCGTTCCAATAATCAACTGTAAATGCTGTTCATCAATAACGACAAGTCCTGCAATTGGTGGTTGTTTAAGTGCCTTTTGATCAACGATACTTACCTTTTTTACGGCAATTCGTAAGCGCGTGGCACAGTGATCGATACTTTGAATGTTTTTGGTATCTCCTAATGCGACAAGAATTTTTCGGGCTAGCGCATGGTGATTATCTTGGCCTTCTTTTGCCTTCATTTTGGAAAAAGGAACATCATCTTTCTCTCTGCCAGGTGTCATTAGATTGAATTTTTTGATAGCAAAATAGAAAGTAAAGTAATAAACAACTGCCATCGCCGCTCCTAAACCAAGCAACATATAAGGCTTATTGGCAATAGGAACCCTCAAACTCAAAAGAAAATCAATAAAACCTGCACTGAAATTGAAACCAGCCGTCCATTGGAAAGTTGCCGCAATCATCAATGATAAACCAGTCAATCCAGCATGGATGATGTATAGCGGCCAAGCAACAAACATGAAAGAAAACTCTAAGGGTTCAGTCACACCAGTAAAGAAAGAAGCAAAGGCTGCCGCAACCATTAATGAGCCAATTTGTTTTTTCTTCTCTGGTCTCGCACATTGATAAATTGCGTAAGCACCAGCAGGTAGGCCAAACATCATCACTGGAAAGAACCCCGCCTGATACATTCCAGTCACACCTTTGACTCCTTCACTCGCCCAGAACTTGCCAATATCATCAATCCCTGCAATATTGAACCAAAAAACATTGTTTAAGGCGTGATGCAAGCCAGTCGGGATCAACAGCCGATTAAAGAACCCATATAAACCAGCACCGATGGCTCCCAAGCTGGAGATCCAACCACCAAATGACACTAATCCATTGTATACCGTTGGCCAAAGGAAAATTAAAACCGCCGATGCGATGGCCATAACCGCTGTTGTCAAAATCGGAACTAGTCGCTTGCCACTAAAAAATGAAAATGCCATTGGTAACTTGACTTGCCCAAACCGGTTATAAGTCTCAGCAGCAACGATCCCTGCCAAAATACCGATAAAAACATTTTTGTTATTGATGGCAGAAAAAGCAATATTGACCGCTTCAGCATCTATACCCTGAAACATAGCTACTACGCTCGGTGTTAGCAACGTGATCGGTGTTAAAAAAGCGACTAGTCCAGAAACAGCGGCAGCACCATCCTTATCTTTAGCCATACCATATGCCAGCCCGACAGCAAACAAAATACCTAAATTATCTAAAATCGTACTCCCAGTCATCAGTAAAAAGGCAGCAAGTAAATTGTTGCCTCCCCAACCACTAGGATCGATCCAATAGCCAATCCCCATAAAAAGTGCAGCAATTGGTAATGTAGCCACTGGCAGCATCAATGAACGCCCGATTCGTTGCATATATCCTTTCATCTCTTGATTCCTCCAACTCTGTCATTTGTGTGTTGTGTTTTTGAATCGAATACGTTTCTCATCGTTGCAAGTTTGGGTATTGCCAGATGCCTTCGATCCGCAGCAAATCACGGTACAAAACAAGGCGCTCTTGTTCCGTTGAGGTTTTGATCAGCTCTTCATTATCTGGTTCGCCAATGATATCGATTTCGTATTTGGGCTTTCCTTGTGGATGCAGCTGACCATTGATAATACGATCCGCAGTTTCAAACAAAACTTTTCCGCGGCGGACATGACTCGCAGAACTAATCACTGTGATTTTATTACTGAAATCAAGCTCATTTGCTAAATCAATTGAAAATAAGGCATTTTCAATCGTATCTGTTGCCAATGCTTCTTGAATAATTCGCTTCTCGTCAATGCCATTTTCAATCAACCATTGGTGCATCAGTTTTGCTTCCGTATTCTCTTTCTTCGGAACGCCTCCTGTAACAATGATTTTCGCTGTAGGATTTTTCTCCAAAAGTTTCAATGCATGCTCTAAGCGATTGATCAATGTTTCCTGCATTTGCCCTTCATCGTCCAAAGCATAACCAAGTAAAATAAATAAGTGATTGTCTTCATATTCTTTGATCGCAATCGGTACTTCTTGTTTGCGTACCGCTTCTATGCGTTCAAATCCGTCTTTGAATTTTTCTGTTTGGGCTTTATTTAAGGTTTCCATTTTCTTATATACTGTTTCATCAAAGGAGCCTTCTAATAAACCTGCATATACGTAATACTGAACAAGTGCTTGATAGTTTTCCGATTCTTGCTCCACCACACTTTTAAAAATCGCCACTGCTTCATCAAGTTTATTATTGATCACTTTTGTGCTAGCTAATGAGCGTCGATAATCGGTGGTGACTGGATCTAGACGTATCACTTGCTTCAGCAGTTCCTCACGTACTTCTTGATCCCCTTTAAGGGTCAATCCAGCAAAAACCTCACGTTCATTTTCCTTGAGGTTTCCCCCGTGCCAATAATAATACATTGCCTTATCTAACAAATAATCGATTCGTTCTTGTGTTGGGTTATTGTTTTCTAAAGTGCTAAACCCATCTTCCGTTTGTTCTTCTGCAGTTGCTGATGCTATACTCTGTTCTTTTTGTTCACTTGTATTGACTGTTGTATCGGAGGTTTTCGTTTGGTTCATCTCCGTGCATCCGCCCAATACGAGCATTGCGATAATCAATAAAAGATAATGGTGCATTTTTTTCATAAAAAGACCTTCTTTTCTATTTAATATTTTACTTCTGGAAGGTAAGCGGATTCAAAGGAATGAACCCGCTTGCCATGGTAAAGAAAGCGGCCCTCTCTTTAGCGAATAGAAACCTAGGCAAGTTACGCACTTCTAGTGGATAAAGCTGATCCTAGTTCGTCTGCTGTCACACTTGTTCCTTATAGACTGAGGGACAACACGAAGTGAGATTTCATCATTGCTATCTCCTCTTCTATACCGTGGACATCACTGTCTGTCTCACCTCGTCAGGTGTAATCGACTTCTTTCTAATCGTCACTAGAAAGGCGTAGGTTCTTTCTTATCGGCGCCAATAAGAAACGAAACACACGCAAAAAAAGTCATCAGACAGGAAATGTCCAATGACTTGACACAGCAAAATAAACCTCCAGCTTCCCGCGTTTTTTTCCGATAAAATCGCTGTAATCACTAGAAAAACCGCGAGATTTTCGGTACAATAAACACGTTGAGCCTTTAGGGATCAACTATGGCAACTTGATTGGTCATCCTGTTTAGAGAAGTGACTGATCAGGGCCTCGTAAGTCTGCGCCAACAGAATTACGGGGTGCCTATTTTTTTGGTTTCTATTCGCTTACATTCTATAGAATGTTTTCCAGAAAAGCAAGCGAACATGACAACAAAATTGCAAATAATGATCATAAAATATAAAAAAAAACGTTGCAATTCATTGGATTTAAACAGAAAATATTGATTAGATTGCGTATTTATCAAAAAAGGAGGACCGAATCATCCATGATTCAGTCCTCCTTTTCGCGCTAGACAAATACAAACAAAATTCCAGAACAGATCGTGCCTACCAATAGCCCACGAATACTGCCTTCCCCTTCATTGGGTAACTCAAATTTGATGATATTCACCAGCAAAGCGCCGGTGATCAAGGCTTCAATGATGACTACCAAATAGTAGGGCAATGAGACAAAGAGGGAGAACGCCGCTCCCGCGAAAATACTGAAGGAAAGCACAAAGCGCCCATATTTGTTATAAAGGGCACCATGATGGTGATAGAGCAGCCAATCGTTCATAAGAAAATGCAAACCAAAGGCAATAAAGTAGGTCAAAATGTAAAAACGCTCTGATAGCGTATTGGCAATCACGATATAGCCGATCATAATATTGTAGATCACATGAAAAGCGATATCCGACCAAAAAAAGGCGTTTTTGGCACTGGTGATGTCTTTCTTTTCTAACACCATAAACGTCCGCTCATCGATTTTGTAGATCACGTAACTGAAGACTAAGCCAAACAAAACGATGCCATAGACCCCATGACTATAAAAAATCCCCGAATCCCAACCAAATTCATCGATCAACACCGTTTGAAAATACGCCAAATGGGGCAATAGATGAACGATCGCATAGGAGATTCCTACCCCAGCGGCAAAGGAGCTCATGTATTGCACGTTTAGTTTTCTGGATGAGATAACATTTGAAAATAGATGGATGAAGATAAACCCTAAAGTGATCATGCAATTCACAAAATTGTTTGTTAAATACGTCATTGTTTTCTCCTTCTTACATTCCGTTTACAGCATCGTTTAATCGCAATTTTCAATAAAAAAGTCTTTTTAATTAGTTATTTTTGGTTATTTTCATGAAATATTCTTGTTTACTATACAGTAAGTGGGCTTGGGGGGCAATAGGTTTTTTAGGTTTTTGGGGAGAAATCTTTTTGATAGAAAACGGCCTTCATTGTTGCCGATTTTTTACCGATGATCTTGTCTTCATTTTCGGATAGGATAATCTTGTTTTTGCTCTAGCAGATACTAGGTCTAACTTCATTTTTTATCAAAAATTGCGCTTATTTGAAGTTAACTTCAAATTTCCGAAAAATTGTAACCAATTTGAAGTTATCTTCAACTTTCTCAATTATGACAGATTTTTGGCGTTCGTAACCAATCGAGATGAATTCAGAAAGCCGTTGCTGCTCCTATTCCATCAAAAAAAGAAGCAAGAACTTGCAACGTCCTTGCTTCTTTTTATTACAATTCATTATACTTCTTTTTCGAATCTTTACTTTCTTTCACCGGATACTTCATGTTGTTTTTTTCCAGCTTTTCTTTGATGATCTCATCAATATCAAGACCCAAATTGTCTGCCAGCATATAGGAATAAATCAGAACATCCGCAATTTCTTCTTTTAGATGTTCAAAATCTTGAGTGGCTTCTTCAGATGTTTTCCATTGAAAAATCTCCAACAATTCGGCGGCTTCGATGGAGATAGAAATAGCTAGATCTTTTTCATTATGAAATTGTCGCCAATTGCGATCATCTCGGAATTTATTGATCCGTTCCATTGAAGAGGGTTGGTTTTGCATGGTAGGCCTGGCTCCTTTCGTTTTGTAGGGTTAAGAGTTTTTGGATGATTGGTTTTTATCATCTCTGAATGGTTGGCGAATAGTTATCCATCCCTTTTAATACGAACTCTGATTTCATATAGTCTTGTAAGTGGTTGGTTATAGAGTTATTTCTCCGTGGCTCACTTGTTTTTGTATGTTGTTGTATTGAAAAATGCTTTCACATAAAATACATGTTTACAATACAAAGGAATCGAATACTATTGATTCTAGTATAGCATTGTGATCTTTGTTCTTAAAGCATTTGACGGATGAAGAGCACTGAAAAATCTTGTTCGCCAATCCTTTTTCAAAATCACTTGATGAAACCAATCAGCAATATTCCTCCAAGTATGCAAGCTCCCCCCAAACTCAATAAAAGAAATTCTTTACGCTTTTTCTTCTGCTTGAAAACCAACAATCCGCCATACATGGAAATCAAAACAGCAAATTGTGAAAAAGTGAAACTCTTCGCTACCCCTAGCATTGGAATCATTAAAAATAGACTAATGTTCGCCATACTCCATGCAATGCCCGTACTAATATTTTTTCTGATTTGCTGCCAATCAATTTCTCTTTGTTTAGAAAAAGCAAAAACAGCTGATGCACTCCACATACCTATTGCTTGCGGAAATAATATATCTGAGCCGCTTACTTGAAATGCCTGCGGCAAAACTACATATACGGTTAAAGCCGCAGAGGAAAGCAACAAAAAAGCAACTGCTTTTCGGTTTGTCCGCTTTTGATTCTCTAATGTTTGTTTCTCTTTCCATGACGTCAGCCATATACCAAGTACAATCAGAGATATTCCTCCGCTGCCAATCAGCCACATGGAAACATTTGTCCACTCTTGGAAAAAGAAGGCGGCAACAAAGGTTGTCCCTATTAGTTGAGTACCATTAGAAATAGGCATCGCTTCTGATACCGGTAAAAATTGAAACGAGTAAAATTGGAAGTATTGTCCAATCGCCCAAAAACATCCAGAAATAAATGCGATCATGACGGAAATATTCGTAAATTCTGGTTTTATAAGAAAAGTAAATAACAAGCTGACTGACACAGCAGCAGTTGTCGTTCCAACTAACTGATTAATTGGTTTGGCTCGAGTCAGCTTCGCAATAAGCGGCATGACACCCCAGCCTATCGCTGGTAAAAAATAAAAGAATATCATCATTTCTCCTATAATATACGCTTAAGAAAAGACTGAGCGAAAAACTCAGCCTTTTCTTGCGTTTTTAAAATTGATAGCAATCGTCTTGTATCGATACTTGTTGATTTGTTTTCAGCAGTTTTCCTTTCGAAAGATCAGGTGAAACAACGATGATAGTTGCATCTTTTTTTGCTTCAACCAGTTGTTGCAAATCCATCTCAGCTAATAAAGTACCACAATGCACTTTCTGACCGGTGGTGACGTGAATAGAAAAAGGTGCCCCTTTTAGTTCAACCGTATCAATCCCCATATGGATCAAAACTTTCTCTCCTGATTTACTGCCAATTGTTATTGCATGATACGTTGGAAAAATATTTTCGATCATTCCTTCAACGGGAGAATGGACATGACCGTCATGACCGATGATTGCATAGCCCTCCCCCATCATTTTCGAGGAAAACACTTGGTCTTTTACAGCTGCCAAAGGAATAATTTGACCTTTTGCCACAGCTCTCAACACTTTTTTTTCTTTAAAAAAGAGCACGTTCTATCACCTCTACTTTAATTCAGGCCAATATTCTTTATTTGCCTCAATCATTTCATCTAAGATTTTTTTAGCCACTCGCGCATTCGGAACCGTCTGATTCAATGTGAATGCCTGTAATGCTTTTTGATAAGACCCTTCAAAGTAAGCATCAACAAGGAGCTTTTCAGCAGCCACTTGCGCCTCCATTAATCCCTTGTGAAAATCACAAATCGGTTCTCTCAGTGCAATCGGCTCCACTCCCGTTGCTCCCACGTAAGCAGGCACCTCAACTACGGCATCCGAACGCAGATTAGGAATCGCTCCTTGATTGGGCACGATCAGCATAAATCGGCGCCGTTCATCATTTAATAAAGATGTCGCCATATCCACAATGTATTGTCCATGCTCACCAAAGTTAAAATTTAAGACATCTTCTTTCTCTCCGCGTCGGATTTTATCTGCCATTTCTTTGGTATTTTTCTCACGGCCATCCATCACCATATTTGCTCGCGTGTATTTTTTGTCTGTGTGCTCTACAACCATATCTGGATACAAATAATACTCTAAGTAATTGTTAGGGATATTGTTTGGAAAATTTCTCGTGATGACTGACATCATTTGAAACGCTTCTTGCCAAGTTTTATCCCCCGCATTAAAGTCAGCAACCTGCATTTCTTGTGTTGTCAGCTTTTCAATAATTTCCGGCATGATTTCTCGTTTTAGCTCTTTATCATAGATAGAGGTATACCAACCAAAATGATTTAACCCATAATATGTCGGTATCCAATTTTCACGGTTGTAGCCATAGTTGACGGCAATCGTTTCTTCGATCGAGATGGTCATGTCGCATGCATTGATCATTTTCGCATTTGGGTACGTTCTGCGAACCGCTTCAGAGACGATCGATTCTGGATTTGTATAATTCAAGATCCATGCTTCAGGTGCATAGTCTTGCACATAACCGACGATCTCTAGCAATCCTTTCATTGAACGCATGCCGTACGCAAAACCGCCTAATCCACAAGTTTCTTGTCCAACTAGCCCATGATTCAAGGGGATTTTTTCGTCTTTTTCTCTCATTTTCATTCCGCCAACACGAATCTGTGAGAATACAAAGTCACAGCCAGTAAACGCATGCTTAGGATCTTCTGTTGAAGTGATCTGAACATCTGAAAAGCCCTCATTTTTCAGCATAAACTGAATAATCAAGTACATATCTGCATTTCGTTCTGCATCAATATCATATAAACGGATTTCAGCTAACGGTAAACGTTGTGCATTATTTAAAATTGCCTGAACAATTCCTGGTGTATAAGTACTTCCGCCTCCAGCGATGGTAATGATTTGTTTTTTCATCCTATTTTCTTCCTTTCTATTGTTCCAATAATTTATCAAATTCAGCCATTACATATGTCACTTCTAACCCAATGATCACTTGATAGTTTTTTTCAGTTGGCTTGATAATCCCGCTCACGCCTAATTGCTTGATTCTTTGTTCCTCTACCATTGAAGAATCAGCAACTTCAACACGCAAGCGTGTGTTGCAGCTATATGCATCCAAAATATTGGTTTTTCCGCCAAACGCTTGGAGCATTTTTTTTGCCATGTATTCATAATTTTTGCTCGCCAATCCCAACTCTGTTTCCTCTGGGGATATTTCTTCCCCAAATTTTGTCGCAGTTTCTCGACCCAATGTCTGGATATTTCTCGCTTTAATCAAATAATAAAAGGTAAAGTAATACAAGGCGAAAAAGACGAGCCCGATTGGAAGGATCAGAATAGCATTTGTCGCGATTCGGAAATTAATAAGATAATCTACAATACATGCTCCGAAAGTGAAACCAATTCGTATATTAAACAAATAACAGACGATCCCTGCTAGCCCAGCGAAAAAGGCATGGATCACATACAGCATGGGGGAGAGAAACATAAAGCTGAACTCAACAGGCTCTGTAATATTGGCAATAAACGAGGTGGCAGCACCGCTTCCCATGATTCCTTTAACCATCTCTTTGTTTTCTTTATACGCTGCTTTGTAAATCGCTAAGCAGATAGCTGGTATTCCAAACATCATCACCACAAAAAAACCTGATAAAAACAATCCTGCCTGCGGATCGCCATTAATAAAGCGTGTCATTTCCCCTCGGAAAACTTCCCCGCTAGGCGAAGTATAGCTTCCTAAATCGTAATATACATAGGTGTTCAAAACGTGATGCAAGCCAAAGGGAATCAACAATCGATTTAAAAACATAAAAATCCCAACACCGAGTGCCCCCATGTCAACCAGCATTTTGGCAAAATTGTCGATACCCATTTGTATGATCGGCCAAACCAAACCGAAAACAACCGCTGAGATCGTCTGTAAAATCATGACCATCGTCAAAGGAAATTTTTCACCCGCAAAATAAGAGAAAACCATCGGTAATTTTTGTTCCTTAAAGCGGTTATAAGTCCAAGCGGCAATCAGTCCGGAAATGATGCCCCCAAAAATACCCATACTTACTGCTGGATTCATAATCTCCAACCCTTTTTTCAAGGTAGCTATTGCTAAGAAACCAGTAAGTGCTGGTATTCCTTTGTCTTTGGTTTTAGCAAAACCAATTGCGACCCCAATCGCAAACAAGATATCCAAATTGCCGAAAACTGCATTGCCGGCCGCTCCCAAAACGGGAATATTCAACATGTCGTCAGCTGATAGCCGCATGATCAATCCTGCTAGAGGCATTGCTGCAACTGGCAACAACATTGCCCGCCCCAACTTTTGTACATTTGCTTTAAAATTCGTCATTATTACATTCCTCCTATATTAAATTGTTTTATACGTAGTTAATTCAATCAACGGATCTTTCTTTACTTTCTGGGTAAACGGCGAATGAATCAAAAATTCAACCTGCTTCATGCGAGGATAAATGAAACTTGATCCCTCTAATAACTCCTGATCCAAATAAGCGGTGTGGCACATGACTTCGATCGTTTGGTCTTTTTGAAGCTTCTTATGCAAATCCTTCAAATAGTCTTCAATAGACGTACTGATTTGTCTTTTCTTCACCTCTTTTTCTCCCACGTCGTCAAAATACGGCTCAAAATAATCGACATGCCGTACTTCTTCACTTCTCTCAAAGTTTCCTCTGACGGGTAAATCATATTTTTGGGCTAAAGCAATCACTACTTCCTGATTGCTGCCAAAAGAATGCGTATGGTGATGACTATCTAAGTGCGTAGGCAAGATCCCAGCTCGATATACTTTTTGAATCTGAGCATTCCATTCTTGATAGAGCTGATCTTGGTCAATAGCAAATGGTTGCTGATAAAACTTCAACGGTCTAAATCGGCCACCTTCTGTTAGACTATCAACGTTTTCCAAAAGTGGTTTTCCGCATGTTAGGGTCAAATGAACCCCTACTCCTAGACCCGGCACCTCCTTTTTTAGTTTCACTGCATGTTCAAAACCAGGCATGTTTGCCATCAATGTTGTCGAGGTGAGGATCCCTCGCTGGTAGGCATCTAAAATGCCATAATTAACACCATAGCTGTAACCAAAATCATCCGAATTAAAAATTACTTTTCCCATTTCATTCTTCCTTTCTTTTTCCGCTAAAAAAGCGCAACCAAATGAGCATAGCTTGTTTGCTATGTTTCATTCGGTTGCGCCTACCAACTAGTTACGCCCGGATTCACTTATTTAATAGATTCGTGCTAAATGAATGGCTAAATAAATAACTTCATTCTCTTGAACCGCCAGCTGAAACTGATTTTCAATGATCTCCTTGATTTTTAAAGCTGCTTGGTATGCTTTGCTACTCTTAAAAGTTTTCGTAAAAAAGCCAAAATTTTCTTCTGGAGAGGCTTCGTTATAAATCAAACGCTTGACCAAGAACTTGATATGGATCATCAAGCGATGATACATCAGTGATTCTTTATCAAAGTTTTCCAAATAAGATTTTTCTAAATAGCTCAAGATCGTTGTCGTCATTTCTAATATTTTCAAACTGTTCAAGCTATTGAGCTCACCTAATTCCGCATTTATAATGTGCATCGTGATAAATCCGACCTCATTTGCACCCAATTCCGTTTGGTACTGGCGATTGATCCGTTCAACTACCTCGACAGCTGTATCATATTCGGTTGGATAAAGAAGTTTCATTTCTGGCAGCATAATGGCAGTTACATGACTGTCTTCTCTTTTTCTTTGAACGGCAAAATACATATGATCTGTCAATGTAATATAGATATTGGAATCTAATGGAGAGCTGATCCTAGTGGAAATCAGTTGAATCATTTCTTCAGTAAACTCAATAAATTCTATCGGGATTTGTGCAGCGATCTCACTAAATCGCTTTGTTTTTTCTTTTGAATCCAATGTGAAAATTTTATCTGCAAACACTGGATCAAATGGCTGATTGACTACCGCTGAAAACCCAAGACCTTTCCCCATTGCTATTTTTTCTACTCCTTCATCATCAATCAAAACGGCATTATGATTCAGTTTTTTTACCACAAACATTGATTGGCCCCCTTTCCGCATAGTTCTTCAAAATTAGAAGAACTATTTTTCTGAAACTATCGAGTTATTTTCAAACAATAAAAAACGACCAAAGAAAGAACCCTTTCTTCGGTCGTGCCTAATTTAATAGTAGCACCCTATCACTTATGGACACAGTTTAGCATACTATGAAACCGGTATCAAGGGTGAATTTATTTTTTTATATCTTTTGTTAGTTTTCAGAAATGGTTGCCGCCGTTCTCCTGTCGGTCAACAAATGCATGCTCGAAATCCTAATATCATTGCAGACTTCTTACTATATGCGCATATCGTCTGGCTGAGGGTAAAAAGCAGATAATAAATGGATGCAGATAGCGCCCACTAAGTTCAGCAAATGGTTGAATTGTCTAATATGAGATAAGAATCGGTAAAAAAGCCCAACGCAATTTGAGAATAAAATTTCAATCAATCCGGCAATGAATATTGGCTTCTGTGAGAATTTTCTTTCTGTTAACATCACAAATAAAACAAGCACAACAACCAAAACAGATTAAATATATCTGGCAATATGGTAGAAACTACATTGAGCAAGGTTCTTCCTCTTCGCTCCATTGTTTCAGTATTCATATAAGAATTAATGAATTGTTTTAAATAATTGTTTAAATCAAATGTCCTATTTAAGAAATAAAGTACAACAAAAGCGGCTAACATGATAAAAATCCAAAAAGTGAAGTGTGCACCTTTCCTCTCTCGTTGATAGATTTCTACTGCTTGCTTTGTGAACAACGATAGTAACAACAATGACGGCAAAACAAAAAAGTAGTTTTTTTTGTGAATAAAACATAAAGATCGTAATAGAGATATGACTTAAGTGTTTTATAATTCCATCTTTAAATCTAGTTACTCTAGCTAAGTTCAATAAATTGACATAAGCTTTGAACGAACTACGTAAAAATTTTTTCGATAACACTTGACTTACATATTTAAATTTTTTAAATCTTCTCTTTGAAATCCAAGAACGACATAAGAATAGCTTTGAAAAGTATGGGTGGTAATTTATTCTAAGAATGTTGAACTATCTACTAATTTTAGGGATCCTTGTAAAAACTCTATAAAGGCACTTGCATTTAGTTTAGATGTAATGTTTTAATTTCACTGCGTTTTTAGTGCTCCTTCTTGTAGAGATGAAGTTTGTGATCAATTTTCCAATTCAAATAAAAACTCTATTTTCAATATAATCTGGTTACACATTATTAAAAATATTTTCAAAATCAAGTTTTGCATCATCGAATTCCCCCCCTAAAACACCACGTAGTATAGTGTGTAATAAATCAATTTTTCTTTTATTTGTATTGCTAGACCTTAATATTTCATCAAATGATGAAAGTAGCTGTTTAGATATCTATCCCTCTACTTCTGAAAAACTTCGTATGCTAAATTGTCATAAACGAATCATTTTTTCAATCACCCATTCCACTTTGGATATCCCTATGATAGTGAATTTCCTGGCCTTAAAAAGACAACTAGATAAAAAAACTACATTGTCACTACGAGCGTATTTACTAACACTTCAAGTTCTTTTTTGTAATATTTTTCCATAACAAACTCCAGGATTTTTGTTTTTTCTAAAATATTGTTAGTACAAAATTTATTACTTTGAATAAAATAACTATCATTTTCCTGACTAATAATCTTTATACTTATCTTTAAACCTATCATAAAATACTTCTAAATTATTTATATAATCCATTATTGTTTCTTTTGCTGGAAGTTCTATATCAATATATTTAATTTGTCTGTCTTCTAAATATTTTAGCATTTCGCCATATCTCCTAAATTCTTCAAAATTCCAAGCAAACCCCCGTTTGTTTACCAATGCCAAAGGTTTCATATAATTATTTGAGATTAATATTGTTGCTGTATATGAGGTATTGTAAAAAGAATCTTCCTTAGTTTCTTTACAAATTATTACACCATCCACACTTTCATAATAAATTTCTAACAATTGGTAAAGTATGCCTATTTCAGTTGTCTCTAGCTCTATATATTGATATTTTTTTGAAAACGCAACCCATTTTTTAGGCTCATAATATTTTGCTAGTTCTTTTTTCAGAGTTCCACTTTGTTCATCCTTGTTAGAAACCGTATAATTTACAACCACTTCTTTAACTCTGTTTAACACACTATTTAGCACATTATTTGAAGAAAAATATCCTTCTTGAATTTCCAATAATTCTTGCTCAGTTATGTAACTATTTATGTTAGCAATTTCTAGTACTTCATGAATAAAATCAATTGCTATCTCATTAAGTGCTTCAGGTAAATCCATAATATACTCATTTGTTATAATTTCTATCAGTATTTCAAATGAATGGACATTTTTACTACTTATACTACCATTTTTATTTCTTCTTTCCTTTAGACTATAATAATTGTTATAGTCTTTTTTTAGTTTGATAATCTCACGAAAATTCCCTTTTGTTTCATAGTAGATACTTTGCAGTGTCTTAAGACTACTAATTTTTAATAGTTTAGGGACTACTAAAATGAATTCTTGCCAATTCAGCCTTGGTAAAAAAATATATTCACGAATCAAATTATCTAAAGCAGAGTATTTTTTGTCATATTTTAAATTGACATATTTTTGACTATCTACAACTAAAAAAAAGATAACTGGGCTTTCAACTAGAACAATCTTATTTTCTTCAATAAAATATTCGAGACTGATGTCATCAAGTTTATCCAACTCATCTAACACAACTACTATTGAGAAATCATCAGAAAAAATAGAGAGTAAATTTACAACTTCTTTTACAGTTTCTTCTCTTCTTTGTCTAGGGGATTTTATCCTTCTATTCCTAATTTCATTTTTACTTAACTTTATACTATTAGTATCAAAACTTACTTTTGAAAAAATAGATTCTGAAAATAATGCTTTAATCCCTAAAAAAAAATTCGAAGTAGATGTTTCGCGCTCACCACGAATTTCTTCTTCAACTTCTTCTAAATAAATATCAAACAATACTTTTTCTTTTATATTTTCTATCCTATTCAAAATTTCTTTATTCAGTTTTTCAGCATTTTTTATATATATTTGTTCTAAAAAAAGAATCAGTTCTCGCAATAAATCTGTATTCTTATTAACAACATTTAAGTGCAGAAAATACTCACTTTCGGCTACTATAATTCCATGGTTTTGAGCACATGTTCTAGTACTTTGATTTTCAATTGAGTTCAGTAAAGATGTTTTCCCAGAGCCTCTGTCCCCACCTATAACATAAATTCCTGTTGAAAATTTTTTTACGATATCCTCTATATTAGAGATTTTCCCTGATAATGTTGCTGGATAAAAGCCTTCACTTTTTATTTTACTTAGAGGTTTCATGTCCTGAATATTCATTTAGATCACCTTCACTTTTTATTTTATTGAATCAATAAAGTCCTTTAGTTTATTTATGTATCAAAAAATATTAATAATAATTAACGAGGTATTTCACTGCCTCTTACAATAAAATTTTGTTTAAATAAATTGTATTAAACCTCGGCCTTTTTACATCATTTACTATTTTGTCAGAAAAAAGATGTATCATATAAAATACATCTTTCAATTATTATAATTTCAAATTAATTACTCAAATCAACAACTTTTTTATTCATCAATCAAAAGTATTGATATCCTAAATTAGGTATAATACATCTAAAGAGGACCAATACCTTTTTATAAACAAGTTTAACAAACTTTATTTTACACAAGCTCCTAATGATTGGTTATAAAATATTTTCAACAAAATGATTTCGAAAAAGTTACATTACATGCTTTTCGTCATATTCATACGAGTTTACTTTTTGAATCAAGAGCTAGTATCAAAGAGTTTCAAGATCGATTAGGACACAAATATATATATAATACGATGAGAATATACGCTCATTTCCAGCAGAAAAAGTAAAAGAATCTGGCAAAAGATTTTCTAATTACGTCAATATGTGACGTCGTATTCCATTTATTCATGTAAATAAAAAAGTCTCTAAGCATTGATATATCAATACTTAGAGATTGTGTCTATATATTCTCTGCAGACCCTTCCATATTGAAATCAACTTCTCAACCAGTGTCATTCATTGCCAAACAAAACAATTAAGATGATTCATAGTAGTTAAATGAGTCAGTATTTATCAATGATTATCTAACTAACATGGTCAAAATCTGGTCAATTATATATATGTTATTGTGAACAATTAACGAACTAATCTGAATGATTAGTTCGTTTTACTATCTATACTTCTAATAAAAAACTCAGAGAAGTACTTTTGCTTGATAGTTTCTACTAGCTCTCTGTTTCTACTTAGTCGTACTTTTGCTTTTTCCAAGTACCTACTGTCTAGTTCTCTATTGGCAAGTTCGATAGAAATTGCTTTTTTTTGAGGAGATATTTTTAAGAGTTCTTCATAATTTTTATTGAGAATTGTATCTTCAATGTTTGTTATAATATCTTTCTCTTTAGTGGCTATTTTCAAATCAGTTAACCAGTCTTTAATTTCATTAATCATTTCATCTCCTGATTGGATTTTATTTACCCTGTAATTTGAAATGATGTTATCTAAATATTTTTTTGTTATCTGCCCAACTATCTCTTCTTTTTCTTGGTTAACTTTTTCAAAAAACTTTGTAACAAAATTATTTATTCTCTGCTCTACATCAGAAAAATTAGGTTCTAATACATTACTAATTGTTTCCCTCGTAAAGAAAATCATCTCTATTTCATTAAAAGGTAAAGTATAAACATTATCACTTTTATATTTTAATATCTGATCTTCACTCATTAAGTCTGAATCAATAATTCCATAAGCGCAATTGTTATCCAACACCGGAGAATTATTATATGCTCTTGTGTATTCAATGACTTTAGTATGACCACCAACAGGGCACACTACAACTTCTTCTCTAAACAAATTACTATAAACAAAATAATCATGTGAATTTTTATCTCCTTCACAAAAAAGTATAGGGATCCTTGCTCCCAATATTTCTGAAAGTAACCCTTTTGGAAATTCGTTGACTAAATCACCTTCATACTCTACACGCTCAATATTCCAACTATCAGGATATGTAAATTGTTTACACCAGAGCATATCCACATTAGAACGACTAACTATAAAATCTATTACATGAGATATGTAAATAAACTTGCAATCCTGTCTATATGATTCTAGTGTATCCCATAACCTGCTAAAATTTGATACATTTAAAAACGTTTCCGGTTCATCAACCACTATAAAACTGTTAGGTTCTGCTAAAAAAATTTGACAAACATAATAAAGAATTGCTTTCTCACCATCACTTAATGAGTTTATCGAATATATCTGATTATTTTTTTTAGGATTCAATATTCGATTAGTCGTATCTAATTCAAAAACAATATCAGGGATAAGTGATTGCCATAATTTATTAATTTTGAATAAGATTGTATTATCTCTATTAGATTCTGATAATTCACCTTCATCAAATATCTTATTTACTTCTTGAACTTGCTCATTTGAAATAACTGTTACTAATCTAGAAAATAACTCAGATAAATCATTCATGAACTCTCTAACTTCATAATCTTGTATTATCGTAGTAAATTTGCCCTTTCCAATGAAGTTAGTTTGCTGTATGTTTCTCATTTTTTCTTTATCCGTTAAATGCAATGAATTTATTTGCCTATTATAAAACAAAAATTTCTGTGCTGGTATTACAACAATATTATTAGACATACTATCTTTTAAAAAACTAGCAAAACTTGACTTACCAGCACCATTCCCACCAACTAACACAACATTTTTTTCACGAATCAATGACAAATAATCAATTCGATTCAAGTCAGTTAACAAGCTATTTATGATATTTTGAATAAAGTTATATTTTTCTAATAAATCAGAATAATAATTAGTTTCATACGATATAACCTGAATATAAAAATTATTCGTTATTTCATCAATTAATGTGCTTAATTGAACATTACTGCTTTCAACTGAAATATTACTTTTCTCAAGCTTCTCGATTATTGATAATATACTCATTTCCAACTTTTTGGTATCTATATTTTCTTTAAGTACTTCATCAGTTATTCCACTAATTTCAGTGCTTACATTTTTTAAAGATAGTATTATTTTATTGACTCTCTCTTTAATTTCCATCTTATGCTCCTTAAATTTTTTTCGTTACCATTAATACTTTTATACTAGTTCGTTTTAAATTATTTAAAGCTAAAATTGATCTACTATCCCTTCTATATTCAAAATTTTCCACTCTCCTTCCTCTATCAACCTGTTTTCAACTTCTCCCTGTTATTCATATATCATCCTACAATCTAATTCTTTATTTTTTCATACACCATGAAGTCTATAAACCATAGAAATATATACATGAGCACTGACGCCCCTTTATCATCTATTTTATTTATAGAATAACTATCCAATCTGATATCCTCATATTCTTTTCTAAATAGTCCAGCTTTTTCTTTCACTGAAACTTTTCCAAATATATTTTTAAAGTACAGACTAACTGGTGTACCAAAGTTTCTTTTTTTAATGCATTCTAAAAATTTAATAGCATTGGCTTCTGGTGTACAATCTTTAATAGTAAAGTGCTCATAACTATTTTCAATTTTTCTTGGTTGCAATTCTTCAAGTAGCTTATTCATTTTTTGTAACTTCTTTTTGTGATCAGTGCATTTCCTAGCTATATCAAAAAAACTTGTTTCTTTACTTTTCTTTTTTCCTCTAGATACTCTTTTCTTCTTTTTTCACTTTCTAAAGACTGAATCCAGTCATTCACATAAAATAAAATAGCAAATGTCTTAATAGCAACTATCTTATTATTATAATTCAATTCCCTACTATGTAGTATACCGTTTCTATAAGGTAAATAAATCGGTTCTACATTAGTTTTTGTTCTATTTGTCTTTAAAATATCTACAAGAGAATTTAGTCCTATAGAATGACCTGCAATGCTATCCCATACGTCTAAGTCTGTCGCATCAGCAAATAACCCTGTTGGGTTAATGTCATTAACTATTCCATCAACCAACGTCAACACAATTGGGATACAGCTATGATATCTTTCTTCAAAATAATCTTTTTTAGCCAAATTTAGTAACTAAGCTCTTTCTTGGAATATAGGTCTATGAAGATAATATGTTAATTAGCCATTCTAGTTTTCCTTCATAATAAGACTTTCCCCATCTATTCCTGTTCCACAGATTTTTTCATTACTTCTACATCTAAAGAATCATGTGCAATCCATCCTCTAGAAGAAAATATTTCATTAAACCTATCTGCTAATCCTTTAATTTCTAATATCTTTTTTTCTAGCAGATCAAAATCTTCATCAATTTGAATACCAAACAATGAGGAAATGCCGCTTAGAAGCTTAGCTCCTTGTATACTTTTTTCTAAATCACGTATAGTTTCATTTTAGCTATCTTATCTCTCATTAAATCATCTCATTTTTATTATATCATCGTTCTTTAACCAATGATAACCAATAGAAGCTATTGTTTGCTATTAGAAGCTGGAGAATCTGTTAAGGTAGTTCAACAACGATTAGGGCATGAAAATAGTAAAGTGACATTAGACATCTATGCACACATTACAAACAACGCCCCTAAGAAAACTGGTCAAGACTTTGCTGATATGATGGATAATCAGTAAAAAAACTGGTCATTTCTACTATCAAGACAAAACAAAAAAGCTAGAATCCTTATACATCAAGGGTTCTAGCTCATATAATAGGTTTACCCCACACTACCTTCCAGTACCTGTATAGTGTTTTCTACAAATTTTAACAACTTCTAACCACTATTAAATCAAGATTTTTATATCTAGTTAGTTTTATGGGAATCGTATGACTTTTTTGAATTGGTGTTAGTTTTGGTGTTAGATATCTGTTAACTAATCTAAATCAATTTACAACTGCAAAATTATATGAATTATTAGTTGAAAATTTTAGTTTCTAGTATTTAAATTTCATATTATTCAACTCTATTGCTATTAGCTAATTTTTAGCGGTTGTTATAAACTTTTAAGCAGTAGGTGGTAGGGTTAAGAATATTGGTAAGTTAAGAAACACTAAAAATGATTTTATACATATAAATTCAAATAGAATATTAAACTTAATAATATTATTACTTTCCCAATTGAAATAGTTCCAGAAAAATTTTTTACCTCAAGGAATATTTGAAATTAAAATTAATCGGATATAAGTAGGAAATTCCCCTTATCTTTATACGATTGGGAACAGCGTAAGTTGGGATGTTTTCTAAAAGAGAGTAAAATTAAGGGGTCAGATGGTAGCATCGCAAAAAAACTGACTGTAAAACTTTGGAGAAAAGGTGTAATTCCAAAGGTGGAAATTTATTCTGGAAGTTCTGCAACTCAGTATTATATCCGAAAGTCTGGACAGTTTATATATGGTAAATTAGATTTTTTGAACCAAGCATTTGGAGTAATACCACTTGAGTTAGATGGGTATGAGTCAACTCTAGATTCCCCATCTTTTGATATTGAGGAAAATATGAATCCAATATTTTTATTAGAGTATGTATCATTAGCACGTTTTTATAAATTTCAAGGAAACTTAGCAAATGGTTCAAGGAGAGCGAAAAGAATTCATGTTGATACGTTTTTAAAAATGCCAATTCCTGCGCCAAGCTTCGAAGAACAACAAAAAATCGGTAACTTCTTTAAACAACTCGACGACACTATCGCTCTTCATCAGCGTAAGATAGATAGTTTAAAGCTATTAAAACATGCTTTTTTACAAAAGATGCTTGTAAATCAAGGTTTTTTTCCAGAGGTGAGATTTGCTGATTTTGAAGAGAAATGGACACAGCACAAGCTGGGAGACATTACGGAAAAAATTGGAAGCGGAAAGACCCCGAGGGGAGGAAACGCAACTTATTTGAATCACGGAATAAGGTTAATTCGATCTCAAAATATATTTGAAAACTTTGTGCACTTCGATGATGTAGTTTTCATATCGAATGAAGTTGATGAGGAAATGAAAAATAGTAGAGTTCAGAAAAACGATATATTACTTAACATTACAGGTGCATCAATTGGAAGAAGTGCAGTCTATCAACTTTCTGAAAAATCTAATGTAAATCAGCATGTTTGTATTATACGACCTAAAAATAAATATGATCCGAAATTTATTCAATTAAATATCTCATCTCAAAATGGACAAAAGAAAATAGAACTTAATCAAGCTGGTGGAGGTAGAGAGGGTTTAAACTTCCAACAAATTTCAAAGATGACGTTTGTTTATCCATCGTATCAAGAACAAAAACAAATTAGTCATTTTTTGCAAATAATTGAAAACACAATTGATCTTTATCAAAAAAAGCTAAATAACCTAAATCAACTAAAAAAAGTATTCCTCCAATCTATGTTTATTTAAAAATTTCTTCACAATTAGTTTAAACTTCCTAATAATTAACAAGTAACATCAAAATTATTAGGAGGTTTTTATATTGAAAAAAAAGAGAGCGCAACTGTTTTACAAGTATTTTGAAGAATGGATTGAACTATATAAAGTAGGATCAATTCGTTCAATTACATTGGAAAAATATTACATGAGTTTGCAATGGATAACTAAATTAGCACCTGATCTCAAGCTTAGTGATTTAGATAGACGAAGCTATCAAACACTGTTAAATAAGTATGCGGAAGATCATGAAAAACAAACAACAATGGATTTTCACCATCAAATTAAAGGCGCTATCCTTGATGCGGTTGATGAGGGGATATTGACTCAAAATCCAACCAGAAAAGTCATTATCAAAGGAAAAGCGCCTAGAGAAAAGAAACCCAAGTTTTTAAATCAACACGAGCTTCAATTATTATTGCGTGAATTAGACTTGAGTTCAGAACTAAATTGGGATTGGTTTATTTTATTGGTAACAAAAACAGGCTTAAGGTTTTCCGAGGCATTGGCACTCACTCCAGGTGATTTTGATTTCTTTAATCAAAAGATAATTATTACAAAAACATGGAATTACAGAAATTCAATTGGTGATTTTCAACCTACTAAGAATGCTTCTTCTGTGCGAAATATTCAAATGGATTGGCAATTAGCCATGCAATTTTCTCAATTGGTCAAAGAATTAGATATAGACAAACCTATTTTTGTAAATAAACGCGTATTTAACTCCACGATAAATAATCGTTTGAAAGTTTTATGTATGAACGCAGGAATTCCTGTCATAACAGTTCACTCTTTAAGACATACACATGCATCACTGCTATTATTTGCTGGTGTATCGATTGCCAGTGTGGCAAAAAGACTAGGACATTCAAGTATGACTACTACACAAGAGACTTATCTTCATATCATTCAAGAATTGGAAAATCAGGATAATGATAAAATTATGCGTCATTTAGCTGCATTGGTATAATAAAAAGGCGTCTAGGCGCCTTTTTATATAAATATTTTTTGTGAAAAAGATTTCTTTAATTGCTTAAAATTGTCTAATTTATTTTGATGAAGAGCGATAGTATCGTCGAGTTGTTTGAAAAAGTAACCGATCTTTTGTTGTTCATCACGACTAGGCAGACCTATTTCTGTTTCCAAAATATTTTTATTGTAGAGTCTCTTAATTGTACTACCTTCTAGTCCATGCCATTTAACGATATTATAAAACTGTTTTAAAAATGAATTAACTAATTGATTATCATGTTTGAGCCATACAATATTAGAATCTTGAAAGTACTCGTCAGCTCCTGTATATTCAACCACTCTTCCAATACTGCCTGAAGCAGAAATCAAGAGGTCTCCCTTTTCAGGATAAGGATATTTTTCTTTGTACTCATCGAATAATCTTCTTGAAATAAATGAGTCTGGAACAGACCCAAATGTTCCAATCTTGTAAAATGGAATATCTCCTCTTTCAGATGTTTCTTTCTTAAAAATTCGCTTATTCATAGCAACAGTACCAAGATCTCCCAACTTACGCTGTTCCCATTTTTCGTCGAAATCAGCAAATCTCACCTCTGGAAAAAAACCTTGATTTACAAGCATCTTTTGTAAAAAAGCATGTTTTAATAGCTTTAAACTATCTATCTTACGCTGATGAAGAGCGATAGTGTCGTCGAGTTGTTTAAAGAAGTTACCGATTTTTTGTTGTTCGTTCCTATTATCAGGAACAAGAAATTCTGTTTCTGATACTTTTTTCCAATCTGATCGAGGCATTTTTGTACCAGAAGTATCGTTAGCTACTCTTTGGTATTTATCCGATTGAATCAAAGAATAAATAAAGTCGGAATCACTTTTTATAACTCTGAAAACCCAAAAGTCTCCCAATGCTACCCCTGTAAAAGAGGGTTTGAGCCAATTTTTCAAATATGGACGCAACTTTCCATATAAAATATCATTTGGTAGAAATTCTACTCCTTTTCTATTGTCAAACTTCTGACTCACATCTTTATTAAGTCTACCTTCTCCTGCTAAGATATCTTCAAATTCAATTTTTGGAAGACTGTTGGAGTTAGTAATTTTATTGACTCTAACTACTAAATTATTAAACTTACGCTGTTCCCAATCTTCAAAAAAACCTTTAAACCTCAGTTTTGGAGCATTTTTTTCTCGCACTATTCAAACACTCCTTTTGCAGCTTCTATCAAATCTTTAGTCTCAGGAGTAACAGCTAATTCGTTTAAAATAGAAAGAAACTCTGACTCAGCTTGTTTGATTTCTGCATTGATTTTAGCGATTTCTTGACTCACCGCTACGATATCAATTGGGTCTTCTTCTTCAAAAGTATCTACATAACGAGGAATGTTTAAGTTATAATCATTCTCTTTTATTTCATCTAAACTTGCAACATGGGCATACTTTTCGACTTCTTTACGTTGAACAACTGTGTTGACGATTTTTTCAACATCTTCTACTCTTAATCGTTTTTGATTTTTCAGTTTTTCAAAGTCTTTGCTTGCATCAATAAACAGAATATCCGACGCTACGCGATTTTTTTTTAAAATCAAGACACAGACAGAAATAGGTGTATTTAAGAATAGTTTATCAGGAAAACCTATCACTGCTTCAATTTGATGGCGATCAATCAAAGCTTTACGAATGCGACCTTCTGCTGCGCCCCTAAACAACACGCCATGAGGTAGAATGATTGCCATTCGTCCATTATCTTCTAAATGATATAAACAATGTAATAGAAAAGCATAATCTGCCTTGGTTTTCGGGGCTACACCATATTCACGCCATCGGGGATCATCTTCACGATCTTTACTGTTCCAATGGGCAGAATAGGGTGGGTTCGCCATGACTGCATCAAACATACGAGGATTATCTCTACCATCAACGACACCATCTGGCCAGTCACTTTCTAGTGTATCTGCATGGTTGATGCTGATATCATTATATTCCACACCGTGCATCATCAAGTTCATGCGCGCTAAACGATAAGGCGTTGCATCCTTTTCCTGTCCGTAGTATTTAATCATTCCACGATTATGGGAATGCTTCATAAAACTCGCTGTAGTCAATAACAATGATCCTGAACCAACAGTTGGATCGTAGATGGAAAATTTCTCCTCCTCTTCTCTACCGTGGGTCAAAATTCTTGCCATAATGGTTGAGATTTCTTTTGGTGTGTAATATTGCCCCATATCGGAAGCCAATACTGTAGCAAACTGTGCCACCAAGTATTCGTAAATATCTGAGATGGCATCATCGCCACCCGACAAATCAAACTCATGGGCTGATAGCAATTCAATCATTGAAATCATTACGCTTGCACGTGCTTGTGCATTTGCACCTAAATCAGCACTATCAAAGCGCATCCCATCGAAGATCCCTTCAAAGTCTCCCTTTGCTTCCAATGCTATTTGTTGATTAAAGTGTCCAAACGTATCAGTCATCAAACCGATATTAAACTGATCTTCATCAATCGCAGCTTTCCAATCAGAAAAGAAGTTGCCAGGTTGAATGGCATAACCTAGATTTCGCTTCATATAATCTAGACTTTTCGCCGAATCTTGGGCATAAATTTCTTCCCACGTCTTTCCCCGTAAAACCCCTTCTAACCATTTTGTCGCCTTTTCAGATAAGTATTTATAAAACAAAATACCAAAAATATAATCTTTATAGGCTGTTAAGCCAATTTGTCCCCGGGTTTGATTAAGCATAGCCCACATCTTTGTCTGCTGTTCTTTCGATAATGCCATCTGTGCTTCTCTCACTTTCTACAAATACATCAATTTTTAAATTCTTCAAAAAAGGACATTAACGCGTCTTCAAATTCTGAAGCTTCAAAGAAACCAATATTTTCTTGATCTTCGATACGGTTAACTATCTCATGGAGCTTTGGATTTTCTATCAACGAATGCCCTGGCATATAGGTATCGTATGCCTCTAAAATCATATTACTGTTAACATTCTGGTTGGCAGCCCATCGACGTATTTTGAGTTCACGGCGTTCTGTTCGATATTTTTTGCGGGTATTTTGCAGCGATTCTGTTGTAAAATGTTTTGTAATTTCTCCTGCTTCAATATCTTGAACAATATCCTTAATTTCTTGGCGATTCTCATCATCCAACGGCGTAATATGTTTTTCAATTGCTTCTTTGTTGGTTGTGCTTTTGTCATCCATAAAGGTATTCAGTAATTCAACCAACATGTCATAATCAATAATTTGATGATTATAAAACTCAAGCCCAACTTTAATCTCTGTTAAATCTGGACGATCCTTTTCTGGTAACCGTTCACGAGCATCATTTAGCCTTGCCTGCAACGCACCAAATTCCTCATTACTAGAGATATCCAAACGAACCATCTCACCTGTTGGTTCTCTTTTATCGTCTAATAGCTCTATTTCACTTCCCAATTCGTATCCTTGTTGAACCAAGCGTTGAATTTTGTTCTGCGTTGCAAGTCCTAGATTGACGAATTCTTTCAAATCATTTTCTCCGCGAGGTGTTTTGCCAAAATGCTCATCAGATAGCTCTTTTAAGCGAACAACAGCACTTTCTAAGTCAAGAATTTGATGGCTTTGCGGTTTTGCTAAGATATCATCTTTTTCAAAACCTTTGATTTCTTGCTCTGTTGTTTCTTGTTCTGCTTCTTCTAAAGTATCATTTCCACCTTTAGTATAAATGCGTAACGCATTTTCAACATATTCTTGCATCTCATCCCCTTGACGATAGAAACGGACTTTTCCATGGGGTTTACTGTTGCGATTGTATGTCCGATTCGTTCTGGACATTGCCTGAATCAACATACCTTCTTTAAGCATTTTATCCATGTAGATCATATTGACAAATTTAGAATCAAAGCCCGTCAAAAGTTGATCTGAAACGATGACCAAATCTAATCGGTCTTCAGCTAATCCTTTATTATACGGTTTTTTTCGTGCCAAACGTTTCGTGATATCTAACATATACGCACGAGTAGGGTCTTTAGCATCCAAAATACTTGGAACATTAAATTTCTGTGTATATTCTCGAATGGCCTTCTTCAATGATTCATTGAGTTCTTTTGTTCCTGGCTCATTGGATTCATCACGAGAGAACGTCATCGCTACGTTGAGATGCGGCGCATTCTCTTTAAAAATATTGTAATAGTGTACAACGGCTTGTTTACCTGATACAGCTAACATCGCTTGGAACACATTTTCTTCCCTTATGCCTGATATTAAAGCGCCACTCGAAGTCTTTTTCCAGTTTTTGAGAATATCTTCTATAACTTCCTGTCTATATACAGCGCTCTGATAAATCTCTTTTTCATAATCTTTCTCAGAAAAATCATCTACTGGATTTTCAATCACCCAATGCGGACGGAAGTAAGTAATATCAAATCCCAAAACATTTCCATCACCAATTGCATCTTTGATCGAGTATGTGTGCAGTCGCTTGCCAAAAATATCATGGGTTGAAATGTCGCGTGACGTTTTGATATCGTTTAATTCATCGGAATAAAAATTGGGTGTTCCTGTAAAGCCGAACCAAGTCGTCTTCTTGAATGCTTGCTTGATCAATTGTACTGACTCACCACTAGCACTGCGATGAGCTTCATCCATAATGATGACATTCCAATCCCCATTCTTTAAACCGTTCTTCACTGCTTTGGTTAATCCTTGCACAGATATTAATAATATCTGCGAAGCCCCTTTATGCTTCAACGCCTGTTTTAGTTCTCGACCATTAACTTTTTTAATCCGTTGCTTAAAATGGATATAAGCAAAATCTTTGAAATTCTCCAATGTCTGGTCAATTAGATCGACACGGTCAACAATGAATAGCACATTTCGGATTCTTGGGGCAGATGCCAGAAGTTGCGCCACTTTAAAAGAGGTGACTGTTTTCCCCGACCCTGTTGTATGCCAGATATAGCCTCCTTCTTTTTGAATCAAGCCGCTAGTTTCCATTTCTTTCATCCGTTGCAAAATTTGGCGTGTTGCTTGAATTTGATAACTACGCATCACCATCAAATTATCATTCGAAGCATCGGGAATCATATTCACAGTAATCAATCGATGTAACGCTGGTATCCCCATCACTTGATGCACGAAAACAAAGGCATCCGTTACATCGTTGTTGTTTTCATCTCGCCATCCAAATACATAGGTCTTATTGTAATGTTCAAAAGCATTCGGTCTCGCAAAATAATGAGCAGAATGTTGACTCAACATAAACTGCACTTGGACAAATGCGAATAATCCATGGTATAAACCGTCACCATGGTATCCTTTCAACTGCTCAAAGGCGCTCCACTGATTTTGCAGATGTTCATCTTTTTCTTCTATATGCGCAACAGGTATGCCATTGATTAGGAGTGCAAGATCAATGATACGTTTTGTAGTTAATCCTTTAGGCAATTCGGTAAAATTGATTTGACTAACCACTTCATATCGAGAACGACCTCCGGCAACATCATCTTCATAAAAGATTTCAATTTCAATATTTGATCCATCATCTCTTGTTAGTGGAATCGATCCGACACCGCCTGCACCAACCAGTAACAATTGCGCATCATAAGGTGTCCTTATACGTTGTAATTCCTGCAAAATTATACCAAACTCAATATCCGATAATGGTATGCCATTCAATTTATGCGCATTTGTTTCATTTAACACTTCTCGCCAGTGCTGCTCGATTTTTTTGATGCTGACATTAGACAGATCTTCTCGATAAGTCCACCCTTCAGCTTCAAGTTTTTTTATCAATGCTGCTTCAAACTTTGCTTCTGCCAAATGCATCCTTCCTTTCACTATATTCTATTTATTAATTTATCTTTCGTTAAAACTTATGCTGAATTACAGCGTGAGTTATAATATATGCTTATTATATCATTGATTCACTAAATAATATTGTACTAATTAAATTGTAATGATGAACCTGAATAAGCTAGATGTGCCTTTAGAAAAGTAAACTGGCTTGTTTCGACTAATCATCGCACATAACTTTTAAATGTTATTAAGTTGTCTTAGTTTTGAAAGAAACAGATTTTTATAATCTTTTTCAAAATAACCCCAAAAAAATATTTTGATACAAATAAAAAAATCATGTCACATTAGCAGATTTACATCGTCTCAAATAAAAGTAATCTGGTGAAATGCTCCTATCCAACACCAACCAAGAGCCCACATCATCCTTCAAGTCATACTTATACAGTGTCAATTCGCTGTCATTCATATATCCAAACGGACTATCTGGTTCATTATACAAAAAGAAATTCCCCTGTAAGCTGTCACAATGAGAACAAACATTAGCAAAGTAGCTTCTCTTTTCTGTGTAGGAGTACTTAAATTTACATCCAAACTTCGTCGAAAGTTCTTCTCTTATTTTTTTAGGAATTTCATCATTTAATGCCCATAACTGGAGATCATAACCAGTATCTTTTTGAACTGAGACTGTTGGTCTGTCTAAATCAATAATATTATCTGATAAAGCTCCTACAGCATAAACCTTCGTATTTTTATGACACTTCCAACACGACTGTTGACCTTCAACAATTAAAAAGTTGTCTTTGACGATAATACATCCATCAACCCACTCTTTGAACTTTACATAGTCATTTTGATTTTCAACATACCACTTTTTTTCTTTTGGATCCCACTTCGCACCTAATTGTTTAGCCAACTCTTTTTGTTCAAATGGAACAGTTAAATAAAGCATAATACAACCTCCTTAGTGAGCGTTTTCACTTATGATACCATACTTTTTTAGTCACACTGTCCATTTTCCAGCTTTTCGACTAAAAATCGCGGAAATATATTCTATAATTTTAAAAATACGTTTTCTTGTAGAAAAAGTAAAAAAGCTCCTCATTCATAAAAAATAAGGAGCAAAAGACTATTCATCAATGGTAATATTCTCAATATCCGTATCTGGTTGATCAAATTGAAGTGAAACTAAATCTTTTGTTCTGAAGGCTATAGACCATCCCAGAGGCTCAATAGGAAAATAATTATACGTACTTTCATAAACTTGGGGCGCTCGTACTACAGTCGGAGCCGTAATTTCATAAGTTACCTCATTTTGCACTGTACGCATTTGATATTCTTTGTTGGAGATTGCCTCATTGATTGTCTCATCATTTACATAATTGTCCCCAATCGCATACAAATCTCCTTCCACATTATATAAACCTGTATAACTAGAATCAGGGTAACTCACTTCATGAATAATAAATGAAAACTCTTCCTTCTCTGTCTGATTTCCTGATGAATCAGTGATAATATTGAAATAAAAATCTGATGATTCGATATCAATTGGGTTCAAATTATTATCTGATTTCATCTTGGATAGGAATTCTTTTCCTGATTTTACTATGGAACTGTCGCTTTTCTCTAACAGCTCCTCCGCCATTGCAATATCTTCTCGTACACCTTGAATTCTAGCTGATTGATAATCAAATTCATCTTGCTTAACTTTTTCTACTATCTCTTCATCTGTCATCTTAGAGACTTCGCCGATAGTTAACTTAGTATTCTTATATCTGCTAATTTTATTATCCTTATCAAATACTAAAATAGACTCAATTGCTGTATTTTTTCCAAAATCATCTTTTGTAACATACCATAGTTTTGTCTCTTTACCTTTATCATTCATATAGTCAGCAAACGTATAGGATACGTTCTCTTGAACCATGGGCTCTACTGGAGATCCTTGATTTTGTTCATTCTTGCTATTACTTTTACATCCGGTAACCGATATTAAAATCAATATGGTTATTGGGAACATATAAACTAAGTGTTTCAATCTTCTTCTCATTTATAAATTCTCTCCTTTTAGTTGGTCAAACGCTCATTTTCCAATTGTTCATCTAAAATACTCTCTAATCCAATTTTTTTCAATCGTGGAATAGCAATTAATCCAATGAATGGCGTCAATAACCAAGCAAGCAGAAAGAGTGTTGGTTTTAATACCATATATCTAAGGATGTACATATCAGTGTACTCACCTTTTTTTATCTCTGCTGTCTTTCTTGATCGATATTCTTTGAGATCCGCGTTATATAAGTTACCAAATCGATCAACTGTTCCAGAAACCGTTCGTTTCACATCGTCAGTTGTCGTCCGATCAATATGGTTACGCCCACTTAAAACTTCCGAGATATGTTTTGACACTTTTTTCTTTGCAAAAAATGCATCATACATAGGATTATTTTCGATCCAGAGTTTCACAAAAGGAAAATATATTGCAATTAACAGTCCATAAACCAACTGAAAAATTAGAGCAATAGCTTCTCCAAAACTATAAATCATGCTAAAGGTGAAGAGCGTTTCAAGAATCCCTACCATAAATGCTAAAATCCCCATAGCAACAAAGAATATTGCAATCAATGTACCCACATTTAAGAAAAATTTTTTACGAACTACCAACATTTTTTGTACCATATTCACATAAACCATTCTCATCCTTCTTTCTACAAAAAATACTTATCTATCTTTTCAATAAATCCATAAATACATATATGTATTATTTTACACAACGAAAATACATTTGTCATCTGATTTTTTCCTCCTTAAAGCTCTATCATTAAAGAGTAAGGAGGTGGCATTTATGCTAAACAAAATGGTTGCGGACCAAATCCGTCATTATCGCATCAATAAAAAGATGACATTAGCTGACTTGTCTCGTACCTCAGAAATTGATGATACGTATTTAGGACGCGTTGAGCGTAATGAAATCAATATCACCCTCAATACACTTGAGAAAATTATCAAAGGTCTTCACATGACACCTGCACAGTTCTTTGGCTTTCTAGAATTTGAATCAGATAACCCCGAGTTAGTTAAGGTAATTGATCAGATTCAAAAATCACCTAAACAAAAACAATTAACCTCTATCGCACGAGAGATTGTTAATCTATCTGAGCCATAAAGAATTGGTCTTATGCCAATTCTTTTTTATTTTGAACAAGAAAAAAGCCTTAACCCTCGGGGCTAAAGCTATCATACACGATTCAATTTTAAAAATAAATACCTCAAAGGATCATGAATTAATTTCGTAATTAATAAAATAATAAAAATTTTTGTCAAATTAATTTTAAACCTCCTGTCAAGTAACGTCAAGTGTTATATGACAAACTGTGTCAAACCAAGTTTATAAAAATTGCAAACGTTCTACGTTTGCCGATAAAAAGCTTGAAATAACTGCTAAGATGGAGGAATAAAATGCCAAATTATCAAATTAAAGACGGAATTCAATCCTATGAAGCAATGAATGCACAAGAGCATTTATTAGCTGCGACAGCCGACCAATTATCGAACAAAGAACTCATTGAACTTGCTTTAGAGTTGTCACCAATTGAAGCTGCTGAAGTCGCTCTTACAATCAACAATGTCCAAGAAATCACATGGTTGATTGATGATATCGATAAGCCTAATTCTGTTCAGATGCAAGCAATGTTCGAACTTTGTCGTCGTTATTGTCTGAGTTCATTAAAAAAGAGCGTTCCAATCGCTTCATCATTTGAACTAGCACAAAGATTAATTGGTGAAATGAATCATTTGACACAAGAGAACTTTCTCTTGCTCACTCTTGATACAAAAAATAAGCTGATTAAACAGCACACTTTATTCATTGGAACATTAAATCAAGCAATTGTTCATCCGCGAGATATTTTTCGACAAGCTTTACTAGATAATGCTGCGCGTATAATTTGTGTGCACAATCATCCTAGCGGTCATCCCGCACCCAGCACAAATGATCATGCTGTAACAAAGAGAATAAATATTGTCGGTCAAGAAATAGGAATCCCCTTATTAGATCATCTGATTATTGGTGACAATCATTATTTCTCATATGCCGAAGAAACAGATTATTTGCAATAGCACTCTGTTTATCCGCATAATAAAATAACGACAAAAAAAGAGATGTCAAAGAAAAATGATCCGTTCAAAATATTCTATCGAAATCATCAATGTTTCTTTAACAAAATCTTTTTCCAACTTTTTTCCGACCTTTACCTAGTGGGCCCTCGGTATACATTAATTAATGATGATAGATGATTTTGGGCCCACCTGTTCGTGATAACAACAAGTGGTTTTGGCGAACGAGGGCCCTCTGGGCCCTCATGAATGCGTTGCATTCAATTTCTTAATCGCTTAACCCCTTGTAACAACTATAGTTCATTAATGAGGACCCATCTCCTATAATATCGAGGGGACACTCAACAAGAGCATAAGGAGTGAGTATGACAAAAATTATCTGCGATGATTTTTGCCACTCAGCATAGCTGAGCCCACTCGTTTATTTTTTTGTCTGGCTAGCAGTAAAAACAGAAATTTATCCGACGCCTATCCCTCTGAAAAAAAGAACACTTATTTCTTTATATAACAAGTATAACTTATTTTGACAAACTCATTCAATGACTTTTTTTATTTCTACATAGTTGCAGGCAAACAGCGCAAGACGAGATTGTTTTGCGTTTAGTTTGTTACTTTGTTTTACTAAAAAATTAAGTTGTCTGACATCATAAAAATATTTTTCCTCATCATAGATATCTTTTGAATAGATGCGGTCATCTTTTAAATTCTCATTGATCGTGGTTTGCAAAAGGTTTCTAGCGTAGTTATGACCAATCATTGTTTCTTCTGTATACTCATCTATTGTTAACAACTCTTCTAATAAACTGATAAATTCTTCCGAAGTCAATAAGGAATGGACATAGTCAGATGTTAAATCCTTCATAACATTATTGCTTGAAAAATGTTCGGTTCGGCAATCAAACAACTGGGATTGAAAAAAATCACAAAATCTTTTACCATGCCTTTCCCAAACTTCATTAAAAGCTTTAATAAAAAGTGGGAAACGAATCTCTAACCAGCCAATAGCTAAATCTCCATATTGACCTCTATTTAATAAAAGTTGTGTCGGTGCTTGCTTATATTCATCCAGTTGCTGACTCAAGTTCAACAAACTATCAAAAAAATCCATTGAGTAATCCAAATTTCCAAATAGTAGTTTTAAGTACAAGTTAGAACTTTTCTCAAATTCATGTTCATACTCTGATGCCAATAATTGATAATCTCTTCTATTTGTTTTATTGAAGAAGAATGGATATTCCTCATGCAGATAGTCACTGATTCTTGCTACGATTTTTTTCGTTTTCGCTCTATTATGTCCAATAAATACTGCTGTTGCTTCTTCTTTTAAGGATTGATTAGTCAAATTAAGCATTGAGGTTCGTATAAATTCGGACTCATCTTCTATCGGATCAACAAAAAAAGGATGCCACTGTTGATTCGCTTTTGTATTACTTACCCCGTTCATAAGTAAAGACAATAAAATTAGTTTGATTAATCGCATACGTTCTTCATATTCACCAAATAACAGTTTTGTGCGACTCATTTTAAATATCTTTTGAAATAAATCAATTTGCGTCTCTGAAAGCAAATAAGGATTTTTCCCCTCAATATTTCTACCGTTTTCAATGAGAGAAAGGCGCTGCCTATCCATAAACAATCCTTCTCCTTTCAACATCTCAATAAAATCGGCTTGTGCTTGTCCTATTACATTTTTCCGATAAAATCGAACTCGATTTCCGATACTTTTATACAAGTAATATTGAAAATTGATCATTGCTTCTCCTTTATGAATGTAGTAGATTTTTCTTTTTTTTCTACTAAAATTATACCACCCCTCACTTTTTTTGCTAGCTTATAGTGTTCTTATAGCAAGAACTTTTTGTTCTGCTATTAGAATTCGCTATAACTAAAGAAAGGAGTACCTTGTATGAAAAATTTAAAAAATGAATCCTTGATTCTGGGACAATATTTGAATCAAAAGACATTAATGAAAGAATTGCACATTGGATTTGATACATTAAAAGATTTGCATGATCAAGGACTGCAACCTATCACTATTGGTCGTCAGCGTCTCTATGATGTAGAAGAGCTAAAGCAAGTGCTAACAACTCTAAAATTGAATTAATCCAATTGCTTTTGCCACCGTCTGTTTGTTATGAAAAGAGGTGAAATGATGTCAGCCATCTACGAGCAATACGACAAACGAAAACAAAAATTGTGGCGCTTTAAATGCTATTTAGGTAAGAATGAATTTGGAAAAGATGTTCGTACTACTCGTAGTGGCTACAAAACAAAAAAAGAAGCGCAACAAGCCTACAGACAACTCCAGATGAATTTCGATAACAAATTGCATCGTCAAAGCGGTCATATGACTTTTGAACATCTTTATGATGAGTTTTTGGAAAGTTATCGTAATAAAGTCAAACCATCAACAATTATGATTTTACGCCGAGCAATTGAAGATCATGCACTAACTTATATTGGCAAAAAGAAAATCAGTGATATCACCGTTCGTTTTTGTACACGTCTGAATGACGAATGGATAGCAGCTGGATTCAAGCAAGCTTATTACTTTAGAAGAGCTGTCGCTCAAATACTTCAATATGGGGTGCAACAGGAATTGATCCTTGAAAATTCTATGCGTAAAACCGCACCAATTAAAAGAACTGAAATTGATGAAAATTTGGTAGCAACAGAAACGATCACTGTTTACACACCGAAAGAATTATCAGAGTTCTTATCTTGTTGTCACTTACATGGAAACTTGAAGATTGAAACTTATTTTCGCGTCCTTGCTTATACAGGTGCTCGAAAATCAGAAATTCTCGCACTAGAATGGCAAGACATCGATTTTGATACAAATAAACTAACGATTAGTAAAACTCTTGCGGAAGTTGAACAGAACCCAACAACTAAAAAAACGAAAGTTGTTAGTCATCGAGCGAAAACAAGTGCAGGGAAAAGAACAATCTCTCTTGACTGGCAAACCATACAACTTTTAAAAAACTGGCAACAACGTCAAAAAAAGGAGCTTTCTATACTAGGTTTAAGCCATCAAAGCAATAAACAGCTAATCTTCCCCAATCGCTCAAATAACTTTTGTCGTCCTGGCCAACCAAATGATTGGTATGATATGATCGCTAATAAATATCAGCTTGAAAAACGGATAACTCTTCATGAATTCAGAAAAACCCACGTTTCCTTGTGCGCAATGGCAGATATGAAACTAGAGGATATCATGTATCGTGTTGGCCATAAAGATTCAAAAATGACAAAACAAGTCTACAACTATTTTTATCCTGAACGAGAAGAACGAAGTGCTGATAAATTTGCTCAATTTATTGAGCAAGAAAAAGATTTGTTTTAATCATTTTAATAAATTTTGGGATACAAAATAGGCTAGTATCATCAAATAAAGTGATACTAGCCTATCTGTCTCATCAAATTTCTACCAACTCAACGAGAACAAACTACCAAAATGGTATGTTTACCTATTTTTCTTTTGATGCACTAACTTATTGCTTGTAGTAAACTAGTTAAAACAAAAAACATTTCAAGGAGTGATTTAATGTCCCAATTGAATCAAACATACGAAAATTATTTACAACAACCAGAAGCGTTATCTTTTACTGAAATGAACACCATCTATCAAGAAATATTGAAAAATGCTGATATGAATGATAATGATTTTATCGGGATTTGGGAAGAGCTGATGGGTGCTGCTATTCGTTATACAGTCATTCGTGCAGAATGGCCTCAATTTTCTAGGGAACAAAAACTGGAAAAAGATTCCGAACGAACGAATATTCACAATACCATTATCGACCATTTCATCCTATTGGAACGCATCTTTCAATTAAACCATTGGGATAGTCATTCTTGGACATCACACTTATTCTTACAGGAAGAGCAAGAACAACGCACAAGAAGTGATGTGAATGACCACCGACAACGGATTGGTGATTTCGCTAATTATTTGGTATTTGTGTCAGCGGTTAATGGACGATAGGTATGAAAATCACGATTCTATAAGTTCTCATCATAGTAGATTAGCAATATTTTTTTCTCACGTTTACTATGATGGGAGCATACCATTAGATTATCAGCTCTTCTACTTTTTTTAATAGCTTTTTACGTCTGTTTTTTATTTGTTCCCTCATTAAATCCTATGTCAGAGGAGATATTTGATCAATTTTCTTTTGCCATCTACTAATATAGTAAATAAATTTTCCAAATTTACTCCCTTTACTGTCCCATACACCCATATCAAAAAAAATCTATAAATATACCTTTGACAAATTAGATAACCCGAGTTCTTAACTCGACTTTTTCTCTAGCAGCTCTGATCGCTTTTTCAACTTTTCTATCTTATTATTAATCCTTTTTTTGTAGTTGGTATAGCGCAAAAAAACGCTCACCAATATTAGACTACAGGTGAACGTTTTTTTCTAAAATTATTCTATTTCTCCGTATGGTAAAGAGTAGGTCGAATTGAAACTTCAGTATAGTCTTTTATTGCTTTAGAATACGGATAAATATCATTCGCTTTTTCAACAATACTTTGAACAATTTCTAATTATTGAACTGCAGATTTAGTCTCAACGTTTATTTCAGATTCCACTTAAACTAGTTTTTTATGAAATTTGACTATATGTGTAACTTCTGAAAGTTAATGACACTCATGTTGAACTCTAACAATTTCTATTAGCCAATAAAAGCAAGTACTGCCTTTTAATGAAAATAATTGTTCTAGACTTATTTTACTTCGAGGTTCCATCTGACTTTCAACAAATATAATCATTGAATACTTTTAGTTTTCACTTAAATAAATCAAGCTCCATCTGGGATCATCTTTGACTGTATATCCTGTTAGTTCTCTATAAAAATATTTTTTATCAAACTTAATTATTTTAATGATTTTATCTTCGTTCATTTTGAAGTCTTTTAACAACTCACTCCGAGAGAATTCAACAATTTCTAAAATCATTTGTATTTCAGCATCAATACTAAGCAACTTTCCCATTTTAAGAAAAAGATTATCATCATCATAAAAGATCGCTTTGAACTGTTCACAAAGCTCGCAATAGTATTCAAAAATTTTAGGATAGCTGCCAGTTATTTTCGCCTTTATTAGTATTTTTTTTGAATAAAGCAAATACTCTTCGGGTTTTGTAATTGTTTCTGCTAACATTTTTCCACCACTCACTTCGAATGTTTAAGTATAATTTGAAGAAAACTCAAAATGAATAATCACAACAGTAAATTTTAATCCAAGAAAATCGTTTGAGTTAATTTCAGTTACAATATTTTTATAAACTAGATTTAATCCTTATAGAATACAACTATTTATAATGTCGATTTAATTTTTTGACGAAAATAAACAATTAATCCTATAAGTATCAGTATAATAACGCCTAAGATTTCCATCCACATTAGATCTTGATCATTAGTTTTGGGAAGTTTCTTATCATGATTACTACCTTTTGCCGAATTTTCAATTGTAGAAATTGTTTTATTCTCAAATTCTCCTACATCAACTAAACTTGGATCACCCAGGGCTTCGCTGTCAATTGTAAATTCAACAGGTGTCTCATCTAACACATATCCTCTAGGCGCTTTTGTCTCAATAAATTGATAGTCTCCTGGTGCCAGATTTTTTACCATTACAACCCCCTTATCATCCGATACAAGATCTTGTATAACTGTTTTTCCTTCTTTATCGATGAGCTTGAATTTTGCGCCAGGCAATGGGTTTTCTTTACTATCTGTTTTCAACAATTGTGCGGATCCTTGATAATTTACAAAACTTTCACTTGCTACAACCACTTCGGGTTCATCTGCTGCTTCTGCTTTTATCGTGAAGTTGACTACTGTCGAATTAAGGATAAAGCCTTCTGGTGCTTTTGTTTCAATAAATTGGTAATCACCTGATGCTAAACCTGTTGCTGATACTATTCCGTCAGCATTTGAAATTATTCCTTCTTTAATCACTTCACCTTTAGTATCTACAACTTTAAATTCTGCGCCAGACAGTGGGTTACCTTTACTATTCGTTTTTAACAATTGTGCAGATCCTTGATAATTTACAAAACCTTCACTTGCAATAACTACTTCGGGTTGTCCCTCTATTGAGTACTTTATAGAGAAATCTGTTGCTGTTGGATTAATAATGTATCCTTCTGGTGCTTTTGTTTCGATAAATTGATAGTCTCCTGGTGCTAATTCTGTGATTGATACGATTCCTTTTTCATCTGAAACAAGGCCTTCTTGAATTGCCTTACCTTCCTTATCTACAACTTTAAATTCTGCGCCAGACAGTGGATTACCTTCATTATTCGTTTTCAACAATTGTGCGGATCCTTTATAGTTTACAAAACCTTCGCTTGCCACAACTACTTTTGGTTGTCCTTTCGCTGAACCTTCAATCGTGAAAACAACTGGTGTCGTATTCAAAACATAGCCTTCGGGTGCTTTTGTTTCGATAAATTGATAGTCTCCTGGCGCTAATTCTGTGATTGATACGATTCCTTTTTCATCTGAAACAAGGTCTTCTTGAATGGTTTCTCTCTTATTATCTACAACTTTGAATTCTGCGCCAGACAGTGGATTACCTTCATTATCCGTTTTTAACAATTGTGCAGATCCTTTATAGTTTACAAAACCTTCGCTTGCCACAACTAATTTAGGTTGCCCTTTTGCTGAATCTTCAATCGTGAAAGCAACTGGTGTCGTATTCAAAATATAGCCTTCAGGTGCTTTTGTTTCGATAAATTGATAGTCTCCTGGTGCTAATTCTGTGATTGATACGGTTCCTTTTTCGTCTGAAACAAGGCCTTCTTGAATGGTTTCTCCCTTATTATCTATAACTTTAAATTCTGCGCCAGACAGTGGATTACCTCCACTATCCGTTTTCACCAATTGTACGGATCCTTTATAGTTTACAAAACCTTCGCTTGCCACAACTACTTTTGGTTGTCCTTTCGCTGAATATTCGATTGTAAAAGCAACTGGTGTCGTATTTAAGATATAACTTTCGGGTGCTTTTGTTTCAATAAATTGATAGTCTCCTGGTGCTAATTCAATTACCGATACGATTCCTTTTTCGTCTGAAACAAGACCTTCTTGAATGGTTTTGCCTTCCATATCAATAACTTTGAATTCTGCGCCAGACAGTGGATTATCTTCACTATCCGTTTTCACCAATTGTGCGGATCCTTTATAGTTTATATAGTCCTCACTTACCGCAACAACTGCCGGTTTACTAGCTGTTGAGGTTTCAATTGTGAAAACAATTGGTGTCGTATTCAAAACATAACCTTCTGGTGCTTTTGTTTCGATAAATTGATAGTCTCCTGGTGCTAATTCTATGATTGATACGATTCCTTTTTCATCTGAAACAAGGCCTTCTTGAATTGCCTTACCTTCCTTATCTACAACTTTGAATTCTGCGCCAGACAGTGGATTACCTTCACTATTCGTTTTCAACAATTGTGCGGATCCTTTATAGTTTACAAAACCTTCGCTTGCCACAACTACTTTGGGTTGCCCTTTTGCTGAATCTTCAATCGCGAAAACAACTGGTGTCGTATTCAAAATATAGCCTTCGGGTGCTTTTGTTTCGATAAATTGATAGTCTCCTGGTGCTAATTCTGTGATTGATACGATTCCTTTTTCGTCTGAAACAAGGCCTTCTTGAATTGCCTTACCTTCCTTATCTACAACTTTAAATTCTGCGCCAGACAGTGGATTACCTTCACTATCCGTTTTCAACAATTGTGCAGATCCTTTATAGTTTACAAAACCTTCGCTTGCCACAACTACTTTGGGTTTCCCTTTTGCTGAATCTTCAATCGTAAAAGCAACTGGTGTCGTATTCAAAACATAGCCTTCGGGTGCTTTTGTTTCGATAAATTGATAGTCTCCTGGTGCTAATTCTGTGATTGATACGGTTCCTTTTTCGTCTGAAACAAGGCCTTCTTGAATTGCCTTACCTTCCTTATCTACAACTTTGAATTCTGCGCCAGACAGTGGATTACCTTCACTATCCGTTTTCACCAGCTGTGCAGATCCTTGATAGTTTATCCAGCTACCTAAGTTTACAAATGGAATTACTCCGTTTTCATTTTCTACTAGTGTAAAGATTAACGGCTTATTGTCCAAGATGTATCCTTCGGGAGCTTTTGTTTCAACAATTTGATATTCACCAGGAACTAATCCTTCAACTGTAACAATACCTTTTTCATCTGAAACAACTTTTTCATATCCTTTTATAACCTTTCCTTCGTTATTAAGAATTTCAAATTCTGCACCTTTTAATGGGCTTGTTGTTTCACCAGAAACTGTTGATTGTCCGACTTTGTTAAATGACACTTTGGTCAATTCATTTAGTATTTTTTCAATTTTAAAAGTACTATTTTCCTCATCTTTTGTAACCGAAATTCTCTTCCCATGTAACAACTCATTACTAATTGTATACCCAATAGGAGCTTTTGTTTCAATTACAAGATAATCTTGAACACGTAAGTTTCCGATTCTCAACTCTCCGTCTGTATCAGTATCACCTTCACGGACAAGTTTATCCTTTTCACCATTTTCATTGATAGTCCACAATTGTAAATGCGCGTTTGCCAGTTTCGTACCGTCTTTACCTTCTTTAACTAGTGTTACTGATCCTTTTGATCCAGTAGCACTTCCCGAACTATTAGATACAACAACAGCTTTTTCGATATCTTGTGTCACTACTTTTTCGTTTACTGCTGATATAGTAGCTCCATTTGTGACTGTATCTGTTGTTTTTTCAGAAGTAATTAACGCCCTATACTCCACAATGTATGAAGTTGTAATCTTGTTTAACAACTCAATTGTAATGACTTGTGCACCTGTCTCATTATTGGTATCAATCGTTATAGTGTAATCTTCTCCCTCTTTCAGAACAATGTTTTTATCTTTTGTAATATTGCCTGAGTGATCAACTATTGTACCAAAGATTAAAATGTCATTATTTGTTACAAACTGATTCGCTGATGGTGTATCCACAATTTTCACATCATGTAATGTTGACTGTGAACCATTAACTGTCAAATCCCATTTAACATAACCACTATCATCTGGATCTTGTTGTCCTGATTTAGTTACTAATTCACCCGAGTGGGCTGGTGAAATGCTTGCATCTAAATCATGAGAAATCCCATTGTTTTCAAATGTAGCCTTATTATTATAAGTCTTTTCATTGATAATCTCTCCATCCAAGCTTGTTTCAAATACAAGCACATAAGCTTGAGTACTACCCTCTGGTAAATTAACTTTAACAGAGGAGTTTTCAGTCGTTGGTTCCGTAATGACACCAGTTACTTCATTGTTTAGAGTATACGTACCATTCTTATTGATAGTTGCTTCATACAGTTTTGCACTAGTTTCAACATAATCTTGCGGTTCGATAATTGGATCAATAATAGTTGCATTGGTTAATTTCTGTTGATTGAAATTTACTGCAACTGTCCATGTAATTTTTTTAGTTTTTGCATTGTAATTTCCACTCTTTTGCCCATTAAACTTGAAAGCAGGAACTGGATCAAATGGTATCGATTCCTTATTGCTGTGTTCATCACCAAATGTATCCTTCCATTTCATTGAAGCATCATTGGTAAATTTAATAGAATCTTCGTTTCCTGTTCCTTCATCAATTACACTTGTATCAAATTTCGTTTTATATCTAATAGTAAATTTGTGGTCAGTGCCTTCTTTTAAATCACCATTGAAAGATACATTAAAGCCACTATCTTTTTTTGTTAAAGTATACTGATTTTCTTCTAATACTTTGTTGCCATCAGAGGTATCAACGATTTCAAAACTCTCGTCAACTAAGATTAATCCTGCAGAGAATACATCCTCCAAGGTCCAGTTTGTCATCCAATATCCCGCATTATTAATTTGAATTTCCCATGGAATTTCACGGGCAGAATAATCAATTTCCCCATCAATTCTCTTAACAATGCCTTGTTGTGTCGCATTGCCTTCACTTCCGCTTTCATCATTATTATCTGTTTTCACAAAGTTGGAAATTTCTGTATTTTCATCAACAATATCATTTACTTTTGTTTGATAATCTATCTTCACCGCATAGTCAATTTCCTCCAGAAATTCAATCGTAAACACATTCGGATTAGATGAATCTTTAACAAGTTTGTAAGTCGTTCCTTCTTCCAGAACAGTTCCTGTAACTTCTTTTCCATCTTTATCAAAGGTAATTTTGTGCAGCTTAACAGTACCATCTACCAAACTCAAATTTTCACTCATTGTATCAGTTATTGATGCACCAACAGCATGTTTTTTCTCATTGTAGTTGTATTGTACGGACCATTTGTAGACTTGGTCTTTACCTGTAGAAGACGGCCCAGATTTTGAAATTGGTCCTTTGTATTGTGCAATTACACTTGCTTCTGCTGATGTTGTACTTTTCCCATCATCTAAAGTTGCTTCATTTTTAAAAGAAACATTTCCACCTTTTTCAGGCTTTTGATCTTCTTCAATTTTTGATTCATAAACAACATGGAAAGCTTTATTAGTTTCTGCATAGTCACCAATAAATGTAATCGTATCATTTTCTTCCAACGTATAATCTATTCCTTCAACTAATGGGTTATCTAAATCTATATTTGTAACATTACCATTTACATCGACTGTTTCTGGATAAACCTCTACTCCAATTAAAGTTGTCCCTTTAGGCATTGGGTCCTTCAGTGTACCATTAATCATTTTATTTAATGGGCGATTGATATTGACCTCCCAAACAACTTTGCTTGGATTTGGAGTCCGATCAAAATACCCGCTCTTATCAATTGCTTGATCATACTTAGGTCTAATATGGATTTCTGAAGTTGGAAAATTTTCTTCTGTTGGTGTTTTAATAACAAGATCCCCTGGTTCAACTGTTTTATCAAACTTCGTAGAATAGTTGAAATCACCTGATACATCGTGGTCTGTTTCAACATTTTTGTTGAAAACAATATGAACCTTACCGTCAGCTGTGATTTCGTAAGAGCCATATTGTCCTAGTGCCCCTGCTAATGATCCCGTCCCAGGAAAAACTTGGACACCGTCAGGTAGTTGGAAGTCAAAGTAATCTCCATCTTTGATTGTCCCAAACAATTCTTCAGGAATACGCCACTCGTATTTAACTTCAACATTTGCATCTACTGGTACGCTTGTTTGATCAGGATATGGAGTGCCATCTTTATCTGTGTAAAGAATATTTGCACTCTCAATGATTGTTGATGGCATTCCCAATGAAACTAATAAACTTCGAACATCCTGAGGATCTTTGGATCCTTCTTTTTCGTCTTTCTTCACTTGCTTGGAATTCTCTAATGATTCTGATGATTCAACACTTGAATTGTGTGTAGTGGATTCAGTTGTTGTTGTCTCTTTTTCTAATTGTTCAGAAGTTTCATTACTAGACTCATTTTTTGAAGAAATAATTGTCGATTCTTTTATTGAATTAGTTTTTGTAAGTGTAGATTGAACTACTTGTGATCCGCTAGTAGCAATGAGGGTATCCTCTTCTAAATTTGATGAATCTAATTCAACAGTCAAGCTGACCGAAACAGTTAATCCAGGAGCAATCTTCATCTCAATTTTGTTTTTATTCACTACATAATCAATTTGATTAGATTCTGTTTTACTTTCTGCCGTTACATTTTTTACGATTGCATTTTCATTAAAGGTTACAACCTGTGTATCTCCTTCCTGACTGTTAATTGAAATATCTAATTTTGCTTCAATTGTATTATTTTCTTCTTTTGTAACTATCAAAGAATTTAGTTTGAATTCCTCTTGATAATCTAAGGCGAATACGACTACTGGCATTAAATACTGTATAAGAATTAATAAACTCATAAAGCAAAACATTGTTTTTCTTATCTTTTTCATATACATTAAATTGCACTCCTTTTCCTTAACTATTAATGAACACTACAAAAATTTCTTAGAAGATTTAATTCCAAGAAAAAATAGGTTTATAATTTGGAAATAAAGAGTTTTAATAATTTATTTGACGATGAATAGACGGCGCAAAAAACAAATTATAAGAAAATGTCGTGCATTTTATTTAAGTAATACGTTCATTTTTTGAATTGTAGAGATTCGTTGTTCATAAATTGTGTCAGTGTAAATATCTAATGTCATCTTTGTAGAGGCATGCCCGAGAAGTGCACTAATAGATGCAATATCTCCTTGAGCTTCTAAACAGCGTGTTGCAAAAGTGTGACGAAGTTGATGAAAGTGGATAGCCTCCAACCCAGCTTTTTTTCGTATTCTATGAAAATGATACGTTAACAATCTAGGTTCCATAGGATGATTACAGACTTGAAATACAAATTCTTTATGATTTTCTCGGTGGGCTTTTTTCAGCAGTTTTAGAAGTGTTTCTGCTATTGGAATCGTCCGTTGTGAATTCGCCGACTTTACTTTTCCTAAATGCATGTGGGTATGTTGATCATATCCGGCGCTGGAAATTCGTTGAAAAGTATGACTGATTTTAATGGTATTTTCCGAAAAATTAATATCTTCCCAACGAAGAGCAGAAATTTCTCCAATCCTTAATCCCGTGTAAAGAGCTAAAATAACGGCTAAACCTGTCTTGTCGCTTTTTGATACACGTATTAATCTCTTTTGCTCTTCTTGTGTCAAAGAACGTATAATATTTTTCGGCTTTTTAGGAATTTCTAATTGTTCACTGGGGTTTGCACGTAATTTTCCTTGTTCCACTGCATTTTTCAATGATTTTCGTAAGATTCGAGTAATTGTTTGGATTGTTGAAATAGACAGTGACTGTATTTGCCACTTATCTATGAGTTTTTGTAAATGATTTGTACTTAATTTTGACAATTTCAGATAACCAATATCAGGTATAACATATTTATTTATTTTGTAATTGTAACTAGAGATAGTTGAGGGACGAAGAAAAAATTGTTGCTGTAGCAACCATTCATTAAACCAATCTCCAACAGAACCTTGGTAAATTGTTACATCCTTCGTCGATACCTGATACTCAAATTTTTTTTTAATCAATATTTCCTTGCATTCACGATAAGTTGAACGATAAACATATCCGTAATGAATTTTTCCATTTAGTTTTCTTCCCTTAGGGTAACGTCCCTCCCAACGTCCATCTTTTCTTTTGTAAATATTTTCTCCCTTTCGACTCATTTATAAATTCCTTTCTTGCGTCTAAATAAATTTGACGGCGCATTTGACGGTTTTAAAAATTTTTCTTTTGTTCTATTTCTTTTCTTCTTTTAACTTACTTAAGTGAATTTTTTTTACTATATTAAGATTATTATTAATAGCAATAACATACTGATTGACATTGACGTCAATTTTCATTTGTTTTATAATTAAAACTGATATAGTAAAAAAGAAATTTGTTTAGTAAAAGGTGTTGATTATAATGATTTCAGCACTTTTTTCTTGGAATTAAATCTTCTAAGAAACTAATTTCTTTTTTTAATACTTTGATTAATTATTAGATTTTGATTTTTAAATCTTATAATTAAGTGTTTGAACTAGTGGAAACAAATTAAATTGTACTTAAATCTCCTCTCGTAGCCATAAAGCAATGATATGATGGAAATTTTTGATTTTTCCCTTTCAAAATAGTAGGTACATTAGTGTTCTGTATAAACAACTATGAAGCGTATGTTCAACTTCTTAGTTAGAATTAGGTTCAGACATTTTGATTTTAGAGTAGATTATCGATTTGTTCTAACTAAAGAAGAAGTTTATATTAAAGCGGCCCCAAAAGTAATGATTTTTGGGGCCGCTTTAATAGTTATGTATTTTTTTATACTCATATTTGTCTGAATTCCATAGGATTCACCTTTACTATAAACTAGAAAATGGTGAATACTATAGAATATAGAAAATTAATTTATTACTGCAAATATCATTCTATTTATCCATTAATACTATCGAAATTTAGAATGTACAAAATCATCTAATTATTAATTTCATGTAATGCGCTCTCCTAAAAAAAAAGGAATAGGCAACAAAGTAGTTGGCTTATTCCTTTTATATTTTATTAGACAAGATAATGAACTTTTTTCAATCATAATGAATACATATTGGACGTCCATTTATTGGATCTTCTACAATAGTAGCATCTATATCAAAAAGTTCTCTAAGAAGTATTGGTTGCATAATATCTGTTACCGATCCTTGTTTGATCAGCTTACCATCTTTCATTGCTAGCATGATATCTGCAAACCGAGCTGCTAAGTTTAAATCATGAAGAACCATCACCACAGTCAAAGAAAGATGTTGCTGCAATGAATCTAGTAATTTCAAAATATCTAATTGATGTCCCATATCCAAATATGTCGTAGGTTCATCCAATAAAATAACTGGAGTTTTTTGAGCGAGAGCCATTGCAATCCAGACCCGTTGCTTTTGTCCGCCAGACAAGCTGTCCACTTGCCGATGCGCCAAAGCTGTTAACTCTGTTTGTGCCAAAACATTCTCTATAATTTGTTCATCTTCAAATGAAATTTTCCTGAATACTCCTTGATGCGGATAGCGCCCCAACTCAATAATCTCTCGAACAGTTGTATCAGAAGGGGTCTCAATACCTTGAGGCAAAAAGGCCAAACTTTGGGCAATCTCTTTTGTTGATAGTTCGGTCAAAGCTTTTGAAAACAAAAATACTTTACCTTGACGTAAAGTAAGTATTCTTCCCAAGCCCTTTAACAAGGTAGATTTCCCACAACCATTAGGTCCAATAATAATCGAGGTTTTTCCTTCTAAAAAAGATACATCAATATTTTGGATTACATTTTTATCTTGATAGCCTAAAGATAAACCTCGACCTTCTAAAACATCACTCATTCGCATTCTCCTTTTGGAAGAACCAACGTAAGATCCGACTTAAAGCCGTAAATACAATAGACATATGGTTTTCCTCAGGTCCGATATAGAAAGATATTTGTTTTTCTGATATTCCTTGACACAATATATTGTAACAGCGCTCGGCTAATGTTTCCATCTTCCCATGGTCATTTTCAACTGCAATAAATAAGCGCTTATCCGAAATCGACGATTGTGTTGCCAAGCGATCAAAAAACGCACATTCGTCCCACCATAAAGAAGGGCTGATGGCAAGAAAATCAGTTATAAAGGGCAACCTCACTATCTCGAGATAGCTTTCAAGAACACATAACCCCCCCAACGAATGTCCCAAGAGACCAACTTTCTCATTATCGATTTGATAGTGTCTACCGATGTGCTCGTGGATACGCAACAGTTGTTTCTGAAATGTGGCTAAACCACCGCCATTAGGCATATCTAACTCCTCTTGAAGAACTGAATGAATTCTTTCAGGTGTGTAATCGTTAAAACGTGCATCTCGTTGAAAAGCGTCTTTCGTATCATAGCCAATAGACACAATCATAGCTGGCCAGACGCCTGTTTTAGGTGAGTTACGTGTTTGCAATAATATGGTTTGTGTCACCAACGGTCCAAACGCGTTGCCATCTAACACATAAAGCAATGGAAGTTTTCCCCAAAAAGATGCTTCTTTAGGTATTGTGATTGACAATAGCTTGTCTTCAAATCTATGCACTTGTTCCATCTATTTCTCTCCTATTCTTTATATACAATCCAATTAGATAAGGTATTCCAATAACCCCTATCACTGCATTTAAAGGAATTTCATTTGGTGAAAATAGATTCTTGGCTACAAAATCTGTGAAAATTGCCACCGTCATTCCATTCCAAAAAATACAAGGTATCAAAATTTGCGATCGGCGATCTATGTATAGCAAAGTCAAATGGGGAACCAGTAAACTAACAAAGGCAACACTCCCCGCAACAAAAACAGTAGCACTAACCAAGATAGCCGCGATGAGCAAGAAAAATAGACGCCAACGGCCATAAGAAAAACCAATATTCATCAAATGAAGATCACTGAACCTTAAAACAGCCAAATGCTTTGCCGTCAAAATCACCAAGCAAACTGAAATCAGCACCACCGGCAAAATATTTCTTGTTGTTTCCCAACTTGCAGTAGCAATCGATCCTTCAAGCCAATGATTGACACGATCATAATCTTCAGGATTGATTTTTAAAGATAAAAACGTGGTGACAGCCGAAAATCCTAAATTAATTGCAATTCCGTTCAATAAAAACAACATCATATGCACTTGACTGCCACGAAAAGACAGTAAGAGATTTAGACTAATTGCCATACAAGCACCTATCAAACCAAATAACAGCAAAGAAGCATATTGATAGTGATTCAGCTCGGAGAAATAAGATCCTACCAATAAGAAATACAAAACACTGCCACAAGCAGCCCCCGTATTGATGCCTAATAAACCAACATCTGCAATTGGATTGCGAGATAAAGTTTGGATGATATAACCGGCAACCGCTAACGAACCACCCACTAAGGCTGCTACCATCAGACGCGGAAGACGAAAGCTAAAGAATACCAAATACGCTTGTTCGGAAACAATCCCGCCAAAAATCAATCGCAATAGTTCTGACCATGACAAGTGATAAGACCCCATACTTAAGGAAAGACAGGAAACCAAAAGAAAGACCGCGATAGAAAGGATTATTCGCTTACACATTATAATCCCCCCCCTTTCCAGACCTGATGAGCCATAAGAAAATTGGTACACCAATCATGGCAAACATAATTCCAACCGGTGTCTCAAATGGATAATTCAAATAACGCCCAAGATAATCCGCAGCGACAACCATCACAGCGCCCACCAAAGGAACATAAATTATCAGTTTTTCATACCGATTACCATATACCAGACGAGCCATATGAGGCACAATTAAGCCTACAAAGGCAATTCGACCAGCAATAGCCACTGTTACCCCTGTTAAGACAACGACCAACGCTTGTAAAATCAATTCGAATTTTTTTCGTTCCATACCGATTGCCACTGTCAAGTCATGATCATAACGGTATACAGTAAATTGCTTGCGTAACACAGCAATGAATACAATTGCAATCAGTAACGGCAAAATAAAATATCGTACCTGTTGCCACTCTACACGGTACAAGCGACTGCTATACCACGAAGTCATTGATTGTGAAAGACTAAAATAACTTGCAATAAGTGTCGTCAAACTTCCTAAAATCATTGATACGATCAAACCAACAAGCGGTAAAGCCAACGGTGAGTGATGGGCCCGTACTTTTTTTAATCCCACTTGAATCATTAGATACGCAACAAATGACCCGGCAATTGAAGCAATAATTCTCTGAGGCATTGATGCATCTGAAAAGAATACCAATATCAGTATAACCGCAAGCGCGGCCCCATCATTTACCCCCATCAATGAAGGATCAGCTAATGTATTACGATAGTGAAGTTGCATCAGTAAACCACTTAGAGCCAAAGCAGATCCAGCAAATAACGCGATGCTGACCCGAGAGATTCGTGACAGCAAAATCACTTGTTCTTTTACAGTGGAATCATACGATTTGATCACTGCAAGCAATGTTTGACACGGTTCAGAAATTTCAAAAGTCAATGAAAAGAAACAAACAATCAACAATAAGAGGATGAGTCCAGCTCCCCACACTAAATCTCTTTTGTTCCGTCTATTATTTTTACTGTAGTTGGTCGCTTGCACTTGATAAAAATGCCTCTTTACTTAGGTAGGTACCGCCTTGATATCCGGCATCAACAATATTATAGTAAACATGATTAGAATTAACAGCTGGAGTACTTTGCCAAATAGCATTTTCTTTTAAATTATTTAGGAAATCAAGATGACCAGCATTTTCTTCATCGCTGAATTGAACAAAAACAACATCCACATTCCATTTTGCAAACTGTTCTACAGAAATAGTAGTCTGTGCCTCAATCGCATTTAATTCTTCCGGGATTTGGAAACCAAGATCCCCATAAATCATTGGATTATAGTAAACCTTTTCACCATAGACACAAAGTTCACCGTCGCGAATCCGAATTATAACAGCTTTTTGATCTGGAGTATTTGGATGATCCTTTTTGAATGCAGATAAATCTGATTGATAATCGACGATTTTTTGTTCAGCATCTTCTGTCTTACCTGTTAATTGACCCATTAAACGTAAATTGTCCTCCCAATTAATTGATTGATGAGATACATTGATGGTAGGTGCTATTTTACTCAAACTGGCCGTCACAGAATCATCAAACTTGGTGGAACCCAAGATGACATCTGGGGTTAAAGCAGTCACTGCTTCGACATCCGGGCCAAACTTGTTCCCCACATTTGCTACATCTTCACCGAGATGTTCTTTCAAATAATTAGGGAATCCATCACCAACAGTAACCGCCCCTAACGGTTCGAAACCAAGAGCCACCGCATCTTCCATTGCTTCTAAGCTAGCCGTTACAATTTTTTGTGTAGGATAAATTATTTCATAGTCTTTATCTAAATAAGTAATTACCTGTTCTTGCGATGCTAAGTCCGGACTACTTTCATTTTTTGTCTCAGAAGATGTTACTTGCTGAGAGCTTGTTGTTCCACAAGCTGACAAAAAAACTAACATACAAAAAATCGCACCTACCCAACAATTTTTTTTCATTTGAACCACTCCTTCTAATTGAGAATCATTATCATTTAGAAAACATTTTATCACACTCCTATTTTTTTACAATATTTTTTCTACTTTTTGTAGATTACATCACAATAAAAATCCTGTACTCGCTTATTTTATTATCTGCCTATCTTGCTACATTATGGTATATGAGGATTTAATTGATGATGATTGTGTTACCCATATTATTAAATCGAGGTTTGCGTATTACGGAATATCATTTAACTGATATTTATTAGTACAAGTTAGCTAGCGCTATGGTACTGTTTATACGAAATAAGGTATCACCCTGTAAAGGAAAAGCTCTAAATTTTGTCAGCTAATTCTTTTTTCCTGAAAAAAACAAAGAATACATTACTCTTTTTTCAACAAATAACAGTCATTTCAACTTCTGAAGTAATCATGGTAAAAAAATAACCAATTACATGCAAAAATGACCACTTCAGAAAATTACACGTGAAAAAGTATAATATTTCTCTTTACTTGCGATAAAAACACTTCCATTGTAGAATATTTATGGCACTATTTCATGGCCAAAGAAGAGTATTAGGTAGGGGGAATTTTGGGGAAGTGTGCCTAATACCCTTCTCTTTTAAATTAGTACAGTTTTTACTTGCTAAAATTATTGATTAAAAAAATAGTCAGATATTTATTGATTTTTATTAATAAAAAATGTAATGTATAATCATACCAACCAATTCAATTTTTCATAATTCTCTTTTGAAGATCACTCTACTAAAATAGAGTGATTTTTTATAAATAAAACTATTTTTTATCAGGACTAAAAAAAACCAGCCTATTTATTACAGGCTGGTTTTTCATATAAGAAGTTCGCTTGAATGAAATTGATTCATCAACTACAATTTACAAATGTTCATTTAAAAATATAAAAGAGTATCAGGCATCTTGAGAGCTTGGGAAGATTCTTTAAACACCTGATACGTTTTTCAATTTCATTATTTTTTCAGATTATGTGTATTAATTACTTTAAAATGATTTATACCTTACTGAACCAAAAAATATTATTTTTTAAATTTATCTTTTGCGTCGATAACAACCTCATCGACTTTATCTTTGGCATCTGCAGCAACTTCTTTAACTTTACCAACAGCTTGATCCAAAATACCTTCAGCTTTGGTCTTATTATCTCCTGTTACATCTCCAACAACCTCTTTAGCTTTGCCTTTAGCTTTGTCGAAAGTTCCTTTGTCAGTCATATGCATTCCTCCTAAGATTTTTAATATTTTGGAACAAATTAATTATCCTATAGTTAGAAGTGTTTTACAACTGAATTTCGTACTTTTAGATCAAATAATTATCATTTGACTAATTAAATAATAGAAATTATTATATTTTTAAAATAATATAATTTAAGAATATTATTGGCTTATATGGCGTCATAATATGCAAACTTAAACACCATTTAAAACATGATCCATATTTTTAAGTAAAAGTTTCTATAGAAAGGGAATAGAATTAATGGAGACTTTGTAATTAACCACATTTGTCAGATCAAATTTTAATAATTAAATTAAGCAGATGAAGAAACTGTCTATATTTATAATTGACATTACTACTAAATGATCAAAATGAATACTTTTTGTATACCTTTAGGGCCGTTAAAAGTTCTTTTTGTATCTTTAAAGCCCACTTTCTTATATAAATGAATGGCTACTTCATTTTTTATATTAACACCTAAATAGATACTGTTTACTGTCGGAAAAGTTCTTTTTGTAAACGTTGGCAACTTTTTTAGTGCAGAGGTCGCGAATCCTTTTTTCGTTTGGAAATAATCGGTTGAAAATGACCTAAGCAATAAACTATCAGTATCGTTTGTGTATTTGAACTTATCCTTACCACTATCTAAAACAAAGAAACAGACTAATTTTTCTTTGTCAAAACAAAGTACAGGAAGGAATGTTTCTGGTAAATCTTCAAGAATTTCTTTTGGCAGTGCTGTATATGACAAATCTTTTAAATAGTAATTCTCAATATTAGATTGAAACGATTGATTATATGGGATTAATTTCATAATAAGTTCCTCTTTATTACGTGATTTTTCGTATGTATAAACTACTAACTATAGTTAAAAATATACCACAATTAAAATTTTTAAAAAGTTATAAAGATTTTTACTGATCCTAAATATCGTTCAATCTACATTTTCTTACCTTATTTCCTTTGTTGTAAAACAGATTAATTACTGGAACACCTAAACAATCTGTTAGTGTTATGCAGTAAAGACCCTTTAGTAAATCAATACTTAACAATAAATTTATTTTTGGAGAAATCTAATTCCCAACGAATTATTGATACTATCTTCATGATCCAAATAATTGTAAAAATTGCTAATAGCAAATATAATTATATTACCATATAAAAAAGCATCATTTAATTGCGCCACTCCTCCCCGGGAGTGGTTGTTTTTTTAAAAAACATTAATTAGAAAAATTATTTGTAGCGGATACTAAAATCAATTAAAAATAAAATGAATAAAAGATTGTTTTGTAGCTTCTATCGAAAGGAAGTAAAATGAACATAAGAAAAATTTCAACTACCGACTTTTCTAATATCTACAAGATCTATTCTTACTATATAGATCATTCCACAGCCACATTTGAATATGAGAAACCAGTTGAAACAGAGTTTTCGAAGAAATTAAAAAACGAGCTAGACTGCTTACCTGGTTTTATTGCATATACGGAGAATGACATCTGTTTGGGATACGCTTATGCATCAAGGTATTCTTATGAGAAAGCTTATGACAGAACAGTAAAATTAACAATTTATATGAATCCGCATCATCATCAAAAAAAGGTAAGCTCACAGTTATATACTTATTTAGAACAAGCTTTAAAAGCCCAAGGAATTATTCAAATGCTCGCATCTATCACTGCAAGTAATATAGCCAGCTTAAAATTTCACGAAAAGAGAAATTTTGTAGAGATTGCTCGTTTGGAAAAATTAGGATTTAAAATGGGGGAGTGGCACGATGAAGTATTGATGCGAAAACAAATTAATCCCTATAAAAATTTTTAATTTCCTACAAGTTATTTTTTGAAGTCTGTATTAATTTCAATAAAAACCCAAGATATATTGTATTGCTAGACTTCTTAATTGTTTGTTCCACTAAATCATGCACTGCCGATTGACCAATTAATTGCGAAAAGAATTCTGAAGCGGAATACTTTGCTCTATACAAGTATTCTTTTGTAATACTCTGATCGATAAATACTTCTAAATAATTTTTATTAACTAATCTATCAATCATAAGATATAGTGTATTCACTTTGAAATCAGGATATTTTTCAAGCAGTAAAACTTTTGTTAACTGCTTATTCTGCTCGTAAAAGGCTAGCATGATTTGATATTCAATTTTGGTTAATTCCATTTTTAATATACCTTTTTTCCTAAATTTAATGAAACTCAATTGGTTAAAAGATTTTTATTTCTTATATCGAATTAGCATAATGGTTTTTCTCTAATTGATACTCCCCCCACTTTATACTATACAGACAATTTATTTTAGTTGCCAAAGCATACTTATTCTACTACTATGTCTATAGTGCTTATGCACAAAAAAAGTACTAGGTGAAATTGGGGAATTTAGATACTCAGCCTAGTACTTTTCTTTTTATTCTATATAAAAATATAGAATATCCTATTTTTGAAAGCAACATATTTGAAATATTATAGACTATAATCTAACATTTAAATATGTCTCTCTGTAACATGTGAAGCAAGGATAAAAGCGGCTTGGGGAAGTCTTCTTTTATCTTTGCTCTTTTTGATTTTAGCACTAAAGAAATCAAATAGATATAATTTAAGCTTAATGGAATATTTTCATGTTGTTTAGACCATATTGTACACAAAAATTTATTTATAGATAAAAATATCTGCCTTATTGACATTATTTATTTAAAGTATTTTCCTAATTAAAAAACTATTTTAAAGTACTACGATAATCTAAAAAAACAATACTATATCTGAAATGTTCAATTCTCTTTTTTGCTCTTAGGGAAGATATAAAAATAAAACACGGAGCCAATGATAATCGCTGGCGGCACAGAGATACTCAATAGTTTTAAAGCGGTGGTTAACAATACACCTAACTTTTCTTGAATAGAAAGATTCATAATCGTGCTGAAGTCTTGATTGAACGAAACGATCATCGTGACAAAAATGATAAAGCAAAAACTAATTACCCCATACTTGACACTTACTTTTAAAACTTCATTGTCTTTCTTAGTTTCTTCCAAAAGTAATGTTTCTAATAAGATATCCAATTCTTCGGCTATTTTGATCATATTTTTTTGCTAGGGTACGTAGCGCCTAACTCCCATTTAGAGATTGTTTTATCACTCACTTCTAATAATTCTGCTAGCATACTTTGCGTTAGCTTATTTTTTCTCTATGTTTTTTCAGCTTAATTGCTAACATCGTTTCTTTCATTTCAACCACTCTTCATCGATTTTTACCATTCATTTTGACATAAAACCTATGATTTAACAGGAATTCTTGAAAAAGAGAGTAAAATAGAGGGCTTTTTTAGCTACTTAATACAGAACTAGGTAAAATACTGTCTGTTTTTGAGAAACTCTATGAATAGAATTTTAACATCCATTCAATAGTAGGAAAAAAGAATTGGTTTCTTTACTACATAAAAGTCTATCATTTTTCTGATTATTAATTCTGCTCTTATACTAATACTTTTATTAATAGATCAAGATTTTTTTCATTTATACTACAGTTGACAAACGTGGCAGCTGCGTCAATACTTCCGATAAAGTCGTTAATTCAGTTATATGATAATGCCCATTTGGTACTGCTTCTTTCAACAGCTTCTTCGCAACAAACACCGCAATATCAGCCGTCATTTTTGCTTCTTCTTCCCCAAAAAGAACGATTTTTGCAGAATCTTCAACTTGACCATTGGAAACTTTTACAACGAAAGAGCGATCCCCAACTATTCCTCGTTGCATTAACCATACGAGGCTATTAAGTACCATAGGGCTTTTGAAGAGACCTGCTAAACCGGATTTTTTTATAGTTATTAACAATGCTGTTAACCAATTTTGATCAAAACCGAGATATGTTGAATAATTGCGCGATGGATCTGCAGTAAAAAGCAGATGTTGATCCGCAAAGTCAAAATTGGCACTGCGACGTTTTCCAAATGATGGGCCAAAATCTGTTTTACGACCATATACAAAATTTTCAGTTTTTTGTGACCACTGAGGATGTTTATATGTTCGGTTTAACTGATCAAACGTCCATTTTACTGCTGCTTCACCGTGGCGATCTCCTATGCCTAAGAGGACATCGATTACTATATTTTGATTGGAGGGTTCACTTTTAACATACGCTGCAGCGGCCAAATTGGTAACCCCTGGTGCCAAACCTAAACCAATAACTCGCTTGCTTTTTTTAGGAACGGGTAATAAATCAACTTTCTTCAAAAAATCACTATTCGCACTGATATCTAAATAATCAATGCCCAGATTTTGACATTGCTCAATAAATCGGGTATCCGTTTGATCCAAACAAACAATTACCATATCAAGATCGGCTAATTTTTCAGACATAACAGCTTGAGCCAAGTCTACTTCACGCTGCTCTAAAACAGGTGAAAAAAGCTTCGCAAATGCTCTCATCTTTTGTAAATTTCTTCCCATAAAAACGACAGAATATCCCTGCCTTGTTAATTCTTTTACGATTTCTTGGCCAACCTGTCCGTGCCCGCCGACTATTGCTATCTTTTTCATATATTCTCTCCTTTATTTGGTTTCTTACTTTTTTAAATGATAGTTGGAGTTATTTCTGTTCTTAAAAATTTCAGCAGAATATTCTCCAAATAAAAGTTCTAGACTCCATAGTTACAATAGCTTGAGCTACCCGCTCAGTAATCGTATCATTACTAATGTTTTCATTTATATGAAACTTATTGCTTCTAATTGTTTACTATAAAAAATAACATCCCTTTTATGTTTACATTTGTAATCTCATTCTAATACTCTACATTTTTTGTTTACACTTGTCAATGATAAAACTCGCTGATTCCGTTACTACTTGAAGACAAATTAATTAAGAGTACTGGGAAGAAAAAACTTGCTTTTTCTTCCCAGTACTCTTCTTTGAATGATGATTACATCTTACTTACTACGTTATAAATTACTTATATATTTTAAGCATATTTAGTCAGCCTATCCCACTCTGATATGATAGAGAATGCTAGAATCGATAATATTGAGCTCTTACGCGATTAGTAGTAAGTTCATAACTCATCTTAGTTATCTATTTTCATATCCGAACAAATTTATTTTTCCTGATAAATATTCTCCCAGATAAACATCACTGATACGGTCAAATCCTTGCTGATTTATTTGTTCCTTGAGCCATTCATCGTCCTTCTTTATCATATCTAATACATCTAAATTAGCTTGTCCATCTACAATAATAGGATATCTAATATTTTCGTCTCCAGATTCAATGATAGTCAACTGGCCATTTTGTTCTAAAATAGCTTTTTTAATATCTTCCACCTCATAAATACCATTTGCTCTTAACTTAAACATCAACTCATTAGCAGATATTCCATTTTTCAAACAAATATTTACGTTAACTTTTCCATTTTGAATTAACGTAATCGGTCGACCATCGATTATTATTTTCAAATAGCGATTATGTTCTTTAGCAAATTTGACTATTAAGACTAGTAAGGTCCATATAATCAAAACTAACACAAATTGCAGAACGGTAATAGAATCATTGTATATAACACCTCCAATGATTCCACCTAATACATAGTTTTGTACTTGATCCATAGCAGAAGACGGCGCTAAATTACCTTTGCCCATTAAATTAATTTGAAGAATTAAACATAGAATGCCCAAAGCAAATTTTATAATAATTGGAGTATATAATTGCATGTATTTTCCTCCTTATTTGATGTAAGTAACGTTTGTATTTATAAGGTATGTTTCGGTTAATGTGTAGGAATTTTGGTCTGCGCTTAAACTTACCTTATAAAACCTATCATCAATTTTTACTATAATCCCATCTGAAAATTGTGTTGCATTAGCATAAATTTCATTTAGGTTCCTATTTTCTTGTTTTGAAATGCCTTTTATAAAGTTAACCATTTGAGAAGATTGAGAATGTTTAGTTTTATTCATCTGATAATCTGAAAATTGCACTCCTAAGGCAAACAATAAAGTTAAGGAGAAAATGATACTTAAATCTCTGTACTTAGTATTAATTCTATGTCTTAAATAAAGTGAAAAAACTAATATTAATAATACCAAAGAGCCAAAAATTAGAAAATATTTTAAATAGTCGTTGATATTTGACTGGTTTTCTAAAAAATCTATTCCATAAAAATTCATTCTTACCTCCGAAAATAAATATTGTAGGTTTCATGTAAATCACAAAAATGATTTTCTGATTAAACACCTATGTCGATTATACTAAAATAAAACTTTAATTTAAAACAAAAAAAGTTTGTATTTATTATTTCATTATATTGTATCCCTTTAAGTAAATTCCCAGTATACGTAACTAACTTAAGCTTATAAAAACGAGAACTACAAAAAGACCAAAACATTATGCTTTGGTCTTTTTAATTAATATAGTGAAGTTTTAATTAGGAGATACTTTAATTATTCATGTAATATCTAACTTTAACTCTCTTCCCAAAATATCTTCGTTTTTAAGAGGACAAGTAAAAAAGACATCCGATACCATCGAATGTCTTAGAAAAGTTGTTAGAATAGGTTTTCCATTTTATAGAATATATAACAAATGTTAATTCTAAAAAACGAAAGTTTTTAGTACTTCTTCTGTATGTTCATATGCATACTTCTTTCTTACATGACTAAGCTTACATGGAATTTAAATCGATTTGAAATCATTATTTTCATAGACGGATGAAATAACTAAACATCACGAGGAAATTCCTATAACATAGAATTTATCATTATAATTTATTCTTCCACCGTTTAATATAGAAAAAAGATCAAAAGACAATAAGTTTTTGACTCTCTTTTATCTCAATTTGACCATAATATACATTGATAAAATATTATCATCATCTATACTTGTTCAATATGAACCAACAACTATCTAATGATAAAAAAACTTTTAACTTATTTTAAAGATAAATATATTATGTAATAGTTTATAATGAAATAAATAAATGGTAGATTAAAGTAGCAGCAGACACAGTTTTTTTAGAATTAGCCTTTTTTTAAAATATTCAGAGCTGATAGATTACGATTAACCAGTTAATTTTTAAAGTAACCAAACATAAATAAGCTACTATCATGGTTTAAAAGGGATCTCTTAGTAAATTGTAAAGCATTTTATCTGTCTTTTCTCTTAAAATCTATTAGAGCAACTTAACATGGCATTATGCCAAGTTTATTTTATTTTCTAAACTGATTAGTAAGAGTATAAGTCTTATTTTGAGAGGTATTAAAGATGATAATAGAATCTAAACTAATTGAACAGCCATATTCAGGCAAATATCAAGAGACAATTTTTGACGTAGAGAGTAATTGGAATTCAGCTGATTGGACTTATGTTGAATTTATAGAAAATGATTTTAGTGAGTGGTGTGGAGTTTTTAGAGGATATCCTATAGGTGTTTCTTTTTCTAAAAAAACAACAAAATACTAATTCTTACTTCAGATTATTTATATGAAATGAACAGTCTTACCAGTAAACTTATTGATTATTAATCTAATAGCGAATATAAAAATCTAACAGTAGACGAAATATCAGGAGATTTTATAATTTCAGATGATTATAAAATTGAGATAATTCAACTATCACTAAGTAATAAGGTTACAATTGAAAGTCCAATAGAAATGGATTTAATTGAGTTCACTTCTTGGTCTCTTAACAAATTAAAAATAGTCTGTAAAGAAATTACAAATTTGGACAATCAGTTTTATCTCGAATTAGATATTAACTTGCGCAAAATAAATATATTGAGTTCTGAAATAAAAAAATAGTTATTTAACACATCATTTAACATAATCTCGAATCACAATATACAGTAATTCCATAGTTATTAAAGGTAGAAACAAAGATAAATTATCAATGTGTGCTAAAAATATTTTGTGCACTTCAGTTAATTATCTACCTATACTCCTAAAAATTCATAGCAATTTTTTTCGCGCCGAATTCTTTTTATCTATTCTAAGAAATTCTATTGCGTTCATGCTCTTGATTATCCTATAAAAATGAAAAAAGTAGAAAACTATTCAGTTTCTGAACATATCGAAGAATTGTTCGAAAATTCATCGATTCCTATTTTTAGCTGAATATAGATTTTGTTATGGGTTTCTGAACACTCTTTTTAACAATTTAATCATACACATTCAATTATTTGAAATCTAATTTGCACAATATATCTGGCCGCCAAGAAAGGTTTATATAATTGATTCAGAATAAAGCCAACAGAGTATACTCAGTTGGACGCACGACTAAAAACTTTAATGCAAAAACGATCCAAAGTAAATTGGATCGTTTTAAAATTACACAGTTGTATTTTAGATACTATTTTAATATTTATAGCTTTATCTTTTTTGTTAATATAAACAATTTAATCTTAGTTTAAAAGATAAAAAAGTAAAGATCAATTTTTTCCATTTTTACCTGAGAAAAAATGGAAAATAATATTATCAAAATCCAAACCTTTGACTATGATAGTAAGATACTTCTTTATCTTATTCATTTAGTACCAATTCCGTTAGGTAATCACAATGCGAATATTCATCTATATCTACTGGTACCTCATTAAAACCATATGAATGATAAATATGTAATGCTGATTTCAATTTTTTATTAGAGTAAATTACGATTTTTTTTGATCCATTATTTTTGCAAGCTTTAATGCCTCACCGAAAATAGCCTTTCCTACACCGCCCCCTTGAAATTCTTTGTTTGTAGCAAATTTGCAAATCTCCCATACTTTTAGCTGTCGTTCTATTACCATAATAGTAGATAAGACAAAATCATATTCAATAGCAAAGAAAACCATTCCCCCTTGTTTTAAATAGATATCTACGTTCTCTAACTGTTCAGTATCCTGTGATTCTATATCAAAATATTCTTTAATCCATTGTTGGTTTAAGTCAATAAAATGTTTTTCATATTTTTCTTCATAACGAATTACTTCCATTTTTTCACCTCTTTAATTAATTATGGTTCCATACCCATTTTTCATCCATCACTTCTTTATTTTTCCACTTTTTAGTTGGTGTTGCTTCTGATAAAGTAAAACCACTTCTAACATATAGATTTCTAGCTTGAGCTAATTCATTAATGGTCCATAGATATACTTGCTGAATCCCATTTTCAATTAAATACTCCATTAATTTATCCAATAATCCCTTACCCAACCCCAAATGTTGGTATTTTGAGTCTACAGCAAACCAGTGTATTTCCCATTTATTTTTTTCATTTTCAACAAGACCTATAGATCCTACAGGAACATTATTTACTTTTGCGATCCAAATTTTCCCGTGTGTCGGTTTTTTAGTGTATTGAAGCAAAGTAGTTAATATATGCGCTTGGATTACATTGTCATATCCTAGTTCTGTATAGACTCTGCTGTTTAAGTCTGCTATAAAACCAATATCTTGAATCCCGCCTTCATCAATATCAATTTCATTTTTTTTCTCATAAGTATTTTTGAAAATAGTCATTGCGGTATTTAATCTCTGTATTTCTTGATCAGAATAGGAGTGTAACTCTTCTTTTAATCCCTGGCGTACAGTTTCAATTTGCTGTAAGTACATTTGAATCCCTTTGCTTGTCAGGGCTAAAATAAATGAACGCTTATCGCTTTTATCTTCTGTACGCAGCACAATATCATCTTTTTCAAGTTTATTTATCATTTTACTTAATTGGCCTTTATTTATCATTAACCTGTCGCTAATATCTTTCGCACTTATTCTATTATTGTTATAAATTTCAGCTACTACATTTGCTTCTACAATTGTAAAAAGTTCACCATAGAATTTAAAATCAAATTTCCCTAAAAGATTAGCGTAAAACCGGTTAAATTCTCGAAACTTATCTATAAAATGCAGATTGGTCATATGTTTTACTTCCTTTCTATATTAACAAATATATATAATATAGTTTCAATAGTCAACTATATTAGATTTTAATATAAACTATAATAATTTATTTAGTATATTTAGAACAATTTATTTAATTGGTTACACTTAATTGTTTTTAATTATCATTCCAAAATTAGTTGCAAATAAATTATTATTTTAGATTATATGAATACAATTAAATGAACTTATCGAAAATTGAAAAATTAGTAAAAAGTTAGAATCAAAAAATTTTGAGTTTCTGACCCTTTCAAAGTATTGTCAAATGATTCGTAAATATGATTTTTAAATGGATAATGATTTATTGACGAGCTTAAGGACACAAAAATAAAGAGAACGGATGAGCTTTTCCGTCCCCTCATATCTTTAATTATAATTCATGAATGCAAAATGCTTTCATTTTACTTCTCAATTATCTTTCGATCTAAATAACTACTAATCGCACTTTCAATTGTTTCTATATTGCTATGCTTAGGATTGTACTCTAATAGTTCCCTTTCTTTCGAAAGATCAAAATACCCACTTCTGGCAATATGATAGTAAGTGCTCGTCACATCTTCTTCTGTATCTATCGTCTTACACCATTCTTCCCACGGCAAGAAATCGATTTGCATCTCTTGATTAAAGTATTCATAGACAAACTTTGCGTATCCATAAAGAGTAATTGATTCACCACTAACAGCGTGGAAGCTCTGACCCAATGATTTTTTTCTATGTGTAATAGCATTCAGAAACATTTGTGCAACGTCCTCCCCATGAACATGGTGGATCGTTTCCATACCTAAATTAGGCAGATAGATTTTTTCTCCATTTGCTATTTTTTGGAAAACATTAGGGTTGGCATTTCCCAACGGGCTGATGATATTCCAACCTGGTCCCGATATTTGGCCTGGCATGATGATTGTTGCCGGAAAACCCATTTCTTTATATGCTTTTTTTAAAAATAACTCACTTTTAAATTTTTCTTTCCCATATGAATCTAAAGGTTTTTTATTTAGGTCATCAGGATTGAAGGGTAAAATTTCTGCTCTTCCATGCGCCCAAATAGAAGAACAAAAAAGATAATGAGAAAGTTCGCTATCTTTAAATGTTTCTACAATAGCTTTTGTGTCTTCAATTCTGAAATTAATCAAATCGATAATAATATCTGGCTTCATGGCTACTATTTTTTTCAGAAAGTCAACATCTTTTGTTCTATCCATAAAAACACTCTTCACTTGTGTCCAAACATCATCTTCTATATATGGTTTGCTTTTGCTTCTAGTTACACTTACCACTTCATAGTTTGCTTTTACTAGCATCGGTACTAAAAATGTGCCCATATGACCAGTACCGCCTAAAACAACAACTTTCATTTTTTATGCCTCCTTATTATTTATCGCTATAATTTTATTTAGCGGAAAATCTTCTAAAGTAAGTGAGCTGCTTTCAGAACCTTGTGCTAGCGTATTCTTATAGTAGTTACATTTAAAATCAATGCATTCTCTATAAGTCAACAGGTCATTGATTTGCTGGTCGATTGCTTCTCTTCTTTCAACAAACATCTGGTAACGTTGCTCAAGCGAACTATCTCCTTCTTCTGCCCATTTTATGAATTCTCTAATTTTAACTAAAGACATTCCTGTTTTTTTAAGCAATAAATCACGGCTATGAACTCTAAATCTGAGTCTTCAAAAATTCTCTTCCCAGATGAGGATCTTTTCACAAATGGGAGTAGTCCTTCTTTATCGTAATACCTCAAAGTATAACCAGAAATCCCTATTTTTTCAGAAATTTGGCTAATAGTATAACTCAATTCCTTCACCTTTCCTTCTATAAAATAAGGATACCACTTAGAGATAACTCTAAGTCAAGAGAGCTTCCTCTTTTTTTATTTAAAGCAAAGTTAAGTTTGCTTTACCGACATATAAAACTTTTTGACCCTATGAATTTTAGCCTTTTATAATTGGTGATATCTCTGAATTAAAAAAGGATCAAAAACTTTTAAGTTTCTGACCCTTTTTATTTTTCTGGATCTTTCTTAAAAGTTTTAATAAAAAAACCTTTTAGAATAGTTATCTAAAAGGTCCAGACTGTAGACAAAGTACTAGTTTTTAGTGCTTTGTCTACAGTCTGAAAGGATACATGTATCCTTTTTTGTATCATAATAAATATAGTTGTAATATAAAGTTTCTTTAATATTTTAATATTCGGTATTATCCCTACTGTACTCAATATACTCCCAAGTTAATTCTTCTGCACCATATTCAGCATCACCCTCATCAAAAGGAATTTGATCAATCCACTGGTAGTAGTGCTGTATTTCATGAGATATGCTTTCTAATAAAATTTTTTCAGCTTCTTTTTTCCCAAACTTTTTACAATCATCAAAGAAGTTTCCTGTAGAAATTTTTATATAGGCATTTAGTTCGCTGAAATCATAAGGGCCAAAGAAGGTAGCTGTAGCTTTTTGAGCTGTTACGCTGTTATATACAAACCTTGAACCAGTTATGTCAATTGTAATTTTTTTAGGAAATAAATAATTCTCACTTAGCCAATCGATATAAGGATATATTACTTTAAGTAAATATTTATTAACCGAAGGTTTAAACTTTATCTCAATCACAATTATTATTTACCACCTTTATGTCTCTTACTAGGAGTATGTTTTTTCATGTCTCTATTTGGGTTTTTATTTGAACGAGATTTAAATTTGGGGTTAGTACGCGCTTTTGAATTAACTTCACGTCCCTGTTTTTTTCTATTTTCTTTTTTTAGCGGTTTAGCAAACCTTTGTATCTGCACTTTTTGTCTTCGTTGATAACTCCAAGAGTTGTAACGAACCCGCGCTCGTTTAGCTGCTCGTGCAACATAAGGCACCGCAATAATCCCTGCTGTAACAATCGCAGTAACTTTTACAGCAACCCATAATCCGGCCCAAATATTGATTGTCACCGCAAAGTTCCCATCTGGATCAAACTTCATCACCGGATTGTTGTCCGCGTAAGTACATCCATTCATGGTCAATAGATCGTCTTCGTCCCCTGGATCAGGATCAAGAGAGGTAAAAACTCCATGAGCCGGATGATAATAACGTGTCATTTAATAATACTGTTGGATTTCAGCATCGTAAGTATATCCGGCATAACCATAAGGATTGCTTTTCGCTAGTTCCGTTTTTGCTTCACTTGTTAGAATGTTTCCGCAAGCCTCGTAGTTTGAAAGCACAACTATAGGACACAGAAGTTTCTGCACTTTTCGGAGCTACTGAAAATTTTTTATACAACTTAGTTTTTTATCTATTTTATCGTACGACTTTAGTTTTAAAAATAATTAAAAACAATTTTATTAGTAAATTAACCGATTTAATAATGATAACACTATTTTTAGATTGAATTCTATTGTTCTATAAAAATAGCGATCTCAATAAGTTATAGTTTATGGAGATCACTTCACTCGCCTATCTTGTTTTTGTGCCCTGCCACTTAACATCTATTATTAACATTAATACAATACTTTTTCAATCACAGATAAAAGATTGTATTTCTGCATCAGAATAGAATAAATGCACTCCCGCAAAATCCCAATCAAAGATTAAAACAAACGCATCTTTGGGAATTTTTACATATGATTTATGCATTATCCACTTTCTCTTTTCAACTAAAATTTCACTTAAATTATAGAATTCTGTTTGAAGGCTACATAACACATAAGTTGCAGTAGGATAAGGATTTCCAAGAATCAGACTATCATATAAAAATTTTTTTCCTCTTTACTTGTTAGTTTGAAGTTTACATAGTCATTAATTCTTTCTGTTTTAAATTTTTCCAATTCTATATCTTTTAAGGAATCAAAATCTTGAGTAATTAAATTTCTCATAACTGAACTATATTCTAAATAAAAGCTTTCTGTGTCTTGAATATAATCTTCACTAAATTTTAAGTACATTGCATATTTGCTAGACTCATTTAATTTAAAAGTTTTATTTAACCTTTGTATTTCTAACGAATTAATTATTTTCCAGTTCATATTTTATTACCTACCTCTAGGATTTTTTATTGTTCTATGAGCTTTTTTATAATTCCAGTGCCAATGAAACTTATTTCTACCATTTGTCCCTTTAAATTTATGATAGTCAATTCCAAATTTTCGAGGATCAACTTTTTTCGAAGCACTTTTTGTTCTGTTATAAACAGATATTATTCTTCCGTTCCTTTTATATTCTCATTACTAAACATATCTAATTTTTCCATCTTTTTCCTCCAATAGAATTTTAAAAATTAAAAAAGACTATATCAGATGATATAGTCATATTCTTTATAGATCTTTTAGTATCCCATATTGCGGGTAACATCGTTAAATGCGCCGCCAATAGCATCTGCAAGTTTTACCCATCCAGGAATTTTTCTTTTAGCTCCACCCGTAGTACTCATTAAGTCTTTCTTGTCCATTGATTGAAATATTTCTTCCATTTTTTCATATCTTTCATAAAAAATCCCTCCGATATTATAAATTTAATTGAAACCCTATATTCTATTCACTTAAAATTATACGCTTTCAAAACCAACTAGAATCGACAGCACCTTGTAAAGTAAGTGGTCCATTTTTTGTTTCTAAGTTAAAATCTTTCGAACCTAATCCTGTAATTTCTTTAAACTTCTCTTCAAATACTGCAGGATCTTTGTAAGGGTCATCATTATTTTTCAATGTCAAAACATAATGTTTATCTTTCGGATTACTCCAGATTCCTAGACTGTTTAAAGAAGACATATCTAAGCTTGAAATATCAGAAGATAATACTATTTTATACTGTCGTCTATACAAAACATCATTCAACTTCATCAAATACCTCCTTTTACTAATAATTTTTTAAAGTAAAAATATAGTGAAACAATTTTTATAAAATCTATTTTACACAAATGTTAAAACAATATCCAGTAAAAAAATAATTAATTGTTTTTTTCCATTCGAACGCGTTATCCTACTTTAATTATATGCCTTAATAAATAGACCCATCGCTCGAATTCAGTTTGTTATCATATTAACAGTTTTAAAATTACGTTAAAAAACTTGTCATGAAATTTATCTATGTGGAGAAATTTTCTTCACATCATCTTTTATTGCATTCTATTTCATCGACCGTAATTTTTATGGATAAATACAGAAATGTTCAAGTAATCTTGACTCTTAAAAAGCAAAACGTGCGGTATTCTATTCTCCATCGTATTATACTTTTCTTTAATTAGGTATTGAGCAGCGAATCGCATTTATAGAAAAAAGGTCAGAAACTTTTAATTTTCTGACCCCGTTAAGAATTTGTCCAAATACTCATAAAAATGATTTTCAAATGAACAATCATTTAATGTAAAAGTTTAAGGACATAAAAATAAAAAACTTCACTGCAATTATGGTATCTAAAAAAAGTGCTCAAAAAATAGCTATGAAGTGCTCCCCGTCAAGTAGACAGCTAAAAAACAAAAGTAAAACTAATCAGGAATCGAGTTGCTTGATTCCTGTTTTTTATACCGCTAGCTTTCTAAACTCGTTTGGTGCTAGTTCGTTCAACACTTCCGAATAGCGATAGTTATTGTAATAGCACATATAACTACGCACAGATTTCTTTAACTCCTCAAAGTTCTGATAGCACTCTTGATAGAACTTCTCTTCTTTAAATGTGCCCCAAAAATGTTCGATCGGTTGATTATCCAGGCAGCGACCGACTCGGGACATGCTTTTGATGAACTTATATTTTGCTTCAAGTGACTTATAGTCATAAGAGGTGTATTGAAACCCGCGATCACTATGAAGAAGCGGTCTTGCGCTAGGGTTCTTACACATGGCTTTTTTTACAGTATCCATGACAAGTGAATTATTATTGGAATGACCGAGCGCCCAAGAAATAATCGAATGATCATAAAGATCGATGATGGCACTCAAATAAGCCTTTCGACCATTCCCGTATTCCAATTCAGTAATATCCGTACACCATTTTTGATTGGGATTCTCAGCGGTAAATTTCCGGTTTAATACATTTTCAGCAACGTGTGCTTCCGTTGCTTTTATATAGGCCGGACGCTTTTTCTTGATCACTGCTTTGATTCCCAGTACTTTCATTAATCGGTAATAACGCTTCCGAGAATAGTGCTTCTTAAGTTTTATATTGAGCTGCATTCGAATTTGTCGATAACCGATCGCGCCTTTTTTACTGTCGTATTTCTTTTTTATCTCTTTGGCTAGTTTTCTGTTTTCAAGTTCCTTTTTGGAAGGTTGCCACTTTAACCATTTATAGTAAGAAGAGCGTGCAATCCCAGCTAATTGACAGAGAGGAGTGATTGAATAGTGTTTTTCTTCATGCAGTTCTGAAATCGCTTGGTAGAGTTCAACGTTTCTCACTAACGTGAGGGTCGATTTCGTCGTTGAATCTCTTGTAACTTTTTTGCGAAGTCATTTTCCATTTCTAAATGCCTGTTTCGTGCTTCTAGTTCTTTTATTCTTAATTTTAGCCGTTCCTCTTCGGTTAAGAACTCACTTGATCTGTTTCGTCCACGGTTGTCTTTTAGTGCTTCTTCTCCGTGTCGTTGGTATTTTTTACCCAAGAATACACCTGTTGGTATGAAACATCATATTTTTCAATCGCTTGCGCGTAATTCAGCTCGTTAGCGATTGTATATTGAACAATCTCAATGCGTTCTTGATAGGTCGTTTTACGTCCGTTTATCATGGTTTTGGGTACACTGCCTTTACTCGTAGATTTTAGCATTTCCCCATTAGTATAGCTTGAAATCCATTTTCTTAAAATAGTAGTCGAAGAAAGTTGAAATACTGCTGTTGCCTGCCGAAGAGATAGCTCTTCATTTATGACTGCTAGAACAGCGTTCCGTTTTAGATCACTCGTGTACCGTTTCCACGTTGTAGATTTTTTCAGTCCCTCGATTCCGTCATCATTATATTTACGAATCCAATCTTTTATTGTCGCCCATGAAAGGGAATGCTTCTTGGCGATACTGTTCAAGCTATGGTGTCCATTCATCACTTCTGAAATAACTTGATATTTTTCTTCTGGAGAATAAAGGCTTTTCTTAGACATGCAAAAACTCCCTATAAAGTAGATTTGGAATTTTTGTTTTTTCTTTGTCTACTTTATAGGGAGCATATCACTATTTTCTGAACACTCTTTTAAATAGATTCCTCAACACCTTGATAATTTAATCATTTGGGTATTATTAACAGATAAACCGCATAATTTGCTGCACTTTTCAACGCACCCCACCATATTCTTCAAATAATTTAGTCATCATCCATTGTATCTCAATCTTGGTCTGACTTTAATCTCTCACATATTAGGCTGCAGTTTCATTGGTAAATTCAATGATTAAAGAATGATGATAACATTTTAGACTATATTATGCTATTAGCAGTTCACCCATAGTGGCTACAATATACATTTCCTCTGTTTCAAAAATAATATTGTTTTTACTAGAATAAACATTATATATCTCGTGTCCTACTTTTTCACTAATATCTATTTTTTTAATACAGCACATAGTTTTATCAAATAAGTAAATGGAATCTTCTGCAAAAACACAAATATAATCATTAAATTGTCGAAGTTCAAATATAGTAGCGTCACACCCGATTTCTTTTACTTCAGTTAAATGGCTATACAAATTACATTTAATCATTATTTGTGTTTCTACATCAGTATATGCGATTAAAAAGATATCACCATTAGCAGATATTGTAGATATAGCCTCTAGATCAATGAAGGTCAAAGTTAAATGATGAGGGAGTACCGCATTAAATTTATTTAAATCTATATTGAATTCTACTAATCCATAGTGAGCCCAATCGTTTTCAGCGGATAGTATTCCTTCTTCATTATACGCAACTAATACTCCGCTTGGAGATGGCACTATATTTAGTATTCCATTTCCTAATACAGTAATAGAATTATTTATAAAGATAGCCTCTTCATCATCCATCGAAAAAAATAGATACCACTCATTTTTATACATCATAATCTCATGAATCTTAATTTCCTTTTGTTCGAACAGTTCATGCTCAAAAGTATGAATTATTTTATCTTCTTCAAAAATTTTAATAGTAGCTTTTTCTTGAGAAAATATACGTAAATTATTTTCTGTGGGTGTAGTTAAGATTGTTAGGTTATCTTTTAATGGTAATTCTCTCATCATATGCACCTGCACTTTTTTTCGTCGTTGATGATAGCTCTAAGATCTGTGACCGTCCCGCGTTCCTTTAACTAATCGGAAAACATAAAGAAACTCAACAATCCATATTATAACAATTCGAATAATTTTTATAGCAAAGAAAAATCCTACCCAAGTAGTGATTGTTACTGGAATTTATCCATATGAATTAAATTTATTCAATGGATTACTATCCAAGTGGGCATACACATTATAGATTCTCTTAATCGATATTTAGTTAGATAAAAATTCCGTGAGTTAAGTAGGTCATAAAATAATTTTGTACGCCATATTTTTTGAAGATACGTTAAATAAATTAGTTTTAAAATGAAATCTGTAACCTTTAAAATCTAAAGTAGGTTCATCTAGCAGATTATCGCTTCTAAATGAAAAATTATAATTAAAATCTATTACTCCTTGAAATTTGAGGACGACCTTTGAAGATGTTTCTAGAGAACTCAATAACAATAATAGACTTGCGTTTTCATACATATCACTTTCCATACCTTCTTCACTGGTTAACATACTAACACTAGCATACGATAGCGATCCATCTAAACTTAGTGTCATATCCGAGTAAAACTCCATTTTTTCAACAAATGAATCATGAAAATTTCCATACTTTTCATTCAAATATCCTACTTCATCCGAATTATTTATATAACTCCACAATTCACATTATCTCCTTTTATTAAATTTCTTATTATATCTTGGGTACTTTTGGCCATTTACATTTCTATTGTTCCAGCTGTTCTTGTGTGGAACATGGGGATGTCGTTTAGCATTACCGTGATTACTGTAATCGATATCAACACTTGGCTTCCCTTTTTTATCATAAATTCTTTTCTGGTGTGTTCTACCATTTTTTTGTTGAGTTTTTATTTTAGTTTTCCCTCTATATCCCTTAGGGCCTTTATAAGAAAGATTTGGTGTAGATTTTTTATTTTTGTTATAAGGTCGTTTTTTCGCCAAATAATAACCTATACATGCTCCAGCTAACATAGTTACACCAGTAAAAATCACTTTTGCACTTATATAAATCCCTAGACCAGCTACAATCGCAAAATGCCCATTAGGGTCAACATACATCACTGGATTATTGTCCGCGTAAGTATATCCATTCATGGTCAATGGATCATCTTCGTCCCCTGGATCAGGATCAAGAGAGGTAAAAACTCCATGAGCCGGATGATAATACCGTGCCATTAAATAATACTGTTGGATTTCAGCATCGTACGTATATCCGGCATAACCATAAGGATTGATTTTCGCTAGTTCCGTTTTTGCTTCACTGGTTAGAACGTTTCCCCACGCATCGTAAGTGTAACTGGCTACTTGCTGACCGCTTTCGTCCGTCAATGCCACCACATCACCATGCCCATTGTAATGATAGTATACCGTGTTTTTTCCACTCTTCATAGCTAAGCGAATATTGTCATCAGAGTAGATATAATGACGTAAAACTTGCCCATTCGTATCTGTTTCATACAGCACATCATTACTATCACCATCATAATGGTATTTCATTATCTGTCCATTAATTTTCTTAGACAATCGTCGGTTGTCCTCGTCGTACCTAGTTACGCTTTCCAAAAAAATAAGGAGAACTCAAAAATGGCTCTTCGACATTTAGTATTGGTAGAGAAAGATACAACTAAAAATTTAGTCATAACCAGTTAGGCAGAGTGCTTAACTGCTTTTTTTTACTTGGAAGATCAAGCCTTGAATGATATAAATTATTGCTCGAAAATTGTGGGAATTTCGGTAGCCGTAGTCCTTAATTTTATAAAATCATATTTATCATGATTTAAACGATAAAATAGAGCAAACTGTTTCCCTATCAAAATTCTATAAGTTAATTCTGATAAACTATATACAGACGAAACTTCCTCATGCATTTCTGGAAATTCACTACCATTCTTAAAGATGCTTCAATTTATTGAACAAATTTTCTTATTTTTTCAAGAGGAATTTCCAGATCTACTTCCCATTCATAGATTAATTTTTTCCCATCTTGTTTATAACTTAATAAATCCCCAACTTGTAAACCACTTTCTTTCGGCAAAATAATACCTACTGAATTTCCAGCTTTTCGAACTTTTATATTTTTCATGAAATCACCTCTTCGAAACAATTACAACAAAAGTTATAACTTGTTGAAATTACTATCTTTAAACCAGTAAAATTCAGAATAGTATAAGCATCCATTATGTGAAAAAACTTTGGAGAGTAAATATAAGAAACTGGTTGTTTTTCCCATTATTTACCATACTCGCAGATTATACTGAGCTAAAAAAGTCTTCAGAGCGATTCTGAGGGCTTTTAATAGTTGTTAGGATTATCTAAAAATCGTTCTGGTTAATAAATGGACAGTTATGTGAAGTAAAATTATCGCTATTTCTTCTTTTGGAAGTACTTGTGTTTTATTATTTTTGCAATAAAATAAAGAAATCCAAATATAAGTAAAAAAATACCCATCATCAAAAATATTTCTATAAAAGAAACTTCAGACTCATTTTTATCTAAAAAGGGTAAAGAGGTCATTATTAGTAATGTAAATATCACACTGAGTATAGCAACTATTCCTTTTGTTAATTGACTTAAAGTTGTTGCTTTTTTCTCATAATATTTATGTGGTACTGTACCATATAAATAAAACATTTTTTCTTTGTCTTCTTCGATTAAAAAATAATTTTCTAGAGCAACAAACTCTGAAATAGGCAAAAATCCAATCTGTTTTATATCTATAAAAAAATTACGTTCAACTGTGTCTTTAACACCTATAATAAAAAAGTCATCATCTATATTATATTTTAGTATTATATCGTCATTATTAAAGAAAAAAACAATCTCGTCTCCCCAATACTCAAAGAAATCATCTTTACTAAGAGGAGCGTAAATATCTCGAATCTTTATCTCTATGTTATTTTCAATAACTACTGCTTTTTTTATTTTTGAAAAACAGAATATTTGATTTAACAAATAGATTAGATAATCTTCAATATCCTCACCGGAGCGTCTAAAATAAAATTTATATCTTTCAGGAGTATTTACAAAATTAATCTTTTTATAATCATCCTGAGTGTAAGTTATTTTCACTATTTCTATTCCCACCTTTTAATTAATTATATATCCAAATTGAATTAATTAATATAATTCAAAGATCTGAAATTAAATAAATATTACGAATATGAGTATATAGTGTTTTAATACATGTGTATAGACTGGTGGTTAAACCAGTTTATAGAGTTATCAAAGAATCTAGGAGTTAAGAATGTCAATTGATATAAGTATAGATTAAATGCAATAATAAAACCTTATTTATTCAAGTTTTTACTATTTTTATTTAGTGAAATTATTAAAGTGCTTATTATTTACAAAAAGTAATTTGAAATATTTAACGCTTTGCTAAATTCGTATGAAATGGGTGTACCCTAAATAGACGCCAGTGTAACATTGAAAAATATGGTTTTTCAATGTATGATTAGGGTGAATTTTAAGTTTACAATGGTTGAGTGAGAAAGGCAAAGACGACAACTAAGCAAGTTGCTATCCAACTCACATGCTAGCAGTCACAACTAGCATAAAAAAGGCGCTCCCTTCAATTGTGGTTGAGGAGTGCCTTTGTGCTGTAGTACTATAATTTTTCTATCGTTTGACTATCTTAGATATCGTCAATATTACTGTAAAATAAATCTATTTCATTTTTGTCATACTCTAAAATCCAATCATTAAATCTATCATACAGTTTTTTTTGACTTTGAACATTATTAGACCAAATGTCACATCCCCTATCGTCATAGATATTAACAATAGTTTTTGTCTTTGAATTATACAGAAATAGATTGTCACTTACTCTCAATTTTCCAACTTCGTTGAAATCTCTGTAGCACAAGCCATCAATAATTTTTGCTATTCTTACATTATTTCTCTGTGTATTAATGACTAAAATAGTCGCTTGATTTTCATAATATGAATCAAAAGCAGAAGTAGTAAAACTATCAACGATTTGATAGTTGGCTTTGTAGAGGTACTTACGTATCAAACCAGCTCCTGAGAATTTAGAAGCTGTAATAATTATCTGTAGTTCTTTCTCGTCAGAAAATACCTCAGTAAACAATGTTTTAGCCCGATCCTTTGCTGCTTCAATTCTCTTCTGAAAGTTCTCTTCTGATTCAGGTGCCAGTTCAAATCTTAGATTGCCTTTCAGCTTGTAAGTATTATATGAAGACAAAAATATGCTCCTTATATTGGGATTCATAAAAGTTCTCCTCTCAACCTCTTTAAAGATATGAAGGCTATTTTGATATAATCTTTCCGTTTCCATCTGTTGAAGCTTTTCTTTTCCCTGATTTATCTCTGATTTTCCATTCTTTCCCCGCATGGCCTGACATATCTTTTTCTTTAGTATAGCCAGTTTTTGGATCTCTCCAAGCAGGAGGTGCCCCCTTACGATGAACTTTTTGATTCATATTTTTTAATTTCACACGACCGGTTCCGTCTAAAAGGCTCTTAGGAATGCCATATGTGTAGCTAGTGTATTCTTGCTTAGTTACTGATTTACTATAATTGTATTGTACTTTTTTTTTCGTTTTTGGCCTAGGTTTCGAATTTACATGACTTCGAATTTTATTATAAGCCCAATGTCCACTTTTTATAATGGCTTTTCCTAAAATGTATGTTCCAACAGTCACACCTACAGCAGCTGTTGCTACGACAGCAATTTGACCAACTCCTGGAACCCCATATACCCAAACTGAAGCCCATCCTACAGCTGGAATAAAAAATGCTCTGCTTTGCCCACTACTTGAAGTAGAATCAGCTAAAATACCTATGCTTAAATCAGTAGGTTCCTCTATACTTTCTAATAAATGGTCAAATTCCTCAGGAGTATAGAAATTCCCATTGATATAAACGCCTTCTTCTGTAAACTCTATTTCAGTTCCATCATCAATTTGTTCCGAGACAAAAGCAGTTAATGCTTCTTCATTTAGGTTTTCGTCAATGGGATCAGGTAACGTTTCTTCTACTTGATTTGAACTTTCTTGACTAACTATTTTTTGATCTGCTGCGGCTACAACTGATTCACCTGTTCCAACAATAATCGACCAAGGCAATAATACTGCTAAAAATACTCTAACTGCTTTTTTCAAATTTAATCTCCTCCCACTATAATCCAATAATTGTATAGTGTAACTATACTCATGTTTAAATATAGTTACAACTTACAAAAAATGAAAGGAGGATAAAGAAATACCGAATCCTACGCTAATTGTTGTGTATTATCTGACGTTACTTTCTTGATCAATCACCTTTATTCTATGAGTTGTTTATCGTTCATCCGCTGTTCCCTCCATCGCAACCTCGCCTTCTTCAATCTTTTTCTTTATCCTAAAAAGAGTACTACGACTGAAGCCGGTAATGGATTCAACCTCTTTATATGATTTACCAGAAATAAGAAGTTCATATGCGTGGCGTTTTTTGGGAGTGATCGTAGCTTTCGGACGACCTTCCTTAAAGTTCGGGTTGTTCTTTTTTGCAAACATCTTTCCTTCTTGAGTACGTTCTACGATCATGTCACGTTCCATTTCAGCAACACTCAACAAGGTACGAACGATCATTCTCCCCATTGAAGTATTTTCAATCGATCCTAAATTCAAAACCTTAATTGTAACGTTATCATCGAGTAAAGGCTCAATGATTTCTAATGCCTCCCGTGTATTACGAGCGAATCGATCAAGTTTAGTAACGACAATCTCATCTCCAGGTTTCAGACTATCCAACAACTGATTAAACTTTGGCCGATCTCGTTTTGTACCTGTAAATTTTTCAGAAAAAATATTTTTCTTCTCAACACCGTTCTCAAGTAGCTGCTGAATCTGTTCCTTTGTACTTTGAGAAGCAGTTGAAACACGTGCATAGCCATATTTTGTCATTTAATCCACCTGCTCTTACAAATCATCGATCGTATACTCCGAGTAACCTTCATAGAAATAGCTGACATCGATCCCTTTCATATACAACTCGCGATCGTTAATTTCATCAGTTAAAGCGTTAGAAATTAGATAACGTATTTCTAAGTCATTTACCTGACTCCGCTCCATTGCAGAAAGATAGTCTTCTTTGTTGATCAAGTTCCAATCGACAACTTTTTGCAATTCATCCTTCAAAATGAGATCCAGCCAAATTCTAGTACTTCGGCCATTTCCTTCACGAAACGGGTGGGCAATATTCATTTCCACGTATTTTTTTATAATCTCTTCAAAAGAAGTTTGCGGCATCTGATCAATATGCTTTAGCAAATGTTCCAAGTACATGACCGGTGCGAATCGAAAATTTCCTTTTGCGATATTGACCGTTCGAATTTTTCCTGCAAAATCGTAAATTTCTGAAAAAAGAAAATCATGAATTTCAGATAAGCCTTTAAACGTGCCGACTTCGATTTCGTTTATTTTCCCTGAATCGTATAATTCCTTCGCTTTTTGCTTGCTGAGTTTTTCTTCAGCCTTGGCCAACTCAACTTGATTGGTCAAACCCAATTTATTCTCTAAAATCATGTAAAATCCCCTTAACTTTATGACATAAGTTTATGAAACACTCTCAAGCCTATTATATCGCGAATTTAATCATGTGTCAAAAACTATTAAGTTTCTGACCCCTTAAATGAATTGTTCTAAAATTCATCGGCTTTTATTTTTAACTGAACATAGATTTTGTTACAGGTTTTTGTACACGATACAGAATAATTATCATGAAAATTTGATCAAAAAAAGAGTGTCCAGAAACGGGTCATGAAGTGCTCCCCGTCAAGTAGACAGCTAAAAAACAAAAGTAAAACTAATCAGGAATCGAGTTGCTTGATTCCTGTTTTTTATACCGCTAGCTTTCTAAACTCGTTTGGTGCTAGTTCGTTCAACACTTCCGAATAGCGATAGTTATTGTAATAGCACATATAACCCGTTGCTACTCTTCCCGAAAATTTTCCCCATCTAGTTCTCGCCGCAATATCTTTTGATTTTTTACCATACTTTATAGTGTTAGCTATAACATAATTGGGCATATATCTTTTTGGATTTGATAATCGACTAGCAGCAGTTCTAGTGAATTTTAATCTCTTAGCGAGCCCTATAACAGAAGTTCTCGACTTATATACTGATCGAGCAAACTTTAGACCTCTCCCGAGAACTTTGAAAGCACTACCAAAGTCCGCAGAAGTCGCTGCACTTTTCGCCGCTGCCCAGCCAGCTTTCTTCCATGATTTTGTTTTTTTAGATATAAGAGTCCTTGGGATATCTCAGATTAATGTGTAAATAAAACCACCCGATCGACGGGTGGCTTTGATTTTATGATACAAATTTCAATCTTGAAATTTATATAGCAATTTTTTTGCTGTAATATCAAACAAATCTGTTTTAAAGTGAAATCTATATCCTCTATAATCAAGAGTTGCATCATATAATATGTTATCTAATTTTGATGAAAAATGATATTTAAAATCTAATAACTCTTCAAACCTAAAGATTATTTTAGAATTATTAGATTGTGAGCTAATTATCATGATCAATTTTGAATCTTTAAAAAAAAAATCATCTATGCCACTTCCGAATACTATACTTCCTGCATCGTCTACTTTCATTCCAGAAACAAATTTTACTTTTTCGATAATAGCATCATGGAAGTTGTCATAATCTTCAACAATTAAATTAATATCTTTTGTATCAGTTATATTAATCCACATAACTATACCATCTCCTTCATTATGATTATTATTTTCTAATATACTTTGGAATCTTTATACCTTTTTTATCTCTAATACCTTTTCTCCATATATGCTTATGTGGTACATGGGGATGTCGTTTAGGATTACCGTGGTTATTGTAATCGATATCAACACGTGGCTTCCCCTTTTTATCATAAATTCTTTTCTGGTGTGTTCTACCATTTTTTACTTGAGTTTTTATTCTATTTCTTCCTCTGTACCCTCGCTGTCCTTTTGGTGGAACCTGCTTAGTAGTTCTTTTATTTTTGCTGTAAGGTCGTTTTTTCGCCAAATAATAACCTATACCTGCTCCAGCTAACATAGTTACACCAGTAAAAATCACTTTTGCACTTATATAAATCCCTAGACCAGCTACAATCGCAAAATGCCCATTAGGGTCAACATACATCACCGGATTATTGTCCGCGTAAGTATATCCATTCATGGTCAATGGATCGTCTTCGTCCCCTGGATCAGGATCAAGAGAGGTAAAAACTCCATGAGCCGGATGATAATAACGTGCCATTAAATAATACTGTTGAATTTCAGTATCGTACGTATATCCAGCATAACCATAAGGATTGCTTTTCGCAAGTTCTGTTTTTGCTTCACTGGTTAGAACGTTTCCCCAAGCATCGTAAGTGTAACTGGCTACTTGCTGGCCGTTTTCGTCCGTCAATGCCACCACATCACCGTGCCCATTGTAATGATAGTATACCGTGTTTTTCCCACTCTTCATAGCTAAGCGAATATTGTCATCAGAGTAGATATAATGACGTAAAACTTGCCCATTCGTATCTGTTTCATACAGCACATCAATACTATCACCATCATAATGGTAGTTCGTTATCTGTCCATTAACCTTCTTAGACAATCGTCGGTTGTCCTCGTCGTAAGTGTATGTGACAAATGGTTGGTTTTCTCCCTTTTTCGTCACTCCTACCAAGCGATCCGCTTGATCCCAAGCGTAGTTATATTTTTCATCACTTAGACGATTCCCATTTGCATCATAGGTTAGTGCTTGACCATTGAAGCTAATCAACTGGTTTCCGGCATTAAAAGCTGCTTGATGAGTTGCGTTGTTGATAGTTACACTTGTTCGGTTCCCAAATCCATCGTAAGTGTAAGACCGTAATTCTCCGTTAGGTAAGACTTCTTTAGTCAATTGATTAGTGGAATCGTAACTGTATGTTGTCTTTTTCCCGTCTGTATGCACGATACTCGTCCGATTACTTGTCGCATCATATGCGTAACTCTCTTTTAACACTTGAATATGGTTTTTAGTTCCGATTGCTACTTCTGTAAGTTTATTCGTTTGATCATAACTAAAGTTTGACATAGAACCATTTCCTGCGGTGTAGAGCGTTTTATTTCCAAACTCGTCATAATCAAATCTATACTTGTTGTCACCATCGCTAACAATAGTGTTTTGATCCAACGCATTGTACTCATAGCTAACTTTGCTCGAATACGCTCCCTTATTTATGGTGACATCGGCTACTTTATCTGTCTTTCCTTTATTATCTTTTGTTGGCTTGTCTTTGTACTGATAACTGATGGTTCCCCCGCGCTCTTGAACCTTAGTGATTCGATTTGCATCGTCATATATTTTATCAGTTACTACTTGATTGAGATGATCTGTAACCTTAGTTTGATTCCCATTAGGATCATATTGAAAGCTATAAGCAGGAGTATCCCCCCACAAAACTTTTGTTTGACGGTCTGCCGAATCATATTCATTCTTAATCTGATGACCGTTGGGCATGTTCACACCAATTTCATTCCCGCTGGCATCATATTCATAAGAAATCTTGCGACCTAATGGATCCTGATACAAGGTTGTTTTATCATCAGCATCGTAACTATACCCATGGCTTTGAGCTATGCCATTCGCAACAATCTCTCGTTTCGTTATATTCCCGTTATCATCATACGTATACTTCACTTCTGTCCCGTTCGCCAATCGAGTAACTACCAATTGATTGTCTTTATCGTATTGAAAATTCTTTTGCTGTCCTTTTTCATCTGTTTCACTTAAACGATTTCCAAATGTATCATAGGTAAAACTTGTTTTTCTAAGTTCTTCATCATATTGAGCAACCACATAATTTCCAGCAACATCGTACTCACTTTCAGTTAGCCTGCTCCCTTCCATGATACGAAGATTGTCAAAATACGCAGTACCAGTCATCTGATTTCGGAACATAAACAATAATTTGACTTCTTTGATTGGCTGTTTTGGTTGTACGGCAATAGCCGCACGGTTCCAATCTTGATTACCTGTCGGAAATTTCTCATGTCTTAATTCTTTCGAGCCATCTTGATAGATAATATCTGCCCACAGTGAGTAGTCTTGATGGGCAGCACTTTTATCCCCGGATTGCACATTTTTGGCTTTAGATAAAGCAGAAATAGTGATTGGTTCAGCTTTCTGTTGATTTAATGAGACGTATTGGGCAATATAGCCATTCCCTTCTGTTCCGCTTTTTCTTGTCATTTCAAATCCTTGTTCTCCAGAGAAAGCTTCATCTGATAACTGCAAGTTCGTTTTCGTTCCAGAAAGAGAGAAATGCTGAATTTCTTGTAACCCTGTTGCTTCCTCTAACCCACTATTTAGTACCGGGTTATATCCAGTATGTGTGCTGCCTTTTTCCAGCTGCACATTATCAAACCAGGCATCGCCGCTGCCAGCTTCATTAGCCAATTGCTCATTTTTCAAATAAATGCCGATACGTCGTGTCTCTTTTGTGGTAGTAAAAGTAACTTGTCTTCGAACCCAATCGCTATTGCCTTGGATTGCCGTTTCTCGGTTATTCCGCCACCCATCACCAGTTTGGTTATCTGATTTAATAAACCATACATCTAAAAAGGCTTGAGAAGCTTTCATATTAGCTGTTTTGATGTCTGCACTGAGCGTATACGTGGTATTTGGTTCGACATCAAATCGTTGGGCGATAGACGTACTGCTATGTGTTTTTCGATCATTATTTGCGGGTTCAGAATGGATCTTGATTGCATATTTCCCGCTTAGCGAACCAGGTGCTCGTTCTTTGGTATCAATACTCATCGATCCTTTGGCACGGGTTTTGTCTTGTGAAAGATACCATTCTTCTGTATTGCCGGATTCAAACCCACTATTTTTCACCATGTTTTCACCCGTTCCCAAAGAAGCACTCTCTTTCAAGATGTTCCCATAGCGATCATACATTGTGAACGAGGAAGTATTTGCATCATTTATCGTTTCTGATAATGCATCTGCTCCATCATATGCAGTAGTAGTTTTACGATTTTCTGTATCTGTTTCTGTAACAATATCGTTGTTCTTATTATATGCGTACGTCTCTGTACCATACGCATCTGTGAAGGTAAGAATGTTTCCTTCTCCATCGTAAGTATACGTTTCTGCTTGTCCTTTTGGATTGATTTCTTTCATTAAGTTATTGGACTCGTATTGATAGGAAGTGGTTAATTTTAATCCTTCGATATCTTCTATCGTCTTCTCTGGATTTCCTGCCTTTGAATAATAATAAGCGGTTTTTTTTCCTTTCTCATTAGTGACAGTAGTAACATGTTCAGTTGTATTATAAGCAATCTGCGTTTTCTTTTGTACCGGATCAATTATCTCTTTGATTTTATTGTCTTCATAAACATATTTAGTCTCTTGGGGATGTTCATCTGTATGTTTTGGCTCGTACAATGAAATTAGTTGCTTTTGCTCATTATAACCATAACCATAGGTTTTCCCTCGGGCCGTCTTTGATTCAATTAATTTCCCTTCGCTATCATAACGAAATGAGAGAGTCTTACTTTCTGGTAATTGGATGCTCTCTACCAAAGAGCCATCTTTCGAGTAGTTTAGAATAACCTCACGATTACTTGCATCTTTGATCTTTATCAGACGGTCTGCGGCATCGTAGGTGTAATTCGTGGTATTTTGATTCTTATCAATTTCTTTGACCAATTTTCCAGTTTTAGAGTAAATGGTCTTTGATTTATCTTCTTCTGTTTTCGTATAAGTTCCATCAGCTTCTTTTTTAATTTCAGAAAAAAGTCCAGGTGGTGCTTGATAAGCAGCTTCTTTTTTCTTAAAAACGTGTTGCTTATTATCCGCTTCCATCCAATAAATTTCATTTTTTTGTACATTATCAATCAGTCTTTCTTCAAAAGTTGAAGACCAACCTTTACCAAATATACCCATTTCTTGATTGAAACTATTAAATGTACGAGTTAAGCCAATCGAGATTCCACGACCTTCTAAGTTAAAATCTTCTTCCGTTACAAGCAAATTTCCATTTACTGCATTGATCTGACCACCACGAACTGGAATACTTGTCCAAAAATCAGTCATACCCAGCTTATCCGCCTGACTATCTGGTATGCTTGGCGTTGCTGCTGCAGAGTCATTACTTTTTACATGTTTATTGTCTTTACGATACCCTCTGACTCGAAACCAATAATTTGTCTTCGCCGCATATTGTGTTCCGGCATTCTTATACACTGGTCGTGGATCTTTGGCTAACTCGGAACCTTTACCATCGGCATGAAGTTGGTACTTTCCTACAGCAATTTCTTCGTTGGTTGGCCAAATACCTTTTCCTTGTGTTGTCCAAGTTAATGTATTTCCTACATCGAAAGTTTGATAATCTTTTCCGTTAAAAACTAATACTTCATAACTATCCGCCAAAGGAACCTCTTCCCAACTTAACTGAACATAACCACTATTTTCTTCAGTTAAATTACTATAGGCTTTTGCAATGGGTGCTTTGGGTGCTCCTATTGGAAGATAGGTACGTACATAATCAGATTGAGGACTAATACCTCCAGAGTAGACTGCAGCAATTCTCACATCATATCCTGATATTCCTTTTAGACTATTTGCAGCTCCTTCTGCATCTAAGTTTTCATAAAATTCTCTCGGATCAAGAGCTAAATCAGTCCCTTTTCCATCTGTGTGGAAGCGAGAAATCCCTTCCGCAATTTCTTTATCAGTGGGAAAAATTCCTTTCCCTTTAGTTGAAAAAGAAGTGACATTACCAACAGGAAACGCTAAATTTTCTTTTCCACTTGATAAGATAATCTGATAACTTGTTGCACCGTTTATCTTTGGCCAACTTATTTCTAAATGTCCAGTTTTCTGATTATCATGTGCTATACCTTTGACAGTAGGCTTTACTGGTTTATTATATGCATAAGTAATCTCAAAGTATGGAATATTCGTACTATTTTCTGCTGCAACTACTTGTTTCCAATGATCATCTTGATTCTTGGTAGTTAAGCTGATCCCATAATTAACTCGCTTTCCAGTTGACCATTCTTGAACAAGTGTTGTGACATCAAAAGTAGCCCACTGAGCTTTTTTTACATTTGTTTTAGTTATATAAGTGTGCGAAGGTTTGTTGTTCCAGGTAATTTTTTTGGGGTCCCAATTTTGATTAACAGCATTTAGAGAAAGCTCATTAGATAAGTTATCATATGAATGCCAAATATTATATACTTTAAACTGCGCTTTTTGAATGGTTGCTTGATTAATCTTGCTCATATCTGTTTTAAAATAAGCTTGGTTAGCTTGTGTATCTTGATATTTTCCTAACCATAAAGTGTGTGCTTTCAATTGTGGACGCCATAAACTTGCTCCGCTATAGTTTGTACCTCCATTCGCTTGTCTAGCATTGGCATCTTGCAACTTGTTATAAGTAATACTCGGATCAATATAAATGGGAAATACTCGTTCCGTGGACTGAATCCAGTCACTATCTACTCGAAGTACAAGCTGATACAGGTTTTTTGTTAACGGAATTACTTCAAAATAATTACTTTCATTTAATATGCCTGACCCCAATTGCTCATCAAAATTTGAATCCGTCATTGTCGGCCGAGGAATCTCATAAATAAATTTGTTGTCTTTCGTTCGAAATGTTACTTCTCCAGTATCCTCTACCTTTGGATTTAGTGATGTTTCGATTTCAAAATAATAACTATGGTAATCGTTTACATCATGGATGATCAAATCTTCTTTTACTGACTGATTAAACACCATTTGACGAAAATCAATTTCTGGCAAAACATTTTTGTAAAGAGCTTCGTTTTCAGAAATTTCAACATCCCGATCTTCTGTGGAGATTGATACTTCTTCACCATATACTTTTTCCTGTTCTTCTTCCTGATCATTTATTGTTTCTTGCGTATGAATCTGGCCGTTAGCTGATGAGCTATCTCCAATTACCTCTCCTGAAGAATCTGCTATTAATTGATTCTTTTCACTCGTTTGTTCTTTACTTTCTTTGGCTACTCCTGAAGCGCCTTTAAATGAAAAGGAGATCTTCTCGCTCCCGTCTCCTACAATCTGATACAATCCTTTTTCCATCTTTGGAAGAAACGTTGTTGGTATTGTCACATTATCTGGTTGAATAACCCCATCTTCTATTATTAGATTGGTCTGTATCTCCTCTAACTTTCCGCTGTTTTCAGCTTCTGTATAAATGGGTTCTTGATAAATTTTCTTTGTGAAAGTACCATCATGATTGTCTAAAACGACTTCATTTTCCGTTCTTTCCTCTATAATTTCTGTTGGCTCTTGAGGGCTAGCTACTTGTTCCTCAGAATCAACTAAATAAGGATATTCAGAGTCCATATATTTTGAATCTATTTCCCCGATACTTTCAGCAACAGCTATTGTAGATGGTATCACAATAGCCGTCAATAGAATGATGACGCTACCAACGATCCCTTTTCTAAAATAATTCTTCTTTCCCTGCACTATTCTCTCTCCCTAAACATTATCCTTCTAAATTGAGTGTTAAGCCAGAAGGTCAATTAAATATAATTTAATTGCATATAAATTGTCAATACATTTTTTAACAATATAAATACAAGACTTTCTACTTCGAAAATTGATTATAATAGCATGCTCGAAGAAAGTTTAGTGCTAGTTAGAAAATAATAGCTAAAATTATACTGCAAACAAGCGGATCTGTTTTTGAAGCAATTAAAGCTCTTGAAACGATAAATTGTGTCTACAGACTAAACGTTTCAAGAGTTCTTTAGGAAAAAAGGTCAAAAACTTTTAAGTTTCTGACCACAGAAATATTTTTAATTGGAAATTGTTAAAAATTGTTCGTATTTTTTATATCAAAATGGATTGTTCAAAGTATTATATCTTTGAACAATCCATTTCAAATTTTTAGATATATGCGTAATTAACTTCTCAATCTAATTCCTTTATTTACCAGGTAATAACATATTGTATAAAGGATAACGCTAAATCCAATAAGAAGAGACAATGAAATCACAATAGGAACATCCGTCGCTCCTAAAAAACCCATATCTAAATCCAGAGATCATATACACTATAGGATTTATTTTAGAAACAACCTGCCAAAAAGGTGGAAGCATTGATATCGCTAAAAAAACACCATCCAAGTATGTAAGTGGCTGTAAGACAAAAGTTGGGACAATTGAGACATCATCATAAGATTGAGCGAAAACCCCATTGATTAGACTCGCGAGTGAGAATAAGATTGCTGTCATTAATAATATGACGATTATAATAAGCCAAGAATGAACATGTAGCTGAACAAAGAACAATGATATCAACGTAAGTGAAGGCCCGACCAAGATACCCCTTCCAAGCCCTCCCACTATAAATCCCCAGATGATAATCAGTAGCCGATCTGCCTAAATTACTTAAATATTCTCTGTAAACTCTTAATTTCTCTTTAAATATGTTGTGCTTTAAATTAGCCCTATAGTTCCACCAAAAACCAAATATAGAAATTTCTACTGCAATAATAGCTGCAATTATACTTAAAGATGTCCAATTAAACCCTTCTTTACTCCCTAACATTTTTTTAATATACAGCATAATCAATATTATCATTATAGTTTGTAATCATTAAAAAAATAAACTCCCTAAAAATAAAAACAAAAATATACATACATCAATATCTTATACCAATTCCGGTTCTTTAATTTTCTTGAATAATTTCCAAGAATACTACTTCCTCTGATTATTAACATAATTATACTTAAATTAAGTAAACAATGTTAGAAACCGCTTGGAAAATAACAAAGGTAAAACTCCCACTCTTCAAGAGAGCATGACCAATTAAAAATCTTCAACGATTAATTTTGCGTATCAGTAATTCTTTCAGCAGAAATTTTTGACATTACAATATAAAACATAACGCATCATTTACAATAATTGGTGTTAAATTTGATGTTACTTTCTATACGGCCAAACAAAAAAAGCCAGAAACGTCTTCAAATAGGCATTTCTAGCTTAATCAATTCAATTACCCCACAGACCCTTCCATCTCATAACTAATCAACCGGTTCAATTCGACTGCGTATTCCATCGGTAATTCTTTGGTGAATGGTTCGACGAATCCCATGACGATCATTTCGGTTGCTTCGCTTTCGGAGAGGCCGCGGCTCATTAGGTAGTACAGTTGTTCTTCTGAGATTTTGGAGACTTTGGCTTCGTGTTCTAGGGACACTTGGCTGTTGTGGATCTCATTGAACGGAATGGTATCGGATTTCGATAGGTCATCCATGATGATGGTATCACACTCGATATGGGAGATAGAGCCTGCGCTCTTCTTGCCGAAGGTGACTTGTCCACGGTAGTTTACTGCACCGCCGTCTTTAGAAATTGATTTTGAGACGATGGAGCTGGAGGTGTTTGGTGCGTTATGGATCATTTTTGCACCGGTATCTTGGATTTGGTTGGCACCTGCAAAGGCAATGGAAAGCATCGTGCCCCGTGCGCCTTTACCATCAAGATACACACTTGGGTATTTCATGGTTGTTTTGGCTCCTAGGTTGCCATCGATCCATTCAACGGTAGCACCTTCTAAGGCTTTGGCCCGTTTGGTTACTAGGTTATAGACGTTGTCTGACCAGTTTTGAATGGTGGTGTAGCGGCAGTAAGCGTCTTTTAGGGTGAAAATTTCAACGATGGCTGCGTGCAAACTATTGCTTGAATAGGTTGGGGCGGTACAGCCTTCAACATAATGGACGCTGGCGCCTTCGTCAACGATGATCAATGTTCGTTCGAACTGACCGGTATTTTCGGCATTGATCCGGAAATAGGTCTGTAATGGCACATCGACACGAACGCCTTTTGGTACATAGATAAAGGTACCACCTGACCAAACGGCTGAGTTTAAAGCAGCAAGCTTATTATCGGTTGGTGGGACTAATTTTGAGAAGTATTGTTTGAACAGCTCAGGGTATTCCTTCAAGGCTGAATCGGTATCGGTAAAGACGATGCCAAGTTTTTCAAACTCTTCTTTCATGTTGTGGTAAACGACTTCTGATTCATATTGGGCAGAAGCGCCGGCCAGGTATGCCCGCTCGGCTTCTGGAATACCAATGCGTTCAAAGGTCTCTTTGATTTTTTCTGGTACGTCATCCCAATCACGGGCAGGACGATCACTTGGTTTTTGGTAATATTTGATGGCATCAAAATCGATGTCAGACAGATCCGGGCCCCAGTTTTGCATGGGCATCTTGTTGAAGGCTTCAAGAGACTTCAAGCGGAACTCAAGCATCCATTCTGGCTCTTGCTTGACCCGTGAGATTTCACGGACGATGTCTTCGGTCAATCCTTCGCCGGTACTAAAAACAGGCTGCACGTCATCGTGGAAGCCAAATTTATATTCTTCTAATTCGGGTACACCCATGGTTCTCACTCCTTTTGTAGTGCGGTTGTCTATTCGCTGGTTTCTTCAGTGTCAGATTCATTGGCGTGGCGGTGACTGACAGATGCTTGTGTACTGTCGGCAGCAATGGCTTTTTCTAATGCTTTCCAAGCTAAGGTCGCACACTTGATGCGTGCAGGAAACTTCGCCACACCTCCAAGCATGGAAGCATCGCCTAAGCGATCGCTTTGGGGAATGTCGTTTCCTTGGACGAGCTCAGAAAACAAGCCTGATAGTTCACCAGCTTCTGCTAGTGTCTTACCGATAATCGCATCCCCCATCATGGATGCACTGGCGGTACTGATGGAACAGCCTTCGCCAGTAAACGCGATGTCTTTGATGGTGTCTCCTTCGACAGCGAGCTCCAAGTGGATCACGTCGCCACAGGTAGGGTTATTCAATTCGACTTTGTACGTTGAATCATCCAAGGTGCCCCGATGATGTGGGTGGCTGGAATGATCCAGAATGACTTGTCGATACAAATTATCTAATTTCGTTAGTGCCATGTTGGAAAAACTCCTTCGTCAGCTTGATGGCGTCAACCAGTCGATCGGCGTCCTCTCTTGTATTATACAGGTAAAAGCTGGCCCGTGCAGTCGCTGGGACTTGCAAATAGGTCAAGAGGGGTTGGGCACAATGATGACCTGCCCGTACCGCGATGCCTTCCATGTCTAAAGCGGTGGCAACATCATGAGGATGGATGCCTGCTAGATTAAAGGCGATCACTCCCGTGCGTTTTGCTGCTTCTTGGGGACCATAGATGGTCAAACCTTCAATGGCTTGCAGTTTGGGCAAAACGTAGGCAGCTAAGTCTGCTTCATGGGCGTGGATGTTTTCTAAGCCAATTTCTGTTAAGTAATCGACCGCTGCACCTAAGCCGATCGCGCCGGCAATATTTGGTGTGCCCGCTTCAAATTTCCACGGCAGTTCTTTCCACGTGCTTTCTTGCAGATGGACAAAATCGATCATTTCACCGCCAAATTCGACGGGCTCCATTTGATCCAGCCATTGCCGTTTGCCGTATAAGACACCGATGCCAGTTGGTCCGCACATTTTATGGCCAGAAAAGGCATAGAAATCACAATCCAGTGCTTGGACATCAACTGCCATATGTGGAACAGCCTGAGCACCATCCACCACCATGACGGCTTGGTGCTGATGCGCCAATTTGGTTAGCTCCGCAATCGGATTGATCACGCCTAAAACATTGGAAACGTGCGCGATCGAAACGATGGCGGTTTTGTCTGTGATCTGTTTCTTGGCATCTTCCATGTCCAAGGTGCCTTCTGGCGTCAGCTGGATATATTTCAAGGTAGCTTTTTTTCGGGCTGCTAATTGTTGCCAAGGGATGATATTGGAATGATGTTCCATATAGGAAATCACGATTTCATCGCCTTCATTGACAAAACGGTCGCCGTAGCTGCGGGAGACCCAATTTAAACCAGTGGTCGTCCCTCGAGTAAACAGCACTTCCGCCGTCTCACTCGCATGGATAAAACGGCGAACCTTTTCTCGTGCGCCTTCATAGGAATGGGTCGCCCGTTCTGCGAGGGTGTGGACCCCACGATGAACGTTGGCATTGTCTTGATGGTAATAATCGGTGATCGCCTGCAGCACCGCCTCTGGTTTTTGCGTAGTGGCGGCATTGTCGAGGTAGATCAATGGTTCGTCATTTACGAGCTGATCCAAGATGGGAAACGCTTGTTTCACTTTTTGGGCATCGATCATGCGAGCAACTTCCCTTCGATAACGGCAACCAATTCTTGTTGCACTTCTTTGACTGGGATCGCGGTCAAGACGGATCCTAAGAAACCACGAATCACCAAACGTTCCGCTTCTTCTTTGCGCAACCCACGACTCATCAAGTAGTACATTTCTTCTGGATCGACCCGTCCCACACTGGCTGCGTGTCCGGCTGTTACTTCGTGCTCATCGATCAAAAGGATTGGGTTAGCATCGCCACGGGCTTGGTCTGAAAGCATTAGGACACGGCTTTCTTGTTGCGCGTCCGCTCCTTTGGCTCCTTTTAAAATGTGTCCGATACCGTTAAAGGTTAAGACGCCGCGTTCTCTGATAACGCCGTGTTGCAGGATATGACCAATGGAATGCGGTGCTTTATTGGTGACGCGGGTATCGATCCCTTGTGTTTGGCGTCCAGCACTGATTGCGACCGCTTTGACTTCCGAATGCGCGCCTTCGCCTACAAGATCAGAATCAAAGTCTGCCACGACGTCGCCGTCATTCATGACTCCGATCGCCCAATCTACCATCGCATCTCGTAATACGTAGCCGCGACGATTCATGTACGTAGTAATGTTGACACCTAACTGATCAATCGCAGAGAATTTGACCTTCGCACCTGCTTTGGCGATCACTTCCACTACGATATTGCCAGACAGTTTTTTCGCTTGGTCGCCTTTGGTTTGGAAACGTTCCAAGTAGCTGAACTCACTGTGTTCATCGGCAACGATCAAAATGTGTTTGAAGAAATGCGCTTGACTATTGCCATTGTGGTAGAAAATCGCTTCAAGGGGTTCTTCGATCACCACGTTTTTTGGTACATACAAGAACATGCCGCTATTCATAAACGCCGCATGTGCTGCGGTCATTTTGTCTTCGTCCATTGGCACTGCTTTGGTCATGTAGTATTGATTGACCAACTCTGGTACTTCTTTCATTGCTGTAAACAAGTCGGTAAAGATCACGCCTTTGTCGATCAGCTCTTGCGGTAATTGCTCAAAGATGGTGGTATCATCGAACTGAACGAGGGTCGGATGGTTATCCATCGCGTCAAAGGCGGGAACTGCGCCTGCCACTTCTTCTTCTGACAAAGCGTACTCACCAGCAAGTGCTTGTTCGTCGATATTGAACAATGGCCAACGCTCGTAACGCACCCGCTCGATTTTTGGAAACGCAAGTTCATCCACTTTCGCAAGGGCTGCTTGGCGTAATTCCAACATCCATTCAGGCTCTTCTTTTAACGCTGAAAAAACGTTGACTTGTTCAAGATAATCCTGTAATTTTGCCATTTACCTTGCCTCCTTACGCTTCTTCTTCTTTGTAGTCGATCCCTAACTCTTTACTGATCCCAGCATAGCCTTCTGCTTCTAGGCGTTTGGCTAAATCTGCCGAACCGGTCATCACGACACGGCCTTCCATCATGATATGAACCACGTCTGGTGTGATGTAGTTTAACAGACGTTGGTAATGGGTGATGATCAAAGCGCCAAAGCCTTCGCCGCGCATTTCATTGACGCCTTTTGCTACGACTTTCAAGGCATCGATATCTAGACCAGAGTCGATCTCATCCAAAATTGCAAAGGTTGGCTCTAGCATCAACAATTGTAAGATTTCATTTCGTTTCTTTTCTCCACCAGAGAAGCCTTCATTCAGATAGCGTTCCGCCATTTCTTCGGGCATATTCAATAAATCCATTTTTTCATCTAATTTTTTCAAGAAATCCATGACAGAGATTTTGTCGTCTTCGTCACGTTTGGCATTGATCGCTGCCCGCATGAATTCCGCATTGGTGATGCCTGGAATTTCACTTGGGTATTGCATCGCCAAGAACAGACCTAAACGAGCTCGCTCATCCACTTCCATTTCCAAGACGTTTTCGCCGTCGAACAAAATTTCCCCTTCTGTCACTTCATAATTCGGGTTGCCCATGATGGCAGCGGACAAGGTTGATTTCCCTGTACCGTTTGGTCCCATGATGGCATGGATCTCTCCAGTTTTTAACACTAAGTCAACGCCTTTTAAGATCTTTTTATCTTCGATTTGGACGTGTAGATTTTTGATTTCTAAAACTGACATTTCTTTCCCTCCAGTATCTTTTCTTTCTCACTATTTTAGACTAATTGAGAATGAACTTCAAACGCTATTCCCGACTTTTTTAAAATATTTCTAATCTGTACATTGGAATTATTATAAAGTATTACATAGAGATAGTACATGGTTATTGTCTGTAATGCTAGAAATTTTTTTGATTTGTTGTAAAAAAGAAAAAGGAATACGACATTGGCTGCCGCATCCCCTACCTTCACTTCTGCTGTGCCCATTCTTCTCGCAAGATGCCATACTTGATGGAATCATAATAGGTGCCTTCCCAGAAACGGACTTTGCGGATCTGGGCTTCTTTGGTCATCCCTAGCTTTTCTCCTAGTTTCATCATGCGGTGATTGCCCGACCACGTGGTATAACCGACACGCTGGATATGAGGCTGTGATTCAAACAACTCATTGATCCACTGGCGAATTGCTTGGCTGCCAATGCCTTGATTCCAAAGGGAAGCATCATAGATGGCTATCCCGAATTCCAACCACTGCTGCAAGGTATTGTCTTCCCAGTAAGCGGTCGCGATTCCCACGATTCTTCCTTGATAGCTGATCGCTTTACGTAACGAGTTGTCGATACAGCTAGCGCCAACCCCCGTTCGAAATTCTTCCCACGTCAACACGGGGTCTTGGAAATACGGTCCGTCCCATTTTTTCCATTCTAAATCTGCCTTAGGCCCATAGCTGATCGACCAAAGTTCAGCAATCATTTCTTCGGTAATCGGTTGAAGTGTGACTGTTTCTGCCATCTTCAAGCCCCCCTTTCTCCTAAAAAAAGTCGTCTCCTTTATTCGTAGACGACTTTCTTTCTATTTTATCTGAAATTTCCGTAAGTTTAAATAAAGGAGTCCGAAAAAAAGGACTGGAAAAAGAGTAAAGCCAAATTGCGGCTTCAAAATCAAGGCGACAAAAACGGCAACAAACAAACAGGTTGCTAACAAACTAACAGGCCATTTTTTCAGGGTGAAGAAAAGTGCGGTACGCAGGACATCTTTCTTAGCAGCTTTTGGATTACGCACTTGGAAGTACCACGCGTTGATACTAAGAGCTATGGAAAGCATCCCTAACAAAAGAAAGAAAGGAACGAGCCATTTGCCACTTTCAAATTGAATCGCAAACAGAATATCCACGATCGCAATGACACTCCCCAGCCAGCCGATGAGCCAATAGAGAAACCCGCGCACGGCAAAGGTTCGTAAAAAGTAGCAGAAATCTTTTACTGGATCAATGTCTTTGTGTTCTGCAAAGCGATCGATCGCAGCCAGGAGGCTGATCATACTTGGACCAATCAGCAAGAGTGCCAATGCAAACCAAAGGAGATTTCTAGGATCGACTGCCAAGAACATTGCCGTGAGGGTGTAGGGTGTATTCACGACCCAAAAACTGATATTCAGGGCAAAGCCAATATAAAACCAGCGGAAGATCCGCATGTAAAGATTGTTTTCAAAGGTAGGCTTGGTAAACATGATTGATCACCTCAATTTTTCATTCCCGAAGTAGCGATTCCTTCTACGAAGTATTTTTGCATTGCTAAAAAGACGATCGCCACTGGCAAAATGGAGACCACAGATGCTGCCATGATCAGGGCGTACTCGGCATCATATAAGCCGACAAACATTTTCAACCCTAACTGAATGGTTTTGTTTTCGGTTGAGGAGAGGTAGATAAATGGTCCCATATAATCATTCCATGTATTGACGAAGGTGATGATGGTCAGACTCGCTAAAGCGGGCTTCGTCAGTGGTAGAATGATTTTTCGATAGATCCCCCACTCACTCAAACCATCGATCCGCGCACTTTCACACAGTGAATCAGGAATACTACTATAGTATTGTTTCAACAAAAAGACGCCAAAGGCACTGAAGGCTTGTAAGAGGACCAAAGACCAAAGCGTGTCTGTCAGCCCGAACTGGCGCATCATGATGAACTGAGGAATCATATAGGATTGCCAAGGAATCGCAATCGTACCGATGTATGTCAGAAACAACAGGTCGCGTCCTTTGAAATGCATCTTCGAAAACCCATAAGCCGCAAAGCTAGAGGTAAACAGTTGGATCAAGGTAATGATGACGCTCAAAAATGCTGTGTTCTTGAAAAAAGTCAGCAAAGGAATGCGATCCCAAATCACCGTATAGTTTTCTGGGTGCCAACTTTTTGGAATCCATTGGATCGGTACGCTAAAAACATCGTTATTGGTCTTAAAAGAAGCAGAGATCATCCAAAGAAACGGGATCAGTGTCACTAACGCGAGAAATGTTAATAAAAGAATCAAGGAGACACTGCCGACCGACAGCTTGGCTTTTTGTTTTGGTTTGGCTTGAACATTCTTTTTACTCAGTGTATTTTCCATCTGTACTCCCTCCTTACACCCGTTCTTGTCTTTGGTTCCACTTAAACTGGATCACCGTGATGCCCAAAACGATCACAAACAAGACCATGGCGATCGCAGATGCGTAACCAAAATTAAATTTCACAAACGCTTCGTTGTAAATTTGATACACCAAGACATTGGTGGCTCGACCGGGTCCGCCGGCAGTCATGACTTGGACCAAATCGAAGATCTTGAAACAGTTGATGACCAGCATGATCGAAACAAAGAAGGTCGTTGGTCGCAATGACGGCAACGTCACGTTGCGAAACTGCTGCCACTTGTTGGCGCCATCGATCGAAGCCGCTTCATACAATTCCTTTGGCACACTTTGTAGCCCTGCCAAGTATAAGATCATGTAATACCCCATGCCACGCCAGACGCTGACTATGATGATCGCCGTCAAAGCCCAATCAGAGCTAGAGGTCCAACCAGGAGGATTTTCAATAAAAAATTTCAAAAACTGATTGATTGGTCCCATCGTTGGGTGAAACAACATGTTCCACACGACAGCGATCGCAACTAACGAGGTGACGTAAGGAAAGAAGAAGGCAGTACGGAAAAACTTCATTCCACGTACTTTTTTATTCAATAAAATCGCTAAGCCTAAGGAACATACTAACGTCAATGGAACGACGCCAATCGTATAGAGAAAGGTGTTCTTTAACGAGATCCAAAAGGTGTCGTCCCCTAGCATTTTGCTGAAATTTTTCATTCCCACAAATTCAGGCGAACTAAAGGAATCCCATTCCATAAAAGCCAGAATCAATGAGAACACAACTGGCACTAAGGTAAATAAGAAAAAGCCGATAAAGTTCGGTGCAATAAAAGACAGCGCGGTTAGCGTATTTTTGCGTTTCAACTTATTGGCTGCTTTTGATTTTGAGGTTATTTCCATATTTGTCTCCTGCTGCTTGCCAGCAGGCCCCCTTTCATTAATAAAGAGAAGGAACTTTTTTGCCCAAGTCCCTTCTCTCGTTAGGACTATTCTGTTTCAGATTTCACCCTTTTTTCCATATTCGCAATGCCTTCTTTTGGTGTTTCATCCCCTACAAGAATCAAGTCATGTTCTTCTTGCAAGATTTTGTCGATCGCTGGTCCATTTTCATCGACAGGAAACTCGATCGCGACGGTTTCTGGATTGAAGGCTTTTTTCGATACTTCATCGGCGGGCATGCCTTCACGGGAAAAGTAAAGTTCATCAATAGCGTCAGTCTTATACGAAGGAACGACACCGACTTCTGCTAATACTTTGGCGCCTTCTTCACCAGAACAAAAGTCTAAGAATTTTTGCGCAGCTTCTTGATGTTTTGAATTTTTATTGATGGCAAAAGCAGTTGGAGAACCAAATGTCGTTACTTCCCCTTTTTCATTTTGCGGCATTTCCGCAATGCCCCACTCAACATCTGTCTTGCCATCGTCGATATTGGTCATCAACGCTCCCATATACCAAGTTCCCATGTACATCATGGCTGCTTTTTCATTTTCAAATTGTGATTGATACGTAACTTTCGTTGATTTTGCTGTTCCAAAGTCCATTTGCGCTTTTTCGTCTTGCATCCGCAATGCACGATCATAGTACGCTTCCAAGTAGTCGTATTGAGGATCGATCAAGTTGGCGCCATTTTGGGCAGCTGCAATCGCTTGGGTAGTGGAACGCCACGTGTGTTGATACGCACCATAAATTTGTTCGTCTGGTTTTGTTAGCTGCTTGGCAAGCTCCTCATATTCGTCCCAGGTGATGTTTGATGGGTAGTCTAAACCTGCCTCATCGAACATTTTTTTGTTATAATACAAGACCCAAAAATCCGTCCGATACGGTTGTGCATAGGTTTTGCCTTCTACGTCATACATGTCATAGCTTTCTTGCGCTGGGGCAATATCTAATGATCCGATATGGTCGGTGAGATCCACCAATTGGTCCCGCAACGCATAATTAGAGTAAGAAAGTAAATTTTTCATGGTCAAAATATCTGTCGTATCTCCTGAAGAGAGCATCGTCGTCAGTTTGGTATCATAATCATCTGAAGCAATATCGACAGGTTCAACGGTAATGCCCGGATTCGCTTCTTCAAAGGCACGGAATAGTTTTTCGAATTCAGGTGTCGTATCGTAATTCCAAGTGGTTACGGTCAATTTGATGTCGCCATCTTCAGAAGCAGCGGAATCATCTGTCGCTCCGCCTCCACACGCTGCCAAGGCTGCGATCGTCCCAAACATCGTTGCTGCTAATAAACTTTTTTTCAAAAAGTGCATGTTCATTCCTCCATTAAACATTTTTTTAAAGGGTCGCCCCTAAAACTACCAATAGGAATACCAACTTTGTGACACCCGCATCAGCGCTTCCATATAATAATAATCGCCCCAGATCATGCATTCATCGACCCCTTTAAGGGAATTCTTGTCATAAACCCCATGCATCAAAAGTCCGTTTGATTCGGGATGGTCGATCGTTGTATAGTTTTGGGCTAACGACGCCAAGATCGCCAAGGCGTTTTCCTGATAGGCGGCTTGGTTTGGCTGCGTGATCGGTAAATGTTTCGCCAGTTCTAGCAAGCCACAGACTGCGATGGCGGCGGCCGAACTATCCCTTTCTTCCTGACTACCATCGTTAAACACTAAATCCCAATAACTGACCTTGTCCGCCGGTAATTCCGCAATAAAGTAATCCGCAAGGTCTTGAGCAGTCTTCAAGAAACTGGTATCACCGGTGTAAAGGTAACTCAGCGTAAATCCGTAGATTCCCCACGCTTGCCCTCTCGCCCAGCAGGAATCATCGGCATAGCCTTGTTGGGTATTGCCGCCGATCGCCGCTCCAGTTTCAACGTCGAAGTAATAGGTGTGGTACGTCGTGGCGTTGTCTCGCACGATGTATTTCTGGGTCTGCTTGGCATGAGCATAGGCTGCTTGTTTGTAGGATTCATCCCCCGTCATTTGGGAAGCAAAATACAATAGTGGCAAATTCATCAAGCAATCAATAATGATGCGCCCCCGTTGTTGCGGATCATCGAGATTGCCCCACGCTTGAATGATTTGGGCTTTGGGTGAGTAACGGGCCATCAATAGATCGGCGGCGGCAATCGCGAGTTTTTTCGAAGATTCCCGTCCGTTCACTCGATAGTCGGCAATCGCAGTCAAACTATACAAAAACCCGATATCATGGGTTTCTAGTCCAATTTTTTGCTCCAGTCTTTCTTGGAAAGAGTGCAGCTGTTTTTCGATGGTTTCATCAAATTCTGTTGATCCCGTCAGTTCTTTACTCAAAAACAACATGCCAGTCCAAAAACTCGCCGTCCAATCATGGTTGGCTTCTGGTCGATAGACAAGCTGTTCACTTGCTGCAGGTGGGACCAACGTGTCAAAGGTCTTAGTATTCTTTCTTACTTGATTAACGGTGAAGTCGATTTGCTCGGCTACCCATTGTGATAGCTGTACGTCATAGCTGGTTTCCATTTTTTCCTCCTATTCGCTCAACCTGGATCATATGTCCGGATTGATTGATCGTAATGTTGTTTGTTGTCACTTCGACGGTCACTGCTTGTTCTTGTTCTTGTGGAAGCAAGCCGATGACGAGGGAAACGAACAGGTGCTTTCCCGCTTGTCGTTGAGCAGTTAAATACGGCAGCCACGTTGCAGGATATAAGAGGTTCGTATTTGGCTCCGTTCGTAAGACATCGCTCGTTTCATAGCCAGCGATTGCCTCGATTCTCGAATAGCCGATCGATGTTCGTACCGCAGCGCTGCTTGCGGTTTTTTCAGTGATGGCAGTTGCCTCTTTCGGTGATGAAAACCCACCCTCATAGAAAGAAAGGGCGCGCTGAGAATTGATCTCATGAATGCGAAGGTGACTGCCTATCAGTGGAATGATTGTTGTTTTTATCTGGACGTCTTCCCATGGATTCCATTCATGAATGATCCGATCAGGTAAAAGCTGATACTGGCGATCCAATCCTTTGGTGCGAAAGTAATGGTCATCTTCTGATAAAGCCAAAGTGTTGTCATAATTTCCTTCATAAAACCAATAATTGCTCTTGGGCACGCTATTGCCAAACGTCGTTGAGTAGACAAATTTGCTATATTTGCTGCTGGCATGACTTTGATAGTTGATACATTGTCCTGCAGGAAACATCAAGGCATGCGTCAAGTCTTGATTGTGTTGATAAAAGTTCTTACTGATGGGATGAGCCAGTGTTCTTTCAGTGATCACTAATGGCGTTGGGGTGGCTTGCCAATAGGGATGCTCCTTTGGTACCGCTAACAAAAGAAAGGTTTTTAACGCCCAATAAGGTGAACCTGGTGCATTGTAGCCTTCGGCAAAGATCAGATTCTGGTACGAATAGCCGACCGTCAGTATCCCTTCGGAAGTAAAAATGTCTTGCTGCATCCACTGATGCAGGTGACGACTGATCAACCCTTTGACCTCTCCCCATGGCAATGCTTCAACATCCGCAAAAACCAATGCGCTGAAGAAAGAAACTTGCGCAAAGCGATACGTCAAACTTCGACCAAAAGGAACGGCAGCTCCACCTGCTGCAAACCAATGCTTGAAGGTTTGAGCAAACTCGGTGGCTCGTTGTTTGAACTTCCTTCCCCTTTCAAGATCCTCAGGGACAAATCGACAGTACAGAAGACTATAGTAGTGGATCGCAAAAGATACATAGTAATCGATTTGAGTGGCTACTCCGTCACAGTACCATCCTTCCCCTAAATAAAAGGTCTCGATCAATGCCAAGTCAGCATCGATCTTTTCTTGGGAAAAGCTGCTGCCACAACGCTTCATGGCTACATTGACGAGAACCCGAAAGAAATGCCAATTGTTTGCGGGAATTTCTCGTTGATTGACTTGGATCAGCCACGCATGGAGATTATCTTTTTGGCGTTGGGATAAAACATCCCACGTTTTTTCCTTGTTTAATAGTAAAAAGGTACTTAGCGAAGCCATTTCCACGATTCGTTGGTCGAAGTCTTCCACAACACCCCAATAATCGGGACTCTCTGGATCTGTACCCGCAATAATTCCTGAGAGATAGGTTTCCATGAATGAATCTTCTTGCTGGGTTAGATAAGGCGCGAGTCCCCAAAGCGGTCGCAAGAACGCTTCAAGTTCCTGTACCTCTTTCTCATAGACAGTCCCATGGCTGCCTAAAGCCAAATGACCAGGACGACTGCTTGCAAAAGCGGGTTTGAGTTGATCCATGATCGTTTTGAAGCCGGCTGCTACATCTTCATAACTTTCAAATTTATTCTTTTTCAATTGCTGCAGCTTCTGTGATTGCATCCGCATCCTTCCTTTCAATCAATGTCGCTTTAATAAACCCATAATATTCTCCGTAGATCGTCACCACTTCTTGCAGTTTCAGTTGTTGACTTTGTACATTGAATACTTGGTACTGTCCAGCCGCTGTTTCTAAAATAAATCGATCTCCTTTCTCAATATCTGCTGTTTTCGCATCACTCTTCACGATGGTGCCAGATAACTTCACGAATTCATGCAACGGGACGACACCTTGCGAAAAATCTTCGTCAGAATAACAAAGCGCTCGTTCTTTTAATTGCTTTTCGCTGCTTTGAGAAAATGCTTGTGTCTGCGTTGTTTCATTTGGAGAACAAGCAGTCAACCCTATAAGTAGACCCAGGATAAATAACGAATTAAACCACTTCATTCATGCCACCCTCATTTTTTAAAACGCTTTCTTCATTTCAAATCATACTTTTTTTTAGGAAAATAATCAATAGTTTTTCCTAAAAAAAGTAAAATTTTTACTTGAGAGCAATTTCTCTCTTGGTTTTTTTACTAAAAAGAAATATACTGAAGAGGAGAAGCATTGGAGGAGGGATTCTATGGCTACGATTACCGACATAGCGACCATAGCTGAGGTATCAATATCAACCGTATCACGGGTTCTGAACTACGATCCTAGTCTTTCAGTGACCGAAGAAACCAAACGAAAGATTTTCGAGGCAGCTGAAAAACTAAATTATACGAAATACAAAAACAAGCAAAAGCAGCGTGAACTACCAGTGGATGTACCAAAAAAACACAACAAATCGATCGGGATCGTTCAGTGGCGGATGGATGATGAAGAATTAGAAGACATTTACTATATGTCGATTCGTTTGGGTGTGGAAAAACGCGCCGCCGAACTGGGTTGTGATCTGTTAAAAATCTCCAACCTTGATGAGTCAGTGATCCAGTCCGTCGATGGCTTACTGGCAATCGGCAAGTTTACAGAAGAGCGGGTCAAGAAACTCCATGAGCTACACCCCAACCTCTGTGTGATTGGCAGTAACTTTCCACTGGATGACTACGATTCTGTCAATACCGATTTTACGCAAGCAACCGAGTTGGCTCTTTCTCACTTGATGGGACTTGGTCATCAAAAAATCGCCTTTATCGGCGCCGAGGAAAGTCAAAATATGTATGGGTATCGGCGGTACAAAACGCCAACGGTCAACACCTATGTCGATATGATGCAGCATTATCAGCTGTTTGATGAGGATTATTTCATCGTGAAAGAAAATAGTCGGTTGGATGTCCAAACGGGGGAAGAATTAACGGAGCAGGCATTGGCTTTGTGGCAAGACCGCTTGCCGACTGCGATTTTGGCAGCCAATGATGCCTTTGCGATCGGGGTCATCCATACGTTAACGGCTTATGGAATCAAGATTCCTGAAGACATCAGTGTTATGGGCATCAATGATATTTCGGTGTCCCGCTATGTCTCCCCACCCCTTTCTTCGGTCCAAGCATTTACTGAAGAGATGGGTGAAACGGGGTTAGAGCTACTCTATAACCGCATCGAAAATCCTGGGATCGCCAGACGCATCTTTTTAAGTACACAGCTGGTGATTCGTCAATCTACCGCAAAACCAAAAGAAGGCTGAGAAGCTGCGGTGTCTTCTTGCATTGATCAACGTCATTGCAAGGAAGCACCGCATCCTTCTCACCCTTTTTTTATTTTAATGGTCGTTTTGATTTCCCCTGTCTGCTCAAGCGCGTATTCGGCTTGGATCAAATACGCTTGTGCCTGTCCACCATGGTGATCTTGATAAGTGACTGGCTGTATTTGGATCTTATCACTGGTAAAACCAAGAACACAGCATGCTTTTTTTGTCATTAGTTGAACGGTCTTATTTTGCACCATTGGTGGTATGTTCGTAATAAAGTTTTCCACCACCAGATTCTTTGGTTGGTGCTCGTCAAAGACAAAATGGTCTTCGATCGTTACTTGTTGCTGCGAGACAACGAAGCGCCGCTGGTATTCAGTGACCGCTGCTTTCGGATAGAACGCACTGAGGTCTAAGTCAAATCGCTGGTCATTGACCTGCAGCACCGTTGCTTCCTCGGCAGTTGCGCGTTGGGTGTGCTGATTGATGATCGGCAGCGAATGACTGATTGCGGCTGCGGGAAAGTAGTGATAGCGCGTGTTCTCGTCAAAATACTCTTTGGTGTATTCACCAGCACCAAGGTCCGTCAGAAACAGCTCCTCCGTCGTTCCTAAGACAAAATGACCGACATCTAGATGATTGTGGCTTTCTTGATTGCTCCCCCCTTTGGCAGCAAAAAAGAGATCCTGCTGCACATCTTTTGCAACGAACCACTGCGCTTGTTCAAAATAGTGATGATACGAGGCATTCGTTTCTCGTGTGATCGCTTCGTTATGCCAATACAAATTTCGATAGCTGTGGGCAAACCGGTAGCAAGGATCAAAATTTAACGGACTGACCCCCGATAATTGGGGAACCGCCACGCCCAAATGCTCGTAGCAATAACTGACCAAGCCACTAGGCAGTTCGATCGCCGAATAATCAGAAAAAGGAATGTAATGCCCTGGAGAAATCATCGTGTAGTAAGGAAAAGCAGCAATTTTTCTGGTTTTAGGCTGCTTTAGGTAGGTATCTTCTTGCAATACTTCTGCCAACAATTGCGCATAATACAGAAAATAACCAAACCCATACGCCCAGTATCCGACACCTTCCACACAAGCCCCATCTTCGCCAAAGCTGTTGAGATAGCTTTGCATTGCAGTATCCAATCGTTTGATCATCCGCAATTGTCGCTCGCTTTTTTTCGGCAATACATAGAGCGCCGTCATTCCAAGACAGCCACCAATAACTGCGGACCAATTGTTCTCTTTTGTCTCCCACTCCCAGGTTTGCTCCTCGAAGGGCAAAAAAAGCCGTTGATTGATCTCATACAACACTCGTTCTGTGATGACTGGTGAAAGGTCTCCCCCAACCAACATCAACAACTCTGCTAAGGATTGCCCAGTTTCAGCTGCAAAAAGATCGACTGTGTGGCGCGCTTGCGAAGAAAACTGGCCATCGACAATCGGCAGATGCGCTGGCAGACACCATGTATATTCAATGCAGATTTCCCAAATCACCTGTTCCAGCAACACTTTGATCGCTGCCTTACGCTCAATTTCATAAGCAAGTCCTAAAACCACCAACATCCGTCGGCGGGCAAAATAATGGGTTTCGAAGGCAACACGGTTCCCCGATTCGAGATACTCTTGATAGCCTTGATAAGGCAAATAGGGAATCTCACCAGTGTCAAGATAAGCCTGTGCCGCCTGTAAAATTTCTTCTTTTACATCTGCTGGATTCACGCGTTTTCCTCCTGAATAGAGCATCCGAAGACTTCGATTTGGGTCAACGCTGGAAATGGTGAGGGATCGTCATTTTGGATCAGCTCATACAATTTCACCCAAGTGACCGTTCGCGACTGGAAAGAAAACCGTTGAGGCTGGCTGCTTTTGACCGTCTGCAAGATTTCTTGACTCCCATCGGAAAACGCCAACGTGACTTGTTGCCAATAGCTATCATGGGGAAAATCCGCCCGTAACGTAAGCGCACATTGGTCGATGCGGACCTCATGACCAAAGTCGATCGTCAAAGCGGCATCTACTTGTTGATTGATCCCCCATGAGCCATAGGGATAATTGCCATGAGACGTATTGGCAAAAATACCATCAATGGCGTTACAAGCGAAAAACGTCGCATCATCTCTTGTTTCAACATTGGCATGGGCATGCGGATAGGCACCCAAGAATTCTTTTTGATCATGAGGGTTTAAGGCGACGTTGCGGTAAGCCGCTAGTTCTTCTTTTGTTGCTACCCGCACACTCAAATAATGGCTTTTCCCAGCAAAACGGCCTTCTGGCGCGGCTTCTTTGGCATTTTCACTAAGATGTACGGGGTAGATCCACTCGTTGCCTTTGATGTACACCAAAGTAGTCGCCAGCGTTTCATCGAGTGTGACCCACACAAATTGTCCACTGCGTGAGAGCGAGACAACGATTTTATCTCCGTCCTCGTAACAACACTCTTGGGATGCCAACGTGACAAAGTCTTCCGCCGTCGCTTGCAGAAGGGTAGGTTCACTTTCAGGTGTTCGTTTGCCTTGTTTTACTTGATGCTTTTGGTCATAAATCGTTAAGGAAATCTGGGTCATTGCATGTAGCTCCTCTCGTATTTTCTCCATTATAGCGATGTCGACAAAAAAATGTAACTGTTTCCAGCGATTTTTTACTATTTTTTTACTTAAAATCACGAAATGCAACAGTTTCCATTTCTTTATTTTACTAAATAAAGTAAAATAACAACTAAAAGGAGCTGTTTGCATGAGAAACTTTCAAGAAGCATTAAGTAAGAACCCTCTTCGAACCAAAACCGATCTTGAAGAGGCCCTAGTTGATCTGGTCACTCCCGTATACGAATGTATGGCACAACAAGGAACTCCCGGGAGGGTCCACCTAGGAAATTCAGGAGCGGTGTACACTCAGGAAAAGGGTGACATCGAAGGCTTTTTACGGACACTCTGGGGATTGGGCCCATTGTTCAGCCAAGAAGAAGCGTGTCTTCGTTACCCAAAACTTTTTCAACAAGCCAATGCCGGGATCGTTGCAGGCACCACCCCGACCTCTCAGGAGTACTGGGGAAAATTACATGACTATGACCAATTATTTGTGGAAATGGGTGCCCTTGCTAGCTATTTGATTTTTACCAAACCCGTCTTTTGGGATCGCCTCACACCAAGAGAGCAAACGAATCTCTTTGATTGGCTCAATCAGATCAATCAGCATACGATTCCTAAAACCAATTGGCTCTTCTTTCGGATTTTAGTCAATACCTTCTTTGAAATGGCGGCATTGCCTTTTGTAGAAACCACCCTTTTGGCTGATCAAGAAGAGATCGAGAGGTATTACTTAGTAGACGGCTGGTATTTTGATGGCTATGAAAACCAAATCGACTATTATATTCCTTTTGGGATGCAATACTACGGACTCCTTTACAGTGTTCTTACCTGTCGTTCCCAATGCCTGTATCAGTTTAGCTACCGTCAAAGAGCCACTACGTTCGCTCATTCCTTTAAACAGTGGTTCACGAAAACCGGTGCGGCATTGCCTTTTGGTCGTAGTCTAACGTATCGGTTTGCGCAATCAAGTTTCTTTGCCGTCGGGGCTTTCGCCGATATAGAATATGAGGGTTTCACCAAAAACGAAGGAAAATATTTACTGTTACAAAACATGCGTTACTGGTTCCGTCAACCAATCTTTACGCAAGAAGGCTTTTTAAGTATTGGCTATGCCTACCCCAACCTAAATATGGCTGAAGGCTATAACGCACCAGGATCTCCTTATTGGGCTTTCAAAAATTTCTGTGTATTGGCAATCCCAGCGGATGCTGAATTTTGGACGCTTGAGGAGCAGGTGCCAACCTTTGCCACACAGGTGCGCAATCCACATAGTCGCATGCTTTTGGTGCATAACCAAGAAGGGACAGAATTGCAAGCTTTCACTGCGGGGCAACATTCCCACGAACACGCTCACGGGAATGCCAAATACGAAAAATTTGTCTATTCGACAACGTTTGGGTTTAGCGTGCCGAAAGCAACCGTTTTATTGAAACAAGGTGCCTATGATAATACATTGGCGATCTCAGAGGGGCAGACGGATTTTAAAACAGCTTTTGGTTACGAAGCCTTTGCGATTGAAGATGACTACGTCTATAGTCGCTGGCGCCCCTACGAGCAGGTCGTCATCGAAACCTTTGTGATTCCGATGTATCCTTGGCATCTGCGTTACCATCGGATTCAAACGGATCGAAGGTTGCAACTGGTCAATGGCAGCTTTGCAGCACCAGCTGATGGTGCTGCGCTTTCTAGTAAAGAAGGCACCTTTTATCAAAGCTCGGTTGGCTGTGTCGGTATCAAAACCTTCCCGACGCATCAAGAGGGTGCCCTCTTGATGCCAGAACCCAACACGAATCTACTTTATAGTCGAACAGTCATCCCTCAAATAAGCAAAACCGTTCTCGCCGGACAACAGGAATGGCTCGTTGCGTGTTTAGGCAATGCCTTTTCTGATCAGATCCCACCCTTTGATGTCACTATCACAGCGGACAAAATAACAATGAGCCAAGGGGATCAGAGAAAAACCATTCAGCTTAGCTACTAGCAAAAAAATGATTGGCAAATGCTAGTAGAAAAGCTACCGAAAACACCTTTCTGATTTACAGGATTGAAGAATGTACCGCTTCCAGAAGTTCGATTTCGGTCTAACGTTTCAGCGTCGGTACCTTCTGATCCCTCCGTTTCTATTGGCAAAAAGCAAAAAAATACTTGTACCACAAAACGGTGCTTCACGCATTGTGAAGTGCCGTTTTTTTGGTACAAGTGATCCATGTTTTGATTGACGATCAGTGCTTATTTCCCGAAAAGCTTTTGGAGAAACCCTTTTTTCTCAGGGACTTCCTTTGTTTCAGTCATCTGAAGCGGTCCAGTTTCCTTCACGACTTGCTGAAAGCCCCGATTGTCTTGCAGCAACAGACCGTTTAGTTCCAGAATCCCAGTCAGACTGCCAATCATCCGCCGCACTTCTCCCGCACTTTTGCCAAAAAAGCGCTGGTCGTCATTTGCTTCGGCTTCTTCCAAAATGACCAGCAGCTGCTGGATGCTTTGATTTTGTTCACCTAAGACGTACGACAACTGGTCAACTTCCGCTGCGGTAGTTGCCGCTGACGGTACTAAATCCGTTACGAGCTTTAAGCTATCTAAATAATCCTTTAAGTCAAAAATGAACGTTTTTGCCGCTTCATTATTCATTAATTGGCTTTGACTCAATTTCCTTTGTAGCGCTTCCAATTCGCTTGAACGTTTAGAAAGTTCGCTTACGATCATTTCTATATCCATACGCCACCTCCTAATGACATTGTCCCGTTTTCTCTTGCATCCGTCAAGAATTCGTCGGACTTTTTTCTGTGTTTTTACCGATCAGACCTGCCTATTGCTCCTGTTGGTACTTTGTCGGTGCACAGCCATAGCGCTTCGCAAAGAGTCGATTAAAATGGTTGATATTTTGGAAACCAGATTGAAACGCCGCCTCTCGAATCGTCAGCGTTTCGTTGCTGCGTAAATAAAAAAACTTTTGAAACCGAGCTTGCAATAAATCTTCTTTGGGCGTGGTATGAAAAAACTGTTGATAGAGCTTATAGAATTGGCTTTTACCGATGGAAAGCTCTCGGCTAAACTGGTAAAAATCCCATTGCTGTTCGCAATTGACTAACATTTTCAACCGCATCGCTTGAAACAGTTGATAGTGTTCGTTTTGTGGTTGCGGGATGCTTTCTTCAAAATTGCGTTCAAGTAAGACCAATAGATTTGTCATATACGCCGCGATCAATTCTTCCGTGTGCCGTTGCGGCAACAAGGATTCATGATTGATCTTTTGGATCAATTTGTTGATTTGTTGAATATTTTTCGGCTGGAACAGTTGGTTACAAGGGATCGCATAGGTTTCTTCGATCACCTGATCCGTTTGAAACTCAACAAAGCTATTAAAAAAATCTTCTTTGCCACGATAATCTTGATAGACGGTTGGAGGAAAAAGAATGCAGCTACCTTTTTCACTAGTTTCTTGATGACCATCTTCAAAAGTGAAAACCATTGGAGACAACGTCAACACGAAAAGATAATGCTTTAAGCCAGAGGGTCGATAAATATGATCGGAAACAGCATTGTGCATTTGAAATCCTGAATAGGTTACGTTCAACTTCTCACTCCTTCCTACTTGCCTTTAGTATAAAGAAAACGGACAAAACGTCAATAGAATAAGACAGAATGTAGTGTTTATTTTCATGGACTATCGCTACAATGAAAGAAAAGAAAGGGGTTGCAAAATTGAAGAAAACTACGATGTATTTAGACAAACACTTTATTTTGGCACCAGTCGACGAACGGATCTACGGCTCTTTTGTGGAGCACTTAGGGCGCTGTGTGTACGAAGGGATCTATCAACCAGAAAGTCCTTTTGCCGATGATCAAGGCTTTCGTCAAGATGTCGCTGCCTTGATCAAGCAGTTGAATGTGCCGATCGTCCGTTACCCAGGAGGCAATTTCGTCTCTGGGTATAAATGGGAAGATAGCGTCGGCCCTAAAGAGCAACGGCCAGCAAAAATCGATTTGGCCTGGCGGGTAATCGAAAGCAATCAGTTCGGCTTAAACGAATTTATGGATTGGACCAAACAAGTCAATACGGCACCGATGATGGCGATCAATCTTGGGACACGAGGAATCGAAGCAGCGAAAAACTTGATCGAATACACCAATTTAAAAGGCGGCAGCTATTATAGTGACCTTCGTCGTGCCCATGGGGTGGCCGATCCTCATGACATCAAACTTTGGTGTCTAGGCAATGAAATGGACGGTCCTTGGCAAGAAGGACATAAGACAGCCGATGAATATGGCCGTCTCGCAGAAGAAGCTGGCAAAGCGATGCGTTTGGTGGACCCAACGATCGAAACCGTTGCTTGTGGTAGTTCTTCTCTCACGATGCCGACCTTTGGCATGTGGGAAGATACAGTATTAAGTCATTGTTACGATCAAGTCGACTACATCTCCATGCACCAATATTATGGCAACCGTAACGGCGATAGCCAAGATTATCTAGCAAGCAATGTCGCAATGGATCAGTTCATCAGTCAAGTCGCAGCAATCTGTGATGCAGTGAAAGCCAAACGCCGAAGCAAGAAGACGATCAATATTTCCTTCGACGAATGGAACGTCTGGTATCACTCAAATGAACAGGATCAAAAAATTGAACCTTGGAGCCAACACCCACCACAATTAGAAGACGTCTATCACTTTGAAGATGCATTACTCGTCGCAAGCATGATGATCACGATGCTTCATCACGCAGATCGCGTTAAAATCGCCTGCATGGCACAGCTGGTCAACGTGATCGCACCGATCATGACTTCCGATACTGCCGCTTGGAAACAAACGATTTTTTATCCCTATGAAATGATCAGCAACTATGGTCGCGGTCACGTGTTGCACAGCATCCTTCGAGGGGCTGATTTCGATAGCAGCCACGGAAAAGCTTCTTATGTGGATGCCATTGCGATCGAAAACGAAGATGACTATTTGACCTTTTTCTTAGTAAATAAGGATTTGCAGGATGCCAACGAATTCACTTGCGACTTGCGTCAATATGATTCATTGCAAATCGCTACCCATCAAGTCTTGCACCACCCAGACTTGCATGCCGTTAATACCGAAACAACCCCGAACAACGTTGTGCCCGTCAATGGAAAAACAGCGGAATTGAATGACGGCATTTTGCGTGTCGTCTTGGAAAAACAAAGCTTCCAGATGCTACGCTTGAAGAAAAACGTCAGCAAGTAACGAGCGTATCTGTTTGAGCAAAAAAAGCAGCAGCCTTGGTGATATTCTGAAAAAATGAGACTTGTACGGAGTGGAGACATCCACTCCTTTTTTATGATCCACCCCCCTGTTTAATTGCTATTTTTCGCATTCTTAACTGATCTGGGCAAAAAGGCGGCAACTGTCGGCTTACTTTTTCAAAAAAAGAGACGACAAAAGAACACCCTGCGGCAGCTAAGATACCGCAGGGTGTTCTTGATTCATTGTTTAGCCGTTATAGGCATCAACGATGATTTGTTTCAATTCAGAAATTAGTGGTTCTTTTGGATTTGCTGTTGTACATTGGTCTTCGTAAGCCAATTCAGCCATGCGATCAACTGTTGTATCTAGTGTTTGTTGAGTGACGCCTTGCGCTTTCAAGCTCATATCGATACCAACAGATTGTCCTAATTCGTAAACAGCTGTTGCCAATGCTTCAACCAATTCAGCCGTTGTTTTGCCTTTAAGACCTAAGAATTTCGCAATGTCTGCGTAATCTGTATCGGCACGGAAGAAGTCATATTTAGGGAACATTGCATGTTTTTGTGGGTCTTTGGCATTGTAACGGATGATGTGCGGTAAAAGAATCGCATTTGTACGTCCGTGAGGAATACCATATTCACCACCGATTTTGTGGGCTACTGAGTGACAAATACCTAGGAATGCATTGGCGAAGGCCATACCTGCCATTGTTGAGGCATTATGCATTTTTTCGCGAGATTCCATATCAGGTGTTTTCACTGATTTTTCTAAGTAGTCAAAGACTAACTTGATTGCTTGTAAGCTCAATCCACGAGTGTAATCAGATGCCATTACTGACACATAAGATTCGATCGCATGAGTCAAAACGTCCATTCCAGTGTCTGCTGTAACAGAAGCAGGTACTGACATTACGAATTGAGGGTCAACGATTGCAACATCTGGTGTCAATGCGTAATCAGCTAATGGGTACTTCACGTGTGTTTCACTGTCAGTGATAACCGCAAATGGTGTTACTTCAGAACCAGTACCAGACGTTGTTGGGATACAAACGAATTGGGTTTTTTCTGGTTTGTCGATCTTGTAGGTCCGTTTACGGATATCTAAGAATTTTTGTTTCGCGCCGAAGAATGAAGTATCTGGGTGCTCATAGAACATCCACATGCCTTTGGCAGCATCCATTGCTGATCCACCACCAAGGGCGATCACTGTATCTGGTTTGAAATCAACCATCATTTTTGTTCCAGCGTAAACGGTGTTTGTTGATGGGTTTGGTTCTACGTCAGAGAAGACTTCGATTTTCACGTCATTTTTACGACGAGCAAGTACTTCACGAACTGTATCGCAATAGCCGAATTGAACCATACCAGGGTCACAAACGATCATGACACGTTCAACGTTTTCCATTTTCTCCAAGTACATTAGAGAGTTCTTTTCAAAGAAGATTTTTGGTGGCAATTTAAACCATTGCATATTATTTCTCCGTTTCGCTACAGTTTTCACGTTGATCAAGTTCACGGCAGAAACATTTCGTGATACAGAGTTTTTCCCGTATGAACCACAACCAAGTGTCAATGATGGAATCATTTCGTTGTAGATATTTCCGATACCACCTTCTGCAGATGGTGTGTTAACTAAGATACGGCAAGCTTTCATGCGTAGGCCGAAGGCTAATTGCAAGTCTTCGTTTTCAGTGTGGATCACCGCTGTATGGCCTAATCCGCCTAAATCAAGCATTGCTTCACATTTTTCGAACGCGTCTTCTGTGTTGTTTGCTTTGATCATTGCTAAAACTGGAGAAAGTTTTTCTCTTGATAGTGGGTAATCAGCACCGACACCGTCAAGTTCAGCGATCAATAATTTTGTTCCTTCTGGTACGTTGATGCCTGCTAATTTCGCGATATCCATTGCTGAATGTCCAACGATTGCTGGATTTACGGCATATTTCCCTTCGTTCATCACGGCATCTTCAAGTTTTTGTAATTCTTTTGCTTTTACAACATAGACTTGATGTGCTTCAAATTCTGCTTTCACAGAGGCATAGACTTCTTTATCAACGATCACTGCTTGTTCAGAGGCACAGATCATTCCGTTATCAAAGGTTTTTGATACGATCAAGTCATTGACTGCTCGTTTCACTTTCGCTGTTTTTTCGATATATGCAGGTACGTTCCCTGGTCCAACACCTAATGCAGGTTTACCAGTTGAGTATGCTGCTTTGACCATGCCTGCCCCACCAGTTGCTAATACGATCGCAATTCCTGGGTGGTTCATCAATAAGCCAGTCGCTTCGATTGATGGATGTTCGATCCATTGCACACAGTTTTCAGGTGCCCCAGCAGCGATGGCTGCATCACGAACGATACGTGCAGCTTCTGCTGAACATTTTTGTGCAGATGGGTGGAAAGCAAAGACGATTGGGTTACGTGTTTTCAAAGCGATCATTGCTTTAAAGATCGTTGTAGATGTTGGGTTGGTTGTTGGTGTTACCCCACAAACGACACCAACTGGTTCAGCGATTTCGATCAAGCCTTTTTGTTTGTCTTCATTGATCACGCCGACTGTTTTGTCATGTTTGATACTGTTCCAAATATATTCTGAAGCGTACATGTTTTTGATCGCTTTATCTTCATAGATACCACGGCCAGTTTCTTCTACTGCCATTTTAGCTAAAGGCATGTGTTTGTCTAATGCTGCCATTGCCATTTCATGAACAATGTGGTCCACTTTTTCTTGATCAAAGCTTTCCATTTCTTTTAACGCCACATTTGCCTTCGTTGCTAAATCGTCGATCATTGCTTGTACGTCGATCGTCACTTCTTTTTCCAATGTCTTAGCCATTGTTTGTCCTCCTAGTTTTTAAACATGTTTTGTTTGTTAACTACTTCACATACAGATCATACAACATCTTTTTTTGTTTGTAAATAGTTTTTGTGATTTTTTTCACAGTTTTATTAAACTCCCCTCAAATTAAGCGTTTTCAAGAGCTTTCAAGGAAAAGAAGTGGACAAAAGTTTTGGTTTTTCTTAAGAAAAATGTCATGTGCTCAGTTGAACAATAGAGAGGTTTACGAAAACACCTTATCCTTATTAAATATAATCATCTGCTCTTTTCACTTTTTCTGTCAAACGTCTTACGATCTGAAAGGATTACTCATAAGAAGGGGCTTCTAATACATCCCATTTCATTAGGCGTTGGCTTTTTGCCGTAAATGCCTCCTGTTTAAACACCTCACAAGCTTTTATTACAAGAGGTGATGCATTTTGTTCATTTAGCTGCTCGATGGGGAAGAAAACTGCTCCCAATGAATCTTGGCCTGTAAATTGGTGAACGTTTTTTTCAAGTTTTCCAACGATTGCTCGAATCTCATAAAAAACACAGATATGATTGTTCATTGTTGTCTCTTTGTATCGCCAAGGATAGAGAAAATTAATTGTTCCTAATTGATGATAGCTAGTGACGGTCATGCCGGTTTCTTCTTTAAATTCTCGGCACAGCGTGTCTTCCAGCAATTCACCTGCCTCCATGCTGCCGCCTGGCAAATCATAGCGGTTTTGATAAGGTCCCGCCTTCTTTTTGATGACGGCCAAGCAGTTGCCTTGAAACAAAATTCCATATACTCCAAATGCGGTATGGTACAACCGAATCCCTCCTAACTTGTATCTATTCTACGTAAATCAAAACAAATCATCAACAGGCTTAGTCGATTTATGTCTTACATCGAACATGCTTGGCTTGATTCATAAAAAAACGACCAGCCAACGCTGATCGTCTTTCTCTTTAAAACAAATCCTCTTGGTCTACTTCTGTTAGAGGCTTTCCGTGGGCAAGCTGGGAAACAACGTGCGCCATCTTTTTGTAGGAATCATTCAATCCAATCCCGCCTTTTTTCGGCATCTTCAAGATATAGATGTCTTTGGCATAGATTGCCACTGCTGGGTTTTCCTCTGACATCGCTGCAGCCCCTGGAATTCCTTGCGCATTGAATACTTTCGTCAATCCTGCTGCCATTTCGCCAAAATTAGGATAATGCATCGCAGGTCCGCAAAGAACGGCATCGGCATCAAATTTTTTAGCAAACCCCACAAATTTTTTGTTCACTTCTTCTTGGTGCTCGTGATAATATTGATCACCACAATAAAGCGTTGCAACGATTTGTGCGTCTTGCTCTTGAAAAAGTGGATTCAATGTTCGACCTGGACCAAGGGCAGCTTTTTTGCCGCTTGGCGGCAACTGAGCATTTTCATCACTTCCCATCCCTGCAGTGACATGATTGAGAATCAAAATTATTTTTTTCATGAGCGGTGCCTCTTTTCTTATAGATCATCAAAATCGAAATCATCAAAATTGATTTCCTCTTCTTCTTGTTCAACGGCATCCGCTTCTTCTTTTAGATATTGATTATCTAAGACTTTGATAAACGGATAATAAATAGCCATTCCTAAGAGGATCAACAAGACTTGTAAAACCGACGCCTGCCAACCACTGACTAAGAAACCAGAAATAATCGGTGGCGTGGTCCATGGCAGTTGAATTCCATTGGTATAGTTGACTAACCCAAGATCCATACAGAAGTAAGAGATAATAATATTGATCGTTGGCACTAAAGCAAAAGGAATCAGCAGAACTGGATTCAAGACGATCGGTAACCCAAAGATGATTGGTTCATTGATCCCAAAGATACCTGGTATCAACGATAACTGTGATAGTTTTTTGACCCTTTGGCTTTTACAGACTAAGATCATGACTAAAATCAAAGACAATGTCGAACCGCCCCCGCCAAAGGTCGCGAACATGTCTTGAAATTGACCGGTGATGATGTTAGGAATTTCTGCGCCATTCTTGAAAGCATCTAAGTTTTCAATAGATAATGCCCGTAAGATAGGGTTGAAGACAGCGCCGACCACACTGGAACCATTGATCCCAAAGAACCAGAAAAAATGCAAAAATAGGTAGGCTATGATCATGGCACCTAAAGTATTTCCTAAACTTAACAACGGTGTCTGTAAGAACTTAAAGAGGATCTCTTGCAGATTGCCATAAGACGTTAAGTTGGCTAACCAGTTGGCGATCATAAAAACCGTCACGATCACAAAGCTGGGAATCAATGCCTCAAAGGATTTCACCACGGTTGGGGGAACACCGTCAGGCATTTTGATCGTCCACCCTTTGCGTAATAACGCAACGAACATTCTGGTGGAAATCAAGGCAACGACCATCCCTAAGAACAAACCGCTAGAACCCATCCATCGTAATGGCAGGCTGCCAACTTCATATACTTCCGTAGAGCCTTCTGGTGTGAAAACGGTCGTAAATGGTGTCACGATAAAAAAAGAAACGAGTGAAATAATGGCTGCTTGCATGGCATCAACTTTAAACTGTTTTGCCAAACTATACCCGATCCCACCAACGGCTAAAATCGTCATAATGTCAAAGCTGGCTGTTGCTGGCATATTCAACATTGTTGCCCAGTTGTCTCCCAGCAAACCGCTCATCATCTCGTTCCAATTTGGAATCGGAAAATTGGTCAAGACTAAAAAGAGTGAACCCACGATCAACAACGGTGTGGACAATAAGAAACCATCGCGAATCGCAATCAAGTATTTGTTTTCACCGATCGTCTTTGCCATCGGTGTTAACACTTTTTCTAACCAGTTTAAAAATTTCTGCATTTTTCTTCCTCCCATCTGCGTGCTATCTGGCAGATAACACGTAGTCCCCTGTTACTCCAACACTTTTATTACTTTGCTTTGGCTTTTTTGATCAAGCTCAAGGCATCTTTCAATGCTCGTTCGCCATCCATCATGCCGTATGCTTCTGTCGCGATCGTGCCGACTGGAATCCCCATTGGCTCGAAAGTTGCTTTCATTTTGCTATCTAAGTGTCGTACTTGTGGACCTAACAAAATAGCGACTGGTTTTTCTTGTTCGACTTTTTCTTCTGCATGGATCGCAGGGAATGCTTCGATCGTCAAAGGCATGTTGTGCTTTTTGACGACTTCCATCATTTTATTGACCATGATACTCGTTGACATTCCAGCTTCACAAAACAAATAGATTTTTTTCGTTGCCATATCCATTCCTCCAATGTTTGTTTTTCTCAATCGCGGTTGTTAGACCGGCGCTTTGATTCGTTTTTCATACGCCTCCAACCATTCTTTCGTGATGGGTTCGATCACGGTTGTCTGCTCAGGTCCTGGTGTTGCCATAAAAATAGCAGGCTCTTGATTGGTGGTTGCGACACTAAAGGTAAATTCTACATTGGTTGCCACCCCCCAGCGCCCCTGTTTATCTAAGGCGATCAGCGAGAAGGCGCCGGCTTTGCCGTAGCGCTTCTTCAATCGCGCTTCAAAGTCGTAAACGGCTTGATCACATGCTTCTTGCGGTGCTAGCCCTTCTCCCATCAAACGAACGATTTCGTAGGAAAGGCAGCCTTTCATCAAGTCTTCCCCTAACCCTGTGGCAGCGGCACCGCCGATTTCACTATCCACATAAAAACCAGATCCAGACAAAGGTGAATCGCCAACACGACCGCTTTTTTTCATAAATAAACCAGAACTAGAGGTTCCTGCTGCCATGCTTTGGTGTTCATCCAGCGCAACTACTCCCACTGTATCGTGGCCGTCATAGGGATCGAGGTTGTTGGCAGCGATCTCTGCTTTGCGCTTTTCCCAAATGGTTTTGGCTCGGGGTGTCAGCATCTCTTTGGGCTGGAATCCTTCGGCAAGCGCATAAGCGACCGCTCCTTGGCCGATCCGAAAACTATTGAATTTTTCCTCACTTAGGCTGCGTGCCACGGAAATAGGATTTTCCACATCGACGATCCCGGCGACGGCACCAATTTTGAAGGTATCACCATCCATAAAGGCAGCGTCCATTTCCAACACGCCTTCTTCGTTGGGCAGTCCGCCATACCCCACCGATTTATAAAATGGATAATCTTCCACTGCTTTAATGGCTGTTTCTACTGCATCTTGGCAGGAGCCTTGTTGCTCTAATATTGCTTTAGCAGCGAGCACACCATCGTGTGCCATCCGCCATGTAGCAATCATTCCCCACATAAATATCCCTCCATTTTTCATAGCGCTTTCAAGTATATTCTATACGGTATATACTACTATGTCTATACTAAAAAAAGAGTTTCTCAAAAAAATTGGAAAAACTCTTCTTCGTTCGTGTCTTCGCTTATTTTGTCAGTGCTTGTAAGCTGCGCAAATAAATTTCAAGATTCGTCCGTAGATCGGCAACCGCCATGTACTCATCTTGGTTATGAGCGATCCCTTTTTGCCCTGGAAAAGACGGACCAAAAGCAAGGATGTTTGGCATCTTGCGGGCATAGGTTGCTCCTGTAGTCGTCACGGGGGTTGGATCATTGCCCGTTACTTGGTGATAGATTGTCGATAGCGTTTGGATTTCGGGGGCATCTTTTGATCGGCAGAACCCTGGAATGCTGCGAAGGATCGTAAGACTTGCCCCTTTTGGCAATGCCTTTTGCACCCCAGCGAGCACTTGTTCCTCCGTTACCGATACAGGATAGCGGAAGGCCACTTCTAACGCTAGTCCACTGGCGGATTTTTGGAGAACCACAGGGGTCAAGATCAATTTTCCTGAGTCGGCATCTTCTAGTACCAAATCAATGCCTTCGCCATAGTGCTGCTGGTGAAAACTTTGGGTGATCCACTGCAAAGCTGCTTGCAAGGACGGTGTCGCCGCCAGTTGCGGTGCCGCTTGCTGCGCAAGTTTTGTAATGGCATTGTCCCCTAGCTCAGGGGCATTGCTAGGGGAGCGTTTGCCTAGTGCTTCAAAGGACCGGCTGCCTACGGTTACCGATAGGTGGTCTGGCACATGATCGCGGAATTGATCGCCAGAAAACGCAGCTAACAGCTGCTGTTCTTGGGTGGGCAATGGAAAATCAAGTTGCACATTGACGACACCCCGTTCGCCGTAAACCACTGGATACTTGCAGTCTGGCGTAAAACCAAAACGCGGTGGTTGCTCAACCGCTAGATAATGCGGGATATCCGACATGCCGCTTTCTTCATCTGTACCGAAAATGATCCGCAACGGTAATTGCGGTTGATGACCAAGGTCTTTCAATAATTTCATGGCAAACAAACAGCTGATGATCGGGCCTTTGTTATCTAAGATCCCTCGGCCATAAAAGTTGCCGTCTTTTTCAGTTAGTGCAAACGGTGGGTAGCTCCAGCCAGAACCTGCCGAGACGACATCCAAGTGTCCTAACACACCGATATAGTCGGTATCCGTTGGTCCCCAATGGGCATAGCCGATCGCATCATCGATGACCGTTGTTTGAAACCCGTATGCTGCGCTTTTTTCCATGACGTATGCTAACACTTCTCGTGGTCCTGTGCCATAAGGCGCATGGGGCGCCGGCTCACCTTTGACGCTTGCAATCTGCATCACTTCGCTCAAAAGCGTGAGAAATTCTGACCAGTTGGCTTCAATACTTGCTGTGAGTGGATCCATTGTCTTCACCTCTAAAGGATTGATTTTATTTTTGACGCACTAATGTATTTTTGAAAGTATATTTATCTGCTCGGTAATAGGACGTATCGTATAAGATTGGTTTGGCTGATGCGGAATAGGTCATCGAATGGACCAAAAGCATCGGTTCCTCTTGAGGTACCTGCAAAAGTTTCGCAATATCGGCTGGACTTTTCACAGCTTCCACCTCTTGATGGGAATAACCAATCTCGATGTTGGCTTCAATGACTTGATACAAAGACGACTCTAATTGAGCTTTCGTGAGTTCTGCGGTGTCTTCTTGCAGATAGCGTTTCAGTACGTAAAGATTTTCCACCGTCATCGGCTCATCATCAAAGTAACGCAAGCGCACCAAATAAACGATCGGTTCCTTGGCGTAATCGCCAAACAGCTGCCCAATCTCTATTGGGAGCTCTTTGACGGTTTCGATATGCAAAACTTCCGTACGGGTCTTTTTCCCTTGGATCTTTGCAGTCTCGGTAAAACTTTGAAGACCGCCGGAGCCGCTTTGGATCTTGGGCTGTTTCATGACATAGGTTCCTTTGCCTTTTTCTTTCACTAACAAATTCTGGCCAATCAATAGATCGATGGCTTTGCGCACCGTTAAACGGCTGCACTGAAATTCCTCTGCTAAATCATAATCGGAAGGAAGCTTTTGGCTCGTCACGTACGTACCTTCATGAACCCGTTGCGCAATCTGCTGGGCAACTTCTTGAAATACTGCTTGTTTTTTCAACGTCTCTCCTACTTTCTTTCACTTTGCTACCATTCATAAAACGATCGATTGGCACTGACGCCAGAAGAAACACTGACAAACGCTTGTTCATCGATTCCTTGGATCATGCCTTCGACGGTCTTGAGTTCTCTATGGGAAATAACCAGTAATAATAGTTTTTTCTGTTGATGATCAAATCCACCTTCGACATCGTTGATGACCGTGATGCCTCGCTGCAAAGCACATTGCAACGTCGTAATGACGGGTTCTGCTTTTTCTGTAACGACCAGCAGCTGCACACGCCGCTGTTTCAGGTTGACGTAGTCGACCATCCGCCCACTGATGAAGAAGGAAATGGCACTATAAAAAGCATAGGGCCAGCCAAAGATCAGTCCGGCTGCTAGCTGCAAACTGACATTGAAGCCGATAAAGAAACTGCCGATACTTCTACCAGTGGCTTTTTTCACTAAAATCCCTAAAATATCAAGCCCACCCGTTGAAAAATCGTCGTTCAATGTCAAGCCCACCGACACCCCGTGCAGCAATCCGCCGAACACGGCACAGATCACCGGATCGGTCGTTAAAGCAATGACCGGTACCACCTTCATCATAACAGAAGACAGGACGACGGTACAAACCGTCATGATGGTAAATTCTCGATCGATTTTGACCCAAGCAACCGCTAACAATGGCGCATTAAAAAAAAGCACCAAAAGCGGGATCGAAAGCTGCAGATTCAACTGCTCGTCTAAAAGCTGCGACAACAATTGCGACAAACCAGTGATCCCACTCGCATAAATATTTCCCGGCAGCCAAAAGAGATTTAAAGCAATCGACGACAACAATGCATAGATCAAAGCAACAAGCATTCGTTTTCTATAACGTGCCATGTTTTTCCTCCTCCACTTCGCTTTTAGTATATATCATTAAGTATATACTGTCACGCGAAAAAAGCAGGCGAAATGAGGGGAAAAGCAGGAACGAAGCAATGTAAAAAAAAAAGCCAAAACCAAGGAGTAAAACGTTGGTATCAAAGGTTTTTTAAGATTTTTTTAAAGCGAGTAAATCACTTGAAATTCGCTAAAAAATGAATAAAATAAAAAGTGTAAAAACAAAAGAATAAAGAAAGGATGATTCTTATGACACATGAGATTGTGCCACGCCGCTCAGATTCATACAGTATGACACCTTTTGATTTCTTTGAAGATTTTGGCCGCAGTTTTTTTGATGGGTTTCCATCGAACCTGATCAAAACCGATATTCACGAGAATGACAATGAATTTCTCGTTGAAGCAGAACTGCCTGGCATCCCTAAAGAAAATATTCAAGTAACCTATGAAAATGGGGTTTTAACGATTACGGGACAACACCAGACGGATCATGCAACCGAAGATGAAAAAGGACGTCTGGTTCGTAGCGAGCGCAGCTTGACAAGCGTTCGGCGACAATACCTGTTAGAAAACGTCAAAGAGGATGAAATCAAAGCCTCTTACGCTGAAGGAATTTTGAAATTGACGTTGCCAAAAGACCAAGGCAAACAAGCGTCAAAGAAACTGATTCCGATCGAGTAACGAAGGCAATCAAAGCACCGCAGCAAAACGAGCGATCTCTGTTTTGCTGCGGTGCTTGTTTTATTTTAGAAACTGTCCGACTACTAAAAAAATGCACCATCGCTTCTGAGAAAGCGACGGTGCGTTTGTGCTTATTCTTTGGTTTCGTCTTGGATGCTCGTTGCGTCTTCGACATCAGCTGGTTCGATTTGTGTTTCAACGGATGCAACAGTTCCAGGTTTCACTGTGCGGATCGCTGAACGATCAAACTCTAAGAAAATTCCTTCACAGTCGATGATCACGGTGCTTTTTTCTGTGTTGACTTCAGAAAGAACGCCGTGGAGTCCGCCGATGGTTACGACTTCATCGCCAGCTTTCATATTTTCTAAAAGATTTTTACGCTCTTGCTGTTGTTTCTTTTGTGAACGACTCATAAAGAACCACATTGCCACTAAAGCAACCAGCATAAAGAGCATTGGTAAAGATTGTGCCATTTTTTTCACCTCGATTTATTTTCTTTCCTATAAGATACTTTATCAGAATTCCTCTATTATTCCCACCATTTTAGTAGAGAATGTTAGAAATTCCTCGCATTTTCCTTGTTAAACCCATACTCTTCAATAAAATGCTCACGGAACTCCAACAAGTTGTCATCCATGATGGCTTGACGGACATTTTTCATCAGATTCAATAAGAAGTAGACATTGTGGTAAGACGTCAAACGCATACCAAATGTTTCATCACATTTGATCAAGTGGCGGATGTACGCACGAGAATAGTTTTTACATGTATAGCAATCACACTTCTCGTCAATTGGTCGAAAGTCACGGGCATATTGCGCATTTTTCACGACTAAACGACCTTTTGAAGTCATACAGGTACCGTTTCTTGCGATCCGTGTTGGTAAAACGCAGTCGAACATATCGACACCGCGAATCACGCCATCGATCAAGGAGTCAGCTGCCCCAACGCCCATCAGGTAACGTGGTTTGTTTTCTGGAATCCAAGGAGTCGTAAATTCCAACACGCGATTCATTTCCGCTTTTGGTTCGCCAACTGACAGGCCGCCGATGGAATACCCTGGGAAGTCCATACTGATCAAGTCTTGGGCACTTTGCTTGCGCAAGTCTTCAAAGCCTGCACCTTGAATGATCCCAAACAAGCCTTGACGATCTGGATTGGCATGGGCTTTCAAGCCACGCTCCGCCCAGCGAGACGTCCGTTCCACCGATTTTTTGACGTAGTCATAGCTTTCATCAAATGGCGGACACTCATCAAAACTCATCATGATATCTGATCCTAATTTGTTTTGAATATCAATCGCTTTTTCAGGAGATAAAAACATTTTCGACCCATTCAAATGGTTTTTGAAATGGACACCTTCTTCGACGATGTTGCGCATTTCGGCTAATGAAAAGACCTGGAAACCACCTGAATCTGTTAAGATCGGTTGATCCCAATTCATAAATTTATGTAAGCCGCCTGCTTCTGCAACAATGTCTTCTCCTGGACGTAACCACAAGTGATAGGTATTGCTTAAAATGACGCCTGCACCCATTTCTTTCAACTCTTCAGGGGCAAGGGTTTTGACCGTTGCTAATGTGCCGACTGGCATGAACATTGGCGTTGGAAAGGTTCCGTGAGGCGTGATCAGTTCGCCTAAACGGGCACCGGTATGCTTTTCTTTCTTTATCAGACGATAACGAATGGCTGGTTCCGTCATTCATTTCCCTACTTTCTCTCTATACTCGATTAACTGTGCAACGCTATCTATGATAAGGGTTGCCCTTACATTTTGCAAGGAAGTTTAAAGAAACTAAGAGTATTTTCTCCTAGTCATGCGAAACATCTATTACTTTTTTTTGAAGATTTAGCGAAAGTTTGCTATCATGTTATTTATATTGAAGGGAGGTTTTTTGAAATGAAATCAAATAGAGAACTAAAAGCAGAAGCAAAAGCAATCCTGCGAGGACGCTGGAAAGACAGTGTTTTGATGTGTATTGTACCGACTTTGATCTCGATCGCTATCGCATTCGTCATTATCGTCCTTACTGTTATTCCATTGTATCAAAGCGGTATGTTCAATGATCTTGGTTCTACCGATGCAGTCAATTCCGCTGGCGGCAGTAGTGGCAGTGGCGGCGGTTTGATCAGCGGTCTATTTTCTGCCTTATTCGGTGCTGGGATCTCTTGGACTTTCCTTGACATTTTACGCGGTAAAAAACAGTCGATCCAACCCTTTTCTGATGTCTTTCGTGGCTTCAGTGGTGCTTTCGTGTTAGGGATCATCGTCATTTATATTTTGTCGACTATCTTCACGACGTTGTGGACATTCCTGTTTATCATTCCTGGGATCATCAAAGCTTATTCTTATTCTCAAGCATATTTTGTCTTTTATGATACTTATGAAGAAACGGGCATGCGACCAGATTTTCTCAGTTGCATCACAGGTAGCCGTCATTTAATGAGAGGCTACAAAGGTCAACTGTTCATCCTTGATCTGAGCTTCATCGGCTGGCACATTTTGGCCATCATGACTGCAGGAATCGGCTACTTATGGCTGACACCTTACATCAGTGCAACCAAAGCAGCGTTTTATGACAATCTGCCTAAACGAGCACTTGCTTAAAAGATCGGTTCGCCGGTCTTTTTTTTTGAGGAAAACGACCTTTTTCTTTTGCAAACGCTTCCGTTTCGTGTTATAGTATACGTGTAAGGAAGGTAGCAACTCTGTTGGTGGTTTTCGTAAATATCGCAAACTCAATCTACTAAAAGTTGTTGAACGTACAAGTTTCACCTAGTACCAAACGTGTAAAGTAACAAGAAGAAAAACGTAACAAGGATCGAACATTTCCATATCGAAAAATGATACGTCTCATTTTGTATCGGAATACACGAAACATGTGTAAGTTTGTAAATGAAAACAAATTTTCGAGAAACATTGCTTTGCATGGACCACAAAAAGCGACCACCACTTATACCTTCCTCTAGTAGTAAGCTGGGCGACAAAAAAGCAGCTCTAAAAGTTGAGAAATTGATTCAACTTAAAGAGCCGCTTACGTCGCTCAGTTTTTTGTTTATTTTAAGAACATCGCATCGCCAAAGCTAAAGAAGCGATACCGCTCATCGATGGCATGCTGGTAGGCAGAAAGTGTTAGGTCGCGTCCTGCAAAGGCACTAACTAACATCACTAAGGTTGATTTTGGTAGGTGGAAGTTAGTAGAAAAAGCTTCCACGATTTTAAACTGATAGCCTGGCGTGATAAAAATACTCGTCCACCCACTATCGGCTTTGATTTGCCCATCAAACTTGGTCCCAATGGTTTCTAATGTACGGATCGAAGTTGTTCCGACTGCAACGATCTTGCCACCATTTGCCCGAACCTCGTTCAATTGCGCAGCAGCTTCTTCTGTCAAACGGTAAAATTCGCTGTGCATCTCATGATCAGCGATATTATCGACACTGACTGGACGAAACGTTCCTAAACCAACGTGCAAAGTCAGATAAACCAGCTTGACGCCTTTTGCGGCGATCTGCTCCAGCAATTCTGGGGTAAAATGCAAGCCGGCAGTTGGTGCGGCAGCTGAGCCGTTTTCTTTGGCATAAACCGTTTGATAGCGGTCTGGGTCTTCTAGCCGTTCTTTGATGTAAGGCGGTAACGGCATTTCGCCAAGTGATTCCAGAATCTCTAAAAAGATTCCTTTGTATTGAAAACGAATGATCCGGCCGCCGTGATCGAGCTCTTCTTCCACCACTGCCTCTAATCGTCCGTCGCCGAAGGTGATCTTCGTGCCGACTTTGGCTCTTTTGGCTGGCTTGATCAAGGTTTCCCACGTATCCCCTTCAATATTATTCAGTAAAAGGATTTCCAGATGGGCACCTGTTTCTTGTTTTTCGCCATAGATACGAGCTGGTAATACCCGTGTATCATTCATCACCAAGGCATCCCCTGGTGCCAATTCATCAATGATGTTATAAAAGTGCTTGTCCTCAAATTTGCCAGTCTCACGGTCAACCACTAATAAACGGGAACTTGAGCGATCGCTTAATGGCGTTTGGGCGATCAGTTCTTCCGGTAAGTCAAAATCAAAATCTTCAGTTGTAAGCATGTTGTTCCTCTCTTTCCCTAAATTCTTTTCTATTCTAGCATGTTTTTATAAAAATTGAAAAAACAGCTTTTAATTCTGCCCTTTCTTAGAAAAAATTAAAGAGACTGCTGCCAAGGCCTTCAGCAAAAAAGTCTCCTTTTTCCCAATGAAAAATAACGACATATTTCCGCTGCTTCTTTTCTCTATGCATCGCTCCTTAATTTGGACTTGCTTATGGCGCTATTTTCAGTTTTGTCTATACAATTATGAAAAAAATGGGCAGATTATTTGAATAACACGTGACTTTTCGGCATACTTAGTACAGATTATAAGCCATTATTCAGATTGCTTAAATAAAAATAGAGGTGACATCATGATTGAGTTTCAGCAGGTATCCAAAATTTACAAAGGTGGTAAAGTCGCTGTTGAAGATGTGAATCTTTCCTTTGAAAAAGGCGAATTCATTTGCTTCATCGGGACAAGTGGTAGTGGAAAGACGACTTGTATGCGGATGATCAACCGTATGACGGATCCTTCTAAAGGAAAAATCTTGATCAATGGAAAAAGCGTTACAGAGATCAACCCCGTGGAATTACGCCGTCAAATCGGCTATGTGATCCAAAGCATCGGTTTGATGCCTCACATGACAATTCGGGAAAACATCACATTGGTTCAAAAATTGTTAAAAGTCAGCCAAGAAGAACGCAACAAAACTGCCGAGCGCATGATCGACTTAGTGGAATTGCCGCGAGAAATGCTCGACCGTTACCCCAACGAATTGTCTGGGGGACAACAGCAACGGATCGGTGTTGTCCGTGCCTTGGCAGCTGACCAAGATGTCATTTTAATGGATGAGCCTTTTGGCGCACTAGACCCAATCACTCGTGACTCCCTACAAGATTTGGTCAAAGACTTGCAAGAACGGCTTGGAAAAACCGTCGTCTTCGTTACCCATGATATGGATGAAGCATTGAAGCTTGCTAGCCGTATCGTGATCATGAGTGAAGGAAAAGTCATTCAATTTGATACACCAGAAAATATTCTGCAACACCCAGCAACACCGTTTGTGGAAGAGTTGATCGGTGAAGACCGCTTGTTACAAGCAAAACCTGACACGACGCCAGTCAAAGACGTAATGTTAAATACCCCGATCGCTATCACACCAGAAAAATCCTTACAAGAAGCGATTCACTTGATGCGGGAAAAACGGGTCGATACCTTGCTGGTTACCGACAATAGCAACGTGCTAAAAGGCTACATCGATGTCGAATCCATCGACCGCAACCGTGGTAAAGTTACTAGTGTCGGCGATATTTTGAACAAAGATGTCTTTTTCGTTCGCGAAACCGCCTTGTTGCGGGATACCTTGCAACGTATCTTAAAACGCGGCTTAAAATATGTGCCGGTAGTAGATGCCGACAAACATTTAGTTGGGATTTTGACCCGTGCTTCCTTAGTTGATATCGTTTATGACGTGATTTGGGGCGATGAGCCATCGATCATGGAAGCCATTGAATCGGCGAAACCTGAAGAAACTGAGGAGGTCTAGCGCATGCAAAGCTTCTTTAATGAATATGGCGGACAATTGGTCACCAAAAGTCTTGAACATTTGTATATTTCCTTTGCGGCTTTGCTCTTAGGGATTCTTGTTGCCGTACCGATCGGTGTGATCTTGACCCGTTTCCCCAAAGCAGCAACGGTCGTGATCGGCATCACCAGTGCGCTGCAAACCGTGCCTTCTTTGGCACTATTGGCATTGATGATCCCGATTTTAGGTGTCGGAAAAGTCCCTGCTATCGTCGCTCTTTTCATTTATTCCTTGTTGCCGATTTTGCGAAATACCTACATTGGAATGAAAAAAGTCGATTGGAATTACCGCGATGTTGCCAAAGGGATGGGAATGACCAACTTGCAGTCGATCATCAGTGTGGAATTACCTCTAGCGATCCCAACGATCATGGCAGGGATCCGCTTATCGGCCGTGTATGTTTTAGCCTGGGCTACCTTGGCTTCTTACATTGGTGCCGGTGGACTTGGTGATTTGATCTTTAGCGGACTAAACAATTACCAACCGCCTTTGATTTTTGCTGGGACGATTCCAGTGACGATCTTTGCTTTATTAGCTGACTGGTTACTGGGTTTGTTAGAAAACAAACTGACACCAGCTGCCTTAAGGGGGGATGCGTAATGAAAAAAACTTCAAAATTAGCGCTGTTGTTTTCCTTAAGTATCGCTTTACTGTCCGGCTGTTCCTTTCCCGGTTTAGCCTCGACTTCTGATGAGAATACCGTGGCGATCACAGGTGGGATCACTTCCGAAGCCCAAATTCTTGGCGCAGTGGTTGCTGGTATGGTCGAACACTATACGGATAAAAACACAACCGTCATTAACAACTTAGCAACAACGACCATCAATCACCAAGCGATGATGAATGGCGATGCGTCGATCTCAGCTGCCCGCTACACAGGAACTGACTTGACCACGACGTTAGGGTTGGAGCCAGAATCTGATCCGCAAGCCGCCTTTGACAAAGTCAAATCAGAATTTGAGCAACGGTACCAACAGACTTGGTTCCCTTCATACGGCTTTGATAACACATATGTCTTTCTTGTCAGAAAAGACACTGCCGAAAAATACGGATTGGAAAAAGTCAGTGACTTGAAAGATGTCGCAGATCAATTGGTTGCAGGGGTCGATACCGCGTGGATCACACGGGTCGGTGATGGGTACGATGGCTTCCAGAAAGCCTATGGATTCTCTTTCCAAAACATCCTACCGATGCAGATCGGTCTCGTCTATGATGCTGTTGATAACGGAAAAATGGATATCGTTTTAGGGTACTCAACCGACGGCCGGATCGGCAGTTACGATCTCGTGATGCTAGAAGATGATCTAAACTTCTTCCCGCCTTATGATGCCGCACCGATCGTCGATGACAAATTATTGAAAGAAACACCTGAAATCGGCGATGCCCTGAACAAATTAGCAGGCAAAATCGATACCGAAAAAATGCAAGAATTGAATTACCAAGTGGATAATGACCTTCTAGAACCAACGGTAGTTGCCGAACGTTTCTTAGAAGAAAATAATTACTTCGAAGGAGAGTGACGAAATGGCAGACATGAATTTATTCCAACAATTTCTTTTCTATTTTCAAGAAAATGGCGGCTATGTTTTTGCCCAGTTCATTCGTCACTTCTTGATTTCAATCTACGGGGTACTTTTTGCCTCGATCGTCGGCATTCCAATCGGGATCTTGATTTCTAAAAAAATGCGTTTGGCAGATTGGGTGATTCGTTTCGCCAATATCATCCAGACGATTCCATCTTTAGCGATGATCTCGATTTTAATGATCGGCATGGGCTTAGGTGTGAATGTCGTGATTTTAACGATTTTCCTTTATTCTTTGTTACCGATCATCAAAAATACCTATACCGGCATGCGCCAAGTCGACCGCAATACGTTAGATGTCGGCAAAGGGATGGGGATGACTAGCTGGCAGCGATTGTATATGATCGAATTGCCATTGTCTGTTTCGGTGATCATGGCAGGGATTCGAAACGCCTTAGTCGTGGCGATCGGTATCACCGCTATTGGCGCCTTCGTTGGTGCTGGTGGACTGGGGGACATCATCATCCGCGGAACCAATGCGACAGATGGAGCATCGATCATCTTAGCCGGTGCTTTACCAACTGCCTTGATGGCAATCATTACGGATCTTGGGCTAAGCTTTATTGAACGCCGCTTAGATCCCGCCAGCCGTACGTCACGCTAAACTTATTGGGAAAAAGCAAAAGCCGTTGTGACCATTTATTGGTCGCAACGGCTTTTTTGGTTCGGTCATTTTTCAGAAAAGCATCGCTTCAGCCGCTTCCCTTTTTAGGGTTAACGCCCTGCTCTTTTTCGCTATTTATCCATTCCATATACTTCGACTTCATAGATTCGGGCTGCTGAGTCTGCTCCTTGTGTTGGTTTATCAATACTGATTTTTACATATTGCACCTTCTTGACGGCAAACGTATTGGTGCTATTGCCCGCTTCATTTTTCAACGTTCGTGAAACTGGCTCATAGTCTTTGCCGTCTTCACTGACGAGCACCGTATACGCCCGCGTATTCATGTCTGGGCCTTCTCCACCAGCTTCCGCATGGGCGAGGCGTACTTCACTGACCGTTTGTGGTCGACCGAGATCGATCATCAACTCATGAGGCGCATTGCCTGTCGCACACCACTTCGTACTCAAATCACCATCGAGGGCAAAAGCCGGTGCTTCGGCATCATTGACGAACGATGAAGCAGTTGCTTCGGCATCTTTTGAAAGCAGCAGCAACTCTTTCGGCGCATCAGCAGAAATCGTGATCAATCCCGCCATTTCCAGAGGGGTCTCTCCTGCTTCGTTTTTGGCAACAAGCGTGACTTTGTAGGTACCTGGTTCCGAATAGGTCACTTGGGGATTTTCTTCTGTACTGCTGGTGATATCGCCGCCTTCAAACGTCCATTCAAATGCTTCGGCATTCGCAGATGAGGTATTCGTGAAGGTGATCGTTTCCCCCGGTGCCGCTAAGGTTTTAGAGGCTGTAAAGGCTGCTTTTGGCAGCTGATTGTTCGGCCAAGTGATCTCCACCGTATCGGATAGCTTGCCGCGATTGCCATAGCGATCCACTGCCACCACCGCGAACTTGGTTTTCGTCCCTTTTGGTCGTTCAACGGCATTCAAATAGTGGTTGGTTGCTGGCGTAGCTGCTAAGAAGGAGCGTGAGCCGTCATCGTTCAATTGGTAGACCTCATAAACCGCAGCTGTCTTGTCCTTGGCAGCTTCCCACGTTAATCGGACCCCCGCATAGTTGCCCTCTTCTTCATCAAAGAGCACATCCTCAACCGTCAATGCTTCGGCAGCGAATTTCTCCGCTTTCTGATCTCCGATCGTTAATTGCCCTAGATTCAACTCATAGACATCACTGGTTTCTTTCGTGGTTATGTCATAACCGATCGCTGTCACTTCCCCTTTGATGTCTTTCAATGAGTAGGTGATCGTCGTCCAGTCTGTTGCGACCTCTTTGTCTCCTTTGATCGTTTGTGTTGAACCATCAGCTAAAGTCACGACCAAATCAAGAGCTGTCGGTACCGTTGCTTTGACAGTCGTCGTCAGCTTCGTCTTTTTCGTCACAGGAAATGCTGTCTGATACAATGCCATGTGACTGGTACTGCCTTTTGTCATCTGTCCACGTAGTTTCAGTGCATTTCCGCCATTATAGGCATCCGCATAATTGATTGATACAGCCAAATCATTGTCTTTTCCATGGTCAAAGACCCAACGATAGGTCGGCAAAACAGCTTGCAAGCTTCGGTTGTTCCAATTGCGGCTGGACACTTTTTCTCCGTCGATAAAATAGTTGTAGCCATTCCCCAGACTAAAATTCGTCACAAAAGGCAGCTCTGTGATAGCGGTCTGTTCCAGGGCATACGTGGAGATTCCAGGCCATTCTGTCGCTTCTGGCAGCTGGCTTTCCCGAGGATCGCCCGTGTTATTGACCCAAAAAGCATTCTCTTTGCTTTGGAAATCATCCGGCGTACTAGCAGAAGAATAGGTCCAGCTAGGCACATACAGGCCCAATGAGGTATAAGGAACGCCTTTTTCATCCGTAAACAGATCCCAGCGCACAGGCGTTGCATAGCCATTTTCTTGTACATCGATCCCAGCAAAAAGATCGTAAGGATCGACACCGATTTCACGGGCTTTTTCATTGGAGGCCTTCAACAGCTCTTTGTCCGCCAGTTTGTCAGTGGTCCACCAGAAATTCAAGAACATACTATCTGCCAATGGGTTCATCTCTGCATCCACTAAATAGGCTTTGTTCTTATCCGTCAACGCGTTTTGCCAATCCATTTTCCCATCACTCGTCATGGAATCATACCACATGATCTCTAAATGCTCGTCGGCTTGTTCTTTGAATTGGGCGATCAGTTCTTGCATCGCTTTGGCGTGGCTTTCATTTAGTCCTTTACCATCAGTCGCCGATTGTTCAACACCTTCCGCTGCATCATCAAAACTAGTGACCGCCGTATCGGTTTCTTGATTGATGAACCAGCCATCAAAGCCATACGTATTGGCAACTTCGATCATCTTTTCTACGATCGGAAAATTGCCATCCTCATCTTTAGCTAAAAACGTATCTAGCCATTCCAACTTCCCACCATGGGCAGTTTGCGGAAAGAAGATCGTTCCTAAAACCGGCACGCCATTCCTATGAGCAGCATCTGTCACATCAGGACTTGGCGGTACGATGATCCCTTCGCCAGAAGAGCCGCCCCAATAAACCAATTGATCGATGTATTGCCAATAAGAAAAGACATTGGCATCAAAGGTATTGATCCCTCGTGGTGCATTGCCGCTCGTACTGCTATTCATGATCGAAAGCGCCACGACTTTGGTTTCTGCCGTTTGCGTGTCATTCATCTTCGGCAACGTCTCTTTAGCTGCCCGCTGCGCTAATGGAACAACGCTGGTATTGTATTTCGCATCTGGATCTTTTTCAAAAGACCATGCCAACAAATCCTCTGGGAACCAATAAGACGACTCCGGTTGATTGTCCATCGCTTTTTCCAACGTACTTTTGGCTGTTTCCTGGTAAACGACTTTTCCCGTTGTCTTCGCCTCACTTTGGGTGCAGCCGCCGATTGCCGTTGCCGCTGCCAATACCAACAAAGATACGCCAACTTTACTGATTTTCCTTGTCACACTTCTTCCTCCTTGTTTTACATAAACCCGCCAACATTCCTACACTAAAACGATAACGCTTTCAAAGGTAGGAATATAGGAACAAATTAAAGAAATCATGCAACAAATCCAAGAAGGTTGAGTTTAGAAAAAAAGAGCCTCCTTTTTGGGAAGCTCTTGGTCAACTAGCTAAAAAATCAGCTCTTCACACTTCATTCATAATGTGTCCATGCAGAATAAATTTCCACAACTTTATTTTCCTCATCAACTTTGTAAACCACTCGATGTTGCCTATTCAGCCTACGTGAATATCTGCCTTCATGTGTAGGTCTCAGCTTTTCAAAAGACTGCGTGGGCATATATGGATCTTCCTTCAAGGCCTGAATCACTTCTTCAAACTGTTTTTTTTAAAATTCGATTGTTTGATTTTCCTTAGATCCACTTTCGCAGAGTTTTTGATTGTGACTGTATCGCTCCTCATCAAAGAGCTTGCCAATCAATATCATCGATATCCGTAAAGCCACTGTCGTCTTTTTCGCGGTCTCGTACCTTTTCTAGAGTACCTGTTTGCTCAAGAAAAAGGGTTTCTTGAATCGCTCTCCAGTCTTCTAGCCCAATCAACACCGCATTGTTTCCACTACGATCACTAATAATCTCAATTTCAGTATGGTTTTCATTTACATCTTTCAATAACTGATAAAAATTTTTGCGAGCAGTGCTAGGATTCATCGTTGTATTAGCCATTGCCACTCTTCTTGATATAATTATAGCGTACCTGATTGAGTACATCAAAAATACAATAACGTACTCATATACAGCGAACTTTTCCCGTTATTTTTACATAGAAAAAAAGAGCCTCCTTTTAGGGAAGCTCTTTGGCCCTGCTTACTTCTTACTCCTTTCCAACGAGCGGCAGCCAAACGCGCATTTCGCCTATGCCCCGATTGCCCCATAAATGGTATGGGATCAGTTGCCACGTACGAGGTATGACCGTTTCCGCTCGTTCTTCGTAAAGGGTTGTTCCCGACCATTCTTCGCTTTGGTAGCCTTTGATCGCCAAACGTAAAGTAGTTGGCAACAACGTATCCTCTTTCGAAAAGGCCGCCTCCAGCGCCTGTGGGTCGATGCGGCAACGCCAGAGTGCTTGACCATTGTCGGCTTCTTCTATGCAATACACGAAGGGGCCACGTTGCAATGCGACTTGATTGATAGCTTGAATAACTTGAGGATTCGCACGCAGGATTTGCAATGGTTGTTCAAAACGGATATTGGCCGTCACGTTTTCGACTGCCTCAAAGATGATTGCCTCGTTCGTCTCCTGCCATTCGTGTTCACTCTCGATTTGAAACTTACTTAGTCCGTTAGGTTTGTGGATGATGAGCGTCTTTGGAATGCCTTGATAGCGAATCGTGAGGTCCTCTGTAAAAGGAAACCCTCCCGTTTGTTCAAACGTAAATTGGTCAGGTTCTTCTAAACGGCTTGCCACAAATAAATTCACGTAAAGCTTCTCTTGATCGCAAGTGTAAACCAAGCGCTGCAGCGAAGCGACCATCCGCGCAAAATTCGGCGGACAACACGCACAACCGAGCCAATCAGGTCGTTGAGCTTTGACGTGGCCTTTGCCAGGATTTTCCTGATCTCGTTGGGGATTGACCTCCAAAGGATTCACGTAGAAAAAGTGTTTGCCGTCAATTGCCGCACCAGAAAGGACGCTATTATACAACGCTCGTTCCATCGTCGCTAAATATTTTGGTTCCTTGGTTAGTTTGAACAGCTCAAAAGAAAATTGGACCAATGCAATAGCTGCACAGGTTTCACAATACATCGTATCATTTGGCAAATCATAGGGACCGACAAAGGCTTCCCCGTGAACGGTTGAGCCGACGCCACCGGTCACATACATTTTCTTACAGGCGATGTCTTCCCAAATCGCTTCGCAAGCATCGATTAATTCTTGATCTTGGGTATGCTGGGCGACTTTTGCCATACCGCTTGCCATATACAGCATTCGTACCGCATGACCTTTGGCTTCATGCTGCTTTTTAGGTTGATCGTAGGCTTGTAAATAGGTGAGGTCTACCCTTGGCGTTTCATCCGATAAGCCATCCGCTTGGTTTTTCAAGATTTCTTTTTCGTAAAAGGCAGGATCTTCCCCACGTACTTCAAGAAAGAAATCAGCTAATGTCAAATAGGTTTGTTTACCGGTGTATTCATACAAACGCACCAGCGCCAATTCGATCTCTTGATGGCCATCTGCACCTTGAATTTTTTCAGGCTCCCGCCCAAAATGCGTGCAAATATTGGCGATATTTTTCTCTGCCACGGTCAGTAATTTATCCTTGCCTGTCGCTTGATCATAAGCGATAGCCGCTTCGACTAAATGCCCGGCACAATAAAGTTCATGGCTGAAATACAGCTGACGGTATTTTAACTTCGGTCGGGTCAATTGAAAGAAGGTATTTAAGTAGCCATCTGCTTCTTGCGCCGCAGCAACTAAGTCAATCACTTCATCTACTGTCTTTTCCAATTGCGGATCGCTAGTATTCAACAAGCTATACCCAGCTGACTCGATCCATTTGTAGACATCGCTATCTTGGAAAAACCATCCGAAATGTTCTCCTTCCATTTGCCTTGCGGCGATGCGAAAATTCGCCAAGGCATGGCTTTTCCCAGCTGGCAAATTGGGATCTTCCCGTTCTGCTTGAACATCTACATCGATTTCATCATTTAGGACTTGGTATTGGTAAGGAATCGTTTCTTTGCGAACAAGCTCTTGGTATCCTTGCCAAAACTCGTCCGTGAGCTGGATCTTGTTCAATGCGAATTCTTTCATTTCGTTCTCCTGTTCTTTTACTTTTTTATGCTTGATCATTCAATTCATATTTACTTCATTAATAAAAAGTTCGGATCATCTCCTGTGATATGTTGCCCTGCCTCCTCTTTGATCGTTTGCTTATATAAGAGCTGGTAGGCTTTAGGACTCATGCCTTTTTTTTGTTTAAAGGTATTGGTAAAGTGCTGTCTGCTGTTGAATCCTGCTTGAGCGGCAATTTCGACGATTGGCAGCTGACTATTACTTAGTAAAAATGCTGCCTGCTTCAGACGCTCACTGGTGAGGAAATGGTTGACCGTCACTCCCAGTTGCTCATGAAAGAGTTTATGCAAGTAGGCTTTCGTAATCCCCACCGCCGCTGCGATTTGGGAGACTTGAATGTCTTCATCAAAATGCTGTTGAATATAGTTAATCGCAGCGTTCACATAGCAATTGCCCCGTTTGGTTTCTTTCGTACGTAATGAAAAGGCTAATTCCATCAGCATCCGCTTAAACAAGAGCTCGATCGTAAATTGCCGTTCAGCAGACGGTTGCTCTTGAGTATCATCGATCATTAGCAGCTGCAGCAATGACTTGATCGCTTGTCCAAATTGGCGGACATCGCGACTTTTCGTGTAAGGCTCATTCAATTGTACATTTCCTTTGATGTATGCAAAAACATCACGAACACAAAGGGCGGACGGTGTCTCACTCAGAAGAAATTCAATATTCAGTAAAGTGCAGGAATCTCCTTCAACGAGTAAGGCGTGTTCCACAAACGCATTTATGAAAACGAAATCATTTCTTTCCAGAACAATTACTTGATCTTGCACCTTTATCTTACACTTCCCTTTGGTCACAAACATGATCTCACACGCTGGGTGTTGATGTGGATCCATGGAAAAACGCTCAAGAGCAACACTATAGTATGCTGTAATCTTCGCATAGTTTGTTTCTTGTGGAAACACCATTGATCAACTCCTTTTTCATTCGTTGACGATTTCTTTCTTTTTTATTTCTAGTAGACAAAACTTTCCCTCTCTTTTTTATTGCTTACTATACTATAAGAAAAACGTACTAGGAGGAAATCGATGTCTTTTTTACACTTTGCACAAACACCCCCAATGGGATGGAATTCTTGGGACTGCTATGGCGCTTCTGTAACCGAAGCAGAAGTGATCGCCCATGCTGATTTTATGGCAGAGCATTTGAAAGCTTATGGTTGGGAGTATGTCGTCGTGGATATTCAATGGAGCGAACCAGAAGCAAAGTCTACAAGGTATAATGATTTTTATCCGTTGTGTATGGACGACTATTCTCGCTTGATTCCTGCTGAGAACCGCTTCCCTTCAGCAAAAGATGGCGCTGGTTTCAAAAAACTTGGTGACTATCTGCATCAAAAAGGGCTGAAGTTTGGTATCCATATCATGCGCGGCATTCCACGACAAGCAGTTCATCAAAATACGCCGGTCAAAGGAACGGATAAACGGGCACGGGACATTGCTATGAATTCAATCTGCCCTTGGAATACCGATATGTATGGGGTCGATGTTTCATTGCCTGAAGGACAGCTTTATTATGATTCTTTGCTCGAATTATATGCTTCTTGGGGTGTTGACTTTATAAAGGTGGATGACATCGGCGATTCGAAAATTTACGGTGATGCCCATAAAGCAGAAATCAAAGCGATTCGCCGTGCGATCGATCGATCCGGTCGAGAGATCGTCCTTTCTTTGTCTCCCGGACCAGCTGCCCTCAAAAATGGTAGTTTCTTTCAAAATCATGCCAATATGTGGCGCTTGACGGATGACTTTTGGGATCATTGGGACGCCCTTTACGCCATGTTTGACCGAGCAGCAGAGTGGGCACCTTTCGTTCGTCCAGGTAACTGGCCTGACTGTGATATGCTACCGTTGGGTCATATCGGCATTCGAGCAGTTGATGGTGGCGGTGGTGACAGCTGGACACGTTTTACGGAAGACGAGCAATACTTATTGATGAGTTTATGGACGATCTTCCAATCTCCATTGATGTTTGGTGGTACTTTACCAGACATCGATCCCTTTACCTTACGTTTATTGACGAATACTGAAGTCTTAGAAATGTATCGAAGAATTCATACGAAAAAAGAGTTCTATCGTGATCAAGAGTGGATCATTTGGGAGGCGTTGAGCGACACAGCAGTCTACTATGCCATTTTCAATGTTTCTGATCAAACGCAAACCATCCCAAAATCGATCACTGCTTTACTACCAATTAAAAGTGGCACTGAGTTATGGCAACAAAAAGAACAGACAATTGCCGATGCTGAGGTTCCTACTCATGGTGTCCGATTATTAAAAGGCAGTATTTAGTAAAGCCGGCAGCAGCATACGTTTATAAGCAGCACAATGTAACCTACTCATTGTGCTGCTTGTTTTTTATTCTTCGTACATTTTTCGACCAAGAAACGCAACGCCTTGATCATTGATTCCAGAGAAAAACAACCTTTCTTTTTGGTCGATGTACTCATAATATGGGACAAATTCGTTTTCTCCCCACAAGTAACTTCGTCCTTCTTTTTTTAATGCTGTTATTTCTTGCAGTTGAGAAGATATAACTTGAGATTCATGATCAAATTGGATGATTTCCCACTTTCCTAACAGAGTTTCCTGCTCTGGCATTCGTGAAACACTTCCTTGATAGATTGAAGCAGAGATTACTGGCCAGCCTGATTCCAGCCAATAGAGTTTACGTATCTGTAAATGGAATTGGTCACTGAATGGTTTTCTCCGTGCATGATGCACAACGAAGCTTTCTTTATTGGTTTGCGTAAAGATCGAATTATGACCAGGAGCGTATACAACTGGTTCTTCTGAGAACTGATAGCTGCCCAACAGTTTAGTCCCTACTTCGGTTGGCGTCTTTTCTTGATCCGTCATGGCCGTACCATGCCAGTCCAGATATGGCCCTGTAATTTCTTTTGCTCGTGCGACACGGATATTATACGAATCGTTAAGGGAGTCGAAAGAAACAAACAAATAATAATAATCGGTTTCAGGATGATAATAGATAAATGGGCCTTCAATAGCAGTATCAACTGTTTTCGGACGAAAAGCAATCCGTTGACCATAGCTCTTTTCTTGAAGTTTTCCAGTTTCTTTGTTCAATGGAGCAATATAGATTCCGCCAAAAAAAGAACCATAGACAAACCACTGCTCACCTGAGCGGTCAAAAGCAATATTGGCATCGATCGCGTTATGCTGTGCAAGAGTAGCATTGGTTTTAATAACCTCTCCTTGATCTTCCCAAGGGCCCAAAGGATCTGATGCTGTAGCTAAGCCAATAAAAGAAGTGGTACTGCCGAATGTCGAAGCAGAATAATACATACGGAATTCGTCCTTATAGCGAATAACTTCCGGTGCCCATAGTCCTTGAGCCTTGCTCCATTTTACTGCTGGTTCAGGCATTTCTGACAATGCCTGTTTCTCAAATTGCCAATGGATCAAATCTTTTGAACGACGAATTGGTACACCAGCCGTTTTGGGCTGTTGTGTGTCCGTTGAATATAAATAAAAGGTGTCTTCATGTTCAATAATCGTAGGATCATGAACCCCATTGATCGCTGTCATGTCTTCCCTCATCTCCTAATTGATTTATTCTATTTTATAAAAACAGGACAGCTACTTGGCGAGCTGTCCTGTTTGTTCCCACATTCCTGCAGGACAGTTTTTCTTAGCTAAGTTTGCGCGAAACCGATAAAAGCAGCCGCATTTGGTACAGGTATGATTCAATCGCAATGGACAAGCCTCACAAACAGCGATTCTCCTACTGACGATCTCCGGCGAAGCCAAGTCGCTTTCTAAAGAAAGTTGTTCTGCAATCAAGGATTCAATGTCTTCCTGTGCTGCTGCTGCAGCATCTTTCACTTCGCATCCTTTACAAGTCATGGGATCAGACTGTCAATGAGATCGTTAGAACACTCATTGCTGGCACACGCAAGCTGACTTTGTTCTCTTCAACATTGTAAGCGGTGAAGTCTTGGATCACCACATCTTCAGGATGATCAAAATCATTGTGTGCGTTCATTTTGTCCCCCACGATATAACGTGCTTCTTTCACTTCATTGATCGCTGTTTCAAGGGAGAAGGATAATTCTTCCGTGCCTTGGGTAGCAAAATTACAAACCGATAGATGGATCGTATCTTCTTTTTTCGAAATCGTATACGTAATGGTATCGCTGCTGGTTCCATGGCTATCAATGGTTTCAGCATCTTGATGGACTTTATACAAATCAAATACATGATAGCTTGGGGTTTTCACCATTTGTTCGCCATCTGTCAAAATCATCGCTTGCAGGACATTGACGGTTTGTGCGATATTTGCCATATGCACTCGCTTGGCATGTTTATGGAAAATATTCAAGGTGATCGCTGCGACCATGGCATCACGGATCGTATTTTGTTGGTATAAGAAGCCTGGATTCGTACCAGGTTCTGCTGAGAACCAAGTGCCCCATTCATCAACAATGATTCCCACACGCTGTTCTGGGTCATACTGGTCCATGATCGCGCTGTGGCGGGTCAATAATTCATCCATGTAGGCTGCTTTTTCACAGGTCACTTGCCACTCTGCCTCATCAAATTCCAAGGCGCTACCTTTTTCTTCCCAGCCCTGCGGATGAACGTAGTAGTGCAAGCTTAGGCCGTCCATCAACCAATGGGCGTTTTTCATCAGCGTTTCTGTCCAATGATAGTCTGCGACATTCGCTCCGCCAGCAACTTTGTAGATTTTTTTGTCACCGTATTGGCGGACATAGGTTTGATAGCGGCGATACAGATCCGCATAGTACTCTGGCCGCATATTGCCGCCGCAGCCCCAATTTTCGTTTCCTACGCCAAAAAATTTCATTTCCCACGCTTCTTCATGGCCATTTTCTCTGCGAAGATCAGCCATCGGAGAAATGCCATCCATCGTGATGTATTCCACCCATTCCGACATTTCTTGCACCGTTCCGCTGCCGACATTGCCGTTGACATACGCGTCACATTCCAGCTGCTTGATCAACTCAAAAAATTCATGGGTCCCGAAATGATTGTTTTCAGTCACGCCGCCCCAGTGAGTGTTGACCATCGTTTTGCGGTTTTCTTTAGGACCGATCCCGTCTTTCCAATGGTATTCATCGGCGAAGCAGCCACCTGGCCAACGAAGCACAGGGATTTGAATGTTTTTCAGTGCTTCAACCACATCGATCCGCATCCCATTTTTATTGGGGATCGGCGAATCTTCTCCAACATATAATCCTTCATAGATACAACGGCCTAGATGCTCTGCAAAATGACCGTAGATATATTTACTGATCGTTGTTCCTGATTTTGTGTTTTGAATGTTAATCGTCATTGTTATACTCCTATTCTTTGATTCCCCAAATGGATTCATTATTATCGCCAATCGTTGAGAACGTTAATTTTTGCTGCTCAAATTCTGTTATTTCCTGACTTAATAAGATACCTTTGAAGGTCGCTTCTTCAAAAGTCAATGCCAAGTATCCCGCATCGTACGTCCAAGTTCCGGTCAAGTCACCAGTAACACTTCCATCTTTTTGAAGCTCGATTGTCTGCGTTTTTAGCATGGTCGTTCCATTGTCGGTACCATGGTTAATGATTTCATAGCGCCCGATAATGTCGTCTTCTGACAAAGCATCTGCTACTTGTTCATTGCCTCGATACTCGTAGGGTGCTGGAACTGGCCAGCCCTCCTCATTCATATACATTCTGTTGACCCGCACTTCATGGGCTTCGGTTCCATTGTTAAAGCGCGTATGGTACACCAAGGACCACTGACCATTCTCATCGATGATCGCCGAATTGTGTCCCGCTGCTCGATACCCCATTTGTTGAAACGAGAATTGGTAGTTGCCAATCAATTTGATGCCATAGTTTGAATTTTGGTCCCCTTGTTCTAAGATTGGGCTATTTCCTTGGGCATCAAGGTAAGGTCCTTCTGGTTTTTCAGCGCGAAATAGTCGCATATTGTAACCACCTTTTGCTGCTAAACCACCGTAAGTGACGAATAGGTAATAATAATCGGTTTCCTCATCATATACAATATAGGGGCCTTCTCCTGATTGATGATAGCCGCCAAAAAGCTTGATCCCGAAATAGCGATCAATGATACGCCCATCTTCCGTCGTGCTATCTTCCCCAGGATACATTGGTTTTCCAGTAGCTGGATCAACTTCCAATAAAAAGATACCGCCAGACCAAGAACCATAGGTCATCCATAGTTTCCCTTCTTCATCATAAAACAACGCTGGATCAATGGCGTTTGGCGCATAATCGGTGTTATACGTCAGACCATCTTCGATCGCCCAGTTTTCACTGAACCCACTGATTTTCCCCTCTTTGATCAATTTGGCCAAATGGGTATTTTGATAGTTGGTATTGCGTTCACTACCATCTGTCGAATCTTTTTCTGTAAAGCCAGAATAGATCACGGTATCCGCATAGCTATAGGGTCCTTCGATCGTTTTAGCTACGGCCAATCCAATCGCTGAACGCCGCCAAGTAGAACTAGCTGAGTAGTAGAGCATGTAGGCTCCTTTGTCTCCATTTGACCATTCATAATCAGCATTCCAAATGACATCTGGTGCCCAAAGGCTGTAACCACCTTGTGAATCGGCATCATCATAGCCTGCCCATTCAAAAGTCTCAGCTAGATTTTCTTTTGTGTTACCATAGATCATATTGTCTTCCATTGATTCATATTCGTGAGTGAAAGGCACTTCCCAAGTTTGTAAATCTTCTGTTTTCGCTTGGGCGAGATGTGAACCAAATACGTAAAACAGCTCTTGGTCACCAACATGAATAGAAGTAATCGATGGGTCATGAATCGACACTCGATTTTTTGTCGTTGTTTCCCACTCCTTTTGTGAAAGTTGCTCAGCAGCATCTCCTGTTTGACAGCCAGCAAGAAATAAACTAGTAAAAAAAACGGACATGGTTAAACAGAGCATTTTTCTTTTTGTATTCATTTTTTCCCTCTCTTTTATCTATCCTTTGACTACACCGGGTTCGCCAAAATCAGGTAATCCATTGTTTTTCCAAGTAAACGGTTGGACATACGCATGTCGATTGGGATTTTCTAAAGGATTACTGTAATCATTTTTTTCTGGTCTTGCATGATACACTAAGATCTCTTGTTCCCCCTCCTCATCGACTGTAAAGGAGTTATGTCCTGGTCCGTATAGGGAATTTTGTTCAGAACTTGAAAAGACTGGTTCCTTCAACTTATGCCAAGAATACCCATTCAATAAATCACTATCCTCATCTGCCCACAACAGTCCCATCGCGTAGTTTTCATCCGTCGCACTGGCTGAATAAGTAATGATCACTTTTCCATTTCTAATCAAAGCAGCTGGTGCCTCGTTCACTTTGAAGCCAATTTTTTCCCATTCATAATAAGGAATGCTCAGCAGAATCTGCTTTCCTTTCAATGTCCAAGGATTTTCCATCTCTGATAAATAAAGATTGGAATTGCCTGGAATGTTTGGATCTGCTTGTGCCCAGACATAATACAATCGGTTCCTGTGTTCAAATACCGTAGCATCTAAACTGAAACTCTCAAATTGCGTCTTGATCTGTCCTTTTTCTACCCACTCGCCTGCAAAGGGATCTTCATTCGCATTTTCGATCGCAAACATCCGATGATGATGCTGATCATTTCTGACTTCTCCATGATCTGCAGCAGCAAAATAGATGTACCATTTTCCTTGAATAAAATGAATCTCTGGTGCCCAGATCAGTTCACTCATGGGGCCTTCGGCATGAGCCGTCCAGATGACGTTCACTTCACCGTCAGCCAGTCCTTTCAAGGTTTTCGCACGCCTTAATTCGATTTCCTGATACCCTGGTTTAGATCCAGTGAAGTAATAATATCCATCGGTATGCTTGTATATCCATGGGTCTGCACGTTCTAATACAATCGGTTCCAAATAATTTTCTGCCATAAATTCTACACCTTCTTAAAAAATTCCATTTTCCGTTTTTAGTATTTTTATTGCTTTGTTTTTAGACATATACATCGTCGTAGCTAGTAAATAGAGGACGACACCGATCACATCATAGATGATCAAATGGATGATGACACAGGCGATCATCCAACGTATCGTTCCTTTGTTTATTTGTTTGTCTCGCATATTCTTCGCGTTGATCCAACTGATAACGCCCATCAAAATCGTCGCTAACGCAACGATCATAACTACCTTCGATATCATTCCTACCAGACTTGACTGCAAGTATTCATACTGATTTTGATTTTGAAATGCTGCGATCCCTTGTTCTTCAAACCAAGGATAATACCCAAACATCGTTACAAGACCAATACAGACATCCCAGACCGCACTGGCACGTAGTAAATTTCTTTCCAATTTTCGATTCATGATCTTCACTATCCTTTTATTCCTGCATTTAAGTTCATAGATTCAATGAAGTATTTTTGAGCAAATAGAAACAGCATGACGGTGGGAATGATCGCAATCAATGCCGAGCCCATCAATTGACCAATCATTCGGTAGTTGCCATAAATGTCTTGTAGTAATAGCAAACCGGCTGTGATCGGCATTTTACTAACATCCGTATACACGATCACTGGCCACAAGAAATCATTCCATGAACCTGTGAAAGAAAAGAGGCCTGCAACGATCAACACAGGTTTGATCAAAGGAACGATGATCTCTGCAAAAATTGTAAATTCATCTGCACCATCCATTCGTGCTGACTCGTCAAATTCAAGCGGGATACCTTTCATAAACTGTCGCACAAGAAAGATATTTCCCATTCCTGCTAAGCCTGGAATGATCATGGCAAGAGAAGAGTTGACCCAGCCGAAGGTTTCAATGATTTTGTAAGACGGAATCAAATTCACTACACCGGGAAACATCGAGATCCCCATCAAAAGATAAAAGATACGATCACGGTATTTAAACCGCATTCTGCCATAGCCATAAGCGGTCACTGAAACAACGATCACAACTAAAACAGTGTGCGTGACTGCGATAAACATTGAATTCCATAACCACTGCATAATTGGTGCAGTAGACGTATTAGTCAAAATCGCTACATAGTTATCTAATATCCAGTTTACGGGTAATAAACGAAACCCAGTGGAGACGATTTCGGTTTGAGAACGAAAAGAAGTGGCGAAGCTAAAAATCAATGGAATAACCCAGATGATACATAAAACGATCAGAAACAAATATGCGATGACCATACTAGGTATATGTTTCTTTTGTGTATTCATTTTTTTGCCCCCTTAAGTATTGCTTCTATCTAAAAGAAAATATTGAAATACGGACACACACATAATGATCAATCCTAAGATGACTGCCATTGCCGAAGCCATTCCTGCAATTGATTCTCCTTGACTAAAAGCCAGTGAGCGGATATACATCATCAATACAGTCGTGCTTTGGTTTGGACCTCCACCTGTCATCATCAACGGCTGTGCAAAGACATTAAATGCTCCAGCAGTTGTCATCACGATCGTATATAACAGTGGAAAGCGAATAGATGGCAAAGTCACATTCAAGAATTTTTGGAATGCTCCCGCTCCGTCGATCTCTGCCGCTTCATAAAGGTCTTCATTGACACCCGCTAAAGCTGAGCGATAAATGATCATGTTACCACCGATCGCTCCCCAAATGCTGACAACAAAAATTAAGATCCAAGCATAGGGTTGTCGCGAAGCCCAAGAGAAATCGAACCCAAAAATATTATTGACGGCACCTAATCGAGAGTGGAAAATCAATGACCAAATCAAAGAACCTGCTGAAACAGAGATAAGACCTGGAATATATAGAATTGCTTGAAAAAGTCCTTTCAGCTTCACTTTTTTATGTTGCAATGCAGCTGCAATCATCAGTGGAATGATGATTTGTAACGGCACCATGATCAAAACGAAAATAAAGGTATTTTTCAAACCATTCCAAAATTGGGTATAGAACGTCGAGGAACTATCAAACAATAATGTTTTATAGTTGTTAAAACCGACCCAGACTGGATCAGAGATCAAATTCCATTGCGTAAATGAAGCATAAATACCATAGATCGTTGGAATACATACAAAAATAATAAAGAGTACCATGTGTGGTCCAATGAATGCGATCGATGCCCAGTTAATGCTCTTTTTTTTCATTCCTTTCATTCCCTTCTAAAAATTGGAAAAGGGGATAGAATTATCCCCCCTTCACTTATCTAGCTACTTCTGCAATCTTATCTTCGACATATTGTTGCATCGTTTCTAATCCTTCATCCATATCTAATTCACCGTAAGCGATATCTGTACTATAAACATCTAATGCTTCTAAGACATAAGAGAAATAAACGTAGTCAAAGATGTAAAGTGTTTCTTCTTCCTCTGGTGTAGAAGTAAAGAATGATTGTGGGTATTGTTGGTAATCATCACTTTCTAAAATATCTTTACTTGCAACGATTTGTCCGGCTTTTGCCCATTCGATCGAGTTTGTACGAACAAATTCTAAAAATTGTGCGATTACTTCTTCTTTTTCTTCTGTTCTGCTTTCACTCTTCAACATGCCAAACATATGAGAAGCTGCTCGGTTAGTTGCGATGTCATCTGAAGTCGAATAAATATTTGTTACACCCCAATTCAAGCCCTCAACCGCATCATGAGCGGTGGAAGTCCAAGTACCATCTGTTGATAAGAGTACGTTTCCGCCTTGGAACATCAAATACCCATCTTCTCCATAAGGTGTCATCAAACCTGCATCTGTTAACGCTTTAATTTTTTCTAACGCTTCTTTCATTTCTGGCGTATTCACCGTCGGGTTCCCAGCATCGTCAGAAATTGCGCCACCTAAGTTACGGATTTGCGCTAAGATAACCCAAGAAAGTAACGCATTATTTACGACATAATCGCCTTCTTCCATCTGCCCTGCTAATGACATCATTTCATCAAACGTCACGATGTTATCGTCTAGCCAAGAAGTGACATTGTATTTTTCTAAAAGATCTTGATTGTAATACATGGCACTGGCATGGATATCTAATGGGATCGTATATTGAGTATCGCCGATTTTTCCTGCATTCCACGCTGTATCTAAATAATTGCTTTCTTCTAACTCAGGTTGATAAGAAACCAGACGATCAACCGGATCAATAATATCGGAATTGACAAATTCCTCTACTTTATAAGAATGCATCAAAGTCAAATCTGGAATCCCACTTTTAGAACTAACAACCGTACTTAATTTAGTATACATATCAGACGTGATCACATGATTGATTGTATAATCGGAACCTGATTGTTCATTGAATTCATTTACGATCTGATCCATATAAGCGCCATCATCACCGGTAAGGGGTGACCAAAAATTAATCGTGTATTTTTCTTTTTCCGCTGCCTGATAACGATTAAAACCAATAAGGGCAACTGCAACGACTGCAACTAAAGCACCAATAATAATAAGTTTCTTCTTCATGTTTTTCCCTCTTTCATAGAAATTGAATTTTGGTCTTTGAAGCCGAACACGCCTATCCTCCTTCTCTTATTTGCTATCCCAGCATTTATAATTGCATTATTCATTTCTAGCGTTTGCAAACACTTTCAATTTACAAATAAATCATAACTTGATTTGTAATCGCTGTCAACAATATTTTGATTAATTTATTAAAGATAATATCTATATTAATTAATAAATATATTAATAACTAACGAAATAAACAACGCTATTTACACAAATTAGCAAATATGTTAACATTCAAGTAAATCAAACAGTTTATGCGGAGGTGACACGATGCAATTAGAAATCAATCAAGAAGCATTGCCTGTCTATGAGGCACTTGCCAGTAACGTGCGAATCAAAATCATTCAATTGCTGGCTAAAAACAAGATGAATGTCAAAGAGTTGGCACAAGAGTTGGGCTTAAGCAGCGCTATCATTACGATGCACATCAAAAAATTAGAAGAAGCAAAAATCATCAAAACAGAGCGTGTGGGGCAAAAAAAGATTTCCAGTTTAAGAGTGGATCATATCGATATCAACTTTCCTGAGAAAATCTTTAATGCCTTTGATACGAAAGAAACGACGATACCGATCGGTCATTATACAAATTATTCGGTAGAACCAACGTGCGGGCTTGCTACTTCAGCTGATTTTGTGGGAATGGTAGATGAACCGAAGTTTTTCATGGATCCTCGACGAATGGATGCCCGCATCTTATGGTTTACGAAAGGATTTGTTGAATACCAATCGCCAAACTTCTTAGCAAGAGAAGAAAAACTTGAAATGATGGAGATTTCAATGGAAGTTTCGTCTGAATTTCCTTTTTCCAATAACAACTGGCCGTCAGATATCACCTTCAGCTTAAATGGTGTGGAGCTTGGTACATGGACTAGCCCAGGGGATTTTGCAGATATTCGCGGCAAGTATACACCGGATTGGTATCCAGACAATCTCAATCAGTACGGGTTATTAAAGACGATTCGCATCATGGAACATGGAACCTACATGGAAGGTGTTCCTCTTTCCGACATTACGATCAAGGATATACCTGCCTACGAAGATACGTGGCATTTAAAAGTGGAAGTCAAAGAAGATGCCGAGCATGTCGGCGGTTGTACCCTCTTTGGCAAGGGGTTTGGGAATTACGATCAAGATATCAAACTAAAAATGTTTTATAGCTAAAAAAAACGCTAGTCTTAGCGGCTGACCCAAACATTTCTTTTGGGAATCAGGTCGCTAAACTAGCGTTTTTGTTATTTCTTCAAATGGTAACTGTACGTACTTACAATGATGTTTTCACGCCAAGAGAGTCTGAAACGCAAGCGCAGGCTTGTTTGGTTGTGCAAAATATTTTGCCAGCGACGTCTTGGGACAAACTGTGGAATGATAACGGTCGTTGTGTAATTGTGTTTGGCTGCATTGCGGCTGACTAGATCCACATAACGCAAGATGGGATTTTCAATCGAACGATACGAAGAATGAACGACGGAGAAACGCACGTCTGGGAATTTTTGCTTAAATTCTTGTTCGATCTCTTTTTCTTTCTTCACATCTTCATCCAACGAGACGTGCATCGCCACGACATAATCACCAATCGATTGGGCATAGTTCAATGCGCCGATATTTACTCGGGTAACATTTCCGACGAGAACGATCACGGTATTTCCTTCATAAACATGTAGTGCTTCTTGTTTTTCCAATCGCAGCTGTTCTGCGACTTTTTTATAATGATCATGGATCTTGTAAAAGATATACAAGAGGATCGGCATGATAATGAAAAATGGCCAAATATCGCCTAAGCGATACACGAACAAGATGGCAATGATCGCAAAGGAAATCAAAGCCCCAATGATGTTGGCGATCGATTTAAAGAACCAGCCTTTGCCTTCTTTTTTCCATTTGACGACCATTCCGCTTTGGGATAGTGCAAAAGGAATGAATACCCCGATAGAATACAACGGAATCAAACGCTCGGTCGATCCTTGGAAGATAAACAATAGGACGATGGAACCAGCAGCTAAGGTGATGATCCCGTTTGAGTAGCCGAGACGATCCCCACGGTCTTGATACATGTGTGGCATATATTTGTCTTTGGCTAAGTTATACGCCAACACAGGGAAGGCAGAAAATCCAGTATTTGCGGCAACTGCTAAAATCAGCGCTGTGGCAAATTGCAAAACGTAGTACATAAACCCATGACCAAAAACAGCAGAGCCGATTTGAGATAGGACGGTCACTTCTGTTTCTGGTACGATACCGTACCAATAGTTGATAAAAGTGATGCCGACGAAAAAGAACCCTAAGATCGCAGCCATGATCGTCAAGGTCGCAGCTGCATTTTTCGCCCGTGGTTTTTTGAAAAACGGCACAGCGTTACTGATCGCTTCGACCCCTGTCAAAGAAGAGGAACCTGATGAGAAAGCCCGTAAGATCAAGGCTACGGATACCCCAGGTACCACAGCTCCTGGCAGTGCGGTTGCATTTAACGGTTGCGCACCCGTTACGATATTGTACAAACCGACCACGATCAAGACTGTGATCACTGCGATAAAGGTGTAGACAGGAATCATCAAGAAGCTAGCTGATTCTCGCAACCCTCGCAGATTCATCATCATGATCAAGAGCACGATCACGACAGAAATGGCCACTTGATGACCGAACAACGCCGGCACAGCTGAAGTGATGGCTTCTGCCCCTGCTGAGACGGATACTGCCACTGTCAGCATATAATCGATCAATAGTGAGCCGCCGGCAATCAGGCCCGCATTTTTCCCTAAATTTTCACTACTTACTACATACGCCCCACCACCGTGAGGGTAAGCATGAATGATCTGACGGTAAGACAAGGTCAATGAAATCAAAAGAATAATAACAAAAGCAGCGATCGGTAATGAATACCAGATAGCAGCAGCGGAAAGTGCCACTAATACGACAACGATCTGCTCTGTCCCATAAGCAATCGAAGACAAAGCATCAGAAGATAGCAACGCAAGGGCCGCCGTCCGGCTCAGTTTTTGTTCATCATTCTCTGCGGATTTCAATGGACGTCCGACCAACAAACGTTTCAAATACTCCACTTTTTCTACACTCCTTTTCATGAAAAAATCCTTCGTTAAACTTGTAACGATATCCTCACAAATATTGAATTATCAAGACTGTATGCTACTCTTGTAACCGCGAAAAGTCAATGAAAATCAGATGAAAAAACGACCCTTTTTCCCTCTTTTGATTATTAGAAATTTCACGTGATGGCACAAAAGCAGAAAGAACAAATGCTCTTTCTGCTTTAAGATTTTAGTGGAAGAAATGACTCTCTTTGGAAATGTCACTTAGTTTCTTCGTAGAGTTGACTAGATAAGGATACGCGTAGGTACCGACGATCCCAAAGACTAGGAACAAAATCGTTAAAATGATCAACTGCGGGATAGCATTTGGCCAATAGATTCCACCGGCTGATTCTCTTAACAGATTGACTGCATGGGTAAATGGCAGCAGCGGATTAATGAATTGGAAGAACTTCCCAGAGACTTGGATTGGGTAGTTTCCTCCCCCACCTGAGATGGAGAGAACCAAAATGATGATGGCGATCCCTTTCCCGAGGTTGCCGAACAGTCCTGCCAGTACGTAAACGATCATCATAAAAGCGAGTCCGACGAGTAATGCGAAGAAGACACTGTACACTGGATTGTGGACATCAACGCCTAATAAAAACATATTTCCTAGGGTCACGATCAAACTTTGGGCGACTGCCATCGTCAAGAACGTCAGCATTCGTGCCACAAAGGTTTCACGTTGGGTAAAGCGTTTTTTGTCTTTCTTCTCTAAATGATACTCCGTTGTAGCGACACTTGACAACAATAATGCCCCTACCCACAAACACAATGCGGTATAAAATGGCGTACTAGCTGAACCATTGTTGGCGATTGGGTAGATTTCATTGCTTTTTAATTCCACTGGTTGTTTGAAGAAGTCAGCTTCATCCGTAGCATCAAGTTTCAATAATTTGATGACTTCCCCGAGATCGACTTCATTTTCTCCTGCTCGGATCGCATCAGCGGCTTTGTGGATGCCAGCTTTGATACTTGGCCAATCGTTATTGATCAAATCGACAGCCGCATCCAAGGCTTTTTCAACTTCTGGCAGTTTTTCATCCACCATCGCCATCGTAGAACTAATTTCTGATTTGATGGTTGGCCAATCGTTTTGCAAGAAGTCTACGGCCAGCCCTAATTTTTCTTCGACAACTGGCAATTCGTTGTTGTAAAGGTCGGCTCCTTTGTTGATGGCATTGACGATCTCATCCATGTGACCATTCAGCATCGTATTGGCATCGTGCAATTCTTGCTTGATAGCAGGTAATTCTTTTTGGTATTTTTCCAAAATCGTCACGGCATTGCTGACCACTGATTTGGTGGAAGACAGCAACGAGTCAAAATCGATTTCTTGGGCTTTTTTCAAGACATCTTCGGCAGTGGTGATGGTTTCGATTAGTTTGGTTAGGATGTCGTTGATGGTGGTGGTGATTGAATCAACATTGATGCTGTTCATAAGATCAGCGATGTTTTGAGCAGCTGCGGTAACTTGATCGAGATACGCTGTAATTTCATCAACAGACCCATTTTGAACAAGGTTATTCAATTGCGATAAGCGGTCAGATAAAACTCCTAGCGATGTTTTAGCATTGCTTAGTTGCGTAATGATACCTTCTAAATCGGCGTTACTACCAGAATTCTGAATATTGGTTAAAAAGGCAATCAAGGAATCCAAGGCTGATTGTTGTTGCTGGATGTTCTTTTGAAAGTCAGTGATCGTTGCACTGATCGCTTGACGCTCTTCATCCGTTAGTTCATTGTCAGCGAGTGCTTGGCGAATCGTACTTGTCAGCCCAGCAGTGGTGGTTGCCACTTGACTGATCGACTGAATCGTCACCTTCACACTGCTAGAAATACTTGGCAGGGCATCTTGCAACTGTTGCGCCCCATCTTTGGTCGCTGTGGCGAAGCTGGCGGCTTGGTCGCCTAGTTGTTCGATCTGTGGTAACGCGGCTTGAACTTGTTCGATAACTTGCAGTCCTTGTTTGGCGGTATCGATGCCGTCCGTCATGGTGCTGGCAATGTCATCAAAATCATCATCGATCATCTTCAATTGTTTGCCGGCATTTTGGATCTCTGGGATCTTTTCTTGCAAGGTCAAAATGATGCTGGCTTCTTTCTTCAATGTCGGCAGCTTATCGTTTAGGCCAATCAGCTTTTCCCCCATGGCATCCACTTGCGGGATATAATCGGTAAATTCTTCGGCTTTTGCGATCTTTTCTTTGATTTCTGGAAACTTATCGTGCAAGGTGACGATCTCTTTCGTATAACCGTCGATCGTAGCCAAATTGTCATCGGTATCTAAGATCATGGATTTGACTTTGTTGATGCTGACTAAGTTGGAATCAATGTCATAGCCGATTTCATTGAAGACTTTTATTAACGTGGAACTGGCAGTCTCAATAAAGTTTTGTGAGATTTCTTCTTGAAGACTGCTGGCTCCTTTTTCGGTGATTTTTGGTGCGATGGCATTGATTTTTTGGTTACTGTAATACTCGATCGTCGGTTTTTCAATTGTCCCGCTGGTAAAGCTGATCAGATCATCTGAAAAATCAGCTGGCAGATAAATACCGGCGTAATATTTTCCTGATTTGACCCCTTCTACCAAGTCCTCTTTTGAATCCACGAAACGCCAGCCTAACTGTTTGTTATCATGGAGGGTGTCGATGACTTCATCACCGATATCGATATGCTTGCCTTGAAATTCTGCCCCTTTATCCGCACTATACACGGCGATTGGCAATTCACTGGTGTTGCCATATGGATCCCAAAGTGCTTTGATATTGAACCACGCATAAAGCGAGGGTAAGATCATTAAGGCAATGATCAAAAATGCAGAGATTGGATTGCTGAAAATTCGTTTCCAGTCCAGTTTATATAAATAGAAAACATTCTTTAGTTTATTCATTTTTTTCTTCCCCCACTAGTTCTTCGTCGAAGGATAATTTACCATGTTTTTCCCCCGCCGCCAACGGCTACGATCGACCAAGAAAAGTCCTTTTGACAAATGGACGTTTTTGTCAAAATGAAACCCCTTTACTTTTTGTTTTTTTTCGCTTATTGTTAAACTTTCTTTAACTTTACCATGATGGCGAAAAACAAACCACTCATATCCTTTGAACTGTTTTTTTACCGGTCTTTTCTTCACAAAAAAAGCTTCCTTTTTCTGCAACGAAAAGGAAGCTTTTTTAGGTGTTATTTCAGTTGATCCTTTGCCAATAAATCATACACATATTTCAGTGAGGTGGCTTCGCCATATAACTGAAGTCCGGCCTTCTCTTCTGGGGAGTAGACTTGATCAAAACTTTGATCGGGAATCAACACGACATCGATCTCCGCACGTGTCGCAGCTGTTGCTCCCACAAGAGAATCTTCCATGACTAATGCTTTTTCTGCTGCGACTTGCGCTTTTTCTAAAGTCAGCAAGTAAGGTGCTGGATCAGGTTTATGGGCGGAGACATCATCGCCAAAGGTCTGATAGTCAAAGGCCTGCAACAAATCGAAATGCGCCAACAATTCAGAGGCTCTTTTTTTCATCGTCGAGGTGGCTAGTGCCGTTTGGAAGCCTTTCTCCCGAGCCAATGCGATGGTTTCTTTCGCATAGGGTTTGGTTTTGAAGGTGCCATCGGTTATTTGCTGGGCAATATAGACTTCCCGTTCTGCTCGTAATTCCTGCACCCGCTGCTGACCACCTACGAGGTCGGCTAGTTTACTAGCCGTCTGTTGCCAACTTTGACCACGCCAACCAAAAATATCAGCGGCTGTAATCGGAAGCTGATACTTTTTAAATAGAGCCAACCACCCATCAAAATAGACTCTTTCGGTATCGACTAACAATCCATCAAAATCAAAAATCAAAAGTTCTTTCATAAACGCTCCTTCGTTTTGCTAAGATTTTTTCCTCACTCACTGGGGATCAAGACATCTCCCGACTTTTATCAGCAGCTACTTGCACTGCTTTGATGACAGCCGCACGAAAGCCATTTTCCTCTAATGTTTTGACTGCTTGGATCGTTGTGCCCCCAGGCGAGCTGACACGATCCTTTAAAACACCTGGGTGTTCCTTCGTCTCTAGTACCATCTTCGCTGCGCCTAATACCGCTTGAGCAGCAAATTCATACGCCATCGGTCGCGGCATTCCTTCTGCCACTGCTCCATCTGCCAAAGCTTCAATGAACAAATACGTGTAGGCTGGTGAAGAACCACTGACACCAATGACTGCATCGATCATGCTTTCTGGTACTTGCTCGGCTTTCCCAAGGCTTTCAAAAAGCTGTTTGACTTCGTTGGCTTCGGCTTCCGTTACTTGGCCGTTGGGGCTGATAGAAGACATGCCTTCGCCAACAAGTGCGGGGGTATTTGGCATGACCCGCACGATTTTGTGCGCACCGATGATTTCTTCCATTTGCGCGATCGTCACACCCGCGGCAATGGATACTAGTAAATGATCCTCAGTCAATCCTGCTTTTAAATCAGCAAGCAAGCGGGGAAAGACAAAAGGTTTGACTGCTAAGACGAGGATCTCCCCTTTTTCGGTGACATCTACTAGATTAGTTGTCCCAGTGATCCCGGTTTCTTTTTCTAATTGTGCCAAAGTCGGCTCGTAGCGATGGTTATAAACCAAGATCTCTGCTGGTTCATACAGCTTTGCTGCAATCAAGCCATTAATGATAGCTTTTGCCATGTTACCGGCTCCTAAAAAGGCGATTTTTCTCATGTATTTCACGCTCCACTTCTGATTTTGGTACCACTTTTTGCTAAAAAAGCCTAATCAATGACTAGGCTTCAAACTCGATCATATACGGATGCAAGGCGGTGTTATAGATCCCTTCTGTATATTCTACCACTTCTCCTTGTAGATCATACGAATAACGGGTTCGTTTCAAGGCAGCGACTTCCGGTGTGATCATAAACTTCTGCTGCTCTTCAGTCAACGTCGTCGCCACAAACGCATCTTGAAAGCGATCGATGATCATTCGATGTTCATCCAATAGGCGATACAATGATTTTTCTTCAAAGACCTCGATGGAGGTTCCCTTTAGTTGCTTTGGCAAATGGTACTCATAGTAAATAAAGGGTTGGTGGTCAAAATAGTACATGCGACGTAAACGCATGACTTCTTTGCCCATCAAAGAATACGCAGGGTGTTCAGGCGCAAGTTCGACTAATTCATAGCTGAGGTTTTTCTTTGTGTATTCCTTGCCGGTCTTTTCAAGCAATTGGCTAAACGTCGTGCCTTTTGACAGCTTGTTGTAGGGGCGATTGCTTAAAACCGTCGTCCCACGTCCGCTTCGTTTTTCCACATACTCATCTGCCGCTAACAATTCGATGGCTTTGCGGACAGTGATCTTGCTGACATTGAAGGTAGCTTCCAATTCTGTTTCCGTCGGTAAAAACGAACCAATCGGGTAGCGACCCGACATGATGTCTTCTTTGAGCTTATCGGCAACATCACGGTAAAGAATGTGTTTGCGTTTCATTGCTATCTCGCCTTTCTCTCATTGGATTGGTCTTGTTCTCCTTATTCATCAAAGGTAGGAATGTCTTCTGGTTGGGGCTCTATCAAAACTTTCCGCGGCTTGCTGCCTTCAGAAGGGCCAACGACGCCTTGATCTTCTAATTCATCCACTAACCGAGCTGCTCGGTTATAGCCGATGCGAAAACGTCGCTGCAAGAGAGAAACGCTGGCGGTCTGCATTTCCACCACAAGAGCTTTGGCATCTTCGAATAGCTCATCTTGCGGTTGTCCGCTGCTGCCAGCACTCGTTTCTTCCTCAGTGACCATCATTTTTTCTTCATAATTGGCTTCTTGCTGATCGGTCACGAATTCAACCACTCGTTCGACTTCTTGGTCGGAAATAAAGGCCCCTTGGACCCGAATCGGTTTGTTCTCACCCATCGGCAGATACAGCATGTCGCCGCGGCCCAGCAGTTTTTCGGCCCCGTTCCCATCAATGATGGTCCGCGAATCGACACCGCTGGAAACCGCAAAGGCCATCCGCGATGGAACATTGGCTTTGATGATCCCTGTAATGACATCCACACTTGGTCGTTGCGTTGCTAAGATCATATGGATACCTGCTGCCCGTGCCATTTGCGCCAAACGAATGATGGCATCTTCGACTTCGTTGCTGGCAACCATCATCAAGTCGGCTAACTCATCGACGATCACTACAATAAATGGCAAGATCGGACGATTTTCGCCGTCTTCTAAATTCTTATTGATCACTAAATCGTTGTAGCCAGTAATGTTTCGGACCCCAGTTGCCGCAAATTTTTCGTAGCGCTCTTCCATTTCCTTGACCACTTTTTGCAACGCTTGCGCCGCTTTGCGGGGATTTGTCACGACAGGTGTCAAGAGATGGGGAATCCCATTGTAAACATTTAATTCAACCATTTTCGGGTCGATCATCATCAGTTTGACTTCATGGGGTTTTGCCCGCATCAAAATACTGGTGATGATGCCGTTGATGGCTACGGACTTCCCGCTCCCGGTCGATCCGGCAATCAAGAGATGGGGCATTTTCGTTAAGTCTGCCGTTTGGACACGACCAGAAATGTCGCGTCCTAAAGGTACTTCTAATAGTTTATCTGGATGATCTGGTTGGGCTTCGATCACTTCTCGGAATGAAACCATGCTGACTGCGCTGTTTGGAACTTCGATCCCAATCAATGATTTCCCTGGGATCGGCGCTTCCATCCGGACATCTTTGGCGGCCAAGGCTAAGGCGATATCATCGGTCAACCCGACGATTTTGCTGACTTTGACCCCTACTGCTGGTTGAACTTCGAATTTGGTTACTGCTGGTCCTAAGCTGGCTTTGACGACTTTTGCGTCAACACCGAAGCTTTGGAAGGTAGTTTCTAACACACCGATATTTTGTTCGATCTTTTTGTACTCGCTGCTTTGATCCGTTGAAGGGATCGAATCGAGTAATTGCGCTGAAGGCAATTCATAATCACGATTTTCAGCTTCTTCCGAAATCTCAAATTCCAATACTTCACCATCGTCATCGAGGATCTCCCCGTCTTCATTGACCTTTTTGCTTGGTCCCGGTTTGTTTCCCGCTGGATGTGGTGCTTGAGCGGCCTCTGGTCCCGCCGCTTTCGGCAATTCTTGGAAGTGGTCGATGGGTACAAAGCTCAGCTGCTCTGGTTCAAAATCAGCTGGCGCTTGCATCTGCTGTTCTTTTGCTGATTTTTCGTCTTCTGTCATTGGTCGGACTTGATTCTTTTCTTTGATCTCCGCCATGACTGCTGCTCGCTCGGCTTCTTTTTTGGCTTCTTTCGCCGCTTGTTTCTCTGCTGCTCGTTCCGCTTTGCGGGCTTCTCGTTCGGCTTGCTTTTCTGGAGAGCCTTCTAACAACCGCTGCAGCTTGTCACCAGCTATTTGCAGGTGCTCCACTAACTCGTGGCTGCTCATTTGGCTGAACAAGAACGCCCCGATCAGCATGAGTAAAACAGCGATGATGTAGCTGCCGATCTGGGAAACAAGAAAATAGGTCGCCCCATAAAGCATGGCGCCAATCATTCCGCCCCCGACATTTTGGGTCACTTGGCTGCGCCGAATATCGCCTAACAGCGTCATCCATGTCGTTTGGAAGATATTGGCTTGTTCTCCCACCACATTACTAAAGATTTGCGCATGGAGGATGATCAGTAAACCAAAATACACCAATACACAGCCAATCACTCGCCGAATACTCTTAAATCGAGCATCGGTCGTTTTGATCGCTAACCAGACACCATAAGCGGCTAGGGCAACACTCAAAAATTGGTACGTGTTTCCGCCAACGATCCGAAACGCGTTGGCAATCAAGGTTCCTAAAAAACCTAAATGGAAAAAGCCAAATATCGAAAACAAGACAAAGAGCAGGCCGACGCCGACCAGCATTAATTTCTCTTGCTGTTTTTGTTGTTTTTTTGTTTTGCGTTTCTTTGCGCGTTTTTTTTGCGCCATTTCTATCCCTCTTTTCATCTTTCCCTATTATAACGAAAAAAGAAGGCGAACAAAAGTTTTCCTGTGAGAAATTTTGGTTAGGTGCTGGAATTTAAGCGAAAATTTCTTAAATGATGAAAAAAACACCAGCCGCTAAGCAGCCAGTGCCTCTTGTTGACTTGTTTTTAGTTTGGTGTGACGTCTTCGCCAAACCACTTTTCAGAGATTTCAGCAAAGGTACCATTGTCTTGCAATTCTTTCAAACCATCATTGATTTTATCTGCCATGGCTTGATCGTCTTTCCGCACACCTACAGCAAAATCTTCTGCTTCAAAGGGGCTTTCGATTTCGTTGAAGTCATCGGTTTTGCCTGTTTGAGTCAAATAATATTCTGCGTAGACGCGGTCGATCAAAAGACCGTCGATCCGACCGTTTTCTAGATCGATAAAGGCTTCATTAAAGCTGGCATACAAGGTTGCGTCATTGCCGTCTACGAGATCCTTCAAAACTTCCGGTTGGTTGTTGAAGGTCTCATAACCAGAAGAGCCTTCTTGGGCACCTAAGACTTTGCCCTCCATATCATCAAAGCTTGTAATGCCGCTTGATTTCGCTGTGACCAAGACTTGTTTGTTTTCCATATAAGTATCTGTAAACAATACTTTTTCTTCACGAGCTGCGGTTTTGGTATACCCGTTCCAGATCATATCGATGGTGCCATTGCTTAGTTCGGTTTCTTTCATGGACCAATCGATTGGTTGAAATTTGACTTTGGTTCCTGTTAGATCCAAAATCGCTGTGGCTAAATCCACATCAAACCCAACGATGTTGCCTTGGTCGTCTTTAAAGCCCATCGGTACGAAGGTATCGTCTAGGCCGACGATCACTTCTTCTTTGTCAGCGGCACTGGTTGTGGTGTCATTGCTGCTGCCGCACGCCCCTAATAAAAATACACTTGCTGCTGCGATTCCCGTCAATAGTAATTTTTTCATTTTGTTCTCCCCCTTATTCTCCTGCTACTTTTAATAATTGATCGCCGATATTTTCGGCAAAAACCAAATCATGGGTCACCACGATCTGGGTCACTCCTTCTTTTTTCAGATCCAAGATCAGCTGTTCGACTTGCTGTCTCAAGCCTGGATCTAAGGCGCTGGTAGGCTCGTCATAGGCCAACACTTTGGGATTCATCGCCATCGCTCGTGCAATAGCCACCCGTTGCCGCTGCCCCCCGGACAATTGGAAGGGATATTGGGCTAGTAGGTCACTTAACCCTAGTTTTTCTGCCAACTGTTCGGCTTTTGCTGTATACGCGGCCTTGTCTTGTTTTAGCACCATTTTTGGTGCCAAAGTGATGTTTTCAAAAACCGATAAGTGCGGAAATAATTGGAAGTCTTGGAAGACAACACCGACGACTTGTTCTTGTTCCTTTGTGTCGGTGGGATCAAAGGCTTTGCCATCCAGTAAAAAGCTTCCAGAATCGATCGTTTCTAACCCTGCTAGTGTCCGAAGCAAGGTGGTTTTCCCGCCACCGGAAGGACCGACCACCGCTAAGATACTGCCGTCTTCGATCGTCAAGTCTAGCTGATCGATGACTTTTTTAGCGCCAAATGATTTTGATACTTGTTTTAGTTCTAACATACGTGGTTCCTCCTAACGGTAATAGTCCAGTTTGGTCTCGATTTGTTTTAACAATAACGTAAAGACGCCTGTCATCACCAAGTAGATCAAGCCGACCCCAACTAACGGAAGCAAGGTACTGTCTCGCTCCATGGCGATTTTTCCGATTCGCATCACGTCTGACAAGCCTAAGATGTAAACGAGAGATGTGTCTTTGACAAGATTGATGACTTCATTGCCGACAGATGGCAGGGTGATCTTGACGACTTGTGGGATGATGATTTTTTGGATCGTTTGGATCGGCGACAAACGCAAGACTTTCGCGGCTTCGTACTGTCCGGCTGGAATCGATTGGATCCCCCCACGGAAAATCTCAGCAAAATAAGCAGCGTAATTGATAATAAAGGCGATCAAGGCTGCTTCAAAGCGGTCAAAGACGATCCCTAAGATCGGCAGACCGTAGAATACGAAGATCAACTGTAGCAATAAAGGCGTTCCTCGCATCAACCAAACGTAGACTTGCACGATCAATTTCAAAATACGCAGGCGACTGGCTAAAACAAAGGCCAACAAAATGCCTAAGGGAATGGACCCGATTAAGGTCAGTGCGAACAATTTAACGGTGATTCCAGTTCCTGAAATCAGTTGGGGCATAACATTGACTAAATACTCAAACATGATGACTTCCTCCTTGATAGGTTTCAATTTCGATTAGCAGCGATACAGCTTAGCGACGGCTTCTCCGACGCTTATGTGACGCTGGGCGTTGGCTGGTGAGGGGCAACTGGCAAGTTTCATTTTTCTAAAAAAGAAAAACAAAAAAAGCGCACACTGGCATTTGCCAGAGGACGCTAGATACGTGGTTCCACCTCAATTTGCCTTTCCTTCACAGGAAAAGGCCTCGTGCAGTCTTTGTGATCCTTCCACTTTCGGTTTTCGGTGAGCCGCAAAAAAAGAGAAAAAAAACGTCCCCTAGCCATTACAGCTAAAGGACGTTATCAACGCGGTTCCACCTTTGTTTATCAGTGCTTCACAGCAACTGAACTCAGAAAGTCATCAATCAATGACTGCTGCTGTAACGGGCAAACCCGGTCTCTCCTACTTTTCTTTCGGAAAAACGACTCCAAGATGTGTTTCACAACCATGCGTTATCTCTTTGCACCAACCAGAGACTCTCTTCAAACAGCAAGCCTTGCTACTCTTCTTTTCGATGTCTGTTTCATTAAGTTGTGTCTTACTTTACTCGCTCTTAAAGAAAATGTCAAACATTTTTTCTGAAATTTTCGAAACTTTGTCGCATGCACCGGTTTCGAGGGGAAGATTCAGGGAAAAGAAGACGCAACTGCTTAACCGAAGTATGCTTCAGCCAAGGCTTGTCCTTGCTTGATTTTTGCCCACTGCTGTTCAGTCGAAAGCTCATTGCCGCAGTCACAAGAGGCAAAGCCGCATTGATGAGAAAGATAAAGCCGCTCCTTAGGAATGATTTGGCTAGCTTTGTCTAATAAGGCGATCACTCGCTCTTCATCGTCTAATGTGGCGGTTTTGCTGGATAATAAGCCTAAGACAACCTCCACTTCTGGACGATCTTTCAGCGCTTCTAAAGCCGAGATATCACCGGCACGGTCATCGTCCCACTCTAGGAAAAAGCGGTCATAATGCTGATCACGCAAGAATTTTTCGGCGATCGCTTTGTAGGTACCGCTGGCTGCCGCGCGGCTTTGGTAATTGCCGCGGCAGTTGTGGGTCCAGACTTTTAATCCTAATTCGTGGGCGTAGTCAGCGACTTCGTTGTTGATCGCCACGAATTCATCGGCTAACGCTTCTAAGCCGTCATTGCCTTGGGTGAAGAAGCTCTTGTCATTGTCTTCGGCAAATAATTCCCATAAACAATCATCGAACTGAACGATCTCACCACCGGCTTCTCGGTATTCCTGCAAGAATTCCTTGTAGGCGTTAAGCAGCCCTTCCCGCAAGGCTTCTTTCGTTGGATACACCTGACCTTCACCAACGAGGTCGTTAAAGACAGTCAGCTCGGTAAAGGCGTGGGCAGCCCCCCAGACGGTGATTTTGACTGGCAGGTCGCCAGCTTGGCGTTTGGTTTCTTTAAACAATGTCAAGTAATGATGGTTTTTGCCAGATAATGGTTCTGTGATTCGGATGCCGATGTCTTTACGCGTCTCAAAATGTCCACCGTCCAAATCTTCAAAGGCATATCCATGATCGGAGATATAGCGCTCAACGCCTTTTAATCCCCAGAGAAAATCCAGATGCCACATCGAGCGGCCATGTTCGCCATCTGTGATGACTGTAATGCCGTGTTCTTTTTGCGCTGCAATGATGTCAGCGATCGCTTTTGCTTCCGTTTCTTGGTAGCCAGGAAACGCATCATAAAACGGGTAGTGGATATCCTCCCGATGCTCGATTTGATTTTTGTAGTCCAATAAATCTTGTGGTCGTAACAATGACCCCACAAGCTGAAATTTGTCTGTTGCCATATCCATTCCTCCTATACAAAGTTTTCAAAATTGTTAGATTTATTCTAGCAAACATATTATACTATAGATAATACTTATAAACTTATATATTCCATAGGCAATACCTATAACACGAAAAGGAGGTTGCTTCCCATGCGTATCCAGCAGCTTGAATATTTGGAAAAAATCGTAGAGACCGGCTCTTTCAATGAAGCCGCCAAACAGCTTTTCATCAGTCAGCCCTCCCTCTCTCAAGCCATGAAAGAGTTGGAAAAAGAATATGATCTGCAGCTGTTTTACCGCAGTAAATTAGGGGTGACCTTGACCGATGATGGCCGTTCCTTTCTCAATTATGCTCGAAATGTTTTAGACCAAGTCAATCTCTTGGACGAACGCTTTCGCAAAGACAGCCATCGCAAGCATGTTTTCAGTGTTTCTGCGCAGCACTATGCCTTCGTCGTCCACGCCTTCGTGGAGCTGGTCAAACAGTTAGGGGAAGATGAATTTCAATTCACCTTGCGGGAGACCCAAACACAAAATGTATTGGATGATATCCAGACGTTTAAGAGCGAATTAGGGGTCATTTATCTGAATGATTTTAACACGACGGTCCTCACCCGTTTGATCCACGAAAAAGACCTGCAATTCATTCCTTTATTTGAAGCCAAACCTCACGTCTTCATCGGCCGAGAAAATCCCCTGACTCAGAAAAAAAGCATCACATTAGCTGATTTGGAACCTTATACCTATTTGTCGTACGAACAAGGGGAAACCAATTCCTTCTACTTTTCTGAAGAGATCTTAAGCACTTTACAGCGCAAAAAACACATTCGCATCAGCGATCGTGCCACGATCTTCAATTTGATGGTGGGTCTCAACGGCTATACCATCAGCTCTGGGATCATCAGCAGTGAGCTGAATGATGAAAAAATCGTTGCGATCCCTTTGGAAGTCGATGATGCGATGACCCTAGGTTACCTCAAACACAAGAAAATGGAACTGAGCGAGATGGCTTTGGACTATCTCGCCTTGTTGAAGCAGCATATCAAAAATTACGGTTTCGACGTCTTTTAAAAAAAACGATCCGCAGACAGTCGGGCGGGCTTCCTTAGTAAGGTGTCCCGACCCTGTTGCGGATCGTTTTGTTTCTTTTGTGCTTTTTTTGTTCTTAAACTGTCTTACGTTGGCGTTGTGGAGAATAAATCAACGCAATGGTTTCCATTCCCACTCTTCGACTTCAGCGATATCATAGCCGTTTTCTCGAATAAAGTCATGGTGATACGCAACGGTGTCTGCCATTTTTTGGGCAAAGTCCGTTGCTTTTTCTCCATAGACCCATTCGGCGGCGTCTTTGGCTAAGTGGAAGCGATCCAATTCAGAAAGGATCCGCATATCAAACGGTGTCGTGATGTCGCCATTTTCTCGGTACCCATGAATATGAAGCTGTTGGTTGCGACGGCCAAAGAAGATGTCGCGAATCAGTCCTTCATACCCGTGGAAAGCAAATACGATCGGTTTGTCTTTCGTAAAGTAGGCTTCGAATGCTCCATCGCTCAACCCACGAGGATCGACTTCTGGACGACGCAATTTCAATAGATCGACCACATTGATGAAGCGGACTTTCAACTCTGGGAAGGCTTCAATCAGCAACGAAACAGCAGCTAAAGCTTCCAAATTCGGTTCCGTCCCGGCAGCTGCGATCACAATGTCCGGTTCTTGTCCTTCATCCGTCGATGCCCAGTCGATGATTTTCAAGCCATCTTTGACAAGCACTTTCGCTTCATCCGCCGAATAAAACTGCGGACGTGGGTGTTTAGAAGAGACCACTAGATTGATCTTTTCTTCAGAAGCGAGTGTTTCAGCCATGACAGCCATCAAGCTATTGGCATCGGCTGGCAAGTAGACCCGCACAAAGTCGGCTTTTTTCTCTGCAATATGGGTCATGATCCCTGGATCTTGGTGGGTGTACCCATTATGGTCTTGTTGGAAGACCGTTGATGAAGCGATCAAATTCAATGAGGGGTACGGGTTGCGCCAGTCCAGATCATGGGCTTTTCGTAACCATTTGAAGTGCTGCGTGATCATAGAATCAACGACTCTTAGGAACGACTCGTAGCTGGCAAAGAAGCCATGACGCCCCGTCAGCACATAGCCTTCCAAGAAGCCTTCTGCTTGATGTTCTGATAATTGTGAATCAATCACACGGCCCACTGAAGACAGCCATTCATCATAATCAGGATGTTTTGGCTCCAACCATTGGCGGTCCGTGACTTCGAACACATGGTTCAACCGATTGGATTTGGCTTCATCTGGGCCAAAAATGCGGAAGTTGTCAGGATTTTCTTTGATGATGTCACGGGCAAATTTTCCGAAGACCATCATATCTTGGGCAGTCGTTTCCCCTGGTGTCTCAATCGCAATGGCATGTGCTTGCCAATCTGGCAAGCGTAGCGGTTGCGGATCGATCCCCCCATTGGTGATTGGGTTGACCGCCATCCGCTGCTCTCCTTTTGGTGCCAATTCTTGAATCTCAGCTTTGATGCGGCCGTTTTCGTCAAAAAGCTCTTCTGGACGATAAGACTGCAGCCAATCCGTCAAAGCATCCACGTGTTCCATATGTTTCGCATTGACCGGGATCGGCACTTGGTGAGCACGGAAGCCCCCTTCAATCGGCTCGCCATCCCAGACTTTCGGTCCAGTCCAGCCTTTTGGTGTGCGAACGATCAAAACAGGCCAATGAGGCATAGCGGCTTCTTCCGCAGAACCTTTGCGGGCTTCTGCTTGGATCGCGTGGATCTGTTCGATGGCTTGATCCATTTTCTGTGCCAATTGCGGATGAACGGCTTCTGGATCGTCGCCTTCTACGAAATAAGGGGTCCAACCCATGCCTTCAAAATATTTCGTGAGATCTTGATCGCTTTTACGAGCCAAAATTGTTGGATTGGCAATCTTGGCGCCATTCAAATGCAAAATAGGCAAAATTGCGCCATCATTGACTGGGTTGATAAAGGTATTTGAAAACCAGCTGCCCGCTAATGGTCCAGTTTCGGCTTCGCCATCACCGACCACTACTGCTGCAATGACATCGGGATTGTCTAAAATAGCTCCGGTAGCGTGGGCGATGGAATAGCCTAGCTCGCCGCCTTCATGGATCGAACCTGGCGTTTCAGGTGCCGCATGAGAAGCGATCCCACCTGGGAAAGAGAAGGTTTTGAATAGATGTTTCATCCCTGCTTCGTCTTGGGTGGCTTTTGGATAGATCTCGCTGTAGCTGCCGTCTAAATAAGCATTCGCAACCATGACTTGTCCGCCATGGCCTGGTCCTTCGATATAAAACATGTTTAAGTCGTACTTATTGATAACGCGATTGAGATGGGTGTAAATAAAATTTTGTCCGGCGATCGTTCCCCAGTGACCAATTGGATTCACTTTCAAATCCTTTTCTTCGATGGGGCGGCGCAATAAGGGGTTGTCTTTCAAATAGATCTGACCAACGGAAAGGTAGTTGGCTGCTCGCCACCAAGCGTTCATTTTCTGATAATACTCTGGTGTATCGTAGGTTGTCTTCATTGTGCTCCTCCTTTTAGTCCATTGTTCCACTCTTACATAAAAGTCTATGCCCCCTATATTTAAAAGTCAATTTTGCTGATTGCTGGTGCTTTCAAGGGTTTGCTTGTCCGCACTTTACAGCCAGAAGGCAAGAAAGCTTAAGAAAAACGCAAAGAAACCGCCGGCATCGCCAACGATTTCTTTTGTGATTGGGTACTTATTTGATCGTTACGTATTCTAATCCTACAAGCTTCGCCCATGTTTCGATCTGGTCAGAATTTAAGACAAGTGAGACAACGGTGTGATGGCCACCGCCTGTTTCGATCCATTGTTTGACGCCATCGTGGAAGTTTGGTTTTGGCGTCCACATTACTCGTGCAACCGGTAGTTTTGGTGCTTCTTCAGTTGGCTCAAAGGCATCGACTTCATTGATCAATAATTTGTAGTGGGTGCCAAAGTCGGCCATCGAAACCACGACACCTTCGCCGCCTTGACCGTCAAAGACGAGCCGGGCTGGATCTTCGCGATCCCCCATCGACAATGGCGAAACCACGATTTTTGGTTTATTGGCTGCTAATACCGGATCGACTTCCATCATGTGGGATTGCAAGATGGCTTCTTTTCCAGGTGTCAGTTCATAGGTGTAGTCTTCCATAAAACCAGTCGCTTTATTGTGGGCCATGATTTTCATCAAGCGGTCAATAGCGGCGGTTTTCCAGTCCCCTTCACCAGCAAACCCATAGCCTTCTGCCATCAAACGTTGTACAGCTAAACCAGGCAACTGCTGCATACCATATAGGTCTTCAAAGTTCGTGGTAAATGCCGTATAGCCGCCTGCTTCAAGGAAGCGGCGCAGACCGATTTCTTGTTTGGCTTGGGCTTTGACATGACGTGCCCATTCTTGTTTGTCGTAATCGCCATAATCGAAATCAAACAGCTGGCTGTATTCTTCAAAGAGTGCATCGACTTCTTCGTCAGTCACCGCATCGACGACTTGAACCAAATCGCCGATCCCAAAATAATCAACGGTCCAGCCAAATTGGATCTGTGCTTCGACTTTATCGCCTTCGGTCACCCCAACGTTACGCATGTTGTCGCCAAAACGAGCGACTTTGATTTGGAAGCTTTCATTGTAGCCGACTGCCACGTCCATCCAAGCAGCGATTTCTTTTTGGATGGCTTCATTTTTCCAATAGCCGACAACGATTTTGTTTTGCTTTTTCAAACGGGCATTGATAAATCCATATTCTCGGTCACCATGAGCCGCTTGGTTCAAGTTCATGAAGTCCATATCGATGGTTTCCCATGGAATTTGTTCATTGTATTGAGTGGCAAGGTGCAGCAATGGTTTTTGTAATAATTTCGTGCCGCGAATCCACATTTTTGCTGGTGAGAAGGTATGCATCCAGGTGATCACCCCAGCGACTTCATCCCGATAGTTGACTTCTTTCATGATTTTCGTAATCGTATCGGCAGTAACAGCGAGTTCTTGTAAAACGACTGGATAAGGCAGCTTTGAGCTGTCATTTAAGCTTTTGACCATTTCTTCTGCATGGTCCCGTACTTCTTGTAATGCTTCTTCTCCGTATAAGTGCTGTGATCCTACGACGAACCAAAATTCTTTTTTCCCGATTTCTAACATTCTACTTGCTCCTTTTTCGTTATTTTTGCCCGTAATAGGCATTTTCTCCATGTTTGCGTAAATAATGTTTGTCTAAGACCCGCTGCGGCAATTCGGGTGCGTAACTGTTCAGCTGACGCGTGATAAAATTCATCTTAGCAACTTCTTCTAAGACCACTGCGTTCATCACCGCCGCATCCGCCGTTTTGCCCCAGGTAAACGGTCCATGACCGTGAAGCAAGACACCAGGAATTTCTTCTGGCGTGATGCCGCGTTCCTTAAAGGTTTCGACGATCACCTGTCCTGTTTGTGCTTCATAACCTTCATCGATCTCGGCTTGGGTCAAAAAGCGGGCACAGGGGACTGCTCCATAAAACGTATCGGCATGAGTTGTGCCCATCGCTGGCAGATCGAGTCCTGCCTGAGCCCAGCTCGTCGCCCAAGTAGAATGGGTATGGACGATCCCACCAATTTCTGGAAATGCTTTGTATAAAACGGCATGCGTTGGCGTATCGGAGGAAGGATTTTTCGCTCCTTCCACTACGTTGCCCTCAAAATCACAAACCACCATATCACTGGCTTGCATGGTTTCATAGTCAACACCGCTAGGTTTGATGACAAACAATTGCTGTTGGCGATCCACTGCTGACACATTGCCCCAGGTGTATTTGATCAATCCTTGCTTCGGCAATGCCAAATTGGCCTGAAAGACTTCTTCTTTTAATCCTTCTAACACAAAATTCCCTTCTTTCTTTTTAAATCAACGCATCGATTGCCGCTTGCTCGATCGGCAACCCTGCTTGGTAACGTTGGGTAAAGACGGTGAACCCCTGAATGTCGGCTTCTGTCGGGGCTAACGTCACGCCGTGGTCATTTTTAAACACTTGATCTGCTAAGAATGCTGCCAAGGATTGTTCTGGCGTGTAACGGCGAAGGTATGCTGCTAAAAGGGCGATCCCCCAGGCGCCGCCTTCACCAGCCGTTTCCATGACCGTGACTGGGGCTTCCATGACAGCTGCCAAGACACGTTGGGCAACTTCTGGCGTCTTGAAGATCCCACCGTGACCAACGATTCGATCAATGGCGACGTCTTCGGCTTCCAGAATCTTCATCCCGATCTTCATCGCACCAAAGGCACTAAACAGATGTAAGCGCATGAAATTTGCTAAAGTAAAAGAACTCTCTGGCGATCGGACGAAAAGCGGCCGTCCTTCAGGGATCTTGGTGATATTTTCACCAGAATAATAGCCATAAGAAAGCATCCCACCACAGTCTGAATCCCCTTTCAATGCTTCGTTGAACAAGGTCGCAAACAATTCTTCCGTGGAAAGTTTTATTCCAGCTGCGTCGGCAAATTCGCGGAAAAGTTTGACCCAGGCATTGATCTCCGAGGTACAGTTATTCGTATGGACCATCCCCACCAAATCACCAGAAGGCGTCGTGACCAAATCGATCTCTGGATACACTTTAGTTAAGGGTTCTTCTAAGACGATCATGGCAAAAGCCGACGTCCCAGCTGAAACATTCCCGCTTCGCTGTGCCACACTATTCGTGGCAACCATGCCAGTGCCCGCATCGCCTTCTGGCGGACATAACGGGATGCCAGCTTGCAAAGTACCAGTTGGGTCGAGTTTTTTTGCCCCTTCTGCCGTCAATGTGCCGGCTGGTTCGCCTGCTGTCAACACTTGTGGCAAAAGGTCTTTGATCTGCCAAGGATACCCCTGACTGCTGATTTGTGCATCAAATTGCTGCAGCATATTCGCATCATAGTTTTTTGTCGTACTGTCGATTGGGAACATCCCAGATGCATCGCCGATTCCAATAACTTTTTCCCCTGTCAGCTGCCAATGGACATAGCCGGCTAAGGTAGTGAAAAAAGCGACCTCTGGGACGTGGGCTTCTTGATTCAAAATCGCTTGATACAAGTGCGCGATACTCCACCGCTGCGGGATGTTGTATTGGAACAATGCCGTCAAGGCTTCTTCTGCTTCTTCCGTGATCGCATTGCGCCACGTCCGAAAAGGGACCAACAGCGTGCCTTGCTGATCAAAAGCCATATAGCCGTGCATCATTGCAGAAAAACCGATACTGCCGATCGTCGTCAAAGGTACCTCGAATTGCTGTTGGATGTTGTGCGCCAACTCTTGGTAGCTGGCTTGCAGTCCTTGCCAAATCGCCTCTAGTGAGTAGGTCCAAATCCCTTGCTCCAATTGATTTTCCCATTCAAAGCTACCTGAAGCGATCGTCTGAAACTGCTCATCGATCAAGACAGCTTTGATCCGTGTCGAGCCTAGCTCGATCCCAAGAGACGTGCGCCCGTCAATAATTGCTTGCCTTACTTGTTGCGTCATCTTCTTATTCTCCTTTTTGGTTATTGACTGAACCGCGAACGATCAGCTCCGGTTCAAAATAAAAGCGTTGTGCTTCTGTTGCCTTACCTGTAGTGATCCATTGTGCCGCCAATTCCCCCATCGCTTCTTTCGGGTGAGTCAGTGTGGTGATCGTCGGTGTCGACAAGGTGCTAAGGGGCGAGTCATCGTTACCCACGATCGAAAAATCAGTAGGAACGTTCTTCCCAGCAGCCGTCAATGCTTGAATCAAGCGATGCGCGATCTCATCGTTGTAACAAACGATGCCTGTGACTTGATTATCGGCAGCCGTCAAGCGCTGGATCGCTTGTTCAATAACGGCTTCTTTCGTCTCCGTCGTATACGTCAAGACGTCTTCTGCTGCAAACGTCCGCTTGGCTTGGGTCAACGCTTTGACAAACCCTTTCATCCGATATTTCCCTTGTAAGTCATCGATTTTCGTGATCATCATCAACTGCTGATGCTGTTGCTCTAATAAATAATTGGTTGCTAAAAACCCAGAACGTGTATCGTTGACACAAATATGCGGCAACTCTAGTTCTTCGTAATAGGCATTGATCATGACGAGAGGAATCCCGGCTTCTTGGAGGGCGACATAATAAGCAAGATTCGGGTTGTACTGGCTGCTCTTCGTTGGCTCAACGATCAACCCGTCTACCCCTTGATCCATCATTTGCTGCAAGCACGCTCTTTCTTGCTCATGATCGTTGTTGGTTGAGCCTAAAAGCAGTGAATAGCCTTGCTCCCGCAATGTCTGTTCCACGCCGCGCATGATCGAAGGGAAAATATAATCAGACAAATAGGTCATGATGATCCCAATCGTTTTGCGGTTTTTATGATTGACAGTCTCAGGTTTTGAAACGTAGGTGCCTGAGCCCCGTTCTTTTCTTAAATAGCCTTCATTGACCAAAACAGCGATCGCTTGGCGCACCGTGTGGCGGCTATAATGAAATTCTTCCTGTAAGGTTGCTTCTGAAGGGATCGCATCGCCTTCTTGATAGGTGCCTAAGCGGATCTTTTCTCTTAAGATATCCGCAAGTTGTTCGTACTTATTCGCCATTTTAATCCCATCTTTCAAAAGTTGTCCGTACATCTAAGATACCAAGAAACCGCTTCCGTGTCAATTGTTGCTATACTAATTTTTCTGAAAAAGTAATAGAGAAAAAATTCCAAATGATCATTCACCTCGATTTTACTCATAATAAAAATAAATAAGATTAAATTTGTTGTATAATTGAATAAATAGTTAGTTATTTCTATGAGGGAGGCAAACACTTTGACGAGAAATATGAATGAAAATCGTGAGGCGCCAATCATTCTTTATTCAAAAAAATATCGAGAGAATCGCAAACACGAGGCTAGTTGTCGCTGGTTTATTACCAGTAAAGGTGTTTTGATAAACCATACCCATCCAAAAATCCCAGATGAAAAGATTCCCATGGCAAAAATTGCCGATGTGGAATTACATATAGGCAAAGGTCTCTTAGTGGACTACCTCCGACTGTGGGTACCTGGTGATCCTCATCTGCTTTATTTCACCAATCGAATCGATGCCCAAAAAGCCTATGATTTTTTAACCACTCGCCTTGCAGTACTTGGCGGGCAATCAGCGAAAAGTTACGTGGATGAAGAGGCTGGAAAAATCAAATTACTTTCCTATCATTATCGTGATGCTTGGATCATTGCAGAAGATACCCTCACGATCCTCGACTACAAAAAGAAAGAAAAGCAGGTTTTGCAGATTCCCCAGATCACCAGTGTCAATCTGAAAGAAGTTGCCGAATCTGGTCTTTGGAAAGGCAATGGCTTTTTAGAATTGTATATTGGAGGCGGGGCGATCAGAGAAACCCATTCTCGCAGAAGGACGGAACCAAACCACTCCCTTTGCTTTGCCGAAAAAGACCTGGTGATTGCTCGGATCATACAGCGCTACCTCACCAACTTCCCTCGGGAGCGGTCGGTCCCGTTAACGAACCCATCGCCGACGGAAGCGCTCATTGCTGAACTACGTGAACTAAAAGTATTGGTTGACGAAGGAATTCTGACTGAAGAAGAATTTGCCTTCAAGAAAAAACAACTGTTAAGATTATAGAAGCAATCGCTTCGGGAAAAAAGCCGCCCTCCTGCCATGCGAAGGCAGAGATTTCGGTGAAGGGCTGTGTTTTTTTCCTGAGAAAATTTTGAACGGTTTTTTTAGAACATGCTATACTAAATGAAGAATACGTAGAGCATCTCAAAGGAGGTCTTTCTCATTTTTTCTTTTAATGACATCAAAGCGCGTTTCCCCCAGGCAACGCTGCATGACAAAGTATCCACAACGAAGGACATCGAATCCATCGCTTTCGGCAAAAAATATATTTGGCTGCCAACTGACCAATTAAGTGACAGTGAAAAACTGCTGATCCAACTGGGAAACGGCTCTTTGCAACCAGAAATCGATAACCGAAACCATCCATGGTATCCGATTTTATTTGAACATCAGCCCGTTCAAGAGCCAGAGTGGATTCGCCTGCTGCAAGTTCATTTCACCCGACCCATCGACTCCTTGCAATCCGAATGGCTCGCAGAGATCCAGCAAATGCTCCCTAGCGTGGTGGATCTTTTTTTCCTCACCGAAGACCATGCGGTGATCGTAGAAAAACAAGATGGTGCCAATTTGCCCATCGAAGATCTTGACGGCTTATTCGTGGCTTTGGATATGGATTTCGACTGCTATTCTCAGCTATTCGTCGGTCCCTTCCATCACCCACGCCACGACTTCACTACCTTATGGACGAGTGAATCTACCCTGTTCAAAAATGAGTTAAAAACGAAAACTACCAGTAAAAGTATGGATCTGCCCAAAGTGGTCTTCTCTCTTTTTCGCAATGGCTTTTCCGAGTATATTTCCTTGTTCCGTACCTTGTATCTAGATTGGTTTGAAGAAGAGACCGAAACGATCATTCAATCACTGTGGCGCAATCAAGGCAATGCGAGTTCTACTGCCAAAGAACTATTTATGCATCGGAATTCCCTTCTTTATAAGATCGATAAGTTTCAAACACTGACGCGCTTGAATTTAAAAAATATGGATGATCTTTTGCTTTGCTATTTACTGATCGACCAATTCACCCATCAGAGCAATTAAACAACCTGCACAAGAAAACGTTTTTTTCTTGTGCAGGTTTCCGTTGCACATTCGAAGCGTTTTCATTTATGCTATTCATGTAAACTAAATGGAAAGAGGTAATCCCAATGGTAGAAATGGCCTTAAAAAATATCCACAAAAAATATGACAATAATGATGCGTATTCGGTAACTGATTTTAATTTAGATATCGCTGATCGCGAATTCATCGTTTTCGTCGGACCTTCTGGTTGCGGAAAATCCACAACCCTTCGAATGATCGCTGGTTTAGAAGATATTTCTGAAGGCGAATTGAGCATCGGTGGAAAAGTAATGAACGATGTGGCACCAAAAGACCGCGACATCGCGATGGTTTTCCAGAACTACGCATTGTATCCCCATATGACTGTTTTCAACAACATGGCATTTGGTTTGAAATTGCGTAAATACGACAAAGAAGAAATCAAAAAACGGGTAGAAAATGCCGCTGAGATCTTAGGATTAACAGAATACTTAGATCGTAAACCTGCTGCCCTTTCTGGTGGTCAGCGTCAACGGGTTGCCTTAGGCCGTGCCATCGTTCGTGATGCCAAAGTCTTCTTGATGGATGAGCCGTTGTCAAACTTAGATGCGAAATTGCGGGTTGCCATGCGTGCGGAAATCGCAAAATTACACCAACGTTTAGAAACAACGACAATCTATGTAACCCATGACCAAACAGAAGCGATGACCATGGCTGACCGGATCGTTATCATGAAAGATGGCTTCATTCAACAAATCGGTTCACCAAAAGAAGTCTACAACACGCCGAAAAATATTTTCGTTGCCGGCTTTATCGGTTCACCAGCAATGAACTTCTTCAATGTTACGTTGAAAAACGGCATGATCTCTGATGGACAAAGCTTGAACTTACGTATTCCTGAAGGCAAGAACAAGGTTCTTGTGGAAAAAGGTTACGAAGGAAAACAATTAGTCTTTGGTATTCGTCCAGAAGATATCCACAGTGAACAAATCGCATTGGAAGCTTCTCCTGAAGCAACTGTACGTGCTGAAGTGGTCGTATCTGAACTATTAGGTGCAGAAACAATGCTTTATACACGTGTAGGTGCGACTGAATTTATCTCGAAAGTTGATGCCCGCGACTTCCACCGTCCAGGTGAAACAGTTGATTTAGCTTTCAACATCAACAAAGCACACTTCTTCGATAAAGATTCAGAAAATGTCATCACACTTCCTTAATTTGTAGTTACCATGCACTGTTCTCGGATTTGCCCCCTAGGCAGTCGCATTTAACTAATATCCACTTTTATTCCTTATTTGTATCCCCCAAAAACAGACAGTCAGCCGACTGTCTGTTTTTGGGTTGCTTTTTTATTCTTCCTGAGGCACATAACGAGCGGCCATGGTTTGAATGATCGGTGTTTGCCGAACTTGAGTAAAAACGATTTTGACAGCAGACACGCCGACCGCTTCAAAGCTGATGATTTTTTGATAGCCGATCGTCACTATTTCGGTCAGTAACTGTGGTCCTTCTGCCGTTTGCAGAAAAATTTTTGCTTTTTCTACCCGTTGCCCATATTGAATCGCTTCCTTCAGTACAAGTGTATTGATGACGGCCGGTTCTGAAAAATGTAGGGTCAGCCATGGCCGTTTGTCTTCCAGGTCCGGTTTCCAATACTGGCCAAACGCTTGAGATAGTTGGAGCTTATCCATTCTGCTGGACACACTGGTTGAAGAGCTCGCAAACGTGCCGGTCCTTTCAGTCGTCACCTCTTTCAATTGTTTAATCGAGTGACCTAATTGCTGCAATGCCTTTTGATCCGTTGGATGGATCATACCATCCGGCATCGGCGGCACATTAAGTAGAAAAGAACTATTGCCCCCAACGCTCTGCTTGTAAAAGGACCAGAGCTCAGCGCCGCTTTTTACTTGTTGGTCTTCTGATGGATGATAAAACCAGCCGGGGCGAATTGATAAGTTGACCTCAACAGGGTACCAAGCCAATTCAGCAGCTTCTTTAATGCCGTACTTTTTCAGCGCTTGTCGGCTTCCTAAATCCATTTCCATACTGGAGATCGATTGCCGAAACGCTGTGCTATCGGCTTTTTGCGAATGACTCGCTGTTTTTTCAGCATCTTTTAATGCTGCTGGCACCACACTCCATTCTTGAAGTCTGGTTTGCCCCGCTTCGTTTCCTACCCAGCGGACATCCGGTCCGCAAATCGCAATCACCGCATTGGGTTGCAGCTCTCGAATCACTTGATAATACCGTTCCCAATCATAGTTTTGGCGTTTTCCATTGGGCCCTTCACCATTGGCGCCATCTAACCATATTTCGAATATATCACCATAATTGGTTAAAAGTTCTGTCAACTGCGCCGTATAAAAATCATCATAGGCTTGCCCCTTTCCATAACAAGCTTCATGCTGATCCCAAGGCGATAAATAAATGCCGAATTTCAGGTCTGCTTGACGGCAAGCATCAGAAAGTTCTTTCACTAAATCACCTTGACCATTGCGCCAGGGCGTTGAAGCGACTGTGAAAGCAGTGTGCTGGCTTGGCCATAAGCAAAAGCCGTCATGGTGTTTGCAGGTCAAAATGATTCCCTGCATACCGCTTTGCTTCATTGTGGAAACCCATTGATGACAGTCTAGCTTTTGCGGGTCAAATACCGTTGGCGACTCATTGCCGAGTCCCCATTCACGATTGGTCATCGTATTGAGACCAAAGTGGATAAAGCCATAAAATTCCAACTGCTGCCACTGTAGTTGTCGTTTACTGGGGCGAATCTGGGTAAGGTCTGCTGGTTCGATAATCTGTTCCTCCATTCTATGAGTTGTTTGCTGCTTTAAGGAAACAGATACAAGATCGATTCTTGACTATTTCCTTATTGGAAAAGATCCGCCGCCTTTACTGTACTTTTGCCACCTGTCCACTCACTGGCAAACGAAGTACAAGAACTGACCGAAGCAGCATTCAATCGACGGTTCTTCCCTATCAGGTGATCAAACTACTTTACGATAAAAAGAGTAGTGCTTGCTTGGGGGATTCGCAAGGCACTACTCTAAACAACATATTCAAACGCTGAAACACATAGCTCTTTTTTGAGCCTAGCGATCGTTTTGTAAGAGGGTCAGGCTGTCTGTAAGGACAGCTTCGCCATCTAACAGCTCGTAATCTGTTTCTTTGATTAATTTATATGGCACCGCTTTGACCATGAGAAAGTCTTTTAATCGATTGACTTCGTACTTCGACTGCGGACCGATCAACAAAGCATCGACTGTTTGTTGCTGCAGGATCTGTTCAGCAATGATGGCTGGTGCCGAATAGATATGCACAGCTAGCCCTTTTTCATCTGCGGCCCGCTGCATGTTTTTTACTAAGAGTCCCGTAGTGATGCCGGCGGTACAAATCAATAAAATCGTCTTTTGTGCTTGGTCCTCCATAAACAGGCCCTCCTACGAAATTTTCTTTTTCTTATTGTAGATATCCAACACGACGGCCAGCAGCAAAATCAACCCTTTGATGGCTTGCTGCCAATCGACACCGACTCCTAAGATCGACATCCCATTGTTTAAGACACCCATCACGAGACCACCGACGATCGCCCCCATCACGGTACCAATACCGCCTGAGGTGGAAGCACCGCCGAAATACACTGCGGCCATCGCATCTAATTCCATTGACGTTCCCGCTTGCGGTGTGGCTGCATTCAACCGAGCGGCTAAAACCAAGCCCGCCAAAGCTGCCATCATCCCCATGTTCACGAAGACCCAGAAGGTGATTTTCTTCGTCTTGATCCCAGAAAGTTCGGCTGCTTTTTTGTTGCCGCCGGTTGCATAGATTTGACGACCAGCGACGGTTTTGTTAGTCAAAAAGCCATAGGCAGCCACGATCACTCCTAAGACGATCAAAATGATCGGATACCCTTGATAAGAGGCAAAGATATAGGTAGCACCGAGAAATACGACCGCAGTAAAGACGGCTTTAAAGGCAAAGGCTGCCATTGATTCCACTTCAAAAAGATTTTTTTTGCGACGCTCACGGGTCCGCCATTGGCCTAAAATCAGGACGCCCGTGATCACTACACCTAAAATCATGGAAAGTAAATGGATCTGACCGCCTGCAATATCTGGCAAATACCCAGTAGAAATTTGTTGGAATGCCTTGGGAAACGGCGCCAAGGATTGACCGCCTAAGACGACTTGGGTCAGTCCTCGAAACATCAGTAAACCAGACAAGGTCACAATAAATGCTGGGATACCGACATACGCGACCCAGAAGCCTTGCCAGGCACCGATCACTGCCCCCATCAGTAAGCAAAGAGGCACTGCCAGCCAAGGACTGATGCCGTTATTGACCATTAATACGCCTGCAATCGCACCGACAAACGCCATCACGGACCCTACGGATAGATCGACGTGTCCTAACAAGACGACCAAAAGCATACCAGCTGCCAAAACGAGAATATGACTGTTTTGCAACACGAGGTTGGTGATATTCAGCGGCCGCCAGAAAATCCCATCGGTCATGAGCTGAAAGGCCACCAATAATACTGCTAAGATAATGATCATACTGTATTTACTAAAGATTTCCAGTGCCTTTTCTTTCAGCGAATGGCTGCGTTCTTTTTTTAATTTATTGGTTGTTTCCATCTCAAACCCCACTCTCTTCTAATGTCATTAGATTCATCAATCGTTCTTGATCCGCCTCTTCCCGTAACACTTCGCCCGTGAAGCGGCCTTCGTTCATCGTGTAGATCCGGTCGCACATGCCTAATAGTTCTGGCAACTCCGAGGAAATGATACAGATGGCTTTGCCAGCTGCTGCCATCTCTTCGATGATCGTATAGATTTCGTATTTCGCCCCGACATCGATCCCACGGGTCGGTTCATCTAAAAATAAGATGTCTGGTGTGGTCATCAGCCATTTTGCCAAAACGACTTTTTGCTGATTCCCGCCGCTCAAGCTGCCGACGTTTTGATAGATTGAATTGGTTTTGGTCCGCATTTTTTTGCGGAATTCTTCTGCCATCGTGACTTCTTTTTCTTTATCGATGACCCCTTGGCGGCTGATTTTGGCAAGACTAGCAATGGTGGTATTCTCGCGAATATCCATCAGCAGATTCAAGCCCAGCGCTTTTCTGTCTTCCGACACATAGGCTAGCCCATTTTTGATGGCGGTTGGCACGTCTTTGACAGAAATCGGTTGGCCGTCTTTATAGACTTCCCCCGAAATCGAACTGCCGTAGGAATGACCGAAGACGCTCATGGCAAACTCAGTCCGTCCCGCACCCATCAAACCGGCGATACCGATGATCTCTCCTTTGCGGATCATCAAGTTCAAATTTTCATTCACCACACGGGTATGGTCGATTGGATGATGGACCGTCCAATTTTTGACTTCAAAAAACGGTTCACCAATAGTGGGGTTCCGCTCTGGGTAGCGATTGGTCAAGTCTCGCCCAACCATGCCGCGAATGATGCGCTCTTCAGAGATTTCGGTGCCCCTAAGCGTCTCGATCGTTTGCCCGTCTCGTAAAATCGTGATGCGATCCGCCACATTGACGATTTCATTCAGCTTGTGGGAGATAATGATCGAGGTGATTCCTTGGTTGCGAAACTCTTTGATCAGCTCTAACAGATTGGCACTTTCTTCTTCATTCAACGCCGCGGTTGGTTCATCTAAAATCAACAATCGGACGGATTTTGAAAATGCTTTGGCAATTTCCACTAGCTGTTGATGCCCGACACCGATTTGTGAAACCAGCGTATTCGGGTCTAATTTCAAGCCGACGATCTTTAAGAGGTTGTCTGTTTTCTTTTCGGTTAGATCCCAATCAATGATGCCGTGTTTGGCTTGTTCATTTCCTAGAAAGATATTTTCTTTGATCGAGAGGTAAGGACTTAAGGCTAACTCTTGATGAATAATAACGATTCCTTTGTCCTCACTGTCCCGCAAATCTTTGAACTTGCATAACTCCCCTTCATAATAGATCTCTCCGTCATAGCTGCCGTAAGGATAGAGTCCGCTTAAGACATTCATCAGCGTGGACTTGCCGGCGCCATTTTCTCCACACAGTGCGTGGATCTCTCCTCGCTCGATCGAGAGGTTGACGTTATCAAGGGCGCGAACCCCTGAAAACTCTTTGACGATGCCTTTCATCATCAAAATATTATCTGCCATGTTCTTTCACCCTTTTCCTTTTTATGTAAAAGTGAACCGATCCGTTTGTAAGAAAAGCGGAAAGAACGAATACTGGGGATGATTCGTTCTTCCCTACTGCTTTCGGGGAAACTAGCATCTTTTCTCGCTGGATCTGTACTTCTTGCTTAAATGCCTAGCTCTTCTTCTGTATAGTAATCGGTATCGATTAGTTCTTCTTTGTAGTTGTCGCTATCCACAGAAACGGGATTTGACAAATAGGTTGGTACGACTTTGACGCCATTATCATAGGTTTCCGTATCGTTGACCGGGACTTCCTCGCCATTGGTGATGGCTTCGATCATTTCGATCGTGTTTTTCGCTAACACCCGTGTATCTTTGAAAATCGTTTGGGTCTGTTCGCCCGCGATGATCGATTTCACCCCTGCCACCGTCGCATCTTGACCGGTAATCACAGGTAGTGGTTTATCGGAAGAACCATAGCCAACGCCTTTAAGCGATGAAATGATTCCTAGGCTGATTGGATCATAAGGTGAAAGAACGGCATCCAATGTTTGATCCGTATAGTTGGCACTCAACAAGTTGTCCATCCGAGCTTGCGCAGTTGAACCATCCCAACGCAAAGTAGCGATTTGGTTGAAGTTGGTTTGACCAGAAGGAACGACTAGCTGTCCGCTGTCAAAGTATTGTTGGAAGACCGAAAGGACCCCATTATAATTGATCAGTGCATTGTTATCATCTGGAGAGCCGCCGAATAATTCAATGTTAAATGGTCCTTCACCGTCTTTGAGACCCAATTTGTCTTCAATATAAGACGCTTGCAGCACGCCGACTCCAAAATTATCAAAGGTGGCATAATAATCGACGTATTCCGAGTTCATCAGTAAACGGTCATAGGCGATGACTGTGATATCTTCGTTATGGGCTTTTTCCAACACGTCTGTCAGTGCCGAACCATCGATCGAGGCGATCACTAAAGTATCAACGCCTTTGGTGATCATATTCTCAATTTGTGCCACTTGGTTTTCTACTTTGTCTTCTCCATATTGCAGGTCAGTTTTATAGCCGAGCTTCTCTAATTCTTCTACCATGTTGTCGCCATCTGCGATCCACCGTTCTGCCGATTTGGTCGGCATCGCGATCCCAACAAATCCTTTGTCTCCGTCACCGTTTGCCCCGCTGTCTGATCCATTCCCACAAGCTGCTAACAATCCGCCAACCAATAAGGTGGATGCTAGGACGACCAATTTACCAAAAGTACCTTTCATTGTGATCCCTCCATGTCTTTTTCTTACATTCTCAGTATAGCCAGTTAAGGAATCGCTTACATTTAGATTTTTTCGAGGTTTCTTGGATTTCTTGAGAAAAACGACTCAGTTGCCCCCATTTCTTTTCGTAATCTTGGATTTTTTAAGATTCCCTTGGTTTTTATTTGATTTGATATTTTGTGTAAAGCGCTTCCGTATTTTTTAGTAGAATAGACCATAGAGGTGAAAAAAATGAGGAATATAAAAATTGGGTTGTTCGTCTGTTTGTTTCTAGCTTGCTTGTCTGGTTGCCAAGCAAACAAAGAAACAACCACTGAAACAGCGGAAGAAAGTATCGTGATCGGTTTTTCTCAATCGGGAACAGAAAGCAGCTGGCGCAAGCGCCACACCGAATCGATTCGCACTGAATTAGAGAAGGAAGGCTATGAAGTGCTCTATCGTAACGGCTATATGAATCAAGAACGTCAGATTCAAGATATCCGCAGTTTTATCGTGTATCAAGTCGATGCCATCGTCTTTACCCCGATTCAGGAAAACAATTGGGAACCGATTTTGGAAGAAGCTGCGCAAGCGGGGATTCCCGTTTTCGTGGTGGACCGTCATGTCAACGTCAGTGATCCCTCCTTGTTTCTGACTCATATCGGGCCAAGCTTCAAAGCCGAGGGCAATCGTGCGGGTCTCTACGTAAGCAATTATTATAAAGAACATCAAAATGAAACGATCAATGTTTTAGAATTGACGGGACTAGATGCTACGTCTCCGACGTATTTGCGCTCAGAAGGGTTCCGAGAAACCATCAAGCGTGATTATGCCCACAACAATGTAACGATCCAAGTCAAAGATGAGCTAAATGGTGACTTCATTCGCCGCAAAGGCAAAGAAGTCATTGAACAATACATCGCAGCAGGCAAAATGGAGCAGATCGATGTCTTGTTCAGTCACAATGATGAGATGACGTTGGGTGCCCTAGAAGCCCTCGAAAAAACCGATATTGAGCCAGGGAAGGATTTGGTGATCGTATCGATCGATGCCCAAAAAGAAATGATCGATAAATTGAAGCAAGGAGTGGTCAATTGTGTCGTTGAATGCAACCCAGATGCTGGTGTGTTCGTCAAAAATGCCATCTCGCGCTACTTGGCTCGTGGCGCCGATGCCATTCCTCGTGAAATCTATGTCCATGAAACAGTTTTTTCCAGTGACATGGATTTCAATCAGATTCCGCCGAGAAATTATTGAGGGGATGAAGATGAAAACAAAAAGTATCAAGGGCATCTTTCAACAGACGAATAAACTGATGATCCTCGTCGCCTTTATTCCCCTCGTAGTAAGCAGTGTCTTTTACTCGCGGCAGATTTTCATTTACCAAAACACCATCAACAATATTGAAGAAGCCAATCAACTATCGGAAAAAGTCGATGCCATTGTCTTGGAAGAAATGTGGGATTTAGTCTTTGGTCAAAAAACCGTCGCACAAGTACAAGAAACCAATGTGATCGATGAACTAAGGAGCGATCTGCAACACATCCAAGAAAATACCAGCACTGCCAAAGAGCTCAATATTTTAGCAGTCGCCTTTCGGACGCTCGATTCTTTAGAAACCTATCAGCAACAGTTGATCGACAATATTCTCCAGGATGAGCCGGTGGAAAAAAACCAATACGTCATGATCCAAGTGGATTCGGTGATCGATTTGCTATCCGATATTTTGCAGCAATTCGTCGGGGTAGAGATCAGCTTAGCCAGCCAAACCAATCACGAACTGGTCCAATCCGTGTTGCTGCTGATCCTTTTTCAAGTCGTGTTGCTTTTGATCATCTTTGCGATCATCAATAAAAACCGGCGCTTTGTTCGAGATAATTTGCAATACCCGCTGGATCGGTTGTTAGACCTTTCCAATGAACTATCCCAAGGACATTTGAGCTACCGAGCAGAACTGCCCGAGACCCCAGAGCTGCGGACTCTGACGAGTAGCTTGAATCGAATGGCAGATGACTTGACTCGGCTCTTGGAAGAAAATGCCTTGAAGCAGTATCACTTAGCCCAAAGTGAGGTGCGGGTCTTACAAGCCCAGATTACCCCACATTTCATCTATAATAGTTTAGATGCGATCGTTTCTTTGATCGAAGCTGCCCGTTACGAGCAAGCAACGGAAATGACCTATGCGTTGTCGGATTTTTTCCGCATCTCACTAAGCAAAGGGCAAGACTGGATTCCGCTAGAAAAAGAATTGCGGCATGTGGACGATTACTTGAAGATTTTACAGATCCGCTATGGCAGGATGCTGTCTTACACCATTGAAGATCAAACCGTCAGTCCAGAACTACAGGTCCTGAAAATGGTCCTGCAGCCCCTTGTTGAAAACGCCGTATATCATGGCACCAAGTTTGTCCGTCGTGTCGGCATGATTCGAATCACAGTGTCAGAATTGCCTCACCAGATTCAAATGACCATCAGTGACAACGGCGTTGGGATCGACCCTGACCGTTTGCAGGAGATTCGTCGTAACCTTAAAGAAACCACCGACCCCGACTCTGAGAGCGGTTATGGCCTTTACAACGTCTATCGCCGCCTCCAGCTGAACTACGGCAACGAAGCGCAACTGACGATCCACAGTCAATACCAAGAAGGCACCACGATTACCGTCACAGTACCAAAAAGGGAGGAACCCAACCATGTACAAAGTGTTCATAGTTGAAGATGAACATCTGATTCGCGATAGTTTGCGTCACCAAATCATGACTCTTGCCAAACAATACCCGATCGTTTATAGCGATGAAGCCGCCGATGGCGAATTGGCGCTGGCTTCGATCCTTGATCTGCGTCCGGATATTATTATCAGCGATATCAAAATGCCGTTTATGGACGGCTTGGTCTTTGCGAAAGAAGCCAAGAAATTATTGCCGCAAGTTCGTATTATTTTTGTTAGCGGCTTTGATGATTTTGACTATGCAAAAACGGCACTGCAGCTGCAAGCAGACGATTACTTACTCAAGCCCATAAAAAACGAAGAATTAGAACAAGCCATCAAAACCGTCGTTCAACATTTAGATGAACAACAAACCACTCATCAGCAATTATCCAAAGAAGACGATTTATTCGAAATGGAAATCAAAAAAAATCACTTTCTGAATCACCTCTTTAAACAAAAGATCACGATCTCAGAAGCCTTTTTGCAAGCAGAAGATCTGGGACGGCGCTTTTCAGGCAAACAGTTTTGTGTGCTGTTAGCAAAAACCCCCTTCAATCAAAGTTTTTCTGACTACACTCGCTTTAGCCAGCAGCTGACCAAAGCCTATGAGCAAGATGATGCCGTCTTGTTCTCCAGTGTGTCCAGCCGCTTCATCAAGTTTTTACTTTTTGACCACGACCGAGAACAAGTTTTAGAAAAAGCCTATCAGATCGCTCAAAGCCTCGTTCATGGTTCTGGGGAAGAAGTAGCAGTGGCGATCGGACCGGTAGCAGATCGCTTCTCGGGTATCTCTCTTTCTTATCAGAAAGCTCGCGACATGCTAAAAACCTATGGCAGCATCCGCAAGGAAAAAATCATCAGTTATGAAGACGACATTCGCGAAGGGGAACTATCCCCCACCAATCCCTTCAAAACCGACCTTGCTTCACGGCTGGCAAATGCTGGGAAACAGACGATCCCTGAGCTGATCGCTGAATTGATGGCGCCTCAAGGAACCGTTGAGCGAACGCAAATGTACCGTTTGTTCGTCTTAGTCGAACTGCTAGCATTGTTGAAGAAAAAAGACAGTCATTCGCTGCCCCAGATCGTTCAGCACGCCCATGACTTAGATTATCTAGCGGCACTGACCCATGAGCCAGAGAACTATCAAACGACTTTGGCAGAACTGTTGCCATTATTGACTAAACAACCCATCAATCCTGCAATGGCGAAATATCAAAGCGTCATCAATCAAGCCAAAGCCTTTATCAGTGAGCACTTTTCTGATCCTAATATTTCCTTAAATGTAGTTGCTGAAAAAGTTCATTTGAGTCCAGCACATTTTAGCACCATCTTCTCGCAAGCCACTGATTCTACGTTTATCGAATACTTGACCGAGCAACGGTTGACCTTAGCTAAGGAACTGCTGTTAACGACCAATCTGCGGCTATCTGAGATCGCCTTTGATGTTGGCTACAATGACCCAAATTATTTTTCCTTTTTGTTCAAAAAGAAAGAAAAAATCTCACCGAAAGAATACCGTCAAAAAAATGCCTAGATGAGTGAATGGATGGATGCAAAAAAAGAGCGAGGAACAGCAAAATCGTCCTCACTCTTTTTTATTTTCTACCTCATTCAGTTATTTCTTCTCCATAGCAGCTTTTAAAGCAGCTGCTAATGGGCTTTCTTGCGGTTCTTCTTGATTGATTTTGTTCATCAAGCGGCGTTCTTCGTGTTTCGACAGCTTTTTGCTGCGCTCTTTTTTATCCGCCATTTTTTCGGTGGTCCCATCGAATTTACAGCGGAAATAGGCGCCATTTTTGCCCTCAATGATCTCCATCTTTCGGTGACATTGCGGGCAACGTCGGTTCGAAACTTTCGGGTCTTTCCGACGACGGTACTTGCAAGTGCCACTGGAGCAAACATAGATCTTGCCATCACGGGTATTTTTCTCCCGCAATGGTTCGCCGCATTCGGGACACCGTTTTTGGGTCAATGAGAAATCTTGGTACTTGCTTTCGCTTTGCTTGATTTCTTTGACCAGTTGTTTGGTGTCCGCTTCGATTTGTGCGAGGAAGGTTTGGGCAGAATAGGTGCCTTTCGCGATGGCTTCCAGTTCCTTCTCCCATTTTTCCGTCAATTCTGGTGTCACTAAGGATGGATTGACTAAGACTAACAGCTGCTTGCCTTTTGGCGATACTTGCAAGCCGCTTGGGGTCCGCTCCATCAGCTCAGATTTGATCAGCTTTTCAATGATCTCCGCACGGGTTGCTGGCGTGCCAAGACTGTGTTTTTCCATTTTGCCTAAAAGAGTTCCTTCATTCGACGGTTTCGGTGGTGTGGTCAACTCTTTTTGGATGGTGAACTCAGGCTTGACGGTACTGCCTTTTTGCCAAGCCACATCACTGGTTTCTTCTTCAGAAGTCGTTTTCCATCCCGCTTCTAACACGGTATTGCGGTTGAATACAAAGGTTTCTGAACCAAAGGTCACGGTCACTTTCTGCTGCTGCTTTTTATGGGGTTTCGCAAAGAGCATCAAGAAACGACTAACGATCATTTGATAGATCCGTTGTTCATCGGTAGTTAATTTTTCATACCGTGCCCGCTGTTCCGTTGGCAATAAGGCATGGTGATCGGTAACTTTTTTATCATTGAAGACAGCTTGCTGCACCACTTGTCCGCCGTTTTTCAAGTATCCTTTGACTTCTGGGGCAAAATCCGCAACTGCCTGCAGGCGTTCCTTCATGGTTGCCTTCATATCATTGGTCAAATACTTGGAATCCGTCCTTGGATAAGTGACGATCTTGTGGGTTTCATACAAGCTTTGAACAAGCGACAAGGTCTTCTTGGCTGAAAACCCATAACGCTGATTGGCTTCTCGTTGGATCTCGGTCAAATCGTAGGGCAGTGGTGCACTTTCTGTTTTGACCTTTTCTTCGATCGCTGTCACGCGACCATTTTGTTGACTCATCTGTTTGACCAATGCTTCGGCATCGCTGCGTTCTTTTAATTGATAAGGATTTTTTTGCTGCAGGCGAGCCTTGGCATCGCCTACGTTTAGGGTAATCACATGATAGGTTTGCGGACGGAAACTCTCGATCTGCATTTCCTGACTGCGCACCAAAGCTAAGGTAGGGGTTTGGACCCGACCCGCACTAAGATTGTCTTGATATTTGACCGTCAATGCCCGCGTGACATTCAATCCTACCAGCCAGTCGGCTTTTGCCCGTGCAAGGGCGGAGTAGTAAAGATTGTCGTAGTGCTTGGCTGACTGCAATTTTGCAAAGCCTTCTTTGATGGCTTTAGGGGTTTGCGAAGAAATCCACAAACGTTTGACTGGTTTGTCAAAACGAACCCACTCCAAAATCCAGCGAGCGACTAGCTCCCCTTCTCTTCCCGCATCGGTAGCGATCACGACTTCCCCGACATCTTTTCTTTGAGCCAATTGTTTGATGGCTTTTAGTTGATGACCGGTTTTTGGCAACGGCTTGATCCCGATGGACTTAGGGATCATCGGTAATGTTTCCATCTGCCATGATGCCCAGTCTTTATTTAGATCTTCAGGCATTTTCAAGCCCAATAAATGACCAAGGGCCCAAGTAACGATCGCCTTGGGTCCTTCGTAATAATTTTTATGTTTTTGCTCACAGCCCAAAACTTTGCTGAGGTCTTTGGCAACGCTTGGCTTTTCCGCTAGAATTAGTTGTTTCATAAAAATCTTTCCTGCTTTCATCGACGACTTGCTGATATTCTTTAAGCAATGCCAGTCCAATATATTGTTGGAGGTAATCGTCGCATTCTTCGCACCAGCGTTCGTCTTCTTCATTCCAAAAAGCCGTCATAAAGTTTGATTTTGCATTTATGTACGAATACTCTTCTCTGATTTCTTGCCATTTTTGTTCATAAAATGACTGCGCCTCGCTGAAAGTTGCAAATGTGAACGCCTCTTGAATATCTGACTGCCATCCCTCAAAAAACCACCACGGTTCATTGTCCCCATACATGACTACTACTTGATACATTCCATTGCTCCTTTCACGATTCCTTCCTCATATTAGTCACTTTTACTTAAACTTGCAAGGAATAAGTTTCAGCATTTAAACATCGCTTAAAGAATTCATTAACCCTTCGTTTTTTTGTACGTTTTATCAGTTGCTTAAGATTACATCATTTCTATGCCCTTATAGTCTAGCACAGAAGTTTCCTGTTGTGAATATAACAGTAAAAGATTAAAAAAATAGCAAACAAGATTTATTTTAACCTCGCAAAAAAATTTTTATCTGTGATGGATATGCTACAATAATGGCAACCACGAAACTGCTAGGAGGTGCCTCATGTATCTCGAACAAATCACTTTTCCCGATCAAGAAACCGAGTTTGATTTTTTCCTTTCTATCCAACGGACTGTCTATGATTCTTACTACCCTTTTCAGATTCTCAGTGCCCGCCGTTTTCAGCAGATCGATTTTGAACCAATCACGATTTTATATGGCGGTAATGGTTCTGGCAAAACCACTGCATTGAACGTGATTGCCGAAAAGATCCACGCTCAGCGCTTTGCTGCGTATAATCGGTCGAATTTTTTCGAGGACTATCTATCCTACTGTTCTGTTCGTAGCAACGACGAACCGCAAGAAAAAGTCCTTTTGACCAGCGATGACGTCTTTGACTTCATGCTGGATATTCGAAACTTAAATCAAGGGATCGATCATCGCCGAGAAGAAGTGTTTCAAGAATACTACCAAGCAAAGTATGCGGACTTTCGTTTCACAGGTTTTGACGATTACCATGAATTGAAGAAAATCAATCTCGCACGATCCAACACACAATCCAAATTCACCCGCAAGCACTTGATCGACAACGTCCGAGAATATTCCAATGGTGAAAGTGCCTTTCGCTTCTTTCAAGAAAAAATTCGTCCCAACAGTCTTTACTTATTAGATGAACCAGAAAATTCTCTTTCTGCTGAGCGTCAGCTGGAACTGGTGCAGTTACTGGAAGATTTTGTTCGCTATGAACAGTGTCAGTTCATTATTGCTACCCATAGTCCTTTCGTTTTATCTTTAAAGGAAGCCAAAATCTATGATTTGGATCAAACGCCCGTCGATGTTCGGAAGTGGACCCAGTTAGCTAGTGTCCAGCAGTATTACCATTTTTTTCAAGCACATCAAGCCGAATTTGATGATCGATCATGACCAAAGTAAACCATTTTCCGCCAAAGATTTCTTTTGGTGGCTTTTTTCCGTCGCACTCACACAAAGACCAAAATCAAATTGATCAGCGCAATACAGAAGGCGACCACTCCCGCAATTTTGCCCCACTTGACTTCTGCTTGGTTATACTGATCGGAATGCCCCGCAATCTGAGAGGACAAAAAGTAGAACTTTTTAAAAACAAGCAAATACCCGGCTAAACCCAATAATACGGCTAAGGCAAGATGGTTGATTTGGCTTGAAATGACCTGAGTCTGATGAAGCATCACCACCCCTACGACACTAACGACAAACCCCCATTTCATGAGATTGGCTTTTGTACGATTCATGCTCCTCCTCCTTTCTTTTAAAAATGACAATACATCAAAAACATTCATTTTCCGACTAAATTATAGAATATTTTGAATAAAAAAATAAAATCCAAGAACTCGTAAACGAATGTTCTTGGATTTTTATCAATCAAAAAAGATGATTACTTGCTGGCTAATCACCACCAGCAAAAATTTCTTCTTTATTATAAATCGGTGTATGTTTTTTCAAGTCTTCAAGGGTTCCTACTTGTCTCCCTTTGGAGTAAAAACCATCTAACAAGCCTAAAGATTGGAAAATCGTTTGCTTATAGGCAATTTCCGCATTCCATTCCGTGGTATCTAGTATTTGCAAAGCTTTATGGATTGCTTCGATGCCAGATGCTCCTGGCGCACTGATCAGTACCCCATGACTGTTGAGGAGTAACATATTCGGTAAGGCGAGTTGTTCTTTTTTCATATAATCAGAAACTAATTCTGCTAATTCTGGTGAGCAATTAGGTTCAAAGTCTAGTACAGGAATATAGCCAATTTTTTGGGTCGCTTCCGTTAAGTTAGGCATATCCAATCCGGCGGTTGCCCAAAACATCGAGTGAGGAGAATGGGCATGTAAGACTGCTTTTATCGCTGGATTCGTATCATAAACCGCTTCGTGTAAGTTGATTTCTCGTGTCAGCTGACCTACCCCATCAATCACCTTTCTCGTATGAGGCTCAACGACTAAAATCTGGGCTGGTGAGACTTCTCCTAAATAGGCTTCTGACATCATAGTTGGTGTCATAATAATGTATTCTTTTCCAGTTTCATCGGTTGTTTTAAAAGAAAAATTACCGCCTGCAACATTTGTATTCTTCCTGGTAAAAATCAATTTTACGATTCGTGCTAAATCTTCCCGTTCTCTTTCAAAAATCATCCGTCCATCTGACATATTCAAGACCACCTTTTTTATTTTTCAAACGTTTTGTTGCGTAAGATTGTTTGAACAGCTTCTCTTACTTTGGCTGCTTCTTCCTCTTTTTTCTTTTTCCGTTCATCGTATTCTTTAAAAAGTACTGGACTGCCATATTTATACACACAGACTGCTAGACCAATCGCTACGACATTAAATAGGTACTGTTGTGTCACCAAAGCTAAGAGATAGCAGCCAATTGCTAGAAAAAGAAGCAATTGCCATTTTATTTTTTCGCTCTTTCCCATTCCTGTCGCCCTTTCCTTTTTGAAAATATTAGCCATTCGTCGCACGCACTTGCGTCGATTGGGTCCCTTGTTCTTCATATCTTTGACTTGGTACTTTTACCTTGCTCATATATTTATACAACCAGACAAACATTGCGATAAACACAACGGAACCGACGATACCCAAGATATTTCCTTTAAACGCTTCTGCAAATAAAATTCGAAATTCTGGTCCTTCGATCGAAGACCAAGTGATTTGCTGCCCTTTTTGTATTCCTTCTACTGCGCCGGTTCGATCTGCTAAGCCCGTTAAGATCGGCGTCAAATACGTAGCTGCATATAGATAGATTGGCATCGAAATAACCCCCATGATCAGCATACGAACCAAGTTTCCGCCAGTAAGCAATAATCCACCTACTGCGATCGAATAGTTAATGATTCCTGCTAAAGGTAACACAGCATTTCCTGGCAAGATGATGGCATAGCCAATAAAGACAGGTACCAACAAGATAGCAGTGACCCAAATCTCAGAGCGACCAGCTAATACAGGCCAATCTAACCCAATGTAAACTTCCCGATCTTTAAAGCGTTTTTTCATCATTTCCGACATTGCATCAGCAAGTGGTGAAAGGGACTGCATAAACATTTTTGAGATCATTGGGAACAAAGCCATTGCAGTCGCGATTTGAATAGCTAAGTTCAGTGAGCCTGACACGCCATAAGCTGCAGCTAATCCCAAGCCCAAACCAATGAGAAAGCCCATCACCGAATTTTCAGAGAAGATACCGATTTTCTTTTTTAAGGCTTTGGTATCGGCCCGTCGATTAAAGAAAGGAATTTTATCCATAATCACATTGATCGGTAATAAAAGCACTGCTGAAATATTCATCAAGTGGGTCACTGTTACTAAAGGAATACCAGTCAAATCCTCAATGTGGCGTTGGAACATATCCCCCATTTTAAGTTCCAAGATAACCTGTACGATGGCGGTGATAAACCCAGCAAGTAAACTTCCACTGATAAAGTAGACCAGATAGGCAGTCAGCGCTTTGCCCCATACATTCCACATATCGACATTCAACGTCTTGGTCCAGTTCAAAATCAACATGACAAAATTCACACCAAGAACGACAGCAAAGAAAACAAATGCATAGGACCATGACCAGGTGATACTTGCCGCTCCTGTCCACCCTAAATCTAGCGCAGGCAAGTTCAAGCCAGTATTTTTTGCCAATGCTTCGGAAGCTGGACTAACTGCATTTGACATAAAACCAATGACCATCGACATCCCAGTAAAAGCAATACCTAACGTGATTGCAGACATAAAGGCTTTTTTGAATTTCATCCCTGCAACCAAGCCTAGGATTAAAATGATTAGCGGCACAAAAATAGCGGAACCTAAACCTAAGATATAATTGATAATGTCTTGAAATACTTGCATTTTTTTCACTTCTTTCTTTTGATAGGATGTTTTGTACTAGCCAATCAATTCTTTGATTTCTTCATAAATCGTATCCATACCCATACCGGTAAGAAACGGAATCCCAGCAAAAACGTGTACACCTAGCTCAGCGGCTTTTTCCAATACTTCATCATCTGGCTGAGCAACATACACATAAATTCCTGTCGACGGCAATTCATTTTGGATCGACTTGTAATCAACTGCTTCAACGGGGAAATCGATTCCGTCATCTTCAAGCATTCCAGCAATTTTACTTGCGATCGTTTGACTTGTTGCAACGCCACTTCCACATGCTACGATCAATCTTCTTTTCATCTTAAATTCCTCCAAAAATTTTATTTTGTATACTGAGTAACTAGCTGATAAATTTCCTGCACTTCTTGTGTTTCAATGAATGCCTTTACAAATCCTTCATCCATAAATAATGCCATTAACGATTGCAGTAAGCCGACTTGCTCTTTTGGTTCTTTGATCCCTAGAAAAAAGAGATCCTTGACCTGCATTTCTTGACTGTCCCCCATTTGCTTCATCTTCACCTCGTTTTTCAGACGCACGATCGCAATAAAAGGCTTTTCGACATACGCTGGTTCTGAATGAGGCAAGCCAATATTCAAATACTGTGTAATCAGTCCAGTTGGAAAGGCTTGTTCTCTTGCTAGTAATCCTTCTAGATACTGTTCATTCACAAAACCTTGTTGCTGTAATCGTTTGGCTATTTCTTCAAATAGTTCTTTCAACTCCTCTCCTTCCACATCGAGAAAAATTAGCCTTTCATCAAACATGCTCGTATAGCCCACCTATTCTTCCTCCTTGTTCAACTCAAATGATAAATATTGTTAAAGTTTGTTACAATCTGTTTTACAATGTAAATATACAATAGTTAATTTTTCTTGTCAACGCTTTCTTTTGGTATTTTTTTCAAACTGATTCCTTTCATCAATTCACGAAACTATCAAACTTTAACAAAGATGAACATTTTTCCTTGCTTTTTCCAAAAGTAAATGCTATTAATTAATGTATAAAGAACACCGATAAAAAAGAAACTTAAAAAAATCGTTAATCAACCAGAGGTGAAACTATGTTAAAGAAAGAACGGCAAGAAAAAATTCTAGCGCTAGTGAATCAGCACGATTACTTATCCATTGCAGAAATAGCCAAAACATTAGACGTTTCCGATATGACCATTCGTAGAGATATTACAGAGTTAGCGAATCAATCTTTATTGGTAAAAATCTATGGTGGCGCCCAAAAACTCGAAAAAATCGAACACGAGCTTTCTACTCAAGAAAAAATCGATACGAACGTTGCTGAAAAGAAATTCATCGGAAAAGTAATGAACAGTATCATATCAGACAACGATACTATCTATATCGGTGCGGGAACTACGATGCTCCACGCTTTACCTGAACTAAAAAAAGCAAACTTATTCGTGATCACAAATAGTTTACTTGCTTTTAATTATTTGATTTACAACACAGACTATCGTGTCTTATTGACCGGTGGAGAATTTTCCCGCACGACGGAAGAATTTTATGGGGAAACAGCAGAGAAGAGTTTTGAAAATTTAAATATCGATATCGCTTTTGCTGCTACAAATGGGATCTTTGAAAATAATATCACCACTGCAAATCTTGTTGAAGGTTCGATTCAACGAGTCGCATTCAAACATTCCCGCAAAAAATGCATCGTTGCAGATAGTTCCAAGTTTAATCGCTCTGACGTTTATACCTTCTACTCGCTTTCAGATATCGACTATTTGATCACTGATGATAAACTTTCTGAGACTACTTTTGACTATTATCGTTCCTTTACAGAGATCCTCAAGGAGGAACAAAAATGATTTTAACCATCACAATGAACCCTTCCATGGACTACAACTATCTTGTTCCTTCGCTAAAATTGGATCAAGTAAATCGGGTAGATAACCCACATACATCAATTGGAGGAAAAGGCATCAATGCTGGCAGAGTCATCGCACAATCTGGGGAAGCCGTTTTATTGACAGGTATTTTAGGTGGACCTGTAGGCAAAACGATCCTTGATTCTTTACTAGCCGAAGAACGTTATGTATTGGATTTCCTCACCATCGACGGCAATTCTCGCAATGCGATCACGATCATGCATGACGGTAACACCCATACAGAGCTAGTAGAAAAAGGACTTTATCTGTCGGAGGAAAACGAACAACTTTTTTACCAACACCTTGCAGCAATAATTGAACAACACCCCATCACGGTCGTCTGTATTTCTGGATCAGTAAATTCTGATAATGGACACTTTCACGATCAGTTGCTTCAATTCATCCGTCAATCATTAGGTGAACAAGTCCCGATTCTCATGGATATAGCTGGGGAACAACTAAAAAATTGTTTGACTCAAACGAATGCTCGTCCGAATTTTATTAAACCAAATCAACAGGAATTAGAAGAACTAATGGGTCAAAAATTGCATTCATCGCAAGACATTTTCTCTGTCTTAGAGAGCACTCTTTTCGAAGGGATCGACACCGTCATGGTTTCTCAAGGCGGCGATGGGGCAATCGTTAAACACCAGTCGACTTTTTTTAAGATCGAGATCCCTAAAATCGCCATCGTTAATACGACTGGCTGCGGTGATTCAACCGTTGGTGGTATGGCTGTTGCATTGAATAAACAGTATCCAATGGAACAAGCATTGATCTATTCGATGGCTTGTGGCATGTCTAATGCGCTTTCGAAAACAAACGGTACGATCGATCCTGCACAAGTCGCTGCATTTAGCGAACAGATCCACCTTTTCAAGATCAAAGAATAATCGGCTACCTATTTTTGGTTCTCTTGATTACGCAAAACATTCGTTGGTACAAATAAAAAAAGCCCTAGCTAAGTGCAACTGATTGGTTCAGTGTTCTTAGCTAGGGCTGATTGTGTTAGTGGTTAAACATATTGTAATTCTTTGGCTTCTTTGTAGGCTGCATCGATCAAACCGCCGCCCAAGCATTCCATGCCGTCATAAAAAACGACTGCTTGTCCAGGAGTGATGGCGCGTACTGGTTCGTCAAAAATCACTTCTGCCCGATCTCCCTCTAATAGACGCACCGTTACCGGTACATCTTGTTGACGGTAGCGGAATTTTGCTGTGCATGAAAATTCCGTTCCGCGATCTTGGTCTGTGGTAAAGTGGATTTGGCTTGCTTCCAAGCGATCTGCATACAATGCGGGGTGATGGAATCCTTGCCCCACATACAAAGTGTTGGTTGCTAAGTCTTTTCCAACTACAAACCATGGTTCTTGAGTGGCACCGCCGCCGCCAATGCCTAAGCCTTGACGTTGTCCGATGGTGTAGTACATCAAGCCATCGTGTTGTCCTTTGACTTCGCCATCTAATGTAACCATGTTGCCTTTTTTCGCTGGCAAGTAATTACTCAAAAATTGTTTGAAATTCTTTTCTCCGATAAAGCAAACACCAGTGGAATCTTTTTTCTTGGCTGTTGCTAGACCGGCCCGTTCAGCGATCGCTCGTACTTCTGATTTTTCCATACCGCCTAGTGGGAACATGGTTTTGCTCAATTGTTCTTGTGACAATTGGCTTAAGAAATACGTTTGATCTTTGTTGTTATCCACGCCTCGCAACATATGGGTCACGCCGTTCTCATCAACGGTCACTTGTGCATAATGGCCAGTGGCTACATAATCGGCACCAAGATCCATCGCATAATCCAAGAAGGCTTTGAACTTGATTTCCTTGTTACACATGACATCTGGATTAGGTGTCCGTCCGGCACGGTATTCTGCAAGGAAATATTCAAATACACGGTCCCAATATTCTTTTTCGAAATTCACTGAATAATAAGGAATCCCGATTTGCGCAGCCACTTTGGCTACGTCTTTGTAGTCTTCTGTTGCGGTACAAACACCGTTTTCATCGGTATCATCCCAATTTTTCATAAAGATCCCGACAACATCATACCCTTGTTCTTTCAGCAAAAGTGCTGTTACTGACGAGTCTACCCCGCCACTCATTCCAACCACCACACGGGTGTTTTCGTTAGACATGATCGTTTCACCATCATTTCAATTATAGATTCTGAAATCATCTACGATTTGAAGGTCGCAACTTTTCAGTAATTTGCATTATACAACAAAACACAAAAAACTTCACTGTTTACTGTCTTTTCTTAAAAATTCCTTTTTTAGAAAAGACATCTGGAGAGAAGTAACTGTTCGTTACTCCACCTACTCAGCCAAATAGAGGAAGTGCTGCTTTTGTGTCTGTCATCGACAGCTGTTCAAACAGCAACAACTTACTTTTCAAATGGTGGTTGTCATAAAATCGTATGAAATTCTTCAGGAAATGCAGAAATGCTCTTATTAGAAAAAGACTATACTTCTCTTAGATACTACTTTACGAGGAGGGGCATTTCATGCGATCGCACACAAGGACATCAAAAACTAGGAGAAACGATGGGAAGAAAAAGAAGAGCCTTGCACTGCTGCTTTTTCTCATCGGTGGTGTTTTTGTCATTCATTACGTGATTGATCAGGTCAGGGATGCTACGTTTGATCAGACAGCGCTTGTCTCAAAACAGTTCACTCGCCAAGCCAATCAAGCGATTCAACAAGCGATGGCAGACACGCAGCAAGTGCCGTTGATTGTACAAACCGATCAACGCTGGGGCAATAACCCGTATGGATATGGAGAAGAGCAAAATACGTTTGCGGCAAACGGGTGCGCTATTGCTTCTTTAGCCATGATCGATGCTTTTTGGACGGATCATCCGCCGAATCCTGACAAACTATTAAAGTGGGCTGGCGATCAATTTTATCTTCCCAAACAAGGAACCAGTTGGCAAATCTTTCCTCAATTTGCCGAAGCTTTTGGTTACCAATTTGCCGATTTAGGGGATTCATTTGAGGCTGCCTATGAGAAAATGACACAAGGCATCCCCGTTGTGGTCTCGGTTCAAGCAGGAACCTTTACGACATCCGGACATATCATGGTATTGGCTTTGAACAAAGAAGGAAATATCCAAGTATTCGATCCTAATGATTCCCCCGAAAAAGCCCATTATGAGAAAAGCTATCCTAACGATGTCTTTCAAGCAGAAGGAATCCATTATTGGAGCTTTTGGCTTTGATGTTCTGATCGGCTGAAGCTGCAAAAATACACCTTTTGTGGGACAAAAAAAGACTAGCCGAAGCTAGTCTTTTGCTGATCTTGCTATTATTGAACGCGTGGTTCGTTGTTTTCTTGAATACGCGTCGTTGTCCGGTTGAAGGCACCTTTGGCTTTACGTGTTTGTTTTGACGCAAAGTCGCCAGTTGTTTCTGCCGCACTGCTTACTTTGTCTTGAACTGTTTCAGAGTCTTTTTCGAATTGTTCACGTGTTTTGACATCTGCTACATTCACGTTTACTTCGATGACTTCTAAATTCGTCATTTTGTTGACTTGTGTTGAAACAACCTCTTTGATTTGGTCGTAGATCGTGGTCATGTCGCTGCCATATTCTGCAACGATATCAAGATCGACTGCCACTTGTTTTTTCCCAACTTCAACATTGATCCCTGAAGTCACATCATCGGTGTTGACTAATTTACCTGCAATATTTGAGAAGAAACCGCCATCGACTGTTAAGAGTCCGTCTACAGATTCTAATGCAATGCCTACGATTTTTTGAATCACTTTATCTTCGTAAGTTAATTCTCCTTTAACACCTGTTGTTGGTTTTGTTTGGTTTTCCATCGTACATTCCTCCTACTATAATCTTGATATAAATTAAACTAATAATGTTACCAAAGTTAACGGCGCGGTCTTTGAAATTGTTCAAAGAATCCGACTTCTTTGAGATAAAATCCCAGATACGTACCTAGTGCCGTAAATAGCACCAGCAGTATGGTTTTCAAAAAGCCGATCGTTAGAAACAGGATCGCTAGGATCAAACCGAAACCTGCAAAGATAAGCGGGATCTTATAGTGGTAGAACCATTCACTCATACCTGTTCCTCCTAAACTACACGCGGTTGGTCATGGGCTGCTGGCGTTTCTTGCGTATCTTTTAAAACAACTTCCGTTTGGATATTGCTTTCGATACCGAAAAGCTGCTGCAGACTGCTGCTGATCTCACCAACCAAAGCTTCTTGTTTTTGCGGGATGGCTGCTGTTTGTTTCATTTCTCCATCGATTTTTACCGCTACTTTATTCTTGACGATTTTGATTTTTACCGATGGCTGATGGATGAAATCTGCTTGTTTCACCCGCTCGAGCACAAAATGCTCTAAGGCCTTCTTCTGAATCACTAAATCGCCTGTCTTATGGGAAATGATCAAGCGGTCCGAACGTTTTGGATAAAACAAAACGACAAAGAGCGCGATCACGGTAAAAATGGCAAAGCCAACAGATAACCAAAAGAGCAGCATACTCATGGAAGATCCGACCCAAGGATATTCATCCAAAGGAATCAAGTAAACAGGCAATGAAGCCGCTTGCTGATTGGCGATGATCCCAAAATAAAAGACAAGTAAGAGTAAAAGTAATCCGATGATAAAAATCACTTTAGAAATCTTACGCATTGGCAACCTCCTTTACTGCTTTCTACTTAAAGCATACACATTTCTTAAATATCCATCAAATAATAACTCTTGGAATCGATTATTTTTTACATATAAAGTTTATTTTTATCAAAAAAATTTCCTTAATCAAAGCTTGCTGTCAAAGTCATCACAAAAAAAGCAAGCCACCCGAATCTGTTTGGATGCTTGCTTTTCTTGTTATCTGTTAACGAGCTAGCTTGGCAAGTTCTTGTTGTTTTGCATGATACAGCACCGCCAGTTCATTTTCGGAAACTGGTCGACCGAAGGGACGCGGCTGCGGCAGAAACGCCAATTCCGGCGCATCGACTCCTACGTTGAGATTCTCAGCAATTGGAACACTGTGATGATGGATATGCCCATGCAGATTGCGGCTGTTTTTGGTGATCCCCAGCAGCATAGGATAATGGGTCAGTATAAATTGCTGATGAGCAAACTTCAGCAAGACACCAACATCTTCAAACGCATACTTTTGGGCTCCCAAACAACCAGGATCATGCTTGCGCAAGTACGCAAAGAAAGCCCGGGTATCATGATTGCCTTTGATAAAAACGATTTTGCCCTGCAGCTGTGCTAACAGTGCCGCAATTTCTGGAAAGCCCGCTTCGTAATCAGGGTGCATCGCGACATCCCCTAAATGATAAACGACATCTTTATCCGCAACCACCTCATTCCAGCTGGCGATCATCGTTTCATGCATTTGTGTCACTGTCTCAAAGGGGCGTGGGGCAAAGTCATTGTCCCCGAGCAAGGCTGCATGAAAATAGTGGGTATCAGACGTAAAAAATTTCATAGTCGCTCCTTACTTTACTGCTTTTTTCTGTGATTAGGGTCTTCAAATCATCGCTAACGGCTGCTTTTTCGTCGGTGCAGGAAAACGCGCATCGATTGCTGCCAATTCGCTTTTGGAAAAAATGATTTTGGCAGCTTCAATGTTCTGCAGCATATGCAGCGAGTCACTGGTTTGGGGGATCGCTAAGACGTGGGGTTGTCGAAGGGTCCATGCCAAAAGCAGCTGAAAGATCGTGCAGCCTTTGGCTTCTGCCAGCTCTTTCAAGACTTCATCATTTTTGAAGTGGTGCCCTAGCCGATCGCCTTGAGCAATGGGTGAGTAGGCAATCACCGGAATCTCAGCCTCTGCCTGCCAAGGCAAAAGATCGTATTCGATCCCCCGGGCACCTAAATTATAGAGTACTTGGTTGGCGGCACATTGATCGCCGTTTTCTAACCGCAACAGCTCCTCCATATCTGCCACGTCAAAATTAGAGACGCCCCATGCACGAATCTTTCCAGAGGCTTTGGCAGCTTCTAGTGCGTCAACTGTTTCTGCTAACGGCACATCTCCTCGCCAGTGCAGCAGATACAGATCAAGATAGTCGGTGCCTAAACGCGCTAAGCTGCGGTCTAAAGCTTTTGGCAATTCATCGGCGGAGGCATTCCAGGGATAAACTTTTGAAATCAAATAAAGATTCCCTCGGGTAAAGGGTTGGATCGCCTTGCCAACTAGCGTTTCTGCGTTTCCCTCGCCGTACATTTCTGCGGTATCGATGACAGCCGCTCCAGCTTTGATGCCCGCTTGCAACGCATCGATCTCGGCTTTTTCCTTGGCAGGGTCATCCCCCATATGCCAAGTCCCCATGCCGACGGCTAGCACTGATTGCTTGTTTAAGGTTCGTTTCATCTTGATTCCCTCTTTCTCGTCTTAACTCATCCTGTTCCTGCGAACACCTAGGGTTTGTTTTCTATAGTATAAAAAGAAACCGCCAAAGATACAAAAGAAGTGTATCAATCCCATGCCTGATTGGCGGAGTGACACACTTCTTGCCCTTTGAACGGTATAGCTGCTTTTGACAAAAGCTTACGCTTTGACAAACAACCCGCGGCTGATAAAACCATCCATTAAAAAGTAAAATTTTTCTTGCAGCATTTTGTGCTGTTCATCTTTGAAAATATTGACTGCTTTTAACCCATTGGCTGTCGTGATCGACATCTTGAAGGTTTGCAGATCTTTTGCAACAGTGATTTTTAATTTAAAGCCTTCTTTGCTTTGGGGTGTTGCTTCAAGGCCGCGAATCAATTGGAAGTTGCCGCCGTTCGTTTCTGTAAAGCCATTATCCCGCAACGTATATTTTTTTGCTTCAGGAGCAATGCGGTATTGGGTTGCTGCGCCTAAAACGGTTGCTGTTGTTTCAAATGCCATGTTCTTCACCTCTTTAACATCATTTCTTTCATTATAAATAGTTTTCAGCGAGATTGCTAGCTGTTCTCCTACTTTTTCGTTGCTAAGACAGTTTCTGCTAATAGCTGAGCAAATGCTTCGATTTCCGCCAATGTGTTGCCATAGCCAAAGCTGACTCTGACCGATTCCCGGATAGCTGGATGCTCTTTGCCCACCATCGCTTCGAGCACATGGGAGGGTTCCACATTGCCCGCCGTACAAGCGCTGCCCGTGGAGATGGCGGCCCCTTTTAAATCCAATTTCATCAGCAGCAAGTCACTGCTGACACCTGGGAAACGTAGATTCAAAATATGCGGCAATTTGTGTGCTGGATCGCCATTCAACTGAACATCGACGCCTTGTGCTGCTAAGGTATCCATCAGTACATCGGCAAACGTTTGATATTGTTCTGCCGCTGCTTGCTGCGCTTCGGGGGTATGCAAAGAAGCTGCTTTGGCCATTCCCATGATGGCTGCCAAGTTTTCCGTCCCTGCTCGCCGTTTTTCTTCTTGTTCGCCACCATGGAGTAGCGAAGGTAGCGACAAACCATCTCGTTTATACAAAAAGCCGATCCCTTTTGGTCCGTTGATTTTGTGAGCCGAAATGCTTAGGAGATCAATGCTATTTTCATTGATTTCAAGCGGGATCTTGCCATAAGCTTGCACGGCATCGGTATGAAAAACGGCGGGATGCTCCCGTAAAAGGGCGCCAATTTCTGCAATCGGCAACAAATTGCCCGTTTCATTGTTTGCCGTCATTATGGATACTAAAATCGTATCGGGACGTAAGGCAGCCTCAACTTCACTGACGGCCAATTGCCCCTTTTGATCTACGGGCAAATAGGTCACCTCAAAGCCTAAGCCTTCTAAATAGCGCATACTCTCAATGACCGCCGGATGTTCGATCTGGGTCGTAATGATATGTTTGCCTTGTGCTTGTTTGCTAAGGGCTGTACCGATGATCGCTGTATTATCACTTTCGGTACCTCCACTGTTAAAAATGATCTCATGTTCCTTGACCCCTAGCTGCTGAGCGATCGCTTGACGAGCCAATTCTAATTGAGTGTGGGCATCTCGACCATAATGATGAATGCTTGATGGATTGCCAAAAAATGTCTGCATCGTCTCACTCATCACTTTGATCACTTCTGGGTGCAGCGGTGTCGTTGCTGCATGATCTAAGTAAACCATTCTTTTCACCTATCCTTCATTACTGCCATTATAACAAATCTTCCTCAGACGTCTATCGTGAGTGTCCATACGAAAAAACCTGTCAGTCAAAAGCGGAAAAATCGCCAATGATGACAGGTAGCTGAACGCGTTCAGCCTTACGAAAAATCAGGAACGTGTGCTGTTTTGCTTGTGCGGCTCACGTCACTTACTGATCGTTTTATTTTTTTCCAGGTTCAGAGGCAATGACAGTCAATTCACCAACCAATTCCCATTTCTTGATCGGATTTGGCAAAATGCAGCTAGTGCCCATTTTGAGTTCATAGGAATGACCGTCGATCATCAAATGCCCATACCCATCAATCACGGTCATCAAGGTATAATCGGCCTTTTGTGCCAACGATAATTTCCCACGTACTTCCCATTCATACACATTGAAAAATGGCGTTTCAAGATAGGTAACGACTGCTGATTGTCCTTGTTTGACTTCACGGATCGATAATTCTGGCGTCCGTGCAGGAATCGTCGTCACATCGATTGATTGTTGGATATGCAGCTCCCGTGTTTGTCCTTGATCATCAGTACGATCATAGTCGTACACCCGATAAGTCGTATCCGAGCTTTGTTGGGTTTCTAAGATCATGATCCCTTTCCCAATGGCATGGATCGTTCCACTTGGCACGTAGAAGAAATCGCCTTTTTTCACAGGGACTTTTGTTAACAAATCATCCCAACGACCCGCTTCGATCATTTCCGCAAGTTCTTCTTTGGTTTGTGCGTGGTGGCCATAAATGATTTCCGCACCTGGTTCGGCATCAATAATGTACCAGCATTCCGTTTTCCCTAATTCCCCTTCATGGGCTAGCCCATACGTGTCATCAGGATGGACCTGAACGGATAGATCATCTTCCGCATCTAGAATTTTAATTAATAATGGAAAGACTGGTTCGTCTGAATGTCCAAACAGTTCTTGATGGTCTTGCCAAAGATCCGCCAATGTTTTGCCTTTAAACGGACCATTTTCAATGACGCTCACCCCATGAGGATGCGCACTGATCGCCCAATCTTCACCGATTTTGTCACTCGGTAAATCAAAACCAAAAACAGAATGCAGGCGACTGCCGCCCCAAATTTTTTCTTGAAAAACAGGTTTCATAAACAATGGTTCCATAATTGTTCCCCTCTCTAGTTGTTCGTGCATATTATAGCATGAATCCGCTTATTCGGCAGATTCTTTTAAGTAACATTGCAGGATTTCGTCACGATGACCCAAGTAGCTTTCTCGATGATCCACTGGATGGACCCGATTCGATAAGTCCCAGCCATAGGTGCGGGGCTTTGTGCTTTCAGGCGTCTGCCTCTGAGCCAGCGCCTGCATCACTTTTTCTGAGAAAAACGGCGCCCCTTGCTGCTGACCATTTGCCAGTAACAGTTGAACGAACAGCGTCAAATCATCCACGGTAGAAAACAACCCGGCGTTGCCGGCATGGTTTCCCAGCACTCGTGCTTTTGGGTCATGGGTGATTCCTCTAAGGATACTGCCGTCTGGCTGCTGCTGGGTAGGCACGATCAATGGCAGCTGTGAAGGAGGAAAAGGCGGAAAGCCGCTGTTCTTCATGCCTAAAGGCGTCAAGACTTCTTCTTGAAAAATCTTGGTCACTGGTTTTTGATACAGCTCCTCCAATAAAAAGCCCAGCAAAATCGTACCAGTATCCGTGTAGTTGACCGTTTGACCGATCGTATCACTGCTTTCAAGCTGCAAATACGCCTTACGCAAGGCAGCAGCACCCAACTGGTCTCGATGAGGAATCCACGTGTTGATGGCTGCCGTATGCGTCAGCAAGTGCTTGATCGTTACCCGATCGTCTTTAAACGCTGGCAACCAACGAGTAAGCGGTACCTCCATCTCGATTTCCCCTTGATCCCAAAGTCTTAGCAGGACGGTGGTTGTACAAATGACTTTCGTCAATGAGGCTAAATCAAACAAATGCTCTTTCGTCATAGGTTCGGTTTTCGGAAGAAGCGCTGCCTGCCCGAATACATGGGTCTCTTGGGTTTCCCCGGCGATAAAACGCAGCACCGCTCCCGGGAAAACGGTCGGCATTTTTTCTTGTATGAGCTGTACTGTTTCTGGGTACATTGTCATCGTTCCATACTCGCTCCTTTCAGGCTTGTCTTGCTTCTAACTTTAGCACTTTTTAGCAGCAAACAAAACTCGTTATCCCCTTATTTTCTCCAGCTATTCGCCTCGATCAGCTAATCGATTCGCTTGCTTGGTTTCTTAGCCATCAAAAAACATCGACCACTCAAAAGAGTTTCCGATGTTTTTCTTATCTATTTGGATTTATTTTTTAACGATAAACCACCATTCGATACCGATGGCATCGTAGGTCGTCAACAATTTCCGTTTTTTGTCGATGAAAAACGCTTGATTCTTCTCAGACAAGTGTTTTTCCAATGTATCGATATCTTCTTGACTGATAGAGATTTTCAAGAAGTCTAAGCCAAGCACCTCATGGCTCGGTAAGTCGATCGTACCACCTTGTGCTTCAGTCAAGCCAACTTGGAAGTCACCATCATTGAGGATAAATTCCTTTGTTTCGGCTTCTTTTGTTTTCAAGCCTAAGCTTTCTTCTAAGAAAAGCTGCTCTTTGGCTAGATCACTGACGTTTAAATACAGCTTGCCAAAATGAGCCTCTTTTGATAAGCCCGCCGCTTTTGCAGGTGCCGCTTTGATCAATTCTGCTTCGTCTTTTGGTAACGCAGTTCCTGCGGGTGCTGTAAATAAGACTTCAATTTTGTTCCCTTCTGGATCAGCTATCAGGAAGCCTAATTGATTCGCTTCATAACGAGCTTCTTCGAAAGCAATCGCTTTTTGTTGGGCATTGCTCGCGATAGCTGCCGCTTCTTCTAGCGAGGATACAGCTAAGACGATGCGCTGCATCTTTTTGATCTCACCGAAATGATCGTTGGCACGTGGGCTTTCTTCCAACCATAAAACTTCTCTATCTAATCCTTTTAGACCAAAAATGGCCAACTCATTTTCTTCTCTTTTCAGCTCAAAGCCAAGTACATCTCGATAAAAGGCAATCGCTTGATCGCGGTCTTTTACCCGAATTGCAACAGTCAGCAACTTCGTACTGCTCCCCAATAAGAAATCTGTCATTGTTTCTCCCCCTACTTACATATGTACTCATTGTACTGATAAAACGAAATTCTAGCAAATGAAATCCCTACCTCTTTTATTCTTTTTTTGGAGAAAACAAGAAGAAAAGCGCAGAAAAGTCAGAATTTTGCAATCTCACGAGGGGAAGATAGGCGTTGGATTGCCGCTAAAGGCTTTAACCGCAAACAGCTGCTGCTGGAGTTGCAGCTAAGATCTGAGTGCCCAAACGGTCGACACGATCCGTGATACAAACAGAGGCGACCCCAGCTTTCAACGCTTTTTCGGCGCTTTTTAGTTTGGGCAACATGCCGCCTGTGACTACTTCTTCGGTGATCAGTTGGGGGATCTCTTCAAAAGGAACAACTGATAACCACTTGCTTTCTTGTTTGATGCCAGGAACATCCGTCAACAAATACAGCTTTTCGGCTTGCAAGCTGGCAGCAACCTGACACGCTACTTCATCGGCATTGATGTTCAGCCATTGACCCTCTGGGGTAATTCCTAGCGGTGCCAAAATCGGAACATGTTTTTTCTCTGTCAAGAGCTGTAGGAAAGCAGCGTTGATTTGTTGAACTTTCCCTACTTGCCCTAATTTCTCCTCATCGATAACTTCTCCTTGAATCAGTTGGTCACAGCCAGCATTCAGTCCTACGGCATGGAAGCCGGCTTGCTGGAAAGCAGTCGTAATCAGCGGTTGAACTTGTCCCAGAAGGACCATTCTAGTTACTTCAAGCGTCTGGGGATCGGTCACACGCAGGCCGTCTTTGATCGTGACTGTCAACGCCATTTTCTCCATCATTTCTGAGATGTAGTGACCGCCGCCATGGACGATGACCACTTTTTTGCCCGCAGCTTGCCAATCTGCTATAGTCTCAAAGAATGACGGGGTTAAATTGTCTGAGGCGACACCGCCGATTTTTACTACGATCGTTTCCATCTACTCGCTCCTTTTTGTCTAGTACCTGATTTCTTTCAGGTATGATATAGTGCGTTGATTTTCACATAGTCATACGTCAGATCACAGCCCCAAGCGGTGCCAACACCTGCCCCTTCTTTCAGCTCAACAGCGACTTTGACTTCATTTTCCGCCAACTGTTCTTGCATGATGGTTTCGTCAAAAGCTACCGGTGTCCCTTGGACAAAGACGGGAATGTCGGCTAATGCGATCGATACCGTTGCTGGATCGATGGGTTGCCCACTATAACCCACTGCACATAAGATACGCCCCCAGTTTGGGTCTTTGCCAAAGAGGGCTGTTTTGACCAGCGGCGAACCGACGATGGTTTTGCTGATCATCCGGGCTGCTTCATCCGTCACCGCTCCACTCGTGTGAGCTTCGATCAATTTGCTGGCGCCTTCTCCATCCTTCGCAATTGCTTTGGCTAGTGCGGTCAGAACTGCTTTGAGCATCCCTTTAAACTCCTGATAAGCTGGCGTATCGGCTTCGATCGTTGGATTTTTGGCTAACCCGTTGGCTAAAACTATCACCATATCATTGGTGGATGTATCGCCATCGACCGTGATTTGATTGAAGGTAACGTCGGTCAATTCTTTCAGCAGTGCTTGCAAGAGTGCTGGAGCGATCGCCGCATCCGTCGTAACAAAGGCCAGCATCGTAGCCATATTGGGATGGATCATACCAGACCCTTTGGCACAGCCCGCAACAGTCACCGTTTTGTCAGCGATCGTTGATTGGATGACACTGCTTTTTTCAGTCAGATCCGTCGTCAAAATCGCTCTTTGAAATCGGTGGGCATCCCCTTGCCTGTTTAGTTGCTGAATCCCTGCAGTGATTTTTTCCATCGGTAAGCTCTTACCAATGATCCCGGTGGAGGCTACCGCAAAGGCTTCGGGACTCGTATGTAGCTGGGCTGCTGCCAATTCTGCCATCTCTTGTGCATCTTTTAAACCTTGCTCCCCGGTACAAGCATTGGCATTGCCCGCATTGACGATCACGCCCTGCAAGTTGCCTGCTTGCATTTTTTCCTTTGTAACGAGAATGGGTGCCGCTTGTACTTGATTGGTGGTAAAGACTGCCGCAGCACTGGCTGGCACTTCAGAGACGATCCAACCAAGATCGACTTTCTCTTTCTTCAGACCGCAATGCAGACCGTCGGCAAAAAAACCTTTGGGGGTTGCGATCGTTCCTTCGATTTCTTTCATTTTCTTTCCTCCTACTGCCACCTTTTTGCGGATTGTCCACTGGCTGACACGAGGATCCTCACGTGTCTGTTGGCTATTTTATGGGTATAACGGAGCTTGCATAAGACCGGTCGTTTCTGGTATCCCTGCCCATCGATTGAAGTTTTGGATCGCTTGGCCAGCAGCCCCTTTGCCTAAATTATCGATCACTGTGACAACGGTCAACACTTGGGTCAGCGGATTGAAACTTATGCCAATGTCACAAAAATTCGTTCCCGTCACTTGCCGCAGCTCGGGCAGCTTTCCTAACGGTTGCACTCGGACAAACGGATGGTCTTGATACGTTTTTACGTACTGCTCATAGATGTCCTCTTGCGAAATCGCGTCTTTGATAGGCGCATAAAGCGTCATAAAGATCCCTCTTTTGACAGGCAGTAAGCTGGTAGAAAATTGGATCGGCGGCATTGCCTGATCCCATTGCTGAAACTGCTGCATGATCTCAGGAATATGCTGATGCTGATTTGGCTTATACATCGTCATGTTATCCGCAGCGGTTGCAAAGTGACTGCTGTCGGTCAATTTCTTACCAGCACCCGACAAGCCCGACTTGCCATCAAAAATCAACGTACCGCTGAATAGTTTTTGCTGAACCAACGGCGCAGCCGCTAAAATGGCAGCAGTCGCATAACAGCCTGGATTGGCGATCAAATTGCCAGGAGTCGTTGCAAACTCAGGCAGCGAATAGGTCGCTTGTACCAACAACTCGGTAGGTGCAGCTTCTTGGTGATACCATTTTTGATAGCTATCCCGATCCTTCAATCGCAGATCACCAGAAAGGTCAATCACTGGAAAGTCATTTGCGACAAAAGTCGCTGCGAGTTCTTTGCTGATTCCAGCAGGAGTCGCAAAAAACACGAGTTGATTTTCCTTTTGGATTTTTTCTGCATCAAAAGGTTCGATCAGCTGCTCTGTCAGTCCAATTAAATGAGGATACAAAACTGATGAATTTTCATGCATAGAATGACTATGCAAGGTGCCCACCTCCAATTGGGGATGCTGCTGGATCAAACGAATCAATTCAATTCCGGTATACCCTGTTACACCAACGATTGCTGCCTTCAAACACGTCACTCCTCAAAAGAATTTACTTAAGATTATAAGAAACTCCCATCGCTCTGTCAATGATTATTTATAAAACTATTCAAAATAAATTCGCTGTTATTCGGTTTTTATAAGAAAAAATGTCCAAAAAATCTATTTTTATACAATTATGCTAAGATCGCTTGTAAAATCGCCAATGCTGCTTTCGTTTCCTCTTGCGAGATCGTTAAGGGTGGGAGCAAGCGCAAAACCTTGGTACCCGCCTTTAATGCGAGGAGGCCTTGGTTCCGCAATTGGGTCAACACGGATTGCAAGCTTTCCGAATCGGCTAATTCGATACCGATCATCAGTCCTTTCCCACGTATCGCCTGCACCTTAGATAGTCCTTGCAATCCGTCGAAAAACTGCTGCTGACGCAATTGAACATTGACTTGAATGTCCTCTTCTTGCAACACACTACAAACGGCACTAGCAGCGGCCATCGCTAATTTATTGCCACCAAAGGTCGAACCGTGACTACCGGGTCCAAAAGCCGTTTGCAAGTGGCTTTTGCCTAGCATCGCTCCGACAGGGATCCCGTTACCAAGCCCTTTTGCTACGGTAAAAAGATCAGGTTCAATGCCATATCCTTCAAAAGCAAACAGTGTTCCTGTCCGTCCCATCCCGGTTTGGATCTCATCCACCACTAGCAGTGCTCCCTGCTCCTGACAAAGGGCTGCCACCGCTTGGACCCATGCCACCTCAGCAGGGATCACGCCGCCTTCGCCTTGGATCAATTCTAAAAACACGGCTGCCGTCTGTTCATCTAAAACGGCTTGCAATGCCTCAAGATCATTAAACGGTACATAAACCATCTCTGGTACTAACGGTCCAAACCCATCATGGATACTGCTTTGCCCAGTCAAAGACATCGCGCCAAAAGTCCGACCATGGAAAGATTGTTCAAAACTAATAACCTTACTACGTCCCGTCGCTTTGCGAGCCAGCTTTAAAGCAGCTTCGTTCGCCTCAGCGCCGCTATTACAAAAATAAGCCAGATACGGCTCGTCTGATGCGTTCTTTTGATTTTGGGTCAGCTTTTGGGCAACTTCTTCTTGCAGCTGGCTATCATACAAATTCGGCACATGCCAAATCTGCTCTGCTTGTGCCATCAAAGCAGCTTGCACTTTGGGATGTCCATAACCAAGATTGACGACCCCGATACCGCTTGTTAAATCTAAATATTGGTTACCTTGCGAATCTACGACATAGCTGCCGCTGCCTTGCTGGATATCGATGGGCAAACGGCTGTAATTAGGAAAAAGATGACTCATTGGTTTCACTCCTTCTCTTGGTTTATTCGAAATTATGTATTAATATACATTTTAATCCAGTTAATTGCAATAATTATTTAAAATAAAGCGGCAAAAATTCATAAAAAAAAGAAAGCAGTGACAATCACTGCTTTCTTTCAGTCAACCTTTGGCGGTCTGTTTATTATCATTTGGGGAAGAATTTCTTTCATTACAAACAGTGGATCACGCCACTTCTTCTGAAAATTGACTGTTATACAGGTCTGCATAGAAACCGTTTTGTGCCATCAATTCTTCATGATTTCCAGTCTCAACAATAGACCCGTGATTCATCACGATAATATTGTCAGCATCACGAATCGTAGATAGACGGTGAGCAACCACAAAGCTGGTCCGATTTTCTAACAAACGACCCATTGCTTTTTGGATCAAAATCTCTGTCCGCGTATCGACACTAGAAGTTGCCTCATCCAAAATCAAGACATCTGGATCCGCTAAGAAGGCACGAGCGATTGTGATCAGCTGACGTTGACCTTGGGAGATATTGCTGGCTTCTTCATTCAAGACCGTATCATAGCCTTCTGGCAATTTGCGAACAAAATCATCCACATGGGCAGCTTTCGCCGCAGCAATCACTTGTTCTTTGGTCGCTTTTTCATTTCCATAATGAATGTTGTCATAGATGGAGCCGGTAAACAACCACGTATCTTGCAGCACCATCGAGATATTACTACGCAACTCATCACGAGTCAAGTCTCGAGTATCTTTGCCATCGTAACGAATGCTGCCGCCAGAAACATCATAGAAACGTTCCAAGAGATTGATCAGCGTGGTTTTCCCAGCGCCAGTTGGTCCTACGATAGCCACCATCTCACCAGCTTTGACATCCAGATTAAAATCGGTCATCAATAATTTGTCTGGGGCATAACCAAATTGAACATGATCGAAACGAACTTTGTATTCACTGTCTTCCACTGGTAAACCAGAAGGCTCATCATTCATTTCTTCTTCATCCAAGACTTCAAAGACCCGTTCGGCAGATGCAACGGTTGATTGGATGGTGTTTAGCAAGCTAGCGATTTGAGTGATCGGTTGGGAGAATTGATTGGTGTATTGCAAGAATGCTTGCACATCCCCTAACGTCATGTTCCCATTCGCCACTTTGATCCCACCAAGGACAGCCACGAAGACATAGCCTAAGTTTTTAATGAAGTTCATCAAGGGCATAATGATCGCTGAAATAAATTGGGCTTTCCAACCAGCGGAATACAGACGGTCATTTTCTTCTTCAAAAACGACTTGATCGGCGGCTTCATGGTTGAAAGTTTTGACAACTGTGTGACCGCCGTAAGTTTCTTCGACTTGGTCATTGAGCAATCCTAAACTTTTTTGTTGTGCCGCAAAGAATTTTTGCGATTTTGGTGCGACGATCATCACGACGATCAAGCTTAAAGGAACCGTTGCTAAAGCAACCAAAGTCAGTTGCCAACTGATCGTCAGCATCATCCACAAAACCCCGATAAAGGTCACGACACTCGTAATAAATTGGGTTAAGTTTTGTTGCAAGGTACTTGCGATATTATCCATATCATTGATCGCCCGTGACATGATATCCCCATTCGAGTGAGTATCATAGTATGAGATCGGCAAGCGGTTCATTTTTTCATCTAAGTCACGACGCAGCTCATAAACCGTTCGTTGCGAGACACGAGTCATAATAAACTGTTGTAGAAAGTTGAAGACGGCTGAAATCACATACATGCCGATCGCAATCAAAATGATTTGACCAACTTTCTCAAAATCGATAGGAAATTCTGTCACCTGTTGGCCGGCTTGCATCTGTTGTGCACCGATCATGACACCTTTAAAAATTTCAGTGGTCGCTTCCCCTAAAATTTTCGGTGTTTGGATTTGGAAGATCACGGCTGCGATCGCTAAAACGAAGACGGCAATGATAGCGATAGAGCGTTTCGACATGTAACCGAAAAGCCGTTTGACCGTTCCCCAAAAGTTTTTGGCTTTTGGTCCTTTGGCACCGATGTTACGGCCCGGACCGCCACCCATTGGTCCGCCACGGTGTTGTGTTGTTGTTTTCTTTTCACTCATGCAAGATCCTCCTCTCTCAATTGTGAAGAAACGATTTCTTGGTAGGTTTCATTGTCTACCATTAATGATTCATGGGTTCCTTTTCCTACGAGTTGTCCTTCATCCAATACTAAAATCGTATCGGCATCCATGACGGTGCTGACCCGTTGGGCAACCACGACCATAATGCTGTCTTGCATGTCGCGTTTCAGCGCTGCACGTAAGTTGGCATCGGTTTTGAAGTCCAATGCGGAGAAGGAATCATCAAAGACATAGACATCTGCTTGTTTCACTAACGCACGAGCGATTGCTAAACGTTGACGTTGTCCACCAGAGAAGTTGCCGCCACCTTGTTCTACACGGCTATCTAAGCCATCTGCCAGTTCGGAGACAAAATCTTTGGCTTGGGCGATCTCTAAGGCTTGCCAGATTTCTTCGTCTGTCGCATCAGGTTTTCCGTATTTCATATTTTCACGAATGGTACCGGAAAACAGTACCGCTTTTTGTGGAACAAAGCCCACGACTTCTCGTAGATTGTGCTGGGTAACTTCTGCAATATTGACCCCATTGATTTTGATTGCACCAGACTCCACATCGTACAAACGAGGCAAGAGATTGACTAAGGTCGTTTTTCCTGAGCCCGTCCCACCGATGATGGCAACAAAATCACCAGATTTTGCTTGAAAATCGATATCTTCCAACGCCAATTTCTCAGCGCCTTGGTAGCGATACGCCACATGGTCAAAGGCCAAGGTTGCTTGATCCCCTTGTAAGCTCAATGTCGCTGGTGTTTTGGGATCGAGAATTTCATCTTCTTCATTTAAGACTTCGTTGATCCGGTCAGCCGAAGCTTGGGCTCTTGGCACCATCACGAAGATCATGGACAGCATCATAAAGCTGATCAAAATTTGCATTGCATAGGTCATAAACGCAATCAAGTTTCCGACTTCTAAGGTCATTTCTGCAATATAATGACCGCCAAACCACGTGATGGCAATGTTCGTCCCACTCATGATCAACGTCATCAATGGCATCATCAAGGCCACGATGGTATTTACTTTAATCGCGGTGTGGGTGTAATCTTTGTTGGCTTCATCAAAGCGGTTTGCTTCATAATCCGTTTTGTCAAATGCCCGAATGACCCGGACCCCCGTCAAGCCTTCACGAAAGACTAAGTTCAAACGGTCGGTTTTCTTTTGCATACTTTTGAATAAAGGAACGGCAAAATACATAATACCGCCGACCAATACCAGCATGATAGGAATAACGACTAAAAAGATTCGTGTTAATTGGGCATCTTTTTGATAGGCCAAGAAACTCGCCCCAATCAGTGTGATCGGTGCATTGATCATCATACGTAAAAACATTTGCGTCACCATTTGAATTTGGTTGACGTCGTTGGTGGTCCGTGTGATCAATGATGCGGTCCCGAATTTATCGAAAGAACGAGAAGAAAAATTCTCAACTTTTTGGTAAATGTCCGAACGTAGTTTTTGTCCTAATTTTTGTGATTCTCTTGTTGCGAAATACGTATTTCCTAAAGCGGCGATGATACTGATTAATGAAAAGCCGATCATGTAAAAGCCGGTTTTCCAAATGTAATCAATGTCGCCTGTCGCCACCCCATTGTTGATAATATTGGAAGTCAATGTCGGTAGATACAAATCAGAAACGACTTGGATCACCATAAACACCACTGCCATGATGATGGAAATGACGGATACGCGTTTTATCAGCTTAATCATAGGTTTCCCCTCTTTCTTTTTTTGCGCCCTCTCTTAACCAGCGGACTTTACTGTTGAAATCAGCAATCGCTTCGGCAGGATCATAGTCTGGATCAAACGCTGATTGGCGATAGGCTTCGGCAATCGTCGAAAAGACGGTATGCATCAGCAGCTGGATCAGCATTTTCAACTCATGGTCGTCTTTGACTTTCAATAAATCTTTGTCGATCTCTGACAAAAAGATGGCTTGCTGCTTCTGCCGATCGGCTTTGTGTTCTTGATGCATCTTGTGCTGCATCTCGGGCACGACTTTATGGAAGGAACGATAATCCATACTCATAAATAAATTGCGGTAAAAGTTTGCATTTTTGCCTTTAAAAACTTCGGCGATCATCCGTGAAAAGTACCATTCGAACCCCGCAAATAAATCCCCATTTTCATGTTGGATCGATTTCAGCAGGTCACGCTGACTATTTTTTTTCAACGTATGGAAATAATAGTAGTAAAGATCTTCTTTGTTTTCGAAGTATTGGTAAAAACTCCCCCGAGGAATTTCGGCATCTTTGATGATGTTGGCGATCGAGGCGTCTTTCAAAGGCAGCCTGGAAAATTCTTTTTTCGCCGCATTTAAAATGCGCTTTTGTTTTTCCGGCGGCAAGTGAAAAAATGTATCTGTCGGCATCACAAGCATCTCCTTTCTAATTAAAATAAATCACAGCTCTCAATATGACACGATGTCATATGACACTGTGTCATTATACACCCTTCACCAGAGAATGCAAGAATTTAAATTTGACTTTTTTATGAAGGAATCGATTCTGGTCTTTTTATAAAAGGCGTTATTTGAAAAGAAATCATAAATGAAATTTCTGAAAACAAAAAAACTTCGTTTCCCTGATGGAAAACGAAGGTTGCTATTTTTTCATTCTGCCTATTATAAATAACGTTCATTTTTTCTTTCGGCGCCATAAAATCAAGAAAACGATCAACAGCAGGATGATACCTGCGATCAATAAGGTATAGCTTGGCGCTTCATTGGTTTTAGGTAATGTTTTTTCGCCATCGGCAGTAGCGTTGGCCTCTTTCGAAGAAGTCGTTGTCGCTGTTTCTTGAGCGGTCGTCGATGTTGCGGTCGCTTCTTCAGTCGTACTCGTTTGCGTGCCTGTAGGCAGATACATGGAATCATTTGCCGCTTGAATGATATAAGAGATCCGTCCTGGAACAAAGGCACCTGGATCGACTTGCATCTCTTGTTCCATCTGATTCAAATTGGTTAAAATCGAAATCATCCATTCGTTGGAAACGGCTTGATTCAAATGTAAAAAGACTCCGTCTGCTGGATAGACGACCCGTAAATATTCCTGCAACTGATCCACGACAGGAATCAAGTCAGCAAAACTGGCGTAGCTATTCGCATCAAAAGCCAGTTGTGGCTCAATGGCTTCCCAGGATAACGTCTGATCAACAAACAAGGCACCGATGATTTTTGCCAAGTAAGCAATATCAAAGCCCATCGCATCACTAGAATAACGTAGTGCTAGGCGATTGCCATTGATCAATTCTTCATCTGTCAACTGGTCCAACTGTTCTTGGGTAAATGCGGTCACACTGCCTTCAGTGATCCCTTGAGTTAAGGCACTACGTAGCGAACTAGGTTCATCAGCTAACGTGTTGATCTCATTGACGTTTTGCGTCCCTGTCTCTGCTTGGATCGAGGCAATAACGGCTTCGGAATCGACTGGCTCTTGATTCTCGTCAGCTCTAGTTTCTGAAGTAGCGGATTGATCCGTTTCTTGGTCTTCCGCTGTACTTTCTTGGGCAGAATTTTGGATCTGCTCACTATCTGTTTGCCCTTCTGATGAAAGCGTCTCGCTAACGGCAACCGGATTGTCACTTCCACTCGTAGCCGTTTCATCTGCATGAACCATCAATGGTGAAAATGCCAGCGTCATTAGTCCGAACCAAATTATTTTTTTCATCGTCATTGCCTCCTCGAATGGGATTTCTCCCTTTGTAACGAAACTGTAACATAAAGACCTCGTTTCCGCAATCAATTTAGTAACTTCTTAAAAAAAACCTCTATCTTTATCAGATAGAGGTTTTACCATTATTTTATCGTTGCCACATGCATGACTGCTTGACCTGCTTTTGTTTCCGCGATCGGTAACAGTTCAACGTTGGCTGCTTGGTCCATATTGGTGATAATCACGAGCATCTCAGTAGCTTTGCCTTTGGCTGTCAACTGCGCCAAATCGACTTGGGCAACTTGGGTGGCTGGTGTCACGGCTTGGCCTTCCTCCACCAGGATCTCAAAAGGTGCTCCTTGCAATTCGACGGTGTCGACCCCCATGTGCAGCAGAATCTCTAGCCCGCTGGCAGTCTTGATCCCCAATGCATGTTTCGTTGGAAAAATCGTCGTGATCGTCCCTGCTGCTGGTGCAAAGATCGCCCCATTGTCTGGCAAGACAAAATACCCGTCGCCCATCATTTTTTGCGAAAATACCGGATCACTTGATGCACTGATCGATTTTGTCGTACCTGTTGCTACTGCGTATAAGGGGGTATCGATCGTTGTTGCTGATGAATTTGCTGCCGTTTCCTTTGCCGCCGTTTTACTCGTTTCTTTTGGTTGCGATTGCACGGAAGTGACGGTTGCAGCTGATTTTGCCTCCTCTGCCTCGCTTTCTTTGACTGCTTCTAAGCGATCTTTCGGAATCCCAAAGAAGTAGGTGGCAACGAAGCCGCCAGCATAGCCTGCTAACAAGCCGAAAATATAGCCCATCCAACGGCCGTTGGCAATCAATGGAATCAAAGCTAACCCTGATGGTCCAATCGCCGTTGCGCCGATATTTGTCAAAGCGCCAATGACCGCACCACCGATCCCACCACCAATACAAGCAGTGATAAATGGTCGACCTAATGGCAATGTCACTCCGTAGATCAATGGTTCGCCGATGCCTAAAATCCCAACTGGCAATGCACCTTTGATCATTTCAGAAAGCTCTTTGTCTTTACGTAGTCGTACCCATAAGGCTAAAGCTGCTCCGACTTGACCGGCACCAGCCATGGCTAAAATCGGTAATAATTGCGTGCTGCCTGTTGCCTCGATCATTTGGATGTGGATCGGGGTCAAAATTTGATGCAAACCAAACATGACCATTGGTAGGAAGGCCGCCCCTAAGACAAACCCAGAAAAAGCCCCGCCCACATTCAAGACCCAAGTGATCGAACCGACTAAGCTGTCAGAGATCAGGCCGGCCAATGGCATGATCAAAAAAATCTCCGTCAAACCGATGATCAACAAACACAACGTCGGGGTCACGATAATATCGATCGCTTCAGGAATCACTCGATGCAGCACTGCCTCTAATTTCGCCAAAAGCCATACAGCGAAGATCACACCGATGATCCCCCCTTGGTTGGCAGCTAACGCTTCGCCAGTGAACAAGTTTTGGATCGGGGCTTCTGGGTTCATACCTGTCAGCAAGATGATCGAACCGATCACTCCACCAAGGGTTGGATTGGCTTTAAAGACCTGCGCAGCATTGACCCCAGTAAAGATCGCTAAATAGGTGAACATCCCATTTCTGAGGACGTTTAAAATCATGACATAATAATTCCAAGTGTCTCCATCTAATCGCCCAGCCGTGATCATGTTGGTCAGAACGGAGGCGATCCCTGCAACGAGTCCTGCACCAACGAAGGCTGGAATCATTGGAACAAAGATATTTGAAATGTCTTTCAGCAGCGACTTCAATGGTGATGATTTTTGTTTGGCTTTTTGGGCTGCTTTCATTTCTGCCGTTTTTTCTGATAACGCCTCTTTGCCTGATTTTTGTTGCGGGATCTCTTGCCCTAAATCAACACCGGCTTTTGCCACCATTGCGTTGGCTACTTTGTTGACTTTCCCTGGTCCGATAATGACTTGCAGCTGCTCGTCATTGACGACCCCCATCACACCGGGAATCTCTTTTAACCCTTGTTGATCGACCTTGTCGTGGTCGCGGACGGTCATTCGTACGCGAGTCATACAGTGATTGACTGTTTCTACGTTGTCCATTCCGCCGGCTTCTTGAAAAATCTTCTCCGCTAACTCTTCTACCGTCAGTGTTTCTTTTGCCATTACTTTTCTCCTCCTAACGCCGTTTTGACAAACCCTTGTGCCGTGGCAAGTTTTGCTTGTGCTTCGTCTTTCGTGCTATCCGTCAACAGCATCACGATCGCCAATTTGACATTCTGATCTGCTTCTTCAAATGCCGCGGCGGCTGTTTCATAATCAGCTTCAGTTGCCTGCATGATGATCCGTTTTGAGCGTTCTACCAATTTTTCGTTGGTCGCTTTTACGTCGACCATCAAATTATTGTAGACTTTGCCGATCCCTACCATTGATAACGTCGAGATCATATTCAAAATCAATTTTTGGGCCGTCCCAGATTTCAAACGAGTCGAACCCGTCAAAAACTCTGGGCCACAATCGACTTCGATTGGAAAGCTGGCATGTTGAGAGATCTCCGCATCTTTGTTACAAGCGATCGTAGCCGTTGTGGCACCAAGCTCATTGGCGTAATCAAGAGCCCCAATCACGTAAGGAGTTCTACCACTGGCAGCGATCCCGATCACCATGTCATTTGGATTCAACTTCAGATCGACAAGGTCTTGTTTCCCTAGCGTTAAGGAGTCTTCTGCTCCTTCGACAGCGACCGTCATCGCTTCTTCGCCACCGGCGATCAGACCAACCACCATCTCAGGTGATACCCCAAAGGTTGGGACACATTCGGCCGCATCCAAGACGCCTAATCGACCACTCGTACCAGCGCCAAGATAAATCAAGCGTCCGCCTTTTTTAAAAGCAGCGATAGTTTGTTCAATGACTTTTTCAATACTAGGAATTTCTTTTTCCACTGCATAGGCAACTTTTTGATCTTCTTGGTTCATTTTTTTGCACGCTTCTAAAATCGTCATTTCATCTAAATTGCTCGTTTCGCTATTGCGTCGTTCAGTCGTTAATTTGTCTAAATTGATTTTATTCATTGGAATCATCTCTTTCTAATTTAAATCGCATCCCTGCTTTGATTTGTTGGATCAAAGGCAGATCGGCTGGTATCACCTGAGCGGCGAGGTTGACTTTGGGGTCTGCAGGCAATGATCGTTTGCACACTTGAATCTCTCCCATATAGCGCAAGTACTCTTGGTTATCGATCGTCACAGCACCCATTGGCCGCTCTCGACTAAGTTCAGGTTTGACTTCTGGAATGGCATTGAAACGGGCATCGGCGCTACGCAAGACATCTCGAGCTTCATCGTAACGATTTTGGTGATTCCCTAGTACGTGTTCAAAGTAAGTCGAACCAAGATCTTTGACCCGCAAAACGATCCGCGCTTCTTGCAGATACGTCGCAAACTGCTGCGCACTTTTTGCAGAAACCATCCCATCACCGATGTAAACAGCATCAACTGAGCCGGTAGCCAACAAGTCGATCGCTGCGGCAAACGGCGACCAGTTGCGGTGTCTTTCCAGTGTGGGTAATCCTTGAAATAACGGTCCGCGTTTCTTGGCATCTCCTGGAACAAAGGCTTGGACAAAAAAGCCTTGTGCTTTCAACCAGCGGTTCTTCTCCTGAAACCAGTCAGCATCCAGTCCCGTTTCTGGTCGAGGGTAATAATTGTGCCAAGCTTCCAATCGAGTAAAATCGGCTCCATACGCCTGCAGCTCTCGAATGTCTTTTTCCGTTAATGTACTGGCATTCAAACTGATGGTCATTTCCTTTGAAAAAGCAGCGATTTGCTGATTGTCGATGGCATAGTCCATTCGTAAACCAGTGACACCGATCTCCCTTAGTTCCGCCAGCTTGTCGATGGAAAAGCCCGCTTCTGCTAAGGCGTTTCCAGAAATATCTACCATTAAAGACAGCTGATGGTCTTTTGCGAAACCTCCCAAGTCCGTCAGACGCTGCCGATAGGTACTGCGATCGTCTTCTGGTATGTGCATGGAGGTGAAAATCCCTTTAAAGCCTGATGCCATCGCAGTCATCTGCTCAAGTTCTGCTGCCGTCAAGTCTTCGTTCATAAATACAGAAAAGCCGAACATCTCTTTGCCTCCTTGGTGAGTCACTTTCGTGATACCGTTTTCTATAAAAGCATTATAACTGATTCTTTTCTCGTTCGCAACTATATTTCATAATTAAATCATGTATATAGAAATATTGTTTCATTTAATAAGAAAGCTTTACCCTTTAAACTTTCTTATGCCCTTCTTTCTACAGTTATGGTACACTTTATTAGGAACGAAACTTGCTTTCGTCATTTTTACATAGTAGGAGGAATCACATCATCAATGATTACAATGGATGATATTATTCGCGAAGGCAATCCAACCTTGCGTGAAGTAGCAAAAGAAGTACCTTTTCCTTTAAGCGAAGAAGATATCGCACTGGGAAAAGAAATGATGACCTTTTTAGAAAACAGCCAAGACCCAGTCAAGGCAGAAGAACTTGAATTAAGAGGCGGCGTTGGTCTAGCAGCTCCTCAATTAGATATTTCAAAACGAATCACAGCGGTCCTCGTCCCTAGCAGCGACCCAGAAAAAACTGAACCTGATTTTAAAGATGTTCTATACAATCCCAAAATTTTAAGTCATTCCGTGCAAGAAGCTTGTCTGGGTGAAGGCGAGGGCTGTCTCTCCGTGGACCGTGAAGTGCCCGGCTACGTGGTGCGCCATGCCCGGATCACGATCAGCTATTACGACATTAACGGCAAAAAGAAAAAAGTTCGTTTGAAGAACTATCCTGCAATCGTCGTTCAGCATGAGATCGATCATTTGAACGGGGTCATGTTCTACGATCATATCAATCAGCAAAATCCTTTTTCATTAAAAGAAGGCATTTTAGTCATCGACTAACAAAAAAAGTCTCTACCGACATTTTGCGGCAGAGACTTTTTTTCTTCTATATTATTGAGTATCCTCTGGATATCTTCTTTCACAATTTTGGCATTAATTGCCTTTCGCTAAACTTTCTTGATGATCGGCTTTGATTTTTTCTAATAACGCCGGTTGCTCAAAAAGATCTAACGCTGTCAGGGCTAAAAGTTCCGCCGCGATAGCGATCGACTGCAAGCCTTTTTCACTCTTAGCAGCGGCTTTGAATTCTTCCGAATGCCCCGCAATGTAGTCATCTGAAATCGAAACGGTGGGTTGGATCGTCGGGATCACTTGACTGACATTGCCGACATCAGAAGAACCAAGACTTGCTTTTGCTTCCGTATCGATCTCATCGGCAGGTACGCCCGCTTCTTGGGCATGGGCGAAGAAAATCTCATCAAAACTTGGTGTCACGATCACATCATCGACGGAGTTTTGGAACAAGCCGAATTCATAGGTCGCTCCCGTAGCTAAAGCGGCTCCTTTGACGATGTTTTCGACTTTCTCATAGACATCATTCAAGGTTGCTCGATTGGCTGCTCGTAAATAAAAGCGACCGGCTGCATATTCTGGCACGACATTGGCTGCTACGCCGCCATCGGTGATCACACCATGAATATTGACGTCTTTTGGTAAGTGCAGGCGCAACCCATTGATCCCGTTAAAGACTTGCAACAATGCTTCTAACGCGTTGATGCCTTTTTCTGGTGCTGCTGCCGCATGGGAAGCTCGACCATAGAACTTAATATCCACTGGATCATTGGCTAATGACGCTGTCGTTTTGCCATAGCGATGGGCTGGATGGACACAAAGAGCGGCATCGACATCATTGAAGAACCCTTCACGGACAAAACTACCTTTAGCGGAACCATTTTCTCCACCTTCTTCTCCTGGCGTCCCATAGACTCGAATCTCCCCGCCTAGCTCATCGATGAAAGGTTGTAGAGCACTGGCAGCTAAGACGGAATAAGTCCCGAAGAGATTGTGTCCGCAGGCATGACCGATGCCAGGTAACGCATCGTACTCAGCTAAAAAGGCAATCGTCGGACCAGGTTTCCCACTGACATAGCGGGCATCAAAGCCGGTGCGATGGCCTGCCACATCCTTTTTGACAGCAAAGCCTTCTTTTTCTAATTGGGCGATCAGGGCATCGGCTGAATAAAACTCATAGTTGCTGACTTCTGGGTGATTATGGATATCTAATGCCAAGGCTTGATAAGCGGCTAAACGCTCTTGGATAAATGGTTTAATCGTTGCTTTTGTAATAGTTGCTGTTGTCATAATCAAATCTCTCCTTTTTATACATGTTTTTTCAATTTTATATCAAATTACGTGGTACTTATTTCGCCCCAAAGGTTTCCCAAGCAGGAACACTTGATCCTTTTGACGTTTCCTCGATGACTTTTTTCGTATCCTCTGTTTGGTAAGCAGCGACCACTTTTTGGTATACTTCATTGTCTTCATCTTCTTTACGGGCGGCAATGATGTTGACGTAAGGACGGGCCGTTTCATCAACAGGCTCTAAAAAGATCGCATCTTCGGTTGGTACAAATCCTGCATCTACCGCCATGCCGCTATTGATGACCGAAACATCGACATCGGAAAGTGCCCGAGCGGTTTGCGCTGCATCAAGTTCTGAAATTTCTAAGTTCAAACGGTTTTCTGTAATATCCGCGACCGTTGGTGTTTGTCCGGCTGCTTCATCCACTTTGATCAATCCAGCTGATTGTAACAAAAGCAATGCCCGACCACCATTGGTCACATCATTAGGGATCGCAACTTTAGCTCCTTCAGCCAAGTCGTTGACATCCGTCACTTTGTCGGAATAAATACCTAATGGCGCATTGACTGTATTGCCGATCGATACGAGATCAGTACCAAATTCTTCATTATAGTTGTCCAAGAAAAATTGGTGTTGGAATGAATTGAGGTCGATGGAACCATCAGCCAAGGCTGCGTTGGGTTGGTTGTAATCAGAAAATTGGACATATTCTAAATTGATGCCTTCGTCTTTCAAACGATCTTTGACATCATCCCAGACATCGGTGTCTGCACCAATCACCCCTAATTTCACCGTGACTTCTTCTTGATCATTGGCTGCGGCACTGCCATTGTTTCCGCATCCTGTAATAAATAATAATGCTGCCCCTAAGACGATTGATTGTACGAATTTTTTCATTTTTTCTTCCTCCATAGACTTGCTTGTTTTTTTATTTGTACGTAAGTGGTGGTCAGTGTGATACTCGTTTAATGAGTAGGTTGCTGACAAATTGACTGATAAAAACGAATACTAAGATGATCAAGGTCGCCATGATCGTAACATCGGTCTGGAATCGGTTGTACCCGCGGGTGATGGCTAAGTTTCCTAAACCGCCAGCGCCGACTGCTCCTGCCATGGCGGTCAATCCGATCACATTGATCACGGTCAATGCAGAGACCCGAATAATTCCCGCCACGCCTTCTGGCAAATAGACCCGAAAAATGATACCGAAAGGACTGGTGCCCATCGCTTCAGCTGCCTCCACGACACCGGGGTCAACTTCTAGCAAGGCAATCTCGATCTGCCGAGCAAAGAAAGGAATGATCCCAGCAATCAGAGGAACCAATGCTGCTGTTTCGCCGATGGTCGTTCCGACAAGGAATCTGGTAAAGGTTCCTAGTAACGTCAATAAGATAATGAAAGGGATCGAGCGCACCACATTGATGACTTTATCGAGAAATTCAAAGAGCGGTCGATTTTCTAAAATCCCATTCGGTCGAGTCACTACCAAAACGATCCCTAACAAGATGCCTAAGATGCCCGCGATCAAAGAGGTCCAAAAAACCATATACAAGGTTTGGATCGTTGCTGTCACAAATTCATCTTGGATCGCAACAACATTGGGAAAATATCTTTCTAATAAGGCAGCCATCTAAAATCCTCCTTTAATTACATTGTTTAATGGTTCTGCATGATTTTCTTTTAAAATATTGGTGTAAACCCCTTGAGACTTCAAATATTCTAAGGCATGTTTACGCTGTTGGTATTCGCCGGATAAGCTAACGACTAAGCTGCCGATCGGCACTTCTTGCAAGATCTCCACGTTGCCGTAAAGAATATTGGTGGTCACTTTGTAGCGGCTGTACAATTGGGCGATCAGTGGTTCATTGGTTTGATCCCCCACATAGGACAGCTCCACCAGCCATTCGTTCGGTGCCAAGGAAGAAAATTTCGAACTGCCAAGGATCGTTTCTAAGGCTTGGTCGATGTGTGTCGCCGTTCGGATGAAATCTTTGGTCAAAGGTTTTTCTGGTTGGCTGAAAATCTGAACGCTTGAGCCTTGCTCGATGACTTCGCCGTCTTCCATCACTGCCACTTTGTTGCAGATTTCTTTGACGACCTGCATTTCATGGGTAATGATCACGATGGTCAAACCGAGAGTCCGATTTAATTTTTTCAACAAAGCCAATATCTGTAAGGTCGTTTTCGGATCAAGGGCGCTAGTTGCCTCATCACACAACAAGATCTCTGGATCATTTGCCAAAGCTCTGGCGATGGCGACCCGCTGTTTTTGTCCTCCAGATAGTTGGCTAGGAAACGCTTGGGCTTTTTCTTCCAATCCAACAAGCGCCAGCAGCTCGGTAACTTTTTGATGACGTTCCTGTTTGGACCGTCCCCCATATTTCAAGGAAAAATCCACGTTATCAAAAACATTGCGACTGTCCATCAAGTTGAAGTGCTGAAAGATCATTCCGATCGTTTTCCGTTTTTCTCGCAGAGCTTTCGCCGAAAGCGTGGTCAGCTCCGTGCCATTGACGACGACGCTGCCGCTGCTTGGTCGCTGCAATAAGTTGATTACACGGACGAGTGTACTTTTCCCGGCGCCTGAGTAACCCACGATGCCGTACACGTCCCCTTTGTCGATCTCGATCGATACGTTTTTGACCGCTTGGATCGCGGGTTTCTTTGGTTGATTGAATGTTACTGATATGTCTTTTAATGAAATCATCGTCTTCCCCCTAGTTCTTGTCTTTTTCAATAAAAAAAGGCATCCTCAAACAAGTCACCTGTGACTTGTTTGAGGACGCCTTTTTGCGTGTTACCACCTCAGTTTAAGCTGTACTCGCATACAGCTCCTTTTCGAGTACGATCATACTCTAGCCAGATAACGGTCGCTACCGTCGTCGCCTTGCAAACTACTGCTCGGAACGAATCACTCCTTGGCCATTTTCTAAAAGTCGTTTGATGCTTCTTTTCAGCTACCGAAGCTCTCTGTTGAAAAAACGTGCTTTTGTACTTACCAATTCTTCGTGTGTGGTGCTATTTGATTTTTGGTATAAAAAAAGTCCTTTTACCAGCGTTTGCTAGTAAAAGGACGAATACTCGTGTTACCACCTTTTGTTTAGAAGGTTTCCCTTCCCTCAACCCAACGTCTAGCCGTGCTAGAGATTGGTGCACTTTGTAACGGTAGTGCGTATCCGTGATTGCCTACTTATCGACAATCAATCCTCCAAGGCCATTTTTCATCGCTTCTGACTTGACTCTTTCCACCAACCAGAGTCTCTCTTTAAAGTATCCGCGGTTACTTTCCTTCTCAACAGATTCATTATTCTTGTTGAGTTGTACTTTACTGGAAAATGAACGCCTTGTCAACAAAAAATCACAATTTTTTCATCTGAGGATTTGCCAAGACTTCCGCATAGCGTCCTTGCCAGATCATTTCGTACCAATCAATGATTTCAGCTGCTGATCGTCCTCGGCTTGGATACGTCGTTGTGGCTTGGGCATACACGACGTTTTGATAACCCAGACCATGCGCGAATTTGATCGTGCCATCAAGGCAATATTCCGTCTGAGCACCAGCAAATTCGATACTACGCACTTGGTTTATCTGTAAGACCGCTTGTAGATCTGTTTGAAAAAAACTATTGGCGTGTTTTTTTCGAATCAAACGATCCGTTGGTTCATAGGCCAATGCTGGGTGCAGTTGCCATGCTTTGCTGCCGTAGGGCAACGTCTCCTCTTCATGCTGAACAAAAATAACTGGTTTTTCTTCTTTACGATATCGTTGGATTCGTTGGTTGACGAACAGCAATAATTCCGACAAATGGTCAATTGTTTGGTCATTTGTTTGACAGACCCCATTTTGCAAGTCAATGATCAATAAGACATCTTGCATCACTTCACTCCTCAATTTTGGTAGAGCATGCCTTTTTCTGCTAACTGTTGTTTGGCTTTTTCCAAAGCCGCAGGATCGGCGTAACGCAACGTATGCAAGTGTACCCCGTTGGTTAAATCTGAGAGCAAGCGGGCCTCTGCATGTTTGGTTTTGTTGATGAAATCAGTCACGTCTTGGTCTGTTTGGATCTGCAAATTGCCAGTGATCTCTCCATAGATCTCATGCTCAACGATGACATCGACCACTTCCACACCACAAGCGACAAAGATACGCAATTCTTCTTCCGTTTGTTCAGGTCGATGCTGTACCGCTAGCTTACTGACATGTCCTGCCTCATCCAACAGCGCTTGCAGCCGATACCCACGAGCCGTAGCCACAATTGCTTCACCAGCTGCTCGCAATAAGGCAATGTCCCCAACGATGATTTGACGGCTGACTCCGAGGGATTCTGCCAGTTTGCTGGCACTGATCGCTTTGTCCGCTTGCTTCAATGCCGCTAAAATGTTTTCTCGACGTGTTGCTCCATCCATACTCATTCCTCCAATTGATTCTCTTGATAGGTTTTTGAGTGGTTCATAATTGATTGAAACATAGCCAAAATCGTTTCTTCGTAGGCTTGATTAGAAATTGCCTGCCGAATGTTTTCCAGCACTTTCTCTTCACGATTTTCATCTAATACCGGCAGTTGACTGCTTTTCTTCAATTGCACGATTTCGTTGACCGTGCTCATACGTTTTTCCAAAAGATGCGTGAGTTGCCAATCAATGTCATCGATCGCTGCCCGCTGAACAGCCAAGGGATCTTGCTGGTTGTTTTCTTCTTCTAAGTCGATCGTCTTGATGACCCGTGCCGGATTTCCCGCTAGCACAACATTGTCTGGGAATGATTTTGTGACCACACTGCCAGCCCCCACCACGACATTGTTTCCTAAGCGCACCCCCGGCAAAATCGTAGCCGCACCACCGATCCATGCGTTATCGCCAATCACGATCGGTGCCCCTAATTCTAAGCCGCTGTTGCGCTTGACTGGATGTAATGGATGCGTCGCCGTAAACAACCGAACATTGGGTGCCAGCATACAGTTGTCGCCAAAGGTAATGGGACAAACATCTAATAGCACACAGTCGTAGTTAGCATAGAAGTTTTTGCCGACAGAAATATTGTAGCCATAATCAAAACGGACATTCGGTTCGATATAGATTCGACCAGTCACAGAGCCGAAAGTTTCTTTTAGTAACTGCTCTTTGATTTTTGTATCAGTTTCTTGGTTGATCAGGTTCATTTGTTCACGGGCATATTTTCGATCTGCCACCAATTCTGGATCTGGGGAAAAGTACAATTCGCCAGCAATCATTTTCTCTTTTTCGGTACGTTGTGTCATATCATAAACTCCTTCATTCAATTTTCTGGAAAAACGTTTCGGCTGCTGCTGTCAACATGCCATATTCATTCGGAATCGCCAATGGTTCCTTATTGATGACCAACACCTGCTGGCTGTAATCGACTAGCCCTGCAAAAGGATAGACTTGCAGCGAAGTCCCCACGACCATCGTCAGGTCGGCTTGAGCAACGGCTTGAATGGCTCCTTCAATGGTTTCATCCGTAAATCCTTCCCCATAAAGCACGATCGCTGGCCGGACCTGACCGCCACATCCTGCATGGTGCCAGTCCTGCAAATATGCTTGCCAAGGTACCGGATTGCCGCATTTTCGGCAATAACAGTTGTACAAGGAGCCGTGGAAATCGATTCTTTGGTGACTCCCTGCTTTTTCATGCAGTCCATCGATGTTTTGTGAAACGACCCAGACGGTTTTCTTCGCTTGTAGCGCAGCCATTTTTTGATGAATGATGTTCGGCTGGGCCTGAGGATGGTAGAGGTGCTTGACGAACTGATAAAATGTTTCCGGTTCGTTTTCTAAACAGTCATGGCTTAACAAATACTCTGGCTGGGCCACTCCTTGATAGACCCCTTTTAAGGAACGGTAATCAGGAATGCCCGATGGGGTCGAAACACCGGCACCCGTCAAAAAGGTCACGGATGATGCGGCGGTGACCGTTGCGATTGCTTGCTCAATAGATACCTTCATCGTTCTAACTTCCTTTATGGCTTTTCTCTTATTCTAACCGAAAAAGAACCGTTTTTGCGAAAAATCAGCCATTTTCTTTTTTAAAAGCAACTAATGCTTTTTCGTGCGGAATTGCTTATAATAGATGCAATAAATACAAGGAGACTGGGAAAACCAAATGAAAATTTTGATTATCGAAGACAACAATGAGATCAGCGAAATGTTGGCTACTATTTTAGCAGCTGACTATACCGTCCAGCAAGCCTATTCAGGTACGGAAGGTCTGCTGCTTTTTCAGCAAGATGCTTTCGACTTGATTTTGCTAGATCGAATGCTCCCCGGTAAAGATGGGACACAAGTCTTGCAAGAAATTCGCCAAACCTCCACGGTCCCCGTCATTATCTTGACTGCCTTAGATGAACCAGCCGATGTTTCCACCCTTTTGCTGGCGGGTGCCAATGATTACTTGACCAAACCCTTCAATGTCGAAGAATTAAAGGCCCGTATCATTGTTCAATTGCGCACAAATAAACAAACCCCTCCAGTTGCCAGCAACCACTCGTATAAAAACATTCAACTGTTGCCTGACTCGTTTCAGCTGCAACGAGGAGAGGCAACGGTTCAGTTAAAGAAAAAGGAGTTTGAGATTTTTTCCCTGCTCTTAGCCAACCCCAAAAAAGTTTATACGAAAGAAATGCTCTATGAAGCGGTTTGGCAAGAACCTTACTACGGTGAAGAAAACACGATCAATGTCCATATCAGCCATTTACGCAGCAAAATCAAAACACTCGATCCAGATGAAGCGTATATTGATACTGTCTGGGGCATCGGCGTCAAGCTAGCTTAAAAAGGAGGAACCTCATGCATATACTTCAGTTTTTCGCCGCTCTGATCGTTGTGTTATTGTTGGGCTATTGGTTTTTCTTACTATATGATCTAAAAAAGTACCACCAGCAATTAACAAGAATCAGCGAAATCGAAACAAATCAAGAGATCCATTTGCAGACCCGCGTCCCCGCTTTAAAAGCGATCGCCTTGTTAAACAATCAGATACTTAGAAAAAATAAGCAGCAGCACTATCAAATGCTGCAAGAAAACCAGCAGTTGGAACAAGCCATTCAAAATATCTCTCACGACTTGCGCACACCTTTAACGGTCGCCAGCGGCTACACACAACTGCTGCAAGCCGATACGACCCTCACCCCGCAACAACTACAGCTGCTGGATAAAGTCAGCAGCAACCTAGAAAAAGTCGAAAATCATCTGGAACAGTTATTGACCTATCAGCGTCTCAAAGACAATCAACTGGCTTTGACTTTGGAAGAATTCGATCTTTCTCGTTTATTGGAAGAAGAACTGCTCCAGCTCTATCCTTCATTCGAAGCGCAACAGTTGCCGTTAACGGTGACGATCCAACCCAACATCATGATCATTTCGGATAAAAAAAGCTGGCAACGAATTTTCCAAAATGTCCTTGGCAATTTACTGGAACATGGCAGTGAGACCGGAGCGATCCGCTTGAATCAGCAAGGAGATCGCGTTGTTTTCCAACAGGAAAATCAGCTGAAGGCACCGATCCAGTACCCAGAAAAATTGACCCACCGCTTTTATACGGAAGACCTTTCGCGGCATAAACAGCAAGCCGGACTTGGTCTGTATATCATCGCGGCATTGACTCATGCATTAGACGGCAAGATCCAATTGGATACAACCGAAGAGACGTTTCGTTTGACTTTGATTTGGCAGCAGTCCGTTGAATCCTACTAACTCATGGCTATACACAAAAAACACCCAATCGCTCGACCTTCACTAGTCGATACGGTTGGGCGTTTTTCTGCTCTTACAATTCTTGTCTCTTAAACACCAGATGCGCAGCCAAAAGACAAAGTAGCAAACTGATCAGACTCCCAATAAAAATTGGTTGGACTGTTTCCCATGTTTGGAAAGTAGTCATGGTCACCATCTCTAACCCACCTTGAAAGTCCAAGTATTCTAAAAACTTCCAGTCGGGTAAAGAGATTCGGGCAATCGCAAAGGCCATCGGAATAAAAATCGTCGCCAATACGCTGACTGCTGTATTTTTGGTTAAATACAGAACTAGCACTGCAAAAGAGGACGTCGCTAATAAAATCAGTACAAAACTAACGAAATAATACAACAAGTTTTCTATCTGTGAAAGGTCATTATAACCAATCCCCCCAATAACCGTTCCCGCTACAAAGCTCACCAAACAAATCGCAACGATCTGTAAGACCAGTACCAATGCATATACCAAGAATTTCCCAAAAAGATAAGCGGGTTTGGAGACACCAACGGTAATGATATTCTTCATGGTCCCTTTCGTGTACTCACTGCCTAAGACCTGCATCACCAATGGCAAGGAGTAATACAGCAACATGGAAGACAGACTGGTCTGGATCGCCAGAAAGCCAGTGATTTCTGTAAGGCCGCCTGCTGTTTGCGTACTATCCCCAAGAGTGACCCCCACACTACCATTAGAAACAACGGATAAAATCACCAACAATAAAATAATTCCTTCTGTGATCCAAAAACTTTTACTTCTTGATAAACGATACAAATCGGCTCGAATAAAATTCAACATCTTACTTTCCCCCTTCACTTGTTACTAACTCTTTGAAATACGACTCTAGATTTTCCCCTTCAAAAGAAATCCGATCAATAGCGATCCCTTCATAAACCAGCTGACGGACCAGGTCCCGAATCAACACATTCTCTTGATAAATATGAATTTTGTGGTCACTGACAACTTTATATTCAGAAATCAGCTGACTCTCTAGCAAGCGGCTAGCTGTGGCTACATCATCCACTTCTAATTGAATAAACCGTTTCGCCATCAGATCGAATTCGTGTTTGGTCATCTCTTTGATCAGACGCCCCTCACTAATGACCCCAAAACGTGTAGCCACTAAGTACAACTCTTCTAAAATATGGCTGGAAATCAAAATCGTCATGCCGCGTTCTTGATTCAATCGTAAAAGCAGCTCCCGAAACTCAACGATCGCTACAGGATCCAAGCCATTGATCGGCTCATCTAATATCAGAAAATCCGGTTGGTTCAATAAAGCGATGGCTAAGCCGAGCTTTTGTTTCATACCCAAAGAAAAATCACGGTATTTCTTGTTGCCGACATTGGTCAAACCAACAAACGACAGTGCCTTACTAACGGCATCAGGTTCCACCACCCCGCTGATTTTGCAATAATAGTTTAGATTTTGTTTAGCGGTCAATTGGTCGTAAGCGACTGGAGTCTCAATCACGTTGCCAACGCGTTTCAGCATCTGGGTGTATGCTTTGCCGCCTTCGACACCAAACAACTGCAGACTGCCACCAGTGGGTTGGATCAACTGAACGATTGCTTTTAATAAGGTCGTCTTCCCAGCACCATTTCTCCCCACCAATCCATAAATATCTCCTTTCGCGATCGTTAGATCGACATCATGCAGCGCCTGCTGTTTGCCGTAACGTTTGTTTAATCCTTTGATTGTTAGAACATTTTCCATTTTTACTTCCTCCTTGCTTGCTTCTGTGATCATTCTAGCAAGCAGATCTAAATCAGCTATTAACTAATTATTAATTGATTCTTAACTCGTAGTTTTCTGCAAAAAAAACAGTTTATTTCTATTATACACAGCTAAAAATGAACCAATCTAGAAAAATCGTCCCTTTTTCAGCAAACCCACCAATAGCAAATGTAGCAGACGATCTTTTCATTACTGCTTTTGCGCTTTGTTTTTTGCCTCACAAAGAAAGAGATTCCTTCATGACAAGGAACAAAAAACGTGGTAAACTAGTCACGAATCAAAGTGAGGTGAAATACATTGGTAGCAGCTATTATTTATTGGGCAATGATCATTATCAGTTTCGGTTGGTTGGCAGTCAGCTTATATTTCTCTATCTTCTATTTAGCACGTAAAGAAAATGGCAATCTATGGGCATTTGGCTTTTTAAATGTCATCACAGCAATCATTCAAGCCATCGTCCTTGTGGTGTACCGTACCTTAGGACAAGATTGGGGCGTTACACAATACTCAAGCCTCATCTATCTAGCACTTGGCTTATTGCTTGGTTTGACAGTCATCCAAGCTGTTTTAGGCCGTGAACCAAAAGCGAAAGTCGCTTAAGGGTTCCAATAGACACTCGTAAAAACGATCCGCTTTCTCTTTGATAAAAATAGGGAAATGGTCGTTTTTTTGTTAAAAAGAATTGACATTTGGGTGCTTTTCTTCTAAACTCTGAGAAGAATCAAATTAAATACGAGTACCCTTTAACATTTAGGTAGAGGTCGCGAGGTTCATTAATCCTGCTGAGTGAAGCAACACGTTTACAGCAGAGCTAGGGAACATCGCCGAAACAAGATCGGTTTTGCTTGCATCGATTTTGTTGGGCCGCAAATGAACAATTTGCGGACTGTCTTAGCTTGTCTAAGTTGCGCTATGTTTTGTGAAAGGTTTGTCGACGATGACTTGTCAACAGCCGTTTTCCAATCATGGAGTACGGCTGTTTTTTTGCTTTTTCATCCTTACCTGCTTGTCCAACTCGTGAAAGGAAAGAGAAAAAATGAAAAAAAATAATTGGATCTGGGCGGTCTTCGCCCTCTGTCTAACCCTCATTCAGCTGCCCTTAACTGTGCACGCGGATGACCAAACACCAGCAGAACAATTCCGTGTCGGCATGGAGGCGGGTTATGCGCCATTTAACTGGACGCAAACGACGGACGCCAATGGTGCCGTGCCAATTTCTGGGGAAGAAGGCTCAGCATTTGCCGGCGGTTACGATGTCCAGATCGCCAAACGAATCGCTGAAGGCTTAGGCAAGGAATTAGTGATCGTTAAAACCCAATGGGACGGCCTGCCGCCAGCTTTACAAGCGGGGACTATCGATGCCGTGATCGCCGGAATGTCACCAACTGCCGAACGTCGCGAGCAAATCGATTTTACCGATCCTTACTATGAATCAGATTTGGTGGTAGTGGTTCGTAAAGATGGCGAGTACGCCGATGCCAAAAGTCTCGCTGATCTTGCTGGAGCGAAAATCACTGCTCAGCTGAATACTTTCCATTATACCGTCATTGATCAAATCCCTGAGGTCCAAAAAGAACAAGCCATGCGAGACTTCTCCTCCATGCGCGTTGCTTTAGCTTCGGGAATCATTGATGGCTACGTCAGTGAACGACCAGAAGGCGTCACTGCCGTCGGTGCAAATCCTGATTTGAAGATGGTCGAGTTCGATGAAGGGGCCGGTTTTGAAACCAATCCAGAAGACGTCCAAGTAGCAGTTGGGATGCGCAAAGGCGATCCGGATGTGGAAAAAGTCAATGAGATCCTTGCAGGAATCTCTGAAGAAGAACGGGTTTCCCTGATGGATCAAGCAGTCTTGGATCAGCCTGCAGATGCCAGCGGAGAAACAGCGGATCAAGGTCTGATCGCTGATTTCAAAAAAATCATTGATGATTACGGCATGCTCTTTTTGCGAGGTGCTGGCTTGACCTTATTCATCGCGATCCTTTCAACGATCATCGGATTGATCATTGGTCTCTTAGTCGGTATCTTCCGAACATTGCCGCTTTCAGAAAATCCAGTAGGACGTTTCCTCCAACGGATCGTTAATGGGTTACTAACCATCTATATAGAAGTTTTCCGCGGGACCCCAATGATGGTTCAAGCAATGGTTATTTTCTACGGAACCGCTTTGGCTTTTGGCGTCTCAATGAATCGAACGCTGGCAGCCGTGCTGATCGTTTCTATCAATACCGGTGCCTACATGTCTGAGATCGTTCGTGGTGGGATCTTTGCTGTAGATGATGGTCAATTTGAAGCAGCTCAAGCCATCGGTATGACCCATTGGCAAACCATGATCAAAGTCGTGTTGCCGCAAGTGATGCGCAACATTTTACCTGCTACCGGGAATGAGATCATTATCAATATCAAAGATACTGCCGTCTTAAGTGTTATCAGTGTTGCGGACCTCTTTTTCCAAGGTACATCAGCCGCTGGAACGAACTTCCAATACTTCCAAACATTTGCGATCATCGGTGTGATCTACTTAGTCTTGACCATCAGTGCTACCCAGATCTTGCGCTTTGTTGAACGCAAAATGGATGGTCCCAGTGCGTATGTCAAATTAGAAGACATCAACCCGAACGAATAAGGAGGAAGAACATGTCAGCAATCATTGAAATTGACCATTTAAAAAAGAGTTTTGGCGACAACGAAGTCTTAAAAGACATCAGTTTGTCTGTTAATAAAGGAGAAGTTGTCACGATCATCGGTTCTTCTGGTTCAGGAAAATCCACACTTCTTCGCTGCATCAACTTATTAGAAAAACCAACCAGTGGACAAATCATCTACTTAGGTGAAAATGTGCTAGAAAAAGGCTATGACTTGCCGAAATACCGGACACATCTAGGGATGGTTTTCCAATCCTTTAACTTGTTCAACAATATGAATGTATTAGAAAACTGCGTGACTGGACAAGTCACTGTTTTAAAACGCGATCGCAAAGAAGCGGAAGCGACTGCCAAAGAAAATCTGGAGCAAGTCGGTATGGCTCAATATGCCAATGCCAAGCCTTCCCAGCTTTCAGGTGGACAAAAACAACGGGTAGCCATTGCCCGTGCCTTATCGATGAATCCAGATGTCATGTTGTTTGATGAGCCGACTTCTGCGCTAGATCCAGAAATGGTCGGTGAAGTGTTGAAGACCATGAATACCTTAGCTCATACTGGCTTGACGATGGTGATTGTTACCCACGAAATGGGCTTTGCCAAAGAAGTGTCTGATCGGGTCATCTTTATGGATCAAGGCGTCATTGCCGAGCAAGGAACACCAGAAGATATCTTTATTCATCCAAAAGAGCAGCGCACCAAAGAATTCCTTTCCCGTGTGTTGAATTAATTCTCTGTCTTGAAGCACTTAGTGTTCTTCTTCCGAGCTTTTTATCCTTTTTTCAGTAAGCTTGGAAGAATTCAATGCTAAGTGTTTTTTTATTACGGGAAACAGAATCGTCAGAATTTACCAAAAAATAACAAAAAAACATTGCTATTTGTCGGAAAATTTGTTATTTTTTTTAAAACTAAGGAATTATAGGAGCTTTCACTTATGGAAAAAAAGTTACAGTTTAAGGATTATATGTATGTTGGATCAATGCTTTTCGGTCTGTTCTTTGGTGCCGGAAATCTAATCTTCCCCGTTCACATGGGACAAGAAGCTGGTGCGAATGTCGGCTTAGCCAATCTTGGGTTTTTAGTGACCGGAATCGGCTTGCCATTTTTAGGAGTAATCGCCATTGGGGTATCCCAAAGTAGCGGAGTTTTTGAATTAGCTTCTCGGATCAATCGACGCTATGCAATGATATTTACGATTTTGCTTTACTTAGTGATTGGGCCTTTCTTTGCTCTGCCCCGTTTGGCCACTACTTCTTATGAGATCGGGATCGCTCCCCACGTTTCATCAGATATGCAAACTTGGTTATTGGGCTTGTTTTCTGCCCTATTTTTTGGTGCTGCTTGGTGGTTTTCACGTAAACCAAGCAAAATTCTTGATTATGTCGGGAAGTTTTTAAATCCCTTGTTTCTGGTCTTACTAGGTGTTCTGCTATTTTTCGCCTTTTGGCAACCCCTAGGAACGGTCAGCGATGCGCCGATCTATCCTAGCTATCAAAACGATGCCTTCTTCACTGGTTTCACCAATGGTTACAATACCCTTGATGCATTGGCATCCTTAGCATTTGGGATCATCATCGTCTCAACGATTCGCAATATGGGGGTTGAGAAACCTACGACAGTCGCAAAAGACACGATCCTTTCCGGCTCTGTCAGTATCGTGTTGATGGGGATCATCTATACCTTACTTTCTTATATGGGAACCAAAAGTTTAGGCCAGTTTCCCATCAGCGAAAACGGTGGGATCGCTTTGGCACAAATCGCCAACCACTACCTTGGCACCATCGGCAGTCTGTTATTGGCATTGATCGTCATCTCTGCCTGCTTAAAAACCGCCATCGGTTTGATCACGGCCTTTTCTGAGACCTTTGCTGGGTTGTTTCCAAAACAAAGCTACGGTTTCTTTATCGCATTGACAAGTATCTTACCAGCGATCTTCGCCAACGTTGGCTTGACCAATATCATTGAATTCTCCATTCCAGTCTTGATGTTTATTTATCCACTGGCGATCACCTTGATTTTGTTGGCGATCATCAGTCCATTATTTAACCATCGCGCCAGTGTCTATCGAATGACGACGTATTTCACGTTGATCGCTGCAATCATCGACGGCTTAAATGCAAGTCCCGCACTGATTACCAACAACGCTTTCGTGCAAGGAATCTTGTCTTTTGCGTCAGATTATCTGCCCTTCTTCCAAATCGGGATGGGTTGGGTCGTACCAGCGGCGATCGGATTTTTGATTGGTTTGCTATGGTCGTGCTTCAAAAAAGATCCTATTTCGGCCTAAATTAGTTAAAAAGACGAAAATAACCTACCTTTTTTTAAAAGGTAGGCTATTTTTTTGATTAAAAAGACTGACAGTTTCGTAAAAAAAAGATACAATAGAGCCACAAAGGAGGATACCTATGTTTTATGAAGAACTTATGATGGACCCGCAAACATTAATTAAATTTAAAATATTCCGGCGTATGCTAACTCTGCAAAACCCTAGTCACCCAATCGCACAATTGGCAAAGGAAATGGAGTTGAGCTACCAACAAGCTTTTATCGAGTTGACTGAGATCGACCAAGATCTAGCTGAGTTGACTCCGGATCATATGTCGATACTCGGTCGTGGCGGTAAATTACAGCCTCAGAATATCGCGGTAACGATCGATGAATACCGCTTCTATTTATTGAATAAAAGCGTTCCGTTCTTATATGTTCTTTACATGCTGAATGAAGACAATCCAACGATCACGGATTTTTGTGCAAAATACGATGTCAGTCGTTCAACGGTGTCTCGCAAATTTGAACATCTAAAAAAACATTTGAAACAATTCCAGCTTCGCTTTACTTACACTGAATCAAACTTAGTAGGCGATGAGCGTCTTGTGCGGCTCTCCTTATTCAACATTATTTGGTTAGGTACCCGTGGCATTGAATGGCCTTTTGCGATCGCGGAAAGCGAAGCAGAAAAAGTAGTGGATCGTTTCACGGAATACTTCCCAATGACTCACTCTTATCTTGGTCGACTAGAGTTGAAGTATTTTGCTGCCCTGATCCTTTTACGAATCAAAAAAGAAAATTTTGCCAAATACGACAAACGGTACAATTTCTTGATGAAAAATAATCCATACTTCGATTTTGAGCGTTTGACGCAAGTCGTTGATCCTGAAGTTTCAATGACGGACAAACAACTGAAAGGTGAATCTGGCTTTATTTATTTGATGGCGCAAATCTTCCCATTCTATTTAAGTCCGGAAGAAGAAGCCTTACAACAAACGATCCATTTCTTCTCAAACAAACAAAATCCGGTCTATCCGCTTGTGGCAGACCTTTTAGCAGAAATGAAAGCAACATTTTTTGCTTCACAACCTGGCCTGTTAGACGAGCCATTAGTTGTGGGGAATTTGATTAATGTGACCTTCGGCAACTATGTTTTTCGTCAGCCATTTCCTAACATCTATCGCTTGCTGACACCATCGATCAATCGCGGATCTGCTGAAGAACAGTTACAACAAAAAATCGACGATTTCTTGACTAGCTACCGTGAAGAATCAGCAGTAGATTATATCAATGATGAAAATCAAGAGCAGATGGCAACGATGTATACTCATGCCCTCTTGCCATTTTATGATCAAATCCGTTACTCGAATCGTCTACGGGTTGGGGTTGCCTTAGAAGATAATTTCTTAGTTGTTCAAGGTTTAAATCAATTCTTGCATGACTTGACCTTCGTGGCAGCAGAGCCTTATGATCTGAATCAGCAAGAAAATTATGATGTTATCGTTAGTTCCAACCAATTGATGAAAAAGCTTAAACCAGAAAAAATGAGTTATATTTGGGATTATGCGGCAGATGATCGGCAATACATTGATTTGTACCGTACCTTAAAAAATCGTTTTGATGAAAAGAATCTTTCCTTGTAATCAAACCGTTACGGTTTCTTAAGAACTTCCGAAAAGTTTTGTCACAGAATATTCATATTTATCTCGTATACTTTATGTATACCAACAAACAACCCTAACTAACACTTTTTCATTTTTAACTCCTTCCCGTCGGCCACCCACCGACGGGTCTTTTTTGGGGTATTTTCTTAGGTAGTAAACTTAAACACTTTCCAATCTTTTCTCCACAAAAAATTCATATTTGGGCAGTATAGTATACATAACCCAACAAACAACCCTAACTAACACTTTTCATTTTTACTCCTTGCCTGTCAGCCACCCACTGACAGGCTCCTTTTTTTCTTACGGAGTTTACCGTATACTAAAGGCAGGAGGTGTCCCATGACAAAAGACATTACGACAGTTGACCAATACATTGCAGCAGCTCCAGCAGAACGACAAGTGATTTTAAGAACTGTCCGCCAAACGATTAAGGCTGTCTTGCCAGAAGCGGTTGAAAAAATCAGTTACCAAATGCCCACCTATCATCAGGAAGAAACTATCGTGCATTTTGCCTGCGCCAAACAGCATCTCGGCTTTTATCCTACGCCTTCTGCGATCACGGCCTTCCAAGAGGCTCTACAACCCTACAAGACTAGTAAAGGGGCGGTCCAGTTCCCTTTTGCGCAACCGATCCCTTATGAACTGATCGCTATGATGACTGCTTGGCGACTCGCTGAAGTCAAAAACAAGCACGCTTAATTACCAATTAAAAAAACCGCTATGTCTAATGACCCAGCGGTTTTTTTGCTATGCATAGGCTTGATTACAAGCCGGGTTTTGTATTCAAGGTGCTGACTTTCAGCACATGATTCAGGGGAATAATTCGCAGCTGCTGACGGTCACTTTGTAATTTCAAGACAACTTGTTCTTTTGCTACCGTTTTACCGACGATCCACCCGGTAACGGTTTCAAAACCACCCAATTTCTCTGTCTTTACTTGCAACACCACCAGATGCTTCGCAGCAGCTGCTTCTTGCAGCGTTCGCTGGATCTCTTTCACTTTTTCAGACTGATTCTTCTTGTCAGCATCATCACTGAAGAAGGTATCTAGCAAGGTTGTGGATGTCATCACAATGAGTTTACCCAACTGTTTAATGGGCGATGGTTTCTTTTCCATTGGACATTCCTTTCTGCGCGTTACAGCAGTTTATAAAACCACACATACGTTCGCATTTCATAATCCTATTTTAGCAAATTTTTGATAAAATACAAGCGAACACGTCTTATTTCTCCGAAGAAATACTCTCTAGCCAATAAGGAATTCCTTCTTGTAGCAGTTGGTAGGTCTCTTCAAAATCCCCTGTATAATAAGGATCTGGCACTTCCTCAGTCTCTTTGCCGGGAACGACACTCATATACGAACGGATCTTGGCTGTCGTATTGGCTGGTGCCAGCCCATGCAGGTTTTTAACATTGCTCTCATCCATGCCAATGATCCAATCAAATTTTGTAAAATCTGCCTCTGTGATCTGGCGGGAGATAAGACCTTCGCTTGATAACCCCACTTGACGGAGCTTTTTCTGAGTTCCTGGATGAGCTGAGTGTCCGACTTCCCAAGAGCTAGTCGCTGCCGAATCGATCTGCCAATCCAATTTGCGTTTTGCTATTTCTGCTCTATAAATGGCTTCTGCCATGGGGGAACGGCATATATTACCTAAACAAACAAATAAAACTTTCGTCATCGCTCACTGCTCCTCTTTTTCATAGATTTGGTGGCCAAAAAATTCTACATCCTTCGCCAAACGAAACAATTGCGTTGCAATCTCTAATGGCGTCTCTGGAAAGTCGTTATGAATCCAATTTTCCAAAATGCCTCCGCAGCCGTAGGAAAAGAACCGGCTATAAAATAGAATGTCTTGTTTCGTCAATTGCTGCTCTTGATCGACCTCCAAGAATAAGCGCTGAAAAAGCGGTTCTGTGATCTGTAAAAAACCGTTCATTAAGATCTCGCGGTCATAAGCCAGTGATTTGCGGTAAAAGGCCGGCGCTTGTTTCATTGCTTTCAGCATGCGTAAGGCGGCCTCTTCCCAATTATCAAGGGCGACATCTTCAGTCGTCAAAAAAATCAGCGCATCTTGCCGATAGATCCATTGGATCAAGGCTTTCTTATCAGGAAAATGATAGTAAAACGTCTGCCGATTGACCTGCGCTTTTTCGGCGATCTCCTGCACGCTGATCTTATTCACTTCTTTGGTCTCACAAAGGGTGATCAATGTCTGGCCAATCACAGCCTTCGTTTGTTTCCCATCCATCATAGGGCACCTCTTTTTCTTCTCTTTCTATCATACCAAATTTTCTAGCAAAAAAAAATCCTATCAAATGTTCCTTTTTCACAACCAATAAGTGATACATTACAAAGATGACCGATTCATGATTGTTCTTTTGGCAATGTGATTCTCTGCAAAAAAAACGCCTGCCTCCTTGAGAGGACAGACGACGCTTTATTATTAAAACAGCGAGATGCTCATTGTGCCGTTTTGTTTTGAAACTGTTCCCTGCGGATCGCGCTGACTTTTTCTGTGAAATTGGCCCAATCAATAGGTCTAGGAGGGGCCAACCATAAGATATGGTCGATTCCTAAGGCACCATAAAAGGGGAGGTTTGAAAGAATCAAATGCGTATGATCATCTGGGTAACTCTGGAATTGCACATTCAAATCGAGAATTTTTTCGATATTCTTTTGGATCATCTGATTATAAGAATCACCAAAAGAAAAATCAACGCAGACATACAAGGGAACCAAAATCTCTTTTAAAGGAATCGTAGAAACTAATAAAATCAGGTATCTGAAAAACAAAAATTCCTTGTTGTTCCATAAGATTGGGCGATTGCGGTTTTCTTCTAAATAGTTGCGACAAAAGGCTGCATATTCGGGGTACGTCTCAAGAAAATACGTCACATCCATATATTGGTATTCATAGCGGGAACTAAAGGAAAACGATAAGAGCTGGTAATGGATCGTGGTCGTCTCGGTCTGAAGGAGTGTCAATGTTTCAGCCGTTAATGAGAACTGCTGTTGGACCGATTGAATAAAATCCGTGTTTAATTGCTGAATATAGGTTTGTTCTTGATCAATGTAGCTGTTATTGTCGATCAACCACCCTTCAACGATCAAAAAGCGTAAAATATCCCGTGCCTCACATTCTAGCACTTCTTGATCTGTGATGGCTAAAATCTCTTGTAACCAGCTTTTCAACTCATCAATAATCACCAAGTGCTTCGGCATGATCAAATCATTTTCTAGCGTATTTTGCATGTAATGCCCTTTATCCATGCGGGACAAAATAATGCCTAAATAGTGTTTCTTGCGAATTCGCATGCGAGCAGACTGTTTGTGATTAAGCCAATTACTCTCATTGAATCGCGCAAAAGACTTTTCTTTTTCGAGGATCTCTTTTGGAAAGGGAGAATGATCCAAATAATATTCCTTCATAAAAAAGAGAAAAATAAATTCTCTGATTTCACTTTCCTCCCCCACCAGCTGAAACTCTTTCGTCACATCAATGTCGTATTCCTTCAAAATCAGTTTAAACTGTTTAAATTCTTTATAGACAGGATTGTGACTCAAATAATGATTGGTGGCAAATTCATATAGCGAAGACAATTGTTCAAAAAAACATTCTTTCAACATGGAAAATTTTAACGCTTGATCCAAATAATAAGTCAATAGCGTATCGGAAGTTGCCAGCCCGGACGCATTGAGTTTAATGACCGTCCCATCGGTCACGATCTCAAATTCCTCATTCAACCCTAGTTCATAAAAATCAAGATTCAATTCTTGAACGGTTTTGTTGATTAGAAATTCCGACATGGTCAATTGATCCATCAAGGTTTCTTTCGTTTCAGAAAGAGCGATGGCGTTTTCCAAATATTGTAACAGGACCAATTTTCGTTTGTCCGCTTTATTCAAAAATGTCACAAACATGCGTTTTCAAGCCTCCATTATTTTTTTGGCCATAAAGAACGTTTCCTGAAAATAAATAGCAGAGACTGGCAAGATACGAAGGTTTATCATCCCCATCGCCATCCGTATTATTTCCTGGGAGTGCTACATCCACTTTTAAACTATCCGATACGAAAACATCTTCTAGCATGACTCGTTGTCCAAAGTGTTTCTGTTTGTCCAAAAAATTACTTTCTGGAGATATGGATTGCTCCTGTTCTTTCTTCGGAACCGTTTCCGGTTCAGGAGCTGGTTGCTCTTCTGGTTCTTTTTTTTCAGCAGGTGGTTCATTCACTTTTTCTGGTACTTCTTCCGGAGGATCTGTCGGAACGATTTCTTCTGAGGGGTCCAGCGGATTATAGATGGTGGCAAAAACGACTTGTTCTGTAACAAGATCAATCAATCCAATAAACATGCAGGCACCAATGACAAAGCCAAATCTGCGTTTCATTTCTTCACCTTCCTTATCATCCGCGCACTTTCTGATGATCTTTCTATGACGCTGAACGTTCCAACAGTTTGTGAACGCTTAGCAGGCATCCACTAATTATAAATAAAATAACAAATAAAAGAAACCAATTTTTTTTAGATTGTTGTTTCCATTGCTTTTCTTGTTTTTCAATCAGCCCATCCGATGATTGTGGCGTACTGCTCGACGATTTTTGCGACTGCTGGGCAGTTGTCTGCTCAACAGGAATCGCTGTCAGCACTAAACGTTCATCCGTTCGCGTTGGTGTTGGACAAGTGATCAAGGTCAGCCTTGGCCCTTGGTCATCCGCTAAAACCGACAAGTCTGTTTCCTCCACGATTTTTTTATCGATGATGATATACTGTTGATTTTCCTCGAGATAGCTCACTGACACTTCCATCCCCACCTGTGCTTCTAGCAATTGACCAAATAACAAACTTTGTCTACCGAGATGATGCCCTAAAACGACAAAATTGCTATTTTTTAACAAACGCTGAGGAAACATCACGACACCGCCTTTCAGTAGCTGCTGATTGGTTATCCCCACCAATAGCGGCTGCTGGAACTCGATCGCTTCAATTGCAACAAAGCCGTACCCGGTGATCGTTGCTGGCTGTGGCGCTAAGACGTCCTCCAGAGTCGGTATCTGAATGGTTTCTTCTTCTGGAATCGTTGTCGGCAGCTGGGTCGCTATCGTCAATTCGCTTGTGCGTAATTGCCAACTGACGATGCTTTCTTTTAGAAAAGGAAGTGCCAACAAGAGGATACCTGCGATGATCAAGCCATCGATCAAATATTTCTCAAGGTGCTCACGCTTCATCCGTTTCATTTTTTTTCTTTCGTCGGTACCATAAAAGCAGCAAGAAGGCGAGCAATAACAACAGACCGCCGATCAAGAAGTAAAGCCACGTGTAATCTGTTTCGATCGTCACATCTTTCTGGTTCAGATCACGTGCGACATCGCCAGTCACTGTGAATTCTTTCTCAAAGGTCCACTTATAAAGATAGCTTTCTTCTTCGCCTTCTTCATTTTCAACTTTGTATTGTCCTTCTTCACTTTTCCCACCATAGGCAACGGAAGTCAACACGTAGGTCCCGGCTTCTAAACGTTGTCCTTCTAATGAGATTGGGTACGAGAAGTTGGAATTAGGTGCCATTTGCATCCGGGAAGTATCCGAAGAATACAAAACATCGCTATCGCCTTTTTTCTTCACTTCATTGATCAGGCGTAATGAATTCAAGTACGCTGCTTCAGGATTTTGAAGGGTGACATTGATGGTGTTACGAGAATTGACTTGTCCCGGTCCAACATCTAGTAGTTTCAGATCCGGCGCAACTTCTGCTGTATTTTGACGCAATAAAATCGCAACGACATAGGCATACTCGTTCTTGATGGCTAAGCCTTGGTCTTCTTCACTGTCAGCCGTAGCATTTTCCTCTGTCGTTTCTTTTAAGGTCAAGCCACCTGCGATGACTCCTTCAAAGGATTCCGAAGGCATAGTGATCTTTAAAGGCAAGGTGATCTGGGATTGTTTCGGGATCGTGATTTCTTTCTCCACTTCAATCAAGTCAGCCATATCATAAGGCAATGTTTCATCTGCTTTGATGTCGTTTTCGCCATATTCCACGACTCCATTTAGGTTTGTGGTAGCTGAAGCGATCACTGGTGCGATGACTACCTCTTGATCGGTATCATTACGCAATTGGACTTCCACAGTTTGGACCGTCCCCGGCGCCATTTTCAAGTCAAAATAAGTCTTTTCTTTATCGATTTGGTTCTCTGGAATCACTGGATTGACGGCAAAGTTAAATTCAGAAGCGGTTCCTATAGTTGGTACGAAAAAGAAAATACTCGCGAATAGGAGCGCCAAAAGCTGGTTGATTTTTTTCATGATGGATGTCCCTTCTTTCTATGTATTCTCCTTGAACCTCGAAAGGGTTCAAGGAGAAAGCTGGTACTTATGGGTTGGTTGGTGTGTCTGTTAGTAACCAAGTAAACGTGGTGTTGTATTGGCTGGCATATTTCGTCGTTGAGCCTGGAACTTCCAACTCAATACTATCCATGGCTGCGGCTAAACTATCGCCCCAACTCATTAGATAGGTTCCTGCTCCTTCACCATCTTGGGCACTCATCACTAAGGATTGGGCACCGTTTGGATTCAATGTGATCGTTGTGCTCACATTTGATGGTTTTGGTGACAATGACGGTGTTACCACAGTTCCCTTTGTCAAACGAATTTGCGCAGCAGTCAATTCTTGGTCTTCCGCTGTTTTGAACTGGCCATTTTGGCGAACATTCAATGTCCAACCGCTCTCTGTTCCCCGATTGTCTGTTACTTGGACGAAGTTGGGGCCTTCTTGATTTTCATTTGCTGAATCCACGTATTTTTGGGTTTCCGCATGATAGACCTCTGTTTTCGAGGTGATTTTTTGTGTGCCAAAGTAAAGGCTTGAAGCAAAATCAATCGATAGCGGTCCGTTGGTTCCCGGATTTGGTCCATCTGGGTCTGTTGGATCAACTGGTTTGATTGGATTTTCTGGATCTGGATCCGTTGGGCTGATTGGATTGGTTGGATCCGTATTTGGTTCAAAGGTGATTTGTCCATTTGAGTTGTATTCTGCACTGTCTGCTGCTTGTGCCAGCACTGGTGCTGCTAGGCTTAAGCCTAATACTGAGAGAAATGCTAGTGTCTTTTTCATATCTATACTCCTTATCCTTCCGTTCCTGGTGTATCTGATAATACCCAAGTTAGTGTAGTCGTGTAGCTAACGGCATCTTTTGGTGTGCTGCCGGGTACAGAAAGTGCGACCGCTTTGGTAACATCTGCTTGTACTTCTTGGCCATCTTTATCTATTTCAGTGACCGTTTCAACGCTTCCCCAAGCATTGACCCATGTTCCAGCCCCCGTTTGATTTGCTGCAGTCATCACCACTGATTCAGCACCTGCTGCATCCAATGTGATCGTTGCTTCCGCCACAGGAGCTGTGACACCTACCGCATTGGATCTAACTGTCGGACTTGTTAGGGTGATGACAGAACCTGTCAATTCTTGATTCAACGTTGACTCATTTTTGAACTGCCCATTTTGTTTCACAGACAACCGCCAACCGGCATTACTACCGCGATTATCTGTAACTTGGACATAATTGGCCGTTTTTAATGTAGAAGCTGTGTCATCGTCATTCAAGTATCCTTGTGCTCGTGCATAATAGACTTCGTTTTTATTTGAGATTTTATTGACACCAAAATCTAAGCTAGAGGCATAATCGATCGATAATGGGCCATTCGTTCCAGGATTTGGTCCATCGGGATCGGTTGGATCCACAGGATTGACCGGATTTTCTGGATCTGGATTTTCTGGATTGACTGGGTTCGTCGGATCAGTATTCGGAATAAAATCAACCGCCCCATTTGATGTGTAAGAAGCAGCTTCAGCTGCTGAAACCTCGGTTGCTGCACTCGCTGCTGCCAATACGGCAAGACTTACAAAGACCCACGCTGTTTTTTTCATTAATATATAACACTCCTTTTATTTTAAAGATCGTTTCTTAATTACTACCGATATTATCTGGGACATTCTTTAAATTCCAAGTCAATGTCGTCCGATACTCTTTGGCTAATTTTACAGAACTACCTGGCACGTTTAATTTTACTGCCGTTGCTCCTTCCGTTGCATCGGTCCCAAACTTGTAGATCCAAGTACCCATTCCTTTTCCAACAGGTGCGTTGACCAATGTGACTTCACTATCTGGTACAAAGGTATGACTTGTCGTAACCGTTGGTGCGTATTGCATATCGGTAACCGAAGTTGTAGCGCCAGAGGCGATCGATAATGAAGCGCCTACCAGTTCTTCGTCATCAGCCGTTTTGAATTGTCCATTTTGCACAACGCTCAATGACCAACCTTCTTGTGTTCCTCGTTTATCAGTTACTTGCACATAGTTTGGTCCAGCAGCGCCAGCTGTGAACTCTTGTAGCTGTGCGTAATAATCTTTTGTTTCAGAAGTGATCAGTTGGTTGCCAAATTGAAAACTTGAAGCAAAATCAATCGATAATGGTCCAGCTGTTCCAGGGTTTGGTCCATCGGGATCGGTTGGATCGACGGGATCCACTGGTTTTTCTGGATCGGTCGGATCAACTGGATTGGTTGGATTCGGGTCCGCTTCAAAAGTGATTGCTCCATTTGAGGTGTATTCAGCGGCATTAACGGTTGTTGGTAACAGAGCAGTGCTCATCAATAGAATGCCTGCCGTCAAGAAAAGTTTTTTCATTTTTTGTTCTCCTTTTGATTAAAATGATTCCTACTGCCAACAAAACGACAAGACCACTGCTTTGATAGCGATTAAAGTGATCTGACCCTGTTGCTGGCAAAATATTGTTGCCTTTTTGATTAACTTGTTTATTCCCTGGCTGTTCTTTTATGGGCTCTTCTGGCTCCTCAACGGGTTCTTCATAGACGCCGAAAAAGGAAGTGACACCATTGCTGTCATAGGCACCTGCTTCAGCTGCTGAAACGAGTTGAGGGAACAATAATAGATAGCCAGTAATAACACCGATCATGATTTTTTTCATTTGTTTTCCTGCCTTTATGGGTTGCCAGGTGCCGAAACCAGCTGCCAGCTCAAGGTTCCTTGATAGTCCCCAACTTTTTGCTGTTCGACTGGAACAGTAAGTTTGATGCCTTCATTTTCACTTTCGCCCCAGTGCTGATTCACGACGTAAGTGCCATTTTCTGTCAATTCCGTTTCCTCGATGATCATTTCCCCACTAGTTATCATCTGTTCTTGACCGTTTTTCACAAAGCGGAAGACATCGGTTAATTGATCTGTTCCATCCGTTAATGGCTGTTGCTCTTTGACCGTCAAGCGCCATGGACTTCGTTCGGATCCTCTGGTATCTTTCACCGCTAGTTCTCCTGTGATCGTTGGCCAATAATCTTGTGTTTCTGTGGCAACTTTTTGCTGCCCAAAATCAAAGGCTGTCGGCACACTGCTTAAAACAAGCTCGCCGGCAACTGCGACGTTGACGACTTTTTCTGCCCGTTGACTGCCTGCTTCATAATGGTAAGCCGTTGACACATTTTTCAACAACTCATCTTCCGTTGCTTGTTGGATCGCGGTAAAAGCTTGCGGATCGACAGTCGGTGGTACATTTTCGCGATTATCTGCAAAAATCGTGGTTGCTTGGGTATAGTCTGCCAGAGCTGCTTCATCGGTCAGCGCCGTTGCTTCCGGTAAGGTCAAACGGACATCTTTTGCATAGACGGCAAATTGCCGGTCGTCAGAAATGACACTCTCATTTTTGACCACCACCAAATTAACGGTGGTTTCTGCCTGATTCTGATCGTTTTCACCTACCGAGAAAGTGATCGCTTGTTTGCGATAGACCGCTGTTTCTAACGGTTCTTGAATTGCAGCTAAGACCTCTTCTGTCAGCGTGTCCTTAAAGAAAGGACGCCCGCTGGCTTCGAGATATGTCACGGCTTGTTCTTTGGTCAGCGATTGTGCCTCTTGTTCTGTAAGGATCACATTGCGGGCTTGAACTTCCGCCTTATTTGAGTAGCGTACGCTGATATCGTAACTATATTCCCCATCAGGACTCGTCCAATCAACTGGTTCTGAATCTGGTTGTTCCGTCAACTGCTGATCCGTGCTATCTAGCTTGCTGGATTTGATTTGACCGGCATATAACCATGAACCGGACGTTTGGGTTTCTGGTGTAAACGTCAATGTTGGCAATTCTGTGACCGTATAAGGAATCAATAAACGCCCTTTTTGCACTTGTGTCCCTGCTTGCTCCGTCCCCCAGGCTTGCAAGGTCAGCGGTGTATTGTTCTCTTTGACTGCTGTTACATTGTGACTAATAGCCCCGATCCCGTTCGCGACTCCCGGTGTTTCAACTTCGTAGTTAATGATCGACCCTGGTATCGCAATACCGTACCCGTTGGCTGCATTGGTCACATCGTTGTCCCCAATGAAGGTTTTCCCAGTCGCTTTTTCGATCCCACTGAAATTGATTGGGGTGATCGCTGCCGCATTAGCAGCAGTTGGATTTATGGTCAACACTTGGTAAGCACTAACCGCACCAAACCACGTTCCTTGACTATTGACTCGAGAACCTGCATCATTGGTCGTCGTTTTCAGCCACGTTAAGTGATCTTTATCCGTATCTGGTGTTGCGAAATCTGAGAGATTGATTCGCCCCGTTCCCGGCGGCGATTCGATCGTCCCTTCGTCTTCCACCGTTAACTTCGCGCCTGAAATCAAATTCGTTGCGGAAGAAATACCGATACCGGCATTTTTAGAAAGATGGATATCACCGAACTGATGATAGGTCGTTGCGTGATTGGCAGCAGTAGCTGAACGGCCATTTTTGATGTCTCCCCCATTGGCCATTAGCTTGATGCCGTTTGTCACGTTCAATTCGGTAAAGTTGACGATCCCCAGACCCGTCACAGCGATCGGATCAGTTTGATAAGAAGCTGTCCCATCGACATTTTCACCAAAGCTCATCTTCACTTGATTGCTGCTGTTGGCTACGATCGTGTTCGTAAAGTTGTCTGACGCATTTCCGCCTGAAATCCCATTGATACTTTTGGCTCCTTGAACCCGCATCTCGACATCTCTTAAAATTTGACTGGAAGAAATATTGGAATAGTACGTGGTGTATAAATTCCCGATACTTGATCCTTCCGCTTGGATATTCATATAAATTTTACCGCTTCTCGTATTGCTAGCAGTCCGTCCACCATCACCATAGATCGTTGCCCCATTCAGCGCATCTGATCCCGGTTTTGTATATATGTTCAATGTAATCGTATTGGAGCTGTCGGTCCCAACGATATTCGTACTGTTAAACGGATTACCGCCTGAGATGTTCGTTCCAGAAGGAAGGGCAAACTCACCATCGTAATTTCTCAAATCCAATGTCAAACTGGCATTTCCTAATAACCGTCCATTATTCGTAACACCGCCTGAAAAACCATTAGACCCTGTACGCGGAGTACCTGAGAAGTTTCCGCCAAACACTCGATTATCTGAGTTTCCGTTAATGGTGTGGGAAGATGCGACACCATAAGAGGCACCGAGTGAGGCATTGATCACCCCATCATAAACCGTTACTGCGACATTGCCGGTCACTAATAAGTCATCCCAGCCGCCACCAGATAAAAACCAGTCTACTTGCCCATTATTTACGGTCGTTCGTCCATCTCCATAAACGCGGCGTCCAGTATACCCTGTTCCTTCTAGCGTATCGACGATCCCAGAGTTTAAAGTATTGGAAGAATTTCCCTCAATGACACCTGAGAAGGAACCACCGTAGGTCCAGCGAGCAACCGTGTTATTCAAGATCGTTTTGGTATTTCCTTTAATATAGATATCCCATGCTGTTCCTGGATAACCACCGCCACCAACGATATCCCATCCAGAGGCGTTTCCTCTTGTTTTATTGGTCGTTGAGTAATCTAGATTCGTTGGTCTGGTGCCTGTATAAGCAATCCCATCTCCACCAGGACTACCATCCGAAGTGATCGTGCCAACTTCAATCGTTGTGTTTCCTTCAATATAGCCGCCTCGACCAGCTGCCGTCGAATAAATCGCACCGTTTGAAAAGGAACCACTGACTAGATGAGAAGTGATATCGCCATAAACTTTAAAACTTGCCGCTGCTTCTGCCAGTGCTGCTCGTTGTTCCGGAGTATAGTTGTCATACGTCGTCGTATTCGAAGCCCCCATTGAACTTTGAGACAAGGTACTGACATTGTTTCCTCCACCGCCGTTAAAATCACCAATTCCCCCGACGCTGGCACTCGGCCCTGCTTTCACGGTGTTAACGATGTTTCCTATGATGGTACCAGTATTCCGATTGCCACCTTCAAATTCACTACGTCCAGTGGAATAACTGCTGGCATCAAGGTTGGTCACGATGGCATCCTTAGAACGGTCAGAGCCGATGTTGCCATAAAATGAACCGCCTATGAAACGATTGGCTGTGCCTGACCAACCGCCAGCACCAGAAATCGTACTACGGATGGTGCCACCGATATTGCCGTATTGAACACCACCAGCAAAAGCACTTAAACGGAAGCTTGCATTAGTCGTTTGAATCGTCGTTTCAACATTGCCTGTCACATTGGCTGTATTGGAAGCATTTGTTCCAAGACCACCGCCATAATAACTTCCCAATGTGCCATTTAAACGATTGATCGTAACCTTCGTGTTCCCATCAATCGTACCGATGTTGGCACCTCCTGCAATCGTACTGATGCCACCCACCGTATTATTTACGACAATCTCTGTATTCCCGGTCAACGTACCACCGCTTTGATTCCCACCATAGATGTTCCAAGTTCCTGAACCTGTCGCATTTAGCGTGATCGTCGGGTTTCCAGTAAGGTCGCCATTGTTGCTTCCCCCATAAATCGCAAGGCCATTGCCGGTGGAACCACCGTTTAATGAAAGACTATGCCCATTCATGTACATCCTCGTACCCGTATAGTTGAGGTTTCGAATCACTACATCAGAACCAAAGTAGATGTCCGTGCCAAGTGCGACTGTTCGACTACCTGAAGTCAACGTTGTTGCATCTGTGATGGGATCATCGCCATGACCTGTGATGATCAAACGGCTGATTTTTCCTTGCAGCGCATAAAAAGTCATATTTGTATTATCGACTGTGGCTGGAATCGTCTTTGAAGTCAGATTCGCCGGCAGTGATAACGATCCACCCGAACCAACATACAAAGCAAATTCTTGGCCATTGCCGTTTTGATACATATCGAACAACGCTTGACGAATCCCTTCAGCACTATTGGTATATTCCGCATATGCTAAACCATCTCCAGCTGGACTTGGTACAGCGATCACTCTCGTTTTATCGGCTTCCGCAATGATCTCTTTGATTGATTGCTCCGCCAACGAAATGTTCGCCGCTCTTGCCTTAACAGTCGGTTTAAAAACAGCTGTCAAAGTTTGATTCTCCGTGAAAATCAATTCTGTCAACGCTTGGCTCGTGTAAACTGTCCCGTCTAACGCCCATCCTTCAAAATCAGTATCATCCTCAAAAACTGGTAGTTCACTTTTTTCTATTGCTTCCCCTTTGTTTTTGCTGACCTGAATGCTGGTTTCCCCAGTAGCAAATACATGCTCAGTATCTGTCAAAAAAGTCAATTGTACTTCTTCTACGGCTTCAGATGACTCTTCGGTCTCTGACGAAGATGTCTTCGCAGTTGCTTCTGTAGAATCTGTCGAAGCAGGTTCGCTAGATGCTTGCATTTCCGTTCCGTTCGTCTCTTCCAGACTGTCAATCGATGAAACGACAGAGTCAGCAGAAGACGTACTTTGTTCTTCACTTGTTTTTGTAACACTTTCGGCTTGTGCCACTACCATTGCATATGAAAAACACGGACCTGATGTTAGTAGAAAAACAAGTAAAGATGTTAAAAACCGTTTCACTTTATCCCTCCTATCTTAAAAAATTAACGTATCGCGCAGTGCACGCCATGTGTTACAACTCTTAGTTTAGCGATTTGAAGGAAGAGAATTGTAATTCTTTTTTTCTCCCGTTCAAAATTATGATTATAATTGTTTTTTCATAATTCCAATTTTAGTAACTTCCACATCTTACAGCTATCTGTTACTCATCGATTGAAAAAATCGCAAATTATCAGGATGAATCATCGATTCTTTTCAAAAAACTGCTTTTCTCCTTCATAAATAATACAAAAAACGAGGGATAAATCAACACCAACAATTAAATTAAGATGAGAAAAATAAATAAAAAGATAAAATATTTGACAAAATCCCGTGAAGAAAAAAGCTTTTCTATCTCCCAAAAATGATAAGTTAAAAGAACGCTTCCCATCTTCTCTCTGTAGATAATGATAATGTTATAATCAAAAATGAATAAAAAACGTTATTTAAAAAAATCAGTACATATAAAATAACAAAATAAAAATTATTATTTTTTTTATAAATCACTGATTTTGATAAAATAAGTAAAGTTATTTTTGAAATAACGCAAAAAAGAGACTGTGACAAAAGCCCATAAAAGAAAGCCGCAAGAAAGGCTCTATAATTTATGGGACTGATGAGTCAAAATTGATTCTTCAGCCTCATTTTTATTTTCGGTATTAAAAAACATATCGTTCTCTAATATGATTAAATCACGACAAAATAAACAAACTAAGAGGACGATAAGTGGTATGAATGATTCTACAAATATGAATACAAAACAAGGAAAGTAATATTCAAAAAAATCTGAGCTAGAATGAGTTTCATCCTGCTCAGATTTATCTTTTTGCATATTAGCCTCTATTGAAAATAGCTATTATTCTCCAATGACTTGTGCGTATACATCGTTGCAAGATGTTGCCTCTCCATTAGCAAATGATACTGAATAGATGATGCCTCGGCTTCATTTGTTGCAGTAAAGTTTGTTGCTCTTATTGTAATTCCATCAAGTTCCTTTTCCATAATCTAATCTGGTGGAATTGACGTATAATTCGCAATAAATGAATCAATTTTTTCACTTAGATCTGATACTTTTGGAGAATCAATTGATGATGTCGTTTCTGATGAATGAGTTTCATTAAGCAAAGAACTGTAAGAAGTTTCTGTTTCACTTGCTATTAGACTTTGTGAGGTTGACTCTTCGGTTTTGTTATACGAATCTTCAAAGGATGTTTTATGTAGTTTTACATTATTCAAAAAACCATCTATAGCCACAAAGTACTCAATTGATTCTTCATCATCATTCAGGAAAAATGTCATATTGTTTTTATACTTAAAGTTTATTAATTCGGGAAAAATATTTTTTAGCTCATCATCAGACACTTCAATATAAAATCCATTTCCAGACTTTTTCACTGTGTAAGGAAAACCAGGTGAATTATAATCATCATTTCCATAATCGATTATTTTTTTCTTTGTCTATTCTAAAAGAAAACTCTCATTCCCCTCGTTAGCAGCACCATACCAATCACCATAGAAGTCTTTAGCTGGATCTACAGATAGAAAATAGCCCCCTACAAATCCAATTATAACCAACAAGATAAACCCTAATATTTTTATACTTTTTTCATAAATACCCTATTATGTTCCTTTTTTAATAATACAGAATAACGAATATTATGCATTGAAAATCAAGTTTGTGCCGCAAAGAACGAAGATTTACTTGCATATTATTGTATTCAATTTTGTTCAATTTTACATCCTTTCCTACATATTACAAAATTGTCAGGATATAAATATAACTTAAAATGTTTTTTATATATTATAGTATGGTATATTAAATTTGTTAGTAAAATAATAATTAAAAAGGAGATTAAAACAATGAAGAAGTTTTTAATTAGTGTAGTGTTTGGTATATCAGTTTTAAGTTTTGGTCAAATAAATGGTTATGCAGATGAGAATGGTTTTGAGATAGATGAAACTAATCAATCATTAATTAATGAGGCAATATCCAATGAAGAGTCCAATAGAGATTATATTGATGGTGTAATTAGAATGTTTGAAGATTCTGATAGCGCTGAAGAGTTCAACGCATCTTTAAATGAGAGTTTAACAGTTTTAAATTCCTATGATGCCGAACAAGATGCATTGTTGGAAGAGTATAAAGCGGACGTTGCCGAATCAGTTGATCCTTTTTATGTTGAACCAAAGTCTAAGATAGGTGCTAGATCATCGGTAACTCCTGCAAATCCAGTTTATGCGGCTGCAATTGCTGCATACAATAAAGGTATATCAATGGTTAAGAAAAAAGGTCACAATCAGACTGCTGCTTATATGAAGCACGCCATTATTTCTGCTGAGAATTACTATTGGAATCCAACATGGAAACCTTCGACATATGTTAATAAAAACGATAGCTGGGCAAAGACTGTAGACGGCGAGGAGTTAATGACCGCTTATTATTCTAGACTTAAAAAAGAAGCATTTTCTACAGGTAAAAAATCTGGTTCTTTCTCAGGAAGTTATACATTTCTAAGCGGCCAACTTCACACAGCATTACGTGGAGTTAGTTACACAGTAACTTATAAGAAACAAGCCAATGGAAATTATTGGACTCAAGTAAAGGTTACGGATATATTTGATTTCAAATGGGAGCTAAATGGTTATGATGGCAACTTCGAGGTGGGATTTGGAAACAATTATTGTTACGCAATGCAAAGAGCAGGATTTATCATTCCTTATAAAATCGAAGTGATCCACGAAGTTTCTAGATAGTATAAAAAGAGATGAGCTTTACGCTTATCTCTTTTTGTTTAAGATATATATAATGGATTTTACTAGTGCACCCAAGAAAAGTATCAGGGCTAATACCTTAAAAACTACACCAAGTTCCCAGTTGATTGATCCTTCTCTTAAAAGCTCCTGTTTTTGGGATTTGCTTAGTCCTTCAACGCTTACAGGAATCCAATTTACACTTAAATAGACACCTATAAGTAGCGAAATCATTGAATATATATATAGGATTCTTATTTTTAAACCTTTTAAAAAGTTAATCATCTTAGCACTCCTTTACAAACTATTATATCAGAAAGCTAGCTTTAAATAATTATCGCTAATATAATTTAATAATTTGTGAGTACTTTTTATAAGAGGTTACTTTTGTCCGACCACTTGGTTATGTTAGCTATTTTAATATTCCTAATTTTATCATAGCCAACCTTATTACCACCAACATATATTTCTAGTTCATCATGCCCCCTAAATATGGCCAACTATATCAGGAAAGTAATTCCCATCTCGATCATGCGCTTCAATTTAGATAGCTACTGATTTGTTCTTGAGTGTTACCCGATTTAAAGTTTCGGCGATCTCATTAACATCCATCTAGAACTTTTGAATTGGTTTACTTCTTTCAATAGTTCTTTCTCTATCAATTGCTTTGGTATGTTCTGTAAGATAAAATCCTCCCCATTTCACCATTCCTTTTTCAACTATTTTTCCTTTATTGGATCGATTAAATAAATGATCCACCATCCACAAAAGTGGTATAAATATGCTCATCCGCCACTGGTTCCCCTTGGATCGATTGTACGATTTTCTCAGCTGCCACCATGCCCCATCGATGTTTCGAATAGGAGATCGTCGCTAAGCGCGGCTGCACAAAAGCGCCTAGCTCCGTGTTATCAAACCCGATAATGCGAATTTCTTTCCCGATGCGAAAGTCGGTCTCACGAACATATTTGTAGACTCCGATTGCCATTTCATCATTGAAGGCAAAGATATCAATGGGAAACTGAGGATCATTTGCTAAGAGCTGTTTTGCTGCGCGATAGCCAGAAGGTTCCGTGAAGTCACCAGGAATCACTTCATAAGGAATACCAAAGCGCGTCAATTCTTTCGTACTAGCGTCTAGCCGCTCCCGACTGTCGTAGCCTTTTTCTGGCCCTGCTAAGAGAAACACTTTTTGGCTTTGTCCAGCGATCAAGCGATCGATCGCCAGCGCAGCCCCTCCTTTATTGTCCAACAAGACTTGATGGATGTTTTCATGAGACAAGACACGGTCTAACACGACGATTTGATGCCCTCGTTGGGCGTATTGCTCGATTTCCTTTGCTGGAAACGTCCAATCCAAAATGATGGCACCGTCCACCATCCGCTCAGGAATAAACAAGTGTGACTTCTTGCCGCTGCAGACGATCATTTCATAGCCGAAAAGTTCCAGCCCTTTCTTGATGCCATCTAGCAATTCCCCATAAAAACTTCCAGCATAATCGGCGAGATAAACACCGATGATGTTGGTTTGTCTGCGTTTCAGTGTGCGAGCAGCCATGTTCGGAACATAGTTCAATTCGTTTGCGATCGCTTGAATCCGCGCGCGGGTTTCCTCGGTCACTTTTGGACTGCCATTCAATGCATACGAAACGGTGGATATGGAGACACCCGCTTTTTGGGCAATATCTTTGATTCCTACCATGGCTTCTCCTTTCTTAACGATAAATATCGATCGTATTGGTGTGGTTTTCGTTTAGTTTGGCGCAAAGCGCTGCTTTCTTCAGGACAAACGCACCTTGACGGTAGCGATTTTCCGCAAACTCAGTGGATATTTCTTCCCCGTTGATCAATACTTTCGGCGTACTTGCCGAATGATAGACGATTTCGACTGGCCGATCAAAGAGTCGATATGTCAGAGTCAATCCTGCTAACTCCGCTGGCAAGACAGGATCAAGTTCAACATGATCAACAAAGGTACGAATGCCTAACACATTGCTGATCAACTGATTCATATAGATCCCCGGTCCACTAGAATAGATGCGCCAGCCGCCTTTGACGCCGACTGCTGCCTCCTTAAGTTTACCAAAATTTTCTTGGGCTTCAACCCTTGTTTTGAAATCGCCATCAGAACTGCTGAAATACGCATTTGCTTGACGGATCTCCGCGTTTTCAACCCGCTGAGCGATCTGGATCGGATTGATGACCCCAAGCGCTTGCCAAGTCTCTTCTTCGCGACCTAATTTCGCCATCGCTTCGGTAAAGCGAATGTGGGCGTGAACGTACTGCAAACCGATTTCTCGTCCAAAGTTGGCTGCTTGTTCTGCTCGCTTGAAATTGGTGCTGACACCACCCGCATAAGTCGCTGGACGATTCATCAAGCGCACCCCATCTGGAAATTGCAAATGCTCCTTGATGATCGCCACATGATGATCGGCTTGTTCGGGAGATAACAGCTCACCGATCATGCTTTGCTGCATCGGCAGCAAGCGGTATTGGATACCAGTTTTCTTGTCAGTCGGATGGACCATCAGTTCCACGTGCTCGCTATCTTCCATATAGACAAATCCTGGCAAAGTACCATCAGCTAACATGTATTTTTCAAAGTCGTGTTTGATGCCCGCAGACAGTTCTGTTAAATGTTTGGCATACTCGGGGTCAACTGACTGCAACTGGCTGGCTAATTTTTTCAATACTTCATAGGTCAAGGCAACGGTCCAGCTGCTGGCCATTTGTTTCTTCAACTTACTGTTATTTGGCTGCAAGGTGTCATCCCAATCGCCATCACCATAACAAGACAGGTACGTTCCTTCCAAGAAGTTCGCTTCGATATACGCCACTTCTTTTTTCAAATGATCAAACAACGAAGCTTTGGTCTTGGTTTTCAAGAAGGTTGCGCGATCCGTATAAGGCAGTTCTTTTTCCAAAATCGCGAAATCTTTAGTTTTTTCGAGATAGTCACTAACGACTTTCATTGGCCAGACGATCACATCTCCGTGGCTCTCATCGGCTTTTTGTTTCTCATAGCGATCAAACATAAACCATTGTGGCCAGTTGCCGTCATCTGCAAATTGATTTTCAAACAAATGCTCGATGATGGACGCCACCATCTCAGGACGATTAAGTGCTAAGAAATACTCAGTCGGTCCTTGGGAAACGTCTCGAGTCCCCCAAGCAGCACCACCGTACTGTTCAAGACCATGAGGAGACAAGTAATGAACAAGCATATTGTGGGTGTACCAACGTGCCAAGTGATTGAAGGATGCAACGTCTGCCTGCGAATGTTTCAATTCAAAGTGATTCAACAAATCATCGACAAAGGCCGTATAGGCAGTGTCTTCTTGCTGGCGATCTAACGTTTCGGAAACAAAGGGTTCACCAGTCAGTGTGCCTTGGATCACGAAGGAAACCGTCGCCTGTTCTGCAAAGGTCAATACGGTCGTGCTATCGTCGGCTGCCACATTGAAAATCGTTTCATCGGTCAGTTCAAAAGGTTGAGCCGCATGGAGATAATACGTCAATTCTGGATAAGTTTCCGCAATCGGTGAATCCGCTGTTCCTTTGATGGTGAGCAATTGTTGATCTTGCGAAATGGTAGCAGTCGGTGCAGCTTCATCGATCCCCATCACAAATTGATTAGTGATGGCCCAGGTGTAGGCACGACCTTGTTCACTAGTGATGGTCGTTGCAATCGTGCGTCCATTTGCTTTCGTGAAGGTCGTTACTTGAATGACATCATCGGCTGTTTTGTAGTACCACGTCGCCGAATTCAAGCCCATTTCAAAGGCAGATGGCATCGTTAAAATCCGCCATTGATCGCCGTCTTTCAAATAGATCCGCTGACCGGAACGTTTGAAAAGATTCAATGAGTTGCGGCTATTGCTCAACAATTTGTTCATGTTCGTATTGCCTAATACGATTTGGGAGTTAAACATCCCCGTCATGTAAACGGTCGTGCTCAAAATGGGTTGATCGACGATCAGATCTTGTCCGCTCATCAAAATATGTCCATGGGAGCGTTCCATCTGTGCTTCCTTTTCCTTCAACACGACATGATGATAGTCAGGGGTAAAAAAGGAATACAGCTGTTCGTCAACGATTTCCACTGCTTCTTGCTGAGGAAATCGCTCGTTGATTTCTTCTGAGGTAAATGTCAGCCCTGTGAGCGGTTGACCAAAGTTTTTTCGTGGCTGCGCCGTTGCTTGCAACGAGTCGAAGGACAAGGCTTGATACGTTTCTTTCAACGGTTCAAGTGCAAACTGCGGTTCATTGACTGCCGTCGCTTGATTGGCTTTGACCGCTGCGTAAAAAACGATTTCCGTCGGTGTCTCACTTACCGACAACCATTGCGTTTGCAGCGCCGTATAAGCAAATTCGTATTGATATACTTCATTGGCTAATGTTTCTTGGCTAAGTGCAGCTGGTTGATTCGTTGCTTTATAGCTGCGACCAAAAAATTGATAGCCATCCGTCGAGAAGCCTTTTAAGGCTTGGAAGCTGCCTTGTTCCACCAGTGGAAATTGACCATTTTGTGGTTGATTTTGACGCGAAGAAAGCACGATGTGATCCTTATCATGGCTAACATGATGGTCGATATATTGCGAAACATAGGCTTCATTGGATTGAACAGCCCCTTTGGCTGCATTACCAAGATCTTGTCCGTAAACCAGTTCCGCTTCCCCAGAACCACTCAATTGAACCCGCCAGAACCAGCAATCTTGGGCTAATTGGAAATCAACTTGGTAATTGATTGACTGGTACGTCCCAGTCCAGGTCAGCTGTTTGTCTGAGTAGACAAAGGCGCTGTCGGCATTTGAACCGATCAAGGGAATAAAGGACAATCCCCCCGCTTCACGCAATCGTAGATAGATTTGATTTAAACTGCCATCTAGCGCATTTCCGTTCAACTGATTGATCATCACACCGTGACTTTGGATCTCATATAAATCACCGTTTGGTAAAAACGTCACGGTCGTATTTTCATTATTCATCACTATTTTTTTCGTCATAGAAACCTTCCTATCTTACCTAACTAATTGCAGGGTTGTTTGTTGGGTGTCTCGGCTGTTCCCACCAATCATGATGTGGAATTTCCCTGGATCACTGCTTGCTTGTTGGTTGCTGTGAACATAGCGCAGCAGTTCTTCCGTGATCTCAAATTGAACGGTTGCTGATTCGCCAGCCTCTAGCCAAATTTTCTTAAAGCCTTTCAGTTCTTTCACTGGGCGAACCACTTCACCGACTAAATCGCGAATGTAGCATTGGACCGTTTCCCAGACCGCTGCCGTTCCTTGGTTCGTAACCGTGATGGAAGCTGTGACCGTTTGATCTTTGGTCATGGTCGGCTGATCCAACGTCACCGCAGAATACGCAACTGGGCTATAACTCAAGCCGAAGCCAAAGGGATATTTGGCATAATTGGAGACATCCAAATATTTTGAGACATATTTTTCATCCGGTGCACTTTCATAAGGACGACCGGTATTGTCAACGTTGTAATACACAGGAACTTGTCCAACGGTTTCTGGGAATGACATACTCAAGCGACCGCTTGGATTGTATTCTCCCCACAGGATCTGAGCAAGTGCGTTTCCGCCTTCGGTTCCAGGGAACCAAGCCTCGACGATCGCTTTGGCTGCATCAACCCCTTGCAAATCAAGAGGACGACCGTTATAAAGAGTTACGATCAATTGCTCGTTGTATTCTTTCAAGGTTTCAACCAAGGACAATTGGGCTTGCGGCAAGCGAATGTCGCTGCGACTGGCAGCTTCGCCGCTCATCCATTCCTGCTCTCCTAGCGCTAAGACCACTTTATCCGCTGCCTTCACTAATTCGATCGCTTCTTGGATCGCCGCTTCAGACGGTGCAAAATAATCAAAGGGCTCTTGACCGATCAACAGATCCGCACCCAAGGCTTGAGCACCCTCCACTAAAGTCACTACTTCTTCTTGTTTCCCTTGCCAAGACCAAGCCCCTAATAGATCACGGGAGTGAGCACCTGGGCCCACGATCGCCACTTTTTCGGTTTTCTGCAACGGCAAGACACCTTCATTTTTCAACAATACCATTGATTTCTTTGCGATATCGCTGGCGATCTCTCGGTGTTCTTGAGACAAAACAGTGGCTGCTTCAGCGGCTTCATCAGCGCCGCGGTATGGATTTTCAAATAGCCCCAGCTCATTTTTTAAGGTCAAGATTCTTAGCACCGCTTCATCGACTAAGGCTTCCTCAACGGTGCCTTCTGCGATCAGCTCTTTCAAGTTATCGGTGTAGCAAGTCGTCATCATCTCGATATCGACCCCAGCTTTGATGGCTAATTCAGCTGCATGTTTTTCATCCTCCGCTGCGCCATGAGCGATCACTTCTTTGATTGCAGCCCAGTCAGAGATCACAACGCCTTCAAATCCGAATTCTTCTCGCAAAACATCGCGGAAGAGCCAGCGATTGGCCGTTGCTGGAATGCCGTCTACCGTATTGAAGGAAGTCATCACCAGTTTGGCACCGGCATCAAGGGCTGCTTTATAGCCTGGCAAATAACTTTCTCGCAGTTGGCGCTCTGACATATTGACCGTGTTGTAATCGCGACCGCCGATAGCCGCACCGTAAGCCGCAAAATGTTTGACGCACGCAGCCACGCGGTTGAAATCCGTTCGCAGATCATCCCCTTGATAGCCTTTGACAAAGGCTTCAGCGAAGCGACTGTTCAAGTAAGGATCTTCCCCTGTCGATTCCATGACACGGCCCCATCGTGGGTCTCTTACTAAGTCCACCATCGGTGAAAAGGTCACATGCAAGCCAGAAACAGCTGCTTCTTTGGCAGATACTTCCGCCATCTTCTCCGCTGCTGCCAAATCCCATGAACTGCCTAATCCTAATGGAATCGGGAAAATCGTCCGAAAGCCGTGAATGATATCCGCCATCAATATCGTCGGGATATTCAAGCGGTTATTGGCGATATACTCTTTTTGGACGCGGATCGCTTCTTTCGCACCAGAAACACCTAGCGTTGTTCCCGCATTGTTGATGTTCTCTTGTGTCAGTCCTAAGTCGCCCATTGGGCCGGTTTTCTCTTCTGCTTTATCTGAATAAAAAGCCGCTGCCAGTTGCAGCAACTGATCGATTTTTTCATCTAAGGTCATTTCTGAAAGTAGTTCGGTTAATTTCTGCTGTTCCATTTTTATTCATCCTTTGCTTTCTTCAAATTGGACTTCTGCTTCTAAAGGGAAATGATCGGAGGGAAAACGACGATCACAAGAATCCGTTAGACAGGCGGTTTTGACCACCGTGAAGCCTTTCGTATAGATATAATCAATTTCTTCTAATTCTTGCCATGGTAACGTATAAATAAAATTTTGATAGGAGCCTTTGGGTCCGTGATGCGGCTTTTGCCCATGTTCTTTGGCATTTTGAAAATGCTGCTCTAAATACCGATGCACCCGCTCCGTTGGCCCCGCATTCAAGTCGCCCATTAGTAATACTGGATAACGTTCGATCTGATCTGCCAGTTGCTCAAAGATCACTTTCATCCCTTCAAAACGAGCCATTTCTGAAATATTATCTAAATGGGTCGTGATGACAAGAAACGGCGGATTCTTTTTTTCCTGCAAGACTGCCCAAACACATAAGCGTGAATACGCAGCTTCTGGATGAATACTTGGTTCAGTCGGTGTCAATGACAACCAAAACGAACCTGAAGCTAATAACTCGAAAGTCTCTTTTTGATAATACAGTCCGATGCCTTCGCCTAAGCCATCACCATCTCGTTCAGCCGTGACGGAAGCATACTGCGCTAGCTTTGCTAAATCTGCAAATTGACTAGGTCGGGCTTCTTGGATCGCCAGAACATCCCAGTCGTAGTAATCGATCAAGGAGCAGACCGCCTCCGATCGATAGTGCCATTGCCATTCTTGGTCATAGTCGGTATCGACTCGTAGATTGTAGGTTGCTACTTTCATCTTCATTCATTTCCTTTGAGTAATTTTGTGATTTGCTGCATTTCACGACGGATTTGTTTCGCTTCGCCGCCGCCATGCCCTTTATTTAAGTAAATACGCAATTCTTTCGGTCCAGGAATCTTTTTATAGGAAACGAAGAAATCTTCCATGGGACAGATCGGATCAGCACTGCCGACCGATGTATAAACAGGACCAGTTATTCGATGAGCAAAATACTTCAAATCAAAATAACTCATGACTTGATAGATCGTTTCCCGCGTTTCTGGAAATTGTTCGATATACTCTTGGATCACCTGGTAACTTCCTGTTTTCTGTTCGATCCGATGGACAAGATTGGAGTGGCTTGGCACATCGGCAAACGTCGCAAAAATCGGGACGTTCGTTAGTGCGTTGACCAATAAGGCGATGCCGCCTCCTTGTGAGCCGCCTCTTAAAATAATGCGCTGCGGATCGATTTCCGGTATCTGTTGAAGGACTTCTAGTGTGCGCAGACTATCTGCGACCAATCGCTTCATATAAAAATCTTCTTTTTTCAAGATGCCGCGTCCAAAAGGTGCTTCATGCTGCGTGGTTTCATAAGGAACTTGATCTTGCGTGCGTCCCCCTTGTCCGCGATTGTCGATGACAAGACAGCCACAGCCGATCAATAACCAATGAGCGAATTGGAACGGTTCTTGCACATGATTCATATAGCCTAAAAAATCAATCACGATTGGACAATCTGCCGCTTGTTCTGGCAGCAGCAGATGCCCATAGATCGTTTCATTACCAAGGCTTTGAAAAGAAATCGTAAAACAATCGATCCCTTTCAGCAAAGGTGCTTGTTTGGTTCTTTCAAAGGCTAGCGGAAGGGCGTCAAGTTCTTGTTGGACCGAAGCCCAAAAACAGGATCGATCGGTCACTGTGGATTCAGTCATTTGTCTCTTCCCCCTTCGCTAATACTTTATTGAAAAACAACACTTGGACAAAGGCTGAGCCTGAGATCCCTAAACAAACAAATAAGAATAGGTTCACTTTGCTGCACAATACAAAAACAATGATTGGGATCACCAGTAAAATGATCGCATTCGCCGTACTGCTAAGAACTGCATACGCGGTTTCTTTCGCTGTTTCTTGCAATGATTGCGTAAACAAGCTGTACAAGAGGACGAACACGACAAGATACAGCGCAGCCAAGCTGACGAAGATCACAGCTAAAACGCCAAAGTAAGGTGTAATCATCATCAAGGAATAGATCAAGCCGGCAAAGACTGCGACATACGCAATAACAAGACCTTCTAAGAAGAGCCCACGTTTGAGGTTGCTTAAGAATGCTTGCTTGTATCGTTGCCAAATCGGGACATCCCGTTCCTTGTACAATTGATCGATCGTCTGATACAGCGCGATCAATGCTGGTCCTGCGAGAATCAGCGTCATTGCTGGAATCATAAAGAGAAAACTAACAATGATCATATCTGCTAGAAAAGCAAAGACCCGATAGTACCATCCTTCATAAGAAAATAGTCGATTCATTATGATCCTCCAATCAAAACTTGCTGATTTGTGCTGTGAGTGCTGCGTAAACTTGTTTCTTGCCTTCTTGTGATTTTGGGTCGTTTCTCAACGTACAGTTTTCTGGGTTGTAGGTCTCACTCAGTGTGCCAATCGCAGTGATTCTTTGTATGGACATTACGCTCCCTGCGGTCGCCTAGTACTTTTCATCATCTGCTCATCTCCGCTTTCGCTTCGCCTACAGTTGCACTAAGCAAAATACACTAAGTGCAGCTTGCATGTCTCACTACGTGAGCCAATCGCAGTGATTCTTTGTACGGTCACTACGCTCCCTGCGGTCGCCTAGTACTTTGAAACATCAGATTTTGCGCAAAGTGCGCGCAAAACCTGTGTTTCAAAGCAAAGGAGAGGAAAGGTCTTTTTTTTGGCTTCCTTTCCTCTCCTATGGGGGTTATTTTAGTCGTTCGCGGTTTTCGGCCATTTTTTCAGTTTTAATGTCTTTGATTGCATCCCAGTTGTTTGAATCTAAGAAGCTTTCAAAGTCGGTTAGTGTGCTGTCAAATGTTCCTTCATCTTTTGAACGGATCAATGAGATGATCGTGCTGTTGATTTTGGTTTTGATGGCTGTGTTTGAACGTGCTTCAGCAGTTCCGGCATCTGGATCCGTATTTTCGATCACAAAGTGTGGATACAATTTGCCTTCACCCCATTCTTGCATTTGAGTCAACGCATTTTCGGTTTTGACTTTCAGTGCATTGACACGGTCATTGTTAAAGTAGTTGAAACGGCTGATACCATATTTTTTGTTGTAGCCTTCGTTGTCGGTTTGTTCCATTTCTTTGATTTCTGGCAAGTAATCGATTTTGCCTTCATCGTTGTATTCATACGTCACGCCTTCAACACCGAATTTTGTCAAAATTTGTCCTGGTTCATCGATCAAGTACGTGAAGAGTTGGGTTACTTTTGCTGGATCCGCCGCATCTTTTGTGATGTAGTTGATCAACCAGCCAGAGATTCCTGTTTGGTTCAAGGTTGCTTCACGACCAGACGTGCTGGCAGGGCCATCGATTGCGATGTAGCGTGTGTCAGAGTTTTTCATGAATTCAGTGAAGTTCCCACCTTGTCCGCTCGTTCCTGCGACTAAGATCGTTGCATAGTCCCCTTGTTTTACTTTTTCATCATAGGTTGGGCCGTCATCAGTAAAGCTGTCATCACTGATGTTGCCGTCACGATACACTTGATTGAAGGTTTTCAACCATGAGATATATTCTTCATCTAAGTTACGGTCGTAGAAAGCACCATTTTCATCTTCTAATGGAACACCTAAGAAATCTTGCAATTTATCTAAGAATGGTCCTGCTGTTTCGCCGATCGTTGTGAAGCCCATTGGTGTCAAATCAGGGAATTTCTCGCTGATTTCTTTCATGACTTTCACATAGTTTTCTGGAGTCGAAACATCTGGTTTGCCTAATGCTTCATAGACATCTTCACGGATCACAAAGTTGTCATTGACGGGAATATTGCCGCTTTCGTAGTCCGCTGCAGTGTTGGAATAGTTCGGATAGCCATAAGTTTTGCCATCATCTAAAGCAAACCATTTGAAGGTATCTTCGGTCACGACATTCATCAAATACGGATCGTATTGTTCCGCTAAATCGTTTAATGAGTATGCCCAGCTATCAGCTTTTGTGGCTGCTTGACTGGTTTTATCCATCAACGTCACGATATCAGGCATATCACCACTTGAAATCAAGGCATTTAATTTCGAATCATCCCCTGAAATAAATTCAATATCAATGTTCAAATCTTTTTTGATTTGGGCTGTCGTCACATCTTCACCAAATGGCAAAGCCGTCCAGTCTGAATTGATGTACCATGTGATCTTGGTTGGTTCTTCTTTGGTATCGAGTTTCCATGCTGGTGTCTTTTCATCTAACTCATACCGATCTTTGATAGAAAAATCCGAACTGCTAGCATTGTCTGAGCTGCCGCCACATGCTGCTAAGCTGAGTAATGCTGATGCTGCCAATAAACCGCCTACTACTTTTTTCATGTCTATCCCTCTTTCTATTCTTTTACTGCACCGGCCATCATACCGCCGATAAAGTGTTTTTGAAGCAATGGATATATAATTAAAATTGGCACTGTCGTGATGACGATCGTAGCCAACTGAACCCCACGGGTCGTTGCTTGGACGATAAAGTCAGTACTACCGCTTTCAGTCATCGTACTCAAGTTGGATTGGACGATGATTTCATAAATCTTCATTTGCAGCGGATAGAGATACTCTTTTGTGATATACAGTTTTGTCGTCATAAAATCATTCCATTGGCCAACCCCGTTGAACAAGATGATGGTTGCCAATGCCGGTTTCGTTAATGGTAAGAAGATTTTATAGAAGATTTGGAATTCACTTGCACCGTCTATCTTCGCCGATTCTTCGAGTGAAGGCGGAATCTCACGGAAAAAGTTCATTAAAATCACGACATCATAATAGCTGAACAAAGCTGGAATAATGTAGACCCAGAAAGAATCCAGTAATCCTAGCGAGCGAATCAGCAAGTACGTTGGAATCATCCCACCACTGAAGTACATGGTGATGACCCCCATCGTTGTATAGATGTTGCGGCCAACCAAGCGTGATTTACTCAATCCGTAAGCCACGATCGCACAAAACAAGGTATGGGTCGCAGCCCCAAGAACCGTTTTTAACACTGAGATCAAGAAGGCACGAGGGATACTTGCATCGGAAAAAACTTTCCGATAGTTTTCCCAGGTAAAGCCTTTTGGCCATAACACGAGGCCGTTGCCCGCTAATCCAGAACTAGAAGACACGGAGGAAACCAAGATATTCCAAATCGGTACGATGATCATCAATGAGAATAAAATCAAGATCACGGTATTGAAGAAGTAAAACCATGTGTTTTCTTTTGCTTTTCTTTTGATCATGTTTTTTCCTCCTATAAGATAACTGAATTGCCGTTGTTCAACTTGCGGGTCACTCGATCCGTGATCACCAATAAGATGACGGAAATGACCGCGATCCCCAAGCCGACAGCAGTTGCATAAGAGAAATCACCTTGCGTCAACCCCATTTTATAAACAAAGGAGTTGATGACTTCTGAACGGTTTTGGTTCTGTGAATTCATCAAAACTAATGTTTGATCTAGGTTTGACCCTAAGATACCGCTCACATTCAGAATCAAGTTTAAGGAGATGATCGGTGTCAGTAAAGGCAATGTGATCGAACGAATTTGTCTTAGCTTGCTGGCACCATCGATTCGTGCGGCTTCATAAAACGTTGGATCGATCCGCGACATCCCTGCCAAGTAAAGGATCGTTCCCCAGCCGACTTCTTTCCATAGATCAGAAAGGACCGCGATCCACCAATATTTGCTTGGATCCAATAGATGATTGACCCCTTTGTCCATCAATCCTACAGACATCAGCACTTGGTTGATAAAGCCGTTCGTTGACAGCCAAGAAATCATCATCCCACCTAGCACGATCCATGAGAAAAAATGGGGAATGTATGAAACCGTTTGAATAAATTTCTTCAAGCGGCCATCTTGCATTTCAAAAATCATAATGGCTAACACAATCGGGATCGCAAAACCTAAACCTAATTTCAATAAGCTGATGGCTAACGTATTTCTAACCGCTTCCCAGAAAAAACTGTCATTCATAATGATACGGAAATTCTCTAACCCGACCCATGGTGCTGATGAAATCGTGTCAATCACCGTATAGTTTTTGAAAGCGATTATAATTCCGTAGATCGGAATATAATTAAATACGATCATAAATGCCACGCCGGGAAAAACCATCCAGTGAAGCTGCCGTTGACTATAAAACTTTTGCAGTTTACTCATACACAAAATCTCCTTCTTTCTATCCTCGCAACACTACGTATATCTCCACACTTTGGTGAAACGTTTCTACAAAAAGATTATATCCGCTGCCAATCGAAAATGCAAGCCTTTCCAATTATTTTTTTCAGCTTTTCTTTTTTCACAAATTTCGTTGGGTTCCTCACAAATAAAAAAGCTTTCATATCAGCTTTTTCAGAAGAAATCATTTTTACAAACATTTCCTTTTAATCAAATTTCACAAATATTGTATTTTTTCAACATCGATTAATTCACAGAAATCATTAAAAAACAAAAAGAAACGTTTCACCAAAAACACAAAAAAGCAGCAACCATCGCTGATTGCTGCTTCGTTCTATTCACTTCTTTGCGGATAACCAAAATGGTCATAGGCTAACGGCGTTGCGATCCGCCCACGCGAGGTGCGTTTCAAAAATCCTTTTTGGATCAAAAACGGTTCGTACATATCTTCCACTGTTTCGGTTTCTTCCCCGATATTGACAGCGATCGTACTTAATCCCACCGGGCCGCCTTGGTACAATTCGATCATCGTGCGGATCAATTTCTGATCGATATAATCCAAGCCAGCATGATCGACTGCCAAAAGCGCCAATGCCTGGTCAGCAACGGTGCGATCGATCAAGCCATCTGCTTGCACTTGCGCATAATCGCGAACTCGTTTAAGCAACCGGTTGGCGATCCGCGGGGTGCCTCGGGACCGGCGGGCGATTTCGATCGCCCCTTCTTCCACGATATCCGTTTCAAAGATCGACGCAGTCCGCTGCACGATCTCTTTTAAATCATGGTCTTCATAATATTGCATATGAGAAATGATCCCGAAGCGATCCCGTAGTGGCGCCGAGAGCATCCCCGCCCGCGTCGTTGCGCCGACTAAGGTAAATGGCGGGAGCGGAAAATGAACTGGGTGAGCCGTTGTCCCTTGCCCCACCATGATGTCCACATAAAAATCTTCCATTGCCGAATAAAGCATTTCTTCGGCGACACGAGGCAAGCGATGGATCTCATCGATAAACAGAACATCCCCCGGCTGCAGCTCATTCAAGATCGCAATCAAATCCCCTGGTTTTTCGATCGCAGGACCGCTGGTCGTCTTGATTTGGACCTGCATCTCGTTGGCGATCACCATTGCCATCGTTGTTTTCCCTAAGCCTGGCGGACCATATAGGAGGACATGATCCAACGCTTCTTCTCGATTTTTCGCCGCTTGGATATAAATCGAAAGCTCCTGCTTGACTTTGTCTTGTCCGATATATTGGGCAAGGGTTTGCGGACGCAAGGATTTTTCGATGATCTCTTCTTGTTCAGTGCTTTCTGGCGAAACAATTCGTTCATCCATCGTCTACTTGCTCCTTACTTTTTCATCATCAATCGGAGAGCTTCCCGCAAGTACTCATCCGTCGATTTTGTGGTATTCGCCGCTAATTGTTTTTCGGCTTTCTTGACTTCTTTTTCGCTATAACCCAATGCTTTCAAGGCTTCCATCGCTTCATCTAAAGCAGTCGTTGCTACGCTTAGAGGAACGATCGCTTCTTCTCCAACCAGTTCAGCCACTTTGCCTTTCAAGTCTAGGATCATTTGCTGCGCCGTCTTTTTACCGACACCTGGGAACTTAGTCAAATAGTTGACGTCCCCATTTTCGACTGCCGTGATCAACCCTGTATGGTCTTCATTGGCCATGATTGCTAATGCACTCTTTGGTCCAATACCTGAGACACTGATCAATTTTAAAAACAACTGCTTGCCTTCGATCGTGGCAAAGCCGTAGAGACTATGAGCATCTTCACGAATCACTTGGTGCAGATAGATTTTTACTTCTTGGTTCAACTTGCCGCTAAATGAATACGGATTGCCAAAAGCGATCTGATAGCCGATGCCATGGGTCTCAACGACGATATACGCCGGAAAGATATCCGTTACTTTTCCTATGATATATTCGTACATGTGCTTTCCTTTCTGTACATATGTTCCCTTTATTGTAGCACAGACGAGAGGGCAAAAAAAGGACTGTGAACGAAGGAAAAGGCTTAGCAGGAAACAAACGGAGGAAAAACCGTTGTTTCAGTCGCATTTTTTCAAACGAGACATGCTGCTGCGTCTTTTTTTCGCACACAGTTCCTAATACTTACTCAACGAGTGATTTGAATTCGCCATAGCCTTTTTCATCCATTTCTGCTAAAGGGATGAACTTCAATGCTGCCGAGTTGATACAATAGCGCAAACCGCCTTTGTCCTGAGGACCGTCTGAAAAAACATGTCCTAAATGAGAGTCAGCTTCTTTGCTGCGGACTTCTACTCGATGCATGCCGTGAGAAAAATCGGCTTTTTCTTGAATATCTTGGCGACTGATCGGCTTCGAAAAGGACGGCCAGCCACAACCAGCGTCATATTTATCAGTAGAAGCAAACAATGGTTCTCCGCTGACGATATCAACATAGATCCCTTTTTCATAAAAATCATCATACTCGCCAGTAAAGGGGCGTTCGGTTGCATTTTCTTGGGTCACCGCATATTCGATCGGCGACAATTTTTCTTTTAATTCTTTTTTATCTGTCATTTTTTCACCTGCTTTTCCTCTAGACTCATCCTGTATGCTCTATCATGCCTTTTTTCTTAGCGAATGTAAAATGACTTGCTCAAATTATTTAAGGGTTTTGTAGCTTTTCCCAACGAGTCGTTGGTTCCGCAAAATGGTAAAACTGCGGTTGGTCTTTTATATAGATTTCTTCGGTTAAGACAGCTTCTGGCAAGTTGCCAAATAACCCAGCCGCAAAAAAATAGGTGTGTGTTTCTTTGAGGTAAAAGAACAGACTCGAGCCGCATTGACTGCAAAATCCTCGCTGTGCCCACTCAGAAGAATCGTAACGTCGCAGCCACTTCGCTCCTTGAAGAGCCATCTGGTCCTCAGCGCATGGCGCAAGAGCAACCATTGGTCCGCCGTGAAATTTCTGGCAGAGACTACAATGACAAACCGTGATTTCTTTCGCAACTCCCGTCAAGTTGATCGTGACTTTGCCGCAAAGACAACTACCAGAAACATCCATCCTTATTCCTCCTTCGTAAACTCTTGCAACAACTGATAGACCGTAGCGACAGGAAACCCTACGATTGTATAAAAATCGCCGCTTATCGATGAGACAAATACTTTGGCCGCCCCTTGGATCCCATAGGCGCCCGCTTTGTCTTGGTACTCATCTAAGACAAGATACTTGTCGATCTCTTGATCCGTCAAAGGACGAAACACAACTTCCGTCGAAACCACTGCTTGGCGTTGCTGTTTGCCTTTTTGCAAAACGACGGCGGTATGCACCCAATGGGTCCGTCCGCTCATTTTTCGCAACATCGACCGAGCATCTTTACGGTCTACTGGCTTTCCTAAGATTTCTTCATCCACCACGACCGTCGTATCGCTCGCAATCACCAGATCTTCAGGATATGCTTGCGCAATAGCCGCCGCTTTTTCTGCTGCCATCCGTTGGACATAAGGGATCGCCGCTTCGTTCGGTCGGACCGACTCGTCGATATCCGCTGGTATGACCGCAAATTCCGGGACTAACTCCGCTAATAATTCTTTGCGCCGCGGCGACTGTGAAGCCAAAATAATCATTCCATGCCACTCCTTGCTCGATGAGGATCTTGAATTCGTTTGAACATCCGCTCCATGTCGCTGTTGGTGAAATGGATCAGCACCGGACGGCCATGGGGACAGTTGAAGGGATTCTCGCATTTCGCTAAATCTTGCAACAAGATTCGCGCTTGTGCTTCATTCAAATAGTGATTGGCTTTGATGGATCGTTTGCAGCTCATCATGATCGCGGTTGCTTCACGAAACTTTTTGACACTGACACTTCCTGTCGTCAATAACATATCGATCATTTCGCGGATGATGGCTTCTTCTTCACCGCTAGGATACCACGTCGGGTGCGCCCGGACGATGAAACTATTGGTCCCAAAAGATTCCAGATGGATCCCGACTTCTGCCAGCTTGTCACTTTGTTCCTGCAATTGCAGTGCATCGCTGTTGGGATAATCCAAAACGATCGGCACTAACAATTCTTGCAGATCATTGGTCACTTCGCCGATTTTTTCGCGGTAATACTCATATTTGATTCGTTCTTGTGCCGCATGCTGGTCGACGATATATAGCCCCGCCTCGCTTTGGGCAAACAAATAAGTCCCATGCATCTGCCCAAAATAATCCAGTTGGGGAAAACGCTCCTTCGCTGGTTCTTCTTCCAGCAACCGTTCGACCGTTTTCAGGTAGTTGCGGTCATCCCCATGCATTTCCGGGTGAAGAGTCGCTTGACTTTGCAGATCTTGCGCCGTAAGCTCTGGCGTCTCATCTGGAAGAAAGGCAGGCGCTTCTGGCAGCGGCGCTTTTGTTTCCGTCTGTTCTTCCACAAATGGTTTTCGGACAGGCTTATTTGGCAACGTCTCTTCCAAACTGCGAAAGGTTTCCTCAGTTTCTTCCAACAAGTTTTCGCTAGATTCCTGTGGCATTTCTGGAAGTTTTCCACCTTCCTCCACAGGTTTTTCCACAGAGTTATCCACAGTCTGTTGATAAGTACTGCCCTGCACCTCAAATTTCCCGGTTTCGCGATTATAAGACAACCCAGAAGTCGAATTTCCTGCTGACTCCAGTTCCAAGCCAAGCTGCTGGGCTTTTGGCTGATCGGCAACTTTTTTCTTAAAACGCAGATTGTCAGCCGCGTTAGGAATCAAATTGATTTCCCTCAGCGCCTCATTGATGGCTTTACTGATTAGTTTGGTCAGTTCTTCTTCTTTTGACAAACGAACTTCTTGCTTAGTCGGATGAACATTAACATCGACTAACAAGGGGTCCATTTTGATTTCAAGAACAGCTAATGGAAAACGACCGACCATCAATTTTGACCCGTAACCAGCAACGATCGCTTTATTCAAAGCAAAGTTGCGAATATAACGACCATTGATGATCGTGGATAAATAGTTGCGGCTAGCTCGGGTGACTTCTGGCAGTGACACAAAGCCAGTGACTTTAAAGTCGAGGTCCTCAGTATCGATCGCGATCATTTTTTTGGCGGTTTCCACTCCGTAGATCCCGGCGATGGTTTGTTTTAACTGCCCACTTCCAGTGGTGCTCAACATCTTATTGCCTTCATGAACGAGACGAAAAGCCACTTCTGGATGGCTCAGAGCGATCCGATTGACGATATCGCCGATATTTGCTAGTTCCGTTTGCAGCGTCTTGACATATTTCAAGCGTGCCGGTGTATTGTAAAAGAGGTTTTCGACAGTGATCTTGGTTCCTTGCCGCAAGTTGGCAGGCAAATGCTCTTCAACAGCGCCGCCTTTTAAGCGCACAAAGGAGCCTTGTTGGGCGCCTTTGACTGCCGTTTCAATCGAGAGGATTGAAACCGAAGCGATACTAGGCAAAGCTTCCCCGCGAAACCCGAGGGTACGTATTCGAAACAAGTCATCCCGATTGTGGATTTTACTGGTGGCGTGGCGTTTAAAGGCAGTCAAGACATCCTCTTCTGCAATTCCTTCGCCGTTATCGATGACTTGGATTTTACGCAAGCCCGCTTCTTCAATAAAAATATCGATTTGGGTACTGCCGGCATCCACGGCATTTTCAACTAATTCTTTGACGACAGAAGCCGGTCGCTCAACGACTTCTCCTGCCGCGATTTGGTTCGCCAGACGTTCGGATAACTCTTGGATCTTTCCCATCTGCTGACCTTCTTTCTAAATTCGTTTTTGCAGCTCGTACAATGTATTCAGAGCATCCATCGGGGTCATTTCCAACAGATTCAATTTCTTCAATTGATCGATAACGCCGATTTCTTCCGTAGATACTTCGCTAAACAACGACAACTGCTGACTTTCTTCGACGACTGGTTTTGGTTGTACCGTCGGTTCATGTTCTTCCAGCGCTTTTAAGATCGTGGCTGCGCGCTGTAAGAGTGCACTTGGCAGTCCAGCGATTTTGGCTACATGGATCCCATAGCTTTTATCTGCGGGCCCTTCCATCATCTTATGCAAGAAGACGACTTCGCCTTCTTTTTCAACGGCACCAACATGGACATTACGCAAGTGTGCCAATTCCTCATCTAAAACCGTCAGCTCATGATAATGGGTGGAGAAAAGTGTTTTGGCATGAACTTCTTTGTGGATATATTCAATGATGGCTTGTGCCAATGCCATCCCATCATAGGTAGCAGTCCCACGCCCTAACTCATCAAACAAAATCAAGCTGTTAGGCGTTGCATGACGCAGCGCTTGGTTGGCTTCCATCATCTCCACCATAAACGTACTTTGACCGGCGATCAGATCATCGCTGGCACCGATGCGAGTAAAAATCCGATCGAAAATCGGCATCTCTGCAGATTGTGCCGGTACGAAGCAGCCAATCTGCGCCATAATGACTAGCAAGGCAAACTGCCGCATGTACGTACTTTTCCCAGACATATTTGGTCCTGTGATCAACAAGATCTCTGTTTCTTCATCCATCACGATACTATTCGGAATGTACTCTTGGTGACCAAGGACTTTTTCCACTACAGGATGACGGCCGTCGATGATCGATACCGCACGTTTTTTCGCTACTGTCGGCCGCACGTATTGGTAGCGTTCCGAAACCGTGGCGAAACTTTGTAAGACATCGACCGCACTGACGGCTTTGGCTAACTTTTGTAGACGGGTGATACTCTTTTTCACTTCTTCACGAACGTCAAGAAACAGGCGGTATTCCAAATCCACCGATTTCTCTTCGGCTTCTAAAATCAAAGTCTCCAGTTTTTTCAACTCGGGTGAAATAAAGCGTTCCGCATTGGCTAACGTTTGCTTGCGCTCGTAGCGAGAGGTATCTAAATTCACTAGATTGGCTTTCGTGATCTCAATGTAATAGCCAAAGACGCGGTTGAACCCAACTTTCAGGTTTTTGACTCCTGTCGCTTGGCGTTCGTTGGCTTCTAATTCCGCCAGCCATTGCTTGCCGTTACGCATCGCCGTACGATATTCATCTAATTGTTGATGGAACCCGTCTTTGATGATGTTGCCTTCTGTGATCTGCAACGGGGCATCTTCATCGATCGCCGCTTCGATCAGTGCAACCAAATCATCTAAGGGCGTTAATTCCAGCAGCAAGTCATTCCACTCGCCACGGTTGATCCCTTGCAGCAATTGCGCGATCAAAGGCACTTGCTCCAAAGAAGATTTCAACTGCAGCAAATCGCGGCCATTGACATTTCCGAAGGCGACCCGTCCGACTAAGCGTTCCATGTCATAGACTTTCGTCAACGCTTCTTGCAGATCCGCTCGCTCAAAGAAACTGTCCAGTAACGATTGGACCATTTCTTGGCGGGCAGTGATTTTCTTTGGCTGGATCAAGGGACGATCCAACCATTGCTTTAACAAACGGCCACCCATTGCGGTTTTTGTCTCGTCCAACAACCACAAAAGAGTCCCTTGTTTTTTGCCGGTTCGAATCGACTGCGTCAATTCTAAGTTGAATTTGGAATAATGATCCATTTTCAAGGCATGATCCGGCTGATATTCAACGGCTTGCTGAATATGCGCTAAACTGCGTTTTTGGGTGATCGCCAAATAACTTAGCAACTTCCCTGTGACTACTTTTTCTAACTCTTGGGAGAGAGGTTCTGTTAAAAATTGAAATTCAGCATTTTCTTCCAACGTTTCTTGCTTAGAAAACACGACATTCAAGCGATTGGTCAGTGTTGTTCGCAATGATTCAGGGATCTCGCTGCACAAAACGACTTCTTTCGTTTGCAGAGCGGCTGCCTCGTTGACGACGGCTTCTTCATCTTCCAATTGCGCTGCTTTTAATTCACCGGTACTTAGATCGACATAGGCAAAGCCAAAACGCTCCCCTTGCTGCAAAACAGCTGTCAAAAAGTTGTTTTCTTTGGCGGATAGGCCTTTACTGTCCATCACCGTTCCCGGCGTGATCAGTTGAACGACTTCGCGTTTGACCATTCCTTTGGTGGTTTTTGGATCTTCCACTTGCTCACAAATCGCTACTTTGTAGCCTTGCTCGATCAAGGTGTCGATGTAATTGCTGGCGGCGTGGTAAGGCACCCCACACATAGGGATCGGTTCCTCCGCATTTTTGTTGCGGCTGGTTAACGTCAGTTCTAAAATTTGTGCTGCCTTGACAGCATCCTCATTAAATAATTCATAGAAATCCCCTAAACGATAGAATAAAAAAGCATCTTGGTACTGAGCCTTGATGCTTAAATACTGTTCCATCATCGGGGTATTTTTAGTTTTTTGAGGCATTGGTTTCATCCTCCTCGATGGCTTTATTCATTTTCTTTTGGATCTCCGTCGTGACATATTGCAGCAATTCATCTGCTTGCAGTAACGCTTGACGATAAGCAACCACTAAAGGATGCTGCTCGTATTCGTTTGTCAATGACGCATAACGCTGCTCGGCAGCTTTTTTTGCTTCGGGTTTCTCATAATGCTCAAATTGAACGATCTCTTTTTGCGCTTGCTTCAGCGCTTCTTCCAGCTCCAATAGCCCTTGGTTTTGCAAGGCTCGTGCTTGGATTTCTTGAAATTCTTGAACGATCGGATGATCAGACAAGAGCTTTTGCAAAGCAGCCAGCTCTTGGACAACGTGTGGTTCTTTGACTAATTGCTCTTCCATGCTTCTCCTATTCTGTAAACGGGCGATCTTCACTGATTTGGATCGGACGGATCGATTTTGCTTTACCAGTGGCTTCATCAATCTCAAGCAAGCAAGCCGACAAAATACTGCGGCCTTTTTCAATCACTTCAAATCGTTGCGGCAACGCCGTCAAAAATTTCTCAATGACTGGTTCGCGTTTCATTCCCAAGATTCCATCATAAGGACCAGTCATACCGACATCTGACAAATAAGCCGTTCCTTGGGGCAAAATCCGCGCATCATTGGTCTGGACATGGGTATGCGTGCCGACGACTGCCGAAACACGGCCATCCAAATACCAGCCCATCGCTTGTTTTTCGCTGGTGGTTTCCCCATGAAAATCCACAAAGATAAACGGTGTACGTTTGCGGGCAATCGCAACCAGTTCATCCATTTTGCGAAACGGATCATCAAGGTCGACCATGAACGAGCGAGCTTGCATGTTGATCACCGCCAATTCAATGGTGTTGACTTTCACAAATACCATGCCGACGCCCGGTGTTCCTTCTGGAAAATTGGCTGGACGAATCATTTTCTTCGCATCGCCAATAAATTCAAAAATGTCACGGTTGTCCCATGTATGATTGCCTAATGTCACGACATCGACACCATCTTGCAAAAATTTCTTATAGATTTTTCCAGTGATCCCACGACCCGCCGCCGCATTCTCGCCGTTCGCAATCGTCACCTGTGGTCGATACACCTTTTTTAATTTTGGAAGGTACTCCGTGATCGTTTCTCTTCCTAATGAACCAACTACATCTCCAATGAATAATACCCGCACACATTTTTCCTCTTCTCTTTTAGCTTCTTTTCTATTATAAGGGTTTTGGTCCAGAAAAAAAAGGTTCTTTCACTTGCGGTTCTTCCCTGCAACAAAACAAAAAAACACGCTAGACTCTTTCGCATGGGTCTAGCGTGTCGCTCGATTCTCTTAGGAAACAGTGGTGTCCTCTTGTCCTACATGTTCCACGATCGCCACGATCAAATCACGGGCTTTTTCCATCGCTTCAACGGTAATAAATTCATACTGGCCATGGAAGTTTTCACCACCGACAAATAAGTTCGGTGTTGGAATGCCTTTATAGGTGATTTTCGAGCCATCGGTCCCGCCACGAAACGGCGCTTCGATTGGCGTCACACCAATCGCTTGCATCCCTGCTCGGGCAGCTTCGATACTGCGGGGATCTTTCTTGATCAAATCCCCCATGTTGTAATATTGATCATACAGCGTATAGGTGATACGTTCTTGCCCATAAACTGTGTTCAATTCGTCAATGATTCCCACGATGTTGGCTTTTCGCTGTTCAAAAAGCGCATGGTCATGATCACGAATGATATAAGAAACTTCTGCTCGACCAATATGTCCCGTCAAATTGTGCAGTAGGTAAAAACCTTCATACCCACGAGTGCGTTCAGGAACTTCCTCTGCTGGTAATGCATCGTCGATTTGATGCGCGATTTTCAAAGCGTTGACCAAACGACCATAGGCAGTCCCAGGATGCACACTCGTACCATCGATTGTTATATCAATACGAGCAGCATTAAAGGTTTCATATTCCATATGCCCCACACGACCACTGTCCATCGTGTAAGCAAATGCCACTGGAAAATCCGCCGCATCAAAGCGATCAGCGCCAGTCCCAATCTCTTCATCAGGACCAAAAGCAACCCAGACATCGCCACGTTTATGCGCATCCATCGTTTGTAGGATGCGCAGTGCGTCAATGATCTCTGCGATACCAGCTTTATCATCTGCCCCCAGCAGGGTCGTTCCATCCGTTGTGATCAACGTTTCGCCGATATAGTCTTTGAGGTTCGGAAATTCAGCAGTTGTCATATAAATGGCTTTTTCTTTATTTAAACAAACATCCTTGCCATCGTAATTTTCATGGATCTGCGGCTGAATATTTTCAGCTTCGAAATCTGCCGTATCTACATGGGCAATAAAGCCAATCGCCGTTTTTTCAGGATTACCAGGTAGACGTCCGATCACAAAACTATTCTTTTCATAGTAAGCAACATCCGCTACCCCCATCTCGATCAACTGATCTTTCAATAAAAGAGCCAACTCAACTTGTCCCGGCGTCGTTGGGATGCTCTGACTCGTCGCGTCCGAGCGAGTATTCATTTTTGCATAGGTCAAAAAATCCTTTAAGATTGCTTTCAATTCTGCACGTCCTTTTTCTTCAATTATTTTGTTCTCCCTATAACGACAAGGGTCGATTGTCCGTTTCGTGGATCACTTGTCGAAAATCAGCAAAGCCAGCTGCTAACCCGCGCAGCAAGATTTCTGCCGTTCCCATATTGGTGGCTAAAGGAATCTCGTATACATCCGACAAGCGAATCAATGCCGTTACATCTGGTTCATGGGGTTGTGCGGCTAAAGGATCGCGCAAAAAAATCACCATGTCCAAGTCATCTTGCGAAATCATGGCGCCAATTTGCTGATCTCCTCCCAGCGGTCCTGATTTGTAGCGGTGGACAGGCAACTGGGTTGCTTCTTCAATTCTCTTTCCCGTAGTTCCTGTTGCAAAAAGTTCGTGCTGCGCTAAAATTTCTCGATAGGCAGTCACTAATTTTACCATTACATCCTTTTTTCGATCATGAGCAATCAATGCGATTTTCATTTGCTGCATTCCCCCTTTTTTTCTATTGTACCAATTTATTTTCTTTGCGACCGAGAAAAAACAGAAAAAACATAGCACAGATGCCGCAAACCGGCTGTGCTATGTCTAAAGGATTCCTTTTAAATCAATTGTAATTCTTTTAAGGCTAACCAGATGCCATCTTCATCATTGCTAGCGGTCACCATATCTGCGACTTGTTGGATCTCAGAGACCGCATTGCCCATGGCCACACCGACACCTGCGGCGGTCAGCATCTCACGATCGTTTTGGCCATCACCAAAGCAGATCACATCTTCTTGCGCTATCCCTAATTGTTCCGCGACACACAGGATCGTTGCTGCTTTGGAGCCTTCTTTTGGAACGACATCCACACTGTTTTCATGCCAACGCACAAAACGCAGTTTGCTGTATTTCTCGTCAAAGAAATGCTCATACTCTTTTCCGTAAAAAGCCAATGCTTGATAGACTTCTTTTTCTTCGGGAAAATCCATGTCCAACTCAGGAAGTTGGGCACCAAAGGAATGCATCGCTGCTTCCATTTTAGCAATATCCAACGAAGACGCTCGTTTCGCTGTATCCATCCCGACAAATGCCGTGTCAATCCCAAGCTCTTGGGCTTCTGCCACGAAAGCAGCCAATTGCGTTTCATCGAGTAAGTTTTTATATACCTGCTGATGCGAAAGAAAAGCAGCTGCCCCATTACATAAAATGTAATTATCAAAGGACAACGAACGAATAATATCTTGGGCGTGGAAACGACTGCGCCCAGTGGCAACGGTCACGAAATGGCCGGCATCTCGCAGAAGGTCAAGGGCTTTTAGCGTACTGTCTAGTGGCTGTTTGTTCGAGTCAAGCAAGGTTCCATCAATATCAAAGGCAAAGAATTTCCGATTCATAAAAGGTTAAGGCTCGCTTTCTATTAAGAAGTAACTAAGATTTTGGTCTTGGTTGCGGTCATTTTTACAAAAAACAGCAAGAAAAACCGTACATACTTATTCTTAACACAAATAGGCGCTGATTTCAACGCTCCGTTAAGGGATGATAGCTTCTTCCTGGAGAAATGTTAGAGAAAAGAAAAAAAGAAGCATCGCTGCTTCTTTTTATAGGTTCTGATTAGTCGACATAGGTCGATTTTGAGTTATTCAACCATGCATAGCCAAGTCCCATGACCAAGCCACCGCCGATATAGTTGCCGATAAAGGCAAAGACTAAATTATGGATCACACTGCCGACAGTCATACCTGCCAAGTGTCCGCCTGAAGCCCAGAAAGCTAAAGTAAATGCTGGGAAGTTAGCAATAACGTGTTCAAAGCCTAAGAAAGCAAAGATAAAGATGATGAAAATGATGGCCGCTATTTTTCCGGCGTCATCTTTCATCCGCATACTTACTAACACGGCTGTGTTTACTACGATATTGGCAAACATCGCTTCTACTAAAATTTGGATAGTGGATTTTTCTAATTTCGCAGTGATCGAGGTCAGCATAAAGTTATCTGCTGTCAGTCCTTGGAACGGACCTGTCAGCGCAACGATCGAGCCAAAGATCACGCCGCCGATCAAGTTGAATAAGACGCACGTAAACAAAATTTTCAATGCCAAAGGAATACTTAGACGTTTCCGGTAAACCCCAACAGTCATATATAACATATTCGATGTTCCTAATTCTGCGTTCATATAAAGAATCATGACTAAAGACCAGCTAAACATAAATGCATACAAAATTTTTCCTAACCCGTGAACCATCGATTCACCTTTCATAGCGATCGCAAAAGCAATAGCTGTTCCGAGGGTCAAGAATAAACAAGCCATCATCGCACGTACAGCGTAACGCAAATAACTACTCTTGATCAGATCGATTTTCTTTTCTATGGAAGAATCGATCTTCTCAAATAATGGGGATACTGGATTCATTTTTTCTACTCCTTTTATGAATAATTTCACTTCGTTATCATTTGCACAATACTTTCATATTCTAATGACGAAAAGCTGTTTTGTAAAGAGATATTTGAAAATATAAGTAATTAATGAAAAATTTCAAGATTTGTTTTCATCAAATCCAAAGTCAGTTCCATCTTGACTTTTGCCCCTAGTTTGTCGTATACTATTCCTTGTGTAAAATAATGCAGCAGGAAAATAACAGCTCGTCACCAGTTCGTTGCCCCTCGGGTGCAATTGCGTAACCGCGGCTGCAAAGGTGAAGATTGAAGAACGAACTGCACGAATGTGAGTTTTTCAACGGATTATTTTACTCCAAACTATTTTATTGGAGGAACTAAATTATGTCTCGTTATACAGGACCATCATGGAAAATTTCTCGTCGTTTAGGAATTTCTTTATCAGAAACTGGAAAAGAATTGGCACGTCGCCCTTACGCTCCAGGTCAACACGGACCAAACAGCCGTGGCAAAAAATCAGAATACGGCATGCAATTAACTGAGAAACAAAAATTGCGTCATATGTATGGTATGAACGAACGTCAATTCCGTACATTGTTTATCAAAGCAAGCAAAATCAAAGAAGGTAAACACGGTGTTAACTTCATGATCTTGTTAGAACAACGCTTAGATAACGTTGTTTACCGTCTAGGTTTAGCAACTACTCGTCGTCAAGCACGTCAATTAGTAAACCACGGTCACGTTTTAGTTGATGGCAAACGCGTTGATATCCCTTCATACCACGTTGAAGTTGGACAAGTCATCAGCGTTCGTGAAAAATCACAAAACATCTCAACAATCAAAGAAGCAGTTGAAGCAACAGCTGGCCGCGCGTCATTTGTAAGCTTTGATAGCGAAAAATTAGAAGGTTCATTAACTCGTTTACCTGAGCGTGATGAATTGTCTGCAGAAGTTGACGAAGCACTAGTCGTTGAATTCTACAACCAAAAACTTTAAGATTTCAACCGACACGATTCCTTTTGGGAATCGTGTTTTTTTGTGGAATCAACGGATTTACGGATCCTCTTAAGAAGACCCTTGAAAAAATACTAAAAAAACCGACAATGATACATCGCTGTATTCATTTGCCGGTTTTGTTCCTATTATTTTATTAGATAAAGTTCGCAACAGATTCGCCTTCTTCTTGCTTTTGGCGATAATTAAACATGAGCAGCTCTGTTTGGCGTCGTTTGAAAATGATCTTTCGTAAGTTTCGTGGCACGAATTTACGGATGTCTTCTTCATTGTACCCCACTTGGAGCTTGTTTTCATCTAAGATAATTGGTCGTTTCAATAAGTTCGGGTATTTTTCGATCAATGAAAGTAGCTCTTCTAGCTTCAACTCTTCTAAATCAATGTCTAACTTTTGGTACACTTTCGAACGAGTAGATATAATGTCTTCCGTTCCATTTTTCGTTAAAGAAAGAATCTCCATTAGTTCATCACTATTTAATGGATCGCTAAAAATGTTTCTCTCTTTAAATGGTAGTTCATTTTCGGTCAACCATGCACGGGCTTTACGACATGACGTACAGCTGGGTGTTGTATATAGTGATATCATTTGTTCATTCTTCCTTTCTCTTTGATGTACTTCGATTTTTTATCTGGTGCTCAACCTTCGATTTGATCGATCGTTTCCTGTTTGACGATATCGGCGATTCGAATATTGATCTCTTTGACTTTCAAAGAAGTCAAGCGGCTAATTTCTTCTAAGACCACTTCTTGGACTTGTGCAAAGAGTTTGGGGATATCTTTGCCGTAAGCCACGATTACTTCCAAATCAACTGCAACCTCTTCTTTGCCAACTTCCACATCAATACCAGACGCGACTTGCGGCTGTTCTTCAAGGTTTTCGGTCATATCTGAAAGAAATCTGCCATTTACACTAATCAAGCCATCAATTGACTGCAAAGCGACACCAACAATTGTTTCAATGACTTTCTCTTCAAAGGACAGTGGACTTGCTTGCGCTGCTTCATTAGACACATTCGTTGTTTGCTGATCGTCAGTCATTTTTCACACTCCTTGGTTAAATAAGAAAGGATACTAGAGACATCGCAAAGTCGCACATACGACCTTGTCTAAAGTGGACATTCCTCTTGGGAATTTTTTTCCCTACCTTTCTAGCATAAATTCTTTTTGTTTTTTTTACAAAGAAAAACACTTGTTTTCGGAATAAATTTATCATGCGAAATAAAATGAATGCGCTAAAAAAATCTCAAAGCATAATTTTCTTGAAATGATTCGTTTTTCTTGACAAAAAAAAGAAAGCAGCTACACTGCTCTCCTTTTTTCTTTGTTATTTTGACAAGGCATCTAATGGATCAATCAGTTGATGCCGGGCTAAACTAGGTGAAAGACTAACTTCAAAATGCAAGTGAGGACCTGTACTGTTCCCCGTACTTCCCATGGAAGCAATCACTTCGCCTTGTTCCACCGTCTGCCCAACCCCTACTAAATTGCGGTGATTGTGAGCATACAGTGTCGTCAAGCCATTTTGATGTTCGATCGCTACATAATTCCCCCAGGAAGCATGATATTCTGAGCGAATCACCGTTCCTGAAAGACTAGCCATGATCGGGGTTCCTTGAGGTGCTGCAAAGTCGACCCCACGATGGAACCCGCTACCCCGTGGACCAAACATTGATGAGATGACCGGATCACTAACCGGATAAATCATTTTTTCATTACCCGTTGGCAACTCTGCTTTCTCTTTGTCATAACTCGTCAACGCATAAGCTTCGATCAAAGCGTTCAATTTTTCATTGTATTGCGTATCTGATGCATACCGTCCCGTCAAATATTCCGTGGCATCTTCATAGGTTTCGGTTTCTGACTTCCAAGCGCCTTTATAAAAATTCGGATTGTGAGCCAATCCTTCTTTCAACAATTTCGCATAATCTTTTAAAGAAGATTCGATGCTGTCATACTGACGGAAGGTCGAACGGATGGTGTACAAATTGCCGTTTCCATCGTCTTCTTGTGTTGGGAAAGAAACCCCATTTCCTTCATATAGTCCTTTGATCCCAAAAAGATTATAGAACGGCTCCTGACTCAACTGACTTTGCCCACTACCGGATTCTAAGATTGCTTGGGCAATCATCACAGATGCGTAAAGATCTTCTTCTAAGCCGACTTTACGGGCATCCTCACCAATCTCCATAATAAAGTCCCATGTTTCTTTGACTGGGGTGACTTCAAATTTTGACGTGCCACCAGTCTGAGGTGTTGTGATTGTCAATTCAGGTACATTGGGCACTTCCTTGATCTCAGGCGTTGGCTGGCTCGGGTTCGTTTCTGGTTTTGTCGGTTGACTTGGTTCTCCCTCTGGATCTTGTTCCTCCGGTGCCGGTTCCGGAATTGGCGTAGGCTCGGGTTCTGGTGTCGGTTCCGGAGCAGGCTCAGTTGGTTCTGACGGTTCTGGACTTGGCTCTGGTTCCGGTGTTGGTTCCGGACTCGGCTCCGGTTCTGGTGTTGGCTCCGGGCTGGGCTCTGGTTCCGGCGCCGGTGCTGGTTGTGCCGGAACAGCTTCATCATTTTCAGCTGGCGTTCTTGGCACGTCAGACTCTCCGGTCGATGCTTCTGTAGTTGCTCCTCCGTCTTCACTTGACACAGACATCAATGCACTCGTTTGATCAACATTTGATTCACGACTCACAGCAGAAGCCGCAGCAGAAACCGGCAACAGGGTCAACAATTGACTGGAAATGACAGAGATTGCCATCCATTTTTTCATTTTCATTAAATAAGTCATCCTCCTTTGTCACACCTTCTATCATACCTAAAAAGCACCTAATTTTATAATCATTTTTTGCATCTCTGTGTGAAAAAAAGGAAAACACTGATATAGTGACGTTTATAACAATTTCCTTCACCAAATCTGGCATTTTATTCTCTTTTCTTCTATAAAAAATACGCCAAAAACCTGCTTTATTTATGTAAAATGTGCTTTTCCTATGAAAAACAGCAGCGAGCGTCCTCCCTGCTGTTTTGCTCTACCTTGATTCAATATCGATATATTCGCGATCGCTGGACACTTCTTTATAGGCGGGGCGCATGATTTTTTGTGCGTTGACCAGCTCTTCGATCCGATGGGCGGACCAACCGACGATCCGTGCAATAGCAAACATTGGTGTATACAGTTCTTCTGGTAGATCCAACATGTTATAAACAAACCCGCTGAAAAAGTCGATATTGGCACTGACTCCTTTGTAGATTTTGCGCTTTTCATTGATGACTTGAGGAGCAATACGTTCCACCATCGTATACAATTGATATTCTTGCCAAGCTTCTGATCCTTTTTCTTGCGCCAGTTTTGCCACATAATTTTTAAAAATCGCCGCACGGGGGTCGTTGTCGCTATATACCGCGTGACCCATGCCATAAATCAAGCCTTTACGGTCAAACGCCTCTTTATCTAAGACTGCTTCCAAATAGCTGCGGATTGCCTGTTCATCGGTAAGGTCAGCAACGTTGCGCTTCAAATCCCCCATCATTTCCGTCACTTTGATATTGGCGCCACCGTGTTTAGGTCCTTTCAAAGAACCTAGCGCTGCAGCAATCGTTGAATAGGTATCCGTCCCACTGGAGGTAACGACTCGTGTCGTAAAGGTTGAATTATTCCCGCCGCCATGTTCCATATGCAAAACAAGTGCCATATCCAATGTTTGGGCTTCTTGGAAGCTATATTCTTTCGTTGGGCGCAGCATAGTCAAAATCGTTTCAGCTGTACTCAACTCTTCGGTCGGGCGGTGGATATACATACTCTCCCCTTGATTATAATGATTGTAGGCATGATAGCCGTAGATTGCCAAGAGCGGAAAGACACTGATCAGCATCAGACTTTGTTCCAATACATTTTCAATGCTGATGTCATCTGCTTGTGGATCATAACTTGCCAGTGTCAAGATACTGCGAGATAAACTATTCATGATATCAGAAGAAGGTGCTTTCATAATGACGTCACGAACAAAATTGGTCGGCAAAGTACGTTTTTCTGCTAATAGGCAATGAAACGCCGCAAGATCTGTTTTATTTGGCAGTTCTCCAAAAAGTAATAAATATGCAACCTCTTCAAAGCCAAAGCGTTTTTCATTGACGAAGCCTGCAACTAACTCGTTGATGTCAATTCCGCGATAACGCAGTTCGCCGCAAGCCTCGATTGGCTTCCCGGCAATGATTTTTTCTGGATAAATAGTCGAGATTGTCGTTAATCCAGCTAATACACCAGTTCCATTCAAATCCCTTAGACCACGCTTAACATCATATTCTGAATAAAGATTCACATCGATCAAATTGTATTTCTCACATTGCGATGCCAGATATGCCATTTTCTCTTTCTTTTCTAATCTTTCCACGGTGATGTTACCTCCAATCTTTCTCCGAACCAGCTACTTCAATGTTATTTAACCGTAAACAAACATCGTTAAAATAACCATCCGAAAGAATCGCTGCTTTTTAACAAACTTTCACACATTATAGCATGATGTCGAGAAAATGAAATATTTTTCATAAATTTAATTGATTTTTTAAATTATCAACGTATAATTATTCCTAATAAGTACGATTATCTTCGTAAAAGGAGGATTCTTATGAAGTGGCAAACTCAATTAACCGTCAATGACACGCAATACACGTATATTGACTTAGCGAAAATCACCCAAGACTTAGGGGCTGATTTATCTCGCTTGCCCTACTCCATTCGAGTTTTATTGGAAAGTGTTGCTCGTCATCAAGACGAGGAAATTACAGAGGATTATTTACCATTTTTAGCGAATTGGCAGGCAGAAAGCCCTACTGGCGTCGTGCCATTCAAACCAGAGCGGGTCGTCTTGCAAGACTTTACTGGGGTGCCGGCAGTCGTTGATTTGGCTGCCATGCGGGATGCGATGGTCGCTTTAGGCGGTGCCGCAGAAGACATCAATCCTGAGATCCCCGTCACACTCGTCGTCGACCACTCTGTGCAAGTCGATCAAGCTGGTACGCCTGGGGCGATCGCTTTTAATACGGAGCGGGAATTTGAACGCAACGCAGAACGCTATCAATTCTTGAAATGGGCGCAAGGTTCTTTCGACAATTTCGAAGTCGTTCCGCCTGAAACAGGGATCATTCATCAAGTCAACATCGAATCATTGTCTGATGTGATCTTGCAAAAAACACACGAAGATCAACGTCTGCTGTTTCCTGATACATTGCAAGGAACCGATTCTCACACCACGATGATCAATGGTCTGGGGGTTCTCGGTTGGGGGGTTGGCGGTATTGAAGCGGAAGCTGCGATTCTTGGCGAGCCTTCTTTCTTCCCTACACCTGAAGTCATTGGAGTGAAGTTTATCAACGAGATGCCTGCAGGTACCACCGCTACCGATTTAGCACTAAAAGTAACTGAAGTGCTGCGAATCGAAAAAGTGGTTGGAAAATTTGTCGAATATTTTGGTCCTGGCTATCGTCATTTAAGTTTAGCTGATCGAGCAACGCTAGCAAACATGGCTCCCGAATACGGTGCGACTTGCGGCTTTTGTCCGATCGATCAAGAGACCTTGAACTACTTAGCAACGACCGGTCGCTCCACCAAGCTGATCGAACTCGTTGCCGCTTACGCCAAAGCCAACCATTTCTTTTATGATGAAACGACCGTGCCAACCTATACTAAGACGATCACCATTGATCTAGCAGAAGTTCAGCCGGCATTAGCGGGCCCCAAACGCCCGCAAGATCGGATTTTGCTTCCAGCAGTCCAGCAGGATTTTGAGCAATCTGTCACGGCAGCCGTCGGACCCAAGGGCTTTGGACTTTCGGAGGACGAATGGCAAAAAGAAGCCACCGTTGCTTGGCCAGATGCTGCAGCAGACAAATTAGCGACCGGCGATATCGTTTTGGCGGCAATCACTAGCTGTACGAATACTAGCAATCCTTTCGTCATGCTCTCTGCAGGCTTATTGGCCAAAAAGGCCGTTGAAAAAGGTCTGACTGTTCCGCGTACGGTCAAAACCTCCCTTGCACCTGGCTCCCAGATCGTGACCACCTATTTGCAAAACAGTGGTTTATTGCCGTATTTAGAGCAACTCGGCTTTTATTTAGTGGGCTACGGTTGTACTACCTGTATCGGAAATTCCGGTCCTTTAGAAGCGCCGGTCGCTGAAGCAATTGAGGCAGAAAATCTATTGGTAGCATCGGTTCTGTCAGGCAATCGGAATTTTGAAGGAAGAATCCATCCACAGATCAAAGCCAACTATTTGGCTTCGCCGCCGTTAGTTGTTGCCTATGCGATTGCTGGCAACATTCGCAAAGATCTGACAAAAGAACCATTAGCTATCGTCAATGACGAGCCGGTGTATTTATCTGATATTTGGCCTAGCAATGAAGAAGTCAATGCTTACGTTCAAGAATACGTCGGACCAGAAGCATTTCGCGCTGCCTATGAGCATCTTTTTGATGCCAATGAACGCTGGAATGCGATCGAAACCACCACGAGCGCATGTTATGAATGGGAGGAACATTCCACTTACATTGCTCATCCACCCTACTTTGAAACATTGACCAAAGAATTGCCTAAACCAGATGTCTTAGCCGATCTGAAAGTCTTGGCAAAATTGGGTGATTCGGTCACCACTGACCATATTTCTCCTGCTGGCAGCATCAGTATGGATTCTGCAGCTGGAAAATTTTTACAAGAAAAAGAGGTTCCGTATCGTGAATTCAATTCCTTTGGTTCGCGGCGCGGCAATCATCAGATTATGATGCGGGGGACTTTCGGCAACATCCGTCTGCAAAACCAGCTGGTTCCTGGCAGCACTGGCAGTGTCACGCATTATTTTCCAACTGGGGAAACCTTGTCGATATTTGACGCCGCTATGAATTACCAAAAAGCCGGCCAAAGCTGTATCATTTTAGCCGGTAAAGATTATGGCATGGGTTCTTCTCGCGACTGGGCCGCCAAAGGAACAAAATTGTTAGGCGTTAAAGTCGTCTTAGCAGAAAGCTTCGAACGGATCCATCGCAGCAATTTGGTCATGATGGGGATCATTCCTCTTGAATATCTGGCTGGTGAAAGTGCCGCCTCGTTTGATTTGGACGGCAGCGAAGCATTCTCGATCGCTTTGCCAGAAGAGCCAGTGGTCAAGCAGCTGATCGAAGTCACCGCTCAACGGACCGACGGAAAGACTGTTTCCTTTATGAGCCGCCTGCGCTTTGATGCCCCTGCAGATATTCGCTATTGGAAGCATCAAGGTATTTTGCCAATGGTCATTCGAAAAAAAGCGGAATTAGGAGGAGCTGCCCATGCCTAACCAAACAACCCATCAAGCAACGACGATCACCATTCCTTACATTGCAGGAGACGGCATTGGTGCCGAGATTTGGCAGGCTGCGCAACCTGTGATTGATGCAGCTGTGAATAAAGCCTATGACAATCAGCGCCACATCGAATGGCTAGAAGTTTTAGCTGGAGAAGCCGCCTTTGAACAGACGGGGGAATGGCTGCCGCAAGCAACCATCGATACGATCAAAGCCCAGCAATACGCCTTAAAAGGACCGTTGACTACCCCAATTGGCGAAGGCTTTCGCTCCTTGAATGTCACCTTGCGGCAAACGCTAGATCTTTATGCCTGTGTCAGACCTGTTCGCTATTTTACAGGAGTCCCTTCGCCTTTAAAACAGCCAGAAAAAACCGATATGGTGATCTTTCGAGAAAATACTGAAGATGTTTATGCTGGCATCGAATTTGCCAAAGACGACGACGCAACACAGCGTTTGATCCAGACACTGCAAGCAGACTTTGCCGTCAAGGCGATTCGTTTTCCTAAAACTGCCGCTATTGGCATCAAGCCGATCTCTTTAGAAGGCAGTCAGCGCTTGATCGCTGCTGCCATTGAGTATGCGATCACTCAAAAGCGGCCCACGGTGACACTGGTGCATAAAGGCAATATCATGAAATTTACAGAAGGCGGATTTAAAAACTGGGGCTATCAGCTTGCAGAGACCACGTATGCCGCCCAGTGTTTTACAATGAATCAATACAACAAAATCAAAGCAGAAAACGGCTCAAAGGCAGCCGAAGCCGCCCTTGCCTCGGCAAAAGCGGCTGGGAAAATCGTTGTTAACGACGTGATCGCCGACAACTTTTTACAACAGATCCTTTTGTATCCAGAAAAATTCGACGTCATTGCCACTTGTAATTTAAACGGCGACTACATCTCTGATGCACTGGCTGCACAAGTCGGCGGCATCGGGATCGCCCCCGGCGCCAATATCAACTACGATACCGGAGCAGCCATCTTTGAAGCTACCCACGGAACGGCACCGGATATCGCAGGACTTGGCAAAGCCAATCCTTGTTCCCTGTTGCTATCGGCGTGCATGCTATTAGAACATTTGAACTGGCCGGAAGCTGCTGCGATACTGACGCAAGCCATTGAACAAGCCTTGCAAAGTCAGCACGTCACTGCCGACTTCGCACAGTTGATGCCAGAAGCGATCTGTTTAACGACACAAGCGTTTGGTGAACACCTCCTTCAGCTTATCCATTCGTAAACTCAAGCTGTGATTGAGTCGGCATTCGCCTGCTCAACCACAGCTTGATTGCGTTTCCACCTTCTGAGAAACTATACTTAGAGCATGAAAGGGGGAATTCATTTATGAGTGAATTCAACATGAGAAAAATTGGTCAGCAGATCGCTGCCAAACGCAAAAAAAAAAATCTGACCCAAAGCAACTTGGCAGACCAGTTACTCGTCAGCTATCAGGCGGTCAGTAATTGGGAGCGGGGCAACTCACTGCCGGACATTGAAAAATTGCCGCAGCTAGCAGCGATTTTAGACCTATCCATCGATGAGCTGTTAGGGAAGCCCGCAGCTGCGGTGCAACATTATCAAGCAGGAACCGCACAGCCAGAAGAAATCGCCGAACTAGCTCCGCTGATCAAACCGCAAGAATTGTCAGCGTTGATTCAAGAAGAACCGTTTCAAGAAACTTCTTTAGATCTAGACTTATTGCCTAGGCTAGCACCTCATTTGACCAGCGCCGACTTACAACACCTGTTAAACGGCGCCGAGAATATCCCAGAAGATGTCATGGAAGAACTCTTGCCATTTTTGAAAAAGCCCCAAATAGAAGAGCTCCTTAAAGGCAACCACTATTCCATGGCTTTTTGGGAAGAGGCGGCGCCCTTTTTACCCCCCAGCTTTTTGGCGGGAGAAATCAAAGGCTGGCTTGAAAATCCTGACTTCCGCTTTTCTGAGATTGAAGAGCTGCTGCCCTTTTTACCTGCACCGTATCTGGATGAGCTCCTGCTGACCACCCTGGAACAGCCAAACGTTGCCGCAGCAGAACGCTTGGCTTATGATGAAATCGAAGAACTGCTGCCGTTTCTGACAGAAGCAACGATCTGCCGGCTCGTTCAAGTACTGCCCTTCTCAACAGATGAGCTGGAAGAGATCGCCCCTTTCCTCTCCTCAAAGAACTTACTTGTCCTATTAAAAAAAGGACACTAAAAAAACAAGATTCTTCTTTACTTTTGGTAAACCACCGTTTATAATTTCGTTAACCAAATAAATCTTTTTTCAGGTTAACGAAATTATTATGAGAGAGAAGGATTCGATGAAATTATCATTACGTGAACAAATCCATGCCGCATTATTTGCGATCATTATTGCTGGTCTTTCCCAATTGACGATTCCGTTAGGTTTGATCCCATTGACAGGACAAACCTTTGCGATCGGCCTGGCGGTGTCTTTCCTTGGCACGCGAACAGGAACAATGGCGATCATCATTTACTTGCTGTTAGGATTGATCGGTTTGCCCGTTTTCGCTGGTTTTTCCAGCGGTATCGGTGTTTTGTTAGGACCAACTGGCGGCTATTTAGTCGGCTTCCTCTTTAACGGATTGCTTACTGGATTGGTCGTAGAAAAAACGGCGTTTCGCTACACAGGAGCAGTGATCGGCAACATTGTCGGTGCGCTGGCAACTTTGTTGTTTGGTACATTATGGCTGAAATGGAGCACGGGCATGGCATGGCCGGCTGCTTTTAACGGTGGTTTTGTTTTGTTTATTATCCCCGGGATCATCAAAGCCGTTGCCGCAGCTTATCTAGGTATCTTTTTAAGAAACCGCTTGGCGCAACCATTGGCTTTGCGTTAATAAAAAACACTCGCGTCATATGCAGCGATTCCCCTCAGTTAGCTTTTTCGTCTAACTTTTGGAAATCGCCGCATCACGCGAGTGTTCTTTTTTAGTTGTCGATCTCTTCAATCGACAACTGCGGCCAAATTTTCTGCCACTGCTTGATCGCTTGGCGTTGTCGGTAAACCGCAAGGTACTGTTCATTTTGGGCGAAATGCGGTGTTGGCCGCACCCGAAAACTGCAAACATCCTGCCAACCAAAAGGCGCCATCAATTCAAGCTTGCCTTGATTCATTCGTGCCGCCACCGCTGTACAACGCTCTGGAAATTTCGTTAAAGCATCGAAGGTACTTGTATAAGGCGGCTCCTCGGCAAAATTGTGCTGGTGCATCAACGCTTGGTTACGAACCTCCCAAGGAAATTCGGGAAACGAACGGCGCAGTTGCGCTTCGATCGCCGCTGTTTCTTCTAGGCTTACAGTCGGATCATAAAACACGACATCAATATCGGTTATTGGCACCTCCGCTATTTTTCCACTGAGAAAACCCCATAAATAATTCCGCAGGTACCCGGCACAGAGCCAGCAATCCGGCAGCTGCAACGCTTCAATGATCGTAAGCAGTTGTCGACATTCACGATTTTTTGCAAGCAAGTGCTGGATCGCTTGTTCCTTCATTGGCGTCCTCCTCTAATGGGTTCAGGCTAGTTATTTCAAGGTCCAACCACCGTCGATGGGCACGATCGCCCCCTGCAAGTAACTAGCTTGCGGACTGGCAAGAAAAAGGGTCAGTGCTGCAACTTCTTCTGGTTGCGCCCAACGCTTGACTGGCGTCTCTTCTGCCACCCATTGCGCCATTTTCCCGTCACCGGCAAAATCAGCCGCATTCATCGGCGTTTGAATCGCACCTGGCGCGATGCCCTTCACCGAGATCCCTTGATCTGCAACATCCAATGCCAACTGTTTGGTAAACCCGACGATCGCGTGTTTTGCGGTTGTATAAGCGATCCCACCTCCACCTGCGACCATTCCAGCGATCGACGCCATATTAATGATCGTTCCGCCGCCATTGGCTTGCATCAGTGGCAAGATTTCTTTCGTTAAATAAAACATGCTGGAGACATTGGTTTGAAATATCTCCTCCCACTCCATTGAGGTCGTCTCAGCGATCGTATGATAGCCGTCAAGTTTCCCAGCTGTATTTAACAAGACCGTAATACCGCCAAAGTGCTTCACACAAGCTTGGACCGCTGCAAAACAATTTTCTTTCACCGCTAAGTCACAACACGTGCCGAAAAAGCGGGGTTGGGCTAAAAGCGTATCAGGAAACGATTGGCAGTCAACACCAAATACTTGAGCACCTTCTGCAAGAAACGCCTCTGCTTGCGCTTTACCGATACCTGAAGCAGCGCCTGTGACAAACACAATCGTTTTGTCATCGATCCACGCTGCCGTCATTCCACGATTTTCCAATCTTCCGCAAGAATGTCGCAAACAGTCGGTGCGAAACTCGAGAATCCCTCATCTGCTGTTTTGATCAAAAAGTAAGGGGTGACTGGGGCATTTTCGTACACTTCGCCTTCAACGAATGTCACATAAAGTTCAAAGCCGCCCCAACCTTCGCGAATGATTTTTTTGCCGGCTTTTAATTCTGGTAAGATTTCTTCAAATGTCATGATTTTTCTCCTTTGTGTGTTTCTTTTGTGTTTTAAAATGCGTGGGAATTCAATTACGAAACCAAGCAGGACTCGGTTGCTGCGCTAATACGGCAGCAGCGTGATCGCTTGCGCCAATTCCTCTACAAGATGCGCCGTTTTATAGTCCTCAAATGCCTCATGATGGTTTCGCAGCAGCGTCCGAACTTTCGTTGGCGAATATGCTTCTGCTAAGTGGTTTTCCAAAACGAAGCGTCGGGTCAACTGCCATTCATAATAGTAGCCGAAGGGACGGCAATAGTAGCTGGTTCCCGCAAGCTCTTTTTTCTCAAAGCGTCGATGGGTATGCCCAAAGACGACTGCCCGCACATTGGCGTACCGATCGATCACTGCGCCAAAATCAGGCGACCCCAAAAACGCATTTAGGTGGTTCCAGCGGGCATACTTGCCGGTCTGCCGCACAATAAACGCTTCTTGAGGCACAAAATGGGTAGAAAGAAGAATTTCTTGGTCTTGCGGCAAATGGGCCAATGTTTCCGCTAAACGCTCATTGATGGCTTGGCTGATTTCCTTATCCGATCCCTTTCGTTGAATCATGCGGTCATACCAAAACAAATTTTTCAGCCGCAAGATCTCAGCTTCACTGGTCAAATCAGAATATTGGTAGTCATACCAGCCATTGATTCCCAACAGCAGTGTTTTTTCTGATAAGCGACACGTCTGAAAATTAAGAAAGGCGGGATCATCGAAAGCCTCGATCTCTTGTTCCGTCAAGTCCACCATTTCATGATTGCCCCAGTGAAAGGTCGTTGGCACCTGTCGACTTTGAAAAAAAGCGACCACGTCTAATAGCCGTTGCTTTTTATTCGCCACATCTCCTGCCAGATGCAGATGGGTCACCTGATTTTGCTGCAAATAATCAGCGATCAGCTGCAGATGGGGGTCGAATAATTGGTTGATATCGACGTGCAAGTCGCTAATAACCGCCAGCGTGCCCATATCAGCGGCCTGCCGTCTGCTTTTCGATCCGTAACAATTGGACATCATTAGCTAAGATCCCGCTATTTCCCACCAATTGCAACCGTTGATAGGTCGGTTCCACCTGCATCCGAGTCTGTTCTTCTAAATACACCTGAGCCCCTTGCTTCAACCAAATCGTGCCTAATGGTGTCGTTAAAGGGGTGTCGTAGATCGCCAATCCTTCTTCTGGATAGCTCTGTGGCACGATGATCAGGCGAAAATGGATGTCCAAACGGCAGGTGATCTCCGTTGCAGGAAACGGACCGACGCCGTCTTCAAAATCCAAATAGAGACGATCATCTGGCTGTACATAAGGGGTTATTTTTTCAATTGCTGCTGGCTCAATGTTCAGTTCCATGACGAGAGCCCTCCTTTACATGATACGTTTTTTCCATTCCTCTAGGGTGATGCCGCGCGTGACTTCATCGATGATTTCTTCACCCGATTTGCGGGCAGCTGGGATCGTTGCTTCCAATTTCATCCCAATTTTCTCCATGACCCGTCCAGACTTGGGATTTCGAGCATCATGTCGAGCAAAAATTCGAATCAATTCGAGTGTTTCAAAACCAAAATGCAGCAGTGCCATTGCCGCTTCTGGCATGATCCCTTGTCCCCAATAATCGCGACTTAATGTATAACCGAGCTCAGCGATCTCTTTTTCTGATTCTACTCGCAAATCGATGGTCCCAATCATTTTGCCTGAGTCTTTTTCTTCGATCGCATATTTTCCTAAGGGTGCAGCAACAAAATACTCGGCAATGCGCAGTTTTGTTTCGTCAACCGACCCATGTCTAGCAAAGACGAAGGTCGTCGTTTCTTCATCATTTGCATAGGCAAACATGTCCGCTGCATCCGCCAAGGAAACGGGGCGCAAGAGCAGCCTCGGTGTCTCCAACCGTTGATTTTCTGCTAATAATAGCAAATGTCGTTCTTTTGTTGTCATAGGATCCCTACTTTCTATCAAAACTCTCTCACGATCGCACCCCTCTTTTGCTATTTGCTGGATATGCTATAATAAGCATAAGTAAACGCTTTGAGGAGGATACTTCAATGTCAGACGAATTAGAAAAACGCCTTGATACAGGAATGTATGGGACGCCTCGCGTCAACCCAGATGAACAGCGCAAGTATTTAGGCACGTTTCGTGAACGGTGTTATCTTAGTATGACAGTAACAGAAATGAAGAAGAAGGACAACCAGAAAACGCTCTTGAACGCCTTACCAGATTATCAAGGAGCGCTCGTGCTGCTTAACGGAAAATTGCCAGAATCGATCCAGACCGATTACATCACTTTACTGACCAAACAACAGATGGAATTTCGGATCGTCTCCGATGCCCAAGATGCCGGGCCAGACAGTATCGGCTTGCTGATTGCCGGGAAAGAAGCCGTCAATCAAGACGTCATCGATATCGAACAAAAATACCCTGCAGCTACTACGCAATCGGATAAAGAGCACGAACAACCAGAGAAAACGTCATTTTGGAAACGTCTTTTCCATTAAAAGGAGGAACTATCATGGAACAATCAACACCGCCCTACCTTTCATTAAAGAAAGAACTGCTTGATGCTTTGGATTTGCATATCGATTTGTTGAAAACGGCACCTACGATCGAATCGAGCCATCTGGATGGCGTATTGTTCATGATGCGCAGCTTGGGTTTTATGCTGGATCGCGCTCCGAAAGTACTCCTACTGGAGGATCAGAATGAAATGAACTTTATGATGTTTCAATATTATAGCCTCCTGTCGGAACTGAAGTACAATCTCGTTTTAAACTTTCCCTATGCCTCGATTCAAGGCGTACCGTTATTGACCTTGATCCAACGTTTTCCTACCACGTATGAAAAAGAAATGAAACAATGGTGGGAAGCCCGAACAGGTCTCAAGGTGGAAGAAACAAAACAAACGATTGAGATCGCTGCTTTTGAATCCTAATAAAAAAGACTGCACACTTTCGAAGGGAATCACCTTCCAGAGTGTGCAGTTCTTTGCTCTCTAAGCTTCCATCAGCTTTCGAAGACTTCAGGGAACAACAGGCGTAAAACAGACATAGTTAAGCGTCGGCCTTTCCCGCTGTATGGATAAACGTGCATATGCATCGCTGGGTTGAAATTGGCTTCAATGATTCCATAAGCCCCCGGTTCATTGGCTGGCTTGGTTTTATCTGGAATAATCAGATCGATTCCACTGATAGATGCTTGTAATGCGGCTACCGCATCGACTGCTACTTGTTTGTAGTCATCGTTGAAGTCATCCGTTACATCGATAGAATCACCGCCAGTACTGATATTCGAGTTTTCTCGCAAATAAACGATCTGCCCCTCTTCTGGCACTGAATCAACTTGATACCCTTGCTCTTTTAACATCAGTTGTTCCAGTTCCCCTAATTGAATCAACTCTAATGGGGTCCGATGATGGGTGCCGCGCAATGGATCGAGATTTTTCTCTGCGACGAGTTCCGTGATCGTACGCTTGCCGTCACCCACGACATTGGCTGGGATACGTAATAAAATCGCATCAACTCGCCCATCGATCACGAAGAACCGATATTCCGTCCCTGATAAAAAGGTCTCAACGAGGATCGAATCATCTTCCGCAAAGGCAATGGCGACCGCCGCCCGATAATCCGCTAAAGAAGCACCTTCTTTGAAAATCGAGATACCAATCCCATAGTTGGTGGTTTTCGGTTTTACCACAAACCCGCTGTGGGCGATTTGCGGATAAAACGCGATCGCTTCTTCTGCCGAAGCGAATTCAGCACCACCTGGTACATGAAAGCCATTTTCGGCTAAGATTTTTTTGGTGACCGTTTTATTCGCCATGATCAATGGGACGATGTACTGATCCTTACTGGTCATATTGGCATTTTTAACATATTCAACGTGGTCTTTCACGGCTAATTTCAAGAACTGATCCGTTTCATCCAGTACCGTCACTTCGATACCTTTTTGGATCGCATCGAACAAGAGAATCTGGGTCGACAACTCCATTGCTCGAAAACCAGCCAATTGATACGGTTTTTCCCAAGCAGCATGATGATACTTTTGTCCCAGCAATGTTGCTGTCTGCGCTTGACTGGTTGCTTGACTTGCTGAGAAAAGACGTCCCGCGAAGGTTCTTTCTGGTTCAGCCAGCATTTCTGAGAGCTGATCCAAAAATGGTGGATGCGGCAGCTCAAGGGCTTGGGCAAAGTCCATCATTTCAGCAATCAGTGCTTGCGCTTCTTGCTGATACGTTAATGGTGCTAAGGGGTGCTCTAATGCGACCTGATCATTTTTCTGATTGCCTTCTTCGATCCACGCATCGGCATCGTTGCCTTCTTCTTTTGTACTTAAAAACAATAAGAAGAAATGTAAGAACGCGACTTGCTCTTTGGAAATGCCATAGCGGGCAAAGGGATCGATATCGATATTTCTTAACTCAATATAACGGATACCAGCTGAGGCTAGATCTGCGACCCGTTTTCCCCCACGTAAACGCACTGGCGCATAAAATTCTTTTTCTTCTGAAAGCTTTCCTGTCTCCACTAATTTGGCAATATCTGCAAGATAGGTCTCTAACGAAGCATAAGATACCTTGACGTCTTCGTGATTCGTGTAGCCATAACGGCTATTGCGAATACTGCGGACTGGTTCTTGCGGTCCGTTTCCTGTCGTAAAATAATTGGCTTCTGATGCAGGGGTCGCCCCAAAGAAATACGTCAAAAACCAGCGATAATGCAAATAATTGCGAGTTACTTTTAAATAAAGCGCCGTTTTAAAGGCTTGATAGCTTTCATTCGTTTCAGATAAAGCATACAGTTGCTGCAAAAAGTCTTCCGCAAATTCAAAATTGAAATGTATCCCACTGACCATTTGCTTACGGCGACCATACGTTTTGGCCAAATAGCGGCGGTAGAGCACATCTTCAAATTGGTCTAATTTTGCAATGACGATGTCTTCTTCTTTTTCTGGTAAAGCTGGTGGCATGCTCAAAGGCCAGAGCATTTCTTCTGCTGCCATTGAACGATATGCCACATCGTGGATGGCCCCTAAGAAACGGAACAATTCATCCACTGAATCCGCGACCGGCGTGATCAGTTCCAGTTGATTTTCCGCAAAATCCGTTTGGATATAGGGATGGAAGCGACGATTACCTAGCTTTTCAGGATGATTCGTTCCAGCAAAGGTTCCGTCTAATCGTACCCGCTGTGCTTCTCGCTCAATCCCGTAACGCCCTTTCAATAAATAGGGAAAAAGCTCTTTATGTGATAATAGTGTTTTTATTTTCATGCGAATGCCCTCTATGTTCTTCTACTAGATTTTTTCTTATAATCTGTTTCTTTCCATCCATTATAGTGAAAAATGGCGAAAAAAGCAGGAATTTGCTCTTCACTTGTAGTATCTCTGAATAAAATTACCAAGAATTTATAAAATACTTGAATAAATTTGATATTTACCTTCAAAATAAAGTATACTGCTTATAGAACAGTAAAATATTATGTCCATATTACTCTTTTTTGAAAGGAAGAATAGTGAATGAAGCCACTTAATCTTACCAAACGTGAACGTCAAATCATGAATATCTTTTGGAATTCAGACAAACCTCTTTCTGCAAATGACATTGCTGTCCAACAGCAAGATCTAAGCAAGAATACCATTCAAGCAGTCGTACGTAAACTAAAAAACCACGACTTATTGAAAGTAGCAGATATCGGCTACAGCGGTACTGTTTTGACTCGGTTGTATTCTCCGAATGTGACCCAAGAAGACTTCTTAGCAGCAGAGTTGTCTGATCAATCGTTATTGAATTTGATTACGAACTTTATCGAAACCAATAAAGATATCGATACGTTGAACAACTTAGAAAAAATGATCATCGAGCGCCAAGGGGAGCTAAAAAAATAATTATTTGTAGCTGAGCTTTTCATTTTATTCTATCTGATACTTCCCAGACTTTAGAAGAACGAAAAATGTTAGCCACTCAAAAAAAATCGTTTTATGCTTTAAGGCAAATTCGTACATCGCTGTATCCGTATTTGACCTAGCTAAACATTGTAACCTTTCCGCCCCAGATTGATCGGCAATAGCTGAACGGCAAATCGTTTGCTATTGCCTTCATTTGAAATAAAAGCAACAATAAAGGAGAGCCATGTGCAGGTATTTTACCTGACACAGGGCTCTTCTTTTTTATTCCTTGATCAAGCCTTTGAATAAGCCGACAACAAATTCATTTGGATCAAATGGCTCTAAATCATTGATGCCTTCTCCAAGTCCCACTAATTTGACTGGCAGCCGTAGCTCGTTACGGATCGCCAAGACGATCCCCCCTTTGGCTGTTCCATCAAGTTTCGTTAAGACGAGACCAGAAACATCCGTCGTTTCTTTAAATTGTTTTGCTTGATTCATGGCGTTTTGACCCGTTGTTGCATCCAACACAAGCAGGACTTCATGAGGGGCCGTTAGGTCCACTCGCTGAATGATCCGTTTGATTTTTTCTAATTCGTTCATCAAATTGACTTTGTTTTGCAAACGACCAGCTGTATCTACTAATAAAACGTCAGCATTTTCTCGTTTTGCGCGCTCCATCGCATCAAACACAACCGCTGCTGGATCGCCTCCGGCATTGCCACGAACGACTTCAACACCGGCCCGTTCACCCCAGACCACTAATTGATCGATGGCACCGGCACGGAAAGTATCCGCTGCAGCCAATAAGACTTTCTTACCTTCGGCTTTGAATTGGTGGGCTAATTTCCCGATACTGGTGGTTTTTCCAACACCGTTCACGCCAACAAATAAAATGACGGTCAACCCCGGCTGCATATTCAATTCGTTGACTTCACCGACACCCGCTTCCCCATACAGGTCAACTAATTTCTCGATGATGACATTTTGGACATCCGCTGTTTTCTTTACATTACGTAGTTTGACTTCTTGTCTCAATGCATCCGCGATCTTCATCGCCGCATCAAAGCCAACATCTGCACCGATCAACGTTTCTTCCACTTCTTCGAAGAAGTCTTCGTCCACCGTACGGAAATTGGCGAACAATTCGTTCATCCGTTGCCCAAAGGTTTTTCGTGATTTCGTCAATCCTTTGGTATATTTGTCCTGCACACTTTCCGTCTCTGGCGCTGGTTGAAGGATTGGTTCAGAAGCTGGTGCATCCTCTGATGGTGTGTTTTCGGTCACTTCTACTGGAACACTTGGTGCTTCTTCTCCTTTATTCGCTACCGTTGCTTCTTGCTGTGGGGACGCTTCGGCAGTTTCTTGCTCTGCCTTCAAATCACTGGCGTCGGCGGCAGCTGTAGGTGCCACTGCTTCTGAAGCTTCTTGTTCAGCAGGTGTTTGTGCTGGCTGGCTTTCTTCTGAAGGCTGATTCTCTGGTGAGTCAGCATCGACTAACGGTTTGTCGGTTTCTTGCTCTGCTTCTTTGGTTTCTCCAATCAGCGCTTTTTTGATTTTGTCAAAAAATCCCATCTTACGCACCTCCTTTTAAGACATATTCTTCAATCACTGCTGCCACACCGTCTTCTTGGTTTGAAACGGTGACAACGTCAGCCGCTTCTTTAATGATTGGCACGGCATTGGCCATCGCTACGCCAATCCCTGCATAGCGAATCATCGGCAAGTCATTTTCTTCATCACCGATCGCCATCACTTCTTCTTGCTTGATCCCTAAATCTTGCGCCAATAGGCTGATGCCATAGGCTTTGGTGATTCCTTTAGGCATAAATTCCAACAGGTTATTCCGGCTTTTGATGATTTCATATTTCTCGCGGATCTCTGAGGAAATCTCAGGGATCTTAGGATCCAAGACTTCCTGATGGTAGGCGATCACCGCTTTATTATAGAGCATCGATTCATCCAGATCAGCTACGGCAAAAGGACGACAATCCAATAAAGGATTCAACGAGCCATAAATCGATGGATGCGCTGCTGAAGTGGGTAAACTCAAGACGATCTCTTCGGATACCACGTCTAGAGGCAAATTCAAGTCTTCCGCCACTGAAACCAATTCATGGATATCTGCCAGCTGCATCGCTGCTTTTTCAATAATCTCGCCAGTCTCATTTTTTTGAACCAAACCGCCGTTAAAGGTGATGCTATAGTCGCCGGGTTCTTTCAGCGATAATTCTTCTAAGTACGGACGGATCGCCCGTAATGGACGTCCCGTACAAATGACGATTTTTACGCCTTGTGCTTTGGCACGAGCAAGTACCTCTTTGTTGCGAGGAGTCACTTCTTTTTTGTCATTCAATAACGTTCCGTCTAAATCGATCGCAATCAGTTTAATCATATCATTCCTCCTCTATGCTTGATCTGCTGCAAAACTACCGCCTTCACGCACTTCTTCTAAGCGCACGGACACGGTCTTCGACACTCCAGATTCTTGCATGGTCACACCATACAACACATCTGCTGCCTCCATCGTTCCTTTACGGTGAGTTACGACGATAAACTGTGTATCATTTTGGAAAGCACTCAAGTAATGACCGAAACGAGAGACATTGGCTTCATCCAATGCTGCTTCCACTTCGTCAAGCACACAAAACGGTACTGGACGAACTTGAATAATGGAAAACAATAACGCAATCGCAGTCAGTGCCCGTTCGCCCCCTGATAGCAAGCTGAGGTTTTGCAATTTCTTGCCCGGCGGTTGGGCTTCGATCTCGATCCCAGTGTTCAATAAATCTTTCGGATCTGTTAAGACTAATTCCGCATGACCGCCGCCAAACATATTAGGAAATACTTGTTTGAATTGCAGACGGATCGCATCGAAGACTTCGCCAAAACGGGTTTTGACTTCTTCATCCATTTCAGACATCGTATCAAACAGCTGTGCTTTAGCCGACAGCAGATCATCTCGCTGACTCGTTAAGAACAAATGCCGTTGATTGACTTGTTCATATTGTTCGATCGCATTTAAATTGACTGGACCAATTTGCTCGATCGCATGTTTTAGTTCCTGAATGTCGACTTTGGCTTGTTCTGCATCCTCGATTTCAGGGAAATCTTGCGCTGCCTTTTCAAAGGTGAGATTGTATTCTTCTTGTAAATACAACAAACGATTATCCATCACCAATTCTGCGCGATTTTTTTCGATCTCAACTTCGGTTTTTTCTGACAGCTTTTCTTTTTGCGTTAAGTTTTCAGCACTCAGGGCTTCGTCTAATGCGCCGATTTCTTGTTGAACGACTTGACGTTGTTCCCGAATCACCGTCAATTCCGCTGTTACCTGCTGCTTGGTGGTTGTGAAGGCCTCAATTCGCTGAAGAATGCTTTCTTCTGAAAACTCATGATCGCTGACGTTGCTTGTCAAGGCAGCTAACTGCCGTTCTAAGGATTGTTGACGCGCTTCGTTTTCTTCCAATGCTTGATTCGTAGCGGCAATTTTTTGCTGCAAATGCGCCACTTGTTCTTTTTGAACGGCGAAAGCTGCCTGCAAGCGTGCACTTTCTTGTGCTAAGGTTTGGCGTTTTTCCTCGATCAAGTCTTCTTCAGCATTCATTTGATGAATATCTTGATCGATTTTCGCCAATTGCGCCGCAATATTCTTTTGCTGTTCTTCCAAACTCGTCTTCTTCTCATCGTATTCCTCAAAGAAGGCTTGCACTTCGCGATGTTCAAAATCAAACACTTGCTGCTCTTGCTTCAAGCGGCTCAGGTCATTCTCAAGATTTTGTAAGCGGCTTTGCAGCTCATGCTCCGTCATGCGAGCCTGTTCGCCTTGCGTCCGCAATTCTTCTAGTGCTGCTTGTGCTTCTTTAGTCGCTGCTTCAAAGTGCTGGACTTGCTTTTCTGTTTTTAAAAGCCGCTCATCCAATTGCGCCGCTTGTGCCGTCAATTGTTGTAGCTCATTGTTTTGGCTAAACAAACTACCGGCATTTTTCTTCGTTGCGCCACCCGTCATGGAACCGCCAGCATTCATGACATCCCCTTCTAAAGAAACGACCCGATAGCTATAGTTCAATGCTCGTGCTAACGCATTAGCACTTTGCAAGTCTTCGGCAATCAAGATACTGCCTAACAAGTTATCCGTAATGGTTTGGACGTGTTCCGGCGACTGGACCAATTCGCTGGCAACGCCGATAAAGCCGGACACTTGCTTGGCTTGATTGCGGGCATAATCTGGCAAATGACGGGCTTTGATAGTCGTCAGCGGTAAGAAAGTGGCACGACCGCCGCGATTTTCTTTCAGATACGTGATGGCTGCCCGAGCATCTCGTTCATTTTCAACGACGACATGCTGTGCAGCGGCGCCTAATGCGGTCTCGATCGCCACGGTATAATCTTGCGGTACATCGATCAACTCCGCTACTGCGCCAACGATGCCGCTGATCTGCTGTTTGTTTTTCAAAATCAAGCGAACGCCTTGATAAAAGCCGCTATAATTTTCTTGAATGTCTTGCAGACTGCGCTGTTTCGCTCGTACCTGCTGCACTTGACTCATTAACTGATACATTTTCTTTTGTTCTTCATCAAAGCGTTTTTTGTTGGTCTGAGCTTTTTCTTGAAGATGGATGTATTGCTTGCGTTGTTCTTCTAAAATCGCCTTAGCCTGCGTCAGTTGTTCTTCCACGATTTGCGCTTCCGTCGTCTTTTCTTTCAACGACGTATTCATTTGCGTCTGCTTACTTAACGCCGTTTGATTTTTCGCAGCTTCTTGCTGGTATTGACGCTCCAAGTATTTCAATTCGTTTCCGATCGTTGCCTGCCCCTGCATGGCTTCGACATATTGGCTACGCAATTCTTCAATGATTTCTTTTGCTGAACGTTGGTACTTTTCCTGCTCTTGCTGACACGCCAGCATCGCTGCTTCAACTTCCTGCACACTACGATTCTTTTGTGAAAGCAAGCCGATCAGTTCCGTTTTTTCTTCATTTAAAAGTGTGACCCGTTCTGTGACTTCCTCTAAGGTTTCTTGGTATTCCGCAGAACTTTTTTGCGTATGTTTTGATCGCTCATCCAAGACTTCTTTTTGTCCTTCGGCTTGCTTCAGTCCTTCGGTGACCTCTAAAAGCTGCTGATTCAAACGCTCCAACGTTTCATCAAAAGCAGTACGTTGTTGCCGCAAAGAATGTAGCGACAGTTCCCCTTGATTGATCTTTTCGGAAATCTGCGCCAGTTCTTGGTTAAAGGTACTCAGTTGAGCTTTGGCTGTCTCCCACGCTTCTTTTGCTTTCGTGATCTCTAAGACCGCATAGGCCACATCAACCGTCGTCAATTTTTCTTTTAACGCTAAAAAACGGTTGGCTGCTTCACTTTGGGCTGCCAAAGGCACCAACTGATCTTCTAGTTCATAAATGATATCTTGTAGACGGCTTAAATTGTCTTCCGTTTCAAACAACTTTTGCTCAGCTTTCTTTTTCCGCTGTTTGTATTTCAATACCCCCGCCGCTTCTTCAAAAATCCCACGACGGTCTTCTGGTTTGCTGCTAAAAATTGCTTCTACCTTGCCTTGGGAAATGATCGAAAATGATTCTTTCCCCAACCCAGAGTCCATAAACAACTCTTGGATATCCTTTAAGCGGCAAGCTTGTTTATTTAAGAAAAAGTCGCTTTCGCCGGTTCTTCTCAAGCGGCGAGTCACGCTGATCTCACTGTAATCCATCGGCAAATAATGATCGCTATTGTCTAAAACGATCGTCACTTCCGCTATATTTAGCGCTCTGCGGGTGTCAGAACCTGCAAAAATAACATCAGGCATTTTGCCACCACGTAGATTTTTGGCAGATTGTTCTCCTAAAACCCAACGAATCGCTTCGGTAATATTGCTCTTGCCGCTGCCATTTGGTCCGACGACTGCAGTCACACGATGTTCGAAATCAATGACTGTGCGGTCGGCAAAGGATTTAAAGCCGGCAATCTCTATTCGTTTTAAATACACTCCGCCAGTCCTCTCTTACTGTTCAAGATCTGCCAAGGCATTCGCCGCGGCGTCCTGCTCTGATAATTTCTTCGATTTTCCTTGTCCTTTTCCGATCAAGGTATCATCGCAATAGACTTCCGTCCAAAAAATCCGTTCATGGGCGGGGCCTGCTTCTTTGATCAAACGATAATTGATGGAAACATCGCCGCCACGCTGCAAGACTTCTTGCAAGCGGGTCTTGTGATCCATCTCATGGGAAAAAGCACCTGCTTTTACTTTTGGAAAAACAACTTTCGTCAAAAAGCCGCTGACACTTTCCAGTCCTTGATCCAAGTATAACGCACCTAAAAAGGCTTCAAATAGATCACAAAGCAAAGAAGGTCGTTTACGACCGCCAGAGTTTTCTTCCCCTTTGCCTAGACGAATGTATTCATCGAATCGGCAATCTTTGGCAAACATGGATAAACTGTCTTCGCGAACGATTGCCGCCCGTAGCTTCGTCAGCTTACCTTCGGGCAGATCTGGCAATTCACGATACAAATACCGTGAAACGATCAACTCTAAGACAGCATCGCCCAAAAACTCTAAACGTTCGTTATCTGACAAGTGCAAGTTGCGGTGCTCATTCACATAAGATGAATGCGTAAACGCTTGTTCAAGCAGATCTACATCATGGAACACAATATCAAACTTTTCTTTTAGTTCTTTCGTTAATTGTGTATTCATTTGTCACATTCCTTCATTAGTTTATCGACACTTCCCTATTATACTGGTTTTTGCCGAATTATGAAATGTTTCCTCCAAATTCTTGGAAAGACTGTAATAAAAATTTATCTACTTAATCTTCTCCTGTATAAAAAAGCCTGTTTTCCTCAGATACCCGCAAAAAAACAGAAAAAAAAGACGTCCCAGAAAGGACGTCTTTTCACCGATCATTGATTAACGAGATTCAGCTGTAACTGAAATTGTTGCCCAAGGATTGTAATTCACATCGTAGGCCCATGTGAAGTCTTTGACGCGGTTTGATACAGGTAACACCGCACTACGATAAAGTGTTGGGATAACAAACGCTTCATCTGCCGCATATGCTTGCCATGCATCAAATGCTTCTTTACGTTTTGCTTCGTCAAAGGAATCTTTTGAATCGATTGCTTCTAATAGCTTCGTATTTTCTTCTGATTCAAAACGAGTGTAGTTGAACGCAGAGTTAGGTCCATACAAGCCCATTGGTGATGGGTCATAACCAGTATTCCATGCACCTTGATAAACATCAATCTCAGGATCATCATTTTCCAATTTGTCATAGAATGCTTGGAAGTCGATCAAGCGACCTGTGGTGTATTGTACATCAAGTCCAATTTCATTCCATTGTTGGATGTAGTAATCTGCTAATGGTTGTGCTGTTTCGCCACCGGACATTGAAGCAAAGTTGATGGTTAATTTCTCACCATTTTTGTCTTCACGCATGCCATCACCATCAACATCTTTGTAGCCAGCATCATCAAGTAATTGATTTGCTTTGTCGATGTTTAAAGTATAACCTTCAACATCTGTATTGTGTAATGTGCCAAATACTGGTGGGATCAATGTCGTTGCATTTGTACGCAAGCCATTGTAGAAACGGCTTCCGACCGCATCGTTATCGATTGCATAGCCCATTGCTTGACGCAATGACTTGTCAGCCATTTTTGAATCAGGATTATACTCTACTTTTCCTTCATCGGCATTCCATTTACCTAATTTGAAACCTAAATAAGTGTAAGCAGTATCTGTTCGGCCTAAGATTTGATAACCGTCAGTATCTTTATAAGTAGGATACGTATCGGTCGGCATTGATAAAGCCATATCATATTGTTTTGCGTTCATCGCTTCAACAATAGATGAAGTCGGAACTGCTTTAAATGATAATTTATCTAGTTTCGGCTTATCTCCATAATAGTATTCATTTGGAACGTATTCTACGGATTCACCAGCTACGATATTTGACATTACATATGGTCCGAAGACGATTGGATTTTTACGAACTTGATCGCTTGATTCCATATCTTTGACTTCGATTCCTTCAAAGGCGTGTTTTGGTAACGCAGAAGCCCAAATACCGCCCCCGGCTTGCAACATACCAGGGTGAACTTCTTTGTATTGGATTTTAACAACTTTGTCACTTTCTTTGGTGATACCAGAAATAGTATCAGCTTTGCCATCATGGTAGTCTTCCATACCAACAATGTTAGTAAAGTTACTATCATAACGAATACCAGTATAATCTTTGTTACCAATTACTTCGTAAGTGAAGATGATATCATCTGCCGTAACATCTTCGCCATCAGACCATTTCAGGTTGTCGCGTAAAGTAATTGTTGCTGTGTTGTTGTCTTCATCTAGCTCAAGGTTTGCAGCTCCGCCGTCAACAATTTTGAAATCAGCGTCATTGACGAATAAACTTTCATTACTTGGCAACATAAATTGTGCATCATAGTTATCTTGATAAAATTCTGTTTGGAACAACCCTTGGAATTGCGTATCCATCACTACTGCAACATCCAAAGTACCACCTTCGATTGCCTCTGCATCATTGCTAACTTCGATTGGGAAGTTGCTTACATCTTCCGTATCGTTTGCTGCATTGCTGCCGCCACCAGAAGAATCGGTTCCGCCGCCGTTGCTGCCACACGCTGCCAATGCTAACACTGACAAAAGAGTGACCATACCAAAAATATTTTTCTTCATCCTGTATCCTCCTTGTTTATCCTAGTCGTTGACGCGCATCCGCTGAACGCTTAAATGCTTGACCAACGTAATTGATACTCAACATCAAGACTAAAATTAGAATTGATGCGGGTAACCAGATCCACTGTCTGTTGACCAGCACATCACCGCTGCTGGCATACCCGATCAGTGTCCCCAAACTTGGAACATTGGTCGGCAGACCAAAACCTAAGAATGTTAGTGTCGTTTCAATACCGATATTCGCTGCAAAGTTCATTGTTAAGTTGGTGATGATCAATGAGCTAAGGTTCGGCATGATTTCGCGGAACATGATGACAAAGTCATTGGTTCCGAGAGTTTTCGATGCACTAACATAGTCGCGACGGCCTTCTGAAAGGGTCTTACTTCGGAAGAGCCTTGCTTTTCCGACCCAGTAAAAGGCACTCATGACCCATATAAAGGTCCAAACGTTATAACGAGGTACGATCGATACGATAACGATAATGATCAGCATGATCGGTAAAATCATAACGAAGTCAACGATACGCATCAAAATGTTATCAATGATGCCGCCGTAGTAACCTGAGATGATCCCTAGTCCGACCCCAACGATCGACGTAATGATCGTGATTGAAAAACCAATCAAGATTGAGTTACGCGCACCGATGATCAATTGTCCCCAAACATCACGGCCACCTTCATCCGCCCCTAAAAGGTAGGTGCCGCCGTTTGGCGAAATCGCGCCAGGTACAGCGTATTTATCAAGGATGCTGACACGCATCACTTGTGATTGATCGATAACTGCCGAGCCGATAAACACGAATAATAAAACTGCGACTAACAAAACTAATGAAAAGATCGCCATTTTATCTTTTAAGAATTCGCGAAAAATCATTTTCAATCCCATAGGCGGGATGCTCTCTTGTTTTAGTACTTTTTCTTTCTTTTCAGACACATTTATCCCCTCCTATTACTGGATTCTGATTCTTGGATCGACAATACTCATGATGATATCTGACAGTAGCGTACCGATCAAGGTCGCTAGTCCTAAGATCAATGTCAGTGAAGTGATCACGGCATAGTCCCGTTGGACGATACTATCGATAAACAGTTTTCCGACACCTGGGTAGGCGAAGATTTTCTCAATGACCACAGAACCAGCGATCAATGACGTGATCTCGTAGCCCATTTGTGATGCGATCGGCAACGATGCATTCCGGAAAACGTGACGTGAGAAGACTTTGTTCGTTGGTACCCCTTTTGAACGAGCGGTACGAACGAAATCCAATGATTTCGAATCAATGACTTCACTTCGCAAGTATTGGATCGTCACTGCTGTTCCTAATAATGCAGAAGTGATTGCCGGTAATAGTAGGTGATACAAACGACTCCAAAACTCAGCCATGCCGCTGACCCCCGGTGCAACGGAACCACCCGTTGGGAACCAAGCCAATCGGTAACCGAAGATGAACAATGCGATCAACGCAAAGATAAACAACGGTACGGCGAAACTGAAGAAGTTGTAAACAACGACGACTTTATCAAGCAATGAATTTTGGTAACGTCCTGCCCACATCCCTAAAGGAATGGCAATCACGTAAGTCAAAATGACCGTCAATAAAGATAACCACAATGTATTGCTGATACGTCCTGCTAATAATGTTGAAACAGGCAATTTATAGATAAAGCTTTGTCCAAAGTCCCCTTTTAAGGCATTTCCGATCCAACGGAAATACTGGGTATACCATGGGTCATTCAAACCAGCGGCTTCACGCATCCGCTCAATAACAGCTGGATCTTGGTTTGGATTGATCAAACCAGTAAATGGATCCCCAGGCATTGCTTGTGCGATCAAGAAAATCAAGATACTCAAAATAATGACTTGCGGGATCATCAACAACAAACGACGTAGAATTGTTTTCCACATTATTCAGCACCCCCGTTTTTCAATGCGACTTGGTGCGACTCGGTGATTTTACGCAAGTCATACACTCTGCCAGATTCGTCGTAGTAATCTTTTTGATGGGTCACATATTCCAACTCGACCTTGCGGCGGTTTTCTTTGTGAGCATCGCGATTTTTTACGTCGATTTGAGGAATCGCTGATAATAAACGTTTTGTATAGATGTGACGCGGGTCTTGGTAGATATCTTCCCGTGTCCCGATCTCAACGAAGCGGCCTTTGTACATGATGGCGATATTGTCACACATGTGTTTTACGACCCCTAAGTCATGAGAGATAAATAAGAAACTTAAGCCAAATTCTTGCTGGATCCGTTTCATAAAGTTCAGTACCTGCGCTTGAACGGATAAGTCAAGGGCTGAAACCGGCTCATCGGCGACGATCAGTTTTGGATTGGAAGCTACCGCGCGGGCAACCCCTAACCGCTGACGTTGTCCACCAGAGAACTCGTGAGGATATTTGTATAGGGCATCTTCTGGCATCCCAACGATATCCAACAAACTTTTCACTCGTTTTTTCTCTTCTTGATCGCTTAAGCGTTCAAAGTTGCGCAATGGTTCGGCGATAATGTCTACCACGCGTTTTTTAGGATTCAAGCTGGACATTGAATCTTGGAAAATCATTTGGACATCTTTGTTGTAGTTCATTTTTTTGCGGACGGAACGTTTGGTCACGTCTTGCCCATCATAAATGATTTCACCGCTAGTGATTTTTTCTAACCCAACGATAGCTTTTCCCGTCGTGGATTTACCAGAACCAGACTCACCAACCAATCCGTAGGTTTTTCCTTTTTCAATGATGAAGTCCACACCGTCAACGGCATACACATGGTCCGTGACGCGGTTGAAGAATCCGCTGCGAATAGGATAGTGGACTTTCAGATCTTTGATTGTAATTAATTCTGTCATCTACACTTCTCCTTCTTCGTCTCTAAAATGAAAATGCTTGTAGCATGTGCAACGGACCAAATGATCAGGTGCTACTTCATGCAAGACTGGGTTTGCTTCGTGGTCGCTTTCAGGGATCCAAGGAATCCGTGCAGCAAACCGACAACCAGTCCGAGGCATATTTTTCAAGGAAGGAACCACGCCCTCGATCACATGCAGTTCACTGTCTTGTGAGTTTTCTTGAGGGATCGAGTTAAGCAGTGAGCGGGTGTATGGATGTTTCGGATTGGCAAACAACTCTTCGGCTGTTGCGACTTCCACAAACTGTCCCCCATACATTACGGCTACTCGGTCGGCCATCTCTGCTACGACACCTAAATCGTGGGTGATCAAAATGATCCCCGTTTGCGTTTCTTCTTGCAAATCTTTTAGTAGATCAAGGATCTGTGCTTGGATCGTCACGTCCAACGCGGTCGTTGGCTCATCGGCAATAATGATTGGTGGTTTACAAGCAATCGCGATCGCAATGATGACCCGCTGACGCATCCCACCTGACAATTCATGAGGGTATTGACGTCCTACTCGCGGTGGATTCGGGATCCCAACTTGTTCTAATAATTCTAATGCCCGTGCTTGGCGCTGTTCGGCATTCATATCTGTATGATAAGACAAGCCTTCTTTGATTTGGTCTTCGATCCGCATCAACGGATTCAGTGCAGACAACGGATCTTGGAAAATCATCCCAATATCATTTCCGCGAATTTTGTTGTATAACGTTTCGTTTAAGTTTGACAAGTTTAAATCTTTATATAAGATTTCTCCAGTGATTTTCGTGTTGTTTGGGTCATGTAGCCCCATGATCGTTGTAGCTAACGTACTTTTTCCGCAACCAGATTCTCCTACGATTGCTAAGATCTCATTACGATCTAGTGTAAAAGAAATACCATCTACTGCGTCATAGTAATCGTCTTTGATACGAAAACCTGTGTGAAGGTTTTGAACATCTAGTAATTGATTATCTCTGGACAATCGAATACCCCTCTCTACTTTCTAAGATGTCTTGCGTTTTAATGTAAAAAAAGAAGGAACATGCATTTCATTTCCAAAAGCTTTCTTAACATTGTATAATATATTCTTAATAATTATATAGAAATGCTAACAATAATGCAAGTCCCAGAAAACTTAAAACACTGAATTTTCAGAAAATTTACATTACGCTTCCAACGCCGTTATGTCAGGTTTAACCATCGTTTTTTAGATTTTGATTTTAAAGAAAAGCCGCCCAAATCACGGCGGATCAATTATGAGAAAGAAAGAGCTAAGTCATCTAGGACTTAGCTCTTATGTCTGTCTTAAGCAAGATGGCTTGAAATATAATCAACCGCTCCACCGACTGTTTCGATCTGCTCGGCATCTTCATCAGAAATCTCGGTACCAAATTCATCTTCTAGTTCAAGGACGAATTCCATCACACTGATCGAATCAGCGTTCAAGTCGTCTTTAATGCTCATCGTATCCGTTACGTTCTCTGCGTCAATTTCAAAATGATTGGCGATCACGACCGCAACTTTCTTGAATACTTCATCTCGTGTCAACTGGCTTCACCTCCACGCGTTTGCACAAAACATAGAATGGCTAACAAACATTGTACTGCTTTCTATGCTTTTTGTCTAGATATTTTTGCAATTTCATTACAATGATTGCATTATGATTGCGTTTCGTCTTGTGCAGTCGGCATTTCTTCAAAGTGGGCGACCAATTGTGCCACAACATCTGTTGCTAGCATCGTATGGATCTGCTTGATGGTGTACGCTACCGCTTCTGGTCCTGTCGCACCATGGGTTTTGATGACTGGTGCTTTCAAACCAAACAATACGGCCCCGCCATGTTTCGCATAATCCATTTCATTTTTCACTTTCCGCAATGCATCTTTCAGTAACAATGCGCCTAATTTTCCTTTGGTACCTGAATCAAGAATCGATTGTTTCAACAACGCCATCAAGTTCAAGGCGGTTCCTTCGATCGATTTCAAAACAGCATTTCCAGTAAAGCCATCTGTCACGACGACGTCAGCTGCACCATCCAATAATTCCCGAGCCTCGACATTGCCGATAAAATGGATCGTAGGGTCTTGCGAAAGCAGTTCAAAGGCTTTTTTCGTTAATTCACTACCTTTGGTTTCTTCCGTTCCGTTATTTAACAAGCCGACCCTTGGTCGATTGATCCCGCGAACTTTTTGGGCATAAAAGGACCCTAAGACGGCATAGTTTGCCAAATGTTCTGGTTTATTGTCGGCATTAGCGCCTAGATCCAGCATGTCAAAGCCAGCATCTTTGCCGATCACTGGCATTGTGGACATCAATCCGGGACGGTCGATCCCTTTGATCCGACCAACGATGAACAACCCGGCCGCTAATAAAGCACCGGTATTTCCGGCTGAAAAAATCGCATCTGCTTCGCCATTTTTCACTGCTTGTGCCGCTAAGACCATTGAAGCGGTTTTTTTTCGTCTGATTGCTTTAACAGGTTCATCATCACTATTGATTTTTTCATCTGTGTGGATAATAGTGACATTTTTATCATCCGTCATGTATTTTTTGATTTCATTTTCTTTTCCGTAAAGGAGGAATTCAATCTCTGGAAAATCTTTTTTCGCCAGCATGACCCCTTCTACGATCGCTTTTGGGGCGTTGTCTCCGCCCATTGCATCAACAGCAATCCGCATCTCGCTGCCACTCCCTTCATTTTCCCAATCAGTATAGCATATTCTTTAATCAAAAAATTGGTTGTCTGCTTTTTTTGCTGCTAAATAGTTCGCCAACGCCGAAAATTCTGGCAATAGCTGCCAGCCATTTTTTTGCCAAAGCTGGGTAGCTTCGACTTGAGCCACTTCTAAAATGTGGGCATCCGCGACTAAATCGGCAGCCGCAAACTCTGGCAAGCCCGATTGTCGATTGCCGAAGACTTCTCCTGGCCCCCGCAACTGCAAGTCTTTTTCGCTGACTACAAAGCCGTTGGTGGTTTCTGTCATGATCTTCATTCGTTCGACCCCCGTCTCATTTTTCGGGTTTGCGATCAATATACAGTAAGAAGCATCAGCACCGCGCCCTACCCGTCCACGTAATTGGTGGAGCTGGGCTAACCCGAAGCGATCAGCGTCAATGATCAGCATCACTGTCGCATTAGGGACATTGACCCCTACTTCGATGACTGTCGTGGAAACCAAGATCTGCAGTTGATTTTCTTTGAAGGCTTCCATAATAGTGTCTTTTTCTTGATTCTTCATTTTCCCATGCAGCATCCCTACTTGATAGGTTGGGGAAAAATAACTTTGCAGCTGCTCATAAATCTCCGTGGCATTCTTGACATCCAGCATTTCGGATTCTTCGATCAAAGGACAGATGACATACATCTGGTGCCCTTGGGCCAATTCTTTTTGCGCCCACTCTAAGATCGATTCAAACTGCGGCGGTCGGACCCAGCGCGTCTCTACAGGAATCCGTCCTGCCGGCATCTCATCGATCACCGAAACATCCATTTCGCCATAAGCCGTGATCGCTAGCGTACGAGGGATCGGCGTGGCGGTCATAAAGAGTACATCAGGAAGATAGCCTTTTTCCCTTAAGACTTTTCGCTGATTGACCCCAAAACGGTGTTGTTCATCGGTGATGACTAAGCCAAGATGTGCAAAGTCTACCCCTTCTTGAATCAGCGCATGGGTCCCAACGATGATGTCGATCTCCCCAGCTGCTAATTGTTCTAAGATGACCCGCCGTTCTTTTGGTTTGGTCGAGCCTGTCAAAAGAGCGGTGGTCACTTCTAAGGGGTCAAAGAGTTGATTTAAGCTCTCTAGGTGCTGTTGGGCCAAAATCTCAGTCGGCACCATCAGCGCCCCCTGAAAGCCAGCCGTCATCGTAGCATAGAGGGCGATCGCCGCCACAACTGTTTTCCCACTTCCTACGTCTCCTTGCAAGAGCCGCTGCATGTGCTGCGGACTTTTCAGGTCATGGCAGATTTCATTGGTCACGCGCTTTTGCGCATTCGTCAATTCAAAGGGCAGTTTACGAGTAAATTCTTTCAAGCGTTGCACATCGTAATCGATCGCCAAGCCGTTTTTCTCGGCTTTTTCACTTTTCTTCAGTCCTTGGATCTGCATTTGGAACAAAAAGAACTCTTCAAAAATCACCCGCCGCTTCGCTTGATGGCTCTCTTGGGGATCTTTGGGAAAGTGCATCGCAAACATCGCGGATTTCCGATCCAACAAGCGATATTTTTCGATCAATGACAAAGGCAAGATCTCGGGGATCTGATCACCAAAATCAAGGAATGCCTGTTTGATCAGTTCGATCAACACACTTTGACGCACGGCTTTATTGACATGATAAATCGGGGCAAAGTCCTCGCCACTTTTGCTGCCAAGAATTTTCATACCCGTCAGCCCTTTGCGTTTGGCGTCCCATTTGCCATAGACGGCGATCTCTTCTGAGACCTCTACTTTGTCCTTCAAATAAGGCTGATTGAAAAAGGAGACATTAAAGACATCGTGGTCTTGCATCATGCGAAATTGCAACCGACTTTTCTTGTAGCCAAAGCGATTGACGACCGGTGGGGAAACGACGATCCCCTTGATCGTTACTTTTTCTTGGTCTTGAATCTCCGCTAATTGCCGTTCTTGAATGTCTTCATAACGAAACGGGTAATACTTTAGCAGGTCTTCGATGGTTTCGATTCCTAAACTCGCCAAGTCTTGGGCGCGTTTTTCTCCGACACCCTTTAATACCGTAAGTGGCTGATTCAGCATAGGTACCCTCCTTTTCCAAAAGTGATTTTGATTCATTGCATGGGTTCCTGCATTCATAGAAAAAGACGGAGCCAAAAATCATCTACGATTTTTGCCCCCGCCGCCTAATTTGTTTATTCTGCTGAGAAAAGATACGGATAAACCGGCTGATCTCCTTGATGGATCTCTACTTCGATCTCAGGATGCAGTTCAACGATCGCTTCTTCGATTTTGGCTGCTTCTTTGGCTTTGCCTTCTTCACCGATAATGATGGTCACGATCTCAGTATCTTCTGTGATCATTTTTTCTAAGGTAGTCATAGAAGCAGAGAAACGATCAGGAACAGAAACAACGATTTTGCCGTCGACCATTCCTAAGAAGTCGCCTTCTGTGATTTCGATGCCATCGATTGATGTATTACGGATCGCATGAGTCACCGATCCGCTGACAACACTTGCTAAGACATCGGTCATGGCTTGCTGATTTTCAGCTAGCGTGGACTGCTCGTGGAATGCCAGCATCGCCGTCATCCCTTGAGAGATCGTCCGTGTTTCAACAACCGCTACTGGAATCTCGGAAACTTCCGCTGCTTGCTGCGCCGCCATAAAGATATTTTTGTTGTTCGGTAAGACGATCACTTGATCAGCATTGACTTCATTGATTGCCACCAAAATGTCTTCTGTACTTGGGTTCATCGTTTGGCCACCACTGATGACATAAGAAGCCCCTAGGCTAGTAAACAATTCTTTCAAGCCTTCCCCCGCCGCGATCGCAATGATCGCAAATGGTGTCCGCGGACGTTTTACTGGTGCTGGTTTTGCTTCTTGCTGATCGTGTTCCAAGATCGTTTCATGCTGAAGGCGCATGTTGTCGACTTTGATTTTCACCAATGAACCAAATTTTTGCCCATAATTCATGACTTCGCCGGGATGTTCCGTGTGAACATGGACTTTGATGATCTCATCGTCGTTGACCACTAATAAGGAATCTCCCAACTCGTTTAAGTAATTACGGAATGTTTCATAATCGAATTCACTATCAACGGTCGGACCTTCACCAATTTTCACCATGATTTCTGTACAATAACCAAAAGTGATATCTTCAGTCGCTAATTGCCCTTGGACACTGCGATGATGTTCCGCATTGACCATTTCATCCATTGCAGCTGGAGATGGTTCAAAAATTTCATCGGCTGGGTATTCCCCGGTCAATGCATTTAAGAAACCTTCATAGATAAACAACAGGCCTTGACCGCCACTATCTACCACACCGACTTCTTTTAAAACCGGTAATAGATCAGGGGTTTTCGCCAATGACCGTTTTGCGCCATGAACCACTGCTTTCATGACTTCGATACAATCATCAGTGGTTTGGGCTTTTTTCTCGCCATATTCAGCGGCGATGCGTGCCACAGTCAGGATGGTTCCTTCCACAGGCTTCATGACTGCTTTATAGGCGGTTTCTACTCCATGAGTAAAGGCTTGAGCCAATTCTGGTGCAGTGAGTGTTTCTACGGTTGGAATTGCTTTAGAAAAACCGCGGAATAATTGAGACAAAATGACGCCGGAATTCCCACGTGCGCCCATCAATAGTCCTTTTGAAAGTGTAGCGGCAAGATCGCCGACGTTTTCTGAAGTCGCATCTGCGACCGCTTTTGCTCCACTGGTCATGGATAGATTCATGTTTGTCCCGGTATCTCCATCTGGAACAGGAAACACATTCAATGAGTTGACAAACTCTGCATTAACTTGTAGACGAGCCGCGCCTGCCTGCACCATTTCTTGAAACTGACTTGCGCTGATATTCGTTACCTTCACTTAGATAGTCCTCCTTAAAATCATCCGCCATGAACGGATCCCTTGCCTAATCTGGCAGTACACGTACGCCTTGAACAAATACATTTACCGAGTTCGCAGATACACCTAGCATCGTTTCTAAGTTGTATTTCACTTTTTCCTGCACGTTGCGGGAAACTTCGGAAATTTTTGTTCCATAGCTGACGATCGTGTATACATCCACTGCAATGCCGTTTTCTTCTTGGCGGACAACGACACCGCGAGAATAATTTTCTTTTCGTAAAATTTCATTGATGTTATCTTTGATTTGCTTCTTGCTAGCCATACCAACAATGCCGAACACATCTGTTGCTGCGCCTCCGACCACTGTTGCAATGACTTCATTGCTGATTTCAATAATACCTGATGAGGTTTGAATTTTTACAGCCATTTTATAGCCTCCTTCAATGGGTATGACCCATCTTTCTTCTTACATATTTTATCATAGCTGTACCGCAAATAAAAGGATGAGACATATTAAAAGGGGCTTTCTGACCAAACGTCTTGCATTTCGACCTTGTTTAATTTACAATGTTTACCGGGAAAAGTCAATGTTTCTTGAAAATTACTCTTGCTTTTTTCACCTTTCTGTGATAAATTCAGATGGTATGAGCTGAAATAGCGCTCCAACATCAAGGCAAAGGAGGAAATAACCACATGGCTAAAGTTTGTTACTTTACTGGACGTAAAACTACAAGTGGAAACAATCGTTCTCACGCAATGAATGCGACAAAACGTACTGTGAAACCTAACTTGCAAAAAGTTCGCGTTATGATTGACGGAAAACCTAAAAAAGTTTGGGTGTCAACTCGTGCTTTGAAATCTGGAAAAGTTGAGCGCGTATAATTAGACCTTTTCGGCCGTTCGTTTTGAACGGCTTTTTTTGTGCCCTTTTTTCTTTGGTGCGCTTTCACTTAGGTTTTCATTAAAGAAAATAGGTCTTTGTTTTTTTAATCGATTCACCTGTGGTAAACTAAGAAAAAATTGATAAAGAACAGGTGACTTCTTGTGACGAAAATAAAAACATTTGCCAAACAACATTGGCCTTATATGCTTGCTAGTTTCTTCTTGCCGTTTCTTATCATGGCAGTGATCTATTTGACCATTGGCATCTACCCCGGCAGCAGCCGCAGCGTCTTAGCCAGTGATGCCTTTTCGCAATTCTCAAACTTCCATGCCAGCTTCCGCAATATGCTCTTAGGCAAGCAAAGTATCTTTTATACGTGGAACGCCTCCTTAGGCTTAAATTATCTGGCATTGATCTCCTATTACTTAGGCGGGATCTTCACTCCCCTGGTCTTGTTATTCCCGAATCAGCTGATGCCAGATGCGCTGTACTTTTTGACCTTGATCAAGATCGGCAGTGCGGGCTTGGCGTTTTGGTTTTATGCCAGCCAAACCTTTAAGATCCAACGTTGGCAACACGTGACCTTAGCCGTCTGTTATGCCTTGATGTCCTTCATCACCGCCCATTCGGAACTGATCATGTGGCTTGATGCCATGATCTATCTGCCACTGGTGATTTTAGGCATTGACCGTTTAGTGAAAAAGAAAAAACCAGTCGTGCTGTTTATCAGCTACTTGCTGTTATTTTTATCCAGTTTTTACATGGGCTTTATGATTGGTCTCTTTTCCGTGATGTATTTCTTGGTCCAATTGGGCCGCAACTGGAAACAAGCTCGCGGGGCGATCATCCCTTACGGCATCACCTCCTTGTTAGCAGGGGGCGCCTCAATGGTGATCATCTTACCTGCCCTGCTGGATTTGCGGTCGAACGGGGAAGAGTTGACGACGATTTCTTCCTTTAAAACCGAAGCCACCGATGTCTTTGACCTTGTAATGAAAAACATGATTGGAGTATACGATACAACAAAATACGGCTCCATTCCCTTCATCTATATCGGCTTATTGCCGTTGCTGTTGTGTATTTTATATTTTGTTTCGAAGAAAATCCGCTTGAAGGATAAATTCTTATACGCTGGCATGTTTGCTGTTTTGATCGCCAGTTTTTATATCGTGCCGATGAATCTTTTTTGGCACGGGATGCATGCCCCAAATATGTTCCTTTTCCGTTATGCCTATTTGTTCTCCTTCTTAGTGATCATGCTGGCGGGATACGGGTGGGAGCAGCTGCAGCAAAAAGATCGTGGATTGTTTCTCATTATTGGTCTTTCTACGATCGTGGTGTTTGCCCTCTCCTACGCATTGAAAGGACCTGGAACCTATGAATATGTTTCCGCTACTTCTTTTGCGCTAACGATCGTATTCTTTGTTCTTTACTTGTTATGTATTGGGTTCGGGCAATTAGGGCTTTTAACACAAAAACGAGTGACGATCTTGATGCTGATCTTCGTTTGCGGAGAAATGGCCGTCAATACCAGCGGCATGGTTCGCGGAATTTTGAATGATTGGAACTATGCTTCTCGCAGTTTGTATACAGAACCTTATCCGGACATCAAAAAACTAGTCACTCAAGCCAACGAAGACAATGATGCCTTTTTCCGATTAGAAAACCTTGATCCTGTTTCTTCCAACGACAGTATCAATTATGGCTACAGCGGGGTCAGCATGTTTTCTTCGATCCGTAACCGCAATTCCTCAAGCTACCTGGATAAGCTAGGCTTTCGGTCCCGCGGCACCAATTTAAATATCCGCTATCCGAACAATACCTTGCTGATGGATGCTTTTACAGGGATCAAATACAATATCTCCAAGCCAAATCTCACCAAATATGGCTTTCAACGAGTCGGGGAATCTGGTGAATACAAGCTTTATGAAAATCAAAATGCGTTACCGCTAGGTTTCTTGGCTGAACCGACCATCGAATCGATTGAACAGCCGCAAAACGACAACTTGACGAGCCAGAAAAATCTTTTCAATGGCTTGGCCGATTTAAATTTAGAGTATTTTGCCTTTCAGCCGATCACGGTGATCCATAGTAAAAATACAGATATCACCAATGACGGCATGTATATGAAATTTACCGAGCAAGAAAGCAATGTCGCAAAAGAAGTGACTTGGCAAGTGGAGGTTCCGGCGAACTCGCAAGCGTACTTGAGTCTCTTCCCTGCCAACTTTGGGGAATTGGAAAGCTCATCTGCCACCGTGACAGTCAACGGTCAGCAGCGAGAAACGCAAATCAGTATCAACGGTCAATACTACGACTTAGGGCACTATGAGACCGATACGACGGTTCAATTCACCGTCAGCTTCTACGGAACGCCTGAAATCTCCTTCCAAAACCCGCAAGTCGTGACCTTGGATACCAACGCCTACCAACAAGCAATTGATGCGATCCAAGAACGAGGGGTCGCTATGACGGTCGGCAAACGCAGTGCTAAAGCCGATATCACGACTGAAAAAGAGCAGCAGCTTGTAACGACCATCCCTTATGACAAGGGCTGGACTGCTACGCTTGACGGCAAAGAAGTTCCAATCACGGCCTTTCAAGACGGCTTTATCAGTGTAACGATCCCAAGTGGTAGCCATCACTTGGAACTGTCCTTCTTGCCGCAAGGCTTTGTTATCGGTGTTTGCTTGTTCTTCGGCTGCATCGCATTGTTTATCTTGTTTGCTTGGTTTTACCAGAAACAAGTAGCCAAAAAGCAAGTCTTGGCCGAACAACGTCAACTCATGGATCAAGCGCCAGAAAACTAATCGAAAAAGAACCAATTCGTCCCTTTGAGGCGATCCCCTTAAGTTAGAGCAAACGCTGACTTATGGGTGTCCCTCAATGATCGGTGAGTTTGGTTCTTTTTTTGTGCTGGGGTTCCGCAGCTGTTCGCTCTAGTGGTCTTAGCATCCACTACCGACTAGGTCCCCTTCGATTCGGGGCCAAATACCTAGCCCTTAGAGCGTTTAGCGAAACATAAGATAACTGTTAGGTTCTTCCGCATTTTTCTTGATGGAGTGCAACGATCGCTCCCATAATTTAACCATTTTGGTTTGTTTCAAGACGCGAAAGATCGAAAGCCCTTGGTCGAATTTCAACAGTCCTTTTTCTTGATTGCCATAAATATACCAATACCATCCTTGATAGCAAAGGAGATGCGTACTGTTTAGCATGTCTCCGCGATCTGCCAATAATTCCTCCGCAATGGTCAACACCTCTTTTGCCCACTCCAGACGGCGAAAATTGACAAACGTCGTAAAACAACTAAAAATCAAATCCATTTGTATTTCTCGCATCAAGGACAAACCTTGTTCTTTTTTGGTCCGTGAAATAGCAACCTGCAGTAAGTGATAGGAGGCTTCGACAGGAAACAAGAATTGAAAATAGCGAAACAGCAAAATCTCATAGACGCCCCAGTTGTCTACTTTCATAAGGTAGGAGATGACGGGGCGGGTTTTGATGCGTAGCTTTTCCATATATTCATCGGGTGAGCGGTCGAGTTTAGAACCTGAGAGATTGATTTCATGTATCTCCTTTGTAATCTCAAGGTACAGAAAAACAAAAGAATGCTGTTTGGAAGCGGCGATCAGTTCGCTGCGCATTTCCTCCAGCCCTTCTTTGCTTCGCTGGGCGTGGGCGTTACTCAAGTAAGCTTCTTTGTTGATCCCTAAGATTCGATCCAGTAAATCCATAAATTCGCTCGTCATATAGCTGGGAAAGCTCATCAGGTTGTCGTGACTTTTTACGCCCTTTTGCTGTGCACGTAAATAATAAAACTCCTCCACCGTAACATGGATATTTTCTAATAGGCGTTCCAATCGATGAATACTGATACTTGAAGCACCTTGCTCAAATTTACTGATAAACGAGCGACTGTTTTGTTCATCCGCCACTTGAGCGATCGTATAGCCGCGCTCTTTGCGCAATTGTCGGTACAGTTTTCCTTCTTCCATAACCATCCTCCTCACAGCGATCGATCTGCAAACGCCAAACCAATCTTGCTTTACGAATGAAACTCTGCAATTAAATGCTACTATATTTAGATTCAAATTTAGATTCAACCCTATAAAATATTGAGGAACAAAATCTACGGTACCCTATTTATATGCCACTCTTTTAGCTGTTAGCCACTCGTGACAGTAACCTCTGGTATGCTCGTAGTACATTTTAATTCCACTATAGTGGAATATTTTCTCTTCCTAGTATAAAGCATCCTATACTGATTTTACAACGTAGAACGTGAAAGGATGATTTCGATGAAAGAATATCAACAAAACAAAGGCTATCGTGCCTTAGTCAACGCCGCCTTGCTCAGTGGCATCGGCATGAGTTTATTTAATATCGTCTTTGTAGTTTACGCCAGTACATTACCCTTTAATGCCCTTGCTGTTTCCTTAGCCTCCATGGCCCTGCTGATCCCTGATCTCTTACGGATCCTGACTGGCTATCTAGCCGATCGTACCAAAAACAAAGTGCAATGGATGATCAGCAGTCGACTATTACAAGGCGTCCTTTTTGTGGCACTCGCTTTTTTGATCCAACTACCGCCTAGTTTATGGTCTTTCTTCCTTTTGCTAGGCATCAACATTGTATCTGATTGTTTGGGCGCTTATTGTTCTGGGTTGCAGCTGCCCTATGTTCGCCGTCTTGTGCCTGCTGACGCCTTAGACAGTGCCATGGGCTTTCAAATGGCGTGTCAAACCACCGTTCAAATCGTCTTTCAAGGCATCGGTGCTTGGGGGATCATTTTACTGAATAATAATTTTGCCGCTTTTGGTTTGATCAATGCCGTGACGTTTTTCTTAGCCGCCATCGTGATCTTCTGGAACCGCTCGCTTTTTTATGCGGTGCCAGGGAAAATCAATCAAGCACCCACACCACTCTTTCAGAATTTCTCGGAAACCTTTAAATTATTGACTGGTACGGCTTTTCTTAAAAAGATGATCCTCTTTGCCTTACTGATCAATACCTTAGCAGCTAGTACGAGCGGTCTACTAAATCTCCAGCTGTTGGATGACCTTGCGCTTTGGTTTGCCACTTATGGCAACACCGTTGCGATGGCAGGTATCGCTACTTCGATCGGTATGGTCGCCGGTGCCTTGTTTGCTGCCGACTGGTTCAAGAATACCGGTCTGGTTCGTTTGATTGCGTATACCTCTTTCGTTTTATGTCTGTTGACCTTGAATTTTCTCTTCCTGCATAACCGTTGGCTCATGATTGCGCTACTCTTTGCTGAAGGCTACCTGATTGGGAAAATCAATCCCCGCTTTTCGGCACATCTGATTCGTGAGATCGATGAAGAGCATCTCGCCATCAGCAGCGGGATCTTTTCCACCATTGTGATGCTAGGGGGACCCGTCGGTCAAATGGTCTTTTTAGGCATCGGCAATCGCTATCACGTTGCTTGGAGCTGGCTGCTTTACTTGCTTTTTGCATTTTTGGTAGCCATCGCCGCCTTAGTCGCTGCCAGTACCTTGGAAAAAACACCCACCACTGCTGCGCCTAAAATCGCGACGGAAAGGACTGAAGATTGGCAAGAAACTACCCCTGTTTTGCCTGAGAAAAAATAAAAACACAAGCTTTCGCTTTCTCTTGTTGGACAAGAGCAGCGAAGCTTGTGTTTTTTCCTTATTCATAGGCAACATGAACCAAATACAATCCTTCTGGATGAGCTGTGGGTCCTGCCGCATTTCGGTCTTTTTGCGCAATGATTGCAGGAATACTGTCAGGTGCGAGGCGTCCATTGCCGATTTTCAGCAATGTGCCCACCATGATCCGAATCATCTTATACAAAAATCCATCACCGCGAAAGGTAAAAATCAACTCATCTCCAGCGTCATTGACCGCCATGGACGCTTCATGGATCGTCCGTGTTTTATCATCGACGGAACTGCCCGTCGCACAAAAACTGGTAAAGTCATGGGTGCCTAAAAAATCTGGCAACGCCCGTTGGATTTTTTCCAAATCTAGCGGATACGGATAATAGCTCGCATAATGGCGGCGGAAAGGACTGCGGGGTTTCCCAATGTCGACCCGAAACTGGTAGGTTTTTTCAATGACTAAGTAGCGGGCATGGAAGGTATCGTCAACGATCTCCACCGATTTTACCGCAACATCTTCTGGCGTTTGGGTATCTAAACCAAAGCGCATTTTTTCCAGTGGACGCTTTTGAGGGAAATCGAAGTGGATCACTTGCCCTTGCGCATGGACCCCCGCATCGGTGCGGCCAGAGCCATGAATCTGGATCGGTTGCCCATTGTTCATCTTCGTTAATGTCTTTTCAATCTCTTCTTGAACCGTTCGTCCATTGGGTTGACGCTGAAATCCTTGAAAATTCGTACCATCATAAGCGATCGTCGCTTTATAGCGGACCATTGAATCACCTGTTTCTTTCTATTTTTTCAAAAAAAGGCCTATGAGAAAAGTCTGATCGATCGACAGGCCTTTTCGAACCAGCCGCTGGGATTGCCAGCAGTCTCGTTGCTTCGTTAAGAACCTTTCGTGGGTTGACTTCAATCATAGGTCTTCGTTTATCCTCTTAAGAACACTAATGCTACTGTGAAGAGCGCAAAAACGATGACAACCAATGTGTCCCGTTGATGCCAGTGCAAAATACGATACTTGGTACGCCCTTCGCCGCCTTGATAGCCTCTGGCTTCCATAGCGGTAGCTAGATCTTCCGCACGGTTAAAGCTGCTGACAAATAAAGGAATCAATAAAGGAACGATCGCCTTCATCTTCTGCAACAGTCCCCCTTCGCCGAAATCGACCCCGCGGGCACGCTGAGCATTCATAATTTTTTCTGTTTCATCCATCAAGGTTGGCACAAAGCGCAACGCAATCGACAGCATCAGTGAGATTTCATGGACAGGGAACCGGATCGCTTTTAAAGGACGCAAAATGTATTCGATCGCATCTGAAAGCTCTAATGGGGGTGTCGTTAACGTCAACAAGGTCGACATGAAAATGATCAAAACAAAACGACAAAAAATAAAGATCCCGTTTTGGACACCAAATTCTGTAATGTTAAAGATCCACCAAGACCAGTAGACGTCGCCGCCGGTAGTAAACAAAATCTGTAACGCCACGGTAAACAAAATCAGCCAAATCAAAGGACGAACGCCGCGAATAAAGAAGCCAAAATCGATTTTTGAAAAGGAAATACAAAAGAGCGTAAAAGCACCCGCTAATAAATAGCTTTGCCAATTATTCGCCAAAAAGATAATCGCGATAAAATAAAAACTAGCAATCAATTTGACCCGTGGATCTAAACGGTGGATCAAGGAGTCCCCGGGAATAAAACGACCGAAAATCAATTTATTCATCATGGGCAGTCGCCCCCTTTGCTACTAAAACATCTGCCAGTTCATCAGCCGTTAGCGGCAACTGCTCAAATGCCAATCCTCTGGCTTGGAGTTGTTCCGCAAATGCGGTTGCTGTCGGTACCCCTAACTGCTTTTCTTGCAACCAGGCAGTATCTTGAAACACAACGGACGGCGTGCCGGCTTTGACGAGACGGCCTTTTTCTAGCACATAGACATAATCAGCATAGTTCGCCACATCATCCATCAAGTGGGTCACTAAAATGATCGTCATGTTCTTTTCCCGATGCAGGCGATCAAACATTTCCATCATCTCTTTGCGTCCTTGTGGATCTAAGCCCGCTGTCGGCTCGTCTAAGACCAAAACTTCTGGTTCCATAGCTAAGACCCCAGCAATCGCTACACGGCGCATTTGGCCCCCTGAAAGGTCGAATGGTGAACGTTCCAGAAAACTTTCATCTAAACCTACCAATTGAATGTATTCTTGGGCTAATACTCTGGCTGCTTCTTCGGAGACCCCAAAGTTTTTCGGTCCAAAAGCGATATCTCTCGCCACGGTTTCTTCAAATAATTGGGATTCAGGAAATTGAAAAACGATCCCAACTTTTTTACGTAACGGTTTTAGATTTTTGTTGTCTGTCTCGGGTTTGATGACTCGCTCACCGATCGTGACCGTGCCAGTCGTTGGTTTTAATAATGCATTCAAGTGCTGCAGCAACGTAGATTTTCCGCTCCCAGTATGACCGACTAAGGCGGTATAAGAGCCTTCTTTGATCTCTAAATCGATATCGAACAAAACCCGTTGTTCAAACGGAGAATGCGGTTGATAGGTGAATCCTACTTGTTCAAAACGGATGTCCATAGCCAATCCACCATCCCTTCTTCAGTTAAGTACGCTTGTGGTACCGTGATGCCCCGCTGTTTTAGTGCCGCCTTTAATTTTTCAGGAAACGGCAGATCTAAGCCTAGCTCAATCAGTTCCGGACCTGCAGAAAAAATCTCTGCGGGTGTCCCTTCGCGAACGAGCTCTCCTTGACGCATCACCAGCACCCGATTGGCGTTGGCTGCTTCATCGATATCATGGGTGATCGATAGCACGGTCAAATTGTTTTTCTCTTTGATTTTTTTGATCGTTGCGATCACTTCTTCACGGCCTTCTGGATCTAGCATACTAGTGGCTTCATCAAGAATGATGATATCTGGGCGCAATGCAACGACGCCGGCAATGGCTACCCGCTGTTTTTGACCACCAGAAAGACGCGCGGGTTCCCGGGTCGCAAACTCGCTCATCCGTACTTGTTCAAGAGCGTCTTTGACACGAACCAGCATTTCTTCTCGCGGGATTCCTTGATTTTCTAAACCGAAAGCCACATCATCTTCCACCGTCGAACCAACGAATTGATTGTCAGGGTTTTGAAAGACCATACCGACCATTTTTCGAATATTCCAGATATTTTCTTCATTCAAAGGCAATTCGCCGACAGAAACACTGCCTTCTTGTGGCAAGATCAAGCCATTGATGGTTTTTGCTAAAGTTGATTTACCAGAGCCGTTATGGCCGATCAACGCCACCCATTCCCCTTTGTTGATGGAAAAGGATACGTTATTTAACGCGGCACGCTCTTCTTCGCTATAACGCACAGTAATAGCATTCAATTCAATGATTGGCTTCATGATAGACTCCTTCATTTGCGATTAATTCTTTCTAACACTACCAAAAAAGCGCACGTTTTTCAATGATTCACGCACGATTTGTCTCCAGATCTTTTTTTCACTTGCCATCACCTGTCTTGACAGGTAATCGAAAGTAAAAAAAAAAGCACTTTATGATGAGTGCGTACACCTCGAAATACATCGAGGTGTAGGCGCTGAGCTAGACTCGGAAAGTTTCTTCCAACATCATAACACTCTTAGTAAACATCTATAAAGTGATGATAAGTGTGATTTTAAACAAGTTCTAGGATAACCATTGGTGCAGCATCTCCGCGTCTTGGTTCTGTTTTCAAGATACGAGTATATCCACCTTGGCGATCTGTGTAACGAGGAGCGATATCATTGAATAATTTTTGTAATGCTGATTCAATAACTACTTCTTCGTTTTCTTCACGTACACTTGCAACTTCATTACGAACGAATGCTGCTGCTTGACGACGTGCATGCAAATCACCACGTTTACCTAAAGTGATCATTTTTTCTGCAGTTGAACGAACTTCTTTCGCACGAGCTTCAGTCGTAACGATACGTTCGTTAATGAATAAATCAGTTGTCAAATCACGCAACATCGCTTTACGTTGGCTAGATGTGCGTCCTAGTTTACGATAACTCACGTGGTTTCCCTCCTTCACTTTCGAATGTTGTATCGGTCAGACGAACCGAACTAACGTAATCGAAAACGGTTTAATCGTCTTTACGTAGTCCTAAACCTAAATCATGTAATTTCACTTTGACCTCTTCAAGAGATTTACGGCCTAAGTTTCTTACTTTGATCATTTCTGGTTCAGATTTGTTTGTCAATTCTTGTACAGTATTGATTCCTGCACGTTTTAGACAGTTGTATGAACGAACAGATAAGTCTAATTCTTCGATCGTCATTTCCAACATTTTTTCTTTTTGTGTTTCTTCTTTTTCAACCATGATTTCAGCGTTTTTCGCTTCATCCGTTAGGTTTACAAAGATGTCTAAATGTTCAGTCATGATCTTCGCAGACAAACTCATTGCTTCCAATGGTTCGATTGAGCCATCAGTCCATATTTCCATCGTTAATTTGTCGAAATCATCCCGACGACCGACACGTGTGTTTTCTACTTGGTAGTTGACACGACGTACTGGTGTATAGATTGAATCGACTGGAAGAACACCGATTGGCATGTCTTCTTTTTTGTTTTCGTCCGCTTGAACGTAGCCGCGGCCAGGTTTCACTGTTAAGCGAGCATGGAACGTAGCACCTTCAGAAACGGTACAGATATACATATCTTTGTTAAGGATTTCTACATCACTATCAACGATGATATCGCCAGCAGTTACTGTAGCAGGTCCTGAAATATCAATTTCAAGGGTCTTTTCTTCATCCCCGTACATTTTCAATGCAAGACCTTTAATATTCAAGATGATTTGAGCAACGTCTTCCCGAACACCCTTAACAGTTGAGAATTCGTGTAAAACTCCATCGATTTGAATATTGGTGATTGCCGCACCAGGTAAAGAAGATAATAAAATACGACGTAGGGAATTTCCTAGTGTAGTTCCGTAGCCTCTTTCAAGAGGTTCCACGATGAACTTGCCATAATCTTTGTCTTCATCAATCTTTGCGATTCTTGGTTTTTCGAATTCAATCATTCTTATCTATTACCCCTTTCAAAACGAAAAGTGTCTTGTTCAATGACGTTTTTGTTACACTCAAAATGAGCAGCACTCATTAAACACGACGGCGTTTTGGAGGGCGGCATCCATTATGAGGGACTGGAGTCACGTCACGGATCGCACTCACTTCCAAACCTGCTGCTTGTAATGAACGAATTGCTGCTTCACGTCCAGAACCAGGTCCTTTAACTGTTACTTCAACAGTTCTTAATCCGTGTTCCATTGCTGCTTTGGTAGCTGTTTCTGCTGCCATTTGAGCGGCAAAAGGAGTAGATTTTTTGCTTCCTTTGAAACCTAATGAACCAGCTGATGACCATGCTAATGCATTACCATGAGTATCAGTGATCATTACGATTGTATTATTGAATGTTGAGTGAATATGTGCAATACCCGCTTCAATATTCTTTTTCACACGGCGTTTACGACTCACTTTTTTTGCTGCCATGAAGTTTTAACCTCCTTCACTTAGGAATTATTTTTTCTTGCCTGCGACTGTTTTAGACGGGCCTTTACGAGTACGTGCATTGTTTTTCGTGTTTTGTCCACGAACTGGCAATCCACGGCGATGACGGATCCCACGGTAAGAACCGATTTCCATCAATCGTTTGATGTTTAAGTTCACTTCACGACGAAGGTCACCTTCAACTTTTAATTTATCAACTTCTGCACGGATAGCATCTGTTTGTTCATTCGTTAAATCACGAACGCGAACTTCTTCAGACACGCCAGCGTCAGCTAAAATTTGTTTTGCAGTCGTGTTACCAATACCATAGATATAAGTAAGTGAAACGACCACACGTTTATCACGAGGAATATCTACTCCTGCAATACGAGCCATATTTGTTACACCTCCGATTATCCTTGACGTTGTTTATGTTTTGGATTTGCTGGGCAAATCACCATAACGCGTCCTTTACGACGAATTACTTTACAATGTTCGCACATTGGTTTTACTGATGGTCTTACTTTCATGATAATACCTCCTGTGGTTTTACGGAGTACAATTATTTAAAGCGATAAGTAATGCGGCCACGGTTCAGATCATACGGGGATAATTCCACCGTCACTTTGTCTCCAGGTAAAATACGAATGTAGTGCATCCGGATCTTACCAGAAACGGTCGCTAGAACTTGGTGTCCGTTTTCCAATTCTACTTTAAACATTGCATTCGGCAAAGTTTCGACGACTGTACCTTCGACTTCAATCATATCTTCTTTTGCCACGCACAGTACCTCCTTGTACTTGTGATTTTCACACGATAAAATGGCGGAAACTCGGTTCCCACCTGATATTCTCAAACTATGCTCCTACTTAATAAAAAGTAGAAGTCGGACTGACATATTCTATCATATCCTGTCAAAGATTTCAAGAGAAAGTTTTAAGCTGCAAGTTGGACTCGGGCAATCTATGATTAGTCAATGATCTTTTGAACATCTTCGAATACAGCGTCGATGTCGCGATCCCCATCAATCGATTGCAATAACCCTTTGTCTTTGTAATAAGTCAAAATTGGTTCACTGCTTTTGATATTGACAGCTAGACGATTTTTGACCGTCTCAGGCTTATCATCTTCACGCTGGTAGAAGTCATGACTTCCACAACGATCACATGTTCCTTCCTCTTTTGGAGGATTGAACAATTTATGATAAGTTGCCCCACAATTGCGGCACATGAAGCGGCCGGCTAAACGTTCTACAAGAACTTCTTCAGGAACATGAATATCAATAACGGCATCAAGTTTTTTGTTAAGGTCAGCTAGCATCTCATCTAACGCTTTTGCTTGATCCAATGTACGAGGAAAACCATCTAATAAGAAACCTTTCTCGGTATCAGGTTCAGCTAAACGTTCTTTAACGATCCCATTTGTAACCTCATCAGGAACTAATGCGCCTTGATCCATGTATGATTTTGCTTTAAGGCCTAGTTCTGTTTCGTTCGCCATCGCAGCCCGAAACATATCGCCTGTTGAAATATGAGGAAGACCGTATTCAGCAACGATACGTTCTGCCTGAGTACCTTTTCCAGCACCAGGTAATCCCATTAAAATGAAGTTCATTCTAATTCCTCCTGTAAGTTTTTGAATAGTGTTGAGGAAATCCTCAACACTTCAATAACTTTAATTGATGAAACCAGTATATTTCCGTTTCAGCATAAGCCCTTCTAACTGCTTGGCAGTATCAAGTGCCACACCGATAATGATCAATAGACTCGTTCCACCTAGTCCGATCGATTGCGGTAAATTCCAAGCCATCTGAGCGATGATTGGAAGTAAAGCAACCAATCCTAAAAAGATCGATCCAACCGTGCTTAATCGCATCAACAAACGCGATACATATTCTTCGGTTCCTTTACCAGGACGCACACTCGGAATGTAACTTCCTTGTTTTTGCAAGTTTTCCGCTAATTTCTCAGGGTTCACTTGAACAAATGCGTAGAAGAAGGTAAACGCAACAATCAAGACAGTGTAGATGATCGCACCCGGTACAGTGTTGTAACTAAAGATCGTTTGCACCACTTCGTACCAAGTTTCTCCTCTATATGAACTACCTAATGCTTGAATGATCGCATTTGGTGTTGTAATAAAAGAACTGGCAAAGATAACTGGGATAACCCCGGCAGCATTTACTTTCAAAGGAAGGTAACTGCTGGTAGGCGCTCCTGCTACCCGTTTTGTATATTGGATCGGAATCTTGCGTTCCGCTTGTTGAACATACGTTACTAAAGTAATGACGATCAACACAGCGATCACAAGCAGCGCCATAAAGATAGCATTCAGCCAGATATCCGATTGATCCACGTTAATGAAGTAATCTTCAATCAATTCTTTGATGCTTGCTGGTAAGCGTGAAATGATCCCTGCAAAGATGATCATTGACACACCGTTTCCGATACCACGCTCGGTGATCTGCTCTCCTAACCAAGTGACTAACATCGTTCCGGCTGTTAAAATCAGACCGATCACGATATAGGTTGCCATATTAGGATTGTTTACAAACCCGAGTTGAGTGTAATAGTTAAATCCAGCCGTTAATGTCATGGATTGGACAAAGCCCAATACCAACGTCAAGTAACGTGTTGCCTGATTTAATTTCTTACGACCCACTTCACCTTGCTTCGACCATTCAACAAATTTAGGGACGATATCCATCTGCAACAACTGAATGACAATTGAGGCAGTGATGTAAGGCGAAACCCCCATCGAGAAAATCGAAAATTGTTGCATGGCGCCACCACTTACCAAGTTTAACATGTTTAAAAATGGTAGATCTGCGATGGTGTTTAGGCGACTTGCGTCTACGCCTGGCACAGTAATATGTGTTCCCAGACGAAAGACAAACAAGATTAAGACGGTGAACAATATTCTGGATCTAATATCCTTAACCTTAAAGGCATCCTTCAATAGTCTGATCATTAGATCACCTCGATTGATCCACCAGCAGCAACGATTGCTTCTTCAGCTGCTTTTGAGAATTTAGCTGCTTTCACAGTCAATTTCTTCGTTAATTCTCCGTTAGCTAATACTTTGATTCCAGCTTTTTCGTCTTTGACGATTCCAGCTTCGTGTAAAGCAACAGGTGTTACTTCAGCACCGTCTTCAAAGCGGTTCAAGACATCAAGATTGATGACTGCATATTCTTTGCGGTTCACATTTGTAAAGCCACGTTTTGGTAAACGACGGAACAATGGTGTTTGTCCACCTTCGAATCCTAGACGTACTCCGCCGCCTGAACGAGCTTTTTGACCTTTTTGTCCACGTCCAGCTGTTTTACCGTTACCAGATGAAGTTCCTCGACCGACACGGTTACGTACTTGGCGTGAGCCTTCTGATGGTTTTAATTCATGAAGTTTCATAGGTTTGGCACCTCCTTAATCAAACTAGATCTGCTGATCCTTAGACCTCTTCAACGTCCACTAAGTGAGAAACAGTGTTAACCATGCCTTTGATTGCATCATTAGCAGGTTTTACAACTGTTGAATTCAACTTGGTAAGACCTAACGCTTTTACAGTATCACGTTGGTTTTGGGGACGTCCGATAATACTGCGTTTTAAAGTAATTTTCAATTCAGCCATTATAGTGTCCTCCTTAACCGATTAATTCTTCTACTGATTTGCCGCGAAGTGCTGCCACTTCTTCAGCGCGTTTTAATTGTTTTAAACCTTCAACTGTTGCGCGAACAACGTTGATTGGTGTGTTAGAACCTAAAGATTTAGATGTGATATCAGCTACCCCAGCTAATTCCAATACGGCACGAACTGGTCCACCAGCAGCTACCCCAGAACCTTCTACAGCAGGTTTCATAAGGATGCGTCCGCCGCCGAATACACCGATAACTTCGTGAGGGATTGTAGAACCAACCATTGGTACTTCCACCAAGTTTTTCTTCGCGTCTTCGATTGCTTTACGGATTGCTTCTGGTACTTCTTGTGCTTTACCAGTACCGAAACCTACGTGTCCGTTTTTGTCACCGACAACAACTAATGCAGCAAAACGTAGACGACGTCCACCTTTAACAACTTTAGTTACACGGTTGATCGCAACAACGCGGTCTTCTAATTCCAAATGTTTTGGATCAATATAAACCATGAATGGTGTTCCTCCTTCTCTTAAAATTCCAGTCCATTTTCGCGAGCTGCTTCAGCTAAAGCTGCTACACGGCCATGGTAAAGGTATCCACCACGGTCAAAGACTACTTCTTTAATACCTTTTGCTGCTGCACGTTCTGCGACTAATTTACCGACAGCTTGTGCTTGTTCAGTTTTTGTTGCACCTGAAACTTCTTTGTCTAAGGCAGAGGCACTTGCTAGCGTCACACCCGCTACGTCATCAATTACTTGTGCGTAGATGTTTTTGTTCGAACGGAACACGTTTAAGCGTGGGCACTCAGCAGTACCAGAGATTTTGTTACGTACACGACGATGTCTTTTCTGACGTGTCTTGTTTTTATCTGGTTTTGTAATCACAATTTGTCACCTCTTTTAATTTTGCTAGCCTAAGCTGCTAGTCGTAAAGAATTACGACTATTTACCAGTTTTACCTTCTTTACGGCGTACAAATTCGCCAACATAACGAATTCCTTTGCCTTTGTAAGGTTCTGGAGGACGAACGCCACGGATATTGGCAGCCAATTCGCCAACGACTTCTTTATCTGATCCTTTAACGATCACAGAAGTGTTTGAAGGAACTTCGATTTCGATTCCAGCTGGCGCTTCGATTTCAACTGGATGAGAGTAACCAACGTTCAATACAAGTTTTTTTCCTTGTAATTGAGCACGGTACCCAACCCCGATTAATTCTAACGCTTTTTGGAAACCTTCAGAAACACCAACAACCATGTTGTTGAAGTTTGCACGGGTAGTTCCGTGGATAGTTTTCATTTCTTTACTATCATTTGGACGAGTGAATGTTACTTCGTTTCCTTCGATATTCATTGTGATATCAGAAGAGAAAGTACGTGTTAATTCACCTTTAGGTCCTTTAACTGTAATGTCGTTTCCGTTTTGCTTGATTTCAACACCAGCAGGAAGAACGACGATCTTATTACCGATACGACTCACTTAGAGGCACCTCCTTGTGGAATATTTTAAATTACCATACATAAGCGACTACTTCGCCGCCAACATTTTTTGCTCTAGCTTCTTTGTCAGTGATTACACCGTCAGAAGTTGAGATAATCGCGATTCCTAGACCATTCAATACTTTTGGTACTTCGTCAGCTTTGACATAAGCACGCAAGCCTGGTTTAGAGATACGTTTTAAGTTTGTGATAACACGTTCACCGTTTTTACCGTATTTAAGAAATACGCGGATCACGCCTTGTTTGTCATCTTCAATGTATTCAACATCGCGGACGAAACCTTCACGTTTCAAGATTTCAGCGATATCACGTTTGATTTTTGAAGCAGGTACTTCTAGGCTTTCGTGTTTAACCATGTTTGCGTTACGCACGCGCGTTAGAAAATCTGCAATTGGATCTGTCATGACCATGGGATAATTTACCTCCTTTATGCGAGTATAGTTTACCAGCTAGCTTTCTTCACGCCGGGAATTTGTCCTTTATAGGCAAGTTCGCGGAAGCAAATACGGCAAAGATGAAATTTACGATAAACTGAATGTGGACGTCCGCAACGTTCACAACGAGTGTATTCTTGCGTTGAGAATTTAGCAGGGCGTTTGTTTTTAGCAATCATTGATTTTTTAGCCACGTAGTTCGCCTCCTTTTTTTATTTTTGGAATGGCATGCCTAATTGTGTCAACAATTCACGAGATTCTTCATCTGTGTTTGCTGTTGTTACAATCACGATATCCATACCACGTACTTTGTCGATCAAATCATAATCTACTTCAGGGAAAATCAATTGTTCTTTGATACCTAAAGTGTAGTTTCCGCGTCCGTCGAACGCTTTTTTGCTCACACCGTGGAAGTCACGGACACGTGGCAATGACACACTTACTAGTTTATCTAAGAATTCATACATTCTTTCGCCGCGTAGTGTTACTTTCGCACCGATTGGCATTCCTTCACGTAAACGGAATCCTGCGATAGATTTTTTCGCTTTTGTGATCAATGGTTTTTGACCTGAGATCAATTGTAATTCTTCAACAGCTTTGTCCAAGTTTTTAGCATTAGAAACAGCGTCACCGACACCCATGTTGATAACGATTTTATCAACTTTTGGTGCTTCCATGATTGAGCTGTAGTTAAATTTGTCCATTAATGATGGGACAACTTCTTTTGAATATTTTTCTTTAAGGCGGTTCATCTGTTAGCCCCTCCTTCCTTCATCAGATTATTTATCAAGAACTTCTCCGGTTTTCTTAGAAACGCGGACTTTTTTGCCGTCAACTTCTTTGTAACCGACACGCGTAGCTTCACCGTTCGATGGATCAACCACCATCACGTTAGAAACATGAATTGGTGCTTCCATTTCAACGATTCCGCCTTGAGGAGCAGTTTGAGAAGGTTTTTGGTGTTTTTTGACAACATTGACACCTTCAACAACGACTTTGTCTTTTTTAGGAAACGCTGCTAGCACAACGCCTTCTTTGTTTTTGTCTTTACCAGTGATAACTTTAACTTTATCGCCTTTTTTAACAAACATGTTTGTTTCGCACCTCCTTTAGATAAGAATCACTATTACAATACTTCTGGTGCTAGGGAAACGATCTTCATAAAGTTGCCTTCACGCAATTCGCGGGCAACTGGGCCAAAGATACGAGTTCCACGAGGGCTCTTATCGTCACGGATAATAACCGCAGCATTTTCATCGAATTTGATGTATGAACCGTCTGTACGACGAGCTCCTGATTTAGTACGAACGATAACGGCTTTAACGACGTCACCTTTTTTGACAACCCCACCTGGCGTTGCTTGTTTAACCGTAGCAACAATCACGTCACCAATATTGGCAGTTTTACGACCAGATCCGCCAAGGACTTTGATCGTTAGAATTTCACGGGCACCTGAGTTGTCCGCCACTCTTAATCGGCTTTCTGCTTGGATCACGATGTGTATCCTCCTTTCAGATTTTGCAATTCACAATCTATATAGGAAAATCTCGTGTGATTAGATAATCACTGCCTTTTCAACAATCTCTACTAGACGGAAACGTTTCGTAGCTGATAATGGACGAGTTTCCATAATTTTCACGATATCGCCAACTTTTGCTTCGTTGTTTTCATCGTGTGCTTTGTATTTCTTAGAATAGTTCAGACGTTTGCCGTAGATAGGGTGGTTTTTCTTTGTTTCAACGACAACAGTGATAGTTTTATCCATTTTGTCTGATACCACGCGACCTTGGTAAACTTTGCGTTGATTTCTTTCTTCAGTCATACGCTAAATGGCCTCCTTCCACTATTACTTAGCTTGTTCACGCAATACTGTTTTAATGCGTGCAATCGATTTACGTACTTCTTTGATACGTGCAGTGTTTTCTAATTGACCTGTTGCTAATTGGAATCTAAGATTGAACAATTCTTCTTTCAATTGTTTTTCTTGATCTAGCATTTCGGCAGTGGTTAATTCTCTGATTTCTTTAACCTTCATTCGATTCACCACCCATTTCCTCACGTTTTACGATCTTCGTTTTCACTGGTAATTTGTGAGAAGCAAGACGTAGCGCTTCGCGCGCAACTTCTTCAGGTACACCGGCAATTTCAAACATGATTTTACCACGTTTAACTGGTGATACCCATCCTTCAGGAGCCCCTTTACCAGAACCCATACGTACCCCGATAGCTTTGGCAGTATAAGATTTGTGAGGGAAAATTTTGATCCATACTTTCCCGCCACGTTTCATATAACGAGTCATTGCGATACGGGCAGCTTCGATTTGACGGTTTGTGATCCAGTGTGATTCAACAGCTTGTAAGCCGTATTCACCGAATGCTACTTCTTTTCCGCCTTTCGCTTCGCCACGCATTTTTCCGCGGAACTCACGACGGTGTTTTACACGTTTAGGTACTAACATGTTTATTTCCCTCCTTTCTCAGTGTTCTTTTTAGTTGGAAGAACTTCTCCACGATAAATCCACACTTTAACTCCTAGTTTTCCGTATGTTGTATCTGCTTCTTCCCATGCGTAATCAATGTCCGCACGTAATGTATGAAGTGGAACGGTTCCTTCTGAGTAACCTTCTGAACGAGCGATATCCGCACCATTTAGACGGCCAGAAACTTGTGTTTTGATTCCTTTAGCGCCAGAACGCATTGTGCGTTGGATCGCTTGTTTTTGCGCACGACGGAAAGCAACACGGTTTTCTAATTGACGTGCGATTCCTTCGCCTACTAATTTAGCATCTAAATCTGGTTTTTTGATTTCAACGATGTTGATGTGAACTCGTTTGCCAGTTAGGCTATTTAATTCTTTTCTTAGGTTTTCGACTTCAGATCCGCCTTTACCGATAACCATACCTGGTTTAGCTGTGTGGATTGAAATATTCACGCGGTTTGCTGCACGCTCGATCTCAACTGTAGACACAGCGGCATCAGCAAGTTTAGATGCGATAAATTTACGGATTTTCAAATCTTCATGTAGAAATTCAGCATACTCTTTTTCAGCATACCATTTAGCATCCCAGTCACGGATGATGCCTACACGCATTCCAATTGGATGTACTTTTTGACCCACTGATTGTCCCTCCTTATTTTTCTGATACGACTACAGTAATATGACTTGTACGTTTGTTGATCGGTGAAGCTGAACCTTTCGCACGTGGACGGAAACGTTTCATCGTTGGTCCTTCGTTTACGAATGCTTCAGAAACAATCAAGTTTTCAACATCTAAGTCAAAATTATTTTCTGCATTGGCAATAGCTGACATCAAGACTTTCTCGATGATTCCAGCTGCTTTATTTGGTGTGAACTTTAAGATCGCGATTGCTTCAGCAACGCTTTTCCCTCTGATTAAGTCAATAACTAGACGAGATTTACGAGGAGAAACGCGGACTGTTTTAGCAGTTGCTTTCGCTGATGTGATTTGTTCTGCCATTTTTGGATATCCTCCCCTCAAAATTAGCGTCTTGTTTTCTTATCATCGGCAGCATGTCCGCGATAAGTTCTTGTTGGTGCAAATTCACCTAATTTGTGTCCTACCATGTCTTCTTGGATGTAAACTGGTACATGTTTCCGTCCATCATACACAGCAATTGTAAATCCGATAAAATTAGGGAAAATTGTAGAACGACGTGACCAAGTTTTGATCACTTTTTTCTTTTCAGCGCCTTCTTGTGCTTCGACCTTTTTCATCAAATGGTCATCGACAAAAGGTCCTTTTTTCAAACTACGACCCATGGTGTACCTCCTCTCAAAATGTGCGACACACGGTCAAGTATATTACTTAGTTTTACGACGACGAACGATAAGTTTGTCTGATTTTGCTTTTTTGTTACGTGTTTTGTAACCAAGTGCAGGTTGTCCCCAAGGAGAAACTGGTGCTTTACGTCCGATTGGTGCTTTACCTTCACCACCACCGTGTGGGTGATCATTAGGGTTCATTACGCTACCACGTACAGTTGGGCGTTTGCGCATCCAACGAGAACGACCGGCTTTACCGATGTTGATCAATTCGTGTTGTTCATTACCAACAGAACCGATTGTTGCACGACATGATGCTAAGATCATCCGTACTTCACCAGAGTTCAAGCGGATCAATACGTATTTGCCTTCTTTACCAAGTACTTGAGCACTTGTTCCAGCTGAACGAATCAATTGTCCACCTTTACCAGGTTTCATTTCGATGTTGTGGATAACAGTACCGACTGGAATGTTTTCTAGTGGTAATGCATTCCCTACTTTAATATCTGCATCTGGACCAGAAACGACAGTCATGCCAACTTCTAATCCTTTAGGTGCTAAGATGTATGCTTTTACTCCATCCTCGTAATGTACTAACGCAATGTTAGCAGAACGGTTTGGATCATATTCAATCGTTTTAACCGTAGCAACGACGTTGTCTTTGTTACGTTTGAAATCGATCAAACGGTATTGACGTTTGTGACCGCCACCTTGATGACGAACCGTGATACGTCCGTTGTTGTTACGACCAGCATTGTTTTTCAAAGGAGCTAACAATGTTTTTTCTGGTGTTGAAGTTGTGATTTCAGCGAAATCAGAACTTGTCATATTACGACGGCCGTTCGTGGTAGGTTTGTACTTTTTAATCGCCACGTCTTTTTCCCTCCCATGTAAAGTTTATGCGTGAGTTGCTTATTCAGCAGCTTCGAAAATTTGGATTTCTTTAGAATCTTCAGTTAAAGTCACAACAGCTTTGCGACGTTTTTTTGTATATCCTGCATATTTACCCATGCGTTTGAATTTCGGACGAACGTTGATGATGTTCACGTTTGCCACTTTCACTCCGTCAAAGGCAGCTTCTACAGCTTGTTTTACTAAAGTTTTGTTAGCTTTTGTGTCCACTTCAAAAGTGTATTTCTTGTCATCCATGGCAAGCATTGATTTTTCAGTGATCACTGGGCGTTTAATAACGTCTAGTAAGTTCATTATGCAAGCACCTCCTCGATCTGAGTAAGAGCAGTTTGTGTCACTAACATTTTGTCGTTAGAAACGATGTCTAAAACACTAATGTTATCAGCAGTAACTACAGAAACTTTTGGCAAGTTGCGCGCAGATAAAGCGGCAAAGTCGTTTTCAGATTCTAAAACTACCAATACTTTAGAGTCAATTGTCAAGTTAGCTAAAACTTGTTTGAATTCTTTTGTTTTTGGAGCATCAAAGCTTAATCCTTCTACTGCTACCAAGTTATTTGAAGCAACTTTTTCTGACAATACAGATTTCATTGCTAAGCGACGAACTTTTTTAGGAAGTTTGTAGCTGTATGAACGTGGTGTTGGTCCGAAGACTACGCCACCTCCACGCCATTGTGGTGAACGGATTGAACCTTGACGGGCACGTCCAGTTCCTTTTTGGCGCCATGGTTTACGGCCACCGCCACGAACGGCACTGCGGTTTTTCACAGCGTGTGTTCCTTGTCTTAATGAAGCGCGTTGCATGATGATTGCATCATAGACAACTGATTCATTTGGTTCGATTCCGAAGATTTCTTCGTTCAATGTAATTTCGCCATTTTGGCTTCCATCTTGTTTGAATAATGCTACATTCGGCATTCCTTAGTTCCTCCTTTCTTCCTATCTACTTATTTAGCTTTCACAGCTGATTTGATTGTAATCAATGATTTTTTCGCGCCAGGTACATTACCTTTGATCAAGATAACGTTGCGTTCTGCGTCTACGCGTACGATTTCCAAGTTTTGGATCGTGATGCGATTTCCGCCCATACGTCCAGCAAGACGTTTGTTTTTGAATACACGGTTAGGTGCAACTGGACCCATTGATCCAGGACGACGGTGGTAACGAGAACCGTGAGCCATTGGTCCGCGGCTTTGTCCGTGACGTTTGATAACGCCTTGGAATCCTTTACCTTTCGAAGTGCCGGTTACATCGATGATGTCTCCTGCTTCAAAAATATCAACTTTGATTTCTGATCCTACTTCTAAGCCCTCTAGCTCTACATTCTTGAATTCGCGAATGAAGCGCTTAGGAGCCGTGTTTGCTTTTGCAACATGACCTTTCGCAGGTTTGTTAGACAAAACTTCACGCATATCTTGGTAGCCGACTTGAATTGCTTCGTAGCCGTCATTTTCGATTGTTTTCACTTGTAGCACTACGTTTGGTGTAGCTTCTACTACAGTTACTGGAATCAATTCGCCAGATTCAGTGAAGATTTGAGTCATTCCCACTTTTTTCCCTAAGATTCCTTTGGTCATGATTACACCTCCATCTTAATTATTATAGTTTGATTTCGATATTAACACCGCTTGGCAAGTCTAGCTTCATTAAAGCATCAACAGTTTTTGGTGTTGGATTCACAATGTCGATTAGACGTTTGTGTGTACGCATTTCGAATTGTTCGCGTGAATCTTTGTATTTGTGCGTCGCACGGATGATCGTGTACAAGCTGCGTTCAGTTGGTAATGGAATTGGACCAGATACGCCAGCTCCAGTTCTCTTTGCAGTTTCTACGATTTTATCCGCTGATTGATCTAAAATACGATGTTCATACGCTTTTAAACGGATACGAATTTTTTGTTTTGCCATTGTTTTCCCTCCTTCGCCTATTTTGAAAAGTAGACATAGCTCCACGAAAATTTTCCGTCACGCTCGTCCATGGCAAAGCGTCCGGGCGTGTCGCAACCTCTCGTTTCGTAGCCGGCAGAAAATTTCTTTGCTGCCAGTGTGACTTACGTATTTACGTAAACAGCACCTTTATGATTATATTACGGATAAACATTGATTGCAAGCTTTTTTTATGGAAAAACCGGGATTCTTTTGCATTTCTTTCAGAAAATTTTCTTTTAGTTTCGAAACAAAAAAAAAGAAGCGTTGACCGCTTCTTTTAAGCGCTTCTTCAATTCCTATTAATATAGAAGAAAACCTGCTATTGCGGTGCTTCTTCCTTCATACGGTCTTGGGCGTGAGTATAGGCACCATGCCACACATGGCCCACATAAGGATTGATGACCACTCCTTCTTTGATCGCCGCTGTGACAAAGGCTTTTGCTAAACGAACACTTTCCACGACGGGTTTGCCTTTTGCAAGACCAGCAGCGATTGCCGCTGAAAAGGTGCAGCCTGCCCCATGATTGAAATCAGTAGCGATTTTTTCACTTTCCAACAGGAGGAAGGATTCTCCATCATAAACAAGGTCGATGGCTTTTGCTCCTGGCAATCGATGACCGCCTTTGATCACGACGTATTTAGCACCTAATTGATGGATTTTTTCAGCAGCTTGCTTCATGGCTTCCACACTCGTCAAATCACCCAAACCTGAAAGAATCCCCGCTTCTACTAAATTAGGAGTGACAACATCTGCTAAAGGCAACAAATGCGTGATGATGGCATCGACACTTTTCGGCTGTAAGATTTCTGCAGTCCCTTTACAAGCAATGACGGGATCGATCACCACATTTTTGACTTGCTGCTGTTGGATCATCTGCGCTGCCTGTACAATATTGTCTTCATTGCCTAACATCCCCGTTTTAAGGGCATCCATCGGATCACCTGCAAAGGCGGAGATCAATTGTTTTTCGACAAGCGCTGGTTCCATTGCTGTTACTTCATGGCTCCAACCCGCTTGTGGATCCATCGTGACGATCGAAGCAATCGTAGCAAAACCAAAGACACCATACTCCTGAAACGTTTTTAAATCTGCTTCGATCCCGGCACCACCGGTTGAATCAGACCCGGCAATTGATATGACTTTTTCCATCTTCTTCATCTCCTTGTGCTTTTTGCTAAGTATAGTCAATCTTCCCCTTGACGAAAAGAGCCATTTGGCTTATTTTTAAACCATCCAATTGAAAAAGGTGGTGTAGGATGGCTTCATCAAGTATCGACAAGCAAAAGAAACAACCGATTTACCAGCAGATCGTGACCCATTTTATTGAAGAGATCCAAGCAGGAACCTATGGGCCTGGGGATCGTTTACCACCAGAGCGCAGCCTTGCTCAGACTTTTGACGTCAACCGTTCCACCGTCGTCAAAGCGTTAGATGAATTGAAAAGCTTAGGATGGATTGAACGAAAACAAGGCAGTGGTTCTCGTGTGTTAGAAGGTCGCTGGGGGAACCGCCAAACCCCACTTTCTTATTTACGCTCGTCTTTAAGCAGCCCTTACTTGCAGCAAGACCCTTACCTTCAACAAATCCAACATTTACGTGCTGAAAAAGATGTGCTGGATCTGTATACAGGTGATCTACCTGCCGATCTGATCCCCGACTTCACGTTTCCTGCCTTTACATGGGAAGAGATTCGCAAAGAAAGCACCAAAATTTTGCCAACTGGTTACGAGCCTCTGCAAGAAATCTTATTGCAGCACCTTGCGGATTCCTTCAATTTGCCCACTAGCGGTCAAAAACTAGTAATTACTGCCGGTTCGACACAAGGAATTACGTTACTAATGCAAGTGCTGCTGCAAGCGGGGGACTGTATCGCGACAGAGGATCCTTCTTTCTTGTTCTCTCTCCCCTTGTTTTCCACGATGAATGTCCAGTTGATTGGGATCAAACAAGATAGCGAAGGGATGCGACCCGCCGCGTTGGAGAAAGTGCTGAAGGAAAAGAAGATCAAATTCGTCTATCTGAACCCCACCTTCCAAAACCCAACGGGCCATACTATGAGTGAGCATCGGCGCCAAGCGATCATCCGCCTTTGCCAGACCTACCAAGTACCGATCATTGAGGATGATGTTTTTAGCGAGTTGGCTTTTGAGGAAGTACCGCCCAAGCTAAAATCCATGGCTCCCGAAACCGTCATTTATTTAGGCTCGCTTTCAAAATTACTTGGGTCATCAATCAAAATCGGCTGGCTTTTGGTGCCAGAAGCGTTAGCCGACCAATTTGCCCAAGCGAAAAAACGGATGGCGATCGATACCACGATCTTCCCGCAAGTCCTTGCCAATATCGCCCTACGCTCCTCTGATTACCACCAGCAGCAGCGGACACTGCTTACAGAAATGGCCCAGCGCCAGCAAGACCTACATCAACTCTTACTGGCATTTCAGGAGGATTGGCAATGGCAGTCGACGAAAGGCGGTCTTTACCTGTGGTTGACTTGGCGTCACCGCACATTGACTCGCAAAGATTGGTCGCTCTTTTTGGCGAACGATTGCTTAGTAGCACCTGCTTTTCTTTTCAGTAACGATACGAATGGCTTGCGTTTGAACTATACCCGCTTAGCCAAAGATGATTTACCACGATTTCAAGAACGATTCACAAAAATCACCCAACAGTTAAAGGAGCAAACCTATGAACGAAACCATTGAGCTTTTGCACAACCACCGCACTTACCGACAATTTGACCCTGACTATCGCTTGAGCCAAGAGCAAGTAACCGCGATTTTGACTGCCGCTCGTCGATCACCAAGCTGGATGAATGGGCAAGCCTATTCGATCCTGGTGATCGACGACCCGCAGATCCGCCAACAAATGGTCGAATGGAATCCCGGCAATCCTCATATCGCAGCAAGTTCGCTCTTTCTGCTGTTTCTCGCAGATTTAAACCGAACCAAAAAAGTTGCTGACAAAAAACAGACCCCCTATCCAATCGATGAGGGCTATCAGCCATTATTGATCGCCACCACTGATGCCAGCATCGCTTTGCAATCCGGTGCGATCGCTGCTGAATCACTGGGCTTAGGCACCGTCATTTCTGGCAGTGTCCGCAAAGACAGCGCCAAAATCGCTGAATTGCTGCACTTACCGGAATACGTCTATCCTGTGGCTGGCTTGAGCATCGGTAAACCAATCGTAGAAATGAAGGTCAAACCTCGCTTGCCAGAAAAAGCGGTCATTCATTACAACCACTACCAGGACTATTCTTATGATGCGATCGAAGCCTACGATCAAACGATGACTGCTTTTGGAGAAGCCCGTGAAACCAAACCATGGTCAGAAAAATTTGCTGGGTTTTACAGCAATCGCCCTGACCAAGGATTTGACGCCTTCTTGAAGAAGCAAAAACTAATAAAATAAAAAGCACCGCGCTCTTTAGCTTCGATGAACCGTAACGGATTCATCAACGCTAGAGAGCGCGGCTTTTTTTCTACAAGAGTCGAAAAAAAGAGCAAAAGCGCGTACGCTTTTGCTCTTCGATCAATCAAATTAAGCTTGGATTGAAGTTACAACGCCTGAACCAACAGTACGTCCGCCTTCACGAATTGAGAAACGAGTTCCGTCTTCGATAGCGATTGGGTGGATCAATTCAACGTCGATTGTTACGTTATCACCAGGCATAACCATTTCAGTTCCTTCTGGTAATTCAACAACACCAGTTACGTCAGTTGTACGGAAGTAGAACTGAGGACGGTAGTTAGTGAAGAATGGTGTATGACGTCCACCTTCTTCTTTTGTTAAAACGTAAACTTCAGCTTTAAATTTTGTATGAGGTGTGATTGTACCAGCTTTAGCCAATACTTGTCCACGTTGGATGTCTTCACGAGCAACACCACGTAGCAATGCACCAATGTTATCCCCTGCTTCAGCATAGTCTAACAATTTACGGAACATTTCAACACCAGTTACAGTTGTTTTAGCAGTTTCTTCAGCAATACCAACGATTTCAACTTCGTCACCAACGCGAACTTGTCCACGTTCAACACGGCCTGTAGCAACAGTACCACGTCCAGTGATTGAGAATACGTCTTCGACTGGCATCATGAATGGTTTGTCAGTGTCACGTTCTGGAGTTGGAACGTATTCGTCAACTGCAGCCATTAATTCCATGATTTTTTCTTCGTATGAAGCATCGCCTTCAAGAGCTTTCAAAGCAGAACCAGCGATTACAGGAACATCGTCGCCTGGGAAGTCATATTCTGACAATAAGTCACGAACTTCCATTTCAACTAATTCTAGTAATTCTTCGTCATCAACCATATCCATTTTGTTTAAGAAAACAACGATGTATGGTACACCAACGTTACGTGATAACAAGATGTGTTCACGTGTTTGAGGCATAGGACCATCAGCAGCAGATACTACTAAGATCGCGCCGTCCATTTGAGCAGCACCAGTGATCATGTTTTTAACGTAGTCCGCGTGTCCTGGGCAGTCAACGTGAGCATAGTGACGTGCTTCAGTTTCGTACTCAACGTGAGCAGTTGAGATAGTGATTCCGCGTTCGCGTTCTTCTGGAGCGCCATCGATTTGGTCGTAAGCTGAAGCTTGAGCCAAACCTTTTTTAGATAATACAGTTGTGATAGCAGCTGTAAGTGTAGTTTTACCATGGTCAACGTGTCCGATCGTACCAATGTTTACGTGGGGTTTAGAACGGTCAAATTTTTCTTTTGCCATTTTAAAATGTTCCTCCTAAAAATGCAGTTTATTTTTTATATTTGATAGGTAGGGAGCCGCAGCTCCCCATCCCTTATCATCGATAATATTGTACACGAAACTCAGAAAAAAATATAGCTTTTTACTTAATTTCCTATACTTCCATCAATTATTCAGCTTTGCCGCCGTTTTTCTTGATGATTTCTTCTTGAACAGATTTAGGTACATCTTCATAGTGATCAAATGTCATCATGAACGTACCGCGACCTTGTGTTGATGAACGAAGTGTTGTTGCGTAACCGAACATTTCAGCTAATGGCACGATTGCGTTCACGATTTGTGAGTTACCGTGTGCTTCCATTCCTTCTACGCGTCCACGACGAGCAGTTACGTGACCCATAACATCACCTAAGTAATCTTCTGGTACAGTGATAACTACTTTCATCATTGGTTCAAGAATTACTGGGTTTGCTTTCTTCGCTGCAGCACGTAAAGCCATAGAGGCTGCAACACGGAAGGCAGTTTCACTTGAATCGACATCATGGTATGAACCATCATAAAGTTTTGCTTTGATGTCTACTAATGGGTAACCGGCTAAGACACCGTTCGCCATTGAGTCTTCAAGTCCTTTTTCAACTGCTGGGATGTATTCACGAGGAACCACACCACCGACAATCGCGTTTTCGAATTCGAAGCCTTTACCTTCTTCGTTTGGTGTAAATTCGACCCATACGTGACCGTATTGACCTTTACCACCAGACTGACGTACAAATTTACCTTCCGCTTGTGTTGCTGCACGGAATGTTTCACGATAAGAAACTTGAGGCGCACCTACGTTTGCTTCAACTTTAAATTCGCGACGCATACGGTCAACTAAGACGTCCAAGTGAAGTTCTCCCATACCAGCGATAACAGTTTCGCCTGTTTCAGCGTTTGTTTCCACACGGAATGATGGATCTTCTTCAGCAAGTTTTTGTAAAGCAACCCCCATTTTATCTTGGTCAGCTTTTGATTTAGGCTCAACAGCGACTTCGATAACTGGTTCTGGGAATTCGATTGATTCAAGGATTACTGGTGCTTTTTCATCACAAAGCGTGTCCCCAGTTGTTGTGTCTTTCAAACCAACAGCAGCGGCGATATCGCCTGAGTATACTGTTTGGATTTCAGCACGAGTGTTGGCGTGCATTTGTAGGATACGACCGATACGTTCGCGTTTGCCTTTTGAAGCATTCAATACGTATGATCCAGAGTTCAAGATACCTGAATACACACGGAAGAATGTCAAACGACCTACGAATGGGTCAGTCATTACTTTAAATGCTAATGAAGCAAATGGTGCTTCATCGTCAGCCGGACGATCAGTTTCTTCGTCTGTTTTAGGATTTACCCCTTTGATCGCAGGAACATCAAGTGGTGAAGGCAAGTAGTCGATGACTGCATCCAACATCAATTGAACCCCTTTGTTTTTAAAGGCAGATCCGCAAAGAACAGGGAAAAAGTCAACAGTCAATGTTGCTTGACGAATACCAGCTTTCAATTCTTCTTCAGTGATTTCTTCACCGTCCAAGAATTTCATCATTAGTTCTTCGTCAGTATCCGCAACAGCTTCGATTAATTTTTCGCGCCATTCTTCAGCTAATTCTACGTATTCTTCAGGAATTTCAGTCTCTTGGATTTCAGTTCCTAAGTCATTTGTGTAGATTTCAGCTTTCATTTTTACTAAGTCGATAATACCAGTAAAGTCATCTTCCGCACCAATTGGTAATTGGATTGGGTGAGCATTTGCTTGTAAACGATCATGTAAAGTTGATACAGAGTATAAGAAGTCTGCACCAATTTTGTCCATTTTGTTACAGAATACGATACGTGGTACGCGGTAGTCTGTCGCTTGACGCCAAACTGTTTCTGTTTGAGGTTCTACACCTGATTGTGAGTCCAATACAGTTACAGCACCATCAAGTACACGCAATGAACGTTGAACTTCGATCGTGAAATCCACGTGTCCTGGTGTATCGATGATATTTACGCGGTTTTCTTTCCATTGCGCAGTTGTCGCAGCAGAAGTGATTGTGATCCCACGTTCTTGTTCTTGTTCCATCCAGTCCATTTGAGAAGCACCTTCATGTGTTTCTCCAATTTTATGGATTTTACCTGTGTAATAAAGGATACGTTCAGTTGTCGTTGTTTTACCAGCGTCAACGTGGGCCATGATCCCGATATTACGAGTTTTTTCTAGCGAAAATTCTCTTGCCATTCTAGGTTGTTCCCCTCTCATTCTTACTTAACTTAAGCTAAGGTTGTCTCAGTACCTTCCAATAAAAAGCAGTGAGGATCTTACCAACGATAGTGAGCAAATGCGCGGTTGGCTTCCGCCATTTTGTGTGTGTCTTCGCGTTTTTTCACAGAAGCACCAGTGTTGTTTGCTGCATCCATGATTTCTTTTGCAAGACGTTCTTCCATTGTGTGTTCGCCACGCAAACGAGCGTAGTTTACCACCCAACGAAGACCTAGAGTTGTACGACGTTCAGGACGTACTTCTACTGGTACTTGGTAGTTAGAACCACCGACACGGCGAGCTTTAACTTCCAATACAGGCATAATGTTTTTCATTGCTTGTTCGAAAACTTCCAATGGATCATTTCCTGTAGATTCTTTGATAATGCCAAAAGCATTGTAGATAATATTTGCAGCAACACCGCGTTTACCATCAACCATTACACGGTTGATCAAACGAGTTACTAATTTTGAGTTATAAATAGGATCTGGTAAAACATCACGTTTTGCAACAGGACCTTTACGAGGCATCCGTAACTCCTCCTTCCGAGATATCAGTTCTGATTTAAATAAGATTCATTTGATCTGTTTGTCTTAAAGATTAAGCTTTAGGACGTTTTGTACCATATTTAGAACGAGATTGTTTACGATCGTTAACACCGGCAGTATCCAATGCACCACGAACGATATGGTAACGTACCCCTGGTAAGTCTTTTACACGTCCACCACGTAACAAGACCACGCTGTGTTCTTGTAAGTTGTGTCCGATACCTGGAATATAAGCTGTCACTTCAATCAAGTTTGACAAACGAACACGCGCATATTTACGTAGAGCTGAGTTCGGTTTTTTCGGTGTCATAGTTCCCACACGAGTAGCTACCCCACGCTTTTGAGGTGAGTTAACATTCGTTTGAGCTTTCTTGAAACTGTTATATCCTTTGTTCAATGCTGGTGAATTTGATTTTTCAACCTTGGATTTACGAGGTTTACGTACTAATTGATTAATTGTAGGCATCCCTAGTTGTCCTCCTTCCTTGATTCGCTTTATAGTCCCACACATCCAGGTGGTTCTTTTTTTGCGATAAAAAATAATGCATTCTCTGCATTCATATCAACTATGCTTTGATAGACAGTCAGCACGTCTCCAACGAGAGACCTGTAGATAAAGCACCTTTGATAGAATATCATGCTTATTCTTACCTGTCAAGTATCCTCCCGAGCTTTTTTCAAAAGAAATCTGTTACGAAAAAATCCGCAATTTTTACACTTCTTCCTATATAATAGAAACAAAGCATCTATTAAAAAAAGGCGGGAAGAAAATGAACCTAAAAGAAATGGTCGGCATTGAAGCGGCTGGTTATGTAAAAGACGGCATGGTGGTTGGTTTGGGCACTGGCTCAACAGCCTACTACATGATTGAAGAACTGGGTCGACGTGTAAAAGAAGAGGGTCTATCGATCACTGGTGTCCCCACTTCTTGGGCATCGAAAAGACAAGCAGAAGGGCTAGGCATCCCGATTCGCACCATTGATGAAGTGGATGCTGTGGATCTTACGATCGACGGTGCAGATGAGATCAGCCAGGATTACCATGGGATCAAAGGGGGCGGTGCGGCTCTTTTGTTTGAAAAAATCGTGGCGTCTAACTCTAAGAAAGTCTTGTGGATCGTCGATGAATCCAAAATGGTCGAGTCCCTTGGTGCCTTTCCCCTTCCAGTGGAAGTGATTCCTTATGGTAGTCAGCAACTGCTACGTCTTTTCGATAAGAAAAACTATCGTCCAAAACTACGTTTAAATGAAGAAGGCGAACCATTGAAAACAGATTGTGGCAATTACATCATCGATCTCCATCTAGAAACCATCACAGCACCTAACGAATTGGCACAAGAATTAGATGCTACGGTCGGCGTGGTGGAACACGGTTTGTTTTTGGATATGGTTCACACCATCATCATTGGTCTACCTACAGGACCAAGTACAAAGCAGGTCCGCTAAGAATAACAAAAAAGAAGAAGCCTCGCCGCTTCTTCTTTTTTTGTTATTTATCTTCAACCATACTTGTTTTTATGCTTTTTTGTGCAAATTACCCTATCATTTAAGAAGTAATTATGATACATTCAATAAAAAGGGAAAGGTAGGAGGGTTTTATGAAAATCATAGGTTATGCTCGCTCAACGATTACCGATAACTCCACAAGTGAACAAATAAACAAACTTAAGGAATTCGGTTGTAATGACTATTTCCACGAAACCTATAGCTTGGAAGAAAGTGAAGAAAATCATTCATTGGAGTCAGTGGTGGCCCAGATGCAGCCCGGCGACACTTTAGTTGTTACGGAACTGCATCGTTTAGGAAAAACGACCCGACAGCTGACCGAGCTTACTGATCTATTAAAGCAGCGAGAACTACATTTGGTTTCGTTAGCAGAAAACATCGACACGCGTGAACCGATGGGTGAAGTATACTTCAATTTGATGGAAGGACTTGCGATCATGGAACGCTCATTGATCAAAGAGCGCACGCTAGTCGGCTTAAACAAAGCCCGCAAAAAAGGCAAAATTGGCGGTCGTCCGAAGATCGATCCGAAGACGATCAAAAAAATCCGTCATTTGTACTACGAGAAAAAAGAAACGATTCAATATATTTCTGAGAAATGCGGTGTTTCTGTAGGTACCTGCTACAAATACATAAAATTATCCGAAGAAGAATGGCGCAAGTTACGTTCATAGTTGTCGACTCTCCTAGAACAGCATAAAACAAAAGCGGTCCGTTTTTTAAAGATCCTCATTTGTTTTTCCTTAAGAATGGCGTTTTCCCCAGCTTTTCCTCCAAAACCATGGAAATTCTTTGAGAAAGAGTGTACAATAAATACGGAATTGAAAATTTCAGAAAAATATCGAATATCTAAAGGAGAGTTTTACATGCCAAAATTAGTATTTTCTCGTCATGGACTAAGCGAATGGAACAAATTAAACCAGTTTACCGGTTGGGCTGATGTTGATCTAGCGCCAGAAGGTGTCGAAGAAGCAATCGAAGGCGGACGTAAAATCAAAGAAGCAGGCATCGAATTTGACGTTGCTTACACATCTGTTTTAACTCGTGCCATCAAAACTTGTAATTACATTTTAGAATATTCTGATCAACTTTGGGTACCAACGATCAAATCATGGCGCTTAAACGAACGTCATTACGGTAAATTACAAGGTTTAAATAAAAAAGAAACTGCTGAAAAATACGGTGACGAACAAGTACACATCTGGCGTCGTTCTTACGATGTTTTACCTCCATTGATGGAAGCTTCAGATGAAGGTTCTGCTGCAAACGACCGTCGTTATGCAATGCTTGACCCTCGCGACGTACCTGGTGGCGAAAACTTAAAAGTTACTTTAGAACGTGCATTGCCTTTCTGGCAAGATGAAATTGCCCCAGCATTAAAAGACGACAAAACTGTCTTAGTTGCGGCTCACGGAAACTCTCTACGCGCATTAGCAAAACATATCGAAGGTATTTCTGACGAAGATATCATGGATCTTGAGATCCCAACTGGTCAACCACTTGTTTATGAATTGAACGATGATTTGACTGTTGCGAAAAAATACTACTTATAAGCCTCGCTTATCGCTGCCCTTTTTTAAAAAAGGGCAGTTTTTTTATTGGCATTTGCTCCCCCCTCTCTTATAATTGAGGGCGTACTCGAAAGGAGCTTATTATGAAACTAGTCAAAAATGATACCGTTTTATTTTTAGGTGATAGCATCACAGATTGCGATCGTAATCGCCAAGATCCCCACGATTTAGGACATGGGTTTGCCCGTCTCGTTGCCGATCAGCTGGCAGAAACATTCCCCACTGCAGGATTTACCTTTTATAATCGGGGGATCGGCGGCAACAAAGCTGCCGATGTCTTAGCCCGTCTCCAAGAAGATTGCCTCCAATTAGCGCCTGACGTTCTGGTCTTTATGATTGGGATCAACGACACGTGGCACAATGCCGGTGGTCCCGATTTTGGTTCAGAAGAGGCCGCAACGTCCTTTGAGGCAACCTACCGTCAAATTCTGGAACAAGTGACCCAACAGGGGATCACACGCATTTTCTTACTGGAACCTTTTGTTTTGCCATATCCTGAAGATCGCCAAACCTGGCGCATCGATCTTGATCCAAAAATCCAAATCGTTCGTCGCTTAGCTGCCGCCTTTCATTGTCAGCTGCTGCCGCTGGATGGCTTGTTTGCCGAAGCAGCCGTTGCTAGCTCCCCACAGGCTCTGACAGGCGATGACGGTGTGCACCCCACTCCTGCTGGACACGCCTTGATTGCAGATCAGCTAATGACCCGTTTGGCTTTTTCTTCTGAAGGGTAAATAAACAGACCGCTCCGCGACAACTAAGTCGCAGGAACGGTCTTTTTTTATGATTAGAGATAGGTTGAAGGAGTCAATGAATCTTGGTAGATTGCAATCACGTCTTCTTCTTGCAGCGGTACATAGGCATTTGTTGCAATCGAGCTGAATTGAACTGCTTGAGCCGCCATTTCAGCAAAATGGGTGTCATCGGCGATCCCTACTTCTGGCAAAGTCATCGGAATATCGCAAGAAGCAAAAAAGTCATAGAGTTTTTGAATCCCCATTCGGGCAGCTAATTCTGGCACTGCTTCTTGGACACCAAAGACTTCTCTGGCAAAACGCGCAAATTTCGGCGCCGTTTCTTCATTCAATACATGAAGCATCCAGCGTGGAGTCAGGATCGCTAAGCCGATGCCATGAGTAATGTCATAAAACGCACTCAACTCATGCTCCATCGCATGACAAGACCATGCTCCACCTTTGCCGCTTCCAGTCAAACCATTCAAGGCTAAGGTGCTCGCCCACATCAAATTCGCCCGTGCATCATAGTCCGTGGGGTCCTTTAATGCGATGGGCAGATTTTTAATGACTGCTTTTAGCAATCCTTCTGCTACACCGTCTTGGACATCTGTTCCTTCTGTTTTACTGAAATAATTTTCAATCAGATGGCTCATGATATCCGCTGAGCCGGCAGCGGTTTGATAGCGACTGACACTAAAAGTCGTTGTTGGATCTAAAAAGGATACTTTCGGTAAAAATTCGGGTCCGTGAACGCCAAGTTTTTGTTTCGTTTCTAGATTAGAGATCACTGCGCCGCGATTCATTTCACTGCCGGTAGCCGCAAGGGTCAAGATCGTTACTAATGGGATCGCTGGTCCTTGATAGCTGCGGGAAAGCACTAAGTCCCAAGGCTCTTGCTCACTGCAAGCCGCCCCGGCGATCACTTTGCTGCAATCAATTACAGAACCGCCGCCAACAGCTAAAATGACGTCGATCTTTTCTGAACGACAAAGAGCGGCTCCTTGACGAACGGTTTCGATTCGTGGATTTGGATCGACACCAGTCAATTCAGTGACTTGATTGCCGTTGGCAGTCAATTGCGCCATGACTGCATCGTACAAACCGTTTTTCTTGATACTGCCGCCACCATAGACTAGCAAGACGTTTTTTCCAAATGTATTCAGTACTTCTGGCAATTCGTTCAGACGGTCTTTCCCAAAACGAATGTCCGTCGTTACATGAAACGTAAAATTATTCATTGTCTCGTCTCCTTTTTACACCTTTTCTTTCCATTAAACCATTTTCTGGCAAAAGTGCAACGCTTCTTCGTGGCTTTTTGCCAACAAAAAAAGATAACACATTCTCGGTTGCATGCAAACCAATACGATTTGGCTGCTTGCTCTATCAAAAGCAAGCAGCCTTCGCATCGTTCATACACCGATCCTGTGGTATCTTTTTTAAGCGATCGCTGTTTCCAAGCCAACTTTGATCATGTCGTTAAACGTCGTTTGTCTTTCTTCTGGCGTTGTTTCTTCTCCAGTAATGATGTGGTCGCTGACGGTACAGATTGCTAAGGTTTGAACGTGGAATTTCGCCCCTAAATAGTATAAGGCTGCAGCTTCCATCTCAACACCCATCACCCCAAGGTCTGCCAACTGTAACGTTTCCGTCATGTCATCTTTGTAGAAGGTATCTTCAGATAAGATGTTGCCGACGTGGGTCGTAAATCCTGATTCAATCGCTGTATCATAGGCTTTACGCAACAGTGCAAAGTCAGCGATTGGTGGGAAATGGAAACTTTGGAAGTTTTTTGCCACCATCGATGAACTTGTTGCTGCCGCTTGGGCAATCACAAGATCACGCACGTGGACATCTTTTGAGATGGCACCACACGTACCGACCCGAATCAATTTCTTCACGCCGTAAGAGTTGATCAATTCATGGGCATAGATGCTCGCTGAAGGCATGCCCATGCCAGTTCCTTGGACAGAGACCCGCTCGCCCTTATAAACGCCTGTATAGCCCAGCATCCCCCGAACATTATTGTAACAGATCGGGTCTTCTAAAAATGTTTCAGCAATATATTTTGCCCGCAGTGGATCACCTGGTAACAAGATTTTGTCTGCGATCTCGCCTGCTTTTGCTTCGATATGAACGCTCATTCGTTTTTCTCCTTTGGTCTGCTTTTTATAGTACTGCTAACGTTTCTTTGATCAACGCTTTAAATTCTGCCTTGACCCGTTCCGTCGTTTCCACGACTTCTTCGTGATTCAAGCTCGCTTGCATACCAGCAGCCAAGTTTGTGATACAAGAAACACCTAAGACTTTCAAGCCGCTGTGAACAGCAACGATCACTTCTGGGACAGTCGACATACCGACAGCATCGGCACCGATCGTCCGAGCAAAGCGGATCTCTGCTGGCGTTTCATACGTAGGACCTGAGAAGCCCATATAGACGCCTTCTTTTAAGTGCAATCCTTTTGATGCGCCAACTTTTTGTGCCGCTTCCCGATAAGGCAAATGGTAGGCTTGGCTCATATCTGGGAAACGTGGCCCCATTTCTTCTTCGTTTTCACCAATCAGTGGGTTGTCTCCCATAAAGTTGATTTGATCGGTGATCAACATCAAGTCTCCAGGTTGGAAGCTTTCGTTCACACCGCCACAGGCATTGGTCACGACTAAAGAGTGAGCTTTCAATGCCGCCATCACACGGACGGGGTAAGTGACCGTCTGCATCGAATGGCCTTCATAATAATGGAATCGTCCTTGCATCGCTAAGACTTTTTTCCCAGCTAGTGTTCCATAGACCAATTGTCCTGCATGACCGACCACTGTCGAAACAGGAAAATGCGGGATATCGTTGTAAGGCAACACGATTGGGTTTTCGATCTCATCGGCTAATTCCCCTAAGCCAGAACCTAAAATCAAGCCAAATTCCACTTCACCGACGCCGCTTCCTTTGATAAATGCCGTGGTTTCTTGTAATTTCTCATGTAACGTTGTCATTTCATCACCTCTAGTTTAAATGTTTTAAAAAGCTAGTTCCGTTTTCTGTAGCTGAAACACCAAAGTTTTCAGCGATCGTTGCGGAAATATCCGCATAGTAGCCTTGTGGCAATTTTCCTTGGCCTTGGAATTTCTTGCTGTAGGCTAATAATGGCACATATTCTCTCGTGTGATCCGTTCCCGTAAAGGTTGGGTCATTGCCGTGGTCAGCTGTGATCAATAACAGATCCTCATCTCCCATTGCTTCTAAGAGTTCTGGAATACGCAAATCAAAATCTTCAATGGCGTGGGCATACCCTACGACATCGCGACGGTGACCATAAAGCGCATCGAAGTCAACCAAGTTCGTAAAGCTTAGACCCGTAAAGTCTTGTTTCATCACTTTCAGTAATTGATCCACACCGTCCATATTACTCTTCGTCCGTACAGAATCGGTGATACCTTGCCCGTTGAAGATATCATTGATTTTCCCAACAGCGATCACGTCTTTTCCAGCTTCTTTCAATGAATCTAACACTGTATGGCCAAATGGATCGAGTGCATAGTCATGACGATTACTCGTACGAGTAAAGTTTCCAGGCTCACCGACATATGGACGCGCGATGATGCGGCCGATCATATATGGCTCATCTTTCGTGATATCCCGAACGTACTGACAAATACGATACAATTCTTCTAATGGAATGATTTCCTCATGTGCGGCAATCTGCAACACTGGGTCAGCCGAAGTGTAAACGATCAGATCGCCGGTCTTCATTTGATGTTCGCCAAAGTCATCAATGACTGCTGTCCCAGAATACGGCGCATTACAGACGATTTTGCGTCCAGAGAACGCTTCGATCTGTTGCAATAATTCATCGGGAAACCCATCTGGAAATACACGGAAAGGCTTTTGGATATTCAAGCCCATAATCTCCCAGTGCCCCGTCATCGTATCTTTCCCAACAGAAACTTCTTCCAATTTGGTTGCATACCCATCATGGTCAGCTACCGCCTTTACGCCTTCTAAAGGACGAATCGTACCTAGGCCTAATTGTTCCAAGTGAGGGATCGTTAAGCCTGCTTCTTTTGCAATATGGCCTAATGTATCTGAACCGACATCACCAAAAGCTGCCGCATCAGGTGCTTCACCAATTCCGACTGAATCCATCACGATCAAGTGTACACGTTTAAACATTCTATTCCCTACTTTCTTTATTTTATGCTTTTACAAGCGGATCTACTACCTCTATCATACTAAACTTAAGCAAAAATTGCGCTGGGTTGCTTTGGAAATTTCCTGACGCTTTCCTTTCACCCAGAGGATAGAAAAAGGGCAGGACACAGCAACACATTCATGTCCCATAGCCCCACCCTTTCATACTGAAAAAATTATTTAGATTTAATGTAGTTCTTCCCGTTAGCTTTCGGACCAGCAGCTTTTCCAAGGAAAAGAACGAGCACGATGATCGTCAAGGCATACGGCGCAGCTTGTAAGTAAACCGCTGGAATGGAAGAGATGATTGGCAGCTGGCCACCTACGATACTGATGTTTTGCGCGAAACCGAAGAAAATCGCTGCGCCCATCGCACCAAGTGGATTCCATTTACCAAAGATCATCGCAGCCATCGAGATAAATCCTTGACCGGCGATCGTTGTCACAGCAAAGCGACCCGCGATCGATTGAGCAAACAAGGCACCGCCCATCCCGCCAAGGAAACCAGAGATCAAGACACCTGAGTAGCGCATCACGTAAACATTGATCCCTAAGGTATCCGCTGCTTGTGGATGCTCACCGACAGAACGAAGACGCAACCCAAAGCGTGTTTTAAAAATCACGAACCACGCGATCACTGAGATCAAAATAGCGAAGTACGCCGGTAAGAATGTTTGATTAAAGAAAATCGGGCCAATGATAGGAATATCTTTAAGAATCGGGAAATTGAAATACCCCAATGTCCGTTGGATGTTATCCGTTTGCCCTTTGTTGTAGATCGCTTTGACTAAGAACACGGCCAAAGCTGGTGCCATCAAGTTCATCACCGTACCACTGATGATGTGGTCGGCACGGAAGTTGATGGTTGCCACCGCATGCAGCAAGGAGAAAACCACACCGACAAGTCCGCCGACGAGCATCCCTAACCACGGTGTCCACGCACCGAATTGTGACGCAAATTCAATATTGAAAACAATCGAGCTAAAAGCACCCATAACCATGATTCCTTCAAGACCCACGTTAACGATCCCGCTTCGCTCTGAGAACACGCCACCTAGCGCCGTCAAAATCAGAGGAGACGCATAAATCAATGTTTGAGTGACGATCGAAGAAATTAAACTAATATCCATTAGATGGTTCCTCCTTCCTGATCTTGATCGTTTGGTTGGGCTTCAATCTCCTGTACGACCAGCGCTTCTTTTTTGCCGTCAAAGATTTTTGCCAACAAGAAACGAATCACAAAACTGATCGCTACGAAGAAAATAATAATTGCGATATTAACATCAACTAATTCAGATGGAATACCTGCAAACTGCATGCCTTGTCCACCTAATTTCAAAATACTGAACAAGAGGGCTGAAAGCAAGATTCCGATCGATGAGCCGCTTCCTAACAAGGATACAGCCATACCGTCAAACCCGATGCTTAATGATGACCCTTGAACGAAGAAGTTTTCAAACGTTCCTAGTCCTTGAACAACTCCACCTAATCCGGCAAGTGTCCCAGAGATGATCATGGAGATAATGATCGTCCGTTTGCTGCTCATCCCAGCATATTCAGAAGCGCTTGGGTTCAAGCCCACCGCGCGGATCTCATAACCAAGAGTGGTTTTTTTCATCAAGAACCAAACCAAAACTAAGAAGATCAAGGCTAAGAAGATCCCTAAGTTCAAGCGAGAGTTACTCGTGATGCTTGCTAGAAACGGCGTCTGCATGGAGGCATTTTCCCCCACCATTTTCGTGACCCCTTTTGTCGTGATCATGGATTCACTCATCACATTATTGACTAAATGGTTCCCCGTATAAAGCAAGATATAGTTCATCATGATCGTCACGATGACTTCACTTGTTCCAAAGAATGCCCGGAGGAACCCAGGAATCGCAGCTGCGATCGCCCCGCATAAAGCCCCTACGATCACGGCTAATGGCAAGACCACTAAACGAGGTGCATCCGGCATCGCCAGTGCGACCCAGATACTGGCAACCCAACCTGCTAGCGCTTGACCAGAAAGACCGATATTGAAGAATCCGGCTGAGTTTGCAACGGCAAACCCCAGAGCAGTAAAGATCAAGGGTCCTGCTGTAACAAAAATCTCACCAATGTTGCGGGCATTTAACCCACCTGTTTGTCCGTTGATAAAAACGGTCCGAAACATTTGTGTATACCCTGTGATTGGGCTGTAGCCGAAGGCCGCCATGATGATCCCGCCAAGGACGAATCCCAACAAGACAGCGATGATCGGCACTAATATATTGCGGATCTTTTCTTTGCGGTTATTCAACCGAACCACCTACTTCCTCCATTTGCAGCTCTCGTCTTGCTTCCTCCAAGGAGTACCCTGCCATCAACAAGCCAAGCTCTTTCTCTGATGTTTCTTTCGGATCAACGACCCCAACGATCTCACCAGCATGAATAACAGCAATGCGGTCTGATACATTCAAAATTTCATCTAATTCAAAGCTGACTAACAATACCGCTTTGAACTTATCCCGCTGTTCAATCAAGCGTTTGTGGATAAATTCGATCGCTCCAACATCCAACCCACGGGTCGGATTGGCAACGATCAATAGATCAGGATCGCGGCTGATTTCTCGTGCGATGATCGCTTTTTGTTGATTCCCGCCGGACAATGCCCGTGCTGGTACGATCTCGTTGACTGTTCGTACGTCAAATTCTTGAATCAAGTCACGAGCAAACTCGTTGATCTCTCCGTAATCCAAGACACCTGCATTACTCAAAGGTTTTTTGTAGTAGGTTTGCAAGGCGATGTTTTCTGATAACATCATATCCAAGACAAGTCCGTATTTGTGGCGGTCTTCTGGCACATGACCAACGCCGGCTTCGGTGACTTTCCGAGGCTTGAAGTTAGTGATGTCATCACCATTCAGCAAGACCTTGCCGCTTTCGACTTTCCGTAAACCAGTGATGGCTTGTAACAGCTCTGATTGCCCATTGCCATCGATCCCAGCAATCCCCAATACTTCACCTGCACGTACTTCTAAGCTTAAGTTTTTGACTGCTTCTAAGCCACGGTTTTCTTTTACAACTAAGTTTTCAACAGAAAGCACGACTTCTTTTGGTGACGCTTCTTTCTTCGGTGTCTTGAAGGACACAGAACGACCAACCATCATATCGGCCAACTGTTGCGAGCTGACGTCTTTGACATTGACAGTGCCGATCCCTTGTCCCCGACGGATAACTGTACAACGGTCTGCCACCGCTTTGATCTCATCCAGTTTGTGGGTGATCAGGATGATCGATTTGCCTTCACGCACCAATCCGCGCATGATTTCGATCAGCTCTTCGATTTCTTGCGGTGTCAAAACTGCCGTTGGTTCATCAAAAATCAGTACATCTGCGCCGCGGTAAAGAGTCTTCAAGATCTCTACCCGTTGCTCCATCCCGACAGAGATGTCACGCACATAAGCATCTGGATCAACCGATAAACCATATTGTTCAGAAACTTTTTTGATTTCTTTGCGGGCTTTCTTGCGATCTAACACACCGAGATGATGTGGTTCGCTTCCCAAAATGATATTTTCTGTTACAGTAAAGGCGTCTACCAGCATGAAATGCTGATGCACCATACCGATCCCCAATTTGTTTGCTGCGGTCGGACTCGTGATATTCACTTTTTCACCATTCATCCAGATTTCACCAGATGTTGGTTCCAATAATCCTGACAGCATATTCATCAAGGTCGACTTGCCCGCTCCATTTTCACCAAGCAATGCGTGGATTTCTCCTGGCCTTACTTGCAAGTTGACATCGTCATTGGCTTTGAACGTTCCAAACTCTTTGGTGATATGACGCATTTCTACAACATATTTTTCCTCAGCCAAATTACTCACATCCTTACTTTCTAATTCGCTTATACAAACCATTCGTCATGTCAAAAAAATAATTGCTATTGCTTAGGATGATTACTATCCTCATGAAAACCCATAGCTTTCATCAACATAGTAATCCAACAACGATCATCTTGCCCTAAACTAGGGCAAGATAACCGAAAAGCATAACTTTATTTTTCAGGTGTTTCTGGTACTTCTACTTTGCCGTCGATTACGTCTTGTTTCGCTGTTTCGATCGCTGCTTTGGCATCATCTGAAAGGAACCCTTCAGTAATGTCTACACCGCCATCTTTCAAGCCGTAAACAATGTGTTCGCCGCCAGGGAAGTTGTCTTCTAACGCACGAGTTGAGATATCTTGTACCGCTGCGCCAACACCTTTCAATGTTGAAGCCAATGTGAAGTTATCTTCTTTGCCGTCAGCAGTTGTGAAATTCCCTTCGTCTTGTTGATCGCTATCTACACCGATGACCCAAACTTTTTTGTCTTCTAGGTCTGCTTCGTTCAATTGTTCGTTGATTGCTTTTGCTTCTTGGAAGACACCTGCACCAGTACCGCCAGATGCGTGGAAGATTACGTCAATGCCGCTTTGGTACATTGAAGCTGCCAATGCTTTCCCTTTTGCAGGATCACCAAATGATGCTGCATATTGAGGATCAACTGTGATTTCTTTGCCTAATTTTTCAGCTGCGTCTTGAACACCCTTCGTGAAACCAGCTTCGAAACGGTCGATAACGACGCCTTCTTCACCACCGATGAAGCCGACTTTGTTTGTTTTGGTTGTATAAGCTGCAGCAAAACCAGCTAAGTAAGCTGCTTCATTGTCTTTAAATGTTGCTGAAACGACGTTGTCTTTGCCTTCGATCACATCATCGATGATCCCGAATTGTGTATCAGGGTTTTGGTCAGCAGCTGCTGAGATTGCGTCTTTCAATAGGTAACCAACACCAAACACTGTTTTGAAACCATTTTGCACGGCACCATTTACGTTTGTTGTGTATTCTGATGCTTCGTTTGATTGCACGTAGTCATATCCACCAGCACCGCGAGCGATCCCGTGTTCTTCTCCCCATGCTTCTAAGCCTTCCCACGCGGATTGGTTGAATGAACGGTCATCCACCCCGCCGATATCGGTAACGATTGCGACACTATGCGCTGCATCAGTCGTACCGTCTGCAGAACCTCCGCCAGTTGAATCAGTTGAACCTGAATTTCCTCCGCCACAAGCACCAAGTAAAGTCAACCCAGCTACTGCAACAATACCTAAACTAAATAATTTTGCTTTTTTCATTGCTGTAAAGCCCCCTAAAAATATAGTTTTTTTTCAACAGCCGCATCGACTGAATGAACATGGTTTATAAATCTTTGTTCGTGAAGTAATAAGGCAATAGGCCTTCTACCGTGGTTTCTTTGATGACACCATCATCGCCGACTAAGGTCACCGGCATATCTGGCGCACAAAATTCCACCATGACCTGGCGGCAAGCACCGCAAGGAGAGATCGGTTCTGGCGTATGACCCGCCACAACCAAATGTTGAAACTCTTTTTCGCCTTCAGAAACGGCTTTGAAAAAAGCGGTTCGTTCTGCGCAATTTGTTAAGCCATATGAGGCATTTTCAATGTTGATCCCTTGATATATCGTACCATTTTTGGCAACGAGACAAGCACCGACCGGAAACTTAGAGTACGGCACATACGCTTTATCTAAGGCGGAAACGGCGGTGTCGATCCACTCTTTTTTCGCTATTGTCATTGTCTTCCCCGCTCTTATTTTTATTTTTTGCTACTTGATGCTAGTCTTAGTAGCCAGCACCTGTTGAGCCAGTCACGATGGCAACACTTGCGCTTGTTCCTAAGCGGTTTGCGCCCGCTTCGACCATAGCTGCAGCTTCTGCTTCGTTGTGGATACCACCGGAAGCTTTGACACCCATTTCTGGTCCTACTGTTTCACGCATCAAGCGAACATCTTCAACGACTGCCCCACCAGTTGAAAAGCCAGTTGAGGTTTTCACGAAATCTGCACCGGCTGCTTTGGCTAATTCACAGGCTTTGACGATTTCTTCGTTGTCTAATAACGCTGTTTCAATGATTACTTTGACAAGCGCTTTGTCTTTGGCTGCTTCAACGACTGCTTCGATGTCTGCTTGAACTTTTTTGTATTGTTTTGATTTCAAGGCACCTACGTTGATTACCATATCGACTTCATCTGCGCCGTTTTTGATCGCATCTGTTGTTTCATAAGCTTTGACCTCAGATGTGTTTGCCCCTAAAGGAAAACCGATCACGGTACAAACAGCCGTTGGTTCGCCTTGTAATTTTTCTGCTGCTAATGAAACCCACGTTGGATTGATGCAGACAGAATAGAAGTGATAGGTTTTTGCCTCTTCGATGATTCGTAAAACATCTTCCTCCGTTGCGTCTGCTTTCAAAATCGTGTGGTCGATCATGCGATTCAATTCCATTTTTATTCGCTCCTTATTCTGTAATAATGTCATGGATCAATGGCGGTTCTGCGCCATCTTCCCCAATTTCAATATTTTGGTCGATCAATGCTTTGACATCCTCGATTGCTTCGGTATTGCTATAGATCGTCAATAGCGATTCTCCTTTGCTTACGGATTCGCCAACTTTCTTATGCAATTTGATGCCCACGGCATGGTCGATGTCTTCGTCTTTGGTCTTACGACCTGCCCCTAACATCATCGCCGCGATCCCTAGCTCATTGGCAACTAATTTCGTCACCACGCCGCTAGTTTTCGCTGGGACTTCCACTTCATATTTCGCTGTCAAAATCTTGCTCGGGTCATCGATCACTGTAGCGTCTCCGCCTTGGTCTGTGATCATCTGTCTGAATTTTTCTAACGCTTTGCCTGAATGCAGGGCTTCTTCCAACAGTTGGCGTGCTTCTTCCAATGAATCAGCTTTTTTCGCTAAAACGACCATTTGGCTGCCCAGTGCATAGCACATTTCTTCCAAGTCTTTCGGTCCTTTTCCTTGCAGTGTCTCAATGGCTTCCACCACTTCCAAACTGTTGCCGATCGCTTCCCCTAGAGGCTGTGACATATCAGAAATGACTGCCATCGTTTGGCGATTTGCCAATTTTCCGATGCGGACCATCGTTTGGGCTAAGCGTTTGGCATCCTCCAAGTTTTTCATAAAGGCGCCATCGCCTGTGGTTACATCTAACACGATCGCATCGGCACCTGCCGCGATTTTTTTACTCATGATCGAGCTGGCGATCAATGGGATCGAACTAACCGTTGCCGTCACATCTCGTAAGGCATACAGTTTTTTGTCTGCAGGAGCTAAATCTCCTGATTGACCGATCACGGCCACTTTGCTTTCATTGACTAATCGGATAAAGTCGGCTTCAGAAAGCTCGATTTTAAATCCAGGGATCGCTTCAAGCTTGTCTAACGTCCCACCAGTATAGCCTAAGCCGCGCCCAGACATTTTCGCAACCGGTACGCCAACACTAGCCACTAAGGGCGCTAAGATCAATGTGGTCGTATCACCAACACCGCCCGTCGAATGCTTATCGACTTTGATTCCTTCAATTGAGGATAGGTCGATCACTTCACCAGAATTTGCCATTGCTAGCGTTAAGTTCGTGATCTCTTCATCTGTCATATCTACATAAAAAATAGCCATCAACAAGGCACTCATTTGATAATCTGGAATACTTCCTTCAGTATACGCAGTTACAATGTAGTCAATTTCTTCCTTCGTCAATGACTTGCCGTCACGTTTCTTTTCAATTAAATCCACCATTCGCATCGAAATGACCCTCGCTTCCTTTAACATTATACAATAATTTTTCGTAGGGTAAACCACTTTAGTAAAACAGTTTACTAAATATCGCAAAACTATGAAAACACTTACAAGAAGAAATATACCGCATTATTTCTCGCTTGTCAATGTCTTCACGCTCTCACGAATAATTAATTTTGTATCAAAAATCTTATTTGGAATTCGCCGTGTCGGAAACTCAATGGCGTCCACTAAAAACTTCGCTGCGGTAAAACCGATCTCAAAGGTCGGCTGCATGACCGTGGTAAGCGGTGGTGTGATGTATTCCGATAATTTCAAGGCATCAAAGCCGATCACCGAGTAGTCTTCCGGTACTTTTTTGCCCGCCTCATAAATCGCTTGATAACAGCCGATCGCCATGGCATCGTTGCCGCAGAAGAACGCTGTGATCTCTTTGTACTTCAATAATTCCTTCGTTGCTTCGTACCCACCAGTAACCGTTAATTCAGCATTTTCTACATATCGGCCTTTAAAAGGGATCTGATGATCCTTTAAGGCATGGCGATAGCCATTGAACCGTTCCTCTAATTGATAGTAGCCAGTGATTTCTTTGAGCATCGCAATGTTGCGGTGACCATTTTTGATCAAATAGCTGACGGCTTGGTAGGCGCCTTCGTATTCTTTCACGATCAAACGACCATTGTCCCGTTGATTGATCCCACGATCGACTAAAATAATTGGTCGGTCATCAAAGAACCCGCTCTTCAAGGAATAATCCTCTGGCAGCAAATGCGGCGTCGCTAATAAGATGCCATCTACCGAACGATGAGACAGTTCATTCAAATATTGAACCTCTTTTTCTTGGCTGTGGCGCGAATTGCATAACACTAGCATGTAACCTAGTGGATTGAAATAACTTTCCGCCCCTTCAATGACTTTAGAGAAAAAGAAATCCGTCACATCAGGCACGATCATTCCGATCGTTTTTGAATGGCGGTTGATAAGATTCGAAGCAAAAAAATCCGGCTTATAGTGATATTTATTTACGATATCTAAGACCCGCTTTCGGGTTTCTTCACTAAAACGGCTGCCTTTATTGTTTAGGATCTGCGACACGGTCGTGACAGAGACGCCAGCCATTTCAGCAATCTGTTTAATCGTCAATTTCATCTGCTTCTCTCCTCTCTTGCCTAAAGTGTAGCAAATTTTTCTCAAAAAAAATAGCACACTTTCAACAAGTGTGCGACTTTCTTTTTCGTTGATCAAAAATGGCCCGATGATACAGACAGCTCTTTTAGCGGAGCTGCGATTGCTCCAAAGGCTGCTGACAACAGGCTTTTTGAGAAACCAACTGCCCAGTTGCTGCTAATCAGCGCTTGCCTTGGCGATGCCTTTGATCTGTTGAGAATCAAAGAGCAGCTACGCTTCTTTTACGCTTTGAATGATGTAATAGCCTTTGTCTTTTTTGATGATTTCGGCATTGCCAAAGGTCTCTTGCATTTTCTTTTGAGCACTCGGCGCCCCTTGTTTCTTTTGGATCACGATCGTTAAGGTTCCCCCTGCTTTTAGCAGCGGAAACGCCCCTGTCAAAATCTCATGGACGACTTCTTTTCCTGCCCGAATCGGTGGATTGCTGAGGATCGCCGCATAAGCAGGTTGATTTAATTGGGCATAGATATTGGATTGATGGATATCTACCTGTTCAATGCCGTTACGCTGGGCATTGCCTTTTGCCAAATCCACTGCCCGCTGATTGATATCGATCATCTCGACAGGCCGCTGACTTGCATAAGCCAACGCTAAACCAACAGGACCATAGCCACACCCAACGTCTAGCAGACTTCCTTCTGGCAGCTCCGCCCACTCAAACGCATCGATCAGCACCCGCGAGCCGTAGTCCACCGTGTCTCGGGAAAACACCCCGCTATCTGTCACAAAATGAAAGTTCTTTCCTCTTAATTCAAACGACCACTGTTCAAAATCATGGGCCGTATCAGGATTTTCTGTATAGTAATGATTACTCATGTTTATGCTCCTTTCTTCTATTTCCTCTTCACCTGTTTTTTCTACTGGCTTCTACTGGTTTTTTCCTTGTTTCTTCTATTCGAACGAGTGAACGTAGTGAAAACACCAGTAAAAAAGCCGTGCAAGATTTGCCTGCTGCTTCTTTCTAATCATACCGAAAAACAGACAGAAGTAAACGCCCAGCAAAAAAAACAACGAAAAAACAGTTTTTTGTTGTTTCTGCAAAGGAAATCATGTCTTTTTTCCAAGTTCCGCGGGTTTCTATGGTAAAATACTTTCGAACAGTGGCCTATCGCTTCTAATAGAAACCGATGATGCCGCAAAAAAGGAGCCTACTATGCAAGAAACCATGAATTTTTATCAAATTCCTCGTGAGCAATGGCAAGGGTTTTATACGAACGGCATGATGCCTTTCACTCAAGAAGAATTGGATAATATCAAAAGTTTGAACGACCGGATCTCGGTCCAAGATGTGGAAGATGTTTACGTGCCTTTATGCCATCTGATCCATCTTTATATGAAAGAGTTTGAATCATTGACCCTCAGCAAGGGACTCTTTTTACACCGCTACGTCAAAATGCCGCCTTTTATCATTGGCATCGCTGGAAGTGTCGCCGTCGGCAAAAGCACCACCGCACGGCTCGTCCAAAATTTGTTGGCCCGTTTGTTTCCCCGCAGAACCGTCCAACTGATCACCACTGACGGCTTTTTGTACCCGAACGAAGTCTTGGAGGAACGCGGCAGCTTGAATCGCAAAGGATTTCCAGAAAGTTATGACATGGAAGCCTTGATCAACTTTTTGAATGCGGTCAAGTCAGGAGAACCAGACATTCAGATCCCCGTCTACTCCCATGAAGTCTACAATATTATTCCTGATACGTATGAAACGATCAGTCAACCAGATATCTTGATCGTGGAAGGCATCAATACCCTGCAGCTGCCTGCCAACCAACAAATCTATATCAGTGACTTTTTTGATTTTTCAATTTTCGTGGACGCCCAACCAGCACTGATCGAAAAATGGTATTTGGAACGATTTGAATCATTACTAGACACTGCCTTTCAAGATCCCAGCAATTATTATTACCAATATGCGATCGGGGATCGCAAGGAAGCGATTAAAATGGCAAAAGAAGTATGGAAAAATGTGAATTTAAAGAATTTACACGAGTATATCTTGCCTACACGCAGCAGAGCCGATATAATTCTTCATAAAACAAAGCACCATTTGATCGATGAAGTGTTCTTGCGCAAGTATTGACCGCTTCATTTTTATCATTATGCTGTTGAAAAGGCCCAGCCTTTTTTCAATAAAAACTAAAAGAATTGAGGTAATTTATTGTGACAAACGTTGACACTTTGCCAAACGTCGAAAAAATTATCGTACTTGATTACGGTAGTCAGTACAACCAGCTGATTACACGCCGTATTCGTGAGTTCGGTGTTTTCTCAGAATTATTGAGCCACCGCATTACCGCTGAAGAAGTAAAAGCGATGAACCCAAAAGGGATCATCTTATCTGGCGGACCAAACAGCGTCTACGACGAGAACTCTTTCGGCATCGACGAGAAAATTTTTGATTTAGGCATCCCAGTTTTAGGGATCTGTTACGGCATGCAGTTGATTATTTATAAATTAGGCGGAACAGTTGAACCAGCCAAAAACCGTGAATACGGCAAAGCAGAATTGGAAGTAACTTCTGATGCAGCGGCCCTTTTCCAAAACACGCCCGCAACCCAAACCGTGTGGATGAGCCACGGGGATTTGGTCACTCAAGCACCTGCAGGCTTTGACGTTGTGGCGACGAGCAAAGATTGCCCGATTGCTTCTATCCAAGATGCCGAGCGCAAAATGTACGGTATCCAATTCCACGCAGAAGTTCGCCATTCAGAATACGGCAACGACTTATTGCGTCACTTTGCCATTGACGTTTGTCAATGTACAGGTGATTGGACAATGGACAACTTCATCGATATGGAAATCGCAAAAATCCGCGAACAAGTGGGCGACAAAAAAGTCTTGCTTGGTCTTTCCGGCGGGGTCGATTCTTCTGTCGTTGGTGTTCTTTTACAAAAAGCGATTGGCGATCAACTGACTTGTATTTTTGTTGACCACGGCCTCTTGCGTAAAGGCGAAGCCGAGCAAGTAATGGAAAGCTTAGGCGGCAAATTCGGCTTGAACATCATCAAAGTTGATGCCAGAGAACGTTTCCTATCAAAACTTGCTGGGGTATCTGATCCTGAAGAAAAACGCAAGATCATCGGGAATGAATTCGTGTACGTCTTCGATGATGAAGCAACCAAACTAGCTGGCGAAGAAGGCGTTTCTTTCCTTGCCCAAGGAACCCTTTATACCGACGTCATCGAATCAGGAACCGAAACTGCTCAAACCATCAAATCACACCACAATGTGGGTGGTTTACCTGAAGACATGCAATTCAAATTGATCGAACCATTGAACACCTTGTTCAAAGACGAAGTCCGTGAATTAGGGACTCAACTTGGCATGCCAGACAGCATCGTATGGCGCCAACCATTCCCTGGACCAGGTCTAGGCATTCGTGTCCTTGGCGAATTGACAGAAGAAAAACTGACGATCGTCCGCGACTCGGACGCAATCTTGCGGGAAGAAATCGCAAATGCCGGCTTAGACCGCGACATTTGGCAATACTTTACCGTCTTACCAGGCATCCGCTCCGTCGGTGTCATGGGTGATGGCCGGACCTACGATTATACCGTCGGCATCCGTGCAGTCACTTCTATCGATGGCATGACCGCTGACTTTGCCCGCATCCCATGGGAAGTCCTACAAAAAATCAGCGTCCGCATCGTCAACGAAGTCGCACACGTCAACCGGATCGTGTACGATATTACGAGCAAACCACCTGCTACTGTGGAGTGGGAATAGTATAGATTAAAAGCCTAGAAGCTGATTATTCAGCATTTCTAGGCTTTTAATTTTGATTCGGTAACCCTTTTGGTAACTATTCGATATTCATCTTATTTCAAGCCCTCGTTTAATGTGGTCATATTCTGGCAATGTTAATGAAGATACCAAGCTTACTTTTTCTAATTCATCAAAATGAAAAAAACAGATAAATTCTCCAATACATTCAATTTTTTGATTACATACGGTAGCAACCCTGTTCCAATTTTCACTTGCAGTTGCTATGGGATCAGGAATGATTAGTATTTTGTCATGATAATAAAAATCAAATGGTGGTTTAATTCTCTCAAATAGCAAGTGATCTTTATTTATATTCTCCTTTCTAGACAATTCCATTGTAGAAATATCCAGAAAACCAACTGATAGTTTTTTGCTAAAAACTAAATTGTCATTCATCTTTATCATTCACACTTTCATTGCTATTCTTTTTTCTCTCTAAAAATTTTTTCATCTTTTCATTTTGGTACGCTTCAAACTCTGCAACTAAATCCATTTTTTCAAGGAATCGATCTTGAATAGCCAAACGTGATTCTCTGAAATCTCTCCAGTCATCTTCAAGGTCACGTTTTTCCAGAAATTCCGAAAAACTATTGTTGTAAACGAAACTTCGAGAAGGATAATGCTCTCGGCGACCAAATTTTGGAAGCTCAATCCCACCTTCATTTTGTAGCTGTTGCAACGTTTCAAAATAAGCAGCGGCAAGTGCTTCATAAACATTATTTGCGTCTGCATATACGCTTATATGCAAATCCTTAACTCCTAGCTCTTCTTTATCAAGAAATCTTTCTAAGCTGATACTTACTTGGTTGGCTCTCATTTGTTATGCTCCTTTATCTTGTTTATTTTCTCCTTTTCTAATGTTAGGATTTACCCTTAACTAATTGCTTCAAGAAAAAGTCTTCTTAATTTATCACCTATTTTTTTTATACACTTGATTCCCATTCCAATTTATCAGACTGTCTTTAGCAGTTTCGATTTTAATTATACCACTTAATTTATCAGCAACGTCCCTATCAACTGTAGGGTAAAGATGTGAATATGTGCCGAGCGTGATCTGAATATCGGAATGACCTAATCGCTTTTGAACGGCTAAGGGATTAGCTCCAGCATTTATTAATAAGGACGCGTGAGAATGACGTAATCCTTTGGGAGGAATCTCAGGAATTCCTGAAAGACGTGCATGCCTTTTTATAATTCTTCCAATAGTAGACTTACCTATTGGTTCTCCAGTATATGAAATTACAAAATCGAAATTACCATACTTTTTTTGCCTTAATTTCCATGCTTTTAATACAGAAATAGTATCATCATCAATAGAAATGATTCTTCGACCTGCTTCTGTTTTCATTTTTGTTTTTCTTGTCCAGACTTTCCCATTGGTGAAGTCCAAATTGTTCCAAATCTTAATTTGTTGATTATCAAAATCAATATTATCTTCCCAATATAAAGCAGTTGCTTCATTGACCCGCATTCCCGTCATAAAATATAGCCATACAATGACAAAACCCATGTGCTCATAAAAATCTTCAATATTGAACGTTTGTATGCACTTTTGAAATTGATCTTTCGTCCAAAACTGTGTTTCAGGCTTTTGCTTGGATATACCTCCAACAATCTCAACCAAATTTTCCTTTAACAAGCCATGTTTTTTTGCATGTTTCAAAACTTTTGAAAACATACCAAATTTTAGACGAGCGTAATTTTGAGAGTGTTTTTCTAAGAGAAAATTTTTATAATCTAATATATCCAATGTAGTTATGTTCCTAGGTTTTTTCATTCCAAACTTATCTTTTATTTCAATAAAAACTCCTGATCGGCTTTTCCAAGTTGAAGCTTCTACATTATTTTTATACTCAGGTATATAATACTTGTCTAAAAATTCAGAAACGGTCATTTGAGCATCAGACAGTGCCCCTAAATCATGTTTCTTTTTGAGCGCTGTTGTTCTTGCTTCATTTGCTTCTCTGGCGGTAGGAAAACCTCTACGGTGTTCATGAATGGCTTTACCTGTTACTCTATCTGTCCCTAGCTTAACTCTGTAACCATATCTTTTGGTGGACATATCTTGATATACGCCTACATATTTAGTCTTCCTTGGTTTTTCATATGACATCTTTATCGCCTACATTTAAACTATCGAAAGATACACCAATTATTGCCTCAACTTTTTCCCTAGGAACCACGCCCAACCGCCTATTTAGATAAATAGTCAAACCTTCATTAACAAGTTGAACTTTCGCCTCACGAATTATATTTTGAGAAGTTGCCTTTGGGTAACCTAACGCAATAAGGTCATCTTTATTTATAGTTTTTAAATTCATTGAATCATTCCTCTTCTAAGTATCGTATAGCATCTTGATATTTCTTCATTCGTTTAAAGTCTCTCAATCCTAATGGTTTCGTTAACTTCTTTTTTATTCTATCCATATCACTATTATGTTTGAGGTCAGCTAGCTTAACCATCCTAGCCCATTTATTAGCTTTTACTCTTTCTAAATAAAATTGATAAGGTTCATATTTTTCTTTTGTTAAAGCTTTTACGGCCTTCACTATTTCGTCAGAAAATATTTCTTTCAAATTTTCTTCAGTTACCTGTGTATCTTCAAGAACATCGTGCAAGTATGCTACTGCTAAAATTTCATCTTTTTCCGTTACCAATTTTGTGAATTTTCCAACCATAACAATATGCTCTGCATAATCTATCCCAGCTTTATCAACCTGTCCTTCATGTGCATCCAATGCCAGTTTTAATGCTCTACTAGCCCTAGTATTTGCTTTAGCTAGCAATACCATTCTATTCGTATCAACTCTATTCTTACTTAATGTATTAATAGATTTATTATTTCTCTCTACCAAAACATCGTACATTAATTCTTGTGCACCTTGTTTTTTACCAACAATAAAACCAATATATTTTTTATCGTTATAAAGTAATTCTACATAGTCTCCTATACTAAAAATCGGTTCCTGCATTTTAATATCCCCCTCCTTAATAATTATCTTCGCTAGACAACTCAATTACTCTCTGCTCTATCATTGATTTATCGGCTTCTGTAAATTTCTCTTTTCCTTCCTGAACTAATTCATTAAGGTAAACTTTCGCTAATTCTATTCCATGAACATTTTCCAAAGTTTGATAAACCATTGCTAAGGACTTTGAAGTAGATTTTTCAAGCCAGCTCTTTTTTTTTATTAAAGTTAGCTTTTCCCTCTTGATTCTGAGTGGAATTTTATCTGCCTGACAAATAAAATTATCCCACCACTTCATATTAGGCAAACGAGATTTATTGTGAATTTCTATTTTTTTACTCTGTGTCTTGAAACTGTAGTGTGCTGCTAAAATCCCTCGAATAACATACCCTAATGGCTTCCCCTCACCTATCAGCACAGCAACTTGTTGAGCTTTTTTATCAGTCAATTCTAACTCCCAACGAATCCATTTTCCTATGATGATTTCATCCGCATTGACTAATCGTTCGTTTGCTTTATCATAAATTCTAAGAATTTGAGGAGCTGATCCTATATAAATAGTAAAACCTGTGAGAACACCATCCGATATTCTTCCACTATTTATCTCAACAAATTTATGAGCTTTAGTTGATAGCTGTCCTCGTTTAATATAGTCTTGAATCGTTTTGACACTTGGCGATAAATCATCAAATATATCTAACGCTAAATCAATTCTAGTGATTTTTCCATTTAACTCAATGATTGTTTTTAAAAATTTTTGCCACTGCCATCCTTCACCTTTGTTCATGTATTCCTCATATTGTCTACAAGCTTGCCCTGACAGATTTATCAGGGCATTAGAATGAGTTGTTGAAAAATGTACCTCAATATTGGCGAAGCAAACTTTTTTATGATAATTCGGAAACGGACTGCCTAAGTTTTCAGAACTAAAATGATAGATTGATATACCTAATAGTTGGGCAACCTTAGGCAAATCATAATCAGGCATTGAAAATCGAAAAAAATCTATTAGGCATTCATTACTTTGCCTTTTCATCAATACTATCACCAACTACAAAACTTTTGGCAATTACTTTAAGCTCTGAATAAGCCCATGTTGAAGCCATTGGACTTCCTTGTTTCACGAAAACTTTTTTTTCGATTTTCTTTGGGACCACCATAAGACTGTCGAAATGAAGCGGGATAAATTCATCTGCTTCAAATTTTTCTAATTGCGGAAGTGATAATTCATTAGATTGATCTACAGCTATAAAGCCATTATTGTTTGCATATTTTTCTACAACGATAGTGATTGGAGAACCGATTTCCGTACCACCATTATTAACCACTAGTTCGATGAAATTTCGATCGTAAATTTTAAATGTCAGGTTGTACAACCCAGTCTCTACTAATTCACCAACAGAATTGCGTATTTTTTCAGCTTTGATAGTAATATCTTCCTTCAAGGTCACCATTGCTTTCGGAACATTAAATTGATTAATATCGAAATAAAAGTTCGATAGTTCAACCGCTTCTGAATCGTTTAAAGCTTGTAATTTTGATTGTTTTAAAATTAATTTTGACATAGATAGTTCCTTCTCTCATTTTCGTTATTTTATAATCCCGAACTCTCGGGATTTCAAAAGTGGCCTCCCGCATACTCGCACAAGACATTCAGAAAAACCGTTTGAGTTTAATTCCCCTGTGTTACTAACAGGGTTGCTCCGCTATTTTTGTTATTCGTTATTTATTCGCTTTCGCAATTGCTCAAGCTCAACTCAACGAGCGTCCTACCGTTCCACTGGTCGCTCTGCTCAGTCTTTCCAAGACTGCCTAGAACACTCGTTGAGTTTCTTAATCAATTACCTAACAATACACATATTTCCTAATAAAAGTTCTCGGGTTTTACCCGAACCCATGAGCTGAATCAGCTCAACCATCTAATCACTCGCCGTTAGGCAGGAAAACAATGGGCATTGTTTTCAGTGCTTTAGTGTGTAAGCTTATCGCAGTCAAGCGTAAATCAGCATAAAGAAAATATTTATATGATTTACGCTTGACTGCTACTATATTTTTCATCACTACCAATATACAATTTTAGCTCTTCGATAAAGTCAAATTCATCTGGACTCATATAAGGCGCTTCATAATATTGTGCTGATTCCTTACCTGATCCTTGCATATAGAGCAATCCTGAGCCCTTTACATCAATAGGAGGGATAGTTTCAGGCATGGCAGAACCAAATACCATTCTATAGCCTTCATGAGAATTAGCACCTAAGGCTATACGTAATCCAAGATTATCCCGTAATTCCGTGCTTAAATTGGAAGCGTTTATCTGTTGACCTGCTATAAGGACAAAAGTACCTGCTTGTCTGCCAAGCAAAATTAATTGTTTGATTCCATCCATTACCTCGTTAACCACTTCCTTAGATCGCTTATCTGTAGCAGTTGCAACAAATGCCCCCATCTCATCGAAAATTACCCAAATCTGTTTCATATCATGATCTATAAAGTTAGAACCATATTTAAAGTTGGCAGGATCATTCATATATTCATACCTCTTTTGCATTTCTTCTACAGCGCTTCTTATAACACGAGCGATATTATTAGGAGTAGTTGCAACTTTTTCGGTGCCTAAATAAACTGAGAGGCTTCCCAGGTCTGAATTTTTTGGATCACAAATGAAAACTTCGCTGTTTTTTCTGGATTTTTTACTTCTTTTTCTGAAAATTTCTAAAATTAAAAAGCTTATGAAAACACTTTTTCCACTACCTGTACCACCTGCTACAAGAATATGAGGTGTCTTGATTGGATCATAAACTACTCCATAACCTAAATCGATTTTATGACTATCATTGTAAGTAGTTTCACCTGTTGAAATTAAATGCAAACGTGTTGGTTTGACTGTCTGGAAATGATATTCGACAATACCTGAACGAATGATTTTCTCAGTTATCGGTAGATTAAGAAGGGCTGACAGCTCAGTATCCAGAGTTTCTAATTTACTGGAAAATCGATCTCCATTCTTTATCCCATAAATGATAATTTCATTCTCTTTTTCCTCATAGGAAAATCCAGCTGATTCCATTGTTCCACCCTTCTCAGAGTATAGATTATTTGAAAGGAGAAAATCCAACAGCATTAAGTCGTAATCAAACGTTCTTTGAAACCAATGTCGCATTTTCTTAATCCATCCATGTTGTTTTATCGCCATAGCAAAGCTCAAAACCCACAATATTAAAATAGCTATCGAGTTACTTAATGTAAGTGAGAAGAACAATGTAATAACTATTAAAAAGAAGATTGCTATACGTACTTTTTTTAATAATTCTGGATAATTCAGGAAAGCATTTTTATTCTCTAATGATACAACCGATCGAAAACCTTTTATTTTTCTGAAAATCTCAATTGTAATATTCAACATGTTTTACCTACATTCTTTTAAAAAATGCTATCAAAGCTGCAAATCTTAGTTTTACCTCGAAGTACAATGAAACAAAGAGTATTAAAGCACCTAGGATTAGCAGTGGCATTTGAAGGGACTCTACAACAATTGATATTAGTAAAAGTACAATTCCTAGAATGAACAGAAGGTTAGCCTTAAATTTATCACTCATTTAATTCACCTTTTCTAATTATTAATGCATTTGAAATTATCTCTGGTAGATTTGCGACTAGCAATATCAGTGACAACATTAACATAGCCTCCAATCCCTCTATGACATTAAAAGATTGGATAGTCCACGTAACATTTCCACTCAGTGAAGCAAAGGATGCTATTAAAAGTAACAGCACCCACGTTGAATTTCTATAAAAGTTTTTCATTTTTTTCCTTCCCTTCTATTTGACTTGATATCATGTATACCAAGATTGATAACAACCCAATAGGGATAATAGTATCAAAGTGATAATAGGTATCTAGTATCTTTTCTTTGCCACCAGTATCCGGCATGATATATCCCGTATAGTAGCTAAATCCTGACACTCCCACGATAAAAACTAGCAATATGATGGTCATCCACTTCCAAATATGTTTTTTCATTTTTCTTCCCCCACAAATTTAATCAACATCATTTTTTTTATGATTTGAATAGTAAAATGATTTATTGCGGTATCCATGATAATCTTCTTTTTTCATCAAATCGAGTCTTGACTCATCAGTCTTACGATGTCTTTGACGATGGGCAATCAGTATATTTTCTGCCATCCTCTTCAAAAAGGTATACTGGCACTTTTCAAATGGCAAAGTAGCTTGCAATAAAAGTAAACTAGCCTCGTCTAATACAAAGGCTATTGAGTAGCCAGTATAGAAACGTTGTAATCGTTTAGCAGTTTTAATATCTCTAGGAATATCAATTTCTTCTTCTTTACATAGTTCGATGAATGTTTTCATTATAGTTCCTACTTTCTTTAGCGATTATTTTTTAAATTAACATTTTTTAATTGATTTTATGGGTGAGCCCCTGCAAGAAGTTGTATACATAATCAATCTTATTGTACTTCTAAAACAGTCGATGAATTTACGATATCAAGCTCAAGGAAGTCCAACACAGATAACAACTCATATGGGAAATCTTTTGAATAATCATTAAAAAGTTCCTGTAGTCGAGTAACTTCAATCGAAATAACTTTAATCTCTCTACCATCTTGTGTTTCAAATGCCATTGCCTCCACCTTCCTCTAATTCTTCTTCAATGATTTGCTTAATGAACTTGTAATCCTTCATACTCTACACTCCTCCAATTATATAAGGCGATTTTCATCCGCTTTTTAAGTATATATTTCTATATATTTTAAAAATAAGATGTTTTTTACTACGACACAATATTATCATATATAACCTTGCGATTCAAACCTTTTTATTATATTAGTCATTTTATTATGTATATATAGTTATATATACTTTAAGATACTTTTAATTGACCATATATTTTTATAGATATATAATAAGGTACGCATACATATACTTTGGAGGATATTATGGAGACACGAAACCAAAAATTTAAAAGGCTTGCAGAGTCAAGAATGAATCGAATATTTGAAAATATGAATCTAATTGCAAATTTATCTAACAGAGGACAGTATTATTTCACCTCTCAAGATATTGATGAGCTTTTCACTAAATATCATCAAAAAGGAAATGAAGTGAAATCTTATTTCCAATCAGAGCTGACTATATCAAATAACGTAAAAACCAGTTTTCATTTTGAAAACTCATCAGATATCGATGAGATAAATGAAATAAAACGAGCAAGGTTCAGAAGAATTGCAGAAACAAGAATGAATCGAGTATTTAAAGATATGAGACTCATTGCTAATTTAAGTAACAAAACCAATTACAACTATAGTAAACAAGATGTTGACTTACTTTTTGATGCATATGAAGAAAAAGGAAATGAAGTGTACGCTCATTTTGCTCCACTCAAGGAATATTTCAGCTTCGGTGGAGAATAATGTAATAAAAAAAAGCCTGATAATATCAGACTTTCAATTAATTCTATTTTTTTACCAATGAAATTTATCATTGATGGTAACCACTCGGTAACCAACCATGACATATTAAGTACTTTCAGTGTACTTCAAAAAAATCAAAATAGCCTTACCCAATAAAAGTGTCCACATCATTTATTTGCTAATAGTCGAGTGGGAGTAATCTTCAACAAGACAGAAACCTTATGTATCATTGGTTTCTGTCTTTTTTTATTTTGATTCTGTCCAACAGATATTCAATACACATCAAAATATTAGTAGACGAGCAAAAAGGGAATGACCAAATTTATTTTTTTCTATGTTTCCGATTGAATTAAATTCTTTACGAGTAAAAACGTACAAATTATTTTATAAAAAAAGAGTGCGGAAAAATATTCCACACTCTTTTTCTATTTACCTATTCTTATCTATCAGTTGTTACTGCGAAGCCTAACCCAAAATACCAAACGCACTCAAAACGATCGATAAGATCAAGATGATCCAAATCACTCGAGTGGAATTTAGTTTCTTTTGGCCTAGCATCCAGTAGGTCAGCAAGACGAGCAAGATAGGTACAAGGGATGGCAAGATGGCATCCAACGTGTCTTGGATCACTAATTCGACGCCGTCTTTTTTATAGACAAAAGGAACGGTCGCTTTAACGACAGAGGGAATCAAGGCACCAATCACTGTGACCCCTAAAACGGTTGCGGCATTGGTGAAGGCAGATAATTTGTCTTTCAAGGTCGTCACTAATTTGACCCCTTGTTTGTAACCTAGGGGAAGCAACGCTGCCCGACCAAAAAGTAACGCGATGTTGGCGATGATCCAGATGACACAACCAACGACGGAACCGTTTTGTGCCAATGTGCCAGCAACAGAACCAAAGATCGTTCCCCAAATCACGTGGAACAAGGAGTCACCGACACCGGCTAAGGAACCCATCAAGGCCGTTTTCAAGGCGATGATCGTTTCTTTGGCTTTGTGTCCGTCTTGTTCTTCAATCGCGACATCGATCCCCATGATCAAGTTCCCAAAGATCGCATTAGTATTAAAAAACTGATTATGGGTCCGCAGCATATCTTGCAGCTGGGTTTCATCATGGCCATAGAATTTTTTCAAGACGGGCAGGATGCCGTAAAGGTAGCCTGAACTCATCATTCGCTCATAGTTCCAGTTTAATTGGCTTGCCAAAATATAGCGCCAGCTAATGGTATTCAACTCTTTTTTTGTCAGTTTTTGATCACTCATCGCCATCATATCCTCCTTCAAAATCTCCGACAGCTGCCGTTGCAACCGTGCCTTTTTCGCTATCACGTTTAAAGACTAACATTGCTGCTACAAGTCCGATGATGGAAACGCCGAGCATTGGTACTTGCAGATACGCAGCTAAAAAGAAGCCTAATAACAAATAAGGAATGTAGTGCTTGGTTGGCAAGTAGCGCAATAAGATCGCTACCCCGACGACTGGCAAGACGCCACCAGCGGTTTTTAGTCCGGTCATCAGCCATTCTGGCGTGTTATCGGTAATCGTCGTAACGACTGCATCTCCAGCTAAAAGCATCAATAAAATCGGAATCGCCCGTGACAATCCCCATAAGAAAGAACCCGATAAAACTAACCGTGGGATTCGTTTGACTTGCATGTTGTCGATGGCTCTATCGATCCGGTGTAGTAGAAATACGTTACAAAAACGGGCCACGACGTCCAGTTGTAGCATCAGTAAGGACACTGGAACTGCTAAGCCGATGCCGTATTCCGCGCCGTTTCCTGAGATCACGGCAAACGCTGTCCCCAGTACTGCGCCAGTAAAATAATCTGGGACGGATGCACCACCAAATGCGGCGATCCCTAAACGCATCAACTGCAAGGTCCCACCGACCATCAAACCGGTCTTTAAGTCCCCCATGATCATTCCAGAAATCATTCCGGCGATTGCTGGTTGGGTCAACGTATTGGAAATAAGTGAATCATTAATAGCAATAAAAGCATAAACAGTAATAAGAATGATTTGATACGCTGCTAAATGCATGAATTTTCCTCCTAATTGTATGAACGAGTCTTAACTGGCTAGTTATCGATCGTTATGTCGCCTCAGATAAATCGTGAAAAACACTCGTTTTTTGACAAATCTTCCGCTACATATTCTCCTCGATTCAATCCCTGCCTGGTTTATCCTCGTAATTTCTTCATAAAGTCGATCGATGGTTCATTGGGTACAAGCTGTGCCGTGACGGTGATGCCTTTTGCGGCGATCGCTTCAAAGATTGGTTCTTCTTCTGGCAGCACTTGAATACTTTTGGTTACTTCCCGTGCACCATCTTTGTAGCTCATGTTGCCGACGTTGATCGCTTTGATTGGTCCATCTGCTTCAATATAACGCAAAACATCTTGGGGATTTTTGAAAAGCAAAAACAACCGTTGCTTGCCATAACGACCGGCACGAATATTTTTGGCTGCCGTTGCCACTGGAAGGACGGAAAGTCGCATCGAAGTTGGCGCTGCCATTCGTAAAGAAGATTTTTGTAATGGGTCTGCGGCGGCTTCATCATTGGCTACGATGATCCGTTGTGTGTTTAAACTGGTGGACCAGATACCGGCGACTTGTCCATGGATCAAGCGCTCATCGATCCGACTATTGACGATATTTTCTTGCCCAGCATACGCACTGTAATCACCTAATTCCTCTTGCTTTTCTTCTAACATCTCTTGTTCTGCTTGGTTCATCCCTGCTTTGACATCAACGATGTTTTCTTTGGCTAAGCAAAGCAGCTCTTTGATCGTCGCTCGTTGATTGACGACTGCCTCGATCACTACGGACAATGTCATTCCAGCGAAAATCGCCACTTCGTCATCCTCTAAATAATTCTTGACTGCAACGTTGCACGGGGTTCCTCCTAATAGATCCGCAATAATCAATGTTGAACCGTTAAGGGCTTTCATTTTCTCGTTCAATTCTTTCTCAAATTGCAGATTGTCACTATCTGGTCGTAATGAAACGGTGTGAACGTTTGCTTGCTGGCCTACGATCATCTCCAGACTACTTTTGACCCCTTCTGCCATGCCGCCATGGCTGATCAATACAATGTTTTCCACTAATTTCCCTCCTACTCCGCAGGTCGCCCCACTTAACATGTTATGTTCCTTGTAAGCATACTATACCACATGGCAGGCTATTCGTAAACCTAATATCTTAACATATTGAATTTTATTTTTCAGGCCTATACGGACTGGAAAACAACGAATTTTCTACACTAATTAAGTGGCAGGAAAGGATTTAACATGTTATGCTTGATGTATTCATATGGAATGGAGGGAAACCACTGTGTTGCCAAAGTATGAGCAGATCAAGCAAGATCTTTTACAAGAAATCAAAGACCATAAATTCATACCTGGGGATAAGTTTTATTCAGAGGCGGATATCAAGCGGATGTATTCTGTTAGTTCGATCACGGCAGTCAAAGCGTTGAATGAATTGACGAGTGCTGGCTATCTGTATCGCATCCAAGGCAAAGGGACCTTTGTTTCAAAAGCAAAAGTATCTCAGAGTGTGAAGTTTTCCGACATTGAGCTGCATTCACTGGACCAAGAAAAGGTCAAGGTCCTTGCGGTGGAAGAAGGAAATGACCCAGAGATTTTGAAAGAATTAGGATTGGCTGCCAGTGCTTCCTACTACCGAATCAAACGGGTCCGCTATTTTAGCGATGTTCCTTTCTTGGTTCATATCACTCATCTGCCGAAGAAGCTGATGAAAGAACCGATCGCCAAAAACCTCAACCGATATGCCAGTGTTTATGAGCGGGTCCGAAAAGACTTTGCGATCGATCTTTTCTCATTGGCTTCTGTTGAAACCAACGAAATCGTCTTTCCTGATGACGCTGAATTGTTGAACTTATTGCAACTGAGCTTCCGAGAGCCTGCGGTCAAACAAGTCAAGCACTCCTATTTAGCAGATGGAAGTGTCGCTGAATACATCGTCAGCTACAAGCACTGGAAATATTTCAAAACAAAAATAGAAGTAGAGCCCGCGTAAATTTGGGTCTCTACTTCTATTTTTTTATTCTACGACAGGTTGATCACAGAAAACGAGTTCCTTGATCTCAACGCCATCGGTTTCAAATACCACGACTTCGTTGCTGCCTTTTTTCAAAAATTCTTTCGGACAGTATAAGGAATGCACGGGGCCACGTTGCCAATAGCGACCAAGATTGATGCCATTGACGATAACGACGCCTTTGCCATACCCACGGCAATCGATAAACGTATCTCCTACCTCTGTCAGCGTGAAGGTCGTTTGATAAAAGGAGGGGTGTGTCGGATTTTTTCCTGCTTGATAATCGATGGCTTGTAGCTGCTCTGCGGAAAGCGTCACTGGGTAATGACGATAGCCTTGGTGGAAATGAATATCTTGCATGATGCCCCCACGGATGCCTTTGGCTTGTGTAGGCCCATTCAATTTAAACCCGTAATTCACGCGCCCTAAGTTTTCCACTAAGACATCTAGCTCGATGGTTTCTTTACCTGGTGCCCCTTGGATCAACAGCTCCTCGCCTAGCGTCTCTTGGTATTGGATCGCCTGTAATTGGCCGTCGGTAAAAACATGCAGCCGATCGCTAGCTTCTACCACTTTTAGTTTGTTTTCTCGATGATAGTTTTTTAACTGAACCGAATAGAGCAAATAGCCGTAGCCTGTGCTGACAGTTTCCATTGTTAGTGGATACATGTTTTCTTGCGGTGCCATCAGCTGATCTTTGATAGCCAATAATGAGACACTGTTTTCGATGGGAAAGGTTCCTAATGCCGCTAATTGCTTGGTCCGTGGTTTGGCTTGCCACACTTCGGGACAGGCTTCTTTTATGGCTTTTTGTACCTGATAGTATTTGTCGGTAGGTTCTCCTGCTTCTGTCAGTAAAGCATCGTAATCATAGCTGGACACTTGTGGTAGATCCAGCGCTCCCCGAGCGGAACAGCCATTGTAAAAGCCAAAGTTCGTGCCTCCATGGAACATGTAGAGATTCAAGGAGCCGACCGCTAACATCTCTTTGACTTCATTAGCTAAGTCTTGACCGTCTCGCTTGATGATCGGCTCGCCCCAGCGGTTGAACCAGCCATCCCAATATTCCATGCACATGATGGGCCAATTTTTGCCATGTTTTGCCATAAACTCTTTCATCACAGCCGCATTTCCCTTGGAACGACTGCCGAAATTGCCTGTGACAAAGATGTCGTCTTCAATCAATGTCCCAGCGTCCAGTACTTCTTCCCATGCCCCATCTGAGGTAAACAAGGGTACATCGATGCCGTATTCTTCCATCAACTCCTTGGTCTGGCGCAAATACGCTTTTTCCATTCCATAAGAGCCGTACTCATTTTCCACCTGCATCATGATCACGGGTCCCCCATGGGTGATCTGCAACGGCACAAGCTTTGGCAACAAGACCTGGAAATAGTTGCGCACCTTTGCCATGAAGCGTGGGTCGGTTGAGCGCAACCGCATCGGTTCATTTAACAGCCAAGCTGGCAACCCGCCAAATTCCCATTCAGCACAAATGTAGACGGAAGGCCGCAAAATGACCATCAAGCCAAGCGTTTGGGCTTGCTTTACAAAAGCACAGATATCTTTCATTCCTTCAAAGTCGTAGACTCCTTCACGAGGTTCGTGGAGATTCCAAGGAATGTAGGTCTCAACTGTGTTAGCTCCCAGTGCTTTTAGATTGTAGAGGCTATCTGTCCATTGCGCCGGTGTCATGCGGAAATAGTGGATCGCTCCGCTGATCAATTTGATTGGTTTTCCATCTAACAAAAAATCTTCTTTTATCTCAAACGTTCGCATGTCGTCTTCCCCTTTACCAGTATCTTTGCCAATCAGGCAATGCCAATCGGATCAATCCTTCTAAATAGAAATAATCCCCCCAAAGATTGGGTTCATCGATGCCTTTGCCTTCCGCATGAGCATACACACCATGCAGCAATAAGCCCTCATTTTCTGGCACTTGGCTCGCTGCATACTGCTCACCTAATTGGTAAAGCATCCCTTTAGCGATTTTTTGGGCATCAGGATACGCCCCCATTTTCTCTGCTTCCAACAAGCCACAAGCCGCAATCGCTAAAGCAGAGCTGTCTTTTTCAGCAGGATGTTGGTCGTTAAAATCAAAGTCCCAATACGGCACGAGATCTGCGGGTAAATGTGCTAAGAACACCTCCACGATCTGCGGATAATTTTCTGGAAAAGGCTGGCTATGCAGGTAGCTTTCGTTCAAAGGAAGCCCTAAAATCGCCCAGCTTTGCCCTCGTGCCCAAATCGATTGGTCGCTGTTTCCTTGATGCGTCGCACCGTGACTTGGCTGCCCCGTTTCAGCATCGAAATAATACGTATGAAAGGTGGTGGCGTCATCTTTGATGACGGTCTTTCGGACTGTCTGATAATGCTTACTCGCGGCCTCTGCGTAACGAGGCTCTCCCGACAATTGGGTTGCTGCAAATAAAAGCGGCAAGTTCAGTAGCGAATCAATAATCAAGCGGTATTCTTGTGGGTCGCCATAAGTGCCCCATGCTTGAATAAATTCCCCCTTTTCTTGAAACCGTGCCAGCAAAACATCTGCTGCTTGAATGACTTCTTGCTTGCAGTGTTCATCGCCAGTGATCTTGTAGCCCGCACCGGCAGATAAGCTATATAAAAATCCAATATCATGATGATCTAATACAAAATGGTCGTCTAAGCGCGTTTGAAAACTGTCGATATTTTCCATAGCTCGAGTCAAAAAGTTCTTTTCTTTGGTCCACTCATAGGCGAGCCACAACATCCCGGTCCAAAAGCCATTGGTCCAATCATCGTTGCCTTTCAGCCGATATTTGCCATTGGTGGCACAGGCTGAAGGAAACTGTGCGCCAAAGCGCCGGCTATTTTTTTCGATCTGTTGGATGCACGCGGTGATTTTATCCGCTAGCCACACATCGGTCACTTTTTCTCCTAACAGGATCAAGCGTTGTTTGTTCTCTTGCAGACGCATGTTTACCCTCTCCTTAACTTGTTAACATATTAACTGAAATCATTATAACGTAAACGCACAAAAAAAGCGACCTTCCTTCCTTGATTCCTAAAAAAAAAGAGCATGACAGCTGCCCACAAATGCAGACCTGTCATGCTCTTGTCCTTTTTTTTAACAGTTCCAACCAAATACTTCGATTTGTGTAAGAGCTGGAAACGGGGAATCATCCTCTGCTTTTTGCAGCTCTTTATAGGTCAGCTTAGTCGTTTCTTTTTTCGGAAAACGAACTTCTTGAAAAGACGCCGTACTTGTCGTTTCCACCACCAGCTCTTCTCCATCAGCAAAGACCAAGGTCCCTTTGGTCCAATAGCTATCATGGGGATAATCTGCCCGTAATAGAAAACGAACCCGATCGATCAAGACGGGACGACCAAAATCAATGGTCAATGCAGCATCGGCTTGCTGATTGATGCCCCAAGAAGCAAACGGATACGACCCGTGGGATCGGTTGCCATATTTTCCATCGATCGCATTCTTGGCAAAAAAGACGGAATCATCTCGCGTCTCCACATTCGCTGAAGCATGAGGATACGCCCCTGTCGCTGACTTTTGATCATGGGCATTGAAAGATAAATTTTGATAATTCGTGATCTCAAACGCCTGGGCTTTACGCACCATCAGGTGATGGCGCTGCGAGGCAAAGGCCGTTTCCACCGAGGACTTTCGATGAGATTCCGTCCAAGGGATCTGATATTCCCAAGTGGATTGGGAAAGATAGATCAGTGATGGTGCTAAGGTTTCATCAAGCTGAAGGACATAATATGGATTTTCCCCCGTCACCTCAACGACGATCTTATCCCCTTCCTCATAGGGATAGTTTTTAATGGCTAATACGGCCAAATCATCACCAGAAACTTGAAATGGCGCGGGTTCTTTTTCATGGTCGATGCGACCGACGATCACCTGGTCCTGCTTATTTTTTATTGCTAGCGTAATCATTTGGATCGATCCTTTCTTTTTCTACGATACCACCGACTAAACAAATCAAACGGTGCTTCCCTGGCGGAATATGTTGTGCTAAGTATGGAAAACTGGTTCTTGGAAAAAAGACGGAGGTATTGGCTTCTGGCTGAACAATACTGGCTTGTTGATAGCCTTCGATGTTGATGATTTGAGAACAAAAGCCCTCTTCACTGACTCGACTCCAGGTCGGTCCTGTTTGGGCCTGAGGCAACCGTCCAGTTAGCGGTACACTAAATCCGCCCTCACGAAGGTCCAACGAAATCGTCGTCGTCAACTCGTGCACGCGCACATGCCACTGACCAAATGGATAAATCTCAGTTTCAATCACTACCTCCTCAAAGGGCGCCCATTGGTAAAAGACGCCTTTTTCCGTCACTCGATAATCCATGACTGCGCCCTTCGTGCGAAAATAGCTGCCATCTCGAGCAATAGCTAATGTGTTATCGAAGGCGCCTTCGGCATACGTGACGCCGGCTTTCGGCACACTGAAGCCAAATTTGCTCGAATAGACGAATTTGCTGTATTTTGCTTGAGCATGGGCTTGCTGCTCCAGCATCAAGCCCGCAGGATACCCTAATAGATGATGGCTTTTTTCATTGTGCACCAGCAACATATTGCCTTTTTCCATCCGTTTTTGTGGCTCTCTTTTGATTGGCTCAGGTTCAGCCCGCCAAAAAGGATGCGTTTCTGCGACCGCTAAAAGCAAAAAGGTCTTAAGCCCCCAGTAAGGCGAGCCTGGTGCATTGTACCCTTCTGCCATCACTTGATTTTCATAGTGGTACCCTATGGACAAGCGACCATCGAAAGTGAAAATCTCCTGCGCCATCCAATTGCGCAAGTGTTTCGCCAGTAGTCCTCGCACCTGTCCCCATGGGATCGCTTCGACATCTGCGAAAACCAGCGCCGAGAAAAACGCCCCTTGCGCAAACCGATAAGTCAAGCTGCGGCCATAGGGCAAGGCTTCGCCGTCTTCATCAAAATAATAGACGAAGTCTTGGGCAAATAGCGTGGCTCGCTCTTTAAAACGCTGCGCCCATTCTGGGTCTTCGTCTTGCATAAATGTAGCGTAAATCAAGCCATAATAATGAAACGCAAAAGGAATGTAGTAGTCTCGTTGCGTGGTTTTCCCATCTACATACCAACCATCGCCAATGTACATGGAATCGATCAATGCCAACTCTTGGGACAATGCTTCTTTTGCCAACGGTTCCCCACAGTGAAACAAGGCAACGCGTATCAACACTTTGAAGAATGTCCAGTTGTTCTTAGGAATCTTGCACTCAAGTGCGTGGGATAGCCAAGCCACTAGCTTTCGCTGGTTCTTCTGCGGCAATGCTGTCCAAAAAGCGTCCTTTTGCAACAATAGGGTCAATGACAATGCGGCTGCTTCCACGATGTATTGATCATAATCCGTGATCCTTCCCCAGTAAAATGCGTGTTCAGGATCTGTCCCTGCTATCACTTTTTCTACGTAAGCTGCTCGTAACGGATCATCTGGGCAACCCCTCCAATAAGGCGCCAGCCCCCACAAAGGACGCACAAGCGCTTCCATCTCAGCCCGTGTTCGGTCATACACGGCCCCACTGCTACCTAGATTCAATCCTGGATAGTCATCTGCCAAGATCGCTTCTCGCAAAGGAGCGATCATGTCTTCCAATGCCCGCCGATAATCCAGACGCGTCAAAAACGGATTCTCTTTGATTGCCATTTGCTTCATACGCCATCTCCTTCTATCAATTTACAGAACAGAATAGCAAGCCACGGCTTTTTTATCAAGCGATCTTCTGCTGGCAATACTGCTGAAAAATGAGAAAAGATTTTGTGGAATTTTTGACTTAACCTATTAAGAAAAAAAGAGGAATTGAAGCTATGGGAAAGTGATTGGAGAAATGGCGAAAGTTAACTTAGATAAAATGAGGAATTTATTATAAATCAACATTGATTTCGTGACTTTTTTTCATAAAAAATTTCCCTGAAATTATACTATAGATATCCATCACATGATAAACATTTCTTACATTTTTTCAGTTCGAATATTTCTAAGTATTGATAATATACTAAAGACAAAAAACTTTGATTCAAATAGACATGACGAAAGAAGAATGATTGTCTATAATAAAATAGAATTCGTTATTTGAATAAATACCCATAGTAGCAGAAAGGAGTGCGCAGATGGCCGTATATATTGAATTGTCTAATCCCATCCATGGAGGAGAAGGTTGGGAGCTAGGAGAGGTTTTATGGAGTCCCGTTGCTTCATCATGGAACACAATTATGAGGAAACCCAAAGAGGGGGATATGATTTTACATTCTATCAAAGACAAAAAACGAAATGTCAATCATAGATTATGGGGATGTTCTCAAGTTGCTGGTTCCTATAAAATCTTATCAAGTCCGCCACCGATCCCAGCTAATTGGGATGGATATGACGAATACTATCAAATCCCCTTAAAGTACTACACAGAATTTCAGGACAAAGTTTTTTTACAGGAAGTTATCGATCAGAACAAAGACGCATTAAAAGCGATAGCGCCTCAAAAATCTTTTTATACGGAAACAGGTGTGCGAATGCAACCCGCACAGAAATACTTGGCGCCTGTTAGTAATGAGCTATTAGAAATCTTAACTCCTTATATAAAAAAACCGGTCTACTATAACGAAAACAAGCAGAGATCAGAAAATATTGTACGTGAAGGTGATTCAGAAGAACTTCTTAGTGTGGGAAGTGGTGGGCAGGTTGCCCGGATTCAAACAACTATCGATAGGATTGTTAGGGACACGTCTCTTGTTAAAAAAATGAAGCAAAAATACAATAATCAATGCCAAATTTGCGGTAAATCCATTTCATTGTCCAAACAAAAATATTACTCCGAAGGACATCATTTAAAAAAACTTGGGGGTATTCATCAAGGGCCAGATATTGAGAGTAACATTATTATACTTTGTCCCAACCACCATGTTGAATTTGATTATGGGGCAATTGCAATAGACGTTCACTCACAAAAAATTATTCATACAGACCCGCACAATCCTTTTCATAATAAGGAATTAGCATATAAAAGAGGAGATTTAAATAAAGAATTTTTAACATACCATTTAAAAAATATATTTATAGGATAAGCCCCATAAATGGAGTGTTTAAAATAGGATTTTATTCCTTTGCTGAAAATCTAAATTCTTTTTTATAATTCAATTTAGTTAAGTATCTTTGATATAACGTTTAATAATTCTCTTTAGGGTAACTATTGGACGTTATTTACTTTTATCCTAGCTGCTTCTATTTTAGGTATCTATTTCATCTTTTTCTCAAAGCAGACCACACTTACCTCCTGATCACTGACTGTTGTCACGGCTTTTCGTGTCTCTTTAAATCCTTGACTCTCCCAGAAAGATCTACCGGCTGTGTTTTCTTCAATAACAGCGAGAGAAACGAGAGAAATCCCTTTTAAGCGCCAGTCTTGTTCTATTTGCTGATAAATAGCTTGCCCGTGTCTCTTACGCCTTTCGCCAACCAGCAGCAACCCAATATAAGCAGTACCCTCTTGCGGATAATCAACAAGATAATCCATAACAGCAATTGGTTTTTGATCATAATAAATGATAGAAAATATCTTTTGCTCTTGAGCCACGGATGGCGGTAGAACAGTCATGTCTCGCATGAGTTGTTCAATGGAAGGTGTCTCTTTCGTTAAAGCAAAATAGGCCTGGTTTTTCTGATAAATGCTATAGGCAGCTTGTTGGTTTTCTGACGTGACGGAATGAAACGTATACTCGTTCATAAGGAACTCCTTTATTTGTAGGTTTATTGAACCTTATTTCGACCAAAAGTGAAGCAGGTGGATTTGATGGCTCTTACTGCTAGTTTATCCTATTCAAGTCCCATCGTAAATTACTCTCGCAACCTCTTCCTATTTACGTTTCATTCCTACGATGATAACCGAACTTGTCAAGGTATAAAAAGACACCCTAAAGCCTTAAGTCAGAAGCCTGCCACTTCTTCTCAAAAGCCCTTAAGATGTCTGATTATTGGCCATTTCTCTTGTCAAACAGCGAAAAAAGCTATTCTTCGACCGTGACTTTGTCCCACCAAGAAGTGGCGGTCTTTTGGATCACTTCATTCAAGTCTTCGATGTGCTGTTTTCCGGTACTTGCTAGCCATTCTTTGGCTGCTTCTGTTCCTTGTTTTACAAAGGGTTCAACGCCATCTTTCCACGTTGCCCGGCCGCACAAGACGCCATTGAAGGTGGAACCGGCTTCTTTGGCAAAAACCAGTGTTTCTTGGAATAAGCTGGCTGATACGCCTGCACTGAGAAAAATAAACGGCAGATGCGTCGCATCGCTTTGCGCTTTGAAATACGCGGCAGCTTCTTCCTTGGTATGCACAGCTTCTTCCTTGGCAAAACCTGCCACATAATTCATGTTGACTGGTACTTCCACTTTTAACACATCAACTTTGTACTGTGGTTTCGAAAATTCCTTCATCAATCCGATGACTTTTTCTGGTTTGCGTTGCGCATATGCTTTTGAGTCGACTTCAGGCAGCTTAGCATCATAGGAAAGGACTTCTAAAAAGAAGGGCAGATCAGCGGCTTGGCATTCGCTGCCGAGTCGTTCCACAAAGACGTGTTTCAACTGATTGATCTGGGTAGCTTCATCTACATCATAATAAAGCAAAAATTTGATGGCATCGGCGCCTGCTGCTTTTAATCGCTCAACCGACCATTCCTCTAATAAATCAGGCAAACGTCCCGGCTTAGTCGCATCATAGCCGGTTTTTTCATACGCCAGCAAAAGCCCCGCCTCTGGATCACGACTTTGCGCAGCTGCCAACCCATATTCGGGATCTAATAAAATGGAAGACGCGTAAGGGGTCAATTCTTGTGAGACTAGCTTTTTAAACTGGCTGATTTTTTCTGCATCAGCCTCCACGCCAAGTGCTGCCATCATTTTTTTCAAGGCACCTCGTTGGTCGATTGCTAAAGCTGCGATCACTCCTTCTTTCGTTGACAGGCGATCCATCGCTGCTTTTTTGGCTTTCGTTACGGTTGCTTTCATTAAAATTCCTCCTTTTTTGTCCATGCCAAAGAATCAACCGCTTTCACTTTTTTCAGCGTTGGCGAAACGGTTGTCAGCACGTATAAAAATGTTTATTGATGAAGCCGTTCGACTGATTGGCCACCGCACGTATCGACTTCGTACACGAAAAGATACGTGCTCGTGGTGGGCTTTCTCAGTCATCGTTAGTTGTTATACGGATGAATCGTCACGCCTTTGACCACCCGATTGACGGTACGTGTTGGCGAAGGGGTGTCGGGTGTATTCCCGACTTTGATCGATGCCAACAGTGCGATCGTTTGCGCAAAAACAATGTCTGCTAAGGCAAGATAACCGTCTGGCAATGATGTGTCATCTGGAAAGAAAAAGTTTGTTCCTGAGAAATTCACAGCTGTCGGCTGTCCGATAGCAGTCACTGCGGCGGCGATGCCGTCGCTCTTTAATTCTTCCAACATATCAAGATCATACTGCCGCGTGTAGGACGTATTGCTGACAAAGACAAAGACGAGGGTTTGATCATCTACGAATGATTTAGGTCCATGACGGAAGCCCATCGAAGAATCGAACACGGTGGCGATTTTTCCCGCAGTCAGTTCCAATACTTTTAGCTGTGCTTCCCTGGTCAACCCCGACAACGTGCCTGACCCAAGGTAAACGATCCGCTTAAAGGAACGGTCCGTCAGTACTTGGAGTTCTGTTTCTCTGTCGATCACTTCTTGCCCCAATCGGCTAAGGGTTTCAACATAATGCCTCTTTTCTGTCAGAGGCGTCTGGTCAAAAATCAGCAGTGCGGAAAGAGCCATGCAAGAAAAACTTCCCGTCATTGCAAAGCCAGCATCATTTGACCTCTTAGGCATCAATAACAGATAGCTCGTTTCATCAGCGGCAGCTTGTTGTGCCAAAGATCCGTCGGCTGCACAAGTGATCGTCAAATGATAACTGTCGGCAACGAATTGATCGACGATTTTGACCGCTGCTAAACTTTCTGGTGAATTGCCGCTTCTAGCAAAAGAAACGAGCAGTGTTGGTTCATCCGCAAATAAAACTTGTTCTGGAGCTGCGACAATATCCGTCGTAGCAATACTTTCAAAAAGATAATCCGCAGTTGCGCCCGTCTTATTCAAGTAAGGAACGATCGTATCTCCAACATATTGCGACGTCCCCGCTCCCGTGAAGACCACCCGAATGCGTTTATCCGTCTTTTGCTTGATGGCACGTAAGAAAGTCGCGATCGCCTCTTGCTTTTCTTGATAGATCGTCAAGGTTTCTTGCCAAAGTTCTGGCTGTTGTTTGATTTCTCTTGTTGTAATCTCCGCACCTAATTCTGCTAATTCCTTTGTTGACAGTTGAAACATCTTTCTTCCTCCTAGCTACTGTTTTTCCAGTATGTATTCCCAGTGACGGTGCGAGGAGCGCTTGTCTTGGATGAATGCTTAGCGATCACCCAAAGGGCAAACTTCCCCGACCTCACTGGTTTTGAATACATGCCTTTTCTTTGCTCGAGTGGATCATTTCAGACTGTCTAGGAAATGCGCTACTCGTCGTTACGCAAGTGGCGGACTTTGTATCTAAATTGGTCTGCTCGAGCAACACTCAAGGTGTATTCGATCACTTCATTTTCAATATTGAACGTGCTGCGTACCAGGTTCAACACTGGCGCACCTTCGTGGATTTTTAGCAATGCCGCATCTTTTGCACTGGCAATGCTGGCAAAAAATTCTTCGTCCGCGAGGCGGATCACTTGATGAAAGTCTTCATGAAATATATCGTACAATGGTTTTTGCTCGATCATCTCACTCGTTAAATGCATGAAGCGTTTGACCGGCAGATAAGAACGCTCAATCATCATCGGTTGCCCATCAGCAAGACGCAATCGTTTTAACTTGTAGATCGGCTCGCCGATGGAAACTAGCAACTGAGTGGCAAAATATTTTGTCGCTTCCATTTTTTTGAATGCCAATACTCTAGTTTCTGGTTGTTTCCCTAGTGCTTTCATCTGTTCGGTAAAACTATACGAACCTGATAAATTGGTTGCCTGCTTGCGGATATCCGAGACAAAGGTGCCTTTGCCATGTTGGCGATAAATATAGCCTAATTTTTCTAACTCCTGTAGTGCCAAGCGAACGGTGGTCCGACTTAATCCGTAGCGCTTTGACAGCTCTCTTTCTGAGGGAAGCATTGTGTCTGCTTCCATTTCATTTTCGATTTTTTCAATCAGTAAATTTAACAATTGATCGTATAATGGTTGTCGATTTTTATTGATATTCATAAGCCCCTCCAAACTGGTTACTACCACATAACGAGTGTACTATTTCCCGATAGGCGTGTCAAACAATCGTCTACAGGGGCTCTGTTTCCTGAATTTGCGTCTTTTCACGCAGGAAAATGAACCAATTGCCAGTACGAGCTAAGCTGAAAAGTCAGCTGTTGCTTGCTTAGAAAAACTCCTCCTGCGTGTTGCGCCGTTTCTTCTGCTAGCTTGCTTATTGCGGCCAAATGGATGGATACAGACCAAAGCCAGAACCGATCAAGCCGATCACTAGCAGCAAAGCGATACATTTCAACGGCGTCCAGCCGCGTTTTGATAAGAAGAAATACAGCATCAGTGTGATAGTCAATGGAATCACTTGCGGCAAGATCCCATCGAGGATTTTTTGAATATCGATCGTCACGGGTACTTCGTTAACTTTGTTAAACGTCAATTCATATTTGCCGTTAGCCAGTTCGTTGACCGCCGCATTTTCTTGCAATGTGTCGGTCAATTGACCATTCTCATCCGTGGTATACAGCATATCTCCATAAGCGGCAATGGCTGCTTGATCATCCACGATCGTCGTCGCTTGTGTCACTTCATTGGTAGTGCCGTTAGGGATCTGAATATCCAAAGACGTCGCCCCATACACGCAGGTCAAGGAACCGACAACAAAAATTCCTAAAATACTCGCTGCTCGGGTAAACTCTTTGGCATTTTCCGTTAAGATCCCAATGGCATCTGTCCCTAAACGATAGGACCAATGCATCAAGAAGAACCGTAAGCCGAATTGGGCCGCATTGAATACCAGTAAGAAAATAAACGGTGCAGCGATGTTTCCATTGATCGCCATATTGGCTGTGATACCAGCTGTTATCGGTACCAGAGTGAACCAGAATAACGCGTCACCGATCCCGCCTAGCGGTCCCATCGCGGCAACTCGCACTGCCCGAATCATGGGAATGTCGGCTTTGTTTTGTTCCATCGATAGAATGATCCCCATCACAAAGTTCACCAAGAACGGATGGGTATTGAAAAACTCTAGGTTATGGCTCATTGAAGCAGCCAAGTCCTTTTCATTTTTATGGATCTTTTTCAACCCCGGTAAAATACTGAATAACCAGCCTCCTGCTTGCATTCGCTCATAATTGAAAGAGGCTTGTAGAAATAAGGACCGCCAGACCATATTGTTCAAGGTCTTTTTATCCAGTTGTTCTGCGGGCGCTTGTTCGCTATAAGAATCGGGAATATTATATGCCATCTTCGTCGCCTCCGAAATCATAGGTATTGGCTGCTGCTACTTTAAATTTGGACTGGATTTGATAATCCCAAAAGGCTAATGCAAAACCGATAAAGGCTAGAATGATCAAGGCTGGTCCTTGCAAAGAAGGTGCCGCCATTACGATCGTGGCTAAACCAAACCCCATAAAGAAGAAGCCCCACATTTCTTTGGAAACCATCACTTTTAGTAAAATCGCAAAACCGACATACCGCATCATGCCCCCAGCTGCGCCGAGCCCACCCATCAACCATTGAGGGATCGCTGCGACCGCCTGATTCCCGAAGGCAGCACCGCCGATAAAGAATAAGACCACGATCAAGCCAAAGATCGTTCCAAGACCCGCCATCGCTAAATAATTGATTCGATCAATGCCCTTCGTATTGGCATCATGGGCGTAGCTGTCGGCTTTTGACATTACTGGTGACATTAGTGAGAAGATAATCGTCACCCCATATTGCCCCAGCAAAGAAAACGGAATCGCCGTAGCAACCGCTACTGTCGGTTCTAGCTGCAGCGTGATCGCTAAGATTGCTGCCATAATTCCGCCAATCACCGCATTTGGCGGTTGCGCGCCGCCCACCGGCATATTGCCGATCGTCATTAACTGATACGTTCCGCCAACGATCAAGCCGGTTTGAAGATCTCCAAGAATAAGTCCGATAACCATCCCAGTAACAATGGGTTGGTACAATGATTCTAAAAAACTAAATTGATCGATTGCGGCAATGAATGTAACTATGAAGACTAAAATGATTTGAAAAATCGTGTAATCCATTTTCTTTCTCCTTCCTTACCTCTGCATTACTGAAATAATTTCTTTTCATCTTCAACAGGTGTCGTTGGAACCCGCTGAATCACTAATTGCACCCCCATTTCCTTCAGTTTTTTAAAGGCATTGACATCTGCTTCATCGACGGCAACTGTTGTAGCAACCTGTCTTTTCCCTTCTGACATATGCATATTCCCAATGTTCAGTTTCTTGATTGGTACTCCACCTTCAGCTAATTTCAAGGCATCTTGAGGATTTTCAATCACCATGAAAATCTTTTGTTTTGGCGATGCTTTATGAATGATCTCGATGGTTTTTTGAAGCGAGAAATACCTCGTTTGGACGCCAGCTGGCGCCGCCATATCCATCAACCCTTGTCTGACTTTGTCTTTGGCGACCTTATCGTTTGCCACTAAAATTAGATTTGCCCCCAACGTACCGTTCCACTGTGTGGCAACTTGCCCATGAATCAACCGATTGTCGATTCGCGTCAACAAAATATTTGGTTCTCCCATAAATATGTCCTCCTTCTATTTACTGCATGATTTCTGCAACCGCACTACGTTCTACTTCGATCACCGTTCCCGATTTCACCCTTAGATCCACTGTCTCTTTCCCCAGTGTTTGAATCTCCCCAATAATGCCGCCGTACAATTTGATTTTCTGTCCCTTTTTCAAGGACTGCTGCAATTCAGCGAAATAGCCTTTTTGCTTTTTCAGATTTTTCCCATTCAAGAAAGAAGAGACCGCCAAAAAGAGAAAGAGAAAAACAAGCATCACGATTGAGGCTGCTAAGATCATTTCCCACATCGTTAAATCCCTTCTTCCTCATTGATTTCCTCATGGCCTTTGATCTTTCCGTGAAAAATACCGCTCTTGCCAATCTCTGCCAGTTCTTGGCAAAAACCCTCTGGATCAGCTGCTGTATATCTAGTCAACGAACCTTCTACTAGCATCAGCAGATTGCTGCCACCGATGACCTCGATTTGCGGATCCTCATTGGCAGCGGTCATCGCAACATTAAAAGGGGTTCCGCCCACAAGGTCTGCACAAATCACGACCCCATCACAGGTTTCCTTTAATTGATCGATTGCTCCTTGCAACTCTTTTTCAAAGTCAGCTAACGGATTTTCCTCTAAAAACGGCACTGCTAGAAACTGTTCTTGCGGCCCTGCAATCATCGCAAGCGCGTTTTCCATCCCTTGCGCAAATTCCCCATGACCTGTTAAAACCAAACCAAGCATCTTATGTCCTCCCCTTACTCTCAACTGGTAGTAACCACACATCCAATATAAACGCTTTCATTTTGTCTGTCAACAAATTTTTTGTTTTTATATAAAAATATCTTTGTTATCTTTAAATACGCAAAAAAGCGCCAAAACAATGATTATCAAACAAAAAACTAACTGCAAAAAGTATTGAAATCCATCAACAGAATGTGTACAACGTTATTTTAAACAAATAAACACATTCGTTTTCGATTTCTGGTATCTAAAGAACCACAAGTCACTCACTATTCACCGATACAACAATCAACGTTGTTAAATAAAGGAACTATCAACAAATTTGCTTCCTTACTAAAAAAACCAGCTAGGTATAATCCCTAACTGGTTTTGATCATCACCAAACTCATTTTCCATTATGCGTTTTATTAAATTTTATTGCCATTTTTTTAAGAAAAATTCATGTTATTAACTTAAACAGGTTAGAGATAACAAGCTACCGTATAATCCAGAAGCTTTAAGAATATAAAAACCACCCATACTAACAGAACTAATGCAAAGCATATCTTGGTGGAGCTGATGTACTCTCTGTTCAATGTTTTCACGTGAAACAAAAAAGCCTAACCAACCAGCAGGATCGCTGTTTGATTAGGAAAGAGGCACTGCTTTATTGTTCGGTCAACCACGTGCGCGAGTGTTCGACTTCTTCATACGTTAACTGATGACTTGGGGTCCAAACGGTTGAAAGGACTGCACCCCGTGAGGTGAAGATCTCTTGGACGTAAGCACTGTCAGCTAGGGAAACGATCGGGTCGTTTCTGCCAAAACTCAGAAACACATGAGTGTCAGGCAAGGAATTCGTCGGTACATTCTCGACTGGATACATGGCGTGGTAGAGGATCGCTTTTTTAAAGTGGTCACTATCATTTAGTAATAAGCGAATGGCAATGTTGGCGCCATTGGAATAACCCACCAGTACCACTTGGGCTAGCGAAAAGTGGTATTCTTTGGCGGCTTGCCGAATGAACTCGGCTAATTCGTCGCCGCGAAGTGCTAAGTCGGCTTCATCATATACCCCTTCAGCTAGGCGTTTGAAGTAACGGGGCATGCCGTTTTCTAAGACATTGCCGCGAATACCTAATAGTGACGCTTGGGGATCAAGGGCTTTGCCTACTTCTAGCAGCGACTGTTCGTCGCCACCGGTGCCGTGGAGCAGTACCAAAACTGGTGCGTCAGCTGCTCCTTGTTGGTAGATTGCTTTCATCGAAGTTCCTCCTTTAACTTGGTCGTTTGATATCGAAAATCTCCCCAATCGTTGCGTAAGAATTTCCCGCTAGCCGGCTGACTGCTTGTAAGGCACGGGGATCGATCTTGCCATCTTGATAGACATCCTCTGCAATCTGGTAGCCGACGACTTCCAACAATAAGAGATCGGCAGTGGTCTGCTGGTCTTTTTTGATGGGTATATGCTGATGCAGAGTCGTTTCTAAGCGTACATTGGCTTCTTTCAAGCCAGGAACGGCAATTGTTTTCGATGTCGTTGTCGTAAATCCAGAAACCGTCAACTCGCTTTGGTCTGCGGGCAATAATGCCGCGGTTTTATTGGCCTCTTGGACATTTGTTTGATCCAAAATATGCACGACGGCTTCTTTCGTCGCCAACAGATTGCGGGCAGTGTCTTTCAGTTCCCCCTCTTTGCGCTGGATAGCCAACGAGAGGATCACGGGTTCTGAGCTGACGATGTTAAAAAAACTGAATGGGGCGATGTTGACGATACCGTCGGCTGATTGCGTACTGACCACTGCCACTGGCCGTGGAATGATGGAGCCGATCAGTAGTTTATAATTTTCTCGTTGGGTCAAATCCTTGGGATCTAAATTGTGCATACAGCGTCTCCTTTTTTCTAAACCGATAAATCTGGCAAGCGATCCTCGATCTCTGCACGGCGGCTTTCAAATTGGGCGGGCAGCATCAACTGCTGTCCTAACGTTTCTAATGGTTCATCAACTAAAAAGCCTGGGGTTTCTGTTGCGATCTCAAAGACGATGTTACCCCGCTCTTGGAAATAGACGGCTTTGAAATAGTTGCGATCTTTGATTTCAGTGACGCCGTATCTTTGATCGTACAAGTACTCTTGCCACTCTTTTTCACTGCTTCCGTTGGCACAGACCACGCGATGTGATGGACGGTGCCGACACCCCAGCGCCCTGCTGGCATTGCTTCATGGGGCACGACGATCTCATGAGCGAGGGTGCCTGCGGTATGAAGATGGCTGCTTTTCTCTGTTTTGTTAAAAATGTCCAGACCTAGATCATCTGCCAACGTTTGAATGGTCGCTTCTGGTTGTGCCGAAAGCAAGACGGCCCCATGAAAACCTAAAATCGCTGGTGTTTCTGCCGACTCTTCGGCTTCGACTAACGCCAAAGAAAGGTCATGCTGATCATGAAGTTCTAACGTTGGCCGATCAAACAATGTACTTTCTTGAACAGTTACTTGATGTTTCGCCAGATGATCTTGCCAATAGGCACTGCTGTCTTTTGGAATGCGAAACGCTATCGTGCCGACTTGTCCGCTTCCTACTCGGCCAGGATGGGCATTTGCCCAAGGGAAGAAGGTGATGATGGTCCCATTTTCTAACCCTTGATTGCTGTAATAAAGATGATACGTGTAGGGATCATCAAAATTGACGGTTTGTTTGACGAGGCGCAACCCCAACACGTCACGGTAAAAGGCAACGTTCGTTTGCGGATCGCCTACGATGGCTGAAATATGGTGGATCTGTTGAATGGGTTGCATACTATGTGCCTCCTTAGGCGCGTTTTGTATTGAAGGGTTTGATGACTCCTTCGATGTATTCACGGCGATTTTCTAAAAATGGTGCCAATGATAAGGACTCACCCAATGTTTCGTATGGCTCATCCCCCATGAACCCTGGTTCATCTGTTGCTAGTTCAAAAAGAATATGGCCGATGCGCACATACAAGGATTCAAAATAGTAGCGATCCACATAGCCGGAGTTGGCCAATCCCAAGTTATCAAAGATTTCTTGCCAAACTGCTAATGAGTCGTGGTGAGCTAAACGAAAAGCGACATGATGCACTTCGCCATCGCCTTGTTGTGCTTGCGGGCTCGTGGTATCTTCCACTAAAACGACTTGAGCGCCATTGCCGCCTTCACCGACTTCTAGCAAATAGCGATTGTCTACTTGATCAATGGTTTTGAAATCAAAAACGGATTCCAGCAGCCCTTTGAAATCTGCCAAGTAAGAAACAGACATTTCGACAGGACCTAAGCCATAAATCGCAAATTCAGTAGGAACCGGTCCTTTTTTCCAAGGAGTACCAGCTTTCACGCCAGTATTGTGTTCATCAGAGATCAATTGATAGGCTTGCGTATCAAAATCCCAAAAGCGCAACACTTTTTTCCCAAATTCGGTGGTGATTGCTTCGTGTTTTACCTCAAATTCATCAAAGCGTGCGGCATAATAATCAAGGGCAGCATCACTGGGTACTCGGAAACTGGTGTGGGTGATCGAGTTGGTTCCTTTGCTGCCGCGAGCGGTATTGGGAAAATCAAAGAACGTCATGGTCGTTCCCGGTGACCCTAAATCATCCGCAAAGTAGGTATGGTACGTATAAATGTCATCTTGATTGACGGTTTTTTTCACTAAACGCATCCCTAACACATCTGTAAAGAAATGGTAATTCCGTTCCACATCACTTGTCATGGCCGTCACATGGTGTACCCCTAATAATTGATCTTGTTTTCTCATTTTCTTTTCCTCATTTCTGATCGTAAGTTATTTTTCGTAAAATTGTTTTTAATTGTTGCAATTCTTCACTGCTGAGTTCGGAAAAACTCGCCGCAATCTTTTGTGCATGACTGGGAAAAATTTTCTCCATCAATGCCCTGCCTGCTTCCGTAATACTGACGTAAGTTACCCGTTGATCTTCTTGGCTAGGTTCCCGGCGCACGCAGCCTTTTTTGACTAATTGATCGACTACATAGGTTGTCGAGCTGCTGGCGATCAAGATTTTTTCCTTGATGGCTTGCGTCGTATGGGTGCCTTTATGGTAAAGCAATTCCAGTACAGAAAACTCTGTAATATTTAAGCCATAACAACGAACATCTTTTTTTGCCACTTGTTCCAAACGACTCGCCGTACGCAGCAAACCGATGTACGCTTTGAGCGCTTCTTCTTGATGCGCCATTTTCCTCACCTCTTTATTTCGAATTCGAGATAATCATAACTTACTTTTTGTAAGTTGTAAAAGGATATGCTTTGGTTGTTTAAGAAAATCATTCAATGCTTATTTTTATAGAGGTTAAGAACGGTTAGACACTAACGAAGGTCCACCTTTTCTCTACGTCCCCTTCAAATCTAATAAAAAACGGAACTCATGAAAGATTCCATAAGTTCCGTTAAATATATATTTTACTGAAGAGGATTCGATCCATTCCATGTACTGATCGATGAAGCGCTGATTCCGACGCATACTTGTCCTTTTTAGATCATTGTGGTCGGCTGCACCTGCTTTTCCAAAGCCAGCAACCACTTTTTGCGTTCGACACCGCCGCCATAGCCGCCGATGCTGCCATCGCTATTGATGACGCGGTGGCATGGAACAATCAACGCCAATTGATTTTTTCCGTTGGCATTGGCAACAGCTCGGGTGGCTTTTTCATTGCCGATTCGCTGTGCCAATTGTTTGTAAGAGTATGTTTCTCCGATCTTCATCGCCAACAGCTGCTGCCAGACGGCTTTCTGAAAATCAGAGCCGATCAATGCGATGGGTACCGTGAAGGCAGTTCGATTTCCTTCAAAATATTCCGTCAATTCTTGCTTGAGTTGCTGAATGATTGCCGTTTGCTGGGGAATAATCACTGCATTCAAGCGGCTTCTCAAAACAGCAATCTCCGTTTCTAGCCCTCTGCGATCCACGAATTCTAACAAGTAAAGCTGCTGCTGGTCGCTGATCGCCAACATCGACCCAAGCTTGGTCTCAAGCCAAGCAGAAGAAAGAATCGTTTTTTCGCGGCTGTTGGAAGGCAGCTCCCCCATAATCCGAGAAAACGCATCTCGAAAGCCGTTGCCAGAATCGAAACCGGCTTCTAATTGCGCTTGTATCAGCGGTTCTCCTTCACGAATCTGCTTAACGCTAACCCTAAACGGCGTGCACGGGAGTATTCGATAAAGGTCATGCCAAAATATTTTTTGAATTGTCGGCGTGCGGTATTGGGATGGATCGCTAGTGCTTCAAAATCTTTGTCGGTCCACTTTTTCTCTGGGTTACTCTCCACGGCTTCTACCAGGCTTTTCACGTCAGGGGATAAGTGGCTAGGTGAGCTGAGCGGGCGACATCGTTTACAGGGACGATACGCCGCCAGCAACGCTTCTTGTGCTGTCTGAAAAAACTCGCAATTTTTTTTGAGCGGTTTTTTCGCTGGGCAGGTGGGACGGCAAAAGACGCCGGTGGTTTTTACCCCAACGTAAAAGATCCCTTCATATTGGGAATTTTTTTCAATCAGCATGTCGTAATAGTGGTCCCGTTGTCGGCTATCTTCAATCATCTTGCGCACCCTCCTTCCTTTCTACACTTACAAAAATACTTCGTGCCTGTCCAAACACACGACCAACCAATGCAACAGCCTGCATTGGCAGTTCGAAAATTTGCCCACATCCTTCTGATGACATACGATCACCCCTTCCTCTGAATGACCTTAGTGTACAAAGAATGGTCTTGGCACATCCCATAAAAATTAACACCAATTTTTTAAAAAGGATCGAAGGTAGTTATCCTCCGATCCTTTTGATTTCCCGTTGACCTATTTTTCAGCGAATCTTAAAGCGACACCTACAGGAACCTAGACCGTCGCCTTTCGCTTGACTTGCAGGGCACTTTTTTTCCGCAAGACTCGCTCTAAACGGGGACGATTATAGCGTTGGATCATAATGAACGGGCAGTTGGCCAATAACGCATAGACGATCATCACCCAGCCCGCCCACGTAGGATTCCAGAGGAAAAAGAACGGTGCTGGAACCATCAGCAGCCAATGGGTCAGCTCTGCTCGGCGTGTCTCGATGACGAATTTTTCCAGATAGTCCTTTTGTTGCTGAGCCAAGCGAGATTTGTCAAAGCCTTTTTTGGCAATCACAGTGCCGTCGGGCAATTTGTCTTTCCACTGACGAATACGAAATACCTCCGCCCAGATCCTACCGCCTTTTTCAAAGGCAAAAGAACGGAACCAGTTGGCATGACGTTCAAAAAAAGCATCGCTGACTTTGCGCAAGCCAAAGGAGATGCCTAGATGAAACAGCAGCCAAGCCAAGCTGTCTGTAATGAGCAAGAGCAGTGGAGATAAGGTGATCAGCGGCATGTGCATCGCCTCCTATAAATTGATTTTGCGTCCTTTCCAGGTCACGGATTTCAACAAATGGGTTTGGATCCATGACCAACCAAATAAGCCTAGGAAAAAAAGAAAGTAACATGGGAAAAAAAGCAGCAGGATTCGGTTGAAGTTGCCGACACGGCGGGCAAAGCACACGGTTTGTCCAAAATAAGCAGCATAAAAAAGCAGGCCTAACCAAAGCGGTTTCATCAGAAACGGTGCCGCCAGTACCCCAATGCCGCCGCTGATCCACAAGATGACCCCTGCCATAATCAAAGGGTGAGTGAATTGCGAAGCAGTGGCAAAGTCCTTCGTCCAGCCTTGAACAAGTTGACGAACACCAGCTGGATACATCCGAAAGGCCAACAGGTCTTTTCCACCATACAAGGCGATCGGCAAGCGTTTTTTCTTAAAACGTCTCGCTAGTGCTAGATCATCTAAGATTCCTTGTGGCATGTCCTGATGCCCATTGGCTTGAAGGTACGCTGTTTTGCTGCACAAGATACACGGACCAAAGGCGCCACCGGCTGAGAGTTTTTCGCCTACAATAGAAAAACGGTTCAACCCGACAGGTAAGACGACATTAAAGACGGCAGATAGTTGTTCATACAAGCGCTTCGTTTGATGATAGGGCTGCACCGAGAGCAGTCCTTGTCCCAATCGCTCCTCAAACGCAACGAAAAGGCCCTCTAAGCCATCTTCTGCTAGAAAGAAGGTATCGGCATCCAAAAATAATAGATACTTGCCCACCGCTTGTGAGGCGCCTACCCAGCAAGCCGCCGCTTTCCCAGCAGAATCAGCAGCGGTTTGTAAGACCGTCGCACCGAAGCCCTTGGCACAAGCGATCGTCTCGTCTTCCGATCCGTCATCAACCACCAAAATTTCCACAGGATGAAGGGTTTGCTGCTGCAAGGATGCCAACAATTGCGGCAAGTTTTCTGCTTCATTGCGGGCGGGGATGATGATCGACAATTCTCCCCTCTCCTTCAAGTCTTTGGATGCGGCTGTCTCCTTGCGGGTGGGTATGGTCGGCAGGCGGAAAAAAATCAGCCAGCCTGCCAGCCAAGCAGCGCAAATACCAGCGAGCAGTAGATACACAGTCATCATCCTTTCTTGTCTTAGTGTTCTCTTTTGGTGATCATCTCACTGACTTGCTGGCCACTAAGGGTCACCATCGGCATGCCGGCACCGGGATTGACCGTACCGCCAACGAAGTATAGATTGTCGTAGCGTTCGCTGTGTTTCGGGTGTTTAAAGCCATGATTTTTCTTGCGATTAGAGACCGTGCCGTAGATGGCACCGCGATGTGACAAATAATTCTTTTGGATGTCTTCGGGTGTCCAGCGGTCTTCATACACGATGTGCTTACGTAGATCCGTTAAGCCCATGTTTTCCAGCTTGATCAAGATCCGTTCACGAAAAGCATCGTATTCCGCTTCCGTAAAGGGTTTATCCTGCAAATAAGGGATATGAGGCAAGATTTTGATGTTCTCATGCCCTGCCACTGTTTGCGAAGGATCGGTTTTGTTGGCATTGACCAAGTAGATCGTTGGGTCTTCCGGCAGCTGATGCTGATGGAAATTTTGATCAAAGTTTTCTTTTGAGGCATTGGAAAAGAAAAAGTTGTGGTGCGCCAGTTGCGGATAGGAGGTTTTGACCCCTAAGTGCAAGACGAAACCAGAACTTGCTGGTTCAAATTTTTCTTCCAGTTTTTGAGTAAAGGTCGGCGCTTCTTCTAACAGCTCTTCATAAGCCGGGATCACTTCCATGTTGGAAACAAAATAGTCGGCTTCAATCAACGTGCCATCATCCAAACGAGCGGCACGGATTTGTTCCTGTTCAACGATCAATTTTTCCACTTTGTGTCCCGTGTGGAAGGTCACACCGATCTCTTTTGCTAAGCGAACGATGCCTTCGGCTAAACGGTGCATCCCGCCTGGCACGTACCAGACACCTTGGGCATGCTGCATATAGATCATCATGTTCAAGACGGCTGGGGCGTCATAAGGAGACGAGCCGACATACTTGATAAAATAGCTCAGCATGTCTTGCAGCTGCGGATTGCTGACACGTTTTTGAATAGCATCATGCATCGAAGAGAAATAATCAAAACCTTTCAACGCTTTGATCACGCCATGATACTTCAAGATTTCTTTCGTGGTATCTAAGCCTTTCTCGAAATAGCCTTTTTCCGTGATTGCATAAATCTTTTGCGCATAGTCCAAAAAGTCTTGGTACTCGGCCATGTCTTTTTCCGACAAGTGCGGGTTTTCCTTTGCCGTGCGGGCAAGATCGCCATAGAGATCGATCTTGGTGCCGTCAGGAAAAAAGGAGCGCCATTCCAATGGCAATCGGCGAATCGCAACATAATCCGCCATATCGCGATTGCTGCCAGTAAATAATTTTTCGAAAATCTGCGGCATCGTCAAAATCGAAGGACCTAAGTCAAAGCCGAAGCCGTTTGTTTCCAGTCGGTTCAACTTGCCGCCTAAATGGTGATTTTTTTCATATAATGATACATCAAAGCCATTTTGGGCTAATGAGACCGCCGCTGATAGACCACCAAGTCCGCCGCCGATCACTACAACTGTTTTTTTCTCTTTCATTGAATTGCTCCTCGTTTGCTTTAATGAACGTCCCTATTTAGCCGAACCTTCTCGTCAAAACAGACGGTTGTGTCTCACTGCAACTGCGTGTCTTGACACTGTTTTGGTATTGGCGACTTAAATCAAAGGATCGTTTTTCTAGATAATTCTATAGTATCACACCTTTGAAAAAATGACGGGGATGAGCCTAGCGCCCATGGGATGACAGGAAAGCCTTCAAGCGTCCGCCAACTTCACACGAAACACATATTGGCCACATATTCGGCTAACCTTCTTCCTGTATACTTTCGCATATCAAAGGAGGAATTTTATGAACTTTTTTACTCGTATCATCAAAAGTATCACCAGTCTCAAAAAACGGACCGCAATCATTGGCGGGTTGTTTCTGGTCGTCTCAACGTTTTTGATCACGGCAAGGCTGACCCAATACGAACTGCAAAAAGTATTGGAAAATGTCCAAAAAGACTTGAATTCAATAGTAACCATCGAGCTGGATTATGAGAAAATCCTTCAGTCCATGTATTCCGGCGATTTGCAATCTGGTACCGATGTGTTGAATGAAGAATTGCTGGAGAAAATTGAAAAATCCAGTTATGTCGAAGATTTTTCCGTCAGCGCTGCGACCCAGCTATTCACCCAGTATGCTGACCGGACACCAAAACATGAAGACAAGGTGCCGGGAGGTATAATCGAACCTTCCAATGAAATCGAAATTTATGACAGCAACGATCCTGAATTGGCAAAATACAATCTGCAGATCATTGAGGGCGATCTTACTACCAATAACAAAGAGACTTATCCAATCATGGTCTCGAAAAAGTATGCGGAAAAACACAAACTAAGCATTGGTGACCCTTTAACGTTGGATTTCAATTCGGGTTTCGATGAAGAACAAGAAGCTTTGAAAAAAAGCGGAGTTATCACTGGTATTTATGAGTTAGCTGCCAATAGTCCTCGCCCCCACAAAGATAATGAAGAGCGGTTATTTTTTTCGACACGAAGGGTTCTCAAAGAAGTCAAAGAACTGCAATTTGGTGAAAACACTCCTTTGATGGCGGGTTATGACAAAATCAAAGTCAGCTTGAAAGATCCGATGGATACTCAAAAGTTCTTGAATGAAATAGATGCTGAAAACAGCAAATACCAGCAGGTCGCATTCAAAAGCTCCTACGAGCAATACAAAACGATCCAATCAATGATTACAGATTTTTCTTCGATCTTGAACTTCATTCAGCTTTTCTTGATCCTTTTTGCCTTGATCGTCATCGGGTTGATTATGATGCTCTCGTTACGAGAGCGTAAATACGAAGTCGGCTTGTTACTGTCATTGGGAGAAACAAAAATCAACATCCTTTTGCAGATGTTCTTAGAAGTCGCAATCGTTTTGGTCGTCAGCTTCGGTATCAGTTTCGCCTTATCCACCACAGTGATCGCACCTCAAGCAAGTACAGTCGTCAATGAACAAATGCAAGCTTCTATGGGGGAACTTAGTGCCAATAGTAGCTTGAGCATGCCGCGAGGAGACAATTATGTGGAAGATGAAAGCACCAAACTCAACACCGAGGTCTCTATCCAGCAAACTGATTTCAAAGAGTCGCTCATTTTTTCTTCAGTCATCTTTTCATTATTGGCAGTCATCACTTGTGTCACAACGATCCTGCCAACTATGAAGATCATTAAGAGAAGTCCCAAAGAGATCTTGTCCAATAACGAATAAGCAAAATGTTAAAAAAAGTTAAAAATACCTATTTTTTTAAAGAAACCTTCACAGATTTGATGAATACTAAAGGAGAAGATCAAATGCTCAAAATTACAGATATCAGTTACTCATACAAAGATGAGACTATTTTGCAAAATGTCAGTCAAGTGTTTGACGCTGGCAAGATCCACACGATTATTGGTCAATCTGGTGTTGGAAAAAGCACTTTTTTGTCTTTGATTTCCGGTCTTGAATTTTTGCAAAGCGGTTCAATCGAGTTCCAAGGCCAGTCAATGACGAATTTAGTCTCCTATCGCCGGCAAATCAGTTACATTTTCCAGTCTCTCAACTTGATCCCTTATTTGTCACCGTTGGAAAACATCACGATCGCCACAAATATCCACAAAGTTAAAAACCCTCAGTCTCCCAGCAGCTATTTAAACAAAGTAGGGATTTGTGGCGACATACAGCACAAAAAATGTCACCAGTTGTCTGGGGGACAACAGCAGCGGGTGGCAATCGCCCGAGCTCTCGCCTTAGATTCTGATCTGATCATCGCCGACGAGCCGACTGGCAGCTTGGATCTGGCAAACAGTGAAAATGTCATGACGATCTTTAAAGACTTGCGGGATGCAGGCAAGTGTATCATCATCGTCAGCCATGACTTAACTTTTAAAGAAATCTCAGACTATGTATATACGATCAAAAACGGACGATTGACCCTTCTTTAGTAATAGAAAGGAGTAATCCATGGCCACAGAAATTCTTCTTATTGAAGATACCGATGAAATCAGAAGAGGCATCCAGTTGAGTTTACAAAAAGAAGGCTATCAAGTCACAGCCTTTGATGAAGCGGAAGCTGCTTTGAACGCCCTAGAGACAAAAACTTTTGCTTTGATTTTACTCGATTTGATGTTACCTAAAATGAGCGGAGAAATGTTTTTAAATGAGTTAGGCGAAAACAACCCGATCCCGGTGATCGTGATCAGCGCATTGAACGATGAATTCACTCAGATCAACCTTTACAGCAAGCGGATCGATGATTATGTAATCAAACCTTTTTCTACCAACATCCTCGCTTTAAAAATCGATGCGATTTTGCGCAGAGTCGGTCACAAAGAAAATGCGGCGGTCACGTATAACGACTTGACATTGGAGATCAATAACTATCAAGTTCACAGGCAAGGCCAGTCGATCGAATTGACTTCAAAAGAATTTGAGCTCTTGCAAATGATGCTCTTAAGTCAAGGAAAAGTCTTTTCCCGTGAAGAATTTTTAGACACAATTTGGGGCTATGACTCCTTTGTCGACTCTAGGGCGATCGATGTTCACATTAAAAACCTCCGCAGCAAATTAGGCAAAGACATCATCCAAACTGTTAAAGGGATCGGGTACCGAATTGAAAAAGAAACGAATTAAATGGAAAACGACTCGCATCATCTACTTCTTTACATTGACAATGTCATTCGTGACTTTTGTGAGCGTGATAGGTTTTTTCTTACTAAATATCGGTCCTCGGATCGAAATGAAACAACAAGCGGTCTTTGACACTGTAGTCCGGGAAATTTTTGATATTGTCAATGACGATGAACTTTCTTTCCAACGTTTGGACAGTTATCGAATCGATGGCTATACCATAATCATTTTTGATGCCCAGCAAAATACCATCTATCCCATCCAGCAACCCATCACCGCGAAAAATGGTGAGCTGATCCATCTCACCAATGGTTATCAATCGACGTTTGACACTAATGGCTACAAAGTTTATGTTAGTTACCCTGTCCAAATCAGTGCCGTTGATGTAAAAGAGATCATTTGGCTAGCAACGCCTTTTGTTTTGCTGCTAGTTAGCCTATTGACCTTGGCTGGAAGCGGCTTGTATACCTACTTATATCGAAACGAAAAGAGCAAACTGGCGTCTGTCTTCCACATGATGGAAAAAAATATTCCGTATGAGGAGATTCATGACGTAAATACCATGATCAAATTGCATGATTATCTAGTGATCGAAACTCAAGTAACTGCCCTATATCAACAACTCCAATGTGCCCAGCGGGCCGCCTTGGAACAAGTTCAGCAGATCAAACAGCTGGAGTTAGAGAAAAAAACATTGCTAGAAGGATTCACCCATGAGATGAAAACACCGATCATGGCAAGCCAACTGCTATTAGCGAATGTCAGAGATGACTCTTTATCTGAAGAACAGCAAGAGTCCCTTCTAGCCACAGAAAATGAATTGAAAAAGCTGCAGCAGTTGATCAAAGAAATCCTGTTCGTTTTTCATAACCAACAGGCCCATGACGACCAACCACTTTCTGTGCGGGAAATGATCGATCACTTGATCGAAGAATATGAAGTTTTATGGAGTGATAAAGGTTTGCGGATCGAAATTGATCAAAAACAAGAGCTGACGTTTTTCTACCACCCGAAATTGGCAAAGAAAATTTTCTCAAACCTTTTGAGCAATGCGATTTTTCATTCCCCACCCAACAGCGTCGTCACGATCATTCTTACTAACAAACAATTAACGATCAAAAACCCTATCAAAAAAACTGGGCCGCTGAAACACTCAGATTTGGCCAAACCCTTCTTTTCTTATGGAGAAGAGGCTGGTACAGGTTTAGGTCTGTATATCGTCAAAACAATGCTAAAACACTCGCACTATGGTTTTACATTTGACTGTCAAAAAGATTTCACCGTATCCATATATATAAAACAGGACTAAGCCGCTGTACTCGCCCTCTTTTATTTTTTATAACAAAAGATATCGTATATTCTCGACGTTATTGACTGATTCATCAACGAAAAAAAGTTCTTCGTATGGATGCGAAAAAACGCGTTTGAGACTCCATGAGAAATCAAGTACATTGGATGTAACGAAAGTCCTCGTTGATACTGCGACTGCAAAACGCTCCTGTAAATACGAGTGCCTCCTGTCAGATACCCAGTTGCCGCAAATGCTTTCGATGATCGAATCAAATAGGTTTCACTACAAGTCAACTATAATGAAGGAGTATCGATATGAACTTAAAAACGATTCAATCAGCTGAAGAATATTTAAACTTTTTCGATGAAGAATTTATTCATTCTAGCTGTTCTAGCGAAGACCCTAAGATCTTTAACTTTTATTTATCCTTGCGCCAACGTTTTCTAAACATCTACAACGACTCCGATAATAGTTTTTTCAAAAAGATGTCGTTGTTGCTGGACATTGATGCTCAGTTGCAGATCTTAAAAGAGCTGTACAACTTAAAAAAAAGTGCTTTAAACGAATACACGCAAGAAGAGATCATTCAGCTGACTGTCAAAGACAAAACCTGTTTTTATCGGGAATTGACCGGAATTCAACTGAATCAAAAAGCTCCTTGGAGCTTGATTTATTTAAGCGAAGCACAGTAAATAGCTAAACTGGTTCTCCCTAACTCATTTGTTTTAAAAGGCTTGCACTCACTATCATTGACACTTCCCCATCCCCAAAATCGATGTTTTTTGTGTAAAAACAAGCCTTTAAAACCAAAGCCCAATTCCTTGACTGCTAGATAGTTTGAAGGAACTGGGCTTTGCTTATGCTCTTCGCATAGAATTGGAATAGACCTTTTCTAGCGACTCTTCATAATTGCAGATGAAGAGAAATTAGAAGAGGTCTTTTAGCGCGAACTGTCGCGTGACATCCGGGTTGATCCTTTCCAATAGCCGATTCCAATCAGAGGAAGAAGGAATCGTTTTGAAGACAATGCATTCGATGGTATCGCGAAAAGCGGACGCATGCTCTGCATAGTTCGTAACTATCAGGTCGATCTGATTTTGCTTCAAATAGTGGGGGGTGACTTCGCCAGAATCCGGATAAAATACTCGGTGAGAGCAGCTGAAATACCGATTGGACCACCCTTCAATGTACTGAACGATATGGTGATTGCCCTCGAAAATAAAGGCAATGTTTTTTCGGGGAAACCAATAGCGCTCACGAACAGACTCGATATAAATAACTAAATTCGCGCAAAAATCCGGCAAATATTGAGGAGAATACAACTCTTGATAAAAAGGATTGTTCTCTAAGAATCGTTGATAAGAAGCAAATTCTTTCGGAAATGTTTTACGAATAAAAGTATTGACGTCCCAAATATTGCGATTCGCTGAAGTCGATAAGCATTCCCTCAATTTAGCAGTAGTAAAAAAAGATTCAATCAAAATCAAATCATTTTTTGGGTTTGGACTGGTGACATTCAAGAGTTGATAAAAACTGTTGGTCAATTCGCGAATTTTTGGCCAGTGATTATACGAGAGACAGAATTTTTGCTCTACGATGACATTTTGCAATTTCCTTTTAGTGATAATACTCACAAACAAAAAGACCAACTCATCGTGAGGAAACTGAAACTCAAAATACTTTTCTATCACTTCATTGATCCGTTGAAAGTGCATCAGTTGGATACTATGTCTCAAAGCATGGTATAACTCTTCTTTTACCTGAATCCTTTGCCCTTGTAAAAATCGCTCGATCGAAATATGCAGTAGATAACTGTATTGAGAAAATGAGGCGGTATGATAGCTATTTTTTTCAAACATCCCACTGATTTCAGTGACTGCCTGTTGAACCGCTACCGTCGGAAAAACCGTGTGAGGGGTAATGTCTGTCTCGTAGAAAAAGGTACAGAAGAAATTCCGAATATCTGCTTCCTCGCCTACGATATTCACAGGATCCAGTGTTAAGGTCAAATCAAAATGAGTAAGCTGTTGATGGATACGCCGCAAATATTTCGATAAGGTGCTTTTAGATAGAAAAAGACAGTCGGTCCACTCATCAATAGATTTCAACTCACCCATAAAAATATTTTCCAGCATAAGAAACAAGGGCTCATTCGCTAGCAGGGATGCTTTTTTCTTTTCATAACTTGGGTAGTTGTTCAATTCAAATAAATACCCTTGATTCGTCGAAGAGATTTGCAATAAGCCAGCAAAGTACTCATTGATTCCGCCAATATCTTTTCCAATCGTTCTTGTAGTACTTTCTGTGACTTCTGCCAAGCTACTCGCACTGCAGATCTCACTTTTTTCAAAGGCATTGAGAATTTGGAACCATCTAGCCGTTGATTTATTTGTGACAAAACTTAACTGGAAATTCTTCAAAAATAAGCTCCTTACTGAAAAACATCGTTTTTACTGATTTGCGCAAGAAGGCGCCTAGGAGATGTCATTATACCGGGTTTTCTTTCAGCTAAAAAATTTGTTTTTTCATAGACGGGTGAAAAAAGTTGCTTTCCCCCATTCTGTTGTACAACAATAATTGTAACTATTGATTAAAATAGTGCAAGGAATTTGCGTTTATTTAAGAAAAATAATAAATTTCAGGATGGTTCTTTGATTTGACAGTCGAAACTCTTTCAGTTGATACATATCTGACAACGAAGGAGGCATCTTTTGGCTATCATGGAAATTGCATGAAAGCTCCGTTTTAGCGTCAGATTGCTTCCATGAGTCGCTTTGCGTTATTCTTGCTAAAAGGCCATCGATGACCGACACAAACCAAAGGATTGCACACCTTTTTTATAAACGGCTATTTTATATGATGGGAGACTACTATGAAAACATTTCAATTAAAATTCATGAAAAATCGTTCTCTTGTTCGTTGGTTACAATTATTAGATGAATTTGAAAAAAATCCCACTTGTACTCTTAACGACTTGGCTAAAATAACCAAAAGTAGTACGCGGACGGTTATCTCAGATATCGCCAGTATTCGGAACTATTTTAGTGACTCAATCGAAATCCATGCGGCTAAAGTCGGGTATTTCTTCGAAGAGCTTGATCACGAATCTTATCGCAGAAAAAAACAAGCCATGGTCAAGGATGAACCAATTTTTTTGATTTTCGAAAGTATCTTTTTTAATGAGGTCCAATCATTGATGGATTGGAGCCTTTCACTCAACCTTTCTGAGCAGTCATTGCTTAGTTATTTTAAAAAAATCGAAATTTACTTACATCCTTTTAACCTTCGTCTTAAGACTAATCCAGTGACATTTGCAGGATCTGAAATTGATATCCGTAAATTTTTTTGTCTTTTTTACTATGAGTCTGACATCAACATCAACACGATATTTCCTTCAATCAATGTACAAGAAGCGATCAAGGAGATCACTACTCTTCTGCAAGCAAAACAAATGCAGTCTTCTTCCTTCTCCTATTTTGCCTATGTTCTTTACATCAGCATCGAGCGCAGCAAACGAGGTCTTTTGGCAAAACCATCTTCTGAGCTCTATGAACTGATCAAGAAAAATAATTTGTTATCACAATATCAAGAGTTGCAAAAAATCATGCAACGACATTTTAATTATGAACTTCCTAAGGCGGAAGCTGTTTATATTTTCACCTGTATTATTTGCCGTCGTAAAATCAATAGTCCTTCTTGCGAAGAATTTTGTCGAACATATAACTATTGGCCTGAAATTAAACAGATCGTCAGCGATTTTTATGCAGAAAACCAAGGCAACAGTCTCGATGAACGAAAAGACTTCCTTTGGCTTGAGTCTTTTTTCATCGTAGTAAAGTTACGAGAGTTGCTCTCTTTGACCATGAACATAAACATTGATGATTTAAATCAATTTGTCAAAGAGAAGTTCGCAAAAGAGTATCAAAAAAATTATGATTTCCTCTTTACACACACCTTAGTGAAAAAGCTCTATTCTCAAAAATACTTAGATGACTTTTGTGCCAGTCTCACTATGTACATGGAATCCATCAAGGAAGCAAACTGGGGCTCCCCACGGACGATTGCCGTGATTTTTGAAGGCAATGAATATGTCTGCGAGTATGCTGAAAATATTATTCGTCGCTACCTAGGTGCCTATCATACGATGTACTATCCTGATTCGAATGAACTGTCACACGAATATTTGAAGGAAAAAAATATTGAGCTTTTGATTACTAATTACTCTGAATATGCCACAGAGTATTTATTGGACGTCGAAAGCATCTTGCTAAAACCGATCCCCGATGCCTCCGACTGGAATCGATTATTGAATAAAATCAACACACGAATATTACGCTTAGTCGTATTAGATAACAATTGATTTGCGATTTCTGAATCAAAGGAGATCTCAAGGGAACACGGGTAGCTTGTCATGCTACAAAAAACCGTCCATAACAAAAAGCAAGCTAGAATGCGATTCTAGCTTGCTTTTTATCGTTTGTCTATTAAGAAATCTTCCTTTACTTATTCCGCTGATTCAATATCTTTGGCGATTTTTGCAACATCGATCTCCCGCTGCAAGTAATCTTGATTATCAATAGGAAAATGCTGACGAAATTCAGCTAGTTCCATCAATTCGACTTCGCCTGCCGCCACTTCAAAGTCCAAGACATGACCAGCAAATGTGCGGTCATCACTAATAAAATGCAGGTGGAAACCGGCGGCCGCAGCACCGTGGAACAACAACGGGGTAAAGAACCCGACGATCGTACCACTGATATCTTCTGCTTGAAATTCCGGCTGATGCTGGATGATCTCAATGAATTTTGGGTACGGTTTTTCTTGCTTTGGGGCAACGCGGACGTGCATCTTGGCAAATACCCCATGGATTTTGACAGCGGAAAACAAATTCGGACTGACTTCTGTCAGGACGTGATTTTTCACTTCTTCATCGGTCATCTCTTGACTGATCTGTAGGTGCTTCGCCGCAGAAAAATCGACGACTGCCGCATAAGGGGTTCCTTCATTTCCTTGGAGCACTTGCACCTTGCCCGATTCGTCTACATGGTAGATTTCACCATCTAAAATGATTACTTCCCCATTGGAACCAGCCAACGTACCGATCCCAAAATTGCCATATTCAAGCATTTTGCCGATTTGCTCCGTGCCATCCATTAAATCCTGCATCAACCCACCTAGGGTGCCATGCTGATATAAATAACTTTTGTTTTTCACTTTCATCTTGCTGCTCCTTTGGTCTTAATAAAATTGATCAGGTAGGATCGTTTTGCCCAGATCGGCATTGTCTGAATAATCCACAGGGATGTCAATGATCACTGGACCATCCGTTGCAAACCCTTCTTCGATGGCTGCCATCAATTCCTGTTTAGTGGTTGCCCGTAGGCCTTTGGCACCAAATGCTTCGGCATATTTTACGAAATCAACTGGTCCAAAATCAACCCCAGAAGCACGATCATATTTCATTTCTTCTTGGAATTTCACCATATTGTAGGTACCGTCATTCCAAATCAAGTGAATGATGTTTTGTTTCAAACGGACGGCTGTTTCTAACTCTTGGGCAGAAAACAAGAAGCCACCATCGCCAGATACAGAGATCACTTGAGTATTTGGTCGCACGAGCGCTGCAGCGATCGCCCATGGCAAAGCGACTCCTAAGGTCTGCATGCCATTACTAAAGAGCAAGTGCCGTGGCTCATAGCTGCGGAAATGACGGGCCATCCAAATGTAGTGGCTGCCGACATCCACCGTCACCGTCATGTCATCGGTCACTTCTTGTTGCAAAGCATCAATGATTTCTAGGGGATGTAAGGTATTGTTGCTGCCTTCGACATCCGCTGGTTTTTCATTGAGTTTGGTTTGCAGCGTCGTTAAATAGTTGTGAGCGTCTTCGCTCAAGTGATACTGATCGATGGCTTTTGATAGCTGTTCAATAATTTTCGCGATACTGCCCATCAGTTCAACTTCGGGCTGCATAAATGGATCGATCTCCATCGGTACTTCATCGATGACGATCACGCGGGCATCTTTTTCCGCATTCCAGTTGCGAGCTTCGTATTCGATCGGGTCGTACCCCACAGCGATCACTAAGTCGCTGCGTTTCAACAGCATATCACCGGGCTGATTGCGGAACAAGCCGACGCGGCCAAAGAAATGCTCTTCTAATTCACGAGAAATGATCCCAGCACCTTGGAAGGTCTCTACGACAGGCAACCCAGTTTTTGCAACTAAATGACGAATCGCTTGTGTTTCTTTGACGCCTGAAGCCCGCATCCCTAAGAGTAAGACAGGCAGTTTGGCTTCTTTGATCCGATCGACGAGTGCCTGGATATCTTCTGCATCGGCACTGCCTAATTTAGGCGAAGATAGTGGTTTGATCGCTGCCCCTTGGACAGTTCCGTCTGTCACATCTTGAGGAATGGATAAAAAGCTCGCCCCTTTTTTGGCTGTTTTTGCGATGCGAAAGGCGTTGGCAATACTTTCAGAAAGGGTTTCAGGATCTTGGACTTCACTGCTGAATTTCGTGATCGGCGCAAACAATGCCGCATTATTCATGCTTTGGTGGGTCAATTTTGAAAGGTCAGAACGCTTCACTTGGCCTGCTAGTGCCAAGACGGGATCACCTTCGGCAGTTGCCGTGACCAACCCAGTCGCTAAATTACTGGCTCCTGGTCCACTTGTTGCAATGACGACTCCTGGCTCTCCTGTCAGGCGACCGATTGCTTGTGCCATAAATGCCGCGTTTTGTTCATGTCGTGCCAAAATCAACTCTGGTCCCCGATCACTCAACACGTCAAAGACGCCATCGATTTTTGCACCAGGAATCCCAAAGATATAAGGCACCCGATGATTTTCTAAACTTTCAACAATGATTTCTGATCCTTTTGCACTCACTGTATTACCTCTTTTCAAAAACTGTATTAATCACAATAAATATAATAGCACTTTTTATTTATTTATCAACGAAAAACACTTATTAATATCTGTACTATAAAAACGCATTTTTTTAGAGAGCGTTTGCATCTGCTTCAGACTGCAGGTGTACCTCCTTCAATTTTTCCGACAAAAAAAGGAGTGGATCGCTCCACTCCATACATCCTTTTCTATATCAGAACACCGCTAAAAAAGAAGTTCTTTCGTCGGTTTCTTATTCTGCGGGGACATTTTTTTCCGTCAACCAACCGACAGCCAGTATCATGGCAGCTCGTGCGGCTTGGGTCTGATCCATCGCATTGACCATCACAAAATCATGGATGATCCCTTGCATCCGTGCTTGGGTGACTTCCACGCCAGCTGCTCGTAAATGCTGCGCATAGGCTTCCCCTTCATCCCGCAAGACATCTGCTTCGCCTGTAATGATCAACGCTGGCGGCAGATCGGCTAACTCCTCTTTGGTCGCGCGTAGTGGAGAAGCGGTAATTTGATTCCGCTGTGTTTCATCCGTCGTGTATTGATCCCAGAACCATTGCATCCCTTCTTTGGTCAGAAAATAATTTTCACCGAATGCTTCATACGAAGGCGTATCAAAGCGGGCATCTGTCACAGGATAGAACAATAATTGTTGTGCGATCGGAATGCCACCACGGGCTTTCGTTAACAAGGTCATAACGGTCGCCATGTTCCCACCTACGGAATCGCCAGCCACGGTCAAACGGCTAAGGTCTAAGCCTTTGACATCGACAAATCCCGGTAATTGCTGCAAGACCGCATAATTTTGTTCGATCGCCGTTGGGTATTTTGCTTCTGGTGAACGACTATATTCAGGAAAAATGACGATCGAGTTGGTTCGTACCGCCAATTCACGGATCAATTTATCATGAGTCGCGGCACTGCCGAAGACCCAACCCGCGCCATGGAGATAATAAATGACAGGGAGAATCGCATGATTTCCTTCAGGACGAACAAAACGAACATTGATGGTCCCCCATTCGCCTGTATCAACGGTCTGATCTTCTATCTCAACCGCCAATTTATTGACGGGTGACTCTTGGACTTGTTCCAATAATGCGCGCCCTTCTTCTGGCGGTAATTCATAGATCCGTGGGTGCGGTGCATTTGCCTCACTAAATTCAACGGCTGCTTTTTCCAACGAAATTCTATCTGTCATACGATTCTCTCCTTTTGTTTGAAATCGTTCGTGTTGACCTTAAGGGTACCACCAAGTCATTCTGATGCAAAGAATCTTGCTTTCTTCTGTTTCCAAGCATTTTGTTCGACAAAAAAGGTGGTTTTTGCACTCTTAACTGCCTTACCTTCATGACCGATAACTGTAAGACACTCGCTGTGTAAACTTCCCAAAAAACTGAAAGGCGTAGGTAAGTACGTATGAAATTCACATTAGATGAAACACAAAATAACCGTCTGCTCGCTGCTATTTTTCAAGAACTCGCTGTCATAGTCTTTGATCCGCAAAAAGAAGTTGTTTTCGCCAATGCCAACATGACTGATATCCTAGGGTACAGCCAAGAAGAAATCATTGGCTTACCGCATCGGACCTTTTGTTTTGACCATTATGCTGTCAGTACGGATTACCAAGCTTTCTGGAATCAACTGCTTTACTCAAAGCAACGGTTTCAAGACAAAATCATTCGGAAAAACAAACAAGGAGAAAAACTGATTTTAGAAGGGATCTACTTCCCTGTCCTCGATGAGCAGCAAGAAGTCGTCAACGTCGTCAAAATCGCTTTTGACATTACCCAAAGAGAACAAGCCTTAGCGGTCACTATCAAAAAAGTGCAAGAAAGTGCTGCCTCCCTGACACGACTTTCTGCCAACGGGCATCAGCAAGTCGATCATTTGTCAGAGAACTTGGCGCAAGTCAAACGGCTGTCTGATCAAAATCAAGCAACGACCCATGCCTTAGAAATGGATAGCCAACAGGTGACAGCGGTGCTGCATGACATCGACCGCATTGCACAACAAACCAAACTGCTATCCTTCAACGCTTCCATCGAAACAGCACGCATCGGCGAACAGGCAGCTGGCTTTCGGGTAGTTGCCGATGAAATGCAAAAATTAGCCGAACAGACCAAGCAGTTGACCCAAACCATTGCCGCAACCATGCAAGCCATCAATCAACAAGCCTTAGTCGTGTTAGATAGTACCGATTCGACGACCATGAAAATCAGTGATTCGCAAAAAAGCCTCGCTGCCGTTTTGCATTCTTACGACACACTGCGAACGACGGCCAGTCTTTTAAACGATGAAGCCGAGTATTTAACAGAGACCAACGATGCTGAGTTGGAAACCACATGAAGTGAAAGAGCGCCGCTGTTTGCGACGCTCTTTTTTTTGACCAATAATTTGATCCCTTATTTGATTTTATTGATACTTAGTACTAGCCAGCCTCCATCTCTTGCAACAACTGCTGTAATTCTTGCAAAAATGATTGGGTCGCAAAGCCCAATGCTTGGAGAGGAATGCGGTATTCCTGTTGAATCACCAAAAAGCTACTAAACATTTTATGCTGGATCTCAAAGGCAAGGTTCGTCCAAACACTCCAGGAAAAACTGGCTATTCGTTTTTCTTTTTTTTCGTACGTGCACAAATACACTCGTTCAACGCCAAAAAGCAGCCCCGCGTTCGCTTTTTTGCCCGTCATCTTTGCCGTTAGCAGTGCCAGAGGTGTCTCCGTTTCAGGCACTTGAAAACTAGCAAGAACTTGGCTTTGCCATTGCCGTGGCAGCACTTGTCTTTCTCCAGAGAAATAGAACAAAAAATTTTGTTTTTGAAAAAAGGCAGTCAAACGGTTTTGTCGCTGGTTGTGCTGATGGATGGGCGCCCTTTGAATCGGAGACACCTGGTTTCCTGACGTTGGTTTTAGCTGTTCTTGTCCAACGAAAACGCCGGCTGTTGGTGCATTTTCCCTAAGAGCAGCAGACGACAAACTGATTTTCTTCAAGAGAGCAGCCAGCTGGGTCAGCGCAAGCTGTTTGTCCGTCAGGGGACTGGACTGGGCAATTTTGGCGTGGTCAAAGGGCAATTTGATGACCATTTTGCCGCGGCAATACAGACAGACTGCCGTGCCAACACCCCAGTTTACTTCTAGTTCCCCTAAACAATGGGGACATTGAATGGGAATGATATCCATAGGATCATCCTTTCGTTTCGATGCATCGATCAGAGCTATTCGTTGTATAAATACGGATCGTATTCCAGCTGACAAACGCCAGCAGCACTAGAAGCGATAAGCCATAAAAACCGAAATACCAAATCAGGAATGCTAAAAAAAGGATCAAGGCGAATTCAAACGCCATATTTTCGAGACTGCTGTAAAATACTGTTTTCCGGACGAGTTTCTTCCTACGCGCTTCAAAAGCTTTCTTCACGGCAGCTGTTGATGCATCCGGCTGACTCAATGCTTGAGAAAGTTCCGCTTTGAATCTGCCGTATTCTGAGAAAAACTTGACCTCTGGTACGAGCAAGAAATACCAAGTCGCAAGACAAGCAAGCAACAGGACGATCGATGAGGTAAGCAGACTAAAGGCAACGGCCGGTAATAAAAACCCATCAAATAGAAGATTCGAAGTAATTCCAGAAAAAAATCCCACAAAAAAGAAGGTATAGCAGAACCGCCAAAGAACACTGCTGGTCCTAGAAAAACTTTTCTTGACTTGCACCAGCTGTTCACATTCAGGAAGCTCGGTTGGAAAGAGCCGTTCAGCATCGGTACCATCAGCCACGAAAGAATAGGTTTGGTTTCCGTACCTGAATTCGCCAAGATAATAAGGAAAATACAGTTTTTCCGTATCGCAATGCTTAGGAAAAAGGGTTAGTTGAAGCTCGCTTGGGGTTTCTGTTCCAATCAAATAGTCTCTCGCTCCCGCTTCAAAGGCTTCCAATAAATGGGGATCAGCGAGTGCCGTTTCTCTAGAAATATCAAAAGGTAGCACTTGGACGTCTTGGTTATGTGCCGAAAACTGCTGCATCTCTGTGCAATAAGCGGCTCCTTTTTTAATATGCAGCGGCAGTTTGCCATTGATACTGTAGTCAGCCTCTTTTTGGGCATCCGTCGGAAACACTTCACTGAAAACCGTGGTGTTGCCACTGCTATGTAAATGAATACTGGCACTGATACGCCCCTGTCCCCTCTGCTGTTCCTGATGCACATAAGCCCCTCTTACTTGGGCTTCATAGTCGATCTGAAAATAATACAGGGGGATAAATACACGTTTCAGCTGAACTAATTCGAGCTCAAAAAAGATACTTTCCGAGATGGTCTCTTGCCATGCTAGTTGATTTTTCAACGCCGCTTCACATGCCTTTTCATCATAGGTAAACGGATAAAATCCTTCTTTGACGGTCCCTTGAATGCGTGGCAACTCTTTAAGCGAGACGACTTGTTTTGTTTGTTCCTGGTTTATTTGTTCCGGTTTGATCAGCAACTCGTTCAAACAATACTGACAGACAGCTTTTCCTGAGTCCCAATCAACTTCTAGACGTCCCAAACAGCTGGGACATTGAATTTGGGTGATTTTCATTTTTACTCCTTTTTTTGAATACATATTTTCTTGTTGATACCCTAGTTGATTTTTTAGAGGGGAGAACCGTCTATTTTTATGGCGGCTTTTGGGGGAAGATACCACAGGAACCTGCTGATTTACAGATGTTTGCTCGTTTCATTATGTATGATCTTAACATCTTTTTTCAGTGATGAAGCAAAAAAACGTACTGAAACTAAGTGCCCTTTCGAAAAAGACAATACAGATAAAACAGCCAGTTACGTATCATATTATAACAAAAAATAAAGGAAATCTATTTATTATTGATAAAAATAGATATTGATTTGCGATTGCTACTCCCTTCTACTCTTATCAGCATTGATTACCGGTTATGAATGGCTTATAAGTTAGGAAAAATGTTATAATTAAATTATTCACAAGAAAGGAAATGAAAAAAGTATGGGGATATTTATTTTTGTTGTTGGTTTTTTGACAATGGTTGTAAGCGGGATCTTTTTTGTTCTTAGTTTGATCAAGAAAAAACCGCTTCGCAACAAAATCGTTATTTTTATGGGTGGTTTTCTCTTATTGATCGGCGGGGTATTATTGACTCCTGCAACAACACCGGAGCTTCACGTAGATGAAGCAGAACTGGTTACGAATGAGCAAGGTGAAGCAGCGATCACTGGGCAAACCAATCCAGAAGCGCAACTGACGATCAACGGGGTGGAGGTTTCACTGGCGGACGAAACATTTTCTTACACCGTGCAACTTGAAGATGAAGAGGAACAGGAATTTACCCTCCAAGCCTCAATGGGTGGAAGCACCAAAGAAGAAGTCGTCACCGTCAAACCTTCTCGCGCATTTCTAGCGAGTTTGCAAGCTGAAAGACAAGAACAAGCAGCACTGGAAAAAGCTGAGACGGCACTGGCTCTTGCCGAATCCCAGCCAAACCAAAAGAATTACGACGAAGCCGTGACGCTGATTCATGCTTTAAGTAAAACCTACGAAGATCTCGCTACTCGGCTAACTGTAGTTGAAGAACACCTTGCCATCGGCAAAGCCCTCGATGCCGCTGAAGCTTCTCTTGAACGCAGTGATTTCGATCAGGCAAAAGAATTGGTCGCACAAGCGGTTTTGAACAAGGAAACATTTGAAGGTCGGTTATCCACTGTAGAAACTAAGATTTCTGAGAAAGAAGCAGAAGCACTCGTTGCAGAAGCTGTCCAAGCGGTGGAAGCGGCAGAGGCGGAGCCGACAAAAGATACCCTTGCTCGTGCAGAAGATGCTGTCGCTCGTCTCAAGACCCCCGATGAGGAATTAGCTACTCGAACAAAAACAGTGGCGCAAACAATCGCTGCCAACGAACAAGCAGCCGCTCAAGCCAAGGCGGAGGAAGAACGGCAGGCAGCCGCCGCTGTGCCAGAACAAAGTCAGCCAGCCGCTGCTAGCAATCAAGCCCAAACGTCGGTCCTCGTTACACCAACAGGTTCGAAATATCATACGAGAAAATGCGGCAACGGTACCTACACGCCTGCCACTTTAGCAGAAGCGCAAAGTCGCGGACTTACTCCTTGCGCAAAATGTTTTCCGTAATAGCCACTAATATTTTGCAACGAAAAAAAACAAACCTCATTTTTGTCTAAGGTTTGTCTACAGTCTGAAGCGGTTGTCTCGTCGGAGACAGCCGCTTTTTTATCACTTGCTATTTCTCATCGTAAGAAAACTCGTACTCGTTTTGTTCGTCATCGATCAGACGCTTGTCATTGTTGTCCGCCATTTTGAATACTTTCTCAAAATCATCACCAGTCATGCGCACTTCCTTTTTCTCTTGATCAATGATCACTTGGGCCTTTGTCACTTCAAAAGTGTGCATAGGACCAATGTCTGCCGCAGTCAGTGCTTTGCTTTTGGGAAACTCTGCTTGTAGATGTTCATTGATCTGCGCTAACTGTTCTTCTTGTTCCTCCGCGATATCCGCAGGTGATTGATTCGGATTGGTAAAAAAAGTCAGCGTTTTATTGACAGTGATCTTTCCATCTTCAAATAGATACAAAGCATATTGTTGATGACTGTTGCTATTGGTCAATACTTGATTCGCAGCTGCAGAGTCAACCCCTGAGCGGCTGCAGCTTGCCAAAAAAAATAACGCCGCTAAACAAACGGTAGCAAATATTCCCCTACCTAACTTGCTTTTCACTTTCATTTCCCCCTCCTCGTTGTGCCTCAGTTTCCTTCTTTCATGATTTTTCGCAAACCCGTGGGTTTGTGTTCCCTGTCAAATTGAGTTATTTTCAGTATAGCATAAACAATTTGCTTTTATAGCTTTTTTTTATAATGAGATTAATTCCACGCGCAAAAAAAAACCAACCTTGTCGAGACAAGATCGGCTTTCTTTAGGATTGATTCGTTGAGATCTTTGAACGTTCTCGCTGGGATATGATCGCTGCCTATTGTCCAATTAGTCCGACAACAAGTCCTAAAACGATCACTCCTAGAAACCCATTCACAAGGTGCAGCCCAACTAATTTACGGGACTGTCCCGAGTAAACAGCCATCACGAAGGTGGCGACCCCATACACCCCTAGCCATAATAAGCAAGCGACTTGCAAGGAGGTCATCAGCCAGCCATCATGATCGAATGTGGCAAACCAATAGACGACTTGATAGGTCGCTGCCGATAAGAGAATCCCACCAACGATCGTTCCGCCAAAGGTAAAGAGCATGTCTCCGGTCGTCATCTGCTGACCGTTCATCTTCTCTGCCATTCCTGATTCTTTCGCCCAAAACTTGCCCCACTTATGCATCGGATTGTAAAGCAGACTTTCCACCACGACCCAGCTGAGGGTACCGAAAATCAATGTCCAAAAATTAACCATTATCGTTTTCTCCTACACTTTATTTTATCGTCACATTCCTGAGAACCGAAGAAACAACCGAACGCGGGGTTCCTTCTCCATCAGTTTATGTCTTAAGGGACGTTTCTTCAACTTTTTTCACTGGTTTTCTCAATTTTTCGATGGTTCCAATAAAAACTAAGAAAAATGATCGTATACAATAGTGCGGTGAAGCCAGTGACCGCCAATGGGTTAGTGATCAAAATACCGACAAACAGCAAAATCAGAGCAAGGATCGCCCCACTCAAGAAAATCGTATATCCCATTTTCTTCTGCTTGCGTACCAAAACAAACGCCGCCACACTGATCAACAACCAAATCAGTAATACAGTATACGACAGGGAGCCTGCCAGATAATTGAAGAGTTTGTCGCCTAAGAAGTAAGAAAGAACGACCCCAAGATATAAGGTGCCGCTACAAAACATGATCGCTCGTTGGGGCACACTGTTTTTATTCAGCATCGTGAAGCGGCTTTTTTTCTGGCCATTGTTGCTTAACCGGAAAAACAACGTTCTTGAAGAAGCATAGACCCCAGAATTGATGGAGGAAAACAAAGCCAAAATGATCACTAAATTAACGATGTCGGAAGCAAAAGGCACATGGATTTTTTGAAACACCATTACAAAGGGACTGACATTTGGATCTGCTAATTGATTCCACGGATAAATGATCAGTAAAAGAAACAAGGGAATGATGTAAAAAGCGGCAATCCGAGTCATTACTCCTTTGATTGCTTGCGGGATCGCTTTTTTGGGATTTTCCGCTTCACTGATCGTAATGGCTACTAATTCAGAACCGCCGTACGAATAGATTACGACCAATAACGAATTGATAAATCCTTTGAGACCATGAGGGGCAAAACCACCATAGTCTGTCATTTGTCTCATCGTCGGTAAAAAGCCCAGATCTAAAACTTGCGTGGCAACCAGATAGAGACCCACCAAGATCAGCGCGATCACCACACTGATTTTGGCCCACGAAAGCCAGTATTCCGTTTCTGCAAACAAGCGGACCGAAAACAAATTGATGATGGTCGTGAGTAGTGCCAAAATCAAAACAAAGATCCAAGCTGGAATATTGGGAAACCACAACTGCAAAAAGCTTGCGGCGGCAACTGCTTCGGCGATGATGTTGATCATCCACATCGACCAGTAGATCCAATCAATGAAATCAGCTGTATGCACGCCGAGATACGGCTGGACTAAGCCCGAAAGACCATGTTGTTTTTGGTCAGATAAGACCAACTGACCCAGCCCTGTCATAACGACAAATAAGATCAGCCCGCAAAAAATAAACGCCAGCAAGACCGCAGGCCCCGCTAACTGGATCGCTTCCCCACTGCCTTTGAATATGCCGGCACCGATTGCGCCACCTAGTGCCAACATAGTGATGTGTCTGGTTTTCATCTGTTTTTTTAATTGATTTTTTTCTGTCATACGTTCCTCCTCGAAAACCGTTGATCCTTCATACATAGTGGTTCTCCCACCGTAATTATTTTTAATTATATGAATGATTTTTTTTAACTACCTCATAGAGAATACCAGACGTTTCTTCTATTGCAACTAAGAATTGAAAAAATTATCTATTTTTTCTGAAAATTCTATCTTCCTCTAATCTTTTTCACCTAAATCAAATATTGGCGAGCTTTTCTTTAGGCGAAGGCACTAAAAAAAGCCATCTCCCGACTTGTGGGAAATGACTTTCTGTCCGTTTTTTCAAGCAGGCTCGATGATCAATGGGTCGCAAGCAACTCGTCTTTGATAGCGTCAGGGAGATCCTGCTCAGTCACCTCTTGATACGACTCCACATGTTTACCTTTTGCATCAAGCTCTAGGTAGGCATTTTCTTTTAATTTTTGTGGTGCCCAAAACGTGATTTTTATTTTGTGTCCATCTTCATTGATTCCTTCTTGCGTATATTCATAGGCATCGTGTTCTTGCGGCACGCCGTATTCGTCTGATGTTTTGACATAAACCTTTTTCTCCGGTACGAAAGGATTGAAACGATCCACCAGCTGAACCAGTTCGCCGGAATCATCTTTCGTAAAATAAGACCATGTAACCAATGTGACGGTCCCGATCGTTAACACGAGCAGGATCATACTAATTGCTTTCTTCAAGTGATTATCCTCCGTTTTTTCTATCTACCTTCAGTATAAAAAAACAAGCGATAAATATAATCAAACTTAAGACGTATTTTTCCGTCGGTCATTGTGACTAAGACAAAAAGGGACCACTTTTTAAAAAGAAGCGGTGGTCCCTCACTTAGATGTTCCGTTTGTTCGTGTCCTTAAACCGTCACTGCCACATCGATCAGCTTGCTTTGCAAATGAACGAGGGTCTCTTGCGCGACACCAATCGTCCGCAAATAATGATACGCATCGGTATAGGTTTCTTCAAGATACGTTAAAACGGGCAACAGATACTCAGGTGCTGACAGCCACATCTCATTCGTGATTGTTTGGACTTGCTGAGCTACCAGCGGGTTAGCAGCTAAATAGGTGTGCGTCGTTTGATAGTTGGCAATGATATCGGCTTTTTCTACATCTGCCAGTTGAAGCAGCAGCATAGCGATCACACCCGTCCGATCTTTGCCCGCCGCACAATGAAATAACACACAACCTTCGGCAGCCGCCATCGTTTCCATGATCTGCTTGATTTGCTCTTTGCGGTCTTCAATCATCTGGATATACAGCTCCGCCATATTGAAAATCAGCGGCTGCTCCAGTTGGGTCACATCCCCCATCGTTTCTGAAATCAAGGAGATCGGCCAGTTCTCCACACCGTCGATCACAGGTGTTGGCTCCTTTTCGATCTCTAAGGTCGTCCGTAGATCAATGATGGTCGTCAGCTGATACCTTTGTAAAAAAGCGATATCTTCTGGATGTAGATTGGCTAGGCTGTCGCTTCTTAAGAAACGCTTCCAGGCAGTTGCTCCGTCTTTTGCGGCATAACCGCCTAAATCTCTTGTATTATAGGTTCCTTTTAATGGCAATCGTGTGTACATTCTTGATCGTCTCCTTATCTCATTCGTTTTTTGACTTGTCCGATCCCTAATTCGACACTGATCATCATGAAAAAGATCAGCAAAATCAACATCGAAATTTCACCATAGTTGTATTGACCGATCGCCCGCGTCAAGAGCATGCCGATTCCACCGGCGCCTACCATTCCGAGTGAGATCGATTCAGCGATATTGCCTTCTAGACGAATCGACGTCCAGGCTAGAAAGCGGCTGCTCAAGTTAGGCAGCAGGCCTTCTGTAATCATTTGCAGCCAGCCGGCACCGGTGGCTTGCATCGTTTCAATGATTGCCGCGTCTTGTTCTTCGATCGAACTGATAAAGGATTTTGTTAAATACCCCACCGTCGGGAAAACCAGTCCTAAAACCCCCGAGGTATTCCCAAATCCTAAACTAGCCACCACGATCAAGATCCACACAAGGGCTGGAACGGCCCGTACTACCGCTACACTCCCTTTGATAAACATTGAAAGGAAAAGATGCGGTGTGGTGTTGGCAGCTCCGAGAAAGCTTAATACCAGTGCAATGAGCAACCCGATAAATAAACCGCAGATCGCCATACACAAGGAAACAAACAATTGGCCCAACGCTGGAATGATTTTTGAAAAGTCGAGGGTCATAAATTTTGCCAAAATCGTCCCAGCATCTTGCCAACGGCTTAAAAAGCGCGCGACCTCCAAGTCCAGCAAAGCCACACTTGTGATCAGCAACAAGACGAGGCCACAAATCGTGCCTAAAGTCAGCAGTCGTTCTTTTTTCGTAGATAATGCAATTTTTGTTGTCATCGCTTCCTCCTTCAATCAGGCAATTCGTTTCCTAAGCTGATTGACTGTAAATTCAGTCAATAGCACCAGCAAAACTAAAAGAATAATTAGGGCAAACGCTTCGCGGTATTTAAATAAACGAATATTGGTCTGAATCATGATCCCCATTCCTCCTGCCCCTACCATTCCTAAAATGGAAGACGCACGAATATTGATTTCGAAAGAAAACAAGGTCCAATTGATCCAAGAAGGAATAAATTCAGGAATCAATCCATGAAAAAGAATCTGCCAATAAGAGGCGCCTGCTGCTCGCAGCGCTTCTAATTTACTGCTGCCGATCTCATCGATCGAATCCGCATAAGAACGAGCCAGAAAACCTAAGGTCGCAACGGTCAATGCCAATAGCCCCACCATATTCCCAATGCCGAAAATATAAACGAACAGCGATGCCCAAACCAGTACTGGGATATTTCTCAGAAAAGAGATCACCATGCGGACGCTCGTCCGCACGAAAGGATAGGGATTTGTCTGCTCTGACATCAGCAACCCGCAGACAAAAGCCAAAAAAGCCGAGAGATAGGTGCCAACGATCGCAAACAAGACGGTCTCTGCCACCAAAGGCAAGTAACTACGGATATTTGCAAAATTTGCTGGGAAAAAGTTTTGCACAAAAAATCCCACGAATGCTGGAAGTGACCGAAAGGCTTCCACCACATTGATTTGCAAATAGGCAAACGACAATAGGACAGCTACTACTACCAACAAGCCGTTCAAGACTCGTCCTTTGTTTGACTCAACCCTCAACGGAATCACGAATCTAGGCTTCTCCATAGGTCAACTGCTCCTTTCCTACGGGAATCGTTGCTTGCGTTAACCTCTGCTGTTCTTCTTTTCCTTGATAGATATGTGCGATCATCGCTTCTGTCAATTCTTGGGGCTTTCCGTCAAAGACGATCTTCCCTTCTTTGACACCGATGATCCGAGTGGCATATGCCCTGGCAAAATCAACTTGATGCAAATTGACGATGCAGGTGATCTGGCGTTCTTGGGTGATCTCTTGCAACTGTTTCATGACGACTTTCGCAGCGTTAGGGTCTAAAGAAGCGATCGGTTCATCCGCCAAGATCAGCTTCGGCTGCTGCATGATGGCGCGGCATATACCAACTCGTTGCATCTGTCCTCCAGACAACGCATTGGCTCGCTGGTACATCTGCTCTTGTAGACCGACTTTTTCTAATAGTTGGACCGCCTCTTGTTTGTCTTTTTCAGGATACAGCCCGAAAGCCGTTTTGCGAAAAGGAATTTTCCCTAAGCGCCCATGCAGGACATTCTTAAGCACATTGGTACGGCCAATCAGATTGTAATGTTGAAAAATCATGCCGATTTCTGAACGAATCTGTCGCAGCTGCTTTTTCTTCGCACGGGTGATGTCCGTCCCCGCAAAGATCACTTGCCCCTCAGAAGGTTCGATCATGCGGTTGATTGAGCGGATAAAGGTCGATTTCCCAGCACCCGATGGACCGATCACGACGATAAATTCCCCTTCTGCCACCGTCAGATCAATTTGCGACAACGCGTATTTTTTTCCATCATAGGTTTTACTCAACTGCTTGATTTCTAATAAGTTATTCGCCATGACTATTCCTCCTCTAAGTTAAGGATCTCGACCATTTCTTGTACCACTTCATAATCTTCATCTTTTGCTTCGGTAAAACGAACCTCTTTGCTGCCATAGAAGGTCTCAAAATACTCTTCGTTTTCATAGGTAAGGTAAAAGTCTTTCAATGCCGCTTTGGTTTCTGCTGGCAAATCGGAGCGAACGACGAAGAGGGCATTCGGGATCGTCTCTGTTTCTCCAATCACTCGGATATCGTCTTCTTGGATCATCCCAGCATCTACGAGTGAGGTGATGACTTGTCCAGCCACTGCTGCGGCATCGTAATCTCCTTTGGCTACCCCCATCAAACTGGAATCGTGCTTGCCTGAATAGGCGACAGTATCAAAAAAGTAGCCGGGATTTTCTAATTGATTCGGATCTAATGACAACTCTTTGACTAATTTCGCCTTGGGGTACATATAGCCAGAAGAAGAAGCAGGATCAACAAAGGCAAAGCTTTTTCCTTTTAAATCAGCCAATGACTGCGTCGTGGTATCGTCTTTTCCAACAACGAAAAGCGTTTTGTATTCTTCTTGGCCCATTGAAGTCGTTGTCACTAGTGGTTCTGCCCCTGCGATTTTTTTGGCTTGATAATAACTCATTGGACTAACCAGTAAAACATCCAGCTTCCCTGCTTTCAAGGCTTCGATCCCGACTGAATAGTCAGCACCTTCTAATTCTTCCACTTCAATTCCTAACGCCTCTGACATGTCTGAACGGAACTGCTCATTTTTCTGACCAGAGTCTGGATTTGTTTCATCTTGTATTTGAACGATCGTCAGTTTATCAACTGACTGTCCATCCTTAGCATCCGCCGATGCTGCTGATTTCCCGCAGCCTGCCAGCATGCCTAGTGCAAAAATGTGAATGAGACCAACCAAAGCCCACTGTTTTTTATTCATAATAAAAAATCCTCACTTTTCGTTTTGTTTAGTAGTATACTACTAACAATATGTAGTATACTTTGATTGAAACAAAGGCGTCATCAAGAACGGGTAAAAACTACGTAAAGGTCTTGTAAACCCACAAATGGAGGAAACGACGTTGGAAGAAACCATCGAAACCATTGTCTATAAAAAAATAAAAAGTGAGATCCTCACAGGAAATATCAAAGTCGGCGAAGCATTTTCGGAAGCTTCTTTGTCCAAAACGACCGGCTATAGCCGCAGCCCGATCCGCTCTGCTTTAAAACAGCTGGAACACGAAAAATTGGTCACTTATAAGAAAAACCGCGGGGTCGTTTTGCGGGAAGCTTCAATCAAAGAACTGGCCGATATCACGCAAATCTGTGTCAATTGGCTGATTTTAACTACTGAGCAGGTTGCTGATGGCTTGGGGAGTTTTGCAATTGACGACATTCAACAGCTGCTGAATGAAGCCAAAACGTACCGACAGCAGATGGATTACGTCAATTATATGAACAAGATGCCAGAAGTCTACATGGCGATTATGGCGGCCAGCCCCAATGATCTGCTGGTCAGCACCTACCAATGGTTGAGCAGCCGTGTCATTAGTGCCTCAATCTATAAAAAAATGGCAAATCCTAAAAATTCGCCTAAAAAAACACTGTCGACGGTTCAATTTTTCCAAGCTTATATCGACCATCTCCGAGCAGAAGATTATAGCCAAGCCATCCGCTGCTTAAAAGACTACCAGCAATATGCCAATCATCAGATTCTTTATTATGGGTATTTGTAAAATCGAAACGCCTATACCTTAACGATATCGATTGAATTCTGCTTTGAAATTGCTAACAAGTACATGGGAATGTTCCCCTAGTAGCGAAACATTGACATATACACTGCTCACAACCGCATCAAACCAAACAACTGCTTTTATAAAAGATAACGAGGTGCCTCATGCTAGAAATCAAACTGATCGATCAAGAACACCAAGCTGACATCCGCTTAAAAAACGAACCCTTCTCCTTATGGGGGAAAATGCTGCCGACTTATAATGAGGGCAACTGGCAGTACACAATCTGTAAATTTGCACCTGAAGACATTCAGACGATGCGTTTCCCAGATGAAAATTATTGCTATGATGAAATGAGCCGAAACAGTCTGTTTATCGGTGCTTATGATGATGGAAAATGCATCGGCTTAGCAATCGTTCAAGACGCTTTTTTCAAGTATCTGTACCTCTATGACTTAAAAGTCAACACAGACTACCGCCAGCAAGGAGTCGGTCAACTGCTGATCCAACAGGCACTGAAAGCGGCCCTTGCCAAGGGCTATCGCGGCATCTACACGCAAGCGCAGGACAACAATCCTTCTGCCTGTCTGTTCTACTTGCGGGCAGGCTTTCGCATCGGAGGTCTGGATACGGAGGTATACAAAGGCACCAATCAGGAAGGCAAAAGTGACATTTTGTTTTATTTGGATGCAGCGGAAACGGCAGGCAAAAAATAGCTGAAAAAAGAAAAAAATTCCTCCTGCCAGATGGTACACTTAAGGCAACAATGTTTTAGAAGGTGAGGAAGAAGAATGTACGTAGGATTTGATATTGGCGGAACAAGTATTAAATATGGGGTTTTAGATGAAACCGGCGTGATCCTTGAAAAATCAGCGATCCCCACAAGTTATGAGCCAGCGCAGTTTTATCAGGATCTACTCACGATTATCGAAGATGCCCAGAGCCGCCACACGATTGATGGCATTGGGATCAGTGCCCCAGGGATCGTTCAAAAAGACGGGTTTATGTTAACGGCGGGCGCTATCAAATCGTTGTATGGTGAAAATTTTAAAGCAGTCTTGGAAGCGCGTACAGGATTGCCTGTGGCGGTGGAAAATGATGCCAATGCAGCAGCGATTGCTGAAAAATGGATCGGCAATGCGCAAGAGGCTGCCAACTATTTGTGTCTTGTCCTAGGCACTGGTGTAGGCGGTGGGATCGTGATCAATAACCAAGTCTACCGAGGTGCTCATGGCATGGCTGGTGAATTTGGCTGGATGGTGATTGATCAGCTACCAGAAGAAGGCAATATCGAGGAAAGTTCCATCAATAAAAAAACTGCCGTCGTGGGCGGCTTGATTCGCCTCTACAATTTAGCTGGCGCAGCAGTTCCTGGCTTTGAACCCACCCAAGACGCCAAAGAGATTTTTGACCGCGCGCAGCAAGGCGAAGCGTTGGCGCTGAAGCTGACGGACCAATTTCTAACGGATTTATCTGTAGGACTGATCAATTTGATTAGCTGTTTTGACCCAGAATTGGTATTGATCGGCGGCGGCATCAGTGCCAATCCTTATTTCTGGGAACGCCTGCAGGCTCGCTTAACGATCACGGAAACACGGCATGAAGCGATCAATTATTTGCGCGGACAAACTATCGCGCCTGTTCGTCCAGCGAAGCTAAAAAACGATGCCGGCTTGATCGGCGCAGTCTATCAGATCCACCAACAGCTGCACCGTTAAAAGTTCGGATATGCTATACTGGTGTAAATTGATTATCTAGGACAGCGAGGAACCAGCATGGCGCTTTTTGAACAATTAAACTTGAACAAGCTCTCTGCGGTAGAACAAGAAATCTACCGTTTTATCGTCAATCACTTAGAAAAGATCCCATATATGCGTGTGCGCGACATTGCCGATGATGCTCATGTCTCTTCGACTTCGGTCTTTCGTTTTATTCAAAAAGTCGGCTTTCAGTCGTTTCCAGAATTTCGCTTCTATATCAAAAATCATTTAGAAAAAGCCCATTTTGACGCGCATCCTGAACACTTAGGTTTAGAAGCGCGCATCAAAGGCTTGAATATGCAGATCTTCCACCCTGATGCGGAATACCAAATACGAAAACTTGCCGAAGCGATGCGGGATGCCGATTTGATCTTATTTATGGGGATGGGGGCATCCGGTGCGATCGCGCAATACGTTGCCCGCAAGCTAGCCAGTCTCGGTTACTTTAGTATCAGCATTGATGAGCTGACCTACCCGATCAAAAGCTTTTTGCGAAAAGATCAAAAAAATGTTTTGGTTTTTCTGAGTGTCTCTGGTGAAACCAAAGAACTGATCGAAGTCATTACTGGCTTAGAGAATCAGGCAATCGTGCAAAAATATTGCATTACCCCCAATCGGGAAAGTACGTTGGCACGCCTGTGCGATTATTCGATCGAGTATGCGATCAAAGAGGAACGCAAAGACATCTTTCTTGATTTGACTAGTCAATTGCCTTCAGTAGCGATTTTAGAAACACTGATCGGCTATTTGCAAGATTATCGTTCCAACCCTTGATGGTTCAGTTTACTGAACCATCTTTTTTGTAACACTGTGTTCCGGCTGCGGAATTTTTTTCATTTCTTGAGAGATATGTACGGAATCCGTATCCGCTTACTTTTAGCCGCTTTCATTCGCTATAATGATGGCATCAATTAAGGAAAGGTGTTATTATTATGCAAAAATTCAATGACCTGTTAGACCGCTCGTTGGTACCAATCGCAACAAAGTTGAACAATCAACGCCACGTAGCAGCGATCCGGGATGCGTTCATGCTGATTTTCCCACTGACCATCGCTTCTTCTCTCGTTATTTTGGTCAACAATATTTTATTTTCCAATGAGAGTTTCATCGTGCAATTATTTCAACTGAATCGGCTTTTCCCTAATCTGGAAAGTGCTCAGCAAGTCCTAGCTTCCGTGGCGAACGGGACCATCAACATCATGAGTTTATTCATTGCGTTTCTTGTTGCTCAGCTTTTAGCCAAGCATTTCCAAGCAGATGCTACGCTAGTTGGTTTGACAAGTGTCGCTGCCTTTATGATCTTGTACCCGACCTCCTTTGCAGTAGATGATGTCAATGTGATCTCTACACAATATTTAGGCGCCCAAGGGTTGTTCGTAGCTATGATCGTGGCTTGTTTGGTCGGTGAATTCTTACCGAAGCTTTTCAAGGTCAAACGATTGCAGATCAAAATGCCTGAAATGGTACCACCAGCTGTTTCCCGTTCCTTTTCTGGCATGATTCCGATCGTGATCATCGTGGCAGTCACTGCTTTGATCAATTTCTTAGTTTTAATGATTGCACCGGAAGGCATCAATGAACTGATTTACAATGGGATCCAAAGTCCATTGCGGGATCTGGGGGGCAATGTCGTCGGTGTCTTGATCTTGGCGTTCTTGCAAACTACGTTGTTTGCGATCGGGATCCATGGACCAAATACTTTGAATGCGGTTCGTTCAGCGATTTTTACCGAACAGGACCTAGCTAACCTAGATTTTATCAACCAGGGCGGCTCCTTGTGGGATGTTCCTTACAAAGAAACTTGGGGCGTTTTAAATGATATGTTCGCAAATATGGGCGGTACTGGTATGACATTGGGCTTGATCATTGCGATTTTTATCGCCTCAAAACGTCCCGAACAACGTGAGATCGCTAAAATGTCCTTAGTTCCAGGAATTTTCCAAATCAATGAACCGATGATCTTCGGTCTGCCGATCGTCTTGAATCCAATCATGATCATTCCGTTTATTTTAACGCCAATGGTCAATATTTTGGTGGGTTATTTTGTCACCGTTATCTGGCCGATCATACCGACCCCAGCGATTGGGGTACCATGGACGACCCCCGGAATCATTAATCTCTTTTTAGGAACTGGAGGAAATGCGATCGCTGCGGTTGTCGGTGTCGTTTGTCTTGCGATTTCGGTCTTGATCTATTTGCCATTCGTGATCGCCTCTAACCGTTCCCAAAAAGTAGAATTATAAGCAAACGAATGAGTCGAGGAGGAATGAAATTTATGTCCGCAAAAATGCCAAAAGATTTTTTATGGGGCGGCGCGATCGCTGCCCATCAAGCGGAAGGCGCTTGGAATGTTGCTGGTCGTGGAATGAGTACCGCCGATGTCATGACTGCCGGCGGCAACGGTATTCCCCGTAAAATCACCAAAGGCGTCATTGAAGGGGAATATTACCCGAACCATGAAGCCATTGACTTTTATCACCGCTACAAAGAAGATATCCAGTTATTCAAAGAACTGGGCTTGAAATGTCTACGGACATCGATTTCTTGGAGCCGGATCTATCCAACTGGAACAGAAGAAGAACCAAATGAAGCCGGTCTCCAATACTATGATGATCTTTTCGACGAATTGCAGGCAAATGGCATCGAACCCGTGATCACTTTGTCCCACTTTGAAATGCCCTACGCCCTCTATGAAGAATTTGGTGGGTTTGCTAACAAAGAAGTGATTCCCCTCTTTGTCAAATTCGCTAAGACTGTCTTTCAACGGTATCGTGACAAAGTGACGTATTGGATGACTTTCAATGAGATCAATAATCAAGCAGATGGGCAAGAGCCGCTGCACGTTTGGACCAATTCTGCCATGATCATCGAGGATGACAGTCAAAAAGAAGCACTCGTCTTTCAAGCGGGCGTCAATGAGTTGATTGCCAGTGCGGCAGCCGTGATCGAAGGCAAAAAAATCAATCCAGAGTTTCAGATTGGCTGTATGATGGCCTATGTCCCGGTCTACCCCTACTCTTGCGCACCCGCTGATTTGATGGCATCCGTCAAAGCCAATGAACGGCGCTATTTTTACAGCGACGTCCACGTACGAGGCAAGATCCCAACCTATGTGCAAAAATATTGGGCAAAAAAAGGCATCACGATTGAGATCACGCCCGAGGAACAAGCGCTATTAAAAGGGGGAACCGTTGATTATATTGGGTTCAGCTATTACATGTCAGGAACGATCTCAACCCTTGATGAAGTGGCTGGCACACCAACTGAGGATATCCCGGGAGCAAAAATCGTGAGGAATCCTTATATTAGTGCTTCTGATTGGGGCTGGCCTATCGATCCAGTCGGGTTGCGCTATGTGTTAAATACGATCTATCAACGCTATGACTTGCCGCTATTTATCGTAGAAAATGGCTTTGGTGCTTACGATCAATTAACCGATGAACAGCAAGTCCATGATGACTACCGCATCACTTACCTGAAAGAGCATATCGAACAGATGGAAAAAGCGGTGGTTGAAGATGGTGTACCGCTATTAGGCTATACGCCTTGGGGGATCATTGACATCGTCAGCTTCGGCAGCGGCGAAATGGAAAAACGCTATGGCATGATCTATGTCGACAAAGACAATACCGGCAAAGGAACCTTGAATCGTTTGAAAAAAGATTCCTTTGCGTGGTACCAGCAAGTGATCGCCTCTAATGGTGAAACGCTCTAATTACTGCTTCCATGACGAACACAAAAACCGCCCCCTCGTTGCGCCATACTCCTTTTCACATTAGGAGCCTGGCAACGAGGGGGCGGTTTTCTTATTAAAGAGGGGCGCCATTGCGAGGATGGCTTTTCTTATCATCACTAAACACTACCTCGATGCTGTGGTACACTATAGCTATTCATTTACTTTTACGTTAAGGAGGAACTGAATGAAGCCGATATTTCGTCCGATCCAATCTCAAGATGATGCGCCCTTAGCCGCTATCATTCGCAAAAGCTTGACCGACCACCAGTTGGCGGTTCCAGGAACTGCCTATTTTGATCCCGAGTTAGACCACTTAAGTGAATTTTATGCAGCAGATCCTGCTAGCCGCCATTATTTTGTCGTCACCGATGAATCAGGGACCCTTTTAGGTGGCGGTGGTCTTGCCGCTTATGATTCAGAAGGGCAAATCGCCGAGCTGCAAAAATTTTATCTCAGTGATGCTGCCAAAGGGCAGCGTCTCAGCTATCCTCTGCTGGCGAAAATCGAGGCCAAAGCTTTTGAACTAGGCTATCGGCAACTCTATTTAGAATCCCATCATTCTTTAGAAGCAGCCTTGCATGTCTATCAAAAAGCCAGCTATCGCGCATTGCCCCGGCCACTATTGGCGGCACAGCATACCACGATGGATCGCTTTTATGTGAAAACACTCGTTGAAGAAAACGAATAGAACAGCAGCCATTCCTTGATCGCTAGGAATGGCTGCTTTTACGTTATCATTGTCCATAATAAGCATGTTCGCCATGCTTGCGGAAATAATGTTTATCCAGCAAATAATCAGCGATCGGTGTTCGATCCAAGGTCAAAGCTTCGGTACCTAATGCCATTTGTGCAACCTCTTCTAAAACAATACTAGTGCTGACCGCTTGTTCCGCAGATTGCCCCCAAGTAAAAGGACCGTGTCCCGCTGTGAGGACAGCTGGGCATGCAAGCGGATCTAATCCCCGCTTTTCAAACGTCTCGACAATGACTTTGCCGGTTTCTTTTTCATAGTCTGCCGTTACCTCAGAGGCCCGTAACGGTCGTGTACAAGGGACACTACCATAAAAAGTATCCGCATGCGTCGTTCCATATGCAGGAATGTCTCGCTGTGCTTGCGCCCATTTTACCGCATTTGTCGAATGCGTATGAACGATCGCTTTGACGCCTTCGAAGTGCTTATACAATAGCGCATGGGTTTTGATATCCGAGGAAGGCTTCAACGTCTTCGCCTCTTTCGGTGTTCCCGCTAAGTCGCAAACCACCATTGAATCAACCGTCATCGTCTGATAATCAACACCGCTGGGTTTAATGACGATGATCCCTAAATCTCGATCAATCTCACTGACATTTCCCCAAGTCAGCTTTACTAGCCCTTCCTCAGGCAGTCTCTTATTGGCTTGATAAACTCGCTCTTTCATCAATTGAAGCTGATTGATCAAGGTATCCGACCTCCTTTAGTTTTGGTAATAAAAATGCTTTGGCTTGTTCGATCTCCCCAATCGGGTCAGCGCTCGTCTCACTCCACATCTCGATGACAAAAGAACCGTTATAATTTAACCGCTTCAGCGTGCGTAAGCAGCCATCAAAATCAACACACCCAGTACCAAACGGTACTTCTTTAAACTTTCCTTGAAACTTATCTGAAACCGCCAATGTATCTTTCAAATGAATCTGGGTTATCTCGCAAATACCTTTTTCTAATTCATAACCGACATCATTTTCTGGCCAGGCAGACAGGTTCCCGACATCTGGATAGACTTGTAGATAGGGCGAAGGGATCTGCTCCTTGATCCGTAAATACTTTGAGATAGAATTTAGAAACGGATCATCCATGATCTCTAGTGACAAAACGACTCCCTTTTCAGATGCCCTAGCGACGGCTTCTTTTAGATTGGCAATGAACCATTCTCGGCTACAAAGACTTTTTTCCTCATAGTACACATCGTATCCGGCTAATTGGATGCAGCGAATACCCAAATCTGAAGCCAGGTCGATGGCTTTTTCCATCAGATGCATCGCGTGCTTGCGCTTTTTTTCATCGATCGAACCGAAGGGAAACCGCCGATGTCCACTGAGACATAAAGACAAGATTTTGATCCCCGAGGCATAGATTGCCTCGACGATCTCTTTACGCTGTGCTTGGTTCCACTCTAGGCGTGCCAAGCGCTCATCGGATTCATCGATGGACATTTCAATGAAGTCGAAACCTCGGTCTTTGACAAACTGCAATCGTTCCGACCAAGAGAGAGCTTTGGGTGTTGCTTTTTCATATAGACCGATCAAACTCATAGAAAACTACCCCCAAATCCGTAAAATCTCTTGCTTGAAATCAACTGCTGCTTGTTGCGGATCGTCAGCGGCAGTAATGCCTCGTCCTGTGATAAAGGTATACACATCAATGCCGGCAAACAGAGCCAACGTCTCGACGCTCAATCCTCCCGTGACTGACACTCGAAAACCCATATCGATCAATTTACGGACTTTCGTTAAATCTTTTTCTCCCCATGTTTCACCAGCTAACAATGCGTCACGACTTTGATGATAGATGGCTTGTGAGATGCCGGCATCTAGCCACTGCTGTGCTTGCTGGTAGGTCCAGTCACCATATAATTCTACTTGGATCTCAGCAATTTCTTTTGCCGCTGCCTTCATTGTTGGGATCGTTGCTGCGCAAATCACGGTCATATAATCCGCGCCAGCTTGCTGGCAGTTTTTGGCGACCGTCCCACCGGCATCGGCACATTTTGTGTCTGCTACGATCAACTTTTCCGGATACATTGCTCGGAAGCAGCGTAGGACCTGTGCTCCTTCTTGCAACAATAAAATAGTCCCTGCTTCAATAATATCCACCACATCGCCGACTTTTTTGATATCAGCCAGTGCACCAGCTAAATCGGAGTGATCGCAAGCGATCTGCAGTTTTGGTATACTCATGAAATTCCCCTCTCTTTTATTCGATCATCTTTTTGTTCTTGTCACGTCCTGATGCACTACTCCTTCGAAAGACCCGCTTCTCTGACCCGCTCAATAATTTCTTTGGGGGACATCACATTTCTGACCCCGATCACTGTTACGCCCTTTTCTTTGGCTTTATCGAACATATTGACAAAGTTCATTGGCGTAAAGACCACATCGTAATTCTTGGCGGTGCTTTTGCCTTCAGAAATCGCGCAATGATGAATAGAGGTGATCGTGATCCCTTCTGACTTCAAAGCTTTTTCGACACTCCGCATCATCATCAAACTTGTTCCTGATCCATTTGCACAAGATACCAATACTCTCATCTTCTTTTCCTCCTAAGAATTCATTATTTTTGTTTTTCTACATACGCATCATAATCATCTACGATCAAGAAATACCCTTCTGGATCTCTGCGGTACTGCAACTGTGGAATCACTAATAAGATCACCACTACAAGAACCACACCAATGATGCCTAAGAATTTCATCAATACTGTAAAGAATGGCCAGACGGTCGCCCAGTCGAACATCCCAAGATAGCCGCCATATTGAGACAATCCTACCCAAGTAGCGATCAAGGCCGAACCACCGATCTGAATAATGCCTGATAAGAATGGGAAGAGACAAGCCGCCTTGATGCCTCCGCGGTTGTTGGCAAAAACGGCGATCGCTGCATTATCAAAGAACAGTGGGATAAACCCAGCAATGACGATCGTTGGTGAACGGAACAAAATCAGTAAAGCAATCATTAAGAATTGTCCTAATGCACCGAATAAAAAGCCCACCGTCACGGCATTTGGCGATCCAAAGGCAAAGGTTGCGGCGATATCGATCCCTGGAACAGCACCTGGTAAAATCGTATTCGAGATTCCTTGGAATGACTCGGTTAATTCAGAAACGAAGGTGCGAACACCTAATTGAAGAATTGCTAAATAGACGGCAAACATTAGTGATGTTTGTAAAATATAAAATAAGAAACTTTGTCCTTCTGCCATAAATCCTGCTGTTATTAAATAATCTTGTCCAAGCGTTAACAAAATGATACCGAAGAAAAAGAGCATCAAAATCGAAGTCGATACCATGTTTTCATTGAAGACCGATAAAAAACCCGGTAGTTCCACATCCTCCAATTTTCGGTTAGACTTATTCTTTTTGAACCGTTCCGCAAGTCGTGCAAAGAAGTAAACACCAAACATCTGTTGATGGGCAATCGCAAAACCAGCACCTTCCGTCAAATCTTGACAGATGCCAACGGTCAAATTGGACCCAACCGCCCAATAGCAGCCTAAGATCAAGCCCATGACAAGTAAGACTTCGATTCGACCCAAGTCTGGGAAACAGAATAGCAGCAGCCAAAAGGCCGTTGCGGCTTGCTGTACTTGCACATTTCCAGTAGTGAAGACGGCCCGCAGCTTCGTATATTTTTTGAAGCGAACGAGTAAGATATTAAAAACAAAGGCAATCAATAATAAGAGCATCGTGTCACCAAAGGTGCGTCCAAATCGTTCTTCAATGCCGGCGGTGATCGCATTTTGACCAAAATACGGGTCAGTGACCATCGCATCTAATTCAAAACGCTCCTTAAGCCCCACCAGGATCGGACGGAAATTATTGACCAATCCACCAGAGCCAATCGTCAAAATCAAGTAACCAACGGTGGCTTTTAAGAAACCTGCGACACATTCAACAAACGGCCGTTTCAATAGTAAGTAACCGATCAGTACAATAAAACCGATCAAAAAAGCTGGCTGCATCAAAATATTCTGAGCAAAGTAATCCCAGCATCTCAATAAGAAATCTCCTACCATTTCCATCTAATCCCTGCTTTCTTTTTGGTCATATTTCTCCATCACCGCTTCAAAATCTGCCATCGTTTTTACACCTAGTAAATCTTCCACCAGCCCATCTTCCATCAGCATCTCGGATAAACTAGCGATATTGTTCATATGTGCTTCAGCGTTTTTGGCAGCAAGCATAAAGAACAACTGCGCCTCTTTGTCGGGGTCATCATCTTGAAATGAAACGGGGGCTGGAAAAATCGTCAATCCGATCCCCGTTCCTAAGACGCCTTTGCTTTCTGCTGAAGAATGGGGCATGGCTACTTTGGGAATGATCACAATATAAGGACCGTATTGATGAACATCCCGAATGACATCTTCAATATACTGATCCGTGATCAACGCCTTTTGCTTTAATCCTTCGCCACTCGCCCAGATAGCGGCTTCCCAATCTTCGGGCTGTTCATGATTGATCGCAACCAACTCATTTTCATAAAAATAACGCAGCATTACCTTTGCTCCTTTCAAATTTGGCTTTTGCAGCATCCCCTTCTTTTATAAGAAAGAAGGGAATGGCGTATCATTATCGACCGAAAATACATCTTTGAAGCCGCGATAGAAATTAAATTCAAGATCATCTTTATTCGTTGGGTAGGTGAATTTACCGCCAACTTGCCAAATGTACGGTTTAAACTCATAGTTCAAACGATCTTTTTTAAACTTCCAAATCTCAGTGATCTCCTTTGGATCAGCCATAAAATTGGACCAGATATCATAGTGTACAGGTATCACTACTTTGGCATTGAGAGATTCTGCCATCCGCAACATATCGACTGAAGTAACCTTGTCGGTGATGCCCCGCGGGTTTTCGCCATATGCACCTAAGCAAACATCGATCTTGTACTGATTTCCATGCTTGGCAAATACATTCGAATAATGAGAATCTCCAGCGTGATAAATCGCCCCACCGGAAGTCTCAAACAAGTAATTGACTGCGATACGATCCATGTCCTGTGGCATTTTTCCTTTCAAGCTGGTATCCGGATCTTCACAAGTAATCAGAGCGGTTCGATCGAATGCTTCTAAAGCGACGATTTTCACCTGCCCAATGATCACTTCATCCCCTGGTTTGACCACGATGGTTTTTTCTTCTGGTATTCCCCATTTCAACCAAGTTGCAACGACTTCATGGGGACCGACGAATTTTGCTTCTGGACAATTTTGATGGACTGCAGCTGCGGTATTGATGTCTAAATGATCGGAATGAATATGGGTCACCACTAACGCATCCACTCCTTTGATTTCAAATGGATCGATCACAAAGGGCTGCGTCCGTAAGTTAGGCTGCATTTCCTGTACACCACTCATCCGCATCATTTGATGGCCTTTTTTCATTTGCCCATTACCATGGCTGCGCTTGCCAGTGCCGCACCAAAGGTCGCATAAAATGTTGGTTCCTTCCGCACTCTTTAACCAAATACCCGTACAGCCTAGCCACCACATGGAAACTGTGCCTTCTTTCACAAGTTCATTTTCGATCTCCTCGTTTAAATAGGTTCCCCATTCTGGAAACGTATTTAACAGCCAACTCTCTTTCGAAACATCATTTACGTGTACCATATTTGTTCCTCCCTTGCTTATTTACACCTTGATTCTAACATATAGAAAAACGCTTTCAATCAAGTTTTATGTTAATTTATCTTATTATATGTTAATTTACCGAGAAATAAATGTGATTATTTAATATATATGGTAATGTTTCTGTGATATGTTAAAATGAGTTCGAAAGCAGAAACGATAAAAAAATGGCAGTTTCTAAACGACAGCTGTGCGATTTTCCCGCGAATTCGTGAGAAAGAGACACGTGATTTTGCTGCACAGGATAATTGCAAGCTAGACAAATGATAGAAGACAATAATAGAAAAAAGCGCATGTGAGGAGGAAGTATCGTGAAACGTTCCAATGAAGAAGTGAGGCAAAGAAGAAAACAATTGATCGATTTGATAAAAGCATCTGGTCTTTCTGATGTGAGGACCCTCAGTCATCAGTTGGGAGTATCAGAGATGACGATCCGCAGAGACTGTACTGTCCTCAGTGAGATGGGTCAGATCAAACAAACCCACGGAAAAATCGAATACTGTGAAGCTTATGAAGATGAAGCGCATCCCACCGACTCGATCGAGTACATCAAAGATCGACTGGCCAAAGAAGCGGCTCGCCAAGTAAAAGATGGCGATACCCTTTTCGTCAATACGAGTACCAGTGCGGCTCAAACGTTGCGCCATCTCACAGACAAACGAATCAGTTTGCTGACGAACAACACGAGTGTGATCCAAATGGAACACCATCCAAAATCAACGATTGTTTTAAGTGGCGGCGAAATACGTTACCCTAAAGCGGCATTGTCAGGAGACATCGCCGTGGAGTCATTTTCTCACGTTCGTTCTGATGTTACGATCATTGGCTGTAGTGGGTTAGATTTACAGACCGGCATTTCCACTTCAGTGATCCACGAAGCCAAAGTCAATGCGAAAATCATCGAAAATTCTGGCAAGTTGATCGTTATCGCGGATTATCGCAAAATCGGTAAGCAATCCAATTTTACGATTGGCGCAATTGCGGCTATCGATCTGCTGATCACCGATCATTATTCTGATCCCAAAGTCATCGATTTGATTGAGCAACAAGGTGTTCAAGTCATCCAAGTACCCGTCTAACCTTCTTTGCCGCTAAAAAAAGCCCGACAGTTGATCTGAAAAGTCACGCCTTGCTGCCTCTTCCAACAGAAACAGCAAAGCGTGCCCTTCGATCAACCGTCGTGGCTTTTTTCGTTAAACAATCGTGCGCTTCAAACGTGCTTTATGGGTCGTGCCTCTTGTGAATTAGAGCCGCAGCAACCAAATCAATGCAACAGCACCCACGGTTTGGACAGCACCAACGGAAAGACCATAGAATAAAAAGCGCGGGCCTTCTTTTAAAAACTTGCGGAAATCCAAGCGCAAACCAATGGCTGCCAACGCCGTCGTTTCAAACCACGTACTGATAAAATGAGCGCCCTCATTCAACCAGCTAGGCAGCGGCAAGAAGCTGTTCAAGATACAGATGGTCAAGAAGCCCAACACATACCAAGGGATCGGCAGCCGCAGCTTGCCTTTGGCTTTGGTTTTGGTGGGGGTCTTTGTCGTCATTCGTTCAAAAACAATGACGACGACTGCCAACATGATGATGCGCGCGATTTTAAAGAGCATCGCGTATTTGACGGTGTCGGCATCAATCAAACTAGCCCCCGCCACGACTTGTCCGACGGATTGCAGCGTGCCACCAAGTAAGGCGCTTTTTTGCAACAGATCATCGCCGTATAAGGCCAAGCCTAAAAACGGCAGCGTCAGCATCATCACTGTTCCTAAAAGATTGACCAAGGTGATGATCTGCCCTTTTTCTTCATCATCGGCATCAATGGCTGGTGCGATCGCCGCAATCGCAGAGGACCCGCAGACAGCGTTGCCGCCTGCCATCATCAGGCTCATCTTTTGATTAAAGCCCATTTTTTTCCCTATCAAATAAGCAGCGGTAATGACCAAACTCATCATCAGCAAAATAAAGAGAAAGCCCCGAAGGCCCATTTCACTGATGGTCTGGAAAGTGACGGTAAAGCCCAGCAAAACCACCGAATATTCCAAGAGCCGACTTTCCGCAACCTTCGTCCCGACTTGATAGCGTTCTTGCTTGAACAATGTATTTCCTAAAATGATTCCTAATAAAATTGCAAGGGTTGCTCCCCCTAATTTTGGCACAGCCAAAGCCATGATTCGGGCGATGACGGCTACCGAAAAGGACAGGAACAAACCGGGAAGTATCAAAGCTGTTTGTCGTTGCTTCATTGCTTTCATCCTTTCATATAACATCCATTATACACAGATTGACCGATCAGTAGGATTTATTGGTATAATAGTTATGATTGAATTTTCTAATGGAAGGGATTGCAATGCTAAAATTACTGGAGACCTTTAAGATGGTCTATGAAACGAAAAATTTTTCGAAAGCTGCCGAACTGCTGTTTATTTCGCAGCCCACGGTTTCTGCTCAAATCAAGCAGTTGGAACAAGACCTGGATACACCGCTTTTTTTACGCAATGGTCGCAAAAACGTGATCGCCACGCCCCAAGCAGAGTACCTTTACGAAAAGGCACTGAATTTATTGGATGAGTGGTCGACAATCGCCAGCGAGATCCATACCAACACACAGCATCAAAGTCACTGTGCCCTAGGCATCTCTCATACCTATGCGATGGCGTTGATGCCTGACTTGATGATTGCTTTATACAACGCCTTTCCCACGGTGCGTTTTCGGGTATCGATGATGAACTCCGCTGAAGTCTTAACAGCGCTTGAACAACATCAACTAGATTTAGGGATCATTGAAAAACCCTTATCTGCACCAAGTATTTTGCGTTTCCCGATTTTGAAAGATCAGCTCGTCTTAGCCGGTGATCCCCAAGCCGGTCCTTGGCTCGTCCGTGAAGCGAGTTCTGGTGTCTACTATTACACTAAACGCTATCTGGAGGAACAGAATATTCAAGGACCGATCATTGAGATCGCCAGCAATGAATTGATCGTCGCTTTGCTGAAACAAGGCTTTGGCTGTTCGATCCTTTCCAAACGAGCCGCCCACGGCATTGGCTATCAACTGCTGGATAAAAACTTTGAGCGCCAATTTTACCTCATCCAGCGCAAAGTAGTCACAGAACCAGCCATCGAGGGATTGCGAACCTTCATTCAGGAGTGGTCGCAAAACGATCCCTCACAGGTGGCAAGCGTATAAAAACAAACTGATTTTTTTGGGGGAACCACCGCCTCGTGGGATTTCTTAACCTTTTCTTACGATTACGCTTCCTCGCTGCCGATCTGGTCCGTTTGATTGTTTCTTAAGAAATTTGTGCTAAAATGAAGAGTACTGGCTATGGGCTCTAATGTTCCCCTTTTTGAGGAGAGCTTAGACCACCCTTTGACTACTTTTGCAGTTCGTGAAGCAAACCAGTAAGAAAGGATCTTGAAATGAACGAACAAATCAAGAACAAATTAGCGCTGCTTCCTGATCAACCTGGTTGTTATTTAATGAAAGATAAAAATAACAAAATCATCTATGTTGGGAAAGCCAAAATTTTAAAAAATCGTGTCCGTTCGTATTTTACCGGCAGTCACGATACGAAAACCGAACGGCTCGTTCAAGAAATCAATGATTTTGAGTACGTCGTTACCGAATCAAATACGGAAGCCTTGCTGCTGGAAATCAATTTGATTCAAAAAAATAAACCAAAATACAATATCATGTTAAAGGACGACAAGTCGTATCCTTTTATTAAAGTGACTAAAGAGCGCTATCCGCGTCTGATCATCACTCGTAAAGTTTTAAAAGACGGGGCTTTATATTTTGGCCCTTATCCTGATGCACGAGCAGCCAACGAAACCAAACGGGTGCTGGATCGCCTCTTTCCTTTGCGAAAATGCGGTCCTTCTCAAAAGCGGCCTTGTCTTTATTATCATTTGGGTCAATGTGTCTGTCCTTATGTCAACAATGTAGACCCTAAGGATTATCAGAAGATCGTGGATCAAGTCAAACACTTTTTCCATGGCGGTCATGTCGATATTTTGAAAGATCTGAAAGAGAAGATGGGCGAAGCCATTGAAACGTTAGAGTTTGAGCGAGCGGCTGAGCTGCGGGATCAGATCCAAGCGATCGATACCGTCATGACGCGACAAAAAATGACCCTGACCGATCTAATGGACCGTGATGTCTTTGGCTACAGTGTCGACAAAGGCTGGATGTGTGTCCAAGTCTTCTTTATCCGTCAAGGAAAGCTGATCGAACGAGAAGTCTCTTTGTTTCCTTTCTACAATGAAGCGGATGAGGATTTCTTGACCTTCGTCGGCCAGTTTTACCAAAAGAATGAACACTTCATTCCCAAAGAAGTCTTTGTTCCGCAAAATGTCGATGCTGCCCCATTAGAAGCGCTGCTGGAAACCAAAGTCCTGCAGCCCCAACGAGGCGACAAAAAGAAATTAGTCGATTTGGCCAATAAAAATGCCCGCATCGCCTTGGCACAAAAATTTGCGTTGATCGAGCGTACTGAAGAACGGACGATCGGTGCAGTGGATCGTCTAGGCGAAGCCATGGGGATCGCGACACCTTATCGGATCGAAGCCTTCGATAACTCCCACATCATGGGGACCGATCCGGTTTCTGCAATGGTGGTTTTTGTCGACGGGAAGCCGTTTAAAGATGATTATCGGAAATATAAGATTCGTACTGCACAAGGCGGCGACGATTATGGCTCTATGCAAGAAGTCATCTATCGCCGATACTCTCGTGTCCTAAAAGAAAACCTGCCTTTTCCTGATCTGATCATCATCGATGGTGGGAAAGCCCAAGTCGGTGCCGCCCAAGAAGTGCTGCATAACCAGCTAGGTTTAGATATTCCTGTTGCCGGTTTAGTGAAGAACAACAAACACAAAACCAGCGAGTTGATTTTCGGGGAATTTTTAGATCCGATCCAGCTGGAACGCAATTCTGTGGAATTCTTTTTGCTGCAACGGATCCAAGATGAGGTCCATCGTTTTGCGATCACCTTCCATCGCCAACTGCGCAGCAAAAACAGCTTTTCTTCCAAACTGGATGAAATTCCTGGCTTAGGACCAAAACGCAAGCAACAGCTGATGAAAACCTTCAAGTCGTTAAAAAACATCCAAGCAGCTTCCGTGGAAGAGATCCAGCAAGCTGGCATCCCCAAAGCCGTTGCGGAAACTATCTTAGCCAAACTAGGTGATCAAAACCAACCCACTTCTTAAGTCAAAACAAAAACGCTCCATAGCCAACAGTAGCTATGAAGCGTTTTTTCGTTGAAGAAGCATTTTGTAAGCCGTTACTTTTTGCGGTGCTGTAACAGATCAGGCTTCATGTCTAACATGGAATAGCCACGAACATCATACCGATTGCGGCTGCAGGAATAGTCCACTGGACGTCCCGATTCTAAATAGATGATCTGTTCTAATTCCAATACTGGATCATCTGCTTGGCACGCTAAATAGGTTTGATCGTATTCATCACTTTTGGCAGCCTGAAAGGTCCGATAAGCACCAGCAAATTTGTAGCCTAAATCTTGCAACAGATAGTCATAGACGGATTCTTCCAAGATCTCTTTCGTCAAACCGCTGACCAGATCCAATGGCATATAGGAATGCTCAAGTATGTATGGATTACCTTCTAAGATCCGCAAACGGATCACATGGTAGATTGGTTGTTCAGCAGTGATCTGAAGCATCTCTTGAATTCTTGTTGTAGGAAAACAGACTTCAAAGGTGATGACTTGGCTAGTCAACGTCCGTTTTTCTTGTTTCATTTGATAGCTCAGGCCTTTGTATTCTGTCACCGATGAGGTATCTTTGCCCCAAAAGGAATGATTCAAAACTTTGGTCCCTAAGCCGCGCTTTGTCAGCAGCAAGCCTTCCATAATCAGGATATTCACCGCATTTTTAATCGTCATTCGGCTGACGCCAAACTCTTCCACTAACTCTGTTTGATAAGGTAAAAGACTGTCTTTCGGATAAGTTCCGTCCTTGATTCTTTTACGCAGAACATCTGCGATCTCCATATATTTGGGCATTTTGCCACCTCCAAAACGTGTGTTGTATTGATTGGAAAACGAGAAAAGAACCGGCCAAACGAAAAGAGTGTCATCACACCACTGCACCTTCCAATGAAGCAGTGTGATAAGGGGTATTGCACTCTGATCGCGGCCGGATAAGGTCTATTACGTTTGGCGCTTGTTTCTAATCAACTCGATCAGACATTACGCATTTTTTAAACGGCGTGTTTCTTGAATTTGCGCCATTTTCACGAATGGCAAGTAGATAACGACCGATAAGATCAAGTTAACAGCTGCCAAGATTCCGCCAGCAATACTTTGTGTCGACAAAATACCGCCGATGATTGGTGGCGTCGTCCATGGTGCGATGACGGTACTTGCAGGAACTAAACCAGTTGCAGTTGCAAAATAAGCAGTCGTTACTAAAACAAGTGGTGTCAACACATATGGAATGAACAAGATTGGGTTCAAGACAACGGGTAACCCAAACATCACTGGTTCATTGATCATGAACACACCTGGTGCAACGGATAGTTTTGCGACAGTCATATACGCTTTATGATGACGAGCAACTAAAAAGATCGCAATCAGAAGACCTAGTGTCGCGCCTGTTCCGCCGATGTTCACGAAAGAATCAAAGAATGGTTTGTTGACGATATAAGGCAAATCTGTGCCTGCTTCTAATGCTCGTGCGTTTGCTTCGATCGCTGGCACATTGATCGTTTGCATGAACGGGTCGATGATGTTGGCACCATGCAAACCAAAGAACCATAAGAATGCAGAGATAAAACCTAATAGCAAAGCAGCTGGGTAAGAGTTTGCCAAGCCCATGAATGGTTGTTGCACCAATTCATAGAAGGACAATACGATACTTGTCACACCAAATGCTTGGAAAATTGCTGTAAACAAAGCAAAGATCGATACGGTGATCATTGCTGGGAATAACGCAGCAAATGAACGTGATACTGCTGGTGGTACTCCATCAGGCATGTTGATGACTAAGCGTGGGTTGCCAGCTAGACGACGGAAGATCTCAGTAGAAATGATCGATACGATTAATGCTAAAAATAATCCTTGAGAACCAAGTCCGGCAGCTGTTAACAAACCATCTGGGCCTGTCGCCATTGCACCTAATGCGAAGAAACTTGCAACTGAGATCGCCCCAGCACCTAATGCGTCTTGATTGTAGCTTTTAGCTAAATTATACGCTACTGTGAAAGCGATTAACAGACCAAGTATTGAAAAAGTACCTGCTGACAAGTTGTTCCCAAAGGCTTGCCATGTCCCTTCACCAAAAATGCCATTCATAAAATCAATATAGGCAGGAATTGGTAAGTTGTTGATCAATACCCCAAAAGAGCCTAAGATCATCAACGGCATCGTTACGATAAATCCGTCACGAATGGCCACTAGATGTCTTTGAGAGCCTATTTTAGAAGCGATCGGAATAAAGTGCTTCTCCATAAATCCAATAAATTTATCCATTGTTTTTTCTCCTTTCAAACCCTAAACAAAATAATGAAACCGATTTCTACTAAAGAATACCACGAGAACGTTTCCATGTCTAGTCTTTTCTTTATCAAAACTGTTCTTTTATTTAACCCAGCTTATCATTTGCAAAAACAGGTGGTTTTTTAATAGAATACCCCCATTGAAATTAGACAGAAAAATCCGCGATTTTACAAAAAAAAAGCAATGCTGATTCCTACAGCATTGCTTTTTTCATTGTTATTAAAAGCCGTTATTATCTGAAACTTCTTTAAACCAACGACCTGATTTTTTCACCGTTCGTTTAGCATCATTTGCTAAGTCAACGGAGATAAATCCGTAACGGTTCTTGTAAGCATTGGTCCATGACCAGTTGTCCATGCAGGTCCACATATGGTAGCCAACACAATTGGTTCCTTCTTGGATCGCTTGGTGGACGTACTTCAAGTGGTCAGAGACAAATTCGATGCGGTAATCATCTTCGATCACGCCATCAGCATTGACGAAACGTTCTTCTCCTTCGACACCCATGCCATTTTCAGAAATGTAGCACTTGATATTGCCATAGTTTTCTCGCGTGTTCGTCAAAATATCATAGATCCCTTTTTCATAGATTTCCCATCCGCGATACGGGTTCATTTTCTTGTTTGGCATATCATAGTTATCAAAGTAATCATCAGGCATTGGACTTTTCGCTTCATCGATCGGTGATTCTTTCTTCATGATACGACGAGGTTGGTAATAATTGATCCCCAACAAGTCGATCGTATTTTCGCGAATCGTTTGTAAATCATCGGCTTCCATCGCTGGTACCATATCCAATTCCTTGACGATGGTCACTAATTCTTCTGGGAACGTGCCTTTGACCGCAGGGTCTAAGAAAGAACGATTAAAGAAGGCATCCGCGATTTGCGCTGCTTTGACATCCTCTGGATCGTTCTCATCTCTTGGATAGCTTGGCGTCAAGTTCAAGATGATGCCGATCTCCCCATCAAGGTTCATCTCATGATAGACTTTGATGGCTTTAGCACTCGCCAACGTTTCGTGGAACCCAACTTGGACTGCATGTTTCATGTTGATCTCATTCGGATAATGGAATTGGTAAAGATAGCCGCCTTCAACAGGGACGATCGGTTCATTATGAGTGAACCATTTCTTGACACGATCACCAAATAATGTAAAGCAGGTTTGCGCAAATGCGACATAGGCATCCACGGTCTCTCGGTTCAACCAGCCGCCTTTTTCTTGCAGCGCCATCGGCATATCGAAGTGGTAAAGGTTCATGAAAGGTTCGATCCCGTTGGCGATCAACTCATCAATGTAGGCATTGTAAAAATCAACGGCTTTTTGATTGACTTCTCCTTTGCCTTGCGGGAAGAGACGACTCCATTGGATCGACGTCCGAAACGTCGTATGGCCGGTTTCTTTCATTAGTTGAATATCTTCTTGATAGCGTGTATAGACTTGCGAGGTTTTTTCAGGACCTACCCCATTGAAAAATTTCTCTGGTTCCTGCTGATACCAGTAATCCCAGATGCTTGCCCCTTTGCCATCGCCTTCAAATACACCTTCTGTTTGTGGGCCACTAGCGGCTGACCCCCACCAAAAGCCTGCTGGAAATTGATAATCCATCTTCTTTCACTCCTCATTTTTTCTTTGCTGCCCTAATCATAAAGGAAGCAGTTACAAAAATCAATCTTTTTTAAAATAAATGTATAGACATTTAAAATAAAACATGATACATTATCAATGTAATCGATTGCAAAAAGAAATTTAAGGAGTGAACTAATAATGAATGGTTTTATGGACAAGTTATCTGAAAAGATTTTGCCCTTGGCGAATGCCTTAGGACAAAATCGCTACCTGACCGTCTTGCGGGACGCGTTTATGCTTTCGTTCCCAATCACTATGTTTGGATCGATCGTGGTCGTTTTAAACAACCTGCCCTTCTTCAGTGATGCCACTAAAGGAACATTAGGAACACTGTTTGGCAATGGGCAAAATGCAACAATGAGTATCATGACTGTTTTCGTTACTTTCGGTATTGGCTATTATTTATCAAAATCATATGATGTGGAAGGGATTTTTGGTGGTGCCGTTTCGTTTGCCAGCTTTTTGATCTTGACTCCTTTCTTTATGACTACTGAATCTGGCGAAACGATCTCCGGTGTGCTGTCTCTTGATCGTCTTGGCGCAAAAGGGATGTTTATCGGGATGATCGCAGCATTTTTGGCAGCTGAAATCTATTGCCGCATCACAAAACGCGGCTGGCAGATCAAAATGCCTGATGGGGTGCCACCAGCAGTTTCTAAATCCTTTGCCGCTTTGATTCCAGCAATTATCACCTTAACGGTATTCTTAGTGATCAATGCCATCATGACGGGTGTCTTCAATGCCAACTTGCATGACTTGGTTTATGAATTGATCCAAAAACCATTGACTGGACTAGGCAGCAGCTTGCCAGCAACTCTATTGGCTTTGTTCTTTGTTCAATTCCTTTGGTTCTTCGGTCTACATGGTCAAATCATCGTCAACTCTGTGATGGACCCGATTTGGAATACATTAATGTTAGACAACTTAGAGGCGTATCAAAATGGGGATGCACTGCCGCATATCGTCACAAAACCATTTATGGAAACCTTCACCGTTGGATTAGGCGGTTCTGGTATGACGTTAGCAGTTGTTATCTTGATGGCTTTTGTATTGAAGAAAAAACAATACCGCGATGTTGGTCGTTTGGCTTTAGCACCAGGGATCTTTAACGTCAACGAACCAGCAATCTTCGGTATGCCGATCGTCTTGAATGCGACAATCCTGATTCCTTGGGTCGTGGCACCTCTTGTGGTAACGACCTTCAACTACTTAGTGATGGCGGCTGGACTTGTTCCTGCACCAACTGGTGTTTCTGTTCCTTGGACCGTTCCAGTGGTCTTCAGTGGTGTCTTAGCAACCAACTCTTGGTTAGGTGGTTTGCTGCAAGTCATTGACGTGGTGATCGTCGGCTTGATCTGGTATCCATTCTTACGTGTTTTAGATCGTCAAGCAGAACCATCGATCGATTAAGCGCAACGGCTGGCTGAATTTTTTCAGTCAGCCGTTCTTTTTATAAAAAAACCAAGGTTTGATTGTCGAAACCGCTTTTTTCAGCTATACTTCTTGCGAGGTGATCAGATGCCAAAATACCAAGAAATTGCCAATATTTTACGCACACGTATCAAAAACAACACGTATCCGCCTGACAGCTTACTGCCGAATCAAACTGATTTAGTCGAGGAATTCGGAGTCAGCCGGATGACCGTCAAAAAAGCCATCGGTATTTTAGCCATGGAAGGACTGGTTTATTCTCAGCGGGGCGCTGGAACAAAAATATTGAACCACCCATTCTTAAAAAAAGACACCACTGCTTTAACGGTCTATGAAGGCTTGTCAACGGAAATGGGCAAAGCTGGCCGCAAGCTAGTCAGTCAGGTCATCGATTTTCAAGTCGAATTTCCTGACCAAACGATCCAAGAAAAGTTGATGTTGACGGAAGAACAGCCGATCTATAGTATTGTCCGCTTGCGGATTCTTGAAGACCAACCGTTTATTTTAGAATATACCTATATGCCGGTCCATTTGGTGCCCAATTTAACTCGTGGCCATTTAGAAAGTTCTATCTACCGTTATGTCAAAGAGGAACTAGGGGTCCAGTTTGCTGGCGCTTACCGCACCATCGCCGCTGATAAAAGTACCGCGTACGATCAACAGTATTTGGACTGTAAAGCCGATGATCCGGTCTTAGAGATCGAACAGATAGTCTATCAGAAAAATGGTTCACCCATTGAATTTTCCCGTAGTCGCAACCGTTATGACGTGCGGGCCTACTCTTATTTAGATGTCCAGCACTAAAAAGACCTGCCCACGGTTTTCTTCCATCAGAAACCGTGGGCAGGTCTTTTTGTTGGTGCATTCGTTACTTCGGTTATTTTTTCGCTGAGGGTTGGAATCGTTTCAGCCGCAAGGCATTTAATAAAACGGATACCGAGCTGAAGCTCATGGCCGCCCCAGCGATCATTGGATTGAGCAAGGGGCCACCGAAAAGATGTAGCACACCCATTGCGACAGGGATGCCTAAGACGTTATAAGCAAAAGCCCAGAAAAGATTTTCTTTGATGTTTTTGATGGTTGCCCGACTTAACTCGATCGCTGATGGGACGTCCATCAGATCGCTGCGCATCAGTACGATGTCTGCCGATTCGATGGCGACATCGGTACCGGATCCGATCGCGATCCCTACATCGGCTTGGGCTAACGCCGGCGCATCGTTGATCCCGTCACCTACCATCGCAACCTTTTGGCCTTTGGCTTGCAGGCCAGCTACTTTGGCGGCTTTATCTTCTGGCAAGACGTCACTGATCACTTCATCGATACCGACTTGTTTGGCGATGGCTTGGGCCGTTCGGGCATTGTCCCCCGTGATCATTGCTACGTACAAGCCCATTTGATGCAACCGTTCAATAGCATTTCGACTGCTTTCTTTGATAGTATCTGCCACAGCGATGATCCCGATCGCTTCGCCGTCTTTGGCAACATACATCGGTGTTTTCCCTTCGTGAGCCAATTGTTGGGCTTGCTCGATCAGGCCATCGATGGCAACGTTTTGTTTTTCCAACCATTTCTGGTTGCCTAATAGGACTGGACTGCCAGCGATCGTTCCTTGAATCCCATGCCCTGGAATCGCTTCAAACCCGTCAACTTCTTGTAGGGCGAGGGCTTGCGTGCGGGCTTCGATCACAATGGCTTCGCCTAATGGATGTTCTGAGTCTTTTTCAACAGAAGCCGCCAGTTGCAGCAATTCCGTCGGCGTGTGATTACCTGCAGGCAGGAGATCGGTTACGACTGGTTTGCCTTCTGTGATCGTGCCGGTTTTATCAAAGACGATCGTCGTTACGTTTCTAGCTGTTTCTAACGCATCGCCGCTTTTGATCAAGACGCCATTTTCTGCCCCTTTGCCCGCACCCACCATGATGGCGGTCGGTGTCGCTAATCCTAAGGCACACGGACAAGCAATCACTAATACAGAGATCGTAATGGTCAATGAGAAGATCCAGGTTTCTTGTCCTAAGAAAAACCAGGCAAGTCCTGCAAAAACCGCCAAGACCATGACGATCGGGACAAACACACCCGAAACTTTGTCAGCCATGCGAGCAATTGGCGCTTTGGAGCCTTGGGCATTTTCTACTAACTGAATGATTTGCGCTAACGTTGAATCTTCTCCCACATTGGTGGCTTCGTATTGAAACGAGCCATTTTTGTTGATACTGGCGCCGATCACCCGATCACCGACTTGTTTTTCGATAGGTAAGCTTTCTCCGGTGATCATTGATTCATCGATGGCAGAGCGGCCTTGGGTAACGATCCCATCCACAGGAATCTTCTCACCAGGTCGTACGACTAAGATATCGCCAGCTGCGACTTCTTCAATACCCACTTCGACTTCTTCGACTTGATGCCCGCTGCCGCGAAGCACGCGGGCTTTTTTCGGTGCGAGATCCAACAACTTCTTGATGGCTTCGGAGGTTTTGCCCTTCGAGACCGACTCAAGGTATTTTCCTAAGGTTACTAATGCCAAAATAACGGCGGCCGTTTCATAGTACAAGTGCATCGCATAGTGGGTCGTGCCCAGGTAGACCATCACGGTCCCATAAATACTATAAAAGAAGGCAGCACTGGTTCCCAATGCGACGAGGGAATCCATGTTGGGATGGCCTTTCCAAAGCGCTTTGAAACCAGCAATGTAAAAGGCGCGACCGAGGACCATCACCGGTAAGACCAAAAGCAATTGAGTGGTAACGAAATTGACTGGATAGGCCATCGGATCTAAAAAGCCAGGGATCGGCAAACCGATCATTTCCCCCATCGTCAAATAGAACAAGGGGATCGTAAAGAGCGCTGAAAGCCAAAACCGTTGCCATAAAGCACGAATCTCTGCCTGTTTTGAATCCACCTTGTCGGCATAAGCGGTCGGCAGCTGTGCATCATAGCCCGCCTCTTTCACGGCAGCTGCGATCTTCGCGGCGGTCACTTGATCTTGTTGATAGCTGACCGTCAGTTTTTCTGTTGCCAGATTGACGGAGGCTTGCTCCACACCGGCTAATTTTTGGACAGCTTTTTCTACTGTTTGGGCACAAGACGCACAGGTCATGCCCGAGATGGCAAAGGTCTCTTGTCTTTGAGAGCCGATCAGTTGATAGCCCGCTGCTTTGATGGCCGCAGCGAGTGTTTCTTCGGTGAGCTGCTGCTCATCATAACGAATATGTAATTTTTCAGTAGCCAAATTGACCGCTGCTTGGTCGACCCCCGCCAGCTTGTTGACTGTTTTTTCGACTGTCTGGGAACAAGACGCACAGGTCATCCCTTTTACCCCATAATTCTTTTCGATCATTGTTTCCTTCCTCCTTGCTTGCTAGGCAAACCCATTAACCTTTTATGTTTACAGTTGTAATCTTATTCTACTTTACAATTATCGTTTACACTTGTCAACGATAATACTCAAAAAAAGGACGTTCTCCTTTGAAGCACCCCAAAAAGCGAGACTTTTGGTCTACCTTTGGGCGGTCGCTACAGGTGGAACGTACTTTTTTCTAGGAAACGATCACTGCCGTTGCAGGGGTCGTTTCGCTTATTCAGGTATTGGTTTTAGAAGGCTAGCACTCTTGCCCGTTGGTTTTGATCAGCTCTTGGTACCAGTAGAAGCTGTCTTTCTTGTAGCGTGCCAAAGATCCTTCTTGCGTTTCATCTTGGTCGACATAGACAAAGCCATAGCGTTTTTGGTAGCCGTTTAACCAGCTTAGCAAATCAGTGAAGGACCAGGTGCAATAGCCAAGAACTTCCGCGCCGTCGCTGATCGCTTCTTTGATGGCATGGACATGCTCTGCTAAATAATCGATGCGGTATTGGTCATGGATTTGATGATCGTCGGTTAATTTGTCGTATTCACCAAGTCCGTTTTCCGTAATGATCACAGGCACCCGATAACGGCTAGTGATTCGGCGTAAAGCGATCCGCAGCCCTTGAGGATCGATCTCCCAATCCCAATTCGTCCGTTCCACAAATGGATTTTCAGCTTTTTTGAACATTCCTGGTGTCCCGGTTTCTTCGGAGCTGCCTTTTTTCCCAGTGGTGTTCATTTTCCCCGCACCGACACCATCTAATGGATTGTAGGCATTTGTTGCTGTTTGGTAATAGTTGATCCCTAAGAAATCTGGTTTTGCTGAACGCAGCAAGTCCATATCTCCTGGTTCGATCGTAGGAGCGATCCCTTGCTCTTTCAAGTATTTCATTGCAGCAATCGGGTATTCGCCCCATAGATAGACGTCTAACCAATAATGCGCCATCAAGTCTTCCGCGTTTTCAGCTGCCAAAATATTTTTCGGGTCGCTGTTGATTGGGTAGTTTGGTGAGTAGGCGAAACTTGGTCCGATTTTCCCTGGGATTTTCATCTCATGGAACTTGTTGATCACCGAAGCATTCGCCAAGTTAGCGATATGATTGACTTCATACATCCGTTTAGGATCGGTCACTCCTGGTGGATGGGCAGCTAAAAGATAGCCTAAAGAAGTAAAGATATTTTGTTCATTCAAGCTGACCCAATAGTGGACTTTGCCGCGAAAGGCTTCAAACAATACGGCCGCATAGTTGGTGAAATCTTCAATGATTTTGCGAGATTCCCAGCCACCGTATTCTTCTTGCAAAGCTCGTGGCAGATCCCAATGGTACAAGGTCACCATCGGTTCGATCCCTGCTTTTATCAGTTCATCGATCAATGCTAAATAAAAGTCTAACCCTGCTTGATTGACTTCTCCTCGTCCTTCTGGAAAAATCCGTGTCCAAGCAATAGAAAAACGATAGGTTTTCAATCCTTGTTCTTTCATCAAGGCAACATCTTCTTTGAAGCGGTGGTAATGGTCGACTGCGACATCTCCGTTCGTTGCTTTAAAGGTTTTTCCTGGAATGCGGACAAAATCGTCCCAAACCGAAGCGCCTTTGCCGTCTTCTTGCCATGCGCCTTCTACTTGATAGGCTGCTGATGCTGAACCCCATAAAAAATCATTGGGGAATTCTTTTAGTTGTTTATGATCCAATTGTTTCCCTTCTTTCTGTTTGATGATACCCCTTTCTTAAGTATACCGATAATTGCCTGATTTGTCATAAGAAGATTTTGTACCTATGCCAAGAAAGCCGATGGCACGCAAAAAACATCCTTGCAAGCAGTGGCGTTCTCCTTGCAAGGATGCAGGCTAGCTATGGATCATGCGTCAAATTGTGCCTGATAGAGTGCGGCATAACGCCCCTCTTTAGCTACTAACTCTTCGTGGGTCCCTTGCTCTACGATATTGCCCTGTTCCACCACGAGGATCGTGTCGGCATGTCGAATCGTGGACAAGCGATGGGCGATCACAAAGGAGGTTTTGCCTTTCATCAATTTGGTCATCGCTGCTTGGATCAGCAGCTCTGTTTGCGTATCGACATTCGATGTGGCTTCATCAAGAATCAATAGATCGGCATCCAACAGCATCGCTCGTGCAATCGTCAACAGTTGTTTTTGTCCTTGTGAAATACCGGTTCCGTCTTCTGAAATCAAAGTATCATAGCCTTTTGGCAGGCTCATAATAAAGTCATGGATATGGGCGGCTTGTGCAGCAGCTTGGACTTCTGCCAACGTCGCATTCGCCTTGCCGTAGGCCAAATTGTCGAAAACCGTTCCCGTGAACAACCAGGTATCTTGCAGCACCATCGCATAGCTTTGCCGTAAGCTGCGGCGTGTCGCTTGGCGGATATTTTTACCGTCTAACCGAATCGCTCCTTGGTCAGGGTCATAAAACCGCATCAAGAGGTTCACGATGGTGGTTTTCCCGGCTCCGGTCGGTCCGACGATCGCGACCAAGCTGCCAGCTGGTACTTGTAGCGAAAGATCTTTGATGATGGGCTGCTGTGCTTGATAGCCGAAGGTCACATGGTCAAAGGCGACATCACCAGACACCTCGTGGTATTCGTAGGCTCCAGGAACATCAGAAACTTCCGGTTCTTCATCCAGCAAACGGAAGATCCGTTCTGCCGCCGCCAACGCCGATTGCAAATCACTGAAGATGTTGGCTAACTCATTGATTGGTCCTGAGAATTTTCTGGAGTAAAGAACAAAGGAAGAAACATTTCCGAGTGTCAGATGACCGAACAAAAACAGCAAGGCGCCAAACATACTGATCAAGGACAACGACAGATTGTTGATAAAGTTGATGGAAGGACCAGTCATACTACCGTAGTACTCGGCATTGTAATAGGCATCCACCGCTTCTTGGTTTTTTTCGTCAAAACGGCTGATGATCGCTTCTTCTTGGTTATACAGCTTGATCGTTTGCTGACCAGAAATAATCTCTTCCACAAAACCGTTCAGTTCGCCTAATTTGCGGGAACGACGGCGAAACAATGGTTGAAATTTGCTCATCAAAAAGCGGGTCAAAAAGATCGAAGCGGGAACCGTTACGACAAAAATCAGCACCAGCAGCGGCGAAATCAAAACCATCATCACAAACGAACCAATGATCGTCACAAGACTGCTGAGGACTTGAATGGCATCGCTGGCCAATGACGTATTGATGGTATCGACGTCATAACTGATGCGGCTGATGATATCCCCAGTGGCGACTCGGTCAAAATACCCCACCGGCAGTTCGGTGATTTTATCAAAAATCGCCTTGCGCATCGCTGCCACCACCCGCTGACTCAAGCGGATCATCATGAGCGAAATCAGATAACTAAGAAGGGAAGACGCAAGATAAAACAGCAGCATCAGCCCACAATAAAAGAAGACTCGTTCAAAAATGACCTTGCCGGGACCCGGTTGAATGGCATCAATGGCGTACCCTGAAAGCAACGGTCCCACCAAGGCGAAAATGTTGCTGGCCATCATCAATACAGCGGCTGCCAGCAGGAGACCTTTGTACTCGTAGAGATAGCCCCACAAACGCCGGAGTGTTTTCTTGCTATCCTTGGGTTTTTCCGTTTTTTTCTTCGGCATCGTCGGCACCTCCTGTCTGACCTTGATAAATGGCTTGGTAGATCGCATTTTCTGCTAGTAATTCTTGGTGACTGCCAAAGCCGTTCATTTGACCGTTTTCCAGTACCAAAATTTTGTCGGCATGCTGGATCGAGCTGATCCGCTGCGCGATCAAGACCGTCGTCGTCTGTTGAAACTGCTGTTTCAGGACCTTGCGCAACTGAGCGTCAGTCCGATAATCCAGCGCACTAGCAGAATCATCCAAAATCAAAATTTCCGGATCCCCCGCCAATGCCCGCGATAACAAGACCCGCTGCTTTTGACCGCCGCTTAAATTGCTGCCTTTAGCATGCAGTGGATGAGCTAAGCGCTTGGGCAGTTGATTGATAAACTCCTTGGCTTGGGCGCGAGCCGCCGCTTCTTCGATCTGCTCTTTGGAAAACCGCCGGCCAAAAGCGATATTTTCTTCGATCGTTTCCGCAAAAAGCACGTCTTTTTGTAAGACGACACCGAATAACTGATGCAACTCCGTCGGATCGATGGAGCGAATGTCGCGACCAGCGATGCGGATCATACCCTTCGTTGGGTCATAGAGCCGCAGCAGTAGTTTGACGATTGTTGATTTTCCACTACCAGTCGCCCCGATGATCCCTAAGGTTTCTCCCGGCTGCAAGGAAAAATCGATGTCTTTCAGCACCCGAGTGCCATTAGGATAGGTGAAGGAAACTTTTTCAAAAACGATATGCGCCGGCTCTTCTTTGACAGGCGCCTCAATGACTTGCATATTTTGCGGCAGGCGCAAGACAGATTGGATCCGATCGGCAGAAGCCAGCCCCTTCGACACGATTACAAAGATGCGAGTGATGCTGAGCATGGCATTCAAAATGATCGTAAAATAGGTCAAAAAAGCGATGATGACCCCTGGTTGGGTCAACCCTTGATTGACGCGAAAGGCACTGACAACGATCACCAATGTCAACCCGATATTCAAAAAGAGGTCCATCAGGGGTGGTGTCGCAGCCATCGTTCGATTAGCAGTGGTTTCCGCAGCTACTACGTCTTGATTGACGTGGTCAAAGCGTTTTTTCTCGTAATCTGCTTTGGACAAGGCCTTGATCACCCGAGCCCCAGTCACATTTTCACGAACAGTTCGCACTAACACATCCACTTGCTTTTGTAATGAAGCAAACAAGGGGATCCCCCGTTTCGAGATGGTGACTGCTGCCACTAAAGTGAAGGGCAAGACGCCTACTAAGACCAGTGTCAAAACGGGATCTAATGTAGCAGTGATCATGATTCCCCCTAATAACAGAATCGGGGCACGAATCCCCATCCGTTGGATCATCCCTACCGTTTGATGGATGTTGTAAGTGTCTGTCGTCAAGCGAGACACCAAGGAAGGAATCCCGACTTCTTCGACTTGCGGAATCGACAGATAGGAAACTTTTTCAAATAAGTCATGGCGTATACTACCGGTGGTATCGCGAGCAACACTAGAGGCCATCCGATTGGCGATGATATTGGTGACAACTGCGATGATGGAGCAGACCACCATCGCCCCACCCCAAGCAAAAATCGCAGATACTTGCTTCGTGGGAATCACAGAATCGATGATATACGCCAAAATCCAAGGCAATAGCAAGTCCATCAATGACCCGAAGAATTTGATGCTGACGCCAAGGGAAATGCGTCCGATATAGGGTTTTAAATATTGAGTCAAAAGATTCATTCCATCGCCTCATCTTTCGCTAAAAGCCGCTGGGAATTTTCTTTGACGATTTCCAGATCGGCGATCAACTGCTGCTGTTGGGCAGCAGAAAAACCTGCTACGACTTGTTCATTCCAGCTTTGAAGCAGCTGTTGGATCTTTGGTTGGACGACAAGTGCTTTTTCGGTTGGATAAACCAGTAATTGTCGTTTGTCGGTGGGACTGCTGGTTCTAGTGATAAATCCTCGTTCTTCTAGGATCGCTAGTTGACGGGCAACATTGCTTTTATTCACAAAAATCTTCTTGGCTAAGGCTTCTTGACTGATCCCCGGTTGGCGGCAAATGTTTAAGATATAGGTATGATGCATCCCACCTAAACCAAATTTTTTCAGTTCTTTTTCCCGATAAAGGGTGGCGAGACGGGCAATATGATTGATTGAGCGGATAATGGCTTCCATGAGCACTCCTGCCTTTCTTGGTTCTTCAAAGTGTCTTATCTATTATAAGGAATAATCGTTGCGCACGCAACGATTATTATTTCTCTCGGAAAAAAATAGGTACACTGTTGCTGATCAACAAAAAAAGAACTTCAGCCCTCTCGCTGAAGTTCTTTTTTGATTCATTTTATTCAGATTCTTTCAATAAAGCTTGTACGACCTTACGACGACGATACAGCTGTCTGGTTTTCCAGCTGATAAAGCCGATGAGCAAAGCGAGCCAAGAAATGATCGTCAGCCATAAAGCTCCGTCGAAAAACCAAGGTGCGTCGTAATCAACGACTAAGACATTCTCCCCTGCTTGCTGTTGGACAGAAACAGCACCAATAGCACTCAAAGAGACATCTTTCTCAGTTAGTGGCTGCTGATTGAGGGTCAATTCAGTATATCGGTAATTGATGATCGGTAACGCCTTCCACGCCTCTTGATCACCTTGCCAACGTAAAGTAAGTTTCCCGTTTTCCACGGTTTTTGCCACGGTATCATTTTTTTCAATGATTTCTTCCCCGTACAAATTGTACTTGTTCTTCTTGGTCTCTTGATAGAGGGGCAGATAATCTGGGGTAGAACGTTGATACAGCGCTAATGCTAAGGACTTGTCTTTACTAAAATAGGCTTCCTTCAATTGCGCTTCAGATTCCGCCGACAGATAGGTGTGGTTTCGCAGTGAAACCGCCGCTTCATCGGAGTGCCAGTCCTGCATTTTGACCGTGTTTTGGATCAGGATTTGACCAACACTCAAGACTAAAACGAGGACGAACCAACGCGGATTTGCCAATGGCTTGCCCCGATAATAAGGAACCAGCAAGCACAAACCGACTAAAATCAAAATCGTGGCCGGAACAAAGAACCGAAAAGGAAATTGCAGTAAATTGATCACACCGTTGTCCAGACTACCTAGCCATTGCCAAGGAATAGCGTTCGATGATAAAACGAAAAAGACTGCTGCAGCTGCCGTCATTAATTTGAAGCCGCCAGATAGACGCGGCCAGACACGGATCGCACCGCAAAAGAACAAAGCACATAAGATGGGCAGCAGATACGGAGTCGTCCACCAATAGCTGCTGGTTCCAGTAATGGTATTGTTCTGCATGTTGCGATTCACAAAAGGCGCGATCAACGTGTTACTCGTATAAAGATCCAACATCCCTAACCAAATATTGGCGGTCAGTAGCAAGAAGATCCCGATCGCTCCTGCTAAGCGCAGCACCAATTGTCGTTTTTCTTCGCCAGAAGTCCCAACAAAAAAGGCGCGTAAGAAAAAGGGCACGTATAAGAACACTAACAAGATGCTTGAAAACACATGGATTTGAAATAAGACCGCCACGGAAACCCCTACCGCAAAAGGCCGTAACCGTTTATGTTCCCCTAGTGCGATCAGAGGAATCAGGCACAGCGGAAGCACAGCCGCCCCCCAAGCAGAAAAGCCCTGCCGCTCAATCCAATACTGGACAGAATAGGTCGCCATAAACAGGATGCTCATCCCCACTGACAGCCAGCCATTGACTCGTAATTTCTTTAATAAGCCAAACATCGAAAACCCTGCTAGCAGATAGAGCAGCCAATTGGCGAGCAGTTGGTAAGAAAACCACGAAGGACTCAGCAAGACCAGCAGTCCTTGGAAATAGGCAAAAAAGGGACCATATAATGCATTGACGATACGAGCAGATTGCTGAAACCCGTAGATAGAAAGAAAATATTGAAAATTGCCCTCTTTGATCTGCTGGCTAGTCTCATAAAAACGATTGAAGTGAAAGACCACATCAGAGCCCAAAATCATGCCTTGGCCTAAAATCTGCGGTAATAAAAAAACACCACTCATTGTAATCAGAATCACCACTTGCCAGAAAAGCGGCTTTTGTACTATTTTTTGTTTCAAAAAAAAACCTCCTTGCACCTTTTCGGTACGCTCATAAAAAGAGTACCAGATAGGGACGAGGAGGGGAAAAAGAAAGCTTAGTGAAAAGGGATACATGGTAAAAATTTAACCAATTACTAAACTTTTCTAGGTTTTAGGTGGTCGTTTCTTTGCTTTTTCTCAAATTTATTGGGTGATCGTTTGCCAGCTTTCCAGTAGTTCGCTTAAAAGCGGGACGACCGTCTCTGCAGGGGCTGCCTCTTTTTGGACATTGGCACTGACTAGCTGATCGTACATATAGCCATACAGCTGATCGAGATCTTCAGCGATAGCGCCGCCTTGCTCACGGTCTAAAGAGACCCGTAATTCCAATAAAATATTCTGCGCCTTGACAAATTGCTGATGAGCTTGGCTCAACTCTTCTTTTTCCAATGCGATCACTGCTAATTTGATATTTTTGATCGCTGCTTGCAACAGCATTTCAATCAGTTTGTTGGGGGAGGCACTCATTACTTGGTTCTGCAAATAGTTGTTTTGCATTTTTTGATAATTCATCTTTTTTTCCTCACTATAAATCAAATTCGACGAAGGCGGCACTGTCTTCTTGCTGCAAATACGTTTTGACAAGATTGTTTTTGCGGTTCAAACGCCCCAATTCTTGTTTGATCTCTTGCTGCTGGGCTTTGACCTGGTCTAAGAACGCTTGATACGCTTGGATCACTTGTTGCGCCAATACACTGGTTTGTGGACTATGGCTCTGTTCTTCTGCTTGCATGGCTGCTATGACCGCTGCATTGGCTGCCATCAAACGACTGGCTTCTTCGCTGTCGCCGCGCCATTGGGCAAAACCAGTTAAGATCTGATTCAAACGTTCATCTAATGATACGTGTGGCTCCATAGGTTGTTTCCTTTCATGTTGACGAGGGTTTCTTATGCGAATGAAAAAAATGACTGCTTTAATCGGCTATCCTGCCTAGTTTGACGTATTGGCAAACTGATTGCTTAGGTAGCTCAGCTGATTTTCAGCCTCCATCATCACGGAGTCTAATTTGGTGAACATTGTGATGTAACGTTCTTTTTTCATTGTTAAAATATCATCAAACCGTGTGATCTGTTTGTTTAAATCCTTGATGGTACTGTCATAGGTCGCAGATTTGGTGGCAATGATCCCTTTATTGGCTGAAGTATTGACGACATAGCTGTTGGCTAATTCTTTTAGGGCTAGTGTATAGCCAGTCTCTTTCGTGCTCGCAGTGCCATCAGCTTCTTTGGTTTTCGTACTTGCATAAAAGAAAGACTTCACAGCAGCGGGATCTTCCGCTAAGGCTTCTTTTAACTTTGTCGTATCCAATCCCAATGTACCATCATTATCGACGGTGGAGATGCCTAGCTTATTGGCGGTCAGCTTTGAGCCGCTGACGGCTGGAATGGTGATCAAATTTCGCAATTGGGTCTGTAGACGGGTCAACGCACTGTCTCCCACCAAGGTCCCCGTCTTGTTGTTTTCACTACTAGGATCTCCCACGGTCAAATTGTCGCCGATAAAACTCATCAAGCTATTGTATTGATCCACTAATCCTTGCACTGCATCAACGACTTTCGAGGTATCATTGGCTAAAGAAAGCGTTACATGCTCCTCGCTTTTTTTCGCTAACGTCAACGTGACACCATCGATAACATCCGTCACACTGTTGCTGTCGCGAGTGATCTTCATGCCGTCTAGCTCAAAAATAGCCGGTTGGCCCTGCGTCGTTGTCGCAGTTGAACCGATCCCTAACCCTTCGGCGGCATTGCCGTCGATCAAAAAGTTCTTGTCGCCCATTTTGGTATTCGTTAAAATCAAACGGTTATCCACGATGCTCGCCGCGACGAAGGTCGTCTTGCTTTGGCTATTGATCTTGGCTGCCACATCTTTTAAGCTGTCTTCGGCCGTGATCTCGATCGAAGCGGTGATCGGTTTGCCATCTTCATCGACTTCCGAACTGGTCAATGACAGCTGACCACTGACATTTAGGGCCGTTTTGCTGCTTTGAGCTACTTGACTCCCCGTCACCTTCGTGGCTGTTGCTAGTTGGTTGACTTTTAGATCATAGGTGCCTTCTGGAGCTTCCGTTGTTCCTGCAATTGAAGCGATGCTGCTATTGGTGGTCGTCGCTTTTTTCGTTTGATAAGCATCATCTTTTTGTAATGCATCGACTTTTGACAAAAAGTTAGACAAGCGAGTGCTGATATCACTCCACGCCGTTTTTTGTGCTTTTAGCGACGTGATTTTATTCTCAGCGCGGGTCTTGTTGATCGCATCTGCCGCCAATAATTTTTCAATATCTTCTGAAGTCACGCCAGAATAACTCCCTAGCGTTGTACTGATTCCTGAACTGCTGGTTACACTTGCCATGTTTTCATCCCTTTCGATCGACCGCGATGCCCATGTCATCCCATATTTTTCCAATCACATCTAGCATGTTGGCTGGTGGGATCTCTTTGATCACTTCGTTGGTCTGCATATCCACTAAACGCACCATCGTACGCCCTGTGCGCTCATGTACTTCATAAGCCAATTTCATATCTTTGCCAAGTAGTCGCTGATTCACTTCCGCCACGGAGGCTGCGATCTTGTGCTGATCGGCTACTGAAAAATAGTGGATCGGCGGTTCGGTTGCCACTGTCCGTTCCTTTTTCTCCGCCAGTTTCCCCTCTTGCTGTTGCGGCTGAAGGTTAGCGGTCTCTTGATCTAGGGATTCGATCGGACGTGTTTTAGCGACCGACGCAACGGCTTCGATCGGGTGTATTCCTGACATTGGCTGAATATCCATCAGAGCTTCCTCATTTCTAAACGTTTTTGTGCTGCTATGTAAAACACAAGAACTGCGCTTCCCCTAGGCAGTCCTTGTGTCAGTGGTTCACTTGATCAAAAATTATCCTTGTAACAAGCTCAATACGCTGTTAGGCATTGAGTTTGCTTGTGCCAACATTGAAGTTGCTGCTTGAGAAAGGATGTTGCTCTTCGTAAAGCTCATCATTTCTTGCGCCATATCAACGTCACGGATACGTGAGTTTGCTTCAGATAGGTTTTCTTGTGTTGTACCTAAGTTGTTGATTGTGTGTTCTAGACGGTTTTGCGCCGCACCAAGATCCGCACGTTGTGCAGAAACTGCTTTGATCGCTTCATCGATTTTTGTGATTGGGTTGTTTTCAACGCTGACAGTTGCCGCTGCTGCTTTGCCTTCATCAGAAGCGGTAAATGTTGCTAAAGCATCATCGTATGTTTTTTGAGCTGTTGCTTTTGCTGTATCATCCGCTGCTGTATCGATGGCTGTTTGTAATTCAGCAACTGTTTTACCAGCTGCCGCATCAACTGTGCCGTCCGCTGCATATTTTGTTGTAGCATCTGCTTTGAAGGCAGTCGCTACTGCTTTATCTTTTGCTGCAGCAACAGCTTTAGCATCGCTTGTGTCAATGGCTTGTGTTAAATCTAAGCCTTTTACTTTCAAGGCAGATGAGCTCATGTTGTTGATTGAAACGCTCATTGTTTGGTTTGCGTTGGCACCGATTTGGAAAGTGAATGATTTCGCATCATCGCCTTCACCAGTTAACAAGCTTTTTGTATTGAATTCAGTGGTATTGCTGATACGGTCGATTTCATCAGACAATGCAGTGTATTCTTTGTTGATCGCACTGCGGTCGTCATCACTTAACGTACCGTTTGAACTTTGAACCGCAAGATCACGCATACGACCTAAGATGCTGTGGGTTTCATTTAATGCACCTTCTGCTGTTTGGATCAATGAAATACCATCTTGTGCATTGCTTTTTGCTTGTGACAAACCGCCGATTTGGCCTTTCATTTTTTCAGAAATTGCTAAGCCAGCTGCGTCGTCCCCAGCTTTGTTGATGCGTAAGCCTGAAGATAATTTAGACAAAGAATTGCTTTTAGAAGCATTTGCTGCCGTTAGGCGTGAGTAAGTATTCAATGCTGAAACGTTTGTATTGATTCTCATGTGTAGTTCCTCCTAATTTTTATTCGCTAAGGTTTCCCTCTGCTACTATTTATCGGAAGAAACCGTTCAGGGTTAAGCCTTTTTTCTAAAAAAAATAAAAAACTTTTGCTCTCAGCAAAGAACAAAAGTTTTTGGGTTAATTTAAATAATCTAGAATGGACATCTGCATGATCTTTGTTCCCATCGCTAGTGTTGAACGGTAGGCAGTCATTTGATTTTGATATTCCATATACTTTTCCGCAATATCGACGTCTTGTTTGTTAGACAGTGTTTCGGTCAAGTTCAGCTTTTCCGTCTCATTTCGATCAGCTGCCGCCTCCAAGCGATTGTAGAGGGTGCCGATCTGCGCCCGTACATTCACCACATTAGTGGCATGCTGGTCATGAGCGGTTAAAAGCTCGCCCCCTAAGGCATCTTTATCATCACTGCGCAACGCAGACAATAAATCATTGAAGTAGGTGCTTAAATTTTGGGGATCCGTAGCGGTGCCCGTCTCGTTCATCAGTCGATCACCGCTGGCTAACAGATCCACCGAGACCCCGTTTGCGATTTCTCGCGGCAAGTCTTCGCTGGTGCCATTGTATTTGATACCGACGATGGCGTCATTTTCTTTGACGATCTCAAAAGGCGCCGTCGTTGTATTCGTTCCGCTAAATAGATAGCGGCCATCAAAGTTGGTGTTTAATGATTCAACGATGCCTTCGATCTCTTGCTCGATCTCTGAACGATTTGCCCCTAATTCCTCACTGCCAGCTGTCGCATTGGCAGAAGATTGAACCAATGAGCGAATCCGCAGCATCGAGGTACTGACGCTTTCTAAAGCAGAATCTTGGGCTTTTGTCCAAGAAATACTGTCTTTAATCGTATTATTGTAAGTTTTGTTTTGATTTAACGACACATTGAGATCCATGATTTTTGAAACCAGCAGTGGATTATCCGAGGACTTGCTGACTTCTTTCAAGCTCGATAGCTGATTCAACGTGGATTGGACTTTGGAGGCGTTGGTTCCTAGATTTCGTAAAAAATCATTGTAGGTGATTGAATTGGAAATACGCATGGTCTACACTCCTGTTCGATTGATCAATGTGTCTAACATTTCAGAAACGACCGATAATATGCGGGCATTGGCCTGAAATCCTTGTTGGAAACGAATCACATCTGACATTTCTTCATTTAATGAAACCCCAGACACCGATTGATTTTTGTATTCTAGTTGATTCAGCAGCGACAATTGGGCACTGACTGTATTGTCGGCTTGCTGTTTTGAGATCCCGTTTTTGGTGACGATGCTGTTAAAATAGCTGCTGACACTCATGCCAGATGCTGCATTGGCAAACGTCAATGTCTCAGAATCAAAAGAAGCGATCGTCTTTTCTGACAACGGGAAATCCAATTTGGCACTGCTGAGTTTCGCCATTGCAGCAGCTCTTGAACCATCTCCTGCTGCATTGCTCGTTCCGCCGGTCACCAGACTTGGGTTATCTAACAGTGCTTGGCTGACCCGAATCGTCGTCGCTGTGCCGGTATCATCTTGGCCGATCTCAAATAGTCCGCTTGTACGAGAAGCGCCGCCGGTAAAGACCATGTTCATGGCTTGCGCGATCGTCGTCGTAAAGTTGTTCAATTCCGTCAAGCGGCTGCCGATTTCACTAGATGATGCTTGCAGGCCCCCGATCGCGCCTTCTTTGATCGGCAATTCTGTATAGGCGGTGTCGCCATTGTCGGTGGTTTTCGTCAACAAGACGGTTCCTGCTGGATAAGACCCTGTGATGGTTTCGGCAGGATTCAAGGCGTTGCCGTCTTTGGAAACTAAGGCGCCTGTGTCGCTTTGTCCCACCACCACACTAAGGGTATTGCGTTCCTCCGCACTTAAGATCGTCTGTCCGCTCATGGATACAAACCCACGGCCATATTGATCGGTCTTGGTTTCGATCCCTGCTAGACCCGAGAGATCTTTCAACAGACTGTCTCGACGATCTAAAAGATCATTGGGTGTCTCACCACTCGTCGTCAACCCATAGATCTGTTCATTCAAGGATTGTAGCTGTTTGACCTTCTCATTGAAGTCCAGCGCGGATTTTTCGATGGTATCCAGCGTATCGCTTTGCAACTGCGTCATTTGTTTGCCCATTTGGTTGATGGTATCGGCAAACGTACTGCTGTTTTCCAGCACGAGGGTCTTAGACGTATCCAGTTCAGGATTGTTGGCTAATGCGGTCCAAGAATCAAACATCGTTGCCAGCTGTTTGGACAGTCCGTTGTCAGAAGGCTCATTCATTAAACTTTCCAGCTGTCCTAATATGTCTGCTTTTTGTTCATAATATGTATAGGTAGAATTGGCATTGCGTACTTGTCCAATGACAAAATCATCGACGATCCGTTCGACACTGCCGACTTTCACACCCATACCGATGCTGCCGACACCCGCTAGATGGTAAGACGCTTCAGCTTGCAAGTTGACTCGTTGTCTTGAGTAGCCGTCTGTATTGGTATTTGCAATGTTGTGGCTGCTGGTTTGCAACGCTGCTTGATTGGCGGTCATGCCCCGGGTTGCGGTGCCTAATGAACCAAATAGTCCTGTCATAGAAGTACTCCTTACATTTTTTGATCGATGATCGCTGTTGAGACTGCTTGTTTTTCTTGATATTTCGAATAAGTATTTGCCGGTGTCTTGATATTTTCTTTGACTGCATCCATCAAAACAGTTTGGAAACTAATGGCTTGTTCCGTCAGCAGGAGATTCTCGGCTTGCTGCACTTGGATCTGGCGGATGAGTTCTTTGATCGCCACTGAAAGAGTTCCTTCATACGTGGAAAAAACGGGTACGAAGGCGGTTTTTTTCTCGACGAGTTCTGGTAATTTTTCTGCTTGATTTTTGATCAAGCAGGTCTTTTCTTTTTGCAGCAACCGCAAGAACTGCTGTAGCTGACGCTCAAATTCCCGTTCTGTCATCTAGTCGACCTGCTTTTCATCTTGTTGCAGCATTTTATCGGCGATTGTTTCGGCAGATACTTGGTAGGTGCCTTCTTTGATCGCTCGTTTCAATTCTGCCACTCGTTCACTGCGACTGGCTATTTGATTGGCACTCTTTTGAATGGCTTGAGCTGTTTCGGACAATTGAACATCGACGGTTTTTTCTGTCTGAGCAGCAGTTGGCTTTTCTTGTTTGACCGCTTCACGTTTGATGGCCTTGTCGCTGTATTCTGCGTAACCTCTTTCGATTTTCATAGGTTCTCCTCCGTTCTCATTCTTCTACCCTCTACTATCGGTCAAATCACAAAAAAGTTAAACCCATATGTTTAACTTTTTGCGATTTCTTCAAATTAATGCAAATTGTGGATGCGTTGTTTTTGCGAAAGAATGTTGGTGATCCGCACACCGAAGTTTTCATTGATGACCACGACTTCCCCAGTGGCGATCAGTTTGCCGTTCAACAAAATCTCTAGCGGTTCATCCGTCAGTTTTTCCAGTTCGATGACGGACCCTGTATTGAAAGATAAAATGTCCTTAATGGTTTTTTTGCTGCGGCCTAACACGACACTTAGATCCAATGGCACATCAAGGATCAAGTCCAAATTATCCCCATCGCTCACTCCGCTGGAGGTCAATGTTTGAAACGCCGGTTTGCTGACTTCTACGGGCTTTGATGCAGCCGCTGGTTCTGGCGTAGGTGCAGCAACGGGTGCCGTTGGCTGCGGTGTTGGTGTTTCCCGAGTAACGACAGTCGCTTCATCGGACAGCATCGCACTGGCGATATCGTTGACCACCGGATCCGTAAAGATCTGCATGATTTTGCTTTCGATCAAACCTTCGACGCGCAAAGAAAATGAGATACAATAAATCTCTTCCTCTGCCTCGATCCCGCTATACTCAATGTTTTCTGGCGTCTCCCATAGTTTGACGATCGGCGGTAAGATATCCACTTTGCGGCTGATCATCGTTGCCATCGAAGTCGAGGCCGTCCCAATCATTTGGTTCATGGCTTCGGCCACAGCACTTAGCTCTAATTCTGTAAATTGAGTGTTGCTGGTTTCACCGGTTCCACCCATCATTAAATCAGCGATCACGATGGCATCCTTGACTTCTAACAGCATCAAATTACTGCCTAAAAGGCCTTCTTTAAATTCAACTGTCGTCGCTACTTTTGGTGCAACGAGGTCGTTTAAGATCTCACCAAATTTGATTTTAGACACCCGGGGAGTCGTGATGCTGACCCGACGATCAAGAATGGAAGACAACGTCGTCGCCGCTTGCGACATGGAGATATTGCCAACTTCGCCGATAATGTCGACTTTGACTTGCTCTTCTAATCCTTGCGGCTGGGTTGGGGCACTTTGATTCAACAATGCATCGATTTCTGCTTGGGATAAACGTTCACTCATAGTTCTTGCTCCTCTTCTAACTTGTCTAATAATTCAATGGCTAAATGGTCCTCTTGCTTCCCAGGTTTTGCTCGGAAGTAAGGTTTTCCATCGATGAAGGTCTCTAATGGTTCAGTAATTTTTTTGTCTAGTTTGATGACATCGCCTTCTTCTAAGTGGAGAAACTCTGAAAGACTCATTTGAGCATGACCCAGCAGAACTTCTAGATTCAATCCGACCCCATTCAAACTTTTTTGCAACTCGCGGCTATCGTCTTGGTTGACTGGCTGATTGCTATCAAACCAATTGCGGAAACTTAATTTATCAATGATCCCTTCAAAAAAGACATAGGGGATACATAGATTGATGAAATGTTTCACTTCAAAAATTTTGATAGTAAAGGTCACTAATACGACGGGTTCGTTGGGCGACATGTTTTGCATCAATTGCGGATTCGTATCGATTCCATCCAAAACTGAATCCAAGGCAACGATGTCCTTCCAAACATTTTGGTAGACCCGTACAAATTGTGCTACTACTTCTTCCAAGATCGCTGTTTCAATATCAGTAAAACTTTTTTTCTCGCTAAAATCCATTTCGATCGGCTTGTTTTGATAAACATCCAAGCCGCCGCACAACAACTCCACCAACATCATACACAGTTGTGGGTTCATCTCGATCATCTGGATCCCGCTCAAAGGCTGAGAATGAAAGAGCCCCAACAAAGTAAATTTTGGTATCGAATGGATAAATTCGTCATAACTGACTTGTTCGATAGCTGCCAACTGCAAAGAAACATTGGTTCGCAGTTGGGTAGAAAGCATGCTGCTGCTCATCTTCGAGAAATCCTCGAAGATCATGTGCAGGGTATTGACGTATTCTTTCGACAGCTTTGTTGGTCGGCGAAAATCGTAGGCTTTCACTTTGGCTTGTTTGTCTTCTATCTCAATAATTTCTTGATCGATCTCTCCGCTGCTCATCGCATTCAACAATAAATCAATCTCTTGCTGCGTCAATACCTGATCCACACTAATCCCCCATTTTTTTAAAAAATCATGTGATCGATTTGAATCACACTGGCTACTTTTTCACCGATCGTCACGACCCCAACGGCATGTTCTGTCTCTTGATTGCCCAGTTGGATATCGTCTTCAGTGATATCAAGTACTTCAATTACTTCTTCTACGAGGACCCCTTTGGTCTCCTCTTGCTTCTTCATGATCAATATGTTTTTTTCGTAGGCTGGTTCCATGATGGGAATCAATTTTGCCAAACGAATCACCGTTACGACAGACCCCCGCAGATTGATCAACCCTTCCACCCACTCCGGTGCTAATGGCACCTTCGTAAAGGAAGGGGCATCAATGACCTCGTCCACCGAGTCCGCCGAGATCAAATAGTACTGCTGGGCTATTTTGAAAAGAATCATCTGCATGTCGCTATCCTCCTAGGCATTAGGCAAAGGCTTTGTCGATGGCAGTGATTACGCGGTCCGTGTCAAAGGGCTTCACGATAAAGTCCACCGCACCGGCGCGAATCGCATCCATCACCATTCCTTGTTGTCCCATGGCACTGCACATTACGACTTTGGCCTGCGCATCAAACGTGCGGATCATTTTTAATGCCTCTAAGCCATCCACTTCTGGCATCGTGATATCCATGGTCACTAAGTCTGGTGTCGTTGCTTGGTATTTTTCAAAAGCCTCTTGGCCATTTTGGGCTTCCCCCACGACTTCATAGCCGTTTTTTTCTAAAATATCCTTTAATTTCATGCGCATAAATACCGCATCATCAACAATCAATACTTTTTTTGACATTGTATTTGCCCCTTTCAAATTCCTAATGAATCAAATATGTTTTCTAGTACACCGATTTCTGGAATCAAAAATAACGATGCCTCTAATGTTTCTTTGGCGTAGACGAACTCATTACGGATCACCATCACCTGCTCATCATACTGGGCCATCGCCAAATAGATGGAGCTGATCGCTGCGCCAAAGAAATCATAGCTGGCGCTTGGTAAAGACGCACTCAGTTGGGTTTCCAACAGTTGCCCGATCGCGATCAAAAAAGAATTGGTAAGGATGTTGGTCAACTCGTTGATGACCGATTGCTTCAATTCTTCAGACGGATCGCTTTCTTGGATCATCAACTGACGCAATTTTGCGGCGGATTCATCCGTTAAGACAAACAAGAAGATCCCTCGAAATGCCCCTTCGATCTGGCTCATCACCACATGAACTTCTTTGTCTTCCGCCATGATCTGCTGATACAGGTCCTCATAAGCTAGAATCTCGACTTCCGGTACCCGCATATCGATCGGTTGTTGGACGAGCTTTGATAAACTAGTCGCAGCGTGACCACCGCCGATATTGATCAGTTCTTTTAGGCCATCGATCTGCAGCGCTGTATAGCTCATAAGCGGTCATCCTTTTTTTCCTGACAGATGGCATGAATGTCTAGGATCAGTGCGATCGAGCCGTTGCCCATAATCGTTGCCCCTTGATAGCGATTCAGCTTTTGCAGCAATGGATCGATTTTCTTGATGACGATTTCTTGCTGGCCGATCAGCTCATCTGCCAAAATGCCGTGAAACTGCTGGTCATTGTTGACGATGATGGCGAATTTTTTCTCAGATGGATCGCCTTCGATCGCTAAGAGTTGATCGGTCCGAACCAAGGGAATCAACTCCTCTTGAAAACGATAGACCTCATCTGAGACCGTCTGGATGATCTCTTCTTCTTTGACCATCACCACGCGTTCGACGAGATTTAGTGGGATCGCAAAGGTTTCTGCTCCGACGCGAACCATCAACGCTTGAATGATCGACAGAGTCAATGGCAATTTGATCACAAACTGCGTGCCTTTATTTGGCTGGCTCTTCATTTCGATCGTACCCCCTAGTTGGGTGATCTTGGATTGCACGGCATCCATCCCGACACCGCGCCCAGAAATGTTAGTCACTTCTTGTGCCGTTGAAAAACCAGGATGGAAAATCAACTGCTGCAACGCTTCATCGGAAAGGCCTTCCGTTGCTAAGCCTTTCTTTTCAGCACTTGCTTTGATTACTTGCGGATCAAGGCCTTTGCCATCATCCTCTAAAGTAATGATCACGCGATTGCCTTCTTGATAGGCCGCCAAGCGAATCGTGCCCTTGCGCGGTTTGCCCAGTTTTTCCCGAACATCGGGTGCTTCGATGCCGTGATCGACAGAATTACGTAACAGATGGACCAGAGGTTCGCTCAACTCAGAAACCACTGTTTTATCCAATTCCGTTTCTTCCCCAAAAATGACAAGTTCCATTTCCTTTTGCAGTTCATTGGATAAGTCCCGAACCATTCGTGGAAAGCGACTAAAGACGACATTGACTTGCTGCATGCGGATCCGCAAGACCAAATCTTGCAGCTCAGAGGTCAATCGCGAAACTTGCTCTAAGGGGTCTTTGACTGCTTCGATGTTTTCCCGCTCACTGACATCTTCCAATTGATTGCGATAGACCACCAATTCGGACACGAGATCCAAGAATGAATCTAAGCGATTCAAGTCGACTCGGATCGATTGATTTTGGGCGGACGCATGATGCGCGGGCGCCGGCGATTTTTCTTTCGTTTCTGTTGTCGCTTGTTGAAGAGCAGAAGTCTCTGACTCTGGGGTCGGCACTGGTTGAAGCAGCTCTTCTGCCTCCTCCAACACAGCGGCTGATGGATCAAACGGTGCCACCACGAAGGCTTCGATCTCACTATTGCTGGCGATGTTTTGCTCGACATCAGCCAGTGTTTGCTGCGTCAAATACAGCAGTGAAAAATCTGATTCAAAGGTGCCTTCTTCGAGTGTTTGGGCATCTGGTTCTGTATAAAGAACATCCCCTGCTTGGCCAAGCTTTTCCATGATCAAGAAGGCACGAGCACCTTTTAACATGGATTGGGCATCTAAGCGAACAGCAATTTGGACCGCTTGATAGCCATCTCCAGCCGCTTGCTCGATCACATACAGATCAGAAGGATCGATCTGTTGAAGCTGTGGGGTTAACGCGCCTACTGCGGTGGGTTTTTGGCTTACTTCTGTCTCGGTTGATATACCGCCAGAATGTTCCGTTTGGTCAAGTTCGGCCAATAAATCGGCAATTTGAGCTGGCTGCAGGTCTCGTTCTTCCCGCAAGTCCTCCACAAGTTCTGACAGGCGATCCAGACATTTGAAAATCAATGAGATCGATTGCTGGGTCACTTGCAAGGTCCCAGTTTTAAATAACTCAAAAATATTTTCCATTTTATGGGTCAGCTGCGTCATGACGTCATAGCCCATCGTTGCCGCCATCCCTTTAAGGGTATGGGCAGAACGGAAAATATCATTCAGCAAGGCGCTATCTTGTGGATCGTTTTCCAATTGCAAGACATGATCATTCAACTGCGCTAAATGATCGTCTGTTTCTTCAAAGAAAAGGGTACGATAGACACTATTGTCATCCAAATGGGTCCCTCCTTTACAAAATTATACTTTTTGATAGATAAACGAATCGATTTTCTTGAGACCGAATTGTTCCGCAAAATTGATCGTTTCTGTCGCTCCCGTAAACAAAATGCCCCCTGGGACCAATGCATCGCTGAATTTTTGATAGACGGCATCCCGAGCATCACTTTTGAAATAAATTGTCACATTACGGCAAACGATCACATCAAAAGGCCCATTGTACGGGTCTTTCAAAAGATCGTGTTGCTTAAAATGAACCCGCCGTTTGATTTCTGGTTTGATCTGAAACTGGTTCTTTTCTTTTGCATCAAAAAAACGGGTACGTTCTGCCGCTGAGACATTCCGCAATTCGTGGTCTCGATAGAGTCCTTGCTTGGCTTTTGCCAAAATTTGCGTATCGATATCGGTAGCCAAGACATTGGCTGTGGCAATTTGGTTTTTTTCTAGCAGCATCGCGATCGTATAGGGTTCTGCCCCAATCGAACATGCGGCACTCCAGATTTTGGGCAGCGTGGTTTTCGGGAGAACAATGGTTTTCAAGACGCGTTCAAAGGCGTCAAACAGTTCTTTGTTGCGATAAAATTCCGTTACGTTAATGGTGATATGGGCTAAAAAAGCCGCCCGCACCCCTTCATCGCCTTCGATCAATTGCTGGTATTCCCTCAACGTCTTTGCCCCGCTGTTTTCCATGATCGTAAGGATGCGGCGCTGCATTTGATTTTCTTTGTATGCGGCTAAGGGAATCCCTAATCGGCGATCCACCCACGCATTAAATAAGGCAAATTCTTCTTCCATCTTCTTCACCTGACCATCTGTGCAATTTTTGCTTCAATGCCCTGCAATGGCAGGACTTCATCCACGACTCCTTGTTCAATGGCATACCGCGGCATCCCAAAGACTGTACACGTTTCTTTGTCTTGAACGATCGTATAGCCCCCAGCCGCTTGGATCTGTCGTAAGCCAGCGGTGCCGTCTTTTCCCATCCCCGTCAAAACCACTGCCGCTAGTTGCGGGCCATAGTAGTCAGCTGCTGAGGAAAAAAGATAATCGACGGTTGGCCGCGTCCCATGCCGTTTTTCTCGCTGGTCCAGCTGCAGGTGCCCTTGTTGGACCGTCATGTGGTAATCCCCTGGACAAAGATACACTTGATTTTCGATCCGCATGCCGTCGACTGCTTCTTGTACTCGGACGGTTGTCTCTGTGTCTAAGCGTTTTGCAAAGGAAGCCGTGAAGCCCGCCGGCATATGCTGAACGATCAAAATGGGACAACGCAAACGCGCAGGCAAACGGCGGATTATCCCCAGCAAGGCACGCGGTCCGCCTGTTGAAGCACCAATGACTAGCGCATCAAGTGATACCGGCAAGCTGTTTTGCGTCAGCTTAGTGGGCTGGGCAATCGTTGGTACTGGCGGGTGAACCGTACCGACTTCATGATCCATCGCCAAAATCTTTTGATGAAATTCAGCAATCCATTCTTTTTCGATCATCGATAGACTGACGGGTTTTTCCACAAAATCTCGGGCGCCAAGCGCCAAAGCCTCAATCGTGGTTTCTTGATTGGTTAATGAACTAAGCATGATGACGGGAATGGCTGATTGCTGTTTCATCCTCCGCAAGGTCTCTAATCCGTTCATCACTGGCATCTCCACATCCATTACTACCAAATCGATCGCTTCTTTGGTCAGATAGTCCAATGCTTGTTTGCCATTGCGGGCAGCGACGGTCACCTCGATATCAGGCAGCTGATTCAATAAATCTGTCACTACTTTCCGCATGAATGCCGAATCATCGACGATCATTACTTTTTTCATGTCCCTGTACTCCTTTTACAAATAAACGATTTCTTGTTTGACTTGCCGAACCATGGTCTTGAAATCCTGAAGATCCACGATCATCGTTCGACCAGCGCTGCCGCCAACATGTTTGGCTACGATCGGAATGTTTAGCCGAGCCAAGACTTCCTCGACGGCTTCAATATTGCGCTGACCAATATTGCTGGCAGCGTTAAGCGTCTGGAACTGAAACATATTGGCGCCGCCAACGATTTTCGCTTGAAAGCGAGGCCGACGGATCTTTTGTTCCAGCTCAGCCACCATCGCTGGCAATGCCAAGTCCGCAAACTTCTCGGGCTTGATTTCCCGCTTGTGCAAAAAAGGCTGACTATCTGGCAGCATAATATGACTCAAGCCGCCGATATGACTGGCTTCATCGTAAATGATCGTGCCGATGCAAGAACCTAAACCCACCGTGATCAAACGCGTCGGCGCTTGGGCGATCTTATACTCCGAGATCCCCACATGCAGTTCCTCATTCACGGTCATCATTGTCATGGTCTTTGGCGGCTGCCAATTCCTCTGTCTGATAGGCGTCTAACTCCGCCGTCATCTCAGCGGCTTGTTCATAGCTGAAGAGAAACGGCAGCTCCAATGCCAACACAAGTTCATCGTCTTTTTTCAGAAAGGCTTCGATATAGTTTTGCTTGAGTCCTGATGTATTTAGTTCCGCATTGCTAGGACTTTCAACTAGCGGTAAAATGCCGACGATCTCTTCCACGTATAGGCCGATCGCCTGCTCTTGCCAGTGACACAACAAGACCACATTTTGCCCAGTTTCCGGTGTAAATTCATCAAACAGCTTTTTGCGGATGTCAATGATCGGCACCATCGCCTCTTCAAAAGGCTGGATCCCCAGCACGAAATCCGCCACTTCTGGCAGCTGTGTAAAAGAAGCAGCCTCAATGACCCGTACCACATAGTCGATACGCAAGGCAAAGAGTTGTTGATGACTTTTAAATACAACGTATTGTTCCATTGGCGTCACTGCTCCTTTTTAGAATTTGAAACTATCCACTTGGAACTTAAGGATAGTGGCGATCGTTTCGATCTCTTGCACATTCCGTTCAAAGTCTTCGATGACTAAGTAGAAGTCTTCTAAGTTTGCCGTTACTTCTTGGGTGCCGGCGGAGGTTTCCGAAACAGCAGCCGAAATGTTGCTGACGGAAACTTGAACCATGTCTTTTTTCTCAACGATCCCCGTAATATGGGCTTCCACGGCTTGAATACTTGAAACCAATTTTTCGACAATATCAGAGATCTCATTGGCTGACTCGATCGCTTTGTTGATATTGTTGGTTTGTTTTTCGCCGCTTTCAAAGGAATCCGTCACTGCAGAGACCACTTTTTCCGATTTTTTGCGGATCGTTTCAATGATCGAACGAATGCTTTTCGTTGATTGACTGCTTTGTTCCGCCAAGCTACGGACTTCTTCCGCAACGATGGCAAACCCTCGGCCTGCTTCTCCAGCTCGAGCTGCTTCGATGGATGCATTCAATGCCAGTAAGTTGGTCTGATCAGAAATGTCATTGATCAGCTGAACGATCTTACCGATGCTTTGGACATCTTCGTTCATGTCGTTCATGCTTTCTACTAATTCTGCTTGGTTTTGCCGTTCGATCTCCCAGCTTTCAAATACATGGAACATCATTTCCGAATTGTGGACATTGCTGCTTTGGGATTGACCGACATAGCCATTCATCAATTCGATCTCTTTGTGGATCTCTTCGATACTTAAGGCTAGCTCGTCCATATCAAAGGAGGTTTGTTCCGCTTCGGAGGCTTGTGAACTAGTGGCATCTGCGATGGCATTCATCGTCTGACGCACATTTTCAATTGAATTTTTGGCATTTTTTGAGGTTGTCGTTAGGCCGCCTACCATTTTTTCCATTCGGCTGCTTTCTTCGTGCATGCCAACGATCACCGCTTTGAAGGTGTTTAAAACCCCTTGAAAACGATTTTGAACTTGCCCAAAAAGAGAAGTCTGATCGCTGCTGCCGATCTCATCGATATGCGACAGATCGCCAGAACCGACTGCTTCTAGTTCTGTCAATAACGTATCCATGCCTGAGTGGGTCTCTTTTTTTACCAAATAGGTCATTCCTACTAACACTGCGATTTCTAGCAGCAGTACGATCACTGAAAAAATAAAGAAACTTTTTGCTGCTTGTCCGTCTCCGTGGGTGCGGATCACGAAGAAATAGCATCCTAATAATACGATCAGGGTAAATCCTAGCGGAATCAACGCCGCCAAGCGGATTTTTTTGATGATAGCTTGTACCTTCTTCTTCATAACAGTATCCTTTCCTATGCAAAATGATCAGTCGTGCTGTTTATCAAGATTCGCTCTTCACTTGATAATCGTTGGGTCACTCCTTCTTTATCCGATTATGAAAACAATCTTCTAGTTCTTTAATCGGATCTTTTGCTAGAAAAGTTAAGCATCTTCACCAGACATATGTATCTTTTGGATCAGCAAAGCGCGTATAGCCGCCTTGGTATTCATCACGAACCAAACGACCGTTTTGCAGTTCGACTACCCGATTACGGACCGTATTGACCATCGTGCTGTCGTGGGTCGCCAAGAGGATCGTGGCACCGACTTGATTGATCCGCAAGAGTAGTTTCATGACTTCGACGGCTGATTTGGCATCCAGATTGGCGGTGGGCTCATCGGCGATCAAGACTGCTGGCTCTGTGACGATCGCCCGCGCGATTGCTACTTTTTTGCGCTGTCCCACGGAAAGCTCCTCGGGATAATGATCCTTTTGAGGAAACATGCCCACCAGTTGCAGCGCTTTGGCGGTTTTTTCCTGACGCAGCTTACGGGGAGTGCCTAGTACTTGCAGCGCATAGTCAACGTTTTTGGCAACCGTCAGATAAGGAAGCAAAAGGTCTTCTTGTCCGACGATACCGACTTGTCGTCGAACCATATAGAGATGACGGTCTTTGAGTTGTTCCAACAAGACATTGCCGACTTGGATAGAACCAGCCGAAAGCTCTTCTTCTTTCAAGAGTAATTTGAATAAGGTCGATTTGCCCGCACCGCTGGGACCCACCACATAGATAAATTCTCCTTGAGGGATCGCAACAGAAATATCGGCCAATGCCAACGTGCCATTGCTGAATTTTTTACTGACCTTGGTTAAGCGAATCATGTTCTTTCTCCTCTAATCTGTAAAACGATTGATCACGGACCACATCTCATCGGCTGTCTGCATGGCTTTCGTATTCAATCCATACGCACGCTGGGTCGTTAACAAGTCTGTCATGGACGTCGCTAGATCCACCGTCGACTGTTCTAACTGTCCTTGCAAGACGCTGCCAAAGGCTGCCGGATTGGTTTGCGAAGTAAGCAACGCTTGATCACCGGCACTATACAGTTGGTTGCCCACTGGCGTGATGTTTTCTGTATTCGTCGGCTGATAAAGGGTCAGCTGTCCCAACACGCGAGTCTGACCATTTTCTTCCGTCGTCAACTGACCGCTGGCATCTATTGCGATTTGCTGCGCATCTGGCCACTGCGCGGTTGGTACGTTTGTGGTCATTGCCACAGGGTACCCTTCACTATTGACTAATTGCTTGTTCTCACTTAAATGAAAATTGCCTGCTCGACTCAGCAGCAATTGACCGGTTTGGTCCCGAACCCCGAAAAAGCCATTGCCTTGAATCGCGAGATCTAATGGCTGAGCAGTGCCCGCCAGATTGCCTTGGGCAAAACTGGTAGTCGTAGTCGCTTTTGCCCCCATTGACGCACCATATTGGGCGGCGTTGCCATTAAATAGCGTTTCTTCTGCACCGATGGCATTTTCCATCAATGCTTGAAAGTGCGTCGTTTGTGCTTGGTAGCCATTGGTATTGACGTTGGCGATGTTGTTGGCTGTCGTGTCTAAGTTTGTCTGCAAATGATTCAACCCAGAACGGCTGATTCCTAATAATCCACTGATATTCATTGACTCATCCTCAAATCTTTCCTAATTCGTTGACCGCTTTTTGCAATGTTTGATTCGTTGAACTCAAGACTTTCTGATTGGCTTCAAATTCCCGAGAAGTCTGGATCATCGCCACCATTTCATCGGCAACCGCTACATTGGCTTGTTCTAAGGCACCTTGCTGGATCACGGGTGCATTCACCGTGGTTCCTGCTGCGTTGCTAGTCACGTAGTTTTGACCAGCTGTAGTCAATGCTTCTTGGGGGAATGTTTGGATCTGAAAGTTCGCTGGTCCTAAGGCGCTGACTGCTTGTCCATTGGCACCTAAGACAAGATAGCCTTCTTGTGTTACGTATTGATTCTGCTGATTGACGGTAAAGTCGCCATTTCTCGTATACAACCGCTGCCCCGCATTGTTTTGAACGACAAAGTAGCCTTCGGAAAGCAGTGCAAAATCGCTGGCTTGTCCCGTCTGTTTGACGGCACCTTGGTCTTGACTGATGGTACTGCCTGCCAATTGGGTCCCTAAAGACAATCCACCGATGTCACGGCGGGTATCCGCATTGGGCCCGCTTTGGTAATTATGCAATGCCACTTCATCTAGCGCCGACTGGAACAAAGTTTTTGCTTGATACCCTGTTGTATTGACATTAGCAATATTGCCGCTCGTCGTCTCTTGTCGCTTTTGTAATAATGAAATGTTCCGTGATAAGACATCCAATCCTCGAATCATGCCAGTTCCTCCTCAATCAATGTGCGCAATTTGGCAATCGTTTTGCCGTGAATTTGTGAAACTCGCGGAATCGAGACTTCTAAGATTTCAGCGATTTCTTTTAACGTCAGTTCTTCGGTATAGTACAAACTTAAAATCAATTGTTCTCGTTCCCCTAATTTTTTGATGCACGCCACCAAGGCGGTGCGTTTTTCTTCGGCGACCAAGATATCTTCGACATTCTCGGCAGGATCCCGAACCATATCTTTTAACGTCATGCCTTCTTCTTGGTAAGCAAACAAGGTATCTTCCAAAGAGACGCTGGCTAAGTAGTGCAGACTCTCATAAATATCCGCTAGTTGACTTTGGTTGATTCCCAACTGTTTGCAGATCTCGGTGTCGGTCGCTTCTCTTTTGAGGCGTTGCTCCAACTCTTGCCGCGCTTGATAAAACTGATTGACTGCCGCCATTTTGTAACGGGAGATTTTAGCGTGCTTGCGTACTTCATCAATGATAGCCCCTTTGATGCGAATCGCTGCATAGCTTTCAAAAGGAACTTTTTTTGAGGGATCGAATTTCCGCAAGGCATCCATCAACCCAATCACCCCAATATTGTAGAGATCGCCTGATTCATAATCGGCGGTTTTGATAGACAGGCGCTGAACCACCCGTTCCACTAGCGGCAGATACTTGATGATCTCCGCTTCTCGATCGACTTCATACATCGGCGATGCCCCTTCCTAAGAAAATTCTGCTTAAATGTCAATACTGCCCACCGTTTCGATCGCAATTTCATTGGGAATCTCATTCAGAGAAAGAACGGCGATATCTGGGAAATTAAAAACGATCATTTTTTTGAATGCTAACCGGATCTTAGGCGATGCTAGAATCACGAAATTGATATTTTGAGCGATCGCCGCATGTTGGATCCCACTGATGGCATCCAACAGCTTGGTCACGGTATCAGGTTTTAAGACCGGGTACGAGCCAGTTGCGGTTTTTTGGATACTTTGAGCGATGATTTCTTCTAGTTTCGGCTGGATCACCGCCACTTGCAGCTCGTGGTTTTCATTGGCATACTTGGCAGCGATCGTCCGTTTCAATGCTTGGCGGACATATTCTGTCAAAACTTCTACGTCTTTCGTGACAACGCCGTAATCGGCTAAGGTTTCTAAGATCGTTGCTAAGTCATTGATGGGAATTTGTTCATCCAATAAATTTTGTAAAACTTTTTGGACCTCGCCGAGCCGCAAAATATCGGGGATCAATTCATCGATCACGACATTGTACTGCTCTTTGATGCCTTCCAATAATTTCTTGACTTCTTGGCGACCTAACAGCTCTGGTGCATGGGCATAGATGATTTCTTTTAAGTGTGTTGCGATCACGGTCAACGGCTCGATAATCGTAAACCCTTGCAGATCCGCCATCTCCTTATCGGATTCATCGATCCACATAGCATCCAGATGAAAGGCTGGTTCTTTTGTTGCGATTCCTTGAAAAGGAAACGGCTCTTCATTCGGACTGATCACCATGACTTTATTCGGGTAAATATCGCCGCGGCCGACTTCGTTGCCGCGGATCTTGATCACGTAATCGTTGGCATCCAAATAGAGATTGTCGCGAATACGAACGGGACTGACTAAGATCCCTAATTCTCTAGCACTCTGTTTACGGATTGCCACGATGCGGTTCATCAAGCTGTTGTCGATCGAACGATCCACGATAGGGATCAGACCATAACCGATTTCCACTGAGATTGGTTCCACTTGGAAGGAAGCCACGGAATCGTCTTCTTCCTGTGCTTCTTTTTTGCGTTCCAGTGCCAGTTTTTGTTCCCATTGTTTTTGTTCCACTCGCTGCTTTTCTTCTTTTTGCGTCACCAGAAAGCTGGCTGCGAAAAGGCCTAAGCCAATCAACACAAAAGGCACAAAAGGAAACCCGGGAACTAAGGCTAAAACGAAGAGAATCGCCCCCACGATCCGAAACAGTTGGGGATTACGCATCACATCTGCCGCAATATCCAAACCAAAGGAACTATCGTTATCGGAACGAGTCACGATCACCCCAGAAGCAATCGAAATCAGTAAAGAGGGGATCGAGCTGACCAAGCCATCCCCGATCGCCAGTTTCCCGAATTGGGCGAAGGCTTCCATGACGGTCATTTGTCCGGCCATGGAGAAAATGATCGCCCCACCGACTAAATTGATGACAGTGATCAAGATCCCTGCGATCGCATCCCCTTTGACAAACTTGCTGGCACCATCCATCGAACCAAAGAAGTCAGCTTCTCGCTGCAGATCTTTTCGTCGTTTGCGGGCATCCGCTTCCGTGATCAAACCGGCATTTAGGTCGGAATCGATCGCCATTTGCTTGCCGGGCATCGCATCCAATGTGAAGCGAGCAGTCACTTCTGAGACACGCCCTGCACCATTGGTCACGACGACTAGCTGAACCACCATGATGATCACGAACAAAATGATCCCCACGATATAATTGCTGCCGGCAACGACATTGGCAAAGGCATCGATCACGTGTCCGCCATTTCCTTGGGTCAAGATCAAACGAGTGGAAGATAAGTTCAAACCTAAACGAAACATCGTTGTGATCAGCAGCAAGGTTGGAAACGTAGTGAATTCCAACACTGATTTGGTAAACAGGGTGATCAGTAAAATGTTGATCGCGATCGTCAAATTGATAATGATCAAAATATCTAATAATGCACTCGGTAATGGAATAATAATTAAACCAATAATAGCTAGGACGATTACCGAGATTAAGATATCCGCCAGACCAATGCCTTTTTTCGGTTTTGAGGCAGCCTCATTCATTTTTGTTCCTCCTGTTTCCTTAAATCTTGCCGCGTTGGCTTTCTTCTAACTGATAGACCAAAGCGATGATTTCGGCAATGGCTTCATACATTTCAACAGGGATCAGATCCCCGGGTTCTACTTGACGATAAAGGGCCCGTGCCACTTCACGGTTCTCGATCTGTGGGATATTTTCTTTCAGGGCTTCTGCTTTCATCCGCTGCGCCAGCTGATCTGCCCCTTTGGCCAAGACCCGCGGCACCCCTTCACTGCTGGCATCGTACCGAATCGCAATGGCGAAATGGGTCGGGTTGGTGATCAAAACCGTCGCTTCTTTGACGTTGGCGATGGCATTTTGGGTCATCGCACGGTACTTCGCTTTGCGCTGTGCTTTGACTTGCGGATCACCTTCCATTTGCTTGAACTCTTCTTTGACTTCCTGCTTGCTCATCATCAAGTTCTTGCGATGGCTATAGCGTTGGTAGCCGTAATCGACTACGGCCAAAATGATCAAAAAAATCGAGATCTGTAAAAACAATTCTTTGGCCCGCAGCAGCATGAACAGGATCGTTTTTTCCAACCCCACTTCACTCAAACCCAGTAAAACAGGGACGGCGGCTAAAAATTGTTGGTAGCACAAGTAGACGATCACGCCGAATTTCGCCAATGTTTTGCCTAAATTCATCAACGAGCGCAAACTGAATTGCTGCTTGATCCCGCTGATAGGGTTCAGCTTTTTAAAGTCTGGTTTGACGGTCTTGCCAGAAAACAACAGACCGACTTGGGCATAATTCGTGAGAAGCCCGACTCCGAGCGCGACCAGAAAGACGGGTGCACACAACAAAAGCAGCAGCAAGATACTCTGCACCCCTAGTTTCGGCAGATCCGCCAAACTGGTTTGATAATCAGCCAGCTGCGCCAAACTTCGGGAAAAATAAGGCAAAAAAGAAGCGGCGAAAAACTGCCATAAAGACAGGATCAAAAACGAGAAGACCAATAGCGAAACAGCTGCTGCTAATTCCTGGGTCTTAGGGACCTCCCCGCGTTTGCGGGCATCCCGCAGCCGCTTGGCACTGGGTAGTTCGGTTTTGCCATCTTTTTCTGCCATCTTCTCACCTCCTACTGGCTACCTGTTACTTTATTGAAAGGACTCGATAAACTCCTGCAAGTAGCGGACTGTATCTGGCAAGTGTTTGCCTAAGTACGAAAGGACATTGGGTAATAGCAAGAGAAACACCACAAAACTGATGGCAGTTTTCATCGAGAGACTCATCATCAAAATATTGATCTGGGGGATCGAACGAGAGATCACACCTAGCACCAGGTCCACCAACAGCAGCGCAATGATCATTGGTGCCGCAAGATTGACAGCCATCACCATCATTTGGCTGAAAAGTTTAACGATGCCTTCAACCGTCGTGCCTTGGATCACCACAGAACCTAAGGGCACGATCCGAAAAGACAACAGCAGTGCTGTGATCAGTCGATGATGCAGATCAAGTCCAAAAAACACAGCGATCGTCAGCCAATAGTACGTTTTGCCATACTGGGAAGAGGCGATTTGCAACGTCGGATCATAGGCTTGCGCCATCGAAAAGCCTACTTGAAAGTCGATCAGTTGACCCGCAATTTCTACACCGGTAAAGACCAGCTGACTCAAATAGCCCATCGCCATCCCAAACAGTACTTCCTTGATGACGAAAACCGTCAGCATAAAGAGGGAAAGCTCGGGAATCGCAGGTGCCGTCGGCAGACATAGGACCGTCAACGCCATGCCGATCACGATTTTTGCCAGTGACGGAAAATTTTGCTGTGAGAAGATCGGACAAAGGACGACAAACGCCAATATTCGACAAAAAATCAACACCGTCGCTTGAATCGGCGCCATCAGGTTTCCTCCTTACATTGCCGCAATCATCTTGAAAATCATTTTGGTAAAATTCAACAAGAGATTCAGCATAAAATTCCCCGCCAAGATCAAGGTCAAAAAAATCGCTAATAGTTTCGGCACAAAGCTCAACGTTTGTTCTTGGATTTGGGTAGTGGCTTGAAAAATACTGATCACCAATCCAACGAGCATGCCAACCAATAAGGCAGGGCCAGATATCGCTAAAATTCGAAGAAAGGCTTCCCTTAGCACATCAAGTACCATTTCTACTGTCATTTCCTCTTGGCTCCTTTCTTAGCGGCTATTGAAAGCTCTTGATCAGCGACTCCACGATCAGATACCAGCCATCCACTAAAACAAATAGTAAGATCTTGAAGGGCAGTGAGATCATGATCGGCGACAGCATCATCATCCCCATCGACATCAAGATACTGGAGACGACCAGATCAATGATCAAAAAGGGGATAAAAATCAAAAAGCCGATACTGAAAGCCGTTCGTAACTCACTGATAATAAACGCCGGTACCATAACGGTCAGAGGAACATCGTCAGAAGAATGATATTTTTCGGTCTCCCCATCAGCTTCCGCAAACAAGGCAATGTCTTTTTCCCGTGTCTGTACCATCATAAAGGCCTTGATCCGTTTTTCTGAGCGGTCAAAGGCTTCGGCTTGGCTGATCTCTTGTCGATCAAACGGTTCGATCGCTTGCTGGTAGACGTCGGTATACACAGGTTTCATAATAAAAAATGTCAAGAATAAGGCCAACCCGATCAACACTTGATTGGGCGGGTTTTGCTGTGTACCTAACGAACTGCGCACAAAGGACAAGACCATGATGATACGAGTAAAAGAAGTCATCATGATCAGCAAGACTGGTAAAAGGGAAAGCAGCGTCAGCAACAAGAAGGTATTGATCGTATCACTTGAGCCATTCCCATTCGACAATAAATTGTTGATGGTGGAACTGACGTCTTCCGTGTCTAGCGCAAACGCCGTCTGCGGAAGCATCAGACTGCTGAAAAGGACCGCAGCCATGATCTTGATATCTCTGCCTTTGATCTTCATTTTTGCTTGCCTCGTTTTCCAGCAATTTCCGCTTTGGCTTTGTTGAGCCATTCAGAAAAGTCTTTGCCAGCTTGCACTTGGGTGCTTTCTAGGCTTTGCTGTAAAAAAGCGGCCGTTTCTTCTGGCGTCAACTCTTTGATGATTTGGTTTTGCTGTTCAGAAAAGCTCATGACATAACATTTGTCCATGATTTGGACGATCCCGATCGAAGACGACTTGCTGACGGCGATTTTTTGCAAAATACGCAGCTGGTGATTGTGCTGGTTCGTGTAACGATTCAAATATTTCAAACTGATGTTGATCAAATAAAGAATAAGCAGCAAAAACCCAATCATTTTGACCAGCGATAAAAATGTTTCCATCAACATGCCTCTTTCTATTGGATCACTAAATCCGTCACATAAACATCCTTGGCGATTTCTGATCCGTATTCCTGATTAATTGTTTCTTTCAATGCTTTTTTTAAATTCGGTACACTTTCGGCGGAGCTCAAAATACCGCTAGCCTTTTGTTGGCGCAATAAATTTACGACGCTGTCACGAATGACCGCCACATTTTTCGTGGCTTCCGTGCTTTTTTCCTCATCTGCCACTAAAATCGATAAATTGACCTTCATGTATTGCTGCTCTTGGTTGTCTTCTTTGGCCAGATTGACTAAAAATTCATCCAATGCCACGATCGCTTCGTCTGAGGAGATTTTGCTGCTGTCTTTTGCTGTTTCAGCAGCTGCTGTTTTTTCCCCCGTCAAAAAGTGATTCGTCACTAAGGTCCCACCGATACTGCCGCCGACTACCACGATCAAGAGGATCGGCAGTAAAACAACCATACTCAAGCCTTTTTTCTCTTTTTCTGCTTTTGGTGCTTTTTCTTCTTTTGCCATCTTTCCCACCCTTACGTTTTCACTTGGTTCGAATGGATCACCGTATGATACTCGATCACCCGCTGCGCAACTTCTTGCGCAGCTTCCGTCACCACTAATGTTTTGCCGTCTGTCAGTGTGATCAATGTATCCGGCATTTCTTCGATCCGATAAATCAATGTTGGATTTAAATAGAATGGCTTGCCATTCAATGCTGTCACTAGAATCATGGTCAAACTCCTCTCAATGGTGAAGCGTCACGTTCTTAACGTTTTAGATTCAATAATTCTTGCAGCATTTCATCAGAAGTCGTAATACTTCTTGAATTTGCTTGATAGGCACGGCTCGCAATGATCATTTCGGTAAATTCTGTCGAAAGATCGACATTCGACATTTCCAAGGCACCTGCTTGCAGCGTTCCCGCTCCATTATTGCCAGGGCCTGCAACGATCGCATTTCCTGAGTTGCTGGTTTGGATATAGTTGTTGCCGCCGACTTTTTCTAAACCTTCTGGGTTATTGAAGGTTGCAACACCGACTTTTCCCATCACAAAGGTTTGATTGCCGTATTTTGCCAACACTAAGCCATTGGCATCGATCGCCATGGAGTTATAGGTCAAGGTTTCCCCATTGACGGTCAGTGTGCTTGGGATCGACAAGGGAGATACGGCACCTTGTCCGCTCAATGCCGTGTTTTCATCAAAGTTGTCATCATAGACAACTGGTTGACCGCCATTGACTGAACGACCTAAGACTTGCATCCCATCACTATTGGTCAAGGTTCCGTTGCTGTCGCGAACGAATGCGCCATCTCGTGTGTAATAGGTTTCGCCATTTGCTCCTGGTCCTTGTACCATAAAGTAGCCTTGTCCGCTGATATAAAAATCCATGCTGCGACCAGTCGATTGCGGGGCACCGACTGTATTGATGGTATCGATGGAGCCCGTCTGAACCCCTAAACCGATCTGCGTTGCATTGATCCCGCCTAAGCCGTTGCCTGGTGCAGTTGCGTTAGACATCGTTTGGCTCATCATGTCTTGGAAAAGGACTCGACTTGATTTGAACCCGACCGTATTGACGTTGGCGATATTATTGGAAACCACGTCCATTTTCGTTTGAAGATTTTTCATTCCACTGACACCTGAATATAATGATCGTAACATGCTTATTTTCCTCCTTATGGTTGGCGTATTTTCCTCTGTCATTCAGAAAATACTTGCAGCCCCTTTTCAGTCCAGCTGCTATTTGATAAATGTGGCGCTGTCAATATTGGTGACGGTGTGAAGCTCATTCATCCCCATCGCCGTAATGATGGTTCGTGAATGGACATCGGCGATCAAGCCCATATCTTTGTAAACAAGCAGTGATTCTTTGCTGCCTTTTTCCGCTAGCTCGCTAAGCGCCGTTGAAAGGGATTGGTAATCATCGTCTTGTAAGGTCAATTCCCTTGCAGTCAAACGCTTTTGCGCATGATGGGAGACTTTGATGTCGTTTTGTTTTTGTTCAAGCATTGCAGAAAAGGCTTGTTTGTCCACGGCTTTGCGGGGATTTTGATAAGGCTCCCCGGCAACTTTTTGCAGCCCCTGTTGAATCGTCAAACTCATTTTGCTTCGCCGCCAATCTCTTGGATCGCACTCATACTGTATTCTTTGCCATTTACGACGATCGTGGCGTAGCCATTGGCAAAACGGACCTTTTCGATGGTTCCTGACAATGTTTCTGTGCCGTCCATCAGGGTGACTTGTTTATTGATCAAGCTAAAGGCTTGCTGCTGTTGCTGTAAAATCACCGAGGTCGTCAACGTTTCGCTCAATTCATTCAAGCTCTCTAAGGTCGTAAATTGAACCAGTTGCGAGATATAGTCGGTGCTACCACCACCAGAAGAATCGCTGCCTCCCATCGATGGGTTGCTCATAGATGCTGCTAAGATCTTCAAAAAATCATCCATGGAGATATCTGAAGATTTTTTTGTTTGCGTTAATGCCGATGTATTGGCAATACCGGCCGCAGCTGCTGTAATTTCATCTGCCATAGGTCTCCTCCTTTACACTAAAATACTGATCGCATGATCGATCGGTGCTAATTGCGGCTCTTCTTCAGCCGTATTGCTTTGATGAAACGGCTTTTTGCTTTGTCCTTTTTGAGCCTGTAAAAAACGCTGTTGGTTTAACTGACTGTCACTTGCCATCATACTGCCGGCAAAGGATTGATTTGCCAGCGGACCAGCCTGCTGGACAGAAGCTAACGTAGGTTCTTTGATTGCTAGGATCGGCTGCTCTTGCTTTTGCAAAACTTGCTCTAGCTCATGCTTGATGGACAGCAATAATTCTTTGGCTTGCGGCTGCTGAACGGTCAGTTCTAAGCGGCTGCCTTGGGCATTCGTTTCTAGGGAAAGCTGGATCGTGCCTAATTTTTCGGGAACGAATTGCAGCGTGATTTTTTTCTCGCTTGCCGTGCTGCTCGTTTGGACGAGTTGGGCAGTCGCTTTTGCTAAGGGCAGGACCGCTTGCTCCATATTCGCTTTTGTTGGCGTTGGTCCTTGCTTGGTCAAAAGGGGAGAAACATCAAGCAGCTGCAGTGCTGGTGTCGCCATTTCATTGTCGGTTACTGCCGAAGAAGCAATGGCTTGTGCAGAAACAGCTTCCGCTTTTTTGGCGACTGTTTCATTCGTGCGTTGCAAGGTGCTAGTCGTATCCGTCGCTTGGTTGGTCACTGGCGACACTTGATTTAATGGTCCCGTTTGGCCCAATTGCGCGGTCCCTTCGGTGGACTGTTTCCGCTGTGCTTCTGTCGTCTGCGCAATCGCGGCTTTTGTTACTAAATCGATTTCCTTGAAAGTCGCGATCCCTTTTGCCGTGGACTGCTCTTCGCTTACTAAGTCTTCTGGCAAAGGCGTTTCAAGGGTTGGTGCTGCGGCTTCACTTCTGTCATTTGTCATCAAATCCAGACCTTCAAGCGTAGACTCGGAGGGGTCGATGACTGTGGTGGCTACGTCTATTGGTGCTAAAGTTGCTGTGGCGCTCGTTTGGTTCTGCTCCGTCGTTGCCATTGATGCCTGTGGCGCTTCTTGAACCAAGCCTGCAAAAGGTGCCTGGCTGATCTGGCTCATTCCTGGCGCTTGTGTCGTTGCAGGTTGTTCGACTGCTGGAGTGATTTCTGGCTCCTGCGGCAGATGTTCCATGCTGCTGGCCGTGCCCATTTCTGGTGCGGCGGCAGTTTGCTCCGTCATCCCTGATGTTTCGATAGGGTCTGGCAGGTTGTTTTCGCTCTGTTCCGTCAGCTGTTGCATCAGCAAACTGAAGACTTCTGGTGACGCCTCCGTCTTTTTTGATTTGCTACCGACAGGTACAGCGGTTGCGGCACTTGTTGTGATCTCTTTCATTGTTCACCTCCTCTCAGCTGATGCTTTGAAACCAAAGTCTTCTCATCACTAAAACCATTAGTGCTTTAAGAAAATAAGGCGCGATTGCCGAACTCATCCAATTGTTTTTGCTCTTCCAATTGCTGTTCATAGGTGTATTCAGCAAATTGTTTTTCTCGCAGCTTTTCCACGATCTTGCGTTCCTGCTGCGCTTCTACCACCACCGATAAAGACTCTGCCAATTCTTGCTTCACGTGAAACATTTTGTTCTGAACCTCATCGATGGTGGCATTCAAAGCAAGCAAATAGCGTTGCTGCACTTGCATCCGCCCAATGGTCATCTCATTGACATCAAAAAGCTGGGCTTTTTCCTGTGTCAGCGTATTCAGGTGCTGTTCTTGCTGAATCAACAATTGTTGTTTTTGGGCGTACGCCCGTTTGGCTTCTTGCTCAATGGTTTTTCGGTGATCCAATACTTTTTCTAAGGAAAAGTGAAATGCTTGCATAGCTGCTCCTTTATGATCTGTTTTACATGGTCGAACGCTGGCGCTCGATCAGCGCTTCTTCACTGAACAAATGCGCCAGTTCAAAAATCGTTTGTTCAAATGGGATCCGCTCATCCACTTTTTGCTGTAAAAACCGCAGGATGGGGTGATGCAGCGCGATCGCTTGGTCGGTCAACGCATTACTGCCGCTTTTGTAAGCACCGATATCGATCAAATCCTTGGCCTCTGCATAAACGGCCATGTTTTCTTTTAGTTCCCCCGCATGTTTATGCTGCTCCTCAGAAACGAGGGTCTTCATCAAACGGCTGAGGCTGTTTTGAATATCGATGGCAGGATAATGATTTTGAGCGGCGATTTTTCGGGACAACAGAATATGACCGTCAAGAATCCCCCGCACCGCATCAGCGATCGGTTCATTCATGTCATCCCCTTCTACCAAGACGGTATAAAAGGCCGTGATCGAACCTTTGTCCGACATCCCACTGCGTTCTAACAACTTCGGTAAAGCTGTAAACACAGAAGGGGTATAACCTTTGGTCGTCGGCGGCTCACCTGTCGATAGACCGATCTCCCGCTGCGCCATCGCAAAACGGGTCACCGAATCCATCATCAATACGACTTTCTTGCCTTGATCGCGGTAATACTCAGCGATCGCCGTTGCCACATGAGCCCCTTTTAGTCGTACGAGGGGTGGCATATCGGAGGTAGCACAGACAACGACCGACTTGCGGTAGCCTTCTGGTCCTAGATCATTTTCAATAAATTCTTTGACTTCTCGTCCTCGCTCGCCGATCAGGCCGATCACGATGACATCGGCTTCGCAATAACGAGCCAGCATCCCCAATAAGGTACTCTTACCGACCCCGCTGCCGGCAAAAATGCCGATCCGTTGGCCAAGGCCGACGGTCAAGAGACCATCGATCGCCCGGACACCTGTCGGCATGATCTCAGCGATTTTTTGACGACGAAAGGGGTCAGGAGAATCTTGACTAACTGGATATTCTGGCGCACTTTCCAGCTCCAGCGCCATATCTAACGGTCGCCCTAGTCCATCTAAGGTGTGCCCTAGCAGCGTATCATCGATTTTTACCGTCAACGATTTGCCAGTTGGCCGCACCAAACAGCCCGGTCCGATGCCTTCTAGCTGATCAAGGGGCATCAGGAGCACGTTTTTTTTCACAAAGCCCACGACTTCGGCTAAGGCTGTATGTGTCTTGTTTTGCAGTGCGACTTCACAGATTTCTCCTATGAAAACCGCCAGCCCTTCGACTTTGATCAGCAGACCTACGACTTCGCTGACTTTGCCGTAGGTGGTAAAAAACGGCTGTGCTTGCGCTGTTTTGCGCAGCGCTGTGATCGGTAATTCAAACGTCATTCCTTCACACTGCTTTCTAGAAATTGGCTCAAAAAGCGAGCGATTTCTTTCCTCAGTTCAAAAACCACCAAGGCATTTTCAGATTCGATACAAAAATCATGTTCCGCCAAGCTGTCATCTGCCATGAGTAAATAGCGAAACCCGCTGATCGTCTGCTTTTTGGTTTCCAACAATTCTCGCAACCCTGCAAGATGCTGCTCTTGGCTGCGAACAGTCACAAATTGATCGGGTTGTTCAAATTGCCATAGCACAGACTCCACAAAAGGCAGGAAGCCTGCTTGCTCGTCTGTAAAACGTTGATTGATCAAGGCTTCGGCGATTGCCGTGCCGTAAGCGATCATTTCTTGCTTTTTCTCTGAGCGAAAGGTGTTGATCTCAGACACGGCTTCAGCGACATTGGCTTGGGCTTGTGTCATCAATGCTTGCGCGGCTTCTTTGCTGGCATTGAGTCCTTCTTGATAGCCTTGCTGAAAGCCATCTGCTTGTCCTGCTTGAAAGCCTTCCGTTCTCGCTTCTGCTAGAATTTGAGCTGCTTGCGCTTGTGCATCGGTCAAAATCTGCTGCTTCAAGGCTTCCATTTGCTGCAGATGCCGTTCCTGCTCCAACTGGCGTGCACGTCTAGCCGCTTGCAGTTCTGGATCCAAGCTCGGTTTCTCAATCGGCGCTTTGATGGTCGTATCCGTCAAAATACTGCGCGCAGCTTCAGTCGTTTTGACCGCCTGCTGCTTCAATAAACTGCTATTTGACCACTGCATCTTGGTCGCCCCTTCCGATGTAGATCTCACCGGTTTCATCTAGCCGTCGAATCACAGCCACCACACTTTGTTGGGCTTCTTCTACAGCAGACAAGCGGGTAGGACCCATAAATTGAATTTCTTCTTGCAGATTTTCCACCGCCCGTGATGAGAGGTTGGAGAAAATAAAGTTCTTGATGTCATCGGTCGTGCCTTTAAGCGCTAAGACTAACACATCGTTTTGAACATCTCGTAAGACTTTTTGAACATCCAAGCGATCGAGGGTCACGATATCCTCGAAAGTAAACAAGCTGGATTTCACTTCGTTGGATAGTTCCGGTTGCCGCTTTTCTAAGTCGTTCAAAATGTTCTTTTCGGTGCTGCGGCTGACTGAGTTCAAGATTTCTACCAGTGTGTGCACACCACCGACATTTTCCGTATCGTTCTCAATGTAATTCGAGAATTTGTTCTCGATCACTTTTTCGATCCGTTCGATCACCAAAGGCGACGTACTGGAGATCGTTCCGATCCGTTCAGCGATCTCCACTTGCAAATGATCGGGAAACTGTGACAAGACGCTGGCCGCTTTGTCCGGCTGCATGTAGCACAAAATCAACGCTACCGTTTGTGGATGTTCGCCGATCAACAGATTGGTCAACTGTTGAACATCGGCTTTGCGAGCGATATTAAAGGGCCGTTCCCGCAGCTGGATCTGAGTCAATACGTCAATGACTTCTTTGGCTTTTTGAGGGCCTAATGCTTGGTTCAGCAAATTTTTGGCATAATCGATCCCGCCGTCTAAGACATATTTGCGGGCCGTTGCGGTATGAGAAAATTCCTCCAACACTTGATCCCGCTCTTCGGGACTGACAAAGTCGATATTGGCGATCTCATAGCTCACCTTTTGTATAAATGATTCTGGCAGCAGCTTCATGATCTTTGCAGAGGTATCTGATCCTAGAGAGATCAGAAGAATCGCTGCTTTTTTTACCCCGTCTATTGTATCCATGGCTGCCCCCTTATTTTTCTTTCATCCAAGCTTTGATCAATTCCGCCGCTACTTCAGGATTGCTTTCGGCATAATTTCTAGCCGTTTGATCCAATGTTGGTTCTCCTGAATGTTCTGCTGCGGCTTCTTGTGTGGATGCTTCTGGCACCGCTGGTTTCGTTTCAGCAGACCGATTGCCGACACCGCCAAAAACGACTTCTTGTGCAACTGGGTTACTCGCTCCGGTGCTGACTGCGGACGGTTGTGCAAAGGAGACCATCTCCTCCGTCACATCGACTTCCAGCTCGTCTTCTTTGCGTCGGCGTCGGATCACGCCAACGATCATTAAGATCACCAAGAACAAGGTCAACACGATACCGCCGATGATGGCGTACTTGAGATAACCTTTGGCAGCTGCAATCGGTTCATTCCCTTGCGGATCAGCGGCTGGATCAACCTCTGCTTGGGCAAAGTCAAATCCTTGGATCGCGATTTGATCGCCACGATCATTGTCATAGCCGACGGCACTAGCAATCAACTGCTGCAATTCTGCTTGATCTGCTTGCGAAAGGTTCGCATTGATCACGATCGAGCTGGTCATTCGTTCGATCATGCCAGGGGCTGTAATGGTCGTGGTGGTCTCGGTATCCAATTCATTTTCAACGGAGCGACTGTAGGAATTGTTTCCTTCTCCATCCGTGCCCGTCACATTGGAGACATTGTCATCCACCGTCCCTGTTTGGGCTTCTTGGACGGTCCCTTGCGAACCAGCAGCCTGCACTGTCTCACTCTTGATCTCTGGGTCATCATAAGTGACTTTCTTCCGCTCGATCGAATCAAAATTCAAGTCTAAATTGATCGACACTTGGAATTTGTCTGCACCATAGATCGGTGTCAGCAACTTCGCTACTTTTTCTTCTAGCATTTTTTCATAGGAATCTTTGATGGCAATGTATTTATTGTTCAGGCCACTTAATTGACTGGCTTCTTCTTCGGTTCTCGTCAAGGTATTGCCCGCGCTATCAACGACTTTTACATTTTCTGGCTTCAGCTTTTCCACTGCCCCTGAAGTCAAGGTAACGATTCCTTGCACGGACTCGTCTGAGATCTGCTGATTTTTCAAGGTCAACACGATGGAGGCGGTTGGCGCACTTTCCTCCGAAGAAAAGACACTTTCTTCTGGCATCACGAGTAAAACTTTGGCGGATTTGACCGCATCGATCGACTCGATTGCTCGCTGTAGTTCGCCCGTTACTGCCCGCTGATACATGATCTTGCGGTCTTCATCCGTTGTCATCATGTTGGCATCATCAAATAATTCAAAGCCTGTACTGGTATTTGGTAACTTATTGTCCACGGCAAGATTGATGCGGTATTCATCGACTTGGTCTTTATCGATCAAAATCGTCGTCCCATTGTCGGCTAATTTGTAGGCAATCTGCTGTTCCTCCAAATCCTTGCTGATCGTTCCCGCATCGGCATCGCTTAGATCCGTAAACAAGATACCGTATTCAATTCGCGTATTTAAATAATAAACAGCTGCTGTGATTCCGAGAACGCTGATAACGGAAAGAACAACGATCATTTTCTTTAAAGAGCTTTGCATTTGCCAACGGTCTTTGAGTTGTTCTGTCCATTCTTTCACTTTATCCATCATTTATCCTTATTCCCTCACCCACTGCTAAAACTGCATATTTTTCACGTCATTGTAAGCTTCTAAACACTTGTTTCGTACTTGAACGGCTGTTTGTAGCGCCAGTTGCGCCTCCGTCATGCGAATCATCACATTGCCTAGATCGCTTTCATCGCCGGTGATCAAATTTACAGTATCTTGATCCATGACCGCCGTTTTTTGATTCAACTGATCGACCGCATGGGTCAAGTAAGAAGAAAACTGATTTTCCTTGGCGCCTGCAACACTGGTCTCGTTTGAAGCAGCCCCCGTGCCTAGTGTCCGCAAAACGTTTTGGTAGTCTGTTAATCCTGTCGTTAAAAGTCCATCCATTTTCTCGTTACCCCTTTGATATTTCTAATGCTTTTTTCAAGATCGTTTTGTTCATTTCTGAAGCAGAAACATTGGCTTCGTACGTTCGAACCGCTTGCAACATTGCCACCATTTCATCGGCAATATCCACATTTGATTGACCGACATATCCCTCGTCGTTGGCAGCGGGATTTGTAGGATCATAGGTCAGCTTTTCTGTCTCATCGGCAGCGATCCCCGTCACTTTGACACCGTATGTAGCCGGTGTACCTTCACGGCTATTTTTTAAATTTTCTGAAAAAAGAATACTCTTTTTTTGATAAGCAGCGGTTGTTTGTGTTTGATTCGTATTTACATTTGCGATATTGCTGGAGATCGTATCTAGTTTTAACCGTTCCAATGCTAGACCGCTCGCGTTGATCGTTAGTCCATTAAACATACCCATTTGTTTTTCCTGCGCTTTCTATCAATTACTCAATACAAGGTTCATCATTTGCAAGCGTCCGTTGACTTGTGCGGTCAATGCACTGTAATATAACCCATTGGCTGCTTGATCCAACATCTCCACTTCAAGATCCACGTTATTGCCGTTGTCTTTGATGCTGGTAGTTGCATTTTCAGTGATTTTCGGTTTTACTTGAGAAACTGACGCTTCGGTTGCAGCTTCGGTCCCTGACGAAGCGAGTGCCTGCTTTAATTCGCTTTCAAACACGATGCGTTTTGCTTTGTACCCATCCGTGTTGACATTGGCGATATTAGACGAAATCAATTCTGCGCGTTGGGCAGAAACGTTCATGGCTGTTTTTAATAAATCATAGGTATCCAACAATAATTGCTCCTTCCACCTTCTGTACCAAACGTTTTTTTCATCGATGGAACAGAAACAAATATATTTATTGATTTTTTTGTTATAGATTAAAAAAACAAGAAGACGTGATGTCATTATAGTAGAATTGTTTTTATTTTACAATTTGATTTTTGCAACTTTACGGATATGACATTTAAGTTACAGGTATGTTATGTTATTTGTTAAACACTGTTTCATCGCAATTTCGTTCCCAGTTATAAAAAGTAAACGATCGATATAAAGCGTTTTACAAGCATATCTATACTTTTTGATCAAAATCATTTTTTTGATAAAAAAACAAGCATTATTCGAAAAATTGATTAAAACATTTTCATTTGTGTTTGATGGTATGACAAACCCTGAGAAATACTTCACGAAAAAAAACGGTACCATCTATAAATATTCACAAAAATTGCAAGCTGTACCATTTTAAAAATTTGACGAAACTTGTCAAAAAAAGAACAAAAAAAAGAGAAGCAGAAAATTTATTTTAGTTATTTTTTGGATTATTTTTTTTTGCTATTAAGAATGATTTTAATTCACCGATAAAATAAATGAGGGTTTAAAACCTGGAAATAGAATTTAGGAGGACGCAACAAATGGATTTTTTCTTGCTGATCGGTATTATTTTAGGATTGATATCTGTGGTGGTTGGGATGATTGTAAAAGGTGCCAATGTGGCCGTTTTGATCAATCCAGCAGCCGCGATCATCATTTTCGTCGGTGTGATCGCAGCCGTTATCAATTCATTTCCCAGCAGTGATATCAAAAAAATCCCGAAGATCTTCGGCGTTCTGCTGAAAAATAAAGAATACGACTTAAAAACAACCATCAATACCATCGTTGAATTAGCTAACCAAGCTCGGCGCGATGGCCTACTATCTCTTGAAGGTGCTATCCAAAACTTAGAAGATCCTTTTTTAAAAAAGGGCTTGGAAATGGTGGTTGATGGCATCGCTGCCGAACAGATCCAAGAAATCATGGAGAATGAGATCTATGGGATCGAAGAACGACATCGCATCGGCTCGGCTATTTTTAAAACCGCCGGCACGAGTTCCCCGACCTTAGGGGTGTTAGGAGCCGTGATCGGGCTGATTGGGGCGCTAGGTAATTTAGAGGATGTAGAGGCACTGGGTCATATGATCTCGGCGGCTTTCGTGGCGACCCTTTACGGTATTTTCTTCGGCTATGTCCTGTTCATTCCCTTTAGTTCACGACTGACCTTAAAATCGGAGCAAGAGGTCCAAATGATGTCGATCATCGTTGAAGGGGTCTTAGCGATCCAAGCCGGACAATCACCGAAAAGCATTGAGAAAAAATTATACAGCTTGATCGATCCGAAAAAACGGCAAGAACAATTATAAAGGGTGAAGCGACATGAAACGAAAAAAGAAACATGAAGAACATGTAGACGAAGCGTGGCTTTTGCCTTACTCGGATATGTTGACCTTACTGCTGGCTTTGTTCATCGTCATGTTTGCCATGGCGAAAGTCGATGATGAGAAGTTCCAAGAAATCAAAAGCGAATTTGGCACCATCCTTTCCAGCCACCACAGCAATGCCTCCGTCATCGGGTCAGTGATCGATATGGGCGAGACCACGCCGCGAAAAAAAGCCGCCACTTCTGCCGAAGCACAAGCGCAAGAAGCAGCAGTTCGGACCCAACTGGAAAATCAACAGCTAGAAAAAATCAGCGACCAGCTGTCACAAGAACTCGCCGCTTCTGGCTTAAAAGACCAGACAGAAGTTCGCTTGGAATCTGATGGCTTGCATATCACGTTAGCTAGCAGTATTTTGTTTGCCTCTGGCAGCGCCGAGATCACGGACACCACTCGTCAGTCACTGGATCTACTCTCGGACTCACTGAAAAAACTAAAAGCTAACAAAATCGTGATCGCCGGGCATACCGATAACGTACCGGAAAAAGGCAATGGCCGCTACCAATCTAACTGGGATCTTAGTTCCGCTCGTGCCATTACCGTTATGGAATACTTCATCAGCAAAGGCGCTGTTTTAGAAAAAAATGCTGCCATTCAAGCCTTTGCCGATACCGAACCGAAAGCCGATAACAACACCCCCCAAGGCCGCTCGGAAAACCGCCGCGTGGAGATGATCATTCAGCGGACTGAAACGGCACAATAGTCCGTAATAAGGTTTTATAAATATCATTATGAATAGCCAAGACGACCAATATCCGTCTTGGCTTTTTTGTAGTCTCCTATTCACTAAACAAAAATCACCCACGAGCCATTCTTGCGAATAGCTGATGAGTGATTTTTTTGCTTGGTTTATTTTTCCACTTCAAAACGATTGGTCAATCGCTTCAACTCTTCTGCAATGTCTCTGAGGTCTGCCACATGGTTGGTAAATTCATCCATGGTTGCCAAGACTTCTTCTGCATTTGCGGAAACTTCTTGTGTACCAGCGGCATTTTCTTCCGTTGATGCGGAAATGTTTTCTAAGTTTTCCAGTACACTGTTTTGAATATTTTCGATACGGGCACTGGCTGCTTCAATATGATGGATGCCTTCGATCATATAGCTGCTGCGTTGGAAAACTTCTTTTGAAGACGAGATCGCTTCTTTGATCAAGTTGGTTTGGCGAACGCCACCTTTGACAGACGCCGACGTTTGTTTAACCATTTGACTAGATTGCTCACGAATTTCTTCAATGATCGCTTCGATCTCTTTGGTAGAGGCTTTGCTTTGTTCCGCCAATTTTCGGATCTCAGCAGCCACGACGGCAAAGCCTTTGCCCGACTCACCTGCACTTGCGGCTTCGATCGATGCATTCAAGGCTAGCAAGTTGGTTTGGTAAGAAATATCGTTGATGACCCCAATGATCGAGTTGATGTTTTGGATACTATCATTCATTCCCGTCATGTTCGACATCAAGCGCTCCATCTGTGCCAACTCTTGTCGCCAGCTGTCATCGACTTGATCCATGATCGTTAAGTTTTCTTGATTGATCTTCGTAGATTCTTGCGACTTGCTGCTCATGCCGCCAACATTTTCTCGTAATTCTTTCACGACCTGCGACAGATTTTGCATTTGGGACACGCTGTATTCTGTTTCTTGGGCTTGAGCACCGGTCACTTCAGCAATACCCGTAATGGTTTGAGAGACTTCTTCTGTCGCAATATTGGTTTGTTTTGACAATTCTAATAAAGAATCCGACATTCCTGCGACACTGTTGCTTTCTTTTTGTACTTTTTGGATCAATGCACCCGTGCCTTCGATCATCACATTGTAATTGTCCGCCATTTGCTGGATCTCATTGCCTGCTTTGTCTGGATAAACAACTCGGCGTGCCAGTTGATCCCATGTCCATTTTTCGCCTTTGGCTCTTTTGGTTTTGCTCATCTTCTCTAGTTTGCCTTCACCGACTTTTCTAAAGTAACGATTGAAGCAATCGATGATCGCTGCGACTACTTTGATCGCAGCATAAGAAACCAGTCCTACAAAGAGCAACATCAAGATCGTAACGATAATGGTGGTGCGGACTAACGCTCCTAATTCTTTGTCTAGATCACTAGCTTTGACTTCGGAGTACGCCCAAACATTGGAATCAGCAGACTTGTCATACAACACATCGTTGACTTTATTCGAGTCGCCTAAGCCAACCATGCCTGTCGGGTTTTTAGCTTCTTTGATTTTTTGGAATACTTCTTCTTCTTTGATATTCTTACCGATTTGTTTGGTGTTTTTTGAGGTCACGATGACCCCAGATTCTGAAACTAAGGTGACATTCCCAGTCCGCCCTACGGTAAAGGAAGACAAGATGTTTTGAATGCTTTCATAGGAAACATCGACGCTTAAAACCCCCACTTGATTATGGGAATTTTTGACCCTGATCGAAGCCGACGTCACAAATTGATTCGACACCGTATCTAAATAAGGTGCTGTCCAATACACTTCTCCTTCGGCTTTTACGGCCCCTTTGTACCATGGCCGAATCGTAGGCTTATAATCATCTGGTAAGGGGTTGAAGGTCACATATTCATCATCTTCTGTCCCAAAAGTCACCGCTAAGAAGCTGTTGCTTCCAGCAATCGCTAAAGAAAGATCTGAACGGATGCGCCCCATGCTGAATTCTGTTTTCATCGCTGGCAGTTCAGCCATTGATTTCAATTTGCTTTCCGTCGATCGGCGCAAACTCTTTTCTTCCGCCAAGATCAAATTGACGGCACTTTCTTTGTTCAAATCATTTCGTTCAATCAATAAGTTCTTGGTGGTTAAATAGGAACTTGTCAGCATGACAATGATCGGGATCCCCGCAACCAGCATCAAGGTGATCATCACATAAATTCCTATCGTCTTTTTTCTTTTTTTCACAACTGTGCCACTCCTTCATTTCCATTTTCACACGATCCAATGAAGACTCGTCCATAGACGACCCTTAGTAAGGATAATCGGTTATTTCTTTGAATGATTAAGAGGGTTCATTGGCAGAAACGGCTGCAAGCGCATTTTCTTTTTTGCTAAGTCTTACGGTTGCTGTTGTAACGAATAGAAAAGCTCCTCAGTGATCAAGGAGCGTTGCGACTGCATAAAAATAGCCAGCACGGAAGTTTCCGCACTGGCTGTAGGGTCCCTTTAATAGGACCGCTTCTATTGCCTATAATTCTTTGATGATGGCTTTTTCTTCCGCCGTCAAAGCGAAATCAAAGAGCGCTAAATTTTCGGCTTGATGTTTTTCTGAATGGGATTTCGGAATCACGATCACCCCACGCTCGATTTGGTAACGCAAGACCACTTGGCTCCAGGTTTTTTGATACGCTTCACCGATTTGGGTCAAGGTTTCCCGTGCCGCTTCTGAAATCCGGGAAAGTGGACCCCAGGCTTCTGGCACTACCTGATTGGCTAAGGAATAGGCGATGATCGCATCATTCCACTTGCCTGGATGCGATTCGATCTGATTGACCGCTGGTTTGATCCGACTGTTTGCCAATAAATAGCTAAGTTCTTCTTCTTGGAAATTGGACACCCCGATCGCTTTTAAGACTCCTTTATCGACATAAGCCTCAAGAACCGCCCAGACAGCGGCAATCTCTGCCAAGTTGTCCCACGGATGATGGATCAAATAAAGATCGATCGATTCCGTCTGCAAGGCTGCTAAACTCGCTTCAACAGACGCTTTCACGGCAGCTGCATCTTGCGTATACTCCGGTTTGCCAGGAATCTTAGAAGTCAGGAAAAATTCGCTGCGGTCGATCCCGCTTTCCTTGATGGCTTTGCCTACCACGGCTTCGTTGCGATAAGAAATCGCCGTATCAAAATGCCGATACCCAAGCTTGATGGCAGTCAATAGCTCTGTCGTATCATCATTGATCGCACCTTGGTATTCTCGGTTTTCTTTCCCAAATGTATTCGTCCCACTGCCGATCACTGGAATCTGAATGCCGGTATTCAATTCAATCGTTTCCATGCTGCTTCCCCCTTTGTGTTGTTTCTAGTCTATCAAAAAAGCAGGAGTAAGGGGAAGAAAAACTCTTATTGCCGCTAAAAAACGGGGAAAAGCACAAAACGCATGTTCAAGCTGCCCCTCCTCCGTTATACTGAGGTTAAGACACGAAACACCCAAATAAGGAGGGTTACTTTTGAAAAAAACACTGTTTTTTCTTTGTGGATCACTGACATTCGGTTTAGGTACTTTAGGAATCTTCTTGCCTTTCTTACCTACAACGGTCTTTTACTTGCTGACGGCTTATTTCTGGCTGCGGAGTTCCGATACCTATTATCAACGCTTGGTTCAATCAGAAAATTATCAAAAATACATTGAAAAACCACTCGTACAAAAACAGCTGAGCACCAAGGCAATGGTTCGGATGTTTGCCATGATGCTGGTAGTCTTTGCCATTCCTGCACTATTGATCCCCAATCTGCTGGTACGTTTCGTCCTCGCTGCCATCTACCTCGCCCATGTCATTGGGATTACTTGGTATTTAAAAGGACGCAAACCCGCGATTCAAAAAACGGATCAACCCCTGTAAGGTGAAGCTGCACGAACACACCGTAATCCACCAAGCAGGCGAGCCTTGCTAGTGGACTGCGGTGTATTTTTTTCTCCTATTTTAGCAGGAGCCCACTGACGCCTCTTCGATGATGGGGGCTGATTGGGCGATCGCTAACCAAGCAGCAGGAATTCGGTATGGGGAACAAGAAACATAGTCGATGCCGATCTCTCGCAAAAATGCAATAGAATAGGGATCGCTGCCGACTTCGCCACAAACACCGATCGAGTGCTCTGGCTGACAATCTCTTACGCCAGCGATCGCTTGACGCATCAATGTGCCAACGCCCGCCTGATCTAAGTGCTGGTAAGGATCTTCTTGTAAGATCCCCGACTGCAAATAGGCTTGAATAAAGCTGCCGGCATCATCCCGCGAAAAGCCAAAGGTCATTTGGGTCAAGTCATTGGTACCAAAACTAAAGAACGCCGCATCTTCAGCACACTCCCCAGCAATCAAGCACGCTCTAGGTGTCTCGATCATCATGCCGATCTCGATGCGCAACGGTTGCTGCAGGGTGGCTTCTGCTTGAGCGATCACCTGTGTCAACGTCTCTTTCAACACCTGCAGCTCTGCAGGCAAACTGATCAGGGGCAATAAGATCGCCGCCTCTACCTCGACTCCTTGCTGCCGCAACTCCACAGCCGCTTCACAAATCGCCGCTGTTTGCATTTCATAAATTTCTGGATAGCTCAGTCCTAAGCGGCTGCCGCGATGCCCCATCATGGGATTGACCTCTTGCAGTTCGTCAATTCGCCGCTCGATCTCCGCCAATGATTTTTGACTACGGCGAGCCATTTCAAGGCGTTCATGCTCATGGGGCAAGAATTCATGGAGTGGCGGATCTAATAAACGAATCGTGCACTTCTTTCCTTGCGCGGCCTGCAGCATTTCTTGGAAATCGGCTTTTTGATACGCCTTGATCTCAGCCAACGCCGCCAATCGTTCCGCCTTTGTTTCTGCCAAGATGACTTCCCGCATTTTCCACAAACGCGCTTCCCCAAAAAACATATGCTCCGTCCGTGCTAAGCCGATGCCCGCTGCACCAAAGGCCAGCGCAGCCTCAATGTCATTTTTCGTTTCCGCATTTGCGTAAACCTTTAGATCTGCCTGGGCTTGTGCCCACGTCAAAAGCTGATCCAATAAGACTCGCTCCTGGACACTGGTCATAGGCAGCTTCCCTTGATACAGTTTGCCAGTACTGCCGTCTACCGAAAGCACGTCACCTTCTTCAATCAGCAACTCACCACAGCGAGCCTGCTTCAAAAATACATCGACACTTAATGCCTCGCACCCTACCACACAGCAGACCCCCAGACCACGGGCGACCACCGCCGCATGCGAAGTCATCCCCCCACGAGCGGTAATGATCGCTTCACTCACCACCATACCTTCAATATCTTCAGGTGAGGTTTCCTGCCGCAGCAGCAGGACTTTTTCTCCTGTGCGGCTGGCTTTTTCCGCTGCCTCTGCAGTGAAATAGACATGTCCTGAAGCTGCCCCTGGACTAGCCGGCAAGCCCTGCGCAAAGGCTTCGGCTTGCTGTAAGGCTTCGGGGGCAAATAACGGGTGCAGCAATTGATCGATCATTTCTGGTGTGATGCGATCTAGTGCCTGCCTGATAGTGATCCGACCTTCTGCGACCATATCCGTTGCAATTTGTGCTGCCGCAGCGGCGGTTCGTTTGCCGTTTCTTGTTTGCAAGACAAACAACTGGCCGTCATCGATGGTAAATTCAATGTCTTGCATGTCTTGATAGTGATCCTCCAAACCCTCAGCCAGTTGCTTTAGTTCCTGATAGATCATGGGATGCTGCTGTGCCAACGCTTGGATCGGTTGTGGTGTACGAATGCCAGCAACCACATCTTCCCCTTGGGCACACACTAGAAATTCGCCGAAAAGTCCCGGTTCCCCGGTTGCTGGATTGCGGGTAAAGGCGACACCCGTCCCACTATTTATCCCACTGTTGCCAAAAACCATTTCTTGAATCGTTACGGCAGTCCCTAGATCGTCAGGGATCCGATGGAGAGATCGGTAGGTCTTGGCCCGTGGGTTGTTCCATGAGCGAAAAACTGCCGTGATGGCTGCCAATAATTGCTGAAACGGGTCTTGGGGAAACGCTTCTTGAGTATGTTCCATATAAATACTTTGAAACACGCGGCAGATCATTTGCCAATCATTGCCGGTCATCATTTGGTCTGACGCATAATTCTGCTGTTTCTTATAATCTGTCAAGTAGGCTTCAAAGTGCTCTTTTGCTACACCTTTCACCACATCCCCATACATCTGGATCAAGCGGCGGTAACAATCATAAGCAAAGACGGGGTCCCCCGTCTGCTGAGCCAACCCTTGGACGGTTTCATCATTCAACCCAAGGTTTAAGATCGTATCCATCATCCCTGGCATGGAAAACTTGGCACCACTGCGGACAGAAACCAATAACGGCGACTGCAGTCCGCCAAATGTTTTGTTCCTGCGGACTGCCAATTCTTCGATGGCAGCTTTGACTTGCTTGATGATCGCCTCAGGAAGAACCTGTTCTTCTAAATAGGTCAGGCAAATGGTGGCCGGGACGATAAATCCTTGAGGAACAGGCAAACCCAAATTGGTCATCTCCGCAAGATTTGCCCCTTTCCCGCCTAATAGTGCTTTTTGCTCTTTCGTGCCTTCTGAAAACCATACGACTGCTTTTTCCATCATGTTCCTCCTTTTAAATGTTATATACTATTTCGATTAATTAGCAGTATATAGTATGACACATTTAATCGTCAAGCCAAAAAAAGAAAACTTTTAAGGGATTTATCCTTTTTAAAAGAGAAGGATTGCCTTTTCATTCGGAAAATCATATAATCAATAGCATAGCACATAAAAGAAAGAAGGTGACACATTGGAATTAAGCCAAAGACAAATGAAAATCATTGAGATCGTCAAAGAGCATCAGCCAATCAGTGGGGAGACCATTGCGAAGCAGTTAGGTTTGAGCCGCGCAACCTTGCGGAATGACTTATCGATTTTAACCATGACCGGTTTATTAGACGCCCGACCGAAAGTCGGCTATTTCTACACAGGACAAACCGTTGAGCCTTTGCTTTTCGAAAAACTCTACCATACCAAAGTTGCAGAAGTCATGATCCCACCGTTGCTGATCTCACAAACGGTCTCCGTTTATGAAGCAGTCACGACTTTGTTTATGTACGATGTCGGTTCCCTCTATGTCAAAAATGACCAAGACGAACTGATCGGGGTACTCTCCCGCAAAGATTTGCTGCGCTTTGCGATCAGCAATGCCGCACCAGAAAAAACACCCGTAGCGATGATCATGACTCGCATGCCAAACATCGTGACCATCACACCGGCAGAAACGATCTTGACGGCTGGTACGTTGTTAGGACGACATGAAGTCGATACCTTGCCTGTGGTCGATCCGCAGGAACCAAAAAAAGTCATCGGCAAAATCACGAAGACACGGCTGATGAATTACTTTATTCAAGCAGGCAATGACAGTGACAACACACACTTTTAGGGGGCAAAAACAATGAAGAACGTTCGAATATATTTGATTTCAGATTCCGTAGGCGAAACGGCACAAAAGCTGATCGCCGCCGTTTCCGCGCAGTTTCCCACGATCGACCTTTCAGATATCCAGCTCTTTCCCTTTACTAATGATGAAGAGAGCTTAGGCGAGATCCTCAAAGATGCCTTGCTAGACAAATCGATCGTCGTTACCACCTTAGTTAATAAAGAATTAGTCGCTTTTGTTGATGCCTTTGCCAAACGGACTGGTTTGCAGTATGTCGATTTTATGTCGCCTTTGACCACGATGCTAGAAAAAACATTCGGTGTAGAAGCCGTCCAAGAGCCTGGTGCCTTGCATCGCTTGAACCAAGCATATTTCAGCCGGGTGGCAGCGATGGAATTTGCCGTAAAATACGACGACGGCAAAGACCCACGGGGATTTCTCGATGCTGACTTTGTCCTCTTAGGGGTTTCGCGAACCTCAAAAACCCCATTGAGCCTATACATGGCAAATCGTGGCTACAAAGTGGCGAATCTGCCTTTGATTCCTGAAGTCGCTTTGCCAGCCGAAGTGCACCAAGTAGACCCACGGAAAATGGTCGGTTTGACTACGAATCCAGAATCCCTGACCGAGATTCGGCGGTCCCGGATGCATTCATTGGGCTTGAAAGAAGAGACCCATTACACCAATTGTGAACGAATCGAAGCAGAATTAGCCTACGCGAATGAATGGTTCAAAAAGCTGAACATTCCGGTGATCGATGTCAGCAAACGCTCCATTGAAGAAAGCGCGATGCTGATTGAAGAACAAGCCAAAGAACAGGCCCATGTTCAATAAAGACGCCTTGGCAAACCTGACCGAGATCATCAACTTGGAAGCCATCCAGCAGCTGCCGAAAGCCACCGAGCACTTTGTCAGCGATCTGCATGGCGAATACGATGCCTTTGACCATATTTTGCGGAATGGTTCTGGCAGTATCCGAGAAAAAGTCGAGATTTTGTTTACTGGCGTCTTGACGAAAGAAGAACAGACCGAACTTTGTTTTGTCATTTATTATCCAGAGGAGCTATTACAAGAACAGGCCTGGACCCCTGCCGATTGGCGCTTGAAGATGGCACAGCTAGTGAAAGTTGCCCGCTTTACTTCCAGTAAATACACACGCTCCAAGGTACGCAAAGCATTACCGACTTCTTTTGCTTACATCTTAGAAGAACTGTTGTACCAATATGATGCCGACTTCAATAAAGAAGCTTACTATCAGGCGATTTTTGATAAGATCATCGAATTAGAGGCATCCTCGCTTTTTTGCCAAGAGTTGGCGTACTTGATTCAACGCTTCGTAGTGGACCATCTCCATGTCTTAGGCGATATCTATGATCGAGGACCGGCGCCAGACAAAATCGTCGATCGCTTGATGACTTTGCCTTCACTGGATATTCAGCTAGGCAACCATGATATCTTGTGGATCGGTAGCTTTTGCGGCTCGCTGCCCTGTTTGGCCAATACGATTCGCATCGCTGCTCGCTACGGCAATCTGGCATTATTACAAGATGGTTATGGGATCGATCTATCAAAAGCACTGGCTTTTAGCCAAAAATATTACACAGAAAATGAAGGCTTTTATCCGCAAAAAACAGTGGATCCTTTATCAAGCCAACAAAAAAAAGCCGCCATGCTTTTGCAGCAGGCATTTGCCATCATCCAATTCAAAGTCGAAGCAGCCGTGATCCAGCGGCGTCCAGCATTTGCGATGGCAGAGCGCTGCTTGTTGCATCGCTTGTCTCAAGATCGGCAACAAATCCAGCTAGACCAGACCTATCCTTTGATCAACGGCTGTTTTCAACTAGTAGATCCCGATGATCCTTACCGTTTGACAGCCGAAGAACATGAGGTACTGCAAGATTTGCTGAGCCAATTTCAACGCTCGCCCCGCTTAGCTGCGCATATGCGCTTTTTGGTCGAGCATGGCACATTGTACCAGCGCTTCAACGACAACCTGCTGTATCACGGCTGCCTACCTTGTCAGGAAAACGGCGATTTCCTGGCCTTTACTTTCCAGCAGCAGCCCTTAGCAGGCAAAGCGTTGATGGACTTTTTTCAGCAATGTTTGCAGGAAAGCTTTGCCCACCCAGAAAAGCAAACAGACCTTGCCACCGATATGATCTGGTATCTTTGGTGTGGCGAAGGTTCTTCCCTCTTCGGCAAAAAAGCCATGAAAACCTTTGAGCGCTACTTTATAGCAGATCGCAACACCCATAAAGAACAAAAAAATGCCTATTATTCTTTAAGGGAAAACGAAGACTTCTGCTGCCGTGTCCTAGCTGCCTTCGGTCTGCCGCCGACAGGCCACATCATCAATGGCCACACCCCTGTCAAAGTGCGTAAAGGCGAGACGCCCATCAAGGCAAATGGTCGTTTATTGGTAATTGATGGCGGACTTTCCCGCTCCTACCAATCCGTCACAGGCATTGCTGGTTACACGCTGTTGTCAAATTCCTTCGGCATGACCTTAGCAGCCCATCAACCCTTTACAGATCGCCAGCAAGCCATCCAGCAGCGACGTGACATCGTCACTCAGAAAAAAATCGTCGTGCGGCAAACGGAAAGAACAACGGTAGGGCAAACAGATATCGGCAAGCGGCTGCAGCAAGAAAGCCGCGTGCTTTTTGAAGAATTAAAAAATCATCCGATCCCTTGACGAGTCATTCGTCAACCAATCGGATGATTTTTTTTACAGTCCTTTGGAACTATGAAAGGCTTTGAGTTTTTCCAACGCCTGCAGCACAATGATCAAGACCAAGATCGCTAAGGCTAAAAAGAGCGTTTCTAACCCTTTTCCCTGCGCTAAAAGCAACTCCCTTAAAATCGCTGTGATACTGATCAAAATCAAGTAGCGCACCGGAATATGGTGACCTTCTTTTACGTAACGCAATAACATCAAAATAATTTCCAGTAAAATAAACAATGTTGCGATCTCTTCGATCAATAAAGAAAGATCGCTAACTTCATGCAGTGGGATCACATGGATGACAATTTTATAGATCGCTTCCGCCATCACCACCAAAACCAACAGAACCAACAGTCCTAACATAATATCAACAATCACACTAATCATTTTTTCGAAGTGCTTAAAATACTTTCCCATAACACCCCTCCTCGCACTTATTATAGCGAAACTGTTCAAAATCACTTTACGATATGCTTGCAAGTCCAGCTTTTTTTATGGAGGCAGTGAATAAAAACGTAAGACGGCTCTTTTCTGTTCCAGCAATCCGCCAACAAAACCTTCCTCTTTGCTATTTTTTGATGTCTCAGAGTGAGAAATCGCGCATCTTTCGTTCACTTGGTGTGTTCATGGCTCTGAACATAAGCAAATAAAAAAGCTAGGCACAAGGCCTAGCTGAAATGGTCCCTTTAAGATGAGATTGATTTTTACAGTCAGGCTCAGTGAGCCCCTTCGACTGTTAGATCAACATTTTCACTCGTATCTTCCGCGGCTTCCTCGTCGCTATTGGAGGTTTCTGAAGACGGCTCAGTCGTTTCACTGCTGGAGCTGCTTGTTGTAGTACTGGTCGAACTCGTACTGGAAGAGCTTGAAGAACTGCTACTAGCGCTACTGCTAGAAGTATCGCTGGTGGTGGTTGATCCGCCACTGGGCGCGGTACTCGAACTGCTTTCGCTACTTGCTGAAGTGCTGACGCTAGGCTCTGTCTCTGCTTCACTTACGGAAACAGACGTGCCTTCATTTGTCGACGCTTCGATCGAGCGACTAGTCGTTGAAGACGGTGTATACGAACTAACACTGGCTTCATAAAAAGTCTGACTGGAATCAGAGGTTTCTTCGATACTGCTGCTTGCTGTCTGGTAAGGTGGCTCAGAGGAACTACTGGAAGAATCTCGTACAAAGGGCGCGGCAACAAAGGCATTGGCGTCTTGATTGATCGCCACACTCAAAAAAACCGCAACAAAACAACTGACTAATGCCGACTGCATATTGAACTTGAATTTCATCGCACTCCCCATCCTTTCCCCAAAAAAGTGGTTGGACCTTCCGACAACGATCTATCTCATTCTTATATTATACAAAAAAAAGCAACCGTCAACAAATTAAGTTTTATTTTCAAAGATGACAAAGACATGATTGTCCGTTGCACAAAAAAACCCGAGGACAACTGCCGATCACCTGCGGGCCCATCCCTTCACTAAGGGTTGACAGATACGACGGATGCTTGTTCCTCTGGCTTTAATGGTTCCTTTACTTAAGAAATCCTTCTACTTATAAGTTACGCAGATGATTCGGGTCATGAATCGGTGCTTCAATATCACTGTCTCCCATGCGCGGCGTTGGATGAACGGACTCATCAGGCATCGCTGTTTCACCTGGTAACGGTTGATCGATGATCGGACCAGTATCTGCATCACGATCGATTATTTTGTCCATCGGCTGATAATCGTAGACGCCGACAACGAGTTTGTCTCGTTCAAGGTCATCACGATAACCATATAACGGATCATGCTCATCATGCCTATGATCGGAATCGCCGAAAGAAAAAGCATCTTTGATTTTTTCCCAAAGCGAAAGATCTTCATCCTCACTAGCTGCCTGCTCCACTTCCACATCATCGATGGATTCTAACCCAAATTGATCGATGACTGTTTGATTCGCAAACAGCACGATATCCTCTTTGCCATAGCCTTCGTTTGTCAATTGCTCAATAACCGGTAATACTTCTGTTCGAGTGTCGTAACTGCCAATAATCGTTAGGTTTCTGTTGTGCATGTGAAATCCTCCTTATTTTGTGTACGCTTCGATCGTTCTGGTTCTGAAGCAATTCCTTTAAAACTAGCAATTTCTATTGCTTCTTTCATTCTAACGCAGGGTTCTATGATTGACCAAATAGTTTGATTGCGCTTACGAAAAACAAGTAGTTTCTTGAAAAACCGCTAATAGCTTAGTAAAAGCTTGATCCAGCATAAAAAAACCGCGTGAGCCAATGGCTTGCACGCGGTTTTTTTGCTTGTTACTTGGAAACGATCAGTTTTTGTCCGACAAAGATCGTATAGCTGCTGTTGATGTTGTTCCATGATGCGAGTTGACTGATACTGGTGTTGTATTTTTGTGCCAGTGACCATAAGCTGTCACCTGATTTCACCGTATGCGTCTTCGTTGAACTACTGCTGCTGGTATTCGTATTAGAAGACCCACTGCTAGCAGCTGTTAAGTAGGCACCGCTGACCCAACCTTTGCCAGAAACATAATACCATTTGTTCGTGCCATTGACGGTCGTCCCGGTTTTTGTTGCGGTAACCGTGACGGTTGCCCCTTTGCTTAAAGAACCAGTAATACTGCTGCTGGTAGAAGCATCGGAACGAACATTTAAAATCTCGGTGGTTTTCATTTGCTGATTTGTGGTTGTTGAACCGTTATTATTGGAAGAGCTGCTGGTTGTTGTCAAGTAGGCACCACTGACCCAACCTTTGCCAGAAACGTAGTACCACGTTTTATTGCCTTCCACTGAAGTGCCGTTCTTTTTCGCTGTCACGGTAACGGTCACCCCTTGACCAAGCGTTGTCACGACACGGCTGCTAGTAGAAGCATCGGAGCGAACATTCAATGCGGCCGTCGTTTTCATTTGTTGATTGATGCTTGAACCATTGTCTTCTTTTTCCGCTTCAGAAGCATTATTGTTGGTCACTTCAGTAAGGTAGGCGCCGCTGACCCAACCTTTGCCAGAGACATAGTACCAATTTTTATTGCCGTTGACTGATGTACCGGTTTTCATAGAAGTGGCAGTAAAGGTCGTGCCTTTGCTAAGCGAGCCCACCACTGATCCGCTAGTGGACGCGCTAGAACGAATATTCATCGCTTCCGTCGTCTTCATTTTTTTGTTGATCGTCGTACCAGAATTGCTATTGTCAGAACCGGTGTTGCCTGATCCGCTATTGTTGTTTGAAGAGTCGGTCGAAACCTTCGTCAAATACGCGCCGCTGACCCAACCTTTGCCAGAAATCTTATACCACGTGGTGTTGCCATTGACGCTGGTGCCGGTTTTGGTCGCCGTTGCCGTAAACGTCGTATTAGCTGCTAACGAACCAGTAATAGAGGCACTGGTGGAAGCATCGGAACGAATATTCATAGAGGCCGTGGTTTTCATTTGCTGATTGATCGCTGTTTCATCACTGACGATCGTTTCATTGCTATTGCCGCCACCTGTGTTTGAGCTGCCGGTATCATATTGCGTTAAATTATACGTACTGATCAAATTGTTTAATTTGCTGGCATAAGAAGTATCGGTTGCATAACGCCCTTGTAGCCAAGCGGTCGCTTGTGTGTAAGAGGTCGTATTGCTTTTCCACGCACCGCTGTAATAGTAGTTGCCGCTAGAAAAACTCGTGTTGCGCAACACATATGCATTGTCTTCAAAAGACTCTTTTAATGATGGGTATTTCCGAAACTTAGCGCTGATCAAATAATAATTGCCGGAACCATCATCTTCATAGGTATCCATTGTCACATATTGGCCGTTGTAGCTACCTTTGATCCCAAACATATTGTTGGCCGTGGTCGTCAAAGTCGAGGCGCCCCAACCAGATTCCAAAATCGCTTGTGCCATCATAACAGAGGCATACAGATCGTTTGCTGCCGCCACTTCCGTTGCATAGCCGCAAATCTGACTGATAAAGGCAGCCGGATCGATCGTTGCCCGTGAAAATAATGCCCGACTAGTCAAATCAGAAAGGGCTGATGGTACTTCATCTGCTTCTAAGACTTCATCACTAGCGACTGTTGTGCTTTCTGTCGTCGCTGTTTCTGATCCCTCAGTAACTGCTTCCGTCCCTGACTCCTCCGTCGTTTCCGAAGTTTCTTCGGTCACAACAGGTGCTGGCGTCGATTCTGTGGTTTCCTCAACTGGCGTGCTGTCGGTTTCAGGTGTACTGCTGATTGTTGTTTGTTCAACGACTTTAAGGTCGTTGCTAGTTTCTGCCGTTGCCGTTTCAGCCGCATGCCCTAAGGTCGGGATAAACGTTGATCCCGCTACTAAAGTAGTAGCCATCGTAATACTTTTTTGGGTATATTGTGTGCGCTTCAAGCGCTTTTCTAAGCGGCGTCGTTCTTTACGAATTGTCATTTAATCCCTCCGTCGTATTAGCCTTTTTTTATTGTAACACGATTTATTAAAAAATGGGGGGTTAAGATGAAAAAACAGTGAAATCAACGAGATAAATTCTTGCTATGAAACAGTTTTCTCTTTTGCTTCATCTGCCAATACTCTGTTCTAAAAAAAGAAAAAAGAGTGGTTTTGGCACCAAAAAAGCAGCCTTTATCAAAAAGACTGCTTTTGGTGAATTGTTATTTAATAACAGGTGCGGGCTTTTGGGCTTTTTTTAGCATCGCATAGCCTATGTTGAGAACAAGCCCAAAAACGGCCAAGAAAATTGCCGTATAGAAGGCTTTTGTATAATCTCCTTGGTTACTTTCTGCGATTGCTGCTGCCACTCTAGGACCAAAGAATGCCGCCGTAGAATAACCAACAAAGACGATTCCATAGTTGACCCCTTGATTGATCGGTCCGTAATTTTCCATAACGATCGATGGGAAAACCCCCATCACGCCCCCGAAGCACAGTCCTAAACCGATGATCCCGACAGTGAAGATCACAGTTGTTTGACCAAGCGTCAATAGGAATAAGGACAATGCCACCACACCATAGATGATCATCAACGTATTCGTCCGACCAATTTTATCAGAAACGGTGCCCCAAAGGACACGACCAAAACAGTTGCTCAATGAGTACAAGCTGACATAAAAAGCAGCGGCAGCCGCCGTCAAACCAAACATACTTTGCCCGATCACTGAGGCGTTAGAAGCAATCATCAAACCTGAAAAAGCCCCTACCCCTAACATAACAATAATCAAGTAAAAAGTTGGTGTCTTCAGCATGTCCAGCCAATTCAGATTGATTTGAGGACCATTTTTTCCTTGATTCGCTGGTTGCCAACCCGCTGGACGGTAATTTTCTGGTGCTTTACGAATAAATAGACTAGCCACCAAGACGATCACGATATAGGCAATTCCTAAAATCCGAAAGGCTGCTAAGACATCTTGTGATTCGATCAAACGATTCGCAATTGGTGCGGCAATAATCGCTGCTCCACCCATGCCTGCTGTGATCAAGCCCGAAGCCAGTCCCCGTTTATCCGGGAATAGCCGAATCGTATTGCTTAAACAAGCCGAATAGGCAAAGCCTTGCCCTAAACCAGCAAAAACTCCATAAGTCAGGTACAGCATGGCGGGTGAGTTGACCAAACCCGTCAGGAAGAAGCCCGCTCCGAACAAAACGCCTCCACCAGCGATGACCCATCTAGCAGCTCCTCGGTCTGTCAGCAAACCACCCAAAATCATGGTAATCGGGCCAACTGCGGCATTGATGGTAAAGGCTAGCATGATCTCTTCCATGGACCAACCTTTTAATTGACTAAGAGGTCCTGCAAAAACACTAAAGGCGTAAACAGCGCCCGTACACAATAATACAGCGGTCGAAGCGATCAGAATCAGCCAACGATTGATTTTTGTTTCCATTTTTTCTCTCCTTTGTTTTAAGCATGTTACTTTATTCACATATTATTTCAAAAGCTAGCGCGCGTGACGATTCACAACGCGCAAGGCTTTTTATTCGAGATGTTCTGCGACTGCTGTCTTTCCAGCAATCCGGCCAAAAGTAAAGATGTCTGTCAACGAGTTGCCGCCTAAGCGATTGCCGGCATGGATCCCCCCAGCAACTTCCCCTGCTGCATACAGCCCTTCAATGATTTGATCTTCCTTCGTCAACACGTGGGTTTGCGGATCGATCTTCAATCCCCCCATCGTGTGGTGAACCGCTGGTTTTCTTGGTGTGGCATAGAAAGGCGCTTTTTCCACTTTCAAGTCGAAGACATCTTTGCCAAACTCTGGGTCTTTCCCAGCATCCACATAGCTGTTGTATTTCGCAACGGTCGCCTCTAAGACGGCTGGATCAACATTGATCTGCTCTGCCAGGCCAGCCAAGGTCTCACTGCGGAACAGCGTACCAGCAGCTACTTGCTTATCGATTTTTTCTTGGCTCGTGTTATAAGCGGTTTTCTTGATTTCTTCATCCGCGATCAAATAGAACAATCCGCCATTATCGATCGCCGCTTGGGTCAATACATCGCGGCTTTCGTACTCATTGACAAAGCGCTCACCCTTTTGATTGACCATCACAAAGTTAGCTGGTGGCACTTGCAGCCCACTGAATAAAGCCCCTGTGTTTGGATCAGATACGGGCATCATTTGCGAAAAGCCCATGCCAACAAGGTCCGCCCCAGCACTTTCTCCTAGCTTGATCCCGTCACCAGTGATCGCTGGTGAATTTGACGTTTTGATATCGTCTTCGATCTCTGTCCAATAGGTATTGTATTGTTTCAACATTTTGGTGTTCGCTCCGAACCCGCCGGAAGCTAAAATCACTGCTTTGGCATGGATCGTGACTTTTTGACCATTACGGCCTTCCCCGATGATTCCAGTAACCTTGCCATCTTCGATCAATAATTCTTTGACAGGCGTATCAGTTAAGATCGTTCCCCCATGCTCTTTCACGAATTGATGCAAAGCAGAGACAAAGGCATACCCTTCGTTTTTGACTGGTTTATGTCCTCGGCGCCATTTCGCTCCTACTGGCATATCGACATTGTTCATATCAAATTCTACGCCGATTTCTTCTAGCCATTTCACTGAATCCAATGCTTGATCCGTTAAGATCTTCACTAGCTCGTATTTCCCATAGATCGGTTGCCCATTCAAATCTTTGCGTTTTCCGCCTAAATAGGTTTGAATTCGATGCCACAAAGCAGAATCAAACAAGTATTCTTTTTCTGGCGTCGTTTCTGAAAGATACGCAGTGATTTGTGCCTTCAAAGCTTTGAAGTCTGGCAAGTATTCTGCATCGATCTCTTGTTCATCGATCGTCAGCACTTCTTCTAAAGCACTGCGTTCGCCAGGCAATGCGGAGAAGCCGTTTTGCCATTTTGGATCCGCAGCATTCATCGGTCCGCCAGTACGTACGGTATTGCCGCCGATCGCTGGGAATTTTTCTACTAAGATCACGTCTTTATTGGCTTGCAGCACACTGGCAGCTGCACTCAGACCTGCGCCGCCGCCACCTACGACAACGACATCGGTGGTATACGTTTCATCTTCTGTTTGTAAAGCACTAGCGGCTTTTGGACGTTTGCGCAAGACATCTGGGTTCGCACCAGCCATTTTCACGGCTTTTGCTACCCCATCGACGACACCGTTACTAGTAACCGAAGCACCAGATATCGCATCGACATTCAAGGTTTGCCCTTCAATGATTTCTTGAGGAATCCGTACGAAAACGACATCAGCGATCCCTTCGGATTCACCAGACGTATCGATATCGATAGCTTCGATCCGTTCTTCGCTCAATTTGACGACCATTGGCAGATCCCCGTTATGTCCTGGTGCTGTGACGGTGTATTCGCCAGGCTCATAAATGACTTCTTCTGGTACATTCAACAAATTAGCGACTTCCGTAAACCGAACGAACTTGCGGAAACAGCTTTCCAAAAAGTCGATCGTTCGTTGATCTTTTAAATTGCCTTGTTCATCAAAGGCTTGATGCGCACGTCCCAACAAGAACTCATTTCCTGGCATAACTGTTGCATTGACACCCGGTGCATCAAGGATCTGGCGCAAATGCAGCTGTGCTCGCGAAGAGCCTTGTACATCGTAGGATGCACCGACGATCATCACCGGTTTGCCATCAAAGGGATGGAGATTGAAGGAGAGCCATTCCAAGACGCTTTTCAATGCGGAAGGAATCGAATGGTTATGCTCTGGTGTCGCAATGATCACCCCATCGGCTGCTAAAATCTTGCTATTTAACCGTTGAATCACTTCACTATTGGTTTGATCTTGTGTTTCATTGAACATTGGGACATCCTTGATTTCCAGCAGTTCAATTTCTGCTAGGGCAGCAAATTCCCGCTGCATAAACGCCACTAATTGGCGATTGGTGGATTTTTTGGCGTTCGTTCCGATTAGGCCGACAAATTTCATGACTGGTTCCTCTCTTTCTTATGCTTGTTCCCACGAAAATTTCTTTGCTCGTTCTTTAGCCGTTGAATATTCACTGACCAGACGGTTCGTGATTTCGACAAACAAGACAAATTCATTGAAACAATCTTCTAGTTCGGCAACTTTTTCGCTATCGATCAAGTTTCCTTGTTCATCGAAGGCTTGCATGGAGTGTCCTAATAAAAATTCTGCACTCGGCATGATTCGGGCTTTTACTTCTGGTGCATCCAAGATCTGACGCAAGTGGGCTTGGGCTCTCGATGAACCTAATGCACCAAGAGAAGCACCCGTGATCATCACTGGTTTATCGATCAAAGGGCGCGTCGTATAAGAAAGCCATTCAATCATGCTTTTTAACACCGCTGGGATCGAGTGATCGTATTCTGGTGTACTGATGATCACCCCGTCGGCTGCTTCGATCTTCTCTGACAAGGCTTGGACTGCCGCTGGTGCCGTCCGATCTTCTGGTTCATTAAATGCCGGCAGATCACTGATTTCGCAAAGTTCGATCTCCGCTTGGTCACTAAAATGGCTTTGAATAAATTGCAGTAAGCGACGGTTGGTCGAACGCGTCGAGTTGGTTCCTACGATTCCAATCAATTTCATTATCATCTCTCCTAATTGTGAATAATTTAACATTTAACAATAAATAAAAAGTTTTTGACCATTGGCTTTGATTTCTTTTTTTCAATCGTTTCTCAAGTTTGTTTTTACGACCTACTGAGATGAAAGGCTTCTTCCTAAACAAAAAAATCTTCCCCAAGTACCCATTTAGTGTACGACTGAATTCTTCATTTGTGAAATATTTATTTAATTATTCATCGATAACAAATTTGTTATAATGAAAAAATGATTAGGAGGACAACGCAATGGTACTTAAAGATTCCCATCTGATGTTGCAATACCTCGATACCTTGCTAAAGCATAGCAACTACACCAAAGCCGCCAAAGATCTCTACATTTCACAGCCTTACTTGACGCAAACCGTGAAACGTGCCGAACAAGAGCTGGGAACGCCCATCATCAATCGGCTGCCGGGACATTTTCAACTGACGGAAGCTGGTAAAATCTATTATCAATATCTAGAAACCTTGGAAACAGAATCTGCCAAATTGAAAAGTCGGCTGTCTTGGTATACAGCGACCGAGAAGCGTTCTTTGCGCTTAGGCATCTTGCCCAGCCTTGGTTCCTATCTGCTGCCGCTCTTTTTGCCTGCATATTATGAACACTACCCCAACGTGCACTTTTTCTTGCGGGAAGACCTGCCGAAGCACAATGAAAAACGCCTGTTGAATGGGCAGCTGGACTTTTTTATCGGACAAAATCCTGAGACGATTGCACCAAATCTAACGGTCCACAGCACCAATCAAGAACGGTATCTAGCGATCATTCCGCCTTGCTCTCCCCTGTATCAACCAGAGAAGCGGTATTTAGCGCCTGATTCATTGGCCGTCAAAGACTTGTTGCAAAGTCCGTTGATTTTGACCGCCAGCGGCTCGGCGATTCGGCGCCAAATCGATCAATTGCTGCAAAAATACAAAGTAGAGGCGAACGTTCTCATAGAAAGCAGCAATATTTATACAGCAGCGGCATTGGCAGAAAACAACCTTGGGATTGCGATCGTACCAGAAAGCGTGCTACAAGCAGCGACCGCGACCCCTTTTAATCTTTATCCAATGCCAGAGGAACTCTTGTCCCTCACCTATTTTATTGCCCATCAAGCCGAACGGGCATTGTCAAACAGCGAAGCCGCCTTGATCGAGACCTTTTTGCAACACGTCTAGCTTTCCTTTTTTACCAAAAACAAGCAGCGATCACCTATATTCCTAGGTAGTCGCTGCTTGTTTTCATTCTGCTGTTGGCGTTTCGATCGAACGTGCTAATTCTTGCGGATAGATCAGTTGTCCTTGTTTGGTAATGACTAATCCAGTAATCCCTTCTAACGGCGCCAGCTCCTGCAAGATGGCTTGTGGCTCTTTGCCGAATAAGCGGGTCGTCCAAATCTCTCCATCAACCGATCTGTCGGATAGAATCGTGACACTGACAATGGCTGACTCTAACGGATAGCCCGTTTCTCGATCAAAAATATGATGATAGGTCTTGCCCGCTACCTGATAGGTTCGTTCATAGATCCCTGATGTAACAACTGATTGATTGCGCACCTTCAACGCGGCGACAAAATTCCCTCTCGGTAAGAAAGGGTTTTGGATCCCGATCCGCCAATAGCCATCAGCATGGCTCGGGGCATCGCCGTAAGTCACCACATTGCCCCCAAGATCGATCAAAGCGGCTGTGACACCGACCTGCTTGAAATGCGCCATCAACAAATCAGCAAAATATCCTTTTGCCACAGCCCCTAGATCAAGCTTCATGCCGGCAGCTAACCCGACGGTTTGCAACGTTTCATCCAAAACAATTTTGGCAGGATCAGTTTTTGGCAGCAGCTCCGCAATTTTCTCAGGCGTTGGTAGATGGGCATCTTGGAACCCGATCCGCCATTCCTGCACCAAAGGACCGATGGCAATATTTAAGTAGCTATCTTTGGGCAAGCTATGGGTTTTCCCTAGTGCGATCAATTCAAACAATTCCGGTGCGGTGGCGATCGCTCCTTGTCCTGCCTGCTGATTGATCTGCATCAACTCAGACGTCGGGTCATTGGCACTAAATCGCTGTTCAAAGGCCGCAGCTCTTTGAGCAGCTTCCTCTAAGATCACTTCTGGGGTTTCATGCTGCACCCAAATCGTGATCACCGTTCCCATTCCCTGTAACACTCGTTGGCCTTCTGGCATTGTCCTTGCTCCTTTGTCCTCTTCTTTTGGCTATCATAGCAGTTTCTGGGAGAAAAAAGTAGTCTGCGGGATGCCGCCACTGCTTTTTTTGAAAAAAACTGCGAGGTCTCCCTCGCAGTCTGCTGTTTCTATTGCTCAATGATAAAAGTCAAAGCGGCCTTTCGCCAATACTTCTTTGACCCCACCAGTTTGGTACAAGGAACGGTCCATAATGGCTTTTTTCACCACGGAAGCGGGATAGCCTTTGATGCCCATTTTCCCTACTAAGCCAAAGGCATGGGTATTGCCGATAGACGCCACTGAACCTAATGATTCAAAGTGGAAATCTGTTGGTTTTTCCCCATTCATTTGACGTAAGATATTTTTACCCGCATGCTGCCCCATCTTCAAAGCGATTTGAGCCGTTGTTGGATACGGGCGATTGGTCGCTGGGTCCATGACTGCTGAAACATCACCGACAACATAGACGTTACTATGGTCAGGGTCAGTTAGGTCTTGATTGACCATCACGCGACCCCGACGAGCAGAAAAGTCTGATTCAGCCATCACATGGCTACCGCTGACGCCTGTGGTCCAAACGATGGTTTTGGCTGATAATTCAGCTGTTGCTCCTGTATCGGCATCATCTTGATAGACAACGACACCCGGTTTGATTGCTTTGATGGGTTTACCAGTCAGGAAGTTTACGCCCCATTTAACGAGATTTTTGATCCCGTAATCCGATAGTTTTTCATCAAACATCGGTAATAAACGAGTCACTGCTTCGACACAATACAGTTTGATGTCTTCTGGTTTGACGCCTGCTGCTTTCGCAAAGGTTTTACGGTTTTCCACCAATGAACCTAGCAATTCGATTCCGGTGAAACCAGCACCGCAGACAACGATTTTTAGGTAGTCAGGATTTTGTGTTTCTTTGTATGCCTTCATTTGTTTCAACAAATGATGATAGATGTTTTCTGCGGAGTCGACATCCACCATTTCCAACGCATGCTCCTCGACACCAGGGATCCCAAATGATTCTGATTCAAAGCCTAACGCCACGATCAAATAATCATACGTGCACGTGGATTGATCTTTAAAAACGATCACTTGCTGGTTACGATCGATCGACGCCACTTCCTTTTGAACAAAGGTGGTCTTTTGGGGACGAACGACATCATTGATGGGATAGCAAATGCGGTCTCTTGGTTGCGTACCAGCCGCAACTTCATGAAGATCGGTTGCCTCATAATGATAATCGTTTTTGTCGATCAATGTGATGTGAAACGCTTCTTTTGCTCCTTGCAGTACGTGCAATGCTCGCAATCCAGCATACCCTGCTCCTAAAATGACAACTTCCTTCATGTTTCCTTACTTCCTTTCTTTGCTGTAAAAATTATAAAATCAAACCAATCGCAAAACTCAGCACTTGTACGCATGCTCCGACCGCAAGGATCCGAACAGCACAAATGAAGGTCTCTCTTTTGATTTGTTTTTGCATAAATCGTTTTGTCTGTTGCCAGACAAAGGGCGCCGCGAAAAAGGTCAGAACCAGTGACCAAGGCGCAATGTTGAGGGCAACTGAGGCAATGATCGCAACAAACGCCAAGACGTTCATCGCGATAAATAATTTCAACGCACGGGCTTTACCAAGGTAATGCACCAGCGTATAGCGCTCATTTTTTTCATCCTCTTCCAGATCACAAATATTATTTGCCAGCATCAAGTTGGCGATCCATAATGTGTTGGGTAATGAGATCAAGAAAATACTACCAATCGTGGCAACGTTCCATTCAAAGGTTTGATAGGCATTGAGATAGACACAGATCAATGAGATCATAAAGCCCATCGTAAAGCCGGAAAAGAACTCGCCTAAAGGCAAACTAGAAAGCGGCCGTGGACCAGAGGAATAAAAGATCCCGACTAGGTAACAATACAGCCCCATCCAAAAGAGCGGCCAGCCAACCACCATTGCCAAGGCGATCCCCATGGCGGCGGAAACGATGATCATGGAGACCATCAACCAAAAAACCAATTTGACAGACAACTGTTCCCGACCAATGATATTGGTTTTTTCTTTGTAGTCATGCCCTTCTGTGGCATGATGGTAATCGTTGTAGTTATCTAAAATATCCACCGCCATATTGAAGATCAGCATGGCAATGAAATACAATAAGACATAGCCAAGATGAATCGTTTGATAATTGTACCAGCTGTAGCAGACACCAATAAAAAATGGCAAAATACTGGCGGTTTTTGCTTTAAATTCGACAAGTTCTAAAAATACAGGTAGCGTCACAACTTCACCTCCTTTAGTGAGTGCATTAAACTAGTCAATCACGCCCCTTTACGCTAGAATAAGGGCTGAATGACTGTTAGAAAGGGTTATACTATGTTTGACTTTTGGATCGATTATCCGACGATCGAACAACGATTGAAAACCGTATGTTCCATCATTGAAGAACACGTTACTGTTCGTAACAAAGAGATACAAGATGTTTTGATCGACTTTACTTATTCAGGTGGAAAAATGCTGCGGCCAGCGCTCTTTTTTTTGTTTGCTGACTTAGGTGATCCCCATTATAAAAAAACCGACCAATTAACAAAAATTGCTGCTTCTCTAGAAATTTTACACATGGCCACTTTGATCCATGACGACATTATTGACGATTCGCCGCTGCGGCGTAGTCAAGTCACTGTTCAAGCCAAATATGGCAAGGATATCGCGGTCTACACGGGTGATCTTTTGTTCACCCAATTTTTTGAGCTTTTGATCGAAAGCATGAATGGCTCCCCGTTTTTAAAAACCAACGCACAAGCCATGAAACGGCTCCTTTTAGGTGAACTTGATCAAATGCACACTCGCTACAACATCCATGAATCGATTGACGACTATCTGCAAAGCATTAACGGCAAAACCGCTGAACTGTTTTGGCTCGCTTGTCTCGAAGGCGCTCATTTTGGCGGCCTCGACACAGAAAACCAAGAACGAGCTGGTGAGATCGGTCGCAACATCGGGATCGCCTTTCAAGTATTCGACGATATTCTCGACTACACCTCTGATAGCGGCACCTTGAAAAAACCGATTCTAGAAGATTTGGCGCAAGGGGTCTATACCTTACCGCTGCTCTTTGCCAAAGAACAGGCACCTGCAGCATTCGCTCCTTATTTGAATAAAAAAGCAGCACTCTCCTTGGCAGAAGCCCAAGAAGTTGCGGATCTTGTCGTCCGTTACGGTGGTGTCGAAAAAGCGCGCGCTTTCGCGGTCACCTACACGCAAAAAGCCTTAGACGACATCGACCTGCTGCCCGAAGCACCTAGCAAAGCCAAAATTCGTTCATTAACTGAGCTGCTCTTGCAGCGCAATTACTGAGCCCTATAGCAATGAGAAGAAAAGCGTCCATCACTGATTGATGGACGCTCTTTTTTATCGTCGTCCCTGGTCAATGGCCAATAAGTGTTGAAAATGTTTATTTTCTGCTGCCAATTCGGCAGGTGTTCCGCTCATGGTCAACTGACCATCTTCAATAAAAAGCACACGATCCATCATCGAAATTCCTTGCAAGTGGTGGGTGATCCAAATGATCGTTTTGTTCTCCAACACTTTGAAAAAGGTTTCGAGCACGCCTTGTTCCGTGATTGGGTCTAAGCCGACGGTTGGCTCATCCAATAAGATGATCGGAGTGTCTTTTAGCAAGATCCGCGCCAATGCCAAACGATGCCGTTCCCCGCCGGAAAAACGCAAGCCGGCTTCATCCACCATCGTCGCCAAGCCGTTAGGCAAAGCTGCCACCATTTCTTTCAACCCGACTTGCTCCAGTACGCGCCAGACTTCTTCTTCCGAAGCCGACTCATTGCCTAGCCGAATATTATTCAAGACGGTCGTATGGAAAAGATAGGGACTTTGATTGATGACACCGATCAAGTCACTGATCGACTCATTCAATGCCGTCACTGGCACGTCATTTAAGGTGATCGACCCTTGCGTCGGTTGCAGATCGCCTCGCAACAAGGAGGCAAAGGTACTTTTCCCAGAACCGCTGCGACCAAGGATCGCTAGTTTTTGATGTGCAGGAATCGTTAGATCTAGCCCATGAAGCACTTCTTTGCCTTCAGGATACTGAAAATGCAAGTCCTTGACTGTGATCGACACGAGGCCCGTCACTTCAGGTATTGACGGTTGCTCCATGGAGACTTGGCGATTTTCTTCTGGCAATGCATTGAAGCGATCGATGGAGTCTTTGTAGCGATTGGTTTCTTGAGCAGCTGACGGTAATGGCGCAAATGCATCAACTAAAGGAAAGACACACAGGACAAAGGCAGCGATCCAGTTGGCTGCTCCTCCGTGGTTACCTGGAAAGCGAATGCTGCTCCAAAGTAGCAATGCGACAGCGATCACCCCAAAGATGCTTTGTAAAAGAAAATCACGCCGGCGATCAAAGGACAGCATCTGTTCATCCACCGCCCGCAACTGTGTTTCCAGTTCCTTATGGGCAGCCACGTACTCGCTGCCTCTTTGAGAGAAGACCCAATCAGAAACCCCTAATACATTATCCGTCAGCGTCGTATACAAGTTGTTTTTCATGTGTTTTTGCTTTTCTTGCCGCGCGCCGTTGATGATCACCGACCAAAGCGGCAAGACAAAGACGATGATCCCTAATAGCAGCAGCATGACCAAAGCAAACCACCAAGAAAAATAGCCGAGTCCAATGATCAAGAACGCATACAAGATCCAAGCGATCACGGTAGGAAAGATCGTCCGCAAATACAGGTTTTGAATATGGTTGATATCTTCTGCCAATAAGCCCAAGATATCCCCCGTGCGATGCGCTTGCTTAAAGAATATCGCATCTTTTTCTACTACGTTGTACAGTTTCAATCGTAAATTAGAGGTCATGCGCAAGACCCAGCTATGACTGGTCAACCGTTCCAAATAGCGAAAGACTGGACGGCCGATCCCAAACGCTCGGGTCAGTACGATGGGGATGTAAACCAATAGAATGTTTTCTGGGATCGATGCCGAGCGGCTGATCAGGTACCCAGAATTAAACATCAGTGCCCCACCACAGAAAAAGGTCAAGAAGCCTAGGAATAAGGCCAGCGCCAAAACGTTTTTGTATTTTGACAAGAAAGGCTTGACCCAGGTATCGGTTTTCAATGAGCGCAATAAGCCGATTTTATTCAAGCTGTTCCCTCCTCATTCCATTGACTAGTTCTGTAAAAGCACCTTGCTTTTGCTGCAGTTGTGCCAAGGTTCCTTGTTCCACGATTCTTCCTTGATCCATCACGATGATTTCATCCATTTCTTCCATCCAGTGCAAGCGATGGGTTGCAAAAAAGACTAGACGGTTTTCCATCAGCGGCAGCATCCGTTCCTTTAAGGCAACTTCAGTTTCAATATCCAAATGAGCCGTTGGTTCATCAAACAAAAGAATCTTTCGTTGCTGATCTAAGAAGGCACGGGCTAAAGCGATCCGTTGGGCTTGTCCACCACTTAGATGCCGTTCTCCTTCTCCTAACATCGTCTCCAACCCTTGCGGCAGCTCTGCCAAAAGCTCAGTCAAGCCAGCCACTTCAATGGCTTTCAGTACGGCTTCTTTGGTAGCTGTCGGCTGATAAAACGCGACATTTTCCTGCAAGGTCAACCGATAGATATAAGGATTTTGCGGAATATAGATCAGCTGTTCTTGCCAGCTTGCTTGGCGAAAGGCCGTGGTCTTCGCCCCTCCAAGAGTGATCTCGCCACTGTCTGGCACGAGAAAACCACTCAAAGTATTGATCAAGGTAGACTTGCCAGAACCGCTCAGACCGATGATCCCGATCTTTTTGAAGCCAGTCACGTTCAAGTTGATATCCGTCAAAGCCGCTTTTTCCTCGTAGGAAAAAGCCAGCTGATCGATCGTTAACTGGGCGTCTTCCTGCCAACGAGGCACCGTTACTGCCGGTACTTGGGCTTCCGGCTGATGCAAGATCTCCGTCACCGCAGTCATCGCATTTTTCCCGTCTAAGGTTGCATGGTAATCACTGGAAAAGTCGCGGATCGGCAAGAAGTATTCTGGTGCTAAAATCAAGATAGTTAACGCCGGAAACAGCAAGATCCCTTCATTGATCAGCCGCAAGCCTAGCAAGACTGCCACGACGGCAATCGATAAGGTCGTAAAAAAGTCTAAGGCGAAGGTCGATAAAATACCGACTTTTAATGAAGCCATCGTCGCTTTCCGAAACCGTTCGCTGGAAGCAAAGATACTTTTGCCATATTTTTTACTGACCCCAAACAATTTCAGCGTGTCGATCCCTCGCAGGGAATCGATGAAATGATTGGACAATAATTGAAACGTCCGGTATTGTTTTTCCGCTTTGCTTTGGGCGGCATAGCCCAAGATGATCATAAAAATGATGATCACGGGGAACACCAACAGCAAGACCAAGCCGGATTCCCAATCCAGATAAAAAACGAGTGCCAAAATGACCCAAGGAATGATCGACATATTCATGATTTTGGCAAGAATCAATTTCAAGTAGTTTTCGACTTGATTGATCCCTTCCAAGACCATCGTTGTTACATTTCCCGTCCCTTGTTGTTGTGCGATCTGAGGACCGACCCGAAACAATTTCTCCAACAATTGATCCCGCAGATCGGCGGCTTGCTGGTAACTGTAATCATCGAGTCTTTTGGAACGGAAATAGATAACGGCTTGTCGGGCGATAAACGAACAAAAGAACAGCAGAATCCAGCCCCACTGTTCCTCTAATGGTCGTCCTTCCCATAAGCCAGTGATGGCACGTGCCAATCCATACGCCTGCCCAATAATGAAGAGCGCCTGCAGGAACGAAAGTCCCGCAAGCAGCCCTAAAAGTTGTTTCATTCCTGGGAGCTTCATGATTTGTTTATCAATCATTTATACCCCTCCAACGCCTCCGTATGACTGATCCGCTTACGGAAGATATAGTAACTCCAAGCCGTATAGGCCAAGACGAAAGGCAAGATCGTCAGTGAAAGATAACTCATGATCTTCAATGTGTAGCGGCTTGAAGACGCATCAGCGATCAACAGGTCATAGCTTGAATCGATCGAACTGATCAAGACTCTTGGGAATAACCCTGTGAAGATCAATGCTACCAAAGCGATCAACGTCAAGCCGCTCGCAATGAAAGCCATCATTTCTTTGCCTTTAAAGACGCCGATATTTGCAATCAGTGTCAGTACAACGATCACAAGCAACAAACCAAGCGTTGTCGCAAAATGATTCTCAAAGAAATCCGTTTGGAAGTAAAGCATCACAGCAAAGACGATTAAGCCTGCATATAGGATGCCATAAAAAATACTTGCATAGTTGCGTGCCCGTGCCCGAATCGGACCTTCCGTTTTCAAAGCGATATAGTTTAATCCGTGCAAGTAGCACAACAAGGTCAACGCGATCCCGCCAACGATTGAAAAGGGATTGACGTAATCCGTAAAGGTTGCCGTCATGTTGCCATCTTCACCCAAAGGCATTCCTTGGATCATGCTGACAAACATCAGACCGAAGAAAAACGGTACGATCGTACTGCCGATCGTCAACGTCCAGTTCCAAATGTTTTTGTGTTCTTTCGGGAAGTTCGCTCGAAACTCAAAGGAGACACCACGAATGATCAACCCGACTAAGATCAATAACAAAATCAAATAAAACCCGCTGAACAAAGAAGCATACCAGTATGGAAACGAGGCGAACATCGCTCCGCCAGCGGTCAATAGCCACACTTCATTGCCATCCCAGACAGGCCCGATCGTTTTAACGATCTGGTCTTTTTCCTCCTCATTGTGAGCCAATGTCTGCACAGACATCCCCACACCAAAGTCAAACCCTTCTAAGAAGAAGAATCCGGAAAATAAAAGCCCAATCAACGTGAACCATAGTAATTGCAGACCGGTCATCCTTCAAACGCCTCCTTATCAAATGGGTCTTCGTACCCTTCTTGGTTGTCTCCTTGGCTGATTTCGCCGAAGGCTTCTTTTTCAGGTCCATGATCCATTTCCCGTTTCACCAGATAGACCATCGTTCCGCCTAAGCCAGAGAACAAGAGGAAGTAAACGATGTTTGAGATCAAGAGTGAGGTCACGGAAACGTTTGGTGACACACTATCTTCGATCGTAAACAAGCCGTAAACCGTCCATGGGTAACGTCCTAACTCCGTGATCAACCAACCAGCTGTATTGGCAATAAATGGGGTGAACAAAGTGATCGCCACTACCCAAAGCAGCCAGCGTTTTTCAAAGAGCCACGGTTTCTTCTTACGCGTAAAATACAACCCCAGACCAGAAACCAACAGCATCAAAGCACCAAAACCAGCCATGATCCGGAAGCTCCAAAAGAGTGTGTTGACCGGCGGGTAGTAATTACGGTCGCCGTAGGTTTCAATCAATTGCTGATTGACCGTATCCATCCCATCGATTGAGCCGAAGGGTTCATTGAAGGCTAAGATACTCAACATATATGGAATCGAAATACCGAAGACTTGGTGATGCTCCGCTTCATTCGCCCAAGCAACGACAGTCCAAGCTGCAGGACTCCCGGTATCTTCATAAGTTCCTTCCATTGCGGCAAATTTCATTGGTTGTTCTTCAACCAAGTATTTCATTTGTTCATCCCCGGCTAGTAAGACGGTGAATGAACCGAACAATGCCACCGCAAAACCGATCCGCATTGATTTTTTGAAGAAGTCGCGGTCAATGTCTTTGTCTTTCTTCAATAGACGAAAGGCTGATAAACCAGCAACAATGATCCCGCCCATCGTGATGGCTGCGGTGATCACGTGTAAAAACTCATACCACACTTGTGGATTTGCCAATAATGCACCGAAGTCAGTCATTTCTGCCCGGCCATTGTTTAAGGTATACCCCACTGGATGCTGCATAAAACTATTGGCAGCTAAGATCCAAAACGCCGATAGCATCGAACCAAGCGTCACCAACCAGAAAAAGGTGGCGTGCAGCTTCGGACTGACCCGATCCCATGTAAAGATCCACAATCCTAAGAACGTCGATTCTAAGAAGAACGCCAACAAAGCCTCCAAAGCCAAGGGCGCACCAAAAATATCCCCGACAAAACGAGAATAGTCTGACCAGTTCATCCCAAATTGAAATTCTTGAATGATCCCTGTCACGACCCCGACAGCAAAACTTAATAGAAAAATATTTCCCCAAAACTTCGTCATCCGGCGATATTTTTCATCTTTTTTGATCACATAAAGTGTCTCCATAATTGCAACGACGACACCAGTTCCGATCGAAAACGGTACAAAGAAAAAGTGAAAAATCGTCGTCATCGCAAACTGGATTCGCGCTAGTGTCACAATATCCATCCTACATCCTCCTATTTCATAAAAAAGTGCATTAAAATAATTCTAAAGAAAGAAAAATTCCAACTTCGAATATACTCCTCTAATCAGTAAAAAAGAAGCAAATTGCTTGCATTTACTGATTTTTAATCACTTCCTCTCCGATTCTTAAACATAAGGCGCTTTCATCAGCGGAATACAGCTTTTTAGGGCTCTTCCCAACCGTAACGCGTTCCCTCAGAAAGCAAAGGATCATTCAATAAAATTCCCGGGAAATCCTCCTTTAAAACAAACGTGCTTAATGACTGATACATGGAAAATGTGGTCTTCATCCCTAATCTTTCCAATTGATCTAACGTTTGTTGCATTAAATCCGCCGCTTTTGCCTTATTTTGTTTTAATAGACATGTCCAACCTTCAAAAAACGGCATAAAGACCGCTTGCTCAATGTGTTCTTTTTCATAAACATGATCTCGCCATAAATGAAAGGTCTTTTCCGCATAATCCACCTCATCAAAAACAGCAAAGACGGAAAACACCGTCTCAAAGGTGTTATATAGAATATCTTTGTTGCCGGGGATTTTTGCAAAGCGCTGACTCTTTTTGATGGCGATCGTCAAGCAGCGCCAAAGCAAAGCTGGCTCCATCGAAACTGCTATCCGGGCAAACAGCCGCAGCTCATAAACACCCCATGTATCGGTATTCAGCAAGTAATGCTTGGCAGAGTCCAGACAGTAATTGTGTTTCAGGTAAGCCTCTTGGATGGGCACCCCTTTAAAAAGCTCCTCTTTCATCAAGTAGTCAAAACGGATCAGTTGTAAGAAGTGGTCCAGCTCCAAGGAGTAATGTCGTTGAAAGTAGGCGGTCAGCTTTTGATATTTCTTTTTTAATTTAGGTACTTCATCAATGGATTCGATCCCCATCGAACGGACATAGTCGACCATTAGCTTTTGAGCCTCCGAATGATGCTCCCCCGTATGCAGCAGCTGAAATTCAGCAAAACTCACTTCCAATTTATCTAGCAAGCGATGAAATCGTTCGCAGGAAATCGTCGTTTTGCCATTTTCAAATTGCGATAACAAAGACATCGACAATTGTTCATCCACTAATTCCTTCAACAGCAAGCCTTTGCTTTTGCGAAGCTCTTTCACTGTCGCACCATAATTGTTCATTTTTTCACCTTCTTTTTCAATATATTGAAATAAGCAGTTGCTTTTCCCGAAGATCCTTTATAGTTGAATTATCTTATAGAAACGAGGGAAAAGCTATGGATACCCATATAAAAAAGAAAATGCTTCACGTGAAACATTTACAAAAAAGCTTCAAAGACAAAACCGTTTTGAAAGAGGTCACTTTTGACGTCACTCCTGGCGAAGTATTTGTCTTACTAGGATCAAACGGCGCTGGAAAAACCACTTTAGTCAAAATTTTGTCCACTATCCTGCCTTTTGATCAAGGAACCGCGCGGATCGATGGGATCGACTTGACCAAAGATCCAGCAGCGATTCGCGAGAAAATCAGTCTGACGGGGCAATTTTCCGCCGTCGATCAAGAACTAACCGGACGAGAAAACTTGCTGATGATTGCTGCCTTGCGCCATGTCAAAAACAAACCGTTGATCGTCCAACAGTTGTTAGAGCGTTTTGATTTGGTGGATGCCAGCAACCGACTAGTCAAAAATTATTCTGGTGGCATGCGACGACGCTTAGACATCGCCATGAGTTTTATCGGCGAACCTGACCTGCTCTTTTTGGATGAACCGACGACCGGCTTAGACCCGCAAAACCGCTTAGCCACATGGCACATGATCAAAGAGATCGCCGCTCAAGGACGAACGATTTTCCTGACGACCCAATACCTAGAAGAAGCTGAATTTTTAGCAGACCAAGTCGCCATCTTGCATGAAGGGAAAATCATCTTGCAAGGAACACCAAAGGAAGTCAAAGCACTGCACCCTTCGCAAACGATGGAAATCAGCGTATTGACGAAAGAACACTTGCAGACCGTGCGACAGCATCTGTCTGATTTTCCGGTGCAAGTCAATGAGTCCAGTCTCTCTCTGACATTTCCCGTCAGTCAAGACTTCCAGCATTCCTTCACGCTGTTGCAGGAACTCAATCAACTACCGATCACCATCACCAGTTTTAATCAAAAGAATGCTTCTTTAGAAGATATTTTTCTAACACTTGTCCAAGGAGGAAACCAATGAAAGCAATTATAGAAACCAACACCTTATTCAAACGCAATCTCTTGCTATCGATTCGCAGTATGGAGACTTTGCTAAGTGGGATTTTGACCCCAGCGATTTTAATGATCCTCTTTGTCTATGTTTTTGGGGGAGCCATGAACGTCGGTGATACCTCTTATGTCGATTTTGTCGTTCCTGGTGTTCTCGTCCAATGTATCGCCCAAAGCGCCTCCTCCGTTGGGGTAACGGTGACGGAAGATTTGAAATCCGGCATGGTGGAACGGCTGATGACCTTGAACATCTCTAACTCAGCCTTTTTAAACGGGCATGTCTTCGCCGCGACCCTTCGGAGCTTGATCAGCACCTTGGTCGTGTTGATCGTTGCCATGATCATCGGTTTTCGCCCCCAAGCCACAGTTACAGGCTGGGGACTCGCCTTCCTATTGATCTTTTGCTTCACCTTCGCCTTTACTTGGGTCTCCGTTCTGGTTGGTCTCATCGCCAAAAGCCCCGAGACAGCGACCTTGTTTACTGTCTTGATCACCCTTTTGCCCTACTTAAGCTCTGGTTTCGTCCCTACGGAAACCATGCCGCGTCCGTTAGCCATTTTTGCTGAATACCAACCAATGTCGCCGATCATCCATTCTTTGCGAGGGCTTTTGTTAAACTTGAAAGATACCACCTTGATCAGTGCCTTTAGCTGGTGCGGCGGTATCGTAGTGGTGAGCTGGTTCTTGGCACGGATGCTTTATCAGAAACGGTTACGCTAATGACGCCGGCTTCTTCCTTCTGACTCCCTATAAATAACAAAAAAGCGGCACCGATCAAGCTCCTGCTTCGTCGTTGCCGCTTATTTTTTAATCGAGGACTTCTCCGTTAGAAGCCGTCACTTTCTTATACCAGTCAAAGCTGGCTTTTTTGTACCGTTTTCCTGAACCATTACCCCAATCATCTAGATCCACGTAAATGAACCCATACCGCTTGCTCATTTCTGATGAGGAGCAGCTGACAAGATCGATCGGTCCCCAAGGATAGTAGCCGATCAGTTCTACGCCATCATAGATTGCTTCTTTCATTTGTTCAATGTGCTGTTTCAGAAAATCAATGCGATACGTATCATCGATCGTTCCTTCTTCATTCAATGTCTCATAAAAACCCATACCATTTTCTGTGATCATGATCGGCAATTGGTACCGATCATAATACTCATTCAAAGCAATCCGTAACCCAATTGGATCAATCGCCCAGCCCCAGTCATTGGCTTCTAAATAAGGGTTAGGCGAAGCTGCGTCTTCTTTCCCGTAGTTTTCACTATGAATGATCCGCGTGTAGTAATAGGAGAAAGAAACAAAATCGACCGTATGCTTGAAGTCCGCTTCATCGTTTTCCCCAAATTGAATCTCGATGCCGTTTTCTTCAAAAAAGCGATAGGCATAATTCGGATAAGTTCCCCGCGCAAGTACATCTGAATAATAATATTCCATTTGATTATTTTTGAGAGCACTCAGAACATCCAACGGTTTACAAGTAGCTGGATAAACATTGCCATAATAAGACATCATCCCAATTTGAAAAGAAGGATCAATTTCTTTCCCTACTTTGATCGCTCTCGCACATGCTACCAATTCATTGTGAACCCCTTGGTACTTAGCTTGCTTCAGATTGTCGACTCGGTCAGCGGGAATACCAAGGTGGTTAAACGATTCGTGAGTAATCAAGTTCATCTGGTTGACTAAGATCCAATATTTGACCTTCCCTTGATACCGTTTGAATACGACCTGCGCGAAATGAACAAAGAAATCAATCAGTTTACGATTTGACCAGCCGTCATAAGCCATCGCTAAATGGATCGGCATTTCATAATGAGACAAGGTGATCAAGGGTTCCATGCCGTTTTCAAGGATACAATCGATCAATTCGTCATAAAAGCGCAACCCTTCTTCGTTAGGCGTTTGCTCGTCTCCCTTTGGAAAAATCCTCGCCCAGCTAATAGATGTTCGAAACGAATTCATGCCTGTTTCTGCCAAGAGTGCCAGATCCTCACGAAATGTATGGTAAAAATCGATCCCATCCCGTTTCGGGTAACGCCCTTCTTGATCATTTAAAGCAAATTCTACGTCTGCCGTCGTTATTTCTTTGTTGCTTTTCTTTTTTATATCGATATCATCACGAAAGCGATTGATGTCTGCCACGCTCCAGCCTTTTCCCCCTTCAAGATAGGCCCCTTCTAATTGATTTGCGGCAACTGCACCTCCCCAATAAAAATCGGCAGGAAATTGCTTCTTATTTTTCTTCATGTCATTGCTCCTCTTCTCAAAATTTGATTGCTCGCCTCTTAGACTTATGCTTCGGTTTGACCTTCTTCAAGCACTAATTTGCGCTCATAGGCCTTGAAGAAAGGATAATAAATGCCCAAATAAATCAAGAAGTTCACCACTACTAAGACAGCACCACGAATGCTGGCTGTTGCGATCACTGCCGAAAAAATACTCGGAACCGTCCACACAGCCGCTAATGGATACGCCATTCCGGGAACAAGATTGGACACAAAGGCGAAATAAGTCACGAAAGTGGTCACGATTGGTGCCACGACAAAGGGAATCGCCAGTGCTGGATTTAAAACGATCGGCAACCCAAACAACAACGGCTCATTGATGTTGAAGACCCCAGGAATAAAGCTGAGACGACCAAGCTGTTTTAAAAATTTTGATTTGGAGAAACACATCATTGCGCAAAGTGCTAAGGTTCCTCCGCCACCGCCGATCCATAAGAAAGTAAAGATAAACGGCTGTACCCCCAGATTGGGAATCGCTTGTCCGGCTTGTGCTGCTGCCATGTTTGCTTCAGAATTGACTAGCCAGATCGGCAACATCACCGTCGCTAATATTTGCGGATGAATCCCAAATAGCCACATGATACAAGTCAATCCTACATAGACCAATGGTGCTGCTAACGAGTTGGAAGAAACACTTAACAATGGCGTGATCAAACTTGCAATCAGGGCATTGATATCAAAGCCGATCAAGTGAACAATGATCCAAACGATCGTCATTGAAAAAAACACGGGAATAATCACTTCAAAACTGCTGCTGACATTCGTAGGGACTTGCTCGGGCAGTTTAAACCCAATATTGTATTTTTTACAAAGGCGCATGCACTCGACTGCTAATATAGCGGTCAAAATACTGGCGAACATGCCTTCTCCTCCAAGATATTGCGTAGAGATAAACGTTCCTTCATCTAAAGAAGTGAAGGTCAATGTAGTAAAAAAGGTAAAAATTGCAGAAACGCCCCCTGCCAAACTATCCAGTTGGTAGCTTTGCGCTAATCGTGCGCCGATGCCAAAAGCTGCATAGATCGAAAGCAGTCCCATACTCATATTGAAGGGAATAATCAGTTTTGCCACTAAGTCGGGATGATTGCCCATAAACGATACATAGGATTGAGGCCATGGAATGTATGGAATCAACAAAAAGATCGATCCAATCACTGTGATTGGAATCGTTGCGATCAATCCATCGCGAACAGCACTCAAGTGACGTTGATTAGAAAGTTTCATCATTGGCGGCATCACTTTGGTTTCAATAAATTGCATTAATTTATCCATCAGTAAATCCTCCTAAATTTTTTAAGATATATCTTAACTTGAATATAAGCGCTTTCTCATAAGGAAACAATAAAAGCTATTTTCCAAAAATGGAAAATAGCTTTTTACGTTTACTCTTTTCTCATATTCATAATCATAAAAATCATCCATAGATGAAGCACTTTTTGCGAGTAATAATTAGACGACATCAATGGAACGACCTCTTTAAACAAGACACACTCTTCAAACAGATTGCTTTGAGCGGCTTGCTCGCTGAACGTCAATAAAACTTTCTGACAGGCCGTTTTTTCAAGCAAGTAGGCCTTTTTATCGATCCAGCTGCCTGTTAGATTGATCACAAAACAAATATCTGTTTCCCGCAATACTTGATCAATCAGCTGGTCTTCCGCATTACGGTTCACTTCAAAAACGATATAGCCCATTTGACTAAGCAGTTCCCGCAGGAGATTAACAACCGAAAAAGAATAGCTGTTACCCAAGATCGCCACTCGTTTTTTTCGTTTCATTTCTTCTGCGATCCGTGTGCATTGGTGTTGATCAAATTGGTCAAAAATCTGTTTTTGGACCATGTACTCTCGGGCTAAAAATTGGTCAACCATTTCAGATACTTCACTCTTTGTATCGAGATTCGCTAGCATCCCTTCAAACATCGTATTCGCCAAATGGTATTCTTGTTCAAAATAAATCGTGAGGTCATTACGCATTTCTTTAAAACTAGCATAACCAAGTTTCTTACAATATTTAGTGATACTGGCAGGGGTCGTCTGTGCAGCATAGGCGATTTCTTCAATATAGATTGCAGGAAATTCATCGATTCGCTCAATTAAAAGTTTTGTTATCAAAAAATTCAAATCGTATTTTTTACATTTAAATAGATGTTCATTTAAACGAATGTATACTTGACTTGTCGTTTTCATAGCGACCACCTCACTTGCTTATTTACGCTGCCGGTTTCTTCTATCTTAGCATAGGCATCCATTTCTTAGAACCTTTCACTTATCGTACCTTTTAATAGAAATCAAAAAAAGAGTCCGCCTACGCGCAACTCTTCGATTCAGGTCCCCAGTTATTTCATTAACTGCTTTAACTGTTCATAAAAATTCTCATGGGTGCCACATAACAAGACTGGAATCACCTCATAAGCCAACTTCAGTTGCCAACTCCTCTTTCGTCATTGCTTTCCCGTCGGTAGCAGTATCCTTTGCAATTGTCTTAAATGAAGAAATCAGCTTACTCTTACGCGCTTTAAATTCGGATAAAATATCTTCGTGTTCGTATCCCTCATTAATAATATCAGTCAAGATATCTTCACTGAAATCATCGAATGGTTTTACCGGTTCAATAAATTCATACAAGATTCCATTTTCTACTAGCTTTGCTTCTACTTCCACACCATTGGGAATACCAAAGTCTTTGGGTACCGTCAACATAATGGAATTCCCTTGTTTTCTTGTTTTCGTAATCATCGTTGCACTCCTCTCTCTGTTTTTGTAATTACTCTGTAAGAACATTATATTGTAATCGAATGTAATGACAAGTAATGCCGAAAGCTGAGTGTCAAATTGAGAAAATAAACCGCCTGCTACTTTGCCTTATTTATTACTCTCCTTTTCCAGCGAAATATCGACAAAAATACGGTATACTGGACTTGATTGAATAAAAAGGCAGGGATACCCATGGATCTTAAAAACCGTCTGATCGCCTTCGCTCAGACCTTCAATGATGTTCAGGTCGACCATCCGTTTGCAAAGTTTCCTGAGTACCAAGTCTTGCGACACCGCAAAAACGGCAAATGGTTTGGCTTGCTGATGACTGTAGAAAAGCAGAAATTAGGCCTGGAAGGAACAGGAATGATCGAGATTTTAGATGTCAAAGCAGCGCCCGAAATGGTTTCGATCATCAATCAAAGTCGCGGTTATTTACCCGCTTATCACATGAATAAAAACCATTGGCTCACCGCATTACTAGATGGCTCTGTATCAGAAAAACAACTCCAATCTTTGTTACGAGACAGCTATGAACGTACCCGTTAAACCAAATATCACCAAAAAACCGATCAACGATGCACCTGTATAGGCGCACCGTCGATCGGTTTTCTTTTATAACGGATCCTGTGTCATCCGTGAGTCTAACGAAACACTTAGGCCAACTCTTCTCCGTTTGTTGCAATGACTTGTTTGTACCAATCAAAGGATTTTTTCTTGGAACGATCCATCGTGCCATTGCCTTCGTCATCAAAGTCAACATAGATGAAGCCATAGCGTTTGCTCATTTCGCCTGTTGAAGCACTGACAAGGTCGATACAGCCCCATGGCGTATAACCGATCAAGTCTACGCCATCAGCAATCGCTTCCCCCATTGCTTCAATGTGGCGGCGCAAGTAATCGATACGATAGTCATCTTCGATCTTACCTTCTTCGTTAAAGGTATCAATGGCTCCTAAGCCGTTTTCCACGATAAACAACGGTTTTTGGTAACGATCATACAGTTCATTCAACGCGATGCGCAGCCCTTCTGGGTCGATTTGCCAGCCCCATTCACTTGCTTCTAAGAATGGATTGCGGACACCACCCAACAAGTTTCCTTGCACTTCATCGGCTTCTTCTGTGGTGATATCCACGGCAGAAGACATGTAGTAGCTGAAGCCAACATAGTCAACAGTATGTTCAGCAATCAAGGCTAAGTCTTCTTCGGTAATCTCAAGATCCTCTTTATTGACGCCGTGTTCTTTGTACAAACGATCCGTAAAAGATGGGTATTTTCCACGTACTTGCACGTCGGCACAGTAGTAGTTGAAGGCTTGATTATGGATCATCGTCGCCACTTGGTTGACCGGGTTCGCATCAATGCTGTAAGTCGTTGCATAAATGATCATACAACCGATCTGTAACTCTGGGTTTAATTCATGGCCGATTTTGACTGCTTTACTGCTGGCAACAAATTGGTTGTGCCACGCTTGGATCACGTTTGTAAAGTCGCTGGCACCCGTGCTGTTGACCATTCCTTGACTCAATGCGGAGAAATGGAACGCAGAGTTGATCTCATTGAAGGTCATCCAGTATTTGACTTTGCTGTGGAACCGTTCCAAGACGACTTTTGCAAAACGTTCATAGAAATCGATCAATGCTCGATTTTTCCAGCCACCGTATTCTTTGGCTAAATGCAAGGGCATTTCATAGTGAGAGATCGTAACCACTGGCTCGATCCCGTATTTCAAACATTCATCGATCAGCGCATCGTAAAATGCTAGCCCAGCTTCGTTTGGTGTCGTTTCATCGCCTTTTGGAAAGATACGTGTCCAAGCGATAGAAAAACGATAGCTCTTGAAGCCCATCTCTGCAAACAACGCAATGTCTTCTTTGAAACGGTCATAATGGTCGATCCCGCGATGATTTGGGTAGGTGTATTTGTCCTCATCGATCGTCCAATCAAACGTATCACTGCCTAAAATCGCTAAACGCTGTTTGCCGCCAGGCATTGCATCCGCCACTGACAAGCCTTTGCCATCGCGATCAAACGCCCCTTCTAATTGATTCGCTGCGGTCGCGCCGCCCCATAAGAAATTTTCTGGAAATTTTGCCATTTGCTCGTTCTCCTTTTGTTTTCTTTTGATAAACCTACCTAGCTGATTACTGAAAAATCCCCGATAAAAAACAAAAAACCTAAATAAGAGCCGCTGCTAAAACGAGAAGAGCGCTTTCTTATTTAGGTCTTGCCTGATCGAGTCAGTAACAATCCACGTGGGTTTTCTTTCTTTAACTATAGCACTAACTCATTGGCTTGTCATCATAAAATCGGTTTCTTTTAACCAGCGATCTTTTAAAAAAAGGGGAAATTTAACCAGTAAATCCTGTCAAATTAGCTTCTTTTAAAGAGTTTTTTATGAGTAGCCATTAAACAATTTCCTAACAGTTACTGTTGACCCTTTCTATACGTTTAAGCAACTCCCTTTGATCTTCAACCATCAAGAAATCACTCGATCCATGCTTTGTTCTGCTGCTTTTTCTTGCGTTTCTTGCGCCAATTCTTGTTCGGCATTTTTCTTATCCAAAATGCGGACAAATGGGTAATAGATCAAGGCACACAAAGGAATCATCAATAATTGAGCCGCTGCAAATTTCCAACTTCCTTGTAAAACTCCCGAAAGAACAACTGGAGCTCCAAAAGGCACTTGCATCCCGATAGGAATCGGTAAAATATTCGTGATGGTTAAGATATAGCCTAAAATAACACACACAACTGGGCTTAAAATGTAGGGGATCGCCAGAATCGGGTTCATCACGATAGGCAATCCGAAAATTAGTGGCTCATGAATCCCAAAAACTGCCCCTGGCGCTCCTAATTTACCAATCGTTTTAAATTGTTTGCTTTTTGATAAAAACAACAGGACAACAATTAAACCAAGCATCGCTGAAAAGTTGGCATAGATGTGCCAAAATGCACCAGTTACTATATTGGGCATAGGTTCTCCCGCTTCATAAGCAGCTAAATTTTCTAGACTAAGTACCGTCATTATTGGCTGAATAATACCAAAAACGACTGCTGCGCCATGAATGCCAAACACCCAAAGTAGTTGCATCAGCAATAATGCAATACAAAGAGACCAGATCGAACCTCCAAGACTTTGCAGTGGAATTTGTAGAATCGTGTATACAAATTGATGGAAACTACCGAATTCCGTCATCTTCCACAAACCGGCTGTTATCGTAAATAAGACTGCTACTAACACTGCTGGAACCAGTCCCGAAAATGTTTTGGCAATCGTTGGTGGTACACCCTCCGGCATCGTGATAACCAAGTTTTTATCGACAAAAAACACATACAAACGGGCAGTTAAGACACCCACGATCATCGCCGCAAACAACCCTCTAGCCCCTAGCCAGTCAAAGGTCAAGGCATTGATCACAAGCTCTCCATCTTCAAAAACACTGATTGGTGTTAAGACTAAAAAGGAAAATAAGGAAACAAAACCAGGGATCAAGCCTTCTTTTCCATACAAGCCTGCCAATTTGTAAGCGATGGAAAAAGCGGCATAAATAGCTAATGCATTTGTCGTAAATTGTGCCGGTAAGGCGATAATATCGCGAAACGGGGCAATCATTGATTGATAGACTTCGATTTGCATGGAAGACAACAGTGTACTGAATGCGCCGATGATCATGATCGGCAATAGCGACATCAATCCATTAGAGATTGCTTGCATATACTTATTTTGCTGAATCTTACTTGCATAGTACTGGCCTTTTTCGGTGAACTTCTCTGCGAAAGTCATATAATACACTCCTTTTTGATCTGTGTCCGAGAAATAAAACGTCTTGATAGCAATTGTGGGGGAGCAGCTGGTCTTTTTTTAAAAGACCCACACTGAGTAAAATCAAAAATCAGAAAATCTCTTGGTGTCACATTTGCATTGGGATCATCGGCGTTTCCCCGAACCATTCGATTACTAAGTAGATCAATCAGAGCCTATCTGCTTTCGGGAATGGCCGATCATTGACTGGATTCACCGTCTTAAGAAATCAAGTGTGCAAAAATTCACCTTGTCCCTTGTTGAAGAAGAACAAGGTCCTGCCTTTTACGCATTGTTCCCCTGAAGTCAGACGGTTTTTCCAGCTGGATCGATACTTTCAGTTTGAACCTCTGCTTGCGCTGCTTCTGCTTCTGTTTTTAATTTTCCTTTATCTAATATTTTGACAAAAGGAATGTACAGCAAGCAGCCTGCCAAAACGCAAACGACTTGTAAAACTGCGACCTGCCAGCCTCCAGCTAGAAACCCATTTAGAAAAATCGGTGTGCCAAAGGGAACTTGTACGCCACTAAGTCGTGGGACGATCCCACTCCAGATCGCTAGGTATGCTACAAGCACTTGAACCAATGGTGTTAATATGAACGGAATCGCCATGATTGGATTCAAAATCAGCGGTAAGCCAAAAATCACCGGCTCATTAATGGTGAACAATCCAGGAACGGCACTCAGGTTAGCGACTGTCCGTGATTGTTTGGATTTCGCCAACAGCAAAATAACGATAATCAATGACAATGTTCCTCCAGCCCCACCAATACCAGCAAACAAATCATAAAACGACTTGCTCAAAATATTCGGCAGTTCGGAACGCGCAACACCGCTAGCTAAAGCATCCATATTTTCCACATCCATTGGTAAGTACAAAGCGGTGACAAAGCTACCCACCACCAACGAACCATGGATACCGAAGAACCACAGCACCATTTGGATCAGTACAATAAATAACAACGAACCTACACTAGAAGACAAGCTTTGCAGCGGCATTGCCAAGATTTGATAGATGAAATCTGAGAATGAGCCATAAGAAGTAAAACTGAATGCCCAGCTAATGACGATCGCGGTAAACCCAGAAATAATTGCTGGAATCAAACCGGCGAAGGTATCCGTCACAAATTGTGGCACGCCTGCTGGCATTTTGATGGCGATATTTTTTTCTAAAATAAAGCAGTACAAACGAGCAAAGACTAAGCCGCAGATCATAGCGGTAAACAAGCCTTGAGCGCCGAGTTTGCTCATGTCGAGGGTCGTTGTTTCCTCCAAGGTGACCATTGGCGTCATCATCAAAAAAGCAAACAGTGAAACGATGCCGGCAGGAACCGCCGATTGCTTAAATTCTGTCGCTAAACGGTGACCGACCAGAAAGGAAGCGTACACTGAGATAACCCCGACGGTCATACTGTAACCGACGGAAAAATAGCCGCCAATATTGATCGAATTGATAAAGTCTGTCCATCCTTGAATCGGCAAAACTGCTAACAATAAGGCGATCGAACCAATAATATTGATCGGCAGCGTCGCCATCAACCCGTTTGAAATTGCCTTTAAATACCGATTGTTGGAGATTTTATCTGCAAATACTAATACCTTATCCATATATTTATCCATTTTCTTTTCACTCCTTTATTTGGATGACGAACAATACGTCTTCGTGACAATTGTGGGGATGGAAAACAGTGATACCATCGGTAACTGTCAGTTTTGGTTTCAAGAAACGATTGGTATTCAAATCGATCAATGTGACGGTCGCTGTAGAAAGATCTCCTTGCAGGCGAACTGTTGTATTGCTTGGCAAGTAAAGCAAGGCATCCTTCCTTTCTGCGATAGCTGCCATACGAATCTGTTCATCTGCATCGATCAAGCGCTCTTGGCAAGGCACAAGCTCCTGAATATTTAATAATTCAAATAATTGCTTGATAAAGCCATAGTCATCTGCCCCAGGAAAAGACAAAGCTTCTGGCCAAATCATCGGACGATCAAATGCTTCCCCGATTTCTTCCGCAAAGGTTGCCGTCGGGGTTTGCCAACTCCAGATGCCGTGAGCACCGTACGTGATCCCAGCCGAGCCGCCGGCTAACAACGATTGCCATGCTGCTTTGCGGACATCTTTTTGACCAAATCGACCGTATACGTGACGGGCATAGCCCATTTGTTCATAGCAAGGTTCTGAGTTGATGATCGGCAGTTGCGGTTCTCGTTGATAAAAACGCTCTGCCAAATAATAAGGCATATTCAAAAAGGCGCTGTTATGACCTGATTGATATAAAAATAAGTCCAAATGTTCGACAATAGGTTCAGGGATTTCTTCAAAACGTCCCTTGATATGAATCGTTTTCAGGGTATTGGGCGAATGCTTTTCAAAGAAAACAAAGGCTTCTAGATACGTATCGATGGTTGGCTGTGTTGGGAAATCCGTATCGCCACCAATAAAGTAGATCGGATGGAAGACATCAAACGTCTTAATCACTTTTTGATAGTAGGCCTGGCGGCAATCCCCCGGCAACACGTTGCGTTCTTTGTCCAACTGGCTAGCCCACGTGCCGGCGACATAGTTTGACCACAAGACAACCAATGCTAAAGTAAAGCCTTTCTCATCGGCAATTTTACAAAGACGCTGAGCCCGTTCGAAATAGGCATCCTCCCAAACCGTAAAATCAAAGACGCCCGCATCAAGGGGAAACGGCAAGCAGTCAAATTGACCGCGGCTGCGATCCCATTGCGGTAACACATTGATTTGAAGGGTGTTGAATCCCTGCTCTTTGCGTTTGTCTAAGTAGGTGATCCAGTCATTTTCTTGAATACTAGTAAAGGCACTCCAGCAAGTATCGGCTAAATAAAAGAAATGCTGGCCGTCTCGCAATAAGGTGCGTTTGTTTTGGCTTACGGTGATTTTCACGGTGGTGCTCTCCTTTCATCGGCACAAGTTGTGCACTGGCGGTTTTTTAATCAATATAACTGCTGAGCCAGCCTTCGCACAGCTCAAACCATTTGGCGACATGGGTATTGAGGTGACTTGGCTTGCGTGCCGTTGTTCGATCCGCTAATGCCAGTCCGTGTTCGCCTTTTTCAAAAATATGCAGTTCAAATGGAATCTCTGCTTCTCTTAATTTGACCGCCAGCTTCAACGAGTGTGCCACATCGACTAAGACGTCTTCCGTCGTATGCCAGAGAAACATCGGAGGTGTCCACTGATCGACATGATGCAAAATGTTCATGGATTGAATGGCTTCTTCCGTCGGTTGTTTACTCCCAAAAAAGCGTTCGTTGGCAGTTAAAGGTGTTTCGATCAGACGAGCGGCAAAGCCTAGCTCATCGATTGGAAAGGCATGCTCTTGATAAACCAATGGGTAGCCAGCGATCGCCAAATTCACTTTCAGTAAGTCACTGCTGACGCCCAATGCTTCTGCCAGCTCAGCATCGTGCCAGCTCGTCGCTAACTGCAACGCTAGATGTCCGCCTGCTGAAAAACCGCAAACGATGATTTGCTCCTCATCCACCAACCATTCTTGAGCATGCTCACGAATGGTTTTGACGGTTTGGGCGGCTTCCATCAAGGCATTGTGGGGAACGTTTTTCACTTGGTCACCGGTGGTGTACCATAATACAACGCTATTTAGCCCGATACTATTGAATTTCAAGGCAATGACTTCCGCCTCTCGATCACTGGTAAATGCGTAGCCGCCGCCTGGACAGACGATCACTAGCGGTCGTTTCTTGCCGACATTGTACTCTTTGGATTGGTGCAATAAATAGGTATCCACGTAAGCCGTTTGATTCAATTGGATTCGTTGGGTCTCCATATAGTTCCTCCTTTATCCTTCACCAAAAGCAGCTGACTTCTCAATGAACCGTTTCCATTTTTCATATTTCAAACGGATCACGGCCTGTTCGGCTTGCGGAACGATCGTGGTTTGTTGAATAGCTGGTTCATTCATGGTTGGATTGGCAACAAGCATCGTGCCGATGGCGGAAAATTCTTCGACTTCGCTGACGATGACGGGTTTATTGATCAAAGTCGCTAATAAGCTCATCAAGGCGCGGTTTTTCGAAACACCGCCATCGATCATTACCTGATTGATCAGTCGTTCAGCGACTTCTTCCATCACATCGATCACTGCTTTGATTTGAAAAATGATGCTTTCTAACACGGCTTTCAACAGCTCATGAGTCGTCGTTGTGCGTTTCATGCCGACAAAACTGGCAGTCATCGTATTATCCCAAAATGGGGCACCCATTCCTTGCAATGCTGGGATAAAATAGATGTCTTCTTGACTGTCACTGGTCAGCACTTCTTGACAGATCTCAGCTACATCTGGCAGCGGAGCCACTTGCTCACTGAACCAGTTGATGGCGTCACCACAGGAACGGATGATGCCTTCTAGCGCAAACGCTGTTTCCTGGCTAGTTTGCCAGCCGACCGTCGTCAAAATGCGGCGATCCCGCAACGTCTGCTCCTGCTGCACTTGCATCATGATCGAACAACCGGTGCCCATCGTGATTTTTACATCCCCTAGGCTTTGACAACCTTCCCCGAATAATGCCGCTTGTGAATCGGCTAAGATTCCTTTGATAGGGATTCCGTGATAGTTACCGAAAACCGTATCAGCAGGTTGGATCGCTGGCAAGTCTGCTAAATGGATGCCAAAAAGTTTGACGAGCTCTGCATCCCAACGGCCCTCTTCAATATTGTAAAACAATGTTCGGCAAGCGTTGCTGGCTTCTGTCGCAAATACTGTCCCTTGCGTTAAATTCCACAGGAGCCAACTGTCCATCGTACCGATCGCCAATTCGCCAGTCCCCGACTTTTCCTTGATGGCCGATAATTCTTGGGCCAACCATTTCACTTTGGTGCCAGAAAAATACGGGTCTAAGCGCAAACCGGTCTTTTGATTGATCGTCCTTTCCCAGCCTTGTGCCGTCAATTCTTCACAAATCGCGGCGCTGCGGTTGCATTGCCACACGATCGCATTGTACAGGGGATTGCCAGTCAATCGATCCCAAGCAACGATCGTTTCTCGCTGATTGGTCAATGACAAGGAAACGATTTGATCTGCAGTGATCGCTTGGTCTTGAAACACTTGTGCCAGCAATTCTTGGACATTTTGCCAAATCTCGAGGGGATCATGTTCGACCCACCCGACTTTTGGATAAATTTGGCGATGTCTTTTATCGTAACGCTGCAGGATTTTCCCTTCTTGAAACAGTAAGAGCTTGGTACCGGATGTACTCTGATCTAAAACAAGCTGATAGGTCTTGTCCATCTTAAGCTCCTAGAAACGCAACCGCTGTTTTCGCTATGGAGGCACCGTCTAATCCATAATGGGCAAACAGTTCTGCCGAAGAACCAGTAATCAAGGCTTCATCCGGAAAAGCAATGATTTTTTGTCGAATGCCCGTTTCTTCTGCCAGCGTTTCCGCCACGGCAGCTCCTAAGCCGTTGTATCGGCTGTGTTCTTCCACAGTGATCACGGTGCCTGTTTCTTTCGCTACTCGTTTGACCGCTTCTGAATCAAAGGGCTTCAAGGAATGAACATTTAAAACGGTAGCAGTGATGCCTTGTTTTTCCAATAGCTCAGCAGCATCCAACGCTTGGCGCACGGTTTCGCCGGTGGCGATCAATGCGACATCTTGACCGCTTCTCAGCTCAATGGCTTTGCCGATCTCAAAAGGATAATCTGCAGAATCATAACAATCTTCAACAGGATTGCGACCGAGACGGATATAGGCTGGTTCATTTGATGCCGCTAAGGCTTTAAACATTTGGATCGTTTCAAAGCGATCTGCTGGCAACAGCACTTGCAAATTAGGGATCGCTCGTGCCACTGCGATGTCTTGCAAGGAATGATGACTCATGCCTAATGCCCCATAACTGACACCGCCGCTGATGCCTACGAGTTTGACATTTTTATTCGAATACGCGACATCGACTTTGATCTGCTCGATACTGCGCATGCTGAGAAAACAAGCTGGAGAGGCAACGAAAGGGCGTTTGCCCATATGGGCTAAGCCAGCCGCAATACTGACGATGTTTTGCTCTGCGATCCCTACTTCCACCAATTGTGTCGGTAATTCCTTGGCAAAAGGTGCCAACGAAGCGGAACCACGAGAATCACTGGTCAACACCGTGATCGCAGGATTCTTTTTTCCTTCTTCAATCAATACGTCGCACATCGCTTGGCGATTGGCAATATTATTTTTTCCCATGAGTCAAAACCTCCATTTGCTGATCAAGTTCGGCAATGGCTTGTGCAAGCTCTTCTGCCGTCGGCACTTTATGATGCCATTGCGCTTGATTTTCGGCTGCAGAATAGCCTTTGCCTTTGATGGTTTTAGCAATGATCAGCTTCGGTTGATTGGGCTGATGCGGTTTTTCTAATGCAGCCACCAAGGCAGCCATATCATTGCCATCAACGATATGCACATCCCAACCAAAGGCACGCCATTTTTCATCTAGCGGCTCCACGGCCATCACATCTTCCGAGGCTCCAGTGATCTGCAAGCCGTTGCGATCAATGATGGCGGTCAAATTGTCCAGCTGGTAGTTGGCAGCCGCCATGGCTCCTTCCCATACCGAGCCTTCTGCTAATTCGCCATCTCCCAACAACGTATAGGTTTGATACGTGCGGTGATCCAGTTTGCCTGCCAAGGCGATCCCTACTGCGACAGGTAAGCCGTGACCTAGCGAACCAGTATTCATCTCAACACCAGCTACTTTATTGTTTGGATGACCGATCAGTCGTGAACCAAATTGCGAAAAGGTGGCTAATTCTTCTTTCGGCAAAAAACCTTTGTCCGCTAAAACGGCCCATAGTACTTCTGCCGCATGTCCTTTACTTTGGATATACTGGTCACGATCTTGCTTTTTGGGGTCTTTCGCATCGACATTCATTATCCGATAATACAAGGCCACTAAAATATCGGTACAAGAAAGATCCGAACCAGTATGACCCGTTTTTGCTTGATAGATCAGCTCTAACACGGATTTTCGAATCGTTAAAGCCTTCATTTCCAGCTCGTTTATTTCCATGATTGATCCCCTCTCAAGTATGCTTTGACGTCTTCTTCGATTGGATCATAAAAATCTGGCTGCACACCGATGTATTTGCATGCTTCGTACAAGATCGGCACCACATTTTTTCTGACCGCCGCAACGTGATGAATATAAGGGCCCTCAACGAGTTTGAATTCCAAGCGATTCAAATTCGCAAATTCCAGATAGAGATAGGTCCCTTGATTGTATGGTCCATCAATCCCTTTACCAGTGCCCATCAGCAGTGAGTACTCGCCGTTGTCCCCATCAAAGCGACACAGCGTATACTCGTCTTTGATTGCCCGAAAAGCGACTGATCCTGGATAGTCAAAAACAAAATGTCGTTGCGGCAAGATCGGTTTGGTCTCTGCGGTGGAATAAGCAAAAACCCCTAAGTGCTGCAGCAATTCGCCATTCTCGTTCTCTGGATGGCGGCAGTTGACATCCGCAAAGATTGCTCGGTGTTCCCCCAACGAAGCGGCTTCGACCAACAGTTCCGAGATCGCCCCATGGACATCCGTCTCACAGACAAAAGGTAAGCCTTCTTCTTGTAACAGCGACAAGGAGGCATACGGTAAAATACCGATTTCGTCTTGTAAGGCCGTCCAACACTGGATGACCCCTGCATTGCAGCCGTAGCTTTCACATAAGTTTTGCAAAGCCACTTTGAGGGCTGCCACCATCTCCAAATCTCTCGCCGAAATTTGGACTTCCGTATTGGTTTCAAAATAATCAATGACTACTTGCAATTTATCTGGCTGCTGTTCTTTGACTTTCTTGATTTCCTGCACCACTTCTTGAATCGGTACTGGTGATAGCGAGATATTGAAACGCTCCAATAGTTCGCCTTCGTTGCAGATCACGGTCCAAAAATCAAAGGGGCGCGGGCCAACTTGCAAGATTCGTGTTTGTTTGAAGGTCTTGACGACATTGCAGACTTTGATAAAGTCTTGCAAGCCGCGGGCAAATTCCGGTGAATCAATATCAGAATTTTTGACATAGGTGAAGGGTACCTTGAAACGGCGTAAGACTTTCCCGATAGCAAAAAGACCGCATTGCGTATCCCGCAAACGTGAACCGTCGGCGGCTGGCGTCTCGTCTTTGGGTCCCCATAGTAAGACGGGAACATCTAGTTTTTTGGCTAAACGAGCACAGGCATATTCCGTACCAAAGTTTTCATTGGCTAGAAAAAGACCGTCGATCTTTGCTGCTTTGAATTTTTCGGCGATTTTTTCAACCCCTTCATCATCGTATAGCAAGCCGTCTTCATTGATATCTAAAATATCTACATAATCAATGGCGAGTTCGTCCATTTTTTGTCGTGTCAGATTGGCGTACTCAATGGCTGCTTCTGCACTAAACAAATTTCTTCTAGTCGGGGCGAACCCGATGGTTACTTTATCCATAAAACCACCCTTTGCGTTTTAGTATATTTAGCTAAATTTTTATTTCTTCGACGATTCGTGCTACATTTCTGCTCAGAAATTCCTCATCCGTCAGTAAAACGATTTTTTTATCAGGAAAGGCTGCGGCGACTTTCGCTTGATTGAAGCGGGTTTGAGGAGCTAAAATCAAAAAATCATAGTCATTCCCCACCATAAATATTTCTGAAAAAGGCGCGGAATTGACTTGGTAATGCTGATCATCCGCTAGTTGTTCTTTGAGCGCTTTGACGAGCAGTGCACTGGAGAGCCCAGTGGCACAAAAGAGACCGATCTGTGTCATCTATTCACTTCCTCAAAATGTAATCCCTTACTTTTTACACCTTAAATATAGCACAAGCTAAATTTTTTGCAATAGTTTTAGATAAATATTTTTGTTAAATAACTAAAAAAGGACAAAACGCTTGCTAAACGTTTTGTCCTTTTCTTATTTTTCATCTTATTTTTCTTCTTAATTGATGCTTTCGCGTTCGACAATCGTCGTGGCGACCAGCATTTTCAGATGGTTTTCATCTTCACTGGTGATTTTCTCGATCAAGCGTCGCACGGCTTGGCGACCAAGGTACACTTTATCTACTTTGACGGTGGTCAGTGGTGGGTTGCAAAATTCCGCCAAAGGAATATCATCGAACCCAACGATGGTCAACGGATGATCGGGAAACACTTCGCGAATGGCTTTCATGGCACCGATGGCGATATTGTCATTGACCGCAAAAAAGGCGCTTGGTAACGGTCGCTGATCGGCACGCAAGGATTCCAAATAGACCTTCATGTCTTGATAGGAGCCTTCCAAGGTGGGTTCTACTAAGGCTTCCGTCTCTTCATAATGGATCAGATCATGCTCTTGGATCGCTTGGATGAACCCTTGCTTGCGTTCACGAAAGTTGTTGATTTGAAAGGTAGAATTGATGATACCGATGTCACGGTGGCCTTTTTCGATCATCTTTTCAACGATCTCATAGGCACTGTCACGATTATTGATGGCGACAAAATCAAAGTCCTGCGAATTAAATACCGTATCTAAAATCACTAATGGTACTTCCAAATGGCGAAAGACTGCTAAATCTTGTTTTTCCAATTCCGTTCCTAACAATAGCAAACCATCTACTAATTCTGGGCGGATCTTTTCAATCGGGTCTTCTTCTGGTGCCAGTGTGATATGGGAAATGACCAGTTCATAGCCTAACGCACTGCACTCCATTTCGATTCCTCGGATCAATTCAGAAAAGAAAGGCGTATCCCCTACGACATTTCCTTGTTTGTTCATTATGACAAATTTGATTTTTTGACTTTCCGTTTTTTTAATTTCTCGCTGATCAAAATACCCCATCTCACGAGCGATCTTCAAGATCGCTTGCCGTTTTTGTTCACTGATCCCCTTACGATTGTTGATCGCATTAGAGACTGTTCCGCTGGAAACGCCAGCTTTTCGGGCAATATCAGAGATCACAACTTTCATTTGCTCACCGCTTTCTGCTTCTCATTCTGTTAAAAGTATAGCAAAAGAATTGTTTTTTTACTACCAAAAAAGCTAAAACAAACTAAAAATTTTAGTTTGTTTTAGCTTCTACTTTGATTAGTTACTTTGTTCCGCCAAAATGCAGAAAGACAATGGATCGAGGGTTATCCCTGACGCTGCTACGCCACGAGAAGTGATCCCAGCTCCTTTGGGGTCAGCAACAATGTGCCAAGAAGCATTTTCTGTCGTCTGTAAGTCAAAGGACCAGCTTTCTTCCGTGCTGTTGAGTAAAACGAACAAGGAACGCCATGGATGCTGTTTGTCACGATTGGGTACTTGATACGCCAAGCGATTTTCATCCTTTGTCTCATAAAAGACCATGCTTTCAGCCGTTTGGGTCGTGGCATCTCTCAATGGTGCATAGGACTGTCGCAATGCCCACAAGCCCCGATACAGCTCGCGCAACTCTTTGAAGGTTTTGGCACGTGACCAATCCAGCTGATTGACTGCCAGTGGCGAACGGAAGGAATTTTCATCGCCTTCTTTGGTACGGCCAAATTCTTCCCCTGCTTGGGTCAGCACTGCTCCTTGGCTGGTAAACAAAATGGCTGCTGCTAGTTTGTTGCGGGCTAAAAGCTCAGGATCAAACTCATAATTTCTTTCCTTCGCTGAAGCCTGCATGGTTGCCACCAGTTTGTCCCATAAAGTCAAATTATCATGGACTGACGCATAGGCGATCACTTGACGGGGCGATTTTGCCCAGCGCTCGGCGCCTTCTTGCCCAGCAACTTTCGTATTTCCTTGAATCGCCGTTGCCAAATTTGCCGCATAAAAGGTTTGCTTGACTTGCGGTTGACCATTCATTCCTTGAATAAACGCGCCGTCTGTTTCTTCAAAGACATCGCCTTTGATACTGTCTCTTAAATCATTACTAAAAACCGCAACGCCTTCTGACAGGGCCCAAACATTGCTTTTATTGGCTGGGATATTCGGCTGAATGATTTGATTGCTGCCGGCATCCCATGGCTCGCCGTATAAAATCACATGGCTGAAGCCGGCATCATCTAGGCGTTGCCGCAACTGGTTCATGGTTTCCACATCGATCAAGCCCATCAAATCAAAACGAAAGCCGTCGATTTTGTATTCTTGCGCCCAATATAAAACTGAATCAATGATAAATTTGCGCATCATTTTCCGTTCAGAAGCCACTTCATTGCCGCAAGCAGAACCGTCCGCAAAATTCCCTGCATCATCTTGACGGTAGTAATAATCAGGCACCGTCAAATTAAACCATGATTCTTCCGTGATCGCAGTGTGATTAAAGACCACATCCATCACAACGCCGATGGCTTCTTCGTGCAGCGATTGAATCATTTGCTTGCATTCACGAATCCGCGCCTTGGGATCACTAGGATCAGAAGCGTATCGTCCTTCAGGTACATTGTAATTTTTCGGATCATAGCCCCAGTTGTAGGCAGACGAAGTTTCATCATTGTCAAAATCGAAGATCGGCAGCAGATGAACATAATTGATCCCCAGCTCTTTTAAATAGGCTATGCCAGTTGGTTGACTTTCATCTCCCACCAGATGGGTCTTTTTTTCAGTGAAGGCTAAATATTTTCCGCGATTTTCTGGTGAAATACCGCTGTTTTCGGCACCACTGAAATCTTCGACATGCAATTCCCAAATATAGGCATCTGTGATCCACTGCTGACCGACGCCGTGACTTTCCTGCCAACCTTCAGGATCTGTTTCCTTTAAATCAATGATCGCACCGCGGTTTCCGTTGATCCCTACTGCCTTGGCATAAAGATCCACCGCTTCGATTTTCTGCCCATCTCGTTGAAACTCAAAGGTATAAAACAGCTCCTTGACGTTTTCTTCCGTCGTGACTTGCCAACAGTTGTCTTCTTGAACCATTGGCAGCGTCAGCAGGCGATCGTCAGTCCCAGCGACACCGCTTTGATAAAGCAATACTGAAACGGCCTCTGCCTCTGGTGACCAGCATTTGAACGTGGTTTGCTGTCCTTGAAAAGTCACACCAAGATCATTCCCGTGATACGTATGTTCTTCTAAAAAACCGATCCTGCGATCGATCGCAATCTTTTTTTCTCCATACTGCGTGTTTTGTCCCATCAAAATTCCTCCATTCAACGTTTCTAACTATAAAAGCCAGTTACTTTTCTGCTATTTCTACCTTCTCATATTTCTTGAAAATTGCCAACAATAAGCCGCCTCTTCTTCGGCCTAAAAAATAAGCCTTAACAATACAGACAAGACCTTTTCTTATTTTGCTTAACGACTCCCGCCTATTTTTACCAAAAGAAAAACCCCCACTCGTTGAACGGCTCTTAAAGAGTAGCTATTGCTTCTAATCTTTAAGATCACTGCTCCGATGGGGATTTTTGAAAAATAGGAAATCAATAATGGCAACGATAGCTGTCGCAATATTCAGAAATCTTTTCCTCTCTTTCACGCTATCTATTGATCACTTACAGCTAGACCTGATTCAAGTAAGGTTTTAGGTAGATCATCTTGATAAAAACCAACTGGTTCATGAAGGACTCGCTGCCAATAATTTTGTGTCTCTTTCAAAAAATCAGCGTTATCTTGAGTATTTCCTTCACGAATAAACAGCAATACCAACCCACTAAAAAAAATCAAGGCTTCTTCATGGTACTTCCTCAGATCGTTTTCTTGCGCACATTGAAAAACAGCTGATTCAGCAATTGCTTCTTGAAAATATGCAAAAGAACGCTCTTTTATGTAAGGACCACAACCAATATCATTTAAAAATAATGCAAAAAAGAGGGCCCGATTGCGACTGGCGAACACGTAATAGTCATGCCAAAAACTGTATAAAGGATCTAGTGTCGCCACTGACTCTTTTTTTGCTTCATGAATATCGCGAAACACATCCTCGACCATCGCCTGCTTGAAATTCTGCATGTTTGAAAAATTCAAATAGATTGGTTGAGTCGATGTTCGTGCGTAATTAGCAATGTCGCGGACAGTGAGTGGTCGATAAAGATACTCCACCAGATATTTTTTTAAGCAATTGATCAAATATTTTTTCGTAATCGTTGCTTTTCTCATAATACCCCTTCCTTTCTGGACGTCACCAATTCTTGCTGACGTTCGTCTCATTCATTTTGACTACTTGCAGCTTTTAGAAACACAACCAACGCCCATTTTCTTACTGAAAGTAATCTATATACTTCTACTTTAACAAAAAAGAGCACGTTAACCTATACTTTCTGCCGATTTTCTTAATTTTATTTTTTATTTTTGACCATTTTGTCAAAGAAGCTCTTGTTGTCTTATGGTGCTCAGACTTAAGGCTGATTTTGACTGGTGCTGCTTGTGGAATGATACTATGTAATGTATAGTATGAGTATGAACAGGAGGAGAGCCTTTGGATGCCCAATTAAAAAAAGGATTATTGGAAATTTGTGTTTTAGCCTATTTGCAGCATGGTGACTCTTATGGCTATGAATTAGTCAAAAACATATCTCCTTTACTGCCAATCTCAGAATCAACGCTCTATCCTATCTTGAAGCGCTTAGAGGCCAGCCGAGCGGTTGAGACTTATAATAAAAGCCATCAAGGACGGACGCGAAAATACTACCGCTTGACCAGACTTGGCAAACAGCGGATCGATGATTTTTTAACCAACGACTGGCCCCAATTGACATTGATCCAGCGATTTATTAAAGGAGGAACATTAGATGAACAGAGTTGATTTTATCAAGGCATTGGCTGCAGAATTATCTGAAAAAGTCAGACCTAGCGAGATTCATCAGCTGATCAACTATTATGACGAGATGATCGAAGATTTGATGGAAGAAGGATACACCGAAGAAGAAGCCGTGGCACGCCTTGGCTCCCCAAAAGAACTGATCCAAGCAGTCACCGAAACGGAAGAGGTCGTAGTAGAGATTCCTCGCCGCTTTCATCCCTTTTTGCTTTTGATCTTAGTGCTAGGCTTCCCATTGTGGGGCAGCTTATTGTTATGTGCCGCATTGCTGATCCTAAGCTTTTTAATAATCATCTGGTGTGTGCCTTTCACCACTGGCATGATTGGTGTCACTACGTTTATTGGTGGGATCGCCAGCGTTGTCTTAAGTCCCATGCTGATGGCGGATGGTTTCTATCTCTTTTTAAGTCAGTTAGGTGTGGGGATTTTCTTATTTGGTTTAGGGCTGCTTTGCCTGATCGCCACTTTTAGTATGAGCCGACCTTTTTCACGCCTTACCCACTCCCTTGTCGTTTGGCCGAAATCATTTGTTCAAAACTATCGAAAGAAGGCAGTCCTATGATCAAAATCAATAAGCGCTTTTTCGTTTTTCTCAGTCTGTTGTTTATTATTATCGGACTGGTCATCACCTTTATCGGTTTTTCAATGTCAGGGTACTCACCTGATGCGTACCATATTGAGCATCGCCGCTGGTATCAACTCGTTGGTTTCTATACGGAATAACAGACGGAAAATAATTATAAGTTGATTTTTTCGTCAGAAAAACAATCGATTTTCAACAATTTCATGTTTTGATGAAAAAATTGAACTTTCCTTTTTGATCTCACCATATTACTATATAGGTACATCCTGTATCCTATTTCATAGGGTAACCAGAAAAACCCATACCATCCTATGGGTTTTTTTGCTGTCTATAAAAGCAAAAAAACGTGCCGCAAGTCCAGTTATCGCCAAGCCAGTTATTTTAGCTAACCTTGGCAGAGCCTGTCTGCAGTACGTTTTTTCTAATGATCGATTATTCCCCTAGTGCTGGCTGTTCTTGCACAGTGCCAATAGGAAACAAGGCGCGAAACACCCGGCGAACGATTGGGCCTGCAATAAACAATTGCAAGGGCAATGCGACGATCACATTTTTCTCAATGTTGCTTAGCCAATTGACGAACACCGAGTGATCAGGGTTTGGGTGCATCAACGCACCAAAAAGTGACATACAGATCACCATGCCGGCGATCATCAATGAAGAAATCAAACCGATTTTTTTCCAAGTAGCTGATTGATGGTCCAAAAATCGAAACGCCAAACCTTTTGCCGGACCAGAAACAATGAACCAATCCAAAATAAAGGCGACACAAAGGGCTAATGGCAATTCATTCCACGCCAATTGGAATGCCAATGCAGAAACACCGACTTGAAACATGAGGTTATAAACACTCATAAAATACACCATGAAAATACACATAAGTGTCGTATAGATCAAACTTTCTTTTTTGTTGATGGGCATGTAACAACTTCCTTTCTCTTTTTCGTACTCGACTATTCTAGCAGAAGAAAATTTTTCGTGTAAGTAAAAGTTTGAAAACTTTCAAAAAAGTTTTTTGCTATTTTTTTATCCACTTCTCTTGACACTTTCTTATGAAGTCAGTAGAATAGCGATAGATTAAATCGTACAGATAACAAGCGGGTTCGCTTGTCGAGAGAGAGGCGGTTTCTATGAGAATAGAAACGGTCTCTTTTTTTGCGAATTTTTAGAGGTGAGAATATGGAAAACAACAAAAAACTCGTGGGGGCGATCCTCGCAACCGGATTGATGTCATTTGCAGGCGTGCTGATTGAAACAGCTATGAATGTAACGTTTCCGACATTGATCGATCAATTTACGCTTTCAACATCCGATGTGCAATGGGTGACGACCATCTACTTACTGGTCATCTCCATCATTGTCCCAATATCGACCTACCTTTTGAAACGATTCTCATTGAGAACCTTGTTTCTAGCTGCCAACGCCTTCTTCCTTGTTGGCTTGGTGATCGACTTTTTATCGCCGACGTTTGCCATTTTGCTGATTGGCCGCTTTTTCCAAGGTGCCAGCACAGGGATCGCACTGCCTTTGATGTTCCACATCATTTTGACTTACTCCCCCTTTGAAAAACGGGGAGCGGCAATCGGCTTAGGGAATTTGACCACTTCCATCGCTCCAGCGATCGGACCGACATATGGGGGCTTATTGACCGCCCATTGGTCTTGGAATGCGATCTTTCTTTTCTTGATCCCAGTCTTGCTGATCTCCCTAGTACTCGGCCTTTACTCGATCCCTAAAACGGCTGGGGCAAAAGACACTTCCCTGGATTTACTGAGTGTATTAGGAATCGTCTTGATGTTCAGCGGCTTCTTATTGTTCTTGAATCAAGTAGGCACCTTAGCGAGTCTACTGCCGCTGCTTTTCGGTTTCATTGGTGCTGGCTTGTTTTATCAACGCTCAAAAGGCTCGAACCCATTGATTCGTTTGGCTGTTTTGAAAAACCGCAGCTTTAGTTTGTTTCTGTTTGGCTTTCTTGTTTGTCAATTCCTTTTACTGGGCATTTCCTTTGTCTTGCCGAACTTTGTCCAACTCGTCTTGGGAAAAGATGCTTTTACTGCAGGATTAGTTATGCTTCCTGGGGCGGCCATCGGTGCGGTCCTTGCGCCGATCTCTGGTCGGTTGCTGGATAAAGTTGGACCGAAAAAACCGATCCTATCTGGTTTGACATTGATTGCCATCGGTTGGCTTGCCTTAGCCCTCGTTTTGCGTTCGCCTTTCATTTGGAGCCTAGTTGCTGGACATGTCTTTTACATGATCGGGATCGGCTTAGCCTACAGCAATATGATGACCACCGGCTTAAACAAGCTGACTCCTGCGTTGTACGCGGACGGTAATGCGATCTTTAATACGCTGCAGCAGTTTTCTGGCGCAGTGGCGACGGCTGTGGTGGCGACCATTATCAATTTGGCACAAAATGCGGCGACTGATTACACCCAAGGGACGGTCATCGGCTCTCAAATCGCCTTATTCTTTTTGTGGGCCCTGGTCTTACTGACTTTCCTATTAACGATCAACTACTTCCGCAAAAACACCGACAAAAAAGCTGTCAGCTAACTGTAGATTTGCCCATTGAAAAACAACGAAAAAAAGCCGCTCTCTCTTGAGGGCGGCCATAAAAAATCCGCTTCCGATCCCCCTTCTTAGTCAAGGGCGCTCTCGGAAACGGATTATTTTTTTAGTTTAATTCAGCGGAACCAACCGCTGTTTTGGCTGTCACTGTGCCTGTAGTCGTCAATGAAAGCTGACGCACTTTTTCGGCATTCGTGATGACCGTCAAAACATCGGTCTGTTTGCCAGCTGCGGTAACGGCATCTAGATCCATCACTGCAAGCTTCGTTTCTGGTGTGACCGTATCACCTTCAGAAACAAGGACCTCAAATGGCGCACCTTTTAATTCCACAGTATCTAAGCCCATATGAACAAGAACTTCCGCGCCACCAGGGGTTAAAATCCCGATTGCATGCTTTGTTTCAAAAATGCTAGAGATCGTACCTGCAACAGGAGCATAAATCGTTCCATTCGTTGGCTGAACAGCAAAGCCGTCACCCATCATTTTTTGAGAAAAGACAGGATCAGAAACTTCAGTGATGGCAACTACATTCCCATCAGCTGGAGCATAAAGGGTTTCTTCTGAAACTTGTGCTGCTTCTGGGGCTGCAGTTGTCGGTGCAGCAGTCGTTGGTGCAACAGCCGCTGCTGCAGCTGTATCAGCAGCCAATTGCGGTTCTAATTTATTTAAGAAGGTAACTTTTCTAAAGATGATGGTGCAAACAAACGTGATCGCAATCGTCACCGCCATTGAGATGAAGACCATTGGATAGTTTTCAATTTTAAATGATAAGAAGCCAGGTAGTCCCCCTACACCAATACCTAATGCACGGGTATTCGTTGCAGTGATCAGCATACCACCAAAGGCAGAACCTACCATTGCTGCGACAAATGGGTAAACATATTTCAAATTGATCCCGAACATCGCTGGTTCAGTAACCCCCATGTAAGCAGAAATCGTTGCTGGAACAGAGACTTGTTCTTCTTTTTTATTGCCACGGTGAAGGAACCAAATCGCCAATACTGCCGTACCTTGCGCAATATTTGACAGCATGATCATTGGCCAAAGGTTGGTTGTCCCAAAATCCGCTACTAATTGAGAGTCGATCGCCAGCGTTGTATGATGCAATCCGGTAATAACCAAAGGCGCATACAGGCCACCGAAAATGAAACCAAATAACCAGTTTAATGGTGAGGTCAAGCCAGCATTTACGACCCAAGAAATGCCTGATCCGATTTGCCAACCGATTGGACCTAATACCATGTGAGCTGCTAAAATAGTTGGCAGCAATGAGAACAATGGAACGAAGATCATTGAAACCGCTTCTGGAATCCATTTCCGGAAGAATCTTTCAAGATAAACCAATAAGAAACCTGCCAGCATTGCTGGGATTACTTGTGCTTGATACCCAATTTTATCAATAGTGAAGAACCCGAAGTCCCACGTATAATTTTGAGCAATTTCTGCAGCAGAAGTTGAACTTACTGAATAAGCATTTAATAATTGCGGTGAAACCAATGTAATCCCTAAAACAATCCCTAATATTTGCGTGGTTCCCATCTTACGTGTAATACTCCAAGTAATCCCTACTGGTAGAAAGTGAAAGATCGCTTCACAGGGCAGCCATAAAAAGCCATTGACACCGTTCCAAAAAGTAGAAGCTTGCGTAATGGTTTGTCCACCTAGAGCTTCTAGCGGTACACCTTCTAAGAAATTTCTCAGCCCTAGCATCAAACCACCGACAATAATCGCTGGTAATAACGGGGTAAAGATCTCAGCTAACGTAGCGATCGCTCGTTGCACGATATTTTGATTGTTTTTTGCAATCGCTTTACTTTGTTCTTTAGAAACACCTTCTATTCCTGATACATCGGTAAAATCATTGTAAAACGTTGAGACATCATTGCCAATAATGACTTGGAATTGTCCCGCATTGGTAAACATTCCTTTGACACTTGGAATTTCTTCAATTGCCTTTTCGTTTGCTTTTGACTGATCGTTCAAAACAAAACGCATCCGTGTCGCGCAATGTGTTACTGCGGCGATATTTTCTTTGCCGCCAACATATTCCAGCAGCTTCTCAGCATCATCACGATACTTTCCCATAATTAATAAACCCCTTTCATATCCACTTGTATATATATGTTTTAATTACGCACTAATCATAACTTGATAGTTTTGATATTGCAAGCGTTTCAAACCAATTTTTTCACTTTTTCTACAAACAATACAAGTAATTAAAAAAGGAACCGCATTAAAACCTTGATAAATAAACGTTTTTTAAAATATTTGATTAATATAAAATAATATTGCCAATAACTTTATTTACTGTTTATTTGACAAAAAAGAATAAAAAAACAGGTGAGATAAATTGAAATAGCTTACAACTTACGTTATAATCATCTTGCATGTATAGACAAGTTTAAAGGAGGACAACTACTGTGAATACGATTATATTGTCTAAGGAAGAATGGCTATTAACGGATCAAACCGGTACGACCTATCCGTTTTCTGGGACAGACAGTGAACGAGTTGCCGCACTGACCGCGCAGCTGCAGCAAATGGAAGGTGGCGGGATCGTCTCTGAATCGCTGGTGTTTACGAATGAAGAAGGGACTTTTTCACTGGACCAATGGTTGACAGAAAAATTGAATCGTCCCTTTGTTTGCACCACGAAAGAACAGTATGAAGAAAAAAGTGCTGAAATTCCTTGGAGCCTCGAATACTATGGCTACACCCCTGGTAAAGATGAATACTCGGTGGAGTCACTTTTAACCGTCGGCAACGGCTATCTAGGGCTGCGAGGTACAACGCCTGAGATGACCATTTGTGAAGCGAACTATCCAGGGCTGTATTTAGCAAGTCTTTACAATACGGTGGAATCGGATGTTTCGGGTCATACCATCAGTAATGAAGACTTCGTCAATGCACCGAATCTGCAAAAGATGTACGTGAAGATCGATGATGAAGTGATCGACATCGCCAACAATCAGCTCCTTTCCTTTAAACGGACATTGGATCTGAAGACCGGCTTGTTCCAATCAGTGGCAGAAATTGAAACCAAAAAACAAAAGCGTCTGCGAATCGAAACGAAGAAAATCGCCAATATGCAAGACGTTCACCAATACAGCTTGGTCTATCAGTTTACCCCACTGAACTTTTCCGGTACCGTTACCTTCGTCAGTGAAGCCGACGGATCGGTTTATAACTATAACGTCGCTCGTTACCGTAGCTTAACCAACCAGCATTTGACCGTGAAAGAGGCAGCAGCTGAACAAAACAAAGCGCATTTAGTGGTCACCACTAACCAATCACAGATTACCGTTGTCCAATCCTCTGAACTGTTTTCACAGGACCTGCCATTGGCTGAGCTGCACGCTGAAACAAACGACCAGCTCGTCCGTCAGCAAGTAACCCTTGAGGTGACGGAAGGACAAACTTATCGGGTCGAAAAATCAGTCACTGTTGCCGCTTATCGCCAAGAAGAGCCGCAACCGGCATTTACATTTTCTTCCTTAGCATTACCTGATTTTGCGACGATGTATACCACCTCAAAACAAGCCTGGGCTGAATTATGGGCGAAAGCGGCCATCGAAGTCACTGGTGACTTGATGTCACAAAAAATGCTGAATCTGCATACGTATCATCTGCTGGTCTCCGCAGCACCGAATGCTTATCAGGAGTCCTTAGATGCCAGTATCACTGCCCGTGGCCTACATGGTGAAGCCTATCGCGGTCATATTTTCTGGGATGAACTGTTTATCTTACCGTTTTACATTCTACATTTTCCTGACACCGCCAAAGAAATTTTGCTGTATCGCTACCGCCGCTTAGCTGCTGCCAAAAAAGACGCCCAAAAAGCCGGCTACCAAGGCGCCATGTTCCCATGGCAATCCGGATTGGATGGCAGTGAGCAATCCCAAGAACTGCATTTGAACCCTATCAGCGGCGAATGGAAAGAAGACCACAGTCGCTTGCAGCGCCACGTCTCCTTAGCGATCGCTTATAACATTTGGCAATACTGGCACAACACGCAAGATCGGGTCTTCATGGAACAATATGGGTTAGAATTGATGTTAGAAGTCGCCCATTTCTGGCAAAGTGCTGCCACCTGGGATGATGCTACTCAACGTTACTTTATCGATAAAGTCATGGGACCAGATGAATTTCATGAAAGCTACCCAAATAGTGAACAAGGTGGCTTGAAAAACAACGCCTATACCAATATGATGGTAGTATGGTTGTTTGAAGAGATCGAGAACCTCCAACAACAACTATCAGCAGAGAGCTTCCAAGCAGTATTGGAGAAAACGGCTTTAACCCCAGCGGATATTGCTGCTATGGCAGATATTCGTACCAAATTAGGCTTAGAGATCGATCAAGAAGGTATCATCGCACAGTTTGAAGGGTACTTCCAGTTGGAAGATCTGGATTGGGCCCATTACAAAGAAAAATATGGCAACATCTATCGGATGGACCGCATCTTGAACGCTGAAGGTAAGAGTGCTGACAACTACAAAGTCGCGAAACAAGCCGATAGTCTGATGATTTTCTACAATTTCTCAAAAGAGCAAGTCAATCAGATTTTGGCAGATCTTTCTTACCAACTGCCAACAGACTATATTGAAAAAAATCTCCATTATTATTTGGCTCGCACCTCCCACGGCTCGACTTTGTCGCGGATCGTTCACGCTCAGTTAGCGGCAATGGTGGATGATCAGGAATTGGCTTGGTCGTTATACCAAGAAGCGCTCTCTTCTGATTACCGTGATATCCAAGGCGGAACCACGGCAGAAGGCATTCACGCCGGTGTCATGGCCGCTACGTTGTTTATTCCGTTAACCACTTTTGCTGGGATCGATATTCGAGAAGAGCAGCTCAAGATCACACCGAACTTGCCAAAAGCCTGGGACAGCTTAGCCTTCCAGCTAGAAGTTCGCGGCACCCACTTTGCAATGAATGTTACACATGAAACATTGACGATCACTGCTGATCAGCCAGTCACGATCTTAGTGAATGGGCAGCAAGTTTCGTTAGAAGCAAACAAAGAAGCAACGATTACTTACTAAAAGGAGTGTTACACATGAAAAAAGGTTTTGTTTTTGATTTAGACGGCGTTATCACAGATACAGCTAAATACCACTACATTGCATGGAAAGAATTAGCTGCGGAGATCGGGATCGAGATCGATTTGAAATTCAACGAGCAGTTAAAAGGCATTAGCCGCATGGACTCTTTAGAGCGAATCTTAACCCTAGGCAATAAAAATGATGCCTATACAGAAGTCGAAAAAGAAGCCTTAGCAACGAAGAAAAATACCCACTATGTACAATTATTACAAAGCTTGACTCCTGATGATCTATTGCCGGGGGTAAAGACGTTCCTTGATGAAGCCAAAGCAAAAAATATTCCTTGTGCCATCGCTTCGGCGTCCAAGAATGCGCCGTTTATTTTGGACAAACTAGGTGTCATGCAAGACTTTGATACGATCGTTGACCCAGCAACCTTGAAAAAAGGCAAACCAGATCCAGAAATCTTTATCCAAGCAGCGCTGGCACTAGGCATTGAACCGGCAGAAGCAGTTGGCTTTGAAGATGCTCAAGCAGGGATCGACGGCATCAAAGCTGCTGGTATGTATGCGGTAGGCGTTTATTCAGGAGAAGAACTACACGGTGCAGATGTGATCGTTGAAAAATTGACGGATCTAAACATTGACGAACTTTTGGCGAAATAGTCGATTGCATTTCCAAATTGGCCTCGCTATAATAGCCAAAGAGGGGGCAATCCGATGAACAAGTTCAAAGAGATATTTTTAGATTTAGAACAAAAAATTCTAGCAAACGAATACCCTCCGCATTCTTTGCTGCCTAGCGAAAACCAATTGATCAAAACTTATGGTGTCTCCCGCGAGACTGTCCGTAAGGCATTGAATTTATTGCGGGATGCTGGTTATATCCAAAAGAAACAAGGGAAAGGTTCGATCGTTTTAGACTTGAATCGCTTTGATTTCCCGATTTCCGGCTTGACGAGTTTTCGTGAGCTGCAAGATACCCAACGCATTCCTAGTGAAACAAAGGTTGTCGAGATCCGTAAGATCGCCGTTTCGCCAAAGCTGCACGAGACCACTGGTTGGCCTGTCGCTTCTGAGGCATGGAAACTGATCCGTCAGCGGAGAATCGATGGAGAAGTGGTGATTTTGGACAAAGACTACCTTGATGCTTCTATCATCGAAGAGTTGCCAGAAAACCGAGCGAAAGTGTCGATTTTTGATTACTTTGAAAATGATCTTGGCCTTGAGATCGCTTATGCACAAAAAGAAATCACTGTTGACCCCGTCAACAAAGAATTGCGGGATCTAATGGATCTGCGTCCTGAAGATCAGCATGTCGTTACGGTTCGCAGCCTCGTGTACCTAGAAGACACGCGCTGTTTTGAATACACCGAATCGATCCACCGACTGGATAAATTCCGCTTTGTGGACTTCGCCCGTCGGCGCAAGATTTGATGAACGTATAGACGTGAAAAAGACAAAACAGACCTAGACTTCACCGAGAAGTCTGGGTCTGTTTTGTCTTTCAATAGCCCCCCACTCAATGATGCTGGATCGATCCTCCCTCTTTTCGCCTCTGTCGCTAACGATTCATCCTTTTGCTTTCCCGGCGTTTGGCTACCAAGGAACAAAAAAGGCGCGATCATTTATGGGACTGATAAAATAGAGTTGATCTTGAACAACTCAGTCGTCCTTATTAACAGTCAGCCACACAAAAAAAGCAGTATCCTCTGAGAGGATACTGCTTTTGCTTGCTATTTGGCGTAATCCGTTGCGCGGGTCTCGCGAATAACGGTTACTTTGATATGACCTGGGTAATCCAAATCATCTTCGATCTTCTTGCGGATGTCGCGAACCAATCGTACAGCATCCAAATCAGAAATCTCTTCTGGTTTGACCATTACACGGACTTCACGTCCGGCTTGGACTGCAAAACTGGAATCGACACCTTTGAAGCCGTTGGCGATATTTTCTAGGTTTTGCAAGCGGCGAATATAATTTTCCAATGATTCGCTGCGGGCACCTGGACGGGCTGCTGACAAGGCATCTGCGGCTGCAACTAAAACAGAGATAACCGATGTTGCTTCAACATCTCCATGGTGAGAAGCGATCGCATTGATCACCACACCATTTTCTTTGTATTTGGCAGCTAACTCAGCCCCGATCTCAACGTGAGAGCCTTCGATTTCATGGTCAAGGGCTTTCCCGATATCATGCAAGAGTCCGGCACGTTTGGCTAACTGGATATCTTCGCCTAATTCTGCGGCAAGAACACCGGTTAGTTTTGCGACTTCGATCGAGTGGTTCAAGACGTTTTGTCCGTAGCTGGTACGGAAACGCAAACGACCTAAAATCTTGATCAAGTCTGGATGAAGGGTGTGAGCACCGACTTCAAAGGCTGCTTGTTCCCCATATTCACGAATATGTTCATCCATTTCTTTCCGAGATTTTTCGACCATTTCTTCAATTCGAGCTGGATGGATCCGGCCGTCTTGAATCAGTTTTTCAAGGGTCATACGAGCAATTTCACGGCGAATCGGATCAAATCCTGATAAGACGACTGCTTCTGGCGTGTCATCGATGATCAAATCGATCCCTGTCAAGGTTTCAAGGGTGCGAATGTTCCGACCTTCTCTTCCGATGATTCGACCTTTCATCTCATCATTTGGTAATGATACGACCGATACCGTGGTTTCAGACACTTGGTCTGCGGCACAACGTTGGATTGCTAGGGACAAGAGATTTTTTGCTTTTCGATCTGCTTCTTCCTTCGCACGCTGTTCAGATTCTTTGACCATGATCGTTAATTCATGGTTCAATTCCTCTTCCGTTGATTTCATGATCAACTCTTTTGCTTCATCTCTAGACAGCGCGGCGATGCGCTCTAATTCTTTCTGTTGTCCATCGATTAAGTTTTCTACTTCTTTTTCTCGCTCGTCAATTAATTGTTGTTTCTCACTAAGTCTGCCTTCTTTATCTTCAAGTGAGCGTTCTCGTTTTTCCAAAGAATCGTCCTTACGATCAAGTACTTGTTCTCTTTGGAGTAAACGATTTTCTTGTGATTTTAAATCAAGTTTGCTTTCTTTCAACTCACTTTCAATCTCTGACCGATACTTCTGATTTTCTTCCTTAGCTTCTAACAATGCTTCTTTTTTAAGAGTTTCTGCTTCTTTCTTAGCGCTTTCGATAATTCCAGCTGCAGAATTTTGGGCGCCGTTGATTTCTTTCTCATGACGAGATTTCGTCACATAAACTCCTAATCCAAGACCGACAATTAAACCGATGATAGCGAGGAGAATGTAAAGTAGTTCCAATGAATCCACCTCCATACTATCTTTTTAAATATTTTGTAATTTTGATTAACAAAGGATAACAAAATTATCAATTCGCTACTTCTTATGTGGAAATCCACATACGTTTATTCTAATGTTTGAACACAAGAGTGTCAACTTTAAATAATAAAGTAAACTTTCGCAACCCTTCCTTTTTACGGATGTTTTTTCAACAATGGACGAATCTAGCAAAAAGCCACAAAAAAGCCAAACAACGAGGTTGTTTGGCTTTTTCAAGACTTATTCGTCTAATGGTAATTCTTCTTGCGCTTCCTCAAGAGTTACGGTCTCTCCTGTTCCAATCCCGTAAGCATCGCGGACGCGAGCAGAAACTTCTAGCATCATTTCTTGGTGTTCACGCATGTAGTTTTTGGCGTTTTCACGACCTTGACCGATACGATCCCCTTTATAGGCATACCACGCACCGCTTTTATCGACGATATCTTGTTCCACGGCCATATCCAGCAGTTCGCCTTCTTGGGAAATCCCTTGACCATACATCATGTCGACTTCTGCTACTTTAAATGGTGGCGCTACTTTGTTTTTGACTACTTTGATCTTCGTGCGGTTCCCGATGATATCTGTACCGGATTTCAATTGCTCAGCACGACGTACTTCCAAACGGATGGTTGAATAGAATTTCAACGCACGTCCACCAGGTGTCGTTTCTGGATTCCCAAACATGATCCCAACTTTTTCGCGAATTTGGTTGATAAAGATCGCGATCGTTTTCGTTTTGTTGATGGAACCAGAAAGTTTCCGTAATGCTTGTGACATCAAACGAGCTTGCAAACCAACGTGGGTATCACCCATTTCACCATCGATCTCCGCCCGTGGGACTAAAGCTGCTACCGAGTCAATAACTACGATATCAACCGCACCACTTGAAACTAAGGCGTCAGCGATCTCTAATCCTTGTTCCCCTGTATCTGGTTGTGATAACAAAAGATCATCGATATTTACACCTAATTTTTGCGCATACTGAGGATCTAACGCATGTTCGGCATCGATAAATGCTGCTGTTCCGCCATTTTTTTGGACTTCCGCAATGGCATGTAAAGCAACTGTCGTTTTACCAGAACTTTCTGGGCCGTAAACTTCTACGATCCGTCCTCGTGGGTAACCACCTACACCTAATGCAACATCCAAGGCCAATGAACCACTTGGAATCGTTGAAATTTGTTGATCAACTTTTTCGCCAAGCTTCATGATGGCACCTTTACCATAGTTCTTTTCAATCTTCTTTAGTGCAGCATCTAAGGCTGCTTTACGATCATCTGCCAAACGGATAATCCTCCTTATATTCATCACTTTCGTGTGTCGTTCATAAGATAATAATAGTCCTTCTGAAGGGAAATTGCAAGAAAAAACGAACAAACATTCGCATTAATTTAATAATTCCTTACGTATTTGATTTAAGCCTGCCATGACAGCACTATGCCGAATATAGGCGCGGTCGCGGTTGAAGTGATACAGCTGGCTCGAGACGCCTTTGTCAGAAGCTAAGGCGATCCAAACAATGCCTTTGGGCTGGCCTTCTAGTTCGTCTGGACCAGCAACACCAGTAAACGCCACCGCATAATCGGTCTCTGCTTGTTTGCGGGCATAGACAGCCATTGCTTCCGCACATTCCTGACTAACAGTCCCATAGCTTTCTAAAAGCGCTGGATCGATGCCTAAGAGCTTGCTTTTTGTTCCAGCAGAATATGTCACGAACCCACCGGGAAACACCTCAGAGACGCCAGGAATCCCTCCTAGGGTCGCTTGGAACAAACCAGCGGTCAAACTTTCCGCTGCGGTGACGGTTTTCTTTTTCTCGATCAGTAGCTCGACGACTGTTTCTGCCAGCGAATTTTGTTCCCCATATCCATAGAAATACGCACCGACCCGTGCTTGGACGGTTTCTTCTAATGCATCCAATTGTTTGATCCCTTGCGCCTCGTCTGCGGTTTTGACCGTCAGACGCAACGTGACCTCATTGGGTTTGGCATAAGGGGCGATGGTGGGATTGACTTGATTCTCGATCAAATCGGCCAATTCTGTGACCAACGCCGATTCCCCGATCCCGTAATAGCGCAAAACGCGAGAAAGCAAGACTTCTTCTTGGGGAAACTGCTCTAAGAGAAGTGGTTTTGCGTGGGTAAGAAACATCGCCTGCAGTTCACTTGGTGGTCCTGGCAGCAGCAAATAACTGGTAGCAGCTGTCTGATAAAAGATCCCGATCGCTAGTCCATTGGGATTTGGCAAAGACACACCGTCCTTAAAAACGAGGGTCTGCCGCAAATTGTTTTCCGTCATCCTCCGTTGACTGTTTTCAAAGAAGGCTTTCAATTGGTGATAACCTGGTTCATCTCGCACTAATTCCTGTCCCACATGGCGGGCAGTGACTTGTTTCGTCAAGTCATCGTCTGTGGGCCCTAAGCCGCCGCACAGCACGATCAAGTCGCTGCGTTTGTCGGCGATCGTCAGCAATTCCTCTAAGCGATTGGGGTTGTCGCCGACAACACTATGATAAAAAACATCGATCCCTAGACTTGCCAGTTCTTCTGACAAGAAGGTCGCGTTCGTATTCACCACCTGTCCTAAAAGTAATTCGGTCCCGACTGCAATAATTTCTGCTTTCATTCTTTTACTCCTTCATTTATCAGATACGTAAAAGTCTTTCATATTGACAAAAAAAGTCCAGAAAACTTCTGAACTTTCGTGACTTGTATCCTTGTTTTTATCGCTTCTTTATCTAGATTTAGAAATTTTACATAGAATCTTTAAAAACATTCGTATTTTTTATGAAATAATCGACCCCGGAATAGATCGTGAAGATCAAGCATAGATACAACATGATTTGATCGACAGGTAAACCGATCATTGAAAAGGGAATGTTGTTCAAGAACAAGAAAATGATCGCAACCATTTGTGTCGCGGTTTTGATTTTCCCCGGCCACGCAGCAGCCATGACTTCCCCGCTTTGTTCCACTAACAACAAGCGTAAACCTGTCACTGCCAACTCGCGACAAACGATGATCGAAACTACCCAGCCTGGGGCTTTGTCTAATTCAACCAGCATGATAAAAGCCGTCATGACGAGCATTTTATCTGCTAACGGGTCAGCAAACTTCCCGAAGTTGGTAACAAGGCCTCTGGAACGAGCGATCTTGCCATCTAGCCAGTCTGTAATGCTGGCTGCCGCAAAAAGGATCGCTGCAATAAGGTGCGTGTTTTCTAATTGTGTCGTACCAACGGTCAGCGTGCCAAGATCGATCGGCAAAACCAAGACCAAAATAAAGATGGGGATCATAATGATCCGTAATACAGTTAATTGATTGGGTAAATTCACGAAATAGACTCCTCTCTGCCGACTATTGTACGAAATAACGGCAAATCATGCCACTACTTCTGCTTTTCATCAGTCGGGTGCAACAGATAACTTTTTAGCTAATGATACCTCAATAAGGCGCATTTGTCAGATTTATACCGCATCGTCTTGGTATTCAATCACGAGACGGACCGTCTTTTGTAACAATTCAAATTGTGGATCAGAAAAGTCCACTTCCTGTCCATTGGCCTTGATGGAGATATTTTGGCTTGCTCCCAGGGTCAAAGTCGCATTCGTGGCGCCTTCTGGCAGCGTCATCGATTGCGTTTCCCCCGCTTGTAGAGTGTATTGGTACACATAAGCGTTGTCGACTTGTACACCGACCCAACAAGAAGCATCTAGCCCAGTAAATGCTAATTCAATAGGGTTTTCCGCATCTTTCATCGTGATCGTGATCGACGATTGCGTCGAATCACTGGCAGTCATCGTCATTTTCGCTTCGCTGGATTCCGTCGTACTTGAGGACTCCGTCGCTTCACTCGAAGTACTGGTTTCTTCCGTACTTGTCGTGGTGGAAGCTGTAGACGCCGAATTTTCTACCACGAGAGAAGAACTCCCTTGGATCATCGGCGTCGTGTTCCGATCTTGCCAAGCCATGTAGCCTACGATACTCACGATCGTAATGGCAACCAGACCTAATAAAATCATCGGCAAATAGCGGACAACAAAGGAGCCGCTTTTTTCTTCTACGTGCTGTGCTTTTCGCGAGCCGCTGACGGTTTCAGGCTGCGGTCTTTTTGGTAAGGGGGCATCTAACGTCTCTTTGCCATCAAAAACGGCCACCAATTTGTCGCCGTCTTCTCCAACTGCTGCTGCATATTGGCGAATAAACGCGCGAACATAAAAAGTGCCTGGCAATTGATCAAAACGCTCCGCTTCAATTGCTTCTAAATAGCGTTTTTGGATCTTTGTCATTTGTTGTAATTCAATCAATGAAATGTTTTTATCTAAACGGGCTTGCCGTAATTTTGCTCCAATCGTTGTTTCGTTGGCCACTCGATCATCTACTCCAGTCTTTTATTCATCTTTAAAAAAAGCCCTAAAATCGCTGCGCTGCTTGTCGTAAGGTCAGCAAAGCAGCTCTATCATTTTAAAACAGGGGTTCCCTGTATCGGTCAATAAAAAAGTTACGTCGCGCCGATTTCCACTTGGACACGCCGTCTACTAAATATAACATTTTTTCCGTGATTTTTTGCAAGAAAACAAAAAAAGATTTTGCTCCAATAATTAAAGAATACCATAAAAGAAAAAGTCTGAGGATAGCCTAACGACAACTCGCAAACAAATTTTAATACTTTTCGCCAAATTGGCATCAAAATGCAAGGAAAAACCGTCCTTTGACGCAAAAAAGAAAACACTGAATGACCAAAGAGTTGGCCAGCCCTTGATCTGTTGGGCTTTCCTCCTTGAATCATTCAGTGTTACTTAGATGACAGTTAGTTAACAAAATGCATCTTCGTTTAGGCTTTTTCCGTTGGATACATGTAAAAACGGCTAAACGCTTTAGGATCGATAAAGGAACGAGCCGCTTGCTGAACATCTTCTAAAGTGATGGATTGGATCACCTCCGGTAGATCAAAGAGCGTCGTTTCTCCGAATAAGCTTTGGGTAAACTGGTTTGCGATAAACTCCAATGAGTTCAGGGATTGGAAATATTTCCCTAGCATTTTCTTCTTCAATAACGTCAAGTTTTCTTCATTAATTTCTGGGTCGTGCTGGAAATTCATTAAGATCGCTTCGATCTCCGCCAACATTTCTTTGGGATCTTCAGAATCCCCCGAGAAATCGGCAAAGTAAAAGCCGCGATCCAAGTTCACTTCAAACCCAAACGTGTCATCGATGATGCCTTGATCATACAGACGCAAATAATTGGCGGACGTATTGCCTAAAACCAATTGGCAGAAAAGATTCAACGCATTTTTGAAGCGTAAGAGCTCTCTTCCTGATTCCGGCAGTTTGTTCAAGTCCCCTTTGATCCCTAACACGCCTTTGGCACGTGTTACTGGCATGGTAAGACTTGATTCTGCTTGAATATCGGCAAAGGTTTCTTCAGGAAACTGGCGAATGATCGTCTGCGTTTCTGGAAAGGTCTTGGCCGCTTGATTGGTCCGAATCCACGCCATCGTTTCTTCCGGATCGATATTGCCTACCACAAAAAGCGTCATATTGCTTGGGTGATAGAAGGTATTGTAGCAAAGATACAAGTCTTCTGCGGTGATCTGCGCAATACTTTCCACCGTACCAGCGATATCGATATGCAAGGGGTGCTTTGGATACAGATTTTTGATAATACCGAAAAACTGCTGCCAGTTCGGATCGTCATCATACATTTGGATTTCTTGACCAATGATCCCTTTTTCTTTTTCGACGGTTTCTTCTGTAAAATACGGGGCTTGAACGAAATCGATCAACGTTTCAAGATTCAGCTTGATTTGATCGGTTGCCGAAAAAAGGTAGCTGGTTTTCGTGAAACTGGTAAAGGCATTGGCAGAAGCCCCCTGCTGACCAAAGGTTTGAAAGACATCGCCGTCTTCTTTTTCAAACAGTTTGTGCTCAAGAAAATGGGCAATGCCATCTGGAACTTGATGCAATGCTTCGAGCGAAAACCCGAAATGGTTGTCGACAGAGCCATAGTTCGTACTGAAAAGTCCGTAAGTTTTATGGAAATCGGCTTTTGGCAGCAAATAAACTTTCAAGCCGTTTGGCAATACTTCTTCATAAAGGGTCTCATTGATTTGCTGATAGACTTTTTTATTCATGGGTCGTCTCCTTATCCAGGAAGAATACAGCTTGCAAGGACACGTTTTTGGCCAATGCTTGGACATCTGCCACGGTCACTTGAGCCAATTTCTGCATAAATTCATCTTCCGTCATTTTCGTATTCGGTACCCACTGATTCAGATAGGCTGTTTCGATCAGTGCTTGTGGGTTATCCAACGAAAGCAAGTACTGGTTTTTCAACATCGCTTTTGTTTGTGCCAGTTCTTCCGCTGTGACTTCGCCACGCTGCAAGCTTTGCAGCTGTTGTTCGATCAATTTGAAGACCTTGTCCCGGTTTTTGCCGTCGATCCCTGTTTGGACCGACAAGTACCCGCGAAACGTATCAATACTGCTGGACGCATAATAAGCCAAACTTTCTTTCTCACGGACATTCATAAACAATTTGGAATGGGGGAAACCGCCAAACAACCCGTTGAAGACCATAAAGGCGATCCGCTCAGCTTGGTCATAATACACGCCAGTATGATAGCCTAAGTTCAATTTGGCTTGAATGATTGGTTCCCGCAAGATTTTCTCGCGAATGATGTTTTCCGCCGCTTGCTGATAAAAGACCGGCATTGCTTGGTCTGGCCGATCGGTAAAGGCCATGTTCTGGAAAATCTCCGCGACTTCTGCTTCAACCACATCGCCGATCACGAAAAGATCGATTTGGTCATTGTCCATCATTGAGCGATAGGTTTGGTAAAGCTCTTTTGCGGTCACAGCTTCTAAGTCTTGGGGACGACCAAAGCTTGGATACTTCTGATTCTGATCGTTTTCGAAATACAACTCTTGCAGCCCTAAAGAAGCCAATGCTTGCTTGTCTTCGGCCACGCTGTTCATATAGGCGATCAAGTTGTGCTTTTCGATGGTGAAGTTCTTTTCTTCAAATTGCTCCTCGTGAACATTCGGATGGAAAAAAACTTCTGCTAAAAAAGCGGCTGCTTGCGGCAAGACGGCTTCATCTGACACATACTTCCCGTTGACAAAGGACATCGCTGCATTGATTTGATGCAGATTGCCCCGTTTGTTGACATTCATACCAAAGCTGGCACCGTAAAGCTCCGCCAGTTGACTGCTAAATGCGGTCTGTGTCGGATAAGCCAAACTAGTCGTTTCTAATAAACTGGTTAATAAAGTCCGTTTGGCGGTCATTTCAGCCTGCAATGGTGCAGTGAACCGAACGAAAAAACGGATCGTTTTATACTTTTTGGTCGGAAGCACCGTTAACCGAACACCTTTTTTTAATTCAATAGACATGTGACACCCCTTCTAGAAGCAAAATTATCTCTTCAATTATAGCATAGCTGACAAACTTTCTCCTTGGCTCATTGATTAAACCTACTGCAGCGAGCGTTTTTTTTTATAAATCTTGCATTTTTCGCTATACTATCAGTAAGATTTAGAAGGGAGGATACAGGATGATTAAAGAATTTAAAGAATTTATTTTACGAGGAAACGTCATTGACTTGGCGATCGGGGTCGTAATCGGGAGTGCCTTCACCGCAATCGTCACGAGTTTAGTTGAAGGATTGCTGACACCATTGGTTTCATGGATCTTATCACTCTTCGGTAACGCCGATGCCTTTTCTGGCTTGGTCTTTGAACCCGCCAAAAATGTGGTCTTTGATTTCGGCCGCGTAATCACTGCCATTATTACGTTCTTGATTACCGCATTTGTTTTGTTCTTGATTGTCAAAGCAGTCAACAAATTACGCAATCTGAAGCAACAACCTGAAGAAGAAGAAGTACCAGAAGTCACTGCAGAGGATTATTTAGAAGAGATTCGTGATCTTTTAAAAGCACAAACACCTACTGCCAACACCGTTGATCCACGCCCAACATCGTTGGACGATACGATCAGATAAAAAGACGGCTCTTTGTCAATAAGGACAAAAGAAACCATTCGGATTCATCAGATTCATCAATCTTAGCGCTAAAAGAAGCAAGCACGCGAACCTTTCTAGTGAGTCGCTGTGCTTGCTTCTTTTTTCATCCCGACATGCAGGATCCCGTCTTCATAAAAAGGCGGTGTAATGGTTTTAAAGCCGTACTGGCCGTAGAATTTTTCTAAGTGGGCTTGCGCTTCGATCTCAATAGGCAAAGCCGGATAACACTGCTCAATGCGTTGCAAAACTTCTTTGATCAGACGATGACCTTCGTTTTGCCCCCGGTATGCTGGTGCCACAATGACCCGACCAAAATGCACCGTTTGTTCCTGCTGGAAAATACGGGCGTAGGAAACGATCTGCCCGTCCTCATCGAGGGCCCATAAATGTTTGGCCTGTTCATCGATCGCATCGATCTCTTGATACGCACACGCTTGTTCCACCACAAAAACCGCTGTACGCAAACGGGCAAGTTGATAAAACTCCACCCCAGTCATTTCCCCTAACTCTTTTAGAAAAAACGCCATCCCATCACTCCTTATCTTATTGAACCAAAAAAGAGTCAACAAAGTGTCAACTCTTCTTGTTTCAAACAGCTTCTGATAAAAATTCAATCTCAACAGTTCTGGTTAAAATATCTGAATAACTATAAGAAACCCGCTCGAATGAATTCTCATTTGGATCCAAATCTACAACAAAAACTGAAGGATAAGTTTCTGTCAAAACGCCGCGACGTTCAGTTTGACGCTTACGTCCAGTCTGAGCAACTAGCATAATCTCACTACCGATACGGCCTTCTAAATCTTTCTTGATCGTAGCTAAAGTTGTTGGCATCGCATTCACCTCGAGCATCATCATACCACGAAAAGCAGAAAATTTCAAGTTTACCATAAAATAATTCTACTTTCAATAAGATTTTTGTTAAACACCCTTGATAAGCGCTATCAACTTTGTCCGTCCGCGGCTGAAAGCGCTTTTTATTTTTTCGTAAGGCAGCTTTTCTTGTGCGGCAATCTGATCAAGTTCTAATCCTTTTAAATAATTCATTATAACCATTCGTTCTAAAGACGATAAATTTTTCGGATACTCTGCTAACGATTCATTAACGAACAAATAGGTCTCTGCAGTTTCCGCACAGCGATTATGATCGGTCAAAAACCGATTGCCTTCTTGTGAAAGCTTTTCTTCCAGCGAGCAGGCATCGACTTGAGCTTTGCGTTTTTGGGCATGCTGCGCCCGCAATAAGCTGCAGATACGGTTTTCAAACGAACGCTTAAACAAGATACCCAGCGTCGTTCCCTTGTCCTGATCGTAAGTCTTTAGACACTTATTAAAAACGATCCGACCTTCTTGCAGCCAATCATCTAAGTCATAATCCCGCAGATAATATTTTTTATGCAAAATCTCAACGATCGGTCGATATTTTCTGAACAACTCTTCAAATCTATCTGAACGGTGCGATACTTGTCTTTCCTTTGTGCGCATCGAGATCACTCCTTTTGTTTTGCTTCATTTGCTACAAAAGGAGCGTATCATAAATGGCTCGGTCATCTTCTAATTTACCAGACCAACTTTGTCCCTAACTAAGGTCCCGCAATTTCTTTTCAAGTTCGGCTAATTGTTCCGGTGACCAGGGGGAATTGCGCCGGAAATTTTCAAACCGCAAGTCGGTTTGATGCTCGTGGATGTCTTTTTCCGTTTTTTCCACGCTTTTGTACAATTCCCGTGCCGAAGTCCGCAAGGCACCTTGAGAGAAGATCACCCACTGTTCGGCTAAATCGCTGGTAGCGACGGTGACTTGCGTCAATCGATTGTTTAATTCACCAGCGATTCGTTCGATGTAGCTGTCGGCGGTCTCTCCTTCTTCGGTAAAAATAACTTCCAGCTGATATTTGGTGTAACTTTGTGTCACACCAGGCACCAGTTGGGCATCAAAAACAACGATGATTTTCAACCCTTCATATTTTGCATAATTTGACAGCCGGTTCAGTAAGGCTTCTCGGGCATCTTCTAAACGGTCCTGATTTTTCAAAAGAACCAGCTCCGGCCAAGCGCCAATCATATTGTAGCCATCCACGATCAGCAAAGGGGTTTTCATTGGGACGCCCCATTTCGGCTAGTAAAGGCCTGATACATTAACAAGCCCGCCGCCACACTGGCATTCAAGCTCTGCACGTGACCGGTCATTGGGATCGTCAGCATTTGATCCACTTCTTTTTTCAAGCCTTCTCCCATGCCGCGACCTTCGTTACCGATGATCAAACCGACCGCCCCTTGAGCATTCCATGTGCGGTAATCACTGCCGCTCATATCAGTACCAAAGATCCAAAAACCAGCTTTTTTCAGCTGCTGGACTGCTTGGGTCAAATTAGTCACGCGGGCCACAGGAATATGTTCCACTGCACCAGTCGATGTTTTCACCACGATCGGCGTGATCCCCACCGCACGGTGTTTCGGAATGATGATCCCGTCTACGCCGCTGGCATCAGCGGTTCGCATGATGGAGCCGAAATTATGGGGATCTTCTAGATTATCCAAAATCAGATACAGCGGCTGTTCTTTCGTTTGGGCCAACAATTCATCCAAGGTCAAATACTGGTAAGGGGTGATCGCCAAGATCATGCCTTGATGGACCCCTTGGTCACTCATCGTATCCAGCTTTTGTTTTGGCACCCATTTGACCGGAACTGCCTGTTCCCGCGCCATTTCTTTCAAACGATCGATTTTTTCTCCCCGTGCTTCTTCGGAAAGAAACAGCTTGTTGCCTCGCCCTTCTTTCAAGGCTTCAGCAACCGCATGATAGCCAAAGACAAAATTATCTTCGATGGCTTCTCCAGCGGCTTCTTTGCGGCGATCCGGTCTATTTTCTTGTCTGGCTTCTGATCGGCCAGCTGTTTTTTTATTTGGACGCTTTCTTTGCGGTTTTTCTCGCATCTTCTTCTCCTACTTTCTTTATACACCAGTCTATTAGCTCGTCTAAGCGTTCTTTTTGCTGCGTGAGGTGCAAATACCCGATCAGCGATTCAAAGCCAGTAGCGATACGATACGTCGTGACATCGGCATTTTTGGCACCCGTATGGCTTTTACTATTACGGCCGCGGCGGTAAAAATCATGTTCTTCTTCGGTCAGGATCTCTTCATCCAACATCTTTTGGATCAACGCCGCTTGGGCTTTGGCTGACACATAGTGGGTCGCCATATGGTGCAGTTGGTTCGGTCGAGTTTGGCCTTGGGCGACTAAATAATCGCGAATATAGACTTCATAGACCGCATCCCCCACATAGGCCAATGCCAAACCATTCAATTGTTTATAATCTCTCATGCTTCTCGTCTCCATCGGGTTCCTTGCGGGGTATCTTCTAAGATGATCCCTTGTTCTTTCAACTCATCACGGATTTGGTCGCTGCGGGCAAAATCTTTGGCTTTGCGGGCGGCAATCCGTTCATTGATCAGCTGTTCGATTTCTTCATCCAGCAATTCTTCTGATACAAAATAAATCCCGAAAATCGTCAGCCATTCGCTGAATTTGGCTAATCCAGCGGCTAATAAAGCCAAGTCTGTTTCTGGGTCTTCGCTAGCTAAGTTCAGCCACTTCGCCAATTCATAGACCACTGTGATCCCATTAGCCGCGTTGAAATCATCGTCCATTTCTTTGATGAAACGTTCTTCAAATTCTTCCAGAACCGGTGCATTGACTTCCTCATCGCTGGCTTGATTGTGACTGCTATTCAAGCGGAATTTGGCATTTTCATAGGTCGTCCGCAATTTTTGCAGATTGGTTTGTGCTTCATGCAAGGTAGTCTCGCTGTATTTGATTGGTCGGCGGTACTGAGTCGTTGCCAAAAAGAAACGCAGCACCTGTGGATCAACTTTTTTGACCATCTCATGCACCGTGACGAAGTTGCCTAGTGACTTACTCATTTTTTCTTCGTCTTCACCGATTGTCACATAGCCGTTATGCATCCAATAGTTGGCGAAGGTCTTGCCGGTTTTTGCCTCGCTTTGGGCGATCTCATTTTCATGATGCGGGAAGGTCAAGTCTTGTCCGCCTCCATGAATATCGATGGTCTCGCCTAGGTGTTTGGTCGCCATCACCGAGCATTCGATATGCCAGCCGGGACGGCCGGCTCCCCAAGGAGATTCCCAAGCGATCTCATCGCCTTTTGCCGCTTTCCACAAAGCAAAATCCAACGGATCTTCCTTGATTTTTTGTTCTTCACCGGTCCGCTGGCTTGCGCCGACTTCCAGCTCATCGATGGATTGGTCGCTTAATTGCCCATAGTGAGCAAATTTACGGGTACGGTAATAAACATCGCCATTGACTGGATAGGCATAGCCTTTTTCTACAAGAGCAGCAATAAAGGCAATGATGTCTTCGATATGATCCATCACACGAGGATTCATCGTAGCAGGTTTGACGTTCAGCGCTGCGGTATCTTCATTGAAGGCGTTGATAAAACGCTCTGCCACTTCTGGGGCCGTCGTGCCTAATTCTTTTGCCGCACGAATGATTTTATCATCGACATCGGTAAAATTCATCAAATAGTCCACTGTATAGCCGCGGTATTCAAAATAACGGCGTACGGTATCAAACGACACAGTACTACGGCCATTCCCGATATGGATATAGTTATAGACGGTGGGTCCGCAAACATACATTTTTACTTTCTTTTCTTCCAATGGCTGAAACACTTCTTTTTCCCGTGTCAGCGTATTATAGATTTTAATCATCGTGGGTAACCTTCTTTCCTTTGATTCGAACGATCTTTGCTGGGATTCCAACAGCAGTTGCTTCTGCGGGGATATCCTTCAAAACCACTGCATTGGCGCCGATCTTTGCATATTCACCGATTGTGACAGGACCTAAGATCTGCGCATGGGCTGAGAGAAACGCACCGGTTTTGACCGTGGGATGACGCTTGCCTCGCTCTTTGCCGGTTCCCCCCAGGGTGACTCCGTGAAACAAGACGACATCATCTTCAATGATCGCCGTTTCCCCAATCACGACCCCCATCCCATGATCGATAAAGACCCCTTGGCCGATCTGCGCACCAGGATGAATCTCGATCCCAGTCAAGAAACGCCAAAACTGGGCTGTCAGTTTTGCCAAAAAATACCAGCGATGCTGAAACAAAAAATGCGACCAACGATGCCAAAACAAGGCATGAAATCCTGGGTATGTGATGATGATCTCCAACGTTGATCGTACCGATGGATCATGTTTTTTTGTTGCCGCAATTGCTTTTTTGAACCAAGTCATCTTCTCACCTGCTTTATCCAAACTTCTTGATACGAAAAAAGCGTCTTTCAAATAAGTTTCCTTATTCAAAAGACGCTTTTTTGCGTGGTCCCACTTTTGTTCGCAGTTCGGTACTGCCTTCAAGCGGGTAACGTCCGCTGCTTCGTCTTTGACTTGCGCCAAAGCCACTCCTAGGTGCATTTCCTAGCCTTTTTTGACCACTCTCACCTTCCGTGGCCTCTCTGAAAAAAATCGGCTAGTACTTCGTCTATTCGCTGTGTTTATAACACGTTATTCAAATGATCAAGGGCTTTTTCTTTCCCTAATAATTCAACGGTATCTGGTAGTTCTGGTCCGTGGGTTTGGCCTGAGACCGCCACGCGGATCGGCATGAATAAATTCTTGCCTTTGATGCCTGTTTCTTTTTGGATCTCTTTGATGGCTGCTTTGACTGCCGCAGCCTCAACGACTGGCATCGCCTGTAATTTTTCTTTAAAGGCTGTCAAAACCGTCGGTACAGTTTCTCCTGCCAAGACTTCTTTGGCTGCATCATCTAATTCAGGGTGTTCTTCGAAGAACAATTCCGAAAGATCGACGATTTGTGCCGCAAAACTCATTTGTGGTTGATACAAGGACACGATTTTTTTCAACCAAGCAGCTTTTTCTTCGGTCAATGTTTCTTCGATGCGGCCAGCTTTTACCAAGTAAGGAACGCACATTGCCGTCAATTCATCCAAATCCATTTGTTTCATGTATTGGTTATTGACCCATTCCAATTTCTTGGCATCGAAGGCAGCTGGTGATTTGCTCAACCGTTCAGGATCAAAGATTTTGATCAATTCTTCTTGAGAGAAGATTTCTTCTTCCCCTACTGGTGACCAGCCTAAAAGTGCAATAAAGTTGAACATAGCATCTGGCAAATAGCCCAATTCACGGTATTGCTCGATGAATTGCAGAATCGATTCGTCCCGTTTGCTTAATTTTTTCCCGGTTTCGCTATTGATGATCAACGTCATATGCCCGAATTCTGGTGCTTGCCAGCCAAATGCTTCATAGATCATCAACTGTTTTGGTGTGTTGGCGATGTGGTCATCTCCACGCAGCACATGGGTGATTTTCATATGATGGTCATCCACTGCTACTGCAAAGTTGTAGGTCGGCATGCCATCACGTTTTTGGATGACAAAATCGCCACCGACATTATCTGATTCAAAAACGATCTCGCCTTTGACCATGTCGTGGAATTTGTATTCAGTATTGCGAGAGACACGGAAACGAATCACTGGTTTCAAGCCTTGTGCTTCTTTTTCGGCTTGCTCTTCCGGTGTTAAGTTGGCACATTTCCCTGCATAATGAGGCATTTCGCCACGAGTTCTTTGGCCTTCACGTTCGGCTTCCAATTCTTCTTCCGTACAATAACACTTATACGCACGATTGCTTGCAAGCAATTGATCGATCAGTGGTTGGTAGATATCGCCGCGTTCTGATTGACGATACGGACCGTATTCTCCTGGATTTTCAGGTGATTCGTCCCAATCCATTCCTAACCATTGCAAGTTTTCAAGCTGGCTTTTTTCACCATCTTCAATGTTTCTTTTTTGATCGGTGTCTTCGATTCGGATAATAAATTCACCGTCATTATGACGAGCAAACAAATAATTGAATAAAGCCGTCCGAGCATTCCCGATGTGTAAATGTCCTGTTGGACTTGGCGCGTAACGTACACGTACTTTTGTCATTGTTTTCCTCTTCCTTCATCTGATTTCCAAGCCAGCCAAGCTGCTTGGGGCTTATTGTTCAGTTTAGTGGGAAAGACCCGCGTAAAAAACAGAACCCTCAAGTTGAATTGTACAATCAATAACCCAATTAGTAAAGGCAGCTGGCATATTTTACGCCAGCTGCCTAGGATTATTTCTCTGATTTCGATCCTTCTTTGTTGTCGATGCCGCGACCAGAATGGGCTGGTTTGGCAAAAATCATCCGCCCAGCTGCCGTTTGCAAGGCGCTGGTGACGATCACTTCGATGTGTTCATTCATGTAATGCTGGCCATCTTCCACCACGACCATCGTCCCGTCATCTAGATAAGCGACCCCTTGCTGGCGCTCCGTGCCAGCTTTCACCACTAAGACGTGCATGCTTTCTCCTGGAATCACCACTGGTTTGACCGCATTGGCCAACGCATTGATATTCAAGACAGGCACATTTTGAAATTCAGAAACTTTGTTTAAATTGTAATCATTGGTCACGACGACACCATCCAGCATCTTCGCTAACTTGATCAGCTTGCTATCAACTTCGGAAATGTCTTCAAAATCGCCTTCATACATCTCAACTGCGATGCCTTCTTCTTTTTGCAAAGCATTCAAAATATCCAAGCCGCGGCGGCCCCGAACCCGTTTCAAACTATCGCCAGAATCTGCGATGTATTGCAATTCGTACAAGACAAAATTCGGAATCAGCAAGACGCCTTCTAAAAAGCCGGTTTTGGCAATGTCATAGATCCGACCATCAATGATCACGCTGGTATCCAAAATTTTGTATTTGTGGAAATGGTCCGCGATTTTTCTTTCTAGCATCTGCTGTTCATCTTGCTCTTGCGGCTCTGCCTTTTTGTTTTTCGGGGCAAAGACTTTTTTCCATTCATCGATCCGTGTCGTCCCGATCTGAAAACCGAGATACCCTAACAGGACCATCACTAAGATTGGGGCGATCCCGTTGATAAAAGGAATATCCCAATTGTAAAAAGGAATCGACACGATCACACCGATCATCAGACCGATGATCGAACCAATTGCGCCAAACAAGAGATAGGTTAAGCTCAATTCACTTAGTTTTTCTTCAATTTTGCGAATACCGGCTGCAATATATTTCGCTAATAGTAAAGATAATAAAAAGAAAATAAGGGCTCCAAGCAAACTATTAGTGATGTTATTATTCAGCCATTCATTTTGGGTTTGCCCAATGGCTTGCCATGCGATAGGCATCAGTGAGATCCCCAGACTTGCTCCGGCAAGTACCATTAGTGCGGTAATGACTCGTTTCTGCATACATGTTCCTCCATACTCCAGTAGGTTTCTTTTGTTCAAAAATCCGTGCTGCCAAACAGGCTCTTTCCGCCAGTCAGCGGTTGTCGATCGGTTGTTTAGTTCAAATGAATGAACCAGCAGCGTCAGGGCAAGAGGAAGGGAGATTGCCCCTTGCTCTTGCGTTGACTCCACTTTAACGGAAGACTTTCCGTAAGGTTTCGGCTAAGGTAGACACGCCTTCGACTTCGATGCCTTTTGGCGGCTGCCAACCAGTCAGATTATTTTTCGGCAAATAAACTTTTGTAAAGCCCAGTTTTTGCACCTCTTTGACCCGTTGCTCGATCGCATTGACTCGGCGAATCTCACCCGTCAAGCCGATTTCACCGATAAAACACTCCGTCGGGCTGGTGCCTTTTTCTTTATAGCTAGATGCGATACTAACAGCGATCGCTAGATCGATCGCGGGTTCATTTAATTTGACCCCGCCGGCTGCTTTTAAGTAGGCATCTTGATTTTGCAGCAGCAAGCCTGCCCGTTTTTCTAAAACCGCCATGATCAGCGAGACGCGGTTGAAGTCTAGCCCCGTCGTCGTGCGTTTGGCATTGCCGAACATCGTTGGCGTGACCAGTGCTTGGATCTCCACCAAGATTGGCCGACTGCCTTCCATTGCCACTACGATCGCCGATCCGGTTGCGCCTTCTAAGCGTTCTTCCAAAAAGACTTGTGACGGATTGGCGACTTCTTTCAACCCGCCTTCTTCCATTTCAAAAATCCCGATCTCATTGGTGGACCCAAAGCGGTTTTTGACGGCCCGCAAAATCCGAAAGCTGTGGTGCTTTTCGCCTTCGAAATACAAGACGGTATCTACCATATGCTCCAGCATCCGCGGTCCTGCGATCGAGCCTTCCTTCGTCACGTGGCCAACGATAAAGATAGCGATGCCATTGGTTTTAGCGATTTTCAGCAATTCTGCGGTCGTTTCTCGCACTTGGCTGACACTGCCTGCCACGCTGGTGATATCCGGTTGGGTCATGGTTTGGATCGAATCGATGATCACATAATCTGGACGGATGTTTTCGATCGCTTTACTGATCTCTGACATGTCCGTTTCCCCATAGAGATAAAATTCCGTGTCGATGGCGCCTAAGCGCTGCGCCCGCATTTTGATTTGTTCGGCACTTTCTTCTCCTGACACATACAAGACCGTCCCGCCGATCGCTGCTAATTGCTGGGAAACTTGCAAGAGCAGCGTCGATTTTCCGATCCCGGGATCCCCACCGATCAAAATCAAGGAACCTGGGACCACGCCGCCGCCTAAGACGCGATTCAATTCAGCGAGTTTCGTTTGGACCCGCGGTTCTTTTTTCGGTACGACATCGGCGATTTTCGTCGGCTGCATCTTTTGACCGGTCAATGTTGTTCGTACACGACGATCAGCGGTTTCTTGGATCACTTCTTCTACCATTGAATTCCAGCTGCCGCAATTGGGGCATTTTCCTAAATACTTAGGGGAACTATACCCGCAGTTTTGACAGACAAATTGACTTTTTGCTTTTTTTGCCATTGATCTCCTCCACTACTTCTATCAAACAGACCCCCAGGCAGGATTTACTGATTCGAGGAGCCAAAGCCGCCGGTTCGGCTGGCAGTGGTTGTATCTTGATCAGCTTTTAAGAACGGCAAGAAAATTCCTTGACCGATCCGCTCGCCTTTTTTAATGACGACATCTGTGGGGCCGAAATTGGTAAACTGAAACATGATATGCCCTTCATTATCTGGATTGTCATAGTAATCGCTGTCGATGACGCCGACACCATTCGTCAAGACTAAGAAACGTTTCAAAGGATTGCTGGAACGATTTGTCAGCTGCAAATACTCGTCTTCCCCCATATAGGCTTTGATCCCCGTGGGAACCAAGGTTGGCTTCAACTGTTTTGCGGTCTCTTTCGCAAAAAGCGCTTTGACCCCGTCGATCACGCCCGCTTTCCAAATGCTTGGCACCACGATTTCTTCCGCTGCTTCAAAGTCGTAACCAGCCGCATGATGGGTGGCACGTTGAGGCAAGGTGATGCTTTTTTCTTTATATGATGTAATAATTTCAAATCCTCGTAATTTCATGGGTTCCTCCAATAATAAAACATATAGCTATTTTAGCATAGGAAGAACTATTTTCTTCATGGAAAACACAATTATCGAAAAGTCTTTACAATTTCTTCGTTTAAAAATAGCTCAAAAAGAAAAAAGAGCATGACGAAACGCCCATTTGCGAGTACAATAGAAAAAATATCAAAAAATAGGCGGTGGCATATGCGCGCAGATCTTTCAAACAAAAACCGAATCGTTGTAAAAATCGGCACCAGCTCGTTGATTTATCCCAATGGTGCCATCAATCTAGCTGGCATCGATGAATTAGCCTTTGTCTTAGCAGCTTTACAAAACCAAGGCAAAGAAATCATCTTAGTTTCCTCTGGTGCGATCGGTGTTGGCATGAACAAGTTGAATTTGAAAGAACGACCCGTGGAGATCCCGCAGCAGCAAGCTGTGGCCGCCGTTGGCCAATCGGAACTGATGACGATCTACAACCAGCGTTTTCAAAGCTATAGCCAGCAGACTGCACAGATCCTGCTGACCAGAGACATCATCGAATTTCCCCAAAGCCGTCAAAACGTTAGCAACACCTTAGAACAGTTACTTGCGATGGGGATCATCCCGATCATTAATGAAAACGACACGGTGGCAGTGGATGAATTGGATCATCTCACCAAATTCGGCGACAATGACCAGCTGTCAGCGATCGTCGCTCAGTTGACGAAAGCCGAGCTTTTGATCATGCTTTCTGATATCGACGGCTTTTATTCCGCCAATCCGCTGAATGATCCTGAGGCTGTTTTGTATTCCGAGATCAATGAAATCACCCCGGAACTTTTAGAACAAGCTACGGGAAAAGGCAGTCCTTATGGAACCGGCGGTATGACCAGCAAATTAAAAGCCGCTCAACGTATCTTAGACTTGAACAGTCACATGCTGCTGGCTAACGGCAAGCAGCCGAAAATTATTTTTGACTTGCTCGCAGGGGAACCTGTCGGCACCCACTTTTATCAACGAACGGAGGATGAGCAATGAGCAATTTACAAACGATCGGTCAACAAGCACAAGCAAGCGCCCAGGCATTAAGCTTACTGAGTGCCAGTGAAAAAAACCACCTACTGGCAGCGATGGCCGATGCTTTAGAAAAAGCTACCGAGAAGATTTTAGCTGCTAATCAACAAGATCTAACCGCCGCAAAAGCCAAAGGAACCAGCCAAACGATGCTAGATCGTCTGTTGCTGACAGAACAACGGATCACCGAGATGGCTAACGGCATCCGAGAAGTCGCCCAATTGCCCGATCCAATCGGTGCCGTGGATAAAATGTGGCGCAATGCTGACGATCTTTTGATTGGTCAACAGCGGGTGCCTTTAGGGGTCATCGGCATCATCTACGAAGCCCGCCCTAATGTCACTACTGACGCGGCTAGTCTGTGTTTCAAATCAGGAAATGCCGTGATTTTGCGTGGCGGAAAAGAAGCCTTCCACTCCAATCAAGTCCTCGTGACTATTTTACAAGAGGCATTAGCTGCCAATGGACACTCCCGCCATGCGATCCAGTTTATCGAAGACACGAGCCACGAAACAGCGGCTGAACTAATGCGGCTGACGGATTACTTGGATGTTTTGATCCCCCGTGGGGGCGCCGGCTTGATTCGACGTGTCAAAGAGACCGCCACAGTACCAGTGATCGAAACCGGCACCGGCAACAACCATATCTACATCGACCAAGCAGCCCAGCTGCCGATGGCTCTGGCGATCGTCACGAATGCAAAGACGCAACGCCCTTCTGTCTGCAATGCCATCGAAACAATCCTCGTCCATGAAGCAGTGGCGGCAGAATTTTTGCCTATGGTAGAACAGCAATTTGCCGATCAAGTCGAATTGCGAGGAGATGAAAAAGCGTTGGCGTTTTTGAACAACGCGCAGCTTGCCACTGAAGAGGACTGGGCAACCGAGTTTTTAGACTATATCTTAGCGATCAAAGTGGTGGCTTCGCTAGAAGAAGCCATTGCCCACATCAATCACTACAATACGAAGCACTCTGAAGCGATCATCACTGATGATTATTTCGCTTCCCAACGCTTCTTGAAAGAAGTTGATGCGGCGGCGGTTTACGTCAATGCCTCGACCCGTTTCACCGATGGCTTTATGTTTGGCTTTGGTGCCGAGATCGGCATCTCGACGCAAAAACTCCATGCTCGTGGGCCAATGGGGTTAGAAGCACTGACTTCTACCAAATACATTGTTTATGGCGAAGGCCAGATCCGTAAGTAACGATACGCAAAAACAGCCACTTGCTGTAATGCCCCCAATAGTTAGACTAAAAAGCTAACTCCAGGAGGTCGCTACATGCGCAAGCGGCTTTTTGTGTCCTCTTATGCTTGTGCAGCCCGCAGAACGAAGGAAAGCGGTTCGATGCCGAACAATTCTGTCAGCACTCGATTGGTTGTGGCAAAAACGTCAGCTTCGCAACTCTTTTTCGGACAAGCAATCGTCTGTCCTTTGCTGGAAAACGTATCCTGACGGCTGCCCTCTACGAAAATTACTTCTTGCGTTCCTTTTTGATAGATCAGTCCTTCGTCTTCTTCTAATAATAAGCGAGTCTGCCACTGATTGATCTGGGCAATGGGCATCACCAAGGAAGCAGCATCCAAGTTTTCTAGTGAAAAACAACGACCATCTGGCAGCTGCAGCGTGAAGGTATTGAGTTCATAAGGCAAACAGGCATTGCACCCTCCTTCCGTGATGACTTGGCTCGTGAGGATTTCTACGTTCATTCTTTTTGACTCCTTTCATGAATGATTCATGTTTAGTTTATCACAAACCTATGGCGCACGGCGGAGCAATTATTCCGCCTTAAGTTGGATGTGTTTCTTTTTCTTTCTTGCTATGCTAAGGATAAGAAAAAAAGTCTAGGAGGAGTCACTATGAATACAGAAAGTTTATTAGGAAGAATCGTTACTGTCGTGGCAGTTTTAATCGCAGCATCTCTTGTTTTATCCGTCGTATTAGGCATTGTTGGTGGGTTGATCGGATTGATCTTCCGTTTCGGGATTCCTTTGTTGCTGGCCGTTTTGATCGTTCGCTGGTTAACCTCGATTCGCCAAAAGCCAAGAAAATATTATCGTTAATTGCAGGAAAACCAAAACCACCTGACTTTCCAACAGTCAGGTGGTTTTTTCTGTCCATCAGCCTAATGCGACATCTAGAACCATCATTAAGATAAAGCCTAACATGACGCCAAAGACCGCAAAATGGCGGCGACTCGTCAAGGTTTGCTGCGCTTCTGGAATCAATTCTTCCACCACTACATAGATCATAGCACCCGCTGCAAAAGCCAACGCATACGGCAAGACAGCGGACATACTCGTTACCAACAAAGCCCCGATCACACCGGCGATCGGTTCTACGATCCCGGACGCTTGCCCATACATAAAGGCTTTGGTTCGGCTTAACCCTTCTTGACGCAAGGGGATCGAAACGGCTGCGCCTTCTGGAAAATTCTGAATCCCGATCCCGATCGCTACCGAAAGCGCCGCTAAGATTGCTGCTCGCGGATCATCGGCACTAGCCGCCGCCCCAAACGCTACCCCTACCGCCAAGCCTTCTGGGATATTATGCAGCGTGATGGAAAAAACCAGCAAGATCGTTCGCTTCAAATGACTGGGCAAACCTTCTGTTTCATGATTTGGACCAAAATGCATATGCGGGAGCGTCTTATCTGCTGCATATAGAAACAAACCGCCCAAACCAAACCCGATGCTGACCACGAGCCACGGAATGTCGCCATTTTCTTCGGCTCGTGCGATCGCAGGATCTAATAACGACCAGAAACTAGCAGCGATCATCACGCCAGAGGCAAACCCCAGCATCGTATTCAGGACATTTTTATTGATTTCTTTGAAGAAAAAGACTAGCGCTGCCCCAAACGCCGTCATACCATACGTAAAGATCGTCCCCACCAGCGCTTGCTGCCATGGCGACAATCCAACCAACCAATCCACCATTCGTCTGCTCCTTTGTCTAACTATTCTACCAATACTCTAGCATAGGAAGCCGTCAGGTTCTACTAGGAAGGCAACAGCAACCATAATTTTTCTTTCACCAGGCCTATACCTTTCCTGACGAAATCCTCGGCTTTACTTGAAAGTTTCAACATTCATCGCTATAATGCTAGGAGACTCCATGTCAATTTATATAAAGTGAGGAAAAGAATTGATTACAGTAAGTGATGTAAGTTTGCATTTTTCAGACCGCAAACTGTTTGATGATGTTAATATTAAGTTTACGCCTGGTAATTGTTATGGTTTGATTGGTGCAAATGGTGCTGGTAAATCAACTTTTTTAAAAATTTTATCTGGTGAGATCCAACCTTCGACCGGGAATGTTTCTTTAGGTCCTGATGAACGGATGGCTGTCTTGAAACAGAACCACTATGATTACGAAGAGTTTCCAGTGATCGAAACGGTTATCATGGGCCATAAACGTCTCTACGAAGTGATGAAAGAAAAAGACGCGATCTACATGAAGGAAGACTTTTCTGATGAAGATGGGATTCGTGCCGCCGAACTAGAAGGCGAATTTGCGGAACTTGATGGTTGGGAAGCAGAGCCAGAAGCAGCCGTTCTTTTGCAAGGCTTGAACATTCCCGATGAATTGCATCATGTCTTGATGAAAGATCTAACTGCTGGTCAACGGGTGAAAGTCTTACTGGCACAAGCCCTTTTCGGTAAGCCAGACGTCTTGCTCCTAGATGAGCCTACCAACGGATTGGATATCCAATCTATCAACTGGTTAGAAGAGTTTCTGATCAACTTTGACAACACCGTTATCGTTGTTTCCCATGACCGCCACTTCTTAAATAAAGTTTGTACCCATATGGCCGATTTAGACTTCGGCAAAATCAAATTGTTTGTCGGCAACTATGATTTCTGGTTGGAATCAAGCCAATTAGCTGCGAAATTACAATCCCAATCAAATGCCAAAAAAGAAGAGCAGATCAAAGAACTGCAAGACTTTATCGCACGCTTTAGTGCCAATGCATCAAAATCCAAACAAGCAACATCTCGGAAAAAAATGTTGGATAAAATCACTCTTGATGATATTCAACCTTCGTCTCGCCGCTACCCGTTTGTCGGTTTTAAACCAGAACGTGAAATCGGGAATGACTTGCTGCAAGTCGACAATGTCAGTGTGACGATCGACGGCAAAAAGATTTTAGACAATATCTCTTTCACCTTGAATAAAGACGACAAAGTCGCTTTTGTTGCCAATAGCGATATCACCACCACGACGCTATTCAAAGTCATCATGGGGGAAATCACTCCTGATACAGGTAGTGTTCGTTGGGGCGTCACCACGCAGCATGCCTACTTGCCAAAAGATACGACCAGCGAATTCGATACGGATACCCTGATCGTTGATTGGCTGCGTCAATACGCAAGCAAGGAAGAAGACGACAATACCTTCTTGCGCAGCTTCCTAGGTCGCATGTTATTCTCTGGTGATGAAGTATTAAAACCCGTCAACGTTCTTTCCGGGGGCGAAAAAGTTCGCTGTATGTTGTCGAAAATGATGCTTTCAAAAGCCAACGTATTGGTGTTGGATGATCCAACCAATCACTTGGACTTAGAATCAATCACCGCATTAAACGATGGTTTGATGGCCTTCACCGGCTCATTGTTGTTTGCTTCTCATGACCACCAATTTATTCAAACCCTTGCGAACCGAATCATTGCGGTCTCTAGCAAAGGCGTGGTGGATCGTGCCGAAACGACCTACGATGAATTCTTAGAAAACAAAGATGTCCAAAAACGCGTAGCAGAATTGAATCAATAAGCTGCTTTTTAAAAAAATAACGCTCCATTTGCCCGCCACCAAGGCTGCAACTGGAGCGTTATTTTTATTTTGTCTAATACTTCGGGCATGTTGGGCAGGTTACGCTTGTTCTAACCGGGCTTTGCCGAATGAAAACAGCGCCAAGCAGCCATAGCCGGTATGACTGGAGATCGTTGGACCTAATGGATAATGATGAATAATAATGTCAGGAACTTTTTCGGTCAAACGTTTGATGACTTTCTCCGCTGCTTCGGCATCGCCGGCATTGGCAAAATAAACCGTATTGGTTTTTGATTCGTGAAGATTGGCAATGGTTTGATCCACGATTTTTTGGATTGCTTTGTTGCGTCCCCGTACTCGATCAACGCTGCGTAATTTTCCCGCGGTATCGACGGTAATGATTGGTTTCACGTTCAGCAATCCGCCGATTGCTGCCGCCGTTTTAGAGATTCTGCCGCCGCGTTCCAACTGTTTTAAATCATCAACGGTGACCCATGAATCTAAACGTAGTTTGTTTTCTTCTACCCATTGGCTGACTTCCAGCAACGAACGTCCTTGGGCTTTTTGTTGGGCTGCTTCAGCCACTAAGAAGCCTTCCCCTAAACTCGCAGAGCGCGTATCGATCAAGGTGATCGCGACTTCTTTGTATTCTTCTTTTAGTAAGGCTACGGCTTGGACGGCACTTTGGAATGAGCCGCTCATTCCTGAAGAAAAACCTAAATAAAGGACCGGTGTGCCCGCTTCGACATATGGCCGAAAATATTCCATATAACGTCCGACATTGATTTGAGAAGTCGTCGGTTGCGCATGCTCTTTTAGTTTTCCTAAAAACCATTCCGTATCAAATTCTTTGCCCATATCATCGATATATTCTTTGCCGTCTAATTCAATCAGCATTGGAATATAGGCGACATCTAGCTCCGCTAATCTTGCTGCTGGTAAATCACAGCAGGAATCTGTCATGATTTGAAACATGGTTTCACCCCTCTCGTTACCCCCTATTATAGCAAAAAAAGAACAAGACAGAAGAAATTCTCATCAAAAGCAGCCAAACTTATCGTTGACTGCTTTTGACGTAGGAGTTCTTTGTCTTGTTCTGATGCTTTTGCGTCAGGTTAGATTTGCGCCCAAACACTTTCTAAGATGTTGGTTTGGCTGCGGTCTGGTCCTACCGAGAAGGTCGAAATGCGGACACCGACTAATTCAGAGATGCGGTGAACGTAATTGCGTGCATTTTCTGGCAGATCTGCCAATGTTTTACAGCCAGTAATGTCTTCAGACCAGCCAGGAAGTTCTTCGTAGACCGGTTTGCAGCGGTTCAACTCTTTCAAGCTTGCTGGGTAATGATAGATCAATTCGCCGTCTAGTTCATAAGCGGTACAGATTTTCACGGTTTCTAAACCGCTCAAGACATCGATCGAGTTAAGGGATAGGTTCGTAATCCCTGAGACCCGTTTTGAATGGCGCATCACGACGGTATCAAACCAGCCCACACGGCGAGGACGTCCTGTCGTTGTTCCGTATTCACGACCGATCTTACGAATTTGTTCACCTGTTTCATCAAACAGTTCCGTTGGGAAAGGACCATCGCCTACCCGAGAGGTGTAAGCTTTGCAGACACCAACGACTTTGTTGATTTTTGAAGGACCCACACCACTACCAATAGTGACTCCCCCAGCAACAGGGTTGGATGATGTTACGAAAGGATAGGTTCCTTGGTCGATATCCAGCATCACGCCTTGTGCCCCTTCAAATAAAACTCGTTTGCCTTCATCTAAGGCATCGTTAAGGATCACCGAAGTATCCGTCACATATTTTTTGATTTGTTGGCCATATTCGTAATACTCTTCAAAAATGTCTTCAAAGGCAATTGGTTCTGCATCGAACATTTTCACGAATTGACGATTTTTTTCTTCTAAGTTGATACGCAGACGTTCTTCAAAAATTTCCTTGTCTAAAAGATCAGCGATCCGAATGCCGACTCTGGCAGCTTTATCCATATAGGCTGGTCCGATCCCTTTGATCGTCGTACCGATCTTGTTGTCACCTTTGGCATCTTCTTGCAGCTGATCCAAATGGATATGATAAGGTAAAATAACATGTGCACGATCAGAAATCTTTAAGTTTTCTGTTATTATATTGTTTTCTTTCAAGTATGCTAATTCTTTAACTAATGATTTCGGGTTCACAACGACCCCGTTTCCAATGACACTGATTTTATCTGCATAAAAGATCCCTGAAGGAATCAAATGCAGTTTATAGGTCACACCGTCAAATTTAATCGTATGGCCGGCATTGTCTCCACCTTGATAACGTGCAATGACTTCCGCGTTTTCACTCAAAAAGTCCGTAATCTTTCCTTTACCTTCATCGCCCCATTGTGTACCTACTACTACTACAGATGACATATAATGACCTCTTTCTTTAATTAGTGCATTCCTTAAGTATTGTAACAAGATTCGCAAGCTCTTTCAATCTAAAATCGAATAATCGTTTTAAATTCTCATTTTTCAGGGGTAAAAAACGAACTATTTTCTTTGGAATAATTATTTATACACGTAAAAACGAATAAAGTCGGCACATAAAAAAAGCCCTACTGCCATCAGCGCAATGCAGACGGCAGCAGGAGCCATTGTTTTTCAAATAATTGGTGTCTTACCCGAACTCTTCTCGCGGCGAGACCGAGGAGAACTTATTGTATTCTTTGATGAATAGAAGTTCGACGGTCCCTCGGGCACCACTCCGGTTTTTCTCGATAATGACTTCGATCACATTGTTGTTTTGTTGTTCTTCTGGTTCATCGTCATCGTCGCCTTCGCTGCGGTAGTAGTCATCTCGGTACAAGAAAGCAACGATATCGGCATCCTGCTCGATCGACCCTGATTCTCGGATATCACTTAAAACAGGACGCTTGTCTTGTCGTTGTTCCACACCCCGAGAAAGCTGAGACAGTGCAATCACCGGCACTTTCAATTCCTTCGCCAGTTTCTTTAATTGGCGAGAGATCTCAGAGACTTCTTGTTGGCGGTTTTCGCGACCCGTTCCTTCAATCAACTGCAAATAGTCGATCAAAATCAAGCCGAGATTGCCTTTTTCTTGCGCGAGTTTCCGACAACGTGCCCGGATCTCAGAGATCTTGATCCCGGGGGTATCATCGATATAGATATTGGCGTTAGAAAGACTGCCCATAGCAACGATCAAATTCCGCCACTCTTCTTCTGAGAGCTGCCCCGTCCGCAAGTGACTGGCCTCAATCGAGCCTTCCGCACAAAGCATCCGGTTGACCAATGATTCAGCCCCCATTTCCAGACTAAAGATCGCCACGGAACGATCGGTTTTCGTTCCGACATTTTGTGCGATATTCAAGGCAAATGCGGTTTTCCCTACCGCGGGACGGGCAGCCAGAATAATCAGCTCTTCTTTTTGCAGTCCCGCCGTCATTTTGTCTAAAGCTGCATAACCCGTAGGTAATCCGGTGATTTCTTCGTTGTTTTGCGCCAGCTGATCGATCGTTTCGATCGTCCGATTCAAGACTTCCGCTATCGATTGGAAGCCATTGCTATTGCGCTTTTCGGATACTTCTAAAATACTTTTTTCTGCTTGATCAATGATCGACTGCACATCTTCATCTTGTTCAAAGCCTTTGGTTACGATACGGCTCGCTGTTTGGATCAGATTGCGTAACGTAGCTTTGTCGTCAACGATCTTCGCATAATAAGCAATACTTGCTGCTGATGGTGAAGCTTGACTCAATTCAGTCAGATACGTCAGACCGCCAACATCTTCAAGACTATTGCTTTTTTCAATTTCTGCTTTCAACGTGATCAAGTCGATCGATTCACTACGGTCGTTCAACTGGATCATTGCTTGAAAAATTATTTGATGGCTGCGGCGATAAAAATCTTCTGGGGCGATTACTTCCATTGCATCGATGATCGCATCGGCATCTAAAAAGACTGCCCCTAGGACCGCTTGTTCCGCTTCAATATCTTGTGGGGGAACTTGATTTTGCCAAACTTCATTCATGCCATTCGCTCCTTCGTCCATTCATTCTACAAGATTCCCATCCAAAGTACAAGATTGCTTGGACGTTTGCCGAAAAAAACCCAACATATGACTGTTGGGAGTAATGCTTATTCTTGAATGGTATGAACATTGATCGTTGCTGTTACTTGTGGGTGCAATTTTACAGGTACTTGCGTGAAGCCTAATGCACGAATCGGCTGATCCAATTCGATTTTGCGTTTGTCGATCTTGATTTTGTATTGCTTGTTCAAGGCATCGGCAATTTGTTTTGATGGGATCGAACCAAACAAGCGGCCATCTTCCCCTGCTTTGGCATTGATCTTCACAACGGTTTCTTCTTTTTCAAGAAGCGCTTTTAGCTCTTTCGCTTCTGCTAAGACCTCGGCATCTTGTTTTTCTTTGGCTTTTTGTTTGCCTTTTAGTTCTGCCATGCTTTCATTGTTGGCAGGTTTGGCTAAGTTGTTTTTGATCAGGAAGTTTTGTGCGTAGCCATTAGGGACTTCCTTGATATCACCTTTTTTGCCTTTACCTTTGACATCTTGTAAGAAAATAACTTTCATCTTGGTCACTCCTTGTTATTGTTCATTTTTCGTTAATTCCGCTCGCAGCTGGTTTTCTACATCACTAATGCTGCTGTTTTTTATTTGCGTGGCTGCGTTGGTAAAATGTCCGCCGCCGCCTAATGCCTCCATCAAGGTTTGTACATTGACTTTACCGGTGCTTCTAGCACTGATACCGATCAAATCTCCAGGCTGTTTCGTAATGACAAACGCCGCATGGATCCCATTGATCGATAGCAGAGTATCGGCCGCTTTCGCAACGGTGACACTATCGTAGACCCGATCTTCATCCGCTGCAGCAATCACGATATCTTCTCGGAAATGCTGGCTGCGAGAAACCAGTTCACTGATCATCAAATAGGAATCGAGATCCGTACTCAACATGTATTGAACCAATGAGGTATCTGCGCCTTGATTTTTCAAATAGCCAGCAATATCAAAGGTCCGACCAGTGGTTCGCACCGTGAAGTTCTTCGTATCCACGTAGATGCCTGCTAATAAAGAAGTCGTAATAAATTTCGGGACTTGCGATCTGCGAGAAGCACGATACTGGATCAATTCTGCTACTAGTTCTGATGCCGAAGATGCGGAAGATTCAATATACGTCAATAAAGGCTTATCGGGAAACTCATCCCCGCGACGATGGTGATCGATCACTGCGATTTTGTCAAATTCATCATAGACCGCTTGCGAGATCGACATCGATGGCTTATGGTAATCTACCATCACTAAGACACTTTCTTCATTTGATAAATTAACTGCTTCTTCCCCAGTGATCACAAATCGTTCCAGCTCGGGGTATTTTTTCAATTCTTCCAATGCCCGCTGAATGTCGGCGGTGATCTCTTTCGGATTTAAAATGATGTAGCATTCTTTGTCGCTCATCATCGCCATGTAAGCCACCCCAAAAGCCGAACCTAAAGCATCCATGTCCGGGTAACGATGACCCATGATAAAGATCCGCTGGTTTTCAGCAAAAATCTTTCTCAACGCCGTACTCATGGCACGAGAACGAACACGCGTTCTCTTTGGTGTGCCGTCTGTATTGCCACCAAAGAATTGCGGTTTCGCTTCTTCTTTGGCTTCTTTTAAAACGACTTGATCGCCGCCGCGAACTAACGCAATGTCGAGATTGTTTTGTGCCACTTCCCCGATCTCTTCAAAAGACTCTTCCCCATAGGAGATTCCCATACTGATCGTTAATGCCAGATCATTTTTTTCCGCAACTTGCCGTACTCTAGTTAAAAATTGGAATTTTTCTTCCTTCATCCGCTCAATATCTGAATACTTCGCGACGAAAAGAAACCGCTCGGAATTGATTCGTTTGTAAAAAACATGATTCTCACTTGCCCAATCAGAAATCAATGTCGTGATCAGCGAGTTCAAATAAGAAACTTGTTTGTCGTCTTTTTTCTCAATCAAATCATCGTAATTATCAATTGAAATCAACCCAATTGCTGCCATCTTTTTTACCCCTCAATGTATCATCCCATTTTTTTGAAGCTTTGTTCCTTATTTTACCATAAAACAATCAAATAGGCGATTGATGCAAAAAAGTTCCACGTGAAACTTTTTTGGTGAAACAACCAGGAAAAAAATTTTGTCATTCGTTATTCTATCTACATATAAAATAACAAGTTTCTCTTCGATGGATAAAAAAATTGACAAGCTTCAAAAGAAACTTGTCAATGAAAATCATTCGATTTATTCTTCGCCTACGAATGGAAGTAATCCCATGATACGCGCACGTTTGATTGCAATGGTAAGTTTGCGTTGGTTTTTCGCACCAGTACCAGTTACACGACGTGGTAAGATTTTACCGCGTTCTGAAATGAAACGTTTTAGTAATTCAATATCTTTATAATCGATATGTTCAATATGGTTTGCAGCAATGTAGTCTACTTTACGACGTTTGCGTCCGCCTCTTCTTTGTTGTGCCATCCTATTTCCCTCCTATCAATTTCTTAGAATGGTAAATCATCGTCTGAAATGTCGATTGATGAGTTTCCGAATGGATCGGAGTTGTCTCGATCAAAATTAGGCATTCCTGATGGTTGAGAGGATTGAGTTTGATTTGAGTTATTGTTACCAAATCCAGAAGAACTGTTTGAGTTATACGTATTGTTACTGCCAGATCCGCTATCAGTTGTGCGTCTTTGCTCGGAAGCATTCCGCGACTCTAATAATTGGAAGTTGTCAGCAACGACTTCTGTTACATAAACACGTTGGCCTTGTTGGTTGTCGTATGAACGGGTTTGAATACGTCCAGTAACCCCTAATAAAGTTCCTTTGCGTGCATAGTTTGCTAATGTTTCCGCTGGTTTTCTCCAAATAACACAGTTGATGAAATCAGCTTCGCGCTCTCCACTTTGGTTGGTAAAATTGCGGTTTACCGCCAAGGTAAAGGTTGCGACACCAGTGCCATTAGAAGTGTAACGTAAATCAGGATCTTTGGTTAGTCTTCCTACTAGTACAACATTATTAATCAAAGTTCATCATCTCCTCATCGCTTTTGTTTCATGTGAAACAATATTATGCTTCTTCTTTGACAATCATGTGACGGATAATGTCATCATTGATTTTCGCAAGACGGTCAAACTCGTTGATTGCACTTGCAGTTGTTGAAGAAGAAACTTTAACGATGTGATAGATACCCTCACGGAATCCATCCATTTCATACGCTAGACGGCGTTTTTGCCAATCTTTTGATTCGATAACTTCAGCGCCGTTATCAGTTAAGATTGAGTCAAAACGAGCGATCAATGCGGCTTTTGCTTCTTCATCAATGTTTGGACGAATGATATATAAGATCTCATATTTCGTGTTTTCCATTGATTTTTCACCTCCCTGTGGACTTTGGCCCCTAGTTTTCTAGGAGCAGAGAGAGTGGTCTAATTAGACTACTCACAAATAATTATTATACACTTTTTTCGTCCCTACTGCAAGCTGTTTTTTGCGTCCCTGCAATCTATCCATCACCGCAAACAATCGCTTACACTGATAAATACGTCAGCTGCTACCGATTTTTTGAAAAAGAGTAAAAAGACAGCAAGCTGCAGGTTCGCAGGTTGCTGTCTTCCTAGAAAACGTATTGCTTATTCTTGTGTATCCGTGGTGTCTTCCGTGGTGTCTTCCACAACTGGCACGTCTTGTACCGCTGTTTCTTCGGCAGTCGCTAGTTCTTCTTCGACTTCCGGTTCAACCGTTGCCATCGTCACTACTTTGGCATTGTTTTCCATTTTCATCAAACGAACCCCTAAGGTTGCCCGACCAGTTTGGGAAACAGTCGCTACATTGAAACGAATCAAGACGCCTTTATCGGTGATCACCATGATGTCTTCCTCACCGCTGACCGTCGTCAAGCCGGCTAATGGACCGTTTTTCGCCGTAATGTTGGCTGTTTTGATCCCTTTTCCGCCACGACCTTTGATTGGGTATTCAGAGCCTTTGGTGCGTTTGCCATAACCGTTCTCAGTGATGACCAAGACTTCACTGTCTTCTGTGATCACCGCGGCACCTACGACATAGTCTCCGTCTCTGAGACGAATGCCTCGCACACCAGCAGCTGTCCGGCCCATATCCCGCACAAGGGCTTCTTTGAAGGTCACAGAGTAGCCATCGTGGGTTCCAATGATCACGACATCTTCGCCATGGGTTTCGATCACGTTGACCAACTCATCATTTTCCCGAAGACCGATCGCAATCAAACCATTGGCACGGATATTTGAAAAGGCCGTCACTGAGGTCCGTTTAACCACACCTAGACGCGTCGTGAAGAACAAGTAGCGTCCTTCTTGAGGCCCACCAGAAGCCGAAATGATCGCTTCGATCCGTTCGCTAGAATCGATCCCGAGCAGATTGATCACAGGGATCCCTTTGGCTGCCCGACCATACTCAGGAATTTCATAGCCTTTGGCTTTGTAAACTTTCCCTTTATTGGTGAAGAACAGTAATGTGTCATGAGTCGAACAAGAAACCAACGTCTTCACGAAGTCTTCATCGTGGATCCCCATTCCTTGAACGCCACGTCCGCCGCGGCGTTGAGCACGGAATTCAGATTTAGCTACTCGTTTGATGTACCCATTGTTCGTCAAGGTAATGACGATTTCTTCTTCTTCGATCAAATCTTCATCTTCAAGACTTAAGACTTCCCCAACCAATAACTCAGTCCGGCGATCATCGCCAAAGCGTTGCCCTAATTCCTGCAACTCCGTTTGGATGATCTCTAGGACCCGTTGTGGATTTGCTAGAATGTCTGTCAAATCAGCGATAAATTCTAACAAGCCTTGGTACTCGTTTTCGATCTTGTCGCGTTCCAAACCGGTCAAGCGACGCAAACGCATATCTAAAATCGCTTGCGCTTGGCGATCGGACAATTTGAAGCGCTCCATCATGCTATTTTTTGCTTCATCATCAGAATTTGATGCCCGGATCAAAGCAATGATCTCATCGATATGATCCAATGCGATCCGTAACCCTTCCAAGATGTGGGCACGAGCTTCTGCTTTGTTTTTATCAAACTGTGTTCGTCGAGTCACCACTTCTTGTTGGTGCTCGATATAGTTTTCTAAAATTCGTTTCAAGCTCAAAATCTTCGGCACGCCTTTTTCAATGGCTAACATATTAAAGCCAAAAGAAGATTGCAGTGCAGTCATTTTGTAGAGATTGTTTAAGATCACCGATGCACTGACGTCGCGACGAACGTCGATCACGATCCGCATGCCTTCACGAGATGATTCATCTCGCAGATCGGTGATTCCTTCGATCCGTTTGTCACGGTGCAACTCAGAGATCCGTTCGATCAATTTGGCTTTATTGACCATATATGGCAATTCAGTCACTAAGATCCGTTCTTTGCCGTTGGGCATTTCAGTCACTTCGACTTTCCCGCGAACAGTGATCGAACCTTTCCCTGTTTCATAAGCACGGCGAATACCGGATTTCCCCATCACGATCCCACCAGTTGGGAAATCTGGTCCTGGTAGGACTTCCATCAATTCACTCGTTGTGACTTCTGGATTTTCCATCAATAGATCGATGGCTGCAATAACTTCATTCAAGTTATGAGGCGGGATATTGGTCGCCATCCCAACAGCGATCCCCGTCGTCCCGTTGACCAAAAGGTTCGGGAAGCGTGCTGGTAATACCGCTGGTTCTCGTTCTGTATCATCATAATTGCTTTGGAAGTCAACGGTATCTTTGTTGATGTCCCGCAGCATCTCCATCGCCAGTTTACTCATGCGGGCTTCGGTATACCGCATCGCAGCGGCACCGTCACCATCGACTGAACCAAAGTTTCCGTGGCCATCGACTAGCATGTAGCGATAGCTAAAGGGCTGTGCCATCCGCACCATTGATTCATAGATCGCACTGTCACCATGGGGATGGTATTTCCCCATGACATCGCCGACGATCCGGGCTGATTTTTTATGGGGCTTGTCTGGTGTGACCCCTAATTCATTCATTCCATATAAAATTCGGCGGTGAACCGGCTTTAAGCCATCCCGCACATCTGGTAAAGCCCTAGCAACAATTACACTCATTGCATAATCGATAAAGGACTCGCGCATTTCACTGGTCAGATTGACGTCATGAATATTTTGTTTTGCTTCTTCACTCAAGCTGTTTCCTCCTCTACGATTGGCTAGATGTCAAGATTTTTCACGTAGTGCGCGTTTTCTTCGATAAAGGCCCGTCTTGGTTCGACGCGATCCCCCATCAGCATTTCAAAAATTTGATCGGCTTCTATGGCATCATCTACGCTGACCCGCAGCATCATCCGGTTTTCAGGATCCATCGTGGTTTCCCATAACTGGTGGTCATCCATTTCCCCTAGACCTTTGTAGCGTTGAACCGTTGGTTTTGGTGTCGCAGGTAGTGATTCAATCGTATTTTTCAAATCTTGTTCGGCATTCTTGCCGGGTTGGATATAGTGGATATTTTTCCCTTGTTTGACACCGTACAATGGCGGTTGTGCGATATAGACATAACCAGCTTCAACGATTGGACGCATATAACGATAGAACAGCGTCAAAAGTAGGGTCCGGATATGGGCACCATCGACATCGGCATCGGTCATGATAACTAGCTTGTGGTAACGGGCTTTTGCTACATCAAAATCAGCACCAAACCCAGTTCCCATGGCTGTAAACAATGAACGGATCTCTTCGTTTGCTAAGATTTTGTCCATGCTGGCTTTTTCGACATTTAAAATCTTCCCGCGGATCGGTAAGATCGCTTGGAATTCGCGACTGCGGCCTTGTTTTGCTGAACCGCCGGCAGAATCTCCTTCGACGATAAACAATTCGCATTTTTCTGGATCATTACTGGAACAGTCGGCTAATTTCCCAGGTAAGTTACTGATTTCTAACGCACCTTTTCGGCGAGTCATTTCCCGGGCACGTTTGGCTGCTTGACGGGCTTTTGATGCCAAAAGTCCTTTTTCCACGACTTGACGACCCACATTCGGGTTTTCCATCAAGAATTTCGTGAAATGTTCCGAAAAGAGACGATCGGTGACTGTCCGCACTTCGGAGTTTCCTAATTTGGTTTTCGTTTGTCCCTCAAACTGAGGATCTGGATGCTTGATGGAGATAACCGCCGTCAACCCTTCCCGAACATCTTCTCCGGTTAGGTTTTCGTCGTTTTCTTTCATCAATTTTGACTTGCGGGCGTAATCATTGATCACCCGGGTCAAGGCAGTCTTAAACCCGAATTCATGGGTTCCGCCTTCATAGGTATGGATATTATTGGCAAAACTTAGCAGATTGCTGTGGTAGCTATCGGTATATTGCATGGAAACTTCAACCGTGATTCCTTGTTGCTCTCCTTCTAAATAGATCGGATCTGGGAAAATCACTGTTTTACTCGCATTCAAATGCTCCACATAGCTCTTGATCCCGCCGTCGTAATGATATTCTTTCAAGACGGGTTTTTCTTCCCGTTTGTCTTCGATCGAGATTTTTAAACCTCGGTTCAAGAAGGCTAATTCCCGAACCCGCGTCGCTAATTTGTCAAAATTGAATACAGTTGTTTCCGTAAAGATCTCTGGATCTGGAACAAAGTGGACGGTCGTTCCGTGGCGGTCGGTTTCATCGATCACTTTTAAGTCATCAACGACTGCCCCACGATGGTATTCTTGATAATACACTTTACCTTCCTTGTAGACTTTTACATCTAAAGTCGTGGATAGCGCATTAACGACGGAGGAACCTACCCCGTGCAGTCCACCAGATACTTTGTAGCCGCCGCCGCCGAATTTCCCGCCGGCATGCAGGATCGTAAAGACGGTTTCTACCGCTGGACGACCTGTCTTGGCTTGGATATCAACGGGGATCCCCCGACCGTCATCGACGACCGTAATACTATTATCTGGTTCAATGATCACTTGAATACTTGAGGCAAAGCCTGCTAGTGCTTCATCGATCGAGTTATCGACGATTTCCCATACTAAGTGGTGCAAACCTTCTGAACTGGTAGAACCAATGTACATCCCAGGTCGTTTGCGGACGGCTTCTAGCCCTTCCAGCACTTGGATCTGACTGGCATCATAGGCTTTCGCACGTTCAACTAAGCTTTTTTCTTCTTCTGTCATTCAGTCTATTCTCCTTTAATATGTCCTTGCTCTACATAAAAAATCTCTGCTTCCACAGACATTTTGTCTTTCACATGTTCTAATGTCGTCGTTGTCAGAAAGGTCTGAACTTTTCCTTCAATGGTTTCCAATAAATGCAGTTGTCGGGAATCATCCAGCTCACTCATGACGTCATCTAATAAAAGGACGGGATATTCTCCCGTTTCTTCTTTCATCAAATCAATTTCTGCCAATTTAACACTTAAGGCCGTCGTTCGCTGCTGTCCTTGCGAGCCAAAGGTCTGAACATTTTTCTCATTGATCAAAAAATCCAGATCGTCTCGATGGGGACCTGCCAGCGTGACTTGCCGAAATCGTTCACGGTCTTTGACTTGTGCCAAGGCTTTGACAAATTGCTGTTGGATCTCCTCCAGCGTACTCGCCTCACCAGGCACATTCGATAAGTAGTCGATCTGCAAGGTTTCTTTTCCTTGGCTGATCTTTTGGTGCAGCTGATTTGCCCAATACGCCAAGCGCTGAACAAACCGTTGTCTGGCTAAAATGATTTTACTGCCGAAAGCCACCAGCTGTTCCGTCAAAACATCTAAATAGATCTCATCGGTCTGTTTTTTTTCATTCAGCTGTTTTAAGTATTGATTGCGCTGTTTCAAAACGGATTGGTATTGAACGAGATCATAGAGATAGATTGGATCGATCTGCCCAATTTCCATATCGAGAAATTTGCGGCGGACTTGGGGACTTCCTTTTACAAGGGAGAGGTCTTCTGGAGCAAATAAAATGACATTCAACTGCCCTATGTAACTACTGAGCTTTTTTTGCTCAATGTGGTTTACTTTCGTTTTTCGTCCTTTTTTTGACAAAAACAGTTCTAACGGGATCGTTGAGCGTCCCCGACTGACACTGCCAGAGATCCGCGCACCTTCTGTGTCCCAGCGGATAAGTTCTTGCTCGCTGGAGGTGCGGTGGCTTTTGGTCATCGCCAATACATAGATGCTTTCTAAAATATTGGTTTTTCCTTGCGCGTTTTCGCCTAAAAAAATGACCAGACCTTTCTCAAAAGTCAGTGTCAGCGAATCATAGTTCCGATAATTGCTTAAATGCAACTCATTCAGCCGCATCAGCGTCTTCCTTCTTCACCATAAAAAAAGTACCTTCATCAGGTAGCTCAATACGCATTCCCGCATACAATTTGCGCCCTCGTCGATTTTCCGGCTCGCCGTCGACAAAAACGGTGTGCTCTGCAAGGTACCATTTCGCTTGGCCGCCGCTGCTGATCACACTGACTTCTTTGAGCATTTGTCCAAGTGTCATATATTCCGTTTCTAACGGTATTTGCATTTTCATAATTCCCCTCAATTCTATCAAAGAGCGTTTAGCTCTATTATACTCTTTTTTTGCCAAGAAAACAAATTCATCGGCATATTTTTCATTCTCAGAAGACTTACTGCTTTTAGACAAAAAAGAAGCCAAAATAGAAAAAAGGGCTTAAAAACGATTTTAAGCCCTTTTAACTCATTTATTCATTTTCAGATGATTGTTTCAACTTTTTTCAAAAGACATGAAAAACTAGTTGGTGCGTACCGGTGTGATCAGCTGAATAAAGCTGCCTTTGCTCTCTGTTGGCTCCAACGTAAAGGGCCGGATCGCTGAGATAAAGCGGATCACGATGCTAGTGTCACCAAATGCTCGTAGTGCAGCTTTCATATAGTCAGGATTAAAAGAGATCTCTAATGGGTCGCCGGTCACTTTTTCAAAAGAAAGGTCTTCTTCCACTTTCCCGATTTCTGGTGAGTTTCCATATAAGACAACGGCTTCCTCGGAGATCGCCAAACGAACGATGTTGTTACGGCCTTCATGAGAAAGCAATGACGCCCGTTCGATAGCTTGTAACAATTCTGGCACAGAAAATTCAATTTCAGTATTGAAGCTTGAAGGGATCAGACGATTGGTATCTGGGTAAGTTCCTTCCAATAAACGAGAATAGAATTTCATAGTTTTCGTTTGGAACAACACTTGGTTATCCATAATGCTGATTTGGATCGCTTCTTCCTCATCCGTTAAGGAACGAGAAAGTTCCGTTAAGCTTTTGCCGGGAATCACGATATTGAAGGCTGTTTCCCCGCTTTCCAAGGGAATCACCCGTTGGCTCAGACGGTGTGAGTCCGTCGCAACAGCTAATAATTTTTGATTTTCTAAGACAAAGTGGACCCCAGTCAAGATCGGACGGCTTTCGTGTTGCGAAACCGCAAAGACTGTTTCACTAACGACCTTATTCAATACGTGCGCTGGAATCTCGATCGAATCTTGACTTTCGACAACTGGTAAATGTGGATAACTATCGGCATCTAAGCCGTTGACGGTAAAGTTGGCTTTTCCAGAAGTGATCGCTACTTGATTATTGTCTAAAACTTCTAACGTTAAGGTACTTTCAGGCAAACGACGAACGATTTCACTAAAGAAACGTGCTTGTAAAACGATCGCTCCTGTTTTTTCGATTTGCATTTGCGCTTTTTCGTTTTCCACACTTAAAAAAGTTTCAATGGAAATATCGGCATTGCTCCCAGTCATGGTCAATCCTTTTTCTGAAAGGGACAATTTTACCCCAGTTAAGATCGGGATGGTGGTTTTGGTTGAAATTGCCCGTTGGACAGTTTGTAATTCTTGCATGAACTCTGTTCGGTTTAAAGTTAGCTTCATAGCGATACTCCTTTAATTTATAGTTATTAAATAAAAGTAATAGTAGTAATAGGCTTGTTAGTAATGTGGATAACTCGAGAAAAGAGTGATTAGACTAACGAAAACGCCTGTGAATAACTTGTGGACAACTTTTTTGGTTTTTTATTTATTATCCACAGATCAGCTGAAGAGGATTTGTTTGATTTCAGCGATCTCATTTTTGATCGTAGGATCTGTTTCGACTAAATGCTGAATTTTTTCATGGGCATGAATGACCGTGGTATGGTCTTTGCCGCCAAATTCGCCGCCGATTTTTGGTAAAGAACTATCGGTCAATTCTCGAGAGAGATACATCGCGATCTGCCGTGGCACGACGATGCCTTTGACCCGTTTTTTCCCTTTTAGATCATTGACATGAATATGATAGTATTTTGCGACTTCTTCTTGGATCTGCAAAATCGAAACTTGGGTCGAGCCATGGCTTGATTTCAAGGCTTTGATGGCTTCAGCTGCCAAGCTGGTTGTAATGTCTGAGTTTTGCATCGTAGCAAAAGCTTGTACCCGGACGAGTGCTCCTTCAAGTTCCCGGATATTCGAATCGATCTGTCCAGCAATATAACTTAAGGTATCGTCGGGGATCTCCAAGCGTTCGGCTTCGGCTTTTTTCCGTAAAATCGCGGTCCGCGTCTCTAGATCCGGCGGGGTGATGTCAACGGACAAGCCCCAAGCAAAACGAGAAACCAAACGTTCCGGCAAAGTTGGGATCTCATTTGGCAAACGATCACTTGTCAAGACGATCTGTTTATTATTGCGATACAGCTCCTCGAAGGTATTAAAGAATTCTTCTTGGGTTCCTTCTTTATTGACTAAGAATTGAATATCATCCACCAACAAAAGATCAACATTGCGGTATTCGTTTCGAAAATCTTCCATTTTGTTCTTTTGAATAGAAGTAATGAAATCATTGGTGAAATTTTCACTACTAACATACTTGATTTTGGCATTGGGACGTTTCAGCAACATTTGATGACCGATCGCATGCATCAAGTGGGTTTTCCCTAAACCAACGCCACCATAGAAGAACAGCGGATTATAAATAGACCCAGGATCTTCAGCAACAACTAAAGCAGCAGCATGGGCCATTTGATTGCCTTTCCCGATGACAAAGGTATCAAATGTGTATTTTTCATTTAAAATCGATTTCGGCGGCTGCTCGTTTTCTTCTGCAGTTGTTTTAATAGTAGATGGGGCTGTTTTTAAAGCTTCTGCTTCTTCGACAGTCACAAAACTAGGAATCAATTCTTCACCAGTTTTCATAAATCCCATTTCAACAATTTTGGCAGCTAGATTTTTTTCCCAATAAGATTTATGAAGATCGCTGGGTACTTCGATCAGCAGCTGATTTTTTTCAAACGACAAGACATTGGCAGTCTCGATCCAAGCGCTATAACTGGCCGGATTCAGCTCTTCTTTAAAGGATCGTTGAAGATCTTGCCAAATAGAATCAGCAGATGGCAT